>NZ_LZDB01000001.1 GCF_001676655.1 Perlucidibaca aquatica
GGGGCGCATTATAGGGATGCCAAACGAGGTGTCAAACACCTTTTCACGAAACCTTCATCGTTCGCTCACTTTTCCGTCAAAAACGAACGAATCGTGTGTTTCATAAACGATTTACGACACGACAACCTTAGCAATCGCTTTCTTGCCCGCTTGAATGACATGGCTGTCACCCGCTTTCATAGCAAAGCCCTCCGGCGCAGGCTGACCATCAACAAAGACGGCCTTACGCTGAATCACGTCTTTTGCTGCTGCAGAGTTCTTGGTTAAACCTGCACGATTCAACACGGCCACCAAATGAATTTGCGACTCACCTTCTAGAAGGGAGATCGCCACGTCCGGCACATCAGCGGGAATCTCGCCTTTCTGCAGTACGTTGCCTGCTGCCTTGTGTGCACTAGCGGCTGCTTCTTCAGAGTGGAAACGGGTAATGATCTCTTCTGCGAGAAGGCGCTTAACTTCTTGCGGATTTCGTCCGGCCTCGACATCGGCTTGCAGCTGCGCAACTGCTTCAACGGTTTTAAAGCTCAGCAGCTCGAAGTAACGCCACATCACACTATCGGGAATCGACAACAGCTTTTGGTACATCTCCCCGGGCGAGTCCGTGACGCCGACGTAGTTACCCAAGGACTTGGACATTTTCTGCACGCCATCCAGACCTTCAAGAATGGGAACCGTGATACAGATTTGCGCGGGCTGACCATGACGGGCCTGCAAGGTTCGGCCCATTAATAGATTGAACTTCTGATCGGTGCCGCCCAGCTCCACATCCGCTTCTAGTGCAACGGAGTCATAGCCCTGCAAAAGAGGGTACAAAAACTCATGAATGGAAATGGGCTGCTGTGCTGCGAAGCGCTTACTAAAGTCATCGCGCTCCATCATCCGGGTTACGGTGTACTGCGCCGCGAGCTGAATCATGTCGGCAGCAGATTTTTTGCCCATCCATTCCGAATTGAAGACCACCCGTGTTTTCGCAGGATCTAAAATCTTAAAGACCTGCTCGGCGTAGGACTTGGCGTTCTCTGCCACCTGCTCGGCAGTGAGCGGCTTGCGTGTCACATTTTTGCCGGTCGGGTCGCCAATCATGCCCGTGAAGTCGCCGATCAAGAAAATGACTTCATGCCCGAGGTCTTGAAATACCCTGAGCTTGTTAATCAATACGGTATGCCCTAAGTGCAAATCAGGTGCCGTTGGATCAAAGCCAGCCTTAACTCTCAGTGGCCGACCTGTCTTTAATCGAGCTAACAGCTCATCGACTTGAATGATTTCTTCTGTACCGCGCTGAATTCGGGCGAGTTGCTGTTCCGGTGTCATTGCTTCTGCTCAAACAAAAATTTTCGCGATTCTATCACTGCTCATTCCGTGTGGCGTGATGTCGATTTCTTCCCAATACGGTAGGCTAATCGCTCAGTGAATTGAGCTAGAGGCTGCTGTGAGTATTTTCATGGGCGTGATGTCGGGCACGAGTGTTGACGCAATAGATGTCGTGATTGCCGACTGGTCCCACCCTAGCCAGCCTGCGTTAATTGCACGAGTCAGTCAAAGCTGGCCCGAGGACCTGCGTGCAAACATTTTGGCCATGGCCAGCGGCCAACTGGAGTCCATTGATGAGCTTGGCAAACTTGACCACCGCATTGCAGCAGAAACTGCTAAAGCATGCCTTAGCTGCCTCAATGAAGCTGGCCTAGCGGCCTCGCAAGTTACTGCCATTGGTTTTCATGGCCAAACGATTCGGCATAGGCCGACATTCACGCCAGCCTTCACGCTACAGCTGGGTGACGCGAACACGCTGGCAGAGCAGACAGGGATTGCTGTCGTCAGCGATTTCAGACGGCGCGACATGGCCGCAGGCGGACAAGGCGCCCCCCTGGTTCCAGCATTCCACGAACAGCTATTTGGCCATCATGCGGATTGCACCGTGGTGCTTAATTTGGGCGGAATCGCCAATATCACGATCATTCCAGCGAAAGGTGCAGGACAACCAACAGTAGGGTTTGATACGGGACCCGCGAATATGTTGCTGGATGCGTGGTGCCAACAACACACCGGTAGGCCTTTCGATGAGGGCGGCCAATGGGCGAGCACAGGTCAGGTTGATAACGCCTTACTACACCGCCTGTTGCAGCATCCATTCTTTCAACAAGCAGCACCGAAAAGTACGGGGCGCGAGCAGTTTGGTTTGGACTGGCTTAATGCGCAGCTAGCAGACGAGGCCCGAGCAATCTCTGCAGCCGATATACAAGCCACCCTGACTGAACTGACCGCTCTCTCGGTCTGTCAGAGCATCACGCAAACCGCTAAAGCGGAGACAGGCGCGCTCGTGGTTTGTGGTGGCGGAGCCTTTAATGATTTTTTGCTGGCACGACTCGCCCAGAACTTACCGAATTGGCAGGTTGCGAGTAGTGCGCGTAAAGGCATAGACCCGCAATGCGTGGAGGCCTTGGCATTTGCTTGGTTGGCGCGACAGACTGTGCTGGGTTTGGCGGGCAACTTACCGGCGGTGACAGGAGCGAAAGGCCCCCGCGTCTTGGGTGCCTATCATCCTGCCGGCTTAGGGCTAGTCATTGCTTAGTCGTGGATCAAATAGAAAACGAGGACCCACAGCCACACGTGGCCGTCGCGTTGGGGTTATGCACCACAAATTGCGACCCGTTCAAGCCTTCGACGTAATCAATTTCCGAGCCCACTAAATACTGAAAGCTCATGGGATCAACCAGCATGGTGACATCGCCATTCAGAAATAAAGAGTCGCCCTCTTTTTCGGCCTCATCAAACGTAAAGCCGTAGGAAAAGCCCGAGCAACCGCCACCTGTAATGTATACACGCAGTTTTAGGTTCTGATTGTCTTCACCAGCACGGAGTTTGCGTACCTTTTCGGCCGCCTTGTCACTCAGAACTAATGCCGCAGCTACATCACTCATTCACCAACACCTTCGGAAATAAACTCAGCGGATTATGCCGTATAACCAAGCAAAGTAGTCAACTATTCACGCTTATGCCGCTGGCTCTTTCACCACACTCAGTGTTGGCTTGGTCATAGGCTGCATTAAGCCGGTGACCTGACCACCCAACATCATCTCTAAGCTGTGATAATTCACCGTGCCAAAGACCTGAGCCTCGCTCGCAAGCTCAAGATGCTCATGACAAGTCAAATTCCCGCGCACCACTCCGTTAATCACGGCATTGGCGACATCAATATCGCCGACGATTTCACCATGCAGATGCAAACAGCCATCCTTCGCGACCACCTGCCCCTCAATGCGACCTTCCACGTGCAGCGCACCTTGAAAGTGGATATCGCCCTGAATGCGAGCCTGCTTGCTGATAAAGCTATGGTCTTTATAGGCGGATAAATCCGTCTTTTTTTGCTTCGGGTTAAACATAGAAAACCTCAAAATTAGCGGGATTGGAGTTCCCACTTATACCGTCGACTGATCGAGCCAGCGGCACTACGAACCTGAATGTCCACGCGCTCAGGAACGAAACCCGCAGGTAACGTCCACTCGCCACTGAACTGCTGATAATAACGAAATTGAAATCGAGGTGCAGGCATGTCTAACTTAATCACGCGGCCGCCCGCACTCGCGGTAGCAGAAACGGTCGCGCTGGTAGAAGAACCTGCCGCATTGCCACGAGTCACTAACAGACGATAGCGAACCTGTCCGGGACGCTTTGCAGGCAGCAACTCGAATTGCTCAATGGTCAATGAGTTTGCGCTGGATTGGGGAGCAGCCAGTCGCTTATAAAAAGCAATGCGATCTTCCAGCAACGCCAAGCTGGCGAGCAACTCCAAATTGTCTTCCTGCAGCCGTTCTGATCCCGCCTGAATGATGCTGCACTCTTTCAAACGAATGTCTGTCTGCAGCTCCATTGAGCGCAATTGCGTTGCACTGGATTTATTCAATTGCGATAACTGTTTAGCAACACCTGCTGCGGACTGGTGCACAGACCATCGCCCCGCCATAAATGCCAGTAACACGCAAACCAGCGCCAGCAAAATATAGGCGGCACGGGTTGAAAGTTGCCGCAAAGGGCTGACAGGCACCAGCATAATGCGCTGCAAGCGATCACGGCGACGCGGAGGTCTGGCCATTAGGGCAGCAATCCAATGTGACGAAGCCCTTCGGACTCATCAAAACCAAAGACAATATTCATGTTTTGCACCGCCTGCCCGGCTGCACCCTTCACTAAGTTATCAATCACGGAAAGAATGACAACGGTGTCGCCACCTTGTGGGCGAAACACAGACAGACGACAGGTATTGGCGCCTTTGACACTGCGTGTCTCGGGATGGCTACCCTGCGGCATCACATCCACAAAAGGTTCGTCGGCGTAGGCGGCTTCGTATAGCGCTTGCAAATCCACCGAGGTGTCGTTAACACGGGCATAAAGCGTGGCATGAATCCCACGAATCATCGGGGTTAAATGAGGCACGAATGTCAGCCCGACGGGCGCGCCATTCGCCTGCGCCAAACCTTGACGGATTTCGGGTAGGTGCCGATGCCCAGGCACCCCATAGGCCTTAAAGCTTTCACTAGTCTCGCATAGCAAGCTATGGACTTCTGCCTTCCTGCCCGCACCAGAAACTCCCGACTTCACATCGGCAATTAAGCTTTGCGTGTCACACAAGCCCGCTTTGATGAGGGGCAAGAAGCCCAACTGAACGGCAGTGGGGTAACACCCTGGGTTAGCCACCAAGCGCGCCTGGCGGACGGCATCGCGGTTGACCTCGGGAAGACCATACACAGCTTCGGCCAGCAACTCAGGGCACGCGTGTGGCATGCCATACCATTGCGCCCACGTGTGCTCATCTTTGAGTCGAAAATCCGCAGCGAGATCAATGACCTTCACACCGGCCGCCAGAAGAGCGGGAACTTGCTGCATGGCAATACCGTTGGGCGTAGCAAAAAACACCACGTCACAGGCCAGCAAACTATCAAGATCGGGGGCACTAAAGGCCAGGTCTACGTGTCCACGCAAATTGGGAAACATGCTGGCAACCGGCAAGCCGGCATCACCACGCGAGGTGATGACTTTAATCCGAACCTGCGGATGCTGAGCCAGCAAGCGCAGCAACTCGACACCGGTGTAGCCAGTGCCCCCGACAATTCCCACGTTAATCATGCGACGATGACTCCAGAGTGCTCAACAGGGTGAGCTACGGCAAAATAATAGCGCGATTATCCGAGAAGCCCCGCTGAGGAGCAAACACTCCGTTCGGTCTTTGGCTAGTAGCCGCCCGTGCCGGATATTGGCAGACTGCGAGCTATCGAAGGAGAAAACTATGCTGTGGTTAAAAGCGTTCCATATTATTGCCGTCGTTTGTTGGTTTGCAGGGCTTTTTTATCTGCCACGTTTGTTTGTTTACCATGTGCAAACGCTCGACGATGCGGGACATGAGCGCTTTGTTGTTATGGCTCGCAAGCTCTATCGCGGCATCATGTGGCCCTCGCTGGTACTAACCGTTGTGCTGGGCTTTGCCTTGCTCGTGGTTCAGTGGCCCGCCTGGCAAGGGCAAGGCTGGCTACATGCCAAATTAGTACTGGTGCTGGCTCTCATTATTTACCACCTAGCCTGTGGTCATTACCGTGTGCAACTCGCCGAGCGCCGATGCCAAAAGTCCCATGTATTTTTTCGCTTCTTTAATGAAGCGCCTGTGTTGGCCTTGGTGGCGATTGTCATCCTCGTTGTGGTGAAACCCTTCTGATGCGCCCGGTCACGTTATGCTTTTCGGGGCTAGACCCCTCGGGTGGCGCGGGCCTGCAGGCCGATATTGAGTCGATTTCAGCACTCGGTGGCCATGCTGCCGTTATTGCGACCGCACTGACCGTTCAGGACAGCCAACGCGTTTACGACTTCCAACTCACGGCCCCCGAATTTATGCGCGAACAGGCGTTGCGCGTCTTAGCCGACCTCCCCGTGGCGTGCATTAAATTGGGCATGCTGGGCTCAGCGGCGGCCGCGCGCACCGTCTTCGAAAGTCTCCATGCGTTCCGCCACCTGCCTGTTGTGTTAGACCCTGTGTTATCAGCAAATTCCGGGGGGAATTTGGCGCAACAAGACCTGCGCGACGCTCTGCTTGCCGCACTTCCTTTAACGACCATCATCACCCCCAACTCGGTAGAAGCGCGACTTCTCGCCGGTTGTGACGACCTCACTGAAGCCGTTGCGCGGCTCACCGAGGTCGGCGCCGAAAACATTTGGTTAAAAGGAGGGCACGAGCCCGGCGACCAGCTCATCAACCGTTTATATTGCAAAGGCGAACTAATGTTGAGGAGCAGCCTGCCTCGTCTTGAAGGCGAGTTTCACGGCTCGGGCTGCACATTGGCCGCGGCACTCGCCGCAGGCTTAGCGTCTGGCATGCCGTTGTTGGCCGCCGTTGAGCAGAGTCAACACTTTGTCACCGCAGCCCTAACGAAGGCCGATCGACCGCGCAATCAGGGTCAATGGCTACCTCGTCGCATTCATTCCGTGTGGAATGCCAACTCGTGATCCAAGGTCTGTACGCCATCACGGATTCACAACTCGGCGATCACTTGTTGGCTTCGGTGGCTGCCGCGCTCGCTGGGGGAGCGCGCGTCGTGCAATACCGAGACAAAATAGCAGACCGTCTTAACCCTGCCGATTTTGAGCGCGAACTGACGCGTCGGCTGGACGAGGCTTCGGCCCTACTCGCGCTGTGTCGCCAATATCAAGTTCCGCTACTCATTAATGATGATGTTGAGCTGGCTGCCCGCATTTCTGCCGACGGCGTTCACCTCGGGCAGAGCGATGGTCAGGTTGCCACCGCAAGGGCCCGCTTAGGCGAGCACGCCATCATTGGCGTGACCTGTCATAACCGTATTGAGTTAGCTCTACAAGCCGTACGTGACGGAGCAAGCTATGTCGCGTTCGGCGCCGTATTTGCCTCAGCCACAAAACCCCAGGCACAGCTTTGTTCGCTCGCCACGCTGCGTGCGGCGCGAGCACAATTAACCTTACCTTTAGTAGCGATAGGCGGCATTACGCCGGATAATGTGGCATCCGTTATTAACGCTGGCGCTGATGCGGTTGCGGTCATCGCCAACCTTTGGCAAGCCCCCGACATACGCCAACGCGCACAACAATTTTCTCAGGAGTTTATTCAGCCATGACCAGCAATCGTTCCGATCGTTTATTCGCTGCTGCATGCGAGGTCATTCCCGGCGGCGTCAATTCGCCGGTACGAGCGTTTCGTGGGGTCGGTGGCAATCCGGTATTTTTTGCCCGTGCTCAAGGCGCTTATTTATTTGACGCCGATGACCGCTGCTATATCGATTACGTCTGCTCTTGGGGGCCGGCGATTTTGGGTCATGCTCACCCGGAGGTGATTCGCGAAGTACAAGAGGCGGCCACACTCGGCCTCTCTTTTGGTGCGCCGACGGAAGTGGAAGTTGAAATGGCCACGCGCGTGCGTGAGTTAATGCCGAGCATGGAGCTGATCCGTATGGTCAGCTCCGGCACCGAAGCCACCATGAGCGCGATTCGACTCGCACGTGGTTATACGGGCCGCGATGTCTTGGTGAAGTTTGAGGGCTGCTATCACGGGCACTCCGATTCCTTGTTGGTTAAAGCGGGTTCCGGCGCGCTCACGCTCGGTGTCCCCAGCTCGGCCGGCGTACCCGACAGCCTCGCGGTCCATACCATTACCCTGCCCTACAACGACTTGGCGAGCGCTCAAGCCTTCTTTGCTGAGCGAGGGCATGAAGTGGCCTGTGTCATCGTAGAGCCGGTCGCGGGCAACATGAACTTGATTCCACCGCTGCCGGGCTTCCTGCAGGGCTTGCGTGAGATCTGTGATCGCTCCGGTGCAGTTCTCATTTTTGATGAGGTGATGACAGGTTTTCGTGTGGCCTTAGGTGGTGCTCAAGCTCTTTATGGTGTGACACCCGATTTAACCACCTTGGGCAAAATTATTGGCGGTGGCATGCCGGTCGGCGCCTTTGGCGGCAAGCGTGACATCATGGAATGCATCGCGCCTCTGGGCCCGGTGTATCAAGCCGGCACCCTGTCGGGCAACCCCATTGCCATGCGCGCTGGCCTCATGACATTAAAGCTCATTAGCCAGCCCGGCTTTCATGAGCAATTAAGTGCCAATACGCGCGCACTTTGTGACGGCCTAGAAGCTGCTGGGCGCGCCGCGGGCGTGGCCATCACCACGCATCAAGTGGGTGGCATGTTCGGTATCTTCTTTAATGACAAACCGGTGTGGTCTTACAGCGATACGATGGCCTGCGATGTCGAGCACTTCAAACGCTTTTTCCATGCCATGTTAGAAGAAGGCATTTATTTAGCCCCCTCGGCATTTGAAGCCGGCTTTGTCTCCATTGCACACACCAGTGCCGACATTGCCAATACCATCGCTGCCGCCGAGCGTGCCCTGCTGGCCACCCGCTAAATGATACGCCGGCCGCTGCTCTGGGCGCTGACACTGTCAGCGTTCGTGCACGCGTGCTGGTTCATTGATATCAATGTGTCGTGGCCTTGGCAAAAGGCTGCGGTCGATGAAGTAGTGGAGCGGAAAAAAGCAGAGGCCGTTAAACGCGTGAGGCTGGCCGCCAAGCCGGTAACGCAACGCAACGCAGTGATGCAAGTCACTTTGCTAAATGCTGTGTCCCCTACCGTCTCCTCACCCACATCGCCGCTCAAGGCAGCGCCTCCGACGCCCGCTGATAGCGTCAATGCAGCACCCTCTGCGGCCCCTCCTTCACCGGAGCAAACCTCGACGCCTGTGATCGCAGCCCCCGAACCTGACCTCACGTTTCCATTGTCTGTTTTGGCAAAGCAGCGCGCCCACTACTATGGCTTCACCATGGATTTAAGTCAGCAATGGCTCATGGAAGGCACGCGCTATGTCATTCGCAATGAAGCTCGAAAATTCGGCTTCAAAGCGGAGATTTTGAGTGAGGGCAACGTCGCTGTTGATGGCTTGCAGCCTGAGCGTTACCAACTTTCGTTGAACAACACACTGCGCAACTTCGCCCACTTTGATCGCGCGCAGAATCAGCTACTGCACGGCAAAGCGGGCAACCCGAAAGTCGCACCACTCACGGCCGATATGCAAGACATGGCCAGCCTTCCGTTTCATGTGGCGGTCACGTATGAAGGCACGGCTGACCGTAAATTAATGGTCACCACGGGCAGCTCGGTGTACGAAATTACCTTGCGCGTCGTGGCGGAAGAGACCCTGAAACTGCCAGGTGGCACGGTGAAAACCATACACCTGCAAGGCAATCGGACACGCAACGATGGCACGCGCCAAGAAGGCTACAATATTTGGCTGGCGCCGGCTTATCGCAACTTCCCTGTGCGCTTTAGCGGACCAGACAGCAAGGGGAATTTGCTGGAGATGTCGGTCAGCTCACTGGCTTTTGATGGCAAAAATGTATTTGGCAGCGATCTGCCGGCACTACCCGACAACGACGTACTCGAAGGTATCCCAGCGCAATTACAATCAGATCACTTGAACGACGCTGCCCCACCGCCTGTGACACCGCCCGCGCCCGAGCAAGTCGCACAGCCCCTAGCGCCGGAATAAGTTCAACACGCCATCCACCATGGAGTCGATGAAGGCAGGCACGCCGCCACTAGCACATGGGGTCTGCTCCGCAGGCAACGCTTTTGCAGAAACCGGGACTCGTAAAGCGCCACTACACGTTTCGGCGCTAAGACGTCCTGTGGCGACATCAATCCAAGGCCATGTAACCCCTTCTGGCATGGCAGGCATGGGCGCAACTGGTTGCAAGCGGTGCATGAACTCGACCCACACCGGCAACGCGCCCGTGCCGCCCGATAAGCCTATCGGCTGATTATCATCGCGGCCCAGCCAAACGACAGCCAAGGTGCGGCCAGCACTACCGGCAAACCAGCTATCCCTCATGTCGTTGGTTGTTCCCGTCTTACCCGCCAGCACCCAAGTGGAGGGCAGGCGCTGATAGGCCGGTGCACCCGTGCCCTGACGCATCACTTGCTGCATACCGTAATGCAGTAAGTAGGCATCTGCGGGGTCAATGATTTGTTGGCGTTCGCTAACGAACTGCTGCAAGGGGCGACCTTGAGCATCCAAGACAGCCACAATACTTTGTAACGGGGCGCGCACCCCGCCAGACAGCAAGGTTTGATACAGCTGTAGCACCTGCATCGGCGTTTGATTCAAGGCACCCAGCAGCAGTGACGGGTAGGGCTTGCTATCCACCTTCACGCCAACTTGCTGCAAAGTTTGCATAAACGCTGGCAAACCTAAGGTCATACCGAGACGGACAGACGCTTGGTTATAGGAGTGAGCTAATGCACTTTGTAGCGTTACCGTGCCATGACTTTGCTGGTCGTAGTTTTGCGGCTGCCACAGTTTGCCACCATCACTGACCACATCAACGGGCCCATCATCCACCGGAGAAGCCCACGTGTATTGCCCCGTACCCAAGGCCGTCAGATAGATTAGCGGCTTGAGCAGTGAACCGACTTGGCGCGACGCATCAATGGCGCGGTTGTAGCCAGTAAAGGTACCGGAGCCACCGACCAGCGCCCGCAATTCACCGGTTTGATTATCTGCGGCGACCACCACACCTTCGACCTTAGTTAGGCTGCGGCCCTGACCGCGTAGACGCTCAATGGTGCTCGCCAGCGCGCGCTCCGCCGCATTTTGCATACGCGGATCTAAGGTGGTGAAAATCTGCAAGCCTTGGCTGCTTAAATCCTCGGGCTGATAACTTTCACGCAGCTGACGCCGCACTAAATCGAGAAAGTCGGGGTACACATTGCTAGCAGCCGTGGGCTTCGCAATCACACCCAGCGGCATACGCATCGCCTGATCGCGAATAGGCGCGCTAATAAAGCCTTCGCGATACAAGTTATCCAGCACGATATTGCGGCGCTCGCGCGCGCGCTCGGGCTGACGTCGCGGGTTGTAATAAGACGGACCTTTCACCATACCCACAAGCAATGCCACTTGCGGCAAGGACAACTCAGCAATGGGTTGGCCAAAATAATACTGTGCCGCCAGCCCGAAGCCGTTCACAGAGCGCGACCCTTGCTGCCCGAGATTCACTTCGTTGAGGTAGGTTTCGAGAATTTCATTCTTTTCGTAATGCCATTCCAACAGCATCGCCATCAGCGCTTCATTTACCTTACGCCGCAGCGAGCGCTCGTCGGTTAAGTAGAAGTTTTTCACCAGCTGCTGTGTCAGTGTACTCCCCCCCTGACGCACGGCCCCACTGGTGAAATTGACCCACACGGCACGCATAATGCCGCGCACAGATATGCCAATGTGATGATAAAAACGCTGATCTTCCGTTGCGATTAAGGCGTCCACCAAATGCGGGGGCGCTTCCTTCAGTTGGATCAGCACGCGATCTTCATTTTGACTCGGGTAAATCCCGCCAATCACCATGGGTTCAAGTTGCACGCTCCCATTAGCACTGGGCAGCGTGCTAGCCAGAGAGCTGATGCGTTGATCGCTAAACTGTAGGCGCAGCACTTGGGCTGGCACCCGTTGCTGCTCCGCAAAGGCAAAGCCACGGGTATGCAAATAGAGGGTTTCATTGACTTGCGAGTAGGTGCCAGGGGTTGGTGCTCCGGTCAGCTCTCGGTAGTTGAGTGCAGACAGTTCACTTTTCACTTCGCTGAGACTTACCGGCAGACCCACCTGTAAAACCAGTGGTCTTGCGAATACTTTGGCCGGAATTGCCCAGCGCTTGCCTTCAAATTTTTCTCGAACAATGTCATTCAGGTGCATCACATAAGCACCCCCACCCACCAGTGTGATCAACGCCACAAGCATCATTAAAAGCACGATAGCCGGCTGGATGCGCTGCCAAAGACTGCGGGGTTTAGACACGATGTTCAGCACTCATAAACAAAAAGTGATGTGATTGTAACGATTGCTGAGCACCTGCGGTAATTTGCAGGATGGCGTTCCCTCGCAGCGTCTCTATAATGCGGGCGTTTTTCCACCGCTAAATAAAGAGAGACTTATGACAACGCGTTTTGATGTTTACGCCGTAGGCAATGCTTTGGTCGATCTTGAATATCGCGTGGAAGATTCCGTGCTACAACAGCTTGGCGTTGAGAAAGGTGTCATGACCTTAGCCGAAGCCGATGCGCAAGCCCGCCTACTCAGCGTGCTCGATACTCAGCACAGCCGCGAAAAGCAGGCCTGTGGTGGCTCTGCGGCCAACAGCATTATTGCCGCCAGCGCCTTTGGCAGCCGCTGCTTTTATAGCTGCAAAGTCGCTAACGACAGCCTCGGCGACTTTTATCGCCAAGACCTGCTGGCTGCTGGGGTTAGCACCAACCTGAAAGATCAGCGTCCTGATGGTGTTTCCGGCACGTGCGTGGTCATGGTCACACCCGACAGCGAACGCACCATGAATACCTATCTCGGCATTACCGCCGATGTATCGAGCGACGAACTAGACCTTGAGGCCTTACGCGCTAGTCGTTGGCTCTACATCGAAGGCTATTTAAGTACCTCGGAGAGCGCTCGCGCAGCCGTTGCCCTGGCTCGTCAAGAAGCACGAGCAGCGGGTGCGAAAATTGCCCTCACGTTCTCAGACCCTGCCATGGTTCAGTACTTCCAACCCCAGCTGCGTGAATTGCTGGGTGATGGCGTGGACCTGCTTTTTTGCAATGAATGGGAAGCCAAAGCCTTCGCCAACAGCGACGACCTCGATGTTGCTCTGACCGCCTTACGTGCCGTCGCTCAAACCGGCGTATTAACTCGCGGCGCTGAAGGTGCTTGGGCCTGGACGCAACACGCCATTCTGGAGCTCCCAGCCATTCCCACTAAAGCGATTGATACCCTCGGCGCGGGCGATAGCGTTGCTGGCGCCGTGCTTCATGGCCTCAGCCAAGGCTGGACACTTGAGCAGAGCACACGCTTGGCATTAAAAACCGCCAGCGCCGTCGTCAGTCAATATGGCCCGCGCCTCGCCCTTAGTCAGTACCGCGAACTGCTAGAGGCATCCGCATGAGCTTTCGTCTGTGTGCGCTTAATGCACTGGAGGAAAATGTTGGGCGGAGCTTTCGCTCACCCGCCGGCGAGGTGATTCTGGTGCTGCGGGATGCCAATGTGTATGCCTGGCAAAATATTTGCCCACACTTAGGCATCAACTTGGAGTTTAATCCCGACGAATTCATGGATTGCGAACAACACTATCTGGTGTGCAGCAATCATGGTGCCTTGTTTCAAGTGGAAGACGGCCTATGCGTTTCAGGGCCTTGCCATGGCGAGGCCTTGTTGCCCGTTCCCATTCGCATTGAAGACGGCGAAATTTACGTGGCCGATAGCGCCAGTACGACTAATTAAGCAGAGAGCGTTTGCGCCATTCCGTAGCCTCTGTTATAGATTCCTGATTGCTTTTTGAGAGATGAACATGGCTACCCGCACCAGCGAAAAACCCGCAAGCAGCGCCAAAAAGAAAGCCGTGGTTGGAAATGGCTTAATTTATGGTCTAGCTCCCTATAAAGAAGTGAAGGGCGAAGACTATATGTCGTTGCCGCAGCGTGATCACTTCCGCAACATTTTGATCGCTTGGAAACAAGAGCTCATGCAAGAAGTGGATCGCACTGTTCACCACATGCAAGATGAGTCGGGCAGCCTGCCAGATCCCAATGACCGCGCTACGCAAGAAGAAGAGTTTTCGCTGGAGCTACGCACCCGCGATCGTGAGCGCAAGCTGATCAAGAAGATTGACTCAACACTTGAGCGCATTGAGAAAGATGACTACGGCTATTGCGACGACTGTGGCGTCGAAATTGGTATTCGTCGCCTAGAGGCTCGCCCCACTGCCACCCTCTGCATCGACTGCAAGAGCTTGCAAGAGATCAAAGAGAAGCAACTTCTCGGCGGTTAACGCCATCTGCCCTGCATCGGTTGGTCGCTTTGCACCGTCCCCCACGGGACGGTTGCATGCGGGCTCCTTACTGGCTGCCGTCGGCAGTTACGTTCACGTCAAATACCACGGCGGGCAATGGCTAGTCCGGATCGAGGACATAGACCCTCCACGCACCGAGCCCGGCGCCAGCGACGACATACTGCAAACGCTAAATCAACACGGCCTCCTGCACGACGGCCCCGTGCTATTCCAGAGCCAGCGTAGCGAAGCCTATGAGTCCGCACTTCAGCAGTTACTGAACCAAGACCTGCTCTATCCGTGTCGTTGCTCTCGGGCACAGCTGCTGGAGCATGCGCGACTGCATCACTACCCCATGGCGCGCAGCCTCTGTACCGGCACCTGCGATGTACGCGGCGCAACACTCACTAGCGCAGATACTGCATGGCGCTTGCGAACAGAGATGGCCGGTGAAATCCAGTTTCAAGATGCGCTGAGGGGCACACTGACTAGTTCGCTGCATCAAGAGGTGGGTGACTTTGTCTTGAAGCGGCGGGATGGTTTATACGCCTATCAACTGGCCGTAGTTTTGGATGACGAGGCCTCACGGGTCACCGAGGTGGTGCGCGGTGTAGACCTGCTCGACAATACCGCTCGCCAATGCTGGCTGATGCAATGCCTTAATTTTGCACGACCAAGCTACCTGCATTTACCCTTAGTAACTGCCGCCAACGGGCAAAAGCTGTCCAAACAGAACCACGCGCCTGCGCTCAATCCGAATACACCCAGTCGTAACCTGTGGCATGCCTTAGCTGCACTGGGTCAAACGCCGGAGCCCGCCCTACTCCATGCCTCTCCGCCTGAAATACTGGCCTGGGCGTGTGCAAACTGGCATCCCGAGCGCATACCGCATCCTGACAGCATTCAGCAAAACTGTTACCTTGCGTAACACTGCTTACGGGGTCGTGCATGTATATTGATCGCCTAATTCTTTTGTTTGTCGCTGGCGCATTTCTACTGTCACCCATCGTTATTGACTGGTGGAGTGCCAACGGCAGCGCTTGGTATCGCCCCTTTGTGATCTGGGCGCTGCTGATCGTACTGGCCCTGTGGATCGCTCGCAGCCGAGACCTCAATGATCTTTAGCCCCGGCACTTTATTCGGCCTCAGCGTCGCCTACCTTGGCCTGTTGTTTTTGTTGGCGCATGCCAGTGAAAAAGGCTGGTTGCCGCTGCGTTGGGTTCGTCATCCTGCGGTTTATACCTTGTCCCTTGGCGTTTTTATCAGCTCGTGGGGCCTCTACGGCGTGGTCCAATTCGCGGCTGATTTTGGCTACAACTTTCTTGCGTTTTACATGGGCATAGCGGGCGCTTTTTTAGTCGCACCCATGTTTTTGCAGCCCCTGCTTCGCCTTGCAAAAACCCATCAATTGCACTCGTTGCCTGACCTGTTGGCCTTCCGATTTCGCAGCCAAGGTGTTGGCAGCACGGCCACATTAGCCATTTTAGTGGGCGTCATGCCGCTGTTAACGGCACAAATGCAAACCATGGCGGACCTCGTTTTTATTGTGACGGGCGGGCACAGCACGCGCAGCATGGGCGCTTTTTTCTGCGCCGTACTTATCTGCTTCACGCTGCTCTTTGGCACCCGCCAGCGCAATAGCCGAGGGTTGAGCCATGATGGCCTAGTGGTTGCTATTGCCGCTGAGTCCTTAATCAAACTCATTGCCATGCTGGCTGTTTCGGCTTATGCGTACTTTTCCATCCTGGGCGGTGAGCAAGGCCTGAATCAATGGCTGCAAAGCAACCCCGAAGCCCTGCAGCAAATGTATCAACCCCTGCAAGGCGGGTACTGGCACAGCTTGCTCTTACTTTTTTTCTTTGCAGCGGTCGTCGTGCCCTGCATGTATCAAATGGCCTTTACCGAGAATCGTGAACCACGCGACCTGGTCACCGCGAGCTGGGGCGTGCCCCTGTATTTTCTTCTAATGGCATTGGGCATTCCGGTCCTGCTTTGGGCCGGCGAAGCCTTGCAGCTCAAGTTACCGGCTACGTATTACAGCCTTGGTATCACCCTACAATCCGGCTCGCCGTGGATGACACTCACTCTATTCCTGGGCACGTTAGCGGCCTCCAGTGGCATTTTGATTGTGACCACGCTGGCGCTCGCCAACATGCTGCTCAATCACGTCCTACTCCCTATTAGCGGCCTTTCCACGGGCGATAACCTTTATGAGCGCACGCTAAATCAACAACGCCTGCTGATTATTTGCATTCCATCCGCCGCTTTCTTACTGTCCTGGCTGCCGGCTCTACGCCCTGACAGCACGGAAATGTCGATGTTGTCGTTTGTTGCCACCATCCAACTCGCCCCCAGTATGCTGGCACTCTTGTTTTGGCCTCGCGCCACCAGTACCGGCGTACTCATAGGCCTCGCCGCTGGCATCCTTATTTGGTTTTTTACGCTCGCATTGCCAGCATTCTTTATGCCAGCACTCGACGCCAGTGCCTGGCTAGGCCTTGAGGTCAGTAACCAGCTAGGCCACTGGCAAGCCATGGGGTTGATCGCCACGCTGGCCAATATTGGCTGCATGTTGGGTTTCTCGTTATTAAGCGCGCAGAGTAGCGACGACAAAGAAATCGCCGAGGCTTGCTCCGTGGATAATCTGCGTAGCCCGCTGCGCTGGGGCCTAAATGCCGACTCTACGGAAGCCTTTATTGCCGCCCTCTCGCCCTCGCTTGGACCAGTCACTGCCGAACGCGAAGTGAAGATGGCGCTTCAGGATCTTGGCCTAAAGCTCGATGAACGCAGACCCTATGCGCTACGACGACTACGCGAGCAACTGAGTGCGAATTTATCGGGCCTGCTCGGCCCCAGCATGGCGCAGGAACTCTTGGATGAGCATTTACCGCATAAAATTGTGGCCAATTCGCCCGGCGACGACATTCACTACATTGAACTTCGACTCGAAGAGTACCGCGACAAACTGTCTGGCCTAGCCGGTGAGCTGGATTTACTCCGCCGCTTTCACCGACAAACGCTGCATGACCTCCCCTTGGGGGTTTGCACCCTCGCCGGTGATCTGGAAATCATGAGCTGGAATCACGCCATGATGCAGATCACGCACTGTGCCGACACACAAATGATCGGGGCACGACTTGAAGATCTGCCCTCCCCATGGAGCACACTGTTTGCTGATTTCTTGCTAAACCCTAGCTCGCAGCAGCTACGAACACGCATCGAAATTGAAGGCCAAGTGCGTTGGTTGAATTTGCATCGCGCCGTCATTGGTGATGCTGCCGGCAGCCAAGTGTTAGTCATGGAAGATGTCAGCGCTCTACACCAGCTCGAATCACGCCTTCAGCATGCCGAGCGCTTAGCCGCGATTGGTCGCTTAGCGGCTGGCGTTGCCCACGAAATTGGCAATCCCATCACAGGCATTGCTTCGTTAGCTCAGAATTTACGCGCCGAGTATCCCGCAGAACACGAAGTCCATGAGACGGCACAAAGTATTTTGGAGCAGACCCAGCGGGTTAGCCGGATTGTTCAGAGTCTGGTTGGCTTCTCTCGCACTGAACATCACGCTCGGGGCGAGTTTGAAGCCGTGCCGCTAGCCGCCGTGATGGCCGAAGCTGTTCACCTGCTTAAGCTGTCACCCGAGGCGCGCTTCGCGGAGTTCGACAATCAAATTCGAGATACCGTTTTTGTCCGAGGCGATGCTCAGCGACTTTGCCAAGTGTTTATTAACATACTGAGCAACGCCCGCGATGCCAGCACGCAAAAGGGCTTGGTCATCTTGCGGGCTGCTCGACATGGCAACCATGTCCGTATCGAAATTGAAGACTTCGGTCATGGCCTGCCAGATGGCGACATTCGCGCCAACCTGTTCGAGCCCTTCGTGACCACCAAGCCGCCCGGAAAAGGTACCGGCCTCGGTCTCGCGCTCGTTCACGGCATCATTGAGGCACATCAAGGACGAATTCAGCTCATCGATAAACGCGACTACGATCAAGGCCAGGGCGTGATTGTGCAAATTTTATTACCGTGGGCGAGTACGCCCGCGGCGTTAGTTGAGGATACTTCGTCGTGAACCATGTGTTGATCGTAGATGACGAGGCCGTCATTCGTAGCAGCTTAAAGCGTTTGCTTGAGCGTCATGGTTATCAAGTGAGTCTTGCCGGTAGTGTAGAAGAGGCCTTGGCAGGTGCACCGCTCGACACCTACTCCCTCATCATTTCAGACCTGCGCTTACCGGGTGCAGCGGGCATTTCTTTAATCTCGAAGGCACAAGAAACACCGGTTCTGATTATGACTAGCTTTGCCAGCATTCGTTCTGCCGTCGATGCAGTACGTGCAGGGGCGGCTGATTACATCGCCAAGCCGTTTGATCATGACGACATGCTGCTGACCATCGATCGTATTCTACGAGAACGCCTTTTACGCCGGCAGAATGCTGCCCTGCAAATGACCGTGGCCGCTAGTCAGCCCGACAGCGGCATCATTGGTAATTGTGAGGCGATGCAGCAACTGCATCGGCGCATAGCGCGCGTCGCACCGCTAAACACCACCGTCCTGATTCATGGTGAATCGGGCACGGGCAAGGAACTCGTTGCCCGCGCCTTGCATGAGCAAAGCCCTCGACGCCAGGCGCCACTCATCTCCGTGAATTGCGCGGCCATTCCTGAGTCGCTTATTGAGTCCGAACTGTTTGGCCATGAAAAAGGGGCCTTTACGGGTGCGCAACAACTCCGCAAAGGCTTAGTTGAAGCCGCGGATGGCGGCTCACTCTTTCTCGATGAAATCGGCGAACTGCCACTGGATGCTCAAGCTCGACTGCTACGACTTTTGCAAGAAAAAGAAGTCCGCCGCTTAGGTGCCACTCAGTCGCGGACTATTGATGTGCGCTTGATCGCCGCGACCCATCGCAACCTGAAACAAATGGCCAGCATGGGTCAATTTCGTGAGGATCTGTTCTTCCGATTAAACGTGGTTGAGCTTAACTTGCCACCGCTCCGGGAACGGGGCGACGATATTTTAGACATTGCACATGCGCTACTTAAACGCACCATTGGCCGCTTAGGTAGCACCTCGCTGCACTTCAGCTCCGCCGCCGTCACAGCCATGAGTCTCTACCATTGGCCCGGCAATATTCGCGAGCTAGAAAACGCCATTGAGCGTGCCGTCATTCTTTGTGAAGGCCCTGAAATTTCGCCGGAATTGTTGGCCATCGATTTTCCGCGACAAGCGGTCACGTTAGTGACCGAGACACTTTCGGCTCAGGAACCACCCGCTGGTTTGTCACTTGAGGACTATTTTCAACATTTTGTCCTTGAGCATCAGGATCAAATGTCGGAAACGGAGCTTGCACAGAAGCTGGGTATTAGCCGTAAAACCTTGTGGGAAAGACGCCAGCGACTGGGTATACCGCGTAAGCGCGGCAGCGAGCCGATCTAGCCATTTCGTTACCTAACTACACAATAGTGTTACCCAAGTAACAAGAATGCCTACTCACTTCATCAATCCGACAAGTGGCAGGTATTCAAGCCATTGATTATATTGGTAAATAAAATTTCCGATAGTTGGCACGCGCCGTGCTATTGATTATCAGCGAGAAAAACAAAAATACATCGCACAGCTTCCCGTTAGAGGAAGCATCAAAAAACGCACCGGCCCGGACGCTAGATTGCAAATGCCAGGATGCTCAGGCAACAAAAATAACTCATGCCTCGAATAATAAGATGGCCATAAGCCACGCACCGTTCAGCGACCGCGGGAGGTAACCCCTCCCGCATTGCCTCCTTCCCCAAGCCTTCAATCCCTGCACAGTTACTGCTCAATCTTGCTATCATCCGCGCACATTGTTTTATACCGAGTGCATGTATGTTGAAAGGTTGGTTGGATCGCTGGCGTGGACGCGGCAAAACCATTAGTCGCTTAAAGCCCGTGATCATTCCGCGAGACCATCATGCTGTCTCCCGCCGTGATATCAGTAGCGTTGCCGTTAAAACACTGTATCGGCTTCATGATGGTGGCTATCAAGCCTTCCTGATTGGCGGGGGTGTTCGCGACGTGCTATTGGGCATGCAGCCCAAAGATTTCGATATCGCCACGAGTGCCACTCCGGAGCAGGTCAAACAATTATTTGGCAATCAATGCCAGATCATTGGCCGACGCTTTCGTTTAGCGCATGTTCGTTGGGGCCGAGAGGTCATTGAAGTCGCCACCTTCCGGGCACATCACAGCGAAGGCGATGCACAGAGTGCCAAAACAAATGCTGAAGGCTTGATCCTCCGCGACAATGTCTGGGGCAATATTGAAGAAGACGCTGCGCGTCGAGACTTCACCATCAATGCCATTTATTACAACATTGCCGACTTTAGCTTATGGGACTTTGCCCATGGCATGAAAGACCTCAATGCGCGTGTTTTAAGGCTGATTGGCGACCCTACGACTCGCTATCGCGAAGACCCTGTTCGCATGCTTCGCGCCATTCGTTTTGCGGGAAAGCTGGGCTTTACGATCGAAGATAAAACGGCACAGGCCATCTCCGAGCTAGCCTACTTACTGGAAGATGTTTCCTCACACCGACTCTACGATGAATGCCAAAAGCTCTTTTCGGCCGGCTACTCCTTGCCTGTTCTCGACTTATTGCACGAGTTCGGGCTATTCGATGCCTTGTTCCCTGAAGCCGATCTGTTCCCCAACGACACACTGTGGCAGCTCACGGCAGAAAGCACCGATGAACGCGTAGCAGAAGGCAAGGGCATTAACCCAGCCTTCTTTTATGCCGCCATGCTATGGGGCGTTGTCCAGGATCGTCAGCAAGCGCTTCAAAATAATGGCATCCCACCGGTTCCCGCCTGGCAGCAAGCTAGCCAGCAGGTGCTCGCCATTCAGCATGCACGCACCGCTATCCCTCGTCACATCAGCCAGGCCATTCGTGACATTTGGGAAATGCAGCCTAAGCTGGAACAACCTCGCCCACGACAAGTTGAAGCTACCGTGCAAAGTGAGCGCTTCCGCGCCGCGTATGACTTTTTAGTCTTGCGCGAGTTAGCCGGCGAGGAGACCTCGGGCATGGGTGCGTGGTGGACACGCTGGCAAGATGCCGACCCCGGCCTACGCGCCGAAATGGCTCGCGCCTTGGACGATAAGCCAGCGGCAGCCAAGAAAAAGCGTCGGCGCAAGCCCAGCAGCAATGCTTAACCATCGCTGCGCCATCGGCCTGGGTGGCAATCTCGACGATGCTGTAGCGACGCTTATCGATGCCGCCAAGGCCTTATCCAGCCATCCCGACTGCCAATTCGTGGCTGCGTCGAAACTGTATCGCAGTGCAGCTATTGGGCCTGAAGGCCAACCGGACTATGCCAATGCCGTGCTGCTGCTCAACACCGCACTAGATGCATGGGCACTACTGGACGTGCTGCAGCAACAAGAGCAGCTGGCGGGGCGCGTCCGTGACATTCGCTGGGGCGCTCGCACGCTAGACCTTGATATCCTTCTGTTTAATCAGGAGGCGATTCAAGATAGTCGCCTAACCGTTCCCCATGCGGAGTTATGGCACCGTGCCTTTGTGCTACTGCCCTTATTGGATGTGCAATCAGAAACGGCTTGGCCTTCTCAACTGAATATTGCTACTCGTCTTGAAGACCCTAAGCTAAGCACACAGATTATTTCACGCTGGCTTGACCCTCGCTGGGACACGGCCTGCAATGAACTTCGCCTGCACTCAAGGAGCAGCTAATGAAAGCCATTACGATGAATACGCTTCGGAACCTAAAACAAACCGGCGAAAAGTTTTCTGTGCTCACTTGTTACGACGCAACCTTTTCAGCGGCTATGGCGCGTGCAGAAGTCGAAGTCATTTTGATTGGTGACTCACTTGGCATGGTTCTTCAAGGCCACACCTCTACACTGCCCGTGACCATTGAAGACATGGCCTACCACACGGCGGCTGTTGCACGCGGCAATCAAGTCTCTCTGCTCATGGCAGACATGCCTTTTATGTCTTATGCCAGCCTAGATACCGCGTTGACTAACGCTGCCTTGCTGATGCGTGCAGGCGCACACCTCGTCAAGCTTGAAGGCGGAGCCTGGCTAGCCGAAACCGTGACGCAACTTACCCGTGGCGGCATACCAGTCTGCATTCACCTCGGCTTAACACCGCAATCGGTTAACGTGATGGGTGGCTATCGCGTGCAAGGCCGAGATGATGCCGCCGCGCAACAATTGCTGGACGACGCATTAGCTGTGCAGGCCGCAGGCGCTGTCATGCTGCTGTTAGAGTGCGTCCCTGCTTCCTTGGCCGCACGCGTTCAACAAGCGCTCAGCATCCCGGTGATAGGTATCGGTGCTGGCCTGAATTGCGACGGCCAAGTATTAGTCATGCATGACATGCTGGGCTTGCATGCAGGCAAGCCCGCTCGTTTTGTTAAAGACTTCCTGGTTAGCGGTGACGGCACCATTGAGGGCGCGTTCAAAGCTTATGTTCAGTCCGTGAAAAGTGGGCAATACCCCGCTGAAGAACACACGTTTCAATAATTCGCAGGCAATAATTCGCAGGAAAGCCATCCGTTATGAAGATTGAAAACTCCATTCAAGGCGTTCGTGCCGCGTTAAACCAAGCGCGCAAAGCCGGAAAATCTATCGCATTTGTACCCACGATGGGCAATCTACACAGTGGCCATATCGCATTAGTTCTCAATGCCAAGCGTCGTGCAGACTTTGTGGTAAGCAGCGTTTTCGTTAATCCCACGCAGTTTGGCGTGAATGAAGACTTTGCTAGTTACCCGCGCACTCTCGATAGTGATGCCAACTTACTGGCCGAAGCTGGCTGCGATATTTTATTCGCGCCTAATGCTGAAGAAATGTATCCCGATGGTCGTCAGCAGGCGACCACTGTACAAGTGGCAGGGATCACTGAGTTCCTATGCGGTGCATCTCGACCCGGCCACTTCACTGGCGTTGCCACTGTTGTCACTAAGCTTTTGAACATCATTCAGCCAGACATGGCACTTTTTGGTGAAAAGGATTATCAGCAACTCGCTGTCATTCGCAGACTGGTCACTGAGCTTTGCATCCCCACCAACATTATTGCCATACCCACTCATCGTGCGGATGACGGCCTCGCACTGAGCTCACGCAATGGCTATCTCTCCAGTGATGAACGCGCAAAGGCTCCGTTGATTTATCAAACCCTAACTCAGCTTCAGTCCGCCATTTTGAGCGGTCAGCGTGATTATGCTTCTTTAGCTCACGCAGCGAGCTCACACCTGAACAAGTGTGGCTTCCAGACAGACTATGTGGAAATTCGTGCGGCGAATCTCGATTCTGCTACAGAAAGCGACTCCGACCTTGTCATTTTGGTTGCTGCATACCTAGGAAAAACACGTTTAATCGACAATCTAGCCTTTTCCTTAGCCTGATCACGTTGGTATTCCTGTGATTTGTCTAAGGACAATGATTGAACCGCGAGTCATCTTGCGGCAAAATGGCGCGCCCGCGGGGAGCCAAACGTTTACGTTAGCTTTCTCGCCCCTGTTTACTGCTGTGCGGAGGTAACGCTCATGCAATGCATCATGCTCAAAGCCAAGCTACATCGGGCCTGTGTGACTCATGCCGAGTTAGATTACGAGGGATCGTGTGCTATTGATGGCGATCTACTGGATTTAGCTGGCATTCGTGAATACGAGCAAATCCAGATTTATAACGTCGCCAATGGTGAGCGTTTTACCACTTACGCTATTCGCGCTGAGTCTGGTTCGAAAATGATTTCCGTGAATGGTGCAGCCGCTCACAAGGCTCAGCCAGGTGATCGCGTCATTATTTGTACTTATGCACAATTTGAGCAGACAGAGCTAGCCAGCTTTGAGCCTCGCTTGGTTTATTGCAACATTGATAACTCTGTCAGCCACAGTGCTAACGCGATTCCAGTACAAGTCGCCTAAACACGTCGCTACGCTAAAGCCGGCTATATGCCGGCTTTTTTATTGCTCCACATTTGCTGAATAAAATGACGCCCAATAAAAAGCCGACCTTGAGGTCGGCTTTTTATTACTTAGAACAACTTAGCTACCCAGCATGGCATCCAGCGATGCACGCCATTCGGCACCATGTTCAACTAAGAGTTGACCACCGTACACAACCGTCAGCAAGCCAATCGCCAAGACCACAACTGGCAAGATCCAGCGTTCGTATCGATAGTAGAAGGACTTGTTAGCCACTTCTGCATCTGCTTCATCCATGACCTTCTCACCAACCACCATACGAACCAAGAGCTGGTTGAGCGCCACGGGTGGCGACAAATAGCCCAGCTCGAAAGCTGTCAGTACGATCATCCAGAAGTGGACCGGATCAATGCCGTTGCTGTAGGCCACGGGCGCGATGGTTGCAGAGACCAAGATCACGGCACCAAACGGATCCATAACCATACCAATGAACACCAACAGACCCATCATGATGGTGAGCGCCAACCAGATGTTACCGAAGTTCTCTGGAACGTTTTCCATCAAGCCTGAACGCTCAATCACACCACCCACGGAAACCGAGAGTGCCATGAGCATGATCAAAGCACCGATATGCCCAATCGTTTCATTGGTTGCAAATCGAACGGCGCCTTCCAAACCTACGCGGCGCTCAGCTTCAGGGTTGTTGATAACGGCAACCGCTTTCGGCTCACGACGCATTTTGTCGAAGATGACGATGAACAACATGATCACCGGCAGCATCACTGGTGCAGTAAATTCATCGAGCTTGGTATCGAGGAAGTACTGGTAAGCCTGTACGACGGCCACCACGATAACAATGTAAGGCGAGACCGGAACCAGTGCACGAGCCGCACCACGGAGTGCTACACCCATATCGGTTGGCTGGCTCTTGCCTTCACGCAGATACAGCGAGATCAGGAAGAAAATGGTAGAGGTCAACAGGAATACGGAAACACCCCAGCCATAGAGCTCATTGGTGGTTACCTGCTTGTTCAATGCGGCGATCAATACAATCAGCAAGCACGGACGAAGCACAACACCGAGGGAGCCGGACATGGCCGCTGCAGCCAAGGCGTACTGACGACGCGCGCCCGACTGCAAGACTTCCTTATAAACAATCGCACCCGCTGCAATAACGAAAATACCTGACGCGCCGGTATAGGCTGTAGGAATCGCCGCAGCAACCAAGATAACCCAAGTCAGCGTTTCTGGTGAAAAGTTAAACGGACGCACAACATCCATAAACAGGTGTACGACACGCGTTTGCTTCAACAACATACCGGCCCAAATATAGAGCGCTAAGTTGAGGAAGATACCCGAGTACTCCAGCAACTGACCCAGGTAAATGGCCAGACCTGCAGCATGACCTTCGCCCAAGAATGAGATGGACGAAGTAATTGCCATGAAAGCATACAGTGGGATGGAGAGCAGACCTAAGCCCCAGCTGCCACCCTCTTCAGCATCAACGGGTGGCCGCAGCAAACGAACCACACTGATAGCCGTTAGCACCGCAAATAGGGCAATCATGATGTAGTTCAGAATGGGCTTTTCAACCGGGATACCCGAACTCAACAACACATTGTTGTAGTAGTAGTAGCTAGAGAAAAGACCCAGACCATTGGCAATGACCATCGAAACGCCATAAACCGGGAAGTCCTTCTTATAGCGCGGTGGTCGCAGACCAATGTGATGCGTACCCAGCGTCGTCGTTACCGCTGCAATTGCAAACATCACCAATAAAAGCAATGGTCGGTTTTCGGTACCAAACTTAAAAATACCGAAGAAGCCCGTTTCAATCGCACGGAACGCTTTAACTTTCGGCGTAATATTTTTAACGATGCCTTCATACATCGTGTTTTTCTCAATGCAAAGCGCCTTGGCTTTTTCCATTGAGTCACGAATAGCCGCAGGATCTTGCGGCTCTGAAGCAAAGAGAGCATCTAGCGGATCATCTGAGACAGTAGCGGGTGCTGCTGCCTGGGCGGCAACAGCCGCGTCGATATCCATATTGGGGTCACAATCCGGCTTAGTCGGATCGGCTCGCAACATGAAGTACTGAATATTGTTGGCAGGGTCACCGAACATGCGTTCGCCCATGCGCAAAAGCTGACCGTGGAACATTTCCCCGGTGCCAATGATTAGCGTCAACAGCAGTAAACACATTACCGGCAGGCTGGAAAACCATTCCAATCCACTGCGGTTGAGGAAGAGCGGCTTGTTATTCATTTTTAGCTTCCTTGAAGAATGAAAACGCCAGAGTCTCATTAGACTCTGGCGATCATTTCGCTATGGCTCAAATTACTCGAGATTCTGCGAGCATTCGGCATCTGCACCATTCACCGAGCAACGAGTCTTCTTCAAGACTTTCATGGTGAATGGGTTGTAGATACCTTCCTTGGTCAGGGCAATACGTGCGTCACGCAGGAGCACGATATAACCGTCTTTGTCTTTCTCTGGCAGATCCATCCACACACCCGCTGGAATATCCTTCTCTGCCTTGTTCACGATGCCCATGGCGCGTGGTGTTTGCGCGTTCCAGTAAACACGTGACTTCTGACCAAAATCAGCAGGGAACTTTTCCTTGTTGATGATCAATTGGAATGTCAGCTGAACGATTGGGAAGCGCACGATGGCACCGTTCTTACCCAAGCCCTTGTACATTTCCAATGGCTTATAGGCCAACGCAGGTGCTGCAACAATATCTACAGCGCCGTTATTGAACTTAGCAGCGAAGTTGGTGATGTCCGAGGAAACGGGCTGAGCGCCAATTTTCTGAACCATTTTGGCTTGTGATTTGTCGTAATCAAACACGGCAATTTTCTTACCGGCAAGCTTTTCTACGCTGTTGATGGAGCGGTCTTTCACGAACAGGAAAGCAGCACCGGCGGGCGCAATGCCGGCCACTTCATATTTGCCTTGAACCATTTTCGAGGCCAGCGCTGGGTTAGCCAATGTTGCCAGGGCTTTTTCCATGATTTTGTTCGATGGGATTGCACCCAAGGAGTCGAGGGAGCCCGTGAAGTCATTGAATTGACGACCACGCAGGCCGGTTAACATAACGCCATCACATTGACCCGCTTTGAAGTCTTCAGCGGCGGTACGTTCGTCGGTGTAGGTTTTCAGTTCAATTTGACCACCCATGCCCTTAGCGGCCAGGACATAGTCCTTCATCATGCCAGTGACATCGCCTTGCGCGCCGAGGATATCGAACACACAAACTTTGCTTGCCGCTGACGCTTGCATCGAAAAAGTTGCAGTTGCCGCGAATACGGATGCTGCTAGTAGGTTTAACTTACGCATTTGAGTTCCCTCTGTTTAATCAATTTTAAGCCGAATGTAGGGCTCATGACGTTGAACGCCATGAGCCCTAAAAAGTTCACACGGGGTTAGAGCAGGTCACCGACGTCAACGCCTTCAGGAGCTTCAACTTTTTCATCCCAGAATTTGCCCAAGCTACCCGGCGGTGTGCGTGTTCCTGCACCCTCAGTCCAAAGCTTGTCGGACAAGGACAAGACAATGAAGCCCGCCAGACTGTCTACCAAGCCATACTGAGGGTTAGGTTTGAAATCTTCTTTTACCGCAGTGAAGCGACGAATGGCATCGCGAACACGGGCGTTATCATCTTTACCCACCGCAGACAGGGCATACATAGCGTGCGGCAAGCGAACACCAGCAGCCTCACCCAATGCCATAGAGGCATTGAAGGCACCCCAAACATCTTTGCCTTCATCTAAGCCTGGCAGTACGTTCCAGATCACAGCGCGCGCTGCAACCGGTACGCCCCACCACTTTTTGTTATCCAAGCAAGAGAATGCACGTTCGGCTTTTGCAGCGATATCGAGCGGCACACCAACAGCTTGCTGAGCAGTGATGTCGTTGAGAACCGCCTGCAGGCCGGTGATGAGGCCGAGCATGTAGACGAACTCATCGAAGTCTTTGTAGAAGTCAGTGCACTCTTCGCCAATTTTGATTTCGTAACGCTTTTCGTAGTACGTCACGAAACGGTTGTAAGCATTGAGCTGACGACGAGCGGCAAGTTCAGCGAAGCGCTTTTGCGCGATACGTGCGTCTTGAGCTTCTTCTACGTTACCGGCGCGCGAGGCACGCAGATAGCGCAGCTCATTATCGAAGGCCACGGTTTCAGCACACAGTGCTGCGGTGGTGTAGAGCAGTGTGCCCAACTGATTAGCATCGGCACCCAGATTTTCGGTCGCCATCAGAAGCGGCGTAACCGCAACACCCGACTGGCAAGCCATCAGGTAATCGGTGTCTTTCAGCATGGGTGGAACGAGCTTCTTTTCAACGAAGCGCAGGGTTTGGTTACTGATAAACGCCAGCGGATCGCAGGCGGAGAGCAGAACGGATGCGCCAATGATGGCACCGGCGAAACCGCGACGGAGTAGGCTGGAGCCACTCATGTCTTTCTCCTTGAGTTGATTATTATTGTGACGCTTAGGCGCATTATTGTTATGGATGCAGCAAAAGCGTGTCAGCACTTACTGACAGGACGGGCAAAAGATACCACCAAGCACTGTCAAGATAGAAGCTCTTAGAGCAACCGTTCAGTGGTTTTTTTTACTCTTTACAAATGCCGTTGGAGGCTAGTGTTAGCCCCCAACGGACAAGCTCATTAAGACTCAATTAGCTCTTTAATGGACAGCTTAATACGGCCGCGCTGGTCAACATCAAGCACCTTGACCTTAACAACCTGACCTTCCTTCAAATGGTCGGTGACATTCTCAACGCGCTCATGAGCGATTTGCGAAATGTGCACGAGACCATCGGTGCCTGGCAGGATATTGATGAAGGCACCGAAATCGACGATACGCGCTACCGTACCCTCATAAACCGCACCCACCTCAACTTCAGCAGTGACTTCCTGAACACGAGCCAGCGCCGCCTGCGTAGCACCCTTGGTTTCGCCGTAGATACGAACCAAGCCGGAGTCATCAATGTCGATGCTCGCCTTGGTCTGCTCGCAGATGCTGCGAATCATGGCGCCGCCCTTACCAATAACATCACGAATCTTGTCCGTGCTGATCTGGATGGTGGCGTACGTCGGGGCATTGGCATTCACTTCGGCACGGGACTGAGCCAGTACTTGGTTCATCTGACCGAGAATATTCAGGCGAGCTTCACGAGCTTGGCCCAGCGCCACTTCCATAATTTCTTCAGTGATGCCTTCGATCTTGATGTCCATCTGTAAGGCAGTGACGCCATTTGCAGAACCGGCCACCTTGAAGTCCATATCGCCCAGGTGATCTTCGTCGCCCAAGATGTCGGTCAAAACGGCAAAGCGCTCGCCTTCTTTCACCAGACCCATTGCGATGCCTGCGACCGGCGCTTTCATCGGCACGCCGGCATCCATAAGGGCCAGCGAAGCGCCGCAGATCGAAGCCATCGAGGACGAACCGTTGGATTCGGTAATTTCCGACACCACACGAATGGCATACGGGAACTTATCGGACGACGGCAGCATGGGGTGCACACCGCGACGCGCCAGACGACCATGGCCGATTTCACGACGCTTAGGACCGGATTCGCGACCGGTCTCACCCACCGAGTAGGATGGGAAGTTGTAATGCAGCATGAAGTTGTCGGTGTAGCTGCCTTCAAGGGCATCAATCATCATGGCATCGCGTGTACCGCCCAGCGTGGCCGTGACTAATGCCTGGGTTTCACCGCGCGTGAACAATGCTGAACCGTGAGCCTTGCCCAGAACACCCGTTTGGATGTCGAGTGCACGAACCGTGCGGGTGTCGCGACCATCGATACGGGGCTTGCCGGACAGAATATTGTCACGAACCGTACGATACTTCAGGTCTTCAAACAGGTCTTCGAGATCATCGGCAGCGCCATCTTCTGTGGCGAACTGCGCCATAGCGGCAACCTTGATGGCATCCAAGCGCGTGTAACGATCTTGCTTTTCGCGAATCGTATAGGCTTCCGATATCTGCGCTTCAAAAGCTGCCTTGAGGGCCGCCTTCAGCTCGGCATTCACAGCAGGCAGCGTCAGCTCCCAACGTGGCGTGCCGACTTCTGCAGCAAATGCTTTGATGGCTTCAATAGCCACTTGCATTTCGTCGTGACCAAAGAGCACGGCACCGAGCATTTGATCTTCGCTCAGTTCTTTTGCTTCGGACTCAACCATCAGCACGGCACCTTGCGTACCAGCAACCACCAGATCCAAATCGGAGGTTTTCAGTTGCTCATAGCTTGGGTTAAGCACGTATTCATCATTGATGTAGGCAACGCGTGCAGCACCAATTGGACCATTGAACGGCAGGCCGGAAATAGCCAAGGCTGCCGACGTGCCCAGCAACGCGGCGATATCGGGATCCTGCAGCTTGTCCGTCGAGATCACAGTTGCCGTGACCTGCACTTCATTCACAAAGCCTTCGGGGAACAGCGGGCGAATCGGGCGGTCGATCAGGCGCGAGGTCAAGGTTTCTTTTTCTGAAGGACGACCTTCACGCTTGAAGTAACCACCGGGAATGCGACCGGCTGCATAGGTTTTTTCTTGGTAGTTTACGGTCAGCGGGAAAAAATCCTGACCTGGCTTGGCTTTCTTAGCACCGACGACGGCTACGAGAACCTGAACGCCACCCATGGTGACAATAACAGCGCCGGTTGCCTGACGTGCAACGCGACCCGTTTCCAGGGTGACAGTCTGCTGACCAAATTGAAATTCTTTACGTACGATATTGAACATGCTTTTCCTCTGCGGACTGCCCCATGGCAATCCCTAGTTTTCCGATACTTACAAGATTGTCATCGGAGGCCCCTAACAGCTGGGCAGACCTTGGTGCAGCGCAGGTGTTAGAAGCCTCTCCCATGACGGCCGACATGTCACATCCTGTGACCAACCAACATTTCTGATGGCTGAAAAGACTGGGAGCGGCAAGCCGCTCCCAGTGTGTTCCGCTTAGCGGCGCAGACCCAGTTCCTGGATCAGAGCGCTGTAGCGTGTGCTGTCTTTACGCTTCAGGTAGTCAAGCAGCGTACGACGCTGGTTAACCATCCGAATCAGACCGCGGCGCGAGTGGTGGTCATGTTTGTGCGCCTTGAAGTGACCTTGCAGGTCATCAATGTTAGCGCTGAGCAGCGCAACTTGAACTTCACAGGAACCGGTATCACCGGCTGAGCGGGCAAACTTGGCAACAATCGCAGCTTTGTCTTGGACCGTAAGGGCCATGGTATTACTCCTTCTGAGAGGCCAATAGAACAGCGACAGACCGCGCCTCTCTGCAGTCCGCGCCAACATCCCCCAAAGGGGTTGTACACACGTCTGTTAGTACGAAGACTTCAACAAACGCTTGGGAGCCAGCATGCCGTCATCATCGACAAAGCCAATCCCGAGAAATTCTTCGCATCCGGCTTCAACCTGAAAAATCAGCACTGAGCCTTCGCTTGGCAGGCCAGAGGCCCGCACTGGATTACCGTGGCGCAGATAATACGCTGAACTTTCGCTCAACTCCACCCGGGGCCAATCGGCCAAACCGGACCATGGCGGCAGCAATAACGCATCTAAAGCCGCAAAGCCTTGAGGCTCCAGCAGCTCAATTTCAGCGGGTGTCACCGCCTGAGTTAAATCGAACGGGCCCGCCGACAAACGGCGCAACTCAACCACATGTGCGCCACAGCCTATTGCCTCGCCAATGTCTTCCACAAGATTGCGAATATAGGTGCCCTTAGAGCAGCACACGGTCAACTCGGCAAAGGGCGGCTCGAGGGCATCTAATGTCAGCGAAAAAATCGTCACAGGCCGCGCTTCACGTGCCACCTCAATGCCGGCACGTGCCAACTCATAGAGTGGACGACCGTCTTGCTTGAGCGCCGAAAACATCGAGGGGATCTGCATGATGTCGCCACGAAAGCGCGCCAATACCTGCTCTAGAGACTCTGGCGTGATGACAGGAACGGGGCGCTCTTCTACAACCTCGCCATCGGCATCTGAGGTATTGGTACGTTGACCAAAACGGAGGCGCGTTCGATAGCTCTTGTCGGCTTCGAGAAGGTAATGAGAATACTTGGTGGCTTCGCCTAGGCAGATCGGCAACACACCGGTCGCCAACGGATCAAGGCTGCCCGTATGCCCCGCTTTTTCAGCTTGGTATCGGTGCTTGACCCACTGCAGGATCTGATTTGATGTCATGCCCTGTGGCTTATCCAGCAACAGCACACCATCGATGGGGCGTTTAGGGCGACGAGGCTTGCTCAAGACAGACTCAGGTCGCCGAACCGTCTTTGTGATCGGCAGTGTCCGCTTGTGGCGCAGACTCAGCACGCTCGGCATCATCTTTCACCGCTTGTGAAATCAAGGCTGCCATGCGATTGCCACGCGTCACCACCACGTCATGGTGAAAACGTAAATGCGGCACGATACGCGTGCGTAGACCGCGGCCGAGTTCGCCACGCAGAATGCCCGACGCGGCATTGAGAATCGCAATGCCCTCATCCGGCGCCTCATCCAAGGTCTTACCGAGGATGGTGACATAAATGTCGGCATAGCCCATGTCTGGGCTAACCTTCACGGCCGAAATTGTCACCATGCCCAGACGCGGATCTCGCAGACGCTGACGAATCAGGTCGGAGAGATCGCGCTGGATTTGGTCGCCCATGCGTTGCGTGCGTTGACTCACTCAGTCGGCCTCTTACAAGCTGCGCTTGATAATTTGAACTTCGTAGACTTCGACTTTGTCGCCCGCCTTGATGTCCTTGTAGCCCTTAACCGCGAGACCACACTCCATGCCGTGACGAACTTCCATGACGTCTTCTTTGAAGCGGCGCAGCGATTCCAGTTCACCCTGGAAGACCACAACATCTTCGCGCAAGACGCGGATGGGCTTGTTCTTAAACAAGCTACCTTCGAGCACCATACAACCGGCAGCAGAGCCAAACTTCGAGGAGTGGAACACTTCACGAACCTGAGCCATACCCACAATATTTTCACGGCGCTCAGGTGTGAGCAGACCGGACATGGCATCACGCACATCATCAATTAATTCATAAATGATGCTGTAGTAACGCAGGTCGATACCATCATTTTGGCACTTCGCACGGGCCGCGTTATCGGCACGGACGTTGAAGCCCAACACGACGGAGCCGGTCGATTCGGCCAAGGCCACATCAGACTCAGCAATCGCACCAACACCCGAGCTAACGATCTTGACGCGGACTTCGTCCGTGCTGAGGTCATTAAGTGCAGCCGTGAGTGCTTCCAAGGAACCACGCACGTCGGTTTTCAAAATGATATTGACTGATGCCACTTCTGCCTTGCCCATGTTGGCAAACAGATTTTCCAGCTTCATGCTTTCGGCCAGATCCATACGTACCTGACGATCACGAGCGATACGGAAGTCTGCGACTTCACGGGCCTTACGATCATCGGCAACGACGAGGAACTCATCGCCAGCACCTGGCGCATCCGGCAGACCAAGAATCTCAACCGGCATGGACGGACCTACCGACTTCACCTGCTTGCCATTCTCATCAATCAGCGCACGAGCACGTCCGTAGAGCGTGCCTGCCAACACCAAGTCTCCCTGCTTCAGGGTGCCTTTCTGCACGAGCAAGGTTGCTACCGCACCACGACCCTTATCGATGCGCGACTCGATCACAACACCTTGTGCTGGGCCCTCAGAGACGGCGGTTAGCTCCAGCAGTTCAGCTTGAATCAGGATGGCTTCGAGCAATTCGTCGATACCAAAACCGGTCTTTGCCGACACCTTCACAACCTGGGTATCACCGCCCCACTCTTCACAAATAACTTGCTTGGCAGACAGCTCACTGAGCACGCGATCAAAGTCCACGGACTCTTTGTCGACCTTGTTCATGGCAACAATCAGTGGAACACCGGATGCGCGAGCGTGATCAATGGCTTCTGCCGTTTGTGGCATCACGCCATCATCCGCAGCCACCACCAGCACCACAATATCGGTCGCCTTCGCACCACGCGCACGCATCGCGGTGAACGCGGCGTGGCCCGGTGTATCGAGGAACGTAATCATGCCGCGTGGCGTTTCAACGTGGTATGCGCCAATGTGCTGCGTAATACCGCCCGCTTCACCGGCAGCAACCTTGGCGCGACGGATGTAGTCGAGCAACGAGGTCTTACCGTGGTCAACGTGACCCATAATGGTCACAACCGGCGCACGCGTCTTGGCATCGCCATGACGAACGATGGAGTCCATCAACGAATCTTCCAGCGCGGTTTCACTGACGAACTTAGGCGCGTGGCCCATTTCTTCAACCACCAGACCCGCAGTCGCTTGATCAATCACTTGTTCGGCCGTGACCACTTCGCCCATTTTCATGAGCACACGAATCACTTCGCGGGTTTTCTTGGCCATCTTCTGAGCCAAGTCACTCACCACAATCGATTCGCCAATGCTGACTTCGTAAACCTGCTTCTCAACGGGCTTTTCGAAACCATGCTTCTTGGAGAGGGCACTGGTTAATGTGCGCTGAACAGGACGGAAGGTCTGCTCTTCACGCTTCTTCGGACCTTTCTTGGCCGTGCGAGTTGGCGTCGTTGTACCACGCTTAATTTCACGATCTTCGCGAGCGAACGAATCTTCATACGCGACGCCCACCAGACCGCGAGCCAGTGGCGTATCGGCTGCTGGTGCAACTGTCTGCGCACGTCCGGCAAGTTCTTCGGCGATGCGACGCGCTTGCTCTAATGTTTTTTGGCTGGCTTTTTCTTCCGCTTCTTTGCGAGCAGCATCTTCTTGACGACGACGCACATCTTCCGCGGCACGATCTTTAGCTGCCTGCTCTTCACGGCGCGCGCGCTCTTCCGGTGTCTCTAATTTCTTGACATCGACCTTGGGCACGCTGAGTTTACGGTTATCTTTCGCATCGCCACCCATTTGCTTGCGTGCTTCTTCAGCGGCCTTACGAGCCTCTTCTTCAGCCGCAGCAATACGCGCCTCTTCCGCAGCACGACGCACAGCATCTTCAGCCGCAACACGCTCAGCTTCAGCTTTACGAACCGCTTCTTCGGCGACCAAGCGCGCTTGCTCTTCGGCTTCGCGAGTCGACTCTTCTTGCTCTTCGAGCAAGGAGCGCTTCACATAGGTTTTGGTCTTGCGAACTTCAACGTTAACCGTTTTGGCTTTGCCACCGGTTACGGGAGCCGTTTTCAGCGTGCTCACCGTTTTACGTTGCAGAGTGATTTTCTGCGGCTGACCCGCAGCTTCGCCATGCTCACGCTTCAGGTGAGACAGCAGCTGCTGCTTTTCAATATCAGACACAGCAGCATCAGGACTGGTGTGCGACAGACCGGCATCGCGCATTTGCGCGAGCAGCACATCCACTGAGCGACCGACAGTTTCGGCGAGTTGTTTGACAGTTACATCAGCCATGGGGCGTGGTTCTCCGTTGCAAAAGAGGTGGCCAAGGTTCAGTTGAACCAGGGCTCACGCGCCTTCATGATCAATTGGGCTGCCGACTCAGGCGTGATGCCTTCGATATCAGCAATGTCATCAATGGCTTGTTCAGCCAGGTCTTCCATGGTCACGATGCCGCGAGCAGCCAAAGCAAATGCCAGCTTGCGCTCCATCCCTTCCATTGCCAGCAGGTCATCAGCCGGCTCTTTCGCGCCCTCTTCCGACACCAGCGCCTTGGTCAACAACGCGTCTTTGGCGCGCTGACGCAGAGCCTCAACGAGCTCTTCATCAAAATCTTCAATGGCCAGCAGCTCTTCCAGCGGCACATAAGCCACTTCTTCGAGCGTAGTGAAACCTTCGTTAACGAGGATGCCAGCGATATCTTCATCGACACCCAGATCAACAACAAAGCCATCAACAAACTTCTGGGCTTCGGTTTCTTGCTTAGCTTGCGCATCAGCAACGGTCATCACATTCAAACGCCAGCCGGTCAGATCCGACGCTAAGCGCACGTTCTGGCCGCCGCGACCAATGGCCATGGCCAGCTGATCTTCTTCAACGGCAACGTCCATGCTGTGGCTGTCTTCGTCAACAATGATCGAAGACACTTCAGCTGGCTGCAGCGCGTTAATGACGAACTGTGCGGGGTTATCATCCCAGAGCACGATATCAACACGCTCACCACCGAGCTCACCCGAGACCGCTTGCACGCGCGAACCGCGCATACCAATACATGCGCCCTGCGGATCAATGCGGTGATCGTTGCTCTTCACAGCCAACTTGGCGCGCACGCCTGGATCACGCGCAGCGGCACGGATGGCGATAATTTCTTCGCCAATTTCTGGCACTTCAATGCGGAATAATTCAATCAGCATTTCAGGACTGGCACGAGACAACAAAAGCTGTGCGCCACGGCCTTCGCTATTTACGGCATAGAGCACAGCACGCACGCGGTCACCCATACGGAAATTTTCGCGCGGTAGCATCTCTTCTTTGGCCAGATAGGCTTCAGCGTTTGCACCGAGGTCCACAATCATGCCGTCACGTGTGCTTTTCTTGACCGTACCCGAGAGAATCTCGCCAATGCGATCACGGTAGGCGTCAACCACGAGAGCACGCTCAGCCTCTCGCACTTTCTGCACAATGACTTGCTTGGCTGTTTGCGCCGCGATACGACCAAACTCAATCGAAGGAACCGATTCTTCAACGATATCGCCGAGCTTCAGGCCCTTTTCTTCGACATCGCTAATTGCCAGCTGCATCGCAGGAATTTCGTGGTCTTCATCGGCAACGACTTCCCAGAAACGGAAGGTCGAATACTCACCCGTGCGACGATCGATCACGACACGAATATTGATTTCGTCGGTATCAAAACGCTTCTTGGTGGCAGCAACCAGCGCCTGCTCCAATGCTTCGAAAATCACTTCGCGAGCAACACCTTTTTCGTTGCTTACGGAGTCCACTACCAACAGGATTTCTTTGCTCATGATTCGACCTGCGTGATCATTTGTTCTTGTCAGAAATTAGGCACGATGTTGGCTTTGTCGATGCTCATCAAGGGAATCTGCACCAGCACACCCTCTACTTGCAATGACAACTGCACATCATCTGCCGCCTGAATATGGCCCTTAAAACGGCGACGGCCTTGAATAGGCGCCGTCAACCGCACGTTTACTTCTTCACCAATGAAACGAATGTAATGGGAAGGCTTGAACAGTGCGCGATCCCAGCCCGGCGAAGACACTTCCAGGGTGTACTCACCACTGATGGGATCTTCAACATCGAGCACGCCACTGACTTGATGACTCACCGAAGAGCAGTCATCAATGCCAACACCTTCCTCGCGTTCGGTTTCAATAAAAAGACGCAGCACGGAATGTTTTCCCTGCTGAAAAAACTCAAGACCCCACAACTCGAAACCACAAGCCGCTACTGCTGGCTCGAGCAACGTCGTCAGATCTTCGACTTTCTTCGAGATTGCCATGTCGGCCCCTCTCCCCGTCATGCGTTCGCGTCGCGAAGACACTTCGCAAAACCCAAACGCCAGAAACAAAAAGTGGGCGAATCGCCCACGGTATCGGCAGCCACAGCACCCTAAAGTGCCTGCCGCAGGACCCATAAAAAAGCCCACTTAAGCGTGGGCTTTTTTACAAAGTCCGAATGTGGTAGCGGGGGCTGGATTTGAACCAACGACCTTCGGGTTATGAGCCCGACGAGCTACCTGACTGCTCCACCCCGCATCAGAGGTTGCGAACTGTACGGATCTGACTCGAACTTGTCAAACCCTTTCGCCACCGGCGACGCCGGTATTTACAACTCATTTCAGCATGACACTAAAACGAGCTTAAATTGGTGCGGAAGGGGGGACTTGAACCCCCACGCCGTTAGGCACAGCCACCTCAAGGCTGCGTGTATACCAATTTCACCACTTCCGCATGTCGGTGTTTAAACCCGCCTCCGGGCTTTTTTGAGGCTCACGCCCCTATCGAACTTCCAACGCTTATTTTGAGGACGTTGGCAGATCGGCATTCAACGGTGCAACGGGCGCAACGGCAGATTCAGGCAGCACAGGCAGAGCCGACTGAGGCGCCGCTGCTGCAGGGAAAAATGCCCCCGCTTTTGCTGCATTCTGCTTGGCATAAACAGCCAAACCCAAACTGGTCAGGAAAAACACCAGCGCCAAACCTGCGGTTAGCTTGGTTAAGAACCCTGCCGAACCTGCGCTACCAAAGACCGTACCGGAAGCACCAGAGCCAAACGATGCACCCATTTCGGCACCCTTGCCCTGTTGCAACAAAATGAGTGCAATCATGACAACTGCCACCAATATGTGTACGACCAGAACCAGCGTTTCCATCTTCTTACCCTGTTAAAGCGCTTGCTGGGCAGCCCGGCAAATCGCTAAAAATTCTGTGGCCTGTAGGGATGCCCCACCAACCAATGCACCATCTATATCTGGCATCGCAAACAAACCTTGCGCATTCGATGCCTTAACACTACCGCCATACACAATTCTCAGCGCTGCCGCACAATCTGCATCAAAGGCGGCAACAACTGCCCTTAACGAGGCATGTACCGCTTGCGCCTGAATCGGCGAGGCCGTTAAGCCCGTACCAATTGCCCAGACCGGCTCGTAAGCCAGCACTGCATTCGCTAATGCTTCTGGACCTTGCGACTCCAGGACGGCCAGCAACTGCCGCGACACCACCGATAAAGTCTCACCGGCTTCACGCTCAGCCAATGTCTCGCCTACGCACAACACGGGACTTAGCCCAGCCTGCCGCAACGCTTTAAATTTTGCGGCCACAACATAATCATTTTCAGCATAAAACTGACGACGCTCAGAGTGCCCAACCAGCGCACCCGACACACCACAGTCTTTCAACATCGCCGACGATAATTCGCCGGTGTAGGCCCCAGAGTCATACTCTGAAACCGTTTGCGCCAATACCCGTAATGAGCTGCCTTTTACGGCATCATTAATCTGCAACCAGTACGGTGCAGGCGGCACTAGACACACATCGATTTCGCTCAATTCACGGAGCTCGCTCAACTCGCCCAAAAGTGTCTGAGCCTGAGCTTGCGATCCGTTCATTTTCCAATTGCCAGCGACCCAGGGGCGACGCATATCTAACTCCTTGGCAGGCCGGCCTCGCGAGGTCGGCAATACTAGCGAAGCTCTCGCAGGCTTACAAGCAGTTGCGAACGACTTCTGCCAACTCTTCGGCTAATTCTTGCACCAAAGCCGCATCAGCACCTTCCACCATGACGCGAATCAGTGGCTCCGTGCCAGACGCACGCAAGAGCACTCGTCCTTGATCTGCCAGTTTCTCTTCAGCCAAGGCCACGGCCTTTTGAATGGCTGGCACCGTTTTGATATCGATTTTCTCCGCCAAGCGCACATTAATCAGCACTTGCGGGTACTTGCTCATACCTGCCTTGAGCTCAGCGAGTGACTTACCGCTGCCGATCATCGCGGCCAATACTTGCAAGGCAGCCACAATGGCATCGCCGGTGGTCGCTTTATCCAAACACACAATGTGACCCGATGCCTCGCCGCCCAGCGTCCAACCGCGACTCTCCAATGCCGCCATGACGTAGCGATCACCGACATTAGCGCGAACAAACTCTAAACCCAGGGCATGGATAGCCTTTTCCATGCCAAAGTTGCTCATCAGGGTACCGACCACGCCGCCCACCACTTTGCCAGCGCGCAGTCGCTCCCTGGCAATCAAGTAAATCAGCTCATCGCCATCTACCAGGGCGCCCTGATGATCCACCATAACAATGCGATCGCCGTCGCCATCAAAGGCAATGCCAAGATCGGCTTTTTCGGCCAGGACCCGCGCCTGCAACCCCTCAGGGTGCGTGGAGCCCACTTCATGGTTAATGTTCAAACCATCGGGCTCGCAAGCATGCTTAATGACCGTTGCGCCCAACTCTGCGAATACGGCCGGGCCAACCTGATACGTGGCGCCATGAGCACCATCAACGACGATCTTTAACCCTTGCAGCGACATACTGAATGGCAGGGCCGACTTACAAAACTCGATGTATCGACCTCGAGCATCCTCCTGACGAATCACCTTACCGAGCTGGTCGGGCTTATCGATGACCATCTCCCGATCCATCCACGCTTCGATTTCTAACTCGACGGCATCAGGCAGTTTTTTACCATCCGCACCAAAAAATTTAATGCCATTGTCGTAATAAGGATTGTGCGAAGCCGAAATGACGATGCCCGCGCTCGCATGGAAGGCGCGCGTGAGATGCGCCACTGCTGGCGTTGGAATTGGCCCGAGCAAACGCACACTGACGCCCGCCGCAGACAAACCCGACTCCAGTGCCGACTCAAAAACATAGCCGGACAAGCGTGTATCTTTGCCTACCACAACCGATGCGTTGCCTTGCGACGCCATGGCACGACCTGCCGCCCAACCCAGCTTCAACGCAAAATCTGGGGTGATGGGGTACTGCCCCACTAAGCCGCGAACACCATCCGTGCCAAAGTACTTTCTGCTCATACATCATCCTTTTGATAATTTTTTTGTGCCTGCCAGAGCATCAATGCCTCAACGGTTGGCGCCACGTCATGGGTACGAACAATACGCGCGCCTCGATCAACCGCCAAGAGCATGGCGGACAATCCGGCCGCTTGTCGCGCCATCACGGGAGCTCCATTCAATACCTGACCCAGCATAGATTTGCGCGACACCCCAACCAATAGCGGCAAGGCCAGCGCTTGAAGCTCATCAAACTGCGCCAACAAACGTAAATTGTGCGCAAGACTCTTGCCGAAACCAAAACCCGGGTCGCAAATTAGCTGCTCTCGACGAATACCGGCGCGCAGGCAGGCCTCAATACGCTCCTGCAAAAACGCGCTCACTTCAGCCACTATGTGCTGATAGCTGGGCGCCACCTGCATCGCGTCTGGCTCACCCTGCATGTGCATTAAACAGACCGGCAAGCCCGTGCTCGCCGCCGCCGCCATTGCACCCTCGCGCCTGAGCGCGCGCACATCATTGATCAGTCCCGCACCTAAGCGCGCAGCCTCTGTCATGGCCTGCGGCGTTGAGGTATCCACCGAAATAATGACATCAACATTCGCGGCAATGGCCTCTACCACAGGCAATAAACGATCCAGTTCTTCGGCCACGGTCACCGGCTTGGCACCCGGCCGCGTGCTTTCCGCACCGACATCAATAATTTGTGCGCCTTCCGCCAACATGGCCTCCGCCTGACGCAAAGCGGCATCACGCTGCGTGTAACGCCCTCCATCCGAGAAGGAGTCTGGCGTGACATTGAGCACGCCCATAACGACAGGCATCTGCAGGGATATGGTGCGCGAACCACAGTGGAGTATCGTCATGTTGTACTTTCAGAAAAGACGATGCCCCGCCTGCACAAAAGCGCAGACGGGGCATGACATTAACGTTTAAACCGCGTCTGCAGCAGGCTCGCCCACTACATCAGGCTCAGCTTTAGTGGCGCTTACTGTTGGGCTTCCACCCGACTTGTCGCTGTCGCTCCAACCGCGAGGGGTACGGACCGGTACGCGCGCCATCAAATCATCGATCTGATCGGAATCAATGGTTTCATATTGCATGAGAGCCGCTGCCATGGAATCGAGGATGTCCCGATTGTCGACCAGCAATTGCTTCGAGCGCGTGTAGCAACGATCAATGATGGCGCGCATTTCCACGTCAATATCAATCGCAGTTTGCGTCGAGATATTGCCCCGAGCACCTGGGCGACCATACATTTCGGCTTCATTTTCTTCATACAGCAAGGGGCCGAGCTTTTCGGATAAGCCCCACTTGGTGACCATGTTGCGCGCCAACTCAGTGGCTCGCTGAATGTCGTTGCTCGCGCCCGTGGTAACACCATCCACACCCAGCGTCAGCTCTTCTGCAATACGGCCGCCGAACAATGAACAAATATTGCCTTCAATCCCGCGCTTGGAAATGGAGTAACGATCTTCCTCGGGCAAGAACATGGTGACGCCCAAGGCGCGGCCACGCGGAATAATCGACACTTTGTAGACCGGATCATGCTCAGGCGTTAAGCGACCGACAATGGCATGACCCGCTTCGTGGTAGGCCGTGTTGAGCTTTTCTTTATCCGACATCACCATGGACTTGCGCTCAGCGCCCATCATGATTTTGTCTTTGGCCTTCTCAAAGTCATTCATACAGACTTGCTTACTATCGCTGCGTGCAGCGAACAAGGCCGCTTCATTGACTAAGTTAGCCAAATCAGCGCCTGAGAAGCCCGGCGTTGAACGCGCAAGGGTTGATGCATCCACATCGCCTGCCATCGGGATTTTACGCATGTGCACTCGCAGAATCTGCTCACGGCCGCGGATATCCGGAAGACCCACAACAACCTGGCGATCAAAGCGACCTGGACGCAAGAGCGCCGAGTCCAGCACATCGGGGCGGTTGGTAGCAGCAATGACGATGACGCCTTCGTTGCCCTCGAAGCCATCCATTTCTACCAGCAACTGGTTCAGGGTTTGTTCGCGCTCATCGTTGCCACCGCCCATGCCGGCGCCACGATGACGACCCACCGCATCAATTTCATCGATGAAAATAATGCATGGGGATTGCTTCTTGGCCTCTTCGAACATGTCGCGCACACGGCTAGCGCCCACGCCAACAAACATTTCAACGAAGTCTGAGCCGGAGATGGAGAAGAACGGCACTTTCGCTTCGCCAGCAATCGCTTTAGCCAGCAGCGTTTTACCCGTGCCTGGCTGACCTGCCATGAGGATGCCACGCGGAATACGTCCGCCGAGTTGCTGGAATTTGCCCGGATCGCGCAGGAACTCTACGACCTCTTTGACTTCTTCCTTGGCCTCATCGCAACCCGCCACATCAGCGAATGTGACCTTGATTTGATCTTCACTGAGCTGACGCGCGCGCGACTTGCCAAACGACATCGGGTTGCCACGACCGCCCGCACCACCGCCCATGCCGCCACCCATTTTGCGGGACAGGAACATAAACAAACCCACCATCAAGAGGATGGGGAAAGCGGCTACCAAGAGCTGCGACACCAGGCCCTGCTGCTCAGCTGGCGCGCCCACGATGGCGACATTTTGCTTGAGCAATTGATTCATCAGGTCAGGATCTTGAATCGGCGGACGCACCACATCGAAACGCTGACCACTGGCGCGATCACCCGAGATCGTGTCTGGCGTAATGCGAACCTGCTTAATTTCACCCGCATCTACCGCGGCGAGGAATTCGCTATAGGACATAGCCTGAGCGGGCTTGGCCTTGTTGAAATTGCCGAAAGCGAACATCAGGCCGCCGGCAATCAACAACCAAACCACTAAGTTCTTGGCGATATCATTCATTATCACGAACCTCCCAGGCTCAAAAAAATTAGGGCTTAAAACCCGTAGCCACCAAATAGACTTCGCGTGAACGCGCTCTAGAGGCATCAGGCTTACGCGCCTTCAGCACCGGGAAGTGCTGACGAATCATGTGCCGGTACTCCTCATAGCCTTCTCCCTGAAAGACCTTAACGAGGAACGCACCATTTGGCTTAAGCACTCGCTCCGCCATATCAAGTGCCAACTCACAGAGATACATTGCACGCGGCTGATCTACTGAGTTGTTACCAGACATATTGGGGGCCATGTCGCAAATTACAAGGTCAACTGGCTTATCCCCTAACGCTGCCATAATTTCGTCGAGCACACTGTCTTCACGAAAATCGCCCTGAACAAAGGTTACATCAGGCAAAGCATCCATGGGCAGAATGTCTGTCGCAACCACACAACCCCGGTCACCGAGAATTTTTCCGGCTACCTGGCACCATCCGCCGGGCGCAGAGCCCAAGTCCAAAACCCGCATACCGGGTTTAATCAGCTTATCTTTCTCTTGAATTTCCAGCAGCTTATAACTGGCTCGCGAGCGATATCCGTCTTTCCAGGCACGCTGAACGTAATGATCATCGAGGTGTTCACGCATCCAAACTTTGCTGCTACCGCTCAGTTTGTGGTTGGTAATCTTTGTGGCCATATCTCACCGCAGGCTAACCTGCAAAAAAAACGAACTCGTCCGCCTCAACAGGCTAAACTAGGCATCCTTTTTACCAGAAACCCGCCCGCATTTCCTGACAAACCGTGCTTACGGCTGGAATTGCGCTCGGACCAGCGTCATTTGAGGTTTATTGTGAGCTTGTCTACCGCTGAAAAAAAACGACTTCGCCAAATTGGTCACCACCTTAACCCGGTGGTCCTGCTCGGCGGCAATGGACTCACTGAAGCGGTCATCGCGGAAATTGATGCTCGCCTAGAAGATCACGAACTCATCAAAGTCCGTGTGGGCGGTGAAGACCGCGCCGCTCGCTTGGCTGCGATTGAAGAAATTGCTAACGCAACAAAATCCGAAGTGGCTCAAATTATTGGGAAGCTGGCGCTGCTTTACCGCGCGGCTCGCAAGCCCGACCCTAAGCTGTCTAACCTGCTGCGCGTAACAAGCTAAATCGCTGCGCGGATCACAGTCCGCGCTGTAGCTTTTGCTGCACAAACAGCGGGCCAATGAGTAGAAAAACCAAATCATCAGCAAATGATGGTTTCGCACCCTCGACTTTATGCCCCCAGAACTGCACGGCCCAAGCTGCCACCCACGTTGCGACAAAAATCGCAAACATGGGCAGCTGTGCTTGCTCCATCCAAACGATGAGCGCAAAGCTAATAGCCAACCAAACCAGGCCTGTGGCGGCACTCCAGAGAGATAGACGCATATAAAACGCCATGACTGGCAATGCGCCCAATGTCGCGACATTGACCCAAGGCTGATACGCCTCTGGAATACCTGGAATTAAATGCCCGAGTGGAATGAGCCAGAAAAGCCCTAAGGTGGCCCAAAAAATGAGTGGCACACAAAAAATATGGACAATCTGATTGGTTCTGTTTCGGTGGCTTTTGGCGTACTCGGCCAAAAATTCTGATTCACTGCGCATCGGTTCATCCTCTTTTTTTTATTAGCCATGCTTTTAGGCAGTATCTAACCGACTGTCAACCAATGCCCTACACCTTCGTTAGTCAAATCACCTAACGGAGAAGCAACATGAAAAAACTATTCGCTGCTGTGATCTTACTCGCTTCAACGCCGCTCTTTGCGGCGGATGTAGGCGTATCTGTCAGCATTGGCCAACCTGGCTTTTATGGCCAAATCGACATTGGCAACCAGTACTCAAGGCCTGCCTTGATTTACAGCCAACCCGTGGTCATTCAGCCCGTTCAAGTGGTTCGTCAGCCGATGTATCTGCATGTCCCGCGTGGCCATGCAAAGAACTGGCGCAAACATTGCCGCCAATATGGTGCCTGCGGCACACCGGTCTACTTCGTACAGGACAACTGGTATAACAACGTCTATGTACCTGAGTACCGCCAACATAAGCACAAGGATCGCGGCCATCCTAGCAAAGGCCACGGAAATGGTCATGGCAATGGCCATAAAGACTAAAAAAAACGCCCTCAGTTGAGGGCGATTTTTTTGCGGCATCAGTTACACATATCGAACCGCAATAACTTCATACTCCACGCGACCACCCGGCGTTTCAATCATCACGGCGTCGCCTTCTACCTTGCCGATCAAACCGCGTGCAATCGGCGAGTTCACTGAGATTTTACCAATCTTATAGTCCGCCTCATCGTCACCAACGATTTGATACGTTTTGGCCTCGCCCGTTTCAACATTCTCAATATCCACAGTTGCACCGAAAATGACTTTGCCATTGTTGGTCATCTGCGTGATGTCGATGATCTGGGCATTACTGAGCTTGCCTTCGATGTCTTGAATGCGCCCTTCAATAAAGCCCTGCTGTTCACGAGCTGCGTGATATTCGGCGTTTTCTTTCAAGTCGCCGTGAGCACGCGCTTCCGCAATAGCCGCCGTAACCGCGGGGCGATCCGTGCCCTTCAGCTTATTCAACTCCGCCTTCAAGGCTTCAGCGCCCTGCACAGTCATCGGATAGCGTTGCATTACGCAATACCCTCATGCATGTCCTGCAGACGGCGCACGGTCAATGCGTCCTTCGAGCGTAACGACTGGCAGACCGCTTCGGCACCGCTGAGCGTGGTCGTGTAGTAGACCTTGCCCTGCAGCGCGCTGCGGCGGATCGAGAACGAATCCTGCTGCGCCTGCTTGCCTTCGGTGGTGTTGATGATGAAGTTGATCTCGCCATTCTTCAGCATGTCGACCACATGAGGTCGCCCCTCGGTGACCTTGTTGATGCGACGGCAGGCAATGCCAGCCGCTTCCAGCTCTCGCTGTGTACCGCTGGTGGCAACCAATTCGAAGCCCAAATCTGCCAATTCACGACCGATACGCGGCAGATGCACCTTGTCCGAATCACGCACAGACAAGAACACACGACCGCCATTCGGCAGGCGCTCGTTGGAGCCGAGCACGGCCTTATGGAAAGCCTCAGCGAAGGTATCGCCGGAACCCATGACTTCGCCCGTGGATTTCATTTCTGGGCCAAGGATGGGGTCTACGCCAGGGAATTTGGCGAACGGGAACACGGCTTCTTTCACGCTGTAATACGGCGGAATGATTTCTTTCGTGAAGCCTTGATCTGCCAAGGACATACCCGCCATGCAGCGCGCGGCAATCTTGGCCAGCGAGGTGCCGATGCACTTGGATACGAACGGCACGGTGCGCGAGGCACGCGGGTTCACTTCCAGCACATAGACATCCTGACCCTTGACCGCGAACTGCACATTCATGAGGCCAACCACGCCCAGCTCACGCGCCATGCGGATGGTCTGGTCGCGCATGATGTCTTGCAGCTCGGCCGAAAGGTTGTAGGGCGGCAGCGAGCAAGCGGAGTCACCGGAGTGAATGCCGGCCTGTTCGATGTGCTGCATGATGCCGCCGATGACGACATCCTTACCGTCGCTGACACAGTCGACATCGACTTCGATGGCGTCATCGAGGAAGCGATCCAGCAACACCGGCGATTCATTCGAGGCCTGAACAGCTTCGCGTAGGTAGCGCGCCAACTCGGCATCGTTAAAGACGATTTCCATGGCACGACCGCCAAGCACATAGCTCGGGCGCACAACCAGCGGATAGCCGACTTCGGAGGCCAAACGCAGACCCTCTTCGGCCGAGCGGGCGATGCGGTTGGGCGGCTGCAGCAGGTTCAGGCGTTCGACCATCTGCTGGAAGCGCTCACGGTCTTCGGCACGGTCGATGGCATCCGGCGAGGTGCCGATGATGGGCACGCCAGCGGCTTCAAGGGCACGCGCCAGCTTCAGCGGCGTCTGACCGCCGTACTGCACGATAACGCCCTTGGGCTTTTCCAATGCGGCAATTTCGAGCACGTCTTCCAACGTTACCGGCTCAAAGAACAGGCGGTCGGAGGTGTCGTAATCCGTGGAAACGGTTTCCGGGTTGCAGTTGACCATGATGGTTTCGTAGCCATCTTCGCGCATGGCGAGGGCCGCGTGAACGCAGCAGTAGTCGAACTCAATGCCTTGACCGATACGGTTCGGGCCACCGCCCAGCACCATGATCTTGTCACGGCTGCTCGGATTGGCTTCGCACTCTTCCTCGTAGGTCGAGTACATGTAGGCGGTGCTGGTGGCGAATTCAGCCGCGCAGGTATCAACACGCTTGTAGACCGGGCGGATGCCCAGATTCCAGCGGCGCGTGCGCAGTTCTTTTTCGGACACACCAATCAAACTGGCCAGGCGGCTGTCGGAGAAGCCTTTACGCTTCAAGCCCCACATCGTGTCGTAATCCAGGCCAGCAAAGCCGATACGGGCCACGTCAGCTTCTGACTTAATCAGATCTTCGATTTGCACCAGGAACCATTTGTCTACGCCAGTCAGGCGATAGACTTCATCCAAGCCTAGGCCCATACGGAAGGCATCACCGATGTACCAGATACGATCTGGGCCCGGATTCGACAACTCATTGCGGAGCTTGGCTTCGGCTTCAGCATCGCTGGTATCGAGCATAGGCGTGAAACCATCCACACCGACTTCCAGGCCGCGCAGCGCTTTCTGCAACGACTCTTGGAAGGTACGGCCAATGGCCATGACTTCACCGACCGACTTCATCTGCGTGGTCAGACGCGGCTCAGCCTGTGGGAACTTCTCGAAGTTGAAGCGCGGAATTTTGGTGACGACGTAATCGATGGACGGTTCGAACGACGCTGGCGTGCGGCCGCCGGTGATGTCGTTTTTGAGCTCGTCGAGCGTGTAGCCGACGGCAAGTTTCGCGGCGACCTTGGCGATCGGGAAGCCAGTGGCTTTCGAGGCCAGCGCCGACGAACGCGACACGCGCGGATTCATCTCGATGATGACCATACGGCCGTCAACCGGGCTGATGCCGAACTGCACATTGGAACCACCGGTCTCTACACCGATCTCACGCAGCACGGCGCACGAGGCGTCGCGCATGATCTGGTATTCCTTGTCGGTCAGGGTCTGTGCTGGCGCAACCGTAATCGAGTCGCCGGTATGCACGCCCATGGCGTCAAAGTTTTCGATGGCGCAAACGATGATGCAGTTGTCGTTGCGGTCACGCACCACTTCCATTTCGTACTCTTTCCAACCAATCAGCGACTCGTCGATGAGCAGCTCATGGGTCGGCGACAGATCGAAGCCGCGCTCGCAGATCTCAATGAATTCTTCACGGTTGTAAGCAATACCGCCACCCGATCCGCCCATGGTGAACGAGGGGCGGATAATGGATGGGAAGCCGGTGCTTTCGAGCACCGCAAAGGCTTCTTCCATGGTGTTTGCAATACCTGCGCGCGGGCATTCCAAGCCAATGCGACGCATGGCTTGGTCAAACAAGCGACGGTCTTCGGCCATGCGGATGGCTTCTTTCGACGCACCGATCAGCTCAACGCCGAACTTAGCCAACACACCTTCTTTATCCAGTGCCAATGCGCAGTTCAGCGCAGTTTGACCGCCCATGGTTGGCAGTAGCGCATCGGGACGCTCTTTTTCGATGATCTGCGCCACGGTCTGCCAAGTAATCGGCTCGATGTACGTCGAGTCGGCCATGGATGGATCGGTCATGATCGTGGCGGGGTTCGAGTTCACCAGAATGACGCGATAACCCTCTTCACGCAGGGCTTTACAGGCTTGGGCGCCGGAGTAATCGAACTCACAGGCCTGGCCAATAACGATGGGGCCGGCACCGATGATGAGAATGCTTTGAATATCAGAACGCTTTGGCATGACTTATTTCCGGGCCTGCATCAATTCAATGAAATGGTCGAACAGTGGTTGCGCATCATTCGGGCCAGGGCTGGCTTCTGGGTGACCCTGGAAGCTGAACGCGGGCTTGTCGGTGCGGTGAATACCCTGCAGCGAGCCATCGAACAGCGACTTATGCGTAACGCGTAAGTTCGTTGGCAGCGAAGCCTCATCAACAGCGAAGCCATGGTTCTGGCTGGTAATCATGACGCGACCGGAATCGATATCTTGAACCGGGTGGTTGGCACCGTGGTGGCCGAACTTCATCTTTAGTGTCTGGGCGCCGGAAGCCAGCGCCAACAGTTGATGGCCAAGGCAGATACCGAAAACCGGAATATCGGTCTTCAGGAACTCGGCAATGGCGGCAATGGCGTAATCACACGGTGCGGGGTCGCCAGGGCCGTTAGACAGGAAAATGCCGTCCGGGTTCATCGCCAGCACATCGGCCGCCGACGTTTGCGCAGGCACCACGGTCACTTCGCAGCCGCGATCCGCCAGCAAACGCAGGATGTTGTGCTTCACGCCGAAGTCGTAGGCGACAACCTTGAATTGCGGCGCAGCCGACGGCGTGACATAGCCTTTATCTAGCGTCCAGCTACCTTCAGTCCACTGATACGCGGCTTTGACCGAGACCACTTTGGCGAGGTCGGCCCCCTTCAGGCCAGGGAAGGCACGGGCAGCCGCCAGCGCAGCCTCAACCGCGCCTTCTGCAGCGGCAGCAGGGCCAGCGATGATGGCGCCATTCTGGGCACCCTTTTCACGCAGAATTCGCGTCAGGCGACGCGTATCGATATCAGCAATGGCGGTCACGCCGTTGCGCACGAGGTAGTCCGACAAGGTCTCGGTCATGCGCCAGTTGCTGGCCAACAGCGGCAGATCACGGATGATCAAGCCAGCAGCCCAGACTTGGGACGACTCAACATCTTCTGGGTTAGTCCCGGTGTTGCCGATGTGCGGGTAGGTCAGCGTGACCATCTGTTGGCAATACGAAGGATCAGTAAGGATTTCTTGATAGCCGGTCATGGCCGTATTGAAAACGACTTCACCGCTGGATTGCCCTGCGGCACCGATGGAACGACCCCGAAAAACGCTACCGTCTTCCAGAGCGAGAATGGCTGGCTGGCTCAAACCGACCTCCGAGCAGAGTAATGGGCTGGGCGTGCGCGCAAAAAAAGCGAGGAAGAGGAACTCCTTCTCGCTTTAGGCTGCCTATTTCAGCAGTGTTGCGCACAGGCACGATTTGAGCGGCGATTTTACGCGGATGAACGGCTGCTGTCCATCAGAAGCTGACACCTAGCCACAGCTTCAGTAACACCAACCTCAACTATGTCGTCGGCGTTGGCGGCGGCCCAACACGATGTGAATAGCCAGCAAGGCCGGCAAAAGCAGGCCTATGAGCCAATGTAGCAGTGACACCCACTCACGCGTATCTTCATTAACAAAGTAGTAGAGAGCTAGCCCTGACATTGTCAGGCAGAGCATCAGACAGGCAAAGACAAGGCCGCTGGCGCGATTACGACGTAAGCGCCATGCACGACTCATATGGCTCTGCAGTAGCGATCCGACAAAAAAAACAACGGCATATGCTAGGACCCCATGCGCCTGCAAACTAACGTACTCAAAAGGGCTAGATACAGGCCCTAACGGACCCTGCTGAATACCGAAATAATGAAGCAACACCCAAGCCAAGCCGCTACCAAAAAGCAGAATCAGCGTGCTGTAGACCGCGACTCGATGCCAGCCATGCAGAATGATGGAGCCGGTAGAGGTCGCCATGCCGCTACTTAAGCACTACTTGATGGAATGCCAACAGCCGTCGCATACCTTTGGCCAAATGTGCCGAGGAAAGCGTGGCACCGGAAATATTCTGGATGTCACGATTCAATTGCAAGGGTGCGCCAAACTGCTTGTTAAGAAATTGCTGCCGCCAAGCCGGATTGCGTACTTGGCCGCCGTATGTCTCACGGTAGTCCATGATTTCAAAACCGGTCACCGCGCCCTGCGGACCAATGCCTGCTGCAAAATAAATGAACTCATGTTTGCCAATCACATGATCAATAACGAAGTAACCCAGCAAGTGGCCATGATTCAGTGCTTTCCAAGTCGTTTTGACAGGTAAGTCTGTATCGGTGTCGGCAATTTTGTCGATTGCCTTGACCTGATCGGGCGTGAGCTGCAGAGGCAGCAGCTGGAACTCTGTTGCCTCTGGAAAGATGGCTTTCTGTGCCTCAGCTAAGGTCAAATATTGCGTGGCACTCGCCGGCAAGGCCACTATCCATAGCAGCGCGCCAGCCCAGCATGCGAGAAATGTACGCAGAGACTTCATATCAACAATTGCTCGACTCAGAAATCCATGCCAAAACGAAGGCGTACTTCGTTCTTTTCGTTCTCATCTAGGTGCAAGTCAGAGTCGACGGGATCAACAATAGGGCCGACACTTTTGGCGTAAGTTGGGCCGCCCTGAATTTGACGGAAGTATGTCATCGTCATCCACCACGCTTTGGTGGCGTAATGCAGGGTTGGGCCAATAAAGAAGCTGTACTGGTTCTTCTTGTAGTCACCCTCTTCATTTTTCAGCACATCCATGTGATGGCGAGCCTCAAGGCCTGCGTAGAAGTTATTGGCAATGCGGTAAGTAGCACCGAGCAGCTGATAAAACTCTATCTCATGCTCAACAAAATCGTCATCTTCGACCAATGTACGGCGCTCACGAGCCACGATGGTGTTGGCAGCAATAACCAGCTTGTCATTGAAGAAGTTCTTTTGCGCCAAGGCACCGACTTCAATTTCAATCTGTTTTGTTTTTGAGCCATCCACACGAAAGCGTGTGATGTAGCTCGGCTCAACGAAAAAGGAAAGGCCAAAGCCGCCTTCAGCATAGGGTGACATCACATTGTATTTCAGCTGTGTTTTGATGCCGCGAAAGAAGGCGCCCTTGCGGTCAGGATAAAGAACATCGTCATCCAATGGATCAAGTGGGTCATTTACAGCGGTCGGAAACGCACCTTTGTGGTCAATTTTCAGACCCAGCAAATAGCCTGCCACCGCTAGTTTATCAGTAATGCCATGCTCGACTTCCAGCTGGAAATCATCAGCCGCATAGTGACCACGAGCCTTGCCCCAGCGATGCGTGATGGATGCCTGTACTTCGGTCTCCCCTTTAGGCAGGGTATCTGTGCCATAGACATAACCAAACAGCTGTTCGTCAGCCTGAGCTGAGAACGAAGACAACAAAGCAGCTGCCAGAAGCGCAGCACAACCATGACGCATAAGAAAATTCCTTCCTATTAAGGCCATTATCATAGCTGCATGTGCAGAGAATCAACAATAGGAATAATTCTCATTCGCCCTATGCACTTAATGCAAGAGCTGCCCATGGCAGGCTAGGGCTTCAGAGAAGTCCGGAATGCCGAGGAATAACGAGCACTGAAGCCTGTCGCAGGATTCCATTTTACTTCTGCGCTCAAGGTCCAAGAGCAACTCAAGGCTATTTCAGGTTCAGCACATCGCGCATATCGTACAAGGCCGGCGCTTTTGCCGCCGCCCACAGCGCGGCCCGCACGGCACCGACGGCGAAGTTGGCGCGATTGGTGGCGACATGACGAATCTCCACGCGCTCGCCTTCACCGAAGAAGAACACGGTGTGGTCTCCAACAGTATCGCCACCGCGCAGGGTCTGGAAGCCGATCTGCTGACGCTCACGCGGGCCGGTGTGGCCTTCGCGAGCATAAACGGCGACATCCTTGAGGTCACGACCGAGCGCGCCAGCAACGGCCTCGCCCATCATCAGCGCCGTGCCGGACGGGGCATCGACCTTATGCCGGTGATGCGCTTCGAGCACATCGATATCGACCGTGTCGCCAAAAGTCTTGGCGGCCATTTCGAGCAGCTTGAGGCTGACGTTGACGCCGACGGAGTAGTTGCCGGAGTAGACCACCGGCACCTGCACAGCCGCGACACTGACTTGCTGCTTCTGTTCGTCATTGAGACCGGTAGTACCGATGACGATGGCCTTGCCGTGAGCCTGGCACAGCGCCAGATGTGCCACGGTGGCTGCCGGCGCGGTGAAGTCGATGACCACATCAAACTGGTCGATGACCTCCGCCAGGCTGCCCGCCAGCGTCACGCCGAGGCGACCGATGCCGGCCAGCTCACCGGCATCGGCCCCGATCAACGACGACTCAGCACGCTCGACGGCAGCAGTAAGCGTCGCGCCATCGGCCGCATGTACGGCAGCAATCAGGGCACGACCCATGCGCCCACCGGCACCACAGACAGCGATTCGCGTCATTTCGTCATCTCGTCAAAGAATTTACGCACGCCGCTCAGGAACGATTCCTTGTTCGGCGATTGCTTACGGTCTTCGCCATCGAGCGATGCCTGGAAATCCTTGAGCAGTTCTTTCTGCTTGGCAGTCAGGTGCACCGGCGTTTCGATGACGATGCGGCAGAGCATATCACCCGGCGCATGCGAACGAATCGGCTTCACACCCTTGCCCTTGAGCCGGAACAACTTGCCAGTCTGGGTGCCATCCGGAATGCGTAATTTCACGCGACCATCGAGCGTGGGCACTTCAATTTCGCCCCCGAGTGCGGCCACCGTGAAATCAATCGGCACTTCACAATACAGATCCGCACCATCACGCTTAAAGATGCGGTGATCGCGCACCGACACCTGTACATACAGGTCGCCTGCTGGCCCGCCGTGAGCCCCAGCCTCGCCTTCGCCGGTTAAGCGAATGCGATCACCCGTATCCACACCGGCCGGAATCTTCACTTCCAGCGTCTTCTGCTTGCGTACGCGACCTTCGCCATGACAGCTGGAGCACGGACTTGGAATCACTTTACCGCGACCATGGCAGGTCGGGCAGGTTTGGCTCATGACAAAGAAGCCCTGCTGCACGCGCACTTGGCCGCTGCCATTACAGGTGCGGCATTGCGTCGCGCTGGTACCCTTCTTCGCACCGGTGCCATCGCATGGCTCGCACTCGACCATGGTCGGCACGCGAATCTGCGCTTTGGTGCCACGCACCGCTTCTTCCAAATCCAGCTCAATGGTGTAGCCGAGGTCAGCGCCGCGATTGCTGCGTTGCTGACCGCCACGACCACCGCCGCCGAAAATATCGCCGAAGACGTCGCCAAAAATATCGCCAAAGCCCGCGCCGCCAGCACCACCGCCGCCACCCATATTAGGGTCGACACCGGCATGGCCGTAACGGTCGTAAGCGGCGCGTTTATCCGCGTTGGTGAGCATCTCGTAGGCCTCGTTGGCCTCCTTGAACTTCTCTTCCGCTTCTTTGTTGTCCGGATTACGGTCCGGGTGATACTTCATTGCAAGTCGGCGATACGCCTTCTTCATTTCGTCGTCGGTGGCGTTTTTAGCGACGCCGAGGACTTCGTAAAAATCACGCTTGGCCATGTTGACCCCTGGGGCAGCGCGCCCGTTTCAGCTGGTTTGCAATCGTTGCTATTTACAAAGATTGGATGCGCAAACGCGGGGAAGTCCCCGCGTTTGCATCGTGAAGTCGCCGAAAGACTTACTTCTTGTCGTCTTTCACTTCTTCAAACTCGGCATCCACGGCACCGTCGTCCTGCTTAGGCTGAGCGCCGGCAGCAGCATCAGTGAACTGTGCGCCATCGGCACCACCGGCCTGAGCCTGGTCGGCGTAGAGCTTCTGCATCAGCGGCATGGACGCGTTGCTGAGTGCTTCCACGGCGGCATCGATCAGATCTTTGTCGTTGGCCTTAATGGCCTCTTCGACTTTGACGATTTCAGCTTCGACCGCAGCTTTCTCTTCAGCCGTGGCCTTGTCACCGAGGTCGGTCAGCGTCTTCTTGGTGGCATGCACCAGCTGATCGGCCTGGTTGCGGGCATCGACCAGCTCGGAGAACTTCTTGTCTTCTTCGGCGTTGGCTTCGGCGTCACGCACCATCTGCTCAATTTCAGCATCGGTCAGGCCGGAGTTGGCCTTGATGATGATGCTCTGCGCCTTGCCGGTGGCCTTGTCTTTGGCACCGACATTAAGAATGCCGTTGGCGTCGATGTCGAACGTCACTTCAATCTGCGGCATGCCACGCGGCGCGGGTGGAATGTCGGCGAGGTCAAAACGACCCAGCGACTTGTTCTGCGTGGCCTGCTTGCGCTCGCCTTGCAGCACATGAATGGTCACAGCCGACTGGTTATCATCAGCGGTGGAGAACACCTGCTGCTTCTTGGTCGGGATGGTGGTGTTCTTTTCGATGAGCACGGTCATGACGCCGCCCATGGTTTCGATGCCGAGGGACAGCGGTGTCACGTCAAGCAACAATACGTCTTTCACATCGCCGGACAGCACCGCGCCTTGGAAGGCAGCGCCAATGGCCACGGCTTCGTCTGGGTTCACGTCACGACGTGGCTCCTGACCGAAGAACGCTTTTACACGCTCCAGTACCAGTGGCATACGGGTCTGACCACCCACCATGATGACGTCGCCGATATCGGAAATCTTCAGGCCAGCATCGTTCAAGGCCACACGGCAGGGCTCGATGGTGCGCGCCACCAGATCTTCGACCAGCGCTTCCAGCTTGGCACGCGTGACCTTGACGGTGAGATGCTTAGGACCGGTGGCATCAGCCGTGATGTAGGGCAGATTGACTTCGGTCTGGGTCGACGAGGACAGCTCGATCTTGGCCTTTTCAGCGGCTTCCTTGAGACGCTGCAGCGCCAGCGGATCGTTGTGCAGATCGATGCCGGTGTCTTTCTTGAACTCGTCGGAGAGATAGTCGATCAAGCGCAGGTCGAAGTCTTCGCCGCCGAGGAAGGTGTCGCCGTTGGTGGACAGCACTTCGAACTGGTGCTCGCCGTCAACTTCAGCAATTTCGATGATGGACACGTCGAAGGTGCCGCCGCCAAGGTCATACACGGCAATCTTGCGGTCGCCTTCTTTCTTGTCCATGCCGAACGCGAGCGCGGCTGCGGTCGGTTCGTTGATGATGCGCTTCACATCCAAACCAGCAATACGGCCAGCGTCTTTGGTAGCTTGACGCTGGCTGTCGTTGAAGTAGGCCGGAACCGTGATGACGGCTTCGGTCACTGGCTCGCCGAGGTAGTCTTCGGCGGTCTTCTTCATCTTTTTCAGCACTTCGGCGGAGATCTGCGGCGGCGCCTTGCGGTCACCCTTCACATCCACCCAGGCATCGCCATTGTCGGCGGCGACGATGCTGTACGGCACCATCTTGATGTCTTTCTGAACCACATCGTCTTTGAATTTGCGACCGATCAGGCGCTTCACCGCGAACAGGGTGTTCTTCGGGTTGGTCACGGCCTGACGCTTGGCGCCGGCACCAACCAGCACTTCGTTGTCGGTGTAGGCCACGATGGACGGCGTGGTGCGTGCGCCTTCCGAGTTTTCAATGACTTTGACCTTGTCGCCTTCAAGAATGGCGACACAGCTGTTGGTGGTGCCAAGGTCGATACCAATAATTCTGCCCATGATACTCTCCAATAAATTGCGCTGGTTATTTAACCGCTTGCTTTCAATATGTGGGTGGATGCGTCCATTTCAAGGGCGCATCCGAAAACGAATGCTTAGCCCGCCGTGGCCACAACCACCATGGCCGGACGCAATAAGCGACCCGACAAGGTGTAGCCCTTCTGGAAGACGGCCGTTACGGTATTTGGCTCAGCCGTTGTTGAAGGCTGCATGGATACCGCTTGATGCTGCTCAGGGTCGAAAGGCGCTCCCAGCGGGTCCACTGCTTCCACCGCAAATCGCTTCAGGGTGTCACTGAATAATTTATGCGTGAGGCTGACGCCTTCCTGCAGCGCCTTTACCGCCGGCTCTTCAGAGGGCACGGAGCCCAGAGCGCGCTCGAGGTTATCGACCACTTCCAGCAGGCTGCCGGCAAATTTCTCCAGCGCAAATTTGTGCGCATGGGTGACATCACGCTCGGCACGACGCTGAATGTTTTGGATTTCGGCTTGCGAGCGCAGCTGCTGGTCTCGCAACAAGCCTTCAAGTTCGGCAACGCGCGCCGCTAAATCCACCGCAGGTGCTGCCTCAGTCACAGCATCTGCCGCTGCTGGGATTGGCTCTTGCATTGGCTCAACACCCTGCTCTTGGCTGGAATCTGTCATTTTTCAATCTCCTCATGCGCTAACGGCATCATTTATAGCCATGCTGCACTAGTGGAGATTGCCGCCACGAATTTCAAGGGTGAATTTTCAGGCGAATGCAGAGAGGCCAAAAAAACTCCTCCACAGTGCGTCGCGCAGCACGCCCGCCTGACCTATGATTAGGCCATGTCATTTGTGGAACGTCGCCATGCTGAGCCTGCTCAAAATCAGTCAATTCGCTATTGTTGAAAACTTAGAGCTGGAGTTTTCCCGTGGCTTTTCGGTGATTACGGGTGAAACCGGTGCAGGCAAATCCATTCTCATGGATGCGCTAGGTCTCTGCTTAGGCGATCGCGCCGATGGCGGAGTTGTGCGTAGCGGCGCTGAACGCGCCGATGTCAGCGCGCTCTTTATCGTCGGCCACCTGCCCGCCGCCATGTCATGGCTGATTTCTCGCGAGCTGGATGAAGGCGAAGAATGCACGCTGCGTCGAACTTTTACCCGAGACGGTCGCTCACGCGCCTATATTAATGGCCGCCCCGCCACGCTCGGCGATCTGCGCGACATCGGCGAACTACTCATTGATATCCACAGCCAGCACGAACACCAGACTCTGCTTCGCAAAGACAGCCATCGCCACATGCTCGATAGCTACGCCAACCTCGCCGCTCTGGCGAAGGAAACGGCAGCGCAGTTCCGGCACTGGCAAACGGCTAGCGACAAGCTGAAACAAGCCGAGAATGCTGGTGCAGCCCAAAGTGCGCGCCTGGAGATTGTTGAGCACCTATTAAAGGAGCTGGATCAGCTCGGTCTCAGCGCGGGCGAATACGAAAGCATCGAACAGCGGCATGACACCCTGGCGCATGTCGGCAGCCTTCAGCAAGACGGCGAATTGGCCCTCACACTCATGACCGAAGGCGATGGCGACACGGCTGCGCGACTCTTGCAACGCGCCATTAAAACCCTGGAAAGCCACACCCATCGTGCGCCCGCGCTCGGCAGCGCAGTCGAGCTTTTACAAGGGGCACTGATTCAGTTAGAGGAAGCCAGCCCTGGCTTGCGTCACTTTCTCGACGACTTGGACGCCAGCCCCGGTGAGCTCGAACAGCTGGAGCAGCGCCTGAGTCATTGCCATCAGCTGGCACGCAAGCATCGTGTCACGCCGCACGAGCTTGTGCATGTGGCCGCGCAACTCCACGAAGAGTGCCAGTCACTACGCGAGGCGCAGGATTTAGCGCAGCTGGCGCAAGACGCCCGCGAAGCCGAACAGGCGTTTATGCAAAATGCCTCCGCCTTGCGTCAGCAGCGTCAAACGGCTGCCGTGGCTTTTTGTGACGAGATTCAAGCCTTCCTTCATGGTCTCGGCCTTGGCAATGCACGCCTCGAATTAACACTGACCGCGCTAGCAAAGCCCAATCTGCATGGGCTTGATGACATTGAGTTTCTGTTCAGTGCCAATCCGGGCCAGCCGCTTAGGCCATTGGCAAAGGTGGCCTCAGGCGGTGAGTTATCGCGACTTTCGCTCGCCATTCAAGTCGTGCACGCACGCCACTCGCCCGTCCCGGTCATGGTCTTTGACGAGGTCGATGTGGGGATTGGCGGGGGTATTGCAGAAGTGGTCGGTCGATTACTACGCGCGTTGGGTGAGCACGCTCAGGTTTTTAGCATTACGCATCAACCTCAAGTCGCGGCCCGAGGGCATCAGCATTTGCGGGTAGAGAAACGCGTCAGCGACGGCAACACCCACAGCACCGTCGTGGCGCTTTCGCATGAGCAACGCATCGAAGAAATTGCGCGTATGTCAGGTGGCATCACCATTACCGATGAAACTCGCCGACACGCGGCCACCATGCTGGAGGCCTAGACGCGCAGAACGGTGGGCTGGCAGCTTAATCGCCGGCCTTGCCCGAGCAGCCGTCTTTTAAGCAGCTGCCATAAAGATGCAAGGAGTGCCCTGTCAAACTAAAACCCAGCGACTCCGCCACGGCGATTTGCCTAGCCTCAATCACATCGTCGTGGAACTCACAGACACGACCGCAGTCGGTGCAGACAATGTGGTCATGGTGCTCATCATCTTTCAATTCAAAGACCGAGTGACCGCCTTCAAAATGGTGGCGCTCCACAATTCCCGCCGCCTCAAACTGCGTTAGGACACGATAGACCGTGGCCAAGCCCACATCCTCGCCTGCAGCGAGTAAAGCCTTATAAACATCTTCAGCACTGAGGTGATGAACGGGCGAACTCTCGAGCAATTCAAGGATTCGCACACGGGGCAAGGTGATCTTGAGACCTGCTTTGCGCAATTCGTTATTGCTGATCGACATGGATTCATCTCTGAGCGGGTGATGCCGTATGATAGCGCGACGCGACCGATGATGGCATTACCACTCGCCTCCGGTATTTCAGATCGATTCTGACCGAACATTGACACCGAATTTGACTAAGGAGCCGTCGGCCCATGCAACGAAAGCTAATGACTGCCGTAATGCTGGCGACTGTTGTCACCACAACACTCGCCACCAGCGGCTGCAAAAATCTGTTTACCGCCTACCGTATCGACATCGTGCAAGGTCAAACCGTCACCAAAGAACAGGCCGATCAGATTAAGGCGGGCATGACGCCTGCGCAGGTTCGCTATGTTCTCGGCACGCCGCTGATTACCGACACCCTTAATCCCAGCCGGTGGGATTACACCTATCGCTTCATTCCTGGCACCTATGCCAAAGAAAGCAAGCTGAGCCCCGTGCCGCACCGTCGCTTCAGCGTATTTTTTGCCGCTGGCGTGGTGTTACGCACGGAGCTTGCGGGCGACTTGCCTGTGAAAAACACCTCACTCCCTGGCAGCCAAGATAGCGCCGTGCGTGCGAACGACACGACGGTTCGCGAGCAAGCCAGCCAAGAGCAGAACAAGATCACGCCAGCCGATACTCGCCCTGCAGAGACCACCGTTAAGCCAGGCTCGGACGCTACACTGCCACCAGAAATCCAGCCCTAAATACTGCCGGCTTTGGCGCGCTGCTGACGCACTTTGTCAGCACGCGCCTTACGCGCAGCCATGGGGTCGATGGTCAGCGCGCGATAAATTTCTACGCGATCCCCCGCCTTCAATTTCCGGCTTTCAGGCGACTTCTCGATTTGCCCCCACACACCTACCGTTAGCCCATCTGTTGATAGCTCAGGGCATTGCTCATGTAACTTGGCTGCCGTCACCGCATCACTCAGCGTGGCACCTTCCGGCAGCTCCAGTTCGAGCAGAAACTGACGATCCGGGCGGGCGTAAGCGACTTCAATGCGCATTAAAGCCAAGCCTGTGCGTAGGCTACGGCCAGCAGCAGCGTAATGGGCGCCAACCAACGCAAGGCAATTCGCAACACGTTGTAGAGCAACTCGGACGGCAAATTCACCGCCTTACGCAGATGGCTCATCTTCATGACCCAGCCCGTGTAGAGCGACAACACCAACAGATTGAACGCCACGGCATAGGCCAAATACTGACTGAGTACGGCCAGCGTATCGCCACGACCAAACAACCAAATGGACTCCGCCAACAAGGTCACGGGAATAATCACCAGCACGGGTGCAGCCAGTGCCGGCAACTGACGGGCATTGGCTTCAGCAAATGCAGGCGCAAGACTCGCACTTAACGCTAATTGCGTGACAGTGACGCCGAGCAGGGCTGCCACGGCACACCAGTTACCGTGATGAAGCGCCAGAAAACCCAAGACCAAGACCAGCCCAAATCCCCAGCGTGCGGCAATAGAGTTCATTTCGCCGTACTGCGCGCGCAACGCAGCAGCGGCACCCATACCAGCCGCGCCCATCAGTGCACCCGCGAGGAGACTGGCACGCGTGCCTTCTGCTTGCGTCAAACCCATCAACATGGGCAAGTCCGTGGTGAGCGGCAAGGTTTGGTGTTGCAGCATTTGCGCCAGCAACAAAGCGATCAGTGCGGCAAAAACCACCAGCCAGAGCACCATGGGCACGGTACGGAAACTGCGGCCCAAGGCGATGAGAACAGACACTAAAGTCATCACCTGCCACAGTGCGCCACCCGCTGGCACCGCCGAAGAGGCCAGACCCAAGGTCGCCGTCACGGGCTGCCAAAGCGTCTGAATGGCCTGTGTGGCTAATAAGCCACTGGCCACTGCCAATAACGCACTCAGGGCCACGCTGAGTGCGAGGTTGTTATAGGCTAAGGCGCGCCAGTAGCGCGGCGCATCCGACTCGCGAGTGAGTATCTGCATGCCGGCAATGGAGGCTTGCTTGGCACGCACCGCCAGTGCCTGCTCGGCGAGCAGCAAGGGCAGACCCGCCAGCAAAAAACCAACCAAGACTAAGAGCCACGAAGCGCCCTGCAGTGGCACAAACACAATACTCAAGGCCAGCATCAGCGCTACTAATTGCCCACTACGCTGCCAAGCTGGCGATTCATTCGTCGCACGCATTCCGGTTAATCCTGAAAATGAAATGATCGCTATTGTCGGCACTGCTTGACGCGTATACAAGCGCGTCAATGCGCCTATAATCCTGCGCCATGAGTAAGCCTAAAACATCCCCTGCGACCATCGCGCAAAATCGACGTGCCCGTCACGAGTTTTTTATTGAAGAAAAGTTCGAGGCGGGGCTGTGTCTGCTCGGCTGGGAAGTGAAGTCACTTCGCGCGGGCAAGTGCAACCTCACCGATGCCTACATTCTGCTGAAGAATAACGAAGCATGGGTCATTGGCATTCACATTACACCGCTGTTGGCGGCCTCGACCCATGTGGTTGCTGACCCAACACGGACGCGTAAACTGCTGCTCAATCGCCGCGAAATTAACAACCTCATTGGCGATATCCAGCAGAAAGGCCACACCTGCGTGCCGCTGTCGATGTATTGGAGTGGCGGCCGTGCCAAGCTCGAAATCGCCGTAGTGAAAGGCAAGCAGCTGCATGACAAGCGTGATGCCGAAAAGAATCGAGACTGGGCTCGTGAAAAAGGCCGCATCATGAGAGACAAAGGTTAAGTGACACCATACCCGCCCCGCTCGCTAAGATGCTCGCGGGGTGGGTGGGCCAGTGTTCAGACCGTCTTCAGGAAGATCGAGATCAGCTTGCGCGTGAACGGCGTGTAGGGTGGGAAGAACATTTTCGCCAACATGATGCGGGTACGAACGACCGCGCGCTCATGCGAAAAGGTTTTGAAGCCGTGATGACCATGCGCGCTGCCGATGCCGGAGTTGTTAACGCCGCCGAACGGCAGGTTGCCGTGCAGGAACTGCACCACGCAATGGTTGATGCAGGCGCCACCCGAGGTGGTTTCTTGCATGATTTGCTTGATGTTGCTTTCGTTGCGACTCCACATATATAGCGCCAACGGCTTAGGGTCGGCGTTAATGCGCGCAATCACGGAATCCAAGCTGCTAAACGAAATGATGGGCAACAGTGGGCCGAAAATTTCTTCGCGCATGATCAGGGCATCGGCCGGAATGTCACCGAGCAGTGTGGGAGCAATATAGCTGTCGCCCATGTCTGTCTGACCACCGGCCAGCACTTTCGCGCCACGCGCCACGGCATCTTCCAGCAAAGCACCAATACGGCCGGTATGACGCGAGTTAACGACGCGGGCCAATGAATCGCTGGCCTGCGGGTTAGCACCGTAAACATCCTTCAGCGCACGGGCGCAGGCGTCCACGAATGCGCCACGAACTTTATCGTGCACATAAATATGATCGGGGGCGATACAGGTCTGGCCGTTGTTGGTGAACTTGGCCCAGAGGATGTTTTTCGCCGCCAGCTCGATATCCGCCGTTTCATCCACGATGGTCGGTGACTTGCCGCCCAGCTCCAGCGTGACGCTGGTCAGGTGCTTGGCCGCTGCCGCCATAACCACCTTGCCGATGGCCGGCGAACCGGTGAAGAAGATGTGATCGAAGGGCAGTTCAAGCAAGGCCTGCGCCACCGGCGCTTCACCCTCGATGACGGTCACTTCGCTGGGATCAAATACTTCCCGCACGATTTTGCTGATGATGGCCGACGCATGCGGTGTCATTTCAGACGGCTTGATAATGGCGGTGTTGCCGGCAGCAATAGCAGAAACCAGCGGCCCCAGACTGAGATTCACGGGGTAGTTCCAGGGCGAAACAATCAGACAGCGACCCTTGGGTTCGTACTGCATATAGCCCTTAGTGCCCATCATCATGCGCGATGGCCACACGCCTTTAGGCTTCATCCAAGACTTGAGATTACGCAGTGCATCATTAGCCTCGGCCACGACCGGCAGCACCTCCGTGAGGTCCACTTCAGCCGCTGGCTTACGGAAGTCGGCCCAGCCCGCCTGCACAATTTCTTCCTGATACTTGAGCATGGCATCGCGCAGTTTCAGGATTTTCGCCTTGCGCTCGGCCAGGGTAGATTGGCGTAGCCGCAGGGCGGTGTCGCGCTGGGCATCAAAGGCTTGCTGGATCGTGGTCATATCAAGTACTCAGGTTATTGCTGCAAACGCAGCTCGGAAATTTTTTGCTTGCTAATGTCTGCCGCATTAAAGGGCAGCTTCTGCCACTGCTTTTGGCTATAGGCCTTAGTAAAGTCATCATAGTGTGGGTTGGCGGGGTCCGTGGACTGCGAGTAAGTAATAAAGCCCTCAGCCTGCGGCTGACCCTTGTCATCCCAGGTGACGGTCTGAATATAACTGTTGCCGTACACAATGCCATAACCCTCCTTAGTTAGGTTTTCGCCTTGCGTTGAGACAATGGTAAACGCGCCGACACCACCCTCACCCCCGAATATCGGAATACGCGAATTTTTATGCACGCCGGAATATTGGATTTGACCCAGCGGCCTATCGAACGGGATGCCGCTTGCTTTGACGGCTGCGATGCCATCAGCAAAGGCCATTTGCACCTGCAGGTTATTGGCGTTTAGCGTGTTAGGCGTGTTCACGGGATCGCTGGCAGAGAACGCCGTCTGCCAAATGGCCGTGAGCGGCGTGGCGGGTAGCCCGACGGGCAGTCCGCCAAGATTGCCCGCCGCACGACGGAAAAATTCGCGCCAGACATGGCTGCCGACCGAGTTCAAATTATCTTTACCATCCCAGGCCGTTAACACCGCACAAGCCGCACGTTGATCGGCTGCCGCCAGCGGGCCAGCACTGCCCAGCACCAAGGGCTGCGTGCACAAACCTTCCAGCACTTGCTTACGAGCCAGCTCAACCGAATAGATTTGGCTGGATAAAACAATGTCTTGAAGCACCGGAATAGTGAACGTTTTACCGGCGCGACCATCGCTGCCAGCGAGTCGACGTTCGGCCTGCAAAATGCACAGACGCGTGCGCAAGGACCGCTCCGTGCCCTCATCGCCAATAATGCGATTGAAACCCGTGATAGGTGCCTTTGGATTAGTCAGCCAGTAGCTGTCGTTGCAATTGTGCACATAGTCATCGCGCACCAGTGTGGGCAGGTTCTTACCACCAAAAATACCGGGCGCTGGCGCATCGGCATCCGTGCCCCACTCACAGGCTGCGCGCGAGCCATCGAGCAAAGGCAAACCTGGCGCGACTTGACCAATAACGGGACCCAACGGCGATGTACTGCAACTGGAGACCTGCTCATCGGTAACATGCGGCACGACCGTGACATCCCCATAGTAAGCGCGACCGTTCGGGCCGCTGGCCACCGTATTGACCCAGGGCACGCCGAGAATGGATTTGTGCAAGCCAATAAATTCGTCGAGGCTTTTCGCCATGTTCCAACGACCAAACTGATTGATCAGACGGTCATTCTCGTAGTTGGCATCGCGCAGGGTATACGCCAGGCCGTTGGCCCACGGCAGGATAGGCACACCGGCTGCCGACAAGGTAATCATTGGGCCGAAGTGGCTCTTGTAGAGGGTGCGGGTCATTTCTTTGAGGCTGCCATCTGCCTGTTTGACCTGCACCTTCAGTGGCACGGCGGTCATGTCTCGCAGACCGCCTTCGTAAAGGTATTGCGTTGGATTCGCCGGATTCACCTTCAGTTCATAGAGTGTGAAGCGGTAAGCAGAAGACACGGTATGCGTCCAAGCCAGTTTGTCATTGAAGCCAATCAGTACGGCTGGCACGCCATAAAGTGACGAGCCCATGATGTCGATTTTGCCCGGAATGGTGTTGTGCGAAATATAAAGCCGCTCGGTACCACGCCACGGAAAGTGCGGGTTACCAAAGACTATTGGCTGACCAGTGGCGCTGCCATTTTTGCCAATCGCATACATGTTGCTGCCGAAATGGTCTTTCTGCTGAAGTTCAGCAAATGGCCCTGGCGACTGCGCTAAGGCGCGCTTTTTGTTTTGCAGAGACGCTAGGCGCGCAGTGGATTTAGCGCCTTTGCGGGCAGCACCAACACGCGGCGGAATGGCCGGCGGCTGAGCATTGGCAATTTCACTCACAAAGACCGAGCTACTGGCCAGCATCGACAGACGCACGAAGCGCCGGTACAGGTCCGCATCAACAATGGGCTGCAACCAGTCGCCCTTGGCGCAGGCCACATGACGACCGGGATGCTGCCCCGCTTTCAGCTCGGCGATATAGCGATTGAAGCCCGCCACATAGCCGGTAACCAGCTCGCGAAACTGCGGCTCAGTCTTGTTGCGCGTGCGCTGCCAAGCGGTATCGTCGAGCATGAATTTCCAGAAGAAATCGCTGGAGACATTGTCTGCAACGGAGCCATTAGGCTCGATACGATAACTGCCATCGGCCCCAAAATAGCGGGCGCGCTCGCCACGGCTGGTGACGAAGTCTTCCATCATGACGCAGAGGTTATCTTCCGCAAACGCATAGGCCTGGCCATAGCCAAGGCTGCCAAAGTCATTCGCGGTGATATGCGGGATGCCCATTTGCGTACGTACGATGCGCGCATCGTAGCTGCCGGTGCGCGGCGCGGCGCCGCCGGATGAACTGTCGTCGCCAAAACCGCAGGCGGTCAGCGCGAATACGGCGCTCAGGGCGGAAAATGGGAGGAAACGTGATGGACGCATCGTGGCATCTCTTCTTATTTTAAGAGCACGAACAGTAAATGACCCGGCGGTCGGCGGCAAGGCTAGTGACATTAGCCAGCGGTGAGCGCACACTATGCTCGCTCTGGGGATGACATGGCTTCGACGCTGGTTATGAAGCCCGCAGGTGCATGCGGAGAGTGGAATGTCTCTCCTAAATCAACGCTCCAAAAAAATAGTCGCAAACGACGAAAACTACGCACTAGCCGCCTAATCCCGGCTTATGACCAAACTTGCATGCCGGTATGCGGGGGCGGTCAGCGCAAAAAATACCGGATCGCCTCGTAACCCGCCTCGTGTTACGTCGCTAAAACCCTAGAGGATCGCCTTCCATGCCCTGTCTCTCGGGCCGTGTCGGGCTAAATCAATAGAGAAGACTAAGCATGTAGATCCGAGGGTAGAGTGCTGGCGGACGCGGGTTCGATCCCCGCCATCTCCACCAAATAAGCTGTAAGTTGTTGTTGCAACAGAAAGCCCAGTGTTTACGCGACTTTCAAGCGGTCTGAGTGGATACATTTCAGGATACTTTCCTGCTATTGTCCTAGGATGACTGAGAAATTGGCAAAACAAACTGGGCTCGTTAAAGGAGCTTCCGGCATCTATGCATTTCAAATGCGGGTGCCGGTTGACCTCCTCTCTCACTACCCCGTACAACTCATTAAGAAAAGCCTCGGTACTCGCGACCTCCAAGAAGCGAAGCGTCTCTGTGCTCAAGAGAATGCTGAGCTACTTGCACATTGGCAGAAACTCCGCACCCCTGAAGAGCCCCGTAAGACCTCCATCAGTGATGCCGAGATTCAACACCTCGTCGAGATGGCCATCCACTCACGACTAGCTGCCGACGAAAGCATCAGAAGCGACGGTTTAGATGACTTTATGTGGGCAAAGATGCAAGAGTGGACAAAGGAAGTTGATGAGTCGGGAAAGTCAGCCATTTCAAGAGGAATGCTAGATGACCACGCGAGTGCAGTGGTTGAAGACTGGCTGATCTCTAACGGCTATGACCTCCCGCAAGACTTGCCTGACCGCAAACGCTTTAGTTTGGCCTTCATGAAAGCCCAAGCAAGGGCCACAAAAGCTATCAGAGAGCGCGATGAAGGAAATCCCGTTGATACCCCTCCTCCGCCCTCCACAATCCTGCCGGCACCCCCTAAAGTCCCCGCAGGGGATAGCTCTCTAACACTCTCGGGAACCATTCAGCACTTCCTTGCCCGCCAAGACAAAACGAAACCCATGTACCGGAAGTACGATGTGGGGACTAGGCTGCTGTTGCAGATGCTGGGCGACAAACCCATACATGAGCTACACCAAGTTGATCTTGAGAGGTACTGCCAAGATATCTGCCGGCTGCCCGCACAATGGGCGAAAGTAGCCGCTGACACAGACAAGCACCCGCGTGACTTAATGCTGGCAGAGCCCTCACAACAGTGCATTGCACCGGGCACCTTTGAGAACACCTACAAGGCTGCTGTCAGAGCCTACCTGAACAGCTCCCAGCGCAGCTTTAGAGGTCAAGGCTTCCCTGAGTATCTGTCAGTCGAGAATGAAGCGTACAAGGGCAGCAGAGGCGAGTCTGAAAGGAAACAACGTGCATTTACTGCCTCGGAGCTGAAGAGACTATTTGAGGGGGAAGAGCTTCAGAATGCTAGGCACAACCCGCAGACCGAAGCGCATTTCTGGCTCCCCCTTGTAGGGCTTCTAACGGGGGCGAGAATTAATGAGATATGCCAAATTAACCCACAGACAGATGTCCTGCAAGATGAGGCGGGTATTTGGTATTTCAACATCTCTAGCGAGGGCGATGCAGACGCACGCGTGACTAAATCCATCAAGAACAAGGTGTCTAGGCGGGATGTGCCGCTGCACGCCGAACTGCTGAAGCAGGGGTTCCTGAGCTACTTTGAGCGTGTGCGCGGTGAAGGAGCGCAGCTTTTGTTTCCGACATTTAAGCCAAAGAATCGTAGGGCAGCAGGGAGGGCTGAAGAGTGGTTCCGCGACTTATTGAAGGTAACAGGGCTCCGCGACGAAACACCGGGCAAAACACTCACTGGCTTCCACGCCTTCAGGCACACCATCGAAACCCGTGCAAAGAATCTAAGGGTCGGCTCCATTAATGACATCACCGGTCATGCCGGGCCTGAGTCAGCCGTTGTCAGGGGATACCAAGGGACACTGGAGCTGGCAAATAAGGAAGAGCTACTTAACCGCATCACCTTCGAGCTGAACTTAAGCCCCATAGCGTAGCAGGCAGAGAACAGGCTTCACCAAACGCCATAAAGTCCCCTACCCCGCAAAGTGTCCACTAACAGTGGCTGGGGGCAGCGCTCAGTGGGGGCATTGCGCAACAGCGCCCATCAAGAGCCTCTTGGTGCCACGGTTGGCTATTCAGGAGTCCTCAGCTTTGTGCCATCAACAAAGAGAATGACCTCAGGCTCGAAGCGGGTGGTGTATTTGCCTTCTTCGAGATTGGCGATGGCCTTGTGCTCATCCATGAACTGATTATAGTCACGGGAGCCCGTCCAGCTGCGGGTCTGGCCAGCCGGGATTCCGTCGTCGTATCCAAAGGTGATGGAGCCGACCTCCTTGTCGAAGATGTCGATGAACTTCATCTCGCCTTTAACGCCGCGAATGTCCTTTTTGCCTTTGTTCTGAAGAGCCAGCTTTATGATCTGTGAGTCGCTATAGGTGCCAGAACTGTAATCAGCACCACGCAGCTCAAGGCCCACAACAGCGACTGTAAGCGTCTGGTCAACAAGCTTCTTAAGCGCCGCGCGTTCTGCCTCAACACGCTCCTTCAGGGCCCGGGCTTCAGCTTCCTTGGCTTTCTGCTCCTCCACCCAAGCCTTCTGCTGCTTGAGGGCTTCGCCTACGGTCAGGCCTTCTTTCATGGAGCCCGCCCCAAACGCCTCAGCCATTTTTATGCGCATCAAGTAGGCAGCAAGGAGGTTCTTTTCTTCCTCCGACATGTCCTCAATAGCTGGCTTTAGCTCGGTTTCCCATTTAGCAATATCCGTTGGAACAACCACATCGTGGGGACTGCTGCATGCTGTGAGGGCTAGGACGAGAGCGGCTGCAATCCATGGCGCGCGAGGAATCATGAAAAATCTCTTCTTATTGGGCAGGGGTTTTATCTAATTTTCCATAACTGGGGTGGCTTGGCAAGCAAGAGGGCTCTTTGACAGAAAATGAGACGCCAGACCTACCAATGAGCTTTCTCATCGGCGCGCCATTCAGCATGGTAATCAGAGCCGTTATGTTGCGGATGACGATACGGGAGTCACTGGCCGTGTGATGATTTGAGAAATTACTCGCAGGCACAACCTAGCGCAACCCCAGAAAGTCCCCCCATTGGAGCACGAGATACCATTTTCTTCTTGCCCATTAATTTTCATTACTCGTGCTCACCTCAAAGGCAAGTTAGGGCTACGGAGTCCCTCCATAGGATAAGAAGGCTGCAATAAGTCCCCTTTGTCCACATTCCGTAACCCACCAGCTCCCCCCGTACCAAGTCCACTAATAGTGGCTATGGCGATGGCAGCTGCCTATGAGAACTCCCATGATGAATGCAAATAACCGCACCACAAGGCTCGATGATGCAATTCATAGAGCAACCTCCGGGCCCCATGTATCCCCCAAGATAATCAGCCTCAGTGACATCACTACTCATCCAGACTTCCAGATGAGAAATAAGGTTGATAACGCACTAGTCCAGAAATACGCCAAAGCCATCAGCAATGGCGCTACCTTCCCTCCAATAAAGATCGCCTTGGTAGATGGTCAGTACATACTGGTGGATGGTTGGCACCGGCACGCAGCTACTGCAAGAGCCCACTTAAATGATATTGAGGCCATCATTACCCCCATGACCCATGGAGAGGCACTACAGGCTGCTGCACTGGCAAATTCAGCTCACGGCAAACCCCTTAGCCAAACGGAAAAAAGAAAAGCCTTCAAAGCTTTCATTAAAGGTGGGGGCCACCGGCTACCTAAGCGAAAAATAATGAGCTATAGGGCTTTGGCAGCCACCCTCGGGGGCACTAACGGGCACACCACAATCAGGCAATGGATGGCAAAGGACTTTCCAAGCATTCACAAATTAATGGGAGGTGATAGCAGTGGTTGCGGAAGTGCGGAGCCTAGAGCCTACCTACCCAAGAGGAGCACAAGGGAGCTGATGCTCGACATTAGCAACATCGCGCATCTAGCACGTCTTGAGCGTGACCCCTATAAACGCTATGACATTATCCAAGCTCTTGAGGGAGTGCTTACAGATATGAAGTCACTGGAGCATTGCTCCTCTAAGCTCTAAGCCATTATTTGTGGGGGTGGTCTGCTGCATACTCTGCAAGCAGCCCTGTAAAGGAGGTCATGCTGCTGAAACCCTTGCAGCATCAGCATTACAAGCCGCGCTGTTCATTCTGAACACCCGCTGTGAACAACGGCGTGCGCAGAGCCTTGAATAGAGCGGCTTTCAGCGTACTTCACGACAGGAAAAGTTTTTTACTTAAAGTGTGAAAGCCCACCTCGACTGACTCAAGGCGCAAATTCCCCCCGTACCGGGGTCTCCTGTGCATTCACCTAGGTTTCGCAGCTTCGACTTCTCGGAGCAACACGTAAGGGTCAAGGCCAAGCTGACGGCACACATCCAGAAACTCGATCACATCTAGCCGCCGCTCACCATTTTCTGACTTGGACACATACGACTGCGGCTTTCCTAATCGCTCCGCGAGCTGGGCTTGGCTGAAGCCCGCAGCCTTCCTTGCGTGCTTTAGTAAAAGAAGCATCTGCTTGTAAGAGTCTGCATAAATTGAGGTCAAGATGAGTCGCCAGCTAATAGAACGACTCCGTTAATAATCCCACTACAGGATTTAACCCAAAATAGGATTTTACTATGAGACCATGACCATCCAACCAAGCACGGAGCTACCCTTCATGTCGTCATTCTTCAGCCTATTCGGTGTGCTCGCAGCAGCCTACATAATGTTTCTAGTGTTCAAGGCACCAAGCTACGGGACACAGGTACGGCTCTACATTACTCGCATGGGCACTGAACGCTTCGGGAGCCGCCTAGCAACCCCCTATACGTGCGCTACGGTGCATGTCGCGAGGGATTGGCAGGAGCTCCTATCTCGGCTCAGGGCAAGAGGGCTAGGGCCATATGCAGCGGCAGTCGTTGCTGCAACATGGCTCCGGGACAATGTCCCAGACATTAGAGAAAAAGAGGAGCTGCAACACATGATGGACACTATCTCCATGCACTTACGCGAGGAGTTCGAGGAGCAGTTGGCTAAGCGTTTTGGCCATGAAAAATCCCGGGACATGGCGCACACAATCTTGGATGTCACCATGATTGACGAAGGCATTGACTACTACAAAATGGGGTTCAACCTAAGATAGGTTTTCTATTGGGAGCCGGCGTGCTCAGCAAAGCAGAGGGCTACATCCACGCTACTCCGCGAAGACCATCAAAAAAGCTAGCCCGAGGAGTAGGTTACTCAGACTCGATGGATGCCGCTTACACCAAGTTGGACAGCATCCTGCGTCAGGAAGGGATAACAGTCAGTGAGTAATATTGGGCAACAGGAGCGACACCGTGGCGACACTCTCTGAACACCTCTGTGGGGACTGCGGGCTGCGGTCAACGATTAGTCCGGGCGACTCCGCCATCAGAGCTGGGGCTACACGCACGGGCTACTGCGTCCACTGTGAGGATTTTGATGCCCCATTACTGGAAGAGGGCACCTGCCTGCTGCCCCGCTCCTTGGATGTCTACCAGCGCCGCCGGTTCGTTTGTAAAACCCATTTCAGCACGCCGCTAGTGGCATGGTTTAAGGGAATGCGTTGCCCCCGCTGCGGAGGCTCTTTTGCAAAGGTATCCAACGGTATCGAGTTCAGCGCAGACTGAGCAGCACAGCGCTTTGGTTGCCAATTCGGGTAGGAGTTATGGCAGCAATGTCCCCTAGGGTATACCCGTGCGGAACACGCATCGGCGCTTCAAATACGTCCCACAAGGGTTGACCGCATCAAAGGACACGGATAGTCTACGGGAAGCACCCTAAAGGACATCATCATGCAAACCGTCTTCTACGCTCGCGTCTCTACTACCGACCAGACTATTGAGCATCAGCAGAGGCAGGCTGAGGATGCGGGCCATAGGTTTGACCGTGTTTTCATGGATGACGGGGAGTCTGGCATCAATAAGAAGCTGGCCGACAGACCCGCTGGCAAAGAAATGATGGGCTATCTCCGGGCCGGGGACAGCCTCGTCGTCCGCTGGATTGACCGCCTAGGCCGCAACTATGAGGATGTAACAAGCAACATTAGAGAACTGCTGGAGCGTGGCGTCATCATCAAGACGATCATCAACGGCATGGTCTTCGACGGCAGCACCACTGACCCCATGCAGAAGGCCGTCAGGGACGCGCTAGTAGCGTTCATGTCTGCCATGGCACAGGCCCAAGGGGAAGCCACCAAGATCGCCCAGAGGGCTGGCATAGAGCACGCCAAGGCCTTCGAGGGAGAGGCTAAGTACAAAGGCAGAAAGCCTGCATACAACCGCGCACAACTTGCTACCGTTCGCGACGGCCTTGGTCATGGGATGAGGGCCATGGAGCTGGCAAAGCAAACCGGGCTATCTCGCTCAACTATTTATCGCATCAAGGATGATTATATCGCTGCTGAGAAGGCACTGGCGACATGGGGGAAGTGAGCGCAAATTTCGAGCCAAGTCGTCACTAAGGAAAGATACATCTACATAATTAACTAGGGACCGCATCGCCACCACGGGAGATACCTACGGGCTCGCTAGATAAGGTTTCCCACGTAAATAGGGCAAGCAGACGATTAGCTATTCCACGAGGGATTTTTCTAGGCCTAGTAGGCTCCGCACGGTCCCAACTGCAAATTAGCGCATGCGAAGGATTATCAGGGATATCATTTTCGTTTTCGATGCTGTCCTCCACCACGGTCAGGACTACGGTAGGCAAGCTCCCGTTAGGCTCTTCTGACGGAATGTCGACCACCTGAATGATGTCAGATACTCGCGCTCGCCCCAGAGACCGTATCTCCTTGGACTCACCATCAGAGTGCATTCTGTTATTAAAGTCTCTCTTGAGAATCGAGACGATTTGATCAAGATCAAGGATGGCAAGCCTGCTTACGGACACCTCGGTTGAGGTGAATGCAGATGGCGTTGCTCGCCCTAGATTCGCATCCCAATATGGATGCATAGCAGCACGAATGACCTCCTCACTACCGTCAAGCAAGTCGCCATTCGCCATTAAGCTGCTTCGTGCCTCTTAATCTCGTCCAGTATTTGGTTGAACCCACTAGCGCCCATGGCGACGGACTCTTCCACACCACTACTCTCGATAAAGTAGTCAACTCTCAAAGAGTTAAACTCTAACTCCACAAGCTTGCCCGCCGCATCAGGCCAATTAACAACGACATTGCCCTGAGCAGACATAAAGATACCCATCTTGGCTGGGAAAAACCGGGTTTTATCGAAGAAAGCAGAAAACGCTGTAACCGAGCTCAGATTCAGGGGCCTGCTCGCCCTCCCATCCCAACCAGCCTGCAGTTGAATGAAATCTCTCAGGCGCATTAGCCCAGCCTCACCTATGACCCTTTTTGCAGCGTCGCTTAAAAGCATCGAGACAGGCCCGGGCTTGACCACTGATGACTGCCAAGTATCAGAGGTAGCATATTCTGTGAATACAGGATTCTGCAGGTCGATATATTGTGGCGCTGCCGAAGCAGACGGAACGGCTAAAAAGCTCGCCATAGCTACTATCGAGCTACCAAGCGTACTGAAAGCGCCTCTATTACTTATAGATAGGTTTGAGTGCATCAACTGCCTCGTCAGTCAGACATTTAAAGAATACAGTCTTATTGGCTAAACGAACTTGGTCTAGGGCGACTGACATCGAGCTAGCAAAGTCGCTAGGGCCCTGCGGCTGAGCTTGGGAAATCGTATCGATGTCTATTAATGCGCCCTGCATAGGGGCTACGCCCTCGGCTTGAGCAGTGACACCGCCACTCATAGTAATAATTGTCAGAAAGCCGTCGACTATTGTCTCTGTGCGCAAAGTTGTGGTGTTTACTTTAAGATCGAGGTCGGCGATTTCAAATTTCCATGCTAGTGCTGAGCGCGGCTCCGGCACTTCATTTTCCTTGAATACATTCGTATATTTGATCGAATATCGCTCGATCATTATGACAAGGTTTGCATCGAGCAAAACAGTGAATACCTCTACTATAAGCGCTCTAAATGCAGCCCAGCCCAAGTAAGGAGCAGGGTTAGCCACAACAAGCGATCGCTCCCCAACCATGACCAAAATGCCTTTAAATCGCAGCTGTACAAGCGGCGCAAAAGCCATCTCTGCTTGGGCCGCTCTCACTTGCTCAGGAATCATCATCGCAGGCAACTGCCGAAGGTCTGTGACGTCCATCGGATGCTTCGCAAGGAGTATGCCCGGGAAGTATGTATTCAGAGCCACATTGCTCAGAACACGAAGTTCACATACCGCCTCGATAAGAGGCTCTTTTTCGAGCCGAACCGGTAAAAGTTTTGACATGTGCTCGCGCGGCGCGCATCCCTTAATTTGCTTTTTCGAAGAGTAACACAAATTTATTCGTGCACTGTTGAGTGCTCAAGGTGAGCCTGCATAGCGTCTTTAAAAAGTAAGGTAAACGTATTGCCCCCATCGCAAGCCGGTGTGCCACCCTCCCAAGCAAGAATCCAAAGTGGGTCTTTTCAAGCTGGAGATGTGGGGGCTCACCAGCCCATGGAAACAGTGGAAGGCCTGTTCTAGTTCACTGGCGAACTAAAGAAAGCATTGAAGGCATACGACCAATGCAAGCGCTTCGGTATCTGTATTGTGCTCAGCGGGAATACCGCAGTAGCATAATAAAGTACCAGATTATGGATACATCGCTGGATACATTGGCCGTCCACATGCCGCTGGAAGCCGCATAGATACTGGGTTTTGTCGTTGAATGTCGGTTCCCCGCCATCTCCACCAAATGCAAGACCTAAAACCCGCCCAGCGAACGCTCGGCGGGTTTTTTCTTGGCCGCTAGCCCACAAGCGGTTAGTCTCAGTCGGCCACTATAAAAAGAAAAGGCGAGCAGCCATCTAAGCCGCTACGTCTACACACGAGAAAAATCATGAATCACATACGACGCATGTCTCGGGGCTGCTACGCCCTTTTGCTGACCCTCACGCTTACCGCCTGCGACAACGTGCCCCTGGCATCTGATGCCGATGCCCAAGGCCACACGCCAGCGACGGCCGCCACTCGCGAGGCCAACGCCAGTGTGCTCAAGCAACTCGACTTCACCGACCAGCAGGATTTTGCAGATGCTAAACGCGGCCTCATTGCCCGCGATCCGCTGCTGAGGGTGCTGCGCACCACTGAAGAGGGCAGCAGCATCGTGTGGGACATGCCCAGCTATGACTTCATTAAAGGGCCCGCTCCCGACTCAGTGAACCCCAGCCTGTGGCGACAAGCGCAGCTCAATAATATTCATGGCTTGTTCAAGGTCCGCGACGGTGTGTATCAGCTGCGCGGCTATGACATTTCCAACATGACGATTATTGAAGGGCGCACAGGTTGGATCATTGTGGATCCTCTCACGGCCAAAGAAACGGCCGCCCGTGCCATCGCTTTCGCTCGCCAACACTTAGGAACTAAACCGATCGTTGCGGTGATTTTCACCCATAGCCATGTTGATCACTTCGGTGGCGTGCTGGGGATTGTCACTGCAGAGCAAGCCCGTCAGAAGAAATTACGGGTGATCGCGCCAACGGGCTTTATGGAAGAGGCCACCAGCGAAAACGTGCTGGCGGGCGTCACCATGCTGCGCCGCTCCATGTACATGTATGGCAAGAATCTGGCGCATACGCCGCGTGGCCACATCGACACTGGTCTTGGCAAAGGCACGGCCTATGGCACGATTGGTATTTTGGCGCCCACTGAGCTGATTACCCATACGGGGCAAGAGCTGACGATCGATGGCCTGCGCTTTATTTTTCAGAATACGCCGGCATCCGAAGCCCCTGCTGAAATGACCTTTTATTCACCCGACATGAAGGCGTTCTTCGGCGCTGAGCTGGCATCTCACACCCTGCATAACCTCTACACCCTTCGCGGTGCCAAAGTGCGTGACGCCCTTAAGTGGAGTGACTATTTGGAAGAGGCGCTCACACTGTTTAGCGATGCCGAGGTCTATATCGGCGGGCACCAATGGCCGGTGTGGGGAAAAGAGCGGGTACAAGCCTTGCTGGAAACTCAGCGCGACACGTTTAAGTTCATTCACGACCAGACTTTACACCTTGCCCTGCAGGGCTATACCCCGCGTGAGATCGCTGAGGAGGTAAAGCTACCCGCCAGCCTCAATAGCGTGTTCTCCAGCCGAGGTTATTACGGCACCGTGGCGCACAACACCAAGGCCGTCTATCAATTCTATTTCGGTTGGTACGACGCCAATCCTGCCAACCTCAACCCCCTGCCGCCCGAAAGTGCCGCCAAAAAATACGTGGAATTCATGGGGGGCGCCGATGAGGTGCTGAAGAAAGCGCAGCAGAGTGTGGATGCCGGCGAGTACCGCTGGGCCGCTGAAGTGCTGAATCACTTAGTGTTTGCCGAGCCCGGTCACGCCAAAGCCAAGGCTCTGCTCGCGCATACCTACGACCAACTGGGCTATCAATCGGAGTCGGCACCTTGGCGCGATGCCTATTTGACGGGGGCGTATGAGCTGCGCCACGGCAAACCGGAAAAGGTTCTGGATATGAGCAGCACGCAAGAGCTGCTGCGCAATACGCCAATCCCGCGTTTTCTCGAGGCCATGGCAGCCCGTTTGAAAGCGGACAAAGCCGAGGGCAAGGCGCTGAAGGTGAACTTTGTCTTTACCGACAGTGGCGAGAGCTATGCGCTGCAGGTCAAAAATGCGGTGCTGCATCACCGATCGGGCACTGATGCCAATGCCACGGCTACGCTGAAGCTGACGCGCGACATTTACTTAAAAATGATCATGGGCAAAGCCGGCCTCAACGACACCTTGCTCTCCGACGACCTTCAAGTTGAAGGCAGCCGAGTGGATCTGGTGCGCTTTTTCGCACTGTTTCATCAGCCCAATGGCAGCTTCAATATCGTCACGCCCTAAGTGGAGCACCAAGCTGTACAGACCTACATCATCTCGACAGATTGGTGCAATAACTGGCATGCTAAATTTGCCCTACTAAATCACTTGGACCAGCAACATGGCCTCGACCAGACCCACGCATTACCCTTCATTGATCATTGGCTTTCATTGGTTAGTGGCCGCCCTTGTTTTAGCCGCGTTTGCGCTGGTGTTTGTTGCAGAGGAGTTAGGCGATAAGTCACTGAAAGGCACACTCATCACCCTGCATAAAAGCATTGGCATCAGTGTGCTTTTTATCATGGTGCTGCGCATCATGATGACGCTTACTATCGTGCGCCCCGCCGCTGCGCCAGGCCCTCGCGCTCTTCGCATCGTCGCGCAATCTGTGCACTGGGCGTTTTACGGACTACTCATCGCCATTCCATTCCTAGGTTGGTGGATGAGCAGTGCGGCAGGCAAACCTATTAATTGGTTTTTCTTGTTTGAAGTGCCTTCCGTCGCCGCCCTGGACATGCCATTCGCAAAGGAGCTGAAGGAATGGCATGAGGAGCTCGGCGAGATTCTGCTGGTCTTGGTTGGCCTTCATGCAGGTGCAGCGCTTTGGCACCATTACGTTAAAAAGGACAACACGCTGCAACGCATGCTGCCCAAGAAAAAAAGCCCATAAGTTAATTTTCTGGGGAGTTGAGCAGCCCCCTTATTTTGGCAAGACATCTACTTGCGTCAGCACGGCATCGCTGTGGTGCAGCTCAATCTCGAAGCGGCCGCTGTGCTTGGGCGTCCACTCTAAGCGCATGTTTTTGCCCGCCAGCAGCGGCAGTGTGAGGTCATCACCATGAATATGCAGTGTGTCATTACGGTCTGAGCCGACTTCCAGCGTGATGGTTTCCCCTACGCGCACCGCAAATTTTGCCGGGCCGGTGACGCGCTGGCCTTGAGCCACCTGCCATTGAATCACCAGACCCGGAGCCGCCATGGGCGTATCGGCAGCGGCAACCGCTTGTTCCGGCTTTGGCCAAAACCACCATAAGCCAGACAACATGAGCACGGCGACCATAAGGAAAACAGCTAAGCGAATGAGCATGGGATTTTTTCTTCTATTGACGATGCGGCGACTCTAGCAAAACAAACGCCGCAAGCAAGCCACCCGCTTTACGCTATTCGTGTAGTTGTTTTTGTGGAGGCTTAGTCCTAAGTTGCCAGCACTACTTTATGACTCTTAATGGACGCTCTCATGAAGCTCAATCACTACGGTTTAAAGCCCTTAGACTTTCAAGCAACGAATGCCCAACAAGCCACCAACACGGTCGTTTCTGAGCCCAATCAACTCAGTCGTCGCGGCTTTTTAGTGACCTCGCTGGCGACCGGCTTTGCCCTGGCCTCCACGCCCCTCATGGCACAGGCCATCACCACCAGCACGCGCGGCTTAGTCGCGGGCGAGGTCAGTGTTCCGGCCGCTGGGGGTCATATTCCAGCCTACCGTGCCATGCCAGCCAAACCGGGAAAGCATCCGACCATCGTGGTGATTCAGGAAATTTTTGGCGTACATGAGCACATTAAAGATATTTGCCGACGCTTGGCGAAAATGGGCTATTACGCCATCGCACCCGAATTGTTTGCCCGGCAAGGTGATGTTTCAAAAATGACCGACATTGGCGAGATTTTGTCGCAGGTCGTCGCCAAAGTGCCCGACGCACAAGTCTTTGCAGACATCGATGCCAGCATTGCTTTTGCTAAAGCTTCGGGCCACGCCGACACCAAAAAACTGGGCACAATGGGCTTTTGCTATGGCGGCCGCATGGTCTGGTTATACAACCAACACAACCCTCGCGTGAAAGCGGGTATTGCCTATTACGGCCTGCTCAGCGGCTTGAAGTCTGACATCAAAGCCAATGACCCTATTGATATTGCTGCCACCCTGAACGTGCCCACTCTGGGGCTTTATGCCGGCAGCGACAGCTTCATTCCCGATGCCATGGTGGACCAAATGCGGGCCCAGCTTCAGAAGTCCAGTTCCGGCTCAGAAATTGTGGTGTTCCCTGGCCTGAACCACGGTTTTAATGCGGACTATCGCCCCACCTACGATAAGGCAGCGGCCGACTACGCTTGGAAGCTCGCCGGTGACTGGCTAAAGGCGCGGGGCGTATAAGTTTTGTCAAACTAAAACCGGGCAATACAGCCCGGTTTCTGACAAAAAGATAGCTGTCCTACTACAACTCAAAAACACAAACCGTGGCCAAGTGCTGTATTACTAGGGTCATGAACAACTTGCTCTCGTCTCAATGTCCATTTCCGCATCCGGCGCCCGTGCAGTCCGCTGCGTCGGCGCTCACGACCACAGATATTGATCACTACTTAGACACCATTCTATCCACCATCGCCGATGGCATTATCAGCATAAATAGTGTGGGTATTATTCAACGCGCGAATTCGGCCGCCCTCACCATGTTTGGCTATGAGAGTCAGGAGGTTATTGGCCAAAATGTCTCTATGTTGATGCCGGAGCCTTATCGCTCTCGTCATGACAGCATTCTGGCGCGGAAGTCGGGTCAAACCCGACCCGACCTGTTCGGGCCTGTACTAGAGCTTCAAGGTGAGCGTAAGGACGGCAGCTGCTTCGACATCGGCATGGCTATTTCGATTTTGCCACCAGGCTCCACAAGCCAATATGTCGGTGTGATTCGCGATATTACACAGCAAAAGAAGCTAGACCATTTACGCCAATCTCTGGTTTCGGTGATGAGTCACGAACTCCGCACGCCGCTAACCGCCATCATTGGCGCGTTATCTATGTTGAAAACACCAGAGCTGGTGAGACTGTCCGATCAAGCGCTGGAGTTTGTGAATATGGCGCTTCGCCACAGCATTCGCCTTCAAAAGCTCACGCAACAGCTGCTCGATGCCGAACACTTGACCAACAGAGCTATTGATATCCCTCTGGCCAGTCATGAACTGGGGCCGATTATTCAACAAGCCCTTGAGGAGCTACACCAGCAGGCGACTTTGTCTGCTGTGCAGCTACCTTCAGCTCAAGGGGGCTACGGACACTGGGTCTGGGCAGACAACTTCCGCCTGAAGCGGGTAATCACCTCGGTTTTAGATAACGCAATTCGTTATTCGCCTCGTGGCAGCCGAATTGACCTGACAGTATCGCTACTCGACTCAACCAAATTACGGCTATTAATTCGCGATTATGGCTCCGGCATTTCTAACGATTTACAGGCGACTATTTTTAAACAATTTGCCAGTTCCTATGAGGACTCATCCGCACTTAGAGGGGGCATGGGGCTTAGTTTGCCCATCTCCCACGGCTTCATGCAGCAAATGCAAGGCTGCATCGGCATTTTGAGCTCCTCACCCAAAGGCAGCACGTTTTATATCGACCTCTTGCTGGCTGCGGCTGAGCAACGCTAAAGCCATGCGATTTCGAGTACCATAGCGTCCTTCCTTGCTCCCCCCGGATATTCCATGTCTTTTGCTGATCTCGGTCTCATGCCCGAGTTGCTGAGCGCGCTTAACGCCGTCGGCTACACCACACCCACTCCCATTCAGCAGCAGGCTATCCCTGTCGTGCTGTCCGGCCGTGACTTACTCGCTGCGGCTCAGACCGGTACCGGCAAAACCGCCGGCTTCACGCTGCCACTACTCCAGCGCCTCAGCTCGACGCCGGTGCTGCACCCATCACCCAAGCATCGCATCCGTGCTTTGGTGCTCACGCCCACGCGTGAGCTGGCCTCACAGGTGGAAGAAAGTGTTCGCCAGTATGGCCAAGACCTGAACTTAAGCTCGATGGTGATGTTCGGTGGCGTCAATGCCAATCCGCAACGCGATCGCCTACGCAAGCGTCTGGACATTCTGGTAGCCACACCGGGTCGTCTGCTCGATCACGTAGGTCAGGGTTCGCTGGATCTTGGCGGCGTCGAGATTCTGGTGCTTGATGAAGCCGACCGCATGCTCGACATGGGCTTCATTCGCGACATCAAGCGCATTCTGGCGCTGCTGCCGAAACAGCGCCAGAACCTGTTGTTCTCGGCCACTTTCGCGCCGGAAATTCGTAGCTTTGCGAGTTCGCTGCTGAATAATCCAGAGCGCATTGAAGTCGCGCCGCAGACCACAACGGCTGAGCGCGTCACGCAGAAAATCTATCCCGTCGATCGGGACTCGAAAAAAGCCTTGCTGGAAAAACTCATTCTGGATGGTCAGTGGTCGCAGGTGCTGGTCTTTACCCGCACCAAGCACGGCGCTAATCGTCTCGCTGAAGGCTTGGCCAAAGACGGCATTCCAGCGATGGCGATTCATGGCAACAAGAGCCAAGGCGCTCGTGAAAAAGCACTCGGCGAGTTCAAGGCCAATCGCCTGCGCGTATTGGTCGCCACCGACATTGCCGCGCGCGGCATCGATATTGATGCCCTGCCGCATGTGGTGAATTACGAGCTGCCGAATGTACCCGAAGACTATGTACATCGTATTGGCCGTACCGGTCGCGCCGGAGCCGGCGGTGAAGCAGTGTCGTTAGTGTGCGTGGATGAGCACAAGCTGCTGGCCGATATTGAACGCACTATCCGCCAGAAAATTGAACGTGTGATTGTGCCCGGCTTTGAACCCGATCCAAACGCCAAGCCAGAGCCGCTGCGCAAACCGCAGCAGGCTCGTCCGCCGCGCCGCGACTCAGCGCCCCGTGGCGGCGCCGGTGGCAAGCCAGCAGGCAACAAACCGGCGGGTGCTGGTAAGCCCGCCGGATCCGGCCGCCCTGCAGGTCAGCGCCCGAGTGGGCCGCGTCCAGCGGGTGGCAACACCAGCAATGGCGGTGGTGGCAACACGGGCGGGGGCAATCGCCGACCGCCGCGTGCAGGACTCTAAATCAGGCCTGTTTCCACCACGGATAAAACGCTGGCATGGCACTGGCCTTGCTGGCGTATGCCGGGTCGCGTTTCTCTAGGAATGAGCTCACGCCTTCTTTGCCATCTTCCAGACTGGTGTAGAACATGGCCAGCGTATCAATACGATGCGCTTCAATGGGGTGCGGCTGAGCGGCGTTGCGATACAGCATCTGACGCGCAAAGGCGACCGCCACGGGCGACTTGTTCTGGCTGAACTTTCTCGCCAACTCATAGGCCGCTGGCAGCAACTCTTCTGGCGCATGAACTGAGCGCACCAACTTGCCGGTGAGTGCCTGTTCAGCCGTCAAGATGTCACCCGTATAGACCCACTCCAAGGCCTGCTGAATGCCAACGATGCGCGGCAGAAACCAGCTCGAACAGGCTTCGGGAACTACGCCAATTTTGCCGAAAACAAAGCCGATACGTGCCTTCTCTGAAGCCAGGCGAATATCCATCGCCAGCGTCATGGTGGCACCGATGCCAACAGCCGCGCCATTGATGGCGCCAATCACCGGCTTCTTGCATTCGTAGATGGCCAGCGTGACACGACCACCGGTGTCGCGCACACCACGATGAATGGCCTCGTCATGCAGACGTTCGTGCATGTCCGCCAGCGTGGGTTGCTGCGTCTCATCCAAGCCGAAGACATTGCCCGGTACCGACAGATCCATACCGGCACAGAAGGCACGACCACTTCCCGTTACGACGATCACAGCAACGTCATCATCCTCACTGGCTCGCTCAAATGCCGCGACCAGTTCATCGGCCATTTCGACCGTAAAGGCATTGAGTTGCTCGGGGCGGTTCAGTGTTAGCGTAAGAATGCGGTCTTCAACACGATAGTCGAGGGTGTTATACATCGTTGACTCCTAAGCTAAGCCATTGCAGTTTGCGCTTGTTTGTACGCGAGGATGCTTAGCGACACAACCACTCAGCGGATGAGATACGCCATGTCTGAAGCAAAAATAATTTCTGCCACTAGCGGCAACACACCTTACCAAGTCTTGCTCAACGATGGCCTACACCAATGGCTAGCCGACGAACCTGCGTCACTGGGCGGTGGTGACAACGGGCCTAATCCCATCGCTTTGGTGCTATCAGGCCTGGGCGCGTGCACGGCCATTACCTTGTGCATGTACGCCAAGCGCAAAGTGTGGCCGCTGGAGGGCGTATACGTTGAACTGTCCTTGGGCTCGCCAGGCACTGGCGAAACGGGCAACCTGATCACCCGCCAAATTACCCTGAAAGGCCCACTGGACGACGATATGCGCAGCCGCCTTTTGCAAATCGCCAATGCCTGCCCGGTGCACAAACTCCTGACACAACCCATTCAAGTTCATACCAACGCAATTCAATAAACGCACTCGCGCTCGCTCTGTCATAATTCCCACACAAATCTGTAACGGAATTGAAAGATGGAAATTGAACATGTGCAAAAACTGGAGCGCGCAATGAGAAAAGGTCGTTTAGAACAAGTGCGCTTTGGATTGGGACTGCTCTTTGTGTTGAGCGTTATGCTCTACACCGCCAGCCTCAATGACGGCAATGTCAGCATGACCATGGTCATCGCGGCGATGGTCGGCGCCTATATGGCCATGAACATCGGCGCCAATGATGTTGCTAATAATGTGGGGCCTGCGGTGGGCTCCAAAGCCATGCACCTCGGCACAGCCTTGATGATTGCCGCCATCTTCGAAGCAGCAGGCGCCATCATTGCGGGCGGCGAGGTCGTTGGCACCATTCGTAACGGCATTATTGATCCCGCCATGATTCCCGATACCGATGCCTTTGTTCGCCTCATGTTGGCAGCACTCATGGCTGGCGCACTCTGGCTCAATATTGCAACCGCCACCGGCGCTCCCGTGTCTACCACGCACTCGATCGTCGGTGCCGTTCTCGGCGCAGGCATTGCCGCCGCAGGGATGGACATCGTTAATTGGGGGAAAATGGGCAGCATTGCCATGAGCTGGATTGTGTCCCCGCTCATGGGCGCTTTAGTAGCTGCATTATTTCTCTACATCATTAAACGCAGCATTACCTACCAAAGCGACATGATGACCGCCGCACGGCGCGTGGTGCCTTGGCTGGTTGCCGCCATGGCTTGGACCTTCACCACCTATCTGCTGCTAAAAGGCGCGAGCAAGCTCATCACCATCTCTCTAAGTGAAGCTGCCTCGATTGGCTTCGCTGTGGCAGTCGTGACGTTACTGATTTTGAAATGGCGTTTGCGCAATGAGCAGCAAGATGATCGCCAAGGCAAGTCGGGCGTGAATAGCCTATTCAATGTGCCGTTGATTTTTGCAGCCGCCTTGCTCAGCTTTGCACATGGCTCTAACGATGTGGCTAATGCCATTGGGCCGTTGGCGGCCATTGTTGATGTGTATAGCTCCAGCGCCCGTGAAATTCATAGCGATGCGCCAATTCCATTGTGGGTCATGCTCATCGGAGCCATCGGTATCGCCGTGGGTTTGGCGCTATACGGCCCGAAGGTGATTCGCACCATTGGCTCCGAAATCACCGAGCTAGACCAAATGCGGGCATTTTGTATTGCCATGGCTGCGACGCTAACCGTCATCATCGCTAGCCAACTCGGCATGCCGGTCAGCTCCACGCATATCGCGGTTGGCGGTGTTTTTGGTGTGGGCTTTCTGCGTGAATACCTAAAGCATAATTTCGATCGCATGGTGAGTGACATTAAAGCGCACCACCCCGAAGGTGATCAGGTCGCCATTGATCTGTTCATTGCCGAGTTCACTGCAGCGGATATTCATCAGAAAGGCTCCATGATCCGTGATCTGAAAGCACGCGCGAAAGTCGATCAAGATCCGGCACATTTCTCCAAGTTAGAGCGCAAAGGTCTGCGCAAGGTCTATCGCAAAGAGTTAGTTAAGCGCTCGCAGCTATTCCGAATTGCAGCCGCGTGGGTCATTACCGTTCCAGCAACGGCACTCATGGCCGCAGTCATTTACTTTCTGATTACCGGGATCATGACCTAAGCACGTCACTTCGCTGCCAGTCTGCACGTGGATGCAGACTGGCACGACCTTTGCTCTAGCTTTGCTAACCTCAACTGCTTAGGTCGTGCTTCGTGCCCATCCAGATCGCGCTAAACCACGTCACTGATTACCGCTATGACCGTGCCATTACCCTCGGCCCACAAGTCATTCGCTTGCGCCCAGCCCCGCATTGCCGCACTCGCATCCTCAGTTACAGCCTGAACGTCACGCCCGGCGAGCACTTTATTAACTGGCAGCAAGACCCACAGGCTAACTATTTAGCTCGCGTGGTCTTTCCTGAGAAAACTCAACATTTTCGGGTTGAAGTCGATCTTGTTGCGGAAATGACCGTCATTAACCCGTTCGATTTTTTTCTTGAGCCAGAGGCAGAGCAGTGGCCATTCAGTTATGAGGACCCCAGTCTGGTGCGAGAGCTTGCACCTTATCGGGTCACACTGCCGATGGGCGAGCGACTCAAAGCCTTTGTGGACCAAGTCCCTCGGCAGCAGCGTAAGACCATCGACTTTCTGGTTGAGCTAAACCAGCGCATCTACACCGATATCAGTTACCTGATCCGCTTGGAGCCAGGTGTGCAGAGCCCCGAGGAAACGCTGACCAAGGGCTCCGGCTCCTGCCGCGATTCGGCCTGGCTGATGGTTCAGGCGCTACGGCATCTCGGCCTCGCCGCGCGCTTTGCCTCCGGCTATCTGATTCAGCTCACTGCCGATGTGAAATCGTTGGACGGCCCATCCGGCCCGGAAAAAGACTTTACCGATCTGCATGCGTGGTGCGAGGTGTATTTACCGGGAGCGGGCTGGATCGGCCTCGATCCCACCTCCGGGCTTTTTGCCGGCGAGGGCCATATTCCGCTGGCGTGCAGCCCTGAGCCATCATCGGCCGCGCCGATATCGGGTCTGCTGGAAGAAGCCGAGTGCGTGTTCGAGCACCACATGCAGGTCACCCGCAGCCATGAAACGGCGCGCGTCACCAAGCCCTACAGTGAGGAGCAGTGGGCCGATATTGACGCGCTCGGCCATGTTATTGACTCGGATTTACAGCGTTTAGATGTTCGCCTGACGCTGGGCGGTGAACCGACTTTCGTCTCAGTCGATGATCCCGATGGCGAGGAATGGAATACCGCCGCATTGGGCCCGACCAAGCGCATTCGAGCCGCCGAGCTATTTCATCGCCTGCGTCTGGAGCATGCGCCGAACAGTCTCGTGCATTTCGGCCAGGGCAAGTGGTACCCCGGCGAGCAGCTTCCGCGCTGGTCACTGAATTGCTTTTGGCGCAGAGACGGTCAGCCGATTTGGCGCGATGCGGCACTCATTGCTGATGAGTCCAAGCCCGGCAAGGCCACGGAAAAAACGGCTGCTGAATTTCTCGACAAACTCACCACCGCGCTCGGCCTCACCAACAAAACCGTATTTCCGGCCTACGAGGACGCGCTCTATTATCTCTGGCGCGAGCGCCAGCTACCGAGCAATGTCACGCCCGAGGATTCTCGCCTGAAAGATCCGCTGGAGCGGGCTCGCCTTGCCAAGGTCTTTGGGCAAGGCTTGGATGCTGTGATTGGGCATGTACTGCCATTAAGCCGTACTGCCGATGGCGAACATTGGCAGACAGGGCCATGGTTCCTGCGTGACGAGACTTGCTATCTGGTGCCCGGCGATTCGCCGATCGGCTATCGCCTGCCGCTGGACTCGCAGCCCTGGGTTCGCGACAGCGAATTCCCGTATGTGCATCCGCAAGACGCCAGTGTGGCGCTGCCACCGCTGCCGGCTTACACCCAGCTTTTGCGCCAGCCGCCCGACATCGTAACGCGCCTGATTGAGCAGCTGCCGTTCACCAACGCCAGCCAGAAAAAGGCGCAGTTTCACGAGGCGCAGACGCTGACCGCACAGCCGCCGGCGCTGCATAAGTCCGCCAAGCATCTGACCCGGACCAGCCTCAGCGCTCAGGCCCGCGACGGGCATCTTTACCTGTTCATGCCGCCGCTAACCCAGCTCGACGACTATCTGGCGCTGGTCTGCGCCATTGAAGCGACCGCCAGAGTCATGCAGCAGCCGGTGCTTATAGAAGGCTACGAGCCGCCGCAGGACCCGCGCCTGGCCAACTTCCGGGTCACGCCAGATCCGGGCGTGATCGAGGTCAATATTCATCCGTCGGCGACCTGGGGCGAGCTGGTCAGTCGCACCAAGCATCTCTATGAAGCTGCTCATGCCACGCGCCTGACCAGTGAAAAGTTCATGGTCGATGGCCGTCACACCGGCACTGGCGGCGGCAACCATTTCGTCATGGGTGGCGCCACGCCAGCCGACTCGCCGTTCCTGCGCCGACCGGACCTGCTGCGCAGCCTCATCAGCTACTGGCATAACCACCCGTCGCTGTCCTACCTGTTCTCCGGCCTGTTCATCGGCCCGACCTCGCAGGCACCACGCATTGACGAGGCCCGCAACGACTCGCTCTACGAACTGGAGACGGCCTTTCGGCAGTTCCCGCCCGTGGGCGAAACCACCGCCCCGTGGCTGATCGACCGCCTGCTGCGCAATCTGCTCACCGATGTCACCGGTAACACGCATCGCGCCGAGTTCTGCATCGACAAACTGTACTCGCCAGACAGCAGCAGTGGCCGCCTTGGTCTACTCGAACTGCGCGCTTTCGAGATGCCGCCTCATGCCGAGATGTCGCTAGCACAACAGTTATTGCTGCGTGGTCTGGTCGCGCGATTCTGGCAGACGCCCTATGCCCCTGAGCGCCTGACGCGCTGGGGCACGGAGCTGCACGATCGCTTCATGCTGCCGCATTTCGTGGAGCAGGACTTTGCCGATGTCATGACCGATATGCGGCGTGCGGGCTATGGCTTTGATCTGGAATGGTTCCGACCCCATTTGGAGTTTCGCTTCCCGAAACTGGGCGACATTGATCTCAAGGGCATGCACGTGGAGCTGCGTCACGCACTCGAACCTTGGCATGTCATGGGCGAAGAAGGCAGCTCAGCGGGCACGGTGCGCTATGTCGATTCGTCGCTGGAACGCGTGCAAGTCAAGGTCACCGGCATGGCCGGCGAACGCTATGCACTGACCTGCAATGGCGTGACCTTGCCCATGCAGCCGACCGGACAGACCGGTGAGTTCATTGGCGGCGTGCGCTTTCGCGCCTGGCAGCCGCCATCCTGCTTACACCCCACGATTGGCGTGCATGCCCCACTGACCTTTGACCTCTACGACACGTGGATGAAACGCTCACTGGGCGGCTTCCAGCACCATGTTATGCACCCCGGCGGCAGTAACAGTGATGACCACCCGATCAATGCCTACGCAGCTGAAGCACGGCGCCAAGCACGCTTTATCCGCATGGGGCACACGCCGGGTTGGATCACGCCCCAAGCACGTGTCAGCAACCTTGAGCATCCCTTCATGTTAGATTTGCGCCGACCATGATGAATCCAAACGCAGCGCTGTAAATCACTCGGGATGCTATGACCAATTTGCTAGGCACGTTGCGCCCCTCGGCCCATCGCTACCATGAGATTTTCGCTAGCGACGGGCAGGTGCATCCGCATTGGGCGCAATTTGCCGAGGCGCTTAATCGCTTAAGCCCCGCACAAATGCAGCAGCGCTATGACTTGGTCAATCGCCAAGTGCAGGAAAACGGTGTCACCTATAATTTATACGGTGATAGCCAAGGGCAGGACCGCAGCTGGCGTGTGGGGCCGATTCCACAATTGATTACGCAGGATCAGTGGCAAGGCATTGCCAGTGGTGTGGCGCAGCGCGCGCGCCTGCTCAATGCCCTGCTCGTTGATCTTTACGGCCCGCAAACACTGATTGCTCAGGGCATTTTGCCCAGCGAACTGATTTTTGGTCATCACAATTATCTGTGGCCCTGCCACGGCATGCGACCTGCCAATGACACCTGGCTGCATGTCGTTGGGGTAGATCTTGCTCGTTCTGCCGATGGCCAGTGGTGGGTCATGGCGGATCGTACGCAAGCCCCGTCAGGCGCTGGCTATGCCATGGAAAATCGGCAAGTGGTCGCGCGCGCGTTTCCGGCCCTGTATCGCGAACTCGGCGTTGAGGCACTCACCGGCTATTTTCAAGGTTTGATGCGTACCCTGCGTCAGCAAGCACGCACCGATGGTGAGCCGCCCTTAATCGTTTTGCTCACACCCGGCCGCTACAACGAAACCTACTTTGAACACGTCTACCTCGCCCGCCACCTTGGCATTCCGCTGGTGGAGGGCCACGATCTGAGCGTGCGTCAACCCTATGTCTACCTGAAAACGCTGAGCGGGCTGAAGCGTGTGCATGCCATTTTTCGGCGCCTCGATGATGACTATTGTGATCCGTTAGAGCTACGCGGTGACTCGGCGCTGGGCGTACCCGGCCTGCTCGCGGTTGCACGCGCTGGCCATGTGCTGATCGCCAACGCCCTTGGCAGTGGCGTGCTGGAATCGCAGGGTTTGCTGAGCTTTTTACCCAAGGCCTGCGAGCACCTGCTGGGTGAAAAGCTAGAAATACCCTCTGTGGCGACCTGGTGGTGCGGCGAACCGCCGGTGATGGAAGAAGCACTGGCACGTTTACCTGAACTGGTCATCAAAGGCGCATTCCCCTCGCAGCATTTTGCACCCGTGTTTGGCCGCGACCTCGATGCTCAAGGCCTCGCCGCCTTGCGCAAGCGCATCCGCGAACGCCCCTATGCGTATCTGGCGCAGGAAACCGTGGCGATGGCACAAACACCTGTCTGGCAGGGCGAGGCGAAAGGCTTTGAAAATCACGCCACTGGCATGCGCGTTTATGCCGTCGCTAGCGCTGAGGGTTATGAAGTGATGCCGGGGGCCCTGAGCCGAGTGGCGGGGCGTCGTGACGAAGAAGTGGTATCCATGCAACGCGGCGGCACCAGTAAAGATACCTGGGTCTGCTTCAGTGAGCAGGCTGCGACTGAGTTCCCGCGTTTGCGAACGCTGGGCGTCCGTGACTTGCAGCGACAAGACCCTTACCTGCCCTCGCGACTGGCCGAAAATCTCTTTTGGCTGGGCCGCTACGCAGAACGCACAGACCATCATGCGCGACTGATTCGCTCGGCCCTCAGCCGTTATTTAGAAGCGGACCCCAGACAAGGCCTCGGCCTAATTTTGGCGCTGAACCACGGACAAAAGCTCGGGCTACTCAATGGAGATGACGCGCTGGATGTGCAACTGCTCGCCAGCATCGGCGGTGCGCATCAAAGCCAGTCCGTGGTGTCAACCTTGCGCGCCTTAATCGGCGCAGCGGCCGAGGTTCGCAGCCGACTGTCGCATGAAAACTGGATCGCTATTGTCGAGCTGGAACAGGAAGCTGTGAGTCTGGACCCTACCCAAGAAGCGGGTGCCGCTGTCGGCTTTCTGGATCGTTTGCTGATGAGTTTGTCGGCGCTGGCCGGCTTTGCGCTCGATGACATGACGCAAGATCAGAGCTGGCGCTTTCTCATGCTCGGTCGTCGCATTGAACGCCTGCAAAAGCTCTGTGCTCTACTTTGTAATACCTTGCCGCTACCTCACGGCCACAGCCAGGCCGCGCTCGACTGGCTACTCGATATTGCCGATAGCCGCATCACCTATCGCAGCCGCTACCTGTCCTCAGCACAGCTTATTCCCGTGCTTGATTTGCTCTTGCTCGATCCCGGCAACCCCCACAGCGTCGCCTTCCAGCTGCGGCAAATCGTGCAACTATTAAGTGCTGTTGGCAGCGCTGAACATCGCACCATGAGCCAGCTCGAAACCCAGCTGCTAAGCCTCGACTTGGCGGTGATTGAAAGTGACTTAGCCTCTCCGCAGCGACTGCCACATTCTTTGGCAACGCTGGCGAAACTACTCGCCGCATTGCAGCAAGCCACGTGGGATTTAGCCGACAAAATCAGTCTGCAGTACTTCGCACACATCGAGCGACAGAGCCAATCGATGGTATCGACATGAGCGCCATCAAACGTGCAGAAGCAGGTGTAGCGACGCACTATCGCATTAGTCACCACACGCAATACAACTATCAACTGCCCGTGTCTTTGTCACAGCAGCTTCTGCATTTGCAGCCCCGGACACTGCCCTGGCAACACATTCATTCGGCTCAAATTCACTGCACGCCAGAGCCCCAACAGCGCACGTCCGCCCCCGATGCCTTTGGCAATCCAGCCCTGTGGTTAGACATCCGCCAGCCTCACCAGGAGTTGCTGCTCAGTGCAGAGCTAGACATCTCTGTACTTCCGCGAGCCATGCCGAACTTCTTGCTCAGCCCACCTTGGCAGGATGTGGTGGAACGCTGCCGATTCCGTGGCGTGGCACTTTCGCACCCAGAACAACTGGACGCGCTGGCGTATCGTCAGGAGTCACCGTATGTGCGCATCAAACACGACTTTGCCCGCTTTGCTTTGCCCTGCTTCGGCGCGGATGACACGCTGCTGACCGGCGTTTATGCACTGACGCTGAAGATGTATAACGAGTTTGAGTTCGACAGCGAGGCCACCGATGTCGGCACGCCCTTGCTCACCGTGCTGGAACAGCGGCGTGGCGTTTGCCAAGACTTTGCCCATCTCATGATTGCCTGCTTACGCTCGCTGGGCCTGCCCGCACGCTACGTCAGTGGCTACCTATTAACCGAGCCGCCTGAAGGTCAACCGCGCCTCATTGGGGCCGATGCCTCACATGCTTGGGTATCGGTGTGGTGCCCGCATTTTGGTTGGGTCGATTTCGACCCAACCAACGGTGTGTTGCCCGATCAGCAGCACATCACGCTGGCCTGGGGGCGTGACTTCAGCGATGTGTCTCCTCTGCGCGGGGTCATCATCGGCGGCGGCGAGCACACCTTAGATGTGTCGGTGACGGTGATGCCGGTGTCGCCTAGCAGGCCGGGCCAGAGCCAGAGCCAATAAGCCCCAGCTCGGCCACCAGCATCAGATTAGCCATGATGCCGGCCTTACGTGGGAAAGGATGGTCCAGATTCGGCGTGGTCATGCGCATTTTGCGCGGAAAGGGCGGATAAGCGATATCCCAGTGATGCCCATGCAGGGTCGCCACATGCGTGCTCATGGGCAATGCCAACGTGGCCTGCGCCTGCGTCACCTGCATATCGTTGTCGGGATCAAACTTGCTTAGCTTCTGATAATCCAGCATTTGAAACGTCGGCACTTCAAGCAATTTGGTCGAACCAGTAACGTTAAAAAACGGCACATTGAGTGCATCAATCGCTGCGCCGTGATGCGCGAGGAAGGCCTCGCGCTCGGTCGTGGTTAGGCTGCGTACCGCACCCAGAATGTCGTACTCATCCAAGCGCCGCAACGTTCCCTGGCGTGTCACGCCCGGCATCAGCATGGCAAGAAAGTCATGTAAGCGTTGAGCGGCAGCATCCAGCGGCAGGTCAGCAATCAGTTGGTAAATCGTGTCTGCCGTATGCGATCCGCCAATAGCCCCTGCCCAGGTATAGACCGCCTTGATACGGTCCTTTAGTCCCGGATGCTGAGCTAACAGCGCGAGAATATCTGCACTGCCCTTACTGTAGCCCATCAGCACCACATCACCCGGATCGGGCCCCTTAACGGGCTCACTTGCGCCGCCTTTCAGCGCCTTGAAACCCTCCCCCGCTTCGATGGCCGCCTGCAGGTCGCTGACATTGGCCTCGCAGCTGCGAACGGGATGTGCATCGGCACAAAAGGCACGCAGGCCGAGCTGCTGTTCTAGCGCGTCAAACTCGTGCTCGAACGCATGGACTGGCAGCAGACCATTAATAAAACCCGGACAGAAAATCAGCGTGGCATTGAGTTTTTGCGGCAAGACGACAGGGGGTAAGTTGGGCTGCCAGCTCGCCGGGTCCGCCTTGACTAAGAAGCGTTCAGCCAATACCTGCATGGCCTCACGTTTATCGCCAAGATAACCGCGCACACCCCGCGCCACTTTCACGGCCGCACGATCTTGTGCCGCCAATTGCAGGAATAGGTTCTGCCAGCGCAGGGCCAGCCAAGACTTGATGAGTGGGTCGGTCAGGGCGCGTCGATCGGCCTGCACCGCCTGTCGAATCAACGTAATGACACTGGGGTAATCCTGTCGCGTCAGCGCTACTCGTAAGGCCTCTTGGTAACTGGATGCAACCGATGGCAAGACCGACATGAAACACTCCGAATAGGCTTATTTTTGCGGAGCATAGCGGGTTTTCACGATGCTACCGTGGTGTAACTCGGCAGCATCGGATGGACGGCGAGTCAGTTGGGCAGCATCAATTCATAGGTGACGCCCAGCCCCACCCGCTGGCCTCCCACGCTCTGATTGCTGCCGCGATCACTGGTGAAATAGAGACGACGGCCATCGGGCGAGAAGGCAATACCAGCAACTTCCGACTGGTCCTGACCCACAATCTGCAGCAAGGGCTTGAGCTGGCCATCCGGCAAAATCACCACAACCTGCATATCGCCGCCATCCTCGGCCACCAGCACGTCGCCACGATCGGTGACGGTGATGTTATCGACGCCGGAGAGAATGGGATTGCTGTCGGTCGCTAGGTCATAAAGCACTTCCAAGGTTTCGCCCCGAATGTCATAGACCCAAATACGGTTGTCGCCCTTGGTCGCAAAGAAGATGAAGTCATCAAAGAGCCAAATACCTTCACCACCATTGAAGGCGGCTGAGTCCGCCCGACGGTGCTCATTCTGAGCCTTGGTTGGCTCTAGGGCATCACGCCAAACGACTCGCTGCGGCTCCAATAACGCCTTTTCAACACTGGTGGGTACATCCATAACTTGCAGGCGGCCATTGGCGAGCGCTGGACGGCTACCGGATGGCCAATCACCTGCGGCTGGCAGCCAGCGATAGAGGCGACCGTCGGGCATATCTTCGGTCATGTAGATCACGCGACGATTGCTATCAATGGCCACTGCTTCATGCGAAAACAAGCCCAGCGTTGGGCGAGAAACTGCGGCACTGCGACCCACGGGATCACACTCCCAGACGAGTCCTTCAGGAATCTCTTCACATGACAGCCAGGTCTGCCACGGCGTGACACAGCCCGCACAATTGAAGGTGGTGCCGGAGAGAATCTGGAAGGCATCCACAATATTGCCATCCCGATCGAACTCGATGGCGCTGGCGCCACCTAAGCCGGGCACCAGTCGCTCTAACGGATTCGCCAGTGGCGCCAGTTGCGGCACCGTGAAACCCAGTGTGCCGAAGCCTGGCACTTCGCTATTGGAAATATAGAACCAGCCGCCATCTGGCTTCGCCATCACACCACCGCCATCGGGGAAGATGTGCCAGGGATAGCCACTGTCACCTACGGGCTTTAAGGCTTCCGCAACGACGCGCATGTCATACCCAGCAGGCAGGCGCACGCCAAAGGCATTAGGTTCGCCGAGTGGACCAAGATTGGCGAAGCGCCCCGCTGGACGCGGCCCTTGTATGCGACTGGCGGGCGTCGATGTGCCGCTGTCAGTGCCACACGCCGTCAGCAGAGCAGGCATGCTGGCCGCGCCAGCCAGCAAAAATAACTGGCGCAAAAAGGCGCGACGATCCACAGGCAACATCACACTCACGGCACACTCTCCCACAAACGAAATCTATTTTTAGACGTATTATTTTCAACCGTTCTTATGACGGAATGATGAAGTCGTCACGCATTTGCAACACAACATCCCGCGATGCGCAGCCGCTGAGATGATCATTCACTAAGCCCATCGACTGCATAAACGCATGCAGAGTGGTGCTGCCAAGAAACTTCCAGCCACGTTTTTTTAGGGCGTTGGCCATGGCATCAGATGCCGGACTGGTTGTGTGCTTGCGAATATGCTCCAGTGTAATCAACTCCGGCTGTGCCGGCATCAGACCTTCAAACGACCATACAAAGGCCGCCAGGGAACCAAACTCTGCCAACAATTCCGGCATGCGTTGGGCATTATGAATCACTGCTTCAATCTTGCCGCGATGCCGAATAATGCCCGCATTCTGCAACAGGCGCTCAACATCCTGCGGGCCCATGGCCGCCATGGCAGCCCAATCGAATTGATGAAACGCTGCTCGGAAGTTACTGCGTTTTTCCAAAATCGTGCGCCAGCTTAGCCCCGCTTGGAAGCTCTCTAAACAGAGCTTTTCGAACAAGCGGCGATCATCTGCGACCGGCCTGCCCCATTCCTGATCGTGATACTGCTGATACATCGGCGTGGCAGTACACCAGCCACAACGCAGCACGCCATCATCACATCGGGTGAGGTCCCAACTCATGGCCACTTCCTTTATTTCAATAGTTCTTGTAATGTTGAATTATGAACTCAGAAACCGCCGTACTCGTCTTTGAATCCTTGTCTTCACCCGTGAGACTGGCCATCTATCGCCTGTTGGTCAAGGCTGGGCCCAGCGGCCTCGTGGCCGGCCATATTGCCAGCGAGCTGGGCCTAGCGGCGAATAATGCCTCGTTTCATTTGAAGGCACTGACGCAAGCAGGGCTCATTGCGGCCGAAGCGGAAGGTCGATTTCTGCGTTATCGCGCCAAGGTTGGCGTCATGGTCGAGCTCATCGCGTATCTCACCGATGACTGCTGTGCTGGCCACCCGGAGCTTTGTGGCGCAGTGGCGCTCACGCCAGATTGCACGCCAACCTCATGTAACTCTCTCTGAAGGAATGTTGAAATGAATGTGTTGATGCTCTGTACCGGTAACTCCTGCCGCTCGATTCTCGCCGAAGCGACCTTTAACCACCTCGCTCCTGATGGCTGGCGAGCACTCAGTGCCGGCAGCAAACCAGCCGGTTATGTGCATCCACGCTCACTGGCGTTGCTGAAGCGCGAAGGTATCGCCACCGATGGCTACTTCAGCAAATCTTGGGATGATCTGCCGGTCACGCCCGATATTGTGATTTCAGTCTGCGGCAATGCCGCCAACGAAGTCTGCCCGGCGTATCTCGGCCCCGTCCTGCGCTCGCATTGGGGCGTGGATGATCCCGCGCATGCCATCGGTACCGACGCGGAAATCGATGCCGCGTTCATGACTGCCTACCGCATCCTGCGCACCCGCATCGAGGCTTTTCTGGCGTTGCCGCTGGAATCGCTGAAGCTCGATGGCGCGGCACTGAAAGCCGAGATGGACCGCATCGCCGGCATCGGTGCCTGAGGCATGTTGTCCTTGTCACGACGCCTCACCGCCGAAGCGCTGGGCACCGCATTGCTGCTGGCGACCGTGGTCGGTTCCGGGATCATGGCCGAGCGCCTCAGCGGCGAGCTGACCGCGTTGGCCCTGCTCGCCAACACCATCGCCACGGGTGCTGGGTTAGTTGCATTGATTCTGACGTTTGGACCGATTTCGGGCGCACACTTCAATCCGATTGTGAGCCTCAGCGAGGTCTTGTTGGGCAAACTGAATTGGCGCGATGGCCTAAGTTACAGCGTCGCTCAAATTCTGGGGGGATTTGCCGGTGTTGCATTGGCACACGCCATGTTTAGCGGCGCCTTGCTGCCGCAAGAACTGTTAACGCAAACGGACTTTACGGCCTCAACGCATGAGCGTGCTGGCGCAGCTCAACAGCTCAGTGAGTGTGTGGCGAGTTTTGGCTTAATTGCGGTCATCATCAGCTGCCAACGTAGCCGACCGACGATCACACCATTTGCTGTGGCCGCATTCATCACCGCAGCCTATTGGTTTACGGCTTCGACATCGTTTGCTAATCCAGCGGTCACCCTGGCGCGAGCCGCCAGCGATACCTTTGCCGGTATTCATCCCGCCGATGTTGCGGGCTTTATTGTGGCGCAGTTCGTGGGGGCATTGGCGGCTGTTAGCCTTATTGGCTGGCTCACAGCCCCTTTAGTAACTGACATTAAGCAAAAGTCTTAGCGTTTCCACCACCAATCAGCCAGCGCGTCCCACACCCGTACATCGCCCAGCATGTTCATGTGATCCATGCGATCCAACTCAACGCGGCTGAGGTCCGGCGCCGTCAGCGTCAATGCTTCGCGACGGTGCAGGCCAAGCCCGCTGTGTACTGGTACCAAACCATCACCCAGCCAATTCTCAGCGGCCTCTGGACTAAGGCTGCCAGCCAGCAGCAGATGGCGCACATGGTCAGGCAAAGGTACAGCCTGTTGGCGCGGATCTGCTTTCAAGTCGTCACGCAAGCCCTGTGCTTCAGCCTCAGTAATCACGCCATAACGCAGGTCTTTAATGGCGGCACTACGAATATTGCCAAGGCGCATTAACGGTTGCGTGTAGGGGGAATGTAGTAGCAAGGCGTTGGCCCACCGGCCGGCGCGCTCGAGCGGAGCGCCTTGATGTGGCGTGGCCAGATAGGCCGCCCGGGTCACGCGTTGGGGCCAGTCATAGCCTGCCGCCTGAGCGTGAGCAAAGGCACTGCGAATCAATAACCCGCCCTGACTATGCCCAACCAGCACCAGCTCTTTTACAGGATGAGCTTCCAGCGCGGCTTCCAGCCAATCAGACAAGTCCGCGCCATTACGCCAGATAGGGCGACCACTGTTGTAACGCAGCCAGCCGGAGGTCCAACCCTTGTTTTCCAGCAAGGCTTGGAACTGTTTTTGAGCCGGCGTCTGCCACTCCCGCTCACTCCAGCACAGACCGTGAATGAACAACGCGACGCGGGCCTTTGAAGAGGTGGCCAGTTGCGACCAGGCCAACACCTCACTGTCTTCGGCACGAAGGGTCATACCCAGTGCCAACGGACTGTCCCAGCGCTCAAGCTTATCGCCGAGCACGCCATTAACGGCACTGAGCAAGGGCAACGCCAAGGCATGCGACTGACGGATATCGGCCTGCAACGGCAAGCGCTGCAAAAGACCTGCTGCGGTGCGAAAGACATGCGCAACCAGCCGATAGGGCCACGGCGCACGCTCACGCGGGGGCTCATTCACACGACCCAGTGGCATCGGGGCTTGGCGAATGGTGCCATCCATCTCGGTCACCAAATCGGTGAGCTCGGCAGCACTGTGCAGGGCAAGATGACTCACTCCATGAACACCCCAAACCACCGCACGCCAATCGGTCTGCTTCAAAACTTGCTGAAGCTGACGACCACGATCAATCATCACGGGATGCAGACTCATGGTCATCTCCTGCACGCAAACACTTAGGCCGCTTTGGCCAGCGTAGCTGAATCTAATTTAGCCAGTACCACCGGTGCTTTCTTTGGCGAGCTCGGTAAGGAGTGACGCAGGATGCGACCGACCACCGTGCCGAACTGCTTGAACAAGGAGGCCTTGTTGTAGTTCTGGCCGTAGCGCTGCGCAATTTCCTGCATCTCTACCGACATTTCAGCGTAGCGATGCGCTGGCACTTCCGGGAACAGGTGGTGTTCGATCTGGTGGCTGAGGTTGCCGCTCATGATGTGGAACAGCTTGCCGCCGGTGAGGTTGGCAGAGCCGCGCATCTGGCGCACATACCACTGGCCGCGAGTTTCGTTATCCAGCGTTTCCAGCGCGAACACTTCTGAATCTTCGGTGAAGTGACCGCAGAAAATGATGGTGAAGGTCCACAGGTTACGCATGATGTTGGCGAGGAAGTTACCTGCCAGCACCGGCAGGAAGAACGGACCGGCGAGCAGCGGGAAGAACACATAGTCCTTCACCACCTGACGGAAACCCTTCTTCACGGTCGGCTTGGCCTGTTCGCGAATTTCCTTCCAGGACTTCTCACCGGTGGCGAGTTTTTCCAGTTCCAGCGTTTGCAGGGCCAGCAGGTTCTCGAAGAACACAGCAAGAATTACGGCGAGTACCGGGTTGGCGAGGAAGCGCGGCTCCCACTTCTGCTCCGGGAAGATACGCAGCACGCCGTATCCGATGTCGTGGTCTTTACCCAGCACATTGGTGTAGGTGTGGTGCATGAAGTTATGGCTGTAGCGCCAGTTGTCAGCAGTACACCAGGTGTCCCACTCGAAGGTCTGGCCGCTGAAGCGCGGGTCCTGCATGAAGTCGTACTGACCGTGCATGACGTTGTGGCCCAGCTCCATGTTGTCGAGAATTTTCGACACGCCGAGCAGTGCAGTACCGGCAATAAACGCGGGCGGGAAAATGCCGGCCATCAGCAGGCCACGACCGGCGATCTCGGTGTAACGCACAGCCTTCTCGACCTTGCGGATGTAAGTGGCGTCTTTCTCACCCACATCGGCCAGATGACGTTTCTTAATGGCATCAACTTCAGCACCAAAGGCTTCGATTTCAGCGGCGGTCAGGGTACGGCTCTTGCTCATGATATTTCTCCAGACTCTTTTTAAGAGGTCTTACAGATCGAGGGTGATGTCGCCGATGGCGGCATTCACGCAGATGCGCAAACTGGCGTTGGCATCCACAGACAATTCGTTGTTCAGCAGGTTGCGGGTCACACCGCTGGCCTTGCCACACGCACAGGTATTGCAGATGCCCATGCGGCAGCCAGACTGTGGCTTGATGCCCTGGGCTTCCAGCGCGTCGAGCAGCGGCATGCCTTCTGGTACTTCCAGCGTGCGGTTGGACTTGCTCAGGAACAGTTTGGCAATGCCGGTGCTGGTGCTAGGCACAAACACGGGCGGCGAGAACGCTTCGGCGTGGAAGGCCAGCGCATCATCGGCTACCAGTGCTTGCACGGCATTCATGAAGCCGGTCGGGCCACAGACATACACCGAGCGTTTGCACAGATCCTGGACCACGCTGCCGAGCTGTTCGCGGCTCGGGCGACCGGACAATTCGCCGGCTTCCAGCTCAGGCTCCAGCTCGTAAACCGGCTGCAGGCGGAAGTTCGGGTACTGTTCAGCCAGCGCCTTCAGCTCTTTGCCGAAGATCAGATCCTGACGCGTACGCACCCAGTACATGAACACGACATCGCGGTTCATGCCCTCGGCTACGAGCTGACGCAGCAAGCTCATCAGCGGCGTGACGCCACTGCCGGCGGCGAGGAAAAGCATCTTCTCAGGTGCACCGGCGCTGAAGGTCATGTCGCCAAAGGCCTGACCGAGCTCAATCGTGTCACCAACCACGACCTTATCGACCAGATGGCTGCTGACGCGGCCGTTCGGCACTTTCTTGATGGTGATGGCGACGAGACCAGTAGCGGCCGGGGCTTCGCTGAAGCTGTAAGAGCGGGTGTGGCGAACGCCATCAATCTCAACGGTGAGGTTGACGTGTTGACCGGCACTGAAGCCGCGAAAATTCTTGTTGGGCTTGAGCACCAGCGTGACGGTGTCGGGTGTTTCCATCCAGCGTGCAACGACGCGGCTCATGGTGCGCTCGATACGGGCATCAAAGCCGAGTTCGGCGGCCCAGAAATCGAGGACGGCGGGCGTAACAACCGCTTGTACAGTGCGGCTGATAAAAGAAGGTAATTTGAACTGTGACGACATTTTGCGTCTCCAAGTGAACGACTACACACTCAGAGTACGCATGTAACTTTTTTAAGTCAACACTCGTTCACTAAAATCCCCAGGAAACGACGACCGGCAAGTCATGAAGATCGTCGTTTCCGCACGGAATCACTGGAAGTTAGGCACGGCCAACAGCCTCAAAGCCTCTTGGATTTGCGGCAAAATGGCATCGGCCTGCTTCCATCCCCACTGGAACGCTTTGTCGAATACCTCATCCGAAGGCAGCAAATTCACTGGCGACGGCGTGGGCTGGAAGCGCACTAGCCAATCGTAGTAAGGCCGCTGGGCCGGCAATTGCGCCTGAATCGCCTGCGTGACAGGAATGAGCCAGGCATGGCCCGCACTCCACTGGGGATGAAAGCAGTCCAGCGCCAAATAGTAGGCATTACGCGTACCAATACGGCCAGCCTCCACACCCTCCCAAGCAGCACGAGCCGGCACATTAGCCACCGTGCCGCCATCCATAAAGGCCATCAAGCCATGCTGTTCGCGCAGTTCGCGCAAAATTGCCAAACTTTCGGCGTCCTCTTGGTACGGCGCATACTGCAGAACTCCGGGAATGGCTGAAGACAGGCCAATCGCGTCTACCACCCGCAATTCCCGCGTACGCTCATCACGCCCCAAGACAATTTCCTTAGCGACTTGCGGACTAAAATAGCTAATGAGCTGCAGCATGCGCTCGGCAATCAACATCGGAATACCGAGTAAATGGGGCCGACGCTCAGGGATTTGCGGCAAGCTTTTATAAGCAGACATACGCACGCCAGCAATCATGGCGTCGTATGGGATGGCCAGATCCTTGATACGCAAGGGCGACCCATCCGGATTGCGTAACATCTTATCCATGCCACGCAGATGCAGACGCACCAAGCCCGGCAAGCTCAAGGCAGCGCCCAGTTTCGGTCGTGAAAAAATATGTCGAACCTTCAGGCCTTTACCCCACGCCATCAGGGCATCGACATCCGGCGACTGATCACGTGCCATTAAGCCACCCAGCAAAGCGCCAATGGATGCCCCGACGATATAACTGGGCCGAATGCCCGCCGCCTGAAAGCGAGCGACCAGACCGATATAGACAAAACCCGAACCACCGCCGCCACCCGGCGCCAACACCAAGACCTTATGGCAAAGCTCAGCGTCCAATTCAGCGGCGGAAAAGTCGCTGCTGTGATGGGCCAGCACGTGATCACGCGCAAGCTTGCAGGCCTGATGGACCGCACTGACCCGCTGTCGCAACTGTGACAGCCGCAGAACCACACTCCGCTGTTCGCGCAGGGGTTCATACAACTGCGCTAACAGCAGTTCTCGTAAGGCCTGAATTGGCTCGGGGCTAACCACCACCTCCGCGCGCGTCACAGACGCTGTGCCCTGCGCGATGCCCGCGACACCCGGCACAAACGCCTGAAGCCGACCCAGCACGAGGGCATAACGCAGCAACTCATAGTCGGCTTGCGACAACACATCGGGCTGAGCGAGGTGGCTGCGGATAAGTGCAGCCTCCATTCGCTTCAGACGCAGCAACGCCCGCTCATGACTCAGCGCCATGATGTTTACGTCGACTGCTGTTTGAGAAGGTCGCGAATTTCAGCCAGTAATGCTTGCTCAGCACTGGGTGCTGGGGCGACAGGCTCCGCTGGGGCCGCTGCGGGCTCAGGTCGTTTCAGACTGTTAATGGCCTTCACGCCCATCATCACGGCGAAGGCAATAATGACGAAATCAAAAATGGTTTGAATAAATTTACCGTAGGCCAGCATGACCGCAGGCTTGTCACCCGCCGCCGCTTGCAGCGTTACCGCGAGGTCAGAGAAGTTCACGCCACCGACCAAGACACCCAAAGGCGGCATCACAATATCGCCCACAAAGGATGAAACAATTTTGCCAAAGGCAGCGCCGATAATCACACCCACCGCGAGATCAATGACATTGCCACGCATGGCAAACTCGCGAAATTCTTTTACTAGGCTCATCGTCTTACTCCATTAAGTCATCACGAAACTACCGCGTCAGATTCTGAGCAGCCGATGTCGAACTGTCTAGCCATTGTTAAGCGCAAGGCACTGTTATACTTTGCGGCAAATCAGGCGCTAATACCGCCACTGCCTATTGCCGGAGCCCCTATGTCCCGCCTGACGTTTACTCGCTGGTTGCAGCAATCCCCTGTGCCACTTCCCCAAGACTTAATTCAGACCTTGCAGATCACAGCCGACTGCTGCCGCGACATTAGTGCGGCCATTGCCCGTGGCGCACTGACTGGCATGCTCGGCCAAGCTGGCAGTGAGAATATTCAAGGCGAAGACCAGAAAAAACTCGACGTTATTTCTAACGACATGCTCTTGGCCGCGCACGCTCAGGGCGGCCACCTGGCTGGCATGGCCTCTGAGGAAATGGACGATCCTTTCCCGGTGACCACACACGCAAACAGCCGCTACCTACTGCTGTTTGACCCACTCGATGGGTCCTCCAATATCGACATCAATGCGCCCGTCGGCACAATTTTTTCGGTATTAGAAACGACACCAGGCAGCAACACCGCGGAAGTCACGCCGTTTCTCCAGCCAGGCACCGCTCAAGTCGCCGCCGGCTATGCCATCTATGGCCCGGCGACTCAGCTCATTATCACCGTGGGTCATGGCGTGGACGCCTTCACGCTCGATCCAGACAGCGGCGAATTTTTGCTCACCACTTCGGGCATGAAAATCCCCGAGGAAACACAAGAATTCGCCATCAACATGTCTAATCAGCGTCACTGGGAAGCTCCCGTGCAACGCTATGTGGGCGAACTGCTTGAGGGCAAGGCCGGCGTCCGTGGCAAGGACTTCAACATGCGCTGGGTCGCGGCCATGGTCGCCGATGTGCATCGCATCCTGACCCGTGGCGGCGTATTCCTTTACCCGCTCGACAGCAAAACCGCCAGCAAGGGCGGCAAGCTGCGCCTCATGTATGAGGCCAATCCCATGGCCTGGCTGGTGGAGCAAGCGGGTGGCTCCGCCACCACGGGTCTTGTTCGCATCCTGGATATTGCCCCCACTGGCCTGCACCAACGCGTCCCGGTCATTCTCGGTGCGCGAACCGAGGTCGAGCGCGCCACGAGCTATCACGCCTAAATCGGCCATGATGAAACTGGCGAAGCGCCTCATCCTGCTGACACTAGCCTTGGTGCTGCTCTACCAAGGCTGGCTGTTTGCGCATGTGTGCTGGTGGATAGAACACAACCCATCACGTTCGGCCTTTATGAGCGCGCGTCTCGCCGACATGAGAGAAGACGACCCCGAAGCCGAGCTGCATCATCGCTGGGTTCCCTACGAGCGGATCTCGCGCAACTTAAAACGCGCAGTAATGGCTTCTGAAGATGCGAAGTTTCTTCAGCACGAAGGCTTTGACTGGGAAGGCATGCAAACCGCTTGGGAGAAAAACCTGAAGAAAGGTCGCATTGTTGCTGGCGGATCGACGATCTCTCAGCAACTGGCCAAAAACCTGTTTTTATCTGGTAAACGCACGCCGTGGCGCAAAGGCGAAGAGGCCATCATCACCTTCATGCTGGAGCAGATGATGACGAAGCGCCGCATCTTTGAAATTTATCTGAACGTCATTGAGTGGGGCGATGGTGTATTTGGTGCGGAGGCCGCAGCCCGTCATTACTACCGCAAGCCCGCCTCTGCGCTCACGCCCCACGAAGCAGCGAGATTGGCGGCTATGGTGCCAAACCCGCGTTATTACGACAAACACCGCAGTACGCGCTACCTTGAAAGGCGAACGCGCATCATTCAACGACGGATGAATTATGTTCGGCCGCCACGCTAGTGAGCTGACGAATCACGCCCTTGAAAATCGTATGCAGGTTTTCTACTACGGCATCCACGGGTGTTGAGAAGCCCAACAACAACCAACGCCCAGCCGTGGCCACAATCGAGCCAATTAAGGCATTCGCCATAATTTCGGCTTCGAGCGGCGGCGGCAATTTGCCATCACCAAATAGGGACTTCATCAGTCGCACCATTAAGGCTGTGAAATTCTCCACGGTGAGGCGATACATCATGTCCACGCGCTCACTCACGCCCAATACTTCAATAAACAGGATGCGTGCCAAACGGGGATCTTCACGCACACATTCAAAGACTTGATGAAGAGCAATTCGAGCCATGACTTCTGGCTCCTGAGGCGCTTCCACTAGCGCCGCCAAAATATGCTCACGCAGACGCTGAACGCAGGCGTTATAGACCGCACAGAGCAGGTCTTCACTGTTCTCAAAGGACTCGTAGAAGTAACGCTCGGTCAAACCCGCCGACGCACAAATGCTGCGCACCGTAGAGCTGTGATAGCCGCGGCCACCAAACACATCGAGACCCGCTTCAATAAAGCGTTGCCGACGCTCTGAACGCCGAACCTCTTCGCTGACCCCACGGTAGCGACGTCCCGACGCCGAGCTGCTTGCTTTCAACAGGGTTTCCGGGTCTTTCATGCCTTCCGCACTCCTCAACAATAATCAAAAGCCGCCTTAACGCTCGCTAATACCCCGTGCCGCGCACGCCACTTCAAAGCAGTCATCCACATGCGTCATGGCCATGCGGCGCATCACCCAATAACCAATGGTTGCCGCAACAATCTGGCCGCCCAATGGAATAAATTTAGTCACTTGCTTGGCCACTAAGCGCGTCCCCAAGCCCTGCACACTGCGCTTAATCAGCTCACGCGTCACCACCATGCCAATGAGTTCGCTGCCTCGCTCGGCTCGGCGTTTCCACACCTTTAAACGACTCTCGTCTGACATCGCCTGAATTTGCTCAGGCTCCAAACCAAACGCCCGATTAATTTCAGGGATGAGCTTCATTAATAAGCCAACATCCACCACCACGTCCAACAAGGGCACAGGAATCACCGCTGCGCCCGCAGACGTCCAGGCCGTTTTTTTGACGCGACGCTGACACTCCGTACGAATGGCTTTTAATTCGTTTAGCGCTCGATTATCCGCAATCACACCCATCTCCATCCCCTCTCACTGAGCGCCATCATAGCGTGGTCACGTGCCGACTGAAACGCAGCTTGCTGGTCAACGCGGATAAGTTATATTATAACAATTCGATTCAACCCACTGAGCCACGCCATGACACGTTTTCCCTCCTCGCTAAAGCCCATCATGACCGCTTTCCCTATCGCCACTGCACTCGCGATCAGCCTGTCTGCACACGCGAACGAGGCCGCACTGAGCGAAAGTCATCAGCTCATGGAAATCACCATTACCGCCAGCCCTTTTGGTCGCACCTCCGATGAAATGGTGCAGCCCACCTTGCTGCTCAGTGGCGAAACGCTAGACAACAAACGCCAAGCAACCATTGGCCAAACCCTGAGCCAGGAGCTCGGCGTGGCTAACTCAGATTTTGGCCAAGGCGCAGGTCGACCTGTGATTCGTGGCCAAGCAGGCCCACGCGTCGACGTACTGAGCAATGCCGTGGGCGCGATGGATGTGTCTAACCTGAGCCCCGATCATGCTGTCGCCATTAACCCCTTAATTGCACGTCAAATTGAAGTACTGAAGGGCCCTGCTACCTTGCTCTATGGCAATGGCGCGATTGGCGGCGTCGTTAACGTCAGCGACAGCCGCCTAGTGACTGAGATCACACCGGGCTGGAGCGGTGCCGTGGAAGCGAGCGTAGGGACTGTCGCTCGCGAAAACCAAGCCTCTGCAGACATTAACTACGGCAAGGGTCCGCACCAACTGCATATAGATGTTACGCAAGCACGCAGTGACGATTATCGCATTCCGGGCAACAGCCATGTTGATGGTTCGGGCAACGAGAAACGCTTGCTCAATAGCGACACCGAACTTCGCAACGGCGCAGTGGCTTACAACCACGTCGACGACAACGGCAACAGCGCGGGCGTCGCCCTGTCGCGCTATGAAAACCGCTATGGCCTGCCCAATGAGGAAGAGGCTTTTATCGACATGAAACAGCAACGATTTGATAGCCAAGTTGTGCTGCGTAATCCGGTCAAAGGTCTTGAGTCCTTAAAGTTTCGTGCCGGCTCGGCGCGTTATGACCACATTGAGTTTGAAGCGCCCGGCGAGCCCGGCACGCGCTTTAAAAATGATGAGTATCAAGCCCGAGTAGAGGCCGTTCACCAAGCCGTTGCTGGTTTTCGCGGGGTCGTAGGCGTGCAGTTCGGCCATCGTGACTTCTCTGCGATTGGTGACGAAGCCTATGTGCCCAATGTTGTCACGCGCCAGGGTGGGCTCTTTATTATTGAAGAACGCCAAACTGCCATTGGCAAACTGGAACTCGGTGCGCGCATCGATCAAGTCCGCCACAAGCCAGACGCAGGCGGACCTGCACGCCAATTCACACCCGTGAGTTTCTCGGCAGGTACGGTGTATGCCTTTAACGAACATACGCACCTTAAAGCCTCGTTGACGCATGCTGAGCGCGCGCCCGCAACGGAAGAGCTCTATGCCAATGGCCCACACATTGCCACCGGCACGTTTGAGACCGGAAATGCGAACCTAAAGAAAGAGCGCGCACTCAATATCGATGTCGGTTTTGACCATCACGTCGGCTCGCTGACCTTTGAGGCCAACGCCTTCCACAAGCGTGTACGTAACTACATTTACGGTCAGGATGTGGGCACCACCACTGATGTAGACGGCGAGGCTTTCGCAGACCTGAACTACCAACAGCAAAACGCCAACTTCCATGGCGTTGAAGGCGCTGTTACCTGGTCATTGGTCGACACCAAAGCCAAAAAGATCGACGCGCGCATTTTTGCCGATGCCGTGCGCGGTGAACTGGCCGACAACCAAGCCGTGCCCCGTATGCCACCCTACCGTGTGGGTGTCAGTCTGCATGGTCACCAAGGCCCACTGTCGGGCAATATCAGCCTCACCCACGCCGATCGTCAGACGCGCAATAGCGGTGCTAATGAAACCGATACCGGCAGTCACAACCTGCTTAACGCGGATATCAGCTACACCTTGGCGACCCGCGTAGGCCTTGGCAAGCCCACGCTGTTCCTGCGCGGGACCAACTTGCTCAATGACGACGTGCGTCGCTCCACATCGTTCATTAAGGACGTAGCGCCCGCGCCAGGCCGTGGCGCTGTTATGGGTGTTCGTATCAACTTCTAAGGCGCAAGGTCAGCCCTGCCTGCGTGAGTCATTGACCCGCAGGCAGGCAGTCGCTACCGTTCGCGGTCTGACTCACGGAGTGCTGCCATGTCTACCGCCCCCACTGCTGCTATCGACTTTGAAAAAGCGTTGGCTGAACTTGAACAACAGGTTCATCAGCTGGAGTCTGGCGAGCTTTCCTTAGAAGCCGCACTGCAAGCCTTTGAGTCCGGCGTCAAGCTGACGCGTGAATGCCAGCAAGCCCTCGATCAAGCCGAGCAAAAGGTGAATATGCTGCTCGCAAAAGCGGATGGCAGTATTGAGTTGAGCGATTTCGCTCCTCTGCGTGACGACACCTAAGCGCAACGCCACGAGTGCCGCCATGACCGTGCTCCCTGCTTTACTTCGCGCCTCTCAGGCACGCTTTGCCGACCAATTTGGCCTATTCCTGGCACAACAAAATGCCTTGGACGAACGCCTCATCGCGGCCATTCATTACGCCATGCAAAATGGTGGTAAACGGGTTCGTCCGGCGCTGGCCTGGGGCGCTTGCTTAGCCGTCGGCGGCGATTGGCCGCAGGCTGATAGCGCGGCACTGGCCGTCGAATGCATACATGGTTACTCACTCGTGCACGACGACCTGCCCTGCATGGACGACGATGACCTGCGTCGCGGCCAACCCACCTGCCATCGCCAATTTGATGAAGCCACCGCCTTATTAGCCGGTGATGCCCTGCAGGCCTTGGCCTTTCGCGCGCTAGCGAACACGGAGCTGTCGGCGCACACCAAAGCAGCACAAACAGCCCTCTTGGCCACCGCAGCCTTTGACATGGTGGTGGGCCAGCAGCTCGACCTCGCCGCTGAGGGCCAGCGCCTCGCGTTGCAACCTTTAGAAACCGTGCATCGTCATAAAACAGGTGCGTTGATTCGCAGTGCGGTTGCCCTTGGTGCTCATGCCGGGCAAGCCAACACCGAGCAACTCGCCGCACTGGATCGCTACGCCGACCGCCTCGGCCTCGCCTTTCAAGTCCATGACGATATTCTCGATGTCATTGGCGACACCGCCGTGCTGGGCAAAACGGCAGGTGCCGACCAGCGCCATGAAAAATCGACCTACCCCGCCTTGCTCGGTCTAGACGCGGCTCAGGCTCTGGCCTCTCAGCTCACGCAAGAAGCCTTGGATGCCCTTTTGCCCTTGGGCGTGAGCGCCAACCCTTTACGTGAGCTGGCCCGTTTTCTGCTCGCCCGCGACCATTGATCCGCAGGTATAATTCCCGCACTTTGCGTCAGGATGATTGATTGATGTTCCACGAGATTCCGCTCAGCCGCCCGCACACGCCGCTCCTCGACCAGGTGCCGACGCCGGACAAGCTGCGCGAACTACCGGAAGATGCCCTGCCCGCGCTCGCCTCAGAGCTGCGCGAGTACCTGCTCTGGTCTACCAGCCAGACCGGCGGCCATTTTGGTGCCGGCCTCGGCGTCGTCGAACTCACCATCGCCCTGCACTATGTTTACAACACGCCATCCGATCGGCTGGTCTGGGATGTGGGTCATCAGGCCTATCCACATAAAATTCTCACTGGCCGCAAAGACGCCATGCTCAGCATCCGTCACAAGGACGGCTTGGCGGCATTCCCGCGTCGTGAGGAGTCGGAGTACGACACCTTTGGCGTCGGTCACTCGTCCACCTCCATTTCGGCGGCACTTGGCATGGCGCGTGGAGCGCAGCTCACCGGCAACAATCGCAAGGTAGTCGCGGTCATTGGTGATGGCGCGATGACCGCCGGCATGGCCTTCGAAGCGCTGAACGACGCTGCCCATCAGGGCACCGACATGCTGGTCATCCTCAACGATAACCAGATGTCGATCTCGAAAGCCGTGGGCGGCCTGTCCAACTACTTCTCGCGCATCTGGGCCAGCAAGAGTTACATCGCCATGCGCGAAGGCGGCAAGCGCGTGCTGCAATCCATGCCCACCGCGATGAACTTTGCCCGACGCAGCGAAGAAAGCCTGAAGACGCTGGTCACCGACTCGCCCGGCGCGCTCTTTGAGTCCATCGGCTTCAACTATGTCGGGCCCATCGACGGCCACAATCTGGAAGAGCTGGTGGAGACCATCGGCAATCTGCGCGAAGCCAAGGGCCCGCAGCTGCTGCATGTGTTCACCACCAAGGGCAAGGGCTTCGCGCCGGCCGAGGCCGACCCCATCGGCTATCACGCCATCACCAAGATTGCGCCGGTCAGCGAGCGCGTAGCGCAGGTCGTTGTTGCGCCCACTGCAGCGCCGAAAAAGAAATACTCGGATGTCTTCGGTGACTGGCTCTGCGATGCCGCCGCCAAGGATCTGCGCCTGATCGCCATCACCCCGGCCATGTGCGAAGGCTCGGGCATGGTGCGTTTCGCTGCCGAGTATCCCGAGCGCTACCACGATGTTGCGATTGCCGAGCAGCATGCCGTGACCTTTGCTGCTGGCCTCGCCTGCGAGGGCCTGAAGCCGGTGGTGGCGATCTATTCGACCTTCCTGCAACGCGGCTACGACCAGCTCATTCACGATGTCACGCTGCAGAATCTCGATGTCACCTTCGGCATCGACCGCGCCGGCCTCGTCGGTGAAGATGGCCCGACCCATGCCGGTGCCTACGACCTCGCCTTCATGCGCTGCCTACCCAACCTCATCATCGCCGCGCCCAGCGACGAGAACGAATGCCGCCAGCTACTGGAAACCTGCTGGCAGCATCCCGGCCCGGCCGCCGTGCGCTACCCGCGTGGCACCGGCCCCGGCAGCGTCATCGAGCGCCAGACCCAGGTGCTACCGATTGGTCGCGGCGTGATCCGTCGCCAGGGCGAGCGCGTCGCCATCCTCAACTTTGGGGCGCGTCTGCAGGATGCGCTGAGCGCAGCCGAGCAGTTGTCAGAACAAGGTGTGGTCAACGCCACCGTCGTCGATATGCGCTGGGTCAAACCGCTGGATGCCGCGCTGATTCGCGAGTTAGCAGCAAGCCATGAGCTGCTAGTGACGATTGAAGAACATGCCATCGCGGGTGGCGCGGGCTCCGCCGTGTCTGAGTTCCTACATCAAGAAGGCCTGCGCAACGCCATGCTCTTGCTCGGTATTCGGGATGCCTACATCGAGCATGGCAGCCCGGCAGAAATGCTGGCTGATTGCGGCTTAGACGCTGCCGGCATCGCCGCCGCCATTCGCACTCGCCTGCGTTAAGTCTGACTCAAGCCCCCCTCGTGCTGCGCTGAGCCGGTAATTACCGCCGCTCGGCGCTTGCTGCTTGACCTCAACACCAAAGCACCGGATAGATGAATGGGATTTCTCGATCAGGAAGCGCACCATGTTGCATTCGCTACGTGTCGCCGATTACATGGCTCAACGGCTGATAACGCTGAGCCCCGAAATGACCATCGACTTAGCCATCAAAACCCTGCTCACGCACAATATCTCCGGTGCACCCGTAGTCAGTCAGGGCGAGCTTGTGGGCATGTTTTCGGAGGCTGACTGCCTGGAGGACATTGTGCAGTCTGGGTATTACGAGATGAGCTCAGGCTTAGTCGGTGACGTGATGTCGTCCAAACCGCAAACGATTCATGCCGATGACAGCATTTTGAGCGCTGCCGAAGTGTTTCACCGCCATAATCGCCGCCGCTTGCCGGTGGTGGATGATCAAGGCACTTTGGTGGGGCAAATCAGTCGTCACGATGTGTTACGCGCGATTGACTCGCTGACCCACCAAAACCACAGCCATTAGCGAAAAGCGCTCAGGCCGACTCGTCGGGCAGCAAATGCCCCATCTTGTCGGTCTTGGTCTGCATATAACCTTCGTTGTGCGGATTCAGCCCAGAAATTAGCGGCACACGCTCAACGACGGTCACGCCATTCGCTTCTACTGCAGCCACTTTCTTCGGATTATTGGTCATCAAGCGGACGTGGGTAACGCCTAAGTGACGCAGCATATCGCCACACATGGCGTATTCACGAAGGTCTGCACCAAAGCCCAATTGCTCATTGGCTTCCACGGTATCGGCCCCCGCATCTTGCAAGGCATAGGCACGGATTTTATTCACCAAGCCTATGCCACGGCCTTCTTGGCGCAGGTACAAAATCACGCCATGACCCGCCTCGGCGACTTGACGCATCGCGGCTTCCAACTGTGGGCCGCAATCGCAACGCAGGCTACCAAAGCCATCTCCGGTGAGGCATTCAGAATGCAGACGCGCTAAGGCGGGCTGGCCATTGCTGAGGTCGCCCATACTCAAGGCGACATGCTCTTTGCCGGTGTCGACATCTTCAAAGGCATGGATGCTGAATTCGCCGTGACGCGTGGGCAAACGGGAGGAGGCAACAAACACAAAGGCCACCAGGCTAGCTCCGGAAATCATCAAGGGTCGCGATTGTAGCAACTGATGCCGCCGAGCGGTACGACCGCCGCACGGCTTGTATCAGACCTGTCGCAGCAAGAGCGTCAGCACTAACGCAGCCATCACACCGGCAATGACATCATCAAGCATGATGCCGAAGCCACCTTCCACGTGGCGATCGGCCCAACGAACCGGCCACGGCTTCCAAATATCAAAGAGACGAAACAGGGCAAAACCCGCCGCCACGGCCAGCAACGTGCGCATATCCCAAGCCGCTACCGGCACTAAGGGCAACAACGCAATCCACTGACCGACGAACTCATCCCAGACAATACCGGAGTGGTCGTGAACACCCATGCGCGTCGCGGCGGCATCGCAAATGGCAATACCGGCAACGGAGCTGACCAAAATCAGGATCAGGTAGGCGGGCAAAGGCAAGGTTGCGAGGCCGGCGAATAGCACCAACGCCACTAGCGAGCCCATGGTGCCCGGTGCTTTCGGGCTGTAGCCGGAGCCCAGGCCAAAGGCGGGCAAAGCCAGCCACCAAGGTAATTTGGGCAGTTGTGATAGCGGCAAATGATCAGACATCTCAATGTTCCTTGGATACGACTATGGGTGCAGCATAACCGAGTCGTCAGTGCTTTCTAAACTGGCTAGGCGTGATTCCCGTCCAACGCTTGAAGGCGCGGACAAAATTTGCCTGATCTTGATAGCCTAACCTCGCTGAAATATCGCCGATGGTCATGGACTCATGACGCAGTAAACTCGTGGCTGCATTACGCCGCATGTCATCGAGCAATTGCTTAAAGCTCAATCCTTCTTGCAGCAAACGTCGATGCAGGGTGCGCGCCGTCATGCTCAAGCTGGCTGCCACCTGCTCCTGAGCGTTGGCATCAGCAAGATGTTGCTGTATCAGCCGGCGCAGACGCGTCAGAAAATCCGCCCGGGCCTCGGCGCGCTGCAGCTCTTCCGCGCAACGCGCCGCAGCAAGTGCTGCCAGCTGGGCATCGGAGCGAGGTAACGGGCGGGCCAGCAACGCCAAAGGGAACTGAATGCGGGTCACGGCACAGTCAAACTGAACGCGGTCCTGCACCAGCATGCGCAGCAACACATGTTGCGGAGCTTCGGGAAAGCTGAACTGCATGCTCAAACCTTCGTGCGTGAAGTCTGGGAACAGCTCGCCGGTAATGGCGTGGAACGAGCCCAGCATGGCCTCGATCACGTGCGGGAACCACGGACCGAGCAGACCGTGATCGGTAATCTCGAGGGTCACGCTATCGCCGGCAGGGAGAAAACTGATTTGCATGAGCTGCGTACGGGTCAAGGCATAGCGATTAACCAGCAGCAAGGCCTCGGCCAAATTCGGGCTGGCCTGCACGGCATAGCCGAGGAAGCCGTGACTGCCAATTGTCAGGGTCGCGCCGAGCTCCAGCGATAGCGTCGGCGAGGTGTCCAGACGGTGCAAATTCTCTATCGTGCGCAGTAAAGCGGGTAACGACACCAAGAAATCCGGGTGATTTCGCAGCTCATCGGCGTGCAGGCCCGTATCAGCCAGCAAGCGCTGGCTTGAAACACCACGCTTTTGCATAAAGTCGAGCATGAATTGCAGATAACGCGCGACCAGCACGCCTTCTGATGCCTGTAGGGCAACCGCCATAATTCGTCCGCTAATGACAAAAACCTGTCCGAGCATAGCCTTTCACCACGGCGACCAACAAGTAACATTCTTTACTGTCACATTATTGAACGACATTGAAGGAGTGGATTCATGGCCAAGCAGCAGATTTCAGCCCAAGCATCCGCCGTGGTCACCGGTGCCGGCAGCGGCATTGGTCGAGCCTTTGCGCAGGAGCTGGCGGCTCGCGGTGGCCGCGTGATTTGCGCCGACATCAATTTGGCCACGGCAGAAGAAACTGTCGCGATGATTATCGCCCAAGGTGGTCAAGCCCATGCGATTCGCTGCGATGTCAGCCAGCTCGCCGATGTCGAATCGCTGGTCGAGCAGGCTGAGGCCTGGCTGTGCGGCCCGGTGGATCTGGTCATCAACAACGCCGGCGTCGGTGCCGGCGGCCAGGTCGTGGGCGAGATGCCGATGGCCGACTGGCAGTGGGCGCTGGGCATCAATCTCTGGGGCGTGATTCACGGCTGCCATGTATTTGCGCCACGCCTGCGCACGCTCGGTCGCGGCGGCATCATCAATGTCTGCTCCACCGCCAGCTTCGCCGCCGCCCCGCGCATGGGTGCCTACAACGTGAGTAAAGCCGCTGCATTGGCGCTGTCGGAAACGCTGTCCGCCGAGATGGCCGGCACTGGCATTGCGGTGACCGCGCTCTGCCCGACCTTCGTGAAAACTAATATCGCCCGCGATGGCCGTATCAGCGAAGGTTCGTCGCGTCTGGCCGCAAAAATCATGGATCTGGTCGGCTTTGCGCCCGAGCGCGTGGCCAAAACCACGCTCGATGCCCTCGACAAGAACCAGCTCTATGTGCTGCCGCAATTCGACGCTCGCATGATCTGGCGCAGCAAACGCCTCGCCCCAGCGCTCTATGCCCGTGGTGCCGGCCTCATCAACCGTTATGCCGGCAGCAGTCTCTAATTCTTCAGGAACAACATCATGGCAACAATCAATCTGGAAAACATGCTGGCCAAGATCAAGAGCAGTCAGTGGGCGCTCGCCGACATCGACTGGGATGCCCCCGGTGCCGAGCTGATCACGCCGGAGCAGTGGCCGAAGCTGAAGGAGTTCATGGCCGATCTGATGTGGATCGAACATGTCGGCGCGCGCGGCTTTGCGGCGATGGCGAAGAAGGCCCCGAACGACACGCTGAAGGAAATCTATGTGTATTTCCATGCCGAAGAGCAGCGTCATGCCAATGCCGAAATGGCGCTGATGAAGCGCTGGGGCATGCTCGATGGCGACGAGATTCCCGAGCCCAACATCAACCTGCGCTTGGTCATCGAGTGGCTGGATCGCTACAGCGACGACATGCCGCTGGAGGCCCTGGGCTCGGTTATCCCCATGCTGGAAATTGCGCTCGATGGCGCGCTCTGCAAGTTCCTACTCGACACGGTGGCCGACCCGGTTTGCCATCAGGCCTTCGCGCACATCAACGATGACGAGTCGCGCCACCTCGGTGTCGGCTTCCATGTGCTGGAGATGCAGGGCCACGGCAAGCTCTATCAGAACACGCTGAAGATGGTCGCCACCTGGGCCGATCCGCGCCTGATTCTGGGTGTTCTGGCGTATGTGCCGCTGCTCAACCGCATGCGCGACAACATCGTCAATCTTGGCTTGAAAGAAGAAAGCCTGTACGCCGCCATGAACAAGTTTCGCAAGATCGGCGGCCGCACCGAGCAGGGCCGACGCAACCCCTGGTATCAGGTCATCAGCCGTCATGGTGGCTGGGTCACCAACCGCCAGAACCGCCTCTACCACATTCCGGTAGATGCCTTGGTGCGCGCCACCGACTTCATCCCGAAACGCGTGATGCCGCCGATTCCAAGCTGGGTCAAGGAACTGACCTGGAAGCCGGCCGCCTGACACCTGCCTTGAACGAGAACTGAATCATGAATGCAGAAGTGAAAATTCCGGCGCCGCGTGTCCGCAAGAAAAAGGCCGCTGATGTGACGGTCAGTGAAGTGCTGATCATCGGTGCCGGCTTCGGCGGGCTGGGCACGGCCATCCGCCTGAGCCAGAAAGGCATTACCGACATCGTCATTCTCGAGCGTGCCAACGAGGTCGGCGGCACCTGGCGCGACAACAGCTACCCCGGCGCGGCCTGCGATATTCCGTCCAATCTGTACTCGTACTCGTTTGCGCCGAACCCGGACTGGTCGCGTGCCTACTCCGGCAGCGGCGAAATTCTCAACTATGCCCGCCACCTAGCCGACAGCAATGGCCTAAGACAGCTGATTCGCTTCGGTCGCACCGTCACTGATGCCGCCTTCGACGAAATCGAAGGGCATTGGGTGGTGACCACCAGCGCAGGCGAAGTCTTTCGCGGGCGTTCACTGGTGATGGCCTCGGGCGGCCTCGCCAACCCCAGCCTGCCGAAGATTCCCGGCATCGACAGCTTCGAAGGCAAGCGCATCCACAGCGCGCGCTGGGATCATGACTATGATCTCAAGGGCAAGCGCGTGGCCGTGATCGGCACGGGCGCCAGCGCCATCCAGATCATTCCCGAGCTGGTCAAGGTCGCCGAAAAAGTCACGGTGTTCCAGCGCACGCCGGGCTGGGTCATGCCGCGCATGGACTATCGCTCACCGGAGTGGAGCAAGACGCTGTTCCGTGCCGTGCCAGCAACCCAAAGTGTGTTGCGCAAAGCCCTGTTCTGGGGCCATGAAACGATGGCCTTCAGCTTCATCTGGAGCACGCCGATGACGCGGGTGGTCGAGCGCATCAGCGCGGCCTTCCTCAAGCATCAGGTCAGCGACCCGTGGATGCGCCGTCAGCTCACACCGGACTTCCGAATCGGCTGCAAGCGCGTGCTGATGTCCAGCGAATACTACCCGGCGCTGCAAAAGCCGAACTGCAAGCTCATCACCTGGCCGATTGCGACCATTTCGCCGAAGGGCATTCGTACCGCCGAGGGCGTCGAGCACCAGGTCGATTGCATTGTCTTTGCCACCGGCTTCGAGATTTGCAAGGCCGGCACGCCGTTCACCATTCGCGGCTTGCAAGGGCGTGTGCTCGCAGAAGAGTGGGCGCGCGGCTCGCAGGCCTACAAGAGCGTCAATGTCTCCGGCTATCCCAACCTGTCGTTCATTCTCGGGCCGAACTCAGGGCCGGGTCACAACTCGGCGCTGGTCTACATGGAGTCGCAGATCGGCTACATCGTCGGCAATATCTGCCGCCTGCGCGAACAGGGCCTGAAACTGCTCGATGTCAAACCCGAGGTGCAGGCGCAGTACAACCGCGAGATCCAGAAGCGCTTGGGACGCACCAACTGGAACTCTGGCTGCAAGAGCTGGTACCTGACCGAAGACGGCTACAACGCCACCATGTACCCCGGCTTTGCCACCCAGTACGCGGCGCAGATGGGCTCGTTCAATGCCCAGCACTACCGGACGGAGACGGTCTGATGAGCGCCGTCACCCTGCCCTATGTGTGCTGCGAGCTGGACCCGGTCATTCCGACCCGCACGCGCGAAATCCACCAGAAGCTGAAAGCCGGCAGCCGCGAATCACAGGCGTCGGCAGCAGCCGAAACGCTGGGGCTGGCGATCAATACACTGGTCGATGCCTTTCTCGCCCAGCTCCTGCGCGAGCTGGCCGCCGCGCATCCTGAGCACAAGCTGTATCGGGATGCGCTGACGGTCGTCGAAGACATTCAGGGCAAGGTGCAGCACTACCTCGGCTGGCTCACGCGATTCTTGTCCAACGAGCGCATGACGGTGGTCGCCGGCAAGTATCTGGAGATGATTCAGCCGCTGGTGGCCGGCCAGCCTCAGCGCGAATTTCTTGCCGTCGGTATCGAGCCGGCGCTGGCGGCGCATGCCCGTCAGACCATTGCGGCGCTGCGCTCCGGTGAGTCGGTGGATGTCCGCGCCGGCATCGAGGTGCTGATCAGCATTGTCGATGCTGTGCTCGTCGACTTCGTTAACGAGCCGAAACGGCTGATGCGCTTCAACCTCATCGTCGACAAGACCCTGGATGGTGCCATCTACATGATCAAGGGCTTGGCGTTCCGGCAACTGCGGGCACTAGGCGAGCGTCTGCCGGTTGCTCATCTGCCGGTTTTTCTCGATCATCTCGAGCACTTTTTTCACGACCAATCGCCCGTCCAATAAAAACTAACAGAGTGACCTTCATGAATCTCCGGCTACCTAAGTTAACCCTCATCGCCTCCGTGCTGCTCAGTGGCCTCGCGCACGCCCTGCCAGCGCCGGACAACGCACAGCTGGCAGCGCTGAAAACCATGGAGGGCAAAAAGGTACGTATCTGTATTTTTGACCCCATCGGTGCCAACGGCCCTGCTGTTGGCTATGCCAAGGACTACATGCTGGAGGCCAAAAAATGGGGCGTGAACGCCGACATCAAGGCCTATACCGACGAGCGCGTGGCTGCGGAAGACTTGAAAGCCGGCCAATGCGATGCAGCAGCGATCACTACCTTGCGTGCCAAACAGTTCAATAAGTTTGTGGGCAGCCTCGATGCCGTCGGCGGCATTCCCGATAACGCGCACATGGACATGGTGCTGAAAACCCTCTCCTCGCCGCGCATGGCCCCCCTCATGCGCAGTGGCCATTTCGAGGTGGTCGGTAACATTCCGCTCGGTGCCGCCTTTGTGATGGTCAACGATCGTGCCATTAACTCCATTGAAAAAGCTGCTGGCAAGAAAGTCGCCGTCATGGAGTGGGACAAGTCACAGGCCAAAATGGTTCAGCGCATGGGCGCGCAGCCGGTGGCTTCGGATGTGATCAACTTTGTCGGCAAGTTCAATAACGGCCAAGTCGACATCATTGCCGCTCCGGCGTTAGCGTTCAAACCACTCGAAATCTATCGTGGGCTGGGTGAGAAAGGCGCCATCTACCGCTTCCCACTGGTCATGCTTAGCGCCGCGCTGATCATTCGCCATGACCGTTTCCCACCGGATGTTGGCCAAAAATTGCGCGAGTTTGTGTACACACAAATCGACAAAGCCTATGCCTTTGTGGAGAAAGAAGAGAAAGGGATTCCGGAAAAATACTGGTTAGATATTCCCGCCCACGAGAAAGTGAAATACGTTGAAATGATGCGCCAGGCACGTATCCAGATGACTGCTGAAGGCGACTACGACCCGCGCATGATGAGTTTGCTGAAGCGGGTGCGTTGCGCGAAGAATCCGGGTGCGGCGGAGTGTTCGCTGAAGGATGAGTGAGATCGGAAAGGCGAGCGCTAACGAAGCACGACTTCTAAGCGCTTACCCATCGCACTCAAGGCTTCTGCCATGCTGTCGATTCGGGTGGTATGACGCAAATCCGTTAGACGATTCACGCTTTGCGGCGTCGTATTTAGCAGCCTAGCCAGATCCACGGGTCGCAGGTTTTGTTCCAACATGGTGTTCAACAACAAGACCTTGGCCGTCAAGCTGGCAGGCAGCTCAACAAAGTCCTGCCCCTTTAACGGCCTACTTGGCAGCGGAACCGGGCGTTTATCGTTGAAGTAAAACTCGAGTGCGGTGAATAAGGCATCGTGTGCCATGTCTAAAGCTTCTTGCAGTGTTTCCCCAGCAGTGATGGCCTCTGGAATATCCACAAAGGTCACCAGGTAGCCCGTCGTATCAGGTTCAATCGTTAGTGGGTATCGCATTTTTCTCTCACATTTCGATTTTGGGCAAGTGAACTTACCGACTTCACTTCATACCTAATTGCTTCAGAATCGCCCGTCGCAGGCCATCTCCCAATTCTTTGGCATGACGGGGCAGCGTGGTTTGTCGGCCATTCAGATACACCTTGGTGTGCTTAGCGCCTTCCTCGAAAGTCGCGCCCTGATCTGCCAACCAACGCTTGAACTCGCTTGTTTTCATGAGTCCTCCATTCCTTGGAGAGATGTGCATAGTAAACAAAATTGTTTTATTTTTTGCGATAAATTACAAACAATTTTGTTTATTTTAAGTTTTTGATGATTTCGGGCACTGCTAACTTGCGTGATAGATTCTTATGACTTCAATGGTCTGGATCAGAGCCTGATAAACGACAATGTAATTTGCTGTAGAAGACAATTTCTGCCAAATCATCGAGTGCGCTTTGATTCCAGATGATGGCCAGCATAACAATCCTTGTGTCGCCGTCGCCATGGTTGTAGTTCCCTCTCTCACCCCGGAAAACTACAATCCCCTACTTTACCGAACGACCAGCCACTCAGAAATGCCGATAGCCCGCTTTCAAATCATACTTATAAGACTCTGATTTCAATGTCAAATTGAGCCCGGCAGCTGCACTAACCACCCCAATCTGCGTCAGCGGCAATTCCAGTGCATGCGCCAATGCCTCCACTTGCTGCTGTCGCGACGCCGGCACAGTAAACAGCAGCTCATAGTCATCACCAGCCGCCAGCGCCCAATCCAGCACCTGCTGCTGCAATGCCTCACCCTCACCCGCCAGATACTGCATGGCCGGCGACAGCGGCAGCTGTTCCAGGTTTAGCGTCGCACCCAGCGCGCGCATACCACCCGAGGCTTTGAGCAAGTGCCCGAGGTCTTGCAGCAGGCCATCCGATACATCCATGGCAGCCGTGGCCATGCCGCGCAAGGCCAGCCCCAGCGCCAGTCGGGGCGTGGGTCTATGCAATCGCGCAAGGGCATGGGCTTGATGTGAGGGCGGCAAATGCACGTCATGCAGACGGTCTTGTGTGAGCGCCAGGCCTAAGCCGCCATCGCCCAAGGTGCCGCTGACATAAATGAGATCACCAAGCTGCGCACCATCGCGTCGCAAGGCTTGTGCGGGCGGTACGCTGCCCAGCGCGGTGACGGTGATGCTGAGCGGGCCGCGCGTGGTATCACCGCCGATCAAGGGCACGCCGTGGGCATCCGCCAGGGTAAAGAAGCCTTCGGCGAAAGCGGCCAACCACGCTTCATCGGCCGCTGGCAGTGTAAGCGCCAGAGTGACGCCGACGGGCGTAGCCGACATAGCGGCAAGATCGGAGAGATTGACGGCCAGCGCTTTCCAGCCGATATCGAACGGCAAGGCATCAGCGGGAAAGTGGCGGCCAGCGACCAGCGTATCTGTGGTCACGGCCAGTGACTCGCCAGGCGGCAAGTCGAGCAACGCCGCATCGTCACCAATACCGAGGCGCACGCTAGCGGGCAACGGTCGGTCGGCGCGGGTGAAATAGCGCCGGATCAGGCCAAACTCATCCAGCGCCATTTCAGACTCCCGGCAGCGATACCGTGTGAGGTGAGCCTAGTCGCGCTCGTGTGGCCGCAACGTGGCGGCCAGCTGATCCAGCACACCATTGATGTACTTATGCGATTCCGAGGCGCCGAAGGTCTTGGCCAACTCAATACCTTCATTAATCACCACGCGATACGGCACATCGAGTCGGTGCTTGAGCTCGTAGGTGCCAATGCGTAGCGTCGCCAGCTCGACCGGGTCCAGCGTCTCGAAGGCGCGATCGAGAAACGGCTCGAACAGCGCATCCAGCGTCTCGGTCAGCGTAGGAATACGCGATAGCAACTCGTGGAAGTAGTCGAGGTCAACCTTGTGCATGGCATTTTCGACGCGATAGCGCGCCTCAATCTCATACGACGGGTTGCCCGACAGCTGCCACTCGTACAGCCCCTGCAAGGCAAATCGGCGCGCTTTGCGACGCGCCGAGGGGTTCAAACCATTAGCTTGGGTCACGACTCAGCCTACTGCCTTCATCACGGAAATCATTTCAATGGCGACCATGGCCGCATCGGCGCCTTTGTTACCGGCCTTGGTGCCGGAACGCTCAATGGCTTGCTCAATGCTGTCTACGGTGAGTACGCCAAAGCTGATGGGCAGACCGGAATCCAGCGAGACCACGCCCAGGCCTTTGGCACATTCGCCCGCAACAAAATCGAAGTGCGGCGTGCCGCCACGAATCACCGCACCGAGCGCAATGATGGCGTCGTAGTTGCCGGTAGCGACCAGCTTCTTAGCGATCAGCGGCAGCTCCCAAGCACCTGGCACACGGATGATGGTGATGTTGCTGTCGCTCACACCGTGACGCTTCAGGGCATCGAGCGCACCCGACAGCAGCGATTCCACAACGAAGCTATTGAAGCGGCCAACGGCAATGGCGTAGCGGGCATCGGCGTTGCTGAAGTTACCTTCCAGGGTCTTAATGTGGCTCATGGATGAATCCTCTAAACAGTTAAAAGTAAGTTATTCCGTGGTGACGTATTCGACGATCTCGAGGCCAAAGCCAGAGAGCGCATTAAATTTGAGCGGGGAGCTAAGCAAACGCATTTGCGTTACGCCCAGATCACGCAAGATCTGCGAGCCCACGCCGATGGTGCGATACATCCCTGCGCTCTCAGCCGCACGGGCATTGGGCGCAAAAAAGTCTTCAATGTGCTCGACCATGTTCTGCGCTTTGTAGTCCTGACCGAGCAACACCAGCACGCCGGCTTCGGCACTGCTAATGGCCTGCAAGCTCTTCTGCAAGTTCCAGCCTAAGCGACCCTTATAACGGGCATGCAGCAAATCTCGCAGCGGGTTTAGCGCATGCACACGCACAGTCGGCACCACACCCGCCGCCAATTCGCCCTTCACTAAGGCAACGTGTACACCGTTGTTACCGGCCTCGCGGTAGACGTGCAGTTGCAGGTCACCAAACTCAGTAGGCAGGGTCTTACGTGATTCGCAGTTCACGGTCTTTTCATTGACCACACGGTAATGGATCAGGTCCGCGATGGTGCCAATTTTGAGGCCGTGCAACTCGGCGAACTTTTCCAGATCGGGGCGGCGCGCCATGGTGCCATCGTCGTTCATGATTTCGCAGATCACACCGGCCGGTTCCAAACCCGCCAAACGCGGCAGGTCGCAGGCCGCTTCGGTATGACCAGCGCGGTGCAGCACACCACCGGGTTCTGCCATGAGCGGGAAAATATGGCCGGGCTGAACGATATCGCTGGCCTTGGCCTCGCGCATCGCAGCGACCTGCACAGTACGCGCGCGGTCGGCGGCGGAGATGCCGGTGGTGACGCCGGTCGCAGCTTCAATGGAGACCGTGAACTTGGTGCCATAACCGGAGTTGTTGGCCTGCACCATCAGCGGCAGATCGAGCTGCTGGCAACGCTCCCGTGTCATCGGCATGCAGATCAAGCCACGCGCATGGCGAGCCATAAAGTTAATGTCTTCGGCTCGGCAATGCTCGGCGGCCATGACAATATCGCCTTCGTTTTCGCGATCTTCGTCATCCATTAACACCACCATTTTGCCGGCGCGGATGTCTTCGATCAGTTCCTCAACGCTATTCAATTTCATGCCAATCACTACTCTACAAGGTGCATCAAGGTGAAATCAGCGGGCCACGGGGCGCGCTGGACTCAAGGTATTTATACAAGACTGACGGATCACGCGGACTTCTTGGCCCAAGCTGTTGCGCGGCAGACGACGGTCCGGAGCTTCCCAATCGCTGTCCTCTAGGGTCAGCACATCAGTCAGTCCAAACGTGGTTTGGCCGCCATAAGCGAAGGCATCTCGCACACACGCACACAAGGCTTGACGCTGACCTGCCGCGACGGTGGCGTCACTCAGGCACGCTTGCATAAAGCGCACTTCACGCTCACGCGCAAAGTCTTTCGCCGCCCAAGCGGGGCCACTCACACCCATACTCAGGAGTAGCGCAAGCACAGACCCAAAAGGCTTAGCCATGACCATAGCCATTCTCCGCGAGAAACGACAAGGTAATGCCGCCAGCGGATGCCGCTTGAGACTGAGCCGCACGATCACCCAGCAGCAATCGCTCCAAGTAGCGGGCGAGAATATCGACTTCCAGATTCAGACGCACGCCCGGCGCCCAGTCGGCGATATTGGTTTCGCCTACCGTGTGCGGCACGATGTTGAGATCAAAAATCGCGCCATCAATGGCATTCACGGTCAGGCTGATGCCATCGGTGGTGATCGAGCCCTTCTCGGCAATGTATTTCGCCAGTTCATCTGGCGCTTTGACACGATAGCGAATTGAACGGGCATCGGGCTGCATGGAGATAACCTCACCGATGCCATCCACATGGCCGCTGACCAGATGGCCGCCTAAGCGCGTGGTGGGTGTGAGGGCTTTTTCTAAGTTCACGCGCTGACCCACGCGAAAGCTGGCCAGCGTCGAGCGTCGCACGGTCTCGCCGGAAACATCGGCCACATAGTAGTCACTGCCCTGCTCGACCACGGTCAGGCAGACGCCATTGGTGGCAATCGAATCGCCGAGTTTGACATCGCGCAAATCGAGCTTGCCGGTGGCAACGGTCAGTCGCAGGTCGCCGCCGCGTGGCTCCAGGCGACGCACCGTGCCGATGGCTTCAATGATTCCGGTGAACATGCCCTACTCCCCTAACTTAACAAGATGAGCCGTCGCAGTAGCGATGGGTATCAAGGTCATGCGCATATCATCGCCAATTTGACGACAGTCTTGTAGCTGCCAGCGCTGTTGTTGCGCCATTTGTGTGAGCGACCAGTCTACCAAGGGTCGCGCTGATGCACCCAGCAGCGTCGGGGCTTGATAAAGCAGCCACTCATCCACTACCCCGGCCTGCAAGAAAGCGGCATTGAGTGTAGCGCCCGCTTCCAGTAAAACCTCATTGCACTGGCGCTGCGCCAGCTCACGCATCACCGCGCGTGGGCAAAGACGACCGTGATTATTCGTTGCCACGGCTTTCACCTCGGCACCGGCGCGCTGCAATAACTGCAAGCGCTGCCCGCCCGTACTCAAGCTGTCTGCGCGCGTAAGCACCAAGGTCTCACCCGGCTCTTTCAGCAGCTTGGCCTGCGGTGATAGCCGCAATTGCGAGTCCAGCACCACGCGCAAGGGCTGACGCTCTGTATCCGGCAACCTCACGCTTAAGCGCGAGTCATCGGCCAGCACCGATGCTATGCCTGTGATGATGGCACTGCTGCGGGCGCGCCAACATTGGACATCGGCTCGCGCCGCATCACCCGTGATCCATTGCGACTCGCCCGACGCCATGGCCGTGCGGCCGTCAAGACTGCTGGCCGTTTTCATGCGCAACCAAGGCAGCCCCCCCGAAATACGGCGCAAGAATCCGGCATTGAGCGTGCGTGCCGGCACTTCCATGAGCCCAACGTCTACGGCAATACCGGCTGCCCGCAAACGCTGCGCGCCTTGGCCTGCCACCAGCGGGTTACTGTCAGCCACCGCGATCACTACACGAGACAGACCCGCCGCGATTAATGCATCCGCGCAGGGCGGCGTACGGCCGGTATGCGCGCAAGGCTCTAACGTGACATAGGCCGTTGCGCCGTGGGCTCGCTCACCGGCCTCGCGCAAGGCAAAGACTTCAGCATGTGGCTCGCCCGCACGCACATGCCATCCACGCCCGACCACCTCGCCATCACGCACGATAACGCAACCCACACGCGGGTTCGGCGCCGTGGTGTTAAGACCGCGCTCGGCGAGACGCAGGGCCTCAGCCATGGCCGAGTGATCTTGCGCAGAGAGTGTCATTAGGTGGGCTCGATGCCGTTAGCCGTATTCAGGCTATCAATCTCGGCACGGAAGGCATCAATGTCTTTGAAGTCGCGATAGACCGACGCAAAGCGCACATACGCCACGGAGTCGAGCTGCTTCAGCTCGGCCATCACCAGCTCACCAATGAGGCGCGACTTCACTTCGCGCTCGCCGGTGGCGCGCAATTTATGCAGGATATGGTTTAACGCCGCATCCACCCGATCAATGCTGACATTACGCTTTTGCAGCGCATGCAACATGCCGTGGCGGAGCTTGCTTTCATCAAACGGTTGGCGACGGCCATCGGATTTGATGACGCGGGGGATCACGAGTTCAGCAGTCTCGAACGTGGTGAAACGCTCGTTACAGGAGGTGCACTCACGGCGACGACGAATCTGATCACCCTCGGCCACGAGCCGTGAGTCAATGACTTTCGTGTCTTCCGCTTTGCAGAAAGGACAATGCATAAAAAGAACCACCCTGTGTTTCGTCAACAACAGTGAATATGACGCAGCCAACCACCAAAGCAAGCCCCGACGAGCGGAGCGACATCCTGAGTGGGAGCCACCCTGTCTAAAAGCACATGGAGCTAACGCTTTTAGACAGGGTGGCCCCCACTCAGGGCAGGCTCAGATCAGGCGGCGTAGACGGGATACTTGGCGCAAATCGCTTTGACCTTAGCGGCCACAGTCGCTTCAACAGCCGCATCACCCGCTGGGTTGCCTTTCAGGCCTTCAATCACGTCTGCAATCCAACCGGCCAGTTCGCCACACTCCGCTTCGCTGAAGCCACGCGTGGTGACCGCTGGCGTACCAATACGAATACCAGAGGTCACGAAGGGTGAGCGCGGGTCATTCGGTACGGCATTCTTATTCACGGTAATGCCAACACGGCCGAGCGCAGCATCGGCATCTTTGCCGGTGATGTCTTGCTTGATCAGTGAGAGCAGGAAGAGATGGTTTTCTGTGCCACCGGAGACCACATCAAAACCACGCGCCATAAAGACCTTGGCCATGTTCTGAGCATTCTTCACGACCTGCTTCTGATAGGTCACGAAATCCGGTGACATGGCTTCTTTGAAGCACACGGCTTTCGCCGCGATCGCGTGCATCAACGGGCCGCCTTGGTTGCCTGGGAATACGGCAGAGTTCAGCTTCTTTTCAATTTCTTCGTTGGCGCGCGCCAAGATCAGACCCGAACGTGGGCCTCGCAGCGTCTTGTGCGTGGTGGTGGTCACGACATCCGCAAATGGCACGGGGTTCGGGTAAACACCGGCAGCAACCAGACCCGCCACGTGCGCCATGTCCACAAACAGGTACGCACCGACTTTATCTGCAATGGCGCGGAAGCGCGGGAAATCCAACACCTGCGAATAAGCGGAGAAGCCGGCGATGATCATTTTCGGCTTGTGCTCAACGGCTAAGCGCTCGACTTCGTCGTAATCAATCAGGCCAGTGGCGGTGTCGAGGCCGTACTGAACAGCGTTGTAGTTCTTGCCGGAGAAGTTGACCTTGGCACCGTGAGTCAGGTGACCACCGTGGGCCAGCGACATGCCGAGCACGGTATCGCCGGCGCTGAGCAGCGCCAGGAAGACGGCGCTGTTGGCCTGCGAACCGGCATGCGGCTGCACGTTAGCGTAGTCGGCACCGAACAACTGCTTGGCGCGATCAATCGCCAGCTGCTCAATCACATCGACGTATTCGCAGCCACCGTAGTAGCGCTTGCCGGGATAGCCTTCGGCGTACTTGTTGGTCAGCTTCGAGCCCTGCGCTTCCATGACGGCTGGCGAGCAATAGTTTTCCGACGCAATCAGCTCAATGTGCGCTTCTTGGCGCGCGTCTTCTTGGCTGATGGCTTTAGCCAATTCCGGATCGAAAGTAGCAAGGGTCTGGTCTGGGCTGAACATGGGCAACTCCGTCAGAAAGGACTGGTCAGGGCGGATTGATCAAAGAGGCGGCAGATTCTACCGGAAAGTCCCATAAATAACAGGTGAACTGATTAGACAGAGAACATGAATGCCGCTCACCTTGCTGCAAATCACCCTATTGAATGTAACATCGTTCAATGTAATCATCCGACCAACTGAACGCCATTAAGTTTCATCGAGGGTTTACGGAATGCCTACTCATCAATTCATCAACAGCAGCGATGGGCTGAAACTTCACGTCGCCACCCTAGGCGACGCCAGCAACACGCCCATTGTGCTGGTGCACGGTTACCCCGATAACCACCAAGTCTGGCTACCGGTAGCGGAGCTGCTGGCCTATCAGTTCTTTGTGATTGCCTATGATGTGCGCGGCGCTGGACAAAGCGAGTCTGGCCGCCGAGTCAGCGATTACTCGCTGGACCAGCTTTCGAAAGATCTAATGAGTGTGGTCGATGCCGTCATTCCCGGCCGCCGCTTCCACCTCGTGGGTCACGACTGGGGCTCCATTCAGAGCTGGGAGTCCGTCACAACGGAGAAACTGCGCGACCGCATCGCCAGCTACACCACTATTTCCGGCCCATCGCTGGATCACGCCGCGCACTGGATGCGTACACGTCTATCACCCACCAGCAGCCTGCCGCTCAATGAACGACTGAAAGCCGTGAAGCAGTTCGGCAGCTCCTGGTATGTGGTCATGTTCCAGTTGCCGGTACTGGCACCCACGCTCTGGCAAGCCGGATTGGGCAAGCTCTGGCCGAAGTATTTGCAGCATCGCGAAGGTGTGATCGAAAGCACGCCGAACCCAACCCAGGTCGAAGATGGCAAAGAAGGCGTACAGCTCTATCGCGCCAACTTCCTGCCCAAGCTAGCTAACCCCGAGCAGCGTTATGCCAGCTGCCCGGTACAACTCATCGTGCCGCGCTTCGACAACTACGCCAGCCACAACCTCTACAGCGACCTGTCGCAGTGGGTCCCAGAGCTGTATCGCCGCGACATCGACGCCACACATTGGGTTGTGCTTAGTCATCACGAGCTGATTGCACAGTGGATCACCGAGTTTGTCTCGGCCTGTGAGCTCGACCAGCAAGACAGCTTGTTTGCTCACTTGCGCGCCAACCCCAGCGAAGCCGCCTAATGACGACCTAACTTTTCCTGACTATTTGCCTGAAAAACAGGGAGACCGACATGACTCGTGAAGCCACTGCTCGTAAAGCCACAGCACTGCCGACCCGCCGCGTGCAATTCAACCTCGACAGCACCCCGCTGCACTGGCTGCCTGACGACAATTTCTCCAGCCACATGATCAACGGTATTCACTTGCTGCTGCCCGCCGGCGAGCTGTGGTTCTGCCGCGTTTATAACAAGGCACTGCCCTTAGTCACCGACCCGATACTGCGCGAAGAAATGCAAGGTTTCATCCGCCAAGAAGGCATGCATGCCCGCGTGCACAAGGAAGCGCAGAAGTACCTGACGCGCCACGGCATCGAGACTGACAAGTTCCTCGGTCGCGTCGATGGACTATTTGGTAAGGTACTGGGCGACAAACCCCTGGGACTTTCCGGGCTCAGCGGCCCCCGCATCGATAAGCATTGGCTGATCATGCGCGTCGGCATTATTGCTGCCATCGAGCATTTCACCGGTGTGCTGGGGCAATGGGCCATGGACAACAAAAGCTGGGATGCTGGCGACCCCATCATGGCGGATGTCTTCCGCTGGCATCTGGCCGAAGAGGTTGAGCATCGCACCGTGGCCTTTGATGTGTACGAGCACCTGTGCAAGAACGAGCCCGCCTTCTACCTGACCCGTCAGGCCTTAATGGCGGTGATTTTCCCGTTGTTTATTCACTTCTTGCTGGAAGGCTATCGCAACATGGCGCGTCAGGATGCCAGCGACCCGGCCGGCCAACGCCTGGCGCGCAAACCGTTCTGGACGCTGCTGCGCGAAGTCGAGCGCGTGGGTACGCTGACTCAGAATATCCCTCAGTTCAGCTTCCTCGTGTCGGCCACCAAGCGCTGGATCTCACCCTCGTTCCATCCGATTCACGAGGGCAATACCGAGCAAGCACTCAGCTATCTGGCGCGCTCGCCGGCGGCGCAGGCCGCGGCACTGGCAGCAGCTCAATAAATTAGCTGCGGCGGCTCAGCACCGCGTAACCCCAGCAGGCCGACAGTATGGATGCCATCAGTACCGCCAAGCGGTCTACCAGCTCCACACTGCTGCCGGAATGCTGGAACGCCAGCGAGCTAATAAACAGACTCATGGTGAAGCCGATGCCGCACAGCACGGCTGCGCCATAGAGCTGACGATAGGATGTGTTTTCGGGCAGCGTCGCCCAGCCAAGGCGAATACAGAGCCAAGAGAAGGCGAAAATACCCAACTGCTTGCCCAGCACCAACCCCAGAAAAATACCCTGGAAAACACTGTTGCTGAACACTTCCGCGCCTACGCCCTGCAAGCTCACACCAGCATTGGCAAAAGCAAAGACGGGCACAATAAAAAACGCGACCCAAGGGTGTAACGCATGCTCCAGGCTTTCTGCTGGCGAGTGACCGTCGGCGTCGTGGCGTACCGGCATTGCCAAGGCAATGACGACACCTGCCAATGTGGCATGCACGCCCGACTTCAGCACGCTGATCCAAAGCACCACGCCCACCACCATGTAGATGGCAATGCGGCGCACGCCGAGCACATTTAATAGCACCAGTACCGACGTGGCGGCGGCGGCCACACTCAGCGAAAGCACCGAAAGCTGGCTGGTATAGAACAGCGCAATGATGATGACAGCCCCGAGGTCGTCCATCACCGCCAGTGCCAGCACAAAGGCTTTCAAGGCGGGCGGTACGCGCGAGCCGAGCATGGCCAGCACGCCCAGCGCAAAGGCAATATCCGTGGCCGAAGGAATTGCCCAGCCCTGCAATAACACGGGGTCATGCCAGTTCAATGAGGCATAAATTAAAGCGGGAACCAGCATGCCGCCAATGGCTGCAAAGCCGGGCAAGGCCAGCTTTCGCAGACTGCTCAAGTGGCCATGCACGACTTCGCGTTTAATCTCGAGGCCAACCATGAGAAAGAACATGGCCATGAGGCCGTCATTGATCCAAAGCAGCAGCGACTTATCAATGTCTAAAGCGCCCACACGTACCTGTACCGGAATCGACAACAGCTCCTGATAGAGCCCAACCCCAGCGCTATTCGCCAATATCAGCGCCAGTGCGGTGGCCGTTAGCAGTAGCAGCCCAGACTGAACCTCGCCTGTGAGTTGATTCCAACGCGTCATTCGCTCTTTCCCCTGACAACTGTGTTTAGCCGTACATCATGCGTCGGCTTCGGTATAATCGCGACCTTTCCTAGCTGCAACAAAGGTCTGTTTCATGGCTCAGTATATCTACACGATGAATCGTGTATCGAAATTGGTTCCGCCTAAGCGCGAAATTCTCAAAGATATTTCGCTGTCGTTTTTTCCGGGCGCCAAAATCGGCGTGCTCGGTCTGAACGGCTCGGGTAAGTCTACCTTGCTGAAAATCATGGCCGGCGTGGACAAAGATTTTAGTGGTGAAGCACGCGCCGCGGCCGGTACAAAAATCGGCTACCTCGAGCAGGAACCGCACTTGGATCCCTCGAAAAATGTGCGCGGCAATGTGGAAGATGGCGTGCGTGAATGCCTCGACGCCATGGCGCGTCTCGATGAAGTCTTCGGCGAATACGCCATGGAAGATGCCGATTTCGACAAGCTCGCCGCCGAGCAGGAAAAGCTCGAATCCATCATTCAGGCTTGGGATGGTCACAACCTCGACAACCAGCTTGAGCAAGCCGCCGATGCGCTGCGCCTGCCGGCCTGGGATGCCGAGATCAGCACGCTGTCTGGTGGTGAGCGCCGCCGCGTCGCGCTCTGCCGTCTGCTGCTTTCCAAACCCGACATGCTGCTGCTCGACGAACCGACCAACCATCTCGATGCCGAATCGGTAGGCTGGCTGGAACAGTTCCTGAAGAACTTCCCCGGCACCATCGTGGCCATCACCCACGATCGCTACTTCTTGGAAAACGTCGCCGAGTGGATTCTCGAGCTAGACCGTGGCCGCGGCATCCCCTACCAGGGCAACTACACCGGCTGGCTGGAGCAGAAGAGCGCGCGCTTGGAGATGGAAGATCGCCAGGAAGAGGCTCACACCAAGGCGCTCAAGCGCGAACTGGAATGGGTGCGCAGCAACCCCAAGGCGCGTCAGGCCAAGTCCAAGTCGCGTATGCAGGCGTTTGAAGAGCTGTCCAGCAAAGAGTTCCAGAAGCGCGCCGAGACGCAGGAAATCTACATTCCGCCAGGCGAGCGTATGGGCGATCAGGTCATCGAAGTGAAGGGCATCGCCAAATCCTTCGGCGACCGCCTGCTCTATGAAAACCTGAGCTTCACCGTGCCCAAGGCTGCCATCGTCGGCATCGTCGGCCCCAACGGTGCCGGTAAAACCACCCTGTTCCGCATGATCACCGGCGAACAGAAGCCGGATGCCGGCGAAGTTATCGTCGGCCAGAGCATCAAGGTCGCCTACATCGGTCAGATTCGTGACTCGCTGGACGACAGCAAGACGGTCTGGGAAGAAGTCTCCGGCGGCCTCGACATCATGAAGGTCGGCGATTACGAGATCCCGTCACGCGCCTACATCGGCCGCTTCAACTTCAAGGGCCAGGACCAGCAGAAGCGCGTCGGTGAGCTCTCCGGCGGTGAACGCAACCGTCTCCAGCTCGCCAAGATTCTACAAGCGGGCGCGAACTGCCTGCTGCTCGACGAACCCTCCAACGACCTCGACGTAGAAACCCTGCGCGCGGTGGAAGAAGCGCTGCTGACCTTCCCCGGCGTGTCCATGGTGGTCTCCCACGATCGCTGGTTCTTGGACCGTATCGCGACGCACATCCTCGCCTTTGAAGGTGACGAAGTGGAATGGTACGACGGCAACTACACCGAGTACGAGGAGTACCGCCGTAAGAAGCTGGGCAACGAAGCACGGCCTAAGCGCGTTAAGTACAAAAAGATGAGCTAATCGCTAGCGCGCGGTTCAGGTCAACTGAATCGCGCGCGAACCGTTACACTGCCTCACACTTTCTGAGGCAAACATCATGACAACCCCTACTACGCGTCCTAACGTGCTGATCATTTGCGCCGCCATCGCAGTCATTCTTTTTTCTGCCGTCGGCGTGGCTAAAATGATGGATTGGCTGCCCACCAGCAACGCGGTAGATGCCATCGCCGAGAGCGAAACCTCTGCTACTCCCGAGGCCGCTGCCCAGCGTGAAGACAATGCAAAAACCACCGAAAAAGTAGCCGCCAGCGCACAGAAAGAGACTTGCGCTTCCTGTGGCGTCGTCACTGAAATCACCCCAATTACCCAAGCTGCAGCGCCCTCTGGCTTAGGCGCGGTCGCGGGTGCTGTTGTGGGCGGCGCTCTCGGCCATCAGGTCGGCGGCGGTTCTGGTCAAAAAGTTGCCACAGCAGCCGGTGTCGTGGGCGGTGCCTATGCGGGCAATGCCATTGAAAGCAAATCCCGCACTACCACGAGCTATCGCGTTCGTGTGCGTTTCGAAGATGGCCGTCGTGATAGCTTCAGCTACGCGCAGGCGCCCAATCTCAGTGTTGGCACCGCCGTTCGTGTTCGCAATGGCGAGCTGGTTGTGCGCTAAGCCACACCGCGCCGTTTCACGCATAAAAAAACCGCCGATGATCTGGCGGTTTTTTATGCACGATGATTACGTCAATAGAATGCTTAACGATCCGGCAGCGTGATGTTCAGCTCCAGCACCGAGCAGGTGCCTTGGCTATCCAGCTCAACTTGCACTTGATCCTCACGAATCGGCACATACTTGCGAATCACATCGAGAATGTCGCGATGTAACTGCGGCAGATAGTCAGGCTGACTACGCTGGCCACGCTCATGCGCAACAATAATCTGCAGTCGTTCTTTGGCCATGGAAGCCGTGGTTGGCTTCTTTTGGGCGCGGAAAAAATCCATGAAGCTCATCGCTTAGCCTCCAAACAGTCGCTGAAGAATGCCCTTCTTCTGGACATCCAAAAAGCGGTGCGGCACATCAGCACCGAGTAAACGCTCTACCGCATCACTATAAGCCTGACCCGCATCCGACTCGACATCGAAAATAACCGGCACGCCTTGGTTAGATGCCTTGAGTACGGCTTGTGATTCCGGAATCACGCCCAGTAACTTAATCGACAAAATTTCTTCGACGTCCGCCACCGACAACATTTCACCGCTTTCCACGCGAATCGGGTTGTAGCGAGTTAACAGCAGGAACTCTTTAATAGGGTCGCGATTTTCTTCAGCCCGCTTGGACTTGCTCGACAGCAGACCAAGCATGCGATCGGAGTCACGTACCGACGACACCTCGGGGTTGGTCACCACAATGGCTTCATCGGCGAAGTACATCGCCATGTGTGCGCCTTTCTCGATGCCCGCTGGCGAATCACAGATGACGAAATCAAACTGTGCGGCCAACTCGTCCATGACGCGTGCCACACCATCTTCCGACAGCGCATCTTTGTCGCGTGTCTGGCTGGCTGCCAAGACAAAGAGGTTGTCTAGGCGCTTGTCTTTAATCAGGGCTTGATTCAGCGATGCATCGCCCTGAATGACGTTAATGAAGTCATACACCACGCGGCGCTCACACCCCATGATGAGGTCGAGGTTACGCAGACCCACGTCAAAATCGACCACGACCGTACGGTGGCCGCGCATGGCTAAGCCCGTTCCGATGGCTGCGCTGGTGGTGGTTTTACCGACACCGCCCTTGCCCGATGTCACCACAATAATCTTTGCCAAAATGTCATCCTCTTTGCGATCAGTGTTCGCACTAACACGCTTATTTCATCATCAGCGAATACAAAATTCGCGCCAGTATTGTTTAAAGATCCAGCAGGTTCAACTGATCTTGATCGAGCAGCACTTGAATCGCCTTACCCCACTGCGGCGTCTTCCTCAGGTCTTCTGCGACGCGGTAACGCCCCGCCACGGAAACCAGTTCCGCTTCCAGTGATTGGCAAAAAATTCGCGCTTCGCTATTGCCTTGAACACCCGCCAGCGCACGGCCACGCAGCGGTGCATAGATATGGATATTGCCATCCGCTAATACTTCAGCGCCGGCACTCACCGGGGCCAACACGATTAAATCCCCTTCGGCATAAATCTGCTGACCGCCACGCACCGGTTGCGTCACGATGCGGGTAGCCGCTCGAGGGGCTGGCGCAACAGCGGCAACTGTCACCGCAGGCGCGGCGACTTCAACTTCAGCACCCTTACGCTTAAGGCCTTGCAATACCGGCACGTCGAGCACCGCTAAGCTGGCGTGCAAAGATTGTGGGGCGCGAATAGCAACCAGACTGACCGAATGGGCACGTAGCAGTGTCACTAAGGTGGGCCAATCCACAGGGGCATTCGCCACCTTTTCAACATTTAAAATTACAGGCGCTTCCTGCAGCCAAGCAGCCGCATCGTTAAGACGTGCCTTTAGTTGTGCGGCGACCTGCTCAAGGTCAGTACTGTGCAATTCAAGCACTGTGCCTGTGAAAGAGCCGCCCTTTAGCTGAAACGCAGGGCTGGCATCGTGCAAGGCAGAAGACGGGTTAACCATAACAGCGGTCATCTAGAATAATTGCGCGTATTGGAAACGAGGCGGCGCTGACACGCAAGCACCGTCTCGTTTTTTCACAGCAAACGCGGCATTAAGCGTGCGTTTTAAGCAGGCCGTTCACTTTATCAATGTAGGCTTGTTCGGCCGCAGCCTTACTCATGCCCTTTAACGCGGCCCATGCATCATATTTCGCGCGATTAATCATATCGAACATGCCAGGACGGCTGCCGGAAACATCACCGGCACTGGCTTGTTTGAAGTGGGCATACAAAGACAGCATGTCTTCGTTGGATGGGCGCTGTGTCAGGGTTTTCACATCGCGTTGAGCTTGTTCAAAAGCGCTCATGGCTGAGCTCCTCCTAATTGTTTTTATGCCGCTAGACAGTAACAGCGCCGAGCTAAAAACCCCAGCGTTCTGAACACTTTTGGTGACGAAACGTTCAAGGCACAATGTGCGCTTTATATGACCAGGAAATACATATGCGTGTGGGATTTATCGGCATTGGGCTAATGGGCTTACCGCTGTGCCATCGGCTGCTAAATGCTGGCATCTCGCTGCAGGTATGGAACCGGAGCGCAGGCAAAATCGATGCATTGATAGCTGCTGGTGCCATACCCGCCGACTCTCCCGCAGCCATGGCAGCCCATGTTGATGTGCTCTTACTCTGTGTTTCAGACTCAGCGGCTGTCGCCGATGTTATGCATGCTAAACACGGCATCTTAGCTGGGGCGCATGCCGGACTGATTGTGGTTGACCACTCCTCCATCACCGCCGAACTAACGCGACAATTAGCCGCTGAACTGCATAAGCAATGTAGCGCAACGTGGGTCGATGCGCCGGTATCCGGCGGCGTGGTGGGTGCGGAGCAAGGGCGTTTGGTCATCATGGCCGGCGGCGATGCCGACGCCATATCCCGTGTGACTCCCGTGCTTTCACACTACGCACAGCGCATTACCCGTATGGGCGATGTGGGCGCCGGCCAAGTCACGAAAATTTGCAATCAGTTGATTGTGGCGGCCAACAGCTTGCTCATTGCCGAAACGGTGGCTTTGGCAGAGCAGGCGGGAGTCGATGCCCGTCTGCTCGCCCCCGCCTTAGCCGGCGGCTTTGCCGACTCCCTACCTTTCCAAATTTTGGCGCCACGCATGGCGGAGCGGCGTTTTGAGCCCGTGCAATGGAAAGTACAAACTTTGCTCAAAGACTTGGGCAATGCGGTTTCACTTGGTCAAACCGTAGACAGCCCACTGCCTCTTGCCACGGCAGCGCATACACTTATGCAGCGGCATGCCGACCACGGTTTCACGCGTGACGACCTGAGCTCGACGGTGCTCTTACATGCCCGCCCATCTGCTGCAGAACAGGACTAATTTCTATGCTTCGCTATTGTGCCAACCTGTCGCTGCTCTTTACGGAATACCCACTGATTGAGCGCTTTGCGGCAGCCAAGGCCGCAGGCTTTGAGGCGGTTGAAGTTCAATTCCCCTATGAGCTCAGCCCGAAAGCCATCCGCACCGAATTGGATGCGCATGATCTGGAGCTGGTGCTGATCAATATACCGGCAGGCAACTTAATGCAGGGCGGCGATGGCATTGCCAGCGTACCGGGGCGCGAGCAGGAGTTCCGCCGCGCCGTGCTTCAGGCATTGCCTTATGCCGAAGAGCTGGGCGTGCGCTGCGTCAATGTGTTGGCAGGACGCCTGCCCGAAGAAGGCGATTTGCTGCACTGCCTGCATACCCTCACCGCAAATGCTCGCTATGCCGCCGAAGCCTTTCACAGCGTGGGCGTCACCACCACGCTGGAGGCCATTAACACAGACGATATGCCTCGCTTCCTCATCCATAACATCGCGCAGATGCAGGAGATTTTGGAGGCTGCCGATCACCCCACCCTGAAGATGCAATTTGATTGCTATCACTTAGCACGCATGGGCGAGGACTTAATCAGCAGCTTAGTCGAGAACTGGCCGCTAATTGGCCATATTCAATTCGCCGATAATCCGGGTCGCGGCGCGCCCGGCACCGGCACCATCGACTTCAAATCTGTATTCGCGGTGATTGACGAGCTGCCCTATGCGGGCTGGTGTGGGGCGGAGTATCGACCGGGACCCGCAGGCACGGAAGCCAGTTTGGGCTGGCTTCCCCGTTAAGACGCTGAGTTAAAGCGCATCGGCTAAAGCGCTTCGATGGCCTCGGCCAGACGCCCCACGCCGATCACTTGCATACCATCGATACCCTGCTTGGGCACGTTGCCGCGAGGCACGATGGCACGCTTAAAGCCATGCTTGGCGGCTTCACGCAGACGCTCTTGACCATTGGGCACGGGGCGGATTTCACCGCTCAAGCCGATCTCGCCAAAGACCACGAGGTCGCTATCCAACGGCTGACCGCGCAGGCTCGATGTGACGGCCAAGACCACAGCCAAATCAGAACCGGTCTCCAGCACTTTCACGCCACCCACCACGTTCACAAACACATCCTGTCCAACACTGGCGATGCCGCCATGACGATGCAAAACCGCCAGCAGCATGGCTAGACGATTCTGATCCAAACCCACAGCCACGCGGCGCGGGTTGCTGAATGCATCGTCCACCAAGGCCTGCACTTCCACCAGCAAGGGTCGCGTGCCTTCACGCGTGACCATAACCACCGAGCCAGGAATGGGCTGATCGTAGCGTGACAAGAAAATCGCTGACGGGTTCGACACCTCGCGCAATCCACGGTCGGTCATGGCGAACACGCCCAGCTCATTGACCGCGCCAAAACGATTCTTCGCGGCACGAATTAGGCGGAAGCGGGAGTCGGCTTCGCCCTCAAAATACAAGACGCAATCCACCATGTGCTCAAGCACGCGCGGGCCAGCCAGCGTGCCATCTTTAGTGACATGCCCCACGAGAAACAAGGCGCAACCGCTTTGTTTGGCATAACGGGTAAGCAGCGCTGCGGACTCCCGAATCTGCGACACACCACCCGGCGCTGAATTCAAGGCTTCGGTATACAGGGTCTGAATCGAATCAATCACCATGATTTTTGGCTGTTCGATTTGTGCCGTCGCCAGAATGCGCTCCACGCTGGTTTCCGCCATCAAGCGCAGATGCTCCACCGGCAATTCCAAGCGGCGTGCTCGCAGGGCCACCTGCGCCAACGATTCCTCGCCCGTCACATAAAGTGCCGTCTGTGTCGCCGCCAGATGCGTCAGCGTTTGCAGCAGAATGGTCGATTTACCAATGCCAGGATCGCCGCCAATGAGCACTACCGAGCCATCCACCAGCCCGCCACCCAACACGCGATCTAGCTCAGACAAGCCCGTTTGGGTGCGCCGCTCTTGAGCATCAATTTGCACATCGCGCAGCGCCGTGACCGTTGCAGCCTGACCCGCATAACCTCCGGGTCTAGCGCGCGCGCCCTTGCCCGTCACTGCAGGCTCTCGCTGCATCTCAGCCATCGTGTTCCAAGCGCCGCAGTCACCGCATTGGCCCGACCACTTGCTCGCCTCACTGCCACAGTCGGCACAGACATAGACACTGCGTAGCTTAGACATGAGACGGACTCGACAGGCTCGGTGGCACGCGACGCACGCGGGGCGTTAGTCGGCAAAATAGCTCATAGCTGATGGTGCCGGCGGCTTGCGCGACTTCATCAGCAGGCAAGCCCTCGCCCCATAGCACGACCTCGTCGCTGGGTTTTGCCGCCACTGCGCCAAGATCCACCGTAATCATATCCATAGACACTCGACCGACCAGCGCACAGCGGTGGCCATTCACCAACACCGGCGTGCCATTACGCGCATGGCGGGGATAGCCATCGCCATAGCCAATGGCGACCACGGCTATACGCGTGGCGGCGTCAGCCACCCAGGTTGCGCCATAACCCACCTCATCGCCCGCACTCAACTCATGCACAGCAATAATTCGCGAGTGCAGGGTCATGACAGCTTGTAAGCCAAAATGTTCAGCGCATTGATCGGCAAATGGGGAGCTGCCGTACAGGGCAATACCGGGACGCATCCACTCGGTTTGCGTTTGTGGCCACGCCAAAATAGCGGCCGAGTTGGCAACGCTGGTAATGACCGGCTCACGCTGCGCCAGCGCAATGGCATCGCGTACCGCGCAAAAACGACCCCACTGCAACTCGGTCTGCGGGCAGGTCAATTCATCGGCTCGGGCAAAGTGCGTCATGACATGAATCGAGTTCACCAGAGGCAGTCGGTGCAGCTGATGCCAGACCTTGAGCGCGTCAGCTGGACGAAAGCCAAGACGATTCATGCCAGTGTTGAGTTTGAGCCACACGGTTAGCGGCTCACCTGCTGGCGCAGCCTGCAAGAGCGCCACTTGCTCCGGGCTGTGCACGGCCAAGGACAGCTGTGCTGTGCGTGCTGCAGCCAATTCAGCGGCAGTGAACACACCTTCCAGCACGGCAATAGGCGTGTTGATGCCTTGTGCTCTTAGCGCCAAGGCTTCTTCGAGAAATGCCACACCAAATGCATCGACCTGCGTTGCTAATAGCGGCGCCACCTGCGCCACACCGTGCCCGTAGGCATCGGCTTTAACCATGGCCAGCAGCTTGGATTGCGGATGATGCGCACGCAACACCGCGAGATTTTGCGTCAGCGCATGAGGGTTCAGCGTCAGCCAGGTATCACGCATGCGTTGTCTCGCGCTCCAGTCGTTCGATGTTCGAATTACGCACGGTATTCGTATTAGTAGTCACTTTCCATGTTGCGATAGTGCTCGGGCGCCAGATCCTCGAATCGGGTGTACTTACCGTGGAAGGCCAAGCGCAACGCACCAATCGGGCCGTTACGCTGCTTACCAATAATGATTTCGGCCGTGCCCTTGTCTGGTGATTCGGGGTTATAGACCTCATCGCGATAGATAAACATGATCACGTCCGCGTCCTGTTCGATAGCGCCAGATTCACGCAAGTCCGACATCACCGGGCGCTTATTCGGTCGTTGCTCCAGCGAGCGGTTGAGCTGCGATAGCGCAATCACCGGGCATTCCATTTCTTTCGCCAGCGCCTTCAGCGAGCGCGAGATTTCCGAAATTTCGTTCACGCGGTTGCTTTCCAGGCCAGGCACCCGCATGAGCTGCAAGTAGTCGACCATGATCAGACCTAAGCCGCCCTGCTCACGTGCCACGCGGCGAGCACGCGTACGAACATCGTTAGGGCTTAACGACGCCGAATCATCAATCAATAACTTCTGCTCCGACAGCATGGTCATGGTTGAGGTGAGGCGCGGCCAATCTTCCTCTTCGAGCTTGCCCGAACGCACACGACCCTGATCAATACGCCCCAGCGACGACAACATACGCATGACCAACTGCTCGGCGGGCATTTCCATGGAGAACACCAGCACCGGCTTGCCCGAGCGCAACATGGCATTTTCAACGAGGTTCATGGCAAACGTGGTTTTACCCATGGACGGACGTGCCGCCACAATCACCAAGTCGCCACCCTGCAGGCCCGAGGTTCGGTCATCGAGATCGGCAAATCCGGTACTCAGGCCGGTAATGGATTCAGTGGACTGAAAGAGCTTATCAATTCGATCCAAAGCCTTTTGCAGCAGAGGTCGCAGAGCTTGTGGCCCGCCACCTTTTTGCTGCTGCTCGGCAATCGCAAAAATCTTGCGCTCAGCCTGATCGAGAATGTCTTGTGCGGTAGCGCCCTGCGGCTGAAACGCGGTGTCTGACACCTCATTGCTGATGCGAATGAGCTGACGCAGCACCGAGCGTTCACGCACGATGTCGCCATAGGCAGCAATATTCGTGGCCGATGAGGTGTTACGCACTAGCTCACCGAGGTAGGCCAAGCCACCGGCATTGTCCAATTCCCCGAGACGGGTCAGCGTTTCCGACACTGTTAGGGCATCACGCGGATCGCCCGCGTTTGCCAAGAGAGCGATGGCTTGAAATATCAGGCGATGATCACGCCGGTAGAAGTCTTCCTCTTTGACGCGATCTGAAACCCTGTCCCAGGCTTGGTCGTCCAGCATCAGGCCACCGAGCACGGCCTGTTCAGCCTCCAGCGAATGCGGTGGCAATTTCAGGTTCGCCAGCGTGTTTTCCGAGGCGACAGAGGTAGATTGCGACATAGATATTCTCTTCCAACAAGGCTGCAAGCTTAGCGCAAAAGCCCAAAACAAACAGGGCGCTTGAGTTGCCCCAAGCGCCCTGTTTTTTACTGATACGACATCAGCGGGTCAACATTGCTTACTCAGCAACGATAACCACCTTAACCGATGCCAACAGGTCGCTATGAACCTGAACAGCAATGTCGTACTCGCCGGTGTGACGCAGCGGGCCCGTCGGCAGACGAACTTCGCTCTTGTCCACAGCAACGCCAGCAGCGGTAGCCGCTTCAGCGATGTCACGGTTGCCGATCGAACCGAACAGCTTACCTTCGTCACCGGCCTTGGAGGCGATGGTCAGGCTCAGTTCAGCCAATGCAGCAGCGCGGGCTTCAGCAGCCGCCAGAACAGCAGCTTCCTGACGCTCCAGCTCAGCACGACGCACTTCGAAATCGGCCAAGTTGCGAGCCGTAGCTGGCAGTGCTTTGCCCTGTGGGATCAGGAAGTTGCGGCCGTAGCCTGGCTTCACGTCAACCTTGGTGCCGAGAGCGCCGAGGCCTTTGATTTTTTCTAACAGAATAACTTGCATCACGCACCCCAACCTTAAATGTGGTTATCGGTATACGGCATGATTGCCAGGTAGCGGGCCTGCTTAATAGCGAGGGTCAGCTGACGCTGGTAGCGTGCCTTGGTACCGGTAATACGGCTCGGGACGATCTTGCCGTTCTCGGTGATGAATTGCTTCAGGGTCTCAACATCTTTGTAGTCGATGTAGGTGACCTTTTCAGCCGTGAAACGGCAGAACTTACGACGACGATAGAAACGCGCCATGGTTTCCTCTCCTTAATCTTGTCTGTCTAACGTTTGCGCGTGCAAAACCACTTTTTCGGTGTCGCGATAACTAGCCAACGCCAGAAATCCCGTCACCACTACCCGATCACCCAGCTGCAAAGCTTGCAACTGCTGCACTAACTCACCGGCACAATGTACCGTGAGCACGAGGCGAGCCTCGCGTGCCGAGCCAGCTTCCCGTTGCCGGGACCGGTGCTGCAACAGAAAATCCTGATGCGCGACGCCGGCGGGACTGACCCGGGGCGGATACTGCTTTTCCAGTATCCCAGTGATCTGCAGCGTGTTTTGCTCCACGCTAACGATCTGAGTTATTCAGCGGAAGCCGAATACTCCTGACCTTCGTCGGCGCGAGCCGCCTTACGAGCGCGTTTTTCTTCAGCGCCCTTGGCCAGGATGGATTCTTCGGTAATGGCTTCGTCACGACGGATGATCAGGCTGCGGATCACGGCATCGTTATAACGGAACGCTTCTTCCAGTTCAGCACGAACGCTATCAGCGCATTCAATGTTGAGCAGGATGTAGTGAGCCTTGTGAACTTTGTTGATTGGGTAAGCCAACTGGCGGCGGCCCCAATCTTCGTAGCGGTGAACGGAACCGCCCGAATCTTTTACCATCCCGGTGTAACGCTCGACCATCGCGGGAACTTGCTCGCTTTGATCGGGGTGCACCAGGAACACGACTTCATAATGACGCATCGGATTGTGCTCCTTACGGATTGAACAGCCCCGCCGGACAGCGGCGGAGCAAGGAGTACGAGGCTTTGTTCTTCAGAATTAGGCGCTCGCGACCCCGGACAGTCGGTGAAGACCATGCGGAGGACGCGCGACTATACAGGAATTTGGTGGTTTTTCAAGCGGGTCAGCTGGTGGTGGGAGTTAAGCAGGGCTGCCGCACGCCGCTAGTACATCCATGTAGGCTCTCACGCGCGATCCATGGCGCGTGACGGCGGCCACCCTGCTTAACTCCCACCACCAACAGCATGCTCCCAACCCAACCACTCGTGGAAATTCGTGCCCACCAACGGAGCGCCGAAACCACCAACCTAGCACGAGCCTTGAGGTCGAGTACGGCGCGCACTGCAAGAGCGGTTGCTGCGGGATGAATACCACTGAGAAACCGTCACGCGCCATGGATGGCGCGTGAGAGCCTACAGGGATGTACTCGCGGCGGGTTTCACAGTGGTATTCATCCCGCAGCAATAGCGTCTTAACGGGAGCGCTGCCGAACAGCCTCGAAAAGAGCCACCCCAGTAGCCACGCTAACATTGAGGCTTTCGATCTGCCCCGCCATCGGTATATAAGCAAGATGATCGCAAAGCTCAGCCGTGAGACGCCGCAGACCAGTACCTTCCGCACCCATGACAATCGCCAGCGGGCCTTTCAGATTGACATCGTAGAACGGCTTGGCGCCGTCGCCGAGACTGGTGCCGACGACCCAGACACCACGCTCCTGCAATTGCTTGATAGTGCGCGCCAGGTTGGTGATCTGCATGAACGGGATCAGTTCGGCGGCGCCACAGGCGACTTTGCGCACGACCGGCGTCAGGCCGACAGCCTTATCGCGCGGACAAACAACAGCATGCACGCCGGCCGCTTCAGCCGTGCGCAGGCAGGCGCCGAGATTGTGCGGGTCAGTGACTGCATCGAGAATCAGCAGCAACGGCGGCACGCTCAGGCCATCGAGCAGCTCCTGCAGGTCATTGTCATCGCCCGCCTGACGCTCACGAATGCGCGCCACAATACCCTGATGGCGACCACCTTCAGCGAGTTGATCGAGCGCGTTGCGATCCCGGAAGCTGACCGGCAGGCCGAGTTGGCGCGCCTGCTTAACCAACGGATTCAGACGCGCATCTTCGCGCGTGTCCATTGCTTGCAGCTCAAGGACGCGTTCAGGCTCCGTGTTGAGCAACGCTTCCACGGTGTGCAGACCGTATATCCACGACATCTTCGACATTTAAACAGTTCCTTGGCAATCAGCGCTTGCGGGTACGGGGCTGCGTGCGCTTGCCGGCGGGCTTACCGCCCGAGGCATCGCTAGCAGGAGCTGCACCCGTGCGGGCGGCCTTACGGGCACGACCTTCACTCACACCGGGAATCTCACCTTCTTTTAAACGCTCGCGCAGCGAACGCTTGCCGGTGCCGCCGCCAGAGAGCAGCTCGAAGTCCATCTTGCGCTCGTCGAGATTGACCGCTGCAACTTTAATTCGTACCGGTTCGCCAATACCAAAGCGGCGCTGTGTGCGCTCGCCCTGCAGGCGATGGAAGGTGGCGTCATAGCTGTAGTAGTCGTCACGCAACTGGCTGATGTGCACCAAGCCTTCCACATAGACTTCTTTCAGCTCAACAAAGAAACCAAACGAGGTCACGGCGGAAATCACGCCGTCGAACTCTTCGCCGACGCGATCTTGCATGTACTCACACTTGAGCCAGGCCATCACATCGCGCGTGGCTTCATCAGCACGACGCTCCGTCATGGAGCAGTGTTCGCCGAGCGATACCATCTGAACCTGACCCGGCAGCGGCTCAACCTTTGCGCCCAGCGCACCCTTAATGGCACGACTCACGCGCTGCATCGGCGTGGTCTCGTGATCACCTGCCAGAATGTTGCGAATGGCACGGTGTAACAGCAAATCGGGGTAGCGACGAATCGGCGAGGTGAAGTGCGAATACGCCTCGTAAGCCAAGCCGAAGTGGCCAATGTTGTCTGGCGAGTACACCGCCTGTGACAAGGAGCGCAGCAACATCGTTTCAATGATGTGCTTGTCTGGGCGATCCTGAATCTGCTGGATCACGGCCAAGAAGTCAGCGGGCTTAGGCTGGGCTGTCGCCGTAAAACGGAGACCCAGCGCCTGCAGGAAGCCACGCAGCTTGTTCAGCTTTTCGTTCTTCGGACCTTCGTGGTTACGGAACAACGCAGGCATTTTAGCTTTCAGCACATAGGACGCCGAGGCCACGTTAGCCGCCAACATCATTTCTTCAATCAGCATGTGCGCTTGGTTACGCACCACAGGAATGATGCGTTCGATCTTGCGGTCTGCACCAAACAGAATGCGGGTTTCGCCACTGTCAAAGTCCAGGGCACCACGCGTTTCGCGCACGGTGCGGAACAGCTTAAAGAGATCGTATAGCGTGTGCAGCGAGGATTGCACCGACTCAGGCCAACGCTTACGCAATGCGTCCGCTTCACGGCTGCTGGGCGTCTCTAGGAACTGGCTGACCTGGGTGTACGTGGTGCGTGCCTGCGAATGCATCACCGCTGGGTAAAATTTGCTGCTGGTCATACGCCCAGCGGCTGAGATGGTCATGTCGCAGACCATGCACAAGCGATCCACATGCGGATTCAGCGAGCACAGGCCGTTCGACAGAATTTCCGGCAACATGGGCACGACAAAGCCGGGGAAGTACACGGAGTTACCGCGCGCCTTGGCTTCGTCATCCAGCGCCGTGCCGGGGCGCACATAGTGCGACACGTCGGCAATTGCTACGACCAGGCGGTAGCCGCCGCCTTTACGCTTTTCGGCATAGACGGCATCGTCGAAGTCTTTGGCATCTTCGCCATCAATCGTCATCAGCGGCAGGTCACGCAAATCAACACGGCCTGGCTCGATTTTGGCGTCTTCGTCCACTTCAGGTGAAAGCGTCGCGACTTCACTCTCAACGTCCGAAGGCCACGCGTGGGGGATATCGTAGTTACGCAGCGCGATGTCAATTTCCATGCCCGGCGCCATAAAGTCGCCCAACACTTCAACGATCCGGCCTGTCGCGAGGCCGCGATGGCTGGGGTAATCCACTAGTTCAATGCTGACAAACTGATCCGGTTCGGCAGGCACGCCGCCATCAACCACCAGAATTTCTTGAGTAATGCGCGGGTTATCCGGCATGACATAGGCCACGCCGTCTTCTTCGCGATAACGCCCCACTAAGTATTTATAACGACGCTCTTCAACGCGCATCACAATGGCTTCACGACGCCCCTTGTGGTCGTATCCCGCGACGCGCACGCAGGCAATATCGCCATCAAACAACAAGCGCATCTGACGCGAAGGCAGGATCAAATCCTGGCCGCCCTCGTCTGGCGTGAGAAAGCCGAAGCCATCTTTATGGCCCTGTACTCGCCCACGAATCAGCTCATCATCATGCAACGGCGTGTAGGCTCCGCGTCGATCAGAGCGCAGTTGGCCGTCGCGACTCATGGCGATCAAACGTCGGCGCAGCGCCTCTTCCCGCTCGGGCTCAAAAATGCCGTAGTGATGGGCAAGTTGCGGATGGGTCAGGGGCTTGGCCAGCTCATCGAGCGTGGCCAGGATCATCTCTCGGCTGGGCACCGGATTTTCGTACTTTTCTGCCTCACGCTGGGCGTGCGGATCTTGAATAGGGGGTATGCTGTTGCGACTCATGCGCCATCTCGTTAAATTTTCCTCATTCTACACGGAAGATGGTTGACAGCCTCGTTTCGCCTCTCTATATTTCGCGGCCTCATCTGCCCAGATGGTGAAATTGGTAGACACGCCAGCTTCAGGTGCTGGTCCTCGCAAGGGGGTGGAGGTTCAAGTCCTCTTCTGGGCACCAAATTAAAAAGGCCGATCATTGATCGGCCTTTTTGCTTTTCTGCAGCACGAACATGCTTACAGCATGAACTGAATCTGCATCTCGCCCACTAAGAAGCCCAAAATCGCACCCACTGCAATCAGCGACCACTCGTCTTCCTTGAACGCTGGGCGCAGCATGCCTTCAAACTCTTGCGGCGTAAGATCCTGCATACGGTTAACCAGTGTGTTGCGAACATCCATTGCGTCTTCAGCATAGGCCTCAACATATTTCATGGTTTCCGGCATTTTCTGCAGGATACGTTCAGCCACCACATTCTTCATTTCAATATAACGCTGGCTGCCCACGGCATAGACCACCAGTGGGCGCGCCACACCGGCCTGCTCGTCAACCAAGCGCTTCACGTTCTTGTGCACCAACTCCATGATGCGATCCGAGAAAGCACCACGGAATAGCTCTTCCATCATGTTGGCGGGCGTCAGCAACTGCTTTGAAATCAGTGCCGCGTAATCTGCAGCCACTTCTTTTTGGCGCCTCAGGAATAGGCCTTGGAACGTTATGCCCATGAATTTTGTTGGGAGTTGCGGACGGAACATCATCTGCAAAGCGATCCAGTCGCTAAAGAAGCCAACAAAGCCGCCAAAGGCCGGCAGCATCCACGGCTGCTTGAACACCAGCCAGCAAACCATCTGAATCAAACCAATGCCGAAGCCAAAATAGAAGCCGGCATTACTGAAAAAGCGGAACTCTTGCTTACCCACCTTCTTAAAGATGTCATTCAACAAGGCCTTATCTTTCATCAAGTTGGTCAGCACCATATGCTTGATGTCAAAGTACTTGTCTGTATTGTTCTTCACTTCCTGCATGATGGCCGCGACCACCGCCGGCGACTCCGCCTTCACGCGATTAATGATTTTCTGGCGAGCAAACTCTGGCATGCCCTCCCATAGACCGGGCTGATACTGCTGCGCGACATCGCGAACAATATCTTCTGCGGCGGCCATCATGGGCACTTCTATTTCTTTGGCGATGCGTTGCGGGTCTAAGCGCGCAAAAATCTCGGAAGGTTTAATCAGCTTGGAGGTCATGAGATCCACAGAAATCATGGCCATCTTTTCCGCTTTGCGCGGAACAATCCCCTGCCAGCCTAGAAACGGTTTAATGCCCACGAACTCCATGGGCGAGAACATCATTTGAATCGCCACCACCTTGGTGACATAGCCAATAATGCCGCTAATAAAGGGAATGGATATGTAGAGCCACATATCCGCTTTGAATTCAGCAATGAAATGTTCAAACATGACACCAATCCTTGAGTAATCGAGCTTATTATTTTTGTGGAAGCTGCGCTTCCTTTGCGCTAATCATGCCGACTTCTCGGCTAATGACCTAGCCCCACCCACATGAATTAATAAAATTTAGACAAAATCTGACGACTGACATCTGCGTTTAGTGCCGCTTTCTGTTGAATATCTTCTGCCAGCAAAGCGGCCAGCTTACCCCCGATCAACGGGATGTCACAGCTAACATCCCAGCTCAGCGTATTCGTGGTGATGCCGTCTTGCTCGCGCAACTGCATTGTGGCCGAAATACTCACCGCCTTTACCGACTGATTCACAATCAGCAACGCACCGGTAGCCGTCTCCCGATCCCAGCGGTCTGTTTGATCAATCTCAATCTTCTGATCGGATTTGACAAACTTCTGCGCGATAGCGGGCAGCTTGATGCTGGGCTTGCCTTGGATATGCGAGGTGATGGAGAAAAAACGCCCATCATCGGATTGCGCCACGACAGCAAAGCTATCGTGATTCGCCAACTCAGCTTTACGCACCACATATTCAGGCGAGGTCAGCATGACCAGAACACGAGACAGCGGGGCATCCCACGTTAACGTTGTTTCAAACTTCATGCTCTTGCCCCGCCTTGATAGGTGTTTTTATTGGAAAGGATGGCGCAACACAATCGTTTCTTCGCGGTCAGGACCGGTCGAAATGATATCAATCGGGCAACCGACCAGCTCTTCAATACGCTTGATGTAGGCGCGCGCATTTTCCGGCAGTTTATCTAGCGATTGCACGCCCACGGTGGACTCTGTCCAACCCGGCAGTTCTTCGTAGACGGGCACGACCGATTCGTAGGCCACGGCATCGGACATCATGCCTTCAATGCAGCCGGGCTCACGTGACTCATAACCGGTGCAAATTTTCACTGAGGCCAGGCCATCCAGTACATCGAGCTTGGTTAAGCAAATGCCAGAGATGGAATTGAGCTCAACGGCACGACGCAGCACCACGGAATCAAACCAACCGCAGCGACGCGCACGACCCGTTGTAGAGCCAAACTCATGACCCACTTTGGCCAGATGTGCACCGGTTTCATCAAACAGTTCGGTGGGGAAAGGACCGCCACCGACACGCGTGGTGTAAGCCTTGGTAATACCCAGCACATAGTCGAGGTAGAGCGGGCCAAAGCCGGAGCCGGTAGATGTGCCACCAGCCGTGGTATTCGATGACGTCACATACGGGTAGGTGCCGTGGTCGATGTCCAACAACGATCCTTGTGCGCCTTCAAACATGATGCGCGCACCGGCACGACGGAAGTCATGCAAAATGCCTGGCACATCGGCCACGAGGTCACGCAGCTGTTCGCCCCAAGCCAGCGCCAGATCTAGCACTTCTTGGAAGTCGATCGGGTCGACCTTGTAGTAATTCACCAACTGGAAGTTATGGTAGGCAATGATTTCGCCGAGCTTGGCCGCCAAGGTTTCACGACGATACAAGTCCGCCAGACGCAAACCGCGACGCGCCACCTTGTCTTCATAGGCAGGCCCGATGCCACGACCGGTAGTGCCAATAGCTGATTTACCGCGAGCGGCTTCACGCGCCTTATCCAGGGCTACGTGGTAGGGCAGAATCAATGGGCAGGCAGCAGACACCTTAAGGCGCTCACGAACTGGCACGCCTTTGGCTTCTAAGTAAGCCATTTCTTTCAGCAGTGCATCGGGAGCCAAGACCACACCATTCCCAATTAAACACTGAACCCCAGCACGCAAAATGCCCGATGGAATGAGGTGCAGAACAGTCTTTTCACCATCTACAACGAGTGTATGGCCGGCGTTGTGGCCACCCTGAAAGCGCACTACGGCCTGGGCGTTATCGGTTAATAAATCAACGATCTTGCCTTTGCCTTCATCACCCCATTGGGTACCCAAAACCACTACATGCTTGCCCATGACTCAGTCTCTAATTTGCAGGATTCAGGAAACGATAGTGCGCACTTGCCAGCGCCCATCTTCAAAAAGAAATTCTCGATCACAACCCACTTCCGCCGCCGACACCGGCGCACCCGGAAGTTGCTGCACAACACGCTGACCATCGGCTCGCGCATCGGTAATTGCTTGTAATAGTGCGGCAGCCTCGCCAGCAGGTGCCAAGATGCCGCGCGCTACGGCCGGCTGATGATCAAAATCCAGCCACTGCTTAAGGTCAGCACTAAATCCCGTGGCGGGGCGGGCGCGACCGAAGGCTTCGCCGACATGGTCGTAACGGCCTCCTTTGGCGACTTCGCTACGCTGTCCAGCGACATAGGCTGCAAACACTAATCCGGTGTGATAGTGGTAGCCACGCAATTCACCAAGATCCACATAAATATTCACTTGCGGGTGTGACAGGTGCAGCGCCGAAACCACGGCTTGCATATCGGCCAGCGCATCGGCGACCGCCTGGGGTGCGCTCGGCCACGCACGCGCGGCACGCGACAACACCGAAACATCGCCCGACAAGCTCGGCAGTGGCATTAACGCCTGAGCAATATCTGTCTGCGGAACCAGTGCCGCCAGTTGCTCGCGCCATTCAGGCAGTGACTTACGCGAAAGAATGGCTTGAAGCTGGCACTCCGCTAACGAAGACACCGACGCAGCCTGCACAAAGGTACGGAAGATACCAACGTGCCCTAGATCCAAGGTGATGTTTTTGGCGCCCGCTAGCAGCAGCCCGTCGAGCATGAGTCTGATGACTTCAATGTCACTTTCTACACCCGCGTGACCATAGAGCTCGGCGCCAATCTGCACAGGGCAGCGCGACGCAGACAGACCCGTGGGGCGTGCTTGCAAAATAGTGCCGGCGTAGCAGTAGCGTGCCGGGCCTTGCACCGGCAAACAGTGCGCGTCTAAGCGAGCAACTTGCGTCGTCATGTCGGCGCGTACACCCATCATGCGACCACTGAGTTGATCCGTAATTTTGAAGGTCAGATCATCCAGATCACTGCCGGAGCCGGTCAGTAGAGAATCCAGATATTCCATTAATGGCGGAAAAACGAGTGCGTAACCCCAACTGGAGAATCGATCCAGCAAACGGCGTCGCAACGACTCCAGACGAGCTGCCTCAGCAGGTAGCACATCCGCCACCCCATCGGGCAGCAACCAGGCATCGACCGGTTTGACCATGATTTCTCGCAAATTCAGCCACAAAAAATATCCGGGAGACAGTTTTGACGTCGCGCTAGCGACGGCCCGGAGGGTGGCCGCCATGGATGGCAGGCCACAAAAAAACCGAGTCAATACTCGGTTCGGCGCAGTTTAACACAGGATTTAGCGTATTGCCCAAGACCGCCAGCCCTTCACGGCTGACGGTCTTGGTGGTCACTGCTTACCCGAGCGCTGCATATAGCGGAGGAACTCACTATCCCCCTTCAAGACCATAACATCACTGGGCTTATTGAAGGTGTTGCGATAGACCTGCATAGAACGGTAGAACCTATAAAACTCAGCATCTTGCCCGAACGCTTTGCGTGAGATAGATGCTGCCAGCGCATCACCCTCACCGCGCAGGGTTTCTGCTTGGCGATAGGCTTCCGCCAGAATCACCCGCTGCTGACGTTCCGCCTCCGACTTAATGCGATCCGACATTTCCGTACCTTGCGAACGATGCTCACGCGCCTCACGCTCACGCTCGGTACGCATACGGTTATAGATCGACTCCAGCGTGGAATTCGGGAAATCAACGCGTTTGACGCGAACATCAACGACCTGAATACCGAATTCACGGCTAGCCACTGCGTTAGCCGCCTTGGTTAGATCAATCATGAGCTGCTCACGCTGACCTGAAACCACCTCTTTAACGGTGCGTTCAGACACGCGATTTTTCAGACCATCACGAACCAGGGGCAAGAGGCGAGACTCAGCCTGCTTGAAATCACCGCCCGTGGCCGTAAAGAAGCGCTTCACATCATCCACACGCCACATTACGTAGGCATCGATAATCAAAAACTTGCTTTCTTTGGTCAAGAATTCGGTGCGCTCAGCATCACTAACCTGCAGACGCGCATCAAAACGACGCACCTCATGCACCATCGGGATCTTAAAGTGCAGACCGGGCTTTAGATCAGCCTCCACAACCTCACCAAAACGCAACATCACCGCACGCTCAGTAGCACTGACCGTGAAGAAAGCACTGTTCACAATAAACAGGATAAAAAGAACGACGGTCAACGCCGATACATTACGCGAGCCCATTAGCGTGCTCCTTCCAAGTTCCGGCCACTACGAACGAAATCCCGAGCTGCTGAAGTCGCTGCCGGCTCAATGATAGGACCCGCTCCTGCTGCGGGTGCAGGCGCCGCAGGCACCGTGACCGCAGGCAAGCCCAGTTTATCCATCGGCAAATAGAGCAACGGGGCCGCACCCTTGGGCTCAACCACCACTTTGCTGGTTTTGCTCATGACGTCATTCATCATGTCGAGGTACATACGCGAGCGCATGACCCCCGGATTCAAGCGGTACTCTGCCAGCAAGCCTCTAAAGCGGGAGGCATCACCTTGAGCGCGATCAACCACTTCTTGCTTGTAGCCAGTAGCATCGGCCACCAAGCGCGCTGCCTGACCTCGCGCTTCCGGCACGATGCCATTCGCATAGGTCTCAGCTTGGTTTTTCAGACGCTCTTTATCTTCCTTGGCGCGAATCACATCATCAAATGCAGACTTCACGTCTTTCGGCGGCAATGCTTCCAAAATGTTCACGTTACGCACGCTTAGGCCGGTCTTGTAACGATCTAAATACGATTGCAGGCGCGGCTGAATATCTTGCGCCACGCGCGCGCGGCCCTCGTTGAGGATCTGCGTCATCGTGCCATTACCCACGACATGACGCAGGGCTGATTCGGTCGCATGCGCCAACGTGGACTCTGGGCTAGCAACCGACAAGGCATAAAGACGTGCATCAGCAATTCGGTATTGAACCGACAGTGAGATATCAACAATGTTCTCATCTTCGGTAATCATGCTGGCATTGAGCGGCATCTGCTCCGTACGCTCAACATTTACTTTTTTTACCGAGTCCATTAAAGGCGGATGCCAATGCAAACCCGCTGTTTGGATGCTCTGATAGGCACCAAAGCGAAAAAGCACAGCGCGCTCGGCCTGCTCAACGCGATAGAAGCCAAACACCACCCAAAGCGCAAAGGCACCGAGCAGCAATAAGCGTGACAGCTGTTTTTCACCGGATGGATCTGAGCCATCAAACAGGCCGCCCAACTTTTCGGCCATCGAAGGCCCTTTAGGCCCGCCCGCCGCTGGCTTTCGCCCCCACGGATCCGGCTTCTCGCCTTCAGGCTTTTGCCCAGAACCTGGTTGATTCCACGCCATCACTAAACTCCCATTAGGCTGCTGCAGGGTCGAGATCAACCACCACATCAGCTCGCGTAAGCCCTTCGCGCACTAGCCATTGCGCCAAATCAGGGGTTTGAATTCTTACATGCAGGCGACAACCGCCCGCCTCATTTGTCACTTCTTCTTCCACCACACCCAAGCTGTATAGCCGAGAGCGCAAACGCGCAAGCTGGGGCGGCAACTCAAGCCACAACCATTCCCAAGGTGTTGCCAGGCACGCCTGCATGGCCAGCAACAACTCATTCATGCCTGAGTTATCACGGGCAGAAATCCATACCGCTTGCGGGCGGCCTTGATCATCGCAATCAATGCTCGGCTCGCGATCGGCCAGTGCGTCAATTTTGTTGTAAACCAACAATACCGGCGCTGTCGCACCCACTTCTTGCAGCACCGCCTGAACGGCCCGCAAATGAATATCTCGATCTGCACTCGCCGCATCGACGACATGCAAAAGCAAATCCGCTTGCGCGGTTTCTTCTAGCGTAGCGCGAAAAGCATCCACCAACTGATGCGGCAAATGGCGCACAAAACCCACCGTATCGGCCAGCACCATGGGGCCGATGCCATCTAAGTTGAGGCGCCGCAAGGTAGGGTCGAGAGTAGCAAACAAGCGATCATCTGCGTAGACATCAGCGCCAGCTAATCGGTTAAAGAGTGTTGATTTTCCCGCGTTGGTGTAGCCCACCAACGAGACCGTGGGCATGCCTGCTTTTTGCCGAGCCGCTCGCCCTTGTGCGCGCGTTTGACGCACTTTCTCCAAACGCTCTTTCAGGTTTTCAATCCGAATACGCAGGAGGCGGCGGTCCGTTTCGAGCTGCGTTTCACCGGGGCCGCGCAAGCCAATGCCGCCCTTTTGACGCTCCAAGTGAGTCCAGCCCCGCACCAATCGTGACGATAAATGATCGAGCTGGGCTAGCTCTACTTGCAGCTTGCCTTCATGGGTACGCGCACGTTGCGCGAAAATATCCAAAATCAGCCCGGTGCGATCCAACACACGGCACTTCAGGACACTTTCCAGATTGCGCTCTTGAGCAGGCGATAAGGCGTGATTAAACAGCACGACCTCAGCGTTCAGCTCAGCGACCAAGGCCGCGATTTCAGCGACCTTGCCGCTGCCGGCATAAAGCCGTGCGTCGGGTCGCTGACGAGAGCCCGTGACGATAGTGAGCACCTGCACATCAGCCGAAGCCGCTAGCAGCTCAAACTCATGCAGGTCTTCATCTTGGCCGTGCTGCTTTAGCTCAAGATGAACCAAAATGGCGCGCTCACCACCCGCTGGCCGCTCAAAGTACTCCATGCCAGACCTCAGGTGAAGCTTGGCTGATCTTCATCATCCTCGTCATCGAAATCTTCAAGGCTGGAGGCCGTACCGGCCACTGCACCGCCAATCGGCACGGTGCTACCTGGCAAGCTGGTGCGCGGATTACGCGCTGGAACCACCGTAGAAATTGCGTGCTTATAGACCATTTGGCTAACGGTATTTTTCAGCAGCACCACGTATTGGTCGAAAGACTCAATTTGGCCCTGCAGCTTGATGCCATTAACCAAGAAAATAGAAACGGGAATACGCTCTTTGCGCAGTGCGTTCAGGAATGGATCCTGCAATGTTTGTCCCTTAGACATAAAAACTTCCTCAAATGACTCAAAATGAGTCGATCCAAATGGACCAGCCTAGCGCCGGCTCTCTGCAAAGCAGAAATGGCCACCCCAAAAACAGGGCAACTTGATAATCACTGTGGGGGCAGTTGCGATTTATTTCAAGCGGACGCCGACAGAAGTGCAGAGACATGTGCGACTAAGTCGTCACGCTGAGGGTCTAACCAGGTGACATGAGGAAAGCTTCGCAACCAGGTAAGCTGGCGCTTTGCGAGCTGACGCGTAGCGGCCACACCGCGTTCGCGCAATTCCTTGGCATCAAATTCGCCATCCAAATATTGCCAAACTTGGCGATAGCCAACAGAGCGCATCGACGGCAAGCCTAGATGCAGGTCGCCGCGCTGACGCAATGCTTGCACTTCCTCAATCAAGCCCTGCGACAGCATCTGATCGAAGCGCAGCGCAATCCGCTGGTGCAATACCGCTCGGTCTGGGGGCGAAATCGCCAACCAATGCATCTGCCACGGCAGCGCCTCCACAGGCGATTGCTCCGCATGCCAGGCAGTCAAGGTTTTGCCCGTCAACAGCCAGACCTCCAAGGCGCGCTGTAAGCGCTGGCTATCATGTGGCGGAATACGAGCGGCTGCGACCGGATCCACGGCCTGCAAGCGCGCATGCAATGCCGGCCAGCCTTCACGAGCGGCATCAGCATCGAGTTCGGCACGCAATTCGGCATTGGCCTCTGGCAACTGCGCCAGGCCATCTCGCAGCACCTTGAAATACATCATGGTGCCGCCCACTAAAATCGGCACACGCCCTGCTGACGTAATTTCGTGCATGGCTTGCAAGGCATCGCGACGAAACTCGGCGGCCGAATACGCCTGTGCAGGATCTAGAATGTCGATGAGGCGATGCGGTGCCAACGCCAGCTCGTCCGCTGATGGCTTGGCCGTACCAATATCCATGCCCCGGTAAATCATGCCGGAATCCACCGAGATAATTTCACCGACGCCCTGCGCCACTAACGCCATGGCTAAGGCAGTTTTTCCGGCCGCAGTGGGGCCCATCAAACATAAGGCGGGAGGCAACGTGGCGGGCGCCTGTGTCAGAGCGGACATTAGCGACCCCGCATAAAAAGCCGATCGAGATCCGCCATAGTCAGGCGCGTCCACGTCGGGCGGCCATGGTTGCATTGGCCGCTGCGCTCCGTGGCTTCCATATCACGCAGAAGCGCATTCATTTCGGTCAGACTTAATTGACGATTGGCACGAACGGCACCGTGGCAGGCCATCGTGGCCATCAACTCATTGCGCTGCTCTTCTACCCGCCGCGTTTGACCATGGGTGAGCAGGTCCGACAGCACATCACGCACTAAAGCTTCTGCGCCTGCCTGCGCCAACAAGGACGGTACAGCCCGAATTAACAAGGTCTCTGGACCTACGCGCTGCAGGGCAATGCCCATTTCCGTGAGCGCTGCTTCACTGGTTTCCGCTAGATCGGCTTCACGCTGGCTAACCGCCAGACTAATGGGCACCAGCAGCGGCTGCGCCACAATGCCTTCACCACCCTGAGCTCGCTTCAAACGCTCATAAACGATGCGCTCGTGCGCCGCATGCATGTCCACCAGAATCAACCCCTCGGCATTTTGCGCCAAAATATAGACGCCATGCAGCTGCCCCAAGGCATAACCCAAGGGCGGCGGCCCTGCCTGATCATCCGACATAGCCATCGCTGGCGCGGTCGCGGGGACACGCAGATATTCTGCAAAGGCTTCTCGCGCTGACCCGCCGGCACTCCAGTCCAACCCGGCCTGGTGAGTGGGCGCGGCATATTGAGGCATCTCGCCTGCCAGCGCTGGGCTCACCGAACCCGATGCGTCCAGCCAGGCCCCCGCTGTCTCATGATGCACGGGCGCGGCATCCTGCGGGCGCACACTCGCCAACGCACGATGCAAACCCCGGTAAATAATGTCGTGAACACTGCGTTGCTCGCGAAAGCGCACTTCGTGCTTTGTCGGATGCACATTCACATCGACCGCCGCCGGATCTATATCAAGATACAGCACAAATGCCGGATGACGCCCATGGAATAAGACATCCGCATAGGCCTGACGCACCGCATGCGAGACGGTTTTATCGCGAACATGGCGACCATTGACAAAAAAATACTGGAGATCGGCTTGTGCACGCGAGAACGTTGGCAAGGCAATCCATCCGTGTAAATGAATTCCTGCCGACTCAATGGACACTGGCTGCGCTGCCGCGACAAAGGCCGGGCCACAGACCTGACTCAAGCGTCGCTTTAAGGACAGCTCATCGTGTGCGGGCTTGAGCTGCCAGAGCTGGCGTTGGTTATGACTCAGGCTAAAACTGACCTGCGGCGCCACCAAGGCCAGTCGGCGCACGGTTTCCTCTAAATGACCGAATTCGGTGGTTTCACTGCGCAAAAACTTCCGGCGGGCGGGCGTATTAAAAAACAAATCGCGCACATCAACCGTCGTTCCGCGTGGATGACGCGAGGGCTCGACCACCGCCGACATATCACGCCCTTCTGAGCGCACGGCCCAGCCCACACCCTCTTCCACTTGGCTAGAAGTGAGTGTGAGGCGAGACACCGACGCAATCGAAGCCAAGGCTTCTCCACGAAACCCTAAGGTGGCCACGGCTTCTAGATCGTCTAAATGATGGATTTTGCTGGTGGCATGACGCGCCAAGGCTAACGGCAAGTCTTCCCTAGCAATGCCGTCGCCATCATCGCGAATACGCAGCCCGGCTATACCACCCTGCTCGACTTGAACATCAATGGCGCGTGCGCCGGCATCAATGGCGTTTTCAATCAGCTCTTTCGCTACCGAGGCGGGTCGCTCAACGACTTCCCCCGCGGCTATCTGGTTAGCCAGGCGGGCATCAAGCAAATGAATTCGGGCCACGCGGCAACCTCAGTTTTGATCGAAATAGGTGCCAGGCACCGGATACTGACGACAGAAATTGAGAATTCCGTTGCCAATCTTTACTGCCAATTCGCGCTGATAGTCACTATCGGCTAAGCGCTGCTCTTCATCTGGATTCGAAATAAACCCCGTCTCAACCAGTAGCGACACCATGCCCGGCTCTTTTAAAACAGCAAAGCCGGCCTGCTCCACTCGTGGGCTGTGCAATTTACCCACTAACGGCTGCATTTCTCCCAAGATCATCCGGCCCATTTCCAAGCTGTGCTTGAGCGTGCCTTCAATCAACATGCCGGCTAAAACACCGGAAATATCATCGCTCACGGCCACCGCGCCGCCGATCAAATCCGATTTATTTTCTTGCTCCGCTAACTGCTGGGCAAATCGGGAGGTTGCGCTATTGGCACCCTTTAGTGACAAGGCGAATACTGAAGCACCATGCGCTTTACGATTGGGCGCTGAATCGGCGTGAATCGAGACAAAAATATCGGCTCGGTGCTCTTCACGGCCAATTTTGCGACGCTGCTGCAACGGTATAAAAAAGTCGCCATCGCGCGTTAACTCAGCCTTAATTCCGTCTTGATCATTGAGATAGTTCGCCAGCTCACGGGAAATCGCTAGGGTCACCCGCTTTTCATGCGTACCCATACTGCCAATCGCGCCGGGATCTTCCCCACCATGACCAGGATCAATTGAAACGACGATCTTACGTCCACTGGATTTAAACAGGCCGGACAACCCACGCGAGGGTTTTTCCGGCAACTTAACTTCAGGCAGTTTAGGTTCGGCGCGAACCGCGGCTTTAGCCTTCGCGGGAGGCACTACCTCAATGACGGTATTGGTATTTCGAGGCAAGAGATCAATAACGAGGCGATGCTGGTATTGCGCGCTTGGGCTAAGCGCAAATACTTTGGCCTCTGCTTCTTGCTTTAAATCCAGGATCAGTCGCGGCGTACGCGAGCTCGTATCCAGACGCATCGCCTCGAGAGCACCCACTTGAGCGGGCCAGCGCGGCCCTTCTATTGTGGTATTGGCCCCAGGCAGCAAAATAATAATGCGGCCCGGCGTGCTGTCTTCGCTGACACGAAACTCGGTTGCTTTATCCAGCTCTAAAACTAAACGGGTACTGTCCTCGCCGCTCCAAGAGCGAACTCCGACGATTTGCGCCGCTAAGGTGCTCGCAGACCATAAACAGAATGCCGATACGAAAAGCCAACGCCCCCAACCTAACGCCTGCTTCATGCAAAAGTTCTCATATAAATATCGTTAGCCGCACGAGATACAGCCGTCAGACGCGCAACTCGCCCAGAACCACTCTCAGCAACATCTAGGGCTATCAACCAATCCGGTGACGGCAGCAACGGTTCGCCACGAACTGGCCACTCCACTAGCGCCAAGGCCTGAGGGTGAAAGTAATCTCTAAAGCCCATGAGCTCCAGCTCTTCCGGATCGATTAATCGGTACAAATCAAAGTGATAAATCGTGGTGTCCGGCAGCTCATAAGGCTCGACCAAGGTATAGGTCGGGCTTTTGACTGGGCCTGTATGCCCATACGCCTGCAAAATTCCGCGCGTCAGCGTTGTCTTTCCAGCCCCTAAATCACCCTGCAAATAGACCACGCCTGAGCCTGAAAATAACTTGCCCAGCGTTTGCCCTAGAGCAACTGTCGCTTCAGCGTCGGCTAAATTAAATGTTTGAGATGACATCAACAAACTCACTTTAAAGCATCTTAGGGTTCAATAAGTGGCGCAAAGGCTGCCATAAATCGGAGGCCAGCATTCCTCGCTGCCCCTGTTCAGCGGCTATATCACCGGCACGGGCATGCAAACTCACCGCCAGCGCCGCCGCCTCAAATACAGGCACATGCTGTGCCAACAACGCCGCAACCACGCCCGCCAAAATATCGCCCATTCCCGCCGTGGCCATGCCCGGATTGCCCGCAGGGCATTGCCAACATTGCTTATCGTCGCTAATTAACGAGCCCGCACCTTTAAGGATGACGACCCCGCCATACCGCGACTGCAACGCCTTAACTGCCGACACTCGATCCTGCTGAACCGCTTGCACTGAACAGTTCAACAAGCGCGCCGCCTCACCCGGATGCGGCGTCAGCACACGCTCAGGATGGGGCTGCGGATTTTGTGCCAGCCAGCTCAAACCATCTGCGTCTAATACTTGTTTTTCTCCGGCCTCGGCCAACGTAGGCCAGAGCTGCTGCGCCCATGCCCCCAGCCCCAGTCCAGGACCAACCACCACCACTCGCGCCCCGCTCAGCAAGGGCTGCAAATCGCTGCGCTGAGCCACCGATTTCGCCATTAGCTCAGGCCGGTGCAGCCATAACGTAGCCGCTGTTAGCGGAGCGCAAGCCACCTGCGTAACGCCTGCGCCACACCGTAATGCCGTTTCTGCCGCCAGCAAAATAGCCCCGCTATAGCCGACATCACCGCCCACCAAAAGCGTGGGTCCGAACTGCCCTTTATGGGCATCACGCGCACGGGGCTTCAGCCAGCACTGCGCTAAGTCAGCATGCAGCGCATCTGTGATCAGGATGGGGTTGGTCTTGGTGGTCATCCCCTAAGAATGGCAGAATGCGCGCCATGAGGCGACTCCCTGTACAGCAAGAAGCCAGCAATACGCTTAATTTTAACGAACTCGCCACCGACATTAAGCGCTGGGGGCGAGAACTCGGCTTTCAACAAGTCGGCATTACCGACACCGACCTCGGCGAGCACCCTGAGCATCTGGCGAACTGGCTGGACAAGGGCTTTCAAGCCAATATGGAGTGGTTGCGCGAGCCCAAACGTGTCGACCCGGAAGCATTAATTCCAGGCACGAAACGCATCATTAGTTTGCGCATGGACTATTTGCCGGCCGAACCACGCATCCATGAAATTCTGAATGACGGTAACCGAGCTTACTTGGCGCGTTATGCCCTTGGCCGCGACTACCACAAAATTATTCGCAAACGCCTACAACACCTGGCGGACCGCATTGTTGCAGCGGTCGGACCATTTGGTTATCGCGCCTTTGTCGACTCCGCCCCCGTGCTGGAAAAAGCGCTGGCCAGTAAAGCGGGCCTCGGCTGGATGGGCAAGCACACGGTCATTTTGAACCGCAGCGCTGGCTCCTACTTTTTCCTGGGGGAATTATTTACCGACTTACCGCTACCCGTGGATACGCCCGTCACGAATCATTGCGGCAGCTGCCAAGCCTGTATCGATGTTTGCCCCACAAAAGCCATCGTCGCACCGTACACACTTGATGCCGGCAAATGCATTAGCTATTTAACGATTGAATACCGCGGCGTCATTCCTGTGGAATTAAGGCGAGCTATCGGTAACCGCATTTTTGGTTGCGATGATTGCCAACTGGTTTGCCCGTGGAATCGCTACGCTCAAGCCAGTCAGGAGGCCGCCTTCACGCCCCGCCACGCCTTTGATGGCCCACCCCTGCTCGATCTTTGGGCTTGGGATGAAGCCACCTGGCTAAAGCAAACCGAAGGCATGCCCCTGCGCCGCATGAACTATCCCAGTTGGCTGAGGAATCTCTCGATCGCCTTGGGCAACGCGCCCCAGTCTGCAGCGATTTTGACAGCACTTCAGGCGCGCAAGCAGTCGCTCGCAGACAGCGGGCAACTCGATGACGTGCTGGCCGAGCACCTAGACTGGGCGATCTGCCAGCAACAACTTACTCTTCGCTAAAGCCAGGCAGCTTGAAGAAGTACTGACGGTAGTAGCGCAATTCTTCAATGGAGTCCTTCACGTCATCCAAGGCCAGATGCGAGCTCTTCTTGGTGAATCGCTGCAACAAATCGGGATACCAGCGACGCGCCAACTCTTTAACCGTGCTCACATCTAAATTGCGGTAGTGAAAGAATGACTCGAGCTTGGGCATGCTGCGATACAAGAAGCGGCGATCTTGGCAAATAGAGTTGCCGCAAATTGGCGACTTTTTTGGGTCCACAAAACGACTCAAAAACTCCAGCGTCTGCGCTTCAGCATCGGCTTCTGAAATGGTGCTGCGTCGCACGCGAGAGATCAGGCCTGAGTTGCCGTGTTGCGTGGTATTCCACTCGTCCATGGCGTTTAACACGATGTCTTTTTGGTGAATGGCCAGCACTGGGCCTTCCGCCAAGATGTTGAGATGCGCATCGGTGACGATGGTGGCAATCTCGATAATACGATCGGTGTCGGGGTTGAGCCCGGTCATCTCCAAGTCAATCCAGACCAGATTGCTCGCTTTGTTAATACTCATGAACACTCCCAGCACTCGCCATCAGTGGCACAATGGTCGCAAGCATAGCAGACCGCGACAGCCCAGCCCGATAGGAATTGCATGAGCCAACGCCGTATAAGTCGCCAACAAGGTTTTCGAATTGATCGCATTCAATCGGAGCGTATCGCGCGCGCCGAAAAACGTGAGGCCAAGGCCGATGCCTTGCTTGCAGGTGGTGAGCTGGGCGCTGAGCAACGCGGCCGCGTTATCGCTCATTATGGTGTGCAACTCGCCATTGAGGCGCTGGAAGGCGACCTTCAGGGCCAGCGTTTTCGCTGCCATCGACGCAGCAATATCGATGCCTTGGTCACCGGTGATCACGTGATTTGGCAACCCGCTGCCGATGGACTCACGGGCGTCATTACTGCGCTCATGCCCCGACACTCGGTGCTCGTTCGCCCCGACCCTTACAACAAGCTCAAGCCGGTTGCAGCCAACATTGATCGCATTCTGTTGGTGATTGCCCCCGAGCCTACGCCCTCACCTGAGTTGATTGACCGCTACCTCATTGCCTGCGAGACCACCGGCATCCGTCCGGTCATTGTGTTAAATAAAGCCGACGTGATGACGCCAGCACAGGCTAAAGGGCTTGGCGCTCTGCTTGAGAGCTTTGCGGCACTGGGTTACGAAACCCGCACGCTTTCCGCGCACGGCGACATGGGCGATCTCAACGCCCTCGTCGCACAGCGCACGGTTGTTTTTGTGGGTCAGTCTGGCGTGGGTAAATCGTCCTTGATCAATGCGCTGCTGCCCGATGTGAATCAGAAAGTGCATCAGCTTTCCACAGGCTCCAAGCTGGGTCAGCACACCACTACCACGGCGATCTGGTTCGACCTTCCGGCGGGTGGCGCGCTCATCGACTCACCCGGCATCCGTGAATTCGGCGTCTGGCACATGGATCGTGAGCAGCTTTTATCGGGCTTTATTGAGTTCCACGATCACCTCGGGCAGTGTCGTTTCCGCAACTGCAAACATGCGCGGGAGCCCGGTTGCGCGCTCTTGCAGGCCGTTGAAGACGGTCATATTCAGGCACGCCGTCTCGCCAGCTTTCAACGCCTGATCAGTGAATTGGAAGCACGCTAAGCGCAGGGTATACTCCGGCCCTTTCCGCCACCGCTTATTGAGTAAATCATGGATCGCGTTTTTGAGTTTATGGGTAACCACCCCATGCTGGTCAGCAGCTTTATCGCGCTGCTCATTGCCTTTGTTGTCACTGAATCGCAACGTGGCGGCCGTCGCATTTCCGGCAATGAGCTATCACGTTTAGTGAATCAACACGATGCGCGCGTCATTGATATCCGCAATGTTCAGGAGTTTCGTGAAGGCCATATCACCGGCAGCATGAATGTTCCCTACAGCCAGGTCAGTGAAAAAGCAGCGGAACTGGTCAAGCTCGGCAAGCCCATTATTGTGGTCTGCGCCTTGGGTCAAGTCGCCAGTACGGCAGCTAAAACGCTGAAACTCGCCGGCGCGACCGACATTAGCTTCCTGGGTGATGGCATCTCAGGCTGGCGCCAACAAGGCCTGCCCCTCGTCCGTTAATTCTGCGTGATCGCTGAGAGCAAACATGAACGATATCGTCATCTATACCACGCAGGTTTGCCCTTACTGCGTGCGCGCAAAACAACTGTTTCAGCGTAAAGGCCTGACCTATCGCGAAGTCGATGTGAGCTTCGATCAGGCCGAGCGCATGGCTTTGGTGGCTCGTACTAAGCAGCGCACCGTGCCACAAATTTTTATTAACGATCAACATATCGGCGGCTGTGATGACTTGTATGCGCTAGAGCGCAATGGCCAGCTCGACACCCTACTGAATACTTAACGCGAACCCCCTAAAGAGAATAATCATGTCCGACGCCGTACAGCCGCAATTTGCTCTGCAACGCATTTACTTAAAAGACAGTTCATTTGAAGTGCCAGGCGCGCCCCGCGTGTTTTTGCAGACCTGGAGCCCAGAAGTCAGCATCGAGCTCTCCACCGCGCACGAGCGTCTTGAAGATGGCAGCCACTATGAAGTCACACTCGGCCTGACCGTTACCGCCAAAAATGAAGGCCAGGTCGCCTTTTTGGTTGAAGTAAAGCAAGCCGGGATTTTCCAAGCTCAAGGCTTTGCCGAAGCGGAACTCGGCCCCTTGCTGAACGCATACTGCCCGAACTTGCTCTTCCCTTATGCGCGTGAAGCGATTTCCGACATTGTTGGCAAGGGCAGCTTCCCTCAGCTATTACTGCAGCCCATCAACTTCGATGCCGTTTACGCTGAGCGTCAGCGTCACGAAGCTGAAGAGGCCGCTGCCTCCACCGCTCACTAAGTACTTCTGGCGCCAAGCTCAGCGGCCATTCACGAAGCCCGCTTGGCGCCATGCCTCATAGACCATAACAGCCACACTGTTTGATAAGTTCAAACTGCGACTATCTGCCTGCATGGGCAGTCTCAGCCTGTGTGCTGAATCAAATTCAGCCAAGTAATGGGCTGGCAAGCCTCGCGTCTCCGGCCCAAACACCAACACATCACCGGCCTGGAAGCTCGTCTCAAAGGCGGAGCTTGAGCCTTTGGTGGTGATGGCAAACCAGCGCTGCTCACTTAAGGCCAGCCGTAGCGCCGACCAGTCATCGTGAATTTTGATCTGAGCCCATTCGTGGTAATCCAGACCAGCACGCTTTAGCTTGCTATCGTCCAGCTCAAAGCCCAGTGGCTTCACTAGGTGCAGGCTAGCCCCCGTGTTAGCACACAAGCGAATGATATTGCCGGTGTTTCCGGGGATCTCCGGCTCAAACAGAACCACATTCCACATTGCCTTACTCACTCAAATTGAACAAAAAACGACTCATCTAGCGTCAACCTATCCCATGAACGCCCGTTGATTAAAGCGTGATGATTAGATGAGCATATCGATTATGGATCTTGTCGCGAACAGCGCTCTCGCCTATGGTGTGCGTTCTTTAAGTTCGACACCCAAAGTTATGACTGCACGCCGCCCCGCCCCGAACTCCATCGACGTATTTTTACGCGATGTGAGTCGACGCGCCCGTATGACGGCTGAGTTTGCCACGCGCGATCGCGATGTCGCGCAAGATATTGTGCAAGAAGCGATGCTGACCCTCGTTTCCAAGTACGGACAACACGACCCCGCCAGCTGGGGGCCATTATTCCACCGTATTTTACACAGCCGATTAATGGATCACTTCCGCCGCGAAACACGGCGACGAAAATGGTTCACGTTTTTGGAATCCCCTGATGAAGAAGGCATGGAAGATCCATGGCAACAGATTCCGGAAACCGTGGATCACAACCCCGTCACGCTGCTGCAGCGTGCCGACAACATGGATGTCGTTTTAGATGCAGTGAAAGAGCTGCCCATGCGCCAACAGCAAGCCTTTTTGCTGCGCGCCTGGGAAGGTTATGACACCGCGCAAACTGCTGAAATTATGGGTTGCGCCGAAGGTAGTGTGAAAACGCATTACTTCCGCGCGCTAAACAACATTCGGGCCAAGCTGGGTGCTATTGGCACCACTGCTGAGGATATGACATGAGCAACGAACTCACGTTGGATGACGCACGCCTCGCCGCGCGTGTTGCCGCCACACTAACCAAAGCTGCCAGCGAAGCGGATGCCGCATGGGAAGCCCGCGTCGCCGATATCGCCGCTGGTCGCATTAAGCCGCCCGCCCGCTCGCATCGCCTGCAATGGTCTGGCGGCCTCGCCTTGGCAGCCAGTGTGACCTTTATGTTGGCCATGCCGGGCAGTTGGCTCATGAAGGCCAGCAGCAGCTCTCAACCTGCCGTTTCCGCCGGTGTTGAAGGGCAAATGCTAGAAGAAATTGATTGGCTGATGGCCATGGAGGAAGCTGCAAGTGAAGGTCGTTAATACGCTCCTTTGCCTAGCCGTTTGTGGCCTGCTGAGTAACTTCGCGGCAGCGGATGCCCCTGACTGGGATCGCCTGACACCTGAGCACCAGGAGGTCTTAAGTGACTTCCAATCGACTTGGGAGACCTTGCCCAGTGAACGTCGCGAAAAACTCTTACAGCGTGCGGATAATTGGCAGCAATTATCCCCGGATTGCCGAGAGGCTCTGCAAAACCGGTGGCGTGAGCTGCGTGAACTTCCACCTGAGGTTCGCAGCACATTGCGTGAGCGCTGGCAGGGCATGACGCCCGTGCAGCGTCGTGAGGCCATGCAAAACAGCCCGCATAAAGCACGCTGCCCAAAAGCTAACTAACGCCCACCTTGGCTGCTGGCAGGGATCGCCGGCAGCTTCACTCCTCGTCGTCGTCACCCGCCACGGTTAAACCCAACTCTTTAATTTTCCGCGTCAGCGTATTACGCCCCCAGCCTAAAACTACGGCGGCATCGCGACGGCGTCCCCCGGTGTGCTGCAAGGCCTCAAGAATCAACACGCGCTCAAATGCAGGACCCGCCGCATCCAACAAAGGCATGGTCGGAGAGTTCTGTAATGCCCGTTTTGCCCATTGCGCCAGCGATTGCTCCCAACCCGTAGAGACTAACTGCGGCTCTTGCTCGCCACCCGGCTGCAACTCCGGCGGCAGATCCGAGATCAGCACTTCGCGACTCGAGGCCATCACGGTGAGCCATCGGCAGGTGTTTTCTAACTGACGGACATTGCCGGGCCAAGGCAGCTGCTGCAAATAGCTGGACGCTTCAGGTGTCAGTGATTTGGGCTCAACTTGTAGCTCACGCGCAGCGCGCGTCATAAAGAATGCGGCCAGACGAGGGATATCTTCGCTGCGATCCCGCAAGCGCGGGATGTGCACCCGAATAACATTGAGTCGATGAAACAAGTCCTCACGGAACTTGCCCTCTGCCACCAACTTCTCCAGGTTTTGATGCGTTGCCGCAATGATTCGAACATCGACACGGACCGGCACATGCCCGCCCACGCGATAGAACTCATTGTCGGCCAGCACGCGCAGTAATCGGGTTTGGGTATCGATGGGCATATCGCCAATCTCATCGAGAAAGAGCGAGCCACCGTTGGCTTGCTCAAAGCGTCCGACGCGCTGGGTACTTGCGCCGGTGAACGCACCTTTCTCATGACCAAAGAGCTCCGACTCCATGAGCTCCTTGGGAATTGCCGCCATATTCAACGCAATAAAGGGCTTACGCGCACGCGGTGAATGCTGATGAAGCGCACCGGCAACCAGCTCTTTGCCGGTGCCCGATTCGCCATTAATCAAGACGGTGATATTGGAGTTGCTTAAACGGCCAATGGCACGAAAGACCTCCTGCATCGCCGGAGACTCGCCAATAATACCGGTGCTGCGTGCCGTCTCGGTAAGGTCTGGCACCGCTTCGATCTGCTGCTCTTCATGGTGAGCAATTGCGCGCTTCACGAGGGCAACGGCCTCGTCCACATCAAAGGGCTTGGGCAGATACTCAAAGGCCCCACCTTGGTAGGACGCTACCGCTGAACTTAAGTCCGAGTGCGCGGTCATGATGATGACCGGCACATCAGGGAATCGATCGCGCACCTTGGCAAGAAAACTTAGTCCATCCATGCCCGGCATACGGATATCCGTCACAATCACTGCCGGCTGCTCGTCATCGAGCTGGTCCAGCGCGCTGCCGGCATCTTCAAAACACGTTGCCTTTAAACCTGCCTGAGTCAGGGCGCGCTCTAGCACCCAGCGAATGGCGCGGTCATCATCGATAACCCATACCTGTTTCGTCATCATTTTTTGGCATCCAAAGGCAGAAAAATACTAAAAGTGGTATCACCCGGCTTCGACTCACACTCGATCAGACCGTGGTATTGATGAATGATGTCCTGTGCAATCGACAGGCCAAGTCCGGAGCCGCCAGCACGACCACTCACCATGGGGTAGAACATTGACTCCAAGAGATCCGAAGGAATTCCGGGGCCGTTGTCACGAATATCCACTCGGAGTACCAAGCGATGACGTGTCGCACCAATGGTGAATTGCCGCACCGGACGTGTCCGCAGGGTCAACGTGGGTTCGCGATCACTGGGGTTCTCGAGCAAGGCTTGTAAGGCGTTGCCGCCGATGTTGAGCATGGCCTGAATGATTTGATCCGGGTCCGCCACGATATCGGGCAATGACGGGTCATAGTCGCGAATCAGCTGAATGCGACCATCAGCCTCGGCAGCCAGCAAACCCGCCACACGCTCCAAGCACTCATGCACATTCATACTACGGATAGTGGGCAACCGCCGTGGGCCTAACATACGGTCCGCCAGTGAACGCAAGCGATCAGCCTCTTCAATGATGATGCGCGTGTATTCCTTCAAATCCGCCGAGGGCAGTTCACGCTCCAACAACTGGGCCGCGCCTCGAATGCCACCCAACGGGTTTTTAATTTCATGGGCAACCCCGCGAACCAGCGTCCGCGTGGCGCGATGACTGGCCAGCATGGCCTCTTCACGAGCGATACGAAGCAATCGGTCGCGCGGCTGCACCTCAATTAACAGCTGCGTCTCTTCCTCCGGCGATTGCATCAGCGACACCGAGTAGTCCACCACGATATCGCGCAGACCTACGCGCAGCGCCGCCTCACGCTTGGTAAACGGATGCCCGCTGTGCAAGGTTTCCTGAAGGGCTTCGTCGGTGTTTTGATGCGTTTCAACCAATACATCCGACAAGGCTGCACCAATGGCACGGGTATGACTCACCGCCAGCAAGCTTTCGGCTGCCGGATTTAAATAGCGCAGGCGAAGCTGTGTGTCGCATAACAGCACCGCTGTACTGAGATTATCGAGCAAGCGTTTGGCGATTCGGGCTTGGTGCATGAAGGTCTCAGGAATAGACAACGTAATGGTGATTGCCTGCAAAAATTGCACCCATTCAGCGCAAATTGCTGGAATTGATGTCTCAGCAGCATCACGCCCCATGCTGAGTCACACATAAGCAGCATGGAAGCGCATGGCTCACTCAGTCCGCACCAATATAGTGCAACACATTTCGTGTATGCGCCACGACAGCTCAATCCGTGCTGCTCAGCATTTGCGCTACAATACGCGCCAAAGTTACTACCTGCGGTATCGCCCCATGTCTGCTGCCAATCCCAAAGTCGGTTTCGTGAGCCTCGGCTGCCCCAAGGCGCTGGTTGACTCCGAACGCATCCTCACTCAGCTGCGCACCGAGGGTTATGAAATTTCGCCCAGCTACGATGGTGCCGATTTAGTCGTGGTTAACACCTGCGGCTTTATTGACTCAGCCGTGCAGGAATCGCTGGATGCCATCGGCGAAGCGCTGGCAGAAAATGGCAAGGTGATTGTTACCGGCTGCCTCGGCAAGAAAGCGGATGTGATTCGCGATGTACATCCCAGTGTGCTTAGCGTTACCGGCCCGCACGCCTACGAAGAAGTGATGAGCGCGGTGCATCTGCATTTGCCGCCCAAGGCCGACCACAACCCGTACATTAATCTCGTGCCTGCACAGGGCATCAAACTCACGCCCAAGCACTACGCCTACCTGAAGATTTCCGAAGGCTGCAACCATCGTTGCACTTTCTGCATTATTCCGTCGCTGCGTGGCGATCTGGTCTCGCGCCCGATCGGTTCGGTGCTGACCGAGGCCGAGAATCTGGTCAAGGCCGGCGTGCAGGAGATCCTCGTGGTCTCGCAAGACACCAGCGCCTACGGCGTCGACCTCAAGTACAAGCTCGATTTCTGGGGCGGCCAGCCAGTGAAAACCCGCATGCTGGAGCTGTGTGAAGCGCTGGGCACCATGGGTGTCTGGGTGCGCCTGCATTACGTTTACCCGTACCCGCATGTGGACAACGTGATTCCGCTGATGGCAGAGGGCAAGATCCTGCCTTACTTAGACATTCCCTTCCAGCACGGCAGCCCGAGCGTGCTCAAGCGCATGAAGCGTCCGGCGCATGCCGAAAATACGCTGGAACGCATTCGCACCTGGCGCGAAATCTGCCCCGATCTCATTATCCGCTCCACGTTTATCGTCGGCTTCCCCGGCGAGACTGAGGCAGAATTCCAAGAGCTGATGGATTGGCTCAAGGAAGCACAGCTTGATCGCGTCGGCTGCTTCCCTTACTCGCCCGTTGAGGGCGCCGTGGCCAATGATGTCGCCGAGGCCGTGCCCGAGGACGTTAAGCTCGAGCGCCACGAGCGCTTTATGAAACTCGCCGCCGAGATTTCAGCGGAGCGCCTGCAGCGTCGCGTAGGCCGCGTCGAGACGGTGCTAGTGGATGAGATCGACGACGAAGAGGGCGTTGCTATCGCCCGCTCCTATGCGGACGCGCCTGAGATTGACGGTAACGTCTTTATCGAAGGCACTGGCGCCGCTAACCTGAAGCCGGGCCAAAAGGTGCAAGTGCGCATCACTGAAGCGGATGACTACGATCTCTATGCTGAGATCGTCACTGCCTGACCCGAGCCGCTTGAATTGAACCGCCTCGGGCTTAGCGGCCTGTAGGCGGGTCCGTCTTAATTCAGTAGCTTTCAGCGCTCAGAAATAGCCTTCACGCTTCTTTTTCTCCATAGAGCCGCTTTGGTCGCTGTCAATCAAGCGGCCTTGGCGCTCACTGGTGCGCGTCACCAGCATCTCAGCGATGATGTCTGGCACGGTGGTCGCCGTACTCTCCACCGCACCCGTTGACGGGTAGCAGCCCAGTGTCCGGAATCTCACTGAACGGGTGCTGATGCTGGCCCGCTCGTCGGCTGTCAGATGCTTGAGTATGCGTTCATCATCGATACAAATCAGCGCGCCATCCATATCCACCACCGGACGGGGAGCCGCGAAGTAAAGCGGCACAATGTCGATTTTCTCCAGCCAGATGTACTGCCAGATATCCAGCTCGGTCCAATTCGATAAGGGGAAAACGCGAATGCTTTCCCCTTTATTAATGCGGCCGTTGTAGGTCTGCCATAGCTCAGGACGCTGATTCTTAGGGTCCCATTGATGCTGACGATCACGGAATGAAAACACGCGCTCCTTGGCCCGTGACTTCTCCTCATCGCGACGACCACCCCCAAAGCAGGCATCGAAACCATACTGGTCGAGGGCCTGCTTGAGCGCGACAGTTTTCATCTGGTCCGTATATTTCACAGAGCCAGAGGTGAAGGGATCAACACCCGCCGCCAACGCCTCCCGATTCACGTGCACGCGAATATCAAGGTCGTATTGCTCAGCGATACGATCTCGGAAGCTGGCCATCTCGTGGAACTCCCAGGTCGTATCCACATGGAGCAAGGGAAAGGGAATTCGCCCGGGCGCAAAGGCTTTGCGCGCCAAATGCAGCATCACGGTAGAGTCTTTGCCAATCGAATAGAACATGCACGGGCGCTCAAACTCAGCCACCACCTCGCGCATAATATAGATCGCCTCAGCTTCCAGTTGCCGTAAGTGAGACATGGTGTTGACCGGACTCATAACATCACCTGTTGGGCCAAGAAGGTGTAAAGCGGAATACCGAAGATCAAATTCAGTGGGAACGTCACCACTAAGCTCATGCCGAAATAAAGCGCCGGGCGAGCCTCTGGAATGGCATGACGCAGCACCGCAGGCACCACGATATAAGACGCACTGGCCGCAAGCACCATCAGCAGGATGGTGTCGGGCAGGGAGATGGAAGCCAGCATACAAATCCCTAGCGCGAATAGTGCATGCAAGGGTGGTGCAATCAGCGCAAAGAGCACCAGCATAGGCGAGGCCGCACGCACATCCTTTACGTTGCGCGCCACTTGCAGGCCCATGTCCAGCAGGAAGAAGGCCAGCATGCCTTTGAACAAATCAATCGAGAACGGCTGCATGACTTCGCGACCGGCATCGCCGGTAATCCAACCAATCGCCATGCCGCCCAACAGGAGCAATTGCGCGCCCTGCGTCAGCGACTCACGTAAATGATGACCCGCACCTGATTGCGCCATCGCATTTCCAGCCACTGACTGACGACGTAGTCGATTCGCCATACTCACGGCAAAAATAACAGCAGGCGACTCCATGATGACCAAGGCGGCGGCCATATGTCCGCCAGGCTGCAAGCCCTGACCGTCAAGGAACTGAATGGCGGTGACAAACGTGACGGCGCTGACCGATCCGTAGGCTGCCGCAATCGCGATCGCATCCAGCGGTGCGGCATGGCGGCGAAGAAACGCGTAAGCACCGATCGGAATCAGCCAGGCCAGGAGGAGCGCAACCCCCAAACTTTTCGCCACATTGAAGTCCAGCCCGGTCTCGGCCAAGGCAAAACCGCCTTTCAAGCCCAGCGCCATGAGCAGGTAAAGGGATAGAAAGTGTGAAATAGGTTTAGGGATTTCGAGGTTACTGCCCATCAAACCGGCAAGCACCCCGAACACAAAAAAGAGAATGGCTGGGTCCAGCAAGGTATTCATCAAGGTTCATCTCCAGAGATGGCAGGTATTGTCCTTGCTACCGATACTTCGTGTAAAATCGATATTTAAATGACTAGCCATAAGAATTCTCTATGGATGTATCCCTGAAGCAACTGCGCCTTCTCGTCGCGCTAGCAGACAGCGGCAGCATCAGTGCTGCTGCGCGCTTACTTCATGTCACGCAGCCCACGGCATCCATGCAGCTAAAGGCGCTGTCGGAAGTGGTGGGATTACCGCTACATGAGGTCATCGGAAAGCGCGTGCACCTCACCGAAGCCGGTCAGGCACTGGTGGAAACTGCGCGAAACATGCAGCAGAGCTGGGAGGACTTTACGCAACAGGCAGATGCCTGGCGTGGACTGTCTCGAGGGCGACTCCGCGTGGCGGTGGTCAGTACGGCAAAATACTTTATGCCGAGATTAATCGGGCAGTTCTGCAGAACACATCCCGGCATAGATTTATCGTTGGAAATTTTGAACCGAGACGGCGTGGTGACACGTCTGCGTGAGAATCGCGACGACCTCTACATCATGTCTCAGCCCCCGATGGACATTCCGCTGGAAGACTCTGTTTTCTTGCCCAACCCCATTGAGGTCATCGCACCCGCTGACTTGCCCAGCGACCAACTTCCCAACGATTTAGCCGCGCTGTTGCAGCATCAACTGATCTTGCGCGAACCCGGCTCTGGCACCCGCATGGCCGTGGATCGCTGCCTAGCAAACGCCGGCTTGATTCCGCGAATACGGTTGGAGCTAGGGAGTAATGAAGCGATTAAGGAGTCCGTCGCGGGTGGCTTGGGCCTCGGCATTGTGTCTCGCCATGCCATTTCGCCCCTGACTCCCTCAGACAATGTAGTGGTGCTGTCGCTGCCCGGCTTTCCCTTACCGGCGGCATGGCATCTTGTGCATCCCGCCAGCAAACGCTTGTCACCCGTGGCGCAGGCTTTTAAAGATCACTTACTGCTGGCTGCACAACAGCTCAGCGAAAATGGATAACGCCACCTTCTTGCTCACTGATGACGCGAGTCAGCAGCGCCGCCAGCGTTTCTTGCGTGGTATTGCAAACCCACTGGCCGTCACGCCAGCCGCAGTGATAGCCTCCGGAGCGTGCCGCCACCCAGATTTCTTGCGTGGGACGTTGACGATTAATGATGACTTTGCTGCCATTCAATAACGTGACGGTTAGCATGCCGGAGCCTGCTTCTAGATCGATATCTTCATCGAAATTTTCGATGCGGGTTTCGATATCAAGCAGTGTTGCGTCCACAAGATCCAAGTACTCATTTTCGTTCATGTGAAGTGCAACTCCATTCACTTAGGTCGTAAGCTGGGCTATGCCCCTATTGCAGGATAGTTTGCCATGAAGAAGCACTTTTCCCGAGTATTAATACTCTCCCGTGTGGTCATTGTTAGCTTGCTCGCAAGCACCGTGTTGCTCACTGCCTGCGGGCAATCGGGCAATCTTGTCCAGCCAAAAAAGACCTTTGACTCGCCCTCCTGATCAGTTCAAGGCATCATACGCACCTGCTTAACAGGATAGATTTCATGTCGACTTTGAATTTGCGTCACGGCCAGTTGCACCTCGAAAATACCTCGCTGACTTCACTCGCTGAACGCTTCGGCACGCCACTTTATGTGTATTCGCGCGCCACACTCGAAGCGAATTATCTGGCCTTCGATCACGCCTTCGCCGACATTGATCACCAAGTCTGCTTTGCCGTAAAAGCCAACTCGAATTTGGCCGTGCTCAATGTTTTGGCGCGCCTAGGTGCGGGCTTTGACATTGTTTCTGCTGGCGAACTGGAGCGTGTGCTCGCCGCCGGCGGCGATCCGGCCAAGACTGTCTTTTCGGGACTGGGCAAAACAGCCGATGAAATGCGTCGCGCCTTAGCCGTTGGCATCGCCTGTTTTAATGTGGAGTCGGAGGCCGAACTGATTCGCTTAAATGCGGTCGCTGCTGAACTGGGGGTGATCGCGCCGGTGAGCTTGCGCGTCAATCCCGATGTGGATGCGCAAACACACCCGTACATTTCCACGGGCCTGAAAGAAAATAAGTTTGGCGTTGCCATTGAGCGTGCGCCTTGGGTCTATCGCCAAATTCAGTCACTAGCGAACCTAAAGGCCGTTGGCATTGACTGCCACATCGGCTCGCAGCTCACCAGTACAGCGCCATTCTCCGATGCGCTGGATCGTGTGCTGGCCATGATTGATCAGCTTGCAGCTGAAGGCACCACGCTCAGTCACATTGATATTGGCGGCGGCTTGGGCGTTTGCTATCGCGATGAAACACCGCCAACGCCCGCTGAATATGCGGCCGTTTTACTGCCGCGCCTGAAAGCACGCGGACTCAAGGTTTATATGGAGCCAGGCCGTGCTATTGCCGCCACCGCAGGCGTATTACTGACGCGCGTAGAGTTCCTCAAGCCGACAGAGCACAAGCATTTTGCCGTGATCGATGCCGCCATGAATGACCTGATTCGCCCCGCCCTTTACAGTGCGTGGATGGACATCGTGCCAGTCACCCCACGCGGTGAAGACACTGAAAGCCAGTGCTATGACATCGTTGGGCCCGTCTGCGAGACCGGTGATTTCCTCGGGAAAAATCGCGATCTGCGCCTAGCTGCTGGCGATTTACTCGCGGTGACGGGTGCCGGCGCCTATGGCTTTGTCATGAGCTCGAACTACAACACCCGTGGCCGAGCAGCCGAAATCATGGTCGATGGCGACCAAGCATGGCAGGTGCGTCGCCGTGAAACGGTCGCTGATCTGTTGGCTCTTGAATCGCTACTGCCCTGAACCCAGAATAGCCTTAACTTAGCTGGCTAATGCCAACGGGGCATTAGCAGCATCACCCGTTTTTCAGGAGACCGTTCATGCGTCTGGAATTCACCAAGATGCACGGCCTCGGCAACGATTTCTTGATGCTCGATTTGGTCACGCAACGCGTTCGCTTGGACGAAGCCTTGATCCGTCGCCTATCCGATCGTCACTTCGGCGTAGGCTTTGATCAACTGTTGGTCGTTGAGCCGCCCCATCAACCCGATGTCGATTTCCGCTATCGCATTTTCAATGCCGATGGCTCTGAAGTTTCCCAGTGCGGCAACGGAGCTCGCTGCTTTGCGCGCTTTGTTCGCGATCGTCGCCTCACCCGAAAAGATACGCTGCGGGTAGAAACTGCCAGCGGCATCATTACGCTGCAAATTGATAGCCAGGGTTGGGTTACGGTCGACATGGGCCCGCCCCGACTCGAGCCCAGCGCCATCCCCTTTGTGGCTGACAACGCTGCGCTGGACTACCGCATTGAAGTTGACGGTGAGCTCTACCAGATTGCCGCCGTCAGCATGGGCAACCCGCACGCCGTTTTGCGCGTAGACGATGTGGATAGTGCACCCGTAGCCACATTGGGCCCCCGTTTGGAGTCACACCCGCGCTTCCCTGAGCGCGTCAATGTCGGCTTTATGCAGGTGATTAATCGTCAGGAAATTAAACTGCGTGTGTATGAGCGCGGCACGGGCGAAACCTTAGCTTGCGGTACGGGCGCGTGCGCGGCTGCTGTTGCAGCCATGCGCTGGGGCTTGGTTGACCGTGACATTAAGGTTCACCTACCCGGCGGCCCACTGCGTATCCGCTGGAGCCATGACAACGCCAGCGTGCTCATGACTGGCCCTACTGCACGCGTTTTTGACGGCACGCTGCGGGTCAATGACGTGAATGATGACTAGTCCCGATCTCGTCACCCTCAGTGCGGAACACGTCGCGGCATGGCTGCGCAAACATCCGCACTTTTTCGACGACTACCCGGCACTGCTCACCCAGCTGCACCTCAGTCACGACACCAATGCCGCATCATTGATTGAGCGCCAAGTGGCGCAGTTGCGACGTCGTAATGAAGAGCTTGAGGAGCGTCTCAATCAGTTAATTGCCATCGCCAGTGACAACGATCGCTTGTTTGGCCAATTACGCGAAGTCATGCTGGGCGTGCTCGACGCCGAAAGCGCAGCACAGCTGGGCACTCGTCTATACAGTGCGCTGCGCGAGCCGTTTGGCTGCGAGCAACTGGCGCTCCTGTTATTCCGAGAAGAGTGTGAGTCTCCCTGGCGAAGCTGCGTGCAAACAGAGTTTGAGCAACGCCTGCCCGGGCTGCTGCGCCACCATCACGCACTGGCCGGCAAGTGGCGTCGTGACGAACTGCGCTATTTGTTTGGAGATGACGGCCTACAACTCAGTTCGGCTGCACTCATCCCCCTTTTAAAAGGTGATCAAGCCGTAGGCGTTATTGCCCTTGGTAGTACCGAAGCCAGCCACTTCCGTAGCAGCATGGACACGCTCTTCATTACCCACCTCGGCGATATCATCGCGCGCTTAATCGCCCGCCTCGATCGTGGCGCCACCCATAGCGCATGATAAATCGCGAGCGTCTGGAACAGTTCCTCAGCTACCTCGCCAGCCAACGACTCTGCTCACCGCATACGCTCACGGCTTATCGGCAAGACATCAGCCGCCTTGCTAGCTATTTAGAGGGTTGCGACGTGCCAACCTGGGCAGACTTTCAGCGCCCCCAGCTGGAGGGCTGGATAGCAGACAGTCGCGATGCCGGCTTGTCGATACGCAGCATTCAACGACAACTGTCTGCCGTGCGCCGTTTTTATGACTGGCTGGGACGCTTCGATGAAGCCGGCGCGCACCCCACTCATGGTTACCAACTCAAGCGCATACGCCAAGATTTGCCACAGGTGCTGGATGTCGACCTCATGCAGCAGTTACTCGATGCGCCGGCACCCAAGGCAGAAAAAGAAGCTCTCTTGTGGCGTCGCGACAAAGCCATTCTAGAATTGTTCTATTCCTCCGGACTGCGTTTGGCAGAGCTGGCTCAGCTGAAGCTGATGGATCTTGATTTAAGCGGCGGCCTCATTACTGTGCTCGGCAAAGGGCGCAAAACACGCGTTCTGCCGGTGGGCAAAATGGCACGCACAGCGATCACCGATTGGCTTAGCATTCGCCCGCAATTTGTTCGCGCGCCATCGGAGACTTGGCTTTTTCTAAACCAACGCGGCACGCGCTTAAGTGAGCGCAGCATTCAGATGCGCTTAGTGCATCAGGCAGAACGTATCGGACTTGATCGGCGACTCTATCCGCATTTGTTGCGACACTCATTTGCCTCGCATTTGCTGGAATCCAGCCATGATTTACGTGCGGTACAAGAGCTCCTTGGCCATAGCGATATTCGTGCTACGCAGATTTATACTCATCTCGATTTTCAACATTTAGCCACGGTCTATGACCAAGCACATCCCCGCGCAAAGCAGCGCAAGGACGAGACTTCATGAGCGCTATTTCACTACTCACACTCGATCTCGATAACACCCTTTGGGATGTCGAGAGCATCATCGTGAAAGCTGACGAAGACATGCATGTCTGGCTGGGGCAGCACTACCCTGCCTCACAAGCACTAGGGGTCAGCGGCTTCCAAGCCATCCGCCAACAAGTCATTGCAGAACGTCGCGATATTGCCCACGACTTTAGCGCCATGCGCCTGACGATGCTGGAGCAATTGTTGCTGGCAACAGGCTATGACCAAGAGCAGGCACGAGCGGGCGCGGCAAGCGCGTTTGACGTGTTTTATACCGGTCGCAATCGCGTGGTTTTATTTGATGGCGTGGCCGACACCCTGAGCGCGCTATCGCAACGCTTTCCTTTATTTGCCTTGAGCAATGGCAATGCCGACATTCATCGCGCGGGCATTGGCGCATGGTTTAAAGGGCATTTTTCGGCTGCGAAGGTAGGGCACGCCAAACCGCATCCCCGCATGTTCGAACAAGCACTGGCCGAGGCCGGTGTCAGTGCTCAACAAGCTGTCCATGTAGGCGATCATCCAGCCGAGGATATTGCTGCTGCTCAAGCGGTAGGGCTGCGCTCCGTATGGGTCAATTTCAGTCAGCAGGAATGGCCGCTCTCACGCCGCCCTGATGCAGAAATTCGCCACTTCAGTGAGCTTCCTGCAGCACTCGACTTACTCATTGCCGATCCCGAAACCAGCGCCAGCTGCTACCTAAAGCGCTTACTTCACAGGTGACGGTGACGCTCATCCAAGGGCGCCACGTGTAGCGTGATATCACAGGCCTTGAGCGTGGCCCGCATGGCATCTTCAATGTCATCGCAAAGGGCATGAGCCTCTGCAACAGACAGCGTTCCCGGCACCAAGAGGCTACCGTCGACAAAGCGACGATGGCCTGATTTACGGGTGCGTAACGGGCTGAGTTCTACCTCTGCTGGCATAAGCGGCAGTGCCGCCTGACGTAACGCTTGCAACTCCACATCGGGAAGTGCCTCATCCATCAGGCCGGCTAAGGAAGGCGCCAGCAACTTAATTCCCGTGATCACTAAGTGCAGGGCAACCAGCAGGGCAATAGCTGGATCTATCCACGTCTGAGTGGGCCATACCCAAAGCGCCATGAGCCCACCAATCACCGCCACCGACGTCCAGACATCCGACAGCAAATGCGCCGCGTCGGCTCGCAGGGTTAAACTGTCTTCCTCTTTAGCGACCGCAAAGAGCTTCCAAGCGGTCAGTCCATTAAGCACCGCTGCGACCGCCGCAATCACTAAGCCCCAACTCAGGGCATGGAGTGACTCTGGAGACCACAAGCGCTCCCAAGCCGCAAATGCGATGCCCGCAGCCGCGATCAGAATGAGCAAGCCTTCTGCCGCCGAGGAAAAGTACTCTGCTTTGTCATGCCCAAAAGGGTGGTCTTGGTCTGCGGGCTGAGCCGCGATGGTCAGCACCGTAAACGCCAATAAAGCCGCCCCCAGGTTCACGAAGGACTCAATGGCATCGGACAGCAAGCTCACAGAGCCGCTGATATGCCAAGACCAAAACTTCAACGCCATGGTCGCCAGCGCGGTGGCAACGGACAGCAGCGCCATGCGCTGCAGTCGCGAGAAGCGGCTTAGCACCCGATAAAACTCACAAAGATTCGGCGTCGGGATCGGGCGGCACTTCTTGAATACGTCCACCCGAGGCGAGGAAACGCTCCATCTCTTCCTCTAACTGACGACGTAGCGACTCCTTCGCCGAGGGGCTCAAAGTTTCAGCTTCAGCCACCTCACTGCGTGCCTTAGCAGCAACCTCCGGATCAACGTCTACCTCAACTTCAGGCTCTACGCTCTCAGCCTCTTCGGCATCATCCTCAGGGCCTTCATAGTCGTAATCGTTTTCTGCCATTTGCTCTCTCCACACCTGCATTAGCGCAATTAAATAAGCCTGCGGGCTACGCATCCATTGTCGACAGCTTAGCCCAGTTTGAACAGCCTAGTATTTTGCTTTAAGACTATGTTAGCCCAGTCCACAAACAAAAAAAGAGGCTCTTACGAGCCCCTTTTTTATGTGTTTGCGTTACCTCAGCGATTAGCTGTTGTAAGCGCGCTCACCGTGCTCAGCCAGATCAAGGCCTTCACGTTCAGCATCTTCCGATACACGGATGCCCATCACCATATCCAACGCTTTCAGGATGATGAAGGTCACCACGGCGGACCACACCACAGCCACAAGGACACCCGTCAGCTGGCTGGTCATCTGCGCCATCAAATCGTAAGCCGCTGTGCCTGCCGGATCCGTCGAGTAATCAACGACACCGGCGCCACCCAGAGCTGGGTTAACAAACACACCTGTCAGCAGAGCACCAACGATACCGCCCACGCCGTGAATACCGAAGGCATCCAAGGAGTCGTCATAGCCCAGTTTGGATTTCAGCCACATGACGGCGAACAAGCAAACGGCAGCCGACGAGGCACCAATGACCAGCGCACCACCCAGACCCACGAAGCCACAGGCTGGCGTAATACCCACCAAGCCAGCGATAGCACCCGAGATCGAACCGAGCAGCGAAGCTTTGCCTTTGATCGCCCACTCAATGGCGGTCCACGTTAAGGCAGCAACAGCGGTGGCGAACAAGGTGTTAGCGAATGCCAGCACAGCATAGTCGTTGGCTTCGAGGTTGGAGCCGGCGTTGAAACCGAACCAGCCCACCCACAGCATGGCGGCGCCAATGAGCGTCATCGTCAGGCTGTGAGGCGCCATGGAGACTTTGCCGTAGCCGTTACGCTTACCAACCATGATGGCAGCAACAAGAGCGGCAACACCGGCATTGATGTGAACCACAGTGCCACCGGCGAAGTCGATTGCGCCTTTACCAAACAGATAACCTGTTGGTGCATCGAAAGCGCTAGGACCACCCCAGTACCAAACCATGTGAGCCATAGGCAGGTAAGCGAAAGTGAACCACAGGGCGGTGAAAATCATGACCGCACTGAATTTCATACGCTCGGCAACACCACCCACGATCAGCGCACAGGTGATGGCGGCGAAAGTGAGCTGGAACATCGCGAACAGCAGCTCGGGAATCACAACGCCCTTGCTGAAGGTTTCAACCACGGCACCCACACCAACACCGCTCATGAAGACTTTCGAGAAGCCACCAATGAAGGGATCAAGTGCCGCATTCGGGTTGCTGGTAAAGGCTAAGGAGTAGCCATACAACACCCAAAGCACCGAAACCATTGCGAAGATGCTAAACACCTGCATCAATACCGACAGCATGTTCTTGCTACGCACCAAGCCGCCGTAGAACAGCGCTAAGCCTGGCAGCGACATAAAGATGACCAGTACCGTGGCAACTAACATCCACGTCGTGTCGCCTTTATCAGGAACAGGGGCGGCAACAGGTGCTGCCTCTGCGACAGCTACAGCCTCTGCAACTGGCGCAGCGACTTGCTCAACCGCCACTGCCTCCGTAACCGTTTCGGCAACAACGGCTGCCGGAGCAGCTTCTTCTGCAAATACTGGGGCGACGCCCAGCATAGAGGTGCTCAAGGCGAGCGCCATTAATAATTTCTTCACGGTCATACTCCCGTTTCAGCGAATTGAGATGACTTAAATAGCATCCACGCCGGATTCACCGGTGCGAATACGAATAGCCTGTTCCAGCGCCGTCACAAAAATTTTGCCATCACCGATCTTGCCGGTATTAGCTGCTTTAGTAATGGCTTCGATCACTTGATCGAGTTGCTCATCACTAATGGCAATATCGATTTTTACCTTGGGCAGAAAATCAACGACATATTCTGCACCGCGATATAATTCGGTATGTCCTTTTTGACGGCCAAAACCCTTTACTTCGGTTACGGTGATGCCCTGCACCCCGATATCCGACAGCGCCTCTCTTACATCATCAAGCTTGAATGGCTTGATAACGGCAGTTACCAGTTTCATTTGGGTACTCCTGGGGTGGGGTGAGCCGCCCCGAAAGGCGGCTCAGTTTTTATTTAAAACAGTTAGTTAGAAGGACTTGGAAACCGTGAAGACGGCGCGGCCATCAGCCAAATCAGCATACGTGGCTTCAGCGATTGAATCGGCTCCAATATAGGCTGCTTCAACAGTTAAACCTGCCACTGTGGTATTTAAGCCAAGCTTGTAATCGAAGTAGGCATCGCTATTTCCGCCGAGGAAATTATTGGTACCGTCATTATCAAACTTGTTCCAACCCACGTGAGTAGTCAGGTTAACTTTATCATTCAGGGCTACGCCATAATCTGCATACACATACAGGAACTTACCAGTTTCGCCGAAATAATCATCGGAAACAGCAACACCCACTTTAGCGCCCGCTACAGCTGCAGAAGCATAAACTTCGTTATAGCTGTAACGTGTATCATTGGTTTTGTTGTCTGCACCAGGATAGTTGTAGCGCATAACACCTACATCGTAGGTAACTTCGCCAGATTTAAATGCATAGCCCAGCAGGGTATCAACTTCCAAGCCGGCTTGTTCTGGCTCTGTTGTTGCTTCTTCTGCAATGCTCGAAGCCCATGCGGTGAAATAAACACCCGAGTCATGGTTCAAGGTCACGCTACCCTGAACTGCCATTCCTTCATCGGATTGAGAGATACCACGGAATAAGTAATCGCTAGTCAGCGCAACAGAGCCAGCACTTGTAACAGCGGCCTGAGCAACACCGGCAGCCATCAACGAGGCAACAACAACAGCGTAGGACAGTTTGGACAGCTTCATGGTTACCGCTCCAGTTTCTTATTGGGGTTATTGCCGCGATCATCGCCGCGGACTACATCAAGGTATTAGCAGATGTCGTGCCAACTTCTTGAAAGCCTCTCGATACACGGTGCTTTTCTCCGACTAGCGGAGACTTTTTTATTGTGTAAGGGCGGCGCAAAGCGACCGAGACAGCCTGCCCACCCCCCAAAATTTTTAACTGAACCATCTCCCCTCAAGCCTTAAGCGCACACATACAAAGCATTCGCCCCATTTCAGGGCAACCGCATCTCCGATGGCACTGAAAAATTGCATGCGCACCTTTGTGGGGCATCAAGCCCTAGAGCAGCCCAACTTAATAGCGACTGCACAGCCCGATGGCTCTCAGGTATCATCATTTAACTAATCAGGAGTGCAGCATGGCTATAGAGCAGTTGATTAACCGTCTGGGGCAGCAATTCAGTGACCGTTTGCCCAGCTCCTTAAGCAGTGCGCGTCATGAGCTTGAAGATCATCTGAAAGTCATCCTGCGCGATGCACTTTCTCGCATGGACCTGTTAACGCGAGATGAATTCGACATTCAACAAACCTTGCTGGCTAAAACGCGCGCCAAGGTTGATCAACTCGAGCAGCAGCTGCGCACGCTGGAGGCACAGTTAAATAGCGCTGCATCACACTGACCCTTACGCCATAAAAAAACCGGAGACTCAGCTCCGGTTTTTTATGGTGGGAATGCCCTTACTTCTTCTTGCCTTTTGCCTTGACTGCTGGCTTTTCAATGCCCAGCAACTCAATCTTAAATTTCAGCAATGCGTTTGGTGGGATAGGACCAGCGCCTGCCTCGCCATAGCCCAACTTCGACGGCACAAAAAGCTCAGCCGTGGTACCCATAGGGAATAGCTGTAAGGCCTCGGTCCAACCAGGGATCACTTGGTCCAACTGAAATGTCGCTGGCTCGCCACGGTTGTATGAGCTGTCGAAAACAGTACCGTCTAAGAAGCTACCTTCGTAGTGCACTTTAATCGTGTCTTTAGCTTTAGGTTTGGCGCCAGTGCCTGTCTTCAGCAGGCGATACTGCAAGCCAGACGCTGTGCTGACGACGCCGTCAGCCTTGCTGTTTTGCTCCAGAAAAGCAGCGCCGGCATCCGCATTCTCTTTGCCCAGCTTTTCCATGTCTGCTTGCAGGGCCGCTAAGCGCTGCTCTTTATAGCGACTGATGGCCGCCGTGCGCTCTTGTGGCGTCAATAGACTTTCTTTCTTAGCGAATGCGTCACGGAAACCACGCATAAACGTTTCAATGTCGAGATCTGGGATTTGCTCACCGCTGCCCTGACCATTCAGATAGCCAATGCTGTAGGCAAATTGCTCTCGGTCAACCACCGGTTTCTTACCATTATTCGGCGCTAGGGTTGGTGCGGCAGCAGCAGAGGCCGTTGGCTCCGCTGCCCATGTATTCACGCTGGTGAAAAGCAGTGTGCCAGTAACGGCTAAGGTGAAAGCAAGGCGACGCATGTTCAACTCCAAACGATTAGATAAACCTATATCTGAGCATACGGTTAACTTATCTACGAATACCACCCCGCATTTCGCTACAGACCGACAAAATGCGTTAAATCTATTGCGCTTGTTCTCGCTTTTTTAAAAGTCATCAGATAACTTCACTCATGCATAAACCAAGAGAGGAAATCTCCATGCCCGCTGCAAAAAAGAAAGCCTCGCCGGTCAAGGCCAAAGCTGCTCAAGCAGCGAGTGCTGTTGAGACCCAAGTGGATAAAATGAGAGCCGATGTTGAGAAGCAAGCCGCCAAGGTTCGCGATCAAATCCAAAAAGTTGTTGAGCGCGCTCAGCATGAAGCTGAGCAATATGTCGAGGCTGCACGTAAGCTCGTCGACAAAGCAGAATCCAGCTACAAAGATGTTCAAACCAAGCTGCAACAACAACTTACCAAAGTAAAAGCCTCTGGCGATAAAGAACTGGTCAAGCTCATCAATGACCGTACCAAGCAAGCCCAGACGGAAGCTAAAGCTGCCGTTTCGGCCGCCAAGAAAGACTATGAGCAAGCACGCAAGGCCATCACTTTGCTTCAACAAAAAAGTGAACTTAAAGCCTACGTGCAAGCCAAGCTAAAAGGCGAAGCGCTTGCAGCCAAAAAGGCCGCCGCTCCAAAAGCACCCGCTAAACCAGCTGTTAAGCCCGCTGCAAAACCTGCGCCCGCTAAGCCTGCTGCTGCTAAGCCCGCCGCAAAACCAGCCGCTGCCAAGCCAGCTGCGGCTAAACCAGTCGCTGCTAAGCCTGCTGCTAAGCCTGCTGCCGTCAAGCCTGCGGCTGCCAAGCCAGCTGCCAAACCCGCCGCAGCGAAACCAGCAGTCGCCAAGCCAGCGCCTGCTAAGCCTGCAGCCGTTCCTGCTGCTAAGCCAGCTGCTAAACCAACCGCTAAGCCAACCGCTAAACCTACAGCCAAGCCAACCGCTAAACCGGTGGCGAAGCCCGTGGCTAAGCCGGCTGCTGCGAAACCAGCCGCTGCAGCTGCAGCACCCGCTGCTACTGCGCCCGCAAAGGATGCACCATCGGCCACTTAAGTCCGGTAAACTCTGCATCAGTCAACGGGCCTTCGGGCCCGTTGTTTTTTCTGCGACTGAAGACCTGATTGCTGCGAGCTCACCATGATTTTTGCCGAGAACCTAAGCCTGCTTCGTAGCGGCCGCCCCCTCTTTGAAAAAGCCAGTTTCACCTTGCACCCAGGCTGGAAAGTCGGGCTTACGGGCAATAATGGTTGCGGCAAGAGCTCGCTCTTTGCACTTTTGCGACGCGAACTGCAAGCCGACGCAGGCACCCTAACGCGACCGGCAGGTTGGGTGGTTGCGCATATGGCGCAGGAAGTCGAGGCACTGGATCAACCGGCCATTGAATATGTTCTCGACGGTGACGCCGAGTGGCGCGAACTCGATTTACGCCTGAATGATCTTGACGGTATTGATGGCACCGAAATGGGCAATCTCTTTGCTCGCTACGAAAGCATAGACGGCTACACCGCCCGTTCGCGGGCTGCGCAACTGTTGGCCGGTTTAGGTTTTGCAGAGGGCGATCAACAACGACCCGTTGCTGAGTTTTCCGGCGGCTGGCGCATGCGTATCAATCTGGCGCAAACACTGATGTGCCGATCCGATCTACTACTGCTCGATGAGCCCACCAACCATCTCGACCTGGATGCCATTATTTGGCTAGAAGATTGGCTACGCGCATACCCGGGCACGCTACTCGTGGTGTCGCATGACCGTGATTTTTTAGATGCAGTGATTGAGCACACCCTACACATCGAACACGGCGTACTCACGCATTATCGCGGCAATTACTCCACGTTCGAACGCACCCGCGCGGAACGCCTAGCACAGCAACAGCAGGCTTTCGAAAAGCAGCAGCAACAAGTGGCTCATCTCACTTCCTTTGTGGAGCGCTTTCGCGCCAAAGCCACAAAAGCGCGCCAAGCACAGAGTCGTTTAAAAGCCTTGGAGCGCATGACACTCACGGCGCCGTCACAAGTGGACTCGGGATTAGATATTCGCTTTAGGTCGCCGGAGCGATTAGCCAGCCCACTCATGCGCCTCGATGAAGCGAATATTGGCTACGACAAAACCCCGTGGTTAACCGGTGTTGATGTGGGCCTATACCCCGGCGCCCGCATTGGCCTACTCGGGCCCAATGGCGCAGGCAAGTCGACTCTAGTGAAAGCGATGGTGGGGGAGCTCCCGCTGCTGAATGGGACTCGACTCATCAGTGAGCACACGCGCATTGGTTATTTCGCCCAGCACCAGGTTGACCATCTCGACGTAAAGGCAACGCCCTTACTGATGTTGCAGCGCATTAGCCCGAAAACAGATGAGCTGAGCTTACGTAATTTTCTGGGCGGCTTCGGCTTTGGTGGAGAACGTGTCACCTCGATCATCGCGCCATTTTCAGGCGGCGAGAAAGCACGACTCGCCCTCGCGCTGATTATTTGGCAACGGCCTAACGTCTTGCTACTCGATGAGCCCACCAACCATTTGGACCTCTCTTTGCGACATGCCCTGCTCGTCGCCGTCCAAGCCTTTGAAGGCGCCGTGGTATTGGTTTCGCATGATCGCAACATGGTGTCGGTGATTTGCGATGAGCTCTGGCTAGTCTGCAATGGTCGCGTCGAGCGTTTCGATGGCGACCTAGACGATTACACACAGTGGCTGAGAAAGTGGCGAGCAGAAACTGCACGCGCGGCCGTAACGGCTGCTGCCCAGGCCACGGCCAAAGCGCAACCTAAAGCAGCTGCTACTGAGCCCAAAACTGACACTAGCGCATCGTCGAAAAAAGTCGTGCGCTCTGCGGATATTCGTTCGCTTCAGCAGCAACTGGTAAAACTCGAGGCTGCAATGGCTGAACATCAAGTGACGCTCGAGGCCTGCGCGAAAGCCCTTAGTGCATCGACAATTTATGAAACCGCGAATGCCGCGCAGCTCAAGCAGACCCTAGCCAAGCAGTCGGAGACCCAAACTGCACTCGCCAACGCAGAGTCTGACTGGCTCAGTAAAAACGATGAGCTGGAAGCGCTAACGCAGTAAGGCTTAAAAGTGGAATACCGCATTGCCGGTCGCAATGAGCACATCTTGCTCATTGCGCAATTCCATTTGCGTTGCACAGATCTTGCTGCCCACGCGCACCACTCGGCCTATCGCTGTGAACTGCTCGCCGCGCCCCGGACGCAGGTAGTCAATCCGCATATCGATCGTGCCCAACTGCCCCATACGACGCATTTTTTCTTCACGCGGCTCGCCTTTCAAGCGCGCATACGCCGCTGTCATCGCAGCAACGCCACCCACATTGTCGAGCAAGGTCGCAATCACTCCGCCGTGCAGGATTTGCTTAAAGACATTGCCCACTAAACAGGGCTGCATAGCAATTTCAGCACGCACTTCCGTTTCCGTGACCGAGACAATACGAGCGCCAATATGCTGATTAAACGGCGTGAGATTAAAGCCGTTCATTAATTGCATTTGCAGCGCTTGCAGGCGCTCCTGCTTGGCTTGAAGTGCTGCAACATCGGTGACGTCTTGAGTCATGACTGATGAGTCCCTAAAAATATGGCCGACTCTATCATGCGTAAGGCGAGCTGCCATCGTGTCTAGAAGAGAGCATTACGCTAAGCTTGAGTCACTGACTGACCACGCTGAGAAATGACATGCCCCACGCTATGCCCTTACGCGCCCCTTACCCCGCCACTCGCCTGCGCCGCTTACGTGCTAATGCGTGGGCCCGGCGCTTGGTGCGCGAGCATAGTCTGAGCGCCAACGATTTGATCTACCCGGTCTTTGTGCTGGAAGGCGAGAATCGGTGCGAGCCTGTGGCCTCCATGCCTGGCGTTGAACGCTTATCCATTGACCGCCTCGTAAGCGCCTGTGCCGAATGGGTCGCACTGGGCATTCCTGCACTGGCCTTGTTTCCCGTCACACCACCAGAAGCTAAGTCACTATTGGCGGAGGAGGCATGGAACCCTCAGGGTTTGGCGCAACGAGCCACCCGTGCATTGAAAGCGGCATACCCTGATCTGGGCATCATTACCGATGTAGCCCTAGACCCCTTCACCGTACATGGGCAAGACGGCATTCTCGATGAAGCCGGCTATGTGCTTAACGATGTCACGGTTGCAGCACTGGTGAAACAGGCGGTATCGCAGGCAGATGCCGGCGCCGATATTGTGGCACCCTCTGACATGATGGACGGCCGCATTGGGGCGATTCGTGAGGCCCTAGAAGCTGCCGGACACGTCAACGTCAGTATCCTGTCTTATGCCGCCAAGTATGCCTCCAGTTACTACGGCCCCTTCCGCGATGCCGTCGGCTCCGCGGGGAATTTAAAAGGTGGCAATAAATTCAGCTACCAAATGGACCCTGCCAACGGAGATGAAGCGCTGCACGAGGTCGCTATGGATATCGCCGAAGGTGCTGATATGGTCATGGTGAAGCCTGGCATGCCCTACCTCGATATCGTGAAGGCGGTGAAGGATCAATTTGCAGTGCCTACTTTTGCCTATCAAGTCAGTGGCGAATACGCGATGCATGTGGCGGCGTTTCAACAAGGCTGGCTAAATCGCGAAGCCGTGATTTTAGAGTCCTTGCTGGCCTTCAAGCGGGCAGGAGCCGATGGCATTCTGACCTACTTTGCGCCCGAGGCCGCGCGCCTGTTGCGTGAAAGAGAAATTACCGGCAGTCGCTAAGACAGTGCAATACGCCTGTCATTAAACTGAGATCTAATGTCATGAAAGCTAAACGGATGCGTTACATGACGGCCTCGTTGGACACCATTGATTTGCAAAACCCTGCACTGTATTTGAATCGCGAACTCAGCATTCTCGACTTCAATTTACGCGTACTTGAGCAGGCAACTGATGCGCGCCACCCGCTCATAGAGCGACTGATTTTCCTGCTCATTTTCTCGCGTAATTTGGATGAGTTTTTTGAAATTCGCGTGGCTGGGCTGCTGCAATTAGTTTCTTTTGGACGCAGTGCGCCCGGCCCGGACGGCCTAATGCCACACGATGTGCTAAAGCAAATCTCACAGATTTGTCATGCAGCGGTGGATCGGCAGTACCGGATTTTGAATGAAGAGCTGCTACCTGCACTGGCCGCTGAAAATATCCGCTTTTTACGGCGCGAAGAATGGAACGACAAACAATCCGTTTGGGTACGGAAGTACTTTAAGGAGCAAGTTCTGCCGGTGCTCACGCCCATTGGCCTTGATCCTGCTCACCCGTTTCCGCGACTCGTGAACAAGTCGCTGAACTTTATTGTCTCGCTGGATGGCAAAGATGCCTTCGGTCGGCAGATGTCGCTCGCCGTCGTTCCTGCACCGCGCTCCCTACCTCGCGTCATTCGTCTTCCGGATGAGATCAGTGACGGCGGTGATCAGCACGTGATGTTGTCTTCCATTATTCACGAACATGTCTCCGAGCTATTTCCCGGCATGACCGCGAACGGATGCTACCAATTTCGCGTTACCCGAAATGCCGACATGAACGTGGACGAAGACGCCGAAGACTTGGCTTTGGCGCTGAAAGGCGAATTACTGTCTCGCCGTTATGGCGCGGCGGTGCGTTTAGAGGTGGCCGACAATTGCCCACGCAGCATCATCGATTATTTATTAAAGCAATTTGGTCTCCCGGATGAGGCGTTGTACCAATGTAATGGCCCGGTGAATTTGGCGCGCATGCTGTCTAATTTTGATCGCCCCAACTTAAAATTCCCGCCATTCCGCCCGCGCATCCCGAGCGTTTTGCAAAAGGCCGACAACATTTTTGAGGCCATGCAACAGCAAGATATTTTGCTTATGCACCCCTTTGAGTCGTTTGCCCCTGTTATTGATTTCCTGCGTCAAGCCGCGCGCGACCCGAATGTATTGGCGATCAAGCAAACACTGTATCGCTCCGGGCCCGACTCAGAAATCGTCAATGTGCTGGCCGAGGCGGCGCGTAACGGAAAAGAAGTTACCGCGGTCATCGAGCTGCGCGCTCGGTTCGATGAAGAATCCAACATTGAAGTAGCGAATAAGCTGCAACAAGCCGGCGCCATCGTGGTGTATGGCATTGTCGGCTATAAAACCCACGCAAAAATGATTCTGGTCGTGCGGCGCGAAGGCCGAAAGCTAATGCGCTACGTGCACTTAGGCACGGGCAACTATCATGCTGGTAATGCGCGCCTATACACTGACTATGGCCTGCTCACCGCCAATCCGGAAATGGCCGAAGATGTGCACAAACTCTTCCAAGAGCTCACCGGCATGGGGCGCGTATTACGCCTGAAGCAATTGCTGCACGCGCCGTTCACACTGCACCCGCAACTGCTGCATATGATTGAGCAAGAAGCGCAAAACGCAGCCTCCGGCATTCCTGGTCGCATCATTGTGAAAATCAATTCGCTGACCGAGAAGCATATTATGCAGGCCCTGATTAAGGCCTCGCAGGCGGGGGTTCGCATTGATTTAATTGTGCGCTCTGTGTGTTGCCTGCGCCCGGGCATCCCCGGCATTTCAGAAAACATCACCGTACGCTCTATTGTTGGGCGCTTTCTTGAACACACGCGTGTGTTTTATTTTGAGAACGGCGGCGACCCCAAAGTCTTTTGCTCGAGTGCGGACTGGATGGATCGCAACCTGTTTCAACGCGTAGAGACTTGCTTTCCCATTCTCGACCCGATATTGAGGGACCGGGTCATCGAGGAAGGCCTTAACACGTATTTGTTGGACAACACGCAAGCTTGGTTGTTACAGCCGAGTGGTGAGTGGTTGCGTGCCGATGCGGGTGAGGAGCCTCCCCATATTGCCCAGCAAGTGCTGCTGAAAAAACTGACCTAACGCTAGACGCTCAGGCAGCGCTGGATCATGCCTTAGGCATAATCCAGCGCCAGCCCGATGGCCTCAAAATAGCCTTTCTCCTCATTAAGGTCCGCTTGCGTCAGCGGGTGGCTCGCCAACCAACCCCGCGGAAAGCGCACCTCAAAAGTCTGTCCATCGGTATGCAATTTAATCGCAGGCAAAGGCTCACGGCTGCGGCTGTGGTGCAGCAGCACCGCTAATCGCAACAGCAAGCACAGTCGGAATAGCGGCAGGCCACCAATACTCAATAGCGCGGTGTAATGTTCAGGGCGAAGGCGACGGCGATGGCAGGCCACGAGCTGCGCCATTGACTCTTGTTCAGGCCGCGAAAACCCCGCCATATCGGAGTGCTGGAGCAGGTAAGCACCGTGCTTGTGATAGCCCGAGTGGGAAATCGCCTTACCAATTTCATGCAAACGGGCGGCGCGAATTAACACGGCAGCATCTTCTTCACGCAAACACAGAGCACCTTCGGTTTGCTGGAAGAGTTGCCACGCAGTATCCGAGACACGCTCACCGAGTGCGGGGTCTACGCTATACCGTGCCTGCAAGGAACTCACCGTGTTATCGCGAATATCGCCTTGCTGAAAGCGGCCCAACAAATCATGTAGCACGCCTTCGCGTAAGGCACCGTCGGAGTAATCCAAGGTGTCGAGATGAAAGGCTTCAAAAATCGCAGAAACAATCGCGAAGCCCGCCGGCATGATGAGGCGGCGATCTTCTTTTAGACCGGGCAAATCGATATCCCGCACATCGCGAGCTTCCAGGATTCGCTCTCGCAATTTAGCCATGCTGTCGGAGGTGATGCGGCCATCGGTAGAAGCCCAGCCCAACTGCTGCACCACGGTTCGAACGGCTTTGATGGTGCCTGAAGAACCGACAGCACTGTCCCAACCTAGGTCCTCATAGGCCGACTGAATGCCCGCAATCTCTTGTTTAGCAGCCGTAATAGCGCGATCCAGTGCTTTCGCACTCAGTGCGCCATCAGGGAAAAAGCGCTGCGTAAAACTGACACAGCCCATGTGCAGGGACTCGGTCAGTATCGGCTCCACACCCGTACCGATAATGAACTCGGTCGAGCCACCGCCAATATCCACGACTAACCGCTTGCCTTCACTGGCCAGCGTTTGCGACACGCCGACATAAATCAGACGCGCCTCTTCACGACCCGCAATAATTTCAATCGGGTGATTCAAAATAAGTTCAGCTTTGCGAACAAACTCGCGGGCATTTTTAGCCACCCGCAACGCGTTGGTGGCCACGATGCGTAGCCGCTTCGGCTCAACACCATGCAACTGCTGTGCAAAGCGGGACAAACACGCCAGTCCACGTTCCTGAGCGGCCTCATCGAGGTTGCCATCTGCATCCAAACCAGCGGCAAGTTGCACTTTTTCAGACAAGCTTTCGGTTACGCGAATGACCCCATGATCTAAGCGCGCAATCGCCAAATGAAAACTGTTTGAACCTAAATCGACAGCGGCCATTAGGCCATCATCTAAGCGCAGCGGTCTGGTCATGCGCAGCGCGCTCCTTTGCATTGACTCGATAAGTTTTAATACTAGCTGGAGTTTACCCAGCGTTGATTGCATCTGTCTTGCATGCTTTTGCAATAGACGGTGCTATTATCAACAACCACTTGACCCCACATGCGGAGTGCCGCGATGAGCAGCGAACTGATCGTCAACACCAATGACGCCAATTTTGAAGCCGATGTTTTGCAGTCTGATGTCCCCGTTTTGGTGGACTACTGGGCCCCTTGGTGTGGCCCGTGCAAAATGATCGCACCGGTTTTGGATGAAATTGCAGGCGAATATGCCGGCCGTATCAAGATCGTTAAGGTCAATGTTGACGACAACGGCGCAACAGCCGCCAAGTTCGGTGTTCGTGGCATTCCAACGCTGACCCTCTTCAAAGGCGGCGCGATTGCAGCAACGAAAGTCGGCGCGTTGTCCAAGTCCCAGTTGACAGCGTTCATCGACTCCACTATATAAGTCATGTCGGTGACGCTCATTCGGGCGTCACCGTTCTCAACACGCCATCTTCGTTGCATCCGTTCTCTTCGATCTCTGCGCCCTGTAACCCGTTAGCACCTACCAACGCCAGTGGTCCCTTGCCGAACGACTTAGCCTTTCAGGCTCAGCTTAGATGTGCTTAATCCTTTTATTTCTAATTGAAACCACGGTATGAACCTCACCGAACTAAAGAAAATGCCGATTGGCGAACTTATCAAGATCGCCGAAACGATGGGCCTGGAAAGCATGGCCCGCAACCGCAAACAAGACATCATTTTTGCCATTCTTAAAACTCACGCTAAAAACGGCGAAGAGATTTATGGTGATGGCGTTCTGGAAATCTTGTCTGACGGCTTCGGCTTTCTGCGTTCCTCTGAAGGTTCCTACCTGGCCGGCCCGGATGACATTTATGTCAGCCCATCGCAAATTCGTCGCTTCAATTTGCGTACTGGCGACACCATCACCGGCACGATTCGCCCGCCCAAGGAAACTGAGCGTTACTTTGCCCTGCTTAAGGTCAACCAGATCAACCTGGACTCGCCAGAAAGCGCCCGTAACAAGATCCTGTTTGAAAACCTGACGCCATTGTTCCCGACCGTGCGCATGTTCATGGAGCTGGGTAACGGCTCCACAGAAGATGTCACGGCACGCACCATCGATCTGATTGCGCCGTTCGGCAAGGGTCAGCGCTCGCTTATCGTGGCACCGCCGAAAGCCGGTAAAACCATGCTCTTGCAGACGCTGGCACAGTCCATCGCACGCAACAATCCGGACTCTTACCTGATCGTGCTGCTGATCGATGAGCGCCCAGAAGAAGTTACCGAAATGCAGCGCACGGTGCGTGGCGAAGTGGTGGCCTCGACCTTCGACGAACCGCCTGCGCGTCACGTTCAGGTTGCCGAAATGGTGTTGGAAAAAGCCAAGCGCTTGGTCGAGCACAAAAAAGATGTGGTCATCTTGCTCGACTCCATCACGCGTTTAGCGCGCGCCTACAACACGGTGATTCCAAGCTCCGGCAAAGTGCTCACCGGCGGTGTTGATGCTCATGCTCTGGAACGTCCAAAGCGTTTCTTCGGTGCAGCACGTAACATCGAAGAGGGCGGCTCGCTGACCATCATCGCCACGGCGCTGATCGAAACCGGCTCGAAGATGGACGAAGTGATCTTTGAAGAGTTCAAGGGCACGGGTAACCACGAGGTCAACCTGGATCGTCGCATCGCTGAAAAGCGCGTCTTCCCGGCGATCAACATCAAGAAGTCTGGCACGCGTCGCGAAGAACGCTTGATGGGTGACGATGAATTGAAGAAGGTCTGGATTCTGCGCAAGCTGCTGCATTCCATGGACGAAATTGCGGCCATTGAATTCCTGCTCGATAAGCTCAAGGACGCCAAGACCAACGAAGAATTCTTCGACATGATGAAGCGCAAATAAGCGCTCCATCCGCATGAGGTACTGGGCTGGCGTTCTGATCGCCAGCCCAGTACCATGCGCCCCGCAACACCCTCGCAACACGGCATCAAGCCACCACAATGCGCCAGTAGCTCAGCTGGATAGAGTACTGCCCTCCGAAGGCAGGGGTCGTGGGTTCGAATCCCGCCTGGCGCACCATCCAAATTGTGTTACACATACTTAACCGTTCATTCACACAAAAACGACATTCGTCGGATCACTAAGTTTGTTCCTTGCATCTCAACTGCACTGATTCAGGATTGCCCCAACTTGCAAAAGGTGGACATCATGAAAAACACACTAAAGCCCTTGTTCCTTATTGGAACGACACTCTCGCTAGTTGCCTGCCTTGGCAGCAACGACTCCTCTTCTTCCAGCAGCGCACGCATCACGGGCAGCGCTGAAATTCCGGAAGACGCCTGCGCGCCGGAACTGCGCAATACGGTTGGCTGCTTCACCGAACCCTTTGTTGAACCCTGGGGACCCAGCGCCATGAAAGCCATGGCGGAGCAGCCGGCTGCAGACGACTCACCCTTCGCCAGCCTGCTCACGCCCAAGGGCAACCTGAAAAATCCGCTGCGACAATTACCGCAAGATGATCGATGCCTGCGCATGGCCGACGGCCGACCCACCGAGTGCAAGCCCGCTGCGGGCTCCATTGCACTCCTGCCAGATGATCGCGTGCTGTACTTCAATGCGCTTGAAGGCACAGAGGATGCTGAGTTCTCTATTTTCTTTGAGGCCGGCACGGTGGTGACTAACGACCAAACACGCGTGATGTCCCTGAGTGGCAAAACAGCGGGCTGGATGCAGCCTAGCCCCGTGGATGGCGGGGCAAATCCTGATGGCTACGAAGCCACCCTGCTGCTACCCAAAGGCTTAATCGACAATACCGATGCCAGTACGAACAACGATGGCGCGCTCTTTTGCGCCGACTTAGAAATGCTCGCTGACGGGCGTGTGATGGCCGTAGGTGGCACGGACTACTACTTCGAGCCCGGCATTCAAAAGCCCATTGCTATTGGCGTTTCGGAATTGGAAGGTGTTCGCAACGCCCGTATTTTTGACTACCGCGATAACAGCTGGAAGAAAACCGGGGATATGACCTATGGTCGCTGGTACCCCTCACTAACCACTCTGTCTAACGGCGATATTTTGGTTTCCTCAGGTGTCACCAAACTGATTAAACCGATTTACCCCGAGCGCCCTGAGACCTCTGGTCGCAACGTCACACAAACCGAAACTTACGACCTAGGCTGCGGCACTTGGACTGAAAACGGCCCACTCGCCGAGCGTTCACTGCCGCTTTACCCACGTCAGCATATGCTGCCGAATGGCCATGTGCTCTACAACGCTGGCGGGCAAGCTTTTAACCCCTTTGGCCAGTCTTATGATCAAGCGCTCTGGAACATCATTGCCGCTTACGATCCGGATAAAAAACTCTGGACCGACCTCGGCTATGCTGGTCTTCCCTTAAAACTCAACGAGATTGGACTGGATCGCTTGGGGTCCGCACTGAACCCGACCAACACGGAAATAGCAACGGACATCCAAAAGACGCTCACGGGCTTACTGGGTACGGTCACAGAAGATCCTGCTGGCCTGATTATGCCGATACTGGATAGCGTTACGAAGGACCCAGAAGGCACACTCATGAGCGCCATTGGTTCTGGCTTCCGCGGCTCTACTTTCTCGATTCAAATGCCCCTGCGACCCAACGCACAAGGGCGCTACGACCATGCTGAGTTCCTTACCGCTGGCGGCGTACTCGGCGCCATCACGGCTAACAGCCCCGGGTCATATATCACCACCAATCTGTCTCGTATCGACCGCATTAACATTGCAAACGATGACACCATGGCCTACGAATCCCGCATCACGGGCAGCCTAATTAAGCCGCGCTGGTACGGCACCGGGGTATTACTGCCCACAGGGGAAGTGATGGTGTTCTCGGGTGCAGATAGAGACGAAGTGCTGCTGCCAGGCACCGGTGCAGCCATTTTAGAGACTGAAATTTTCGACCCGAAAACGGAGACTTGGCGCGTGATGGCCCGCCAACACAATCCCCGCACCTATCACAATACCGCCATGCTGCTGCCGGATGGTCGCGTCTTGGTGGGTGGTCATTCGCCCATTAACACGGGCTATCTCTTTTCGTTGGATTTGAGCGCATTAGGCTTATCCCCCAACCAAGGTCGCGACCCCAGCTTCGAGATTTACAGCCCGCCCTATATGTATGCGGCTAATCGTCCGCGCATTACTTCGGCACCGAACTCTGCCAGCCATGGCGCTACGATTTCGGTAAACACCGAAGGCAGCAATATCAAGGAGGTCTTGTTGGTTAAGCGCACCACGCTGACCCACATTATTGATGGCGATCAGCGTACGGTGGTCTTACCGCACACCGGCACCAATAACTTACAAGTCCGCCTGCCAACCCAAAAAGGTGCGTTACCCCCAGGATCCTACATGCTCTTTGTCGTCTCTGAGGACGCATCAGGCAAGCGCCTACCCTCGGTTTCGGTACCCCTGACCATTGAGGGCGCAGACAATCGTGCGATTGGCTGCAACGCACCTGCGGCACGCGTGGCGAAACGCTGATGTGGGTGCAGCTTCGTCCCTTCTGGCTCAGCATGCTCGTCATGCTGAGCCTGTCGGCCCATGCGCACGTCAATCATGGCGAAAGCTACAGACCCGTGCTGGATACGCTACCTAAGGAGCTTGACAGCATTTCAGTGCAGCTCACCGACACGCTAGCGCCTCAGCTATTGCTGGAGAACCGCAGTGCGTCAGTCATCACCATTTTGGGTCAGAACCAGCAGCCTTTTCTCAGAATCAGTCGCGATCGCGTTGAAGCCAATACGCGACATCCCGACTGGTTAAAGACCTATCTTCCTGGCGGGCTACCTGGCCGCAAACCGGAGGCCGGCAACGCACCTCTCTGGAAACAGGTGAAAGCCAGCAATAGCTGGGGCTGGTTTGATAGCCGCCTAAAGCCTTCATCGGTAAGCGCTGATTCGGTTTGGCAAGTTCCGGTACTGGTCGGCGACAAACCCAGCGTGATTTCAGGTCGTTTCACGCCGGCCCAGCAAAGTGGCTATTGGCAGGCCAACTGGCAAGCCAAACCGGTACTGCCCAATGGCATTCGTGTCGCGCTTATTCCGGGGCAGCCCTACGGCATCATGCTGAGCAACGCATCTCAGGCGGTCGTCACGGTACTGGACCAGGATGGTCAGCCCTTTATCCGCCTGTCCAAAATCGGCACGGAGGCTTCCCTAAAAAGTGCCCTGTGGCGTGACACTGCCGCACAGCAAGGACTGCGCCAAGGTGAGCAGAAAGAAAAGCATTGGCAGTTAGTATCAACAGCGCCGCGCTACACCTGGATTGAGCCCAGAACGCGTGGCAAGCAAGGCACGAAGAAGCCGCTGTCCTGGCAAATCCAACTGCGGGTGGATACGCAGTTGGTTACGCTAAAAGGCGAAAGCCGCTGGCTGTCAAAGCGCTAAAATTTGCACAACCAGAGGCTCTAGTTTGGTGAGGCCGTAGCGACGACCCACCGCTAGGGCCTCTACCGCCGACATACCCTGCAACCAAAACGCTCGCAGTGCGAATAGCGCACCAACGCGATTGCCACTCATGCAATGCACCAAGACCGGCGACTCGCCGCTAGCCGCCAATAGGCTATGCAGTGCCTCAGCATTAGCGCGATTTAAGTCATGGCCGCCGACAATGGGCAAGTGCGCGTAGTAGAGGCCCAGCTCAGCCGCCAAAGCCGCCTCATCAAAGCCTCCATGTTCATGCTCGGGCAGCATATCGATCACATGCGTGATACCGGCCGCCTTTACTTCGGCAAGAGCTTCTGGGCTGACATAACCGCCAGCGTAGTGGTTAGGTTCAATAAACAACAGATTGGGAATGGGCAAGGACATAGCAGTCTCGGGGCAGTAGTTCATGCTTTTAGCCTAGCATGCTGAACTCCTGAATTCCGAGTGCAGTCGCAACGATCAGCATCAAAATAGCAAAGCTCTGCTGTACACGCTGTGCAGGCATTCTAGGGGCTATGAGGCGCCCAAAAACCAAGCCCACCACGACTGCAAAGATAAACGGCAACGCGGGCATAAGGCTGGTCAAGCTAAGCTTTCCGATAACCATCAGCACGCTCAAGCTACTCACCAACGCGACCACCATCAGCGATGTAGCCACGATAGCCGCCATGCTGAGATCGGTAAAAAATCGTAAGACCGGCACAATAATGAATCCGCCGCCGACACCCAGTAAGCCTGTCAGCAAACCAGAAAATGCACCGAACGTAGACATCGCAAGCACACGCTTGGGGGTCCACACAAAACGGCCGGAGTTCGGATTAACCGGGATAATTAATAATTCTGCAGACTCGTTGGTGGCGTTTGAGGACAGCAAACGTAGCGCAGCCAACACCATGACAACCATAAAAAGCAGGGTTAATACCGATGCAGGCAGGCGATGCGCCAGCATCAAACCCAGCGCGCTCATGGGCAGTGCTACTGCAGCCATGAGCAAGGCAGCACGATACCGAGCCAAGCCCTTACGCAGGCCATCCAAAGCGCCCACACTGGCACTGAGAGCAACCGTCATTAATGCCACGGGGGCGGCCTGAGTCACGCTCCATTGCAAACCAAACATGAGTGCTGGCACAGCCAGCATGCCACCTCCAGCGCCGGTTAGGCCAAGCACGAGCCCAACCATGAGTCCCAGAATAACCAGCATGAACTAGCCTTGCCCACAGGCGAGATTAGCGGGGATGGCAATATCCATCATCGCCGGATCAGGCAGATTAAGTGCGGCCATGATGGCGACATATTCCGCTTCGCTGCGTCCAGCTAGGCGCGGGTTAAAGCGCTTCTCTTCCGCAATCGTCGACACCGTCCAGCCCTTATAGTCATGACCTGGATATACGCACGTATCGTCAGGTAGTTGAAAAAGCTTTTGCGTAATCGAGTGCCAAGATTTCTGTGCACTGCCGCCCTGAAAGTCCGTTCGACCGGTGCCCCGAATTAGTAGCGCATCACCGGTAAAAACCGCCTCGGGATGCGCTGGATTAAGCACAAAGCTAAACGATTCATCCGTGTGCCCCGGTGTATACAGGGCTTGTATCGAAAGCGAACCCACGGCGAACACTTCACCGTCTTTAAGGTTGCGCGATACGCAGCTCGCACGAGTGAACTCCCCCATTAAGGTCACGCAACCTGTGGCATCACGTAATGCACCCAGAGCAGTGATGTGATCGGCATGAGTATGCGTATCTGCTGCATACAACAGCGTTACGTTCAGCTCGCGGAGTAATTGCAAGTACTGGGGTAGCTGCTCCTTTACCGGATCAATGAGTAACGCCTTAGCGTTCTGCTCACACGCCAGTAAATAGGTGTAAGTACTGGATGCTTTATCAAAGAGCTGGCGAAAAATCATCGGAAGTACTCCGTACTAGGCCGAACGGAAAAATCGGTCATGCACCCAGCTACCCAGCAGCAGGGAGACCACAAATGCCACGATGTCTTGTCCGCCCTGAACGATGTTCACTAAGGCCGGCCCGGGGCAAAGCCCAGACAGACCCCAGCCGACTCCGAAGAGCGCTGCGCCGAGTAACAATCGGCCATCTATTTGCGTAGCCTGTGGCCATTGAAAGCTCGGCGCAAAGACCGGTTGCGCGCGGCGGCGCAGCCAAATAAATGCGGGCATGGCCACCGCAATGGCACCGACCATGACAAATGCCAAGGTCACGTCCCATTGCCCTGTCACATCTAGAAAGCCCTGCACTTTGACGGGGTCGGTCATACCCGACAACACCAAGCCCAAGCCGAAAAGTAGACCGCAGATAAAGCCTGAAAGAACTTTCATATTAGGCTCCTCCCGCACGCAGCACAGCTACCGTCACTATGCCGGACGCCATAAACGTAAGCGTTGCCGCAAGAGATCGCCACGACAACCGGCTGATCCCACAAACCCCATGCCCGGAGGTGCAACCATTGCCTAAGCGCGTGCCGAAGCCCACCAGCAGCCCAGCCGCGATCAGGGTAGGCAAACCAATATTCGGCAGCATGGGAGGCGCAATTCCCAGAACATAGGTCGCGAACAGGCCTGCAACCAACATACCCAAAATAAATGCTCGTGCTAAACCTGCCGCGCTATCTTGCCGCTGCCATGCCGTGGCTACCAAACCACTTATGCCGGCAATTTTACCGGTAAGGGCAAACAGCAACGCCGCGGCAAAACCAATCAGTAACCCACCCTGTAAGCCGGCCTGCCAAGCCATAGGAAATTCAGACATAGGATTTAGCTCATAATGAAGAGATGATTTTTATACTACCCCCAGTATATTAGGTACACAAGCCAGGTCGCTTGTCGTAGCATGAATCTGGAATAGTGATGACGGAAAAACCATGTCGCCCAGAGAGCAGCATCAACGCGCACTCATCCTCAGACTTCGCCGAGTAGAGGGTCAAATTCGTGGTATCCAAGCCATGATGGAAAACGGCGACAATTGTGACCGCATCGCGCAGCAGCTCTCGGCTGCCCGCAAAGCCTTGGACAAGACCTTTCACGAGATGGTCGCCTGTCATTTGCAAATGGAAATTGCGGCCAACCCAGACCGTGAACACATTGCTGCTGCAACAGCTCACATGACCTCTCTGCTACGCAAATATGGATAAGCCATGAGCCTCGCCAAACCCGTTTCCGCCAGCGCCGTCACCGATCAGGTCTATTGGGTATTCCCCAACGACTTAAACGCGAATGACACCGTTTTTGGCGGCATGATCATGGCGCAAATGGACAGGCTTTGTGCGGTGGTGGCGTGCCGCCATAGTGATCGGATTTGTGTCACGGCCAGCGTCGATGCCGTGCACTTTCTGGCGCCGGCAAAGCGGGGCGATGTGTTGATTTTTGCCGCTGCGGTGAATCAGGTCTGGCGCTCATCCCTCGAAGTGGGCTGCCGCGTTGATGCACAGGCCATCAATGGAGAGCGCAGACATATTCTTTCGGCGTATCTGACCTTTGTCTCGGTAGATGAGGCCAACAAACCCAGCCCTGTGCCAGGGCTCATCACCCAAACCAGCGAGGAGACTCGACGCGCAGGGGAAGCCGATTTGCGCCGTAGCCAGCGCCTGCGCCACGCCGAAGAGCTGAAAGCGTTCCGCGTGCAGGCGCAGCAACAACAGCAGTAAGCATGCAGTAAGTCAGCGGGTAATGGTTCTCACACCAGCACTGCCGCCAAGCAACAAAACATCGGCTGGTCGCCGCGCAAACAGCCCATTGCAGACCACACCCACGAGATTATTTAAGTGTGTCTCCAGCTCCACCGGGTTGCGAATATCCAGACCGTAGGTGTCGAGAATGACGTTGCCGTTGTCGGTCACAAAGCCATTGCGATAGACCGGGCTACCACCCAACTTCACTAGCTCGCGGGCAATCATTGAGCGGGCCATGGGAATGACCTCAATGGGCAGTGGAAATGTGCCAAGTTGACTCACCCATTTGCTGTCGTCGGCGATGCATACAAACGTGTCTGCCAGCGCCGCCACGATTTTCTCGCGGGTAAGCGCACCGCCGCCGCCCTTAATCATTTCTAAGGCCGCATTGATCTCATCTGCGCCATCCACATAGACGCCGATGTGATCCACATCATTAAGGCTGACAACCTCAATACCGATGGCTTCCAGTCGCAGCTTGGTGGCTTCGCTACTGGCAACCGCTGCCTTTACTTTGTGACGAATCGGCTTGAGGCCATCAATGAAGAAATTCGCTGTAGAGCCCGTACCCACACCAAGCACTTCGCCATCGCGCACATGGGCGAGCGCCGCTTCGGCAACCGCGCGCTTCAGGGCATCGGCAGAAAGTACAGTGGACATAGTGGGCTCCAGTAGCTCAAGAATGGGGACGATCGTCTGACAGGCGGCACGCCACCTTCGGGACGCGTAGTATACTCGCAGCCAATAGTCCGGAAGCAGTCCGCCATGCCCGATGTCCTCGCACTTGATGCAATTGTAAAACGCATACTTCAAGCTCGTGTCTATGATGTCGCCATCGAAAGCCCGCTCGAACCTGCTCGCCTGCTTTCACGCCGCTTAAAAAACACGGTTCTGATTAAGCGCGAAGACCTGCAACCGGTGTTTTCCTTCAAGCTGCGCGGCGCCTTCAATAAAATCGTCAAGCTCAGTGACAATGACCGTGCCAAGGGCGTGATCTGCGCCTCTGCCGGCAATCATGCCCAAGGCGTGGCGCTGGCGGCAAAAACGCTGGGCATCAAAGGCGTGATTGTGATGCCGCAAACCACGCCCGACATTAAGGTCAATGCCGTGCGTGCCCTCGGTGGTCAAGTCGTGCTTCACGGCGACAGCTACGACGACGCTTTCGCGCACGCGCAAACGCTGATGAGCGAGAAGGGCTATACCTTCGTGCATCCTTTCGATGACCCCGAGATCATCGCCGGCCAAGGCACAGTCGCGGTCGAGATTTTGCGGCAGCATCAAGGCGCCATCGATGCGATTTTTGTGCCGGTCGGCGGCGGCGGCCTGATGGCGGGCGTGGCGGCCTACATCAAATATGTGCGGCCATCGGTGCGCGTCATCGCCGTGGAAGCCGAGGACTCGGCCTGCCTCGCAGCCGCAATGAAAGCCGGTAAGCGCGTCACGCTGGACCAAGTGGGCCTGTTTGCGGATGGCGTTGCCGTGAAGCAGATTGGCAAGCACACCTTCGACATCGCCAAGGTCTGCATCGATGAAGTCATCACCTGCTCGACCGATGAAATGTGTGCCGCCATCAAGGACATCTTCGATGAATGCCGTTGCATCAGTGAGCCCGCTGGCGCGCTGTCTCTCGCCGGCCTAAAGAAGTACGTTCAGCGCGACGGCGTGCAGGGCCAGACCCTGATCGCCATCAACTCCGGCGCGAACATGAATTTCGATCGCCTGCGTCACATCGCCGAGCGCACGGAAGTGGGCGAGGGTCGCGAAGCGGTTTTAGCGGTGACTATTCCGGAACAGGCTGGCGCATTTAAAGCCTTCTGTCAGGCCATTGGTAAACGCAATGTCACCGAGTTCAACTATCGCTTCAGTGACAGCAGCGAGGCCCATGTCTTTGTCGGCTTGACCGTGCGCAATGGCGCTGAAGAACGCGCTGAACTGGTCGCAGGTTTGCAACGCAAAGGCTACGCCGTGCTCGACCTATCCGATGATGAAATGGCGAAACTGCACACGCGCCATCTCGTTGGCGGTCATGCCGGATTGGCCGATGAGCGCCTCTTCCGCTTTGAATTCCCCGAACGGCCAGGCGCACTCATGGCCTTTCTAACCCAGCTTGGCACCCAGTGGAACATCTCCTTGTTCCATTACCGCAACCATGGTGCCGCTTATGGTCGCGTGCTGGTGGGCTTGCAGTTGGGTTCGCGTAGCCTCAAGGAATTGAAGTCGTCACTCGATGCAGTGGGCTATCCCTACTCCGACGAGAGCAGCAACCCAGCTTATCAACTCTTTTTGCGCTGAGATAAATCCATGTTGCCGCGCCTGCCCAAGCCCAATGCCGCTGTGCTCAAGCGCATTCAAGCGCAACCGTTGGACTACTGGCAGCATGTAGGCGACCCGCTGGCCGACTTGCTCTCCACGATCTACCCCATTGGCGATGCCGAAACCTTGCTCAAGCTCATCGAGTACGAAGCCGAGCAGGAGCAGCCGCTATGCCTGCAGTTTCTGTCTCAAGAGAACGCCGTTTCTCGTTGGCAGGAACCTCGCTTTCAAGCCGAGCTCGCCGCCTGGCAAGCCTATGTGCAGCAATTCCCATTAGCAGTACGACTGGCTTGGCAAGCTGGTGGGGGCCTGCGTCTGCTCAGCCAAGCGCGCTGGGCCGGTGCCTGGCCTGGGCCACTGAGCCCGTTGCAACGCTTTATGCAGCACTTAGATGACGCTTTGCTCTGCGAACATCTGCCCACGCCAGACACCCTGCGATTAATGCGTTTAGAGCTGGCGATTTTGCGTCGCGATGCCGAAGCCGACATTGGCAAAAATCATCTCGGTGTAGTGCTCGCGCAAAGCGATTTAGCGACGCTAGTCATTTGTTTGTCAGAAGAAATGATGCGCAGCCTCGATGCGCTGGGCGTTGGCCTTAATAGTGCACAGCGCGCTGGCTTGCGGCACTGGGCCATTGGCTTCGGTCAGGGACTAGGGGTGGAGGCGCTGTGGTTGGCCAGCAACGAAGAGGAGGCTCATGCGCTTAGGCATGTATTGTTGCAGCCGTCATCCTCGCTAGGCGCACCGCTGGTACTGCCGTGGTTACGCATGGTGGCATCGGCCGACACCCTGCCTGCTGCTGAACGCCGCACCTTGGCGCTGGCGCGCAGCCTGCTCGACCCCCTCACCGCCGACACACTGGGCCTGCCGCACGATGCCCTTGGCAGCTTATGGCGCAAGGCCAGCGGCTGGGTCGTCGAAAAAGGCCGACCCTTAGCCGGGCAAGCTCCGGCGGTGCTTAATTTGCAGAAGAAGGTGATGGCGCGCTGGCACTAGCGCATGACTGCTTAATCAGGTCAGCAGCTTAGGATTGGGCAACCCTGACAGCTCCGAAGGGATCAGCACCGACAGCCGCTCATGGCGCAACTCGGGGCAGGCTGCCAGCAAGCGCTCCACGAAACTGTCATTGATCTGGTAGCCGGCCGGTGCCAGTAGCTGGCCGCCCCGGGTATGCACCGGCTGCATGAGCACCATGCCAGGCCGCAGCAACGCCATCACCAGCTGCACCTGCCGTGACAGGTCCGCCTGCGGCCCGAGCACATCGCGAAGAGCAGAAATCAGCTCGGATGTTGTTTCGGGCAGAGCCTCCAGCTGTTCAAGCGCCGCCAGCACCGGCAGGCCAGCCGCCTCCAGACGCACATAGCGACGCACCATGCGAATCAGGCGCGCCTGCTCTACCAGCTCAGGCGCTGATGACTCATCCTGATACCCGGCCAGTGCCGGCTCGATACGGCTGAGCAGCTGTCGTACCGGCTCGATGCGCGGCACCGAGGCCAGCAGCCGCCAGGTTCGCTCTTGGGCCCGCGCCACATCATGCTGTTCCTGCTGGCTCAGCATCAGGCCAAACAGGACCTTCTCCTGAACCTCCGGTGCCAGACTGACCAGCCCGAGATTGGCGAGCATGGTCGCCATGGTCGCCGCCCACCCTGCGTCATGGCGACATTGACTGCTGACACGCTGCACCAGATCGACCATGCGTTGCGCCTGACCGAAACTGGCCGGACTGGCCATGGCTAGGGCATCGATTAACGCCTGCATGCAGCCCTTGATGGTTTGCTCAAGCAGCTCGCGCTCGGCATGAAGCAGACGATGCTGCTCGATACCGTCTCGCACCGCCTGTTGCAGCTCGTCACGCGGGCAGGGCTTGGCCAGGAAGCGGAAGATGCGGCCCTGATTCACCGCGCGCATGGCCGCCTCAATGTCGCTGTAACCAGTGAGCAGGATGCGCGCTGCGTTCGGGCAGTGCTGCCGGCACTGTGCCAGCACGACATCACCGGACATGCCGGGCATACGCATGTCACACAGGACTACCGCCAGCTTCGGCAAGGATGGCAGTAGCGCCAGCGCCGCCTCGCCACCCGTAGCAATATGGACCTCGCCGAGCTGACGCAAAGACAGCTGCAGCCCCGCTAGCACATCCTCATCATCGTCGATGCAGAGAATCTGCACGGCAGACGGCGCAGAGGGCAGGCTCATGAGGCATCTTCCGATACCGGTAGTTCAATGACAAAGGTCGTGCCGCCATCCGCAACAGGTTCCCACCAGAGCGCGCCACCATGCTGTTCGACGATCAATGACCGGCTGATGGCCAGCCCCTGCCCGGTGCCCTGGCCCACCGCCTTGGTGGTAAAGAACGGGTCAAAAACCCGGTGCCGGATGGCCTCGTCGATACCGCAGCCATCATCGCTGACACTCAGACGAACCTGTTGTCCGTCCCCGTGCAACCGCAGCGACAGCGTGACATGCCCCTGACCCGGCCGCTGGCGCTGGCGTTCGGCGATTGCATGCGCGGCATTGGTCAGCAGGTTGATCAGCACCTGTAGGATGAGGTCGCGGCGACATCTCACCAGCGGCACTGACTCCAACACCTGCACCACCTCGGCCACTTGGCGCAGGTCATGCGCAGTCATGGTCACCGCCTGATCCATCAGCTGTGCCAGATCCTCGGGCACCGCGACTTCGCCGGGATGGGCAAAGCTGCGCAGGCTGTTAACGATGTCACGCACCCGGCGCACGCCATCGTGGCTGCGTCGTAACGCCTGTGGCAGCTGCGCTTGCATAAAGTCGCCATCAAGCCGTGCTAGCGCTTGCGCCAAGGCACCATTCGGCACCGCCTCGCGGCAGGCCAGCGCTAGGACCGTGAGCAGTTCGCCACAGCTGTCATCAATGAAGCCGAGGTTGTCGGAAAGGAATTGCAGCGGGGTGTTGATCTCGTGTGCCATGCCAGCCGCCAGACTGCCCATCGCTTCCAGCTTCTGGGCCTGACGCAATTGCAGCTCCATCTGCCGGCGCTCGCGCAGATCGATGCCGACCAGCACATACTCGGTCTTGCCGTCGCTGTTCTGCTCCAGCGCCATCGACAGCAGCACCGGCACCCATTCGCCATCGTAATGCCGGAAGCGGGTCTCCACATTGATGGCCCCGTCAGAATGTGCCTCAACCTGACGCAGCAGCTCAGCCGCATCCGGCAGCAGCTCGGCCAGCGGTCTGCCCGGCAGGGCACGACACTGGATACCCAGCAGACGCCCGGCTTGCTCGTTGGCATGACGCACCTGCTGACGCGCATCGACCACCAGCCAAAGACCAGGCACTGGGCTGCGCAAACCGCTGATGCGGGCATAGGCTTGATTCAGCGCCTGCGTCTGCTGCGCATCCTGCTCCGGCTGGGCAGCCAGCGCATGCTCAAAAAGCGCCACCTGCTGTTGCAGGAGCGCCTGGGCGTGCTCATCCTCGGAAAGGACAGGCGCAGCGGACAGGTCGGCCATCACGGTACCCGGGAACGAAGGAATCTCTCCCTTATATCGCCCCGGCTACCGATTTCTTGAGCGGAATCAGATCGGCAAAACCCGCGCAAACACCGCCTTCAAGTATTCCGTTTCTGGAATGGCTGGATGAATCGGGTGGTCCGCGCCCTGATGGCCGTGGTGCAGAATCTGCGCCTGACGGTCAATGTGGCGCGAGCTGGCACGAATCACATCGACCAGTTCTTCGCGGGCGAGATGCATCGAGCAAGAGGCTGACACCAACAGGCCGTCACGGGTGAGCAGGCGCATGGCCAGCTCGTTGGCCCGGCGGTAGGCCTGCAGGCCAGCCTTGTGATCCTTGCGGCGGGTGATGAAGGCGGGCGGATCGAGCACGATGACATCAAAACGCTCGCCGTCCTGCTTGAGTGCGGTGAGCGCATCGAAGGCATCGCCCTGCAAAGTCTGCACTTTACTTTCCACACCGTTCAGCTTGGCATTACGCATGACCTGATCAAGCGCCTTCTCCGAGCCATCCACACAATGCACTTCGGCGGCACCAAAGGCCGCAGCCTGCACACCCCAGCCGCCGATGTAGGAGAACACGTCGAGCACGCGCTTGCCGGTGACCAGACCCTTGAGCTTGGCGCGAGCCTCGCGATGGTCGTAGAACCAGCCCGTCTTTTGGCCATCGCGCACCAGCGTTTCAAAGCGCACGCCATTCTCGGTCAGCGCCAGACGCTCGGGCACTTCGCCGTAAGCGACTTCAACATAGGAATCCAGACCTTCGACCTGACGCATCTTGCCGTCGTTCTTGAGCAGAATACCTTGCGGCTTCAGCACCTTGACCAGGGCATCGATCAGCGCGGCTTTTTCACGCTCAATACCGGCGGTGGAAATCTGCACCACGAGGTGGTCGCCGAAACGATCCACCACCAGACCGGGCAAGCCGTCGCTGTCGCCGTAGACGAGGCGGTAGAACGGCTCGGGATACCAGGTCTCGCGCACGCTGAGGGCAATCTGCAGGCGGTGTACGAACAGCGAAGTGCTGAGCGGATGAGCAATGTCACGATTGAACAGACGCGCGCAGATCAGTGTATTCGGGTTGACGATGGCCAGCCCCAGACCCTTGCCCTTGCTGTCTTCGACCACGACCTGCTGGCCCGGCTCGAAGCCCTTCAGCGGCGTCGCGGCAATATCCACTTCATTGGAGAAGACCCAAACATGGCCCTCGCGCAGACGGCGTTCTTCATTGGCCTTTAGGCGCAGGCGGGGCAGGTCGGTCATGGCAATCTCATTTTCAAAGGCGGGAACTGCAATGCAATTCATGGGCGGATTTTAGGGCGCGATCATCGTTGACGACCTGGCTGCCGTCAACGCGCTTCAGTCAGGTAGCCCCAATCCTGAAAACGCTGCTGCTCGGCAGGGTCATCGGCAAAAGCCAAAAAGTACAAATACTCCGGTGCTACATCCAACTCGCCGGGCCAGCTCAAAGAGCCGTGCGCCAGCTTGTACTGGCAGGCAAAACTTTCATTGGCGAGCCCCGAAAATAGGCCCTGCGCATAGCTCAGCAAAGGCCGCGCACTTATATTGCCGCGACGACCGTTGCTGAACATCAGTTCAAATCGCAAGTCACCGAGGTAGGTGGCTTCTTTGACGGTTAGCATATGAGCTCGAAACACTTAGGTGAGCGGCGCAATGCGCCTGAATTCACCGCTAGTTTGCATCCAGTGCCAGTTTTTCAGCAACTCGTCCTGATGCAGCGCGGCCCATTCAATCACCAGACTCAAAATACGCGGAGCCAAGCGACCCTCCATCAAACACAGACGAGCAATATCAATCGATGCGCTTTGCTCGCCGTATTCGGCATGAAAATGCGGCGGATTGTGCTCTCGGAAATACATGAAAATCACGATACCGAGAAACCGCGATATCTCCGGCATGTCGGTCGCTCCTTGACCTGAAAACATGCCTTAACTATGGACACAGATTCGCGGTTTCGCGACCCCGACTCAGCAATAAATTACGCCGACGGCTTCCAAACCAAGTCCAGCTCACGCGCAGCGCGAACATCATCCAAGCGACGCACCGGCATGGTGTGCGGTGCGCCCTTGACCAGCTCGGGCTGCGTGCGGGCTTCTTCGAGAATCTTCACCAGCGCATCGGCAAAGCCGTCGAGTTCGTCCGGCGATTCGGTTTCGGTCGGCTCGATCAAGAAGCATTCCGGCACCAGCAGCGGGAAGTAGGTCGTTGGCGCGTGGTAGCCGTAGTCGAGCAGACGCTTGGCGATGTCCATCGCGCTCACGCCCAGCTCCTTGGCCTCTTTGGCGAAGGTGATGATGAATTCGTGCGAGGCACGACGCTCCGGGTAGGCGAGCTGGAAGCCCTCCTTAACCAGACGCTGCATCAGGTAGTTCGCGTTCAGCGTCGAATACTCGCCAACACGGTGCAGACCTTCGCGACCCAGGGCATAGGCGTAGTACGCCGCGCGCAAGAGCACGCCGGCATTACCCATGTAGGCAGACAAGCGGCCGATGGTTTTCGGAATGTCTTTCTCGGTCAGCCAGCGATAGCTGCCATCGGCATCTCGGCCGGCAATCGGCGTCGGCAGATAGGGCAGCAGACGCTCACCCACACCCACGGGGCCAGCACCAGGGCCACCACCGCCGTGCGGCGTGGCGAAGGTCTTGTGCAAATTCATGTGCAGCACGTCGAAACCCATGTCGCCGGGACGCACTTTGCCGAGGATGGCATTGAGGTTGGCGCCATCGTAATAGAGCAAGCCGCCCGCTTGATGCACGGTCTCGGCAATCTCTTTGATCTGCTGTTCAAACACGCCGCAGGTCGAGGGGTTGGTCATCATCAGACCGGCTGTTTGCGGGCCGACCGAGGCCTTCAACGCCTCCAAATCGACATCGCCATTGGCCAGCGTTGGCACTTCACGCACCTTGTAACCACACATCACAGCGGTGGCTGGATTGGTTCCATGAGCAGCTGACGGAATCAGCATCTCGGTGCGCTCGAAATCCTGACGACCTTCGTGATAGGCACGAATCATGGCAACGCCAGCAAACTCGCCCTGCGCGCCGGCCATTGGCGTCAGCGACACGCCCTTCATGCCGGTGACTTCCATCAGTGTTTGCTGAAGATCGTAAATGCAGGCGAGATAGCCCTGCGAATGCGATTCCGGCGCCAACGGATGGCGATTCAAAAAGCCCGGCAGCATAGCGGCACGATGCGCGCCACGCGGGTTGTATTTCATGGTGCAAGAGCCAAGCGGGTAGAACTGCGTATCAATCGCGAAGTTCTTGCGCGACAGGTTGGTGTAGTGACGTACCACCTGCAGCTCAGATACTTCCGGCAGCAATGCGCGTTTCTTACGCAAAAAAGCCTCTGGAATATCGCTTAAGTCCTGGCGTACGGCCGGGGCCTGCGAGGTCGCGCGACGACCACTTTCCGAACGATCAAAAATGAGAGTCATGTCTTACTCCGAACGCAAAGCGTGGGCGAGCGCATCGGCATAGCGCTGAATATCGTGAGCGTTTTTGGTTTCTGTTGTGCACACCAAAAGGGCATTGCCCAGCTCGGGGTAATCCGCACTCAGATCAAAGCCACCCAACACGCCTTGAGTCGCCATGCGTGCCAACACGGGCGCAACGGGCACGGGCAAGCCCAGCACCTTTTCATGAAATACCGGGCGGTTAAAAAGACGCGACACACTGCCGCTTTTGCTCGTTGCCTGCGCTAATTCGCGGATGTTTTTGTGGCTGGCCAACGCGACGCGCTCCAAACCTTCCGCCCCGAGCAAACTCAGGTAGATGGTCGATGCCGTCATTGCCAAGCCCTGGTTGGTGCAGATGTTCGATGTCGCCTTAGCACGGCGAATATGCTGCTCACGCGCCTGCAAGGTCAGTGCAAAACCGGGCTTGCCTTCAAGGTCAACAGTGCGACCAATGATGCGACCCGGCATTTGGCGAATGAACTCCATTTTGCAGCACATAAAGCCGCAATAAGGCCCGCCCGAGGACAGCGGAATACCGAAAGGCTGGGCCTCACCGACCACGATGTCGGCACCGGTTGTGCCCCAGTCGCCGGGTGGCGCAAACAGCGTCAGTGCCAACGGGTTCACGCAGCCAATCACCAAAATACCCTGTGCGTGCGCCCAGTCAGTCAGCAGATCCACCTCTTCCAGCACGCCGAAGAAGTTCGGTTGCGGAATCACCAAAGCAGCAAAGTCTTCGCCCTCATAGGCTTTCAGGCTGGCCGGGTCGATATGACCGCCCTGACGGTGATAGTCCAGCTCGACCAATTCGATATCCTGACCTTCCACGATGGCCTTCACCGCGGCGCGGTATAAAGGCGACACGGTGCGGGGCATGAGAATGCGGCGCGACTTCGACTTCTTGTTGGCGCGAATCGCCATGAGTACGGCTTCCGACAAGCCCGAAGCACCGTCGTAAACCGACGCATTGCTAGCATCCATGGCGGTCAGGTGCGCCATCATGGACTGAAACTCGTAGATGACCTGCAAGGTCCCTTGCGAGGCCTCAGCCTGATAGGGCGTGTAGGCGGTGAGGAACTCGCCACGCGATGCCAGATCCCATACCGCGGCCGGAATATGGTGCTCGTAGGCACCGGCACCAATAAAGCAGAGTGCGCCTGCATCCTGCTCACTACGCTCGCGCATCAGTCGTGTCACATCCATTTCGGACAGACCATCCGGCACGCCGGTCAGTGGCTGGCAACGGATCGCCGCCGGAATTTCGTCGAACAGCGTATCGAGCGAATCAGCGCCGGCACCATCGTTGAGGGTGTCGAGCATGCGGCGGACATCACCGCGCGTATGAGGGATAAAAGGCATATCAGGCTCAGCTCAAAAGGGCATTAGCGTGATCGGCACTGGCAGGCCGATCACGTGCAAATCAATGGGCTTGTGCAGCGTATTCATCCGCCGACAGCAGCTTGTCGAGCTCGCTGACATCGCTGATGCGGATACGGTACAGCCAACCTTCGGTGTACGGCGCGCTGTTTACGATTTCAGGTGTGTCTGCGAGCGCTTCGTTAATTTCAACAATCTCACCGGACACGGGTGCATAAATGTCGGAAGCCGCTTTCACGGACTCCACCACACCGGCTTCATCGCCCGCTTGCACGCTGTCGCCAACGCTGGGCAGCTCAACATAGACGAGGTCGCCCAAGGCTTCCTGGGCATGGTCTGAAATACCCACGGTCACGATATCGCCGTCAAGACGCGCCCATTCGTGGCTGCTGGCGTACTTCAATTCTTCTGGTGTGTTGCTCATGGTGATTACTCAGGCGGCCAAAACCGCTCACAGGTTTAACGTTAAATGAGTGCTTTGCCATTTCGAGCAAAGACAGGTTTTACAATTTGAGCCGGCAGGAGCTTGCCGCGAATATCCACCATCGCGTGGGTTGCATTTGTGACCGGCACTCGCGCAAAGGCAATCGCCTTTTCTAGCGTGGGTGAGAAAGTACCCGATGTCGTTTCGCCATCAGCCACACCATCAATCACCACGCGCATGTGCGAACGCAGGACACCACGTCCCTCCAGTACCAAGCCGACCAGCTGATGACTGACCCCGGCCTCACGCTCTGCTAACAGGGCGGCCTTGCCGATAAAGTCGTGCTCCCAGGCGATGCTCCACCCGAGGTTAGAGGTCAACGGCGACGTGTCATCGTTCATATCATTGCCGTAGAGCGGCATACCGGCTTCTAAGCGCAAGGTATCGCGCGCGCCCAGACCGCAGGGTGTCACGCCAGCGGCCAATAAATTCTGCCAAAACGTGGCCGCGTGCTCGGCAGGCAAAATCACTTCATAGCCCGCTTCGCCGGTGTAACCGGTGCGCGCAACAAACCAGTCCTGCGCCACTTCAGCACCCTGAAATACCGCTAGCGTTTGCAACATCTCGGCATGCTCAGGCAGAACGGCATGGACAACGGCGCGCGCCTGAGGCCCTTGCACTGCCACCATGGCCAAATCGGTTCGTTCGATGAGCGCCACTCGGAAGCTTGCAGCGTGCGCCTGCATCCAAGCCAAGTCTTTGTCATGCGTGCCGCAATTGACAATGACACGCCACAGTTCGGGCTGTTCAGGCGTTGGCGCGTAAACAATCAGGTCATCTATGACCCCACCGCGCTCGTTCAACATCACGGAATAAAGCGCCTTGCCGGGCAGTGTTAGTTTGGCCACATCATTGGCTAACAAGCGCTGCAAATACATCACCGCATCGGGGCCAGTTAATTCGAGCAGCGTCATGTGGGATACATCAAACATGCCCACACCGCGCCGCACGGCGTGATGCTCCTCCAAGACCGAGGCGTACTGAACAGGCATATCCCAGCCGCCAAAATCGACCAACCGCGCATTCAGCGCGACATGCTCATTGTATAGCGACGTACGCAGACCCATGTCGGCTCCAAAGGGGGTTGGCTGAGCAAAATTGACGCGCATTTTACATGGGCATGACCACTCATGGCGAGCGACAGCTTGCGGTCGATTTTCGACATAATTTGACATATAATGCCCGCAAATTGCTCACCAAGCCCACCGTAAGTGCCTGATTCTATTAATGGCTTTTATTTACGTGCCGGCTAGCAATACCCTATTTCACCTATAGAGAGTTGTCATGACCCACGCTGCAGTGCAAGCTCCCGCCTTTGTCAAACACCCACGTCTGATTGCTTGGGTAGCCGAAATGGCCGCCCTGTGTAAGCCCGCAGCCATTCATTGGTGTGATGGCTCAGAGGCCGAATACGACCGTCTTTGCCAACTGTTGGTGGACGCCGGCTCATTCAAAAAGCTGAATCCGGCAAAACGTCCTAACTCCTATTTAGCATGGACCGACCCTTCCGACGTCGCGCGCGTAGAAGATCGCACCTACATTTGCTCTGAGAAGAAAGAAGACGCTGGCCCCACCAATAACTGGATGGACCCGGCGGCAATGCGCACCACGTTGAACCCACTGTTCGATGGTTGCATGGCTGGCCGCACGATGTATGTTGTGCCGTTCTCTATGGGCCCACTGGGTTCGCCGATTGCCCACATTGGCGTAGAGCTTTCCGATAGCGCTTATGTCGCCGTCAACATGAAGCACATGACCCGTATGGGCCAAGCCGTATACGACGTACTCGGCACCGATGGCGAATTTGTTCCCTGCATGCACACGGTTGGCGCGCCCTTAGCCGCTGGCCAGAAAGACGTGGCTTGGCCTTGCAACCCTACCGTTAAGTACATCGTGCATTACCCAGAAACCCGTGAAATCTGGTCTTACGGCTCCGGTTACGGCGGCAACGCCCTGCTTGGCAAGAAGTGTTTCGCCCTTCGTATCGCATCCACAATGGGTCGCGACGAAGGCTGGCTGGCCGAACACATGCTCATCCTCGGCGTGACTAACCCGCAGGGCAAGAAGTACCACGTCGCGGCCGCCTTCCCGTCGGCCTGCGGCAAGACCAACTTCGCCATGCTCATTCCGCCCGTTGGCATGCCCGGCTGGGGCGTCACCACCATTGGCGACGACATTGCGTGGATCAAGCCGGATGCCCAAGGCAACCTGCGCGCCATCAACCCAGAAGCCGGTTACTTCGGCGTTGCGCCTGGCACCAACATGCAGACCAACCCCAACTGCATGTTGTCTCTGAACAAAGACGTCATCTTCACCAACGTCGCACTCACCGATGACGGCGATGTCTGGTGGGAAGGCTTGGGCGATGCGCCTGCGCATCTCATCGACTGGCAGGGCAAGGACTGGACACCCGAAGACGGTAAGGCTGGCCGCAAGGCTGCACACCCGAACTCGCGCTTCACCGTGTCCGCCACAAACAACCCAGCCCTAGACAGCGAATGGGACAACCCGGAAGGCGTGGTCATCGATGCCTTTATCTTCGGCGGCCGTCGCTCCAACACCGTGCCACTTGTGACTGAAGCTCGCAACTGGGTGGAAGGCGTCTACATGGCAGCGACCATGGGTTCCGAAACCACCGCTGCTGCCTTCGGCGCGCAGGGTGTGGTTCGTCGTGACCCCTTCGCCATGCTGCCGTTCGCCGGCTACAACATGAGCGACTACTTCCAGCATTGGCTGAACCTCGGCGCCAAGCTGCAAGCCGCTGGCGCAAAACTGCCACGCATCTACAAAACCAACTGGTTCCGTAAAGATGCCAACGGCAAGTTCATTTGGCCAGGCTTTGGCGAGAACACGCGCATCCTGAAGTGGATGATTGACCGTATCGAAAACGAAGCCCAAGGCGTCGAGCACGCTGTCGGTATCAGCCCGCGCTACGAAGACATTCGCTGGAATGGACTGGACTTCAGCCGCGAGCAGTTCGATCTGGTCAGCGACATCAATGCCGCCGACTGGGCCGAAGAGCTGAAGCTGCACGATGAGCTGTTCGAGAAACTAGCGCACAACCTGCCCACCGAGCTGACCACAGCTAAGGCGGCGTTGGCTGAGCGCTTGGCATCGTAAGTTCGCTCAACGTTGACGCATAAAAAAACGGGCTTAGCCCGTTTTTTTATGCCCTAAAATTGCCGCTCGCCCTTAGCGCTTAAGCGGCGCTAAGGAAGCGTCAATGATGAATCGGCCAGCAGGTACGCGAACCTTTAAATCACCCGCCAACAACCCACCCAAAGCACCCAATTTAGCCGTTAGTCGCACGGGGTCTTTATTGGACAGCTGCACCGTTAGGCGACCATCAGGCAGGAACTTAACTTCCCCTTGCGCCACGATGGAGCCCGAACCATTGCTGAGGTTGGCCGTTGAGGTTAAGTCATCATTACTTCTGACTTTGTGCTCAATGGGAATCAAGCCTACCCCCAGAATACTGGCCTGCGCATTGATTTCTGGGATGTCGGTATACAAATCCAGCTTAGCCTCTAGCATGAGCTTGCTTACGCCATTCGCATCAGTGATCGAAAAGATGCGTCCCTCAATGGGGCCTTTGTCTTCGGGATAGCGCATACGGAAAACCAAAGGCCCTGTGTAGAGCAGGCCTTCCTGCAACTCCGTATTCGTCGCGTCTTTAGCACCAATAGGCAGCAATCCATCCACCAGTCCAGCGCCGGTATCAATTAATGCCGACAGGGGTCCGCCCAGACCAGGAATAGCACCGAGCGCGCCAAATAGTGCCGCCGTGAGTGGGCTGGCGTCTGGTGTAAGCCCTAAGTCAGCGTAAATGTACGCGCCCGATGTCACCACAATGGACGGGCTAACCTGTACGCGGATCGCCTTTTTCGGAATATTTCCCGCGCGCAGATCTTCTACATTGCCATTCAAACGCGCATTAAGTGCTGCTGAGATCAGGAGGAATTGGTTGCCTTGGCAATCACGCCCCACGTTCACGGAGCCTTCATCTTCGGAGCCGATGCCATTCTCACAACCCAGACGGAACTTTGTGGCCGCACCGGAGAATGACTTCCCGGTGGTAATGCGATCTGGTTGCAGTAGCGCGCCATTTGACGCCAAACAGCGGCCTGGCGTTGCCACACCATCATCCCGCCCTGAGTTACACAGGCCTGGCTCACTAAATTTGGCGGAACGTCGCTCACTCGGGTCGAGACGGAAGTTGGCATTCACATCCAAAACCGGCAACACACGCAAGCCAATCGTGCTACCGCCCTCTTCAGGGCCACCCCGGAAAAACACTTCTAACGGTGGACCGCCCCGTTGCGGATTGCGTGCGTCTGCCAGCGTTTGCGCAATGAGCTGCGTCTGTAAAGGCAGGCCATTTATGCCACAAATCGCTTGCGACCCGGTGCAGTTAGCCGCCGAGCTGGTCAGGTCATTATTCGAATGCAGGACATAACGGTAAAGTTGCCCCACAACCCAAGGCTGGGCAGGCACAAATTGCAAAGCGCGTGGCTGCACCTTAAGTGTTCCTGGCACTACCCCCAGACAATTACCGGAAGCATCGACACGCTCTACCCTCACGCTACCAATGCCATTACACAGCACGGCCCGGGTCACACTATTTGGGTGAATCGACTGCGAGAAATTCGCCTCAATAACACGATTAGGCTCAATTAACGGCAGGGGTAAGTCATCATCTGCAGGGCCATCGCCATTGGCGCCTAAGCGTCCGCCCGCACACTTCCCCTGGATACCCGCCGCCACATTGCGGGTTCCTGCTGCAATCGGACAGGGGAAGCCGGGGTAGTTGGAGAGCACGATGGGAGGGCGAATCTTTGTGGGGTCTAAGCCAGGGATTTTGAAATCAAAATTTTGCAGCAGGCCGCCCTTCAAGGCGTTGCCAGCAAAGTCTTTCACGCTGGGCGCTAAGGCTAAACGGTAGTTCTTTCCATGCTCCCACGGCGTATTTGGCGTGACAATTAACGACACGCCATCTAGCCGCCACGTAAATGGCTCGGGCACATTGTTCTTCAGCAGCGAGATAACGCCCGTTGGCTGAAAGGACTTAATGTCCATGGCTTTATTGAAGTTCACCAACAGTGGGTCACCGGGTCGAATGAACTCACCGCCGGGCAAACCATTCACGGTTTCGCCTGGAACCCAAGACTGCACTTCGGGAGGCACGATATCGGTAACGGCATTGCCAGCCGGGCGCTTCAGGTCCGTTTTTAGCTTCAATGCCAGCACGCCAACGGCGTTATCCACACCGAGAATCTTGAGCTCAATCGTGCCTACAGCTTCGATGGTGAGCACTTGTGTTTGCTGATCCAGTGTTGCTAGACCGACCACCTGAACATGCGAAATATCTTGGGTAAATGCGCCATTGGATGTGCCGTTTTGTGCCGACACGTTGATGTCCATTTCCAGCGTCACCATTGCTGGCGCCGCCAGCGAAGTGCTGTAACGGTTCGGCAGCAGCAGGCCATTGGCATCGGAAATTAGCGTAATGGTCAAATCACCCGTATCGAGTCCCGCAGGCACAAGACCATCTAGCTTTACGGACAGGTTGCCTGCTTTCAGAATATTGCCGCGAGGCACACGCAATGGCGTGATGCCTGTGAATTGTGAAAAATTTGCTGGCAAGGCTAGATCTGCAAACAGCTTACCTTCAGCTTGTGGTTTCGGCGCTCGCTCTTTCTGCCCCAATAAGGGAGAGGCCACTGGTACCTGGTTAATACAGGCATCGGTCAATAGCGACTTAACATTGCAGGTGTTACCCGTTGGCTCCGAGGTCAACACCTGCACCTCAATCCGTGAAGCCTTATTCAAATCAGGATCAGTGTTAATCCCTGAATTCAGCGGCATGAAGCTATACGCAGCAAACTGACCCGGCACTAAGGCTTTATTCAGCGTGCTTTTCAGCGAATTAGTTAACGACAGCGTGTAGCTGAGGTTGGGATTTAAGTCAGCCTCAGGATCAATGCTCAGGTGATTGCCCTGCACTAACACGCGTGCCGGCACGAGCGTTGTACCTTGCAACAGACGAATGGACGTGCCGTATTGCACGGTCTTGCTGTCGATGGGCTGGGTCATCAACAAGCGTATCGTGGAAAAATCGATCAGGCCCAGTGGCTTGTTACCAATCAGGAAATTCGTGGGCGCCGGCGTGAGTTGTGCCACTTGGAAGTCGGGCGTGAGCGATTGCAGATCGGTGGGGCCTTCAAACGCAGCGCGCGTGGTAAAGGTTAGCGGCGGGTAGGAAGGTGGCTGCAATGCCACATTGCCGCTGGTGAGCGGAATGGTTTGGCCGACAATGGTGTACTGCGTTTTCGGCTGAAGCGGCTTTATCGGCGTGATCACCACCCCTTTTCCATCCGGCACCGCAACCACATCAAAATCCTCACTCACCGTGCTTCCAGCGGGCCTAATCGCGAAAAGCGACTTTAAGGTTTGATTTGTCGCCAGTTTCAAAGGGTGCGAAAAGCGCAGCACGATGGGCGCTGAAGGCACCACATCTGTCTGCCCCAACATGGGGTAGGCATAGACCAAACTACGCTCTTGATCTGTGATATTGGCCGATGGCCCCGGCATAGTGGGCACAACAGGCGTTTGCTGACGACCACTACCGCCGCTGCACGCACTGAGCAAAACGACCAAACTACACGCAATTAACTTTTTCATGTCGGCGCTCATCAGAAGGTGAGGTGAATTGCGGCGTTAAGCACGCTGACATCACCGCCTGCGGTTGCGCCTTCACAACGAACTTTTACATCGTTACCGGAGTTATCTTTAACCGGTGGACGCGGGCAGTTGGGGTTGTTCTGATTGCCCGCAGGCGCAGTGGTACTGATTAAGAAATCTCGGTCTTCGAGCAGATGGTATTGGTAGGCGAAGTCCAGTCGTACGGGTTGTGACAAGAACAAGGCCTTCTCAATTAAGTAAGAAAAGCCCAGCCCCATGACCACTTTGTCATTATCAACGTAGTTCACATTGAGCGATTCGGTGCTCTCCAGTGGTGACTGTTCGTAGCTCACGCCCCCCAGCACACTGAATTCACGATTTAGACGGTATTCGAAGCCCGCACGCGGAATAAGCACATCTTTAAATTTGAGCTGGCCGATGTCTTTAATCGTGTCATTTTTGAACTGGTCATTTGCGCCGGACCAGAGCGCATAGTCCATGGAGGCGCCCAAGCGCAACTTATGCATATTGTATTGAATGCCGGCCGTGAAGGTTTCTGGCTGATAGTTATCTAAGGTGTTCACAATCAAAGGCAGCTGTGTAATGAGGTTAGGCACAACGGCATTCGCGTTCACTTTGGTGTTGTACTTAGACTCATAGCGCCAGCTGGCGGCTGTTTCTAAGCCCTTGGCCCAGCAAAACTTTTGATCTGGGCAAAGAATATCGCCCCAATTTAAGTTGGCCGAGAGAATGGGCTGAATAGAGGGCGCCGCGGAGACTTGCAGACTTTCAAAACCGGTCTGCCCACTGACTTGAGCTTGCGCGCCCAAGTTTGCACTGGCATTCAGGGTGATGCGCGTCGAAGCGCCCACATCCACGCCTTTAAACAGGTTTAAGCCCGCGCCTAAGCTCAGGAATAAGGACTGCTGACCGTATTTCAGGGACTGGGCGGTTTGATCCGATGTGGAGCTGAACGCCAGCAAGTTTGTGCCCGTCCGCTCGGCACCCAACATAAAGCCCAGCACAATGGCACGATCATCTTTGAGCATTTTGCTCAGATCAGTTTTGAAGCCGAGCAAGATGTTGTAATTGGAATTGTCCTCAATCACGTCGTCTTGAACAACGTCATCGGGGGTATTCCAGCCTTTCGCCGTTAGCGTTTGATCGGTGAACAACATGCCTGCGCTCATCGCCCCTTTTCGGTCGCGAGCCAGATACGCCGGGTTGTAATACACCGCTGAGGGCTGGTTTGAGAACAATGACAAAGACTGCGCCGAGGCTACATCATTCGGTAATAGACCGAAATTAGAGCCAATATGGCCCAGGCTGGCCTGCGCAACTGAGGCACTCAGTAACAACAGGGAGCCGAGGCTAAGACGAACCGTGAGCTGCTTCATGAATCCACCCTCATATTTTTATGCTATCGATTCGTGATCGACGTGTATTTTTATGTTGCTGCGAAGTTACTCGACCTTGGAGTCATCTTGCCAGCTAACGCTTGTACCGTTTTTGTAAATTGCCCATAAAAAAACCTCCCGAAGGAGGTCTTTTCACGCTAAATCACCCTTATCGGAACACGGCCACACTGGCGATTTGCACTAACTCAATCGCTGGCTCTGGATACACGCCGAGTGCAAACATTAGCACCGCCATGGCAATGACCATGATGCCGCCCAAACGTACACCCCAGAAGGTATCCGCTTCCATGCGACGCATACCCGGCGTTGGCATAAACAATGCCACCACCACGCGCAGGTAATAAAACAGACCAATCGCACTACCAATGACCAGAGCACCCAGCAGCCACCAAAGCTTGGCATCCACGCCAATTGCGGCGATATAGAACTTACCAATAAAGCCAGCGGTGAATGGAATACCGGCTAAGGACAGCATCATGACCGTCAATACCGCTGTTAAATAAGGGCGACGCCAGAACAGGCCACGGTAGTCGAAGATCGCATCGGCATCTTTACCGTTATAGGGACTGGAGGTCAGCGCCACCACTCCAAACGCACCAATCGTAGTCACTACATAAGTCAGCAGGTACATATTGATGGCTTCAAGCGACAGCGCGCCACCGGCAATAATCGCCACCAGAATGTAACCAAAATGCGCGATGGAAGAGTAACCCAGCAATCGTTTAAGGTTGCTCTGATTCAGCGCCAGCAAGTTACCTAACGCGATGGACAAGAAAGCCAGTACGGTTAGGAGGTTGACCCAAATTCCTGTGTGAGCCACGGGGACTTCCACAAACAATCTCAACAGCACCGCAAACACGGCCACCTTGCTGACCGTGGCCAGGTAAGCGCCCACTGGCGCTGGCGCCCCCTCGTATACGTCGGGCGTCCACAGGTGGAATGGGGCCATGGACAGCTTGAAAGCCAAGGCCATCAAAATCATTGCAAAGCCAGCCAGCGCGAACGGGCTAATAATGCCTGCGGAGGCTAGTTGAGCACCCAGACCGCCGAAATTCAGTGCGCCGGATTCGGCATAGAGCAGCGCCATACCAAACAACATGAATGCAGAGGCAGCCGCTGACAGTATGAGGTATTTAATGCCGCCTTCGAGTGAGCGTCGATTACGGAAGGTGTAGGCCACCAAGCCATATACAGGAATCGACATCAACTCCAAACCAATAAAGAGCGAGGCCAAGTGACGCGACATGATCAGTACAATCGCACCCAATGCCGACAGCACCAGCAGCAAATACATTTCTTCGCGATTGCCGTTGTAGCCCTTTAAATAAGCATGCATCAGCGTGCTACAGGCCAGTGTGGCAAACAGCACTAAGCCAATAAAAAAGCTGGCATGACCATCCATTTGCAACAGAGGCGTAATGAGCTGAGGACCCACGGCGTGGGCGAAAGGCACGGAGAACAGCGCCAAGTTCAGGCCAATTACAGTTAGCGTGGCATTAAGGTCATGCTGACGACGAATGGCGATAGACAGCATCACCAAAATTGCCGTGGCTCCTGTGATGAGCAGGGGCAGCATTGCGAGAATCATTGGAGTCGTGATCGTCATGGCGGATTACAAGGCCGGTTGCACAGGCAGAGCAGCCTGTGTGAACAAGAAATGAAGGTTCTGCATGCTCACCACCGAGGTGTCGAACACTGGCTGTGGGTATAGACCGAGCCAGAGCAGAGTAATAATCAGGCTTAGCATGATGAGCTTTTCGCGAACATTAAGGTCAGCCAACGCGTGATCCGATTTCGCCGGGCCGTAGAAGGCCTTTTGCATCATCAGCAGGCCGTAAATAGCGGCCAGAATCAGACCGCCCGCCGTCACGGTAGCAACCACGGCGTTTGCCTTGAAGCTGCCGAGCAGAATCATGATTTCGCCGACGAAATTGCCCATGCCCGGCAAGCCCAGCGAAGCGGCCGCAAAGAACAACATGATGGGTGGCAAGAAGCGCATGCGCGACCAGAGACCACCCATCTCGCGTAAATCGCGGGTATGCAGCCGCTCGTAAAGCTCGCCGCAAAGAATGAACAGTGCGCCGGCCGAAATACCATGCGCCAACATCTGCACAACAACGCCCTGCAAGGCCACCATATTGCCGGAGTAGATACCGACCAGGACGAAGCCCATGTGCGATACCGAGGTATAGGCAATGAGGCGCTTAATGTCGGTCTGGGCACAGGCCAAAATAGCGCCATAGAAAATGCCGAAGACACCGAGCCACATGGCGATGGGTGCAAATTCAATAGAGGCATTGGGGAACAGCGGTACGCCAAAACGCAGCAGACCGTAGCCTGCGGTTTTCAGCAGCACACCGGCGAGATCGACCGAGCCGGCAGTGGGCGCTTGCGCATGAGCATCAGGCAACCACGAGTGAAATGGCACAACGGGCAGCTTCACGGCAAAGGCGATGAAGAAGCCCAGCATCAGTACCATTTCAACGGCCGGCGCCATGCTGGTTCCCAGCAGATCATCGTAGCTAAACGTAAGTACGCCGGTATTTTGTGCGTGAACCAACACGAGGCCAATGATAGCGAGCAAGAGCAGCAAACCACTGGCCTGGGTGTAAATAAAGAACTTCGTAGCGGCACTGATGCGGCTGCGGCCGTTAGCCCCCTTGTGACCCCAGAGGGCGATCAAGAAGAACATCGGGACCAGCATCATTTCCCAGAAGAAGAAATACAGGAACAGGTCTACGGCGAGGAAGACACCCACTACACCGCCCAAGTTCCACAGCAGGTTCAGGTAGAAGAAGCCAACATGGTTTTCAATTTCGCGCCACGAGCAGGCAACGGCCAGTGCACCCAGGAAACCGGTGAGCAACAGCATCAACATCGACAGGCCATCTAAGGCGAGGTGGAAGCTAATACCAAAGCGGGGAATCCAGTCACGTTGGAACTCCAGCTGCCACTGCGGGCTTCCGCTGATGGCGGTGGATAACGCCTCACCGTGATAGTCACCCTGCAACCACACCAGCACAGTCAGCGCAAAGAACGCCACCATGGTGACTAAGGCAATCCAGCGCGGCGTGTTGGGGCTGAGACGCTCGGCCTGCCAAGCCAGCAAACCGCCCGCAAAAGGAATCAGCAGTAGCCAGAGCAATATGGATGAATCAAACGTGATCATGGCTTACACCAACACAAGCAAAGAAAGAATGATCAAGGCAGCCACAGCAAATGACGCGGCATACCAACGAATCTGACCGTTTTCAGTCGGCACCAAGAGGCGGTTACCCAATCGGGTCAGGCGCGGCAATAGACCTATGCCCTGATCCGCCGGATCGTGTCGCAGCACATGCACCAAGAACATGAATGGCTTCACGAAAACTCGGTCGTAGAGCCAATCAAAGCCCCAGGCGTTGTACCAAAGTTTGCTAAGGGCACGTGCCGGTGCGAGCTCGCCCAACGCGGTAACGAAACGGCGCTCGCCCAGGAACAAAAAGGCCGCAATGATGATGCCGAGAATCGCAATACCGCCGGAAACCATTTCGAGCTCATGCTTACCGTGCTCACCCGCTGTGGCCGATGGCATGGCTGGCAGTACATCGGCCAGTGGCTGTTGAATCAGCGCGCCAACACCCGTAGACAGTACCAGCAGGATGGCCAAGGGCAGCCAGTACGTCACACCCTTAAGGGCATGCGCATGGGTCTTTTCTTCACCATGAAACACGATAAAGATCAGGCGGAAGGTATAGATCGAGGTCAGGAAGGCACCTAGCAAGCCTGCGAGCAGCAAGTTCGAGTGGCCGCCGGCATAAGCCTCGAAAAGAATTTCGTCTTTAGAGAAGAAGCCAGAGGTCACGAATGGCAAGGCCGCCAGCGCACCGCCACCGATCAGGAAGCAGGCGTACACGAACGGGATTTTCTTGCGCAGGCCACCCATCTTGAAGATGTTCTGCTCGTGATGCACAGCGATGATGACCGCACCCGCCGAGAGGAAGAGCAGCGCCTTAAAGAAGGCATGCGTCATCAAGTGAAAAATAGCGGCCGACCACGCGCTGACACCCAGGGCCAGAAACATATAGCCAATTTGGCTCATGGTCGAATAGGCCAGAATGCGCTTGATATCGGTTTGAACCAGCGCTGCAAAGCCCGACAGCACCAGCGTAATCGCGCCAATGATGCCCACCAGTGCCAGTACATCGGGTGCTAACTCGAATAGTCCGTGCGTACGGGCAATCAAGTACACACCGGCAGTAACCATGGTAGCGGCGTGAATGAGGGCGGAGACGGGAGTTGGACCTGCCATCGCATCCGCCAACCACGTTTGCAGCGGTAGCTGTGCGGATTTGCCGACAGCACCGCCGAGCAACATCAGCGTCGCCATGTTGATCCAGAACGAGCCGCTAGCAAAGTGTTGCGGTGCCAGCACCATCAGTTCCTGAATGTTCAACGTGCCGAGTTCACGGAACAAAATCATCATGCCGATGGCAAGGAAGGTGTCGCCGACGCGGGTGACGATGAAGGCCTTGCGTGCGGCCAGACCGTTGGCCGCATCTTTGTAATAGAAGCCGATGAGCAAGTAGGAGCAAAGGCCCACACCTTCCCAACCGAAGTACAGGAATAACAAGTTATCGCCCAGTACCAGGAAAATCATGGAGGCAACAAACAGGTTCATGTACGAGAAGAAACGCTCGTAGCCGTCCTCTCCGCGCATATACCACGACGCGAAGATATGAATCAGAAAGCCAACCCCGGTGATAACGCCCATCATGGTCAGAGACAGGCCGTCTAAGCGCAGAGCGAACTCGGCATTCAGGCCATCCACCGCCAGCCACGTCCACAGCACTTGGGTGAATGCGCCGCTTTCCGGTGTATGGGTCAGGAAGTCGTAGCCGACCCATGCCGTGGTGGCCGCCGACAGACCGAGCGAACCCACGCCAATGAGTGCCGCCACATTTTCTGAAATACGCTCACGCGAAAGCGACAGCAGAATGTAGCCCAAGAGGGGAAATACAATGGTCAGGAAGAGCAGGTTCATCCGCGCATCTCACTGGCAGCATCAATGTCGAGGGTTTTAAAGCGACGATACAACTGCAACACAATGGCCAGGCCTACCGAGGCCTCAGCGGCGGCCAAGGTGATGACAAAAATGAACATGACCTGGCCATCTGCCTGCGCCCAGCGCGCACCCGCCACAACGAAGGCCAGTGCCGTGGCATTCATCATGACTTCCAGTGACATCAGCACAAACAAAATATTGCGGCGCACCAGCAAGCCGGTCAGGCCGAGTACAAACAAAATGGCGGCAAGTGCCAAGCCATGCTCCATGGGTATTCCGGTCATTACACTGTCCATCCCGTCAAAACCTGTAGCAGCCAATTACGGCTGATCATCCGAACGGCCTAGGTGGTATGCCGCCACCATAGCGCCTAACAATAAGAAAGAGGCCAGCTCTACCGCGAGCAAGTAGGGGCCATATAAGGCCACGCCCACTTCCTTCGCGGACACTGGCGTCAAGCCAGCCGGGTGCTGACCCATGCCACTCAATACATAGCCCAAGGTGCCTAGCAAAGCCAAGGCCAGCAAGGAGGGCAGCAGCCACACACGCGGTGTCATCCAAGCCTTTTCCTGGGCCATGGCGGCATCGTCCATGTTCAGCATCATGATGACGAACACAAACAGCACCATGATGGCACCGGCATACACGATGATTTCCAACATGCCAGCAAATGGCGCGCCGAGGGCAAAGAAAATCACCGCCACCGCCAGTAAAGACACGATGAGGTTGAGCAACGCATGCACCGGATTGGTGTGCGTGATCACGCGCAGCGTAGCCAGGATGGCAACAGCAGCAGCAATGTAGAAGGCATATAGCACGGCATTCACTCTCTTCATGCGCCAACCGAAGCCGGCGCCGTTGTTATCCGCCGATTACGGCATCAGACCCTTAACGCTGACCGGCTCAGCTTCATGCTGCGCCGCGCCTTTCGGCTTGCCAGCAATAGACATACCGGCGACACGGTAGAAGTTGTAATCCGGGTTTTTGCCTGGGCCAGAAATCAGCAGATCTTCCTTTTCGTAGACCAGATCCTGACGCTTAAACTCCGCCATTTCAAAATCCGGCGTGAGCTGAATTGCCGTGGTTGGGCAGGCCTCTTCGCACATGCCGCAGAAAATGCAGCGCGAAAAATTGATACGGAAAAACTCGGGGTACCAGCGGCCATCGTCCGTTTCAGCTTTTTGCAGCGAGATGCAGCCTACGGGGCAGGCCACTGCACAGAGGTTGCAAGCCACACAACGCTCTTCACCGTCCGGATCGCGAGTCAGCACGATACGACCACGATAACGCGGCGGCACGTAGATCGGCACTTCCGGATACATGAGCGTGTCGCGCTTGCGGAACGAGTGCGAGAACACCATCACCATGCTGCGGATCTGGGTGAACGCGCCGACGATAATTCCAGTCAATGTCATCTTCAGTTCCTCAGGCGGCCGGGGCGTTTAGCAAGACAACCGCAGCCGTCACCAACATATTCAACAAACACAGTGGCAGGCACACCATCCAGCCAAAGGTCATCACGCGGTCGTAGCGTGGACGCATGAGCGCACCGCGCACGAGCACAAAGATCATGATGAAAAAGCCCGTCTTGGCGGCGAACCAGAAGAACGGTGGAATGTTTTCCAAATAAGGAATTGGCAGCGGCAGCCAGCCACCGAGGAACAGTGTGGCGAGCAGGGCCGAAATGACCACCACCGCAACGTATTCACCCACGAAGAACATGCCCCACTTCAGGCCCGAGTATTCGATGTGATAACCATCGGCCAGTTCCTGCTCGGCTTCCGGCTGGTCAAAGGGATGACGGTGAGTCACCGCGATGCCGGCGATCAGGAAGGTGCAGAAGGCAAAAAACTGCGGCACGATAAACCACATGTCCTGCTGTGCCAGCACGATGTCGCGCAGACTGAACGAGTCGGCCTGAATGACCACGCCCATGAGCGCGATGCCCATGAACACTTCGTATGACAGTGTTTGAGCAGAGGCGCGCATGGCCCCGAGCAAGGCGTACTTGTTGTTGCTCGACCAGCCGGCAAACAACACGGCATAGACCGCCAGTCCGGCCATGGCGAGGAAGAACAAGATACCGACATTGAGGTCAAACACACCCCAGGTTGGGGTGATGGGGATGACGGCCATCACTGCCAGCAGAGATGAAAACGCAATCGCGGGGGCTAACCAGAAAATGAACTTGTCGGCAAACGGGGGCGTCCAGTCTTCCTTAAAGAACATTTTCAACATGTCGGCGGCGAGCTGGAACAGGCCGAATGGGCCGACACGGTTGGGACCGTAGCGATCCTGCCAGAGCGCCAGCAAGCGACGCTCGACGAAGCTCAGGAAGGCCCCGGCGAGCACGACCGCAAGCAAAATGACCAGCGCTTTCATGACCGCAATGAGGATCTCGGCGAGATCAGGTGTTAGCCAAGCCATGTTCATGCTCAGAGGCCTCCCTGCAAGGCAATCGTGGCCCAACCCTGACGCGCCACCAGCGGCTGATCGGCCAAGCCCACAGGCAGACCGAGCGTACCCACAGGCAGGCTGTCATCAATGCGGATAGGCAGTTTGGCAGCGCCCGCACCCGCACGGACTAGGACCATGGCATCTGCACCCACGGTTAGCTGCGCGGCAGTGGCACTGCTCAACGCAACATACGCGGTTGCATTACGCGACTCGGTGACAGGCGCTTTTGCGGCCATTTCGTCGCTACCAAAGAGGTGGTAAATCGGCAACACACGTAGCTCATTGGTACGTACAGCAAAGGCTGCGGGCACATCACCAAAGTAGCCCATGGCCTGACCTGCCGTGAAGACGCGAACACCTTGGTCACCTGCCTTCAGGCTGCCACCAACTTCATCTTGGAATTTATTCCATGCAGATGGCGAGTTCCAACCTGGTGCCGAAGCAAACGGCACGATGGGCGACGACTCATTCGGACCGGCATAGCCTTCCATGGAGAACGCCAAGGCCGAGTCTGGATCTTGCGAGGCGCGTGGCTCATGCACGGAAATATTGGCACGCATGGAGGTGCGGCCGGAGTAACGACGCGGCTCACGGGCAATTTTCAGGCCGTGAATACGGAAGTTTGCATTCGGTGCTGCCGCGACAATGCTGGACAATGCAGGGATACCGGCGGCTGTTGCAGCTACGGCATCATCGAGCAAGGTCCACTGCACGTCTTTGTCTAACAGCGTGCTGTGCAGGGCATGTAGCCAGCGCCATGACTCTTTAACCAGTACGGCTGCGTCGTAATAGCTGGCATCAAATGCCTGGAAGTAGCGCTGTGCGCGCCCTTCTTGGCTGATCACAGTGCCATCGCCTTCGGCAAAGGTCGCCGCCGATAACACCCAGTGTGCCTTATCGGTAGTGGCGGTCTGCTGATGGTCCACAACAATCACGGTGCTTGCGGCATTCAGCGCGGCATCCACCACGGCCGTGTCGGCACGACGGTAAAGGTCATTTTCGAGCACCACCACCGTGTCTGCCGCGCCACTGGCGAGCAAACTGAGCGCCTCGTCCAGCGATTCGCCGCCGATTAACGTGCCACCCACCGAGTTCACTTCACTGAGTGCGAGCACGATGCCAGCGTCTTTCTCACGCTTGAGAAGCGCCTGAGTGATGTTGGCCGCCGCCTGCAGCACGGCGGCATCGCCAGCGCCCACACCGGACACAACCAAAGGCTTCTTAGCTGCTAACAATTCATTCGCGATGGCCTGTGCCAGTGTCTGCGTAGCCGCATCCAGGCCACTGACCGCAGGCGCCGTGGCATCAATGGCGTGCGCCACGGCAAAGCCTAAGCGCGCAATGTCTTCAGGCGCGGCACGATGGGTCGTCAGTGCCACATCATCCAAACGCGTCGCGCTTACGCTGGCAATAAACAGCGGCGACAAGGCGCGCTGGCCAATGTCACGCACCCCAAGGGCATTCCAATCTTGGATGCGCTTGTCCGCACTCATCTGCACCGGCTTGTTCTTGACAGACTGACGCAGTGCCAGCGCGAGACGCGCAGAGGTTTGCGTCACATCTTCACCGAGTACGAAAACGGCATCGCAGGCCTCAACATCACGCATGCCCAGTACGCGCTCTGCGTGGCTTTGCAAAATGCTCACCGCGAGTTGATCGAGGGCTTGATCCGCAGCATTAACACCGGCAAAGAAATTGTCGGCGCCGACCAGCTCGCGCAGCGCGAAATTGGCTTCGAGGCTGGCGCGCGGCGAGCCAATACCAATGGTGCGTTTAGCGGCTTTGACGGCGGCGGCAATGCCATCCAATGCCGCATCCATGCCACGCTTTTCAAGACCGGCAGCCGTGCGCTGCAAGGGCTGGCGTGGGCGATCTTCGCGATTGACGAAGCCGTAACCGAAGCGACCACGGTCACACAGGAAATACTGGTTCACGGCGCCGTTGAAGCGGTTTTCGATACGGCGCAGCTCGCCATAACGCTCGCCCGGGCTGATGTTGCAACCGGCCGCGCAGCCTTGGCAGATGCTAGGCGCGAACTGCATGTCCCACTTACGGTTATAACGCTCGCTGTGGGTTTTATCGGTGAACACACCGGTCGGGCAGACCTCGGCGAGGTTGCCGGAGAATTCGCTTTCCAGCGTGCCGTCTTCAACACGACCAAAATAGACGTTGTCGTGCGCACCGAAAACGCCGAGATCCTGGCCGCCGGCGTAGTCGTTGTAAAAACGCACACAGCGGTAGCAGGCGATGCAGCGGTTCATTTCGTGTCCGATAAACGGACCGAGATCTTGATTCTGGTGCGTACGCTTCTGGAAGCGATAGCGACGAGTGTTATGGCCCGTCATCACCGTCATGTCCTGCAAATGACAGTGGCCGCCTTCCTCACACACCGGACAGTCGTGCGGGTGGTTGGTCATCAACCACTCGACCACCGAAGCGCGAAATTCCTTGGCTTCAGCATCATCAATGGAGATGAAGGTGTTGTCGGTGGACGGCGTCATGCACGACATCACCAAACGACCGCGCTTGTCATCGGCGTTGGCGTACTGCTTGACCGCGCACTGGCGACAGGCGCCGACAGAACCCAGCGCCGGATGCCAGCAGAAATAGGGAATATCGAGGCCGAGCGAAAGACAGGCGCGCAACAGGTTGTCGCTACCGTCTACATCGTACTGCTTGCCATCTACATGGATCGTTGCCATTTCAGACCGTCTTCAAATTCGCGAAATGAGAGCGCTCAGGCCGTCAAGGCTTGAGCGGGCTGCGAGACGACACCGGCGTCGAACTCGCTGCGGAAATACTTGATGGCACTGCCCAACGGTTCGACCGCACCTGGCGCATGCGCACAGAACGTCTTACCCGGACCCAAGTGACCAACCAGCTGCAATAACGTCTCAACATCGCCAGCCTGACCTTCGCCACGCTCCAGTGCGCGCAGGATCTTCACGCTCCAAGGCAGGCCATCACGGCAGGGCGTACACCAGCCACAGGACTCGCGCGCAAAGAACTCTTCCATGTTGCGAAGCAGCGATACCATGCTGATGCTGTCGTCAATTGCCAGCGCCAAACCGGTACCCATACGCGTACCGACCTTACCGATACCGGCAGCGTACATTTGCGCGTCAAGGTGTTCTGGTAGCAGGAAACCGGTGCCGGCACCGCCAGGCTGCCACGCCTTCAGCGTGTAACCGTCGCGCATGCCGCCCGCATAGTCTTCAAATAATTCACGGGCGCTGATACCGAACGGTAGTTCCCAGACACCGGGGTTCTTCACCTTGCCAGAGAAGCCCATCATTTTCGTGCCGTGATCTTCGCTGCCGGGACGCGCCAGCGACTTGAACCAGTCCACACCATTGGCCACGATGGCCGAGACATTGGACAGCGTTTCCACGTTGTTGACGCAGGTCGGCATGCCCCAGACACCGACAGCAGCCGGGAATGGTGGCTTGGCGCGCGGATTGGCGCGACGGCCTTCGAGCGAATTGATCAGCGCGGTTTCTTCGCCACAGATATAGCGACCGGCGCCGGTGTGAACATAAAGCTCAAAATCAAAACCGGAGCCGAGGATGTTTTTGCCAATAAAGCCTGCAGCGCGAGCTTCATCCAGCGCGGCATTGAGAATGCGCGCCGCATCCACGTATTCGCCACGCAGGAAGATGTAGCCGGTGGTCGCTGCCAAGGCACGCGCACTGATGACCATACCTTCGATCAGCAAATGCGGCAGCTGCTCCATGAGCAGGCGGTCCTTCCAGGTGTTCGGCTCCATCTCATCGGCGTTGCAGAGCAGATAGCGCGGTGACTTGCCGTCGCTAGGCGGCATCAGGCCCCACTTCACGCCGGTGGGAAAGCCTGCGCCGCCACGACCTTTCAGACCAGAGTCTTTCACTTGCTCAACGATTTCGGCAGGGCTGAGATCCTTCAGCGCTTTGCGCAGACCGGCATAACCGGCCTTGGACTGATACTCAGCCAGACCTACCGTGGCACCGTCATCACGCAAACGCCACGTCAGCGGATGTGTCTCGGCGCTGCGGGCAATGGTGTTAGCCGGGCCGAATGAAGACAGGATCATTTGTATTTCTCCAGCAAGGCCGGGATTTGATCGGGCGTGAGGCCGCCGTAAGTATCGTCATCGATCATCATCGTCGAACCCTTATCGCAATTGCCCAAGCAGCACACGGGCAGCAGCGTGAAGCGGTCATCGGCACTGGTCTGGCCAAGGCCGCAGCCGAGTTCGGCGCTGAGCTTTTCCAGCACCTGCTCGTGACCGTTGATGTAGCAGGTCATGCTGTCGCAAAGACGCACCACATGACGGCCGACCGGAACACGGAAGATCTGGCTGTAGAACGTCGCCACGCCTTCCACATCCGGTGCCGGGATGCCGAGCACCTCGGCAATGGCCGGGATCGCGCCATCAGGCACATAGCGATAGTTGGCCTGGACGATCTTAAGCGCGTCGATGCTGGCCGCGCGCGCGTCCGGGTAATGCGACATGGCATGCTCGATGTCATGTCGCTCCTGGTGCGACAGCTGAAATTTGCTGGTCGCGATGAGCTGGGCGCTCGATGTCGGGTTCGCTGTAGTCATGTTATCGGTCAACATCGGCCATCACAAAGTCAATGGAAGCTAGATAGGCAATCAGGTCCGGGATCATGGATCCGCGAATCACCGAAGGAATCTGCTGCAAATGCGCGAACGACGGCGTACGGATACGCGTGCGATAGCTCATCGTGTTCTTGTCCGAGGTCAGGTAGTAGCTGTTGATGCCCTTGGTGGCTTCGACCATGAAACTGGCCTCGCCAGCCGGCATCACCGGACCCCACGACACGCTGGTGAAGTGGTGAATTAGCGTTTCGATATCCTGCAGCGTGCGCTCTTTCGGTGGCGGCACACTGAGCGGATGATCGGCCTTGTACGGGCCGCTCGGCATGTTCTTCAGGCACTGCTCGATGATGCGCAGCGACTGGCGCATCTCCTCGATACGCACCACGGCACGGTCATAGGCATCGCCGTTGACGGCCAGCGGCACATCGAACTCGTAGTTCTCGTAGCCGGAATACGGACGCGCCTTGCGCAGGTCGAAGTCGACACCGGTGGCACGCAAACCAGCGCCAGTAACGCCCCACTCGATGGCTTCGGCGCTGTTGTACTGCGCCACACCGATGGCACGCGCCTTCAGCACGCTGTTGCGCATCGCAGCCTTCTCGTATTCCTTCAGACGCGATGGCATCCAGTCGAGGAATTCGCGCACCAGTCGCTCCCAGCCCTTGGGCAGGTCATGCGCCACGCCGCCGATACGGAACCAGGCCGGATGCATACGGAAGCCGGTGATGGCCTCGATGACATCGTAGGCGCGCTTACGGTCAGAGAACATGAAGAAGATCGGCGTCATGCCGCCGAAATCCTGAATGTAAGTGCCGAGGAACAACAGGTGCGAGGTGATGCGGAAGAACTCGGACAGCATCACGCGAATAGTTTCGACACGCGCTGGCACCTGAATGCCCGCCAGCTGCTCAACCGCCAGCACATAGGGCATGTTATTCATCACGCCACCGAGGTAATCAATACGATCGGTGTAGGGGATGAAGCTGTGCCATGTCTGTCGCTCGCCCATCTTTTCGGCACCACGATGGTGGTAGCCGATGTCGGGCACGCAATCGAGAATCTCTTCGCCATCGAGCTGCAAAACGATGCGGAAAGCACCGTGCGCGGACGGATGGTTAGGGCCAAGGTTAAGGAACATAAAGTCGGAATCGTCCGACTGCTTTTTCATGCCCCACTCTTCCGGGTTAAAGCGCAAGGCTTCTTGCTCGGCATCTTGGCGCAAGGCGGTCAGATGGAAGGGATCGAATTCGGTGGCGCGCGCCGGATAGTCCTTACGCAGCGGATGACCCACCCACGTACGCGGCATGAGCAAGCGGAACGGCTGCGGATGGCCGGCAAAATTAATGCCGAACAGATCCAGCACTTCACGCTCGTACCAGTTCGCATTGGCGAAAACAGGAATCGAGGTAGGCAGATTCAGGTCACTTTCGGAGAGCGCGACTTTGATGCGCACATCCGAATTTCGATCAATCGAAATCAGGTGATAAAACACCGAGTAATCTGCCGCGGGCAGGCCGTAACGGTGCTTACGCAGACGCTCGTCCACGGCCGACAGGTCGTACAGCATGGAATAAGGCTTGGGCAGCTGCTTCAGAAAACGCAGCACATCCAAAATCTGTTCGCGCTTAACCCAGAGTGTCGGCACCTTGTCGAGCGTGGCTTGGAAAATCAGATTTTCCGCGCCAAAACGCTCGCCAAGTTCGCGTACTACCGTGAACTCAGCGCCGGGGGTCGTTTGTTGTGCAAGGACGTCGTCAGCCATCAGTCTCGTCGTCAGCAAAAAGTGAATGCTTGCGTTGAGCGCGAAGCGCTCAACAGAAAATTATCAGACCTGGTCTGGCGTACGCAGATTGACGACCTGAATGCGTTCGTCGTGTTTACGCTCGCGCATCGGTTCCAATTCTGGTTTGTACACACCCTGATCACCGACCGTCCAAGACAGCGGGCGACGCTCCTTGCCCACTTGCTCCTGCAAGAGCATGAGCGCCTGCAGGAAGGCTTCCGGTCGCGGCGGGCAGCCGGGAATATACACATCGACCGGCAGGAACTTATCCACACCTTGAACCACAGAGTAAATGTCATACATGCCGCCGGAGTTCGCACAAGCGCCCATGGAAATAACCCATTTCGGCTCCAGCATCTGTTCGTATAGACGCTGCACCACGGGAGCCATTTTCATGAAGCAGGTGCCGGCCACGACCATGACATCGGCCTGACGCGGCGACGCGCGAATCACTTCGGCACCGAAACGGGCGACGTCATGCGGCGCGGTGAAGGCGGTGGCCATTTCCACATAGCAGCAGGACAGACCAAAGTTGTACGGCCACAGCGAGTTTTTGCGGCCCCAGTTCACCGCACCATGAATCATGTCTTCGAGACGACCCAGGTAAATATTCTTGTTGGTTTGATCTTCTACCGGATCCATCACACCCGTTTCAGTTTGCTGAATCGGGTAGCTGTCGTTGGCGGCGTTGGGGTCAATGCGTGTCAGGGTATATTTCATGAACCACAGCCTCAGTGATCAGAAGGTTCGGCCGCACGGCGCGCAGCGCGACGTCGACGAGCTTCCGGCGCCCAATCCAATGCGCCAATGCGCCAGAGGTAGAACAAGCCGACAAGCAAGACAAAAACAAAGAAGCTAACTTCAAAGAAGCCGACCCAACCCACTTCTTTTACCGAAATGGCATAGGCGTAGAGATACAACGCTTCAACGTCGAAGATCACGAAGAACATCGCCACTAAATAAAACTTAGCCGACACGCGCAGGCGTGCACCGCCACGAGAGACGATGCCTGATTCGAAAGGCTCGTTTTTAGCACGGCCCCAATCGCGACCACCCAGCAACCAAGGCACAAACAGCATGAAGCAGCATATGCCCACGATGCCGACCAAGAAGGCACCAAAGGCCCAATAGCTGGCAACCTCAGTAACGCCCGTTGTCATGGCGAACTCCTATTAATACGTCGCGGCGGAGTGCCAGACCCAAAAGAGCCGACTCACCCAATGAATGGGGCGCAGGATACTCGTTGAAGCGCCTAATTTCCACACTCCAAATGCGGCCTATGCGTCTGGCGTCAACTTTTCAACTCGCTTGTCACGCCGTAGACCTGCTCGAGTTCGTCCAGCGCATCCCCTAAATACACGGCGAGTTTTTGCACGCTCGGCAAGGCGACTCTACAAGCCGTGAAGCCAAAATGCATTTGGCCATCGTAGGACAAGATCGTGATATTGAGTGCCTGGCCATTAAAAATCAGCGACACCGGGTAGGCACTGACCAAGCGCGCGCCATTCATATACAGCACCTCGGATGGCCCCGGCACATTCGACACCATGGTGTTGTACATCGGGCGGCGAGCTCGGGCACCCAAACCGGTCATCTGGCCAATCAAGAAGGGCGCCATCAGCAGATTGGTATAGAGCGTCATGGCGGGCTTGGAGAGCGTGGCTAATAAGTTCTTATTGGCCTGCATGGAGGCCTTGATTACCTCCAATCGAGCTTTCGGATCCTCAATATGACTAGCCAGCGATGACAGCGCCAAGCTAATGCCGTTGCCTTCTCCCGCCTCTTCACGCGTGCGCAATGACACCGGGATAGACGCCAGCAAGGGCTTTTTCGGCAGGCCGTTAATTTCCAGCAGGTAGCGGCGCAAGGCGGCAGAGCATGTCGCCAAGACGATATCGTTGAGCGTGCCATTCGCTTTTTCAGCGACTCGCTTCATGCGCTCAATAGATAAGCTCTGCGTAGCAAAACGGCGTTGCGGGCTGATGCTGGCATTCAATGCGCAGGCCGGTGTGCGATAAGGGCCAATCAATCCACTGGCTGGCGATGCCCGTAACATCCTCATCCAAGCCGAAAAAGCCTGACTCAGCACATTGAGTACAGTGGGTCGCGCTAACGCCTGCGCCGACTCGATGATTGCTTTCGGAATGCCAGTGCTGCTGCGCGGCAAGGGGGGCATGGCCCAAAACGCCGGCATGCCGCGCTCATCCGGATTAGGGCTTAAGCAGCGACTCATGGTGCGCGAACCCGACATGCCATCCATGAGCGCGTGGTGAATTTTAAAATAGAGCGCAAACGTGCCGTCATTCAGGCCCTCAATGAGCGTGCACTCCCAGAGCGGACGATTCTTATCCAAGGGCTGACTGTGCAGACGTGACACCAAAATACCCAGCTCACGCTCACCACCCGGCTTGGGCAGCGCCGCATGACGCAGGTGGTAGTCAATATCGATGTCGTGATCGACCTCCCAAGCGGGAACCACCTTACCGACTAAACCGGGCTTCAAACGCAAATTAAAGGGGGGCTGATCGACGGCGAATTGGCGCATCCGCTCTAGCTGCTCACTGACCCAGCTTTCGCCGCCATCACGGGGAATTTCGTAACGATGCAGCATGGCCACATGCATATAGGCATCGCGAGATTCCGCGTTAAGAAAAAATGCATCCGCTAAATTAAGGCGATTAGCCATGACCCAACCCATCCATTGTTATTTTTATTGGAGGGAAGTATGCACCCCTGCCGGTTTCATCGCCACGCTCATAACTGCCTGTTTTAGCAAACGGTTATTGTCAAAATGACGCATCCCCAGATTGCGTAAGACCCGCCACGCCGGTGATTGCTGAGCAAACAACCATTCAAAACCGGTCATGCTATTGAGCAGCAACGCGTTATGGCCACGCCGCTGGCGACTGTATTTACGCAATGCCCGTGTATGGCCAATAGGCAGCCCCGCCTGAAGCGCAGCCAGTAATTCTTGTGCTAACGATGCCGCATCGAGGAAACCCAAATTCACCCCCTGACCCGCCAAAGGATGAATGCTGTGGGCGGCATCACCAATGAGCACCAAGCCCGGCTCGCAGTAACGCTCCGCATGCCTAGCTACCAGAGGAAACGCCGCACGCGGGCCGACCAACTCGACCGCGCCCAGGGTGTTTTCAAAGGCTTTTGCCAAGGCTTGCTCGAAGTCACTGGGTGACGCGGCCAGCATGGCTTCAGCCTGAGTAGTTGGCAGCGTCCACACAATAGAGCATTGATGTGCGTCGGCGAGGGGCAGGAAAGCCAAGGGCCCCTCAGGGAGAAAGCGCTGCCATGCGGTGGCGTCGTGGGGCTTTTCTGTACGTACCGTGCAAACCAAGCCGTGCTGTCCATAGTCTTGCACGCTCGTACTGATGCCGGCCGCTTCGCGAACGCGCGATAGTGCTCCGTCGGCACCGACCAAGAGCGCAGGCTCTATGACGCTGCCATCATCTAAAGTCACCTGCCAACCTTGCTGCAGACGCTGTATCGACTGCACTCGGGCGACCCGCAAGTTATCGCCCAACGCTTGCATGAGCAGCGCCTGAACGGCGGCATTCTCGACCAATGTGCCCAGATGCGTCGTTTGAATATCCGCCGCACTAAAGCGCACCTGGCCGGTGCCATCAGCATCCCAGACCTGCATATGCTGGAAGCGGCACTGACGCAACTGAGCATAGCCTTGCGCACAACCTGCCTGAGCTATAACCGCTTCGCTGCTTTGATTCAGCGCGGATACCCGCAAACCAAAATTCGCTTCCGGCGCCGGCATTTCACTGCGCTCTGCATCTACGACGACCACATTAAGCGCAGGACTACCCTGTTTCAGCAGCAGCGCAAAGGCACTGCCCACCATTCCGCCACCCACAACTAACACATCGACACGTTCAGACATGACTTAACCCCATGGCGTATCGAGCGACTAGCGGCTTGGCACCGGGCAATAAATCAAACCCTAATAAGCCGATATTGCGCGCCAGCTGCAACAGCGGGTTGGCATTGGAAAAGCCACGAACGAGGCTGTCTGAGAAGCGGATAATTTGCTGCTGATCTGCCGTGCGCTTTGCTTCATACGCCTGCAAGTGCTGGGCGTTTCCTAAGTCGGCCCCTGCAAGCGTCGCCTCCCTCAGGCTTTCAACGAGCACCAGCACATCGCGCAAGCACAGGTTAAAGCCTTGGCCCGCCACGGGATGCAGGCTATGCGCAGCATTGCCCAAAATCACCGCACGCGGCACGGTTTGTTGATGCGCGACCATGAGTTGCAAGGGATAAGCATGACGCTGACCCACGCGGGTAAAGCGTCCTGCACGACGACCAAAAGCTTGCTGAAACTCCGCTAAAAACGCTGCATCAGATAGCGCCAGCACGCGTTGTGCTGCTTCGGTTTTTAAGGCCCACACCAAGGACCGTCGCGTTTGAGCAGGCTGATCACGGGCATCCGGCAGCGGCAGCAACGCAATAGGCCCGTCCGCCGTAAAGCGCTCAAAGGCAATATGTTCATGGGGCAAGGAGGTGGCGATGGTGGTGACCAAGGCCGTTTGGCCGTAATCGTGCCAGCGCGCGCCCAGACCCAGCCACTCACGACTGCGTGACTGCGTGCCATCCGCAGCCACCACCAGCGGCACACGTAAAGTCGTGGGCTCATCATCGCCGCGCTGCAGCGTCAGCGTCGCTGACTCAGCCGATGTTGCCAGCGCCGTGACTGCCACGCCGTCACACAAGGTCACCGAGGGGCAGGCCTTCAGTGCAGCCAGGAGAACAACACCCAGCCAGGCATTCTCCATGACCTGACCAAAGCTCTCGACGTGCTCTTCGTCGGCACGCAGGCGCGACAAACCGAAATGGCCCCGATCGGAAATATGAATTTGATGGATGGGTGTGGCATGCGGCTGTAGCTGCTGCCATAAACCCAAGTCGGTAAATGCTTGAACCGTCCGGCGAGATAACGCGGTATTACGCGCGTCAAAGCCTGCGGTGTAGGGCAGGGGCTGGCTCAGATCAAGCGCCGGAAAACGTTGCCCCTCAATTAACACCACCTGCAACTGCGGCAGCTCACGAGCCAGCATCAGCGCTAAAGTAACGCCGACCATGCCGCCACCAATAATGGCGATGTCCGCCTGCGTCGGGAGCGCCGTCATGCCGTACCCACCAGTGCTTCAATTTCCGCAATGGTCTTGGGCGCATTCGCACTCAACACATGATGACCCTGAGCCGTGACCACCACATCATCTTCAATACGAATGCCGATGCCCCGCCAATGTTCAGCCACCGTTTCATCGTCGGGCGCGACATAAAGACCGGGCTCAACCGTGAGCACCATGCCCGGCATCAACGGACGCCACTGACCATCCACTTGATAATCACCCACATCATGCACGTCCATGCCCAGCCAATGCCCGGTTCGGTGCATATAGAAACGGCGGAACGCGTTGCTTTGAATCAGGTCATCTACACTGCCTTGCAATAAACCGTGCTCGACCAAGCCCTGTGTAAGCACGCGCACGGCAGCATCGTGAGGCGCCTGCCAACTGGCTCCCGGCCGCACGGTGGCAATCGCGGCCAATTGCGCAGCCAACACGACGTCATAAAGGGCTTTTTGCGGGGCACTGAAGCGGCCATTCACCGGGAAGCTGCGCGTGATATCGGCAGCGTAATGATCTAACTCTCCGCCCGCATCGATCAGTACCAAGTCGCCATCCTGCATGCGTCGGTCATTTTCACCGTAATGCAAAGTGCAGGCGTTAGCGCCGGAGCCCACAATGCTGCCGTAGGCTGGGGCAGCGCAACCCTGCCGGGTAAACGCATGCAGCAGCTCAGCCTCGAGCTCATATTCGTAGCGTCCGGGCCGCGCCCAAGCCATGGCACGACGATGGCCCTCGGCACTGATATCCGCCGCCCGCTGCATGATGGCAATCTCAGCATCGGACTTAATCAAGCGCAGGGGATGCAGCACGGCATCCAAGAGATGCAAGGCACTGGGGGCTCGAACACCGGCGCGCGTTTTGGCGCGGACAGCGCTCAGCCAGCCCGACAGGCGCTGATCAAAATCGGGCTGAACACCCATGGGCGCATAGACACGATCGCGCCCCGCCAACAACGCCGGCAGGCGCTCATCCAGCTCCGCGATAGGAAATGCTTGCTGCGCGCCAAAATCCTTTTCTGCGCCTTCGGGTCCGGCGCGGTAGCCATTCCAAATTTCCATTTCGCGATCACGAGGCCGACAAAAAAGCACGAACTCGCCCTCTGCTCTGCCGGGCAAAAGCACCAATAGCGCTTCCGGCTCAGCAAACCCACTGAGGTAGTAAAAATCAGAGTCTTGTCGAAAACGGTATTCGGTATCGCGATTGCGTCGGTAGTGCAGTGCCGCAGGCACCACCGCGACAGCATCACTCCCCATCTTGCTCATCAGCTGGGCACGACGGTGCGCGAACTCCGTAGCGGAAATTAAGGACTTCAGTGTCGCGGTCATGGCTTAGTGCACCGTTGGCGGGAGATCTACCGCATCATGACCATGCTCTTCGCGCGGAGCCAACTCTTCAAACAAGTGAATCACTCCGAGCCGAACAAACTCATGCAGTTCGGCATACGCCAATTCGCTCTCTTCATCGGGCTCATCCACACTGTCGAGCTGAGAAATATTGACGATATCTTGCAGCGTCTCACGCACAATCTCACCGGCCAGCGCAGGGTTATTCGCTTGCACCGCCAAACCAAAGCCAGCCAGCAACCCGCGTGCAAAATCCGCCAGCGCCATCACACGCAAATTCAAGTCGTCGTCATCGTCTGGCAGCAGCGGCTGAAAAAGCAGGTCATCTGCCCCCAAGTCTTCTAGGGTTTTCAATTGCAGCTGCCAAAGCGAGGCGATCATTTCGTCAGCAAAGGCTGTGCTTACATCGGCATGAGCCTCCAACGACTTCATTAGTGCACTGCGATTCATTCGCGCACCGCCCGCCAGCATACCTACCATCACGCCATGCAGCTCGGCTGCCGAGCAGTCTGCTTGCACCTGATCCAGCGCCAAACTCAAGGTATCGTGGGTAGGTACAATTACAGCTTGCATAGGAATCTCCTGTTGGCATCGCGGGGGCATCGCCCTATATTAGCTGCTCGACAACTTCACGGCGAACCGGACATGCTTGAACAGGACTTCCACGCGATTTCTCGCCAAGTAGATGCCCTGCTCAAACAGCTGCGTGCATTGCATGCCGAAAATCAGCACCTCAAACAGCAACAATCGAATCTGTTTGCCGAACGTGATGAGCTGCAGCGAAAAAATGAGCTGGCACGTGCCCGTGTTGAAGCCATTATTCTGCGCTTGCGTGCGCTTGAAGCTCAGTCTTAATCGAATCCCGCGTTAATTTATTTTCACAGGCGATGCCATGAATCCCGAAGTCAGCACCCTCGATGTCTTCATCCTGGACAAAGCCTACAAAATTGCCAGCCCTTTGGCCGAGCAAGACAATTTGCGTCGTGCCGCGCAATACCTCGATCGCAAAATGCGCGAAATTCGCGGCTCTGGCAAAGTCTTGGGCTTAGAGCGCATTGCCGTCATTGCCGCCCTGAACATTGCGCATGAATTGCTGAGCTTACGCCAACAAACCTCGGGTGAAGCGGTGAGTCCTGCCGATATAGCGCTGTTATTGCAACGTATGGAAGCAGGTCTTGCGGAAACTTCTGAGACAGAAATACGCTAAGCGAACGACGCTTGATAACAGATTGTTCAGTTCAATTTACGCCTAGCTGTTTTATACTGATCGCCTCTCTGGGGTGTTCGCCAGTCTTTCAGAGCCCCTGAGCCGATGCTACATCCTTTGGGATGCGTTCGTCTTTCGTGGTGTGCATGTCCGCCCGTCGGAAAGCCTTAAATGATTGCGCCGCATCCCCCTTGAACCCGCTGGGTTCAAGGGTGACGATGGACAGCGGCACCTTCGGAGAACTCTTCCTGATGATAGGCGACACCCTATCCGTCGCGACTCAGCAACAGCGACAACAGCTTAGACGCCAACTCCGGCAACAACGCCGTGCACTGGGCCCACAAAAACAAGCTCTTGCCGCGCGCACGCTATGCCTCTCGTTACAAAAAAATCCCCGCATTCAACAGGCAAAACACATTGCCGCCTATGTTGCGAGCGATGGCGAGATAAATCCGCTTCGCTTTATGCGTTGGGCCCAACGCCACGGGAAAACCCTCTGGCTGCCGGTCGTCACCCCCACACATTCATTGCATCGCGGCGGCTTGCGCTTTGTTAAAGCCCCTGCGATGCATGCACGACGGGGCTGGCGTCGGAACGCCTATGGTATTGCCGAGCCCATCTCACGTCAGTCCCGCTCCGCCAAGGCTTTAGATATCGTATTGATGCCCTTGGTTGGGTTTGACGCTCAGGGCAATCGCTTAGGCATGGGCGGAGGCTATTACGACAGGCTACTTGCCAAGCTCAGCCAATCACCTCGCCGTCCGCACACGATGGGCCTTGCCCATGCCTGCCAACACGTCGCCAGCCTGCCTAAAGCAAGCTGGGACCGCGCAGTAGATGCGCTCATCGTGGTGTAAGCCCGCGCTTTTATGAATATCTGACAGCGGTTGTTTCTGCGATTTCGGACTGTTAGCCTCAAAGCACTCTAATAAAAACACTCCCGCCATGACGGTGAGTTCTCGTGCTCCACTGGGCTTGAATCCATGCACGCTTTACTTCTACACGCACGTCGCTCTCCGCTGACGATATTCATCGTGCTTGGCCTTGTGCTATTCGGCATCGATCGATTAATCCAAGGCATCTCCGAGCCTTACGCAGACGATCAGTACACCATTCATGTCTCCAGCGCCCAACAACTGGCGCTTAGCCAGGCGTTCCAGGCTGAGCATGGCCGCCCACCCAGCCCGGAAGAGCTACAGGCTAAACTGGCCTTCTGGCTAGATGAGCAAATGCTCTATCGCGAAGCCATGGCACTTAATCTGGATCGTTCTGACACCATTGTTCGTCGCCAGCTCGCACAAAAAATGCGCCTGCTGTTAACCCAGCGCACAGCAACCACATCTGTTTCTAACGAAGACCTGCAACAGTGGCTGGATAAGCACCCGCAACGCTATGGCACGCCTGCAGCCATAGATTTCGAGCAAGTCTTTTTGAGTCGTGGCAAACAGGGGCAGGCGTTACCAGCGGTAGCGGGCAAAATCCACGCTGAACTGTTGGCACACCCAACCGATTGGCAACGATTAAGCGACCCTTTTGTCAGTGGCTTAAGTTTTCATCACGCCAGCTTAGTCAGCTTACGAAATGACTTTGGTCGAGACTTTGCTCAAGCGGTTTTTGCTATCACCGAGGCGGGCTGGCAAGGCCCCATCGCCTCTAATCTTGGCCTGCATTTTGTTCGCGTCATTGGCCGCTCCGCCTTTCAACCGGTGCAATTAGATGACGTTCGCGAGCAAGTCCTGACGGACTACCGGCAGGAGCAAGAACGACTTGCTCTGCAAAAAGCTTTGAACGAGATCAAGGCGCGTTACCGGGTTCATTTCGATACGGTCGAATCATGAGCCGGTTAGCGCGAACGCTTTGCCTACTTAGTGGAGTTTTGCTCAGTCTCGCTAGCCAAGCGCATGAGTTGAAAACGGTCACGCTGCGCTTCGATGAGTTCGCTCAAGGCGTGACAGACGCTACGCTGCGCGTACCGCAAATGGGCGAAGAAACTCCGCATTCGGTAGTGCCGCAATTTGATGATCGCTGCGAGATTCAGGGTCTAGCTGATACCCGGCGCGACAGCGGAACCATCGAGCGGCGCTGGCGATTGAACTGTCAGTCCGGCCTAGCCAACACCCGCATACAATTGCATGGCCTTGATCCGCGCATGCCGGAAGCCTTAGTTATTGCCAACTTTGCCAGTGGTGCCCAAGAAACCCTGGCCATGGATCGCCATGACCCGGTACGGCGCCTAGGCAACGGCGAGCATCACGCCGATCAATCGCTCAGCCGCTACGTGCTGATTGGCATTAGTCATATTTTGCTAGGCCCGGACCACCTGTTATTTGTCTTTGGCCTGATGCTGATTATTGCCGCTCAACGCCGAGGCGCAGCCACGCTGATTGCCGCCATCACGGCATTTACCCTAGCTCATAGCCTAACCCTGGCACTGGCCTTATTTGGCGTTTGGGGCTTGCCGCCCAAGCCGGTAGAAATACTCATCGCTGGCAGCATTCTGTTACTAGCCTATGAGCTACTCACTCACGATCCCGCACAGCCTTCCATCAGTTTTCGCCAACCGTGGCGGGTTGCCTTTGGCTTTGGCTTGCTCCATGGCTTTGGCTTTGCCGGCGCCCTGAGCGAAGTCGGCCTACCAGCAGAGTCCAAGGCCTGGGCCTTGCTCTACTTCAATCTCGGCGTCGAAATAGGTCAACTCGCGTTCGTGCTGGTGCTTTGGCAATGCATGAAGCGCTTTCGTTGGGGCAACACCCATCCATTCTCACCTGGGGCCGCCATCGCCTTGGGTGGCATCGCGTGTTATTGGCTTCTTGACCGCACGTCAGACTGGCTAATCACCCACTACCAATACCTGTCGCTGGGAGGCCTGCAATGAAACCTCAAGTCCTACTCTTCGTGCTGCTAACGTTGATGGTGAGTGCCTGCGGTCAGGATCAGCCCTCAAAACCTCGCGTGAGCAATCCACCGAATACCCCCGTGGCCAACGACGACAAACCCTGTGTTGGCGCCAGTGGCAACCGCAAGCAAGCCTACTTTGGCGATTTGCATACGCACACCGCATTTTCACTCGACGCGTATTTCTTTAATGCCACCAATGACCCCCGCGCAGCCCATGAGTTTGCTCAAGGGAAGGATGGCCACTTACCGGCCCTTGGCAGCGACGACCCCTATACCCCGGCGCGCGCCGTCAATATCGGTCGCCCACTGGACTTCAACGCCGTCACCGATCATGCCGAGTTCTTGGGGGGCTTTTCGAACACCTGCGGACGAAACAGCATGCTGCAAAAGCAATGTGACGAGCGCATCGGTAAAGGCATTCGCGATGATGTGATCAACATTGCGGCGGGTAATACCTCGCTTCAGCAGCAATTACTGCAGTCATTAGTAGCGTTTGCACCTACGAGTATTTCTGCTTGGCAAAACACCAAACAAATCAACGATGACGAGTACGTCCCCTGTAAGTTCACCACCTTACATGCCTACGAATTCACCTCGAATGAAAACTCACAGATGTTCCACCGAAACGTCATTTTTAAGGGCGACACCGCGCGCATTCCGCTCATCGTATTTCCAGCGGTACGGCCAGACACGGCGCTCAACCCGCAAAATGGCAATGATGACTGGGATCTTTTCGATCATTTGAAGATCGTCTGCAAATCCATTCCTGGCTGCGACGTGCTGACCATCCCGCACAACGGGAACTTGTCGGACGGCCGAATGTGGCTTCCCATGGAGGCCAATGGCGTTCCGCTGGGTCGCAAAATTGATTCCACCGATATTTATCTGCCAATGACTGCGGCCGATGCCAGCTTGCGCCGCAGCATGGATGTGGCGGTTGAAATGACACAGCATAAGGGTCAGTCCGAATGCGCAGTTGGTGTGGAAGGGCCCTACCTACAAGGCGAGGAGACCGCCTGCACGTTCGAGAACTTTAAAACGGTCTGTCATGGGCGGCCGGATGATCCTGCAACCTGCACGACATTTTGCAAAGGCGACCCACTCACCGACCCGAATTTCTGTAACCACCGCAGCCTGGGCGACAACATTGTTGATACCTGCCTGAATCCGGGCCCCGATGGCCGCTCGCGTCCGTCCCGTGACCCGACGGCTACAGGCACTGGCAATTGCACTAGCGCTTTGGACTTTTACCGCAACGCCATGGCCGAAGGCTTGGCTATTCGCAAAACCTTGGGCATTAACCCCTACAAAGCCAATATTGTGGCGGCCTCCGACACGCATAACGGCATTTCCGGCAATGTCGGTGAGCGCGGCTTTGTCGGTCATGGCGGTGTTCTCGACGATGAACCCAAGGAGTTGCTGGGCTTTTGGAATTGCACCGGCGGCGGTGATCCTGCCGACCCCACGAAGTGTGTAGGGCGCAAGTTTCAAGACTTTGCCCGCAGCCTCAATCCAGGCGGACTCACCGGCGTCTGGGCAACCCAAAACAAGCGTAACGAGATTTGGGATGCGATTCATCGGGGTGAGTCTTGGGGCACTTCTGGGCCACGCATCAAAATCCGTTCGATTGGGGGTTGGAAACTCCCCGCCAATACCTGTGATCGCTTAGCCGCGGGGCAAAACCCAGTTGACCTCGGTGAAACACCGGGCGCGCTTATGGGTGGCGACCTGCCCTTACCAGCGATAGGCGCACCGCAGATCGCCGTGTGGGCACAACAGGATCCGGAGAACTATCCCCTGCAGCGCATCGACATCGTTAAAGGCTATGTCGATGCCAGTGGCAAACCCCGTGTCAAAGTATTTGAGAATGTGGCGCGCACCAAAGAGACGGTGAAGCGTCCGTCAATGACTGACTGCAGCGTTGAAATTGGCAATCACCCCGAACAGCTCTGCGCGATCTGGAAAGACCCCGAGTTCAATGCATCTCAAGACGCCTATTACTATGCCCGTGCGCTCGAAGTCCCTTCCTGCCGCTGGTCGTCGTACATGTGCAATGTCGATAAGAAGGTTGATTGCAGTCTGCTCAATCCGGTCAATGGCATGTTTCCGGCCAGCACAGGCTTCAGCGGCTATGAAGGCTGCTGCGCAACCACCGGCACTACCGGCAGCTTTAAGGGCCGCAACACCTTTAACACCATCGAAGAGCGTGCCTGGGCATCGCCCATCTGGTACGAACAAAAACTGAAATAACAGCGAGGCAATACCGTGAAAAATTTTAAGAACAAAGTGGCCTTAGTAACGGGTGCCAGCAGCGGGATTGGTGAAGCCATTGCCATTGCGCTGGCCAGTGCCGGTGCAACCGTCATTCTGACTGCGCGTGATCAGGACAAGCTCGACGCCGTGCGCCTGAAATGCATCGGCGCCGGGGGCAAGGCCTGGGTCTATGTTGCCGAAGTCAGTGATGAGGCGCAGATGCAAGCGCTAGCGGATGCGGTACATGCGCAATTTCCCGCCATCGACATCTTGGTGAATAACGCCGGTGTGGTCATGGGCGGCTTTACCTGGGAAGTTGAACCCTCGGACTGGAAGCGTCTGCATGACATCAATGTGATGGGCGTGGTCTATGGCATTCGCGCCTTTGTGCCGAAGATGATCGAGCGCGGCCAAGGTGGTCATGTCGTCAACATGGCGTCGGTGTCCGGCTTTTTCGGCGCACCCGGCATGAGCACCTACAGTGCCAGCAAGTTCGCGGTCGTTGGCCTGTCGGAATCATTACGGCTGGAGCTGCATCGCCACAAGATTGGCGTCAGCGTGATCTGCCCCGGCTTCGTGAATACGCCAATTCAAACCAAAGTGAAGATGGTCGGCAGCCTAAGCAGTGAGAAAGCGCGGGCGCGCGTCGCCAAAGACTTCGAGAAGACGTCGCTGACACCCGAGCAAGTGGCTCAGCGTACGCTGCAGGCAATTCTGCGCAATGAGGCCGTGGCCGGCATAGGCAAAGAAGCTGTGCTGGTTGGTGCCCTGAAGCGTTGGGCGCCGGCCGTGCTCGAACGCTTTATGCGCGCAGGCTGATACAGGGCCAGCCACGCTCCTGTGCGATGCGGGTGAGGGTCTCATCCGCATCCACCGCCACCGGATGCGCCACCACCTCCAACAGCGGTAAATCGTTGCGCGAGTCGGAATAAAACCACGCACCGTCCAGCGATTCGCCGCGCTCGTCCATCCACGCCTGCAAACGCGTGATCTTGCCGGCTTGGAAGCAGGGCGTGCCGGCGAGCTTGCCAGTGAAACGGCCATCTGGCGTTTGCTCTGGCGTGGTTGCAATCAGGTGCTCAACGCCTAAGCGCTCTGCAATCAATTCAGTGACGAAATGATTTGTCGCGGTAATGATGACCAGCGTGTGGCCCATGTCGCGATGCTTCGCCAGCAGGTCAAATGCTTTCGGCAATAACAGGGGTGTGATGCACTCGGCCATGAACTCATCGCGCCATTGCCTCAACGTTGCCGGCTCATTTCGAGCCAGCACCGCGAAAACAAACTCACAGAAAGCCCGAATATCGAGTGTGCCAGCACGGTAGTCGGCATAAAAACCATCGTTTGCCAGGCGATAGGCCTCGGCATCGACATGCCCGCGTGACACCAAGAACTCCCCCCACGCATGATCGGAATCGCCGCCCAGCAAGGTGTTATCAAGATCAAATAGGGCCAGCGTCATCGCGAGATGCTCCAAGGGGGGGCGGAAAATGGCGATGATACCCACAGATAACGAAAAAATCCGCCGTCTAGCTTGCCCCGCTTCGGGGCGTCAGGTAGTAATGGCAGCAATAACAAATTGTTTTTTAAGGAATCACCGTGATTGACGAGGATGGCTTCCGACCCAATGTCGGCATCATCGTAGCCAATGCCGCCGGACAAGTTCTGTGGGCACGGCGCTACGGCCACGACGCGTGGCAATTTCCCCAGGGCGGCATCGCCGATGGCGAGTCGCCGGAGCAGGCGATGTACCGCGAATTACACGAAGAAATTGGCTTGCAACCGCAGGATGTGAAAATCCTGGCGCAGTCGCGCGGCTGGCTGCGCTACCGCCTGCCGCGCCGCTTTATTCGCCACGACAAGCCGCCGATCTGCATCGGCCAGAAGCAGCGTTGGTTCTTGCTGCAACTGGTGGGGCCGGAGTCGCATGTGAAGCTGGATTGCCAGAAGCCGGCCGAATTCGACCGCTGGCGCTGGGTGAGCTATTGGTATCCGCTGGATCAGGTGGTGTCTTTCAAACGCGAAGTCTATCGTCGCGCACTTAAGGAACTGCTACCGCGCCTGCCCGTTCAAAACAGTTCTGCGTTGGTAGGTTGATATGCCCATAACGCCGACCGAACCGAGCATGCTGGAAGTCCTGCGTCGCATCGTCCAAGAAGTGGACAACGCGCCCAGCTTTCAGGCCGCTCTCGATGTGCTGGTCGCGTCCGTGCGCGAAGCCACCGACACCGAAGTGTGCTCCGTCTATTTGCTCGACGACCGCACCGAACGCTTAGTGCTGATGGCCAACGAAGGCTTTAATCCAGCGTCTATCGGCGTGGTCAGTCTCGGTTTCAGCGAAGGTTTGGTCGGCCTCTGCGCCACCCGCGAAGAGCCCATCAACTTGCAGGATGCCGCCACGCATCCGAGCTATGTGTATTTCCCGGAAACCGGCGAGGAGCGCTACAACGCCTTCCTCGGCGTGCCCATCATGAATCGCCGTAAGGTCTTGGGCGTTCTCGTGGTGCAGCAGTTGGAAAACCGCCGCTTTGACGAAGGTGAAGTCGCGTTTTTGGTGACCTTGTCTGCTCAGCTCTCCGGCGTAGTGGCGCATGCCAAAGTCATGGGTCAACTGGAAGTGGTGCGTGGCTCCCGCGCCACGCCCACGCAGATTTATCAGGGCATTACCGGCGCCACGGGCGTCACGCTCGGGCGTGCCGTCGTGCTCTACCCGAAAGCCGATCTAGAACAGGTGCCTGATCGCGCGGTGGATGACATTGATAGCGAATTGGCCCTGCTTGAGAAGGCGCTAGAAGCGGTCCGTGAGGAAGTGAGGACGCTGGACCTGCGCATGGCAGGCACGCTCATGCCAGAAGAGCGCGCACTGTTTGATGTCTATCTGCGCATGCTCGACGACAACGCGTTGGGAGGCGAGATTGCCGAACGTATCGAAGCCGGCAATTGGGCTCAAGGTGCTTTGCGAGAAGTCATCGATGAGCACATGCAAAGCTTCTCGGCCATGGAAGATCCCTATCTGCGTGAGCGCATGTCAGATGTGCGCGATCTCGGCCTGCGCCTGCTGGCGCAACTGCAGGACCAAGAGTCCGAAGAGACCCGCGAATTCCCAGAAAATAGCATCTTGGTCGGTGAAGACATTTCCACGGCCATGTTGCTGGAAGCCCCGTTAGATAAAGTCTGCGGCGTAATCTCCGCCACCGGTGCGGCGAACTCGCACATGGTCATCGTAGCGCGTGCGTTGGGCATTCCGACCGTGGTTGGCGTTAGCGACATTCCGGTCACTTCGCTGGATGACGCCGAGATGATTGTCGACGCCTACCTTGGCCGCGTCTTTGTCCGCCCTTCACGCGTGTTGCGTAAGCGCTACAAGGAAATCATCCGCGAAGAGCAACAGCTCGTTGCCGGCCTCGATGCCTACAAACAGCGCGAAGCCGTCACCCCCGATGGCCATGCCATGGCGCTCTGTGTGAACACGGGCCTGATGGCCGACGTGGCGCGCGCGAAAGATCGTGGCGCTGAAGGGGTTGGCCTGTATCGCTCGGAAATTCCGTTCATGCTGCGCGAACGCTTTCCTGGCGAGGAGGAGCAACGGAAGATTTACCGTCAGCAGCTCGAAGCCTTTGCGCCCAAACCCGTCACCATGCGCACATTGGACATCGGTGGCGACAAAGATTTGCCCTACTTCCCCATTGAGGAAGACAACCCCGCGCTGGGCTGGCGTGGCATTCGCATCACGCTCGACCACCCGGAAATTTTCATGGTGCAGGTTCGCGCCATGCTGAAAGCGGCTTCCGGCCTAAATAACCTGCAAATTCTATTGCCCATGGTCACCACGGTGGGCGAGGTCGACGATGCCGTGGCACTGATTCATCGTGCCGTGCATGAGCTGAAAGAAGAGGGCGAATTCGAGGTGTCGCTGCCACGCATCGGCGTGATGGTTGAGGTGCCTGCCACGGTGATTCAAATTGCCGACCTGGCTCAGCGCGCCGATTTCGTCAGCATTGGCTCTAACGACTTAACCCAATACTTGCTGGCGGTGGATCGTAACAACACGCGCGTGGCCGACCTGTACTCGCCGTATCACCCCTCCGTGCTACGCGCCGTGCGTTATGTCGTTAACGAAGTGCATCGCGTGGGAAAGACGGTGAGCATCTGCGGCGAAATGGCAGGTGATCCGGGCACGGCGATTTTGCTCATGGCCATGGGCTTTGATTCGCTGTCGATGAGCGCCAGCAATCTGCTGAAAGTCCGCAAAACTGTGTGCATGACACCTCTCACCGAGGCCAAATTACTGCTCGATGAAGTGCTGGCCTACGACAACCCCGCGCAGATTCGGGCCACCGTTGAAGCGAAGTTAACCGCGCTGGGACTGATCGATTTGATTCGGCCGCAAGGGGCGCGCACTAACTAAGGCGCGTCAGCTCGAACCGATGATGCCGCCCTTCGTTATAGTCCTGTTCGTGCCAATACACGCCGTCGCGCGCAATCCGCAGCCAAGTGGAATTGCGCGTGCCATAGGCGGGCGTACGAATACAAATGGGCGATAACACGCGCTCCATCGCTAACCCCACGCCGGTGTTCGGTAGCTCGGTGTCCGGCGCGGGCGTTGTATCCGCTAGCAGGGCGAGGTGGGCTTCCGGCACATTCACTTGCCGCTCGGTGAGCGCCTGCGCGCCGTCCAACAGGCGCATCAGTTTCGGCCAAGGGGCATCGAGCGTGGCATTGGACAGCCCATGCCAACCGACGGCGACTTCCGTTGGCTCGGGCTGATGGCTGCCGACGCACCACAGCGTATCGGCATCTGCCAATAACAGGTTAAATCCGCCGTAGCGCTCACGCTCGGCGTGAACCTGCTGTGCGAACGCAGCTGCAGTCAGGTCGCCACACAGATACGCTGCCGCCAACTCGCCCCGCGAGCGCGCAGCCGCCGGCATGCTTGGATCGCGCACATTCGTCAGCGCCGCAAATCGGCCGTGCAGCGTGACGCCCATCCACGTACCGCCGCCTTGTAAATCACGCCCAGCCAGCACGGTCTGCGCCTCAGGCCAGAGGTGCGTTGCCTGCGCTGGGCGCGCTAAAAATTCGTCGCGATTAGCCCATACCTGAAGCGGCAGGTCGGATTGTGGTTGCCAATGAAAGGCTAAAAGGCACATGTGTCATCTCCCAAGAGGCTCGCTGATCATGCCCGACACAGCTATGATGCGTCAGCGCTTTTCAACTTCGTGATGCTGAATCTATGAGCCTACTATGTTGATCTACCCCCACATTGACCCCGTTGCTCTCGCCTTAGGGCCTCTAAAAATCCATTGGTACGGCCTCATGTACCTGTTCGGTTTTGCGTCGGCCTACGGCCTAGCCCTGTGGCGCGCCAAACGCATGGGCTGGTCGCAGGACCAAGTCGCCGACCTGATTTTTTACGGCGCCATGGGCGTGATTCTTGGCGGCCGCATCGGCTACGTATTTTTCTACGGCTTTGATCGCTTCCTCAACGATCCGCTCTGGCTATTCCGTATTTGGGAAGGCGGCATGAGCTTCCACGGCGGCTTCTTGGGCGTTCTGGTTGCTGGCGTTGTGTTTGCTCGTCAGTACAAAACGCCTTGGTTAGAAATCACCGATTTGCTGGCGGTGATTACGCCACCTGGACTATTTTTTGGTCGTATCGGCAATTTTATCGGCGGCGAACTTTGGGGTCGCCCCGTCACCGACCCCGACTTCGCTTGGGGCATGGTATTTCCCCATGTTGATGCGCTGGCACGTCATCCCTCACAGCTCTACGAGGCCGTCTTGGAAGGCTTAGTCCTGTTTATCCTGATGGTATGGTTTACGCTGAAGCCACGACCCCGCATGGCAGCCTCAGCGCTCTTCCTCATTGGCTATGGCTGCGCGCGGTTTACGGTTGAATTCTTCCGCGAGCCCGATGCCAACCAAGGCTTTGTCTTATTTGATTGGATGACCAAGGGGCAAATGCTCACCGCGCCCATGATTGTGGCGGGTGTTGTGCTCATGCTACTGGCTTATCGCAAAACGGCGATGGTGAAATAAGATGCAAGAGTATCTCGATCTTTTGGCGCGCGCGCGCCATGAAGGCAGCTTTAAAACCGACCGAACGGGCACCGGCACTTACTCCGTATTTGGCCATCAGATGCGCTTCAATTTGGCTGACGGCTTTCCCATGCTGACCACCAAAAAGCTGCATCTGAAATCCATCGTCCATGAGCTGCTGTGGTTCTTGAGCGGTGACACCAACATCCGTTACCTAAAAGAAAACGGCGTACGTATTTGGGATGAATGGGCCGACGAGCAGGGCAACTTAGGCCCCGTCTATGGCTACCAGTGGCGCTCCTGGCCAGCACCGGATGGCCGCCATATTGATCAAATCGCCAACGTCGTGGACATGATTAAACGCACCCCCGACTCCCGCCGACTCATAGTCAGTGCGTGGAATCCGGCCTTGGTCGATGAAATGGCGCTACCTCCCTGCCATGCCCTGTTTCAATTCTATGTTGCTCCTTCCGCCGTGCCGGGCGAGCCTGGCAAGCTCAGCTGCCAGCTTTACCAGCGCAGTGCCGATATTTTCCTGGGCGTACCCTTCAATATCGCCTCCTACGCGCTCTTAACCCTCATGGTGGCGCAAGTCTGCGGCTTACAACCCGGTGATTTTGTTTGGACCGGCGGCGACTGCCACCTCTATAGCAACCATGTCGAACAAGCCGATTTACAGCTCACACGCCAGCCCGGCTCCTTGCCGGTCATGCGCATTAACCCTGAGGTCACCGACTTGTTTGCTTTCCGTTTTGAGGACTTCACGCTGGAAGGTTATGACCCCCAACCACACATTGCTGCCAAGGTGGCCGTATGAGCCAGCCTAGTGATCACATGCTGACCGGCACCGCCGGAGATGATTACGCCACGCTACCGGACGATACGGTGCGACTCGCGCTCATCGTTGCCATGGCTGAAAATCGCTGCATTGGGGTAGGCAATAATTTGCCCTGGCGCTTACCCGCCGATCTGCAATATTTCAAGCGCATCACCAGTGGCAAAGCCATTGTTATGGGTCGCACCACCTATGACTCGCTGGGGCGACCGCTGCCGAATCGCACCAATATCGTGGTCACACGCAACCCCACGTGGGACGGCCCCATTGGCATCCGCCTGGTGCACTCTCTGGAAGCTGCACTGGCGCTGGCCGAGGCTGTGGCGGTGGTGAACGCCCAAGACGAAGCACTGATCATCGGCGGCGCGGAAATCTACGCGCAAACGCTGAGCCAGGTCTCGCGCATGTACATCACGGAAGTGGAAACGACGGTAGACGGCGATGCCTTTTTCCCCGAGTTTGACCGTGGCCAATGGCGCGAAACCAGCCGCGAACGGCATCACGATGAAGCCAGTGATCTCTGGTTTAGCTTTGTGGTTTATGAGCGCGATTAACTGCAGTCCACACGGTCATCGAGCTGAAAGCGTGTGACTACGGTCAGCGGCCAGCCCTTACGCTGCCATATCTTTTGCACCGTCATCGACAACTATGGTGACCTCGGTGTTTGCTGGCGCTTAGCGCGGCACTTAGCGCATGCGCACGCTGTGGCCGTGACACTCTTCGTCGATGACCTAAGCAGCTTTCAACACCTCGCACCCGCGCTTGACCCCAAGCGGCCAGTGCAACGCTTGGGCGATATCACCATCCAGCATTGGTCTTCGGATTTTCCCGCAGCTGCGCCGGCCGACCTCGTCATTGAGGGCTTTGCCTGTCACTTGCCGGAGAGCTACATCCTCGCCATGGCAGCGTGTTCGCCGCCACCCGTCTGGATCAATCTGGAATATCTCAGCGCGGAAGACTGGGTCGAAGGCTGTCATGGCATGGCGTCTACGCATCCGCAAACGGGGATGGAAAAGGTTTTCTGGTTCCCGGGGTTTTCGCCAGCAACCGGCGGGCTGCTGCGTAGTCCGTCTGAAATGCATCTGTTCGCTAAGGTTCATGAGCAGCCAAAAATCGGTCGGCATATTTCATTATTTAGCTATGAGAACCAAGCTATTGCCGGGCTATTAACGGCGCTGGCTAGCGACTCCATTGCAACCACGCTCTCTGTGTTCTCCGGCCGCGCACTGACCGACGTCAGCGCCTGGCTAGGCCAGCCGCTCGCCATTGGCGATACCGCCCAGCGCGGCGCGCTCAGCATCCATGTTTTACCCCTGCTCGATCATGCCGATTACGATCACCTCCTGGCACGCAGCGACTTAAATTTGGTGCGCGGTGAGGATTCCTTTGTGCGCGCCCAGTGGGCGGGTGCGCCCATGCTTTGGCATATTTATCCGCAGGAAGATGAAGCGCATTTAATCAAACTGGCTGCCTGGCAAGCACGGGTAGAGCGCATCGCTGCAGCGTCCGGCACGCCACTGCCGCCCAGTTGGTCACAGGCGTTAGCGGCATGGAATTGCCACGCCGAGACCGCTAGCGCTCCACCCGAAAATCACTGGGCACAGTTGCTGGCCGACTTACCCGCCATCCGTAACGCCATGCGAAACTGGCGAGACCATTTATTGACGCAACCCGATCTCGCTACGCAACTGATGCGTTTTTATGCAGATCGGGTAGAATCGCGGCCAAAATAATCCCGCACTCCACTATTTTCGGAAGCACACGATGAAAACCGCAATGGAATTCCGCGCCGGCAACGTGATCGACATCAATGGCCAGCCCATGATCGTCATCAAGACCGAGTACAACAAGTCCGGTCGTAACGCCGCTGTCGTTAAGATGAAAATGAAGAACCTGCTTACTGCCCAAGCGCAGGAATCGGTCTATAAGGCTGACGACAAGTTCGATCAGATCATCTTGGAACAGAAGAAGGCTACCTACTCCTACTTCGCTGACCCCATGTATGTGTTCATGGACGAAGAGTTCGAACAGTACGAAGTGGAAAAAGAAAACCTAGGCGACACCATCAACTTCATCGAAGAAGGCATGGATGATGTTTGCGAAGTTGTGCTCTATCAGGGCAAGGCCATTTCCGTAGAACTGCCCACCACCATCGTCCGTGAAGTGGCCTACACCGAGCCGTCTGCTCGTGGCGACACGTCCGGCAAGGTCATGAAAATGGCCAAGCTGAACAACGGTTTCGAGCTGCAGGTTGCCGCCTTCATCGAATCTGGCGAGCGCATCGAAATTGATACGCGCGATGCCACTTTCAAGTGCCGCGCCAAGGGCTAATGCCGCCCTAAGCAGCTTTGCAAGACTCGAAAGAACCGGCCTTTGTGCCGGTTTTTTCGTTTATGCAGATGCCGAGGCCGATGGCCACGCACGGCTCACTAACAAGGCCAGCAAGATGACGACGCAACCGGCGAGCTGCTGCGATGTCATGCGCTCACCTAACCAGATTGCCGCCAGCGACGCCGTCCAGACCGGCTCTACAATCATGATGACCACGCCATGACTGTGTGAGGACAGGCTTTGCGCGTAGGTTTGAATTAAGAAGCGGGCAGCCGAGCCTAGCAAAGCACTGGCCAGTACCCACATCACCAACGTGCCACTCACCGTGTTTAGCGTTGGCAGCCAAGGTTCATAAACTGCTGATAATACGGTGGTCACCACACCCACCGTGAGCATGACAATGGTGGTCAAAGCTAAGGCTGGCACCTTAGTCACTGCACCCTCCGCATGACTCGCTCGATGATTGGCCGCGCGCGTGTTGAGGGTGTAATAGAGCGCAAAGAGCGCCGCTGCCAGCACGAAATACCACTGCCCCGAAGCCAGCGTGAAGCCATCGTGCAAGGACAGCAAAGCAAGGCCTGCGGCCGCAATAGGCAAGGCGACCCAGGTACTCACCGGCACCTGCTCAGCAAACACCCAGCGGCCAATGACGGGCACCAGCACTACCCCTAAGCTGGTCAGGAATGCGCCTTCCCCCACATGCGTGCCGTGAAACAAGCCCAAAATCCACACGCTCATCCCCGCAGCAAAGCACAAGCCGACGCGCAAACTCCGGCGCCACTGCAAGGCATTCAATCGACGCAGCTGCGGTAAGCCCCAAAGTGCTAGAAACAGCCCCGCCAATAAGAAGCGCACGGCCATAAATAAAAAGGGCGGCATCAGTCCAATAGCTTCTTTCGAGAACAGCCAACTCATGGCCGCGAGTAGTGTCACCAAGATCAATAAGATATCGGCCTTTCGTGCGTTCGATAGCGCCACAAGAAACCCCAAATGCCATAATGCAGAACGAACAGTTTACGGCAGGTCATCATGCAAACGCTTCCATCAACACAAGAAGTTACCCCAAAAAATCGGGTGCTTTTTGCCAGCTTGATTGGCACCACCATCGAGTTTTTTGATTTCTACATTTATGCCACGGCCGCCGTTCTGGTTTTTCCCATTTTATTTTTCCCGGCCGATGACCCTGCGGCGGCGACGCTACAGTCGCTGGCCACGTTTGCCATCGCCTTTTTTGCTCGCCCATTAGGGTCTGCCGTCTTTGGTCATTACGGCGACAAGTTAGGCCGTAAAGCCACTCTCGTGGTTGCGCTGTTAACCATGGGCCTATCTACCGTTGCCATTGGTCTCTTGCCCACCTATGCACTGATAGGGGTCTGGGCACCATTACTGCTGGCCCTGTGCCGTTTTGGGCAAGGCCTCGGCCTCGGCGGGGAGTGGGGCGGCGCCGTTCTGCTGGCCACCGAAAACGCACCACCCGGCCAACGCGCTTGGTATGGCATGTTTCCCCAGCTCGGCGCGCCCATTGGATTTATTCTCTCGACCAGCCTGTTCCTACTGCTGACTAGCCTGCTCAGTAGCGAGGACTTTATGTCGTGGGGTTGGCGCATTCCTTTCCTTGCCAGTAGCTTGCTGGTCTTGGTCGGTCTCTATGTGCGCTTACGCATCACCGAAACGCCAGCCTTTCTGGCGGCAAAAGAGAAGCAAGAGGCCGTGGGCGTGCCCTTGGTCAAGGTGTTCAAAGATCACAAAGCTGCCATGCTCGCTGGCACGCTTATCGCCATTAGCGCCTTTGTGATTTTCTACCTGATGACGGTGTTTACGCTGAGCTGGGGAACCAGTCAGCTCGGTTACAGCCGCGAGGAATTTCTAAAATTTCAGCTCTTTGGCGTGGTGTTCTTTGCCCTAGCCATTCCGGTTTCTGCGTATTGTGCCGACCGTTTTGGCTGGCCCGTGACCATGCGCTGGGTCGCCATCATCATCATTCTCTTTGGTGCCAGCTTCTCGGTGCTCTTTGGATCGGGCCATATCGCCGGCGTGCTCGCCACTCTAGCCTTAGGCTTCACCTGCATGGGCCTTACCTACGGCCCCTTGGGCACTCTGCTCAGCGATTTATTTCCTACCCATGTGCGTTACACCGGCTCGTCACTGGCCTTCAATCTCGCGGGTATTCTGGGCGCATCCATTGCCCCCTTTACCGCCACATGGCTGGCTACCCATTGGGGGCTGATGGCTGTTGGCGCTTATATCGCCCTGGCGGGTGCCTTGGGGTTGCTGGGGCTTAACAGTCGCGCAGTGCGGTACGCGCGCGGCGACTGACCCGTCCAGCGGCGAAAGGCACGTCCAAAATTGGATGGATCGAGATAGCCCAACTCCGTGGCTATCTGATCGACCGACAAACCGCTGTGCAGCAACAGCTCGACGGCGCGGCCTCGCCGTAACTGCTCCAGAATCATTTGAAAACTGGTGCCTAACTCAGCCAAGCGTCTGCGTAAGGTGCGCGGCGACAGGTGCAGATCATTTGCCACAGACTCCAGCGTAGCGGTTTCAGCTAAACGCAGCTTGGTGATACGGCGAACATCCGGCAGCAGGCCGCCTTCATCATGGAGACGCTGTAACTCTGCCTCGCACTGCACCTTCGCCATCGCCAGCAATTGGGGATCCGGCAGGCCCAAGGGCATCTGCAAACCAGCACGGGGAAATCGCACCTGAGTGAACGCACAGTCGAAACTCAGGCGATCACCCAACTGGGCACGTAACTCGGCGTGATGAGCTTGCTCTGGGTAGCTCAAGCGAATTTCCGCATTGAACTTTCGACCAGTCACTTGCTGTCCGCACACCATAAACAGACTAATAAGCGCATCGAGGACCATGACTTTGATGGACCCTAAGGGCACCCGCTCATCCAGCTGAATGACCGCCATTTCGCCCTCGCGAAACAGCCGAATTTCTAACAAGCTAGTGCGTGTGCGGAAGTAACGCACCGCGAGATCGGTCGCCTCACCGATGGTGCGACTGGACAACACGGCATAGCCTAAAAAGCCGTGACTGCGAATATTTAACAACTGCCCCAGGTGCAGCCCGAGTCCGGGGTCGGGCAGCAGTCGCTGAGTATTGGCAAAGACCTTTAGGCAAAGCGCTAAAGGCACTTGACGATTAGGCTGCTCCAACTCCGCTAAGCCTAGCTCCGTACCTGCCAAGACCTGCTCAGAACTAATACCGCGCGTGTGCAAATGCTGACACAGCAGCAAGAGATAGTGGGCCGACAGTGTTTCTTCCGTTAACCTGCGCGCCGTGGTCATTGCCACTGGCCTCCAATGACCGATTTCGCGGAAAATATACCCTGCAAAACGGCCGAAGCCCAGCGCTGAAATTCATCCTGCCCAGAATGCAAAAAGCCACAGCTTTCGCTGAGGCTCTATGCACAAAAATAAATGGTGGCCGGGGGCGGAATCGAACCGCCGACACGCGGATTTTCAATCCGCTGCTCTACCAACTGAGCTACCCGGCCACGGGAGGGGCGTATTAAAGCGGGGCAAAGTGGATGCGTCAAGCCTTGGTGGAGGGTTGCGTAGGTTTTTCTGAAGTTTTTACCTTCTTTAAGGCAGAGGCGCCGGGGAAACCTGGCCAATTACGCCGCCACAGGCGAAGCAACCAGCGCTCAATGAGCACTAACTGCACAACAAACCACAGACTGGCAAACCAGCATAAAGCCGCCAGCGTGAGACTCAGCTCAACCGAGGTCGTGCCCCAACTGACTAAGACATAACCGGGATCTTGTCGCAGTGCGACTGCCACTAAGATCAGCAGCACCGAGATACTGAAGAGCGCACCCAAATGCCGGCTCACAGTCGCGTCTCCGCTGTTTGCATGAGCACATCTAGCGCGGCGCGTGTACTCAGCGAGGGCAACGACAGTTGCACTTGCAGCGCCTGTAAGGCGGCCAGCTCATCGAGGAGTGGCACGAGGGTCGCGCTGGGTAGTGCCGAAAGTTGTTGCTGCACACGCAAACTCAACGTTTCTAAGGCGGCGCGATAAACCACGCCATCGCCACGCAGCAGAGCCAGTTCGGCTTGATTGATCAGCAGGCTCAGTTGATCGCGCAGCAGCTGGAGTCGCGAGGCGTCCAAAAGCGGCTGCAAGGGCTCGTCATACTGGCGAATCACAATCAGGGCACGAAACTTGGCTAAGCCCTGCTGCCACAGATTTTCCATTTTATCTTGAGCATTCACTACTTGCGGCACTTGGCGCCCAGCCTCGCGAGGCAGCGCCAGTGTGGTGACGCGGCGATCCAAGTTTTGCAGACGTAGATAAATACCGGCCACATCCACACGCGGTAGTCCGGAGAGCACGCTCAAGTCTTGCTGTAAGGCGCGTCGTAACGGCATCAATGAAACGTCTGCTTGACCCGCCAGGAGTCGATCCGCTGCTAACAAGGCTTGTTGGGCCTGTGCCGCATCATGATTAATGAGCAGCGCCTGTTCGGCCACTGCAACACTGTCTGCTACGCGACTGGTGAGCCAGCGCTGACGTACTTGCGGGCCCTGTGCCAACAGGCTATCCAAACGCGCTTGTTGGAGCTTGAGCATTTCTTTATTAAGCCCGGCCTCGGTCCGCAACACCGACATTTGCTTACTCAGCTCGCCATGCTCGGCGCTCAGCACTTTTACCGCCTGCTTGGCGCGGCGGTGTTGTTTTTCGCTATGCCAGGCCACCGCTGCGGCTGCAATCGCCAAAATCGCTACGATGCTGAGCAATACCTTAAAGCCCGGCGTTAACGGTCGCTTAATAGACACCGCCGTCACTAACGATTGCCGACTGTTGCTACCCACCATGTGCATTCCCTATGTTGGCTACTAAACGCCCTAACACTCAGATGACGCCCTGAATTCCACCGCTGTATTCTGCCATTGCTGCAATGCCTGCAACCATGCGTCTGGCGTAGCCCCGTGACTACATAACACCCGAGTTGCACCGGCCGCACGCACATGTGATGCCAAACGCTGACTAACGGCAATTAACACGGGCTTAATGGCAAAGTCACCCGCTACTTGTTGCCAATGCTGCCATATCAGTGAACTGGAGAGCAGCACCACATCTGGTCGCTGGCTTTGGTTTCGCCAGATGGCATCGGTGGCTTCAGGCAGCCTGCGCGTATAGAGCGGCAACACATCCACGTGAGCGCCCCGTGCACGCAGCGTATCAGACAACAATTCTCGTCCTGCATCGCCCCGAAACAATAACACGCGATGGCCTGCGACGTGGCTTAATGCGGGCAACGCAAGCATACCTTCACTGTCTTCTTGTTCCGGCGCAATGGCATTCAAACCGGCGTCATTCAGCAACGATTGCGTGGCGGGCCCCACGGCAACGACCGATACACCCACTGGCCACTGCGGCCAGTAATCGGCGACCGCTTCCAAACCTAATCGCGCGGCATTGGCACTCACAAACACGACCGTTTGATAACGATCCAGATCCATTAAACAGTGCTTAGCGGTGGCGTCTAACGCCAGCGGTACAATTTCCAATAAAGGCAGCGCTAAGACGTTCGCGCCGGCACTGATGAGCGCCTGCGACAGCGCCGCTGCCTGACGAGCGGGCCGTGGGTTCAGCACACAAACCCCCGATAGACTCGGTGCTGGCTTAGGGAGTGACATGCCCATGCTCACCATACACGGCGGCCAGAATATCGGCTGCGCCGGCCGCCAATAATTGCTCAGCAACCCGCTCACCTAGAGCGACGGCCTCGCCAATCGGAGCGACACTGCTGGCTTCCAGTAACTGACTGCCATCGAGACTACCGACGCGACCCTGCAGGTATAACTGCCCCTGACTTAAGGTGGCAAAACCTGCGATAGGCACCTGACAGCCACCCTGCAATCGCGTATTCATGGCGCGCTCAGCGGTCACACACAGCGCGGTATCGGCATCATTTAAGGGTGCCAGCAAGGCGCGCGTGCGAGCATCATCGAGGCGGCACTCGATACCAACAGCACCCTGGCCAACCGCTGGCAACAACACGGCCTCTTCAAGCGCAGCACGAATGCGTTCAGGCATGCCCAGTCGTATCAACCCGGCGCTCGCCAAAATCAGCGCGTCGTACTCACCGTTGTCTAATTTCGCCAAACGCGTGTTCACGTTGCCGCGCAAATCTTTAATGACTAAGTCCGGGCGATGGCGGCGGAGCTGACATTGGCGACGCAAACTGGAAGTACCGACCACGGCACCCTGAGGCAAGTCATCCAAACTGGCAAAATGATTACTGACAAAAGCATCGCGTGGATCTTCCCGCACACAGATGGCCGTTAGGCCTAGGCCCTCGGGAAAGGCCATGGGCACGTCCTTCATGGAGTGAACTGCAAGGTCCGCGCGGCCTTCGAGCATGGCCACTTCCAGCTCTTTAACGAAGAGGCCTTTGCCGCCAATTTTCGCTAAAGGGGTGTCGAGAATTTTATCGCCACGAGTCACCATGGTGAGTAGTTCGACGTTCAGGCCAGGATGATGTGCACGCAAGGCATCTGCCACGTAATGCGCCTGCCAAAGCGCTAAAGGGCTTTGTCGTGTGGCAATTCGCAGGGTGCCAAGATCGGGAAGGGAAGAAGCAGAAGATGTCATAAAAACCTCAGGGCCGGCCACTGCGCGCAGTGTAACCAGCCCTGAGGTTTGTGTAACGCGAGAAGCGCATCAAACGCGATGCAGCGTCTCACGCAATTCGGGCAAATGCCGGCGGCTCACCACGAGGCGCTCGTCCAAGCCGCGAATACGCACGCGATACTGGCCCGTGGCAATCAGCTCTAAACCTTCGAGATAGGTAAGCGACAGCAAGGCATTGCGGTGAATACGAATGAAACGATCGCCAAACTCTTCTTCGAGCTCTTTCAGCGTTTCATCAATCAAGACCTCACCATGCTCATGACGCACCGTGACGTACTTGTGATCCGCAAGGAAATAACGAATTTCATCGATTGGAATCAATTCAATGCCGCGATGCGTTCGCGCCGTAATGTGGCTGCGACACGAAGCTGCTTGCTCGGCTGCCACCGGCTGTTGGCGCATGCTTTCCAATTGCAGCTGGTTTACACGGCAGGCTCGGGCCAGTGCTTCGCGCAGACTTTCACGACTCACGGGCTTTAACACATAACCCGAGGCTTGCACGGAGAAAGCCTCCAGTGCGTGCTCATCGAAAGCCGTGCAGAAAATAATGGCGGGCGGGGCGTCCATCAGTCCGAGTTGACGGGCGCAGGTCAGGCCGTCCATCACCGGCATACGCATATCCATCAGGATAATGTCTGGCTGATAGTCTTGTACGAGCTTCAAGGCAGCTTCGCCGTGCTCAGCCAACCCCACGAGTTCATAGCCACCGATGTCTTCCAGTAGCCGCACTAAACGTTCGCGGGCTAAACGTTCATCGTCACAAATAATGACTCTTGGTTTCATCTGCCTTACCCTCTGTTTTTCTTTTTATGTCCGATGATTTCCTATCGTCGGCTCTTTTGTTGTGCCGGACTTTGTCCGTGCGGATAACGCAAACGCGTTACAAACATCCCGTTACTCGCGCTGGCTTGCAGACTAGCCTGCTCACCGAAACGCGCTTTCAACCGCTCCGTCACATTACGCAATGACATTTGATTGCCACTGCGCGTTGCACCCTGAGCCACTGGATTGGTCAGTTCAATATCAACCCATTCAGGGCCACAAACTACCTTTAGCGTAATGTCGCAGCGAACGGCGGAAAGTTCAACACCATGTCTAATCGCATTTTCTAAAAGCGGCTGTAAAGAAAGGTGGGGGATTCGTAATGACTCCACGCCCGCGCCCACCTGCCAATCAATCGCCAATCTATCACCCAAGCGCAGTTCTTCGATATTGGCATATCGGCGGCATAAGGCAATTTCTTCTGCCAAACTGACATCGACGGTATCGCGCAAACTGGCGCGAAACAGCGTAGCTAGGTCCTCTACTGCCTGCTCCGCCTTGTCGGGGTCAACCGCAATTAAGCTGGCGATAATATTCATCGAGTTGAATAAAAAGTGCGGCTGAATACGCGCCTGCAACGCTTCCAATCGCGCTTGCAATGCCGTTTTCTCACGTATTCTGAGTTGTGCCTGCAGGGCTAAGTAGCGCAAAAATAAACTGGCAAACAGCGCGACAATAATTAAATGCCGGGCCAGCGTGCTGTATTCGTTACTGACAAACGACATCAGGGGCAGCTGCAGCCAGTCCAGCAGATAAATCCCCAACACACTCAGCCACACCAAATTGAACATAATGAGCGCGACGGACGCCACACCAATGGTCAAGTGCGGCCAAGACGCCATAGCCACGCGCCAACGACAAATCAGAGCAAAACTAATGGCAATGACCGCGCCCGAGAGCGTTGCTAGCAGAAAAAAGTCCCACAGCGGGAGAGGCCAGAGACTCGGCGCCTGAGCCACTAACAGAATGAGTGCAATAAGGATGGCCAAACTGGCTAAACGACGCGCCGCTGCCGTCGAGCAAAAGTCGGGCAGCCAAAAATCGTTTAGTTCGTCACTCTTTTGTCCGCTGCTGGTCGCTGCGACGGGTGGGTTTGTTGTTTTTATTGACATATCGCGAGTCTGCACGGACACGAGCAGCGCGGCAAGCCTTGTCGAGCTGCTATAATGCGCGCACTTTTTGACCCGCTAGCTGAACCGCAGGCTAGCGAAACATCGGGTTATTTCATGAGCAATACATCCTCATCCATGTGGGGCGGCCGTTTTTCTGAGGCCACCGACCAGTTTGTCGCCGAATTTACGGCCTCTGTGCGCTTTGACCAGCGCATGTATCGCCAAGATATTCGCGGCTCTATCGCACACGCCACCATGCTCGCCAAAGTCGGCGTACTCAGCGTGGCCGACCGTGATCTGATCATTGCGGGTCTCGAACAGATTCTCGGCGAAATTGAAGCCGGACAATTTGAATGGCGTGTCGATCTTGAAGATGTGCACATGAACATCGAACATCGGCTCACCGAGCGCATTGGCATTGCTGGCAAGCGCCTACATACCGGCCGCAGCCGCAATGACCAGGTCGCCACCGACATTCGTTTGTATGTGCGCGATGAAATTGATGCCATCCGCGCCGAACTCAAGCGCCTGCTGACCGGTCTGATCGACCTCGCCGAGCGCGAAGCCGACACCATCATGCCCGGCTTCACGCATTTGCAGACGGCGCAGCCGGTGACGTTTGGCCATCACCTGCTGGCCTGGTTCGAAAACCTCAAGCGTGACGACGAGCGCCTCGTGGATCTGCGCCAGCGCGTGAATCGCCTGCCGTTGGGCGCTGCTGCCCTGGCCGGCACGACTTACCCGATTGATCGTCACTACACTGCCGAGCTGCTGGGCTTTGATGCCGTCTGCGAAAACTCGCTGGACGCCGTGTCGGACCGAGACTTCGCGATTGAGTTCAGCGCCGCCGCCGCACTAATCATGATGCATCTGTCGCGCTTCAGCGAAGAGCTGGTGCTGTGGGCGTCGGCACAGTTTCAGTTTGTTGATCTGCCAGATCGCTTCTGCACCGGCTCTTCCATCATGCCGCAAAAGAAAAACCCGGATGTGCCTGAACTGGTTCGCGGCAAAGCCGGTCGTGTCTTCGGCCATCTCATGGCGCTGCTGACGCTCATGAAAGGCCAGCCTTTGGCCTACAACAAAGACAACCAAGAAGACAAAGAGCCGCTGTTCGACGCCATCGATACCGTGCGTGGCTCGCTGCGCGCCTTTGCCGACATGGTGCCGGCACTGCAACCGCGTCGCGACATCATGCGTGAAGCGGCTCGACGCGGCTTCGCCACCGCCACCGACCTAGCCGATTACCTGGTCAAGCGCGGCGTGGCCTTCCGTGATGCCCATGAAGTCGTCGGCAAAGCCGTGGGGTATGGCGTGCAGACCGGCAAGGACTTAGCGGAAATGACGCTGGCCGAGCTGCAGCAGTTCTCGTCCATCATTGCCGATGATGTATTTGCGGTGCTGACACTGGAAGGCTCGGTCAGCGCCCGCAACCATTTTGGCGGCACTGCACCAGCTCAAGTTCGTGCCGCCGTTGAGCGCGCCCGCGCTCGCCTCATTTGATTCTGGAGTTGTACATGCGTGTTTTATCGATACTGACCTTGACCCTTGTGCTGGCTGCTTGCGCAACAGCACCTGCCGGTAATGGCTCAGCACCCGCGGCTAGCAACACTGCCACGCCCACTCAAACGCAATCGTTTTTGGCTTCCTTAGAAGCTAAGCGCGGCAGCGCATTAACGCTGGCTGAGCGCGTGCAGGTCCAAGGCCTAACAGGCACCGCCAAGGTCGGCCTGAATAATGTTCAGAGCAACTTCCTCAACAAAGTGGGCGCTCAAGTTGGCCTCAATGGTGCGGTGCTTGCAGCACTTTTCCCAGAAGCTGGTAAGCCCTTAAGTGAACATGCGGCTGTGGCCAAAATTGAAAGCAGCCTTGGCAAAAAACTCACGGCAGCCGATCAAGCCGCCGTGAAATCAGCCACCGTGCTGCGCAATAACTCCCTGGCCAGCCTGAAAACAGGTCTGGCCGCCAGCATCGGCAGCCGTACGGGCATGAGTACCGACGTTGTTCTGGCACTGATGCCCCTGCTAGGCCTGTAAGCCAAGCAACCCCGGAGAAATGCCATGAGTCTGCCTTCAGAAAAAGTCACCGTCGGCACGCAGGAAGCGCCCCTGCTGTTCGGCTTCGACCGTTACTGGGCGGAGTGCTATGGCACAGCTCCGTTTTTGCCGATGTCGCGCGATGAAATGGACCAGCTCGGCTGGGACAGCTGCGACATCATCATCATCACCGGCGATGCCTACGTAGACCACCCAAGTTTTGGCATGGCCATCATCGGTCGTCTGCTCGAAGCCCAAGGCTTTCGTGTAGGCATCATCGCGCAGCCTGACTGGCAATCCGCCGAACCGTTTAAGGCGCTGGGGAAACCGAATCTGTTTTTCGGCATCGCCGCTGGCAACATGGATTCGATGATCAACCGCTACACAGCGGATCGCAAGATTCGCTCCGACGATGCCTATTCGCCCAACGACGAAGGCGGCCGTCGCCCCGACCGCGCCAGTCTGGTCTATGCCCAGCGCGCGCGCGAAGCCTTCCCCGATGTGCCGCAGGTTCTGGGCGGCATCGAAGCGTCACTGCGACGCATCGCACACTACGACTACTGGCAGGACAAGGTGCGTCGCTCCATCCTGCTCGATGCCAAGTCCGACATCCTGCTCTACGGCAATGCCGAGCGCGCCATCGTTGAGATCGCGCACCGTCTGGCGCGTGGCGAGCTGATTCGCGACATCACCGATGTGCGTGGCACCGTCTTTCTGCGTCGCGACACGCCCGAGGGCATGTTCGAGCTGGATTCGACGCGTGTGGATGCGCCGGGCAAGGTCGACCGCATCCTCAATCCGTATGTGAACACGGCCGACCTCGACGCCTGCGAAATTGAGCAGAAGAAAGGCCCGACGGAGTATGTCGGCGGGGCCAGCTTTGCCGGCGCCAGTTTCTCGGATGGCAGCAGCACAGGGCTGACCATGCCCGCCGCGAAAGACATCGGCGCGCCGATTGAAGTCACGCCCGGCGCTTGGGGCGAACTGACCGCGCTGCCAGCAGACACCACCGTGGTCACGCTGCAGCCGGCCAAGTTCAAAATGCCGCCACGCGACAAAACCGTGATCCGCCTGCCGTCCTTCGAGAAGGTCAAAGCCGACCCCGTACTCTATGCCCACGCCAACCGCGTGCTGCATTTGGAGACGAATCCGGGCAACGCACGCGCCTTGGTGCAGCGTCACGGCGACAGCGATGTTTGGCTGAACCCGCCACCCATTCCGCTAACCACAGAAGAAATGGATTACGTCTTCGACCTCGAATACGCCCGCGTGCCGCATCCGGCTTATGGCGACGCGCGCATTCCGGCCTATGAGATGATCCGCTTCTCGGTCAACATCATGCGCGGCTGCTTCGGCGGCTGCACCTTCTGCTCAATCACCGAGCACGAGGGCCGCATCATCCAGAATCGCTCGGAAGATTCGATCATCCGCGAAGTGGAAAAGATGCGTGATGTGCCGGGCTTCACCGGCATCGTCTCCGACCTCGGCGGCCCGACCGCGAACATGTATCGCCTGGCCTGCAAAACGCCGGAAATCGAGGCCGCCTGCCGCAAGCCGTCCTGCGTGTATCCGGGCATCTGCGAGAACCTGAATACTGACCACTCGCACCTGATCAAGCTCTACCGCCGCGCCCGCGAGCTCAAGGGCGTGAAGAAAATCCTGATCGGCTCGGGTTTGCGCTACGACCTCGCCGTGCGCTCGCCGGAATATGTGAAGGAACTGGTCACGCACCACGTCGGCGGCTATCTCAAGATCGCGCCCGAGCACACCGAAGGCGGCCCATTGTCGATGATGATGAAGCCGGGCATCGGCAGCTACGACCAGTTCAAGCAGTTGTTCGAGAAGTTCTCGAAAGAGGCGGGCAAGGAACAGTATCTGATCCCTTACTTCATCGCCGCCCACCCCGGCACGACCGATGAAGACATGATGAACTTGGCGATCTGGCTGAAGAAGAACGGCTTCCGCGCCGACCAAGTGCAGACCTTCTACCCGTCACCAATGGCGACCGCGACCGCGATGTATCACAGCGGTAAGAACCCGCTGCGCAAGGTCACCCGCGATTCGGAAGATGTGGATATCGTGAAGGGCGATCGCCGTCGCCGCCTGCACAAGGCCTTCCTGCGTTATCACGACGCTAACAACTGGCCGCTGCTGCGTGAAGCGCTGAAGGAGATGGGCCGTGCCGATCTCATCGGCAACAGTAAGCAGCACCTGATTCCGACCTGGCAGCCGAAGAACGAGGGCGAGTACGTCAGTCCGCGTAAGAAAAATTCGAGTGTCGTGGAAGGCGTGTCGGTGAAGGTCAAAACGAGCGCTTCTGACAAGAGCGCGCCTCGCAAAGAGGCTCCTCGTAAAGGCAGCATCCAGACCCAGCACACCGGCCTACCCCCACGAGATGATGGCAGCCGGCCAAGTCGTCAACGCCCGTCGGCTCCGCGCGCAAGCCGTTAAGGCTTAGTGCGCTGATCCGCCAGCACTTTCGCGATGGTGCGAAACACCTCGGCATCGTGCACCAGCCCAATGTGCGAGCTGTGCACCTCAACATGACGTGCCTGTGGAGTGAGGCGGTCGAGCGTGGCGGGCCAGCTCACAATGCCATCGACCTTACTGAACAGCACAGTTAAGGGGCAGAGAATCGGAATGCTATCGCGCTTCGCCATTTCGCTTTCAATCACATCCAAATTAAAGCCTTTCTTACGATAAGCCGCTGCGGTGATGGTGTATTTAGGGCCGCCAACCGCCGGCGAGCCCAGCGTAATAACACCCGCGATGTGCTCAGGCAGATCTCGCGCCAGCTCACGCGCAATGTATCCCCCCAAACTCCAGCCGATGAGCGTGATGGGCTGACCACTGTGTTGAACATGGTCTTGAATCTTCTGCTTAAGCTTGGGTAATAGCTTATGCACAGCGCCGTTGTTTTTGCCCTGCCCCCAATGGCTCACCGCATAGCCAAGCTGGCGCAGTCGCGTCGCTAGACTGTTCATGGCTTTCTCATCCGCGCCATAGCCGGGCAATAACATCAGCGACTGGCCATCTCCGCGCTCAAGGCCTTGAAGCACGCGATCGCCCAAGCGCTTAGCGCGCAACCACTCCAGGGCAAATCGGCTTTCTGCCACCACCTCTCGCCAACCGGGTGGATGCTCGGGCAGGTCTTCTGGCAGATGAGGCAAATAGGTCATAGCAAGCTCGTTTGTGCGCTGGGCAACAGAATTCAGTCAGCGCAGAATGCAGACTCTACTGACGATGTGCAAGCAAGGGCAAGATCATGAAAGAAGCTCAACTCATACTTGGCGGCGGCTGCTTCTGGTGTCTGGATGCGGTTTATCGTGAAGTACCCGGCGTGCTCGAATGCACCTCGGGCTATGCGGGCGGCGCCCGACCTAATCCCAGTTATGAGCAAATATGCAGCGGAGCCACCGGCCATGCCGAAGTGGTGAAATTACGCTTCGATGCCGATCAAACCAGCCTTGAACGACTGCTTGAGATTTTCTTCACCATCCACGACCCAACCACGTTAAATCGCCAAGGTGCCGATACCGGTACGCAATATCGCTCGGTGATTTTTTGTGGCGATGATGCCCAGCGCGTAGCCGTGGAAGCCTTTATTGAGCAGCTCAAACACGCTCAGCTGTTTGACAACCCCATCGTGACTGAAGTCAGCCCTGCTGTGCCATTTTATGACGCCGAGGAGTATCACCAAGACTACTTCCGCCGTAATCCAGGGCAAGGGTATTGCCACATGGTGGTGAGTCCGAAAGTAGCCAAGTACCGCAAGCTATTTGGGCCCGGTGCCGATCGCTAACGCGGGCTTATGACGCCCGCGCATAAGCTCAGCACAAAACGGTCTTTCCCGAGGCCGGGGCTAAGCGTTACTGTCAGGGCATCTTCTCAGCAAGGAACTCATCATGACATTACGACTTGGCGATACCGCCCCCGATTTTGTACAAGAATCATCGGCAGGCACGATTCATTTCCACGCTTGGCTGGGTGAAAGCTGGGGCGTGCTGTTTTCGCATCCTGCCGATTTCACCCCGGTATGCACCACCGAGCTCGGCCTGACCGCCAAGCTCAAGGATGAATTTGCCGCGCGCAACGTCAAGGCCATCGCGCTCTCAGTGGACCCGCTGGATTCGCATCATGAGTGGATCAAAGACATTAACGAGACGCAGCACACGGTGGTGAACTTTCCCATCTTGGCCGATGCCGATCGCAAGGTCAGCGAGCTCTACGACATGATCCACCCGAACGCGAATGCGACGCTCACCGTGCGCTCGCTGTTCATCATCGATCCGGCCAAGAAGGTGCGGCTGATCATTACTTATCCGGCCAGTACCGGGCGTAACTTCAACGAAGTGCTGCGCGTCATCGACTCGCTGCAGCTCACCGAATATCACAAGGTAGCCACGCCAGGTAACTGGCAGGCCGGTGACGATGTGGTGATTGTGCCTTCACTGCAGGACCCGGAAGAGATTGCGCGCCGCTTTCCAAAAGGGCACACCGTGATAAAGCCTTACCTGCGTCTCACACCGCAGCCAGATAAACGCTAAATTGTGGGCCGGCACTGCTGCGCTAGCAGCGCCGGCTTAGCCCCGAATGCCATTAATGTAAGCAGCAGTTAGGGCATCCACAGGCGCTTCAAAAAGCTGCTCACACGCACCGAACTCAATGAGTTGGCCAACGTGATTTTGCGTCCAGAAAAATGCAGTGTAATTGGCGATGCGGCGCGCCTGAGCCAAATTGTGCGTCACGATGACCACGGTGTAACGCCCGCCCAAACGCAAAATCAGATCTTCAACCACACCCGACGAGATCGGATCGAGCGCACTGCAGGGCTCATCCATCAGCAGAATCTCTGGCTCCAACACCAATGCCCGCGCAATACAAAGCCGCTGCTGCTGCCCGCCGGACAGCCCCAAAGCTGGCGCATCCAAACGGTCAGACACCTCTTGCCAAAGTCCCACATCGCGCAAGGCTTGCTCGATGCGACGTTCGCGATCCGCCTTATCCTTAAAGCCGTGCTCTTGCAGCGGCATGTCGAGATTTCGGCGTATCGATAAGGGAAAGGGATTAGGTCGCTGGAAAATCATGCCGATGCGGCGACGCAGCATCAGCACATCGGTTTTCGGTGTCAGGATCTCTTCGCCATCGAGCAGAATACTGCCGCTCACGGCACAGCCCGGCACCATGTCCACCAACCGGTTCAAGCTCGACAAAAAGCTCGTCTTGCCACAGCCCGAAGGGCCAATCAGCGCCGTGATACAGCCTCGCTGAATCGCCAACGACACGCCGTTTAGAACAGTTTTCGTGCCATAACGAACACTCAGATTGTGAATCGCCAGATGGGCTTGTGGCACGCAGCACGCCGCCTGCTGACGAAGCTCGCTAACGGTATAACTGGTGGCGCTATCAAGAGGCGTGTTCATGCGTGCGTTATTCTCCGGGCAAGCCAACGATCAGACAGGGCGATGGCCAGGCCATTCACCACCAGCAGCAACGCCAGCAACACCAGCGCCGTACCGTAGGCCGCTTGGTCGCCTCCGGTCACATTCATCGATAAGTCAAAAATATGCACGGCCAACACGCGACCAGAATCCAGCCACGACGAGGGCATCCGATCGACATAGCCACTGGTGAAGAGCAACACGGCCGTTTCTGCCAGCGCGCGGCCTATGCCCAACATCAATCCGGCGGTCAGCGCCGGAGCCGCCGCCGGCAATAGCAAATACCGTAAAGCGGCCCAGCGTGTTAATCCCAACGCGGCAGCGCCCTGACGCCAGTCATCCGGTACCGCGGCCAAACCCGCTTCGCTGGTCCGGATCAGAATGGGCAGAACCATGCAGGCCAGCGTCAGGCCGCCTGCCAGCAAGGAGTAGCCCAGCCCTAACCAGATACAGAAGAAGGCGCTGCCAAACAGGCCATAAACAATGGAGGGCACTCCAGCCAGTACATCTAGGCTAAAGCGAATAGCCGCTGCGCTGGGGCTATTCGCTCGCGTAAATTCGCTCAGCCAAATGGCCGTTGCCAAACCCAACGGTACGGCCACCACGAACGTAATGGCCAGCACGACCAGCGACGACACCAACATCGGTGCGATGCCGCCACGCCGGCCCGATCGCTCCGGCTCCGTGGTGAGAAAGTCCCAGCTCACACGCTCAAGGCCTTGGCTGGCCATATCGGCCAATAGCCACACAAAAAAGCCCGCAATAATGGCGGCGCTTAGCCACACCAAAGCGCCCAATACATGATCACTGTAGCGTCGAGAAGCCAAACTCCGCCGCGCCGTCATTGCTTAGCCTCCAAGCGCTGACCCAGGAGCACAATGGCCACCACAACCAGTGTCAGCATCAAGCTGCTGACATACAAACTGGCACGATGGGCGTCGGTGGCATAGGCCATTTCCAAGGCAATATTGGCCGTCAACACACGTACGGAATCGAAGATGCTACCCGGCACCTGCACCACATTACCCGCGACCATCAGCACCGCCATGGTTTCACCCAGGGCTCGCGTAGTCGCTAATAACACGCCGGCCACTATGCCGGTTCGAGCCGCTGGCAGGGCAATTTTGAGCAAGATGGCTTGCTCCGACAGCCCCAACGCTTGCCCGCCGCGCCAATAATTCACCGGCACGGTTCGTAGCGCCGCCTCACTGGTCAACGCCACCGTGGGCAAAATCATCACCGCTAAAATCAACATGGCCGCAAGCAAGCTAGCGCCAGGCGGCGCTACACGCGTAATTAACGGGACTAATACGGTCAGGCCCCACAAGCCATAGACCACCGACGGGATACCCGCCAACAACATCAACAATCGACGAAAAGTGGTGGCTAAGGGTGCGGGCGCGAAGAAGTTCACAAAGAGTGCGGCAGCTAGGCCCATCGGCACGGCTAAAGCCAGAGCGCCCACCGTGGCTAGCACGGTCGCCAGTAACATGGGCCAAAGATTGAATTGCCCGGCACTGGGGAACCAACCCGAGGAATCAAAGAAGCGCAGCCAATGGCCATCAACCACGGCTAATCGCGACTCATTGATCAAAAACAGGAATATCAACAGCAGCAATGCCACCGCACTGCTGGCCAGCAGCCAGAGCGACCGAGATAGCCAGGCTTCAGTGTGCGACGGGGACAAAGAACTGATCCTGAATCAGGTCATACACTTCACGGCTCTGCGCGAAGCCAATGAAGCGCTTAGTTAACCCAGTGGCCGGCTCACGCGTGACAAGAACGAGCGGTCGCGACAAGGGAAAGCTACGATTGCGAACATTGGCAACCGTTGCAGCCACGCCATTAATTGGCAACAGTTTAATGGGCGTGCCGTCCTCTTCTTCGAACTCCGCCGCACCGATTGAGACATAGCCTATCGCCCCCGGGTTTCCGGAAACGGTTTTAATGCCCTGCTGATTGTCGCCAATCACCACCTGCGCTTTAACATCCGGAGACTTCAGCTTGAAGTACTGCAGGAACAGCTCCAAGGTTGAACGCCCTTCGGCCTTATTGACGACGGTGATGGGCAGGTCTTTTCCGCCGACTGTTTTCCAGTTGGAAATTTGGCCGGTATAAATCGCAACAATCTGCTCATTGCTCAATGCTTTTACCGGATTACTTTTATGCAAAATGATGGTGATGCCATCTAGCGCTAAGACATAGCTGGAAAGATCCGCCTCTTCGGGCTTCAGTGCACGCGACACCATGCCCATGTCAGCCAAGCCCGCGCGCGCATCTGCTAGCCCCCGTGATGAACCACCCGCTTGAACATCTACACGAATACCGGGATTTAGCTTTTCAAAGCGTTTTCCCAAATCCAGCGCCAATGGCGCGACCGTACTGGAGCCCGTGAGCGTGAGCTTATTCGCGTCAGCGGCGGTTGCGGATACAGAAATGAGTGGCAAAGACAAACAGAGTGCAATCAGCACAGAAGATACGCGCATGCGACTAACCTTTATTATTTGCTAACAAAGCATAGACGCAGTGACGAAGGGTTTGTTACAGCTGAAAAATGATCAGACGATCTATTCGCCGACCAATAGTCGCCATTCCTCCGCGCTCAGGCCCGCAGCACGAGCAAGCTTGGCAAAATCGCTTTGCAGGCTTTTTTGCACTTTGTCTTTATGCTGATTCAACAAGGATTTGGCTTCAGCAACCAGCGCCTCGAGCTCTTCCAGTGTTAGGTCTTCTAAATTCATCACAGGCTAACGCGTACTCAGGATTAAACAGCAAAAGGAACGAGCGCCAGTGTAATACATAGCCTCTGAACCCTATCAAGTATGAACGTCCTTGGCTGTTTCGCCAGTGAAAATTGTATCCTTGCGCCGCTAACGGTTCGGAATGTTTGTGCTTTGTCCGCCAAGGCAGTCTTTTTAGCCTGCACGAATGCGTCTATACTTCGCGCAAACGTGGGATACACCTACGATCTCTCCGGTTTTTGAGTGAGGTTATCGTGAAAAAGATTGCAATGTTGTTGGCTGCTGTCGGTTTTGTATTGGCCACTCCGGTCGTGGCGAAGTCCACTCAAGAAATTTCTGATCGCCCGCTGGGTGAGCGCTCACTTTTTTCGCAACGCGCCATCATTGAACGCATCACCATGGCCGGTAGTGTTTGCCTAGAAGGCGAGCCATGTGCCGCCGCTGTAGCTGCCGCGCCTGCTGCCGGTGGCGCACCTCGCTCCGGTGATGAAATTGTTTCGGCTGTGTGTGGCGGCTGTCACGGGGCTGGCGTCATGGGCGCTCCGGTCATCGGCAACAAGGGCCAATGGGGTCCACGTATTGCTCAAGGCAAGTCCACGCTCTATACCCATGCGATCGGCGGTATTCGCGGCATGCCAGCCAAGGGTGGCTGTGGCACTTGCTCGGATGATGAAATTAAAGCTGCTGTTGACGTGATGGTCGCAAAAGCCAAGTAAGTAACTGCTCCTAAGCGCCGAGGCCGGGCTTAGTCTGCAAACCACGCCGTGTATCCCTCCCTGGAGGCTACACTCGCCATCCTTGGCTCGTGACGGTTTGCAGACTAAGCCCGGCCTCGGCGCTTTCGTGTGTGCCTTGCTGGCTTGAAATCTAGTCAGCCGAAGAGATTTTTCAGGTTCGAGAGATGGGCGTTGCCGAGCGCTTGCTTTTGCTCGACGCTGCGGCCGCTGCTGCGGCCTTCCCACTCCAATTCATCTGCCGGTAGTTCTTCTAAGAATCGGCTGGGCGTGGTCGGCATGGATTCACCGCCGAACTTGCGTTTAGACGAATAGGTCAGGGTTAGCGTCTGCTTGGCGCGAGTGATGCCGACATACATGAGACGGCGCTCTTCTTCGATCGTGCCTGACTCGATGCTGTTGCGATGCGGCAGCAGGTCTTCCTCTAACCCCATCATGGTCACATGTGGGAACTCCAAACCCTTGGCGGCATGCAGCGTCATGAGCTGGACTTTGTCGCTGTTATCTTCTTCGGCTTGTTGTTCGAGCAGGTCTAGCAAGACCAGTTTACGAATCACCGCTTCAATGTCGCGATCTTCTTCATCTTCGACCTTGTCCCAGAGACGCTGCACCGAGGCGAGGAAACTGTTTACCGACTCCATACGACGCTCAGCTGCCTGCGGCGTGGGTGACGAGTCGAGCAGGTAGTCCTGATATTGAATGTCGGAAAGCATCTGCTTAATCGCGGCGAGTGGATCATCACCATCGATGATGGCGCGTGCCGTGTCCTGAAGCCATTGCGCGAAATCCTGCAAACGGCCATGAGCACGCTCGCCAACATGAAGTCCCAAGCCCATCTCGTCGCAGGCCAAGAGCATGGCGCACTCGCGTTGCTGAGCGTAACCGCCCAACTTTTCCAGGGTTGCCGGGCCAATCTCACGCTTAGGCGTATTAATGATGCGCAGGAAGGCGTTGTCGTCTTCCGGGTTGATGACAAGGCGCAAGTAAGCCATGACATCTTTAATTTCCGAACGGGCAAAGAACGACTGGCCGCCGGAAATTTTGTACGGAATCTGCAACTCGCGTAGCTTGGTTTCGAGCACACGCGCCTGGAAATTGCCGCGATAAAGCACGGCGTAATCGCGGAACTCGGTGCGCTGCATGAGCTTGTGATTGAGTATCTCGGTGGCGACCTTTTCTGCCTCCGAGTCTTCGCTGCCGCACTGAATGACGCGAATCGGCTCGCCCATGCCGTGCTGGCTCCAGAGCTGCTTCTCGAACACATGCGGGTTGTTGGCGATGACCGCGTTGGCGGCCTTGAGAATGCGGCTGGTGGAGCGATAGTTCTGCTCCAGCTTGATCAGCTTGAGTTGCGGATAATCCACCGCCAGCTGCGCCATGTTCTCGGGTCGCGCACCGCGCCAGGCGTAGATCGACTGGTCATCGTCACCCACGGCGGTGAAGGTGGCTCGTGCGCCGACCAAGTTTTTCACCATCGAATACTGGGCGGCGTTGGTGTCTTGGTATTCGTCCACGAGCAGGTAATGCACGCGATTCTGCCAATGCTCACGCAAGGCGGCATCGTTTTGCAGCGCCAGCGTCGGCCGCACAATCAGATCATCGAAGTCCACGGCGTTATACGCGCGCAGATGGCGCTCGTATTGCTCATAGACCGTCGCCGCGAAAACATCAACTTCGGTTTCGGCGCGGCTCATCGCTTCGGCGGGCAGCAACAACTCATTCTTATAGCCGGAGATGAGATTCCGAACGAGGTCGACCTTGTCGCTAGCATTTTCTTTGTGCAGCAGCTCACCGAGCAGCGTGCGCGAATCTTCAGCATCAAAAATGGAAAAGTTCTTTTTCAGGCCAAACGTTTCCGGATGCCGCTTGAGCATAGTCAGACCCAGCGTGTGAAAGGTCGACACCATGAGGCCGCGTGCTTCCGGGCCATGCACCAGCTTGGCGGCACGCTCTTTCATTTCGCGCGCGGCTTTGTTGGTGAAGGTCACGGCGAGAATCTTGTGCGCCGGCACGCCACAGTCCTGAATGAGGTAGGCGATCTTGCGGGTGATGACCGAGGTCTTACCCGAGCCCGCGCCGGCCAACACCAATACCGGGCCGGTAATGGCCAGTACAGCTTCGTGTTGACGGGGGTTTAGGTTGTTCACAGCGGCATCCGGCGAGCAGTTCAGCAGGCCGGTGATTGTAGTGAGCTGGCCTCAGTGAGGCCAGCACTCCCTCACGATGATTAGCAATCGTTGTTAAACGATGCCGTACACCTGCTTCCAGTGATTCATGGCTTGATTGGTGTCGCGCTGCCAGGGGTGAAAGCTGGGCTTATAGTAAGACCAGTAAGCCTTGCCCATTTTGCGCAACCAACCCGGGTTATTGCCGAGCATTTCATTGAGACCTTTTAGGTGCATGCGCCAGTCCCGCTGAATACCTCGCGCCTTAAATAAGGAATAAGTGTGCAGGGTGGTGAAGAAAGCAAACTCCAGCGTGTTCAACGCCATTTGCGAGCTGCGAATCCAGTAGCTGCCAACCTGATCCTGAAAGACATCAAAGGCCACCGCCTTGTGCTCACTTTCTTCAATGGCATGCCAATACCAAAGCGCCTTCACGCGCTCATCCATTGGGCCAAAGAAATCCGGATTTTCCAGCGCCATTTCCGCCAAGATCGCCGTGAAATGCTCCAGTGCACAGGTCATGGCCAGCTGTCGCTCCGGCGACAGGCGCTTACGCATAAACTTCAGTCCACCCTCTACAAACTGCTCAATGCGCTTCATGGGCAAGCCTTTGCGCTGCATGAACTGGTTGAAGGCATCGTGCTCGCGGCCGTGATGGGCTTCTTGACCAATAAAACCACTGACTTGCGCGGCCAGCTCTGGCGAGACGTTCTTTTGATAGTGGCGCACGGAGTCGACAAAGAACCGCTCGCCTTCAGGGAACGTCGCCGATAGCGCGGTTAGTACCATGGTCTTGAAAGGATCACCGCCAAACCAATCCATGGGAATGCTGTCATCGAAAACAAAATCCATGCGGCGCGGCTGTGGGCGATTAAATTTACTGAGCGCGGAATTAACGACCGTCATGAGGGTGCTCCCAAAATGTACTGACTAGTAATTAAGCACATTAGTTGTTGAGTGACAATTCGTTCTGTCAAATTAATCTGCGGGCTTTAGCGATGGCGCGAGCAAGTAACCTGTAATCATGTCGATTAAACCCTCCGCCACGGCATCTTCCGTAACCCAAGCACTCTGCTGACCGACTTGCCTGACTAATGTAAACAAGGTGCTGTTGGTAATAATGAAGAGCCTGACCTGCAAATCGGCAATGGGGTATTCACGGTAATGCTTGAGGAAATACAGGCGCGCAAGCTCTAAGAAGTGCTGCTGTAAAACATCCGCCACCTTCTGCGTGGGCAGGCGATGCCAATTCCGCACCAGCTCCAAATACAAGCCGTCCTGCGAATGCAGGGTAGCAAAGCCAAATCGAATCGCCACGCTGACCAAGTCTCGCAGGCTGGCTTCCGGTGCTATCGGAAGCCGCGACAAGCCGGTGCCGATATCATTCGCCAGCTGTGCGACCATTGCCTCGATCAGGGCATCTTTGCTGCTGAAATACTGATACAGCGAGCCCACACTGACGCCGGCACGCTCCGCAATCATTGGCGTACTGGTGTTATCCAGCCCCCGCTCTGCGATACAGCGAGCCGTGGCCTCAATCAATGTTGACACCATCTGACGGGATCGCTCCTGTTGCGGCAGTTTGCGCATCCATCATCTCCTCAAAACAAATGCGAATTGAATACGAATAGATATTCACATTATGGTCGAGCTCTCGCAATGACCTGAGCACATTTCATGATTGAATCCCGCCCGATTCCTACTCGCGTTCGCCCCTTCGAGAAGACTCAGCAAGCCACCCCTGCGCTGCTTAAGGTCATTTTGGGTCGTCCGTTAGCGCCAACTCGTCGGGAATATGATGAAGCAGTTGCTGGCCTCAATGTTGGCGATACGCTGATGGATCCCGTTGCTGACTGGCTCATGCAGTCGCCCAAAGCCCATCGCGGCATGTTCCAACAAGCGCTCACACAGGGCGTGGAAAGTCTCAGCGACTGCCCGCCCGAACTTCAGGCCTTGTTTGCGGAGGTCGATCGAGTGCCCGCCTGGGTAGATCGCCAGCTAATGGACGAAGGCATAAGTTTTATTCACGCCAGCGGCCTAACTGCACTTCAGGTCATGCGCGACCTGGCCCTAATGGGCGGCTATTTACTCTCTGGTTTTAATCAAGCACTGGTGATGACCGGTGCGCTCACCAACGGTACATCACAGCGCGTCGCCGAGACCGGCAAATGGTGGATGGATTGCACCGAAAGGGGCGGCCTTGACCGCTTTGGCGCCGGCACGCAATCAACCCTGCATGTCCGACTTGTGCATGCCATCGTGCGCCGCCAGCTCAATCAACGAGAGGACTGGGACCATGCGCAGTGGGCCCTGCCACTCAACCAAATTGATATGGCCGCAACGTATCTGGGCTTCAGTGTGGTGATGCTCGGCGGCCTGCGTAAACTCGGCATTCAAGCCACACCCCAAGAAGCGCGTGGCGTGATGCAACTGTGGAGCTATGCCTGTTGGTTGATGGGCGTGGACGAGAAGTGGTTACGCTTCAGCGAAACCGATGGCGTGATTTTGCTTAATACCGCCCTCATGACACAAAGCCGGGCCGACTGGACCAGCAAGGCCTTGGGCAAAGCCTTGTCGGAAGAGCCGCTGGTGAGGCGCTTTCCCGCATTCGCCAAATATGGTTTAGAGCAGCCCATGCGAAAGTTTGTTTATCACCAGCATCTCAGCGTAAGTCGCTACTTTCTTACTCCGGAGCAATTTGACCAGCTGGGCTTACCCACCCATATCAGTGCTTGGTATCCCTGGCTAACACTGGCGCCGCGCGCATTCACCTATACCGCTCAACGCCTACTGCCCCGCTGGCATCAAAGCCAAGTTTCACGCGGTCGCGCAGCGCAACGCGCAGCTGTTGGTGCTGTGTTTGGCAAAAAGCCCCATCAACTTACGCCAGTAGCACCAGGAGCTTCGGCATGACCAGCAGCGTCCGAGTTCGTGATTTTTCAGAAATTCCAGTAGCGGGCGGCATTCCAGTCCTGAGCCACACGTTCAACTTTTTGTTTCAACCCCTGAGTAGTGGTCTAAACCTGTATGAGCGTTTTGGGCCCGTCATTCGAGGCGATGCCTTTGGCCTCAAATCCGTGGCCTTGAGCGGCCCGGATGCCGTTGAACTGGTATTACGCAACGCCGATCAAGCGTTTTCCAACCATCAAGGCTGGGCCTATTTTATTGAGCGATTTTTCCATCGCGGGCTCATGTTGCTGGACTTTGATGAACATAAGTTTCATCGCGGCATATTGCAGGCTGCCTTTAAAAAGCCGGCGCTGACGGACTACTTGCATCGGATGCAGCCGGTGATCGGGCATGGCTTAACGCGCTGGCAAAAACAGGCTAAGCGTCTGCGCAAAGCCGACTTTATGGTTTACCCCGAGCTGAAACGACTCACGCTAGATATCGCGACAGAAGTATTCATGGGCGAACCGCTGGGCAAAGAGGCCGACGCCATCAATGAAGCTTTCGTGGATTGCGTCAGGGCCGGAACCGCATTAATTCGCTACCCCGTACCCGGCAGCCGCTGGCACAAAGGGGTACGCGGACGTGCCACCTTGGAAGCTTTTTTCCGCTCGCGCATTACCGCTAAACGCCAACAACCGGGCTCAGACCTCTTTAGTCGTCTGTGCATTGCTGAAGATGAGCAGGGCAATCGCTTTAGTGACGACGACGTGGTTAACCACATGATCTTCTTGCTCATGGCCGCGCACGACACCAGCACCATTACCCTCACCAGCATGATGTACCAGCTGGGCAAGCACCCGGATTGGCAGCGGCGTTTACGTGCAGAGGCGCTCGCGCTGGGTAAATCCTCGTTGGTCCACGACGACCTGAGCCAGCTTCCTTTAATGGAGTTAGTGCTGAAGGAATCGTTGCGCTTGTTATCGCCGGTTCACGTTTTACCGCGAAAAACAGTCAAGCCAGTGGAGTTTGCAGGCTATCGGATTCCCGCTAACACTTATGTGATTATCAGCCCGATTGTGACGCACCATTTACCGCAATACTGGACAGCACCGACTCAGTTCGACCCTGAGCGCTTCGGCCCCGAACGCCGGGAACACAAGCAGCACGCCTATCAATACCTGCCTTTTGGTGGTGGCGCGCATATGTGCATTGGGCTGCACTTTGCTGAGCTGGAAATTAAAGCCATTCTCTATCAGCTGTTACTAAAGCTCCGTTGGTGCGTGCCCGACGACTATGTCATGCCAATAAATTTCACCTCACTACCTACTCCTCGGGATCATCTGCCCGTTAAGCTCCACGCACTCTAAATAGATCCCACATTAAGGACGCCTTCATGACCGACACTTCTAAGCGCTGGCAAAACCGTACGCTATTCATTACCGGCGGGAGCCGAGGCATAGGCCGCGAAATTGCCCTACGCTTTGCACATGAAGGCGCCAACATTGTTATCGCAGCAAAATCGGATCAGCCTAACCCGCGCCTACCCGGCACTATTCACTCCGTTGCCGAGGAAATACGCGCTGCCGGCGGCCAAGCGTTGCCGATTGCCTGCGATGCCAGAGACGAAGCGCAACTCACTCGCGCCATTGAAGAAACGGTAGCCCACTTTGGCGGCATTGATGTGCTGATCAACAACGCCGGCTTTCTCGGCGTCACGCCAGTTGCTGTCACCAGCACCAAGCACTACGACCTCATGCACGCCCTCAATACACGCTCGCCATTCATTACGATGCGTGAATGCCTGCCGCACCTCAGCGCACGCCAAGGGCAAGTGCTTAATCTCTGCCCACCGATCAATCTCGATCCTGGCTGGCTCGGAGCCTTCGCACCGTACACATCCACTAAGTACGCCATGACACTGCTCAGCCTAGGCTTCGCTCAGGAAGCCAAGCCACGCGGCATTCGGGTAAATACCCTGTGGCCAGCCACCCTGATTGCCACCGCAGCCGTCGGTATGACTGCCGGCGAATCGGGACTGGCGGCGGCTCGCAAGCCAGCCATCATGGCCGATGCCGCTTTTGCCTTGCTGAATCAAAGTGACCGCTTTAGCCATGAAGTCTGCTGGCTGGATGAAGATGTATTGCGGCATCTCGGCGAAACCGACTTCTCGCATTACGCCAACGTGCCGGAAAACGCCGCCAACATTCAGCGTGATTTCTACATCGGCACTCTTTGAAACTTAGTCTGCAAGCACACTCCCGCGATAGCACAAGGCCTCGGCTAGGTGACTTGTGCTAACGCGATCTTCGTCTGCGAGATCAGCAATGGTTCGCGCCACCCGCAACACGCGGTGATAGGCGCGGGCTGATAGACCTAAACGCTCGCCCGCAGCCTGGGCAAACTCAGTCACCTCTGACGCTAACGCCTGACCAAGCTCATGCCCCGGCAGATAGGCATTGGCATAGCCTTGGCGTTGCAATTGTCGCTGCCGACTCGCACTCACTCGCGCCCGCACTTCGGCACTGCTTTCTTGGGCTTGGGCTGCGGTGGCCAAGGCCGATAATGGCACTGCCTGTACGGGCACGCGGAGATCCACACGATCCAATAACGGTCCTGACAACTTGGCTTGATAGCGGGCTATTTGCTCCGGCGTACAACGGCAACTGCCGCCCAACTGCCCGCGCTGCCCACAAGGGCAGGGGTTCATTGCCGCTACTAACTGAAATCGGGCCGGATAACGTAGCTGCTGGCGCGCTCTTGCTAACACAATTTCGCCTGACTCCAAGGGCTCACGCAGTGCCTCTAGCGCCTGTCGATTGAACTCGGGCAATTCATCCAGAAACAATACGCCGCCATGCGCCAGACTAATTTCTCCAGGACGTGGAATTGCCATGCCTCCGCCAATCAATGCAGCCATTGATGACGAACTATGAGGCGATCGAAAGGGCGGCGAACTATCGTTCTCGCGCGACAGTCCACGCAAGGAATACAAGGCTACCGACTGCAACCGCATGTCAGGAGAAAGCGGCGGCAGCAACCCGGGCAAGCACGATGCCATCAGCGTTTTTCCTGCACCCGGCGGCCCATAAAACAAAATCGAATGCGCGCCTGCTGCGGCAACTTCTAAAGCCCGTCTCGCCAAGTGTTGCCCGCAAACCTGCGCTAAATCAGGGTGCATGACCTGGCTTTCGCTGACGCCCTCGGCCTCACTAGCGTCGTCAGAAATCGGCTCTATACCGCGCAGGTGCCGAATCAATCGCGACAAATTCGACGCGGCGAGAACGGTGGTTTGGGTGCTGAGACGCGCCTCACGTGCGTTGGCTTGCGGTACGACCAAGGTCTTCCCGGTGGAAGCACTGGCCAAGCTGGCCGATAGCACCGCATTCACCGCGGTGAGTTCGCCGGATAATGCCAACTCGCCCATCACGATCAGATTTTCTAGGGCCTTTGCGGGCAATTGACCGCTGGCTGCCAGCAAGCCAAGCGCGATGGGCAAGTCATATCGCCCGCCTTCTTTGGGCAAATCGGCCGGCGCTAAATTGATGGTGATGCGTTGCGGAGGGAAGTCAAAACCACTGTTTAGCAGCGCCGATCGAACACGGTCTTTACTCTCACGCACCACCGCTTCGGGCATGCCCACAATGGCGAGACCGGGCAAGCCGGCCGACAAGTGAACTTCAACACGTACGCGTGGGGCCGCTAAGCCAAGACTGGCGCACGTTTCCACCGTCGCTAATGACATCCTGTCCTGCTCCCGAGCTTCCCTGCATCAGGTATAGGACAGCCTAGAACACTGCGCTAGGTCAGCTGAAAAATTAGTTCGGGCGACGCACCAGTTGCACCAATGCCGCCAGCAGCAAGCCAATAAATAGCATCAGCGTCCACATGGGCAGGCTCAGGCCTAGCAGGGTCCAATCGACTTTGGCGCACTCACCCGAGCCCTGAAAGACCTGCTGCACCACTTGCTGCCAAGGCAAAGCGGCAATCCAAAAGTCTAGGCCGGGCCCGCAAGAGGGCACTTGATCCGCCGGCAAGTGTTGCAGCCAGACATGGCGACCGGCGACCACGACACCTGCGACTGCACTCAAGGACATCACGCCCGCATAGACGCGCTGCCCCCAAGCCTGCGGACCATGCACGGCAGCGATCAACGCCATCACGCCAACACCGATCACGGCCACGCGCTGAAAGACACAGAGCGGGCAGGGTTCAAGGCCTTGGTAATGCTGCAAGTACAGCGCCACCAGCATGGCAACCAGTGCCACCAGTGCCACCAAGGCATTGCAAATGCGCGCATTCGGCAGTTTCGGCATGTCACACCTCATGAGTAGATTCAGGCGAAATACGCCGCTAAAAAGTCATCAAACGGCAATTGTGGCAAAGCCTCCATGTCCGCTTGATCGGCCAGAGACTTTGCTGCCAGCGCCTGCAGTTCTTTCATACGCTGATCCGGCAAAGGACGCGCCAAGAAACGCTCACGCATGCGATCGGCACAGTCCTGAGCAAAGCTATAGAAGCAGCCTTCGTGATCTTGCAAGCTGCGTAGCACCATGGCCGATCCGGTCATGGCAGGCTCTTTAAGCTTATCGATTTGCAAGGCAAGCGCTGAAGAGTACCCACCGGTGGTGTGCGCCGCATCGAGCAACTGTGCTACAGGAAGTAACTCGCCAAAAAGCTCAGCAGCCAAGCTACGGAAATCGGCCTCGCCGGCCTTGCCTTGCAGGCGCAATGTGGCATCGCGTCCGCGCTCAACCATGGCCTGCTGATTCAATGGCAATCGACGGTATTCGTCATCCGTGAATAAGGGGCTGTCGCTGAGCAGGCAATGCAGCGCAAACACTTCGAGAAAATGTGCGCTATCACGGCTGATGCCCAGTGGCTCGAATGGGTCGAGATCGACGCAACGCAGCTCGGCATATTCCACACCCCGACGCGCCAGCGCCTGTGTCGGGCGTTCGCCACTGCGAATGGTGCGTTTAGGCCGAATCAGGCCGTAATACTCGTTCTCGATCTGCAGGATATTGGCGTTGATCTGCTGATACACGCCATCCTTGACCACGCCCGCCGCCACATAGGGCGCATACGGCGTGCGAATGGCGCGATCGAGGTCATGAATGTACTCACCCAAGGCGTTATAAGACACCTGCAGATCCGACTGGGCATCGTTCTGATAACCCAGCGAACTCATGCGCAGTGAGGTGGCATCCGGCAGATACAAGGTGCCCGACGGCATGGCCTTGAGACCGTGATCGCGACCTTCTAGGAAAGTGCCACAGACCGCCGGACTCGCGCCCAGCAGGTAGAGTAGCAACCAGCTATGGCGCTGGAAGTTACGCACCAAACTCAGGTACTTCTCCGATTTGAAATCTTGCAGCGAGCGGGTATCGCCCGCCTGCTGCTGCCAGCGCTGCCAGAAGCTATCGGGGAACGACAGGTTGTAGTGAATGCCGGCGATGGTCTGCATGCGACGGCCATAGCGCAGACCCAGGCCGTGTCGGTACAGCGTCTTCATGCGGCCGATGTTGGAGCTGCCGTACTGCGCCAGCGGAATATTATTGTCCGGGCCGAGCTTGCACGGCATGGAGTTAACCCAGAGGCGCTCGCTGCCGATGTTGGCATAGACATAACGATGCACGTCATCAAGCCAGCCCAGTGCCGTGGAGATACTGTCGCAGGGCGGCGTGATGAGCTCGATGAGTGCTTCCGAGTAGTCCGTGGTGATGTTGGGATGCGTCAGGGCAGAGCCCAATGCGGCGGCATGCGGCGTCTGTGCCAGCCAGCCATCGGGCTGAACACGCAGCGCCTCTTTTTCAAGACCGCGCTGCATGCCTTGCAGACACTCAGGTTCGCGCTCTAACCAAGCTAATTGCTGCATCAGTGCGGCATCCATCAATGTCTCCCTCGCCATGCCATCGTCATCGGGTCACGCCTGCTTTGCGGAACAGGTCACCGAGTGTACCGCCAACCTGACCGGCGGATGTCGGTGCGGCAGCGCGTTGACCGCCTCGGGACGGCTGGGCACCACGCGAGGCGGGCTTGCCGTCATCACGACCGGCGCGAGCCGCCGGCACCGGCGTGTCATTTAAGCGGCAGGATAGGGCAATGCGTTTACGCGCCACGTCCACCTCCACCACTTTCACCTTCACGATGTCGCCCGCCTTCACCGCCTCATGCGGGTCTTTAATGAATTTATCGGACAGCACGGAAATGTGGACCAGTCCATCCTGATGCACGCCAATGTCCACGAATGCGCCAAACGCCGTGACATTCGTCACCACGCCCTCCAGCACCATGCCCGGCTTAAGGTCGCTAATTTCAGTGACCGTTTCGCTAAACACCGCCGCCTTGAACTCGGGGCGAGGGTCACGGCCCGGCTTCTCCAATTCACGCAAAATGTCACGCACGGTCGGCAAACCAAAACGCTCATCGACAAACTGCTCAGCATTCACCGCACGTAAGTAGCGGGGATCGGAGAGCAGCTCTGGCAGACTTTTTCCCGTACTTGCCAGCAGCTTATGCACCACCGGGTAGGACTCGGGATGCACGGCTGAGGCATCCAATGGATTACTGCCACCGGACACGCGCAAAAAGCCCGCAGCCTGTTCAAAGGTACGCTCGCCAAAACGCGGCACCTGCAACAGGGCTTCACGCGAGGCAAAGACGCCATTGGCATCGCGAAAATTCACGATGTTCTGCGCCAGCGTTGCATTCAGACCGGCGATGCGAGCCAGCAAGGGTGCGGAGGCCGTATTCACATCCACGCCAACCGCGTTCACACAATCTTCCACGACGGCATCGAGCATGCGCGCCAGCTTCACCTGATTCACATCGTGCTGATATTGACCAACGCCAATCGCCTTCGGTTCGATCTTCACCAGCTCCGCCAGTGGGTCCTGCAGGCGTCGCGCAATGGATACCGCGCCACGGAAGGTCACATCCAGATTTGGAAACTCGCGCGCCGCCAATTCAGACGCCGAGTACACCGATGCACCGGCTTCGCTAACCACAATTTTGGTCAGCTTCAGCTCAGGATGCTTCTTCATGAGTTCGGCCACGAGCTTGTCGGACTCGCGCGATGCCGTGCCGTTACCAATCGCCACCAACTCAACTTTATGCTCAGCGCAAAACTTGGCCAGCGTATGCAGCGAGCCATCCCAGTCCTTGCGTGGCTCATGCGGGAAGATGGTGGTATTGGCCACGAGCTTGCCGGTGCCGTCCACCACCGCCACTTTGCAACCCGTGCGCAGGCCGGGATCCAGCCCCAACGTCGGACGCAGACCGGCCGGCGCCGACATCAGCAAATCTTTCATATTGCGCGCAAAGACGCGAATAGCCTCTTCCTCGGCCCGCACTTTCAGCTCGGTCAGCAACTCGGTTTCAAGATGCGTGAGCAGCTTCACACGCCAGGTCCAGCGCACCACTTCACGTAACCACGCATCAGCCGGACGACCCAAATCAGAAATACCCACGGCAGAGGCAATCACCGCCTCGCAGGGATGCACCACGCTCTCGGCCGCATCCGGCAGAGTCAGACTCATGCTCAGGAAGCCTTCGTTACGGCCGCGAAAAATCGCCAGCGCACGATGCGACGGCGCATCCGCCCACTTCTCGTCATGCTCAAAATAGTCGCGGAACTTTGCGCCTTCGTTTTCCTTGCCGACGATGACGCGCGCGCTGATCAACGCCCTGTCTTTCAAATACTGACGCAGCGTGGCCAGCAGATCGGCCTGCTCAGCAAAGCGCTCCATAAGAATATGGCGCGCGCCTTCCAGCACCGCCTTCACATCCGGATACGCCACGCCACCTTCGTCCGCCACCGGCTTGATGAAGGCCAGCGCTTCCTGTTCCGGCACGCGCGTGGGCTCTGCTAACAGCATGTCCGCTAATGGACCGATGCCAGCGGCCAAGGCCTGGAGGCCTTTGCTGGTGCGCTTGGGCTTAAAGGGCAAATACAAGTCTTCCAGACGCGACTTGGTGTCGGCCGCGAGAATCTGTGCCTTTAAGGTGTCATCGAGTTTGCCCTGCTCCTGAATGCTTTTCAGGATGGCGGCGCGGCGATCTTCCAGCTCACGCAAATACAGCAGACGCTCTTCGAGATTACGCAGCTGCGTATCATCGAGCTCACCGGTCACTTCTTTACGATAGCGCGCAATAAAGGGCACAGTGGCTCCGCCATCCAGCAACGTAATGGTGGCTTCGACCTGCTCGGTACGGACGGATAATTCGCGGGCAATCTGTTGGGCAATCGATGACATGTACACACTCGGCAAATCAATAAGCAGCGCCGCAAGGACGCTTGAAGAGAGCCGGATTATACGCAGAATGGCTCGCGCGACATCTGCCGCGCTGACATAGGCAAATGCACGAGTGCTGCGTACACTCTAAGCCAACCTACATCCGCTGAGCTTGCCCGAGGACACGCATGGAATCCGCCAGCAGCGAATCGCCGAAAGAACAACTCCGAATCCTCGTCGTCGATGACGATGTGCGACTACGCAACCTGCTCCAGCGTTTTCTCGAAGATCAGGGCTATGCCGTACGTACCGTCGCCGATGCCATCCAGATGGACCGCACGCTGGCTCGCGAACTCTTCGCGCTCATCGTGCTCGACTTCATGCTGCCTGGCGAAGATGGCCTGACCATCTGCAAACGCTTACGGGATGCCGGCAACAACACGCCCATTATCATGCTCACCGCCCGTGGCGCCGACAGCGATCGCATCAGCGGTCTTGAAGCTGGGGCCGATGACTACCTGCCGAAACCGTTTAATCCGCAGGAGCTGTTGGCTCGGATGAAGGCCGTCATGCGCCGACAGTCTCGCGAACTGCCGGGAGCGCCATCACACACCGCCGAGACCGTCAATTTTGGCCCTTGGAGCCTCGACCTTTCGACCCGCCAACTCACCCGTGATGGCGAAACGGTTAACCTCACCACCGGCGAGTTCGCCGTACTCAAAGCGCTGGTGCAGCATCCCCGCGAACCCCTCACCCGCGACAAACTCATGTCGCTCGCTCGTGGTCGCGAATGGGGCGCTATGGAGCGCTCGATTGATGTTCAGGTCTCGCGTCTGCGCCGCATGATTGAAGAAAACCCCGCACGCGCCCGCTACATCCAAACCGTGTGGGGCATAGGCTATGTCTTTGTGCCGGATGGCCAAGGCTGATATGAAGCAAGCGTCGGTGGTATTACCCAAGAAAGGCTGGATTCAAAACCTGAAGCCGCGCTCCAGCTTCATGCGCACGACCTTGGTTATCGGCATTGTGGTGCTGGTCAGTCAGGTGCTGTCGATTGCATTTTTCTGGCAGAACCTATATCTGCCCGAGATCAAACAGCATGCGCATACGTCAGCCATTCGCGTGGACTTGCTGCGTAATGCCGATGCAACGGGCTCACCTTCCCCTGAAATTATCGACATTGAGTTAAAACAGTTTGGCAATCTAAATGTCATCCGTGATCCTGCGAAGTTTCCGCGACCTTCCGAGAAATGGTTTGCCGAGATTTTTACTGATCGATTTCAAAAGCAATTAGAAAGTGAGCTGAATGCACCGGCGCAGGTTTATTTTGAATTTAAACCGATACCAACGTTGTGGATTAAAGCGCCGACCCAAACGCCGATGTGGGTCTCTGAGGAATTGCGCTTTATTCAGCAATACAGCCCAGCCATTATCTTAGGTTGGATCCTTGGCGTACCTTTATTATCCGTCATGGCCATTATTGTGCTGGCAAGGCAGCTCAACCGCCCGCTGAAACGCTTGCAGCTTGCTGCGATTCGCGTGGGGCGCGGTTTGCATAGTACGCAACTGGATATTCATAGTGGGCCCAGCGAAATTCGGGCCGTCAATCGCGCCTTTAACTTGATGACCGACCAGATTCGACAAGCTGAGCGCGAGCGCACGGTCATGCTCGCAGGTATTTCGCACGACCTGCGTACACCGCTAACGCGACTACGTCTCACCGCGGAAATGCTGCGTGACCCTGATCTTGCCGAAGGCATGATTCTGGATATCGAAGACATGGATGCCATCCTCGACCAGTTCATTGCCTTTATGCGCGATGGCTCTGAAGAGCCAGTAGAGCAGGTTGATTTCAACGAGTTGCTGCAAGAAGTGGCGCATCAAGTCCATAGCCAATTAACCGTGGTTCTGGACCTGCAACCGCTCCCGCTTATTGCTCTGCGCCGACTTTCATTTAAGCGGGTGATGGCCAATCTCATGCAGAACACCCTGCGCTACGGCGCGGGGCCATTTGAAGTAAAAACGTGGGCCTTAGCGGATCGCATCTGTCTGCGTTGCCGAGATCACGGACCGGGAATCGACATGGCTCGGGCAGAAGAGCTCATGCAGCCCTTTCAGCGGGGTGATCAGGCGCGAAGCACTCAAGGCTCGGGCTTGGGACTGGCGATTGTCGCGCGTATTGTGCGACAACACCGAGGCCGTATTCAGTTAAGCAATGCCAGTGATGGCGGCTTGGAGCTGCTAATTGAGCTGCCCTTAAAAGCGCATCTGCGCCTGTCGCGCTAGGCCTTACTGAACACTATTGGGTGCATCCGTGGCAGGCAGATGCAATTGGCGTAAGTCGATACTGTCGAAAACATATTTTTGACGGCAGAACTGACAGTCCACCTCAATTTGGCCTTGTTGCTCATCCGCAATTTCAAGCAACTCATCCAAATCAATGGCACGCAGGGCATTTCCGCTACGCTCCCGCGAACAACTGCAGTGAAACCGCAACTCAGCCTCGGGATAGAGCTCCACCTGCTCTTCATGAAAGAGTCGATAGAGCACCTCTTCGGCCGAAAGACCTAATAACTCTTCTTTCTTTAGCGTTTGTGCCAGTCCCTGCGCTCGACCCCACAAGTCGTCGTCTTGACTCTCATCCATTTGCGGCAACACCTGCAACATGAGGCCGCCTGCGTGCTGGCCATCGGCGGCTAAATTGAAGTAGGTCGGTAATTGTTCAGACTGAGCAAAGTAGCCGGCCAGCGCCGCGGCTAAGGACTCGCCCTCTAATGCCACGATGCCTTGGTAACGTTCGCCGTCTTCGGGATCTATCGTGAGAATCAGTTGCCCCTGGCCCGCTAAAGCAGTCCAGCTGTGGTCTGTCTGCAAGGCCATTTCTGCTTCATCATAGCGAGCAATGCCACGGAGCTCGCCCAAGTGATTACACTCAACCATGAGCACGGACATCGGGCCATTGCCCTGTATTTGCAGAATCAAACAACCTTCGAATTTTAGATTCGCCGCAATGAGTGCAACGCCGCTTAATGCCTCGCCCAGTAATCCCTTAATCGGCGCAGGATATTCATGTCGCGACAGCACTGCTTGATAGGCCTCGCTCAGCTGGCATATCTCACCGCGCACAGCACCGTCGAGAAATTGAAACCGCTGCAAATGATTCATTACGTTGAAATCTCGCTTATGTTACAGTTTGTGTGTAAACGACAAGGGTTTGGTGGCGTTTTATCTACCTCGTCGGATTTTGTTTGACGAATTTGGCGAAGGTTCTTACCCTTGCCCCGCATTATACAACCTGCAAAAGGACTAAATGACTATGAAATTGCATCAACTCGCTGTGGCCACAATTTTGGCTTCGTCTGCCATGGCAGCTCATGCCGAATTCACTGTTAGCCCGATGGTTGGCTACCACATGTTTGATAACGACAATGGCCTTGAAGACGGCACCAACACAGGTTCTATCGCTTTAGGTTACCGTGTAAATCCAAACGTTGGCTTGGAAGCCCGCTTTGGCCAAACCCAAGCTGATCTGGAAAATTCTGCCGGCGATGCTCGCTTCCAGAACACCACACTCGATGCTTACTACCGCTTTAACGCCGCTAACAACTTCCAGCCCTATGTACTGGTCGGTGGTGGTCAGTCGCGTATCAAAGTTGAAAATGCTGGTTTAGCTAACGGCACATTTGACACCACGATCGTTAACGCTGCCGTTGGTGCTTTCTACCAACTCGCTAACAACCTGTCCCTGCGTGGCGAAATCCGTGGCGTTCAATACGTTGAAGACTCCCAGCAGAACAACGTAGACGGCATCGCTTCGGTTGGTGTGCTCTACGCATTCGGCGGCTCCAAGGCTGTTGCTGCTGCTCCAGCTGTTCTGGCTCCTGTCGCTCCAGCGGTAGATGGCGATGACGACAAAGATGGCGTTGCTAACAGCATCGACAAGTGCCCAGGCACACCAACCACGGTTGTGGTTGATGCCAATGGCTGCCCAAAAATGCTGACTGAAACAGTGGCCAAAGAAATTCGCGTTCTCTTTGACACCAACAAGTCGATTGTTAAGCCAGCCTTCAATGCTGAAATTGAAGCCGTTGCTAAGCTGATGAAAGAATACCCAACAGCCAAAGTTGAAGTACAGGGTCACACTGACTCACGTGGTAGCGCTCAGCTCAACGATCAGCTCAGCCAAGACCGTGCAAACGCCGTGGCTGACGTGCTGACCAAAACTTACGGTATCGCTGCAGATCGCGTTTCCGCTAAGGGCTACGGTGCTTCGCAGCCAGTAGCTGACAACAAAACAGTTGAAGGCCAGACCAAGAACCGTCGCGTTGTTGCGGTGGCTCAAGGTGAAGTAAAGGTCATCATCAAGAAGTAAGTCTCGCGCTGCTTCGGCAGCCACTGACTGAACCAAAAAAGGTCGCTCATTGAGCGGCCTTTTTTGCTTTCGGGCTCAGGGTAAAACCGTCACAACAACTGAAAGCAAATATCGGCTATACTTCGCGCCCAAATTTTGACCGCTGTCCGAGACCCACTGTGTCCATCAAACAAATTCGTAACATCGCTATTATCGCCCACGTTGACCATGGCAAAACCACGCTGGTAGACAAGCTCCTGCAGCAGTCCGGCACCTTTGGTGATCGTGGCAACGACGTAGAACGCGTGATGGATTCCAATGACTTGGAAAAAGAGCGTGGCATTACCATTTTGGCCAAGAACACCGCCATCCGCTGGACGGATGCCCGTGATGGCCAGGAATACCGCATCAACATCGTCGACACCCCAGGTCACGCCGACTTCGGTGGTGAAGTGGAACGTGTACTGTCCATGGTTGACTCCGTCTGCCTGCTCGTAGACTCGGTTGACGGCCCCATGCCACAGACTCGCTTCGTCACCATGAAAGCCTTCGCTCGTGGCCTCAAGCCCATCGTTGTGCTGAATAAAGTTGACCGCCCAAGCGCTCGTCCGCACTGGGTTATGGACCAAGTTTTCGAACTCTTTGACAACCTCGGCGCCACCGACGAGCAGCTCGATTTCCCCGTGGTGTACGCCTCAGGTCTGAACGGCATCTCCGGTTTCGAAGCAGACAAACTCGGCACCGACATGACCGCCCTGTTCCAAACCATCATTGATCGCGTTAGCCCGCCGCCCGTCAACAGCGACGGCCCGTTCCAGATGCAGATCTCCTCGCTGGACTACAACAGCTACGTTGGCGTTATCGGCATCGGCCGTATCACCCGTGGCCGCGTCAAGACCAACACGCCGGTCGTGGTGGTTGATCACGAAGGCAATAAGCGCAACGGTCGTATCTTGCAGATCATGGGCTATCACGGCCTGAACCGTATTGAAGTGCCAGAAGCTGAAGCCGGCGACATCGTCTGCATCACCGGCATTGAAAAACTGGGCATCTCCGACACGCTGTGCGACCCAACTTGCGTGGAAGCCATGCCGCAGCTGAGCGTGGATGAGCCCACCGTTAACATGACTTTCCAGGTCAACAACTCGCCATTCGCCGGTCGCGAAGGCAAGTTTGTGACCTCGCGTAACATCAAGGACCGCTTGGATAAAGAGCTGATCCACAACGTTGCACTTCGTGTTGAGCCTACCGATAGCCCAGACCGCTTCAAGGTTTCGGGTCGTGGCGAGTTGCATCTCTCGGTTCTGATCGAAAACATGCGTCGCGAAGGCTTCGAAATGGGCGTGTCGCGTCCTGAAGTGATCTTTAAAGTGGTGGATGGCGTTAAGTGCGAACCGTTCGAAAACGTTATTTTTGACGTCGAAGAGCAGCACCAGGGCGGCGTCATGGAGCAAATGGGTTCGCGTAAAGGCGACATGACCAACATGATTCTCGACGGTAAGGGTCGTATTCGTATCGAAGCCACCGTGCCATCACGCGGTCTGATCGGCTTCCGTTCCGAATTCCTGACCATGACGTCCGGCACCGGCATCATGACCTCGAGCTTCTCGCACTACGGCCCGGTTAAATCCGGCGACGTGGCCAAGCGTCAGAACGGTGTGTTGATCTCGATGGTTCAAGGCACGGCTCTCGGCTATGCATTGTGGAACCTGCAGGAACGCGGCCGCATGTTCATCGGCCCGCAGACCGAAGTTTACGAAGGCATGGTCATCGGCCTTTGCGCTCGTGGCGACGACATGGCCGTGAACCCGACTAAGGGCAAGCAGCTCACCAACGTTCGTGCATCGGGTACTGACGAAAACATCGTACTGACCCCAGCCATCCGCTTCACGTTGGAGCAAGCGCTGGAGTTCATCGAAGACGACGAACTGGTCGAAGTTACACCTCAGGGCATTCGTATTCGTAAGCGTCATCTGACTGAGAACGAGCGCAAGCGCGCAGGCCGCAACTGATAGCTCTGTGTGGAGAGAAAGCATCCACAGCGGGCTAAGATGCCCGCCGCAGATACTTTCTCTCCACACCTACGGACCGGTTGAGGGCGACGCACGACCTGAGGCTTAAACACCGCTAGCTGCAGTGTTGCCCACAAATGCTTGCATACAAAAAGGGGTTTATCTGTTTTGAGCGCATCTTAGCGCGCAAAACAGATAAACCCCTTTTTGCTATCCACACATCAGATAAGGCGAGAAAGCGACTCCCGGAACCACTCTGGCATGGCCGTCTTGCGACCCGTTTGCGGGCTCACGCAGACTTGGATGGTCTCGGCCTCGGCGGCAACGCGCTGCAGGCTTTCGCTAAACAGGGCGTAGTGAAAACGTACGCGGTCTTCGCCAATTAGCTCAGCACGCACGCCAATATGCAGGGTATCTGGATACACCACTGGTGCTTTATAGCGGCAATGCGCGTCAGCAATTACCAGGCCCGTACCTTCCTCAAACAGCCGCGGGAAAATACCCATCGATTCCATCATCGTCAGGCGCGTGTTTTCCAGATACTTAAAATAGACCACGTTATTAACATGGCCCAGCGCATCCATATCGCCCCAATGCACTTTGGTCGGAGCAATATAAGCATAAGCCGCAGCCAACGCCGTTAACGAAGTAGGGCCACTGGAGGGGCGTATTGGGTTTGAACTCATTTCTCTGGAACCCAACCTTTGGGGCGCTCGTAATCATCGCCACTGAGGAACTTTTCAAGCTGCTCTTCAAGGAACTGACGCGCGCTGGGTTCCATGACCTTCAAATGATTTTCGTTAATAAGCATGGTTTGGTGTTTTAACCACTGCATCCAAGCTTCTTTAGAGACGGTATCGAAAATGGCTTGGCCCTTAGCGCCGGGAAAGGGAGGAAAGGCTAGGCCCTCAAGTTCTTGTTTCAATTTTCGGCAATGCACCAATCGCGTCATTTTTCGCTCTCCAGTTGCGCTTGCAAGCGTTGTAATAGCTGTTGGACGGGGGTCGGCAAACCCAGTGCAGGGAGTGCCGCCGGTGGGGGCGCCAGTGTAACCCACTGGCCAGAGGCCTCGTTAACGACGGGCGTTTTATCCTGGCTCACACGTTCGATGGCGGGATGTATATGCAGTCGAAAATGACTGAAGACATGCCAAAACGCCGGCCACTGCTCAACGGCGTTGGCTAATGGCGCATCCAGCGTTTGCTCAGGGAAGCCCCACAACCCACCCCAAATGCCGACCGCAGGGCGCTGCTCTAACCAAACTTGGCCTTGCTCATTGAGCCGAATCAAAAACCGGACTGACTTTTCTGGCACCGCAGACTTACGTTTTTTCTGAGGAAATTGCGTCGGGTTCCCGCTGTGTAGGCCTTTGCAGCTGTCTTGCAAAGGGCAAATAGCGCAAGCCGGCTTGCTGCGTGTACACAGCGTCGCGCCCAAATCCATCATGGCTTGGTTGTAGTTGTCGGTGCGTTGTAACGGTGTGAAAGCCTCTGCCACCGCCCAAAACTGCTTCAGTACGTCAGCTTTGGCAGGGTCGCCTGCCAGCGCTTCGTGCCGAGCAAGAACTCGCTTCACATTACCGTCGAGGATGGCGGCAGGCAGGCCATGACCAAGTGAGCGTATCGCGCCTGCCGTGGAGCGGCCGATGCCGGGCAAGGTGCACAAGTCATCCACCGTTTCTGGCAATGCCCCACCATATTCTGAAACGGCCAGACGCGCCGCCTTATGCAGGTTTCGCCCACGGGCGTAATAGCCCAGGCCCGTCCATAAATGAAGCACATCATCTAAGGGGGCTTGGGCGAGATCCATCAGGGTGGGGAAGCGCTGCATAAAGCGTTCGAAGTAGGGGATAACCGTAGCCACCTGCGTCTGCTGCAGCATGATCTCGGAGACCCAGACGCGATAGGGCGTAACGGCCTGCTGCCACGGCAAATCCTTGCGGCCGTGGCAGTCGAACCAATCCAGTACGCGCGTTGCGAATTCAGCGTTTGAAGAGGTCAAAGATCTGCTTCACGGCTTCTTGCTGTTGCGGGTTGAGTTTCTCACCCAGCTTCTCGTTGAGCTTGGTTTCAAGCTTGGCTTTGCCCTTATCCACTTCTTCGTTCAGACGGGCTTGAGCCATCTGCGCGACAAGTCCTTGCATGCCCTGCTGGTCTAGGCCGCACAGTGTGGCCAGACTGCCCTTGAGATTGCCATTACAGCGAACTGGGATCTGATAATCCGCCATTTTCGCGTACTTAGCGCCCCAGTACTTCTTGTCGAGCTTAAGCTGGAATCGGTAGTCCACATCTTGAGTGACCAAGTTATAGGTACCGTTGCCGCCGACCTGAATGTCCTTGAGATCGGCTTTCATGGACTTGTTGCTGACTACGCCCTGATTCAGGCTAGTCTCGCCCAACATGCTGACGATTTCAGTGTCTCGCACTTTGCTTTTTAGGGTCGCAACATCTCGGCCGGTCAATGCCGGCAGCAGCGCTTGATACTGACCCAAGGCATTAAACAGCGCATCGGTGACATTCACGCCCTTAATCAAGCCGTTATCTAAACGCAGGGTGTTCGGGCCTTGGGCGCTTTTGATCCACGCATCAGCATCGTTGCCGACCACTTTCACCGAGCCGTTGAAGTTCATGCGGCCGGTGAATACATCCTTCTTCAATGCCGATTTAGCGATAGGGCCAAGATCAATATTCTGGATGTTTGGACTGAGATTGACCACCGGCTGGGCGCCACGCACATCAATAGTGGCGGGCACGCTGAAGCTGCCGTTATAAATGCTGCCGCGCAGCTCGCTGACATTCACCACACCGCCTCGCGCCGTAGCTGCCACGCGGAACTGCCGGATGGGGTAGGTCATGATGTCGAGAGCTCCGGCACTCAGGGCCACATCAATATTTTGACTGCGCAACAAGCCTACCGGCAGCAAGCCAGCCACCGCTTTCTTGGTCGTTTCGGCATCGGCCTTAGCAGCGGAAGGCGCAGCAGATGGCGGCAAATAATTGTCAGCATTGATTTGGTCGAGATTTAAGCGCGCATAGAGTCTAGCCTTAGGTAGTTCACGCACACCCGCCTCGCCGGTGATATTGCTGCCATCCAGCGCGATTCGCAGATTACTCGCCAGCACCTGGGTTTCATTACCAGAAATCGCTGAGCTGATGCTGACACGCTGAAGCACGTTCGCACTTTTTGTGACTGGCGCCGCCATGCCTAACGTTGCCATGAGCTGTCGCGGATTGAAGGTGTTGGTCTGCAGCGAACCATTGATGCTCATGCCCTTGCTGATCGGGCTGGCGCCACTCGCCAGCGCCGGCAGCTTCACTGCGACCTGACTGTCGACCCGAACACCGGCCAGCTGAGCTACTAACGATGACAGTCGCACATCGCCTGTCTTCCAATTAGCTTCCAGTGCCGTATTGACCGACACCGGCAGGGCTTTCGGCAATGACGTGTCTGCCAAAGTGGCATTGATGCTTAGCTTGGGCAGGCTGGCCTGACCACTGGCCAAATTAACCTGGCCTTGCGTGGTCAATTTGGCGGTGATCGGCGCAGGACGGCCAGCATCCTGGTACTGCGCATCCAGCGAAATACCGCTGAGCTGAATAATTTGCTTGGCAAGATCGGCATTGATATTGCCGGCGAATTTCAGTGTGGCTGGTTGCTTCAGTTTGGCATCGCGATAATCCACCGCCAGCGTCAACGCTTTCACCAGATGCTGCTGTGCCGGCAAATCCAGCTTAACTTCCTCTGCTTTGGCAACGATATCTACTGGCGCTGGCAGAGCATTGCCGCTGAGTTGGCTGCTCACGCTGAGCCCACTCAGCACATGCTGTTTGGCGTCAAGATTGAGCGCAACCGTCGTTTCAATTTGATTATCCGCCTGCAAAACTTTCCCGGCGGCATCTTTTTGTGCGAACTGGAATTGCGCCTTAATGGGGAACGCTTTATCGGGATCAATATCGTGAGCCTGCACAGCGACTTTCGATACCACGCGCGTCACGCCAGCCTTCTCATCGACAAGCGTCAGCTGTGTATTTTTCACATCCAGCGTTTCAATCTCAAAAGCGACCTTTTTCGATTCTTCTTCTTCCGGGCTCTTCAGCTTTTCCAGCAAGTGGTCCCAGCTAGTCTTGCCATCAGCGTACTGCACGAAGCGCACCACGGCGCCATCCAGCAGCACGGCATTGACATTGACCTTGCCAGCCAACAACGGCATAAGCTGCACCGACACCGCCGCTTCTTGCACCGCAACCAAGGTTTCTTTTAGCTGGGGGTCAGTTAGCGTGGTCTGACCTAATTTAATGCCGATATTTGGATAGAGTTGCCAAGCCAGTTTCCCGGTCAACGCCATATCCATGTCGGTTTTCTTTTTCACGGCCGACGCCAATTCCTGCTTATAGTCATTGGGATCAAGTACCAACACGATGTACGCCGCCAGCGCCGATACCGACAGCAATAGCGCGCCAAAAACCCCTGCGACGACCTTCAAAATGCGTTTCATGACCTGATCCCTCATACGTGTGCGTGAAATGTAGCGCGCCCATTGTTTATTTGACAGCTGGCGCTCGAAACATGAGAATAATTCTCATCTTTACTTAGAGTTCCTGTGTCCGTGCGCCTGTCTGATCTGCCTCGCTACACCACTGCCACTGTGCAGCGCGTGGAAGCTGCTTATAGCAACGATGCCATCGCTCAGCGCCTGGCAGACCTTGGCTTTGTACCGGGTGAATCTGTACGTCTCACGGCTACCGGTCCGGTAGGCCAAGACCCTATATTGGTCCAAATTGGCTTTACCCGTTTCGCGTTACGTCGCACAGAGGCCGATCGCGTACTGGTGGAGATCAACGCATGAGTGGCGATCTCGCGCACCGCGTCGCCCTAGTTGGCAACCCGAACTGTGGCAAAACCTCGCTGTTTAACCAGTTAACAGGCACGCGTCAGAAAGTCGCAAACTATGCCGGCGTCACCGTTGAGCGCAAGGAAGGCCGCGCCATTCTGCCTTCAGGTCGCTCATTACATGTTCTGGATCTGCCCGGCGCCTACAGCCTCACCAGCACCAGCCCGGACGAGGCTATTACCCGTGCCATCTGCTTAGGTGAACAGGCTGGCGAAGCACCGCCGGATCTGATTGTTTGCGTGGCAGATGCCACCAACCTGCGCTTACATTTGCGCTTTGTGCTGGAAGTTCAACGCTTGGGCCGCCCCATGCTGCTCGTGTTGAACATGATGGATGCCGCCAAGCGTCGTGGTATCCGCATTAATACAGAACAGCTCTCCCGCGATCTCGGCGTGCAAGTCGTGGAATGCATTGCTGTTCGTCATGACGGCATCGCAGCCGTTTCGGCAGCGCTGGATCAATCCTTACCCACCGTCGCGCCAGCGGTACTTGCGGCCGATGCCGACCTGCATGCAGAGGTCCGTCGCTTGCTTTCCACCAGCGTGGTCATGCCCACCGATACCGACGCTCGCGATGACACGCTTGATCGCGTACTACTACATCCAGTCTTTGGCCTAGTTTGGCTGGCCCTCATCATGTTCTTTATTTTTCAGGCCGTGTTCTCTTGGGCCGAACCGTTCATGAACGGCATAGAACTCGGCATCGCAGCTTTGGGCCAGGCCACCACCGAGTGGATACCCCCAGGCATTCTGCACAGCCTAGTGAATGACGGAATTTTCGCCGGAGTAGGCGGAGTGCTGGTGTTCCTGCCGCAGATTTTGATCTTGTTCTTCTTCATTTTAATGCTGGAAGAATCAGGCTACTTACCGCGAGCAGCCTTCTTGCTTGACCATCTCATGCACAAAGCGGGTCTTACTGGACGTGCCTTTATTCCACTGCTGTCGAGCTTTGCCTGCGCTGTGCCCGGCATCATGGCCACGCGCAGCATTTCTGACCCACGCGACCGCTTCACCACCATCATGGTGGCACCGCTGATGACCTGCTCGGCGCGATTACCCGTATATACGCTACTCATTGCCGCATTCATTCCATCGCAAACCATTGCCGGCCTGTTTAACCTGCAAGGCATCGTCTTGTTTCTGCTGTATTTCGGCGGCATCGTTAGTGCCTTGCTCGTAGCCACTGCCATGAAATGGCTACAGAAAGACCGAAGCGAGCACGCCTTGCTGATGGAGCTTCCAAGCTATCGCCTGCCTGACCCCAAGAGCTTACTGATTGGCCTGAAAGAACGCGCCATGATTTTCATTAAGCGCGTCGGCGGCATCATTCTCGCAGTGACGATACTGCTGTGGTTCATGGCAACGTTCCCATACCCACCGGAAGGCGCAACCCTACCCGCCATTAATTACAGCTTCGCCGGCCAGCTAGGCGCGCTCTTGGCGCATGTTTTTGCCCCCATCGGCTTTGGCTGGGAAATCTCCATTGCGCTGGTGCCAGGTCTCGCCGCTCGTGAAGTCGCCGTAGCCGCACTGGGAACGGTCTATGCCATCTCGGGTAATGAAGAACTGGTGGCCAACCAACTCGGCTCGCTAATTGCGGCACAGTGGACTCTGCCCACAGCGCTATCGCTGCTGGTCTGGTTTATTTTTGCGCCTCAGTGTTTATCCACCCTCGCCACGGTGCGTCGCGAAACCGGCTCTTGGAAAGTGGTCGGCATCATGACTGGCTACCTCTTTGGACTGGCCTATTTGGCCTCGTTCATTACCTATCGCTTAGCGTTGTATTTCTCATGAGCGCTAACGTGGTCATTCAGTGGTTAATTGTGGCTTGCCTACTGGCTTGGAGCCTGTGGCGCGTACTGACTCTGTTCACTCCCAATCGTCCTAACGGTTCTTCCTCAAATGCGGGCTGCGGGAGTGGCTGTAACACCTGTGGGGCTTGTACGCCTACCGAAAGCGCCGAACAACCTGTGCAATGGCGTAAGCCGTCCTAATATCATTAGGCTAATCGCCTACGCGCACATAATTTCCCTGCTCGTCGCAAATACCCCTAAAGCCCACACCAAAGGCCTGAAAGCCTAAACGAGGCCAGTCGGCACGATAGTCGCGACTGTCATGGTGATGACCATGAAAACTAGCTTTCACACCTAAGTGTTGCGCGAGCTCATCCAGCGCTGAAAAACCGTGTGGATGTGCGCTGGGCGCCTCATGCGTCACCAGAATATCCGCACGATGTGTGGCCAACTGAGCCAAAGCTAATGGAAAAATGGTGCTGCGATGCTTGAGCGGCAGGCCGTTACGCCAGTGATCACGCTCGGGCAAAGCGGCCAACAAAGCTGCCTCACTAACGAAGCGCCAAGGAGTCGGCGGAAACCATACTTGGCCGCGAAAGACGCCGCCAAGTCCGGCAACACGTTGCCCAGCAATCTCAACCACGCGACCGTGCAAATTACGATCAGCCCAAGGCCCAGTGAATAAATTGTCGTAGTGAGTCACGCTGCCGGTATCGTGATTACCGTGGATAAACCAAACCTGGGTCAGCGCATCCAGCTCGGCTAGTTGAAGATGCAAGGGCAAATCCGTCTGAATATCCCCGAGCAAAATAATGGCCGATGGCTGCTGAGCCCGCACGGCATCAATCAGATGACCAAAGCCTCCGTGCGTATCGCCACAGAACCAAATTTTAGCGCTCGTCATAACGCGCTCCTGCTTTTATTGGCTTCTGCTGTTGTCGGTACTGAGAAGGCGTCATTCCCTGCCAGCGCTTGAACGCCAAGGTGAAGCTGCGCCGCTCATTAAAACCCAATTTCAGCGCAATACTTTCAATGTCCAACGCGGGGTCTCGCAGCATGACCGTCGCACGCTCAAAGCGCGCCTGCGAAAGTAATGCCGCATAGCTTGTACCCGCCGCCTGCAATTCACGCTGTAGTCGTCGGGGGTGACACTGCATGGCCGCCGCTAATCCGGGCAAGCCTTCACTGAGTAAGGACAATCGCTGTTGTAATAATTGTTCCGCCTGCATGTGTACCGTTTGGCTAATCCCATTCCCCAAGATTTTCACTCGCACCGTTTCCTCAGCGCGCTCGAAGGCCTGTGGCAGGCTGCCAGGCAAAGGCTGTTCAAATTGACTCACATGGCCTATCAGCACGTTTTCGTTGGCGTTAAAAATAACCGGGCAGCCAAAGTAGGCCTCATACACCGCCGTCTCGCCAGCGGGATCATGAGCAAAATGAATGCGCTCCACTAAGGGTAAGCTCGGTGCAATGCGTTTGGCTAACCGCAGAGTTACCGCGGACATCAATTCAATTAATAAGGGATGATCCTTTAAACGAGGATCCACTGACTGAACGGTGGGGCGAATATACATATAGCCTTGCGTTTCCGCTTCAGTAAAGGCGAAATCCGGATGCAGTACTTCAGGTACCCAGTGCAAAAGCTGAAGCAGCTGCCTAAGATCATGGGCACTCGCTAATAGTGCAGAAATAGCCGGTTGATCATCAAAATTAAACGCGTCTGCTAACGCAAACACAAAGCGCTGCTTGCTGGATCTTGCCTCTAGCTGTTCAAACAACGTCACCAAAATATTGAGCGGAAAGCGTTCTGCGCGCCCCTCGCGGGTATGCACCCCCATGTTTAGCGCAACCAATACCGCACGCAAATCACTGCCACTGCGTGCAGCTGCTTGCGTCAGAATACTGACAAAGTGCAACCCAATCTCATTCGCCATGCTGTCGTCTGTTTATCCATTCTTGTCGCGTATTTATCCATAACATAACCTCGTGAGCCATACCATGATTTCCAGCCCAATGGCTTAGGAGCACTCATCATGGCAAAGCCCGAATACCAAGAAGATATCGTTGTTCGTAAGAACCTAGACTTTCAGTTAGATGCCGATGACATTCCGCGCTACTGGATGGCAGGTGATGCCTTCAAAACACGCGTTTTCGATGCCGTACAGTCGACCTTTCCGGATGGCGAGCGGTATTTCATTTCTGCCGTACGGGCTTTCCGTGACCGCATCACCGACCCCGTGCTGCTGCAAGCCGTTAAGGACTTTTCCATGCAGGAAGGTCAGCATGGGCAAGTACACACCAGCTATAACGAGCGCTTACGTCGTCAAGGGATCTCCATTGATGGTTTCACGCGCCATACCAAAGAGATCACGGAAAATCGCTTACAGACGCTCTCCGCTGAGTACAACATCGCCATGACCGCGGCCTTAGAACATTTCACCGCCATGATGGCGGATTTGTTTTTTGCTGAAAAAGACATGTTGGAAGGCGCCGACTCGCGGGTGCGCGCCATGTTTGCTTGGCATGCCATTGAAGAAATGGAGCACAAAGCCGTGGCCTTTGATGTGATGCAGAAAGTGGCGAATGTCGGCTATGGCCTTCGCGTCACGGCCATGACTCACGCCACTTTAGGTTTCAGTCTCTACACCGTGATTGCACCGTGGCATATGTTAAAGATGGATGGCTACTCCACGCGTGAACGCCTGACGATGTATGCCAAGGGCTTGCCTTGGTTAGTCGGTCCACGCAAAGGCGTTTTGGGACGGCTCTTGCCCATGATCGGCAGCTATTACAAGCCGGGCTTTCACCCGAATCACATTCCTACCGTACACAACTACCGTGCATGGTTGGATGCGTTTGTGGCGACGGGCGATCCGATGCTGGCAGCTGATGCGATGCATCGTGCGGCAGCCTAAGTGGGTCTAGGACTCAACGAAAAAGTTGGAGCGGGCGATGGGAATCGAACCCACGGCTCTAGCTTGGGAAGCTAGGGTATTACCATTATACGACGCCCGCGTAACGCAGGCCGGCATTGTAACCAGCGCCGGCCTGTCCACAACGACTTTTCAGTAAATTTGTCAGCTATCCAGCGCTGAATAATCTTGCGCTGAGAGCACCCGCCGTCCCGAAGCATTCTCGAGCTCGCGCATATCATGGGCCAGTCGCTGTAACACGCCGCGCCCGCGTGTGGCGGGGTGAATCCCAAAGTGCAGTAATTGCCGCCCTTGCGTATCGCCACAGGCCCAAGCACCTGCCACTGGCTTATCGTTGAACCAGCCGATATAGAGCGTGGCGCCGCTATCCAACGGGAGTAAAGGCACTTCCGGTTCGAATTTTTGCATGCGTTGCTGCAAGTCAGCATCTAGGGGCAGGGCGTGAGCACGGGTTATGACTGGCATGATGACTCCTGAGTAATCACCGGAGTGTACCTAGGTCGGCCCCAGTGCGGCTATAATCGCCGCTTCCAATATAGCCGGCGACAAGCCGATGGGGTTCAGCATGACCGCACGCAGCGCGGAAGTGGTTCGTAATACGAAGGAAACAAAGATTCGCGCCGCCGTGAATCTCGACGGTACCGGCCAAGGCGACCTGCGTACCGGCATGGCGTTTCTCGATCACATGCTGGATCAGGTGGTGCGTCACGGCCTCATCGACATCACCCTGGTCTGCGAGGGCGATCACCACATCGATGACCACCACAGCGCCGAGGATTGCGGCATCACGCTAGGTCAGGCGTTCGCACAAGCGGTCGGCGACAAGACCGGCATCCGTCGTTACGGCCACGCGTATGTGCCGCTGGACGAGGCGCTGTCGCGCGTGGTCATCGACCTGTCTGGCCGCCCCGGTCTGGAGATGCACTGCGAGTTCACGCGCAGCCACATCGGTCAGTTCGACGTGGACCTGTTCTACGAATTCTTCCAGGGTTTCGTGAATCACGCCAACGTCACGCTGCACCTCGACAACCTGCGCGGTCGCAATTCGCACCATCAGGCCGAGACGCTGTTCAAGGCCTTCGGTCGCGCGCTGCGCATGGCGGTTGAAGTCGATCCGCGCATGGCCGGCCAGATGCCGTCGACCAAAGGCTCTTTATAATGAGCGTCGCGCTGTGACCTCAGTAGCAGTCCTCGATTACGGCATGGGCAACCTGCACTCCGTCGCGAAAGCGCTGGAGCAGGTGGGCGCATCCCGCGTCACGGTAACGGATGATCCGGCGGTGATTCGCGCGGCCGATCGCATCGTGCTGCCCGGTCAGGGCGCGATGCGCGACTGCATGGCGGAGATGCAGCGTCATGGCATCGACAGCGTGGTGCGCGAGCTGGTGCAGCAGAAGCCGCTGCTCGGCATCTGCGTCGGCATGCAAGCACTGCTCGGTCGCTCGGATGAAAATGGCGGGGTCGATGGCCTCGGCATCTATCCCGGCAGCGTGCGTTTTTTCAGCGGTGTGCCGGCGGTGCGCGAGCAGCGTCTGAAAGTGCCGCACATGGGCTGGAACAATGTCCGCCAATCGCAACAACACGCGCTCTGGGACGGCATTGCCGACGGCTCGCGTTTCTATTTCGTGCACAGCTATTACTGCGTGCCTGAGCGCCCCGAACTGAGCGCCGGCGAGTGCGAGTACGGTCTGCCGTTCTCCTGCGCCATCGCCGAGGGCAATCTGTTTGCCGTGCAGTTCCACCCGGAAAAGAGCGCGAAAGACGGCCTGCGTCTGCTACACAACTTTCTCAACTGGAGACCCTGATGCTGATCATCCCCGCCATCGACCTGAAAGACGGTGCCTGCGTTCGCCTCAAGCAAGGCCGCATGGAAGACGACACCGTATTCTCGGATGACCCCATCGGCGTGGCAGCACAGTGGGTTGAGCAGGGCGCACGCCGTCTGCATTTGGTCGACCTGAACGGCGCCTTTGCCGGCGAGCCAGTAAATGGCGAAATCGTGCGTGCCATTGCTACGCGTTGGCCGCAATTGCCGGTGCAAATTGGCGGCGGCATTCGCTCGCTGGAAACCATCGAAGCCTATGTTCGTGCCGGCGTGTCGTATGTGATTCTCGGCACCAAAGCCGTGAAAGAGCCGAGCTTCGTACGGGATGCTTGCAAGGCATTCCCGGGCCGCGTCATTGTCGGGATTGATGCCAAAGATGGCTGGGTTGCCACCGATGGCTGGGCCGAAGTGTCCAGCGTGCAGGCGGTTGATCTGGCGCGTCAGTTCAAGGCCGATGGCATCAGCGCCATTGTCTACACCGACATCGCCCGCGACGGCATGATGCAGGGCGTCAATGTCGAAGCCACCGCAAAGCTGGCGCGCGACTCCGGCCTGCCCATCATCGCCTCCGGTGGCGTCACCAATCTCGATGACATTCGCGGCTTGCTGCGCGTGCGTGGCGATGGCGTCATTGGCACCATCACCGGTCGCGCCATTTATGAAGGCACGCTGGATCTGGCCGAGGCGCAGGCGCTGGCTGACGCCTAAGTCAGTCACGCCATGAGTTAAGCGCAGTGCGTCATGAATCGCATTCCCCTGCGACCTGCCGACATTGATCGACTTGAAACCTGGCATCGTTACCACAAGGGTCTCTGTAACGATTGCCGGGCTAGCTGCTGCACACTGCCGGTAGAAGTACGACTTGATGACCTGATCCGCCTCGGTGTGGTCGATGAGTTTGAGCGGGGAGAGCCGATTCGGCTCATCGCGCGTCGGCTGGAAAAGGCTCGAATCATCGGGCACTTCAGCCACAAACAGGAAGTCTTCACGCTCGCGCAACGCAGCAACGGCGACTGTCTCTATCTGCATGCGACGACGCGCCGCTGCACCGTCTATGAACGTCGCCCAAATACCTGCCGGCAGCATCCGAAGGTGGGGCCTAAGCCCGGCTTCTGTGCTTATCGTTCGGCAAAATAGCAAGCTTCGGAGTGCAGGGCCGTCAGGGGCTGGCTACAGTCAGCCCTATCAATGTATGACTGCGAGAGCCAGATCATGACCAGCCGTGCCAAGCTTGCCGAACACCACGGACAAAAAATCACGGAGGCCTGCCGCCTGATCGAGACGGCAGAAACTTCGCCAACGCTGGATGCGCTGGCGGCGCATGTGGGCGTCAGTGCCTGGCACTTTCATCGGCTGTTCAAGGCCGCGACGGGCGTAACGCCGAAAGCTTATGCGCGCGGGCATCGTGCCGAACATATGCGTACCGAGCTGGCTCGCCAGCCCACCATTACGGATGCCCTGCACGAGGCCGGCTATGGCTCTAGCGGCCGTTTCTACGAGCAAGCCGATGCCGTGCTCGGCATGACCCCATCAGCCTGGCGCGCAGGCGGCATCAATACCGATATTCAGTTTGCCGTGGGCGCGTGCTCGCTGGGTGCCATTCTGGTCGCGGAAAGCTGCCGGGGCATCTGCTCGATTCTGCTGGGCGATGACCCTGAACGACTGCTGCAGGATTTGCAGGACAGGTTTCCGCAGGCGCAGCTGCTCGGTGGCGATGCTGCCTTCGAGCGGCGCATCGCGCAGGTGGTCGGCTTTGTCGAAGCGCCGGCGATTGGCCTCGATCTGCCGCTGGATATCCGTGGCACCGCGTTTCAGCAGCGCGTCTGGCAGGCTCTGCGCGCCATTCCGGCTGGCCGTACGCTGAGTTACAGCGAGCTGGCGGCCGCCATCGGATCGCCCCGGGCCGTGCGCGCCGTCGCCAGTGCCTGTGCGGCAAATGCGCTGGCGGTGGTCATCCCCTGTCATCGCATCATTAGGCAGGATGGCGCACTTTCGGGCTATCGCTGGGGCATTGAGCGCAAGCGCGAGCTGCTGGCGCGCGAAGCCCGGTCGTGAACATGATCGACGATCTCTTTGGCGAACCCGTCCGCCGGGACCATGAAGCGCTGGGGCCTGGCGCGGTTCTTCTGCATGGCTTTGCGCTGACGGAGGCCGGGGCTGTACTGGACGCCGTCCACGCCGTCACGATCGAAGCAGCTCTGCGCCATCTGATCACGCCCGGCGGCTTTCGCATGTCAGTGGCCATCACCAACTGCGGCCGTCTCGGCTGGATATCTGACCGCAAGGGTTATCGCTATAGCGAGCTCGATCCTGAAACGGGGCAGCCTTGGCCAGCATTGCCGGATGCACTGCTGGCACTGGCGCAATCCGCAGCCGCTGTGGCCGGCTACGCTCACTTCACGCCCGATACCTGCCTGATTAATCGCTATGTGCCGGGCGCACGCATGACGCTGCATCAGGATCGCAACGAGAAGGACTTCAGCCAGCCCATCGTGTCGGTGTCGCTGGGCTTGCCGGCGATGTTTCAGCTGGGCGGGATGCAACGCAGCGACAAACCCTTGCGCGTGCCGTTACAGCATGGCGATGTGCTGGTCTGGGGCGGGCCATCGCGCCTGCGTTTTCACGGGGTATTGCCGCTGAAAGCAGGACAGCACGAAGTGCTGGGCGAACAGCGCATCAATCTCACATTTCGATGTGCGGGTTAGGTCAGGCGACTATGCCGCCGACTGCCCTTGGTGCGTCAGGTCACCACGGCCAGCCAGCAGACCCGCAACACTGATATCTTCATCAAGCTCGTCCCAGTGCAAACCATTGCCAGATGCGCTGATAAAATACTGGGCGAGCTGCTCTTTTCTGGCCGCCATCAAGCGCGGGAACCATGCCAGCGGCACGCCCAAAGTACGCCCATCATCAAGCTCAACCCACATGGTGTGTTCGTCGAACCGAAGCTCTTTAGCTGCCAAAGTGCTCATTCCAAGCCCTCTCAATTTGCTCTCGATGATCTGCAACTACTGCCATCATCTCACTCAAAGTACGCCTGTCAAAGCCAGCACTGTATGCAATACGCACCTCTGGATACATCCAGAACTTAGCTTCTCCGTTCGCACTAACCGCGTGAATATGAAGAGGCTCACGCGGATCACCTTCATTGGCGAAGAAGTGAAACCGAACTCCCTTGTATCTGAAAACAACTGGCATCGGCATTCACCTCGGAGCCTGCGCTCATTTCACAGAAGTTAGCACCTCATTCAGCCCTACGCTACCAAACTCCGCGCCACCGCCTCTGCGACCTTGATGCCATCCACACCCGCTGAAAGAATGCCGCCGGCATAGCCCGCACCTTCGCCTGCCGGGTACAAGCCTTTGGTGTTGATGCTCTGGAAGTCGTCACCCCGCTTAATGCGGATCGGCGAGGACGTACGCGTTTCGACGCCGGTGAGCACCGCGTCCTGCATGGCATAGCCACGAATCTGCTTATTGAAGGCGGGTAAGGCTTCGCGAATGGCGTCGATAGCATAAGCGGGCAGGCTGGCATCCAGCTCGCCTAAGGTAACGCCAGGCTTGTACGACGGCTGCACGCTGCCGAACTCACGCGATGGCCGCTTGGCAATGAAGTCCCCGATTAGTTGGCCCGGCGCGTTGTAGTTGCTGCCACCGAGCACGAAGGCCTGCGACTCCAGTGCGCGCTGGAAGTCGATACCAGCGAGCGGACTACCGGGATAATCCTCCGGCGAAATGCCCACCACGATGGCGCTGTTGGCGTTGCGCTCGTTACGCGAGTACTGGCTCATGCCATTGGTAACCACACGCCCTTCCTCTGAGGTCGCTGCCACCACGGTGCCTCCGGGGCACATACAGAAGCTGTAGACCGAACGGCCATTTTTGGCGTGATGCACCAGCTTGTAGTCGGCCGCGCCCAATATCGGATGACCCGCCTGCGGGCCGAAGCGGCAGCTATCAATCAGCGACTGCGGATGCTCGGCACGGAAGCCGATAGAGAACGGCTTCGCTTCGACATACACGCCTCGGTCATGAATCATCTGAAAAGTGTCTCGTGCACTGTGGCCCACCGCGAGCACCACATGGTCGCTACGGATCTGTTCGCCATCCGCCAACGTCACGCCCCGCACCTGGCCGTTCTCAATATGCAGGTCTGCTACCCGTGCGCTGAAGCGAATTTCACCGCCTAGTGCAATGATGTTTTCGCGCATCTTCTCAATCATCGTGACCAGCTTGAAGGTGCCGATGTGCGGCTTGCTCACGTAGAGAATTTCATCTGGCGCGCCTGCTTTTACAAACTCGGTCAGCACCTTACGACCATGATGCAGCGGGTCACGAATCTGGCTATAGAGCTTGCCGTCAGAGAACGTACCGGCGCCGCCCTCACCAAACTGCACATTCGATTCAGGGTGCAGCTCGCGCTTGCGCCATAAGCCCCAAGTATCTTTAGTGCGTTCACGCACGGCTTTACCGCGCTCCAGCACGATAGGGCGAAAGCCCATCTGCGCCAAAATCAGCGCCACGAATAAGCCGCAAGGGCCAAAGCCAATGACCACGGGGCGCAGGAAATCGCCTTGCGGTGCGGGCGTAACAAATTGATAAGTCGTGTCTGGTGCATGCCCAACATGGGGGTCATCCGCCAAGCGATCGAGTACGGCGGCTTCTTGAGTCAGAGACACATCGAGGCTGTAAATCAACACGATATGACCGCGCTTGCGGGCATCGTAACTGCGCTTATAGACGCTGTAGCTGACCAGCTCATGCTCGCGCACACCCAGGCGTAACAGAATCGCCGCGCGCAGCGCGTCGTCGCTATGCTCCAGTGGCAGCTTCAGGTCAGTTAATCGCAGCATGATGATTCTCGATATCTCGGGTAAAGCAGTTCGGCCAATACAGATCGCCGGATCGACCAGCGCCCTTATTTTAGAGGCTGCGGCGGTATAGCTCTTCAACTTTCTCACGCGCCCACGGTGTTCGACGCAAAAAAGTCAGACTGGATTTGATGCTGGGATTGTCGTTGAAGCAACGAATATCCACGACGCGACCCATCTCCACCCAGCCATAACGCGCCACCAATTGGGTCAGCATGTGCTCCAGCGTGATGCCCTGCAGAGGATCAATAAAGCGTTTTTCGTTCATGGCCCACCCTCAAACAAATTGACCTGCCGCATGGCCCGATGACCATGCCCACTGAAAATTGTAGCCGCCCAGCCAGCCGGTCACATCCACAACCTCACCAATGAAATAGAGCCCGGCCTGCCGCTTACTTTCCATGGTGCGCGATGACAACTCATGAGTATCCACACCGCCTAAAGTCACTTCGGCCGTGCGATAGCCTTCGGTTCCCGCAGGCTTGAGTGTCCAACCCTGAAGTTGTTGCGCCAACGCGGTTAAGGCCGCATCCGGAATGGCTGCCATAGGTGTTTCCGCCCAGCTCGGCCACAGCAGCGTCTGCAATTCCAGCACCAGCCCTTTTGCCAACCGCTCACTGAGCAAGGTGCGCAACAAGCTCTTGGCGTGCAAACGCTTCTGCTCTTTTAACCACGCATCAATCGCTTCGCCCGGCATCAAATCAATGTGGATGCTCTCACCCAGCTGCCAGTAATTCGAGACTTGCAGCACCGCAGGTCCGCTCAAGCCGCGATGGGTGAACAGCAAATTCTCCGTAAACGTCGTGTCTGCCGCGCTGAGGCTGACCGGTACGGCGAGACCGCTGAGCCGCTCCGTCACGGCTTTCATGCCATCACTAAAGGTGAACGGCACCAGTCCAGCGCGTAGTGGCAACACGGTATGACCAAATTGCTTCGCCAGATCATAGCCAAAGCCGCTGCTACCCAGGGTAGGGATAGACAGCCCGCCACTGGCCACCACCAGCGACTCTGCGCTGTATTTGCCCTGCGTGGTGGTTAGTGCAAATCGTGCGGGCAGGCTCTCTGATGCCTGCACCTGCTGAATCTCGCAATGCGTTTTGATGTGAACGCCAACGTGTTCGCACTCACTCACCAGCATCGCCAGAATGTCTTTTGCCGAGTCGTCACAGAAGAGTTGGCCATGCAGGCGTTCGTGATACGGAATACGGTGCTTTTCAACCAGCGCAATAAAGTCCCACTGGGTATAACGATTCAGTGCCGAGATGCAGAACTGCTGATTCGCCGAGAGGAAATTTTCCGGCCCCACAAAGTAGTTGGTGAAATTACAGCGACCACCGCCCGACATCAGAATTTTTTTTCCGATTTTATTACTGCTGTCGATAACCAATACGCGGCGTCCACGCTGACCAGCCGCCATCGCGCACATCAGGCCAGAGGCACCGCCACCAATAATAATGACGTCGTAATGTGAAGAATTAGCCGACACGGGCAGTGCTCAATAGGAATCAATGTGGGGCGCATTATAGTCGGGCAGGCGACCTGCCAGTACCCATGCTAAAATCGCGGCCTGCTAAATCACGGTATTTCTGCATGAGCCTCGCCAAGCGCATTATTCCCTGTCTCGATGTTGATCAAGGTCGTGTCGTTAAAGGGGTGAAATTTCTCGACATCCGCGATGCCGGTGATCCGGTCGAAGTCGCTCGCCGTTATGACGAGCAAGGCGCAGATGAAATTACCTTCCTCGACATCACCGCCAGTGTTGAGGGTCGCGACACCATGGCGCGGACCGTAGAGCGCATGGCCTCGCAGGTGTTTGTTCCGCTCACCGTCGGTGGCGGTATTCGCGAAGTGGCAGATATTCGTCGCATGCTTAACGCCGGTGCCGATAAAGTCAGCATTAACTCGGCTGCCGTTAAGCGGCCCGAGTTTGTTGCCGAGGCATCGCAGCGTTTTGGCGCTCAGTGCATTGTTGCTGCCATTGACGCCAAACGCGTCTCCGCTGCAGGCGAACCGGGTCGCTGGGAGATTTTCACCCACGGCGGTCGCAACCGAACCGGCATAGATGCTGTGGCGTGGGCGGTACGCATGGCTGACTATGGCGCGGGCGAAATTTTGCTAACCAGCATGGATGCCGATGGCACCAAGGCGGGCTATGACTTGCCGCTGGTACGCGCCATTACCGATGCCGTGAATGTGCCGGTGATTGCCTCGGGTGGTGTTGGCAACCTGCAACATCTGGCCGATGGCATTCTTGAAGGCGGTGCGGACGCCGTTCTCGCCGCCAGCATTTTTCACTTCGGCGAATACAGCATCCCGCAGGCCAAGCAGTACCTGGCCGAGCGCGGCATCACGATGCGTCTCTAAAACTCGCCGCAGCAATACGGTGGGTGGGAAACTGTTTTCAGCGGGCACCTTAGCCCGCAGAAAACAGTTTCCCGCCCAACCGGCCACTGATGATCAGTAATTACACCAGTTCCCCGGCTGACTCGGACGACCGCGCAGACGCGTTTCGAAGTACAGGCCAGATTCCGTATCGCCAGTGCCTGAGCCCACCGAAGCTAGAACCTCGCCGGCCGACACGCTGTCACCCACGCGGACTTGCAGGCTCTGGTTATAGCCATAGAGCGACATAAAGCCCTTGCCATGATCAAGGATCACCAGCTTGCCGTAGCCGCGCAGGAAGTCGGCATAAAGTACTTTGCCTGACTTAACGGCCTTAACCGGTGCACCCGCGGGTGCGGCAATGACAATACCGTTCCAACGCAGGCCACCACCACGCGCCGAACCAAATTGGGCTCGAATGCCGCCAGAGGCTGGCAAGCTGCAGTTGCCGCGATACGGAGAGGCATAGTCTGGCTCTTGGCTCCAAACCGTTTCTTTTTCCTTTTCCGCCGGTGCCGGCTTAACGACCTTATTTGAGCCTTTGTTCGCTTCTTTCGCGGCGCGCTCTTCATTGCGGCGGCGTTGTAACTCTTGACGCTCCTGCTCACGCGCTACCCGCTCCAGTCGTCTCATCAACGATTGCAACGCGGCCTGATCCTGCTTTAAGGATTTTAAGTTCTTATCTTGTTCCCGAATTTCGCTATTCAAGATTTTGAGTGCGGCCGAGCGTTGCTCTTTTGCCACATTCAGTTGCGCTTGCTCCTGGGTCAATTTGATTCCCAGCTCTTCAAGACGCGCAATCTGCTCTTTCTCTTCTACCTGGAGGGCTGCCAGTTCGGTCAACGTCCCATCCAGCTCGGTAATGCGCTCACTTCGTGCCTTCTGTAAGTAGCCGAAATAGCGCAATTGGCGCGCAAACAGAGCCGGATTTTCTTGATTCAACAGCAGCTTGAAATAGTCATCGTGGCCGGCACGATACGATTGCTGCACATCCTCTTTCAGCTGAGCCAACTGGGCCCGTTTGGCCGCGGATAACTCGGTTTGGCGCTGCTTCAGCACCACCATTCGATCTTCGCGCTGACGCTTTTCCTTTGCGCTTGCCGCCAGCGACTTTTCCAACGCATTAATTTGGAGTTGCGCTTTTTGCAATGCAGCCAGTTGTTTATTGCGCTCGGCTTGCGTAAGACGCAATTTTTTCTGCGCCGTTTTAATTTCACGCTGCACTGAAGCCAAGTCTGACTTAGCTGACTGTGCTTGTGCGCGTAGTTGGCCTGTGGATTCGGCCCAAGCCGTCAAAGGCAAACTACAACAGAGCGCAAAAACTAACGCTGGTATGGAAAATAACCGCATGGAACATCCTTAATGCTGGGTCAGACCGTTACCACAAGATTACGGCCGGTCATTTCGGCAGGCTGTGGCAGGCCCATCAAATGTAACAAAGTCGGTGCAACGTCAGACAAAACCCCGCCTGAAGCAATCTCAACGCCTTGACGCTGGCCGAGGTAGACAAAGGGCACTAATTCGCAGGTATGCGCGGTATGCGCTTGACCGGTTTCGTTATCGCGCATTTGTTCCACATTGCCGTGGTCGGCAGTAATTAACATATCGCCACCCGCCGCACGCACGGCCTCTGCTAAACGACCCACGCATTGGTCTAGCGTTTCGCACGCTTTTACGGCCGCATCGAAATCGCCGGTATGACCAACCATGTCGCCATTTGCATAGTTGCAAATAAGGACGTCATGTTCGCCACTGGCAATCGCTGCGACTAACTTATCCGTCACTTCGGCGGCGCTCATTTCCGGTTGCAAATCGTAGGTCGCGACATTGGGCGAGGGCACTAAAATACGTGTTTCACCGTCATAGGGCTCTTCTCGTCCGCCGCTAAAGAAGAAGGTGACATGGGCGTACTTTTCCGTCTCGGCAATGCGTAGCTGAGTTTTGCCAAGACTCGCCAAATATTCTCCTAAGGAGTTCACCAGCGACGTCGGACGGTAAGCTACCGGCGCTTTAATGGCTGCACTGTATTCAGTCAGCATGACGAAATCTGCCAGCACCGGCGTTTTCACACGCGTAAAGCCTTTGAAGTCGTGATCCACAAAGGCCTTAGTCATTTCACGCGCACGATCGGCACGGAAATTCATAAAGATAACGGCGTCGCCATCATCAATGGTTGCCGCTGTTTCATTTGCGCCCGCAATCACACTCGCCGCTACAAACTCATCGCTTACATCCGCCGCATAAGAGGCATGCAAGGCCTCTACAGCCGTTGCGCACGTACGCTCCGCCTTGCCTTCGGTCAATAGGCGATAGGCTGACTCGACGCGATCCCAACGGTTGTCACGATCCATGGCGTAGTAACGGCCAATAATCGTTGCGACACGACCTTTGCCCGTGGCACGCAGATGTTTCTCCATGGCGACCAGTGATGGCTCGGCCGAACGCGGCGGTGTATCTCGACCATCAAGGAAGGCATGCACGTAAACACGTTGCGCCCCTTGAGCAATTGCCGCATCGACCATGGCGTGGAGATGATCTTCGTGCGAGTGCACACCGCCGGGCGATAACAAGCCCAGAATGTGAACCGCTTTATCGTGGCTAACAGCTTTTGCAACGGCACCCGCAATAACGGGGTTAGTCGCAAACTCATCGTCGCGAATCGCTTTAGTGATGCGCGTGAAGTCCTGATACACCACACGGCCAGCGCCGAGGTTCATGTGACCGACTTCAGAGTTACCCATCTGGCCGTCAGGCAGGCCCACATCTTCACCGGAGCCGGAGATGAGGCCATTCGGGCAGGAGGCCAGCAGTGCTTGCCAATGGGGCATATTGGCGGCGCGAATCGCATTCGAGTCACTGCTTTCGCTATGACCAAAACCATCCAAAATAATTAACAGATGCGGTTTGCGCGGCACGACGAGTGCTCCCATTAGCTAAAAAGACGACTAAACCCAACGTGCAAGTTTATCAGGACTTTTTGCCGATGTTCTTTTGAGCAGCGATCTGATCTTCGATGGTTTCAATCAAGCCCGAGGCCAGTTCGCCCACTTCCTGATTAATTCGGCGAATGGCGTCGTAGACCGTACCGATGGTCGCTGCCTGAGTTTCGCGTAACCCTGTGGTTTTATCGGTTAACAAACCGCGCTTCTCTAGGGCATCAAGCGGCATCGCGGCAATCGTTTGATGAATTTGCTCGACGGTGGTCGCACCTTTATCCACAGCTTCTTGAACGAGGTCTTTAAGGGCTTCGATGCGGGTTAATAAGGACATGAGATGACTCCTGAATAGCGTAGTGCATGACTTTACCGTGTTTATTAGCGCGGTACAGCTATCGCAGATCGAATATCCGCGCTAGGCGGATGGCGAAACTCCGCATTAAATATACAATCGTTCACTTAGCTGGCGCCCTTCAGGCAAACCTTCGGTGCCATTTCGCTCTGGTGCTAGAATGCACTCTCGCTTTTTGGACTGTGGCTCATGGCATTACGCGAAGAAAAAAAACTACAAACGCGCCACGCGCTGATTGAGGCTGCGCTCACCCTGATGCACGAAGGTGCAGGCTTTTCCGGGCTGAGCTTACGTGAAGTGGCTCGTCAGGCCGGGCTGGTACCCACTGGGTTTTATCGACACTTCCCCGATATGGAGGCGCTGGGCCTGAATATCGCAGCCGAGTCATGTCAAACCTTACGCCGTATGATGCGCAAGGTTCGCCTCAGTGCCCAAGGCGGCGCCGCGATCTTAGAGTCCGTCCAAGCATTAGTCGTTTTTATTCGCGAACAGCCGCTATATTTTGAGTTCTTAGCGCGCGAGCGTGCGGGCGGACCACCGGCGGTTCGCCAGGCTATTCATGCTGAAATTCGTCTGTTTGTTGCGGAGCTAGCTGCCGACCTGAGGAACTGGCCCGCATTTCACCGCTTCCCGGTTGAAGACTTAGCGATGCTGGCAGACTTGGTTGTGAATACCGTGATCCACTTAGCGTTGGACTTACTGGCCATGCCCAACGAGGAAGCGGAAGAGGTGTTGATTCAACGAACAACTAAACAGTTGCGTTTAATCATGCTCGGGGCGCTGGAATGGCGCCCCGAGAAGAGTGGCGCCTAATTACTTGGCTTTGCTCTCACGCTCAATCAAGGCTTTCACCACCTCAATCACACGTCCCTTGTCGCCGCTAACGAGGTATTTGCCGTTCACCACCATGGCGGGAACGCCACTGAGCTGGTAACGGATCGCCAGATTACGAGACTGTGCAACACGCGCACTCACCGCAAAGGATTGATACAGGCTATTGAAGTTCGCCGGCTTAACGCCATAGCGCGCGTAGAACGCTGCCAGGCTGGCCTGATCAAACAAACGCTCTTTGCGCACTTGGATAGCGTCAAACAAGGCCATGTGGCTAGCCTCTAAAACACCCGATGCTTCAGCCACATAGTAGCCACGGGCATTCGCTTCCCAAATGGGGTTCAACGCAGCAGGAACGCGCGAAAACTTCACATTGGCTGGCTTGGTTTTAACCCATGACGCCACGTGAGGCTCTAACGAATAGCAATGCGGGCAGCCGTACCAGAAAAACTCAACAACTTCGAATTGGCCTTTTGCAGGAGCAACGCCGGGATTCGAGAGCACGGTGTAATCTTTGCCTTCCACTACGGTAGAGGCAACGGCCCATGCCGGTAAAAACGCCAAACAAGCCACTAACAACCATTTCTTCATTTTTCTATTCCTTAAACAGTTCATAGATGCTGCTATTTAACGCCACACTGTTCGTGTGGATGACGCGATCACTCGTAAGATAATTTCTGGCAGAAAAAACCCCGCATTCGCGGGGCTTATTCATGACCTAAACAATCAACGCAGACCCTGAATATAGGATGCTAACGCGTCAATGTCTTTATCTGAGAGCTTCGCTGCAATCATTTGCATTGGGCCCAGTTCACCTGCTTTGGCACCGTCATTTCCGCGCTTCATGTCGGTGTTGTCATCACGACCCGCGGCACGGAAAGCCATCAACTGAGCCTTGGTGTAGTCAGCATGTTGGCCGCCAATGCGCGGGAAGGCGGCATAGGTGTTACCCAAACCGGCTGGACCATGGCAGCCAGAGCAGGGCGCTAAGCCAACACTCTTGTTGCCACCACGAAACAGCTTTTGACCGCGTGCCACTAATTCTGGATTGGCTGCGCCACCGGCCTGCTTCTGCTCAGAAAAGTAAACAGCCAAATCAGCCATGTCTTGATCGCTGAGTGCGCTGGCAATGCCCAACATCAAGGCGTTATTGCGGCGCATGGACTTAAAGTCATGCAGTTGCTTATAGATGTACTTGGCGTTTTGCCCAGCCAACTTCGGGAAGGTGGGTGCAGCACTGTTGCCATCGGCACCGTGGCAGGCGGCACAGACTGCGGCCTTACCCTGACCGGCAGCCGCATCACCCTTGGGCATTACTACGGCAGCTTGAGCTACTGATACCGCGCTAAATGACAGTACAACCGTTGCAAGAAACTTCTTCATAAGAACTGTTCCGATCAAACTTACTTAGACATGAATTTGATGAGCGCTTTGAACTCAGCATCGGTGCAGTCATTGCACAGACCTTTAGGCGGCATCATTTTGTAACCATTTTTCACGTGCGCCAAGAGCACAGCGTCACCTTGTTTCAAGCGCACACCCCACGCATTAGCATCGCCTTTTTTCGGCGCGCCCATAACTCCCGCATTGTGGCAACTTGCACACGCTTGCGCATAACGCTGTTCCGTCGTGGCTGCTTGAGCCGTCAGCGCGACAAACGAAACGCAACACATCAGCAGAAACTTTTTCATGACAAGCTCCACATAGCCGCTCCACAGGGATGCAACAGAGGCATCTCAGTACGCTAATTCGCTGTACTCAGGTGCAAAGAGTTCGTGTTGGCAGTATAACGCAGTGCCCATACGCGGTGTAGCCCTATAAACTATCCGCTTTTACGGCTGAGCGCGAACCATGACGGACGCTGAACATATTCTAGGCAAACTTGCGCAAGCGCAATTTCAGATCAGTGCGCCCACACTCGCCTTGTGCCCACCCAATATCGGTCACGAAGTCGCCTTCGCCGGCCGCTCAAATGCCGGCAAGTCCAGCGCGATTAACTGCCTAACTCGGCAGCGCCAACTGGCTCGCGCGTCTAAAACGCCGGGCCGTACTCAGCTCATCAATTTCTTTGAACTCGATGAAGAACGCCGCTTAGTGGATTTACCCGGTTATGGCTACGCCAAAGTGCCGGAAAAAATGAAGCTTGAGTGGCAGCGCCATCTCAGTCATTACCTGCGCGAACGCCTGTGTTTACGCGGTCTCATTCTGCTGATGGACATTCGTCATCCGCTCATGGAGTTTGACCGTCACATGCTGACATGGGCGCAGGAGCGGCCACTGCCCGTGCATATCCTGCTCACGAAAGCCGACAAACTGAATCGCGGCCCGGCCATGAATGCCTTGCAGGAAGTCCGCCGTGGCCTGACCGCACTCGGTTTTGATGCCAGCATCCAACTGTTTTCTTCGGTCAGCCGATTGGGCATTGAGGAGGCCGGCTTGAAACTGGCCGACTGGCTAGAGATGCCGCTACCCTCCGACGAAGCGCCATCGGAAGGCGACGAGATCATTTCCGCAGATTAACCACGGGCGCCTTAGTGCGCTTCATCCCAGTTTTTGCCCACGCCAATTTGCACCTCTAGGGGCACGGCCAGATCACCGGCCGCAGGCATTTCTCGGTGTAACAAGGCCGTGACCTTGGCCACCTGCGCTTCACGAACTTCCAACACCAATTCATCGTGCACTTGCATGATGAGCTTGGCATCACAGCCTTCTGTGGCTAACGCAGCCTGCACACGCAACATCGCCCGCTTAACAATATCGGCGGCGGTTCCCTGCATAGGCGCGTTAATGGCCGCGCGCTCAGCGGCTTGGCGCATCACTGCCTTGCTCGAATTGATTTCCTTTAGCATCAGGCGACGACCATAGAGGGTTTCTACATAACCGTGTTTGGCCGCCTGCTCGCGCGTGCGCTCCATGTAGTCCTGCACGCCGGGGTAGCGCGCAAAATATCGACCGATATAGTCCTGCGCATCGGCTCGGGAAATATTGAGCTGCTTTGCCAAACCAAATGCGGACATGCCATAGATCAGACCAAAGTTCACTGCCTTGGCCGCTCGACGCTGCTCGTGAGTCACGTCCTCGACAGCAATGCCCAAGACCTCCGCCGCCGTAGCGCGATGCACATCGATGCCCTCACGGAAGGCTCGTAGCAAACCTTCGTCACCAGACAAATGCGCCATGATGCGTAGCTCAATCTGCGAGTAGTCGGCGGCCATCAGCACATAGCCGGGGCTGGCTACAAAGGCCTGACGAATACGTCGTCCTTCCTCCGTGCGAATCGGAATATTTTGTAAGTTCGGATCGGAAGACGACAGCCGGCCCGTCGAGGCCACGGCTTGATGATAGGACGTGTGCACCCGACCCGTGCTGGGCTGAATCATTTCGGGCAGCTTGTCGGTATAGGTCGATTTCAGCTTAGACAGGCTGCGATGCTCTAGCAGGAGCCGGGGCAAATCATGGTCTAGCTGCTCCAGCACATCCTCCGCCGTGGAGTACTGGCCCGTGGCGGTTTTCTTGCCACCGGGAATGCCTAATTTTTCAAATAAAATCAGGCCGAGCTGTTTCGGTGAGCCGAGATTAAATTCCTCACCGGCTATTTCGTAGGCCTGTTGCTCGAGCCAATGAAGGCGTGAAGCCAGCGTGAGTGATTGTAGCTTTAGCGGGGCGGGATCAATGCGGGTACCGAAGCGCTCCATCTGTTGCAATACGCGCTGCGTGGGCAACTCCAGCTCTCGCAACAACGTGTCCAGCGCGGGGATTTTTGCCAGCTCAGTCGCCAGCAGGGTCGCCAATTGCAGGGTCAGGTCAGCATCTTCGCCAGCATAGGGCGCAGCCTGCTCAATATGAATTTGATCAAAGCTAACCTGCTTCACACCTTTACCGGCGATGGCCTCAAAACTAATGGAGTCGCGCCCGAGGTAGTACTTCGCAAGATCACCGAGGTTGTGGCGGGTGGCCGTGGCATCCAAAACATAGGAGGCCAGCATGGTGTCAAAAACCACGCCTTGCAGGTCAATGCCATGATTCGCCAGCACATGCATATCGTATTTAGCATGCTGCATGAGCTTGCCCGGCTTGGTAGCTTCGAGCAGCGGCTTGAGCGCTTGCAGCACATGCTCGCGGGACAGCTGTGCGGGCGCATCGGCATAGCTGTGAGCCACCGGCACATACCAGGCGTGACCGGGTTTAATCGCAAACGACAGGCCAACAATTTGCGCCTGCATATAATCCAGGCTGGTGGTTTCGGTATCGAAGGCAAAGTTGTCGACCGTGCTCAGCGCGGCAATTAATGCTGCGAGCTCCGACTCCGTGCTCACCACCACCGTCGTGGTTTCCGCCATCGGTAAAGCGGCGGGCTTTTCAGGTTCGGCACTGGCGCCGCTCGTTAACGCAAACGCTGGCGAATAGGCTGGGCGCTGAGGCTCATCTGAACTACGTTGCGACCAGCTCGTTGCGCCCGGAGCGGCAGCACCGATTGGCGACGCTGCTAATTCATTGGCCCAGCTTCTAAACTCCAACTGCTCATAGAGCTCACGCAAGACAACGGTATCCGGTGCCGACAAGGCCAGTTGCTCAGGTGTAACGGAAAGCGTGACATCACATTTAATGGTGACCAACGCACGGGTCATTTCCAGCATGGCCATGTGCGCGCGGAAGTTCTCACCAACCTTGCCTTTAATTTCGTCGGCATGGGCCTCGATATTGGGCAGTGAGTCGTACTGCGTCAGCCATTTCACCGCCGTCTTGGGGCCGACACCGGGCACGCCGGGGATTCCGTCGGAGCTGTCGCCGACCAACATAAGGTAGTCAATAATCTGATCCGGACGCACGCCAAACTTGTTGAACACACCGGCTTCATCCATGACCACGCTGGTCATGGTGTTGACCAAGGTAATCTGACTATTGACCAGCTGCGCGATGTCCTTGTCGCCGGTGGACACCAGCACCGGCCAGCCGGCCGCCGCACCCTGCTGCGCCAGCGTGCCGATGACATCGTCGGCCTCAACACCGGACTCGCAGATTAGCGGCAGGCCCAGCGCCTTCACCAGCGCATGCAGCGGCGCGATCTGAGCGCGCATGTCATCGGGCATGGGCGGGCGGTGCGCCTTGTATTCGGGAAAGATGTCATCGCGAAAGGTCTTGCCGGGCGCGTCGAAAATGACCGCGACATGGCTAGGATGAACTTGCTTGAGCAAACTGCGCAGCATGTTGACCACGCCCTTGATCGCGCCGGTGGGTTGGCCGGTGCGCGTCATTAAAGGCGGCAAGGCGTGATAGGCGCGATACAGGTAGGAGGAACCATCAACGAGGACTAACGGGGCGCGCGCGCTCATGCGTAATGCTCAAAGCCGTGAAATTCAATCGTTATGTTACACTGTTGCAATCCATTTTCGGTGTCCCGCGGGTGCGGTCCGCCACTCATTTCCAGGTCGCCATGGCTCGCCTCACGCGTGTTACGCCCTTATCGCCCGATGCCGCCGCGCTCAGCCGTCGGCCCTTGCTCGGCCACGACCATGCACAATGCATCCGCAGCGCGCTGGCTCAAGCCGATGCCGTCTGCGAAGCCAACGGAGCTCGCCTGACACCGCTGCGCCGACGCGTGCTGGAGCTGATCTGGGTCAGCCACAAGCCGCTGGGCGCCTACGAGCTGCTTGATCAGCTCACGCAGGAAGGCCACAAGCCGGCTCCGCCGACGATCTACCGTGCGCTCGACTTTCTGCTGGAAAATCGCCTGATTCATCGCCTCGCCAGCCTCAATGCCTTTCTCGGCTGCTCCCATCCGGGCGATGCCCATGCCGGCTATTTTCTGATTTGTCAGCACTGCGGCAATACCGAAGAAATCACGCATAACCCCGCATTGCAATCGGCACTCAACGTCTCTACAGAGGCCGCTGGGTTTACTGTGCTGCAATCCGCATTAGAGCTCAGTGGTATCTGCCATCACTGCCAGGCCAAATCGTCATGAGTGTAGGCAACCTCCTGCTGGACCTGAACAAAATACGTTGGCAGCATGAAGGCCGTACGGTGCTGGATGGCGTTGATTTGAAGCTGCACCGGGGCGAAATTCTTACCATCATTGGTCCTAATGGCGCTGGCAAATCCTGCCTGATCCGCATCGCGCTTGGCCTGCTCAAGCCCAGCGGCGGCCAACGCTGGATAGCGCCGAATCTGCGCGTGGGTTATTTGCCACAAACGCTGAAGTTAAATCCGTATCTGCCCATGACCGTGGCCGACTTTCTGGCGTTGCCGGCAGCGCTAGGAAAGCCGTTTAGCCAGCCACTCATGCTCTCCGCTCTGGCCGAGGTGGGCGCCGAGCATCTGCTGCGGCTGCCCGCGCAAAGTCTGTCCGGGGGTGAGTTGCAGCGCGTGCTACTGGCGCGAGCTCTGTTGCGTCAGCCCGATCTGCTGGTGCTTGATGAGCCGGTGCAAGGAGTGGATCTGGCGGGTCAGGCCGAGCTTTATGCGCTGATTGCCTCGCTGCGCGATCGCTATCACTGCGGCGTGCTCATGGTTTCGCATGACCTGCATGTGGTCATGGCCGCCACCGATCGCGTGCTTTGCCTGAATGGCCATGTTTGCTGTACCGGTCACCCCGAAGCCGTGAGCCGTCATCCGGAATACCAGCGCCTGTTTGGCGTGAGAGAAAGTCGCGACCTTGCGATTTATACGCACCACCACGACCACCATCACACCCTGCATGGCGACGCCACGCGCTGCAACGAGAGCTGCCAACATGACTGATTGGCTCTGGCCCTTGCTTGGGGGCTTATTAACGGCGGCGGCGGCGGGCCCCTTAGGCTCACTCCTGCTCTGGCGTCGTATGGCCTATTTTGGCGATAGCCTAGCGCATGCCTCGCTGCTCGGTGTGGCCATAGCGCTGATGCTGGATCTGCCGATCGGTCTTGCTGTGACGGCGGTATGTTTGCTGGTGGCGTTGCTACTAAGCCGACTGATGACCTTGCCCGAGCACGGTGCCGATACCTGGCTGGCGATCATGGCCTATGCCGGCCTCAGCCTGGCACTCGTGCTCACTGCCGCAGTCGGCGACGATGGCCACGGTCACAGTCTGGAAGATTATCTGTTCGGCAACTTGCTCAACTTAACCGGCAACCAGCTGCTGGCGATCGCTGCTGGCTTGCTGCTGGTCATGTTGATCTTGGCACGCTATTGGTCCGGCTTGGTGGCACTGGCCATCCATGAAGATACGGCACAAGTCGACGGCTGGCCGGTGCAACGTCTGCGACCTCTACTCATGCTGCTGCTAGCGGGCGTAGTGGCCGCTGGGGCGAAGGTCATGGGTGTGTTGCTGATCAGTGCACTACTAGTGATTCCGGCGGCGGCAGCGCGCTTTATTGCCCGCAGCCCCGGCGCCATGGCCCTGCGTGCCAGCGCCATCGGCATGTTCAGCGTCGCCGTAGGGATTGGGCTGGGCATGCCCGCGCACCTGCCTTTAGCACCATCCATCGTACTGGCCGCCCTGTGCGCTTTGTTAGTGCTGATGATTTGGCAACGGCTCAGGGCGTAAAGCGCACAACCCCATTCGTATCCGGCTCATCCGGCTCCTTCATGGTGACGGTGAGCGGGCGCGTGTCGGTATATCCGCAGCGCACGCACTGAATCCACTCGCGACCGTCCTCAGTGCAGAGCTGAAGTTTGTCTTCGAGCTCGCAGCCAGGGCATTTAGCCCCGGCAATAAAGAGCTTGCGAATGCTCATGCGGCCTCCACGGCTTCGCTCAGCCCGGTGTGACGAAGCAGCGCCTCGGCGGACGGATCACGCCCCATGAACTCGCGGAATAGCTCGGCCGCCGGTCGGCTGCCGCCTTGCGCGAGAATGGCCTGACGGAAGCGACGACCAGTGTCAGCATTAAACACGCCTTCTGCTTCAAAAGCAGAGAAGGCGTCCGCCGACAGTACTTCCGCCCATTTGTAGCTGTAATAGCCCGCCGCATAACCGCCGGCAAAAATGTGCGTGAAGCTGCACGGGAAACGATTCCACTGCGGCGGACGCAGCACGCTGGTGATATCGCGTACCTGCTCCAGCACGCGCAGCATGCCGCTGAAATCAATGCCGGGCTGACGATGAATTTCCAGATCGAAGATCGAGAATTCGAGCTGGCGTAGCGTCATCAGGCCGGACTGGAAGTTGCGCGCGGCAAACAGGCGGTCGAGCAGGAGCTGCGGCAAGGGCTCGCCGGTGTCGACATGGCTGGAGATCAGCGCCAGACCTTCCGGCGTCCAGCACCAATTTTCCATGAACTGGCTGGGCAGCTCGACGGCATCCCAGGCCACGCCGTTGATGCCGGACACAGCCGCAACTTCGACTTCCGTGAGCATGTGATGGATGCCGTGGCCGAATTCGTGGAACAGCGTGGTGACTTCATCGTGGCTGAGCAGGGCCGGGCGACCGGCAACGGGCGGATTGAAGTTGCCGGTGAGGAAGGCGATAGGCTTTTGCAGCGTACCATCGGCGTGACGGCGACGGACACGAGCATCGGCCATCCACGCACCGCCACGCTTGTGTGCACGGGCATAAAGGTCGAGATAGAAATAGGCACGCACTTCGCCATGCTCGACCAGCGCCCAGGTGCTGACATCGGCGTGATAGCTCTCCAGCTCCGGGGCCGGCACGATGTTGATGCCGAACAGACGCTGCGCCACAGCAAACAGACCGTCTATCACTTTTGGCGCGGGGAAATAGGGTTTCAAATCTTCTTGCGATAGGGCGTAGCGCTGTTGCTTGAGCTGGTCGCTGGCGTAGGTCATGTCCCAGGGTTGCAGATCGGTAATATCCAGCTCGCTGCGGGCAAATTCACGCAACTGCGCGAGATCACGCTCAGCGCCGGGCTTTGCCTTCACAGCCAGATCGTGTAGGAAGGCCAGCACTTGCTCGACCGATTCCGCCATTTTCGGCTCCAGCGAGAGCGCGGCGTAATGGGCAAAGCCAAGCAGCTCCGCCTGCTCCTGACGCAAGGCCAGAATCTCTGTGATCAACGGGCCGTTATCAAACTGGCCGGCATGCGGGCCTTGCTCGGAGGCTCGGGTAGCATAGGCAGTATAAACCTGCTCGCGCAGCTCGCGGTTGCGGGCATGCGTCATCACCGCGATATAGCTAGGCATGTCTAAGGTCACGCGCCAGCCGGATTCGCCGGCAGCTTCCGCCAAGGATTGCAGCAGGGCCATCGCATTGTCGGGCAGACCGGCTAACTGCTCGGCCTCTGTGACATTCAGTGACCACGCCTGCGTGGCATCCAATACCTGATCGGCAAACTTAGCGGTCAGGCGCGATAGAGCTTCGGTGACCTCAGCAAAGCGCTGTTTTTTCTCTGCTGGCAGACCAATGCCACTCATGCGGAAATCACGCAGGGCATTCTTCACTGCGCGCTGCTGGGCTACCGTAAGCTCAGCGAACGCAGGAGCGTCGTGCAAGGCCTGCCAGGCACGGAACAAAGTTTCGTTCTGACCGACTTCGGTTGCAAAAGCTGAAAGCTTGGGGATGCAGGCATTGTAAGCCTCGCGCCAGGCCTCGCTGTTCATCACCGCATTAAGCTGCGATACCGGCGACCACGCTGCATTGAGCTTGTCGTCTAAGGCTTCGAGCGGCACCGCCAGCGACTGCCACGTCGGTGCGGCCTGATCTGCCAACGTCACAATCGCCTCGCGATGCGCTGCTAATAGCTGATCTAATGCCGGCTCAACCAAGTCTGGTGTGAGCCCGGCAAAGACCGGAAGCAGCGGTGGATTCAACAACATATTCATTTCAGCTCCAGACGCAACGCCCGTAAAATCTCTTGGGTATGAGGCCTTATGCCTCGCCAAATAAAAAATGCTTCCGCCGCTTGCTCAACCAACATGCCGAGGCCATCGCGGCGGTGCTGCACACCGTGCTCTCGCGCCCACTGTAAAAATGCCGTGTCACGACCATACATCATGTCGTAGGCCACGGTGTCGGCATGAACCAGCGAGCTGGGCAACGCTAATCGCTCGCCGTGCAAACTGGCACTGGTGGCGTTAATAATGACATCCACCGGCTCATGTACTTGCGATAAATCCCTGAGGGCGAGGGCCTGCACAGCACCTTCTTGAGCAAATAGTGCGGCCAGTGTCTGTGCCTTTTCCACACTGCGATTGGCGACCCACAACATCGAAACGCCCGCTGCCAGCAATGGCTGAATAACGCCACGCGCCGCGCCGCCCGCGCCCAACAGCAGGACGCGTTTATTCGCTAAGGGCCAGCCAGCATTGACACAGATATCTTGAACTAAACCCAGGCCATCGGTGTTATCACCCAACAGCTCGCCCGTTGCCGTCACACTCAGGGTGTTGACCGCGCCCGCCAACCTTGCGCGATGACTCAACTGCTGACACAGCGCCCACGCTTCTTCTTTAAATGGCACCGTGACATTCGCACCGCGACCACCTGCCGCACGAAAGGCCTGCCATGTGCCAGCGAAGTCATCTAACGGCGACAAAAGAGTGTCATAACGAAGATCCTGCCCCGTCTGCGCAGCGAAGGCCTGATGGATCGCGGGCGATTTACTGTGGGCAATCGGGTGACCGATGACGACATAACGATCAGTCATGGGCATTGGCCTCTGAGCCATCCAATGCCAATCCAATGGCTGGCCACCACGGGCGCGGCTTCAAATAACGTGAATACAGCATGGCTTCCGCCGAGTCCGGCTCAGGCTGCCAGTCATAACGCCAGCTCACTGCCGACGGCAACGACATCAAAATAGACTCTGTACGACCACCAGTTTGCAGGCCGAATAAGGTGCCACGGTCATACACCAAATTGAACTCCACATAGCGACCGCGACGAATGAGCTGAAACTCGCGCTCGCGCTCACCATAGGGCTGGTCTTTGCAACGTTTCAAAATGGGCAGGTAAGCGGGCACGTAGGCGTCGCCGATGCTACGCATAAAAGCAAACGCGGAGTCGAACCCGCCGCGCTGCCAATCATCAAAAAAGAGTCCGCCCACACCGCGCGGCTCCTGCCGGTGCTTGATGTAGAAGTACTCATCGCACCATTGCTTTAAACGCGGGTAAACATCTTCGCCAAACGGCTGACACGCCATGGCGGCCGTTTCATGCCAATGTTGGCAATCACTGTCATTGCCGTAATACGGCGTTAAATCGAAACCGCCACCGAACCACCAGACCGGTTCCTGGCCCTCAGCTTCGGCAATAAAAAATCGCACATTGGCATGCGAGGTCGGCACAAACGGATTGCGTGGATGAATCACCAATGACACGCCCATCGCTTGAAAGCTACGACCCGCCAATTCCGGCCGATGCGCTGTGGCAGAGGCGGGCATTTTTTCACCCATGACGTGTGAAAAATTTACGCCACCCTTCTCAATGACTGCGCCGTTTTCGAGCACGCGACTGCGGCCACCACCGCCTTCTGCACGAAGCCACGTGTCCTCACGAAAAGCTCCGCCATCTACCTCGGCTAACGCAGCACAAATACGATCCTGCAATTCCATCAAGTAGCTTTTTACAGCCTCAATATGTGTGGCGTTCATTTACGTTCCTTCAGCCTGCACGAATAACCCGCAGGGTGGCTAAGTCTCGAATTTCAGTGGGGCGCGCCAACTTGCCGGTGGTGCTCGGCAAAATATAATCCAGTTCGGCGCCGAGTCTTTGACGCACATCAAACAAGCTGCGGGCAGCCGGAGCGCCTGCACGATTGGCACTGGTAGACACCAGCGGGCCGCCAAATTGATCACACAGGGCTTTCACGCCAGGGTGTGCACTCACCCGCAGAGCCACTGATTCATGCTTACCTCTCAGCCAGACCGGAAAGCTATCCGAAACCGGCACCAACCAGGTCACCGGGCCCGGCCAACTGGCCTGCAAGTGCTTTAGCTGTTCAGCACTGAGCTGAGAGAGCAACGGCGCTACGTGCTGCCATTGAGAAGCAATTAAAATGAGGCCCTTGCCTGGGTCACGACGTTTAATTTGCCATATTTTCGCGACCGCCTCGGCGCTCCACGGGTCACACCCCAAACCCCATACGGCTTCCGTGGCATACGCAATAACACCGCCTGCGCGGACGGCATTAACGGCTTGTTGAAGATGAATAGCTGAAGGCGAGCTGACCATAATTCACCGTTTAATAAGGACGTTTTCAGTCTATCACGCAGTGTAAAGATGGTCAGGAGGCCAAACGCTGATATCCCCCGGGTACAGCCGCAATCCAACCCATCATCTCTAATTCCCCGAGTGCCATTAGGACGTGATCGGCAGGCTGAGCGGATTCAGCCATTAGGCTATCGACCGTCATGACCTGCCACTCCATTGCCGCCAGTATTTGCTGGCCAAAGGTACTGGGCGCAGGCGGTTTGACGCTGCCCGTTAGTGACTTAGGCTGAATCTGCTCTGGCGCATGCCCATACCAGTCGCGCAGAACGGGCAGGGCATCTTGCAAGATGTCTTGCGCAGACTCGACCAAACGAGCCTGCTCGTCACGAATGAGCCGATGACAACCGCGCGACTGCAAACTGGTGATAGGGCCTGGGACTGCCCATACACAGCGACTGAGCTGATTCGCTGCCTGCGCCGTAATGAAGGACCCACTCGCCGGTCCCGCCTCAATCACTGCAACACCCATACTCAAGAGCGCAATCACTTCATTACGCCGTGGGAAGCACCACGGCTCGGGCGCACTGCCGGGCGCAAACTCAGACACCAACAAGCCACTTTCCGTGATGCGCTCGGCAAGCGATTGATGTCGTGCTGGATACACGCGATCCAAGCCGCAGCCCAACACGGCGATGGTTTTTCCTTGTACCGACAGTGCCCCAGCGTGGGCGGCTCCATCGATGCCGCTGGCTAGACCACTGGTTACCACCAAGCCTGTTTGTGCGAGCTCAGCGGCAATAGCCTGTGCGGTCGCCAATCCTGTGCGCGTGGCTGCGCGGCTGCCGACCACGGCAATTTGTGGCAGGCCCATTACTGTTTCATCACCCTGCCAGAACAACAGGGGAGGACGTTTAGGCACTTCGGCAAAAGCCCTTGGCCAAGCGACTTCAGGCAACTGATTGCGCTCGGAATCCAGCCACACACCGCGATGCTCACCTTCTAACCAGCTCAAACTCTTGCGCCACTGATGGCGTATAGCTTCGCAAGCCATGCCCTGAGGCCAGGCAGCACGAGCATCACAGTGCTTAGGGTTTATGCCCAGCGCTCGCCAAGCCCGTGCACTGGCTGCCAATGCCAAGGCCGCTGATCCGAACTCCGACACAAGTTTTCGATACGCGCCAGGCTGCTGCTCTACCAACAAATACAGCGCGATTTCATCCGCAGCTTCCATACCCGTCACCTCCTGTGACACAACGAAACCCTTGCGCTGCGTTAGCGGGCAGAGGCATCCATGGCTATAATGTGGTCAACGGCCAAAATGGCCCTGCTATAGGTCTAGTACCGGTTCGCGGTTTTCGCTAGCAGCCGGAGGAAAATAATGGCACTGCTCCCCATCTTAGAGTTTCCCGATACACGCTTACGCACGGTGGCTAAGCCCGTTACCGTATTTGATGACGCGCTGGCGCAACTGGCTAAAGACATGCTGGAAACCATGTACGCAGCGCCCGGCATTGGGCTGGCCGCGTCACAAGTCAATCACCACATTCGTATGCTGGTGTTGGATTTAAGCGAAGATCAGTCGGCGCCGCAGATTCTGATTAATCCACAGATTGAAAAAGTCAGTGCCGAAACCAAAACCTACGATGAAGGCTGTTTATCCGTGCCCGGATTTTACGAAACGGTTGAGCGCACCGACGTCATTCGTGTCACGGCGCAGGACCTTCAAGGCAAGCCCTTTACATTAGAGGCCGATGGCCTGCTGTCGGTTTGCATTCAGCATGAAGTCGACCACTTAGATGGCAAATTGTTTGTCGACTATTTGTCGTCGTTAAAGCGCAATCGCATCAAAACTAAACTTGAGAAACTGCATCGAGCCAACGCTTGAGCATCTCCCAGCAGGTTTATCGCTTTGGATAGTTCCTTACGTATCATCTTCGCCGGTACGCCTGATTTCGCTGCCGAAAGTCTGCGAGCGCTGCTGCAAGGCCAGCATGAGGTTGTGGCGGTTTACACCCAGCCCGATCGCCCCGCCGGTCGCGGCCGTGAGCTAAAAGCCAGCCCCGTAAAGCAGCTCGCGCTGGACCATGACTTACCGGTGCGCCAGCCCAGCTCGCTGAAAGATACCGATGCGCAAGCGGAGCTGGCCGAGTGGCAGGCCGACCTAATGGTTGTTGCGGCGTATGGTCTGATTTTGCCGCAGCGCGTGCTAGACACACCGCGCTTGGGCTGCATCAATGTTCATGCCTCTTTGCTACCCCGCTGGCGTGGGGCGGCGCCCATTCAGCGCGCTATCCTTGCGGGTGATCGCGAAACGGGCATTACCATTATGCAAATGGACGCCGGCCTAGACACGGGCAACATGCTCTACAAAGCCATTTGCCCGATTTCCTCCAGCGATACCGGCGCCAGCCTGCATGATCGCTTGGCCCTGCTGGGTGGCGATGCTTTACTTGCTGTAGCCGATGCCCTGCGCGATGGCGAGCCACTAACGGCGGAATCGCAAGATGCATCATTGGCGACCTACGCTGCTAAGCTCAGCAAGGAAGAAGCCCTGATTGATTGGCAGCTACCGGCACAAGACATTGCTCGGCGCACGCGGGCGTTCAACGCCGTCCCCGTCGCGCACAGCACCTTAGCGGGTCAAACCGTGCGCATTTGGTTGGCGCATGCGAGCAAAGAAGAAACCACCACAGCCCCGCCCGGCATGATTTTGCGCGCCGACAAAACCGGATTGGCGGTGGCTGCAGGCCAGGGCACCGTATTACTCATCGATACTTTACAGATGGCGGGTGGCAAAGCCATGTCGGCATCCTTGCTACTTAACTCTCGACCGGCCGCTTTACAGCCCGGCAAAGGCTTTGGCTCATGACCGCTCCGCGTCACTACTCCAACACACGCTCGCGTGCTCCTGCTAAACCGCGCTCATTGGGCGTACGTGCGCTTGCCGCTCAAGCTTTAGCGCCGACGCTCGCGGGTGAGCGCTCGTTGAGCAGCACCTTGCCGCCGGCGCAGAAAGCCTGCCGCAGCGAAGATGTGGGCTTGCTGCAAGAATTGGTTCAGGGCACCGCTCGCCACGCCATTTATTACCGCACGCTGATTAAACCGCTGCTCGAGCGCGCCACCAAAGATCATACGGTTGAGGCGCTGTTGCTGCTTGGCGCTCACCAGTTATTGGGCATGCGCATTCCGGATCACGCTGCGCTGGCTGAAACCGTGGAAGCTGCCCGGCAACTGGGCATGGATAAGCTCACTGGCTTTATTAATGGCGTTTTGCGTAACCTTCAGCGTCGCGAAGCGGAGCTGGTGCATGCCGCCAAGCTGATGACCCATGCCCACCCAGCCTGGCTGCTACGCGCGCTGGAAAAAGACTGGCCGGCACAGATGGACAACATCATCGCCGCCAACAACAGCCCAGCCTCGACCACGCTGCGTGTGCACCGGGGTCGTCAAACCCGCGAGGCAGCGCTCGCACATCTGGTGGATGATGGCTTGCCCGTCGTGGCAACGCATTTCTCGCCAGATGGTTTGCGCCTAACCGAACCCGTGCCCATCCATAGCCTTCCGGGTCTGGCCAGTGGCGATTTGTCCGTTCAAGACGAAGCCGCCCAACTCGCAGCCTGCTTTCTCGCGCCGGCGGCCGGTGAGCGTGTCCTGGATGCCTGTGCGGCACCCGGCGGAAAAACCGCGCACCTGCTGGAAATTCAGCCGGCCCTGCATAGCCTAATCGCGCTCGACAATGACCCGCAGCGTCTGGTGCGGGTGGAAGAGAACTTAGCGCGTGCTGGCTTTGCAACCGACCACCCAACATCCGGCGTGAATATTCGCGTAGCCTGCGCTGAAGCAGCTGATCTGGACAGCTGGTGGGATGGCGAAAAATTCGATGCCATTCTGCTCGATGCCCCCTGCAGCGCCACGGGCGTGATTCGTCGTCACCCAGACATCAAGCTGCTGCGTCGCTCCACTGATATTGCGCAAACCGTGGCCATTCAGGCCGAGCTGCTGCAACGACTTTGGCTCACGCTGAAGCCGGGTGGTCGTTTGCTGTATGCCACCTGCTCATTGCTCAAGGCCGAAAACGAAGATCAGATCATCGGCTTCCTCGCACGCACGCCCGATGCGCAATGCATTCCGCTGCAACTGCCAGGTGGCGACATGCCGGGCCAATGGCGTCCGCAAGGTCGGCAGCTACTGCCCGAGCCCGATGGTTACGACGGCTTTTATTTCGCCATGCTGATGAAAGTGCCACAGCGCTAAGTCGCCATAAAAAAACCGGGCTAACGAGCCCGGTTTTTTATGCATCACAACTGCGGATTAGCGGCCCAGAATCTCGCGCGCTACCACTTCCTTCATGATCTCGCTGGCGCCACCGTAGATGCGCTGAATTCGCGCATCTACGTAAGCACGGGCAACACCGTACTCCAACATGTAGCCATAGCCACCGTGCATCTGTAAGCAAGCGTCGGCGACGCGACCTTGCAGCTCAGTGGTGTAGAGCTTAACGGCCGCACCGGTTGGGATGTCCAACTTGCCTTCAGCGTGCAGATCAACACAGTTATCAACAAAGGCACGGGCAGCCAGAATATCGGTCTTGCAGGTGGCCAGCGTGAAACGGGTGTTCTGGAGCTGAGCCAAAGGTTTGCCGAACGCTTTGCGCTCTTGAACGTACTTGATGGTTTCTTCCAGCGTGCCTTCTGATGCGGCAACCGCAATCACGGCAATGTTCAAACGCTCACGTGGCAGCTCATTCATCATGTAAGCAAAACCCTTGCCTTCCTGACCCAGCAGGCAGTCGACGGGTACGCGAACGTTATCCATGAACAACTCAGAGGTGTCTTGCGAATGCAGGCCCATCTTTTCCAATTTCTTACCCTTATTGAAGCCGGGCAGGCTGGTATCCATCAGCAGCAAAGACACACCTTTTGCGCCACTGGCGGGATCGGTTTTCACTGCCATAACCACGATGTCGGCATGTTGGCCGTTGGAAATAAACGTCTTGGAGCCATTCACCACATAGTGATCGCCATCACGAACAGCGGTGGTGCGGATTGCGGCCAAGTCCGAGCCTGCGCCCGGCTCCGACATACCAATGGCACATACGGCCTCACCGGACGCCATGCGCGGCAACCAATAGTCTTTAATGGCTTGTGTACCCAGATGCTCTACGTACGGCGCGCAAATATCGGAATGCACGCTGACGCCGGTGGCCAGCGAAGCCAGGCCCAACTTGGCCATTTCGTTGAGGATCACCATGGAGTATTGGAATGGCACGCCTACGCCACCGTATTGCTCCGGCTGGTCAACGCAGAGCAGGCCATTCTCACCGAGCTTGTTCCAGAATTCGCGAGGCATCCAACTGTCTTTTTCCCACTGAACATAGTGAGGGGCAATTTCGTTTTCGAGAAAGCGCTTGACGTTATCGCGGAAAAGTTCGAGTTCGGCGTGATCAATAGACATGGATATCCCTCTTATAAGCGTATGTGCGGGTAAAATCGTATTTTATGACAGAGACTGTCTTAACCGATAGAACAAATGTCATCCAATTTTAGCCGGTGGCATCGCGTGCTATCGGCAATACACCGACCCTACGCAGAGACATCACCATGACATTGGCTGAATTACTGACCGGCTTACGCGCCGAGACTTTAGACTTTGAAGATACGCTGGCCTTTATTGCTGAACATTATGTGTATCAACCCAGCGCCTTCAAAAATGGTCTGGATGCTCACGCGGTGTCGAATGCCGCCGGGCAGAACGAAGGTGCGTGTCGCGTGTTCGCTCTCGGGATGCTCGAGCAACTTAGCCCTGAAGACACGCTCTGCCTTTTTGGCCGGCATTTACGCGATGTCTTAAACGACCCACAGGGGAGCAGTCATGCCAATATCCGCCAGTTCCAGCGCCATGGCTGGAGCGGTATAGTGTTTGACGCAGAGCCCTTAAGCAGAAAAGTTTGATTGCTGCGTAAACCGCCACACATAAGGCGCGTTTTCATCGCCACTTAGTTTTTATCAAAGGATGACTCACATGACCCGTATTTCCCTTATTACTGCCGCCGTTCTCGCAACCTCTTTCGCCGCCACTGCCCAAGCCGCAGACGTTCAGGCCAATGCGGCTGTTTCTGTACCCGGTGTTAACGTCAATGCGGGTGCTTCCGCGAATACTGCACTTGACCTCAAGGCCAGCAAAGAGGCCGCTGCAAAAGCCGCTGCCAGTTCCCGTGATGCAGCAATTTCTGCAGGTGTAGGCGCCATGGTCAGCGGCAAGTCCAGCGCTGAAGCTGCCAAAACCGCTAGCGCCGCTGCTACAACCGAAGCGAAAGCGGCTGCCGAAAAGGCACAAGCAGACGCCGCCGCTCGCATGGGCACGACTCAAGCCACTGTTGCCGGCTACAAGCAAACCGCTGAACAGAAAATCTCGCTGAAAGACCGCGTTGCCTTGGGCAAGCACTTTGGCGTGAGCAAAGCCACGAACAAAGCCTTCGGTGCTATTTTCGGTGCCAGTGCCAACAGCAATGACCTGCCTAAGGGCTATGAAAAGCAGCTCGTGATTGGCGCTAAGCTAGACGCCAAACTCGCCACCAAGGCTACTGCAATCGATGCCAGCCTCGTGAAAGAGCTGAGCGCGCAGCCCAAGGGCACTGAACTGGTTAAGGTCGGCGACCGCGTTGTTCGCTTAGACAGCAAGACTCGCGTTGTGCTGGACGTTTCCAGCATCTAATCGGGTATCGCGGCGCTTACGCGGCGAACACTTGTTTTGAAAGAAGCCAGCTTTTGCTGGCTTTTTTCATGTTAAGGCTCAGCTATACTCCAGCGTTCAATTTTAAAGCGCTGGCAGACGTGTCCGCGCCTCAGCGGATGCTAGCCAGAGCTGGCGGCTTAGGGTTAACAACATGAGTGAAACATCACAACCCATCCAAACCTTTCAAGGTTTGATTTTGGCTCTGCAGAGTTTTTGGGCCGAACAAGGCTGCGTACTGCTGCAACCCTATGACATGGAAATGGGTGCGGGCACGTTTCACACGGCGACGTTTCTGCGCGCCCTCGGCCCTGAAACGTGGAATGCTGCTTATGTTCAGCCTTCTCGTCGTCCTGCGGATGGCCGTTACGGTGAGAACCCCAACCGCCTGCAGCACTACTATCAGTTTCAGGTGGTGTTAAAACCTAACCCCAGCAACATCCAAGAGCTGTATTTGGAGTCCTTACGTCGCATTGGCGTGGACCCCACGGTGCATGACATTCGCTTCGTTGAAGACAACTGGGAATCGCCTACGCTGGGCGCCTGGGGTCTGGGCTGGGAGGTTTGGCTGAATGGCATGGAAGTCACTCAGTTCACGTATTTCCAGCAAGTAGGCGGCATTGAGTGCTACCCCGTCACCGGCGAAATCACCTACGGCCTTGAGCGTTTGGCGATGTACCTGCAAGGCGTCGACTCGGTTTACGATTTGGTCTGGACAGATGGACCCTTCGGTAAAGTGACCTACGGCGACGTCTTCCATCAAAACGAAGTGGAGCAATCGACCTATAACTTCGAGCACGCCAATGTGCCGGAGCTCTTTAAGCTGTTTGATTTATTTGAAGCCGAGTCCAATCGCATTATGGCGTTGAAGCTTCCTCTGCCGGCCTATGAATTTGTCTTGAAAGCCTCGCACACCTTTAACTTGCTTGATGCCCGTCGGGCGATATCGGTGACCGAGCGCCAGCGCTACATCCTCCGTGTTCGCACCTTGGCTCGCGCTATCGCACAAAGCTATTTAGATGCCCGTGCGGCACTCGGTTTCCCACTGGCCACACCCGCCTTGCGCGATGAAGTTTTAGCTCAGTTGGCTGCATCGGCCGCTCAGAAGGAGGCGCAAGCATGAGCGCGCAAGATTTTCTGTTTGAAATTGGTGGCGAAGAACTGCCACCGAAATCACTGCTAACGCTGGCAACGGCCTTACAGGACAGCGTCACTGAGGGTCTAGCAAAAGCCGGGCTTGCCCACGCTGGCGTCACGTTTTTTGCCGCGCCGCGCCGACTCGCCATCTACATCACTCAGTTGATCGCGCAGCAACCGGATCGCACGATTGCTGTTGATGGCCCCCCGGTGAAAGCTGCGTTTTCGGCCGATGGCCAGCCGACGCAGGCCGCCCTAGGCTTTGCCAAGAAAAATGGCATCGACATTAGCCAAGTGGATCGTAGCGGTGAAAAACTCCGTTACGTTCGCGAAGTCAAAGGCGAAGCCGCCATCGACTTACTGCCCAGCATTTTCGACCATGCCTTGAAAACCTTGCCGGTGGCCAAACGCATGCGCTGGGGCGCGAGCCGTGTGGAATTCGTTAGACCCATGCATTGGCTGGTCATGCTCTACGGCACCGACGTAGTACCCGCTAAATTGCTCGATATCCACAGTGGACGCACCAGCTTCGGCCATCGCTTTCATCACCCCCAGGCCGTTGCGCTGAAACACGCGCAGGACTATCGTGACGCAATGCGCGGCGCCCATGTTGTGGCGGATTTCGCTGAGCGCCGCAGCTTAATCGAGCAGCGCGTTAATGCTTTAGCAGCTGCGGAGGGCGGCATTGCCCTCATGCCCGCCAGCCTGTTGGATGAAGTCACTGCGCTGGTTGAATGGCCGGTTCCGTTGGTGTGCTCGTTTGAGCAACGCTTCTTAGCCGTACCGCAAGAAGCTCTGATCTCCACCATGCAGGACAATCAAAAGTATTTCTGCTTGATCAATCAGCAGGGCCAGCTCTTAGCGCGCTTTATTACGGTGGCCAACATCGACTCGCCCTCGCCGGAGAAAATTGTGGCGGGCAATGAGAAGGTGGTACGACCACGCCTCACCGATGCAGAGTTCTTTTTCAATCAAGACAAAAAGATCACCCTCGCCGAGCGCAATGAGCGCCTGAAAAATGTCGTCTTCCAAGCCCAGCTCGGCACGGTTTACGCCAAGGCGGAGCGTGTCTCGGCACTGGCCGCACAAATTGCTGCGCAAATCGGCGGAGATGTGGAGCAGGCCCGACTCGCTGGCCTGCTCTGTAAGTCTGACTTGGCCTCTGAGATGGTGAGTGAGTTTCCTGAGCTTCAGGGTATTGCCGGATATCACTACGCACGCCATGAAGGCCTGCCTAGCGAAGTCGCATTGGCCCTGAACGAGCAATACCTGCCGCGCTTTTCCGGTGATGTGTTGCCCACGGTTAAAACCGGTCAAGCCGTTGCCCTAGCAGACAAACTCGATACGCTGACCGGCATTTTTGGCATCGGCCAACCGCCTACCGGCTCGAAAGACCCGTTCGCGCTGCGTCGTGCCGCCTTAGGCGTGCTGCGTATTTTGATTGAGGGCGAGCTTGCCATTGATCTAGAAAAGCTGGTTCAGCTTGCCAGCGACGGACACGGCAGAGCGCTCAGCGTGAGCACGACAGCCGCAGATGTTTTCGACTTCTTGCTTGCCCGTTATCGCGCCATGTATGAAGAGCAGGGCATCTCGGTGGATGTGATTCAGGCCGTACAAGCCTGTCGCCCCACCGTGGCGCGAGATTTTGACCGTCGCGTGAAAGCTGTTGCGGCCTTCCGCACCTTACCCGCCGCTACGGCGCTAGCCGCTGCGAATAAGCGCGTCTCCAATATTTTAGCCAAAGAAGCTGCCTCTGCAGGCGAGATTCAGGATGCGCTTTTGCAGAATGGCGCTGAGCGAGATCTGGCTGTTGCCGTAAAAGCCCTGTCTGCTCAGGTAGCGCCACTGTATGCCGCCGGTGATTACGCTGCTGCACTTACCGCATTGGCGAGCTTGCGTGAGCCGGTGGATCGCTTCTTCACAGAAGTCATGGTGATGGCGGACGATCCCGCTGTACGTGCCAACCGTTTACGCCTGCTGTCTTGGTTGCGTGCGCTGTTCCTGCGCGTCGCCGATATTTCGCAACTGTCTTAGTGAACGCGGGTTGCCCTAACCTCTGTCGCGATGATGGAGGCTAGGGCAACCAGTCATCTGATAATTGGCGTTTTAGTTGTACAAAACGCCATTTTTGTCCAATTTACCGAATTGCCGCGTCTTTCATCGCTTTGTGCCAATGCACATTTGCTTACAATTCAGTTTAATCACACCGTTATCGACAAACCTCTCAGGTGATAGACCATGCCAGCTTATAAGGCCCCCTTACGCGACGTACGCTTCTTGATGAACGAAGTGTTCGACTACCCAACGCATTACGCCAACCTGCCCGGTGGCGAAGATGCTACGCCAGATCTGATCGATGCCATTCTGGATGAGTGTGCCAAGTACTGTGAAGAAGTGCTCGCGCCCATCAACCAGTCCGGCGACCAAGAAGGCTGCCACTTTGAAGACGGTGTTGTCACCACGCCAAAGGGCTTCAAAGAAGCCTACGACCAGTATGTTGCTGGCGGCTGGCAGGGTCTGAACTACCCAACCGAATTCGGCGGCCAAGGCCTGCCCATGTCCTTGGCGCTGCTCAAGGCAGAAATGATGGGTACGGCCAACTGGTCGTTCACCATGTACCCTGGCCTGTCGCTGGGCTGCATGAACACCATCATGCTGCACGGCACAGAAGAACAGAAAGCTGTTTACATGCCACCACTGGTGGAAGGCCGTTGGTTAGGCACCATGTGCTTAACCGAGCCACAGTGCGGTACTGACTTGGGTCAGGTAAAAACTAAGGCCGAAGCTCAGGCTGATGGCAGCTATAAGCTCTACGGCACAAAGATTTTCATCTCTGCCGGTGAGCATGATCTGTCGGAAAACATCGTTCACATCGTTCTGGCTCGCTTACCGGATGCGCCTGCGGGTACTCGCGGTATCTCCTTGTTCATCGTGCCAAAGTTCAACGTAAATGCTGACGGCAGCCTCGGTGAGCGCAACCCGGTGAAGGCCGGCTCGATTGAGCACAAGATGGGCATTCACGCTAACGCCACCTGTGTATTGAACTTCGACGGCGCTTCGGCCTACCTGATTGGCCCAGCCAACAAGGGCCTGGAGTGCATGTTCACGTTCATGAACACCGCTCGTATCGGTACTGCAGTACAAGGTGTTGCACATGCTGAGCAGTCTTTCCAAGGCGCATTGCCTTATGCCAAAGAGCGTCGTTCCATGCGCGCCCTGTCCGGCAAGAAAGAGCCTAACCAGCCCGCAGACGCTTTGATTCACCACGGCGACGTTCGTCGCATGTTGTTGACTCAGAAAGCTATCGCTGAAGGCGGTCGTGCCATGATTTATTTCGCCGCACAGCTCGCCGACAACATGGCCGTAGGCATCACCAACGGCGACAAAGAAACCTACGACTTCTGGGATGACAAGCTCGGCTTCTACACTCCTATTCTCAAGGGTGTGTTGACCGAACTCGGCCTAGAAGCAGCCAACCTCGGCATGCAAGTCTTCGGTGGCCACGGCTACATCCAAGAACACGGCATGGAACAGGTTGCCCGTGATGCCCGTATTGCCACGCTGTATGAAGGCACCACAGGCATCCAAGCGCTCGACCTGCTCGGTCGTAAAGTGCTGTTGTCGTCTAAGGGCAAGGCTGTGCGCGACTTCACCGCGGACATCGCCAAGTTCTGCCGTGACCACGTAGGCAACAAGGAAATGCGTCCCTATGTTTGGGAGCTGACCAAGATCGCCACGCAATGGAACTACCTGACCGTGCGCATCATGCTGCAAGCACGCAAAGACCGTGACCTCGTTGGCACCGCCGCTAATGACTTCCTGATGTACTCGGGCTACGCCATGCTCGCTTACTTCTGGGCGAAAATGGCCGCAGTGGCTTTCGAGAAGCTCGAGAAGGGCGGCAATGAAGAGCCCGCGTTCTACCGTGCCAAGGTACAAACCGCTGAGTTCTACTTCGAACGCCTGCTGCCACGTGCCAAGGGCCATGCCGACAGCATGCTGAAGCCGACCAAGTCGGTCATGCAGATGGATGCTGAGCACTTCAACTTCGGCTAAGCCTGAGTGATGTGAACCGAAAGCCCTCGTTGCCTGCAACGGGGGCTTTTTGTTTTCACCCTTGCCCGCATCGCAGTGCTAGCATCCAAGCTTAATTAGGAGCTGATTATGTTGCGCGAGTCTTCCTTGTGGGCGCGTTTGCCGCTGTTGTTGGGCCTGAGTGCCTTAACCTACCTCACCTACGCCATTCTCAGTCCGTTTCTCATTCCCGTTGCCTGGGCCGCCATCCTGGCCTTTGTGACTTGGCCTCTTCGAACGCGCCTATTAAGCCTTTTCGGTGGACGCGTTAATTTAACGGCAGCGGTGATGACGTTTATTCTGGCCGCCACATTGATCGGCCCTCTGGCTTGGTTGCTAGTGGTGTTGCAAAGCGAGCTGCGCACGCTCTATGGCCTTGCGGCGGAGTTTATCGCTCGCGATACGCTGCCCATTCCGCCTTTTCTACAACTGCATTTCCCCGCGTTAGCAAACGAGTTAACGCGTTTATGGAGTGTCGCGCACGAAGATCCCGCGGCCATGCGCGGCAGCTTGCAGAGTGTGCTCAACATGGGCTTTGCCCAGTTTGGACTGGTCGCTGGTGGTATTGGCCGAAACTTAGCAAAGTTCACCTTCACCTTATTTGCGCTGTTCTTCTTTTTCCGCGATGGCCCAGCGGTATTGGGGCAATTACGCCAAGCCTTAGCGCACATGACGCAGAAGCAAGGGGAGCGTTACTTACTGGCCGCCGGCAATATGACGCGCGCCGTGGTGTTTGGCATTGTCTTAACCGCTTTAGGTCAGTGCACTTTGGCCGGTATTGGCTATGCCGTGGCTGGCGCACCCAACCCTGTGTTTCTGACCCTCGTCACTTTCGTGATTGCCCTTGTACCGTTCGGCACCCCGTTTGCGTGGGGCGGCGTGGCGCTGTGGCTATTCGCCAACGGTCAAACCTTTGAGGCCTTGGGCTTGGTACTTTGGGGCGTGTTTGTGGTGAGCTGGATCGACAATATTGTGCGTCCGTTAGTGATCTCTAACGCCACGCATATCTCATTCTTGCTGGTGATGTTTGGTGTGCTTGGCGGCCTGGCCAGTTTCGGCATGATCGGGCTGTTTCTGGGCCCGGTGATTTTGGCTGTTGTGGTGGCGATTTGGCAGGAATGGTTGGCGCAACCCGTGCTGTCCCCGCCAGTCGATACGAAAACCGACTGACGAGGCTCAGACATGGCTTAACAGCAAGCGCCGCCTGCGTTGGATGCAGCGGTGCTGCTGTCATACGGTAATGACTTACCGCAACCTTCGAAAATCCCATAGTGCCGACTGAAGTCGCCGATAAACGTGAAATGCTCACGGAAACGAGTGTCGTGCAGCATGCGCCACGTGTTGCCACAAACAGAGAAGACTTTCCCCGTTTCAATGCTGTGGTGCTTATCAAGCACAAACACATCCGGACATTCCGGTACTGTGCCGTGATAAATCACCGCCTGACCGTACTCTTCACAATCCGGCTCTAATTCAGGCAGCTTAAATAAGCGGTAGGTCGCCGAGTAAAATTTGACGTTACCGCACTTGGCCTTCAGCGCTGGATCGGTAATTTCAATGGGCAGATCTTCTACTAAGCGGGGGTCGGCAAATCCATGCTTTTTGGCCAGGCTCAAGAAGTCGTTCCAATACAGCGCACCGCTCAAGCATTCCCCGTAAAGCAGCGGATCCGCGACCATCTCAGCAGGCACACGGCGATCTGCATAGATGTCTGAGAAGTAGAGCTCACCCCCGGTTTTCAACAGGCGATAGGCCTCGCGTAACACCGCGTCTTTGTCTGGCGACAAGTTGATCACGCAGTTGGAAACAATCACGTCAAAGCGCTCATCCTCTAGGCCCAGCGCATCTAGACGCTCAATAAATCCCTCTTTAAAGCTCACATTCGCGTAGCCAAAGCGCTCGGCATGCCAATCCAAGGTGCTGGTCGCGACGTCGAGTTGTTCGCGGGTCATGTCTACTCCAAGCACATGTCCGCTGGGGCCAGCCATTTGCGCCAGAACATACACATCCCGCCCGGAGCCGGAGCCCAAATCGAGGATTTGGCAACCTTGCAGCTTGGGTGGGCAAACCAGTCCGCAGCCGTAATAGCGCATCATCACTTCATCATGCACGTTAGACAGCAGTGGCTTCAGCCACGCAGGCATGGACGAGGCGTCGCAACACGCTGAGGTCTTTAAGTCGGCCGTGCTTTGTAGCTGCTTGCCGTAATAGTCTTGAACCAGTTCATGCATCGCTAATTTTCCTTTCTCTTAAACCTTAATTCGAACTGCACTGATCTGCGCTCGCCACAAAACGCGGCTCTTGATACCAAGCCTCGGCGGTGCTTTTCGTGTTATCGGTGTCCGTCGCAATGGCCAGCCCCACTACATCCGGCGCAGGGCTGCCAAATGCGGCTACGTAGTCCTGTTTTACATTGCGGACTTCGGTTTGCCATTGCCCGGCCTTGCTGTTGCCGGACTGCAAAACAATGAGGCGGGTGCGGTCGGTGTAGGCGTTAGCACGCATCGTGCCGATGGCGTATTTGTTGTCCCACACGTAGTTCAACGCCGCCGTGGGAATTTCAGCGCCGTAAAGTGACTTGGCTAATTTGATTTTCACGCGATCGGAAAAGGCCAGCTGACTCGCCGGCACATCGTAGAAAACATATAGACGCGCGGCATAGTCATCGCCCGCCTTGGTGCTTAGGTCCGCTTTCGCCACGCTGACTTTCACCTTCCATCGCCAACAGAGCAGGGGGGTCTTGTCGAGATCAACGCGCTGCTTACGAATGACACCGGCCATGCTGTTATTGGCCACCGCATGCAATACGGCGGATTCTGGCTCGGCCAATAGCTTGAACTGCGTGGCCGCTACTTTTTCGTTGATACGAAAGAGCTTCCAGCCTTCGGGCAATCCATCCGCGCCGGCCTTAAAGCTCGCGTGGGCGAGGGGCGGGCAGATCAATGCCGCTGCCAGTATCAGCCTAGTGAGGCTCGTCATCATCCTGTTTGCTCCACAAGCGCTCTAGGGCGCGGCCAGTCTTGAGGGAGATAGATAAGGTCTTCGTAGCTATCAATATCGGCTAGGGCGGGGCCTTGCCAGACCTTCCAGCCTAAGCGCTGCATTCGGCCTAAAGTGACGGGCAACACCTCCGCTGTACTCCACGGCATCTCGTGGAAAAAACCTGGCTGGCAGTGCTTTAGACCCATCAGGGTGTAGCCACCATCCAGTGCCGGGTAAATCACGGCATCGTGATGGCGCAACTGTTGCGCCGCGAGTTGCAACCGTTCTGAAGTGAGCGCTGGGCAATCACTGCCGATCACTAGCACGCCGTCATGCTGACAGAGCTCCTGCTTTACCAGTACAGCGAGTCGGTCGCCTAAATCCCCCTCAACCTGATCGCGAAGATGCACTCCGGCCTGCTCAGTTAACTCACGCAGCAAGGGATGCTGCGTGGGCGTGCCATAAAGCGTTACCGTTAGGCCTGTGCTCACTGCCGTCTGCAGCGTATGACGCAGGAGTTGTTCTGCCACCGCAGCAGCGGCCTCGTCGCCCACCGTACGTGCTAGACGCGTTTTGGCGAGTCCGGGCAAGGGTGCTTTCGCCACGATGGCTAGTGCAATTTTCATCGATAAGCCTTTGCCAACACGCTGGCTGGAACGCCGCGCCAGTAGCGATAGCGCAGGCTCCACATCAACCAGATGGTTCGCCAGACGCCAAAGCGCTCCCAGCGCCGCCCCGATGTGGTGACGCTTTGCTGCATACACACGGGTTTAGCGAGCTTTTTGGCGCGCAGGCAAATTTCCACGTCTTCCATCAAGGGCTGCAACGGAAACTTCCCGACGCGGTAGAACAGGTCGCGAGAAAAAAACTGGGCCTGATCTCCGGTCGATACTTGGCTCCAACGTGAGCGCCTGTTGATAAACCACGCGATGATTGGAAATAGGGCTGATCGACCCTCAATACGCACATCAAAATGCCCCCAGGCCTCAGGCTTGTCTGTAAGCAACTGCTTTAATGCACTGAGCGCGCTGTCGTCGAGCCGAGTATCGGCATGAAGAAACAAAAACGTTGGGCCACGCGCATGCACTGCGCCCTGGTTCATTTGTCGGGCTCGCCCCTTAGCGGAGGTCAGCACGCTATCTGCCAAGTCACTCGCTAGAGCCACCGTTTCGTCGTGGCTGCCACCGTCCACCACAATGACTTCAACGCCTTGTCTGCGCCAAGGCTGCACAGGGCTCAACGTGTGCGCCAACTGCGATGCTTCGTTTAGTGTCGGCACAATAATACTCAGCCAAGGCACGCCAGCGCTTTTCATCTCACTCACCCCGTTGCCAGCGGTGATAGCGTTCTGCCCAACGCAATGCCGCCTGCGGGGCATGGGCTTTTTGCCACTCACCGGCCACGTACTTAGCCGCTTCAGACCATGTCGGATAAGGATGTATCGTGCCTAAAATCTTTTTCAGGCCTAGCCCGTGCTTCATCGCTAAAGTGAACTCAGCCAACATTTCCCCTGCATGGGCAGCAACAATCGTAGCGCCTAGAATGGTGTCCTTACCCGGCACAGTCAGCACTTCCACAAAGCCTTCACGCTCATCGGCGGTGATGGCGCGGTCCAGCTCTTCTAACTCGAAGCGGGTCGACTCAAAAGCAATACCCTGAGCTCGAGCCTCCTGTTGGTTTAGCCCCACCCGTGCAACCTCTGGGTGAGTAAAGGTCACGGCTGGAATCACGCGGTAATCCGCTTTAAAGCGCTTGAACAGGCCGAACAAGCCATTTACGGCGGCATACCACGCCTGATGCGCCGCAACATGCGTGAATTGGTAGGGACCGACCACATCGCCACAGGCATAAATATTGGGATAGCGGGTCTGCAAGTACTCGTTTGTGGCGACGGTGCCCTGCGCTGTCAGCGGGATATCCAAGGTCTCTAAGCCAAAACCCTTGGTTCTTGCGGTACGCCCAATGGCGAGAAGAAGGAAGTCAAAATGAATCGTCTCTGTCTCACCACCGTGCTGAACCCAGAGTCGCTGCTGCGCACCTTCTCGCTCGGCCGACATCGCTTGAGCATTCAATAACACGCGTACACCCGAAGATTGCAGTGTGCTTAAGACCACGTCGCCAACGCTGGCATCTTCACGGGGAAGGAGGCGCTTATTACGGCCCACCAGGGTCACTTTAAGCCCTAGCTCCGCCATGGCTTGCGCGAGCTCACAGGCTATCGGCCCGCCGCCTAATACGGCGACTTCCCGAGGGCTACCGCGCAGTGACCACAGGGTGTCTGAAGTAACATAGGTCACTTGATCAAGGCCGGGCAAGTCTGGAATCGTGGGCGACGCTCCCGTCGCAATGACAATACTTTTCGTGGTCAGCGTTTGACCGTTTACCTTAACGCTCCAAGGCGATGTGATTTCAGCATGCCCTTTTAGCACCTCTACACCTAAGCCGGTGTAGCGCTCTACAGAGTCATGTGGCGCGACTTGAGCGATCACACGCTGAACACGCTCCATCACACCGCTAAAATCCACCTCTGCCGTGACTGAGCTCAGTCCCAGTGTGCTGGCATGGCGTGCGTCGCGCATCAGTGACGCTGTTCGTATCAACGCCTTTGAGGGCACACAGCCATAGTTCAAACAGTCGCCGCCCATTTCATGGGCCTCGATTAACGTCACCTTGGCTTTGGTGGCTGCGCCAATATAGGTAGATACCAAGCCACCGGCACCGGCGCCAATGGCAATCAAATTGCGATCAAATCGTTGGGGTTTGCTCCACGGCTTATAGAGCTGATAGCGCTCCCACAGGGACACGCACCAAGCTCCTAAAAAGGGAAACAATGCCAGTAAAGCGATGGAAGCAACCACCTCAGGGCTGAGAATGCCCTGGACACTGGTAATAGTGGCTAATTGGGTGCCTGCATTCACATAGATCAACGTTCCCGGCAACATGCCGAGCTGACTAACCCAGTAAAACCGCAGCGGGGGCATGCGCGTCAGGCCCATGACCAGGTTAATCAACATGAAGGGAAATAACGGGACTAGCCGTAAGGTGAACAAGTAGCGAGCGCCGCGCTTTTCTACGCCTTCATGTATGGCTGCAAGCTTCGCTCCAAAGTGTTTACCCACCCAGTCCGCCAATAGATGACGTGACGCTAAAAAGGCGAGTGTCGCGCCTAATGACGAGGCAAATGACACCAGCACCGTACCCACGGTGATGCCAAATAAGGCGCCTGCCGCCAAGGTCATGATTGCCGCACCGGGCAACGACAACGCGGTCACAGCCACATAGGCAGCGAAGAACATGGCCAACGACGCCACCGGATTGCTCTCATACCCCGTCAATAGCTCGGCACGTGACGCCTGTAGGTTTGCCAATGTCAGCTCATGATGTAGCCCTAGGCCGAAAAACAGGCCAAAGGCAGTAGCAATGAGTGCTGCGGTGAACATTTTAGAGCGTGTCATGTGGCGTCCTTGTTGGTAAAAATTGATCTTACCCTTCTAAAGCGCCGCCACAACTGCTGCCTTGGCCTGCCGTACAGCCGTAGCAATGCTCTGCCACCCAAATCGGCTGCTGAACAAAATCCTGTGTGAGTAGGTCTTTTAGGTGAGGCCTGCCTTGAGCGCCCTCTACGGGAATAGCTTTTCCTAATTGCTGGTTGAAATCACAGTCATACAAGTAGCCCAGGTAGTCCACGCTGACCATGGTTTTACACATCACCGTTTTAAGGTTTGCGGCGGCGAAGTTGTGTTTCAACAAGGTGAGATAGTCATCAAACTGCCCCTTAGAAATCAGCATGCTGCCAAAGCGCTGAATGGGCATATTGGTTATCGTGAACAGCTCGTTAAAGACAATACCAAACTGCTCGAAGAGCTCCCGCTTATAGTCTTGTTCAAGCTTTTTCTGGCTGGGCGGAAGCACAGGGCCCTGCGGGTTATAGACGAGACTAAGCTGTAAGGGACTATTTGCCTGGCCGTAGCCCAACGCATTCAGACGTTGAAGCGCCTCGATACTTAATTCAAAAACACCTTTACCGCGTTGCTTGTCGACATTCTCTGCCGAATAGCACGGCAGTGAGGCCACCACATCAACACCTTGCTCAGCCAGAAACTCAGCCAAGCCCTCATAGCCCGGCTCAAACAATATAGTCAGGTTGCAGCGGTCGATCACTTTTACGCCCAGCGCCCGTGCAGCAATAACCAGTCGGCGGAAGGCAGGATTCATTTCCGGTGCACCACCTGTGAGATCCAGTATTTGGATGTTTCTTTTTTCCATGACCTCAATGGCGAGATCAATGAGCTCATCACTCATGAGCTCTTTGCGCGTCGGACCTGCGTTAACGTGGCAATGTACACAGGATTGATTGCAGAGATACCCAAGGTTCATTTGCAGCGTCGTTAAAGACTGGCGGCGAATAGCGGGAAAGTCCGTTGCTTCGAGCAAGGCTAGGGTAGGCAGCATGAGGCGAATCCTGTGAGCGTGTAGTTCTTAGACTTCACATCTTGCGCTTTGTTACAGGGGAGAACAATTATTCGCTTTCTATCTCAACAAACGACGAAAGCGCTTCTATCTCGGCAATTTTCTTTAGTCGCTTGATGCGCTGGAATTGCGCTGCTGCTTCTGGATAGTGCGTCGCTGTCATGGCCAACCATTGCTTATAGCGTCCAACCAAGCCGTTTTCGGTACCGACTAATTTCCGCAGAAAGTGCAACTGCCAGTTATTGATTTCATCCCAAGGCATGGCCTTGAGGTGTGGCTGCTTTAGCCGCGCAACCAGATCGGGCTCAGACACCGCACTGCGTCCGACCATAAACGTATCGCATCCAGTGGCCTCCCTACAGGTCTGCAAAGCAGGCAAGGAGGAGATATCGCCATTTGCGATGATTTCCCACTCTGGGTAGCTCGATTTAACTTGGCCGATGGCTTCCCAATTAACAGGTGGGCGATATCCCTGGGCTTTAGTGCGAGCATGGATGGTCAACCAGTTCGCACCCGCTTCATAGATGGCGCTGGCGTTATCCATAAGCTCATCGGTGGAGTCTATACCTAGGCGCATTTTTGCCGTGACCGGGATGTGCTCAGGCACAGCCTTACGCACGCTACGGACAATGTCATGCAACACGCGGCTATCCACCAACAAGCTTGCGCCCCCACCATGGCGGTTAACGGTTTTCGCCGGGCATCCAAAATTTAGATCAATGGCGGGCGCGCCCAACTCAACTGCCCGTTTCGCGTTCTCTGCCAGCATTTCAGCGTTGCTTCCCAGCAGCTGGAAATGCACGGGCGTCCCATTGGCAGTTAGCCCATCACTCATCAACTCAGGGCAGTGTTTATAAAAAACGGCATTAGGTAAGACCCTGTCAGTGACGCGCAGGAACTCTGTAACACACCAGTCATAGGGGCTGAGCTGTGTGAGGACATGTCGCATGGTGAAGTCTGTCAGACCCTCCATGGGCGCGAGCACGATTCTAGTCATAAATGCAGAAAGGGGGCCTTTCGGACCCCCTCCCATTCAAAGTTCCACGTGGAACAATCACATTTTTGCCGTTAGACGTCTAAGTTAGAAACTAAGAGCGCATTTTTCTCAATGAACTCACGACGCGGCTCAACAGCGTCGCCCATTAGGGTCGTGAACATTTGATCGGCACCAATGGCGTCGTCAATGGTGACGCGCAACATGCGGCGGGATTCCGGATCCATTGTGGTTTCCCACAGTTGATCCGGGTTCATTTCACCGAGACCTTTGTAACGCTGAATGCCAAGACCACGCTTGGACTCCTGCATTAGCCACTCGAACGCTTGCTTGAAGGTATCAACCTTCATTTGACGCTCTCCACGCTTAATCACAGCCCCGGGCTCAATCAGACCTTCTAATGCGCGTGCAAGCGCATCGACCTGACGGTATTCCGATGAGCTAAAGAAGTCATAGCGCAGCGGGTAGCTATACGGCACGCCATGCGCCATGAGCTCAACCTGCGGGAAGAACCGCTGATGTTCTGGATCATCAACGGTTTGCACCAAGAAGCGCTGGCTAGGGTCCGCTGCCATGTTGAGGGACGCCTGTAAGCGCTGACCCCACACGGTTACCGCTTCAGCGGAAGATAGCTCTGCCGGCAATAGGGTTGGCAGCTTAAGCAGCTGTTCCAAAAGCAGGCTAGGGTAGCGACGCTTAAGTCTGTCTTGCAGTACGCAAAATTCGCGGTACTGATTAATGAGTGCTTCAAGAGCCAGCCCAGCCACAGCAGGCGCTTCTGGATTCACACGCAATTCCGCGCCATCCAGCGCAACAGAGGTCAGATAAACCTCCATCGCATCGTCATCTTTCAGATACTGCTCTTGCTTGCCTTTTTTGACCTTGTAGAGCGGTGGCTGCGCAATATAGATATAGCCGCGCTCAATGATTTCAGGCATCTGACGGAAGAAGAAGGTCAGTAGCAAGGTACGAATATGGGAGCCGTCAACGTCCGCGTCGGTCATGATGATGACTTTGTGATAACGCAGCTTGTCCGGATTATATTCATCGCGACCAATGCCGCAGCCCAAGGCAGTAATCAGCGTCCCAACTTCTTGAGATGACAACATCTTATCGAAGCGAGCCTTCTCAACGTTCAGGATCTTGCCCTTCAAAGGCAGGATGGCCTGCATCTTGCGATTTCGACCCTGCTTTGCAGAGCCACCAGCAGAGTCTCCCTCCACCAAGTACAGTTCGGACAGCGCGGGATCTTTCTCTTGGCAGTCGGCCAACTTCCCTGGCAGCCCAGCAATATCTAACGCACCCTTACGGCGCGTCATTTCACGAGCCTTTCTGGCCGCTTCACGTGCGCGTGCGGCATCAAGAATCTTCCCGACAATGGTTTTACCCGCCGCAGGATTTTCTAACAGAAACTCTTCGAACTTCTCATTCATCACAGAAGCAACGGCGTTGCTTACTTCGGAAGAAACCAGCTTATCTTTGGTCTGGCTGGAGAATTTAGGATCAGGCACTTTAACTGACACAATGGCGGTTAAGCCTTCGCGCATGTCTTCGCCCACCGTAACGACCTTTTCTTTCTTGAGCAGCCCTTCTTTTTCAACATAGTTATTCAGCGTACGCGTTAGTGCTGTCCTGAAGCCCTGGAGATGGGTGCCACCATCGCGCTGTGGAATATTGTTGGTAAAGCAGTAGACCGATTCCTGATAGCTATCATTCCACTGAAGCGCTACCTCAACACCAATCCCGTTAGGCCCTTCGGACTGCGGAACCATAAAATGGAAGACGCTATTGATGGGTGACTTATTCGTATTCAAGTAGCCAACAAACGCCGCCAGGCCGCCTTCATACTCGAAAACTTCTTCTTTCTCATCGCGCTCATCCTTAAGCACAATACGAACGCCAGAGTTCAAAAAGGACAGTTCACGAAGGCGTTTAGCCAAAATGTCGTAGCTGTATTTGATGTTGGTAAAGGTTTCTTCGCTAGGGAAAAAACGGACTTCAGTGCCGCGACCCTGCGTTTTGCCAACTTCGCGCAGCGGGAACTCCGGCACACCGTGTCGGTAGGTCTGCTCGTATACCAAGCCATTACGCCTAACGGTCAAACGTAATTCTTTGGAGAGGGCGTTTACAACTGAAACACCTACGCCATGAAGGCCGCCAGAAACCTTATAGCTATTCTCATCGAATTTTCCGCCGGCATGGAGCACAGTCATAATGACTTCGGCTGCAGAAACACCTTCTTCTTCGTGAATATCGACTGGAATTCCGCGACCATTGTCGGTGACCGTAATCGATTCATCGGCGTGAATGATGACATTGACTTCAGTACAGTGACCTGCCAAGGCCTCATCAATCGCGTTGTCTACGACTTCAAACACCATATGGTGCAGACCGGTGCCGTCATCTGTATCGCCAATGTACATACCAGGGCGTTTACGAACAGCGTCTAGCCCGCGTAAAACTTTAATACTGGACGAGTCGTAAGTGGATTCTTCTGTCATTTTATTGCTCCTGGCACATCAATTTTGGACCGGACTTACGGCGCCATGTTCCACATGAAACATTTTGGTCTCCCCCAAGGGAAGCGTCATTTCTAGTTGTTTCTTGTCGATGCTCGTAAAAAAGGACTGCACCGACATGGCCCCTACAAATTCAGCGATATGTAACCTGGCTGCAGTATCCAGTTCGGATGAAAGATCATCAAATAAAAAAACTGGTTGAACAGCGCAATTACTCTGCAGCCACTGGCTTAAAACCAACTTCACGAGGCAGGCACAAAGCTTTAGTTGCCCCCTAGAAAGTCGTTCATCAGCCGCCGTTCCATGCGATCTAATCTTTAAGTCCGCACGATGAGGCCCGTATACCGTGAATCCTCTTTCGCGGTCTTTACTCCGAGATGCCTCAAGCAGGTCAGAGTAATCCAACGTTTCTTCCCAGCCAGCATAGTACGAAACGGTTAAGTCGCTGGCAGGGAGGTATTGGGACAACACGCGCTCTAGCTCGGGCAGCAGCTGAGTTGCAAGCGCTCGTCTTTGGCAGCTCAATTCATTCGCAGCAGCCGCAAGCTCAAGCTCCCAAACTTTTAATTCAGGAATCGAAATTTTAGCAGATTTAAGCAGAGAATTCCGTTGTGCCAGGGCGCGCTTTGCACGAGACCAAACAGCTAAAAATTCTGGTTCCACGTGAAACACGCCCCAGTCTAAAAGCTGCCTACGCGCCAAGGACGGCCCAGAAATCAACAACAATGACTCTGGGTCAAACAGCTGAAGGGGAAGATGCTGGGCTAACTCAGAGAGGGCGCTAGCGTTATGGCCATTAACTCTCGCCTCCGTAATGCCAGCAGAACGCTTTAGGACGCCTAGCCGAGACCCATTGGCAAGCTCAGCAAACACCGTGGCAACGTCATGACCATCTTGAACAATACGACGAGCTCGCTGGGTTCGAAAAGATCGTCCCAAGCCTAAAACAAAAATCGCCTCCAATAGAGACGATTTTCCAGACCCGTTTTCACCATAAATCAAATTAAACCGTGAGCCTGGCTCAATAGAAACATGTTCAAGATTTCTTAACTGAACAACATCCAGCTTGGCCAAGCTCACGGTTTAAACGTCACGATTACAACCGCATGGGCATAACAACATAGAGCGCATCAGCCTGTTCATCATCGTTGTCTTGAATCAGTGCCGAGCTATTGGTGTCGCCCAAAATTGCTTTGGTGTAAGCCCCATTCAAAGCATTCAATACATCAAGAACGTAGCCCACATTGAAGCCAATCTCTAAGTCCTTACCGTTGTACTCGACTTGGATTTCTTCTTCGGCTTCTTCCTGATCCGGATTAGTAGCCAGAATTTTTAACTGATCGCCAGCAATCTGTAATCGAACACCACGGAATTTCTCATTACACAAAATAGCAGCACGCTGGAGTGAAGACTTAAGCTCTTCACGACCCGCCACCAAAATACGGTCTCCACCCTTAGGCAGTACACGCTCATAGTCAGGGAAGCGACCATCGATTAATTTCGAGGTAAACGTGACCGCACCAACGGTGACACGAAGATGGTTGCTGCCCAAAGTCAGTGTGACTTCCGAATCATCATCGGAAAGCAAGCGCGCAAGCTCTTGAATACCTTTTCTAGGCACAATAACTTGTGTCTTTTCAGATACTTGTCCAGAAATTGGTGCGTCGCAGAGGGCCAAACGATGGCCATCGGTAGCGACCACACGCAAACGTCCTTCTGTAACTTCAAACAACATGCCGTTCAGGTAATAACGCACATCTTGCTGGGCCATGGCAAAAGACGTCTTATCGATCAGGCGCTTGAGCGACTTTTGCGACAGTGTCATGGTTAACGAGCCGGACAGAGTGTCGTCCAAATTCGGAAAGTCATTGGCTGGCAAGGTGGAAAGGGTGTAGCGACTCTTTCCAGATCTGAGCAACAGGCGCGCACCATCCAAGGAGAGCTCTACAGTCGCTGTGGAGGGCAGGGCACGGCAAATATCTAACAGTTTGCGACAAGGCACGGTAATACGGCCATCACTTGCGTCCGAAGTAAGCTCATGGCGAGCAACCAACTCCACTTCAAGATCGGTACCTGTCATAGCCAACTGACCAGACTCAACCACCATCAAGACATTGGAAAGCACTTGCAGCGTTTGTCGTTTTTCAACGACGCCTGAAACTTGTTGCAGGGGTTTAAGTAACTGATCACGTGTCATCGACAATTTCATCGTCATTTTCCTAAATCAAGCCTGCAGCAGGCGTAGCAAATTGTTGTAATCTTCGTCGAATTGGGGCTCATCTGCTCTCAACTCGCGTACTTTTTCACATGCATGAATCACGGTGCTGTGATCCCGACCATCAAAAGCCAACCCAATTTCAGGATAACTGTTCTGCGTGAGCTCACGCGAAAGCGCCATCGCCATTTGACGCGGTCTAGCAAAACCGCGATTGCGCTTTTTCCCCGTCAGCTCACGCAAGTTGATTCGATAGTATTCAGCAACCACACGCTGGATATTGTCGATATTAAACTGCCTAGCGCGCACAAGCAGCAGGTCACGCAGCGCTTCTTTAACTAAATCTAAAGTGACGGGAAGTCCGCGAAAACGAGCTGTGGCGATGACCTTATTCAAGGCGCCCTCAAGCTCTCGCACATTACCCTGAACATGCTCAGCAATAAAATGGGCTGACTCAACGGGCAGGCCCATACCAATGGAGCCTGACTTTTTCAGCAGGATCGCTACACGGGTTTCTTTATCCGGCGGATCCACTTGTATAGACAAGCCCCAAGAAAATCTGGATTTGAGGCGATCATCCATATTATTGATTTCTTTAGGAATTCTGTCAGAAGTCATGATGATCTGACGCGATTCCTGAAGCAATGAATTGAAGGTATGAAAAAACTCGTCCTGAGTACTTTCCTTCTTAGCAAAAAATTGGATGTCGTCAATCAAAAGCGCATCTAGCGAGCGATACAGACGCTTGAAGTCATTCATCATATTGCGTTGCAAAGCTGTGATGAAGTCCCCAACAAACCGCTCCGATGTTAAGTACATGACACGAGCAGAAGGATTACGACGCAAAATCTCGTTGCCAACGGCATGCATTAAATGCGTTTTACCTAGGCCTGTAGGGCCATAGATAAATAAAGGATTGGAATGTGGTGCTCCAGGGTTGTCTGCGGCCTGCAAACAGCCAGCATGAGCAAGCTGAGCCCCCTTACCGGCAACAAAGTTGTCGAAGGTAAACAAGGGATTCAAGCTACTCGCAGGGCGCGGCAGAGGCTCAACCACAGGCTTAACTACAGCGGAGCCTGAAGCCCCTGAATTTGTCGGCGGGCGCGTCACAACGGAAGGAGCAGCGCGATCACCACGACTACCTACGCGAATCGCTACCGTCTCAATGCGGCCCGAACTGATATCCAGCACGAGCGCCTGGATACGCGCCAAAAACTTATCTTGAATGTGCTTAACAAAAAAGGGGTTAGGAGCAAGCAGAACAAGGCTATCCGGAGACTCATCCACTTGTAGGGGACGGATCCACATTTGAAAAAGATTGGACTGAAACTCACCTTCTAAAACAGAAAGCACTTGACCCCAAACACTGACTGACATCTAAAAATTATCCACAAGTTAAAGTGAGCGCTTATAAGCATCGTAGGGTAGCACGAGAATAATTATCCACAAGCTAAACCTTGCTGTAGATAAGATTGGTGATAACCAAGACAGCGGGCACAGTCAAAGATGTTAAAAAGTCCACACAATGAATTCATCCACATTTCCACACAGGGTTAAAGACGCCATACAAGGGCATAAAAAGACAACTTTTGATTCTTTTAAGTAATTGTTTTTATTAGTAATAAATGACTTATCAACAAAAACAGTGGCAACCTATAACCATAACCAAAGCTCTTAAAATCTAAATATCTTTATATAAGAAGGTTGATCAACACGATCTGTTCATAAGTTTCACAACGATCAACAACTTAACTCGCTAAGATGTTTGACAAGGGGTACCGAAACGCCTAATATCGCGCACCTTTCCGCCCAGTCGGGCTTGAACAGATCGGATCACAGATCATGAAGCGTACTTTCCAACCAAGCACTATCAAACAAAAGCGTACTCACGGTTTCCGTGCACGCATGGCCACCAAAAACGGTCGCGCCGTTCTCGCACGTCGTCGTGCTAAAGGTCGCAAGCGTCTGACTGTCTGAGGCATTCCAGTCTGAGATCGTGACCGAACAGCGTTTTCCACCGACTGCTAGACTGCTAACACCAGCAGACTTCAAAGCGGTAATGGACAACGCTGTTTTCAAATCAAATCTCAATCAACTTTTATTGCTCGCAATACCATCTACGACTCAACGATCACGCATCGGATTCGTCATAGCGCGCAAAAAAGTAAAACGTGCCCTCGATAGAAATCGAATTAAGCGCGTGTGTCGAGATCACTTCAGACATCATCAAGCCGACTTTCCTGCGCTTGACATCGTCTACCTTGCCAGACAAAACCTCCAAACTCTCGACAATGCAGCCCTACGCACATTGCTCGACGATGGCTTTCGTCAACTAAAAAGAAAAGCCGAAAAACAGTTAAAGGTGGCAACGTGAAGTGGCCTTTTATCGCGTTAATTAAGTTTTATCGCTATTTCATCAGTCCTTTACTTCCACCTCGATGCCGTTTCGAACCCTCATGTTCAAGCTATTCACTTCAAGCGTTTCAGCAATGGCCCTGGTGGAAAGCAATTTATTTAACGCTACATCGCCTTGGAAGGTGTCACCCAGGGTGCTCAGGTGGGTATGATCCCGTACCTGAAAATCCTTCATCACTTCGGCAGGAACCGTAAAAATGGAAATCCGTCGCACACTGATCTTGGTCGCCTTAGCGATCGTCAGTTATTTTCTTTTTTTAAGCTGGCAGCGCGATTACGCCGTTCCTACGTCAAGCACTGCTTCAAGCTCAATGAGCAGCAGTCTCAATGCGCCGGCTCCAACGGTAACGAATGAAATTCCAACGGCTACAACGCCTGCAACCACGGACGTGCCAGTTGCCACAGTTCCGGTTGTCGAACCAGTCGTGGCGGTTGATACAGCGGAGCAAACGTCTGCCAATACATCCGCAATTAACGTAAAAACTGATGTGTTGAACTTACGGATTGATTTGAAGGGTGGCGACATCACTCAGGTAGCCTTACCTAAGTACACCAAAAAGGTAGACAGCACAGATGCGTTGGTACTTTTAGATCAAAGCCCTGAAAGAACGTATATTGCGCAAAGCGGTTTGATTAGCGTGGCAGGTCAACCGGGCGGTTTAGATGACCAGGCCGGTGGTCGACCCGTGTATAAAACAACGCAAACCGAGTTTTCACTTCCAGACGGTCAAGAGGCTCTGGAAGTTGCGTTAACCACGACCAATGAAGCAGGCGTTACTGTTCAGAAGATTTTCGAATTTAAACGTGGCGAATACCAAGTCAATGTTCGTTATGTGGTGAAAAACGAAGGTACACAACCTTGGACAGGCCTTATGTTTGGCCAGCTGAAGCGTGACAACAGTACGGATCCCAGTGCTGATACTCACTCCTTCGGCATGGTGACCTTCCTAGGTGGTGCTTGGTGGACCCCAGAGAAAACTTACAACAAAGTCGCCCTAAAAAACTTTGCCAAAGAACCACTGAACACTACCGTTACCGGGGGTTGGGTCGCCTTAGTTCAGCATTATTTTGTGGCCGCTTGGGTTCCTAACGCGAAAACGCAAAATGTGGTGTCTAGCCGTGTTTCATCCAATGGCAGTGAGAATTTTATTGGATTTACCTCGCCGGCGATTATGGTTAATCCAGGCGCTACAGGCGTTACAGAGGCCACGTTTTATGCCGGTCCTAAAATCCAAGATAAGTTGAAGGATATTTCCCCAGGCTTAGAACTCACCGTTGACTACGGCTGGTTGTGGCCTGTTGCTCAATTTCTATTCTGGTTGCTGAAATCGATTCATGGTTTCCTAGGCAACTGGGGTTGGTCCATTGTTGTCCTCACGATTATTGTTAAAGCTGCGTTCTTTCACCTGTCTGCCACGAGTTATCGCTCAATGGCCAACATGCGACGCGTGATGCCGGAAATGCAACGCATGAAAGAACAATTTGGCAGTGACAGAGCCAAACTGTCTCAAGCGATGATGGAGCTGTACAAAAAGGAAAAAATTAATCCGTTGGGTGGCTGCTTACCCATCTTGGTACAAATGCCCGTTTTCATTGCCTTGTACTGGACCTTGATGGAGTCTGTAGAGCTTCGTCATGCCGGTTGGATTTTGTGGATTAAGGATCTTTCACTGCTCGATCCGTACTACATCTTGCCATTGCTGATGGGCGTCACGATGTTCATTCAGCAATCGCTAAATCCTGCGCCTCAAGATCCTACGCAGGCAAAAATGATGAAGTTTATGCCGGTCATTTTCACGGTGTTCTTCCTCTGGTTCCCAGCGGGCTTGGTGCTGTACTGGCTTTCAAACAACCTTTTGTCGATTGCGCAGCAATGGGCAATTACGCGTCAAATTGAAAAAGCTGCAGCTAAGTCTAAGTAAACAGACTGGCGGACTATGGATACGATAGCCGCCATTGCAACGCCGCCCGGAAAAGGCGGCGTTGGCATCGTTCGTATTTCCGGGCCGAAAGCGCCTGAAATTGCAGCTAAACTGACACATAGTCTGAACTGGCCTATTTCCCCCCGTAACGCCATTTTCACCACTTTCAACAATCTTGAAGGCGAGCGCGTAGATCAAGGCATTTTGCTTTACTTCGCCGCACCACATTCCTTTACCGGTGAAAACGTTGTTGAGTTTCAGGCACATGGTGGCCCCATTGTGTTGGAATGGATTCTGCAATCCGCCGTTTCAGCGGGAGCACGACTGGCTAGACCGGGTGAGTTTTCTGAGCAAGCGTTCTTAAACGACAAAATGGATTTGGCGCAGATTGAGGCAGTTGCCGATCTTATTTCAGCGGCCAGTGAACAAGCGGCTCGTTCAGCGCTGATGTCCTTACAAGGGGTGTTTTCAGCGCGTATTGATGAACTACTGGAAAGCCTCATTTTGTTGCGTTTGCACATTGAAGCTGCAATTGATTTTCCGGAAGAAGAAATCGACTTTCTGGCAGATGGGGTTTTGCTAAAGCAACTTGTGGCGTTGATGGCTCAACTTGAAGTAGTGCTTAAAACGGCCGAACAAGGCGTAATACAGCAGGAAGGGATGCGTGTGGTTATTGCTGGCTTACCTAATGCGGGTAAATCCAGTTTATTAAATGCTTTAGCAGGCGAAGAAATTGCCATTGTAACGGACATTGCCGGCACAACACGCGATGTGTTACGTGAGCAAATTCAAATTGATGGCATGCCATTACACGTTATCGATACCGCAGGCTTACGTGAAAGTCCCGATGTTGTTGAACGTGAAGGTATACGCCGTGCGTTAGTAGAGATTGAAAAAGCTGATCAGGTTTTATTTGTTTGGGACTGTAGCCGTGAGGACAGTGATCCCATCGCCCAGCTCAAGCAATTTTTCCCTCACTGCCCTGAACGACTCACTCTAATTGCTAATAAGTGTGATGCCAGCGCTTGGCTTCCGGGTAAAAGGACGTATGAACTACACGGCCAAAACCATCCACTCATAGTAGTTTCTGCACGAGAAGGTGATGGCTTAATCGAACTTAAGCAACACTTGAAACAACTCATGGGCTATGAAGCAGAAGGCACGGGTCAATTTTCAGCCAGACGGCGACATGTGGATGCCCTGAAACGCGCTCAGCAAGCCTTAGACAACGCCGAAACGATGCTCAGATTGCACAGAGCAGGGGAGCTTGCTGCCGAGGATTTACGTATCGCGCAACAGTGTTTATCGGAGATCACTGGCGCGTTTAGCTCGGATGATCTGTTGGGCAAAATCTTTTCCTCGTTTTGCATCGGTAAGTAACTCAATTTTCCACTCATCGGATTTTTAGTAGCGAAATTCGACTAGAAATTGACCATATCCATAATTGGTACTATAGTACAAGTTGTGAGCCTGACCCAACCGGACTAGACTTAAAAAAAGGCTCAAGCAGGAGCAATAATGAACAAAAAGCAGCTAGGTATTGGCGCACTCGTTGTGGTCGCAGTCTTGGGGGTTTTTCAGGTAGCTACATTGCCACCTAAACCGTTTGAGGTGCCTGCGGTTCCAGAAACCATTCCGCTTCCTAAGCCTCCGGCGCTAACGGCCTACGATATGCCTTCGGGTAACGTGCCCGTGAGTAACGAGCCCTATTTTTCAACGTTCCGTAGCGTTTCTCTCGAAGACTTATCCGAGCGAAAACTGAGCACGGGCGTATATTCCGGCACTCCATACTGGAAGCAGCGCGAACAATGGTTCAAGGATCATTTCTACGACACCTTAGCCTCACGCAAAGTATGGAAAGAAGGAACATCCCCAGACACCCACAAACGCGGTGACCCCGTCACGTGGACGTCAGAACCTATTCCGCAATACGTTCCACCGCCCTGCACCGAAGCGCAACCAACCGGTTACGACGCTGAAGGCTGCCGTTATGTATTGCAGCTTTTTAAAGACGTAGAAGCGAAAGATCCCGCAAAAGCGACAGCTTTACGTGAGCAGGTACGTCGGGGCCGTGATGTTTGGTACAAGGGCACCTTCGGCAATCAAGATGAAAATTACCTGCTGCAATCGCGTGTGGTGGGTAAGGAAAATATGAACTACCCATGGCTGGATACGCGCACACGGCCGTATCGCTTTAGCAAATGGGGTTTGATCAATGACCCGGACTGTGTTCAGGGCGATGCTTCTACAAACTGGTACGACAAGTGCCAAGATCCGCATTCCTCTGGCGTTCTCGGTTACCGGAAATACTATGCTGACCCCATCAAAGATTCGTCAGGCAAGGTTGTCTACGACCCTAAAACGGCGCCCTATGATGCTAATGAAATTAAGCAAAATAAGCGCTTTGTTATCGGCCACCCTTGCGTACAGTGCCACGTAGGCTTTGATCCGACGAACACGCCAACAAACCCGAATCAACCTACGTGGGCTAACTTGAGTGCCACGATTGGTAACCAACATATCGTGCAGCCGGACGCCTTTTTTCATGGCGCCCCAACGAATAGTCCCGCGCGTCAAATCTTGAAAGGTGGACGCTTAGGCACGATTGATACGTCGCTCGTAGCCTCGGACTGGATGCACAACCCAGGCACGCAAAACAACATCATGGACTTCCATAACAAGCGGATGTTCTCGCATGAGATGAAGGATCCAGTAACAGGAAAAATCAGCACAGCAAATACGCGTCATGTCTTGAAAGGTGGTGAAGACAGCGTGGGCGAGCATCTGGCGCTAATTCGAGTCTATGTGAACATCGGTATGTGTACGGAAGAGTGCTGGACGCCGAACTTCCCGTACCCTGGTCGTCTCATTGGCCGTGGCACAAAGCAAAGCCCGATGCGAATTATGCAGTGCGCCGCAGAGTGTGATCCTTGGAACTATGCCGATGCCAAGATGGATGACCTAACCGCCTTCCTCATCACTGGCGGCCCAACCTACGTGATGGCGGCAAAGGATTCGACAGGCACGGGTAGTCAGTTTGTAGACACTAAGGTCGTACCAAAAGGTCGTCAGGTATTTGCTCGTGAATGTGCCGCTTGCCATAGTACGGTGATGGCGCCGGAAAATATTCGTAACGACAAGAATGCGCTGGGCAAGTTCTACGAAGGCCATATCTTCGGTAAAGAAGACTATTGGACGTTTGAGTACAGCGACGCTGAGCGCAACGATCCAAAATTCATCGCGCGCTTTATGGCGAAGGATGCAAAGGGCCAGCTTCGTCCTAAGCAATTCGCCGAAAAGGGTATTTTTGGTCAAGACTGGTTAGGCAATGACGAGCGCGTACCGTTCAACATTGTCGGCACGAATATGTGCCGTGCGCTGCACAATAACCACAATCAGGGCCATATCTGGGAAGAGTTCTCCTCGGAAACGTACAAGAAATCGCCTTCGCCTGGCTCAATACCCAATGTCTTGAATCGCATGATTCCGTTTATTGGCGGCACCAAACTGGGCGAGCGCAAAATAGAAGGTGGCCCTGGCTATCTGCGGAATATTTCCTTGCTGTCGGTTTGGGCTACCGCCCCGTTCCTGCACAACAACGCCGTGGGTGAGGTTACTTACTTACCAGATGGCTCGCCCGACTACACCCTGGCAGGACGTATTAAGCAGTTTGAAATGGCCTATGACGAGTTAATGACTTCGGATAACCCGAAAGACGCTGTCCATCGTCCGCAGAAGACACTGAAAACAACGGAAGATATGCATGTCACGCCACGGGAAGACATGCAGGGCTATCCTAAGATTCCGGTGAAGAAAGGGACGCCCGTTGCGAACTTCGCCTCACAAAATCCGCATAACGCGCTGTTTATGGGCTGTGATGATCCGGTGGAGAACAAAGGTCATCAGTTTGGCGTGAGCCTGTCGAAAGAAGACAAATACGCCCTACGTGAATTTCTGAAGATGATGTGATGTAGTTGAACGATCAAAGGCCGCCTGCGGGCGGCCTTTGTCGTGGAGGGCGGGATGCGCATAACAAAAAAACTCGGCTTCGGCTTGGCGATCTCGGGCATCGCTCTAGCCTTGGTGTTGTGGTTTAAGCCGCAACACAGCGATGCCGACATTAGCCAATTGGCCGCGTCAAAGCAGCCGATAAAGTCAGGCTTGTATGATGAGTTAGTGCCGTCTTCAGACTTGCCCCCAGCAGGAACTCGCTCGTTGTTCGACCACCTCATCGCGCAAAATGATGGCCTGCCCTATCCGTTTGAAAAGCTGGTAAAACTGGTTAAAGACCAAGACCCCATGGCAGAAATTCCCATTTCCGTCATGATTCCCCACGGAAGATCCTTACTGAAGGCGCAGGCCAATGAGCAGCACCCACGGCTGTTAATCGCGGCGGATTTTCAGGGAGCGAACAAGCCCAATAGCCTAGGGGCAACACCGCGTGGTCAGCTGTTTTTGGGTTTCGTCGAGCAGGCCAATGAAATTGAGGTGTTGAGTTTTAACGAGGCCGCAGGGCGATTTGAATTCCAACTCGTGCAGAACTACTGCAAGGGTTGCGTGCCACGCATCGTCTATGCACGGCGAGCGATCTGCACCACCTGCCATCAAGGCGGCGGACCCATTTTTCCGCAGCGTCCGTGGAATGAAACTAATGGCCAGGCGGAAACAGCCGCCGCGATACAGGCGGCTCGTTCGGGTGCGGTTAACTACATGGGACTAACTATTAAGCAGCCCTTGTCTTCACCCGAGCGTTTCGACCAACTAACGGATTTAGGCAATTTTTTTAACGTCACGCAAAAATTGTGGTTAGACGGCTGTGGTGTGAAAGGCAATGAATGCCGCCGCTTAATGCTGAAGTTGGCGTTGCGATATGCTGATAGTCCGGGCAGCTTCGACGAAAACACACCCGACGCAAAACAATTGCTGAAGTTACAAGCGCAGACCTTCCCTGCTCAGGGCATCTCGGTGCCCGAATCCGATCTATTCAACCGCGATCCGATGGCGGAGCAACAGGGTCTAAAAGGATGGTGGCGCAGCCTGTGGACTCGTCAGATTAAGTTTGGTGAAGGGGCCAAAGACAATGAGGATTTATCCGCATTTGATGAGCTGCCCAAGCTGCCGGTGAGACTAGATCCGCTGACGTTAAGACCGCCCAAGCAATCCCTAAAAAGTCACGACTTGGCGGGCGTTTATGGCCTAGCGAGCTATTTCAGTGAGGCGGATTTAGCCAGCTTGGGTGCGGTCACCGGCTTTAATGTGGCGACGCTCGAGCGCAAAGTGGATGCACTGCCTGGCGCGCAGTTCGATGCCAAGCCCTTTGTGCGCGTTAATATGATGCGGGCGTTGTTAAACCAGCCCAGCACGTATTGCTGTTTGGATACCTCAGAAATGTCGCCGCCCGTGGCCAGTGGCGTTCCGCCCTTAGCCATTAAGAAGCACCCAGCGTTAAAGCCCTATGAGGAATACTGTTTTGCCTGTCATCGGGGCAATCCGGCGCAACGCTTGAACTTTATGGCAGGGGCAACGGAAGATGAGGTGCTGGCAAGCATCCAAAGCAAGGTAGAGATTCGTGAGGCCCTAGACTGGAGCCGCTACGCTGGAACGGAGAAAGCCAGCAAGCTGATGCCGCCGGCAGATTCTGCACAACATCAGTCTTTAGAAGAGGCTTTGGCGAAAGATGCCACGTTGTTAGCACGCATGCGTGATGTAGTACCCAATTTGTTCGGATTTTAAGGCAGAGGAAACGGTATGACGGCAGTTGGTCGTAGAAAAAAGATAGCCGTTGTGGCCCTTGTCGCAGCGACTTTGCCGGCTTTAGCGCAGGCCATGCCGACCTTGGCTCGCGCCTACAAGAGCGAATATGGCTATATGCCATCCTGTAATGCCTGTCACAGTGATGGCGGCGGGTCGACACTTAATACTTACGGTAAGTCGTTTAAAGCGGCCGGCAAAAACCTCGCAGCGTTTAGCAAAATTGCGAGCCAAGATAGCGATGGGGATGGCTTCACGAATAGCGCCGAGTCTGCGGCTAAATCCAATCCGTCCGATAAGCTGTCGACGCCATCCAAGCCCGGCAACTGGCTGGATATGGCCAGCTTGATTCCTCGCGAAGTCCGAGCAAAATTTCCCAAAGTCCTGACTTGGCTGCCCAAAGATGCCCTGTTAACCAGTGCCGATATCGCAGCCGCAAAAGCTTTGGGCGCAACACTCAAGGCTAGTGACGAAAACACCATCTACATTCCCTTGGAAAACCAACGCCCAGCAGGCACGGCGCTCATTTTCCCGGCAAGCTATCAGGGCAAGACCTTTTTCTTGCTGATGACCACAGACCGAATGCTGGCAATTTCCTCCGTATCGGTACTTCATGCCGATGCCATGCCGAGCGCTAAATCCAGCAAAATTTTTAGCAGCTTTGTCGGCAAGACCGTACAAACGCTACCCGTGTCAAATGCCAGCACCTTAGACGGAGCCATTTCCATGGCCGTGAAGCAGGCGAGTGCACTGCTCTATGTGCGGCTCAAAGGAGCATAGTCGTGTCCGAGAAATTTGATTTTTTCAGCGATGCCCCGGTGGTAGATCCCGCCATTGTGCAAGTTGCGGCTGAGCCATCCGCGTGGCTGACATTGGGCGGGCCGATTGGCTTAGTGTTTTTCTTTCTGTTGATTTGCTTCTTATTGCGTTGGTTTATTCCCTTTCGCGATACCCCGTTGCACTTCAATCTAAGAGACTTACCCGTAGCGGCTCAGCGGGGCATTGGCCTGTCCACCGTGCTTTTTGGCATTGCCTTCTTTTTTGGTCTGGCAGAAGTGCATTACCAGCTTGGCGTACACGGAAGTACAGACGCGTATTTTGAAAACATGACGCAAGGCAAGTTGATTGCCTTTACCCATGCGCATTTGTTTGGTTTTACCACGGCGTTTTTCATTATCGGCATTCCGTTTTCCATGCACTTCCACCGCGTACAAACGTATCAGTGGGTATTTCCTGCGGGCTTGGCCGCTGCGCTCACCGATATCATTTCATGGTGGGGCATTAAGTACATTTCACCGAACTTCGACTACGTCACCATGTTTTGTGGCGCCGTTTATGGCGGAGCTTACTTGTGGATGCTGATCGGCATTATCCGCATTATTTTCTTCCCGAATCTTCGCTGGTTTCCAGACGATATAAACGAAGGCCGCGGATAAGAGGCGTCAGTGTTAACATAGCCCCTCGTTTTTAGGGGTCTATGTGCCGTGTCATCGAAATTACCGCTGTTTAACAAGCTCGCCATTTTGCCTGAGTTGCTCACCACGCTGAGCGAACTGGGCTATGAGCACATGACCCCTGTACAGGCTGAAACCCTGCCTTCATTGCTGGCTGGCCGCGATGTCATCGCGCAGGCCATGACCGGTAGCGGCAAGACCGCCGCCTTTGGTATTTCGCTGTTAAACCGAATGGTGGTGCGTGATTTTACGCCGCAAGCACTGGTGCTTTGCCCCACACGCGAACTCGCCGATCAGGTCACCAAAGCCCTGCGTCAATATGCGCGTGGCTTGGGCAATATTAAAATGCTGACCCTCTGCGGTGGCATGGCCATGGGCCCGCAGCTGAATTCCTTAGAGTTCGGCGCACAAGTCATTGTGGGCACACCTGGCCGTGTCCTTAAGCACCTTAAGCAAGGCTCTTTGTCTTTAACCGGGCTGAAAACACTGGTGCTGGATGAGGCCGACCGCATGCTCGATATGGGCTTCCATGCCAGCATGGTTGAAGTCTTAGAGTTTGTGCCTGTCAAACGGCAGACCCTGTTGTTCTCGGCGACCTATAGCGAAGAAGTGCGCGCTTTGAGTGGCCGCTTCCAAAGTAATCCGGTGGAAGTCACCGTTGTTTCCGAAGCGGCTGTTTCGCTCATTGAACAAGTGTTTTTTGAGGTCGATCCAAAGGCGCGTGTAGCTGCTGTCATGGCGTTGCTACGACGCTATCAGCCGGAGTCCGCCGTGCTCTTTTGTAACACCAAGCAGCGCTGTGAAGAGGTACTGTCGGCACTGCGCGAGCAGGGCTTCCCCGTTTCGGCGCTGCATGGCGATTTGGATCAGCGCGATCGTGATTTAGTGTTGGTGCAGTTTGCGAACCGGAGTCGTCCGCTGTTGGTGGCCACGGACGTGGCCGCCCGCGGTCTTGATGTGAAGGATTTGGCCGCAGTGATTAACGTGGAAATGGCTTTTGACCCCGAAACGCATGTGCATCGCATCGGCCGTACGGGTCGCGCGGGTCAAACCGGATTGGCATTGAGCTTGTGTGCGCCTGCGGAGTCGCATCGCACCTTAGCCATCGCCGAATACCAAGACATCACGCCGGTTTGGCAGGATTTGCCGACGATTAATGTGTTGTCGAAAATCCCGGCGCCGCGCCGCGTTACCTTGCAAATCAACGGCGGCCGCAAAGACAAATTGCGCCCAGGTGATGTCTTGGGTGCATTAACCGGCGAGGGCGGTGTGCCCGGCGCAAACGTGGGCAAGATTGATATTTTCGACCTCCACACCTATGTGGCCGTGGATCGCGAAGTGGCGCCAGCGGCGTTGCGTCGTCTTGCTGAGGCGGGCCTGAAGGGCCGCAATTTCAAAGCCCGTGTGCTGGCGTAAAGGCGGGCATCATGGCGCTTAAATCAACGGTCTATAAAGTCCAGCTGAATGTGGCGGACATGGATCGTGACTACTATGCCGATCACGTACTGACCATGGCCTGCCACCCTTCGGAAACCGAGGAGCGGCTGATGGTGCGGCTGCTCACGTTTGCCCTGTTTGCCAGTGATGACATGCAGTTTACGCGTGGCCTGAGCAGTGAAGACGAGCCTGATCTTTGGCAGAAAGACCTGACCGGCGAAGTAAAGCACTGGATTATTCTGGGCATGCCCGACGAAACGCGCATTCGTAAAGGCTGCAATCGTGCCGAGCGTTGCACGGTGGTGACCTATGGTGATCGTGCGCCGCCAATCTGGTGGGAAAAACTACGCACCAGCGTTCAGCGGTTTGAAAACCTCACGGTGTTGCATCTGCCGGAGGCGGTCACAATGGATTTAGCAAGCTCAGCGTCTCGCGGTTTGGATTGGCAAGTCACCATTCAAGATGGCACGACGTGGATTAGTGTGGATGGCCGTCAAATTGAAGTACGCCCCAGTCAGTGGCGCTAGCCTGAGCCCACGAGCCGTCGTTGTAGTTCCTTGGCTGCTGGCAGTACTACTGGGCTTAGGCATTGGCTCTGCGCAAGCGGAGCGTTGGGTGACCTATGTCATCGACTCAGACTCAACGCGTATCGGATTTCATTGGACCTACATGGGCATGCTGAGTCCGCGAGGCCAGTTTAGCCAAGCCACCGGCACCATTCTCTGCGACCTGGATCAACCAGAGGCGGCGAAAGTGGATGTGCGCATTCCGGTGGCGACGTTGAAGACGTTTATGCCGGTGATTGACCGCACCTTACTCGGAACAGGCGATTACTTTCAGCCGGATAAGTTTCCGTACATGCACTTTCGCAGTACCGAAATGATGCATTTGAAGAAGGACACGCGAGAATTTAGTTTGATCGGCGAGCTGACCGTCAATGGCATCACGCGGCCGGTCGTGCTGAGCGCAAAGGTGGCGCACGACGGCCAGGGCAATCCGCTAAGTTCCGGCGCCTTAATAGCGACAAGTCGTTTTCGTCGCAGCGAGTTTGGTATGAACAAAATGCTGGGCATTGTTGGCGATGAAATGCAGATTATTTTGCAGGTAAAAGCGCGAGAAGCAAAAGCCCAGTTTGCAGCGCCCTAAGCACCAAGGCGCTTAAAATTTGTACTGGCGAGGTCTGGGGCGTCGCCCTATAATCGCGTCCCTTTTTCTTGGCCTTCGGGTCACCGCCTGGCCTTGCGCCGGCTCATGTTGAGTGGATACCGCCATGCATTATCCCAAGACTTACGATGTCATCGTTATCGGTGGCGGCCACGCCGGCACGGAAGCGGCATTGGCGGCGGCACGCATGGGCTGCCAAACCTTGCTGCTCACCCACAACGTGGAAACGCTGGGCCAGATGAGCTGCAACCCGGCCATCGGTGGTATCGGCAAGTCGCATCTGGTCAAGGAAATCGATGCCCTTGGCGGTGCCATGGCGCTGGCCACCGACCGCGCCGGCATTCAGTTTCGCGTACTAAACGGCCGCAAGGGGCCAGCCGTGCGTGCCACGCGGGCGCAGGCAGATCGTGCGCTGTACAAGGCAGCGATTCGCTCCGTGCTGGAGAACCAGCCGAATCTCGACATCTTCCAGCAAGCGGCCGACGACCTTGTGGTCGAGGGCGAAACCGTAAAAGGCGTGATCACGCAGACTGGTATTCGCTTCAGCACGAAGACCGTGGTGCTGACCACAGGCACTTTCCTTGGCGGCACCATTCATATCGGGCTGGAAAATCATCGCGGCGGCCGTGCCGGTGATCCGCCCTCGATCGCGCTGGCCAATCGTCTGCGCGAGCTGCCGCTGCGTGTCGGCCGCCTGAAGACTGGCACGCCACCACGCATCGACGCCAAGTCCGTGGATTTTTCGGTGATGCAGGCCCAGCCCGGCGACACGCCGCGTCCGGTCATGTCATTCCTCGGCTCGCGCGCCATGCACCCGGAGCAGGTGAACTGCTGGATCACCCACACCAATCTACAGACGCACGACATCATCCGTGGTGGCCTCGACCGCTCGCCGATGTACACCGGCGTCATCGAGGGCGTGGGTCCGCGTTACTGCCCGTCGATCGAGGACAAGATCCATCGCTTCGCCGGCAAGGATTCGCATCAGGTGTTCATCGAGCCGGAAGGCCTGAGCACGCACGAGTTGTACCCGAACGGCATTTCCACGAGCTTGCCGTTTGATATTCAGATGGCCTTGGTGCGTTCGATCCGCGGCATGGAAAATGCTCACATCACGCGTCCCGGCTATGCCATCGAATACGATTATTTTGATCCGCGTGACCTCAAGCACACCTTAGAAACTCGCGTGATTCATAACCTGTTTTTCGCGGGCCAGATTAACGGCACCACGGGTTATGAAGAGGCTGGCGCGCAGGGCTTGCTCGCGGGCGTTAACGCGGGACTGCGTGCGCAGGACAAGGCGGGCTGGTACCCGACGCGTGATCAGGCCTATCTCGGTGTGTTGGTAGATGACCTCATCACGCTAGGGACTAAAGAGCCGTATCGCATGTTCACCTCGCGAGCCGAATATCGCCTGATGCTGCGTGAAGACAACGCTGACCAACGCTTGACCGAGCAGGGCCGTGCCTTGGGCTTGGTGGATGATGTGCGCTGGGCTGCCTATTGCGCGAAACAGGAAGCCATTGAGCGCGAAAGTCAGCGTTTGAAAAGCGCTTGGTTGCATCCGGGCAGTACCGGAGCGCAGGCCTTTACGGCATTGACCGGTCAGGAATTGAATCGCGAAAGCAATCTCCATGATCTGCTAAAACGCCCGCAAGTGACCTACGCGCAGTTGGCTGAATTAGTGCCAGACACGGGCGGCTTAGCCGAGCCCGGTGCCATGGCGTTAGCTGCCGTGGAGATGCGTGAAGCCATTGGTGAGCAAATTGAAATTGCGGTGAAATACGCCGGTTATGTGGATCGCCAGAGTGATGAAGTGGCTCGTTTGCGCGCCCAAGAAGGCTTGTCCTTGCCGCTCGATTTTGACTACGACGCCGTGCAAGGCCTATCGAACGAAGTGCGCGCTAAGTTAAAGGCCGCCAGGCCGGAAACGCTGGCGCAAGCTGGCCGAATTCCGGGGATCACTCACGCCGCTGTGTCACTGTTGTTAATTACGCTGAAAAAGCACGGGCGTGTGCGCACGCCCCAAACGGTCTAAGGGCGAACTATGGCGCAGCAACGGTTAGCGGCAGATTGGCCAAAAGCAGCGGAAGCGCGTCTGCGTGAAGGCATCACCGCGATGGGCTTGGCGTTGGATGAGGCCGCGATTGCCCGTTTGATGACCTACCTCGTGGGGCTGGTGAAGTGGAATCAAGCGTTTAACCTGACCGCAATTCGTGATCCCCTGGTCATGGTCGATAAACATCTGCTCGATAGCCTCAGCGTGCTGCCCCTGATCAGCAGTGAGAGTCTGATTGATATTGGCACGGGTGCCGGATTGCCAGGCTTTATTTTGGCGCTGGTGCGTCCAGAGCAAGACATCACATTGCTGGATTCGAATGGCAAGAAAACGCGATTTCTGAAGCAAATGGCTGCTGATATGGACATGCAGCGCGTGACGGTCGTGAATGCACGCTGTGAGGAACATCAGGGCCAATATGCTCAAGTTTGCAGTCGCGCTTTCGCCAGTTTGGCCGACATGGTGAATGGTACCGCGCATCTATTGGCCCCCAATGGGCGCTGGTTAGCCATGAAAGGCCATGTTCCTCACGATGAAATAGCTGAGCTACCGGTGAACGCAGCACTCGAAAACACCCCCGCTTTGCGAGTACCCTTTGTCGCTGATGCTCGACACCTGATTGTGTTGCGGCCCGTGTCTTAAAAGTCCGACATCCATAGGTGATCGGCGGGGAAATACATGGATAAGATTTTTGCAGTCGCGAACCAGAAAGGCGGTGTCGGTAAAACCACCACCAGTGTCAATTTGGCCGCTTCGTTAGCCGCGACACGTCGCCGGGTGCTGTTGGTGGATCTCGATCCCCAGGGCAACACCACGACAGGCTCAGGCATTAGCAAGCACGATCTGACGCGCAGTGTTTATGATGTGTTGTTAGGCGAAGTCACCGCCGCTGAAGTCATTCAGGCATCGCCCGGCGGCTATGATTTGCTGCCGGCCAATGGCGACCTGACCGCGGCTGAGGTGGAGCTGTTAGATGTACCGCGAAAGGAGCAGCGCTTAAAAGAAGCGTTGGCACCGCTTGTGGGCCGCTACGACAGCATCATCATCGACTGTGCACCGTCTCTCAGCATGCTGACGCTGAACGGGCTTGTGGCCGCCGATGGCGTCATCATTCCCATGCAGTGTGAGTATTACGCCCTTGAAGGCTTGGCGGCACTGACAGAGACCATCAACCGCGTTGCTGAAACAGCTAACCCGAATCTGCATATCGCCGGTATTTTGCGCACCATGTTTGATCCGCGTAATACCTTGGCCAATGATGTGTCGAAAGAGTTAATCAGCCATTTTGGTGATCGCGTATTGAACACGATTATTCCGCGCAATGTCCGTTTGGCCGAGGCGCCAGCGCATGGCGTGCCGGTATTGCAGTACGATAAAAGTTCACGCGGTGCTATGGCCTATTTAGCTTTAGCCTCCGAGCTATTGCGCCGACAAAAGCGCGCGTAATTCGCCCAGCCATCGATAGACGAGAACAATAACGCTATGTCGACCATTAAGAAGCGCGGGTTAGGCGGGAATCGAGGGCTCGATGCCTTGCTGGGCACCGTGCGTAAGGTTCAAGAAGAGGTCACTGCAGTTGCCGCTGGCTTGCCGCCAGAAGGTGAGCTGAAACTATTGCCCGTCGAATTTTTATCGCGTGGTCGTTATCAGCCCCGTCGGGATATGGACCCTGAAGCCCTGCAAGAGCTCGCCGACTCGATTAAGGCACAGGGTATTTTGCAGCCGATTGTGGTGCGCGAAATTGGCGAGCAGCGTTACGAAATTATTGCCGGTGAGCGCCGTTGGCGTGCCGCACAACTCGCGCAGCTGGATAAAGTCCCCGCGCTGATCCGTGACTTCAGCGATGAAGCGGCAATTGCGCTGGCGCTGATCGAAAACATTCAGCGTGAAGACCTGAATCCGCTGGAAGAAGCCTTAGCCATGCAGCGCTTTGCTGAGGAGTTCAAGCTCACGCATCAAGAAGTCGCTGACGCCGTGGGCAAGTCGCGTGCAGCGGTGAGTAATTTGTTGCGTCTGCTCGGCTTGAACGAAGAAGTTAAGCGCTCCCTCGCGCACGGCGATTTAGATATGGGCCATGCCCGCGCTTTGCTGGCTCTGACCTCGGCGCAGCAGTTGCTGGCGGCACGGCAAATTATTGATAAGGGTATGACGGTTCGCCAGGCAGAGTCCTTGGTTCGACAGCTGCTGGCTGAAAAGCCTGCGGCGGGTGAGCGCAAGCCTGATCCCCATGTGCGACAGCTACAGGATCGTTTGTCCTCGCAGTTGGGTGCTGTGGTGAAAATTGACTGCAACGCGAAAGGCAAAGGCCGCTTGGTCATTAGCTATAACTCGCTTGACGAGCTCGATGGCATTCTTGCGCACATTCAGTAAGCGCTGGGGCGCTGTGCGAGCGGTTTGGCTGCTCGCTGCGTCCTTGCTGTGGATTTCACCGGCAGCCTTTAGCAGCGACAACGTTGGCGATGGCTGGCGTCTGCAGCGACAGGAACCAGCGCGTCAGATTCGCGTGTACTTGCACGACCGGCCCAGCGGTCAATATCGCGATGTTTACGCAGTCACCACGATTAACGGAACGACGCAACGTATTGAGGCCGTTTTGGGCGATGTGACGGTCATGCCGCAGTGGGCCTCACGCGTGAGCGAGGCTCGGTTGATCAAGCGTCAAGGCAATGTGGCGTGGATCTATATTCAATACAAACTGCCCTATCCTTTTAAGCCCCGCGAAGTGGTAGTAAAGTCCGAGCGTCAAGAGAGCAACGGCATTGTGACGATCCGCTCGCAAGCCGTTCCGGGCTATGTTCGCGAAACGTCTGGCAAAATTCGTATGCACTCAGTGCAAAGCAGCTGGCGTTTAACGCCGCAGTCCAACGGCAACGTCAAAATCGAGCTCTGGGGTAGCGCAGAGCCGGGCGGCCTAATTCCTGCCGTGGTCTATAACTTCAATTTAGCCGATGACGCTTTGCAGACTTTGCGTCAGCTGCGAAGAATGTCGTTACGGGAAAAATATCAAGATAAAGCGCCTACGCTGAAAGATATCCACCAAATGTAGTGTTTAAGGTGAGGCGACGCTTTCCACGCGGCGCACGAGTCATGAAAAGTCCGTGTGAATTGGTTGCCCTTTAAGCGCACTGCCATCTATAATCCGCGCGCTTTCAAGGGTTTGTCGATTGACCAGCCGCCGACAGCTAACCAAGTGAGCGCAGCATGAGTGTCAGCAAGCCGCAACCGCTGGTCGATTTCAAACCAGCTAAGCTGCAGTTACGTTGGCAATGCCGGCTTTGGGCCGCGATTTTTCTAATCGCTTATTTGCTCGCCGGTAAACATGCGGCCTTATCTGCGCTAGCAGGTGCGGGTATTGCGGTAGTGGGTCAGGCGTATTTTGTGTTTCGCGCCTTTCGTCATGCCGGTGCAACATCTGCACAGCAGATCGTGAAAAATTTTTATCGGGGTGAGGCAGGTAAGTTTGTACTAACCGCCTTGCTCTTTGCCGCGGTGTTTATTGGCTTCAATGAAGTCGATGCCCGCTGGCTATTCGCCAGTTTTGTTTTGGAGCAGCTGGTTGCTTGGATCGTGCCACTCACGATGCGTGCAACTCAGCCCTGATGGGTAAGAGACTAATGGCTGGAAATTCCACCGAGTACATCAAGCACCACTTGACCAACTTAACCTACGGGAATCACCCGGAGAATGGTTGGGGTTTTGCACACACTGCTCAAGAAGCGGCCGAAATGGGCTTCAACGCGATTCATGTTGATACCATGGGCTGGTCGATTTTCCTCGGCCTAGTATTTTGCTTCCTGTTCCGTCTGGCTGCTGTACGAGCCACTTCGGGCGTACCAGGTGGCTTGCAGAATCTCGTCGAAGTCGTGGTTGATTTCGTACACACCAACGTTAAAGACACCTATCACGGTAAATCCAAGCTGATTGCGCCGTTGGCCCTGACCATTTTCGTCTGGATCTTCCTGATGAACTTGATGGACTTGGTGCCGGTCGATTTCTTGCCAGAAATTGCCAAAATGATTGGTGTTAGCGTTTTCGGCGCTGATCCACATGCCGTTTTCTTCAAGGTTGTACCCACCACCGACGTGAACGCGACGCTGGGCATGGGTATCTCCGTCTTCATCTTGATCGTTTTCTACAGCATCCGCATGAAAGGTGTGGGTGGCTTCGCCAAGGAATTGACCTTCCAGCCGTTCAACACCATTTGGCTGGTCTGGTTCAACTTCCTGTTGGAAGGCGTGGCACTGATTGCTAAGCCAATTTCCTTGGCGCTGCGACTCTTCGGCAACATGTATGCCGGTGAGTTGCTATTCATCCTGATTGCTTTGCTGCCGTGGTATCTGCAGTGGACATTGTCCGTGCCTTGGGCGATCTTCCACATCCTGATTATTACGCTGCAGGCCTTCGTGTTCATGATGCTGACAATTGTCTACATGAGCATGGCGTCTGAGTCGCACGACCACTAAACCCTTTACACACACTGAAACCAACCCTGAAGAGGAAACTCAAATGGAACAAGTTATTGGCCTTAACCTGATCGCTGTTGCACTGTTGATCGGCCTGGGTGCTCTCGGCACTGCAATCGGCTTCGGCCTGCTCGGCGGTAAGTTCCTCGAAGGTACTGCCCGTCAACCAGAATTGGCTCCACAGCTGCAGGTGAAGATGTTCATCGTCGCCGGTCTGCTCGACGCCGTAACCATGATCGGTGTTGGTATCGGTCTGTTCCTGCTGTTCGCCAACCCGTTCATTCAGCAGTAATCGATCGCTCGCGATCGGTATGTTGCAGGCCGGTTTCCGGTCTGCTGAATGAATCTGGAATAGAGGTGATAGCGTGAACATCAACTTCACAATCGTGGGCCAAGCGATCTCTTTTGCGATCTTCGTTTGGTTCTGCATGAAGTTTGTGTGGCCACCCATCATGGCCGCCATGGCTGAGCGTCAGCAAAAAATTGCTGATGGTCTGAATGCCGCTGACAAGGCAAAGCAGGATCTGGAAGTTGCGCACGCGCAAGTTGCTCAGGAACTGCAAGCTGCCAAGCAGCAGGCTGCTGCGCTTATCGAGCAGGCTAACCGTCGTGCCTCGCAAGTCGGTGATGAAGTGAAGGCTCAGGCTGCGGCTGAAGCTGAACGCATCCTCACTCAGGCTCGTGCGGATATCGAAACTGAAATGGCCAGTGCTCGTGATGTATTGCGTAAGCAAGTTGCGGCCTTAGCTGTTGCCGGTGCCGAGAAGATTCTGCAAGCCGAAGTGGATGCTGCAAAGCATGCCGGCATGTTGGATCAACTGGCTAGCCAGCTCAAATAAGAGGCTCAACAGACCATCATGGCTGAACTCACAACAGTAGCGCGACCCTACGCCAAAGCCGCTTTCGAGTATGCTCGTGGCGCGGGCGAGCTAGCCGGTTGGTCGTCCATGTTGGCACTCGCTGCCGCCGTGGTCGCCAATGCAGACTTCAATCAGTACATTTCGCGCCCGATGTTGAGCGCGGCTGAACAGGCGGAAGCCATGTTCAAGGTTTGTGGTGATCGTCTCGATGCCGCCGGCCGCAATTTCATCAGCAATGTTGCCAGCCACAAGCGCTTGGCCGCACTGCCGGCCATTAGCAGCCTTTTCGAAGGTCTGCGGGCTGAGGCCGAAGGCGCTGTAGATGTCACGGTGACGTCTGCATTCGCCTTAAGTGCCGAGCAGACTCAGCAATTGGGCCAGGTACTGGCACAAAAGCTATCGCGCCAAGTGAATGTGACAAGCACGACCGATGCCAGCCTCATTGGTGGCACCATCATTCGTGCCGGTGACATGGTTATCGATGCCTCTGTACGAGGCCAGCTGGGCAAGCTTAACGCTGCCCTGAATACCTGATTATTCCTTCGAGGAAGAGAGCATCATGCAGCATCTGAATCCCTCCGAGATCAGCGAACTGATCAAGAGCCGCATCACGGATCTGAACGCCTCCGCTGAAGCGCGTAACGAAGGCACCATCGTCGGCGTGTCCGACGGTATCGTGCGTATCCACGGTCTGGCCGACGTCATGTACGGCGAAATGATCGAGTTCGACGGCGGTGTCTTCGGCATGGCCCTCAACCTCGAGCGCGACTCCGTCGGTGCCGTGGTACTTGGCCCATACCAGACTCTGCAGGAAGGCGGCAAAGCCCGCTGCACCGGCCGTATTTTGGAAGTGCCAGTGGGTCCAGAACTGCTCGGCCGCGTCGTTGACGCCCTGGGCAACCCCATCGACGGCAAAGGCCCGATCAACGCTAAAGAAACCGACGCAGTTGAAAAGGTTGCTCCTGGCGTTATTTGGCGTCAGTCCGTAGACCAGCCCGTACAGACTGGCTACAAGTCTGTAGACGCCATGATCCCCATCGGCCGTGGCCAGCGTGAGCTGATCATTGGCGACCGTCAGACCGGTAAAACCGCGCTGGCCATCGACGCCATCATCGCGCAGAAGCACTCCGGCATTAAGTGCGTCTACGTTGCTGTAGGCCAGAAGCAATCGACTATTGCTAACGTGGTTCGCAAGCTCGAAGAGTTTGGCGCCATGGCTTACACCACGGTCGTTGCCGCTGCTGCCGCTGACGCACCATCCATGCAGTTCTTGGCACCGTACTCCGGTTGCACCATGGGTGAATACTTCCGTGATCGCGGCGAAGACGCCCTGATCATTTACGACGATCTGTCCAAGCAGGCTGTGGCCTACCGTCAGATTTCGTTGTTGCTGCGCCGTCCGCCAGGTCGTGAAGCCTATCCAGGCGACGTGTTCTATCTCCACTCCCGTCTGCTGGAGCGTGCATCGCGCGTATCCGCTGAGTACGTTGAGAAGTTCACCAAGGGTGCCGTAACAGGTAAGACTGGCTCGCTCACCGCGCTGCCAATCATTGAAACGCAAGCCGGTGACGTATCCGCCTTCGTTCCAACCAACGTGATTTCGATCACCGACGGCCAGATCTTCTTGGAAACGTCGCTGTTCAACTCCGGTATCCGTCCTGCGGTTAACGCCGGTATTTCGGTATCGCGTGTGGGTGGTGCAGCTCAGACCAAGATCATCAAGAAGCTCTCCGGTGGTATTCGTACCTCGTTGGCTCAGTACCGTGAACTGGCCGCGTTTGCTCAGTTCGCTTCTGACCTCGATGAAGCGACCCGTAAGCAGCTGGAACTCGGTCAGCGTGTAACTGAGCTGATGAAGCAGAAGCAATTCGCACCGCTCAACATCGGCGACATGGCGCTGTCGATTTTCGCGGTTAACGAAGGCTATCTGGGCGATGTTGCCGTGAACAAAGTGCTCGATTTCGAAGCCGCTTTGCACGCCTTCATGAACAGCGAGTACAAGGCACTGATGGATAACATCAACGCCACAGCTAACTACGATGGCAAGATCGAAGCCGAGCTGCGCGCTGGCATCGAGAAGTTCAAAGCCACGCAGAGCTGGTAAGTACGATCCGGCCTAGCGTTCGCGCTGGGCCGGTGACTCAGGCAAAGATTTGGTGAGGCTATGGCCAGCTTAAAAGAAATCCGTGTCAAGGTTGCGAGCATCAAGAGCACGCAGAAGATCACGAAAGCGATGCAGCTCGTGGCCGCCTCTAAGATGCGCAAAGCCCAGGAACGCATGGTCGCAGGTAAGCCCTACGCCCAGAAGATCCGTCAGGTGGTGGCTCACGTTGCTCACGCAACGCCCGAGTACAAACACGCCTATCTGATCGAGCGTCCAGTGAAGCGCGTTGGTTACATTGTGGTGTCGTCCGATCGTGGTCTTTGCGGCGGCCTGAACACCAACCTGTTCAAACAGGTCGCACTTTCCGTTCGCGAGTTTCAAGCTCAGGGCGTTGAGGTCGAGTTCTGTTTGCTCGGGACTAAAGCCACCACGTTCTTCAAGAACTTCGGCGGCAAAGTGGTGGCAGCAAAAACCCATATGGGTGACAAGCCATCGCTGGAAGCATTGATTGGCGCCATTAAGGTCATGCTCGAACACTTTGATGAAGGCAAAATTGATCGCCTTTACTTAGTGTCCAACGAGTTTGTTAACACCATGACGCAGAAGCCGACACTGCAGCAATTGCTGCCGTTGGCCACGTCCGGTGATGACGGCCTGGATGAGCGTAGCTATAACTGGGACTACCTCTATGAGCCCGAAGCCAAGCCCATCCTGGATGCGCTATTGCTTCGTTTCATTGAGTCACAGGTTTACCAAGGTGTGATCGAAAACGTAGCCTGTGAAATGGCTGCTCGTATGGTCGCCATGAAGGCGGCAACCGATAACGCCGGTGAACTGATCCGTAACCTCCAGCTCGTGTATAACAAGCTGCGTCAGGCTGCGATCACCCAGGAAATCTCGGAAATCGTCGGTGGTGCTGCGGCCGTTTAAGGTCGCGCATAACTAAAACAGTATTGCAGTTTGAGAGGATGAACCCATGAGCAGCGGTCGTATTGTCCAGATCATCGGCGCCGTTATCGACGTCGAATTCCCGCGCGATAGCGTGCCCAGAGTCTATGACGCGCTGAAAGTTGACGCGACATCGACCACCCTCGAAGTTCAGCAGCAGCTGGGCGACGGCATCGTGCGTACGATTGCCATGGGTTCCACCGAAGGCCTCAAGCGCGGTCTGACGGTTGGCAACTCCGGCGGTCCTATCAGCGTGCCAGTAGGTAAGGGCACTCTGGGTCGCATCATGAACGTTCTGGGTCAGCCAGAAGATGAAGCCGGTCCGGTTGAAACCGAAGTCACCATGTCGATCCACCGCAAGGCACCTAGCTACGACGAACAGTCGGGCGGTACTGAGCTGCTGGAAGTAGGCATTAAGGTTATCGATCTGCTCTGCCCATTCGCTAAGGGCGGTAAGGTCGGTCTCTTCGGTGGTGCTGGCGTCGGCAAGACCGTGAACATGATGGAACTCATCAACAACATCGCTAAGGCGCACAGCGGTTTGTCCGTGTTCGCCGGTGTGGGTGAGCGTACGCGTGAAGGCAACGACTTCTATCACGAAATGAAGGATTCGGGCGTTCTCGACAAGGTTGCGATGGTTTACGGCCAGATGAACGAGCCGCCCGGCAACCGTCTGCGCGTTGCGTTGACCGGTCTGACCATGGCGGAATACTTCCGTGATGAGAAGGACGAATCCGGCAAAGGCCGTGACGTTCTGCTCTTCGTAGACAACATCTACCGTTACACCTTGGCCGGTACCGAAGTATCCGCGCTGCTCGGCCGTATGCCGTCAGCTGTGGGCTACCAGCCAACGCTGGCCGAGGAAATGGGCGTTCTGCAAGAGCGTATTACATCGACTAAGAACGGTTCGATCACCTCGATCCAAGCCGTTTACGTTCCTGCCGATGACTTGACTGACCCATCGCCAGCGACCACGTTCGCTCACTTGGACGCCACCGTTGTTCTGTCGCGTGATATCGCCTCGCTGGGTATCTACCCGGCCGTTGATCCACTCGATTCCACATCGCGTCAGCTCGATCCACTGGTTGTTGGTGAAGAGCATTATGCCGTTGCCCGTGGCGTGCAGAACGTGTTGCAGCGTTACAAGGAACTGAAGGACATCATTGCGATTCTGGGTATGGACGAGCTGTCGGAAGAAGACAAGCTGGTTGTGTACCGTGCGCGTAAGATCCAACGTTTCTTGTCGCAGCCGTTCCATGTGGCCGAAGTGTTCACCGGTTCGCCAGGTAAGTACGTGTCGCTGAAAGAAACCATTCGTGGCTTCAAAGGCATTTTGGCTGGTGAGTTCGACTCGCTGCCAGAACAGGCGTTCTACATGGTTGGCGGTATCGACGAAGCCATCGAAAAGGCGAAGAAGCTCTAAGCTTCTTCACCTTCAGGCTCAGGAGTAGAACATGGCGAATACGATTCACTGCGACATTGTCAGTGCCAAAGAATCGATCTACGCCGGCAACGCCAAGATGGTGGTGGCGCATGGTCAGCTCGGTGACATCGGTGTCACCCCAGGCCATGCTCCTTTACTGACGCTGTTGTCGCCAGGCCCGGTACGTGTGTTGCTGGACGATGGCGAAGAGCTGATTTACTACGTCTCCGGTGGTGTGCTGGAAGTGCAGCCAACAATCGTTACGATTCTGGCGGATACTGCGGTACGCGCGGCAGATGTAGATGAAGCTGCAGCTCTTGAGGCTCGCCGTGCGGCAGCCGACGCGCTGACCAACCAGAAGGGTGAAATGGATACCTCGGTAGCCTTGGCATCCTTGGCAGAGTCCGCAGCTCAGCTGCGTACCTTGCAGGCCATGAAGAATCGCGCAGGTCGCGGCTAATCACTCGGCGTAAGCGGATGTGATGTAAAAAAGGGCAGCTTAGGCTGCCCTTTTGCTTTTTTCATGTTACAAAAAGCCTACCTGCTCATGGCCTAAGGAAGTCACATGAAAACCGTTGCGGAATTGTTGCAAAACAAGGGTAGTGCAAGCGTCTATACCATCGGCCCAGATCAAACCGTTCTTGAGGCCGTCGCCCTCATGGCAGAAAAGGGAATTGGCGCGTTACTCGTAACGGAAGGAGCGGATGTGGTCGGCATCATCACGGAGCGTGACTATGCGCGCAAAGTGGTTTTGTTGGAGCGATCCTCACAGGCAACACCCGTGGCCGACATCATGACTTCAGCGGTGATGTTCGTGCATCCCAGCCAAACCAGTTCTGAATGTATGAAACTCATGACGGAAAAACGCTTGCGCCATTTACCCGTCATGGACAACGGAAAATTGCTGGGTCTTATTTCCATTGGTGACTTAGTGAAAGATGTTATTTCAGAACAAAAAGTCATGATTGATCAGCTTGAGCAATACATTCGCGGCGAATAGCGCGCCGTAACAGACACCCCGACAAACTGGCCTGAATGCCTGACTAGCTTGGTGTAAACTGGCGACCAGTTTTTCGCAGGAAGCTACCCTTCATGAGTCTTCAGGTCATCATTCTGGCAGCGGGTAAGGGCACGCGTATGCGCTCCGCGCTGCCGAAAGTCATGCAACCCCTGGCCGGTCAGCCGCTACTTCATCATGTCATTGTGGCGGCGCGTAAATTAGGCGCTGAGCGTCCTATTGTGGTCTATGGGCATGGCGGCGATGTGGTGCAGCAGGCGTTTGCTGAGCAAGCATTGGATTGGGTTTTGCAGGCCGAGCAGAAGGGCACCGGCCATGCCGTACAAGTGGCGCTGCCAGTGCTGGCCGCTCAGGGTCGTACATTAATTCTCTATGGCGATGTGCCACTCATTTCAGTCGCGACCCTACAGCGACTCATTGAAGTCGTACCCAATGACCAGAGCCTTGGCCTGCTCACCGTGCATCTGCCGGACCCGACGGGTTACGGCCGCATTGTTCGCGAGCAGGGTCGCGTGGTGCGCATTGTTGAGCAGAAAGATGCGACTGCAGATGAGAAGCTAATCAGCGAAGCCAACACCGGTATTTTGTGTGTGCCGAATGCCTTGCTGCATGCATGGTTACCTCAGCTAAAAAATAACAATGCGCAGGGCGAGTATTACCTCACCGATTTAATCGGCATGGCCACCGCCAACGGTGTGCCGGTCACGGCGGTGCATCCCGATACCATCTGGGAAGTTGAAGGCGTGAACGACAAGCTGCAGCTGTCGGCATTAGAACGCGTGTGGCAACGGCATCAGGCCGAGCAGCTCATGCGTGCCGGCGTGACGGTGCTAGACCCGGCACGCTTGGATATTCGCGGCCAGGTCAGTCACGGCATGGATGTGTCGCTGGATGCTGGTGTGATTTTGGAAGGCCGCGTGGTGCTGGGCGACAATGTGAGCGTCGGTGCCGGCTGCATCCTCAAAGATTGCGAGATCGGTGCCGGTACGGAGATTAAGCCGTACTCGCTGATCGACAGTGCCGTGGTCGGTGCGAACGCGCATATTGGCCCGTTTGCGCGTCTGCGCCCCGGTTCAAAGCTGGCCGACGAGGTGCATATTGGCAACTTCGTGGAGACCAAGGCCACCATCATGGGTGTGGGCTCCAAGGCCAACCATCTCGCCTATTTGGGCGATAGTGAGATTGGCCGTGGCGTGAATATCGGCGCCGGCACCATCACCTGCAATTACGACGGTGCAAACAAGCACAAGACCACGATTGGCGACGATGCCTTTATTGGCACGAATAACTCCTTGGTGGCGCCCGTCACCATTGGTGCGGGGGCAACGACCGGCGCCGGTTCAACGATTAGCAAAAACGTGCCCGACGCTCAGTTGGCGGTGGCACGCGCTGTGCAAAAAACGATTGAAGGTTGGCAGCGTCCGCGCAAGGCACCCAAAGTTTAAGCCAGCAATTTAGAATTTACGGAGAAGGTTATGTGCGGGATTGTTGGCGCCATTGGCGAGCGTAATATCACGGATGTGTTGATCGAAGGTCTGCGCCGTCTCGAATATCGTGGCTACGACTCTGCGGGTCTGGCGGTGGTGCATGGCGGGGCCATTGAGCGAGAGCGTCAGCCGGGCAAGGTGCAGGCACTCGCGGATGCTACCCACGCCAGCGGTGTGAGCGGACAGATCGGGATTGCCCACACGCGCTGGGCAACCCACGGCGCACCCACGCAAGACAACGCGCATCCACATCAGTCCGGTGATATCGCTGTGGTGCACAACGGCATCATTGAGAACTACGAAGCCCTGCGCGAGCAACTCCAGGCCGAAGGTTATGTCTTTACCTCGCAGACCGACACCGAAGTGGTACCGCACCTGATTCAGTCTGAACTCAAGAAAGGCGGCGACTTCATGGCGGCGGTGCGCCGTGCCGTGGCGCAACTGCATGGCGCATTTGCGCTGGGCATCGTGCGGGCAACCGAGCCACAGCGTTTGCTGGCTGTACGTCAGGGTTCACCGCTGGTGGTTGGTCTCGGTATTGGCGAGAACTTCATCAGCTCCGACCAGCTTGCGCTCCTGCCGGTAACCAACCGTTTTATCTATCTCGAAGAAGGCGACTTCATTGAGCTGAAGCGCGATCAGGTCACCATCTGGGATGCCAGCGGTGCTGTCATTGCGCGCCCGTCAGTCGAATTAGATGCCACCGTGCACGCCAGCAGCAAGGGCACGTACAAGCACTACATGCTGAAGGAAATTTACGAGCAGCCGGCAGCAATTCAGCGCACGCTGGCGGGTCGCGTGAGCAACGGGCAGGTCGCGATTGATGCGTTTGGCCCGCAAGCGGCCGAGCTTCTGAGCAAAGCCAAGCATGTGCAAATCCTTGCCTGCGGCACCAGCTATCACGCCGGTTACGTGGCCAAGTATTGGTTCGAGGCCATCGCCGGGGTGTCCTGCCATGTGGAAGTGGCCAGCGAATTCCGCTACCGCACCACGGTGCTGCCAGCCGATACGCTGCTGGTCACTATCTCGCAATCCGGTGAGACCGCCGACACGCTGGCCGCGCTGCGTGAAGTGAAGTCGCGCGCGCTGGGCTCGCTGTGTATTTGCAACGTGCCAACGTCAACATTGGTGCGCGAATCGGATCTGGCGTTTATCACCCATGCTGGCCCGGAAATTGGCGTGGCATCGACCAAGGCCTTTACCACGCAGCTGGTTGCATTGATGCTGTTGGTGCTGGCCACGGGCCGACGTCAGGGCAACCTCACGGCAGAACGTGAGCGCGATATCGTGGCGCAACTCGCTGGCCTGCCGACGCTGTGCGATGAAGTGCTGGCGATGGATCAAGCCATCGAGCGTATTGCCGCCGAGTTTGGCGACAAGCATCACACCCTGTTCCTCGGCCGTGGCGCGCAATACCCGGTGGCGATGGAGGGCGCGCTCAAGCTCAAGGAAATTTCCTATATCCACGCTGAAGCCTACCCCGCCGGTGAGCTCAAGCACGGCCCGTTGGCGCTGGTCGATCAAGACATGCCGGTGGTGGCGGTTGCCCCGAAGAACGACCTTATCGACAAGCTCAAGTCGAACCTGCAGGAAGTGCGCGCGCGTGCCGGCGTGCTCTATGTCTTCGCCGATCATGCCGCCGATGTGCGCGCCGAACCGGGCATCAAGGTGTTCTCTATGCCCAGCGTGGCCGATGAAGTTGCGCCGATTCTCTACACCATTCCCTTGCAGTTGTTGTCTTATCACGTGGCCGTCATCAAGGGCACGGACGTGGACCAGCCGCGCAACTTAGCAAAATCAGTAACGGTGGAATAAGGCCATGACGACGCTGCGCTCGGTTTTAGTTTGGCTGGCCGTGTGCGGCGTCGCGGTGTTTTCGCTGGCGACGCTGGCACTGCATCGCGGCGAAAGCATCAACGCTGCCTGGATCGTGGTGGCGGCGGTGTCGGTTTATGTCATCGCCTATCGTTTCTACAGCCGCTACCTCGCCACCGCCGTCGTGAGTTTGGATGGGCGACGGTTAACCCCCGCACATCGTCATAACGACGGCCTCGACTATCTGCCCACGCATCGTGTGGTCTTGTTCGGTCATCACTTCGCGGCCATTGCCGGTGCAGGCCCGCTGATCGGCCCCGTGCTGGCAGCACAGATGGGCTATCTGCCGGGTACGCTGTGGCTACTCGCCGGTGTGGTGCTCGCGGGCGCCGTGCAAGACATGTTGGTGCTCACCGCTTCTACGCGCCGTGATGGTCGCTCACTGGGCGACATGATCCGCACGGAGCTAGGGCCGTTTGCTGGCACCGTGGCTGGCATTGGCATTCTCGCCATCATGATTATTCTGCTGGCGGTGCTGGGACTGGTGGTGGTGAAGGCGCTGGCGCATTCGCCATGGGGCACGTTCACTGTGGTCGCGACCATCCCCATTGCCGTGTTTATGGGGCTGTATCTGCGCTACCTGCGCCCGGGCCGCATCGGTGAAATGTCGTTGATCGGTGTGGTGCTGCTGTTTGTGTCCATTATTGTGGGCGGCTGGGTGGCCGAAGACGCGTTGTGGGCGGCGCGCTTCACCTTCACTGGCGAGCAGCTGGCGCTGGGCTTGATTGGTTACGGTGCGCTGGCGTCCATTCTGCCGGTGTGGCTGCTGCTGGCCCCGCGTGATTACCTGTCCACCTTTCTGAAAATCGGTACCATCCTGGCGCTGGCGGTAGGCATTCTCATTGTGATGCCTGAGCTGAAAATGCCGGCGCTAACCCCGTTCATTGACGGCAGCGGCCCGGTCTTTGCGGGCAGCTTGTTCCCGTTCCTGTTCATCACCATCGCCTGCGGCGCTGTGTCTGGTTTCCACGCGCTAGTGTCGTCGGGCACCACGCCGAAACTGCTGGATAACGAACTCGACGCTCGCCCCATCGGCTATGGCGCCATGCTCATGGAGTCGTTCGTGGCCGTCATGGCCATGATTGCCGCCTGTGTGATTGAGCCCGGCATCTACTTCGCCATGAACTCGCCACCGGCCCTGATCGGCAAAACCGTGGAAGACGCCGCGACGGTCATTAGCCAGTGGGGCTTCTTGGTCACCCCCGAACTGCTCGCGCAAACCGCGAAAGACATCGGCGAAGACAGCATTTTGTCACGCGCCGGCGGCGCACCCACGCTGGCCGTGGGCATGGCCTACATCTTATCTTCGGTGGTGGGCGGCAGCGGCATGATGGCGTTCTGGTATCACTTCGCCATTCTGTTTGAGGCCCTGTTCATCCTCACCACCATCGATGCCGGCACGCGCGTGGGCCGCTTCATGATTCAAGACCTGTTCGGCGCTGTTTACGCGCCGTTCCGCGACACCGAGCGCTGGTGGCCGAACGTGGTCGCCACCGTGCTCTGCGTGGGCGGCTGGGGCTGGTTCCTGTATCAGGGCGTGATCGACCCGCTGGGCGGCATTAACACCTTGTGGCCGTTGTTCGGCATTGCCAACCAAATGCTCGCCGCCATCGCGCTGCTGTTGGTCGGCACGTTGCTGTTCAAAGTTCAGCGCGCCCGCCATGCCTGGGTTGCGCTGCTACCGGCAAGCTGGATTTTGGTCATCACACTCACGGCCGGCTGGCAGAAACTCTTCCATGTAGACCCCCGCATCGGCTTCCTCGCCCACGCCGAGAAATTCAGCGCCGCCGTAAGCAACGGCGACGTGCTGGCTCCAGCCAAGAGCTTGGCGCAGATGCAACAAGTCATCGTTAACGACTACATCAACGCCACCCTCTGCGTGCTGTTTATGAGCGTGGTGCTGGTCATGCTGTTTTGCAGCGTGCGCGCCATGTGGACGGCGCTGCGCAGTGGCCGGATTGAAAGCACAGAAACACCGGTGGTGCTGGTCGGGGAGCGGGCGTGAGCGACGCTGGCGCGAGCGTTGTCCTTGGCCGAGGCCGGCTGGCGACGCTCTGGCAGCAGGGCCGGCATTTCGGGGCGATGCTGGTGGGCGTGCCGGATTACGACGCCTATGTGCGACACATGACCGAGAAGCATCCGGAGTTGGCAGCGATGACGCGGGAGCAGTTTGTGCGCTCGCGCATGGAGGCGAGGCTGGGGGCGAAGACGGTGGGGAAGTGTCCTTGCTGAGGGGATGAGCGGTGGTGGGTTGGCTTGCCGAGAGATGGGCGTGGTGGCATGCTCGGGTGTAGTGGATTGCGGTAGTTGTCGGCAGGGAGTGCTGAGTCAGGTTTTTTAAGCCTTTGAAACGGCTGAAGTCTTTCCTTTCCCTCCGATGTTATGCAGCAGTCTGGAATTATTAGGCAGCTGTGGGTGCTGTATAAACCAAGTTAGGGGTCGTCAGAAAGAGCACTACCTAGCCTCAGCAAAAATAGGATTATCTTTAAATGCCAGAGAATGGAATTAGAAGCACATACTCGCAGTGTCCGTTTCAAATACGCATGTATGATGATGCTGGATTGATTTCCACTGGCACGGCTTTTTTCTATAAACGCTCCGACAGCCTTTTTCTAATCACCAATTGGCATAATTTCTCTGGAAAACATTTTCTTACCAAAGAGCCGCTATCCGCATCAGGTAGATTTCCAACCTACATTGAAGCTAATCTTTCATCATATGGTGATATGTCTATAGTACTTCCGCAAGGAGCATTCACTACTATTTCCCAACGTATGGATATATACAAAGACTATGAACCAATATGGTACGAGCACCCTGATCTTGGCTCCTCATGCGATGTAATAGCTCTTCCTCTTGAGCGGCCGGCGCATTGCCCCGAGTTTATGCATAATGCGGCCAATCTAATTAGCGATACAAGAATTCCGGTAAAGCCTGGCTGCACTTCTTTTGTTATTGGGTTTCCTCGTTCCATAAGTATTGGATTTGGTCTTCCTCTTTGGAAATCCGGATATATCGCGTCTGAGCCGTTTTACGATGTAAGCATTGGTGGAGAAATATCTAATGTTGGAGGGCTCATCGGTGGAACTAAGCTTCCTGCATTTTTTTTGGATACCCAAACCAGAGAGGGCATGTCTGGCGCCCCGGTATTTGCCGCATATTCTGGCACTTGGGATACATCAGATCCGTACACCGACATTAACCCAGAATCACCAGATTTCTGGAGTCGAGATGACATCGCGATGGGGTATGTTGCCATGGAGTTTGTTGGATGCTATAGCGGTCGAATAGGAAAGACTGAGGAGGGGGCTGCGCTCGGATTATGCTGGCGAGCCAATGTCATCGAAAAAATATGCTCTTCACTCGTGCGCGCGAAGCACCCTCATGTTTCGTAGCGTCCTACCCCTAACAACTCGCTCAAGTGGGACGTCTTTGGCTTCGCCAAATCCGCCCCGTAGCTCAAACGTTGGGCCACAAAAAATGTCAGGGAGCGGTAATGCATGGGTGATCTAAAAACAGCTATCAACTCCGTAGGGCTTATCATGACAATTGTTGGTGTGTATTCGGTTTACCACAACTCTCCGTTAAACATGTCCGGTATTGACGGCGGAAATGCATCCACCGATTTCAAAGCGATCAAACGGCAAACTAGTACTAGAAACGTCCGGTTGAAGATGAGTGTTTATGTAGTCATCGCTGGAACCATCCTCCAACTTGTTAGCAACTTCATAGCTTCAAGTCAGTGAGCGCGCAGACGGCAATTGCAATGTGGCCCAACCAGGCGCTCAGCCGCGTATTTGCCGCCGCTTCGCAGCGGCAAATACGCGGCTGAGCTTGAGCGCTAGACTTTTTATACATACACGGAGTAAAAAATGAAAAAACTGTTATCACTCATCGGGATTGCGTTGATTGCGTCATACCTCCAAGGCTGCGCGAGTGGTGCAACTGTCGCGGGTATGACTAGCGTAAAAACGTTTAGTGCAGCAAAAAATCATATGCCGGCAAAAATTATGGTTGCACCAGTCGAAGGTGGAAAATCCACGAATCCTCTTTGGACATCGCAAGTTGACTCCAAATCCTTTGAGGAAGCATTAACGGCTTCTCTGCAATCAAATGGCTTACTGGCGGCTGGTTCAGGAGCTTATATTTTAAAACCAACCTTGCTAAAGCTAGATCAACCAATATTCGGACTTGATTTGACGGTTAAAGCAAATGTTCGCTATGTGTTGAAAGATAGTGCATCGGAGAAGGAGCTTTTTAATGAAACTATTAATAGCTCCTACACGGCCACATTCAATGATGCTTTTGCGGCCATCAAGCGATTGCGTCTTGCTAATGAGGGGGCTATCAGAAAAAACATTGAGGCTCTGATCGAGCGATTGGCGAAAGTCCCACTTCAGTAACATAGAAAAAGCCGTCTTCGAGCGGCTATTTCTGAATTCAGCGATTACTGAGTTTTTTTGTTTTTTTAGGGTGCTTGTGCCTTACTCGGGGAGTTAAACCCTCAAGAGAGCCCCAATGGACGTTGCCACGATAAAAGAACTTTGCAGCAACTACCCTGGAGCCACCTCAAAAATGTACGGGCCGCCAAGTAATGTGCTGGTTTACTACGCAGGCGGTAAAAAGTTCGCGTACTTCAAGACCAGCGAGCCGGAGCAATGGCGCTTTAGTATTCGCACAACGCCAGAACGCTTTTTGGAATTGACCGACGTGCCCGGCATCAAGCCGGCGCGGTACATGGGCAGATTTCACTGGGTCACCATCGTGGATGTAAGCACAGTGCCATTCGAGTACCTTCAAGAGCTCATCAGTTGGTCTTACGCAAAGGCGGTCACTCGTCCCAAAAGAGCTACGCGTCGTAATTAGTGGATCAATCATGCTAATAATCCCCGTGTCCTGAATAGGCTTTAAGGAGCGCGCAGCCATGTCCTATTTCGTTTCGGCCATGTTGATTGTGGTGGGTCAATAAAACCCATCGTGACCCAAATGGCTGGCATGAGGCTGGCTGGCTAAAAGCCGGCGGTAGAACTTACCAATAAGCGCACTGATGCTTGCATTGCTGCATAACCGGTTACCCACCCATTGCTCCCAGTGCCGCTTAAGGCCTGTTTTATCTACATCGGCTTCAATGCAAATGGCGCGCTTAAGCCGGGAAGCCGCTTGCAAAAACACCGTCTAACGATGCAAGGTTGTCTATGGCACACATCAAGGAAGAGCGACGCATGACCGCAGTTATCCTCTACACCACCGAAGACGGGCGCAGCCAGATCAAGCTGCGGGCGCAGGAGCAGACCGTCTGGCTTACGCAGCGGGAGATGGCGGAGCTCTTTGATGTGAGCACGGATAATGTCGGGCTGCACCTGAAGAATCTATTCGAGGACGGAGAGCTGAGCCGGGAGGCAACTACCGAGGAATCCTCGGTAGTTCAAGTCGAGGGCAGCCGCGAGGTGCAGCGTCCTGTCACGCTCTACAACCTCGACGCCATCCTAGCCGTGGGCTACCGCGTGCGCTCGCCACGCGGGGTGCAGTTTCGTCGCTGGGCCTCAACCATCTTGAAGGAGTACCTGCTCAAAGGCTTCGTGATGGATGACGAGCGGCTTAAGCACCCGGATGGTCGCCCGGATTACTTCGACGAGATGTTGGATCGCATCCGAGGCATCCGAGCCTCGGAAAAGCGCTTCTACCAGAAGGTACGCGATCTTTTTGTCCTTTCCAGCGATTACGACAAGACGGACAAGGCCACGCAGATTTTCTTCGCCACGGTGCAGAACCTGTTGATCTTTGCTGTTACGCAGAAGACCGCCGCAGAGCTTGTTACTGCCCGAGCAAATCCCGCCGATCCACACTTTGGCCTGCGGGTCTGGAAGGGCGATCAGGTGCGCAAGGCGGATATTCTGGTGGCTAAGAACTACCTGACCGAGGACGAGATCGATACGTTGAACCGGCTGGTGGTCATCTTTCTGGAAACCGCCGAGTTGCGGGCCAAGAGTAAGCAAGAGACGCGTATGGCTTTCTGGAAACAGAATGTGGATCAGATCATCACCTCCAACGGCTTCCCGCTGCTCAGCCATGCCGGAGCCGTTAGCCATGAGCAGATGGAAGCGCGCACGGGTGAGCTATATTTCAAGTTCGACCAAGGCCGCAAAGCGCAGGAAGCCATTCAAGCCGACCAGCAAGACGAGGCTGAACTCAAGGCGCTGGAAACCAAACTCAAGAGACGTACAAAGCAATGATTGAGCTGATCCGCTTCCACGCAAATATCTAGCCAAATCCATGAATAGGCTTTAAGGAGCGCGCAGCCATGTCCTATTTCGTTTCGGCCATGTTGATTGTGGTGGGTGTGATTCACCTGCTGCCGTTGTCCGGCGTACTCGGCAGCGACCGGCTGGCGGCGTTGTATGGCATCTCCTTCAGTGAGCCGAACCTCGCCATTCTCATGCGCCATCGTGCGGTGTTGTTTGGTCTGCTCGGCGTTCTGTTAATCGCGGCGGCATTTTTACCCAGCTTGCAAACAGCCGCCTTTATCGCGGGCTTTGTCAGTGTGGCTTCCTACTTGCTACTGGCGTGGTCGGTGGGGGGTTATAACGCGCAACTGGCGCGGGTGTTCACGGCAGATATTGTGGCTTTGGTCTGTTTGGTCATGGGCGCAGTTGCTCGGCATAAGCTGTTGTTATGAGTGATCAAACTCAGCATTTCAACCCGGTATCGCTAAGCCCCAACCCGCTGCAACTCATTCACCGCGATGACCACCTGCTGGCGGTACACAAACCCGCTGGCTTGCTCGTGCATCGCAGCCCCATAGACCGTCACGAAACCGAGTTTGCCTTGCAATATGCGCGCGAGCTCAATGACGGCGAGCATGTCTATCCGGTGCATCGCTTGGATCGACCCACTTCAGGTCTGCTGCTATTTGCTCGTGACCCCGAGACGGCCAGCGCTTTAGGGCAGGCGCTAATGGCGGGTGACATGGCCAAGACCTATGTGGCCGTGGTGCGGGGCTGGACGCCTGAGGGCGGTGTGATTGATGCGCCCTTGCGCGACAAATCGATGGATAAGCGCGATACCCGAGAGCAGCTAATGCGCGAGGCCGTGACGCATTTTCGGCGCATGGCCATCACCGAGATTGCGGTGGCGATTGAGGGCTATGCCAGCAGTCGTTACAGCGTCGTGGAGTTGAAACCGGAGACGGGCCGTCAGCATCAGCTGCGCCGGCACCTGCAGCACATTAGCCATCCCATCATTGGCGATACCAATTATGGCCGCACGCGGCATAACCACTATTTTGCGCAGCGATTTGGTGCCAGTCGGCTCATGTTGGCGGCCACGGCACTGAGCTTTCGGCATCCGGCCACGGGTCAGGCGATGACACTGACCGCGCCGCTAGAGCCTAGCTTTCAGCAGGTACTAGAGATTTTCGAGCCGGGCGCGGGTGTTTAGATTGCGCGCTGCCTTTCCTGTTGAGTAACCAGCAACGCTTCCATGGCCTCGGCGGATACGGGTCGGCTGATGTAATAGCCTTGCACATAGTCGCAGCGTTCGCGGATTAAGAAATCGAGGTGGCAGGGCGTTTCCACCCCTTCCGCGACCACGGTCATGCCCAGCTCATGCGCCATGGTAATGATGGCGCGCACGATGGCGCCATCTTCGGTGCTTTGCCCAACTTCACGAATAAACGATTGATCGACTTTCAGGGTATTCAGGGGAAATTTTCGCAGTTGGCTGAGGGACGAATAGCCGGTGCCAAAATCATCCAGCGCAATGGCAATGCCGCGCTCACGGACTTTCGCCAAGATGCTGGCAGCCATATCGGGATCGTCCATCAGCGAGGTTTCGGTCAGCTCAATTTCCAGTTGCTCAGCGGGTAGCCCGCTTTCTGCCAGGGCGTTATTGAGCGTTAGCATTAAATCGCCTTTGTGCAGCTGTTGCGGCGGAATATTCACGGCGACCGTGAGCTCGCCAAGACCGGCGCGTGACCAGGCCAAGACCTGCTCGCACGCTTGTTGCAACACACGCTCGGTAATCACGGAAATCAGCCCGGTGTCTTCCGCCAGTGGAATAAAGTCGCCGGGATAGAGCAGGCCCAGGGTGGGGTGCTGCCAGCGTACCAGCGCTTCCATGCCCACAATGCGCTTGCTCATGAGCGACACTTTGGGCTGGTAGTGAACCAAAAATTCATCGCGGAAAATGGCTTTGCGTAGGCTGTTCTCGAGGTTCAATTGCTCGATGGTGGCGCTGCGTAAATCGGGAGAATAGGTGCGCCACTGGTTGCCGCCCAAGCGCTTGGCTTGCTGCATGGCGAGGTCGGCGTGATTGACCAAAATGGCGAGTTCGCGGCCATGTTCAGGGAACAGGCTGATGCCCAGCGACGCGCCCAAGAGCAGCTCGTGGTCCGCCACGCGGAAGGGCAGGCGCAGCTGCGCGATGATGTCTTCGCAGAGTTTGTCGAGTTCGTCGTTGTTTTTAAGCTCGGTGAAGATGAGCGCAAATTCGTCGCCGCCTAAGCGCGCCAAGGTATCTAAACGTGTGCCCATTTCCAGCAAGCGCCGACCGGTTTCGCGCAAAATGGCGTCGCCCACTTCAAAGCCTAGGCTTTCATTGACCTGCCGGAAGCGATCCAGGTTCAGGTAGATCAGCGCCAAGCGTTGGTCGTTTTCGCGGGCGCGGGTCATCGCCGCATGCAGGCGATTACGCAGCTGGCGGCGATTGGCCAGCTGCGTGAGGCGGTCGTGGTTGGCCAAGTAGTCGAGTTTTTTCTGCGTCTCTTCGGCTTCACGTTCGCGGGTGATGTCGCGACGAATGCCGAGCATACGCAGCGGTTTGCCTTGGGCATCCCAAAGCACCACACGGCCTTTGTCTTCCACCCAGACCCAATGCCCGCGCTGATGCTTGAGCCGGTATTTGGCTTCGTAGCGCGGCGAGCGGCGGCGCAAGTGACGAACAATATTGCGCTTCACCAGTCGCAGGTCTTCGGGATGCACGCGCTCTTGAACTTGTGTGAGCAGATCGTCGCAGCCGCCGTCGGTACAACCCAGCAAGGGCTCAAGGTTGGTGTGTTTGAGCGTGCCGTCTGGAATAGACCAGTCCCACAGCGCAATACCGGACGCTTCAATGGCCAGCGTGAGGCCTTCCTGACTTTCTTTTAAGGCTTCGGTACGTTGCAGTACGCGGACTTCCAGTTGGTTATTGAGCTGATGCAATTGCTGCTCGGCCAAGGTTCGCGTTTTCACCTCGATGGCCAGCTGCTGGTTTGAGGTCAGGGTGTCGTACTGCGTGTCGCGCAGATGCTGAATCAGTTTTTCATTGTCGATACGCAGGCGCAGGCTGCCCAGCACCATGCGGTTCAGGTAACGCGCGCTGAGAATGAGAAAGCCCCACCAAATGGCACCGATGGTGGCCACGGTGAGATTGGTGGAGCTGGGGTGCATGATTAAATGCAGCAAAGACGGCGTAAAGGTAATGAATGTGAAGGCAATAAACGCCCGCAAGTAACCCGCATAGGCGGTGAGGGCAGCAATGCCCTGAGCGGCCAAGAGAGCCGCCAATAACACCTGACGATTGGCTACATCCGAAAGAAAGTCGCTGCTGGGAAAAATACGCGGATTGAAATCAATGATCGCGAAGACCCAAAAGGCTGCGGTGAAGACGGCGGTGGCCGTAATAATGATGCCGAGGGTGTTGAGATTTTGAGAAACGCGCCGGCCGTACCACCAAACCAAGCCGCCTCGGAACATCAGAAAGATGAGAAAACTAGACGCCCAGATCAGGATCTTGGTGTTGCTGGCGTAGGGCCAATCCCAAAAAAGCCAAGTGGCAGCCAACACAGACAGCGCGGTAATGACCAGAAAGCGCGGTAGCTGCTGTTGCACCTGACGCAGCTGAATGTTTTTTAACTCACGCAGTTGCTGGGCTTCACGAGCGGCCACGCGCTCGCGTTCCTGCACGCTCATGAGTTCGGCGGCAAGGCTAGCGTTGGTGTGTTGTGTTGACGACGACGCGGTGTTGGCCGGTTCTGTCATGCCGCTTTCCCTCAAACAGCAGCGGGTGTCCTCCCCGCTGTCTGTAACTAGGCGCTTACCATAACATTTGACGGGCTAAGCGAAAACGCCTGAGTGTCCGTGGTCTACAATAGCGCGCATGAACGACTCTGAATTACTCCGAGGGCTGAACGCAGCCCAACACGATGCCGTCACCTGTGACAGCCAACATCTCTTGGTACTGGCCGGCGCTGGTTCGGGCAAAACACGCGTATTGACCTCGCGTATCACGCATTTCTGCCAGAGCTTTGGCATCTCGCCGTTTGCGGTGATGGCGGTGACGTTTACCAACAAGGCCGCGCATGAGATGCGTGCGCGCTTAGAGCAGCAGCTCGGCATTGCCACGCAGCCCCTGTGGATCGGCACCTTTCACGGCCTAGCGCATCGCTTTCTGCGCGCCCACTTTAAGGAAGCCGGGCTGCCGCAAACCTTTCAAATTTTAGATAGCGATGACCAGCAACGCGTCATTAAGCGAGTCTTGAAAGATTTGCAGCTCGATGAGGAAAAGTGGCCGGCACGGCAGGCGGCGAGCTTCATTAATGGCAATAAAGAAGAGGGTCGCCGACCGCACCATATTCAACACAACGGCGACTTATTTACCGGCACACAACTGCGCATTTATGCGGCCTACGAAGAGATTTGTCAGCGTAGCGGCATGATTGATTTTGCCGAAATTCTGCTGCGCAGCCATGAGCTATGGCTGAACCATCCGGAGTTGCTCAAGCATTATCAAATGCGCTTCCGCATGATCCTGGTCGATGAGTTCCAAGACACCAACAAAATCCAGTACGCCTGGCTGCGCATGCTGGCGGGCGAGCACGGCATGCTCACCGCGGTGGGCGATGACGACCAAAGTATTTACGGCTGGCGTGGTGCCTGCATTGAGAATATCCGCACCTTCCAGCGTGACTACGCCGATGCTGAGCTGATTCGTCTCGAACAAAATTACCGCTCCACCTCGGCCATTTTGCAGGCCGCCAACGCGGTCATCGCCAATAATGGCGATCGCCTGGGTAAGAACCTGTGGACCGAGCGTCCGAACGGCGACCCCATCCGGGTCTATGCCGCCTTCAATGATCTTGATGAGGCGCACTACATTGCGCGCACCCTCGATGATCGTTTCCGCGCCGGCACGGCACGCCGCGACATGGCCATTCTGTATCGGTCCAACGCCCAATCGCGTGTGCTCGAAGAAGCGCTACTGCGGGCGCAGATTCCCTATCGCATCTATGGCGGCTTGCGCTTCTTTGAGCGCGCCGAAATTAAAAATGCCGTGGGCTATTTGCGTCTGCTGCAACAGCGTGATGACGACACGGCCTTTGAGCGCGTTGTGAATACGCCAACACGCGGCATTGGCGATAAGACCTTGGAGCTGCTCCGCCAAGTCACGCGTGAGGAAAAAATTAGCCTGTGGGCAGCGGCCGAAGCCGTGCTCAAAGGCAAGCTCCTGCCCACGCTAGCCAGCAGCAAGCTCGCGGCCTTCTTGCAGCTCATTGAAACCCTGGATGCGACCACGCGTGACGTTCCGCTCGGTGAGTTGATTGAAGCGGTCATCGAGCAGAGTGGATTGGTTCTGCATCACCAAAAAGAGAAAGGCGAAAAAGGTCAGGCGCGGGTAGAAAACTTGCGCGAATTGATCTCGGCTGCGCGTGAGTTCGAGGTAGAGGACGATGAGGCGCCGTCTGCCCTTGCCGCTTTTCTCGACCATGCCGCGCTGGAGGCGGGCGAGCAGCAGGCCGGTGAATTCGAGGATGCCGTGCAGCTGATGACACTGCATGCCGCCAAAGGCCTGGAGTTCCCCATCGTGTTTCTGGCGGGCTTCGAGGAAGGTCTGTTTCCGCACGAAATGGCGCTGAAAGACGGCAATCTCGAAGAGGAGCGCCGACTTTGCTACGTCGGCATCACCCGCGCCATGCGTGAGCTCTACATCACCTACGCCGAAGTACGCCGGCTTTACGGCAGCGAAAACCATCATGTGCCTTCGCGCTTCCTGCGCGAAATGCCGGAGACTCTGCTAGAGCCGGTACGTGTGAAATCCGCGCCAACGGCGATGAGCTATCGCGGCGGTAGTAGCGTGCCCAACAGCGCCTTGCCCGCCAACCTCAAACAAAGCTCCTTGGGTGGCGATGCGACAGGTGATGGCAGTTGGAGCTTGGGTCAGCGCGTGGCGCATCCGCGTTTTGGTGAGGGCGTGATTTTGGCGTTTGAAGGCAATGGCCCGAATGCGCGCATCCAGGTCAATTTTGCTGATCTGGGCAGTAAGTGGTTAGTCGCCCAGTACGCACGCTTAACGCGAGTTTAAGCGCCTGCGTTGGGCAGTAGCCGGGTGCGACCTTGGGCATCCAGTGCCACAAAGGTGAAGCGACCCTCGGTCAGTTTCACCGGGCACTGGCCATTGAGCGAATTGATCCATGCTTCTACGTGGACTTTTAACGAGGAGCGCCCAACGCTTTCGAGTTGCGTATAAAAGCCAATCACGTCGCCTACTTTTACCGATCGTAAAAACACCATGCTGTCGATGGCGACCGTTGCCGTTCGACCCTCTGCACGAGCCGATGCGGCCATTTCGCCAGCAATATCCATATTGGCGACAAGCCAGCCGCCGTAGATATCCCCCGAGGCATTGGTGTGGCTGGGCATTGCCACCAGCTGCAGGGTGAGTTGACCTATAGGGCCGGTGATGGCGTTTTCCGTAGGTTCTTGTTCTTGTTGATTCATGCGGACATCCCAGTCTTATTATTTAGAAATCCTAGCGCATAAAGGGATGGCGCGAATATAAGGCAAAAAAACAAAACGGCCTTGCGGCCGTCTGGTTCAACATAAAAGCGACGAATTACTTGGCGGACAAGTAAGCCTCAATGACCTCTTGGCTGTGACTGCGAACCGTCATGCCTTCGGGGCCTTCGCCAATGCGTGAAACCGATACAGCAGGCTCGCCTTGGGCTTTGAAAGCAGCGAGTTCAGGGGAGTTGGCCTGAAATACCCAGAGGCGGCCATTTTCAACATGGGCCTCAAAGCCGGCTTTATTGAAGTCTGTGTTGGCGAACGCAGCGCTGCTGATGGCCAATAAAGTGGTTAATGCTAGGCGACGAATCATCGTAAGGTTGCTCCATATCAGTAGAAGAGTTGTGCAAACAGACAGGATTCTGCGAGAGAAATATGACGAAATGACGACAGCCGGTATCGCCTAGCGGTCAAGATATTGTCATCTTATGTTCACAATTCGCCGTCAAGATTTGCACCGTAGCGAATTAACCCCCTTGCGGAGTGAGTAAAAATGAACGCGAAGACACTGATTGTTGCTATGGGCCTAGGCCTTTCCCTGTCGGCACAAGCCGCCGTGGACCCTAAACTGCCTGCTTACACGAAAACTTCTGGTGTGTCGGGTAACCTGACCAGCATTGGTTCGGACACGCTGAACAACCTGATGACACTGTGGGCTGAAGATTTCAAAAAGATGTATCCCAACATCAATATTCAGATTCAAGGTGCCGGTTCTTCCACAGCGCCACCCGCAATGACAGAGAGCACCGCTAACTTCGGCCCGATGTCGCGCATGATGAAAGGCAACGAAATTCAGGCCTTTGAAGCAGCTAAGGGCTACAAGCCAACCGCCGTTCCGGTGGCTATCGACGCGCTGGCTGTTTATGTACACAAGGACAACCCCATCAAGTCCATGAGCATGCAGGAAGTGGATGCGGTGTTCTCCTCTACACGTAAGTGTGGCCTGAGCAAGTCCGTGAACAAGTGGGGCGACCTAGGTATGACGGGTGCTTGGGGCAGCCGAGACATGCAGATTTACGGTCGTAACTCGGTGTCGGGTACTTACGGCTACTTCAAAGAAAATGCTCTGTGTAAAGGCGACTTCAAAACCAACGTTAACGAACAGCCAGGTTCTGCATCGGTTGTGCAGTCGGTTTCCGGCTCCATTAACGGCGTTGGCTACTCGGGTATCGGCTACAAGACGTCCGGCGTACGCGCTGTTCCGCTGCAGGGTAAAGACGGTGAGTTTTACGATGCAAGCGAGAAGAATGCACTTAGCGGTAACTACCCGCTGGCGCGTTACCTCTACGTATACGTCAACAAGGCGCCAAACAAGCCGCTGCCACCGCTGGAAGCTGAGTTCCTGAAGTCGGTGCTGTCGAAGCAGGGTCAAACCGTGGTTGAGAAGGACGGTTACATCCCGTTGCCAGCAAAGCAGGCTGAGAAAATTCGTAAGATGTTAGGTTTGTAATCGACGAATTTTCAACCGGTTAATGTGTGGTAAAACAAAAGGGGGCATTGCCCCCGTTTGTTTTGAAGTGCAACTGTAACAATGGCGTCTTAAAATGCCGCCAACAAACGAAGTAGACCACCTCGTCTTATAGGGTTGCGTGATGGACAAAACACCTGCGGTATCAGCCACCACTCAGAATCGGCTTTTGATGCAACGCCAACGGCGCTTCAAAGATAAGCTGGCCAACATCACGATTGGCATGGGCGGTGTGACCGTCATCTTGTCTATTCTGCTCATTTTCTTTTACTTGCTGTATGAGGTTTGGCCGCTGCTCAAAGGCAGTGACTTAACAAAAGGTAGTTCCGTGGCGTCGACCACGCCATCGCTTTACCTCGATGCTGACGAGTACAACTCCCGTGGCCTGCGTATCCAGGCCGACGGTCAATACGACGTGATTGATGCCAAGTCCGGCACGCTTTTATCGCGTAATCCCCTGCCGTTGCCTGAAGGCGTGACGGTCGCATCCATTAAAAAAGGCTCCGTGTTATCGGGGCTGATCGGCTTTGGTTTATCCAACGGCCAGCTACTCGTAGCCAAGCCTCAGTACACCACGCAATTCGATGAGGCCACGAACGCGCGTCAGGTCACTGCCTCGTTAGAGTATCCGTATGGCGAACAGCCCATTGTCATTAATGCTGATAGCCAGCCACTGACAACGTTCTATGTGCGTGGCGACGAAAGCAAACTGGTCGTGCTCGCAAAGACTTCACAGGGCTTAGAGCGTTTGACCTTTGAAATGAGCGGTGGCGAAGAAGCGGGTGGCCTGTCGCTGGGCTTCGGTGAAACAAGCGAGGGCAGTGAGGCCGCGCTCACCCAAACCGAGCGGACGCTTCTGCCCTATAGCGGCGGACCCATCACGGAAATCGTGTTGGGCCAAGACGGTGTTTGGGGCTATGTGTTCCATGATCGCAATCAGCTCGCCATTTACAGCCTGCGCAATGAGCCGGTCCTAAATCAAGAAATTACCGTGGCTGAGCCCGGCGTTGATGTGACTGCGGTGACGGCACTGCTAGGCAATATCTCGCTGATTATTGGCGATAGCCGAGGTCAGGCCAGCCAATGGTTTCAAGTACGTAAAGAAACCGCCGATGGCGAAAAGTTTGAGCTAACCAAAATTCGTGGCGTTAAGTTGGGCGATGCGCCCATCACTGCGCTGACCGGTGAGCCGGGCCGTAAAGGCTTTGTGGCGGGCGATAAAAAAGGTGTGATGTCGTATTACTACACCACTTCGCAACGCCTCATCGGGCAAGAACAGGTTTCGACGACGCCCATTCGTGTGCTGTCAGTATCGCCCCGCTCGCAAGGCATTTTAGTGCAGTCGGAAGATGCCTTTAGCTTCTGGGCGTTGGAATCTGAGCATCCCGATGTGTCGATGTCATCGCTGTGGAGCAAGGTCTGGTACGAGTCGTATCCAGAAGCTTCTTACACGTGGCAATCGTCTTCCGGCAATATTGATTTCGAGGGCAAGCTGTCTTTAATGCCGCTGACCTTTGGTACCTTCAAGGCCGCGTTCTACGCCATGGTCTTGGCAGCACCTCTGGCGATTTTTGGTGCGATGTACACCTCCATGTTCATGGCACCTGCGCTGCGCCGCAAAGTGAAGCCGACCATTGAGCTGATGGGCGCGCTGCCGACGGTTATTTTGGGCTTCTTAGCGGGCCTGTGGTTAGCACCCACTATCGAAGCTAGCCTGCCTGGTATTTTCAGCCTGTTAATTCTGACTCCACTGGGCATCTTGTTATTCGGCATGCTCTGGTCGCGACTGCCGCAAGAAAAGCGCCTGTTTAGCGAAGGTTGGACGCCAATTCTGCTGATCGTGCCGATTCTGCTGATTGGCTGGTTCTCGTTTTCTATGTCCAAGCCCATTGAAGTGGCCTTCTTCGGTGGCGATGTTCGCCTCTGGTTGGAATCTGAAACTGGTCTGAACTTCGACCAGCGCAATGCCCTGATTGTGGGTTTGGCCATGGGCTTTGCGGTGATTCCTAGCATCTACTCCATTGCCGAAGATGCGCTGTTCGCAGTGCCTCGTCATCTGACGAATGGTTCCTTGGCGCTGGGTGCTACGCAGTGGCAAACCCTAACGCGCGTGGTGCTACCCACAGCATCGCCCGGTATTTTCTCGGCCGTTATGATTGGTTTTGGTCGCGCCATTGGCGAAACCATGATCGTGCTCATGGCCACGGGTAATACGGCGGTCATGGATTGGAACATCTTCGAAGGCATGCGCACGCTGTCGGCGAACGTGGCCGTTGAAATGGGCGAGGCTGAGGTGGCATCTACCCACTTCCGCGTCTTGTTCTTGTCGGCCTTCGTGCTGTTTGTGCTGACCTTCGTGTTGAACACCGCAGCAGAAGTGGTGCGTAACCGCCTGCGTAAAAAGTACGGCTCTCTGTAAGGGAAGTGGATTGACTCATGAAAGCACGTGAATATTTTAAATCCGGAGAGGCCTACGTTTGGCTCAATGCCGGCACGGTCGCCATCTGCCTGATCATGGTGTTGGGCGTACTTGGCCTCATTGCGGTGCGCGGCTTGGGCTACTTCTGGCCGGCTGATGTGGTGCAGGCACAGTACTCGGCGCCGGGCAGCAGCCAAATTGAAACGGTTGTTGGCGAAATTTATGACAGCAAAACGGACACTGCCAAACGCCTAGCCGAATCCGGTATTGAAGTGCCCCAAGGCATCACGGCGGTGGAGCGTATTTCCATTAAGCAGGGTAATCGTGACCAAGGCCAGCCAGACTTCCGCTGGGTCTTTGCCGACACTCTGAGCAATGTGAAATACCCAGAAGACATCGTGGTGTTGGAGCGCTTTGAGTGGGGTAGCTTCTATGGCCGCCTAAAGTCGGTGAGCGAGAATGGCACCGAAGTCGCATCAGGCCCCGCCGCGTGGGACGCGCTGCAAGATCGCTTGGATCGTAGCAATGATTTGCTGGCGGACATGACCGCCATTGAAAAGGGTGAGATTGGTAGCATCAACTTCGCCCTAGAATCTCTGCGTCTGGAAGAGAAGCGTCTGCAACTGGAAAACGCGCTCACAGAGGCGGAAGTTGCTCGTATTGCCTCTGAGCGTGATGCCCTGAATACCCGTTACGCCAAACTCGCCGAACAACTGGATGCCTTAAAGCAGCAGGGCACGCGCGACAGCGCGACCTTCGTGACGCCGCAAGGCAACGAAGTGGATATTTCACTGAATAAAATTGTTGCCGCCACGCAGCCGAACGCCATGAACGTGCTCGAGAAGCTCGGCCACTACTTTAAGAACCTCTGGCACTTTTTGTCTGGCGACCCGCGTGAAGCCAACACCGAGGGTGGCATTTTCCCTGCCATCTTTGGCACCGTGCTGATGGTGTTGTTGATGACGGTGCTGGTCACGCCGTTGGGCGTGATCGCGGCAATTTATCTGCGTGAATACGCTAACCAGGGCATGGTTACGCAAATCGTCCGAATCTCGGTAAACAATCTCGCCGGTGTGCCATCCATCGTTTATGGCGTGTTTGGCTTGGGCTTCTTCGTGTACTTCTTGGGCGGCAATATTGATGCCCTGTTCTACCCCGAAGCCTCGCCAGCGCCTGTATTCGGCACGCCAGGCCTGCTTTGGGCGGCCATCACCCTGGCCTTGCTGACTTTGCCGGTGGTGATTGTATCGACCGAGGAAGGCTTGTCGCGTATTCCGCGTGCGCTTAAGGAAGGCTCGTTGGCACTGGGTGCAACCAAGGCTGAAACCTTGTGGCGCGTCATTCTGCCCATGGCAACGCCCTCGATTTTGACCGGTGTTATTCTGGCAATTGCCCGTGCAGCTGGTGAAGTAGCGCCGCTGATGCTGGTGGGTGTGGTGAAGCTGGCTCCCACACTGCCACTCGACATGAATGCACCGTTCCTGCATCTCGAGCGTAAGTTTATGCACTTGGGCTTCCATATCTACGACGTCGGTTTCCAGAGCCCCAACGTTGAAGCGGCACGTCCGCTGGTTTACGCCACCGCGTTCCTGCTGGTGACGGTGGTGGTTGCGCTTAACCTATCGGCAATCAGCCTGCGTAACCGTTTGCGTGAAAAGTACAAGGCCCTGGAAAACTAATTAGGACGGCTGGTGGAGACACCAGCCATCACAACCTGACAGAATCCTGAGAAGAGCGATGAGTTTCGATATGGACAAGCCCATGACTAATGACACCCCAGTAACTGCAAGCAAGGGTTACAACATGACTGGCAACGACGATGGCGCAATGGGTCGTACCAGCCGCCATCTGCAGTTAGGCAGCGAAGAAGTGTGTGTGGAAACACACAATCTGAACTTGTTCTACGGCGACAAGCAGGCGCTCTTCGACGTCAACATGAAGATTCCGAAAAAGCGCGTGACAGCATTCATCGGCCCGTCCGGTTGCGGTAAGTCGACGCTGTTGCGTACCTTCAACCGCATGAATGATCTGGTTGATGGCTGCCGCATCAATGGCGAAATCAAGCTCGATGGCCAGAACATTTTTGACCGTTCGGTAGACATCACCGATTTGCGTCGTCGTGTTGGGATGGTGTTCCAAAAAGCCAACCCATTCCCGAAGACGATCTATGAAAACGTCGCATATGGTCTGCGTTTGCAAGGCCAAAACAATAAGCGTGTGCTCGACGAAGTGGTGGAAAACTCGCTGAAAGGCGCGGCCCTCTGGGACGAAGTGAAAGACCGTTTGAACGAGTCTGCGCTTGGCCTGTCTGGTGGACAGCAGCAGCGTTTGGTCATTGCCCGCGCCATTGCTGTAGAGCCCGAAGTGCTGTTGCTCGATGAGCCCTGTTCGGCACTAGACCCGATTTCCACGCTGAAAGTGGAAGAGCTTATTCATGAGCTGCGTGAGCGCTTCACCATCCTCATCGTGACGCACAACATGCAACAAGCTGCGCGTGTGTCCGATTACACTGCCTTTATGTACCTCGGTAAGATGGTGGAGCACGGTGATACCGATACGCTCTTCACCAACCCGAAAAATAAACAAACCGAAGACTACATCACCGGCCGTTACGGTTAATAAGGCGGAGCTAAGACCATGCAAAGCAAAGATTACGCTCACCACATTTCCGGCCAGTACAACGCAGAGCTGGAGGAAGTTCGTACCCACTTCCTCGCCATGGGTGGTCTGGTCGAAAAGCAAGTTACTGACAGCATTAACGCCTTGCTGGATGCCGACTCGGCACTGGCGGCATCGGTGCAAGACAATGACCGTCGCATCAACCAGATGGAGTCGGGCATTGACGAAGAAATTATCCGTATTTTGGCGCGTCGCCAGCCAGCGGCATCCGATTTGCGCATGATTATCGCCATTGGTAAATCCATTACCGACCTTGAGCGCATGGGCGATGAAGCTGCGAAGATCGCGCGCGCAGCCCTTTCGCTGTGCGAAGAAGGCGAGTCGCCGCGTGGCTACCTGGAATGTCGTCACATCGGCAATCAGGTGCGCTTAATGATTCACGAAGCGCTTGATGCGTTCGCGCACTTCGATGCCAATCAGGCCTTCAAGGTCATGCAGGCCGATGCCGAAATCGATATCGAGTACAAGACCGCTACGCGTGCGCTGGTGACTTACATGATGGAAGACCCACGCGCTATTTCGCGCGTGCTCAATGTCATGGGCGTATTGCGTTCGCTGGAGCGCATTGGCGACCACGCCCGCAATATCTCCGAGCAGTTAATCTTCTTGGTGAAGGGTGCGGATGTGCGTCACAGCAGCTATGAGCAGGTGCAACGCAAGCTCGAAAACTAAGTGCGTTAAAAAAACCGGCGATCGTATCGCCGGTTTTTTTATGCCCTTAAAACGGGATGGCGCTGTCATGAAACTGCATGGGGGCCTCGTGCGCTTGGCGAAGGAAAAGTCAGTGTTCGATAGTTCCAGCAATAACCGATGAGGGGAAGATGCAGCTGAAACGCGAGCCTTTGCCCAGGTCGGAGTGAATATCGAGATGTCCTTTATGCTGCATCAACACATGCTTAACGATAGCCAGCCCCAGACCCGTACCGCCGGTCGCTGAGCTGCGGGCGGCATCGGCGCGATAGAAGCGTTCGGTGAGGCGAGGCACATGAACAGGGTCAATACCAATGCCGTTATCGCTAACGCGGAAGTACGCGCCTTGGCTGTCAGACCACCAGCGCACATGAATCAGGCCGTTGTCTGGCGTGTACTTAACGGCATTGGTGACCAGGTTGGAAAAGGCCGAGCGCAAGTCGGCTTCGCGTCCCAGCAGACACAGGCCGTCCTCAACTTCCAGCGTCACACTTTGACCTTTGGGCTTGGCCATCGCCTCGGCATCGTGATGGATTTGGCGCAGCAGTCTAGGCACATCAACCCATTGCGGTTCGCGATCTTCCGGCTGGCTCTCTAAGCGAGACAGCATGAGTAGGTCATTCACCAGGTTATTCATGCGCGTGGCTTGCTGCTGCATTTGGCTCAATGCACGCGTCCAGCGCGGCGCGAAATCTTCGATCTGATCGTTGAGCGTTTCTAAGTAACCACTGAGCACGGTTAGTGGAGTTCTTAACTCATGCGACACGTTTGCGACAAAATCTTTGCGCATTTGTTCGAGGTTATGCAGGCGCGTGATGTCGTACACAATCATGAGCCTGTCGTTATCACCGAAGCGGGTAATTTCGAATTGCAGTTGCTGCCCCGGCGTTCGCGGCGATGCCATTTTTAGGCCTTCTTCATAGGGGCCGTGTTGGAAGTAGCGATTAAAGCTGGGCGTACGAATGAGGTTAAGGATGGGTTGGCCTCGGTCTCGCGGGCGTATGCCCAGCAAGGCTTGCGCGGCGGGGTTCCACCACTCCAAATTACCCGCACTGTCGATGAGTGTGACGGCCTCTTCAAGGGCTGAAACCGACGCGCGCGCGCGCTCGATAATATTGAGCAGATTGTCGCGTGATCGACGCTCATTGCGACGCAGCTGATAAATGTCCTGAAAGACTTCATCCCAGCTGCCTTTACTGTCTGGAACGTCTTGCTCCGGGTTGCGCAACCACTCACGTAAACGCTCAAGATCGCGCAGTGAGCGCCAGAGAAATAACACCAAGACGGCGGCAACTGTCCATCCGGCAATACCAAAAAACCAGCCGACCGCGCCTGCAGCAACGATGGCTAACAGGAGCTCACTGGTTTCGCGTTCGGGGAGATATCGCTTCACGGCGCCTCAGCGCGATCCTCGACTTGCGTCGAGAAGCGGTAGCCGGTGCCGCGAACAGTCTGAATAAAGCGTTCGAAGCCGAAGGGCTCCAGCGCTTTGCGCAGACGGCGGATATGAACATCAATGGTCCGGTCTTCAACATAGACATTGCCGCCCCAGACCTGATCGAGCATCTGTGTGCGCGTGTAGGCACGCTCGGGGTGGCTCATGAAAAAGGCCAGCAGACGGTATTCGGTTGGGCCCATTTCCACGGGCTTGTCGTGCGCGGTAATCCGGTGGCTGACCGGGTCGAGCTTCAGGCCTTCAACCTCAATCGCCTTCTCCTGGTTCAATGCGCTGGAGCGGCGAAGTACGGCCTTAATTCGCGAGATCAACTCACGGGTTGAGAACGGCTTGGTGATGTAGTCGTCGGCGCCGGCATCCAGGCCCTGGATCTTGTTGTCTTCCTCGCCGCGCGCGGTGAGCATGATGATGGGGATTTCACTGGTGTTCTCGTCGCGCTTGAGGCGACGCGCCAGCTCGATGCCGGTCATGCCGGGCAACATCCAGTCGAGCAAAATCAGGGCAGGGCGCTCATCGACGACCAGGTGATGTGCTTGCAGGGCATCTTCGGCCTCAATGCACTCAAAGCCGGCTAAATCCAGGGCGATAGCGATCATCTCGCGGATAGCGGCTTCATCATCGACGATTAAAATGCGTTCGTTTTTCATGTGACGGTTTACCGTGAGTGAAGTGACACTCTCATTACACGCAGATTTCATGACGGAAATATTACTATTTCATGTCGTGGCGTGAAAAAGCCATCCGCCCAAGAGTGCGATAAAAACGACCAATCCGACAATATGGTTATTTTTGAACGCATCCAAGCAGGTTTGGGGTTCTCGAGCGCGAGTTTGCCATGCCTGCAAAGCAAACAGTATGAAAGCGGCCAGCAGGCCCGCATACCAAGGCCAGCCTAGGCTGAGCTGTTGCCCCAGCAGGAGCAAGCCGACTAAAAACAGGCCTTGCAGCAGGCCAACCATGAGCAAGTCGAGCTCACCAAACAAAATGGCGGTGGATTTGATTCCCGCTTTCAGGTCATCGTCGCGATCACACATCGCGTATTGTGTGTCGTAGGCCACAGTCCAGGCTAGGTTGGCACTGTATAGCAGCCAGCACAGGGCATCGGGTGATTTGCCTTGGGCCACAAAGGCCATTGGGATGGCCCACGAAAACGCGGCGCCTAAGACCACTTGCGGTAAATAGGTGTAGCGCTTCATAAACGGATACAGCGTGGCTAAGGCCAATGCGCCAAAAGACCAATAAAACGTTTCGCGATTTAGCCAGAGCAGCAGCGAGGCGCTGAGGCCGACTAAGAGCGCAAACAGCAGCAGGGCCTCTTTCGCACTGACACGGCCGGTGACCAGTGGACGATCTGCCGTCCGTGCAACTTCGCCATCCCAATGCCGATCGGCATAGTCGTTAATGACACAGCCGGCGGAGCGCATAAACACCACGCCTAGGGTGAAAATCAGCACGATAGACAGGCTGGGATGGCCGTCGCCTGCAATCCAGACGGCCCACAGCGTAGGCCAGAGCAACAGCCAAATGCCGATGGGGCGATCGAGTCGCATGAGGGCAATAAAATCGGGCAGGCGCGAAGCGAAAGAGGCCATAGCGAGTCAGTCCAAAAGCGCAGGTAAAAAGGCCTCTGCGACCAAGACCGGATGGCCTTGCAGAGACAGGCGTGATCGCCTCGCCCAGCATAATTGATTCCGCAACAGAATTTGCGCACAAGCAATGTCGCCGCGAACCAATTGCGGGTTGCGGAAAAGAACGCTGCCCAGAGATTGATTGCCCAGCCGCGTTAAGCGTCGCCCCATGCCGATGAGGCTGCTGCGCGGCAAAATGGAGCGGGCCTGAACCCACACGTCGTTCTGGCAGATCAGTTGAACCTCACGAATCCACGCCAATTGGCCAGCAGCCAAACCCAATTGCGCCCGCTCTTCGCGATGCGGCAGCGCCCAGCCCTCGTGTAAAACGCGTACGCGTAGTTGGCCCTGCGCTTTGCGTTGCAGGCGCGCGGTGAGCGAGCCGGGCTCCTTGAGCCAGCTTCGCCATTGCGTGGGGGGAGCAATTTGCCAGTGCCGTGTCGACGGAAGCCAGAGCGCTGGGTGATGCCAATGCGTGCGGTGTTTTTGCATGATGGCGCGAGCATGACGATGTGTTTCAGGGGACGCAAGCTAACGAAGCTTATAGCCATAGCCATTGGCTATCATTTAATTATAAATAATATATTTTCTATTGTTTTTGGGTCTGGTTAAAGTGCCCTTGTACCGAGCAGCTAGCCCCTGTTCGCAGCCGATTCTACGAGGAGTATGCAGCATGAAAATCAACGTTACCGTGACCGGGAAAAACTTGGAAGCCGCTTTCGCTGGCGAGTCGATGGCCTTCATGAAGTACAGCTACTTTGCCAAAGTGGCTCGTGCCATGGGCGATGAAGCCACTGCCGCCGCGTTTGAGGAAACAGCGAAACAGGAAATCCAGCACGCCTTTGGTCACCTCGATATTCTCTATCCCAAAGAAACGCTCACGCCCGCCAACATGTTGGAAACGGCGATTGCCGGTGAGACCTACGAGTACACCGAAATGTACCCTAAGTTTCGCGAAACCGCGGTGGCGGAGAACAACGCCGATGCCATCCAAGAGTTTAGCGAGCAGATTGCTGAGTCGCAGGAGCACGCCCAGTGGTTCCAGCAGGCGCTGCTAAAAGCCGAGAAGCGTTTTGCCGCGCTGGCTAAGGTCGAAGAGCGCCATGCCAATCACTACAAGCAGGTGTTGGCGAACGTTCAAGCATGACAGTGTTTGATGTAAGGGTTTGATGTAACATAGCGCGCCGAATTGCATGTGCCAGCTGGCGCGCGTACCGTATCGACGCTGTCACAGTGGCGATCATAAATCCGAAACGAATTTGATGAATCAGGGGTAAATCATGAAGAAGTGGCAATGCATCGTATGTGGTTTCATTTATGACGAAGCCGTAGGCATGCCGTGGGACGGCGTTCCCGCCGGAACCTCGTGGAATGACATTCCAGCAGATTGGCTGTGCCCAGACTGTGGCGTGGGTAAAGATGACTTTGAAATGGTGGAGATCTAAGTCATGCGCCCGTTAATCATCCTCGGTACAGGTCTGGCCGGTTACACGCTGGCCCGTGAATACCGCAAGCTCAATGCCGAGCGCGAGCTCGTGCTGATTTCGCAGGATGATGGGCGCAGCTACTCCAAGCCCATGCTGTCGAACGGACTGAGCAAGGGCAAAACGGCAGATGCTATTGCGATGGCATCCGCCGCAGACATGGCCACGCAACTGAAGGCGACCGTGCATGCGCATGTCGCCGTCACCGCGATTGACCGTGCCGCTCAGACGATCACCGTTCAGGCCGCCGACGGCAGCAGCGAAACGCTGGCCTATGGTGACCTCGTGCTGGCGGTAGGCGCTGACGTTTTCCGTCCACCACTGGGTGGTAACGGCGGCGAGCGCGTCTACACGGTTAACGACTTGGAAGACTACGCTCGTTTCCGTGCTGCTATTGGTGAGAGCGGTAAGCGCGTACTCATTATTGGTGGCGGTCTGATTGGTTGTGAATTTGCCAATGACTTGTCCGCCAGTGGTTTTGCGGTGGAGCTGGTCGAGCCTATGGGTCGCCCATTACCGACGTTACTGCCCGAGCGCGCCTCGGCAGCGGTGGCGGAAGGTTTGCGTTCCCTCGGTGTGAACTTCCATTTTGCAGGTGTGACAGCGGTCGATCTGGCCGGTGATGGCGTGAGCGTCACGCTATCGGATGGAAAGTCCGTCGCAGCCGATGTGGTGCTCTCTGCCATTGGTTTGCGCCCGCGTGTTGCGTTAGCTCAGGCCGCAGGTCTAGAGACGGCTCGCGGTATCGTGACCGATCGTTTGCTGCGTACCAGCGACGAGCACATCTATGCGTTAGGTGATTGCGCCGAGGTGTCCGGTAAAGTGCTGATGTATGTGTTGCCGCTAATGGCCGCAGCACGTGCTTTGGCCAAAACCTTGGCCGGTGAAGCCACGCCGGTGAGCTACCCCGCCATGCCGGTACAAATCAAGACACCGATTTGCCCGATTGTAGTCTCGCCAGTGGCCCCGAATACCGAAGGTGCTTGGGAAGTGGAAGCGGATGGTGCCAATGTGAAAGCCAGCTTCCGGGCGGCTAATGGCGACCTGCTGGGGTTTGCCTTAACGGGTAGCTATGCCACCGATATGAAAGTGAAATCGGAAATGGCCAAGGCGCTGCCAGCAATTTTGGCTTAAGCCCACCGCGGAACCATCAGTCCGCGGGAACCGTCAGTGAAAATGCCGGCATGTGCCGGCATTTTTTATGCAGAGGGGAAGCGGGTTAGCGCTGCTCTGCAGCCCCGGCTTGCTTGTACAGCGTGCGGGCACGATCAATGTCTTGCTCCACGCCATCCCCTGTTAAGTACATATCGCCTAAGCGTGACATGGCTTTGGCATAGCCTTGATTCGCCGCTTGCTCAAACCAACGGGCAGCCTTGCGGCGATTCTGACGAACCCCTTCACCGTTGTAATACATCTGCGCCAAGTTAAATTGTGCTTCTACGACGCCTTGATCGGCAGCCTCTTCATACCAGTCCGCGGCCTTGCCTTTGTCCTGCGGTACACCAACACCTTGGTCATACATCAGGCCTAGGTTGTTTTGCGCGAGGGCTGAGCCTCGTTTTGCTGCACGGGTGAGTAGCTCTGCGGCTTTGCGGCGATCCTGGGGAAGACCCTTGCCCTCGTAGTAAGACATGCCTAGGGCGTAGAGGGCTGGCGGGTAGTTTTGCTCAGCAGCCAGACGGAACCAGGTGTTGGCCACTTTATAGTCGCGCTCCACACCTAAGCCGCTGAAATACAGCGCACCTAGGTTGTATTGCGCACGATCTAAGCCTTGTTTAGCCGACTTGGTAAACCACTCGGCTGCTTTAGTGCGATTACGCACCAAGCCATCGCCGTTGTAGTAAAAAATAGCAAAGTTGTATTGAGCTTCGGGAGAGCCGCGCTGGGCCTCCAAGCGAGTTTGCGCCAAGGAGACGGTGCTGCGATCACCTTTGATGCTAGGGGCAGCATACGCCACCGAAATGCCTGCACATAAGCAGAGCATCACTAAGCGATTCAAACGCGATAGGGGCATATCGTCATCCATTGAACAAAAGTACGATTAACAATTTACCAATCGATAGTCGGCACGGGAAGTGCAAAGCCCATGCATTGTGTTGGAATTGTGTTTAAACGGTCGCGTAATGGTCTTTTTCTGCAACCCAGCGTTGCAGGAGTGCTTGCTCAAGTCTAGCGTTATCTCGCATGAGGTGTTCTGCCAGCACGCGAGCCGGTTCTAGCAAGTGTTGATCACGCAGCAAATCCGCCATGCGAAAACTGATATCTCCGGTTTGGCGAGTACCCAGCACCTCGCCAGGACCGCGCAAACTAAGGTCTTTTTCTGCAATGACAAAACCATCTTGCGAGTCGCGCAGAATTTGCAGGCGTTCGCGTCCGAGGCCGGATAACGGGGTTTGATAAAGCAGAACGCAGAAGCTTGCCGCCGATCCTCGACCCACACGCCCGCGTAATTGATGGAGCTGAGACAGACCTAAGCGCTCCGGATTTTCAATCACCATGAGACTGGCGTTGGGCACATCCACGCCAACCTCAATGACGGTGGTGGCGACGAGCACGGCTATCTGACCACTCGCGAAGGCGGCCATGATGGCGGCCTTGTCAGCCGCTTTGAGCTGGCCATGAATTAAGCCAATGGCGAGATGGGGCAGAGACTCCCGCAGCAAATCAGCCGCGACCTCTGCGGCTTGCGCTTGGATTTGTTCATTGTCTTCAATCAATGTGCACACCCAATACACCTGCTGGCCACTGGCGACATGATGGGCAATACGCGTAATCAGGTCGTCGCGTCGGGTGGCGGGAAGCACGACGGTCTGGATGGGTTGTCGGCCCGGTGGCAAGCCCTGAATCACGGATGTATCGAGATCGCCATAGGCGCTCATGGCCAGCGTGCGCGGAATGGGGGTGGCTGTCATGATGAGCTGATGGGGTGCGAATCCGCTGGCCAGGCCGCGTCGGGTCAGCGCTAAGCGTTGCTCAACACCGAAGCGATGTTGCTCATCAATAATCACTAAACCTAATCGGGCGAATTGCACGCTGTCTTGAAACAGGGCATGCGTGCCGGTGACCAGGCGGCACTCGCCCGAAGCGATGCTGTTGAGCTGAGTCTGTCGCGCCTTGCCGGTGACTTTGCCGGCCAGCCATCCCACCGGAATGCCCAAGGGCTCGAACCAACTTTGAAAGCGCTGGCGATGTTGCTCTGCCAGAATTTCCGTGGGGGCCATGATGGCCACTTGGTAACCAGCGGCGAGTACCGGGCAGGCAGCGAGTGCGGCTACCACGGTTTTGCCAGAGCCTACATCCCCTTGAACCAAGCGCAGCATAGGCGTGGGTTGTTGCAGATCGTGTCGAATTTCGTGCAGTACCGTCTGCTGACCGTGGGTCAGTTGAAAGGGCAGTTGGTGAAGAAACTGTTCACTGAGTTGGGCGCTGTCGGTGCAGGCAGGCGCGGGCCACTGTCGTTGACGCTGGCGCCGTTGCAGCAGACTGAGCTGATGTGCCACCAGCTCCTCGAAGGCTAATCGTTGTTGCGCAGGATGCTCGCCCGCAAGCAAGCGACGGCGGTCGCTATCGAGCGGTGGCGCATGCACATAGCGCAGGGCATCGGCCAAGGTCCAACCGCCGCTGCTGCGCGCGGGCAGCACATCCACCAGTGCATCGGTTTGATCCAGCAGGGGCAGGGCTCGTGCCATTAGCTCCCGCAATCGGCGTTGCGTCAGGCCATCCACCAACGGGTAAATCGGCGTGAGCGTGGCGGTCAGGCCGGACTCGGGCGACGCCGTTTCTTCACTCAGGAACTCGACTTCAGGATGCACCATTTCTGGCCCTAGCGGGCCCAGGCGCACCTCACCAAAAACGCGTACGCGCAGACCTGGCCGGTAGCTTTCTTTTTGACTTTGACGGAAATGGTAAAAGCGCAGGGTGAGTCCGCCCGTGTGGTCACGCAGACGAACGAGCAAGGCGCGGCGGCGACCGAGTGCGATATCCGCGAGCTTCACTTCGCCTTCGGCCAAGGTGGTCATGCCAGGAATCAACGCGCCGAAGGGCGTGATTTGACTACGGTCTTCGTATTGGCGAGGGAGAAGAAACAGCAGGTCTTCAACCGTATTAATGCCTAGTTTCGCGAGCTTTTCAGCCAGCGCCGGGCCTACGCCACGGAGTTGACGCATGGGCAGCGAGTGAAGAAAACCGCTGGCCGATGTCATGTGAGACGAACAGCGCCCGGGAGTTGCAACGATTGCAAGGCTTGTGTGAGTGCCTCTAAGGCGCGCCGACGCGGGAAGCGGTAGCGGCTGGCAAGTACGATTTGGCGCATAGGGGCAGGTTTGAGCGGCCGAGAAATAACGTCGTCGTCTACTAGGTAAGGTTCGGCAATAGCCGGGATAAACGTGCTGCCCAGGCCGTTGGCAACCATATGACGCAGCGTCATGAGCGAGCTGCCGGTACGGATGCTGCCGGCGGCACTGCTCAGGGCACAAGTCTCTAGCACTTGGTCTCGGAAGCAATGGCCTTCACCGAGCATCAAGAGCGGGCTGTTACTGACCTCACTACTATTAATGCTGCGGCGTTTCGCCCAAGGGTGTTGCGCCGACATTAACAAGCTAAAGGGCTCTTCAAACAAGGCCACGACACGCGTCTCCGGTGGCTCGAAGGGCAGAGCCACCAGAATGGCGTCTAAGTCGCCATTGGCGAGTTGTTGATCAAGCACATGGGTATAGTTTTCTTCTAAATACAGCTTTAAAGGGCTGGCATTGGCTCTGAGTTGCCGTATTAAGGCCGGAAATAAGTAGGGCCCCAGCGTAAAAATGGCGCCGACACGCAGGGGTTCGGCAAATTCGTCTCTGGCCTGATTGGCAAGATGCGTGAGTGCTTCCGCTTCATTTAGCACCACTTGCGCTTGGGCAATGACGGCTTCGCCGGCAGGTGTGACGAGAACCCCATGACGATGGCGTTCGAATATACTCAAATTGAGCGATTCTTCGAGTTTGCGAATGGCCACCGACAGCGTCGGTTGCGCCACATGGCAACGCTCAGCCGCGCGGCCAAAATGGCGCTCTTGGGCTAAGGTGACTAAATAACGAAGCTCGGTCAGTGTCATGGGCCATCACACGAATTGGTTTCAATGAACAGTAGCCAAAACCTATGAGTTTGGGAATTCTATGGCAAGAATATTAATCGTGGGTGCGGGCGATGTGGGTGGCCGCGTTGCGGTGCTTTTGGCCGAGCAGGGCCATCGTGTTTGGGCGTTACGTCGGTCCATGCCCGAACAACGGCAGCCTCTAGCGGGCGTGCAAACACTGGTCGCTGATGTCACACGCCCAGAAACCCTGACGCAGTTGCCAGAGAACCTAGACGTGATCATTACGGCCCTGAGCCCAGGTGAGTCCGGCGAAGCGGCGTACCGTCGAGTGTATGTGGAAGGCACACGTCATCTGCTTCAGGCCCTAGAAGGGCAGAACGTGATTCGTCACTTTTGGGTGTCATCAACCAGCGTCTACGGCGAACAAAATGGCGGTTGGATCGATGACAACACGCCTGTCGATGCCAGCAGCCCAACCACCGACGCGCTAATTGCTGCGGAAGCGGTGGCCAAGGCATCGTCAATCCCGTGCACCCTGGTGCGCTTTGGCGGGCTGTATGGTCCGGGGCGGCATTGGTTATTGCGTTGGGTTAGTTCGGGGCGCGCCATGCAGTCACAGCCGCCGGTGTGGAGCAATCGCATACACGTGGAGGATGCCGCAGGCTTTCTAGCCCATCTCGCGATGCTGGCCTTGCGTGGCGAAACACTGCACGACACTTATATCGGCGTGGATGATGCGCCCAGTGCGCAGCATGAGGTACTGACTTGGCTGGCGCAGCAGCTGGGCTGCGCGGTGCCTCCTGAAGTGACTGAAATCAGCGCCCAGAGGGGAAAGCGACTGCGCAATACTCGATTACGTGCCAGTGGCTATGCACTGCGTTACCCGAGTTTTCGAGAGGGCTATTTGCAGGTGCTGTTGCAGGTATTGGCAGCTCGAGAAGCGCATTAACATTTCTTTGATGGCTCGATTAAGGCAATCGCATTACCATCCCGCCACATAAATAAAACAATTTGGCTATTTCTGGCCAGTGAGGGGCAGTATGCAGTTGCGCATGATTTCCGCAGCACTTGTGGCGTTATCACTTTATGGGTGTGGCAGCGGCTCTGAAAATAAGCCAGATCCTCAGGGTGAAACGGGGGCTAAATCGGAGCGTGTGGCGAGCTTCAAGGTGCCCAATCGGACGCAGCAAACGCCAGAAAATGCCAACGAAGCTTCGTGTGCCCGTAAAGCTAATTTAACGGGTGGCCGCCATCATCAAGTGAAATTGACCTCGGCCAGTGGCAAGGTCATTAGCTTTGAAGTCATTGAACCAAAAGTCATTAACTGTACGGAGGGTAACCCCCTCGTCCTTCAAGGTCACGGCTTTGGCGGCTCGCGTACGATTGACCCCGCCGGTACGTTTCTCGAGCGCCTACAAAACAACGGTTATGCCGTTATTAGTATTGACCAGCGTGGCTTTGGTGAAAGCACGGGCACCGTGCGCGTCATGGACCCCAATGCCGAAGGTAAAGATCTGCTGCAAATCTTGGATTGGGCCGAGAAAAATCTCGATTATCTGGCGCAAGACACCACGGATAATGTGAACTTCAACCTAGTTGCCGGCTCTACTGGCGGCAGTTATGGCGGCATGTATCAAATGTTGATTCACAACATGGATCCTAAGCAGCGACTGGATGCATTAACGCCGGACATTACCCCGCATGATTTGCGTTATAGCCTGAATCCCAACAGCACCATTAAGTCGGCTTGGGTGGCTCTGTTAGCCGTGGGTGGAGAAGCAGGTGCGAGCGAGAAACTAATTGGCGGCTTAGATCCGGTGTTAAAAGAAACGCTGCTGCGCGGTGCCGCAACCAACACGATACACGCGGGCGCGCTGCCATTCTTCTATTACCACAGCGTGCGTTACTTTACGGACGCTAAGCCTGCGAGCGCACAGGAGCCCATGGACTTCCTGGGGGCTCCCTTGAGTGATCTATTAACCTACGAAGTGCCCGCAACCAAACCAAAGCCGGTGAGCATTCTGTTTTCGCAAGGCATGCGCGATACCTTATTTGACTTCAACAATGGTTGGGACAATTTCCAAGCGTACAAGGCGCTTGGCGGCGACGTCCGTTTGATGACACATGAGTCCGGTCATATTTTGCCGGGTACGCAAACGATCTTGGCGCAAGCGGGGCCGTTAGGTGACGCAGTCAATCAGATCACTGATCAGCTAAATGGTGCCGGGCTGAGTACGGTGGAGCTGCAGAAGCCGTCAGGCGCTAATGCTTGCGGAGGCCTAGATCGCTTTGATCTGACCCTGGCCTTCCTCAATGAAAAGCTGAATCCGCCCAACAAAGTCGCCAGCTCTGCCGCCATTGTGGCGGGTTTGGATAGGCTGAAAAGTCAGGTGTGTTTATCACTGGACGATAAAAAAGCGGCTTGGGTAAATGCAGACCAAATTGCAGACAAAAACTTGGTCAAAGCAGTTCCCATTCCAGCCACCACCTTGCCGGTGGCCAATTCCTTATTGGGCCTGACCAGTCTGCTACAACCCACGTTTATTCCGCTGGCAAACCTGCCCGCAGCGCGCCGCACGGTGGCGGGCATTGGCCAGCTAAAAATTAAACTAGCCTCGATACTGCCGGTTGATGGCTGTGCATTCGCAGGCTCTCTGCCGCCGGAATTCCCCATCAAGGGCTGTGATGCAATTGTCTATATTGGTTGGGGTGCAAAGTCTGGCTCAGCCGCGCCGCGCTTACTCGATGAGCAAGTCGTACCGGTACGTGGGCTGGGCGATCACACCATCAGAATGGTGGGCGTTGCTGACGAGTTGGCCGCTGACGAGAGCTTGGGCTTGCTGGTTTATGGCTACCACTTGCAGTATTTAACCAGTATTTCGCGTGACCTCTTGGTGCCCGCGGTGACGGTGAGTGGCACGGTGGACGTGCCACTGCTAAACCCGTAACCGCTGGGCGAGGGTGGTGCTGCGCTTAGGCCGGCACCACCACAATGCCATCCATTTCAACTAATGCGGCACGGGGTAGCGAGGCCACGCCAATGGCAGCGCGCGCTGGGTAAGGCTGCTGAAAATAACGTGCCATGATTTCGTTAACCAGGGCGAAGTGGCCCAAGTCTGTTAAGAAAATATTGAGCTTAGCAATGTCATTGAGGCTTGCGCCGCCGGCTTCACAGACTGCTTTCAGGTTGTCAAACACCTGCACGATTTGCGCTTCAATGCCGTCCACCATCTGCATGCTGGCTGGGTTCAGGCCGATCTGACCGGACAAATAAATGGTGTTGCCCACTTTCACTGCTTGCGAGTAAGTGCCGATGGCGGCAGGTGCAGCGCTCGTGGAAATGATGGAACGATTCATAGCGACTCCCTAGAGAAAGAAAAATGGCGGCGTCAGGCTTTGACGCGAATAACTTTATCGACGCCGGTCAACACACGGATACGTTTAATAATCTGAGCCAGATGAATACGGTCTTTTACCAAGAGGCCGAGCTGCATCACACCGTGATGAGAGCCCTTTTCTTCGATGCTGATGTGCTCGATATTGGCATTGCTATCGGTAACGACGCTGGCAATGGTCGCCAATAAGCCCCGTTGATTCACCAGAGCAATGCGCAATTCACTTTGAAACTCCCGATCAATTTTATCGGACCAACGAAGCGGTAGGCATTTATCTGGGCTGGCGCGCAACTCCGTGCTGATGTTACGGCACTTCTGGCGATGCACAACGATGCCGCGACCGGCGCTGAGATGGCCCATGATGTCATCGCCCGGAAGGGGGCGGCAGCAACGAGCATAGGACACAACCAGCCCTTCCGTGCCGCGAATCGCAATGCCTTTGGCGGCGGCGTTGCGCTTAGAAAATAGCTTATCGAGAATGCCCTCTTCCTCGGGCACGAGGCGACGAGCAACGATTTGTGGAACCTGATTGCCCAGCCCTACACTTTCTAACAGCTCTTCCAATTCCTGCATGCCAAGCTCACGCAGTACTTTTTTCACCGTTTTTTCCGGCAGAGCGTCTAGGCTGGCGCCAATATTGGAAAGTGCCTTAGCGAGCAGGCGTCGGCCTAAATCTTGAGACTCGCTACCTTGCTGATCTTTTAAGAAGTGGCGAATTTTAGCTCGGGCACGACTGGTCACAACGAAGTCGAGCCAGCCCGGGTTAGGGCGTGCACCTGGTGCGGTGACGATCTCCACGGTTTGTCCGGTCATGAGCGGCAAACTGAGCGGTGCTAGTCGGTTGTCTACGCGAGCAGCCACGCAGGTATCGCCCACATCGGAGTGCACGGCATAGGCAAAATCCACCGGGGTGGCGCCACGCGGCAGGGTCATGATGCGACCCTTGGGCGTGAACAAATAGACCTCGTCGGGGAATAGATCGACCTTCACGCTCTCAATGAACTCTAGCGAGTCCCCGGCGTTGCGCTGTAGCTCCAGCAATGACTTCATCCACTCCCGCGCACGAGTTTGCGAGGTGTTGGTGAAGCCATCCGACTTATACAGCCAATGTGCGGCGATGCCATTGCTGGCCATGGCATCCATTGCCTCCGAACGAATTTGCACTTCAATGGGCACCCCGCGCGGGCCTTTCAGCACGGTATGCAGCGATTGGTAGCCATTGGTTTTCGGGATCGCGATGTAATCTTTGAATTTGCCCGGTATCGGCTTATACAAATTATGCATGATGCCCAGAGCGCGGTAGCAGGCATCGACGTTTTCCACGATGACGCGGAAGCCATAAACATCCATAATTTCGGCGAAATTGCGGCGTTTATCGCGCATCTTCTCGTAAATGCTGTAAAGATGCTTTTCTCGGCCTTCAACGCGAGCGGTCAATCCTTCGCTCTTAAGGCGTTCGCTCAAGGCAGCTTCGAGCGTGACGACCATTTCTTTGCGGTGGCCGCGGGCAGCGAGAACGGCACCACGAATGCGCTCGGCGCGCATGGGCCAAATGGCTTGGAAGCCTAACTCTTCGTATTCAATGCGAATGTCATTCATGCCCAGTCGCATGGCGATGGGGGCATAGATTTCCAAGGTTTCGCGCGCCACCCGTTTGCGTTTTTCCAGCGTCAGCACATCCAGCGTGCGCATATTGTGCAGGCGGTCGGCCAACTTAACGACGATAACGCGGACATCCTGCGTCATCGCCAAAATCATTTTCTGGAAGTTTTCGGCCTGAGCTTCGGCTTTGGAGTTGAAGTGCACTTGGGTGAGCTTGGTAACGCCATCCACCAGCATCGCTACATCAGGCCCAAAGTCAGTGCTCAGGGCCTCTTTCGAAACGCCCGTGTCCTCAATCACGTCATGCAGCATCGCGGCCATCAAGCTTTGATGGTCCATGTGCATGTCGCACAAAATATGGGCAACGGCTAACGGGTGCGTGACATATGGGTCGCCATTGCGTCGAAACTGACCGAGATGGGCCTGTTCGGAGAAAAAGTAGGCACGACGAATGTCCGCCACTTGGTCTGGTGTCAGGTAATCGGATAGGCGTTTACAGAGGGTGTCGATGCCGGAGCTCATGGGTTGAGTCTCCGGCTTCGCAGGCCGCGTCGTCAAGGCAGACAAGCGGCTAATTTTGCTGGAATTTATTTACAGCTCAACAGGCGGTTGGTATTCGAGGTCGCCGAGGTTGCTGAGGTCAGGCAGAGCTTCTTCTTCTTGCACTTCCGTGAGAATGGCGCGCGTGACATGGCCAGCAGCGATTTCGCGCAGAGCCATGACGGTAGGCTTGTCATTTTCCCACGGCAGAGTGGCTTCTTTGCCGCCAGTCGCGAGTTGACGAGCACGCTTGGAAGCGACCAGCACGAGCTCGAAACGGTTATCTAGGTTGGTCAAGCAGTCTTCGACGGTTACACGGGCCACGATGTCTCTCCGAAGGCGTGATCGCTGCGCCGAGCTGGGGAGCGATCACAAAAGAGGCGGAATATTACGCGACGAGCCGCCTCAACGCAATGATTAAGACTTAGCCACCGGTGAGCAGTCGTTTGATCAGTTCGGCCTGACGGTCGGCTTGGGCTCGATGGGATTGGCGCGCCGCTCGGACAATCGCTTGCAGGTCAGCCAGGGCGGTGGGGAAATCATCGTTAATGACGAGGTAGTCGAACTCGCTGTAATGCGTGATGTCGGCAATGGCTTCGCTAAGACGATGCGCAATGACCTCATTGCTGTCTGTACCGCGTCCGTTCAGGCGCTCGGCCAGGGCCTTAAGTGATGGCGGCAAAATGAAGATGGATAAGGCCTGCGGCATCAGCGCACGAACAATTTGAGCACCCTGCCAGTCAATTTCAAGAATGACATCGTGATCCTTGGCGAGTTGCCGTTCGACCCAGGTACGCGATGTGCCATAGAGGTTGCCAAAGACTTCAGCATGTTCAAGGAACTGACCGGCCGCGACCTCCGCTAAGAACTGTTCGCGGCTGGTGAAATGATAGTTCACACCATCGACCTCGCCGGGGCGAGCTGGGCGCGTGGTGTGCGACACGGATACACCCAGACGGTCGGCATCGGCCACCAAGGCTTTGACGAGTGAGGTTTTGCCTGTGCCGGAGGCGGCGGCGATGATAAACAGGGTGCCGGACATGGCCTCGCTCCAAAAATTACAAAGAACGGAGTCTAGCGCATGCAGCAGGCAGTGGTCGTGTGCGTGTTTGTAAGGCCGCTGACAGTGACTGCCGGGTCGTGATAAAACGCGTTGCCACATTAAAAATAGGTTGGATCATGTTAGGTATTCCGCTAGGACTGGTCACCGCAAACGCCGTGGAGTGGGTCATGCACAAGTATGTATTGCATGACATGGGGCGCGACCCAAAGAACTTCTGGGCATTTCACTTTCACGAGCATCACAAAGTGGTGCGCAAAAATGCCTACCACGACCCGAACTACGAGAAATTCCCGCTCGGCCTGCACGCTCAGGGCAAGGAAGCCTGGGGTTTGATCGCGGCCAGCGCGGCGGTGGCACCATTGTTCCCGGTAGCGCCTTTTTATGTGGGCACGCTCTGGTATTGCGCGGCCAACTACTATCGCGTGCACAAGAAGTCGCACATGGACCCGGCTTGGGGGCGATCCAACATTCCCTGGCATTACGATCACCACATGGGTCGTAACCCGAACGCCAACTGGTGTGTGACCAAACCGTGGTTCGACTATGTCATGGGCACGCGTGAATTCATGCCGGATGCCCCGCGTGAGAGCAATGTGCTGGGGTTGCAGAAGCTGCCGCAGTGGCTGGCGAAGCGCTTGCCGGACCCAATGCGCTTCGGGCGCGTGGTTGGCGCACCGCTGAAGTCTGTGCCATCCGTGGCGTGAAGTGTGTTGACGCTCAGTGCGGATCGCTGAGCGAACTATCCCAATAAACCGGTCGTGGCGGCGGTGTCGTTACCCCCGGTTTTGCCTGTAGATATTCTCCAAGCACGCGTGACCAGAGCGTGAGAAAGTGTGCGGCGAAAGCATCGCTTTTCATTAAATGCCGCTCCATCGCCATGCCCGTGAGCAGCCAGTGCGTAAGCACGAACAGGTGCGTGGCATTAATGCCATCTCGCGCTGGCTCAAAGTAGTGTTGCGTCGCCACTTCAAGTGTTTTGTATCCCACGGCCCAGAGTTTCTGAATGATGGCCGACAGCTCATCATCGCGCCGACTCGCCAGCATGAGCTCCATCAAGGCTAGGCTCTCGGTTTTGCCAAAGAGCTCATGCCAGCTCGCCAGAATCATGTCGTTGAGGCGATTGTCTGAATGCTCTAGTGCGCGAATGGCATGGCCGAGATAGATGTAGAGCTGGCGAATCAGATGGTCTGCCGTGGCCTCAATCAGCGATGCCTTGGTCGGGAAGTGATGCAGCGGAGCGCCGCGCGAAACGCCTGCCGCCGTGATGATCTGACTCACGGTCGTGCCGACATAGCCCTCGGCAGCGAGACACTGCACCGTGGCTTCGATCAATCGCTGGCGCATGGCGTTGCTGCGCTCGGCCTGAGTGCGACGGGCATTGTCTTTGACGGCCTCGGATGCGGCGGCTTCGGTCATCTTGGCGTTCTCTGGCGACAATCGTTGTTGCCGCATTCTATCGAGCATTTCACTGAGTCGGGACATGAGAAATTCCTGACTGATCGGTCACAAACTGCTTGACAGTATCTCAGCCTGCACGGTAAAAAACAAACATGTTGTACGGCCGTATTGTAAATATTCTTCATTAGCGCGGCCGGCACTTGGAGGGTTGAGGATGTCTAATCTGCGTTTTGACGGCCGCGTGGCCATTGTGACTGGGGCCGGGAACGGGCTCGGTCGTTCGCATGCCCTGATGCTGGGAGCACTCGGAGCCAAAGTCGTGGTCAATGACCTTGGCGGTGGTGCGCATGGCGACGGCAAGTCCTCCGCAGCAGCCGACAAGGTCGTGGAAGAGATCAAGGCGCTCGGCGGCGAGGCCGTGGCCAACTACGATTCGGTGGAGAACGGCGCGAGCATCGTGCAGACGGCGCTGGATGCCTTCGGCACCGTCGACATCGTGATCAACAACGCCGGCATTTTGCGCGATGTCAGCTTCCAGAAGATGACGCAGGGCGACTGGGATCTCATTCTCAAGGTGCATCTGACCGGTTCCATGAGCGTCAGCCATGCCGCGTGGCCGATCATGCGCGAGAAGGGCTACGGCCGCATCATCATGACCACCTCGGCGGCGGGCATCTACGGCAACTTCGGGCAGGCCAACTACTGTGCCGCCAAGCTCGGCCTCGCCGGGCTGGCCAATTGCCTCGCCGAGGAGGGCCGCAGCAAGGGCATCCATGTCAATACCATCGCGCCAATTGCCGCTTCGCGTCTGACCGAAACGGTGATGCCGCCAGAGCTGCTGGCCAACCTCAAGCCGGAGAATGTCAGCCCGCTGGTGGCCTGGCTCTGCCATGAGGATTGCGAAGAGACCAAGGGTCTGTTCGAGGTTGGTGCCGGCTACATCGCCAAGCTGCGCTGGGAGCGCACCGTGGGGCAGTCGTTCCCGCTCGGCAAGGCCTTCAGCATTGATGATGTGGCGAAGAAGTGGGACACGATTACCGACTTCACCGATGCCGGGCATCCGGCCAGCGTAAACGATTCCTTTGCGCCGATTCTGCACAACATCAATAACCCGCGCTTGGGCGGCAATGAATTCATTGATCTCGATGAGGCCGCGAAGGCCGAACTGGTGCTGGAGAACGGTTACGACGAGCGCGACATTGCGCTGTATGCGCTGGGCATCGGCGCGGCACGCGATCCGATGGATGCCACCGAGCTGGGTTATGTCTACGAACTCGGTGCCGACTTCCGCGTGCTGCCGACCTACGGCGTGATGCCGCAGTCCAACGCCATGCTGGCCGCCGCGAAGACCGGCGGCCTGAAACTGCCGGGCATGAATTTCGGCTTTGATCGCCTGCTGCATGGCGAACAGTACACCGAGATCAAGCGACCGCTGCCGCCGCAGGCCAAGCTCCGGCATGTGTTCAAGTTCAAGGAAGCCTTCGACAAGGCACCGAATGCGGTGGTGACTTTCGCGGTGCACAGTTATGACGAGACCGGCGAAGAAATCATCTACAACGAGATGACATCGTTCGTGAAGGGCGCGGGTGGTTGGGGCGGCAATCGTGGCCCATCGGCGGATATCAATGTGCCGCCGGCGCGTGAGCCGGATGCGGTCATCGAAGAGAAGACCGACGACAACCAGACGCTGCTGTATCGCCTCTCGGGCGATTGGAATCCGCTGCATGCCGACCCGGCTTTCGCGAAGGCGTTCGGCTACGAGAAGCCTATCCTGCACGGCATGTGCACCTTCGGCTACTGCGGTCGCCATGTGGTGAAAGCGTTCAGCGGCAACGACCCGCGCTACTTCAAGAGTATCAAGGTACGTTTCGCCAGGAGCGTGTTTCCAGGCGAGACCCTGGTCACGAAGATGTGGAAGGAGTCCGACACCCGCATTATCTTCGAGACCTCGGTGAAGGAGCGTGGCGAGGTGGTCATCAAGAATGCCGCCGTCGAGCTGTATGCTGAGATTCCAGCACCCAAAGCCAAGGCAAAGACTGAGCCGGCGGCGGCCAAGGCAGCGGCCAGCGGCGTTGATGAGGGCGTGACGCTGGCGGATGTGTTTGGCGGCATCAAGGCGTTCGTGGCCGCCAAGCCGGAGCTGGTCGAGCAGACCAAGACCAGCTTCCAGTTCATTTTCCACAATCCTGAGTCGAGCTGGTTTATTGATCTGCGCAATGCGCCGGGTAGCGTGGGTGCAGGCACGGCGGTTAAGCCGGATGTGACCATCGAGCTCGACAGCCAGTATGTGGACACGCTGTTCGGCGGCGATCTGGCGGCCGTGCAGAAGCTGTTCTTCGGCGGCCAGCTCAAGATCAGCGGCAATGTCATGGCGTCGAACAAGCTCACGGCGCTGGCCGGCATGGACAAGGCTCTGGTGGAGAGGGCGCGCCTGGAGCGTCTGGCCAGCGGTGCCCCCGCTGAGACGGCGGTAGCTGCGCAGGCTCCGCGTGAAGTCTTTGCTGATCGCTTGTTCGCGGCGCTGACCGCAAAACTCGGCAGTGGCGAACTCAAGACCGGACTGACCTCCGTACTCCAGTTCAACATCAACGACATCGATGCCGTGTGGTCGGTCGATTTCGGCGGCCGCGAGGTGGTGCGCAGTGCGGCGGCATCGCCGGCGGCGGTCATCGGCCTCAGTGATGACACCCTGAAGGCGCTGGCGGAAGGGGGCGATCTTGCCGCCTTGTTCCAGAAAGGTGCCGTGCGTGTGGATGGCGATGTGCTGCTGGCGCGTGAGCTGACCTGCCTGGCCGGTCTGGCCTGAACCAACCCCGAATTCGAAGAGAGAAAGCATCATGAAGAATCGTGTAAATGTGATTGGCGTGGGCATGACCAAGTTCGCCAAACCCGGTGCCAGCGATGACTACCACATCATGGCGGCAGACGCAGGCCGCTTGGCGCTGGCCGATGCCGGCATCCGCTACGACGAGGTGCAGCAGGCCTACACCGGCTATGTTTATGGTGACTCTTGCAGCGGCATGCGTTCGGTCTACGAGATCGGCCTCACCGGCATTCCCATTTTTAATGTGAACAGCAACTGTTCGACCGGCTCCAGCGCGCTTTACCTCGGCCGTCAGGCTATCGAGTCCGGTCTGGCCGAGTGTGTGCTCGTGGTCGGTTTCGAGAAGATGGAGAAGGGGGCGCTCGGGGCCAAGTTCAACGACCGTGAGTCGTCGATGTCATTGCACGCGAATGTGATGCTCGCGGCTCAGGGCTTCACCAGCGCCCCACCAGCGGCGCAAATGTTCGGTGGGGCCGGTCGCGAATACCGCTGGCGTCATGGCACCAAGAAGGAAACCTTCGGCAAGATCGCCGAGAAGGCGCGTCGTCATGCCAGCAAGAACCCGTATGCGCTGTTTGGTCAGGTGCTGTCGCTGGAGGAGATCATGGCATCGGACGAGGTCTTTGATCCGCTGACCCGCTTCCAGTGCTGCCCGCCAACCTGCGGTGCCGGTGCCGCCGTGCTCTGCTCGGATGAATTTGCCGCCAAACACGGCATCCGTAATCCGGTCTATATCGCCGCCCAATCTATGACCACGGACTTTGCCAGCAGCATCCACGAAAACTCCATGATCAAGATGATCGGTTACGACATGGCCAAAGCCGCCGCTAATCAGGTCTACGAAGCGTCGGGTATTGGTCCGGGCGATGTGGATGTGGTCGAGCTGCATGACTGCTTTACCGCCAATGAGCTGCTGACCTACGAGGCGCTGGGGCTGTGCCCGGAAGGTGGCGCCGAGAAGTTCATCTGGGACGAAGACAATACTTACGGCGGCAAGGTGGTGACCAATCCGTCCGGCGGCTTGCTGTCGAAGGGGCATCCGCTCGGGGCGACGGGGCTGGCGCAGTGCACGGAGCTGGTCTGGCAGCTGCGCGGCACAGCCGATCAGCGTCAGGTCGCCGGTGCGCGGGTGGCGCTGCAGCATAATCTCGGCCTGGGCGGCGCTTGCGTGGTCACGATGTATCGTCGTGACTGAGGGTTAATGCGACTGCGATAATGCTAAGAGAGGTTGACTGACACGTTGCATGCGATTTGAACTTGTTAGGTCAACCCCGTAAGCTCCGTGATTGGTAGACCTTTTGGTCACTTTTTACGGCATTTGCCATTTTCGGGGCTTCATGGACGCATATATCGCCGACTTTCAAGCCAATTTCTGGCTTTATTGCTCTATTCCGTTTATCAGCGGTTTGATTGGGTACGTCACCAAAGTCGTGGCGATCAAGATGATGTTTCACCCCATCGAATTCTGGGGCATCAAGCCGTTCTTCGGCTGGCAGGGCATTGTGCCGCGCAAGTCGGTGAAGATGGCGACCATTGCCGTCGACCTGATGACCGAGCGCTTAATTAAGCCCGAAGAAATCTTCGCTAGACTCGACCCCAAGCGCATCGCCCGCGAAATCGAAACGCCGATGATGGAAGCGTCGGAAGATATCGTGCGGGAAGTCATGCACCAGTATCAGCCGGGACTCTGGGAAGGTATGCCCGAGTTCATGCGGCAAGCCATCATTAAGCGCGTGAAATCCGAGGCGCCGAAAATCGTAGCCACGATCATGGGCGAGGTGCAGCACGATGTGTCGCGCTATTTCGACATTCGGCACATGGTCATTAGCAATCTGCAAAAAGATAAAACGCTATTGAATGAAGTGTTCCAGCGTGTGGGTAAGCAGGAGCTGAAGTTTTTTTGCACCGCCGGGTTCTATTTTGGTTTTACGATCGGCCTGGTGCAGATGGTGTGCTGGATCATCTTTAAGCAGCCGTGGATGTTGCCTGCCTTCGGTGGCTTTGTTGGCTTGGTGAGTGACTGGCTCGCGCTGCAAATGCTTTTCCGCCCACTTAACCCAAAGAAGTTCATGGGCTTCACGATTCATGGCTTATTTCTTAAACGCCAGAACGAAGTGGCTTCCGATTACGCGGCGCTCATTTCCAAACAAATTCTCACGCCCGGCATCATGATGGAGGAGCTGTTTACTGGCCCGAAATCGGACCGAGTGATTCAATTGCTACAGCGCCATGTTCGCCGTGTCATTGATGAACAAGCCGGTCTTGCGCGTCCGCTGGTGCTCTACGCCGTGGGCACCGAACGCTATATCCAAATGAAAGCGACGGTAGCCGAACGTATTTTAGAGAAGCTGCCTGACACCATGAAGTACATGGAAAATTACGCCGAAGATGCCATGGATGTGCGCAATACGCTGATTACGCGTATGAAGCAGCTAACGCCTACGGAGTTCGAAGGCATGCTGCGCCCCGCCTTTAAAGAAGAAGAATGGATTCTGATTACGGTCGGAGCGGTGCTTGGCTTCATGGTCGGCGAAATGCAAATTCACTTCATGCTCTAACGTGACCCGTAGGCATAAATAAAAAAGTAGGAGGGTCGCTATGGCGATTAAGGCAAAAGATTTAGGGCCGGATGTGCCGCGCCGAGGCAATGCCGTCGGCCAGTTTATCGGCGAGTTAATGTTGAAGTTGTTGCGCTGGGAAATCGTTGGCGTGCCGCTGTCGGCGCCCAAGGCCATGTTCATTGGCGCCCCGCATACGTCTAATCGTGATGCCTTAGTTGCCGTGGCCGTGATGCTGGCGTTGCGATTGCGAATTAATGTCATGGTCAAGGCCGAGCTCTTTGTCGGCCCGTTCGGCAAGCTCATTCACTGGTTCGGTATGCGCCCGGTGTATCGCAGCAAATCCATGGGTCTGGTCGAGCAGTCGGCTCAGCAATATCGCGAGACCGACAAGCTGTATCTGGGCATTGCGCCCGAAGGTACGCGCCATGCCTCTAAGGCGTGGAAGTCCGGTTTCTACCATATTGCGGTGATGGCGGGCGTGCCGATCCAGCCGTTCTCGCTGAATTTTGGCGAGCGCAAAATGGAATTTTTTCCCTTGTTTACGCCGACCGGTGATATTGAAGCCGACATGAAGTACCTCATCGGTTTATATCGTGGCGTGGTGCCAGCCGACCCCAGTCGGCTCTCGATTCCGCTGCGCGAGTTAAACGAAAAGGACTAAGTTATGAACCCGATTATGCGCCGCGCCTTGAATGCCGGACTGTCTGCGAATTCGCGAGTCGCCTCGGTGGTGGACAATGCGTTTGACTGGCTGTTTCTGCGCGAAACGCTGGTGCAATCGGGCCTTACCGCGCACGAAGTGATTTTTGAATCGGACCCGATGTCGCTGCGTTATTACCCGCCACCCGCTGAGCAATTCATCGAGATGGCCGATAACGAACGCGTGCGCGTCGAGCATCAGCGGCATCCGGTACCGCTGGTTTTAGTGCCGCCGCTGGGTGTCACCACCGAGTCGTTTGATTTAATGCCGCATCGCAGCCTAGTGCGCTATATGGCCGCCCGAGGCTTCCATGTCTATCTGATTGACTGGGGCAAGCCCCAACGTCGTCATGCCCAGCTGGGTATGCAGGATTACGCACAGCACATGATGGGCGACGCCCTAGCGGAGGTGCGCCGTCACTCGGGTAGCGAAGATGTGTCGCTCATGGGTTGGTGCATGGGTGGCCTGCTGTCGCTGGTCTATATGGGGCTGACGCAAGATCAGCACATTCGCAATCTCATCACCATTGCCAGCCCCATTAACATGCGCGGTGGCGGCATTGTGGCGAAGGCGGCCACTGCCATGAATGCGCCCGCTCAATTGGTGCGCAAATTCAGTGGCTGGCGCTTACACAATCTGAATCCCAGCCGCCTGCATTCACCGGGCTGGATGACCACGTTGGGCTTTAAGCTCACCGATCCCATCGGCAGCATTACTACCTATTGGGACTTGCTGACCAAGCTCTGGGATCGCGACTTCGTGGAAAGCCACTCAACCACCGCCGACTACCTGAACAATATGCTGGATTATCCCGGTGGCGTGATTCAGGACATGATGGTGAAGATGGCCATCGACAACCAGATGGCCACCGGCCGTATTGAAATTCGTGATGCCGTGGCGGATCTCACCACCATCACCGCCAATATGTTGGTGTTTGCCGGTAAGACCGATGTGCTGGTACCCGAGGGAATTGCCCGCCGCAGCATTGAATTGGTGGCCTCCAAAGACAAACAGTTCCATGTTTCCCCAGGCGGGCATATGGGCGTGATTCTCGGTAGCAAAGCCGTGAAGTCCGTTTGGGAGCCGACGGTGCAGTGGTTGTCGTCACGCTCGCAATGGTCAGCGGATGGCCGTCAACGCAGCAGTACCGCCGACATGACCGCGCGACAGGCGCGTCAACGCCGCATCGCGGAAGACCCAACGCTGTAAGTTTATTTGTGGAAGGATAAAAGCCATGCCAGCAGCAAACGCGCGTCGAGCCGATAAGTACCCGGTACAACGCTTGCTCGAACATGCCCGCAAAGCGCCCGACAAAATCTGGTTGGTGCAACCGGCTGGTGACAGCGTTCGCCAATGGACTTGGTCGCAAGCGGCGCGCGAAGTTGGTCGTATGGCAGCTGCCCTGAAGGCACAGAATTGGCCCGCCGGCAGTGCTATTGCTATCTCGGGCCGGAACACCGCGCATTGGTTTCTCGCCGATTTAGCGATTCAGTGGGCAGGGCATGTCACTGTTGGTTTATTTCCTAAACAAGCGCCCTCGGCAACGCAATACATCTTGCAGCACTGCGAAGCACGGGCGGTGTTTCTCGGGCCCATGCCTGATGGCGCGGATTTTCTGGCCGCTATTCCCGAAGGTGTGACCACCATTCGTTTCCCGTATGTGGAAGCCCCGCATGCGGATATTGATTGGGACGATATGGCGCAGGCACAGTCCCCGCTCAGCCAATACGACAGACCCGAACCCGACACCCTGATGACGCTAATCTATACCTCGGGGACCACGGGGCACCCTAAGGGCGTGATGATTACCTATGGCGCGATGGCTTGGACAGCGCAATCTTTCCTGTCCAAGTTGCCACCTGCCTCAGCGCATGAGCGCCTGTTTTCCTACTTGCCCTTGGCCCATGTGCTGGAGCGCGCGGCCGTAGAAACCGCGAGTTTGCTCTGGCAGGCCGAAGTGCATTTTCTGGAAGCACTGGACAAGCTGGCGCAACAATTACCCCAAGTCGCTCCGACGCGATTCTTTGCCGTACCGTTGGTGTGGGGGCGCTTTAAGGCCGGCATCTTAGGCAAGCTCTCTGAGAGCAAACTCGATCGCCTCATGGCCATTCCCATTTTGCGTGATGTGGTGCGTTTCAAATTGCTGAAAACCCTGGGCTTACAGAATGTTCGCATGGCGCTATCCGGTGCCGCGCCAATTCCGGTGAGCACGCTGGAGTGGTACAAGCGCGTGCTCGGTTTGGAGATTTTGGAAGGCTACGGCATGACCGAAAACTTGGCCTATGTTGCTGCGGGTTTGCCCGGACGGACACGCCCCGGCTCCGTCGGTAAGCCCTTTCCGGACTCCGGTTTCCGGCTCTCAGACGAAGGCGAAGTTCAGGTCAAGCACCCGGGCGTGATGGCCGGCTACTTGAAAGAGCCCGATAAAACGCTAGAGGCATTTACCGCCGATGGTTGGCTTAAAACGGGCGATAAAGGCCGTCTAGACCACGATGGCTACCTCTACATCACCGGTCGTGTGAAAGACATTTTCAAGACGGCGAAAGGCAAGTATGTAGCGCCGGCGCCCATTGAGGGTGCCATGGCGAAATCGGCGTTGATCGATCAGCTCTGCTTAGTGGGCATGAATTTGACGCAGCCGGTCATGATCATGACGCTCACGGCCGATGCCTTGGACCTTCCACGCCAGACGGTTGAGCGCGAGTTATTGGTCCTGCTCGATACGGTCAATAGCGCCCTGGAGGATCACGAAAAAGTCGCCAAGCTCATCATCACCAGTGACAGCTGGACGATCGATAACGGCTTTCTGACCCCAACGCTGAAAGTGAAACGCAACCTCGTTGAGGCCAATTACGCGGGCTTGGTCGAGCGCGAGGCTGCCAATCGCCGGACGCTGTTGGTCTGGGTCTGAGCGCGTCACTCGACGTTCTGAATCTGTTCCCGCATCTGCTCAATCAGCACCTTCAACTCAACTGATGAAAGGGTGCTGTCGGCGCTTACCGACTTAGAGCCCAGGGTGTTGGCTTCGCGATTGAGCTCCTGCATGAGGAAATCGAGGCGACGGCCCACCGCGCCGCCACTGGCCAATACCCGGCGAATTTCGGTGACATGCGCGAGTAGGCGGTCCACTTCTTCAGCCACATCCATCTTCTGCGCGAACAGCACCACTTCCTGCTCCAGCCTTTCAGCGGACAAATCGGCCTTGGCTTCCGCGACGCGTGCGAGTAGCTTGCTGCGGAAATGCTGAAGGATTTGCGGCAGGCGTTCCCGCACGCCGCTGACCTCGCGCTCGATGCCTTGCAGCCGGGCCTCGACCAGCTCATGCAGTGCGGCACCTTCGCGGGCACGCATGGCGATGAAGTCCTGCATAGCCTGCGCGAACAAAGCGTCGGCACTGGCGAGCAGGGCTGAAGCATCCACCTCTTGGGTGATCAGCACGCCGGGCAGGCGCAGCAGATCCACCGCATTCAGCGGGGCTGTATTGGCCGCGAGCTGATCGATCTCGCGCAATGCGCTGAGCAGCTGCTGTACGCGTGCGGTATTGATGGTCACGGCCTCGCTGCTATCCGCCGGTTCATAGCGTGCACTGATCTCGACTTTGCCACGCGCGACCTGTTCGCGCAGGCGATCGCGCCAGGCAAACTCTCGCTCACGGACAGCATCGGCCAAACGAAAACTGGCTTCCAGATGCCGGCTGTTGACGGAGCGAATTTCGATGGCCAGCAGGCCTAAGGCGCTGCGTTGTTCAGCGCGGGCGAAGGCGGTCATGCTGTGAATGGGCTGGCTCATGCGCAGTTCTCGGGGCAGAAAAGACGAAGACGGTGATTGTAGCGGCTATACTCCACGCCATTACAGATCTCTCATCATTCAGGAATGTTTCCATGCGCGCTTCCGGCCGTCAGCTCGATCAGCTTCGCCCCGTCACCATCACCCGCGACTTTACCTGCCATGCCGAAGGTTCGGTGCTGGTTGAGTTCGGCAATACCAAGGTGCTGTGCACGGCCAGCGTTGAGGCCGGCGTGCCGCGCTTTATGAAGGGTAAGGGCGAGGGCTGGATCACCGCTGAATACAGCATGTTGCCGCGCGCCACACACACGCGTAATCAGCGCGAAGCCAGCAAGGGTAAGCAGGGCGGTCGTACGCTGGAGATTCAACGTCTGATTGGTCGCTCGCTGCGTGCCATGGTCGATCTGAAGAAGCTCGGCGAAAACACCATCACCATCGACTGCGATGTGATTCAGGCGGATGGCGGCACACGCACGGCGGCGATCACCGGCGGTGCTGTCGCGCTGGTCGATGCCTTGACCTGGATGTTGAACCAGAAAATGATTAAGAACGACCCGCTGATTGGTCTGATTGCCGCGATTTCGGTGGGCATTGTTAAGGGCGAGCCTATGCTCGATCTCGAATACACGGAAGATTCAGCCTGTGATACCGATATGAATGTGGTCATTAACCAGCTCGGCGGCATCATTGAGATTCAGGGCACGGCCGAGGGTGCAGCATTCTCGCGTAAGGAAGTGGATGCGCTCATGGATCTGGCCGAGAAGGGTGTGAAAGAGCTGGTGCAGGCGCAGCAGAAAGCACTGAACTGGTAAGCGGGTGAGTTAACTCAACACAACAAGAAGAGGTGGGTCATGCCGGATTTTCACGTGTTCACACTGTTTGTGGCATTCAATACGGTGTTGCTGACGCTGCTCGCGCTTAATGTGTCGCGCGTTCGCATTGGCCTGCGCATTCCGAATGGGGATGGCAACAGCATCCCCATGAAAAAAGCCATTCGTGCGCATGCTAATGGCGTCGAGCAAGTGGTGGTGTTTGCGCTGGTGCTACTGGCGCTGACCTACCAGGCGCTATCAGCCGAATGGCTTCTGATGCTGGCGGCTACGTTCAGCGTTGCCCGCGTGGTGCATGCGCTGGGCATGTTAAAGCCGCATATTTTGGCGCGACAACTGGGTGCTGCGCTGACCTTTACGTTGCAGATTGTGGGCGCACTCTTACTGGTGTTTTGAGTGTGGCGCACTCACATAGCGACACAATACTGAACAATCCCTCAGAATTTCGCTGATAGCACGCTATTGGCGAAATTTTTTACCAACAAAAACAATTACCTATTTCTATTCGTAGCGAGGATTTAGGCGACTCAATATCCGACTTTTATCAGACCCTCAGTGGGCACTAAACTGCCATTGAAGGATGTAACAGTTATTGCTGACTTTTTCATGGTTGGCGCTGGCATCTGATGATCAGGATAGAGAGGTCTCCTCATGAACACTGCTACTGTGCTTGATTTCGCTGCCCATACGCCGGTGCAAAATAAGGCTATCCCTGTGCGGCATTTGGCGTTTAATTTCGATGCCAGTCAGGCCGACGATAAGTTTTATTTACGTGCGGAATTGGCTACCGCCTACTTTGAAGCCCTGTCCATTTTTCTGACCTACGGCGAAGACCTGGTCATTGATACCGCGCGTCATCATCGCCAGTTCCTCACCGACCCGTTACTCAAGCAGCGCGTCACCGCCTTGATTGGTCAGGAGGCTATTCATTCAAAAATGCATAATGAATGGAACGATGTGTTGGCGCAGCATCGCTTTCCTGTCCCGCTCTTCCGCTTCCTGGGCAGCAAGGTATTCGAGTACGGCTTTAATCGATTTCCGCAGCCCTTGAAGCTTTCCATGATGGCAGGCATCGAGCACTTCACGGCGGTGCTGGCGGAATTCATGATGAAGCACGAAGATAATTTCTTCGAAACCAGCGATGCGCAGCAGCGCGCCTTGTGGATGTGGCACATGCTGGAAGAGTCTGAGCACAAAGACATCGCCTACGATGTGTACCAGACTTTATCGGCCAACTACCCCCTGCGGGTGGTGGGCTTCGTGATCGCCCTCATCACCATTACCGTATTAGTGCCTTTCGCCGCCACGCTCATTCCGGTTATTCGCAAGCCCAGCAATGTATTGAGCCTGAGCTACTGGAAAGATGTGAAACGCAGTGCCGCGCTGATTTTCGGGCGTGAAGACGGTGTTTACGGCAGCAGCCTGAGCCATATCTTTGACTATTTACGTCGAGACTTTCACCCGAATGATCATGACACCTCCGAATGGCTGGCCTATTACAAGCAGCGTCTGCTAGACCCCAAAACAGGGTTGCTCGCACCGTATTTCGTGCGTGAATTTACCCCTGGCCTGCAAGCTTAATCACTCCTGAGATACCTAAGTCATGCTGAATTTTTTAAAAGGGCGAGCCACCAAGCCAAGTCACTCGGCGTATGCCGTGGTTACGGGAGCCGGCAGTGGCATTGGCCGTAGCTTTTCGCTGGAGCTGGCCCGCCGTCAGGGTGTGGTGGTGTGTGCCGACATTAATCTGGCAGCCGCCCAAGAAACGGTCGCGCTGATTGAGCAGGCCGGTGGCAGAGCGTATGCCGTGAGCTGTGATGTGGGCGAGGCGGAGGCGGTGCGCGCCTTGGCGGAAAACGCAGAGCAGTTACTGAGCCATGCGGTCACGCTGCTCATCAATAACGCTGGGGTGGGTCTGGGTGGCAAGTTTCATGAGCAGTCCTTAGACGACTGGAAGTGGTGCATGCACGTCAACCTATGGGGCGTTATTCATGGCTGCCATTATTTTGTGCCGGGATTTAAGCGAAACGGGCGCGGCGCCATCATCAATGTGGCCTCCGCAGCGTCGTATACGGCGGCGCCGGAAATGAGCGCGTACAACGTCACCAAAGCGGGTGTGCGGGCGCTGTCCGAAACGCTATACGCCGAACTGAAATCGGACAACATTCGCGTAAATGTGCTGTGCCCGACCTTGGTGCCGACCAACATCATCAAAAATGGCCGTATTCCCGGACGCTACTCCGGCCTCGCCGATCATGCACTGATGAACTTTGCCATGACCACCAGCGACTCGGTGGCGAAACTGACCTTGGATAGACTGGATCAAGGCCAGCTCTATACCACCCCTCAACTAGACGCCAAGCTGTTTTGGTTAATGAAGCGTTTAGCCCCAAATTGGTATGCCGACTTTCTCGGCCTGTCTTATCGTTTCTTAAAATAATTACTCAAGGGTTATGCGACGTGTCAGCCACTAAACGAAACGTAAAAAAGTCTAGCGCACACATTTATGACACCTTCATCGTGGGTGCTGGTATCTCGGGCATTGCCGCTGCCGTGAAATTACGTGAAGCAGGGCTTCATGACTTTAAGATCATTGAGCGGGCCGCTCGCGTCGGCGGCACGTGGCGTGAGAACACGTATCCTGGCTGTGGCTGCGATGTGCCTTCTTCGCTCTACTCCTACTCCTTTTTCTTGAGCAGTAAGTGGAGCCGACTCTTCGCCAAGCAGCCCGAAATTCTGAGCTACTTGGAAGAAGTGAGTGACGCGCTACAGGTCACCCCACTAATCGATTTCAATACCTCGCTGGAAAGTGCCACGTGGGATGAGTCTCGTCATGTTTGGGTCCTTGTGACTAATCAAGGCGAATTTTTAGCGCGTTCCGTGGTGTTTGCCACAGGCCCCATTACAGAGTCGAAAACACCCGCGTTGCCGGGACTGGAGACTTTCACGGGTGAAATGTTCCACTCAGCGAGCTGGAATCATGACTACGACTTGGCGGGTAAGCGCGTGGCGGTTATTGGTACGGGCGCATCGGCCATTCAGTTTGTGCCGGAAATTCAGCCCAAGGTGAAATCCTTGTTGGTGTTTCAGCGCACCGCTCCGTGGGTTCTGCCTAAGCCAGATATGCCCCTGGGTGACAGCGCCAAGCAGCTCATCGAACGTCTGCCGGTAATTCAACAGGGCTGGCGCAAAGCCGTTGCCAGCTCGCTGAATGCCGTGAATTTCGGGCTTCGTAACCCGGCGGTCTTGAAACCTATTAGTACGGCCGCTAAGCAGCTACTGAAACTGCAAATCAAAGACCCTGATCTACGCCGAGCCGTGACACCCGACTTCACCTTGGGCTGTAAGCGCATTTTATTCGCCAACAATTACTACCCGGCTTTGCAGGCTCCCAACACCCGTTTGATCCCGCACGGATTAGTCGCGGTTGAGGGCAATACCGTGACTGCTGCCAACGGTGAGCGTCATGAAGTGGATGTGATTATTTGGGGAACCGGCTTTGAGGTTTCGCATCCGCCCATTGGCCGACGCGTCATTAATGCGAACGGTGAGCGACTCTCAGACCTTTGGGTGAGCGGCTCCCCCGAAGCCTATTTGGGCGCAACCTTGGCCAATACGCCCAACGCGTTTTTAGTGCTGGGCCCTAATGTATTGGTCTACGACTCGTTTATTGGCCTGGCGGAAGCGCAACTGGGCTACATCGTGGATGGCATTAAGCAAATTAAAACACGCGGCATTCGTAAGCTAACGATCAAGCCCTCGGTACTGAAGGCGCATAACGAAAAAGTGCAGAAGCACCTACAAGGGACGGTGTTTAACAGTGGCGGTTGCCGTAGCTATTACTTGGATCAGAACGGTCGCAACTTTGCGGCCTGGCCATGGTCGTTAGCGACCTTGCGTAAGCGGCTCAGTGCCTTCCACTTGGAAGACTACGACGTGGTGTATGAAGAGGCTAAGCAGGCGCTGTCGGCTGAAGTGGCTTAACTAGGTTGTGCGGCGCTTGTAATGTAGCGCCGCACGATGCCGGCTAGGCCATCACAGAGCTGTTCAAAGCTGATGGGTGGTTTGGGGTCAGAAAGGTGATGCAGCATCATGTAAATGCCCGTGTTCACCATGATGTAGGCCATGGTGGGCAAGTCTTTGATGGCGCCATATTCCGGCTTATTCATGATGAACGCGGTCACCAGCTGCATCAGCATTTGCCGAATGGGATCTAAGTAAAGCAAGGAATCGCTGTCGACCAGTTTGCGGGCGACTTTTAAATATCGGCCATCATCGCGTTGCAGCAGCGCGCCAAAATGCGTTAGCAACGTTCGTGTGCCCTGATCGGGGGGCAGATGCATGATGGTCGGTGTCGTGTCCTGAATCAGCAGCACCACGTCTTGAATGAAGCGTTCATGCATGGCGGCAAAAATCGCTTCTTTATTGCTGAAGTACTCGTAGAGCGAGCCGATGCTGATGCCTGCAGTCTCAGCGATTTGGCGAGTCGTGGCTTGCGTACCGTGTGAAGCGACCGCTTGAAAGCCCGCTTCAAGAATGGCATCTACGGTGGCCTTTGCACGACTCTGCTGGGGTTTTCTAGGCATTAAGCCGTTTTCTCCGCCATCGCCACCGTATACACCTTGCCTTGCTTGAGCTTGTCGTAATTGCCAAACACTTCCTTCAGCGTGCGGCCCATAAACTCGCGCAAGCCATTAATGGTGACCACGTAGAAGCGGCCACCGGGCTTGAGGCGCGATAGACTGTCGAAGAGAAATAGGTAGTGCTGCTCCTTGCTGGCCTTGGCGGGCAAATTGGACACAATGAGGTCGAACTTCAGCGCGGGATCAATGTGCTGCAAGCCATTCGAGAGTTGAGCTTTCGCGTTCCCGATACGATTTAAGGCGCAGTTACGATTAGCGTATTCCACGGCCATAAAGTCTTTATCGACCATCAGCGTTTGGCCCTTAGGCGCTTTACGCGCCATGGCCATGCCGAGCGGGCCGTAACCGCAGCCGATATCGAGGCAGTCGGCATCTTCAGCAATCTCCAGATACTCAAGCAGCATGTGCGTGCCGGCATCAATGGCCTCGGGCGAAAAAATACCCCAGGTCGTGGTGAACTGCAGCGTTTCGCCCAGCAGCGTGTCACTGAAGCGGATGTCTTCGCGCCAGCGCGTTAGGGTGGCTTTATCGGGGGCGGGGTTGGCCATATTAGTTAGCGGGTGTCGCCGGTGGGGTAGAACCGTTAGGCAGGGTCAACGGGTTAGCCCGAATAGACTGGTAGCCAGTCACCGCTTCCGCTTTTAAGGTTTCCCCCAGTGTCACGTTGGCTTCACCTTTGGCGAGTTCTGCTTTGCCTTCATCAAGTAATTTTTGTGCACGAGCAATCTTATCATTGCCAGATTTAATGGCTTTTTGGCCAGACACCGAGAGCTTTTCGCCGCGAGTCCATTTATCTGCGAGCGCTTGTTGCTCAGCACTGCGTTGTAAAAGGCTTTCGCCAAAACTAGGCATATTGCTGCTGGCACAAGCACTGAGTAGTAAGGTGAGGGCTACAGGCGTTAGAAGACGCATCTAATATTTCCTTAAATATCGTAATCAATAACTAAAGGCGCATGGTCGGAGAATTTCTCCCCCATGTAAATGTCAGCGCTACGAATAAGTGCACCGAGTTCAGGCGATACGATGTGGTAATCAATCCGCCATCCCACATTATTGGCGTAGGCTTGCCCACGATTGCTCCACCAGGTGTAGCGCTCGGCTCGTTGATCTACAACGCGGAAGGCATCGACATAGCCGACCTCGTCGAAGAGCTGGGTCAGCCAGGCGCGCTCACGCGGCAGAAAGCCCGAGTTCTTCTGGTTGCCGCGCCAGTTTTTCAGGTCGATTTCTTTGTGCGCGATATTCCAGTCGCCACAGATCACCAGTTTTTCGCCGGCCGCGCGACGGGCTTTCAAAATGGGCATGAGTTCGAGCAAGAAAGCGTCTTTTCGGGCTTGCGCGGCATCAGACGCAGAACCGGAGGGTAAATAGAGCGAGACCACGGTAAGGTCGCCAAATTGAGCTTCGAGCCAGCGGCCTTCGGTGTCGCAGAGTTCAAAGCCGAGACCGGTGCTGACACGGTCAGGCTTCTGACGTGAATAAATCGCGGTGCCAGAATAGCCGGGGCGCACGGCATCAAAAAAGTAACGATGCCAACCGGACGGGTTGAAGGTCTCGGCCGCGAGTTGATGCTCCTGGGCTTTGGTTTCCTGGATGCAGACGATGTCTACCCCCGAGGTTTCCAGCCAAGTGAAGAAGCCCTTGGTCGCGGCGGAGCGGATGCCGTTGAGGTTGGCGGAGACGATGCGCATGTTTATTCCTTGCTGAGCGGTGGTATATCACTATTCATCATCGCCGCTGAGACCAGCGCAATGGCTGTGAGTAGCCACAAATAGATCACGACAAAATGTGGCTCGCCGCCACCCTTGGCAAGCAGCGCCGTGGCAATCATCGGGGCTAAACCGCCGCCGAGCACGCCGGCAATTTGAACGCCAAGCGAAATACCGCTGTAACGCACGGCGGCGGGAAATTGTCGGGAAAATAGTAGCGACTCGGGTGCATACATGAGCGGAAAAACTAGGCCAATGGCAATCACCAGCGCCAACCAAGCTGACGCTAATTCACGACTGCCCAACAGGGTAAAAAATGGCCAAACATAAAGTGCCAGTATGCTTAAGCCGATCAAATAAAGTCGCTTTGCGCCGATGCGGTCCGCGAGCCAGCCGGCGAGTGGCATGGTGAGGAGTGACAATGCCGCGCCCGCGGTGATGGCGCTGAGTATTTCTGCTCGGGGGAGTGCCAAAGTGCCTGTCGCGTAGGCCAAGGCAAATGTCGCGGACAAATAGAACCAAGCGTTCTCCGCCATGCGCGCGCCAATGATGGTCAGCACGGGACGGCGGTGATGTCGCAGGATGACCGCAAGCGGCGCTTGCACAGCAGTCTGCTGGGTTTTTAGTGACACAAACTCCGGTGATTCCGGTACACGGGAGCGTATCAGCCAGCCGACACCTAGCAGCACGACGCTGGCCAGAAAGGGCAGGCGCCAACCCCAGCTCATCAGGTCTTCTTCCGGTAGTTGCGCGACAGCACCCATGGCCAGCGATGACAGTACTAAACCTGCACCCACACCGGTTTGCGGCAAGCTGCCATAAAATCCTTTTTGATCTGGCGGGGCATGTTCGACCGCCATCAAAACGGCGCCGCCCCATTCGCCGCCCACCGCGACACCTTGTAAAAAACGCAGCAGCACCAGAAGCGCAGCGGCCCAATAGCCAATTTGGTCGTGGGTGGGAATCAAGCCAATGGCGATGGTGGGAATGCCCATCATCAGCAACGTTAGGATCAGCATGGCTTTACGGCCAACGCGATCGCCAAAATGACCAAAAACAATGCCGCCGAGCGGTCGGCCAATGAAGCCGACGGCGTAAGTTGCGAACGCCGCGAAAAGGCCACTGAGGGGGTCCATTTCGGGGAAAAACAGTTTGTTAAACACCAGCGCGGCGGCAGTGCCATAAAGAAAGAAGTCGTACCACTCAATGGTGGTGCCGGCAAAGCTGGCGAGCCCGGCTATCCGGTGATGAGATTGCTTGGGGCTCGACATACGATGGCCTCGATGTTTTAGCTGGCTTTGCGGCGGCGATACACCACTTCGCCATCGGACAGATCCTTCAAACTCATGCCCTCTGGTGAGATAGAGATCACCTCGAAGCGTTTCACGTGATTGGGCTTGATGAACTGCGAAGGGTCAGAAACAAATTCGTTCAGCGTTAGTACGCCATTTTTAACGGACCAACGAAAGCTTAGACCGACTTTCACATCACTGGTGTAGCCATCGTTATAGACATAGGTGGCGGTGGTATAACCCGTCGCGCTGCCATCCGCGAGGAAGGTGCCTTCACCATTAATCGTGGGTGATGTCGGAGCGTCCATTGCCTGCCACGTGCCGAGCAGCGCTTGCCTGAGTGCCAGATCATTGGCGGCATTATTGGCAGCATCTTTGGCGCTGAGCTTGGCGGGTGAAAGGGCAAGGCTCGGTGTGGCGATCAAGCTCAGCACGGGAAAAATAAAAGCGCTAAGCAGGGTAGTGGTTTTGAACATAACGTAGTCACTGGCTTTGATGGGTCGGAGCGATCACAACGGCTGAGTTTGTATCACGGCATACGCCTGTTGCGACAGTCGCGTTATCATCGCCGACTCAGACATTCTCTATTCAGGTCTCGTCCATGCGTGATTATCAACGCGAGTTCATTGAATTCGCTCTGGCCCAAGGCGTTTTGCGCTTCGGAAGCTTCACCCTAAAGTCCGGTCGTCAGTCCCCGTACTTCTTCAATGCCGGCCTGTTCAACACCGGCAAACGCTTGGCGGCGCTAGGTCGCTTCTATGCGGCCGCGATTGTGGACAGTGGTATCGAGGCCGATGTGTTGTTCGGCCCAGCGTACAAGGGTATTCCCATTGCCTCAGCCACAGCGGTGCAGCTGGCGGAAGAATTCGATCGCGATTTACCGTGGTGCTTCAATCGCAAAGAAGCCAAAGATCACGGCGAAGGTGGCCTGATCGTCGGCTCGCCGTTAGCGGGTCGTGTGCTCATCATTGATGATGTGATTACCGCCGGCACCGCCATCCGCGAAGTCATGACACTGGTCCAGAATGCGCGTGCGGCAGCGGTCGGCGTGGTGGTTGCGGTGGATAGACAGGAGCGCGGTAAGGGCGAGCTGTCCGCCATACAAGAAGTGGTGCGCGATTTCGGTATTCCGGTGATCGCCATTATTAAACTCAACCAGATCATTGCCTATCTGGAAGAGACCGGGCTGCACGCTGAGCACCTCGAGGCCGTGCGCCGCTACCGCGACGAATTTGGTGTGGATGCCTGATCGCTGATTTCTAGCTGGGTTCAAACAGGAGAGCTGTACATGCGTATTGCCGTGGTCATGGACCCGATTGCATCGGTGAATTACAAGAAAGACTCGACGCTGGCCATGCTCTGGGCAGCGGCAAAACGCGGCCACGAGCTGTTCTATCTGGAGGCCGGCGATCTGTCGCTGCGCGAAGGGCGAGCCTACGGTCGGTTAGCGCCCTTGCAGGTGTTCGAAGATCCGGCAAAGTGGTTTGAGCTGGGCGAAGCGGAACTGCGTCCGCTGGCGGAGATGGATGCCATCCTGATGCGCAAAGATCCGCCCTTCGACATGAACTTTATTTACGCCACCTACCTGCTCGAACGCGCCGAGAGCGAGGGCGTGCTGGTGGTGAACAAGCCGCAATCGCTGCGTGACTGCAACGAGAAACTCTTTGCCACGGCGTTCGCGGATTGCATGGTACCCACCATCGTCACCAGCCGCAGCGCGGAGTTGCGGGCGTTCATCGCCGAGCATCACGATGTGATTGTGAAGCCGCTGGACGGTATGGGCGGCACCGGCATCTTCCGCCTCACGGCGGGCGGGCCGAACATTGGCGCCACGCTGGAAGTGCTTACGGACAGTACGAACGGCGTGGGCGCGCGGCCGATCATGGCGCAGCGCTACATCCCCGAAATTGTAGATGGCGACAAGCGCGTGCTGATGATCGATGGCGAGCCCGTGCCGTTCGTGCTGGCGCGTATTCCGCAGGGCGATGAGATTCGCGGCAACCTCGCCGCCGGCGGTCGCGGCGAAGCGCGTCCGATCAACGATGATGAGCGCCGCATCGCAGCCCGTGTCGGCCCGGAGCTGAAGAAGCGCGGCCTGCTGTTTGTCGGGCTCGATGTCATTGGCTCCTACCTCACGGAAGTGAATGTGACCAGCCCGACCTGCATCCGCGAAATTGATCGCGAGTACGGCTACGGCATCGCCGACAAGCTTATCGAAGCGGTGGAAAATCGCCGACAGCAGCAAAAAGAGCAACAGCAAGCGCTGGCGAAATGCAGTCTGTAAACCGAATGCTAGATACTCACAGCGAAGCCTTGCTGGCACAGGCACTGACGGCACGCATCCAGCCGCATTTGTCGGCGGCAAGGATCGCCCCGGAAACACTGCCCGACTGTGGTGGCTTGCAACTGTTTCTGCTCAACGACGATTTCCCGCACGACGCACTCAGCCCTTCGGAAATGGACTGGGCGCTAAACGAGCCGGCCTACTGGATGTTCTGCTGGGCCTCTGGTCTGGCGCAGGCGCGGCAGATTCTGAGTAACCCTGAGCTGGTGCGCGGCAAGTCCGTGCTCGATTTCGGCACAGGCTCTGGCGTGGTCGCTATTGCAGCGGCGATGGCCGGCGCGGCGCGAGTGGTCGCCTGCGATATTGATCCGGCTTCTCTGGATGCCACGGCCGCCAACGCCGCGCTCAATGGCGTGCAGCTGGAACTGGCCGGTGACTTTTTCCAGCTCGATGAGCACTTCGATGTGCTGTTTGCCGCCGACGTGCTCTACGACCGCGCCAATCGCGATTTCTTGCCGGCATTTCTGGATCGTGCCAATACAGTCTGGCTCGCCGATTCACGGGTGAAAAATCTGCAGGCCGAGCACTACACCCAGGTCGCTTCGGTCATGGCTGAAACCCTGCCGGACCTCAATGAATTCGACGAGTTTCGTCGCGTGAATGTCTACCGTGGCCAGCGCGGCTGAGCGGCAGCTGCCGCCGGTGTCGCCGATTACACCGGCGGACCGCTTGGCATTCACTCTGGTGATGGCGCTGCTGGTGCATGCGCTGGTGCTCTTCGGCATCCGTTTTGTGGTGCCGAAAACACAGGCCGCGCCGGTGATGGAAGTGACCCTGGTGCCAGCCAAAAGTGAGAAAGCGCCGGTCAAAGCGGACTTCCTCGCGCAGGCGCAGCAGGAGGGCAGCGGCACTTTAGCGGAAGCACGCCTGCTGACCACGCGTGAGCGCACACCGTTGCCGGGGCAGGGTCGTGGCGCTCAGCCGGTCGCCCCGAAAGCGCCGGAGCCCGTTGCAGCGCTGGCCGAACAGAAGCAACCGACATTGATCAGTACACGTCAGCCCTCAACGCCGGTCGCTACCGCAAAAGCCCCAGCGCCACCGCTTGCGCCGCCCGTGCCACCCTCTCCCGATCTCGATGCCGACATCGCTGCCCTCGAAGCGCGCCTCTCGGCGAGCAAGCAGGCCTACGCCAAGCGCCCGCGCATTCGTACGCTGGCGGCGGTGAGTACGCGTCAGGATGATTGGGCGGGTTACATTGATCAGTTCCGTCAGCGTGTTGAGTCGGTGGGTAATGCTCAATTCCCTGCTGAGGTGCGGGCGCAGCGCCTTCAGGGGCAAGTACGCTTGCTGGTCGCGATCTATCCGGATGGCCGTGTTCAGCGCATCCAGATTCTGCAGTCATCCGGTCATGCCATTTTGGATCGCGCCGCCGAGCAATCGGTGCGGCAGGCCGAACCCTTTGCGCGCTTCCCGGCCTCTCAGCAAGGCCAGATTGATGTGCTGCAGATCATCCGCACTTGGCGCTTTGCCGACACGCTGGCGACCGGCGTGTAAGCAGGCGAATTACTTCGCCATTAACTTCCCGGTAATCCGTGCCAGCATCGTGCGCGGCATGAGACGGCTCATCATGGGTAATGGCTTGTTTACCCAGCCGGTCACCACCACGGAATCGCCATTTTGCAGGGCTTTATAAGCCTGTTCCGCGACCGTTTCCGCGCTGTCCATAAACTTCGCGACCAGTGAGCGATCGCTGCCGGCCACGGCATGGAAGCCACTGGATGTTGAGCCGGGGCAAACCGCCGTGACGGTAATGCCGCTGGTTTCCAGCTCAATCGCTAGGGCTTCGCTGAACGACAGCACATAGGCCTTGCTCGCACCATAGGCGGCAAAATTCGGGCAGGGCTGGAAGGCGGCAATCGACGCGACGTTGAGAATGCGACCACTGCGGCGGGCGCGCATGGCTGGCACTACGCCATGTGTTAGCTCGGTAAGCGCAGTGATGTTGAGCTGTAGCATGCCACTGACGCGAGCAAGGGTCATATCTTGCAAAGGGCCGTTAAGACCGAAGCCGGCGTTATTCACCAGCGTATCGACGGTTAGGCCGAGTTGGTCAATTTGTGCCAGTAATTGAGCTGCTGCACCCGGCACTTCCAGATCAGCCTCAATCACCTGTGTTTCGGTACCAAATCGGTTTTTGAATTCTTCCGCAAGGGCATGCATGGGCGCAGTACGTCGGGCCACAAGCACCAGTACGCGGCTGGGTTCGCGGGCAAAACTAGCGGCCAGTGCTGCGCCAATGCCAGAGGATGCGCCGGTAACGAGGGTGGCGAGACGGTGGGCCATGCGAGTACTCCAAAATAGGTGGTTTACGACTAGGCGGTCACGATACGGAGTGGCGGCATCAGCGTCAATGCTTGATCTTTGGCCTGTTTAATCTGTGCCCCTTGTCTCCTGAGCGGGGAGTCCCCATAGTCTGGGCATGAGCATTGCAGACACGCCTCTTACCCATCAGTTCCTCATCGCCATGCCTGAATTGGCCGATGGTATTTTTCATCGCGCGGTGATTTACCTCTTTCGCAGTGATGAAGATGGTTCCGCCGGACTCATCATTAATCAGCCTAGTGAGCTGCGCTTTGGCGATTTGCTCACGGACTTGCGTCTGCCACCGCTGAAGCCCTTGCGCCGCCCGGATCAGCCGGTGCTGGTGGGCGGTCCGGTGCATCCGGAGCTGGGTTTTGTCTTGCATCGCGACCATGGCCCGTGGACGTCGACCATGCACAGTGCGGCCAATATTGCGGTAACGCATTCGCGTGATGTGCTCGATGCCATCTCGCAAGGTCACGGCCCCAGTGAGTATTTGGTGTCCCTTGGATATGCCGGTTGGGAGCCGGGTCAGCTCGAACAGGAGTTGGCCGATAATTTGTGGCTCACGCTGCCGGCAAATGAAACCGTTCTGTTTGACTTGCCCTACGAGCAGCGATGGGAATCGGCCATTCAGCAAATCGGCTTGGACTGGCGTTTGCTGTCGCACGAGGTCGGGCATGCCTGAGCTGCCGGAGCGCGTGCTGGCCTTTGATTTCGGCACCAAGCGCATGGGCGTGGCCAGCGGTCAGCCCATTACGGCCATGGGTTCACCCTTGGCACCGGTCACGGCGCGTGATGGTATTCCGGACTGGGATCAGGTGGATGCCCTGGTGAAGCTGCATCGTCCGCAGGTGTTTATTGTGGGCAATCCTTTAAACATGGATGGCACGGTGTCGGAGTTGAGTTTGCGTGCCTTGAAATTTGCCCGACGACTGGCGGCGCGTTATCCCGAAGTGCCTGTTTATCGCCAGGATGAGCGTTTAAGTACGCGGGCTGCGCGCGAAACGTTGGCCGAGGTCAGCCAGCAACGACGCGGAAAATTGCCGTCGCTGGACTCGACCGCCGCCTGTCATATTGTCGCGTCATGGTTTGCCGAGCCCAATTGGACTCGGGTGTAAGGTCAGCGAGAAGGGCATGAAAGTCGCGATTGAAGGGTTAGAGTTAGTGGTGAGGCCGGGTGGTCTGCGTGGCGTGACGCGAGTGCCGTTGGCGGAGATAAGCTCGTGGGACATCTTGTATGAGTTGCTCGGCCGTCGTTACTTGGCCTTTCATCTCGGCGACCGCACAGCCTATGCCCAATTGCCGCGTTTAGCTGTTGAAGCCCGTGACGCGCTTGTCGCTGAACTCACCGCACTGACCGGTCGCGCGCCGGACGTGTCTTTGCTCGAAAGTGAGCGCGATAACGAGCACTGGATTAAGGTCTGGGAGTACATCAAGTGGATCGGCAGTTATTTGCGCCTTTTCATCAACCCCATGCGTCCACCGGGTAAGCGGCCAAAAGGCTGAAGATCGGCGCGACGAGTTCAGCTACAATCGCGGCACGCTGATTCAGGATGCCGCCCCATGCACCAATCTCACGCCCATCAGGCAAGTCGTTTGCAGCTCAATGGCCAAGGCCAGCTCAAGCACTTTCTCAGCACCGAAGGTTTATCCCGCGAGCTGCTCACCGAAATTCTCGACCGCGCTGAAAGCTTTCTGGATGATCAAGGCGGTATCCGCAATGTGCCGCTGCTGGCGGGGCGCACGGTGATGAACTTGTTCTTCGAACCCTCCACGCGCACGCGCACCACCTTCGAGGTCGCGGCCAAACGCCTGTCGGCGGATGTGCTTAACATCGACATTTCGAAAAGTTCGACTAGCAAGGGCGAGACCCTGCGCGACATGCTCTGGAACCTCGAGGCCATGACCGCCGATGTTTTTGTGGTCCGCCACGGGCTGTCCGGTGCGCCGCACTTTATTGCCAGCCAGGTCACACCAAAAATTGCCGTCATCAATGCGGGTGACGGCCGTCACGCCCACCCGACGCAGGCCATGCTCGACATGCTGACTATCCGTCGCCATGCCGGTGCCTTTGAGAATCTGACCGTGGCCATCATTGGCGACATCCGCCACTCGCGTGTGGCGCGCTCGGAAATCCATGCTTTGCAGACCCTGGGCGCAAAAGAAATTCGCGTGATTGGCCCACGCACGCTGCTGCCAATAGACTTCGAACAGCTCGGCGTGCAGGTGTTCGAAGACATGACGGCGGGCCTGGCTGGAGCCGATGTTGCCATCGCCTTACGCATCCAGAACGAACGCATGGAGTCGGCGCTGCTGCCCGGCTCCAGCGAATTTTACGGCCTCTTCGGGCTGACTCGTGAGCGCTTGAAAGTGGCCAGCCCCAATGTATTGGTCATGCATCCGGGCCCGATCAATCGCGGCGTTGAAATTGAATCAGAAGTGGCTGATGGCCCGCAGTCGTTAATCTTAAAACAGGTTAACTACGGCATTGCTGTGCGCATGGCGGTACTGGTGATGTCGGTGGAAGGACAGCTTCAGGAGAACGGGCAATGAGCGCCTTGATTCGCTACACCGGCGTACGCGTCATCGATCCCGCGACCGGCACCGATACGGTGCAAAGCGCCGTCGTACAGGACGGCGTGGTGGTGGCATTGGGTTCGGCAGCCGACTTACTGGTGGTGAATGAAACACAGGCGGCCGATGGCTGCTGGCTGACGCCGGCCTTTGTCGATCTCTGTGCCCGCTTACGCGAGCCGGGCCCGAAACAGCACGGCACCATCGCCAGCGAAACGCGAGCCGCTGCAGCGGCTGGTTTCAAACACCTCGTGCTGCCGCCCGACACGCACCCGGTTATTGATCATGGTGCGGTGGCATTGCAGGTGATTGAAAAAGCCACAGCCGCTGGTTATGCCCAAGTCTATCCGGTCGGTGCGTTAACAAAAGGTTTGGAAGGCAAGTCGCTGGCCAGCATGGGCGGCCTGAAAGCGGCTGGCTGCGTCGGTGTGGGTCAGGCGCGCCAGCCGGTGGCCAGTCTCGACACGCTGCTGCGTTGCCTTGAATACGCCAGCTCCATGGGCCTCACCGTGTTCTTCTCGCCGGAAGAGCAGGCGCTGGCCAGCGGCTGTGCGCACGATGGCTTCATGGCGGCACGCCTCGGCCTCACTGGCATCCCCGAAACGGCCGAGACCATTGCGCTGGCCTCCGCGCTGCTGCTAGTGGAGCAGACCGGTGTGCGCGCCCACTTCGGCCAGCTCTCCTGTGCCGGCTCCGTCACGCTCATTCGTCTCGCCAAAGATAAAGGCCTGCCGGTTACCGCCGATGTGTCTATGCACCAGCTGCATCTCACCGATGCCGCGATTGACGGTTTCAACGCCATGGCTCATGTGCGGCCCCCGCTGCGCAGCGAAGCTGATCGCGTGGCGCTGATTGCCGGCGTGCGCGAAGGCGTGATTGACGCTATTTGCTCCGATCACCAACCCCTGAACGCCGCCGCTAAGTTAGCGCCGTTCGCCGAAGCCCTGCCGGGCATGTCCACGCTGGAGACCGTGCTGCCGCTGGGCCTGAAACTGGTGGCGGATGGCGAATTGTCGGCACGTCGCTTGATCGAGGCTTTGACCTCGGCACCGGCGCGCATCCTGCAAAAGCCGATTGGGGCGCTGGGCGAGGCGGCGTCGGGTGTGCTGTTGATTGATCCGGCGCAGACTTGGCAGGTTGCCGGGGAAGAGTGGTTGTCTGTGGGCCGCAATACGGTGTTTGCCGGGCAGAAGATGGTGGGGCGGGTGCGGGCGGGTCATTGAGGGCTGCGTTCGCAATGCGGAGGTCTGACCATCCCCCCGCATTGTCGCCAAACTGAAACCTTCGCTAGCTATGGTTCGGGCTCTGAATTCTGCCTGAGCCCTTCCTATGCAACGCCGTCAATTCCTTCAAAACAGTCTGCTTCTGGGCGCGACTCTGCCGAGTTTGGTGGCTTGTCTGGGCTCGGATGGCTCATCGGACTCCAGCGTACAGCCGCCGACCTCGGGTGTGGGTGGCAGCACGCCATCGGCCCGTGAAGTGGATGCCCTGCTCGCCGCCAATGCCTTCCCCTATGGCGTGGCCAGTGGCGATCCCGACGCCGACAAGATCATCCTGTGGACAGCGCTGAAACCGCTGAATGCCGATGTGGCATCGATACCCTTGCGTCTGGAATATGTGCTGTCGCCGCAGCGCCTTGCCAAGGAAAGCGATTGGGCAGCCTTGTTCACGGCCAATGCCGTCCGCCGTCTCGGTACCTTTCTGGCGCTGAAGGCGCGTGACTACACGGTGAAGATCGACCTCGGCAATGTCGCGCTGTATCAAGGCACGCGCTTTGCCGAAGGCACGATGACCGCATTGCCTGCCGGCCAGTTTGTCTATTACCGCTTTGTTGCCGGCTCGCAGGTGTCACGCATTGGTCGCGCCAGAACGCAGCCGGCGGCCTCTGCCGTGACGACCGCCAACTTTGCCGTCGCCAGCTGCTCGAACTTGCCGGAAGGTTTTTTCAGCGTCTACGACATGATCAGCCAGGAGGACAATCTCGACTTTGTCGTGCACCTCGGCGACTACCTCTACGAGTACGGCGAGGACGAATATGGCGATGGCTCGGCGCTGGTCCGCAACGGCCAGGATCGCGTGCCGGAACCGCCCACGGAGATGATCACGCAGCAGGATTATGTGCTGCGTCATGCCCAGTACAAGCGCGACCCCGAGCTGCAGCGCCTGCATGCGCAGTTCCCCATGATCTGCATCTGGGACGATCACGAGTTTACCAACGACACCTGGCGTGACGGTGCCGAGAATCACACCGAAGGGACAGAAGGCAGCTGGACTGATCGCAGTGGTTTCAGCATCCGCGCCTATTTCAACTGGATGCCGCTGCGTGAGCAGTTCAGCCGTCAGGCGACCACGCTGCGCCCGGATCCGCGCGAAGTGATTTATCGCCGCATTCGCGTCGGCGGCTTGATGGATCTGATCATGCTCGACACCCGCTATGTCGGCCGCGACAAGCAGGCGGCGACACCGGCGGTCGATCCGGATCGGACTAACCCGAATCGCTCGCTGCTCGGGCAGAGCCAGCGCGAATGGCTGCAGCTGCAACTCTTGCTGGCGAAGAACGAAGGCGCGAAATGGACCTTCCTCGGCCAGCAGGTCATGTTCGGCCAGCTCAATCTGGTCGAGTTGCCGCAGTTACAACTACTCGGGCAAAAGGTACTGGGCAATATCGCGGCGGTGAACATGGATCAGTGGGATGGCTATGTCGCCGAGCGCGACCGCGTGCGCGACTTCGTCAAAGCCATCGGCCTGCAGAATCTGGTGGTGCTCACGGGGGATATCCACACCAGTTGGGCCATCGAGCTATACGAGAACCCGTTCCTGCTCGCCGGCAATCTGCTGGAGAAGCCGTTTGGCGTCGAGCTGGTCGCACCCTCGGTGACATCGCCGGGCTTTCCCGATGGCGTCGCGGAAGTGGTATCTGCCGCGATTCCGGTCGCAAACCCGCACATCCGTTACAACGAGCTGAAGTCGCATGGCTTCGTGCTGGTCAGCCTCACTGCCGAGCGCATGATCGCGCAGTGGCGTTACGCCGCGAACATTGTCGATCCCGCGCAGATCGGCGTGGAGAGTCTGGCCATGCGCAAGACTTTCACCGTTGCCGCCGGCACCAGCAAGCTGACCGATATTGCCGATCCGTTTGCCTGAGCCCGTTTCAGAGCGGAATGTCTGCCGTGGTCCAGCGCACGACATCAATGCCTCGACGACTGCTCCGGCTGCTGAAAGCAACACTGTCTGCGCGTGTTTCACATAACCAAGGCTGCATTTCTAGGGGCGTCTCGGAGTGCAGACCTTCGGGTTTGAACAAGGCCACATTGATGCCTTTTTGCGGGCAGCGCGCCGATTCAAACTCGAAGCCCTGAGCGCCTTGCTGCCGAAGCCAGCTGCCAGCGGCTTGTGAAGTGCTGTAATCGCTACGATGCGTCAATGACGCTTGCCACTGCGCCCAAGGCGGGTTTTGAAGTCTCGCGCCGGTCGGGCAAGCGTAGTCCGCACTGAATGAATCATGCTGCGTGATCAGCACGCCGGAGGGTGGCGGCACACTCATGCCCTGCCAAAATCGCAAGCGATAGTAGGCGGTCTCCGCCTGAGCGGTTTGCAAATCACACGAGCCGTAGAAAATACCGGGCTCCCATTCAAGACCAAAGCGAGAGCCCCACGGTAGAGGAGGGTATCGAAACGGCGTGGCCAGCAAGTAGTGAAGCCGCTCTGTCCCCGCTGGATATGGCGGTTTTCGGCCCTCCAGCAGCTGTTCCAGCACAGCGCTTTCATCCATCGAGCTAACCAGACGATTTGTTGCTACCTGCTCCTGGCTTTCAACCAGCCGCCACAGCCTGCCTTGGATGGACGAAAAGGCATCTTCCCGATTCAAGGATGCCCAAGGCTCGGCAGCCATAATCATGCCTAGACCTTGCCGCGCATCGCATCAAGGTAGGTCATGGTGCGCACTAATCCTTGGGTTTGCTTGAGCAACTCTTTGGGGATGCCGCCCAGATGATGGTTGGGCGTGCTGATCCAGTGCTGAATGTCTGCATCCTTGCCGCCGACCAGAACAAAAAGCGCGCGATAACAACGAATCAGTAGCAATGCCAACTCACCCGGCTTTGAGTCAGGTGCGAGTCCGCTACGAGACAAGCTGGATCGTTCGCGACCAATGATATGGCCGACCTCTTCTTGCGTCAGGCCCATACCTTTTCCGGCATTGACGACTGCTTTCGCCAGAACCAGTGAGGGATCAGGCTTGCTGCTCTCTAGTGCGCTCATGGGCATATTTCTGTGATATTTGTCGTATTTAAGCATTTATTGTTGCTTTTGCAACATTTTAAGTCGGTTTCCCACCCCTTTAGCTAAATCCCCCACGCTCCCAAGCCTGCGCCCGTGTCTGCATCCCTAAGCTCCCTCCGGTCTGCATGACGCTGTGAATCTGCGCGAGCCGATGCTCACGAATGAGGTGTCGTACTGCCGAGGTGGCGATCAGCACTTCGCGCAGGGCGCGCGCCTGGCCATCCTGCCAGATCAGCTCTTGTGCCAATACGCCGACCAGGGTTTCGGCGAGCAGGGCTTGGGCCAGCTCTTGCTCGTCGGGCGGGAACAGGCTGAGCAGGCGGTCAATCGCGCCGACGGCGGAAGCGGTGTGCAGCGTGGTCAGCACCAAATGCCCGGTCTCGGCGGCAGACAGCGCCAACCGCGCCGTTTCGGCATCGCGCAGTTCGCCGATCAGCAGCACATCGGGGTCTTGTCGCAGCGCGGCACGCAGGGCGCTGGCAAAGCTCAGGCTGTCGCGGCCGATCTCGCGCTGGCTGATGCGGCCCTGATCTTGATGAGAGTCATAGCGAAACTCGATAGGGTCTTCGAGGGTGATGACATGGCCACCCTGAGCGTGTCGTCGATGTTCGACGAGCGCGGCGAGGGTGCTAGATTTGCCCGAGCCGGTAGCACCGGTGATCAGCACCAGTCCTTGTGCGGGCAGCAGGCGATTGGCAACTGTCGTGTCGAGTTGCACATCCAGCAGGCTGGGCACTTGCCCGCGAATCAGACGCATGACCAGCATCAGGCCGTGATCGGTCCGCGCCAGACTCCAGCGTGCGCGGCCCAGCGCAGGGTGCTCGAAGGCGCCTTCGGCTTCGCCGGCAGTCTGGCCTTGCAGCAGGCGTTGCGCGGAGGCATCGCTAAAGTAGGCAGCGAGACCCGGCCAGGGCAGCGGCGGACAGGGTGAGCCAGATGTGAGTGGCACAAGCTGGCCGCGACAACGCATCAGGGGCATCTGGCCGCTCGCCAGGTGCAGATCGGCAGCCTGAGCTGCCAGTGCCTGCGCCCAAGCTGACAACAGCCAGCGATCATCCTCAGCCATTCCGACCTCCATGTCGTAGAGTTAGCCGCTAGGTTTGTCAGCACAGGTTTGCGACAATCCCTGCTCTCAAGCAAAGACCACGCCGCGAGGTTTCGCTAGTGCATCCGCCCGAAAAAAATGATTCAGAACTGTTGGCACGCTGGCGGGCGGTTAACGCTGGCGTGCGCGCCGCTGAGCAGGCCGCTGATCGGCCTTCGGGCAGCGTGGCCTTGCTGGCTGTCAGTAAGCTGCACCCGGCGCAGGCTATCCGCACTTTACATGCCGCGGGGCAAATCGCCTTTGGCGAGAATTATGTGCAAGAGGCGTTAGACAAGATGGCCGAGCTGGCGGACTTGCCGCTGCAATGGCATCTCATCGGTCCGCTGCAAAGTAATAAGACTCAATCCGTCGCTGCCCATTTTGACTGGGTGCATTCGGTGGACAGGTTGAAGATCGCCCAGCGCTTGTCGGCGCAACGACCCGCCGAATTGCCACCGTTGCAGATCTGTTTGCAGGTCAATATCGACGATGAGGACAGCAAGTCCGGCTGTGCGCTGGCGGATCTTCCGGCGTTAGCGGAGGCCGTGCTGGCGCTGCCCCATGTCAGGTTGCGCGGGCTTATGGCGATCCCGAAACCGGGCAATGTCGCAGCGCATGCGCTGCTGGCAAAGACAGCTTCGGATTTACTCGCTAGACTGCCGGCTTTAGCCGCCCAGCCCTTCGATACCTTATCGATGGGAATGTCTGATGATTTGACGGATGCGGTGGCCGCCGGCAGCACAATGGTACGTATTGGTACGGCTATTTTTGGTGCGCGACCGGCACCTGAGAGCGATTAATTGAGTGCAAGCATGACGGATTCAAATTACCCCCAGTTAGGCTTTATCGGTGCCGGCAATATGGCGTCGGCACTGGTCGGCGGCCTGCTCGCACAGGGCTGGCCCGCGAGCCATCTCTGGTTGTCCGACTCCAATGTTGGGCAACTGGCGGCACATGCGGCGCGCGGCTGCAAAACCGTGACCGATAATGCCGTTTTGGCCGCTTCGGTGGATTTGCTGGTGCTGTCCGTGAAGCCGCAGGTGATGGCCGATGTACTGCGTCCCCTGGCCGCTGTGGTGCAAGCGAAACAACCCCTGATTTTGTCCATTGCGGCGGGTATTCCTAGCGATAGTCTGGTGCGCTGGCTTGGCGGCAACCTGGCTGTGGTGCGCGCCATGCCGAACACGCCTGCGCTGGTGCAATCGGGCGCTACCGGCCTGTTTGCCAACGACCGCGTCAGTAACGAGCAACGCCGTTTGGCCGAGCAAGTCTTGGGTGCTGTGGGGATTACCCTGTGGGTCGAGCACGAAGATTTGATTGATGCCGTGACTGCCGTGTCCGGCTCCGGCCCGGCCTATTTCTTCTATGTCATGGAAGCCATGATTGCGGCAGGTGTGAGACTGGGCTTGGATGAGCGCGATGCGCGTGCCCTGACGTTGCAGACTGCGCTGGGTTCGGCACAAATGGCCATCACCGCCGATGTCGCTCCCGCTGAACTGCGTCGTCGCGTCACGTCGCCCGCCGGCACCACCGAGCAGGCCGTGAAAGTGTTTGATCAAGCCGAACTGAGTGTCATTTTCGAGCGCGCCTTGCGTGCCTGTGCCGATCGTGGCGCGCAAATGGCCCTAGAGCTCGGCGCTGCCGACTAATGTTGAGGAGTTTTTGAGATGGATCCGCTGAGCCAAATTGCCCTGTTATTGATCAACACCGCCTGTAGCGTATTTCTGATGCTGGTGTGGTTGCGTTTTTTGCTGCAGGCCTCCGGCGCAGATTTCTACAACCCGATGTCGCAGTTTGTGGTGAAGGCCACTAGCCCGATTTTGCATCCGCTGCGGCGTGTGATTCCGTCGGTGTTTGGTTTGGACTTCGCGGCACTGGTTCTAATTTTTGTGGTCAAGCTGGTGCAACTGGCGGCCACGGCCTATCTCACCGAGCAAGCCGCAACGCCTGCGTTGCTGGCCGTGACGGCAGTATTCGGGTTGCTGCTGGCGGCCTCGAGCTTCTTTTTCTGGCTGATTTTGCTCATGGTGATCCTGAGCTGGGTCAGCATGGCGTCCGGCGGCGTTAGCCCGGCCTTGATGCCAATTTTTCAGCTCTCCGAGTTCATTTTGGCGCCTTGCCGTCGTTTATTGCCGAGCATGGGCGGCTTTGACCTGTCGCCAATCATTGCATTCCTCGCCATTCAGATCTTTGAGATTCTGGTGAAGTCGGCTTACCCCACCGCGCTGGCGCTGGTAGGGGCGGGCTGATGTCTGACGCGGCATCGTTCGTCTATCCCGCCGACAGCGTGGGCCTTGCCACGCCGCAGACGGTGCATTTCGACACGCCGCTGACGCTGGCTAGCGGCCGCGTGCTGAAAGCCTACGACATCGTTTACGAGACTTACGGCACGCTTAACGCCGAGCGCAGCAATGCTGTGCTGATCTGCCATGCGCTGTCCGGGCATCATCATGCCGCCGGTTTCCATGCTGGCGAAGATCCGGCCAAAGCCAAGCCGGGCTGGTGGGATGCGGCCATCGGGCCGGGCAAGGTCATCGATACCGATCACTTCTTTGTGGTAGCCATGAACAACCTCGGCGGCTGCCATGGCTCGACCGGGCCAGCGTCGATTAACCCCGACACGGGCGTGCCGTTCGGCCCAGACTTTCCGCTGGTGGCGGTGCGTGACTGGGTCAAGGTGCAGGCGCAGGTCTCGGACTATCTCGGCATTCAGTGCTGGGCTGCGGTGGTCGGGGGGTCGCTCGGCGGCATGCAGGTGCTGCGCTGGAGCATCGATCAGCCAGATCGCATCGCCAATGCGGTGATCATCGCCAGCGCGCCGAAGCTGTCAGCTCAGAACATCGCCTTCAATGAAGTGGCGCGTCAGGCCATCCGCCGCGACCCGGATTTTCATGGCGGTCATTACTACGCGCATGGCGTGGTGCCGGAAGTGGGTTTGTCGCTGGCGCGCATGGTCGGCCACATCACCTATCTGTCCGACGATGCCATGCACCAGAAGTTCGGTCGCGATCTGCGAGCCAAGACCTACCAGTACGGGTTTGATGCCGAGTTTCAGGTCGAGTCCTATCTGCGCTATCAGGGCGAGGTCTTTTCCAAGCGCTTCGATGCCAATACCTATTTGCTGATGACGCGCGTGCTCGACTATTTCGATCCGGCGCGCGACTACGATCACGACCTCGCCAAGACTTTTGCCAAGGCAAAATGCCGCTTTTTGGTGCTGTCCTTTAGTACCGACTGGCGCTTTGCCCCCGAGCGATCACGCGAAATCGTGGATGCCTTGGTCGAGGCCGGCAAGTGCGTGTCCTATGCGGAAATTGATGCACCACAGGGTCATGATTCTTTCCTACTCGACAACCCGCGCTACCTCGCCGTGTTTGGGGCTTATATGCGCCGCGTCGCCGAAGAGCAGGAGGCTTGCCATGCGTCTTGATCTGGCATTGGTCAAGCAATGGGTGCGACCCGATACGCGCGTACTCGACCTCGGTTGTGGTGATGGCGAGCTCTTGGCGCATCTGCGCGACACGCTCAATGTGCGCGGCTACGGCCTGGAAATTGATCCGGACAAACTCACCATCGCCATTGGGCGCGGCGTTAACGTCATTGAGCAGGACCTGAATAAAGGTCTGAGCAATTTCAGCGACGACAGCTTCGATACCCTGCTCATGGCGCAGGCGCTACAGGCCGTGCAACGCCCGGACGAACTGCTCGACGACATGGTGCGGGTGGCGCGCGAAGTCATCGTTACCTTTCCCAATTTCGGCCACTGGAAAACGCGCTGGTACTTGATTCGAAATGGCCGCATGCCGGTGTCGCGCGCGCTGCCCTACGGCTGGTACGACACGCCGAACATTCACCTCTGTACCTTCCGCGACTTCGAAGCCATGTGCCGCGACAAGGGTCTGCACGTGCTCGATCGCCTCGCCGTGGATCAGGATCAACAGGACAGTGTGCTGTCGCGCTGGTTCCCGAATTTATTCGGGGAAATTGGAATTTTCCGCGTCACGCGCGGGAGTGGCGCATGACTAAGTTAGTCTTGGCCACCGGCAATGCCGGCAAGCTTAAAGAGCTACAGGCGCTGCTCGCTGACACGGGCGTTGAAGTGCTTTCGCAGAAATTGTTTGACGTGCCGGATGCGGATGAGACCGGGCTGTCTTTTGTCGAAAACGCCATCCTGAAAGCTCGCCACGCCGCTCAGCTGACGGGCCTGCCGGCCTTGGCCGATGACTCAGGATTGGTTGTTGATGCCTTGCTCGGCGCACCCGGCATCTACTCTGCACGCTATGCCGCTGACCCACTCACTGGCGCACCGGCAGGCGATGCCGCCAATAACGCCAAGCTGCTCGATGCGCTGGCAGCGCTGCCAGCCAATACCCCGCGTACTGCACGATTTGTCTGTGTACTTGCCTTTGTGCGTCACGCCGATGACCCGCTGCCGGTGCTCTGCCAGGCGGTGTGGGAGGGCGAAATCGCGCACGCGCTCTCGGGTGAAGGCGGCTTCGGCTACGACCCCTTGTTCATGGTACCGGGCGAGGGCATGACCAGTGCGGAGCTTTCCCGTGAGCGCAAGGCTCAGCTCAGTCATCGAGGCCGCGCCTTGCAACAGTTGAAGGCGCGCTGGGGCGAGACCGGGCTTTGAGCCATCTACCCCCGCTTAGCCTCTATGTGCACATGCCCTGGTGCGTGCGCAAATGCCCGTATTGCGACTTCAACTCTCACGCCGCGCCCGGTGACGAGCAGGGTGGCGTGCCCGAAGCGGCCTACATCGCGGCGCTGCTGCAAGATCTCGATCAGGACCTCGCGGACTTCCCCGATGCACAGGCTGGCGAACGTGAGCTGGTCTCGATTTTCATTGGCGGCGGCACGCCTTCACTGATTTCACCAGCAGGTTATGCCGCGCTTTTTGACGGACTTCGTGCGCGCTTGAATTTCGCTGACGATATCGAAATCACCCTCGAAGCCAACCCCGGCACGGTCGAGCAGGGCTTGTTCCAGGGCTATCGCGAGGTCGGCATCAATCGCTTATCGATTGGTGTGCAAACCTTCCAGACCGCGCAACTGAAAGCGCTAGGTCGCATCCACTCGGGTGATGAAGCGCAGCGCGCCGCGCAGTCGGCACGCGAGGCCGGCTTCAGCAATTTCAATCTCGATCTTATGCACGGGCTTCCCGGGCAAACGCTGGAGCAGGCGTTGGATGATTTGCGCCAGGCCATCGCGCTCGAGCCCACGCATCTGTCTTGGTATCAGCTCACGCTGGAGCCGAACACCGTGTTTTTCCGCGAACAGCCCGTCTTGCCCGATGAAGACGTGCTTGCCGATATTCAGGATGCTGGTCAGGCATTGCTGGCCGCTGAGGGCTATGTGCAGTACGAGGTCTCGGCCTATGCCCGTCACAATCAGCGTTGCCGACATAACCTGAACTACTGGCAGTTTGGCGACTATCTCGGTATCGGAGCGGGCGCGCATGGCAAGCTCACGCAGGTAACGGCTACCGGCCTGGATGTCCTGCGAACCAGCAAGACTCGGGTGCCGAAAGACTATCTCGCGGCGACGCGCTTTCGCGTGGCTGAGACTTTGATTGCTGCCGAGGCGCTGCCCTTTGAATTCATGCTCAATACCCTGCGCCTAATTGAGGGTGTGTCCACAACGCTGTGGTCGGAACGAACCGGCTTAAGTGCGCAGGTGCTGGCCGAGACAGTGACGGCTTTACAGCGTAAAGGCTTGCTGCAAAACGACACCCGCACGTTGGTTGCAACAGCGTTGGGGCAGCGCTACCTGAATCGGGTCATCGAGGCATTTTTGCCGGAATGAATTACTATGACTCGACGTTCATTGCGTCGTCACACTTCCTGAACTTGAGTAACTGAACCATGCCTTCTGCCATCTGGGTTGATGCGGATGCCTGCCCAATCGTCATTAAAGACATGCTGATTCGCGCCTGCGAACGCACCGGCATTTCAATTACCTTTGTCGCCAACCAGCCGGTGCGTGTGCCCGCTGGCTTGCCCATGAAGGCCGTACAGGTGCCTGCCGGTTTTGATGTGGCAGATAACTACATCGTGCAGCACTCCGATGTACATGATTTAGTGGTCACACAGGACATCCCATTGGCCGCTGAGCTGGTGAAGAAAGGTGTGGCGGCGGTGACACCGCGTGGACAATTCCATACCAAAGAATCCATTGGTCAGCGCTTAGCCATCCGGGATCTGATGAGTGATTTGCGTGATGCTGGCATGGTGCGTGGTGGCCCGCCGCCGTTCTCGCAAGCGGATCGGCAGAATTTCGCCAATCAGCTCGACAAATGGCTGGCCCAGCGTAAGCGATAAGCCAACTTTTATTTCCTCAGGAGCGCGCAATGACGCCTGCCGACAACAACATCGCCCTTCAGGCTCTGGCGCGAAGACTACGTCGGCCAGTCGCCAGTTTGGCGGATTTCGCTGAGTTGTCGCCCCGCCATTTACAGCAATTGAATGCGCTGCTGGAAGCGGCAAGTCAGCGTGAGGCCAAGCTGCTGCAGCACGATCTCAGGCATAGATTGCTGTTACCGCTGCGGTGGTTGTTGCAGCGCCGCTTAAGGCATGGCGCATGAGTCGGTTATCGAGTCAGGCTGAAGTGATTAAGCTAGGCCGCCTGCTGGGGGTGTCGCCTGCGCAATTGGAATTTTTGACAGACTTACCTTCTGGTTCATTACATCATTTTCGCACGGCCATTTCGGATCAGTTGTTTGATGAGCAGAGAGAGCTGATTCAGGCCATGGCAGCCCTAACCCGATGGCTACCCAGTTGGCTGGCAGCTTTATTAGCGCGTTATTGGTTGGGCGCGACGCTCACGGCGCGTTTGGCGAGTGAATTGCCCGCATGGCGTGTGGCGGCTATTGCCCGCTATTTGCCCAAAGATTTCATGACCAATATTGCGGAAAGGCTGGACCCTCGAGGCGCACGCGAGCTGCTGTACTTACTGCCAGCGGCCCAAATTGCAGAGATTATGCAAATTTTGCTCGCCCGCCGTGACTACATCACGTTGGGTCGTTTTGTGGCGCTGCTTCCTGACGCTGTGGTGAGCGAGCTCGCCGCTCACATCCCGGATGAGGGCGATCTCATTCAAATCGTCTTTTTTATTGAGTCGCGGCATCGCATTGACCACCTCATCCGAGTGTTGCCTCGGGAGCGCATTGAGCGCGCCATGTTGATGGTCTGCGATACCGAGCGCCGTCCGCTCTGGCCACACATACTTTCGCTCCTGGCCAACTCGAGTTACGGACTAAAACGCGAGCTCGGTGAGTTGGTAGCATCGCAAGGTGAGGACGTGCTGAATGCGGTGGTCCATGCCGCGCAAGAAGAGGATCTCTGGGAAGACTTGCTGCCGGTCGTGGCATGCCTATCGCCCGAGGTACAGCGCCACGTCGTGAATTTAGCGTCATTGCAGGTGCCCGAGGTGTTGCAGCGGATTCTGATCGCTACGGAGCGCAAAGGCCTGTGGACAGCCATGCTGGCGTTGGCGGAGTACATGAATGAAGCGGGCCGTGAGGCACTTGCGGCTGTCTTGGCGGAAGCAGAAAACAGCATGCTTGAACGGGCGTGCTATGCCGCCCTACTGAGCGCGCAATGGAACCCCTTGCTGGATATTGCTCGTCGGCTGTCGCCCGCCAAGCGTCAGGCCTGCCTAGATATTCTCGATCCCTACCTCACCACACTGGATCAAGAGACACTCTCTCATCTGCGTGACTTACTGGCGCATTACGGGATAGCCCAGCAGCCCACGCTCCCAACGACAAACTAGGTTAGCGCAGTAGGTTTTCGCGTATAGGTGCTAACAACGTGAGCGCGTGCTCATAGCCACGTTCAATCAATTCATCTAAGCGCTGCCAGTCAAACATACCAATGTCTTCGATAGGCATGCGGATATACGTGTCGGCGCGCTCAATGGATGCCTGCTGCGTGACGGTGTCGCTGGTGAGTGTGGCGGTTCGCATCAGAATTTCGGTCAGTGTTGGTGCGCGGGTGTCGCTTTTCCAGTTGAGCAGGGCGAGCTGATCCGGTTCGCCTAAGCCAGCGCCGGGCGCGCGGATATCGCCATTATTGCTGACGTTGCAGGCAATGATCACGCCGCGTTCCAAGTGCTGCATGACATCGGTGGGTAAGTTGTTCACGATGCCGCCATCACAGAGCAGGTCGCCCTCAAAGGCGATGGGTGGCGCCACACCCGGCACACTCATGCTGGTGCCGACCCAAGACGCTAAATGGCCCTGATCATGGACCATGGGTAAGCCCGTGGTGAGGTTGGTTGAGATGCAATAGTAGCTGCGTCGCAATTCCTCAATACGCCGTGAGCCAAAGATACTGGTTAGTCGGGCATGAAAGCGCTCACCTCGAATCAGTGACACTTTGGGCAGGGTATAGTCGTTGAGGAAGTTTCGCGCCACGAAGGTTTCATGCGCGATATGCGACATTTCAACGCTGTCGAAACCGCAGGCTAAGAGCGCCGATACGAAAGCCCCCATGCTGGTGCCACCGACAATATCAATCGGGATTTGCAGCTGCTCCAGAGCTCTCACCAAGCCAATATGCGCAAAGCCACGGGCACCGCCTCCGCCAAGCACCAAGCCTATTCCGCGACCGGAAATTTGCCGTGCCAATGCGGCAATTTCAGCCTTGGCCCAAGGGTGAACAAAATAATGAGCTCTGGCGCCAGTGGCGCGACACCAGGCCAATGTATTGGGTGCAGCATCACCTTCGGGACGCAGAAGTACCAGCTCGACGGGAGTGACTAGGCTGCCAGCTTGCAAGGTATTTAAAACAGGGACTGGCTCTGGAGTGGCGCTCGATTCAGCCAGCATCAAAATGCGATCCGCCTGACGCAGGCAGCGTAAAGACCAGGGGTCATGACCATTGTCGGCGGCATACAAGATGAAGCGATGCTTATGCTCCAAGTCGGCCAACCAGCTGCGTAAGCGGGTGTCTTCTTCGCTGCCATCGAGAGGTGTTTGAGCACTCCCATCGCCAAACACGCTATTTACATGAGCCGACGTAATTAAACGAGTTTCCGGCCAACCCTGCATGTGTGCGGTCAGGGCTTCTGCTAATTGAACGGCAGGCACACCGGCGGCAGCAGGAATTAGTGCCAGTGTCCCGCCTTTAGCGTTCGCCGACGCTGAGCGGAAGTTTTGGTAGTGACGTCCTCGGGCAATGATGAGTCGAGTCATCTGCACAAGGCAGTCTGGCTGACTCCGCATGAAAATCATGAACGTGCTGGCGGGAATGCTGAGGAGCAAGCAGTCGCGTAAGGCGCGAACTGTGGCGTTACGCGCCTCCGCAGCGACAACACCCATCTCACCCACCAGCTCGTGACGATTGATATAGCCGAGTATTTTGCCTTTAGCGGTGACCTGCAGTCGGCCGTGCACGAGGATGTATAGCTGGCGGGGCGGCTCGCCTTCCGAATAGAGTGTTTCTCCGCTGACCAATGTCTGTACTTTTACAGACTCGGCCAGGGTGCTGAGTGCTTCTTCCGATAGGTCGGAGAAGATTTCGACTTGCGATAGCGCGGCTGCAAAATCCATGATGAGCTTCCTTCAGGTTGCAGCGATAGAACTAGCGTCGGCTTCGGGTCTGCTCCGCGACGGCGCTGCGAATTTGCGAGATATTCTCACGCAACATATCGGCCACCAACTCATCGGTGCGTGGATCAAGCAAGACCTGTTCGGTGACACGCAGCACGGTATCCGTCACGCTTTCAATAATCTCGTTATAGAACGGCATGCGCTTAAAGCGGCCCGCCTGCGGGTCGTTACGCAGCTTTTCGCGCACCATGTCCCGCAGTTCACTTTGATTCTCTTCCAGTGCATTGGCGATATTGCGCGTGTAAGTGCCCTTCACAAGAACTTCAGCGACCTCATCCAACACGGCCACGGTAATGACGCCGCTCACGGCATTGACGACGCTGTCTTTCACGCGATTGAGCAGGCGCAGCGTAAAGCCATCACCCAGAATGCGATCTACGGCGCGACCCAAGCGCGCCATGGTGAGGATGAAGCGCAGGATGGGCCAGTCATGAAACATGACGTGCGACACCGGAATCATGCCCAGAAACGCATACCAGTTGCGCGCGAGGTAATGACGTGTCCAGCCGTCTTGACGCCAGTGGTAAAAGAATTCGAAGGCGAAGATGCTGCACACGGTGTAGTCCACCGTGCGTATCCACCATAAGGCTTGCTTACTGACGTGGAAAAAGTTCTGCCAGGCCAGCAATACCAGCGAGAGCATGGCGAGGGCAAACAAGATCCAGTCAGTCACGCCGCCGCTAAACAGGGCGGGGCGGGGTTCGTTCGCGGGTTTTACCGGCTCGAGCACAAGTGCCATATCAATCCATCCGTGTATAAATCAGATCCCAAACGCCATGCCCGGCGATATGGCCGCGCATTTCAAACTTGCTCACCGGGCGCCAATCGGGGCGTGGGTAATATTCCCCTTTCGCCCAGGCATTGGTAAAGCCCGGCGCTGCCTCCATATGCTCAAGCATCCATTCTGCATAGGGTGCCCAGTCTGTGGCCATGTGAAAGCGTCCGCCCATGCGAAGTTTACGGCGCACCAATTCAATCAAGTCAGGGCGCACGAAGCGGCGTTTATGATGTCTCGCCTTTTGCCAAGGGTCAGGGAAGTACAATTGCAGGGTATCAATGCCGCCATCGACGATGCCTTGCTCCAGCACTTGCACGGCATCGTCAGCGTAAAAGCGCAAGTTGGTTAGGCCACGCGTGCCGGCATCGAAGCAAAGCTGTGCGATGCCCGGCTTATGAATTTCAATACCAATGAAGTCGCGCTCCGGTGCGGCTTCCGCCATGGCGATCAGCGTCTGTCCCATGCCAAAGCCGATCTCCAGCGTTAAAGGCGCCTGCCGACCAAAGACTTTAACGGGGTCTAGCAGGCCATCCGATAGTTTCAGCTCGTAGCGGGACGCAAACTCTTCCATGCCACGCTGCTGGGAGGTGTTCAGCGGGGAAGTACGCGGCATGAAGGTTTTGATGCGCTCGGTGAACGGGCGCTGGCTGGATGTGTCGCTCATGAAAGGCTCTGCGGAGAGGCGGCTGATGGCGCGAATTGTAAGCGTTGCAGAGGAGTGGGTGTAGCCTGATCTACGGCGCTGTGTCGTTGTTGGTTGGCAGAGAGTTTGTCATGATGGCACGTACTGTTAGGGAGCATTGATATGAAGTCTGTCATGGGATTGATTCTAGCCTCGGCCTCGTTTTCCGCCTCGGCGGTAAGTTATGCCCCGATGAATTTGGTCGACGCCTTGGGTATTGGCCCGGCCATTGGCACCATCACGATCACCAATACACCCTATGGCTTGGTGTTTACCCCGGCACTAAAGGGCTTGTCACCCGGGCTGCATGGTTTTCATGTGCACCAAAACCCGAGCTGTGCGCCTAAGGAGAAAGACGGCAAGCCCGTGGCGGCGTTGGCTGCCGGTGGCCACTTGGATTTGACCGGCGCAAACAAGCACGGTGAGCCCTGGGGCGATGGTCATATTGGCGACTTGCCCGCCCTTTTTGTGGATGGCGATGGCACTGCATCCCAGCCGGTGCTTGCCCCGCGTTTAAAGCACGCAGACCTCGTAGGCCGATCATTAATGATTCATGTTGGCGGAGATAATCATGCGGATCACCCGGCGGTCTTGGGTGGCGGTGGTGCACGTATGGCCTGTGGTGTCGTGGAGCCCGGTTGATGTACAGCGAATGGTTGTTTTCCTACGGCACCCTACAACTGCCCTCAGTGCAAATAGCTACCTTTGGCAGGTTGCTTGACGGCGCGGCGGATGCCTTGCCAGGGTTCGAGCAGACGATGGTGCAGATTGAAGATGCCGAGGTAGTGGCCACAAGTGGGCAGACCCATCATCCCATTCTGCGTTTTAGCGGCGACCCCGCGAATCGCGTTGTGGGTCAGGTGTTTCGCATTTCATCTGATGAGCTCGCCCAAGCCGATCGTTATGAAGTCGCGGCTTATCGTCGCGTATCGGTTATGTTGGCATCCGGGCAGCAGGCGTGGGTCTATGTGGATGCGCGCTATGCGCCACCCCAATCCTTAGGCGAAGCAAGCTAAATGAACTGGATTATCTTAATTGCGGCAGGTCTTTTTGAAGTGGTTTGGGCTATTGGTCTTAAGTACACCGAAGGTTTCTCCCGCTTTTGGCCCTCGGTAATTACCTTGGCGGCTATGGCCATCAGTGTCGGCCTGCTGGGGTGGGCAATGAAGTCCCTACCGGTTGGCACCGCTTACGCTGTCTGGGTCGGTATCGGCGCAATTGGCACAGCCATCCTCGGCATGGTGCTGTTTAATGAGCCTGCCACGCTCATGCGAGGCCTGAGTCTGGCGCTGATTTTTGCTGGCATCATTGGCCTCAAGTTGGCGTCACACTAATTTTATGGAGCATTTTGTGAAGGACGATGAGCAAACAAAATTTTGTCGCGATTGTGGCGCCTCGCTGAATGCGCGAGCTGAAATTTGCCCGGCTTGCGGCATTCGGCAAATCCCCGCGCCTAGCATCATTCAGTTAGGCACTATTGCGCCCAATGGACGCAGTAAATTAGCGGCCATTCTGCTCGCCTTTTTTCTTGGCGGCTTTGGCATTCACAAGTTCTATCTGGGCCAGATTGGCTGGGGCATCGTTTATCTGTTGTTATGCTGGACGTTCATTCCCGCATTTGTCGCCATCATTGAAGCCATTTTACTGCTGGTCATGAGTGATGAGCGTTTCAATGCAAAGTTTGGCCAGCAGCGATAACGCCGCGTCATTTAGTTTTTTTTGAAGTAAGCGCCCGCATGTCGCCGGTGCTCAGGGAGAGACACAATGTTTAATCACATCATGGTGGGTTCAAATGACATCGAGCGCTCTAAGCGCTTTTATGATGCCGTCTTAGGCTTACTCGGTGCCAGCGCGCCCGTGCGTAATGTGGCTAACTCGGGCCATGTTCGCCTGTTTTATCGCCACGACGGCAACACTTTTTGCGTGACCGAGCCGATCAATGGCGAGCCTGCAACAGCCGCTAACGGGTCAACATTCGGTTTCAAATGCAGCTCCCCAGAGCAAGTGCAGGCGTTTCACGATGTCGCGGTCGCTCATGGCGGCACCTCGATTGAAGCGCCGCCCGGCTTACGCAGCAGCAGTTTGGGTGAGCTGTATCTGTCGTATGTGCGTGACCCTGATGGTCACAAGCTGTGCGCCTTGCATCGCCCCAGCTAAGTCGTCGCTCCTAGCGGAACGCGACACCGTCAATCGGGCTGGATGCCGTGGCATAGAGTTTGCGCGGCATCCGCCCGGCAAGGTATGCCTCGCGTCCGGCTTCCACGGCCTTGCGCATCGCTGACGCCATCAGCACGGGCTGGCCTGCCGCCGCAATGGCGGTGTTCATGAGCACGCCCGCAGCCCCCAATTCCATCGCCACAGCAGCATCTGACGCTGTGCCCACGCCGGCATCAATGAGTACCGGCACCGTGGCCTCTTCTAAAATGATGCGCAGGTTGTAGGGATTGACGATGCCGAGGCCTGAGCCAATGAGTGAGCCCAATGGCATGACCGCCACGCAGCCCATCTGCGCGAACAAGCGCGCGGCAATTGGGTCATCGTTGCAATAGACCATCACCTCGAAGCCTTCGTTGACCAGCGTTTCAGCCGCCTTCAGGGTCTCTGGCATGTTCGGATACAGCGTTTTTTGGTCGCCCAACACTTCCAGCTTGACCAGCTTATGGTCGTCGAGCAGTTCGCGCGCCAGTCGGCAGGTGCGAACGGCTTCTTCAGCGGTATAGCAGCCAGCGGTATTCGGCAAAATGGTGTAACGATCGGGCGAGATGACATCGAGCAAATTCGGCTCGCCTTTTGTCTGGCCAATATTCGTGCGGCGCACGGCAACGGTGACAATTTCTGCACCGCTCGCGGCAATGGCGTCACGGGTTTCGTTCATGTCCTTGTATTTGCCAGTGCCGACCAGCAGGCGGGAATGAAAAGTTCGGCCGGCAAGAACAAAAGCGTCAGTCATTGGATGGGACATGGGGCAGGGCTCGGGCAAGTGGCGTGTACCGGTGATTGTACGAGGGCTGCCCGCGCTCAGCTAGGATACTTGCCTTCTAGTCGCCTCTGAATTGGCTTCATTGAAGTAGAAATCAGCCGCCAGCTGGGCGATAGAGAGCTTAGCGCGTAGTAGGGCAATTTCTTCTTGCAGGCGGTAGTTCAGCGCGAGCAGCTCGTCAAGCTGAGGCGTTTCGGGTGAACCTACGCTGGAAATGTCGTCATTCACGTGGCATACCTGTTGCGGCAATTGAAGTGAAGAGGTCGTGTCACTCACAAGTTGTTCGCTTGTAAATTTATATGAAGATGGTAAACGAATGCGAAAGACCGGCGTTCCGTTGTTAGGGAAAATCTTTGTTTTTTATGTGAAGAAAAGTAATTAAACAATTCAGTATGTTGCGTCATATAGATTTTCTGGTGAGTTATACCTGCTGGCTAGGGCGATAAGGCGTCTTTATTAAATTTCGTATCTAAATGGCGTGGATATGGCCTTAAATTCCCGTTTGTACGCCTAAGCTTTGTGCGAGAAAAATCATAAGCCACTGAAAGTAAAAGCCATTAATATTTTACAAATTACTACAGTGTGGCTCGGAGGCCTGATTTGTTTCGCGCTTATAAACATTAATGAAACGGTATGAATAGTTTTCCGATGGTTTTATTGCGGTCGTAGCCAATAACCCACGGAATTTAACTATGAATATGCAAACCTCACAAAAACAGGCGATTTTATTACTGTCAGCTACATTGCTTTTAGCAGGCTGTAATAGCGGCGGGGACGAAACCAGTAGTGAAACGACTACGCCACCGGCCCCTACAGCCCCCAAGGTAGCGATTTGCAACTCAGAAAGCATGACCCCGGCCAAAATGGTTGAAGTCTTTGCGCAAAAACCTGTCGCAAAAGAATTGTCTGCCCTTGTGCTGACCCTGGTTGATCCTCAAAAGCAAACCCTGGCAGCGTTGACGACAGCGATTGATAACGTCGTAGCACTGGATGGTGCGAACTTTTGTGAGCTTACCGTTTTTCTGCAAGAGCTCATTAACGACGAAAAAAGTGAAGATCTGCAGCCACTGGCGTTCACGCTGAACATTATTTTAACCGGCCTGAATAACGGCATGACCTCCCAGCAGATTTCCAGCGGCTTAGTCCCGTTGCTGAATGGAACGTATGGACAGGCCAACAAGTCGGGTTTGATTTCCTCGGTGACGGACTTAACAGGAAACTTGCTGGGTGGCAGTGTGCTTAGCCCCGTTCAAGAGTTGCTGAAAGGCTTGCTCAGTCCTCAGACTGGCCTGCTGTCACCGCTGACCAAGCCATTGGATGAACTGACGGCCGTTGATGGTGGTCCTTTAAGCCCGCTCACTCAGCTGGTGAATACCTTAGTGAACACGAAAGATCAGGCATTAGAACCGCTCATTGCCTTGCTTAACGGTGTCTTAGGCGGCATGGAAAACGGACAAACGTCTCTCGAAATTGAGAACGGTATTAAAGCGCTGGATGAAGGCCAGCTATTCGTTAAGTCGTTCTTATCGAAAGTACCCTTCTATGGCGCTGCTCTGGCAGCACAGGCGCCCGCCGTTGCGCCTAAGCCGGTGGTGACCGCGCCTCCAAAGCCTACCAATCCGTTAGCTGGTTTGGGCGGTGGTAGCACGGAAGCAAAGACCCCGATTCTTGGCCCAGTCTTGGTGCAAATTCCGGTGCTCGGCCCCGTGCTTGATGGCCTGCTGGGCGGTTTGTTAGGCGGGCTGATGGGTCTGGCAAAGTAAGCGTTGAGTGAATCCAGTAAGCCGTGGTTTCTCAGTAACGAGAGATCAGGCTTACTGCAAACCACGCGATTGCCACTGTATTCCGTGGCAGTCGAATTAGCCCTGAATCGGTTGCGCTAAAATCCAAAGGCCGGACGTGGTGAACAACACCATAAGTACCAACATAGGTATTTGGCTGATCATGGCCGCACGCGCCGAGCCAAAGCTGCGCAGCGCCTGCTGATGCGCCAAGTAAACACTCACCACATGTCCAATCAAGATCAGCGCAACTTGCGTATGCCAGACAGTGCCCATGTCGGGCAGGATGGGTGCGCGCCAGAGCTGAGCGGTTCCAAACAGGTCCCAGCCCCAGCCGAAAGGGTCCGACAATAAGCTGACGATCTTGACGCCTTGCGACAGCAGCAGCGTGTAGTAGTGCGTAATGTGATACACCAATGCGATGGGAATCAGTGAAAAACCAAAGTCGCCGAGGAGCCTTAACAACGGTGTTTTACTTCCGGTCAGCAATCGGCCCAGCCAAATAAAAACGGTAAAAACCAGCAAATAAAGCCAGGGTGAAATGATTAAGCACAAGGTTTCATAGGCAAGGTAGAACGGTCTTAGCTCAACAAATGCGTGAATAGGGGGTTTGCCTATCCAGGCATAAATCAATCCGTAGGGGTCGGTCCAAAACAAGCGATACCACGGCACGGTCCCGCGAAGCCCATCAAACGCGGTCGCAGAAAGCATGAAGAGAATGAAAACGACCAGACTCAAGTGCTCCGCGCGTGCTTGCTGTAAGCCAGAAAACGGTAATCGCCAGCGCACACCCTGATTGGCGGTGTAATACAGCGGGGAGGCAAGCGCGAGCAAGCGTAAAAAGACTGAAAAAAACTCGCCATAACGGAGCCAGGCATCGCGGCCAAAGCAGGCCATGCCAGTCAACGTTATCGCCGAATAAATGAGTAAGTATTTGGCTAAGGCTTCAGGGCGAGTCAGGCTGAACAGCTCAATCCAAATAAAGCCCTGAAGCAGCAGTAGGGCTGGCCAGTAACTGAGCCAGCGTGGGTACTGCCAGCGACCCTCCATGAAGCGCCCAAACCCTAGGCTGATGACACGCCAGGGATTTAGTACTTCATAAAAATTGCCCAAGAAGGCGCTCAAATAAGCGATGCCTAAAACAAAAATGATCCAGAAAAACGTCATGTTGAAATTGCGATAGGGGTCTTGCACACCCCAGATGCCAGTGACGATGCACAGCAATAAAAGCCCGACACTGAGGGTGCTCAACCCGGGCCGCAAGCGCTTGCTCAGCTGCGTCAGCCAAGCGGCTGGGTAACTGGGTAGCGCACTTGGGCGGGCTTGGGTGGCGAGCAAGCCGATGACCAAAAATGAGATCAGCAGCGTGGCTGCCGCTGCATAAAGATAAAGCCAGAACGGCACCGGAAGCGTGTAGAGGCGACCAAACGAGTGAGCGAAAACGGGCCCAGCGAATAGGGACAGCCCAGTTGCGAAGAGGGCTTTTTTTACCAAATGGGTCATTTCCTATCTCTCGTTTTTATTGGACGCAATCCTACATTTGTATTAGTTTCGTTCAACTCTTTTTGGCTGATGATTTTCGGTCGAGATTTTTTGATGAAATGCGGGAGAACACGCATGCAGATTCACGGTAGCCAAGCTCGCTTGTGCCTTGCACTTTTCTTATCGGCATTCAGCTTGAGTGCCTGCGGCCCTTGGTCCTCAGACTCAGACGACGCCGATAAATCCCCTAGCCCTTCTGTGCGCGCTGCGCCTGTCACCAAGTTTGATTTAGCCAATGGTTGCTACCGCTTGCAACCGCAGGGCGGATCGGGCTTTGTTGGGCAGTCCGGTAATGCGTGGACGGCTAATGCCACGTCGGCAAAGGCCGCACTCTTTTATCTCAAGCCTACAGCGCTGGCCCAGTACCTGCTTTTTGATACCTCCAGCCAGATGCTCGCTGGCCAGTCGGGGCAGATTAGCGCGGTGGCGAGAGCCAGCGATGCGGCCAACTGGACATTGGCTACCGTTAAGCCGGGTCAATACACCTTGAACCTGAGCAGTGCCGGGCAATTTTTAGCCGCTGGAACGAATGGCGCGCTTTCCTTAGCGGCTGCGCCGACCATTTTTAATTTTGTCGATGCCTCGGGCTGCAAGCCTTATCCCGAAATTAGCGATGACATTATCGGTGAGACCTATCGTGGTCAGGGTGTAGATAAGCCCGTGATCGGCTTTGCCGAAGTGCATACCCACATGGCCATGGGCCATGAAATGTCCGACGGGAGTCAGTTGGTTGGGCCATCGGCTGGCGGGGTTATGTACGGGCAAATGTTCCATCGCTTTGGCGTGCCCCATGCCATGGATAACTGTGAAGATTGGCATGGTCCCAATGGCATTCGTGACCCTGAGGCCCTGATCCTCGATCTGAAGCCGCTGACGACGCACGAAACGGCGGGCTGGCCAAGTTTCGTGGCTTGGCCGGCGTATGACTCGCAGTTGCACCAAGCGATGTACTACAAATGGGTCGAGCGTGCGTGGAAGGCAGGGATGCGAATCATGGTGTCGGAAGGCACTAACATTGCGGCCCTGTGTGAAGTCGGGCGTCTAGGGGTTTTGCGCCCCGATGCCGATTGCAACGACATGAGCCTGGGTATTAAGCAGGTGAAATACCTGTTCGACTTGCAGAACTATGTGGATGCCCAAGAAGGCGGGCCGGGCAAAGGCTGGTTCCGCATTGTGACCAGTCCGAAAATGGCCCGAGAGGTCATTAACGAAGGCAAGCTGGCGGTGGTGGCAGGGTTAGAGTTTGCCAATTTGTTTGACTGCACCGTTAAGTTCAATCCGCTCGGTGGTGAGACGCGTGGCTGTACAAAGGAAAGTATCGACCGCCAAATTGAAGAGGTTTGGAACCTTGGTGTGCGAGAGCTTTATCCCTATCACGATGTGAATAGCGCGCTGGGTGGCACCGGTATTTTTAATGGCGATACCCTGAATTTGGTTGGCTTTGTTGGCACCAACCAATTTTGGAAAACCTATGACTGCGCGGATACCGGCGAAGGGGCTAAATACTTCTATCCTGCTGGCGCGATTATGACGACCGCGGTGCCGGGCACGGGTAGTGACCCTTTGAGTCAGGCGGTGATTGGCTTGCTACAAGGTCCCGCGCCCATTTATCCGCCCGACCGTCGTCAGTGCAACGCCCGTGGCATGACCGATCTGGGTGAGTACGCCATGCAGCAATTGATGAAGAAGAAATTCATCATCGACATCGATCATGCGGAAATCTCCATCAAACAGAAAATGTTGGACATGGCTAAGGCACAAAAACCGTCTTATCCCATGATTTCGGCACACGGTGGTCATGGCGGCATCAGCCTGGCGCAGGCCAAGGAAATTCTAGATAACGGTGGATTGATTTACCCGTTTAAGCCCAACGGTAAGGGTCATGTTGAGTTTATGAACAAGCTCAAACCCATTTGGCCGGCCAACAAACCTATGGCTGTTGGCTATGGCATGGATGCAAATGGCATTGCCGACCGTGCGCCGCCGCGTGGTGCGGGCAGCAAGCCTGTGAAGTACCCCTTTACGCTCTTTAGTGGTCCAGATTGGGGTGACCGCTATGCCAAAGCAGGCATTAAGCCCATCTCGGTGAAGCTGCAAACTGTGCCTGAAAGTGGCAAGAGCTGGCACATTGATGAGGTGGGCACGGCCCACTACGGCATGGTGGCCGATTACGTCGAGGAAGTTCGCTTGGAAGGTGGTCAGGAAGCCCTAGACGCCTTGTACAACTCGGCGGAAGCCTATCTGCAAATGTGGGAGCGAGTCGTTAATCGCTAAGCAGAACGGGGGCGGTCAAGGCCTGACTTAGCCCCCACCAATGGCATGCACAATCTCGATGTTATCGTTCGCTATGCAGAGGCATTGTGCATGCAAGCTGCGCGGCACTATCTCGCCGTTACGTTCAATGGCGATGCGCTTGCCGACCAGCCCTTGGGCGGCCACAAGGTCAGCGAGCGTGCAGCCTTCAGCGACTTCCGTGGGCTCTCCATTTAAGCGAATGTTCATCTTACGCACTCCGCATGAGGCTGTAGGCCAGCCATAACCAGCCTGCGATAAAAGCGAGTCCGCCTATCGGTGTAATGGCGCCAAACCAACGCGGTGCGCCCAGAGCCATGGCGTACAGGCTGCCGGAGAAAATGATAATGCCCAGCTGTAACAGTATCGCGCTGGTTTGAATGCCCGCGACGGGCAATGCCGGGGCTACGCTACTCAGGCGCAACAGCACGCCCAGTGCGACTAAACCCAAGGCATGCCACATCTGATAAGACACCGCGGTTTGCCAACAGCCTAAGGCCTCGGTGGACAGGCGTGCTTTCAGCGCATGGGCGCCAAAAGCACCGGTCATTACGGCTAAGGCCATATTCAGGGCGGCAAGTGCAAGCCAGTTCATGTCGGTTTCTCCGGCACATAAAAAGACCCGCAACGGTGGCGGGCCTGATGGGGAAGGATGGATCAGATTAGGCCGTCAGGGCTGCTCTGACTTTATCCATGGCATTTTTTTCGAGCTGACGAATACGCTCGGCGGACACGCCAAACTCATCCGCTAACTCATGCAAGGTGGCCTTCTCTTCGCTGAGCCAGCGTCGAGCCAGAATGGCCTGACTGCGGGTATCGAGCGCGTGAATCGCGGCCATCAGGTTATCGGTGTTGCGGCTCTCGGTATCGTCGGCCTCAACCAGCAATGCCGGATCGTAACGGTGATCTTCGAGATAATGAATCGGGGCTTTCGCCGCTTTTTCATCATCGTCATCCAGGCTGCCTTCGAGCGCTGTATCGTGAGACAGCAGGCGGCCTTCCATTTCGAAGACATCACGCATGGAGACGTTCAGGTCTTCGGCGATAGCCGCAGCTTCAGCTTGAGTTAAGCCACGCGACGATTTTTTCATGCTGCGCAGATTAAAGAACAGCTTGCGTTGCGCCTTCGTGGTGGCCACTTTCACGATGCGCCAATTTTTGATGACGTATTCGTGAATTTCGGCTTTGATCCAGTGCACCGCAAACGATACCAAGCGAACGCCCATGGTCGGGTCGAAGCGCTTCACGGCTTTCATCAGGCCGATATTACCTTCTTGAATCAAGTCGGCTTGGGGTAGGCCGTAGCCGGCATAACTCTTGGCGATATGAACGACAAAACGCAGGTGCGCCAGCACGAGTTGGCGTGCTGCATCGAGGTCATCGTGAAAGTGTAGACGCTCGGCAAGCGCGCGTTCTTCATCGGCCGTTAAGACCGCCACGCGGCTAACAGACTGGATATACGACCCGAGATTGACTCCCGGCACTGTCACTGCGATGGGCTGCAAGTGCTTGCAGTCACTCATCTTTTTACGCCTCCAATGGCCTATAGCCATACGCTGGGTTTATCACGACCGTGGATAATAGCATCGATATGCTGCCCTGCAAGATGACGAGCGAGCAGCGGCTCGGTTGACGTGCAGGGCAGGGTCTAGCGCAATTAGGACTCTAATTCGCGCAAATGACGGCCAACCGCCATCCATGCACCCAACCATCCTAAGAAGCTGGATCCGGCCAATACCGCCATGCCTGTGCCAAAAGAGGGGTAGCTCAAGCTAAAGTTGCTGCTGTAGAGGCTGGCCATTTGTGTCACGGGCACATTGAGCCATGCGGTGAAGCTACTGACGGCAATGAGGGTAAACACCCCGGCGCTTAAGCCGCACCAGACGCCCATGTAAATAAAGGGGCGACGGACAAAGCCATGGGTGCCGCCAAGCAAGGAAATGACACGAATTTCATCGCGGCGTGACTCAATGCTCAGGCGAATGGTGTTGCCCACTACCAACAATCCGCCGAGGAGCAGGGCGCCGCCAACGGCCCAAAGCAGGCGCTGACCCAACTCAAGCATGGATTGAAGACGCTGTACCCAGGCGATGTCTACTTCTGCCAAAGCGACTTCTGGCCATTGAGCCAACTGATCCCGCAGCGCAGTCATTTCGCTGGAGCTGGCATTATTCTTTGGAAACACTTCTAGCACGGCAGGTAAGGGGTTGTAGCCAAGCTGATCTAATGCGGGCCCATAGCCCGACTGCTGCTTGAACTCTTCTAAAGCCCCATCGGATGAAATAATGCGCGCCGAGCGAATGCCGGGCAGGGCTTGGGCGCGTGCCAGTACGCTGGCTTGTACTTCCGCGGGCGTCTCTTCCTTCAGATAAATCGACAGCCTGGCTTCGCCATCCCAGCCACTGGCTGCACTGCTGGCGTCATCCAGTAACTTGCCTAAACCCAGTGGCAGGGTCAGCGAGATGGTCATGACCAGCACGGTCATCAGCGTGGAAAGCGGCGATTGGGCGAGGCGGCCAAAACTATCTTTGGCTTCGCGCTGATGGTGTTGCAGCCAGTGGGTGGCGCGAGACGAAAAGGTGCTGGTTTGTTTTTCAGCACCGCGAGCAGCAATTGGCTGATTCATACGGAGGCTCCGGTGTCGGCGACCAGCTGACCAGCCTTCAAAGTCAAGAGACGATGGCGGAAGCGGGCAATCAGGGACAAATCATGAGTGGCGACAAGAATGCTAACGCCCACGCGCGACAGTTCTTCAAAGATATTCATCACTTCCACGGCTAACTGCGGGTCAAGGTTGCCCGTGGGCTCGTCGGCAAGAATGACGGCCGGTTTGCTGACCACGGCGCGGGCGATGCCGACACGCTGTTGCTCACCGCCGGAAAGCTCGAAGGGCTGCGATTTTGCGCGATGCTTGAGGCCGACCAGATCGAGCGCGGCATAGACGCGATTAGGGATGTCACGCGGCTGCATGCCAGCGATGATTAACGGCAGTGCCACGTTGTCATAGACCGAGCGATCGTCGAGCAGGTTGTGATCTTGGTAGATCATGCCGATGTCGCGCCGCGCCAGCGCAATTTGATTGCCCTTGAGCTGGCTGTGGTCGCGATCGTTCACGATAACGCGGCCGCTGCTGGCGCGCTCGATCAGCATAATGAGCTTAAGCAGCGTCGATTTACCTGCGCCTGAATGGCCGGTGAGGAAGGCCATTTCGCCGGTCGGTAACTCAAAGCTCAGCTCACGCAGCGCATCGAATTGCGGTGCATAACGCTTGCTGACAGATTCAAAACGGATCATCTAACGATCTCCAACGGGCGGCGACGACGCTTAACGCGTTTCGTCGAACAGCGCCTCAACAAATTCGGCAGCCACAAAAGGCCGCAGGTCATCAACACCTTCACCCACACCCACATACCGAATGGGGAGGTGGGTTCGGCTAGCAATATTAAACAGCACGCCACCTTTGGCCGTGCCATCCAGTTTGGTAATGACCAAGCCGCTGAGTTTGACGGCTTGGTCGAAGTCTTGCACCTGGTTCAGCGCATTTTGGCCAGTGCCGGCATCAACCACGAGTAGCGTTTCATGCGGTGCATTGGCATCCAGCTTTTGCAGTACACGCACGACCTTGCTCAGCTCATCCATCAGATGGCTTTTGTTATGCAGACGGCCGGCGGTGTCGGCAATCAGCACATCAATGCCCTTGGCTTGCGCGCTTTGCAGGGCATCGAACAGGACCGACGCGGAGTCAGCGCCACTGCCCTGTGCAATCACCGGAACATTATTGCGCTCACCCCAGACTTGCAGCTGTTCGACCGCAGCGGCACGGAATGTGTCGCCGGCGGCGAGCATGACGGACTTACCTTCACGCTGCAGACGCTTGGCTAGTTTACCGATGGTCGTGGTTTTACCGACGCCATTAACGCCCACCACTAAAATCACAAACGGAGTGGCGGCTTTGGGAATGACCAAAGGCTGTTGTCGCGGCGCGAGCAATTCGGCCAACTCTTTTTGCAAGGCGTCGTAGAGCGCATGCGAATGCAGTAGCTCATTGCGCGAGACGCGCTCGGTCAACGCATCCACAACGCGCTTCGTGGCATCGATGCCAACGTCGGCAACGAGCAGCTGAGTCTCAATGTCCTCCAGCAGCTCGTCATCAATTTCTTTGGCGCCGATCAGTAGCGTCGCCATGCCTTGGCTAAAGCTTTTGCGGGTTTTGGAGAGCCCGCTTTTCATGCGACTAAGGAAGCCGCCAGCCTCGTGAGAGGCGGTCTGGTCTGTACTCATTTGGGTGTCCAACCTGTGCCAGCTTGTTGCAGTGCGACAAGCTCGGGATGCGCTATGCTACCACCCGTTTTCCTAATGCGGTGATGTCTTATGCGGCGGCTAGTTCAGCGAATTCCCATGGGTGTGGCGATCAGAACGGTATTGATCTTGCCGCTGTTCATCATGGCATCGTTGGCTTCGGCAGCGATTGCGCCGGTCAGCTTTAACTTGGCCAATGGCCTGCGCGTCATTGTGCAGGAAGATCATCGTGCGCCCGTGGTGCTGACGCAGGTCTGGTATCGGGTGGGCTCGTCGGACGAACCGCCGGGACTGACGGGCTTGTCGCATGTGTTGGAGCACATGATGTTTAAAGGCACGGCGAAAGTGCCTGTGGGTGAGTTCTCGCGGTTGGTCGCCTATGCCGGTGGCGATGACAATGCGTACACCAATGACAACTTCACTGTCTATTTTCAGCAGCATTTGGCCGACAGATTGCCGCTGGCATTGGAGCTGGAAGCGGATCGCATGATGGGCCTGACGCTCGACGCGGAGGAGTTTGCCCGCGAGCTCAAAGTCGTGATGGAAGAACGTCGCTTGCGTACCGACGATAATCCCCAGGCACTGGCGATGGAACGTTTTCAAGCACTGTCTTTGCTCTCCAGTCCCGAGCGAAATCCCACCATTGGTTGGATGCGTGACTTAGAGCGCTTGACCGTGGAAGACGCGCGAGCGTGGTACCAGCGCTGGTATGCGCCAGCCAATGCCACGCTGATTGTTGTGGGCGATGTCACCGTGGCTCAGGTGCGCGAATTAGTGGAGCGTTATTTTGCTCCATTACCGTTAGTCAGCATTCCTCGCCGCGCGTTAATTCGTGAGCTCGACAGTCCGGGTGAGCGCAGCCTCAGTCTGACTTTGCCGGGGCAGGTACCTTCTTTGTATATAGGGTTTAACTTGCCCAGCTTGGCGAGTGCACGCGACCCCAAAGATGCCTATGCCTTGCAGCTGCTATCGGGGGTGCTCGATGGCGGCATCAGTGCGCGCTTGGAGCGTGACGTGGTGCGTACCAATCAGGCGGCGGCGATACGGTCGGGTTATGACGTGTTAGCCCGCGGCGATACGCAGTTAACCATTACGGCCGTGCCTGCAGCGGGCCAATCCTTAACAGCCTTGCGCGAGGTGATTCTGAAATCGGTTTATGCCTTACGCGATGAGGAAGTGAGCGCCGACGAGCTGGCCAAGGTCATGGCGAATGTGCGTGCGCAAGCGGTCTATGGCCGTGATGAATTGGATGATCGTGCCCAGCAGCTCGGCCGCCTCGATGCGCTGGGCTTGCCGTTAACCTGGGACGACGAATTGCCTGCGCGACTAAAGGCCATTACGCCCAAAACGATTCGTGAAGTGGCTAGGCAGTATTTACAACCCGAGCGATTAGCGACGTTGTTTTTGTATACGCCGAACTCGCCCGCACCGACCCAGCCAGTTGGGGTGACACCGTGATTAAGGTTGGCAGCAGCATGAAACAACGATCATTGTGGCGTATGGCTGTGGGATTTGTGGCGCTGGTGGCCGTGACGGGTGTTCAGGCCAGTGCCGATCACAGCAGCACGCCAGATGGCCCGCTCACCGCATTGCAGCGCTTATCGAGCGCAGCGGCGTTGGAGCAAGCCCGTAGTCAACGTTTGAGCCTGAATATCCCCGTTCAGCAATGGCAAACGGCAGAAGGTTTACGCGTTTTATTCTGGCCGAATGACCAAATTCCTTTGCTGGATACGCGCTTGGTTTTTGATGCCGGCGCAGCTCGTGACGGTGATATGTCCGGCCTTGCGTCCGCCGTCTCCAGCCTGATGGATGAAGGTACGACGCGGCGTTCGGCCCAAGCTGTTGCCGAAGGGTTTGAGCGCGTGGGTGCGGAGTTTTCTGCGTCGTCATACCGCGACATGGCCTTGCTGCAACTGCGTACGCTGAGTCAGCCCGAGTATCGCGATCAGGCCCTGGCCTTGTTTGCTGAAATGGCCAGTCAGCCTGCGTTTAGCGAAGAGGCTTGGCTGCGCTTGCAGGAGTCCCTGCGTATTGGCCAGCGTCAGCGTCTGCAGTCGCCTTCGGGGCGAGCCGGCTTAGCGTTTTATCAATCGTTGTATGGCAGCCACCCCTATGCCAATCCACTGGCTGGATTTGCCACTAGCGTGCAGAGCATCAAAACAAAAGATATCAAAGCCTTCCATGCCCGCTTTTACACGGTGGAAAATGCCGTACTGGTTTTAGTCGGCGACATCGATCGCACGAACGCCGAACGCATAGCGCGAGAGATCAGTGTTGCGCTGTTGCCGGGGGCCGCCGCAGAACCGTTGCCGCTGCCCAAGGCCGTCAAGCGGGGTCAGCGCGAACACATAGAAATGCCATCACAACAGACATTTGTGCTGCTGGGCGAGCTCGGTCTTAGCCGTTTGGATGCGGATTTCTTCCCCTTAATCGTGGCGAATGAAATTCTCGGAGGCAGCGGATTTGGCAGTGTGCTGACGCGAGAGCTGCGTGAAAAGCGCGGCCTGACCTACAGTGTCAGTAGTCAATTTGTGCCGATGCGTGTACCCGGGCCATTCCAAATCAGCTTCGCCACGCGTGCTGATCAAGCCGAGGCTGCGCTGGCGCTTACGCAGCAGATACTTCGCGACTTTGTGCGCCAAGGGCCGGATGCAGCGGCGGTCGCCAATGCGTTGGCGCAGCTGACGCAAGCCTTCCCGCGCAGCTTGGTGCGCACCGATGCCATTGCCAGCTATCTCGGCATGATGGGCTTTTACCAGCTGCCACCAGATTACTTGTCGCAGTACGTGGAACAGCTGTCTGCGGTAACACCCGAACAGGTTCGTGATGCCTTGAAGCGTCGTATCCACCCGGATCGCATGATCGTGATTACGGCGGGTCAAAAGCGCCCGTCTTCGGCAACTCAGGGTGCGCGATGACACGAGCAAAAACGTCCCCCGCCGCTAAGACCGGCCGACGCGATCTGCGCATCATCGGCGGTGTTTGGCGGAGTCGGAAAATTCAATTTCTGGATTTGCCCGGCCTGCGCCCGACGCCGGATCGTGTTCGTGAAACCGTGTTTAACTGGCTGCAATTAGCACTCGCGGGCCAGCATGTGCTGGATGTTTTTGCGGGTAGCGGAGCGATGGGCTTTGAGGCGTTATCGCGAGGCGCAGCCAGCCTAACGCTGTTGGAGCGCGACCTACAGCAGGCGGCCTGTTTACGCGAGCAGGCCGCTAAGTTGGAGGCGGCATCCTGCCAAATTTTGTGTGTCGATAGCCTGCGCTGGCTGCAAGATGCCCAAGCGCCAGCGGGGGGGTACGGGCTGATTTTTCTCGATCCCCCGTTCCATTTTGGATTAGTAAATGCCATTTTGCAGCGTATAGCGCAGAAAGGCTGGTTAACGCAGACGCGCTGGGTGTATGTTGAAACTGAGCTGGCGTTGAGTGACCTGAATTTGCCGACGGCACTTCAGCTGCATCGCCAAACCAAAGCGGGTTTAGTTAATGCGTTTTTATTTCGTTGCGACGCCCTACAAATCCAAGACGTTATTGAGCTCGAACATGACACGCTCTGATCAGGAAACCTTCACCCCCGGTATCAACCGTAGTCCTTTCAAACCGGCCTGGTGGCTACACAATGCGCACTTACAAACGCTATATCCTTCCCTGTTCCGCCGTGTAGAACCGCTGCCCAGGGTGCGCGAGCGAGTCGCGCTGAGAGATGGTGATTGGATTTATCTGGATTGGCGACTACCGAAAGCGTGGATAGGCAGTGGCAAGCCGTTAATTGCCATTGTGCATGGCTTGAGTGGGTGCAGCGGCTCTCACTACGTTGTGGGGCTGCAGCGTAGTTTGGAGGCTTTGGGCTGGGCCAGTGTTGCGATCAATTGTCGTGGTGCCACGGGTGAGCCTAACGATACCCCGCGTGCCTATCATGCGGGTGCGCATGATGATCTCGCCGACATCATGACAGCGCTGTATGAGCGTTATCCCGATGTGCCCTTGGGCTTGGTTGGCTACTCGCTTGGTGGTGCAATTTCGTTGAATTACCTAGCGCAAGAGTGCACGCCGCCGAATGTGTTTGCGGCCAGTACCGTCTCAGTCCCGCTATTGCTCGGCGCTTGCGCGGATCGGTTGGACCAAGGTTTTTCGCGAGTGTATCGCAAGCATTTGCTGGGCTTGTTGCAGCAGTCCTGGGTGCGTAAAGCTGACCATCTTGCGCAACGAGGGGATGAAGAAGTGGCTGTGCACATCCGTGAGTGCCTGGCTCAAGGGCCATTCACGTCGTTCCGTCACTTTGATGATGTTTTGGTCGCTGGACTGCATGGCTTTAAAAATGGTGAGGACTATTATCAGCGGTGCAGCCCTCGCCAGAGCCTAGCTAAAATCAACGTCCCCACGCTGTTATTACAAGCGGTAGATGATCCGTTTTTGACCCCAGAGTGTTTTCCCACGGCGCGAGAGTTGTCGCCCTCGGTGTATCTGGAAATTGCCCCATGCGGTGGTCATGTTGGATTTATTGAGGCCGGTGAGCACTGGCGTGAACCGCAGTTTTATCTAGAGCGCCGTATTCCTGAGTTTTTGCAGCGCCAAGCCGAGAGTTTTCAGGTGCCAAAAGTGCTTTCCCCTCGGGCACAGGGCGAGAAAGTGTCGCGCTTACGTCATGCTGTTAATGCTTAAGGCTTGGCCGTAACGAGTCTTAAGCTCAACCAAGCCGTCTCTTGCTTCGCCGCGTAAGTAAGGCGCTTCTAAGCAAATGACTTGATAAATCCCCTGACGCAACATGGCTTGCGTCAGCGGCTCCTGAAAGCCGAAGAAGCCCGTGGTGCTGAGGAAGTTGACCCAGCTAGTGGCAATGATCCAGATGTTGACGAGCAGCGCACCAATTTCTTCCTCGGTGGCTTCAAGCAGGCCAGAGTTGATCTGCAGCGTATAGAGCAAATGCACGCTGCTGAGCATGCGCTTGGCAAACTCACGGTAGTGTTCGCGCAGTTCCGCGTTGTCGGTGATCAGGTGCGTCATGTCGCGATGTAAAAAGCGATAACGCCATAGGCAATCGAGGATGTGTTCAAACAGCTGCACTTTATCAAGCTGCGTCAGCGGCCTATCGCTAGGTAGGTGCAGCGTAGACTGCATCTGGTCGGCATATTGCTGAAACAGCTCAAAGATAATCGCGTCTTTGTTGGGGAAGTGGTAATACAAATTACCAGGGCTCATGCCCAAGGCAGCCGCCAAATGGTTGGTGGTAATGAGCCGCTCGCCCTGCTCATTGAACAGCTCAAGACTTTTTAACAGGATGCGATCACGCGTTTTCACAGAGTTGGGATGTCCTGAATGTCGTGGCCAGTGAATTGACAGCCTAGAGTAAATGCTCTAAAAACGCCGCACAAGGTGTTTACCCTTTTGGTAGCACAGGAATTTCGTTTTGAGGTCATTATGGTTGCTCATCTCGCTCAGCTCGCTGCATCGAACCCACAAGTTGCTGAAATGCAGCGTATTTTTCAGTCTCAGCGGTCGGCATACAACCTACGTCCTATGCCGTCGGCGAGCGAGCGTATTGCCCATTTGACTCGTCTGCGCGCCGTCATTATCAAGTATCAGGACGATTTGGCCGATGCGGTCAGCCAAGATTTCGGCCATCGCTCAAAAGATGAAACCAAGATCGCTGAGGTTCTGACCTCGCTGGAAGCGGTGAAGTACGCCAGCAAAAATCTGACCAACTGGATGAAGCCACAGAAGCGTCACCCTGGCATTTTGGCGACACCCGCCAAGGCTCGCGTAGTGCCGCAGCCACTGGGTCTGGTGGGTGTTGTGGTGCCGTGGAACTACCCAATTTTCCTCGCCATTGGCCCGTTGGTTGGCGCGCTCAGTGCCGGCAACCGCGTCATGATCAAGACCTCCAGCTTCACGCCACGTTTGGGCGAGACGCTGAAGCGCATGCTCGCCGAGGCCTTCACCGAAGATACCGTGGCGGTCATCACCGGTCGCGGCGAAGTGTCGGAAGCCTTCAGCCACATGGCATTTGACCAGATCACCTTCACCGGCTCGACCAATGTCGGTCGCACCATCATGCAGAATGCCGCCGCCAATCTGACGCCGGTGCTGCTGGAGCTGGGCGGCAAGTCCCCAGCCATCGTGCACGAGTCCTACCCGATGGCCGATGCCGCTGAGCGTATTGCTTTCGGCAAATGCTGGAACGCCGGCCAGACCTGTGTGGCGCCAGACTATGTGTTGATGCCGCGTGGCAAGACCGACGAGTTCGTCATCGCGTTCACGGCCCAGGTCAGCAAGATGTACCCAACGCTGGTCACCAACGCCGACTACACCAGCATCGTCAATGAAAAGCAGTACACGCGTATTCAGAGCTACCTCGACGATGCCCGTGCGCAAGGTGCGCGCGTCATCGAGATCAATCCGGCCAACGAGCGCTTTATTGATACCCGCAAGATTCCGCCAACGCTGGTCTTGGGCGCTACGCCAGACATGCTGATCATGCAAAACGAAATCTTCGGACCCATTTTGCCGATCATCGAGCGCGAATCGCTGTCGCAGGCGCTGGAGTTCGTGAATGCGCGTCCACGCCCACTGGCGTTGTACTACTTCGACAATGACACGGCGCGTGCCGATTATGTGGTCACCCACACGCATTCCGGCGCAACCGGCATTAACGATGTGGTCACCCATGTTGGCGTTGACGATCTGCCATTTGGTGGCGTTGGCCCGTCCGGTATGGGTCGTTACCACGCGAAAGAAGGGTTTGAAACCTACTCGAACATGAAGGCGGTGTTGGAGCGCTCGAGCATCTACTCCGTGCGTTACATCCTGCCGCCATTCGGTCGCGTGGCTCACGGCCTGATTCAGAAACTATTCTTGAGTAAGTAATATCCCGAGGCGCTGCTGTCCCGAAAATAACAAAAAGCAGGGGTGAATGGATGCAAGCAGTTACGACTCATGCGATGGCGCTCAGCCGTCGTCACTTTTTAAAAACCGGTGCGATGGGCGGCATGCTGCTCGCCACCGGCTCAGCAGCCGCACTCCTGACCGGCTGCGCGCAAGCGCAACCGGCAACAGGATATGTCTATCTTCGCGAGGCCGAATTAACGGTTTTGCGAGCAGTGATCCCCTCTGTACTGGCCGGCACTTTGCCTGAGGGTAAGGCACGGCCTGCCGCGCTCGACAAGGCGCTAGCGTCGCTGGATCAGCTCCTTGCTAACAGCAGTGTTGCGGTTGGCGACCAAATTCATCAGCTCTTCGCGCTGCTCAGCATGGCCCCCACACGCATTGCGATGGCCGGCGTATGGTCGGATTGGCCAGATGCCAGCCCGGAGGACATCGAAGCCTTCCTATTACGTTGGCGCGATAGTCGCTTAGAGCTCTTGCGTGGCGCCTACCTTGGCTTGAGCAAAATCATCAACGTCGCTTGGTACTTGCTGCCGGAAAGCTACGCCGCCGTGGGTTACAGCGCCCCCGTGCGCACGATTTAAGGAGCGTTGAGATGGCGATTCAAGTAGGTCCAATTCCCGATCCCATTCGTGCTGGCATCGCCGGTGGCTGGAAGGTTATTCATGCCGGCGAACTGACCCAAAACACCACGGTAGAGTGTGATGTTGTCATTGTGGGCACAGGCGCTGGTGGCGGCACGGCGGCAGAGGTTTTGACTCAAGCCGGACTCAAGGTAGTCATGCTCGAAGAGGGCCCGCTGCGTTCCAGCGATGACTTTAAAATGCGTGAAGTTGAAGCTTTCCGTGATCTCTATCAGGAAGGCGCGGCGCGCACCACGGGCGATGGCAGCATGACCATCTTGCAGGGCCGCGCTGTGGGCGGCAGCACCACGGTGAACTGGACATCGAGCTTCCGCACGCCACCGCAAACGTTGAAACACTGGCGTGATGTGCACGGCGTGAAAGGCATCTCCGATGCCGAGATGGCGCCGTGGTTTGATCGCGCCGAAAAGCGTCAGCAAATCGGCCCGTGGCCCGTGCCGCCAAACGAGAACAACGACATCATTCGTCAGGGCTGCGAGAAGCTGGGCTGGAGTTGGCAAAGTATTCCGCGCAATGTGAACGGTTGCTGGAACCTCGGCATGTGTGGCGTGGGTTGCCCGACCAATGCCAAGCAATCTATGTTGGTGACGACGATTCCAGCGGCACTCAATGCCGGTGCGACGCTTTACCATCGTGCCCGCGTACGCGAATTAATCATGGGCGGTGACAAGGTTCGAGGCGTGCTGGTCGATGGCATGCCTGAGGTTGGCCTTCAACCTACCGGAAAGATACTCATGGTGCGTGCGCGTCATGTGGTGCTGGCGGGCGGCGCTATCAATACCCCCGCCATTCTGCTGCGCTCGAAAGTGCCGAACCCGCATGACCAGATTGGTCTGCGCACCATGATCCATCCGGTCAATGCCAGCTTTGCCCAGTTCGATCGCAAGGTCGAGGGCTGGGGCGGTGCGCCGCAATCCGTGTACTCCGATCACTTCCAGTGGAAAGACGGTGCGACCGGGCCGATGGGCTTCAAAATTGAAGTCATTCCCATGCAGCCGGGCTTTGTTGCAGGTCTTCTGGGTAATCATGGCCTTGACCATGCCCGGGACATGCAGTCGCTGGGTCATCTCAACGGCATGATCGCGCTGCTGCGTGACGGCTTTACCGAAGACTCACCGGGCGGCCGAACGAGCATTCGTAAAGATGGCTCGGCGGTACTCGACTACGACGTTTCGGCCTCTCTCGCAGATGGCCTGCGCAGATCGTTCTTGGCCATGGCGGAAATTCAATTAGCAGCGGGTGCGCGTTCTGTGCGGCCATTCCAACTGGCTGGCGGCTCGTTCACCACCCTAGCGGCAGCGAAATCGGCGATTAACGGCTTTACGATTGAAAAGTTCCGCACCGGTATTGGCTCAGCGCATCTCATGGGTGGTTGCGCTATGGGGGAAGATGCCAAAACCTCCGTAGTGAATAGCCGTGGTGAGTTCCATGGTCTGGCGAATCTGAGCGTGCTTGATGGCTCCATTTTCCCGACCAGTATTGGCGCTAATCCACAATTGTCGATCTATGGTCTGGTGGCCAAGTTAGCAACGGGTTTGGCCGAACGACTGTTACCCACGGGTGCGCCCAAGCCTGAAGCCTTAACACGCGTTGGTTAAACGGGGCTCTTGCCCGTCAGCCGCTCGAACTTGGCCTGCAGCTGCTCGCGACTTTCCTGATGTTGGGGGTCGATGGGGATGCAGGCTACGGGGCAGAGGCTGACACATTGCGGTTCATCAAAATGACCCACGCACTCGGTACAGAGTGCAGGGTCAATCTCATAGATTTCCGGCCCCATGGAAATCGCCAGATTCGGGCATGCCGGCTCGCAGACATCACAATTAATACATTCATCGGTGATCAGCAAAGCCATGGCGTGGTCTGACGTTAGTTTTTGCGCGGGCCGTGGCCAAGCTTTTTAACAAAGGCTTCAGACACACAAGGCGCGACAAACTGGCTGACATCGCCGCCGAGAATGGCGATTTCGCGCACCAGACTCGAAGAAATAAATGACAGGTGCTCTGACGGCGTCAGAAAGACGGTTTCGAACTCGCGATTCAACTGGCGGTTCATGTTCGCGAGCTGGAATTCATACTCAAAGTCGGACACGGCGCGCAGGCCGCGCAGCACGACATTGGCCTCCATGTCGGTGACAAAAAACGACAAGAGCTTATCGAAGCCCACCACGCGCACATTGGGCAGATGCCCCAGCACTTGTTGGGCCAGCGCGACACGTTCCTCCGTGCTGAACATAGGCTTTTTCTTGTCACTAGCTGCAACCGCTAAAATGACTTCGCCAAACAGTTTCGAGGCGCGCTCGACCAAATCAGCATGGCCATTCGTAATGGGGTCGAAGGTTCCAGGGTAGACGACGCGAGTGGGCATATCAGCTCCTGCAGTAATCTGTCGTGTTGCCTTGTCAGATTAGATATTTAAAAGTAACTTGATGTTAACTTTTGCCCACTAAAATAAATATAGAGCGCTGCGAATGCCTTTTTTGAATTTTCCCCGCAAATCTTTCGCCCTAGCGGCCGTCTGTTCAGTTTTTCTGTTGGCCTGTGGCAGTGAAGATCGATCGGCTCCGCGCTCACCGGCTGCCAATGTCACGAACGCGCCCTGTGATCGAAGCTCATGGGTGGCGGGCAGTACGGAATACTGTCAGGGCACGTTGATCTATCGCGATTATGTTTATGACGACTTTGGCGCAGATGCCGGGCTGATCGCAGGCGGCCCCACGGTACTCAACGTCACCACGCGGCTTGGTCAGCGTGGAAATCCTTTCGCAACCACGCCCAGTCTGTTGGCGCCTTCTGCGGGCGATGTCACGTATCCTGCTGGACTGACCAATACCGCTGACTTGGTCAAGCTCAGTTTGAGCGTGAGCGGCAACGAGCTGCTGGCGGAGTTTGAGCTGAACACCCTATTCAATGCCAATGACGCAATCGTTGCGTTAGCTATTGATACGGATAATAACGCCGCCACAGGTGGCGGGGCATGGACCCCATTGCAGGTGAGCAGTCGGGGTTGGGACGTGCTGAAAACCGTCGCGGTGGGCGATCCCGTGAGCAATCGACTGCAGCTCCGTATGCCCGTCCCTGCCGGCAGTGTTTGGCGGGTGCAGGCCGCGGTATCGCAAGCTAATGGCAAGGTGATGAATGTCGCTTTCCGTGGCATGGATGAGCAGGCCGGGGCTGATGGTCTGCAGGGGCAACTTTTGCCCAATAAGGGCAATTACTGGGAAGACAAGCAGGCAGCGGCCTTGGCTTCGGGAGATATCTCGCAGTTTGGTGAAACGCTACGTGTGGCGGACTTACGTAATGGCCTGACTAAGGTGGCACCAGCCCCCGTCGGCTTTCATCAGCGTGTCTACACGTCGAAATATGTTTTGGGAGAAGGCGTTGAATTAGCAGGGGTAGCGGGTCGCGATGGCGACACCGGTGGCTTCTGCTCACAGTCCTTTAATTATCTGGGTAAGTATCAGCCCTATGGTATTTACTTGCCCAAGGCGCAGGCGGCAAAGCCCGGCATACAAGTGGTCATGCATGGCTGTGAAGCGAATCACGCCAGTCAGATCAATCAGCTCGGCTTTCAGCAGCAAATGGGTGAGGATCGCAACCGAATCTTGGTTGCTCCCTTGGGTCGCGGACCCTATGGATTTTACGCGGGCATTTCAGAGCGCGATGTTCTGGATGTCATTGCCGATGCCGAGGCGACGTATGTTACGGACCCCGAGCGCATGATCGCTTCCGGCTACTCCATGGGTGGCTTTGGCGCGATGCACTTGGCAACGAACTACCCCGATCGCTTTGCCGGCATGGTGAATTGGGTCGGCTTCACGGGCAGTTTGCGCAACATCCCCAACACCAACACGCCTTTAGATGCTGTGCTCACCACGCTGACCGATGCACTCAAGCCCGTGTTGGATGTGGCTGGCCCGATAAACGGCTCGATTGCTTACGAAAACGTCATTCACTACATCGGCAACTTGCGCCATGTGCCCAGCGCCAATCTCTACAGTGGTGCGGATGAATTGGTGCAGGTCAATCAGGCCATTGCGCTGGCGCAAACGCTTGATCGAACCGGTGTGCCGTATCGCTTTTATCTGCATCCTGTATCGGAGCATTTGACCTTTATGGTCTTAGATAACTGGCAGAAAGAGTCGGAGGCAAGCGCCGATTGGGTGCGTGTGAAAAATCCGCGCCGCGTCACCTACCGTTTTGATCCGCGCTTTGACTATCCCGAATACGCGGTTAAGCATGACCGTGCTTACTGGCTGTCACAGCTGGTCTCGCGGGATGGCTTGGAAGCGGAAGTGGAACTGGTAGCCAATGGGTGTGGCGGTCATGAAGTCACCTATACGGCGGGACAAGATGCCGGGCCTAGCCCACTGCCGTGGGTGGGTCTCAATCGCGTGAAGACGGGACAAGAGCCTGTGGCCGCCGCAAGCACACTCTCCGGTAGCCTGCGTAATGTCGCGACCGGCCTTATTGAGGCTTCGGCGGTTTGCTTGGGTTCGGGCACATTGAGCTATGACATTATCAGTGATGGCGCAGCGCAATTGCGCCTGAGCTCAGGCAAGGTCATACGCTTGATCGCAGGACGTAACCAAGGCTCGCTCTAAGTCGAGACGCTTAGCGCTGGCAGTGCCCGCAAAACACCGTGCTGCGGGCACTCAAACGCACTTCCTTCAGTGCCTTGCCGCACTGCCGGCACGGTTGCCCGGCACGCCCGTAGACCAGTAATTCCTGCTGAAAATATCCCGGCTCGCCCTGGCTGTTGACGAAGTCGCGTAGCGTTGTGCCGCCGCGCGTGATGGCGTGCGCGAGAATATCGCGGATAGCCTGCGACAGCCGCTGATAGCGCTCCGCGCTGATGCGGCCCGCTTCGCGCAATGGGTGGATGCCGACCTGAAACAGCGCTTCATTGGCGTAGATATTGCCGACGCCGACCACCACATGGCTATCCATGATGAAGCTTTTCACCGGCGCAGTTTTGCCACGGCTGAGGCGGAATAGGTGATGGTTATCGAACTCGGCCTGCAGCGGCTCCGGCCCCAGCGATGCCAGCAGGGGGTGCTTGAGCGGATCATCGCGCAGCCACAGGCAGCAACCGAAGCGGCGTGGGTCGTGGTAGCGCATGAGCCAGTTGTTATCCAGCGTCCATTCGAGGTGATCATGGGTCTTGCGCGGCGTACCGGGCGTGACCAGCCGCAGGCTGCCGGACATGCCCAGATGCACCATCATGACGCCGGTGTCGATGTGGAAGAGCAGGTATTTGCCGCGTCGGCTGATGCGTGCCACGCGCTGATTCGCCAACAATTCGGGTAGCTCGGGCGGAACGGGCCAACGCAGCCGTGCGTTGTGTACACGCAGGCTGACAATACGTTGGCCTTCAACAAACGGTTGGATGCCGCGGCGAGTGGTTTCTACTTCGGGGAGTTCAGGCATGGCATCAGTTTAGCCGAGGAAGGCCAGGCCGCCATGCTGCAATTGCAGTAATACGCGCTGGCAGGCTGCCAGTGCTTGCTCGTGGCCGATACCGGGGCTGGCGTGAACCAGCTCATCGGCTAGGTTGTTGAGAGTTTGGTCACCGAGCTGGATGCGCTCGACCAGCCAGGCCGTCAGCGGCTCCACCACCAGAGAACGAACTTCGTCGTCACGGTTGCGCCAGAGCACAACCGCCTGCGCCTGCGCGTGCAGATCGGCAGGATCGGTCTCGACCGACCAGCTCGCGACTGGCCACTGGTAAGCCAGCGGCCACGCCGGCATCGCGAGTCGGATTGGCGCATCGAGTCGTTCCCAGCGGCTCTCGTCGGCGAGGACGCAGTCGGCCGCGACGCTGGGGTTGGGTTCTTCGGTGATGTCTGCCGCCAGCTCCATCCACTCGTAATGCAGCAGCTCGGTCAGCCACGGGAAGTCGGCCAGTTCGGGCCAGTCCAGCGCCGCCACAAATTCCCTGAAGTGCAGAGAGATGTCGTAGAAAAAGGGCGACTGGCAGTGATAGTCCGCAAAAAAGTGATCGCTCAGACGTTGCCAGAGTGGTTCTGGCAACAATGCCTTGGCGACCGGAAACGTGATGTCGACAAAGTTGATGACATTGTTGAACAGCAGCTCGCGATAAGTGTGCATGCGCGCCGGCAGTACCCCGGTTGGCAGCGGGGCGGAGTCCGGCTGTCGCAACCAGTGGGTGAACTCAGCCTGAGTTTGCTGAAAATCACGCGGCATCGCGGTGAGCTTGCTGGTATTGGCGGATGATGCTCATTTCGGCGAGCAGATCCGGCAACGCTGGGATGTTGAAGTCGCGCTCCAGCAAGGTCGGGAACGTGCCGAAGTGTTCATAGGCCGTGCGCAGCAAGGCCCAGACATCGGCGCAGACATCATCGCCATGAGTGTCGATGCGCAGGTCTTCGGCTTCCACGAAATGCCCGGCAATATGGGCATAGCGTATGCGTTGCGCCGGCAGCGAGCGCAGGTAGTGCTCGGCATTGAAGCCATGATTGATGCTGTTGACGAAGATGTTGTTCACATCCAGCAGCAGATCGCAGTCAGCCTTTTCCAGCACGGCGCAGACAAAATCCTGCTCGCTCATGTCGCTGCCCGGTGCGGCATAGGTCGACACATTCTCCAGCGCAATGCGCCGGCCGAGGATGTCTTGCACTTGCCCAACGCGCGCCGCGACATAATCAACGGCGGCTTGCGTCATCGGAATTGGCAGCAAGTCATAGAGGTGCCCGGCATCGCCGGTATAGCTCAGGTGCTCGGAATAGGTCGCGATCTGATGACTGTCGAGGAACTTGCGCAGGCGCTGGAGAAATTCAATATCCAGCGGTGCCGGGCCGCCTATCGACAAGGACAGGCCGTGAGTGACAAAGCAGTGGCGCTCCGTGAGTGCGCGAAGGTTACGCGCATAACGGCCGCCAAGACCGATCCAGTTTTCCGGAGCGATCTCGAAAAAATCGGGGAGGGTGGCAGCAGGCACCGAGTCCAACACCGCTAAAAAACTGCGGCGCAGACCCAGGCCAGCTCCCTGCACGGGAAAACCTTGCACCGGAAAATGCTGTGCTGTTGTCCCGTTCATGAGTCAGCTTACTTCTTGGCGCCGCACTTGCCTTCGCCACATTTGCCTTCGTGAGCTTTCTTAGCTGCGCCGCACTTGGCTTCAGCGGCTTTCTTGTCTGCACCACACTTGGCTTCGGCGTCTTTTTTGGCGCCACACTTTGCTTCGCCACACTTGCCTTCAGCGTGAGCAGCGGCAGGAGCAGCAGCGGCAGCAGCCGGTGCTTCGCCAGCGTGAACCAGGCCCGTAACGGACAGAGCGAAGAGAGCGGCGATCGGGGTCAGAGTTTGCAGCTTATTCATGATTCATATCCTCAGGATTTTTGGGTGATCACCAACGAATATTCGCTAGTGTCACCCTTTAGAGTATTGACGGCGGCATTTGTTACGGAATGAAAGAAAATACTTTCACGGTAATGTCCGAACACTTGCGCTGTCAGAACAGAAGTAACGACCAAGCCGAGAAATAGAGTACAGGAAGTACAAATGCCCGCTCCAGTCTAGTGATGCGTATGGCCTGAGTGGTCATGGTCCAACGCTTCCATCCACATCTTGATCTGTGCTTCAGTCGGTGGCTTGGCCGGGCGTTTACGCAGTGCGCGTAGCATGGTCAGAATTTGGATAACGGCGAGTCGGCAATTGCCACAGCGCAGCAAGTGCCAAACCACACCCAAGTTGACGCGCCAGGGCAGTGCTCCGGAAAGGAATTCGGTGGCATTCGTGCCCACATCTTTACATTTCAACATTCGCCGGTCTCCTCGTAGTGGGACACCATGGAAAACACCCGGATTCGGGCACGGTGCAGCAATACGCGAAAATTAGACGGGCTAATGCTCAGCGTGTTACAGATTTCTGTCGGGGAAAGTCCTTCCATGTCTTTCAGTGTTAGCGCTAAGCGCTGGCCTTCGGGCATGTCGTCCATGTGGTGCTCGATACATTCTTGCAGCACACGTGCGCTGAGCAGCGCGTCTGGCGTGTCGTCATCCCACTGTTGCCATTGTTTAGCCCATTGTCCCGCGCTGTTAAAAGCGCCATCGAGAGGGTCATGCTGGGCTTCTAAGCCTTCCAGTGATACTTCACGGCCCTGCTTGCGCAGGTAGTTGTAGGCCTTATTGATGGTGATGCGGGTCAGCCACGTTTTTAGGCCAGAACGACCTTCGAAATCCTTAATGGCGCCATAGACTGAAATCCACGCGTCTTGAACGGCGTCTTCAGCATGTTGCGGTGCGACAGCACGCGCAGCGGCCAGCATGGCGCCACCAAAGCGACGCATGGCTTCGCGATAGGCGAGGCGGTCGCCAACGCGCAAGGCGGAGAGGAGGATGGATTCGCTGCTTTCAGCATTAAAGCGCGCGCCACCGGGACTTGCAGAGGCCATGAGAGCTCCGGATTAGTGTGATGGTTCTGTGAATAATAATTGTTGTCGACCCGACCAGTCGCGAGCGAACTGCATAGCAACACGGCCGCTGCGTGAGGCGCGTGTCTGAGCCCAGCGCAATGCCTCGCCACGCACCTGATCATTCCATTGGGTGTAGTCGAGTTGCTGCAAATGGTGCTGTACCAAGTCCAAGTATTCGTTCTGGCCGAAAGCGAGAAAGGACAGCCAAAGCCCGAAGCGTTCCGACAGCGAAATTTTTTCCTCAACCGACTCGCCGGGGTGAACTTCGTCGTCTATCCACTGGTACTCGGCGTTGTCGGACTTGAGCGACGGCATCAGGTAGCGGCGGTTGCTGGTGGCGTAAATCAGCACATTGTCCGGCGCTTCTTCGACGCCGCCATCCAGCGCCGTTTTCAACGCGATGAGGGCCGGATCATTGCTGGCCACGGAAAAGTCATCGACATAGAGAATGAATTTCTCGGCACGGCCACGCAGCGGCGCGACGATGTCGGGCAGGTCAATGAGGTCGTGCGGCGGCACTTCGATCAGGCGCAGGCCATCGCTGGCGAACTCATGCAGCAAGGCTTTCACCAGCGAGGATTTGCCGGTGCCACGAGCACCGGTGAGCAACACATGATTGGCCGGCAGGCCACGAACAAATTGTTCGGTGTTCCGGCGCAATGCCTGCTTCTGACGGTCGATGTTGAGCAAATGGGCCAGCGGAACGGCCTGTGTTTTCGCAACGGCTTGCAGTTGGCCCTGACGCCAACGCCAGGCCAACGTCATGTCAGGTAACGGAAGAGTGTGGTGTGACATGGGTGTGTACTAGCTAATAGTTGAGCTTGAGTATAGTTCGCCGATTGCTCCCGTGCGACTGCACAGAGTCGCTAGCTAATCGCTGATCTTTGCCCCTGCGGAAGGAGCAGGGTAGAGTGCGAAGTCTACTTTCCGCAAGCTGCCCTTAAGAGCAGTCTGGAGCCTGCAATGAACATCCGTTATATGGCGCAAAAAGCCAGCATCCCATTTTTCATCGTGTGGCTAACGGCCTGTGGCTTGGGTGACGACAACCGCGCGGCAGGCCGAAATACGGCTGCGGCGGATTTCGTGCTGAAGGCAGAAACGGTGCTGCCGCCGGGGCAGAGCGGTTTCTTCAGTCTGCCAGGTCAGGCGCAGGGCATGCTGACAGGCAAGCCGGGTGATTTTGGCGCTCATGTGGATGATCAGCGAGAACTCTATTGGAGCTTTAAAGCCAAGCCTGCCGTACTGGGTACTCGACCGGGCACACCGACATCCCCGAAGAGTGGAGTGCAGGTTTATCGCGATAGCTACGGCGTGCCGATTATCTATGCCGATACGGTGCGTGATCTTTGGTTTGGCGTGGGGCATGCGGTCACCACGGACAGGCTCTTTTTACTGGATGCCGTGCGCCGGACAGCGCGGGGGACGTTGGCCGAATTGACGGGCTGTGGGGCGGTCCCTGCGGATTTACAACAGCGTGTGGTCGGTTATACCGATGCCGAATACCAAACCTACTTCGATAAATTATCGCCCGATGCCCGCGATGCTGTGCTGGGGTATGTTGATGGCGCCAACGCTCGTATCGCCGAAGTACGGGGCAATCCAACGCTCTTGCCTGCCGAATATGCCCTACTGAGTAGCTTGCCAGAGCCGATCAACGCCATTGATGTGCTCGCGGCGGGCGTCTATATCACGCGCTTTGTGGCAGCCGAGGGCGGCAACGAGTTTCAAAACATCAGCCTGCTGAAAGCCCTGTCTAAGCGTTTAGGTTCGTCACGGGCGGGTAAAGATGCTTTTCTCGATCTGACATGGCTAGACGATGCAAAGGCGGCTGTTTCGGTGCCAGTGGGGACGGGCAATTTCAGCAATCAGGCAGGATCGCTGGCGGTGCGAGAGGCGGCATTCGAGCAAATGGCAGATTGGGCCGTTACCTTACCGGACTCACTCGCGCTGGGTGATGGCACAGGGAGTCGCGCAGCACCCGCACCGTGCTCGCAACCCTCGCTGGCGATGGCCACATCGGCGTCCAGTGGATTGCGTGGGGCGACCCAGCGTGAGCTGGCTTTCGCGCCAGAGATTAAACGAATAACAGCAGCCAAAACGCTGGCTAAAACGGCTAACCCTAAGGCTTACAAAGCCTCTGGCCCACAGGTACAGCGACACATTGCCTTGGCCTTAAACGAGTTGCGCGCCTATTTGCATGGCGGCTCTCACGCGTATGCCGTGGGGCCGTCACGCACCCGCGATGGCGGTACGCTGTTGGTGAGTGGTCCGCAGTTGGGCTATGACTATCCCTTGCTGCTGGTCGAGTATGAAATTCATGGCGCGGGGTATCACGCACGCGGATCGTCGGTGCCTACGCTGCCCGTCGTGGGTATTGGCTACACCGAACATGCTGCGTGGGGATTAACCACAGGCTATTCCAAAACCATTGATAGCTTTATTGAAACCCTGTGTTCGACCGCGCAACAGGCAACGGGTGCGTGTCAGGCCGATCAATATTTCCACGACGGCAAATGGAAGGCCATGAATTGTCGGACGGAAACATTTAAGTTCCGTGCGGCTACCTCCGGCGTCCCCATTGGCCCAGCGGTGTTGAACCAAGCCAATAAAATATGCCGTACGGTGCATGGGCCGCTGGTAGCCCGAGATGATGCTAAAGGCTTGGGGCGTAGCGTGGCCTATGCCATGTGGAAGCGGGAAATTGAAACCATTGAAGGCATTCGTGCCTGGAATAAGGCGCGCAACTTTGCTGAATTCGATGCCGCCATGCGTTTGGTCACGTGGAATGAAAACACCACGGTAGCCACACGCGATGGTCATATTGCTTTCTATCATCCCGGTCTGCATTTTGAGCGCAACGCGCAAACAGACATGCGCTTTCCCATTCCCGGCACAGGTGCTTTCGACCATGCCGGCCTTTTGCCGTTCGAGAAAACACCGCAAGTGCGCGATCCGGCGCAAGGCTATTTGGCCAACTGGAATAATAAGCCCGCTGTAGGCTGGCTTGATGGCGAAGGGTTAGGCAGCACCAGTCGTCCTGGTGGGGCGGGCCAGCGCGTGACCATCATTCTCGATAAGTTAGCCACGCGTAGCGATTGGGCCTTCACAGATTTAAAGGCCCTGGATGAGCATGCGGGCACAATAGACCCTCGCGCACGGGAGTACCTGCCGGTGTTGCGTGCTTTCCGGAGCAGTGCGCAGGCGCAACTCAACGGCACTGAAAAGGCTGCACTGGATCTGGTGCTGGGATGGGATCGCAGCCATTACGGCCCGAACATCGACCTTAACGACACTGCCGCCCGCGATGGCGCAGCGGCGACTATTTTTGGTGAACTGGTCACGGCCTTACGCGATGAGTTATTTGCAGGCCTCAAGGGTGATGTACTGGCCCCTGACCTGACGGCTTATGACCGTGTTTCGGGCGTAGGCAGCCATGTTTTCGACCAAAGTGTGATGGATAACGTGGTGGTGCGGATTTTGGCGCCTAACACGTCAGCCTTGGTTAATCGTCGCGATTGGACCGGCGGGCGCTCGCGTGATGCGATCATGCTTGCCGCATTAAAGACGACGCTGGCGCGTTTAGCGGCAAGCTACAACAGTGGCAATGCACTCACGGCGACAGATCTCGGTAAATGCACGCGCATTCATCCGCGCAGCAAAATTTGCTCGCTCTCGGGTGTGGTGGGGCCAGGTTCCAGCACGGTGCCAGGCAGCAGCTGCGTCACCATGCCGTATCAGGATCGCGGCAGCTGGGTGCATCGTGTGGGTTATGAGAAGCCTTGAGCAGGCTAGGCAATTGCAGGCATAAAAAAACCGGGCGCTGAGGCCCGGTTTTTTATCTGCAAGGTGCGGATCAATTACTTGATCTTGGCTTCCTTGAAGAGAACATGCTGGCGAATCTTGGGATCAAACTTTTTGATCTCCATTTTGCCCGGCATGGTGCGCTTGTTCTTCGTGGTGGTATAGAAGTAGCCAGTACCAGCCGTTGAGACGAGACGGATTTTATCACGCATGATTGTGCTCCTTAGACCTTGACGCCTTGAGCGCGCAGATCAGCAACGATCACGTCAACACCCAGCTTATCGATGGTACGCATGCCCTTAGTGGACACACGCAGACGCACGAAACGCTTCTCGCTTTCCAGCCAGAAACGCTTGTAGTGCAGATTCGGTTCGAAGCGACGCTTCGTTTTATTGTTGGCGTGCGAAACGTTGTTACCAACGATCGGACGCTTGCCGGTAACTTGGCAAACCTTTGACATTTCAGCTCTCCGCAATGGCGATCTACTGGCCACCTAGATCGGCGGCTGACAGCGAGGGCGCGATTTATACCAAAACACATGCTCCTCGGCAACGGGAACGATGAAATTTTGTGCGTAACAGCGAAAAAATTGGCATTTTCCAGTACCCTGCGCGCCAAATTTGCTGTGTTTAACCTGAGGAAGAACAGATGTCCGCTGTCCCGATGCATGATGTGATCATTATTGGAACCGGTTTTGGTGGCCTTGGTATGGCCATTCAGCTGCAGGAAGCTGGCATTAATAATGTCTTAGTCCTTGAAAAGGCAGCCGATGTGGGTGGTGTTTGGCGCGATAACCGCTACCCCGGTGCAGCCTGTGATGTGCCATCTCACCTGTATTCGTACTCATTCGCCCCGAATGCGCGCTGGTCGCGCAAGTTTGCCCAGCAGCCGGAGATTCATCAGTACCTGCGTGAATGCGCTGAGCAATACGGTCTGCGCAAGCTCATCCGCTTTAATACGGAAGTAGTGGCGGCGAGTTTTTCGGCTGAACAGGGGCTGTGGACCTTAACAACAGCTAACGGTGAGCAGCTACAGGCTCGCGCCGTGGTGTCTGCAGTGGGTCAGCTGAACCGGCCCGCGATTCCCCGTATTGACGGCATAGAGCAATTCCACGGGCAGGTCATGCACTCGGCCCAATGGAATGATGATGTGGTGCTGGCAGGCAAGCGCATTGCCGTGATTGGCACCGGTGCAAGTGCCATTCAATTTGTGCCGAAGATCGTGCCTAAGGCCAAGAGCCTGGTCTTGGTGCAGCGTTCTGCGCCCTACGTGATTCCCAAGCCCGATCGCGCCTATTTAGCGGCTGAAAAAGTGATTTTTGAACGACTGCCCAAATTTCAGTTGGGTAGCCGTCTGTGGCAATACCTAGGCCATGAGCGTAATGCGCTGGCCTTTACCGTCTGGGACAAGCTGATGGCGCTGCCTGCTTGGCAGTTCCGCAGCAACCTGAATAAGCACATTAAGGATCCGGAGCTGCGTGCGAAGTTAACCCCGGACTATCCCATGGGTTGTAAGCGCATTCTGATTTCGAATGACTACTATCCCGCGTTGGCGCAACAGCATGTCACCGTGACCACGCACGGTGTGACTCACGCTGACGCCACCGGTGTTGTTACGGCGGATGGTGTGCACCATGAAGTTGATGTGATTATTTACGGCACGGGCTTTAAAGCCACCGAGTTTTTGTCGCCAATGAAGATCACCGGCTTGCAGGGTCAAGATTTGCATGCGCGCTGGCAGGGTGGTGCAGAGGCTTATTTAGGCTTAACCGTGAGTGGCTTCCCGAACTTCTTCATGATGTACGGGCCCAACACCAACTTAGGCCATAACTCCATTGTGTATATGTTGGAGAGCCAGATGAACTACATTCGTCAGTGCGTACAGAAGTTGCAGAAAGAGCAATTGAAGTATCTGGATGTGAAGTCTGCGCCTATGGATGCCTTTAATCAGGACCTACAGGCACATCTACATAAAACCGTGTGGGATGGCGGCTGCAAAAGTTGGTATGTCAACGAGTCCGGCAAAAACACTGCAAACTGGTCGGGCTTTACGCTGGATTACCGTTTTCGCACCAGCAAGCCCAACTGGTCACACTACACCGTCGCAAAATAAGAGAGGAAGCAGGTATGCAGCGTATTGATCATCGGCCGCAGCTCAGTGGTCTGGCTCAGTGGAAAAGCCAGGTGGCGCGGCGCGTGCTGCCATTGGTGATGCGCAGCAGTATCCGTCCGTTATGGGGCAGCCGTGTCTCGGTGCAGTGGCAACGCAATATCACGGAGGCATTGCTGCGCAATGGCTGGGTGCCTAGGCAGGCGGTGATCGGTGAGACGCGGTTGGGGCAGCAGGACACCGAGGTCATCACGCCGCGTGAGGGCAGCACCGATCAAGTGGTGTTCTTCATGCACGGCGGTGGCTATGTGGTGTGTTCGCCGCGCACCCATCGCCCGATGACCTCGCGCATTGGTTTGGCGCTGAAGGCCACCACTTATGTGCCGCATTATCGTTTGGCGCCGGAGCATGTGTTTCCAGCGGGTTTGGACGATGCCCTAGATGCCTATCGTGGCCTGCTGGATCGTGGCGTTAACCCGGCGCGTGTGGCACTGATGGGGGATTCCGCCGGCGGCGGTTTGGCGCTGGCGCTGGCACTGTCCATCCGCGATCAAGGCTTACCTCTACCGGGAAAAATGGTGCTCATTTCTCCCTTTATTGATTTGACCTTGTCGGGTGAAAGCTTGCAGCGTAATGCTGAGGCGGACCCCATGCTCAGCTTGGATTGGATTTACGCGAAAACGCCGATGTACTTGGGCTCGACGGCGCCAGATCACCCCTTGGCGTCACCGTTATTTGCTGATCTGAAAGGCCTGCCGCCCACGTTGGTTCAAGTCGGCACGGAAGAGATTCTCTTCAGCGACTCAGAGCGTCTCGCCGCGCGTGCCGCCGACATAGGTTGGGACCTGACGCTGAGTGTCTGGGATGGCCTTTTCCATGACTTCCAAATGATGGGCGATATTTTGCCGGAAGCCGACCAAGCCATCGCCGAGATCGCGGCGTTTGTGAAAGGCTAAGCTAGTCGGTTGCAACGACTCGTTTGCGCGTGCGTGCCCGGTAATCGCCGGGCGTCATGCCGGTCCACTGGCGAAACGCTTTAATAAAGACCGTGGCTTCGCGAAAGCCGACTTGCTGTGCCACGCTCTGGATTGGCGTTTGCGTTTGCCTTAACAAGGTCATGGCCTGATCTCGACGCAGGCCATCCTTGATTTCCTGAAAACTCGTGCCTTCGTCGAGCAGCTTGCGGCGCAACGTGCGCCCGGTCATGAAAAAATCGGCGGCAACGGCATCCAGCCCCGGTAATTCCCGGCCTTCCCCTTGCAGCAGACGGCTGCGCACGCGGTGACCGAAGCTGCCTTGAAACACCGGCTTGATGAAAAATCCCAGCGGCAATTCGCGGATCAGCGCCTTCAGCTCTTCGCGGCTGCGGGTGATGGGCAGGCTGAGCAGGCGGGCATCAAACACCAGCGTGGTTTCGGCGTGGGCAAAGTGGTGTGTGCAGGGATAGAGCTGATGATACTCAGCGACATGAGCCGGTGCCGGGTAATCGAAGGTGGTTTCGCTGAGCAGAATGCGGCGGTTAATCAGCCAGCAGGCAAAGCGGTACCAACACAGCAGAATGGTTTCGTTGAGCACATGGCCCGTGTCGAGCTCGGGTCGGCGCAGGCGCAAGACAAAGTGTGCCGTGCTCGGCATATCCGGCATGGATGCAGGCTCTTCCCGCAACGTCAGCGTAATCTCGTCGGTCAGCACGCGGTAAAAGTGACAACCATGGCGCAGCGCCTCGCCCAGCGTTTCGGCATTGAGGGCGGTGTGCATCATCAGTGGAAAGGTGCCGACGCGGCTGGGAAATTCCGTGAAGCCCATGAACTCATCGCCGCTCCGGCGCCAGAGTGCGCGCATCAGATTGGCAAACTGCACGGGTAACAAGCGGCCTGCCGGGTCATCGAGTAGCGCCGCGCTAATACCCGCCTCGTGCAGCAAGGCGTCGCCGTCATGGCCAGCGCTGTGGGCACGTTGCAGCATGGCTTGTGCAACATGCAGCGAAACGGTGTGATGCAGCGGATTCATCGCGGGCTCTCGGTGCCTGGGCTGTGTTGGGGTTTGTATGTCCCATTAAATCGGTGAAATGGCAGTTTATTCCCGATTCAGTCAAGGATAACCGACTTTCATGTCCGATTTTGTCGATTAAATTGCCGTTTTTCTCATTGCCGCTCTGCGGCCGTGCGAACACACTCGGAACCCGTCAGTCACCACCTTTTTCACGGGCTCCCACCATGCATTTTCCCTCTTTGAATCATGACCTCGGCGAAACCATCGACGCTCTGCGCGATGCCGTGCGCCAGTTTGTTGCTGCTGAGATTGCGCCGATCGCCAATGAAGTCGATCGCAGCAATGAGTTTCCGATGCACCTGTGGCGCAAGTTCGGCGACATGGGCCTGCTCGGCATCACGGTGGAAGAAGAGTACGGTGGGGCAGGGCTCGGGTATCTCGCACACACCGTGGTGGTCGAAGAAATCTCGCGCGCCTCGGCAGCCATCGGCATGTCTTACGGTGCTCACTCCAATCTCTGCGTGAACCAGATCCGCAAGAACGGCACCGATGCGCAGAAGCGCCAGTATCTGCCGAAGCTGCTGACCGGCGAGCATGTCGGCGCGTTGGCGATGTCGGAGCCGAATGCGGGTTCGGACGTGGTAAGCATGAAGCTGCGTGCCGAGCTTAAGGGTGACCGCTACATTCTCAATGGCAACAAGATGTGGATCACCAACGGCCCGGATGCCGACGTGCTGGTGGTCTATGCCAAGACCGACGTCAATGCCGGCCCGCGTGGCATCACGGCGTTCATCATCGAGAAAGGTTTCAAGGGTTTCAGCACAGCGCAGAAGCTCGACAAGCTCGGCATGCGCGGCTCCAACACCTGCGAGCTGGTTTTTCAGGATTGCGAAGTGCCGGTCGAGAATGTACTCGGCCAGCTTAACGGCGGTGTCCGCGTGCTCATGTCCGGCCTCGATTATGAGCGCACCATCCTCAGCGGCGGTCCGCTCGGCGTCATGGCAGGTTGTCTCGATGTGGTGCTGCCCTATATCCACGAGCGCAAGCAGTTCGGTCAGGCCATCGGCGAGTTCCAGCTCATGCAGGGCAAACTCGCCGACATGTATGTCGCGCTCAACACCAGTCGCGCCTATGTCTACACCGTCGCCAAAGCCTGTGATCGCGGCGAGCCAGCACGCAAAGATGCCGCCGCTGCCATCCTCTATTCCGCCGAGCAGGCGACCTGGATGGCCGGGCAGGCGATCCAGTGCCTGGGTGGCAACGGCTACATGAATGAAAACCCGGTCGGCCGTTACTGGCGCGATGCCAAGCTCTACGAAATCGGCGCCGGCACCTCGGAAATCCGTCGCATGCTGATCGGCCGCGAGCTGTTTGGCGAAACCCTCTGACACGCCATCTGGAGCAGGCATGAAATCCATCCGTATCGGTTGCGCATCCGCCTTCTGGGGCGACACCAGCACCGCCGCCGAGCAGCTCGTCCAGCACGGCAAGCTCGACTATCTGGTGTTCGACTATCTCGCCGAAGTCACCATGTCCATCCTCGCCGTGCAGCGCATGAAGGACCCGGCACAGGGCTATGCCCGTGACTTCGTCGATGTCATGACGCCACTGCTGCCGGCCGTGAAGGCGCAGGGCATGAAGGTCATCAGCAATGCCGGCGGCATGAACGTCGGCGCCTGCCGCGATGCCTTGCAGGCGGCTGCGGTCGCGGCCGGCATCACGCTGCGCATCGCCGTCGTCGAGGGCGATGACCTGACTGCGCGCCAGGGCGAGTTCCGCGAAGCCGGCATCACCGAGATGGATACCGGCGCGGCCTTTCCGGGCATGCTGGTGAGCATGAACGCCTACCTCGGCGCGCCGGCGGTGGCCGAGGCGCTGAGGCAGGGTGCCGATATCGTCATCACCGGTCGTGGTGTCGACAGTGCCGTTGCCCTCGGTCCGATGATGCACGAGTTCGGCTGGTCCGCGACCGACTACGACAAGCTTGCCCAGGGCTCGCTTGCCGGCCACGTCATCGAGTGTGGCGCGCAGTGCACCGGCGGCAATTTCACCGACTGGGAAACGGTCTCCGACGGCTACGAGAACATGGGCTTCCCGTTCGTGGACATCCGTGAGGATGGGTCCTTCCTGGTCGGCAAGCCCGAGGGCACGGGTGGTGCGGTGACGGTGGGCACGGTCGGCGAGCAGATGCTCTACGAGATCGGCGACCCGCGCGCTTACCTGTTGCCGGATGTGCGCTGCGACTTCACTACCGCGACGCTGGCCCAGGTCGGCCCGGATTCGGTGCTGGTGCAAGGCGCACGCGGCTTCGTGCCGCCAGACACCTACAAAGTCTCCGGCACCACGCCGCGCGGCAACCGCATCACGGCAACTTTCCTGATGGGCGGCCGCGATGCCCCGGCGAAAGCCGCACGCGTGGCGCAGGCGCTCATCACCAAGTGCGAAAAGCTGTTCGAAGCCAAGGGCTGGGGCCCGTTCGGCGAAACCAATGTCGAGCTGCTTGGCGCGGAAACCATGTACGGCCCGAACGCCCGCGCCGGTGCGCTGGCCACGCGCGAGGTGGTGGTGAAGATCGCCGCCAAGCATCGCGAGAAGGCCGCGCTGGTGTTGTTCTCCAAGGAGCTGGCGCAGGCCGCGACCGGCATGGCGCCGGGCCTGACCGGCTACTTCGGTGGTCGTCCGAGCGTGCAGCCGGTGGTTCAGCTCTGGTCCTGCAAGGTGCCCAAGCGCGATGTCGCCATCACCGTCGATTTTGAGGGCGTGCGCACGCCGGTGGTCGTGGTCGAGGGTGCGCCGTTTGATCCAGCCGCGCTGACTCCGCAGCCGGTCGGCGAGACTTGGGTGGCGACGGCCGATGCCGTCAATGTGCCGCTGATCAAGCTCGCCATCGCCCGCAGCGGCGACAAGGGCGACCACGGCAACGTCGGCGTCATGGCGCGTGATCCGGCGTATTTGCCGTATCTGCGTGCGGCCCTCGGCGAGCAGCGCGTGGCTACCTACTTTGCGCACCTGATCTCGACCACCAAGCCGGTGGGTTCGGTGTCGCGCTGGGAGCTGCCGGGTAGCCACAGCTTCAACTTCCTCATCCGCCATGCCTTGGGCGGCGGCGGCATCGCCTCGCTGCGCACCGACCCGCAGGGCAAGTGCTTCGCGCAGATGCTGCTCGATATCGACATTCCCGTGCCGCCCGCTGTCGCGGCATCGCTGACCTGAGACTGACAACATGACTGTGCTCGAATCCCGAATTAATTCGCAGGACGAACTCTTCCGCGCCAACCGCGACGGCATGCTGGCCGCCGTCGCCGCCCTGCGTGAAGTCGAAAGCAAGGTTCGCGGCTCGGAAGAGAAAGCCCGCGCCAAGTTCCACAAGCGCAAGCAGATGCTGCCGCGCGAACGCCTGCATCTGCTGCTCGATCGCGGCTCGCCATTCCTCGAGCTGTCCACCCTGTGCGGCTACAAGATGCACGACGACCGCGACGGCTCGCTGGCTGGCGGCAACATGATCGCCGGCATCGGCTATGTCGAGGGCGTGCGCTGCCTGATCGTGGCCTCCAACAGCGCCATCAAGGGCGGCACCATGACGCCCTGGGGCGTGCAGAAGACGCTGCGCCTGCAAGAGATCGCGCTGCAGCAGAAGCTGCCCGTGGTGTCGATGATCGAGTCCGGTGGCGCCAACCTGATGTATCAGGCCGAGCTGTTCATCCCCGGCGGACGCACTTTCGCCAACCAGGCGCGGCTGTCGGCGGCGGGCATCCCGCAGGTCACGGTCGTGCACGGTTCGTCGACGGCAGGCGGTGCTTACATGCCGGGTCTGTCGGACTATGTCGTGATGATCCGCAAGCAGGCCAAGGTCTTCCTCGCCGGCCCGCCGCTGTTGCTCGCCGCCACCGGCGAAGTGGCCATCGATGAAGATCTGGGCGGTGCCGAGATGCACACCCAGCTCGCCGGTACTGCCGAATTTCTCGCCGAGAACGACGCCGACGGCATCCGCATGGCGCGCGAGATCGTGCGCAGCCTGAACTGGAATGCCGACAAGCCGGCCGTGCCGCGCGTGCCGGTGCGCGCCCCGCTGTATGACATCGAGGAAGTTTGCGGCGTGGTCTCGGCCGACTACCGCAAGCCCTTCGATCCGCGCGAAGTCATCATGCGTTTGGTCGATGCCTCCGAGTTCCTCGAGTTCAAGAACGAATACGACAAGCAGACCGTCTGCGGTCGCGCCGTCATTGATGGCCATCAGGTCGGCATCATCAGCAACAACGGCCCGATCACCACGGCCGGTGCCACCAAGGCCGGCCAGTTCATCCAGCTCTGCTGCCACGCCAACATCCCCATCGTGTACCTGATGAACACCACCGGCTACATGGTCGGCTCGGCGTCGGAGCAGGGCGGCATCGTCAAGCATGGCTCGAAGATGATCCAGGCCGTGGCCAATGCCACCGTGCCGCAGATCACCATCGTCATGGGCGGCTCGTTTGGCGCCGGCAACTACGGCATGTGCGGTCGCGGCTTCGGCCCGCACTTCATCTTCGCCTGGCCGAACAGCCGCACCGCCGTCATGGGCGGCGAGCAGGCCGCCAAGGTCATGTCGGTGATCACGCGTGAGAAATGGAACAAGGAAGGCCGCGCCATCGGCGAGCAGGAAGAGTTCATGCTCAATGCCCTGGAGCAGCAGATCATCGGCAAGTTCGACGAGGACGGCCATGCCTTCGCGGCATCCGCGCGCCTCTTCGATGACGGCCTGATCGACCCGCGCGATACCCGTCGCGTGCTCGCCTTGACGCTGTCCATTTGCCGTGAAGCTCCGTTGCGCACCGTGCGTCGCAACAGCTTCGGCGTGTCGCGATTCTGATCGGGAGATGACCATGAGCTTTCCTCAAACGAACCAGATCCGTCTCGATTTCGACAGCGCGCGCGGCCTGCTGCGCCTGACCCTGAACCGGCCTGATGCCCGCAATGCGCTCAACCCGGAGATGGTCGCCGAGCTGATCGCCGTCTTCCGTCATCTGCACGAGCGCGCCGATGTGCGCGTGGTGCTGATGCGCGGTGCCGGCGGCCATTTCTGCGCCGGTGCCGACCTCAAGGGCGTCTTCAGCGATGTTGCAAAACCGTTGGCGCCCGGAGTGGCTGACCCTATCGTGGCGGTGAATCGCTCCTTCGGCGAGATGCTGCGTTCGGCAGCGGCCATCCCGCAGGTGCTGGTGACTATCTGTGAAGGCGGCGTGCTCGGCGGCGGCTTCGGCCTTGCCTGCGTGTCTGATATTGCCTTCGCCCATGTCGACAGTAAGTTCGGCATGCCCGAGACCTCGCGCGGCCTGCCGCCGGCGCAGATCGCGCCATTTGTGGTCGAGCGCATCGGCCTTACGCAGGCGCGCCGTCTCTGCCTGACCAGCGCCCAGTTCAATGGCCGCGAGGCGCTGCGCCTTGGCCTCGTGCACGAAACCTTTGCCGATGAAGCCGAGCTAGCCGAGCGCCTCGGTCTGACGCTGACGCAGATCCTGCGTTGCGCGCCGGCCGCGAATGCGCGCACCAAGCAGATCCTGCTTAGCGTCGGGCACATCGACCCGGACGCCGTGCTCGATCAGGCCGCCGCGCATTTCGCCGCCTGTGCCCGCAGCACGGAAGCGCCGGAAGGCATCGGTGCCTTTTTGCAGAAGCGCGAGGCGAACTGGGCCTCCACGATCACGGCGGCGGATGCTGCCGCTCTTAACCCCAACCTTTCGCAGGAGCCGTCGGCATGAGCCGTTTCGACACTGTTCTCATCGCCAACCGTGGCGAGATCGCGGCGCGCATCATCCGTGGCTGCCGCGCCGCCGGCTACCGCACCGTGGCCGTCTACTCGGAAGCTGACCGCGATGCCCTGCATGTGCGCGAAGCCGACACCGCCGTCTGTATCGGCCCGGGCCCGGTCGGCGAGTCCTACCTCTGCATCGACAAGCTAATCGCCGCCGCGCAGCAGAGCGGTGCCGGCGCCGTGCATCCCGGCTACGGCTTCCTGTCCGAGCGTGAAGCTTTCGCGCAGGCGGTGCAGGATGCCGGGCTGGTGTTCATCGGGCCGGACCCTTTCGCCATCGAAGCCATGGGCAACAAGAGCGCGTCCAAGGAACGCATGATCGCCGCCAACGTGCCCTGCGTGCCGGGCTACCAAGGCGCGGGTCAGGATGACGATCTGCTGGTCGCGGAGGCTATCAAGGTCGGCCTGCCGGTGATGGTCAAGGCCGCATCTGGCGGCGGTGGTCGTGGCATGCGTCTGGTGCACGAAGCGTCCGAGCTCAAGGCCGCCATCCAGTCCGCGCGCAGCGAGGCGCAGAATGCCTTTGGCGATGGCCAGCTGCTGATCGAGAAGGCCGTGCTGCAGGCGCGCCACGTCGAGATCCAGGTCTTCGGCGACCGTCACGGCAATGTCGTCTACCTCGGCGAGCGCGACTGCTCGGTGCAGCGTCGCAACCAGAAAGTCATCGAAGAAGCGCCATCGCCAGCGGTCAGCGAATCGCTGCGCGCCCGCATGGGCAAGGCCGCAGTCGCCGCTGCCAAGGCCGTGAACTATGTCGGTGCCGGCACCGTCGAGTTCATGCTCGCCGCCGATGGTCATTTCTACTTCCTGGAGATGAACACGCGCCTGCAGGTTGAACACCCTGTCACTGAGATGATTTATGACCTCGACCTCGTGGCCTGGCAGCTGCTGGTCGCTCAGGGCGAGCCGCTGCCGCTGACGCAGGTTGAGCTTGATGAGCGTCGTCACGGCCACGCCATTGAAGTGCGTCTCTGTGCCGAAGATCCGGCGCGCGGTTTCCTGCCGCAAACCGGCAAGATCCTCGCCTGGCAAACGCCGACTGGCCCCGGCCTGCGCGCCGACCACTGCGTCATCGAAGGCGGCGTCATCTCGCCGTACTACGACTCGCTGCAGGGCAAGCTCATCGTCTGGGGCGAGACGCGCACGCAGGCGATCAAGAAGCTCATCGCCATGCTCGCCGATACCGCCTACCTCGGCCTCGCCAGCAACCGCGACTTCCTGATTCAGCTGCTCTCGCACGACGAGTTCCAAGGCCCGGGCGTGACCACCGGCTTCATCGCCGAACACTTCCCAGCTGAGCGCATCACCGCGCTGGCCGAGCCAACACCGGCGCATCGCGCGCTGGCGGCGGCGCTCATCGTGCATACGGATGCCCAGGCGCTGCAGCAGAAAGGCGAGCTCGATAGCACCTTGCTGGGCTGGCACAGCGCCAACGGCACGCCGGTTTTGCTCAAGCTGCGTCACGGCGAAACGCAGGTCACGCTCGATGTTGAAGTCACGGCCTTCGGCGAATACACCGTAACGGTCGATGACAGCGAAGCAGCGGCCGAGGCTGTGCGCATCGTTTCCGTGCAAGGTTGCCGCGTTGATTACCTCGCGCATGGCCGTCGCCAGCACGCTTGGTTCGCACGGGGAGCCTCTGCACAGGGCGCTCAGCTTTGGCTCGCCAATGCCGATGTCGCGCAGCCGCTCACCACCTGCTTCATCGATGCCACCTACGAGCCGGCACAGACCGTCGAAGCCGGCAGCGATGGCCGCATCCTCGCGCCTATCGACGGCAAGGTGGTCAGCGTTGCTGTACAAGCTGGGCAGAAGGTAGCCAAGGGTGACTTATTACTGGTGCTGGAAGCCATGAAGATGGAGTTCCGCCTGCAGGCCCCGGTGGCCGGCATGGTCGAGCTGGTGACGGCGAGTGCTGGCGCACAGGTTGGCTTAAGGCAGTTGTTGGTGCAGATCACGCCGGCGGGGTGAGGTTTAGCGGCTTATGCGTGCACAATATGTATAGAAAATCCGATTTTCTATACATATTGCGGTGGTCGTGTATAGAATCAAGTAGTTTCTATACACGAGCCCTGTTGCAGGGTGCAGGGATTTTGCCATGACCGCATTACTACCGCTGCAAGCCTTGAACCCTGCGCGTTTCGATACGCCAGTCATCCTGAAGCGATTGGCTGTTAGCAGCCGGAAGCTGGCTGAGCTGAAGGGTGTTGCGGCATCCATCCCGCATCAAGGCATCCTGATCAATACGCTAGGCTTGCAAGAGGCTAAGGATAGCTCGGAAATTGAAAACATCATCACCACACATGATGAGTTGTTCAAGCAAGATGTGGCGCTAGTATCCAATCCGGCAGCGAAAGAGGTTCATCGCTACCGTCAGGCCTTGCGGCGCGGCTATGAGCTGGTACAGAGCACGCAGCTCATGACTACCAACCACATTATTGAGATGCAGGCCGAGCTGGAGCACAACCAAGCCGGGTTGCGGAAGTTGCCGGGCACTGTCCTGAAAAACAGCCAAGGACTTACGGTTTATACACCGCCTCAGCATCCTGACGAGATTATTCGCTTGATGGGCGATCTTGAGCGCTTCATGAATGACAGCGCCGACTTTGATGTTGACCCACTGATTAAAATGGCGCTGATGCACCACCAGTTCGAATCTATCCATCCGTTCTATGACGGCAACGGCCGCACCGGTCGCCTGCTCAATGTGCTCTATCTCGTCAAGGAAGGCCTGCTTGATGTACCGGTGCTATACCTGTCGCGGCATATTGTGCGCACCAAGGCCGACTACTATGCGCTGCTGCAAACAGTGCGCGAAAACGATACTTGGGAAGCGTGGGTGCTGTACATGCTGGAAGCTGTGGAGCAGACGGCGGGCCAAACCATCAATACGATTCACGCTATTAAGACGGCGCTATTCGACTACAAGCATCGCATCCGTGAACAGTTCAAGTTCTATAGTCAGGATCTGATCAATAACCTGTTCACGCACCCGTATACCAAGGTCGAGTTTGTGCAGCGAGACCTCAAAGTGTCGCGTTTGACGGCAGCTAAGTACCTTGATGCATTAGCGGATGGCGGATTTGTGCAGAAGCAAAAGATTGGTCGCAGCAACTATTATGTCAATGTTGCCTTGAGTGCGATTCTTATGGATACGAGTTTAGCCAAGTGATGTATTCACCGCTGAGAGGGGGCATATGACTTATCCGGACAAACTCCATTGTCACGGCGACAACATTTGCTGGACACGCTGGCAAATTTGTTGGGCGATGACTTTATGATGCGCATGAGCACTGACGCCCGCTATGTCGATGGCTATCGCATCTGGCTGCGCTTTGATACGCAGGCGGCTCGCTTCGCGATCCGATTTTGTCTTTAAGGCAAAATAAAGAATAAAAATTGCTTTATTGGCTTTGCCTTGATGGCAAAGCAACCAGAACAATCAGGCCATGAAAATTGGTCTAGTCATCAAGGGTTTACGAATCGAACAGGGCCTTAAGTTAGAGGCGCTGGCAAACGATCTTGATCTGGCCGCCAGTACGTTGTCGCGTATTGAAAGCGGTAGTCGCAACCCCTCGCTGGACGTGTTAGCAGCGCTAGCAGAGGCGCTTGGCGTGAAGGTCAGCGATATTTTTAATGAGGCCGAGCGTGCCTCGGCCATGGCCTCTAGCTTGGCGCGCGAAGTGCCCAGTGACTACGATGCTTCAGGTCTCCAACTTCGCCGTATTTATCGCAGCCTCACCTCAGCGAATCAGCTCATCGCCTTAGACGTACTCAAGACGCTCGCCAAATCCCAAAAAGTTGATTGAATCATCGCTGGCTCCATGCCCGTTTTCTGAGTACCTTTCGAGCATAAAAATAAGAAAAGGTTTGCTGTCATGAACGGTGTTCGCAGTTTAAGCATGGGCTTGCTCGCCACTGCACTTCTGGCTTGTGGCGATGGCCCAGGCCCTTCCTCCTCTTCGCCTTCAGGCGTTAACGATCCTGCCCCCGCGGCCGCGGGCCTGCCTTTGCTGGGTGGTCTGGGCGGCGGTGAGGATGACCCAGCCTGCGGTACGTATTCAGATGGTAGTGCTGGGTTCGCTGCCTGCGAGCTGAAGAATTTTGCACGCGTCAGCGAGGCGGCGCGAGAAGAGGCGACCAATCCCGTTTTTCTGCAGCGCTTACAAGCGCAAAGCCTGGCGAATTTGCAGGCGTATCTAGCCCGAATCGCGTCTGACCCCAGCTATTTGCCGGTGGGCGCAGGCGGCATTCCGCTCAACACCCCGGTAACGCCCTTGTGTGCGAGCTGGAGCATGCAATGTGCCGGTGATCCGTTTCGCTATCCCGGGGTAGATCCGTTTTACGAGCGCGAGGCCGTTGTTGAGTCGGTGACCTACTACGATCGCGAGTGTGCGCGAATTTCGGGCCATGTCTGGCGCCCGAAAAACTCAACGGGGCCGTTGCCTACCGTGGTCATCGAAAACGGTTCTGTGCAGGCGCCAGAGCCGCTGTATTGGTGGATGGCACAGGCGTTAGTGCGATCGGGATATGCCGTGATGACCTTTGATCCGCGCGGGCAGGGTCGCTCCGATCAGCAGACGCCCACGGGCGGGCAGGGCAGTAACGCGAATTCAGCGGTGTTCTGGGAAGGCTTGGTGGATGCCATTGATTTCTTTCGCTCCACGCCAGCCAAGCCCTACCCGCACAACACCAGCTGTGCAGGCACGTATCCCACGGTAGTCACCGCGTTTAATCCACAGCATGGCGTGCAGGATCGCGAGCGACTCGGCATTGTCGGTCACTCCTTGGGCGCTACCGGGGTGTCGGTCGTGCAGAGTTATGGTGCGGCGGGTGCAGAGCCGTGGCCGGGAAAAATAGATGCCAGCAATCCCGTCGATGTGGCCGTGGGTTGGGATGGTTTGCGGGCTCCCGGTGAAGACTCATCGGGTGGCTTGTCTACGCTCACGGGCTTGCTCGGTCAGGGTGGAGAAATGCCTAAAGTTGTGGCGCGAGTGCCCAGCATGGGGCAGAACAGTGAATACGGCTTAACACCCGTGCCATTTACATCAGCGCCTCCTAAAGACGGCCAGCTGGCACCGTTTAAAGCGTGGCAGACGGCTGGCGTTCCCGTTTTCGAGTTCACCATTCGTGGCAGTTCACACTATGAGTGGTCGCTGCTGCCAACTTTCCCGGCCACGTCATGGTGTCCAGAAGTCATTGACGGGCGCTGTGTGGGAGGCTGGGGGCGACCGATGGCTGAACATTACACGCTGGCCTGGCTTGATCGCTGGCTGAAGCGGGATGGCGAAATGGGTTTCGCAGATGCCGATAATCGTCTGCTTGCAGACGCTCAATTTCTACCGCGTTTTAGCTTTTATTATCAGTCCGCACGTGATTTTCCGACACGCAAAGGCGCATTGGCAAAATGTGCAGATATCTTGGCGGGATGCGCAAAGCCTTGATCGTGACCGGTTGGTCATTTATGCTCGTAACAATATTCGACAAAAGTTAATTTGAGCATGATGACCTCCCATTCAGGCCGTAAATACTCCAAGAAATTGGGCTTCATGCCTAATCCTGCCGTGGCTCGTGAAATCGCTGGACTGGATGCGCAAGCCGATTGCCAGCGTATTGTCTATTTGCTCACGGCCTACGAGTTCCCCTGGGATATCACCCGGTCGCTTGAGGTGGCGCTGTTCTACACCTATGCCAGCGATACTGTCTCTAAACTGCTAGATCGCACCCGCGAATTTCAAGATCACGGCCAAAAGCGTTACGACGACACGCGCCTGCTCATCGCCCACTTCATGGAGTCAGGCTGGGATGGCGACGTTGGCAGTCGTGCGCTCGCCCGCATCAACCAGACCCATGGCAATTACCGCATTCCACAAGATGACTTTCTGTTTGTGCTCTGGACCTTCATCGAGTTCCCCATGCGCTGGACGAGTGAGTTCAGCTGGCGGCCAATGACGGCGCATGAGCAAAATGCTTGGTTTAATTTCTGGTGCGAGATCGGCCGTCGCATGGGCTTGGTTGGGATCCCTGAAAGTAAGCCGGCTTTTGATGCCTTTGTGCAGGCATACGGTGAGCGACATTTTGTGCCCGACGATGCCAGTGCGCGCGTCGCTGAAGCCACACTGGCGATTGTGCGTGCATGGCTGCCCGCGCCATTAAAGGGTTTGGTGGCGCCAGCCGTGGCCAGCCTGATTGATGAGCCAGCATTCCTTGCGGCAGTGAAACTTAAACCAGCCCCCGTGTTGATGCGAAAAGTCGTCAGACACAGCCTAAAGGCCTTGGCGGGTATGAAGCGAGTTATTGTGATGGGGGGATATCCCACGCTGCTGGCCGACGCGCCTAACCGTACCTATCCTGGCAACCGTTATGAGATAGAGGCGTTGGAGCCGGCTCATTTGCAGCAACGAAAGAAACGCGCCTCATGACCTTAGTCGAATAAAGCCAAAATCGCTTCTGGCGGGCGACCAATAATGGCTCTCCCTTGGCGTACCACAATGGGTCGTTGTAGCAGGCGTGGTTCCTTGGCTAGAGCCTCAAGCACGGCGATAGCGTCCTCGCGATGCGCTAACACGGCGGGGCATAGTGTGCACGCATCGTCCTCCCGTAAAAGCGCCGAAGCGGGCTGTCCGAGCTGTGCCAGAAGTGTTTCAAGCTCTGCGTAATTGAGCGGCTCAGCGACATAATCACGAATAAGCAGAGGTTCATCGAGGCGGTCGGCTGCTTGTTCCGCTAGCATGAGCGCGGCCCGAGATTTTGAGCAGCGGGCATGATGAAAAATCGTAATCATGAGGCGGGTGATCCTGCACGGGGGATTGATCGCGTTATGATGCCACTTTACTTGCTCGGAGAGCTGTCTTGCCGGTCGTCCTGATGAGTGTGTTGCGCTTCCTGATTGCCTTGGTACAAATGGCGGGTTTGATTGCCTATTTCCATCAGTATCACGAGTGGCCGCTGTTGCCGACGGCGATTGTTGCGTTGGCTTTGACCCTGCTGGCGCCCATTGTGGCGACCATTTTCGGCTTTATGGGCGCTGTCTATGCGTGGTCTTGGCCGTGGTGGTTAGCCTTCTTAGTCTTCCTGCCGGGATTAACGTTGGCCCTTACCGCAGTGGCTGGCGTGGGAATTCTGGGGATGCTTTCGGCTTTTCTGCTCAAACGCTTCGGTATAAAACTCGCAACGCGGGGCACAGCGGGCGGGGCAGGACGGGCGTCGCCGCATACGGCGGAGCCATCAGTCGCAGGGCGTGGCGATACCATTGAGGGCGAAGTGCTCAGCTCCCGCGTGGATACCGACACCAAGTAAATAAGACGCCGCTCGGCGGTGTAGCGTCGACGCTGGACGCTTCTGGCTCCATACTCGGACATTCGCCCATGGAGCCTTCACGATGTCATTGATCAACCCGCAAGCCCCCGTTTTAGTCACCGGCGCCAGTGGTTATGTCGCCGGCTGGATTGTTAAAAAACTCCTTGAGGCAGGTCATACCGTTCATGCCACGGTGCGTGATCCGAGCAAAACCGCGAGCGTGGCGCATTTGCAGAAAATTGCAGATGCCAGCACGGGTACGCTGAAATTGTTCAAAGCTGACTTGCTCGATCAAGGCGCGTTTGCAGTGCCGATGCAGGGTTGCGAGTTGGTCATTCACACAGCCTCACCGTTTGTGGTCACCGGTTTTACCGATGCCAACGAGGCACTGGTGCGTCCGGCGCTGGAAGGCACGCGCAATGTGCTGCAGTCTGTGAATGCCACCGACAGCGTGCGCCGCGTCGTGCTGACCTCCAGCGTGGCAGCGACCTTTGGTGACAACTGGGATGCCCGCGATGTGCCCGGTAATCGTCTTGATGAAACCTTCTGGAACACGACCAGCAGCGTTGATCACCAGCCCTACCTGTACTCGAAGACAGTAGCTGAGCAAGAAGCCTGGGCCATGCAGAAAGCGCAGAGTCGCTGGGATCTGGTCTGCATCAATCCCGGTCTGGTCATGGGCCCGGCGCTGACCACCAACAGCATTTCGGCAAGCATCACCACGCTGCAGCAATTCGGTGATGGCACGCTGGCCATGGGTGCGCCGTGCATGTGGAACGGTCTGGTCGATGTTCGTGATGTTGCGGACGCTCACATTATTGCGGGCTTCAAGCCCGAAGCGAATGGTCGTTACATTCTCTGTGCCGAGTCGCTGACGCTGCTTGATATGGCCGCAGCACTGCGCGCCCACTTTGGTTCGAAGTATCCCTTCCCGCGCATGACGGTGCCCAAAATTTTATTCTGGCTGGTGTCGCCTTTTTACGGCTACACCCGTGATTTCGTCTGGCGCAACATGGGCTGGCCGATGCACTTCAACAACGCCCGCAGCCGCGAAGGCCTGGGCATCCAGTATCGCGATGTGCGTCAGGCCGTCTGCGAGCATTTCCAGCAGCTCATTGACGACGGCTTAGTTAAGCGTCGCAGTTAAACCCCGCTGTCAGCAGCCGCTCGTGAGATCAAGCGCAGGGTTGAACACCTGCGTTCTCACCCCAGCAAGCCCTAGCACGCTGTGAAAAACATTATCGTGAGAGATGGCCTGCGTTTTTCGCTTTATCAAACAGGCGGCACGCGCGGGCTCTTGCCCGGCAAAATCAGCTGATAACCAAGACAGCATCGGCACGTGCGTCTGCTGTGACGGTGCAAACAGATACGGCGCGCCATGCAAATAAAGCCCGTGTTCGCCTGTGGATTCACCATGGTCAGACACGTAAAGCAAGGCGCTGCTATAGCGTGAGTCCTGAGCCATCGTCTGGATTATTTTGGCAAGAATGTGGTCTGTGTACGCAATGGTATTGTCATAGGTGTTGGTGATTTGCGCGGGTGTGCAGCTCTGCAGCGCGTTGCTGTTACACGTCGGTGTGAAGCGCTCAAATGCCTTGGGGTATCGTCGGTAGTAAGCGGGGCCATGACTGCCGGCTTGGTGCAGAACGAGCACGCGATCGATGGCTGGTGCGGTAGCGAGTTTTTGCTGAAAACTCTCCAGTAAAAGGCCGTCCTGGCATTCGCCGTTGACGCACCAAACCGATGCTCGATTCGCCAGCATGGGAACTTTTTCGACGCGATCACATGCGCCTTTGCAGCCAGAATTATTGTCTAGCCAACTCACGGCGTAGCCGCTGCGTTGCAGAATATCGAGTAGCCCTTCGCGATGTTTGGCTACGTCGGCATCGTAACGTGAACGGGTAAAGCCAGAAAAAAGACAGGGTAACGACACCGCAGTCGCTGTGCCGCAGGAGCTGACTTGCGTGAAATACGTGATGGGCAGAGCGGCTAATTCGGGTGTGGTGTTACGGGCGTAACCTTGTAACGAAAAGCTTTCGGCGCGCGCGGTTTCGCCCATGACCAATACGATAAGCCGTGGTTTTGCCTGCGGGCTTAGAGGCGGTGAGCGGTGCGCATCCTGACCATAGGCTTGCATAGGGATAGCTTCAATGACCTCCTGATGTTTGAAATATGCGCGTAGGCCCGTGACATAGTTATGCGGCACGAGGGAGTAGCGAATGCTGCGATGTTCGCGAAAAATTGAGGCGAGGTCGGCGTAGAAGCCTGCGGCAACGGCAGCGATGAGCAATAAGCTTGCGGCACTGCTGAGTACGCGATTGCGTTGGCGTTGGAGCCAGCCTTCACTGACCAGTGGCTTAGACCAGATCCAAATGAGTGGAAGACCCGCAATTACAACCACATAGCCCAGCATATTCCATGTCAGTAAATCGCCGATTTCGTGCGCGTCTGTTTCCATCATGTTTTGAATTTGGCCGGCATCAATGCCAACGCCAAACGAGTTGATGAAATAGGCGCTCAGGGCGGAGGCAATCAAGATAAAAGTCAGTACGGGCTTTGCGAGACGGCCCCACGTAACCCAGGTCAGAAAGAGGTTGATGTACGCCGCTAGCAATCCCAGCATGGCCACGATAAAAACGGGAAAACGCCCATCGTGATAAGGCGTTAATTCAGCGACTTTTTGGATAAAGGTGGTATTGGCCAAGACGGCGAGCCACAGCGAAACAAGCGCATTAATCAACCATAGTTTTTGCGTCAGTCGGGCTTGAAGCTTGGGTAAGTGTGAGAGCACGAGGGAGTTACCTTAAGTCAGAAGAGAGGGTATGGCAGGAGGCTGTTCAGCCCGCATCCGCAGATACATATGAAAAGCCAAGCTGGTGCAGGCGCCGGTGACGGCAGCCGTCATCACGACATGACTGACAAAGTGCGCGCCTCTTACGATCTGAATCGCGCCACAGAGGGCACCAAAGACCGCCACCGCAACGCCAGCGTGCCTCGTGAGTCGTGGCCGCCAAAGCGCGCAGGCATACACCACGGGCCACCACATAAAACCCACAGCCGCGTGACCACTGGGAAAACAACCTCCGCTACCGGCATCTATAGGTTCGGGGTCGAGCAGACGGAAAAATGCGGAGTGGCCGCCGAATGCCGCCAGGCTCCAGGGGCAGCTGTGCACCGAGTGGGTTTTCAATAAGCCATTAATGGCTAATGCCCATAGGGAGGTGAGTAAAATGAAACGGCCGGCGTAAAAGGCCGTGGTTTGCTTCACCGAATATTGATGCACGGTGAACGCCAATAGCGCCAGCCACATCACAGCGCTAAGCCCCCGCGTCAGCGAATGCGCCATTAGCCAGAAAGCGTTATTTCGCAGCGGAAAGCCGCCTGCCTCGTTACCGTGAAAATAGGACGCTACTTGCCAGTCAATCGGGCTGCAGCGTGAAATAAAAACGGCGGTTAGGGCTAATCCTAGCCACACCAGTAGATCGTAGGGTTTGCGTGTGGTGGCCATACCGGACTCTCACTAAGAGGATGAGGATCTTGCATATGGCGGTCTTTCGAGGGGCTTACTCAGACATTAATGTTTATTCATCTGGCCTTATTCACTGTGAGTTTTGTTGGCTTGCAGAAAAAGTGAATCAAGTTCAGTATTCGAGCCTTAATTTTTATCGATGATGCCATGGGTACCAAAGAGCGACGCGAGCGGCAGTTTCAGGAGCGCGAGCAGCGACTATTAGCCGCTGCGCGACAGCTCATTGTGCGCGATGGCTTGCTGAATCTGCAGATGGCGAAGCTGGCTGAAGTCAGTGAGTACGCCATGGGCACGCTCTATCAGCACTTTGCCAGTAAGGAAGACTTGCTCGTTGCCCTGATGACGGAGTCGGTTGCTGAGCAAGCGGCTCTATTTCAAAAAGCGTCAGGCTGGAAAGCCAGCACGCGCGAACGCATGTTTGCCATTACGGTGGCCGACATGATTTTTGTGCAGCGCAGTCCAGAACATTTTCGCGTGGCGCAGTATGCGCATTGCGAGGTGGTCTGGAGTGCAGCCAGCTTATGTCGTCGTGAGGCACATTTTGCTGCTAGCCAGCCTGTCTGTGATGCCGTGTTAGCGATTGTGAATGATGCCATTGCCTGCGGTGATCTCGATCCGCGGGGGATGCGCCCTGAGTCTGTTGCCACGGGTTGTTGGTCCTTGACCCTAGGCGTGCACAACTTGGTCCATGCGGATGGTCTGCTAGACCACTTTAATGTGCATACCCCTTACTTTTTGCTCGCCCGCCATATGCAACATTTGCTCAATGGTATGGGCTGGTTACCGTTAATTGATCCGGCGGATACTGGCGCACTAGAGGCCTTGATTGCTCGCGTCCGAACTGAGGTGTTTGATGAGTCAGAATAGAGTCACGTTAAAACCGGCGGCCTTGTTGCTGGGCTGTGCCGTATTCGCCAGCACGGTATCGGTATCTGCGTATGCCATGCGCCTGGCACCGGAGCCAGCGGCTACGGAAACCATGACGTTGCGCGAGGCCTTGCAACGCGCCATCGCCAGTGATCCTGCGGTGGCCGCGTCGTTGGCAGAGCGAGCTGCAGATCGCGAAGCGGGCGTGCAAGAACGCGCCACACGCTTACCGTCACTGAACGTGACCGGCGCGATAAAAAATACCGACTCAGATGTGATTAGCACGCCTTTTAAGGATCCGACTGCAACGACCAGCGGTTTCCAAGAGCGCTACGATAGCTGGCAGCTCGGCGCGGAGTTGCGTCAGCCCTTATTCCGTTATGACCTGTTGGCGCGTGGTCGTCGGGCAGACGCGCAAGATCAGCTCGCGGAGCAAGCTTTTATTCAGCGCGGGCAAGCGCTAGTGATTCGTGTGGCCGAGCGCTATTTAGCGGTGCTCAATGCCAGCAATGAATTGGCGCTGGCGCAGAGCGAGGCGGAGGCGGTGAGCAAGTCGCTGGGCGATGTGCGCAAACGTTATGACGTGCAGTTAGTCGCGGGTACTGATCTGAAGGAAGCGCAGGCGCGTGAAGATTTGGCTCAGGCCAATTTGCTGGCCGCTCAGCAGGCCGTGGATTCGGCACAGGATGCGCTAGATGAAGTCACGGGCAATGGCCGTGCGCAGTTATTTGTACTGAAGTCGGCGACTGAGTTACCCGCTTTGGATAGTTTGGATGCCGAAGTTTGGCTGACCCGCGCGCGCGCCAGCAACCCAGCGTATCAGCAAGCGCTGGCGCAAGTCGCCGTTGCACAGGCCAATGCCACCAGTCGTCGTTCGGAGTCCTTGCCGGTATTAGACCTAGTCGCCACGCATGGGCGTCAGGATATGTCTGAATCACGCATTGGTTCCAAGGCCAACAGCACGGAGGTGGGCGTTGAGCTGAGGCTGCCACTGTTTGCGGGTGGCGCCATGTCGAGTAAGGTCCGTGAAGCGCAAGCACGCTTGGCGCAAGCCCAAGCCGAGCAAGCGCGCAGCGAGCGCGAACTGTTGCGTGAAACGCGTCGACTGTTCCGTGAAGTTCAAACGGCGCGCGCGCAAAGCCAGGCTTTTCAGCGCTCGCTAGAGTCATCGCAAGCGGCTGAGCAAGCCACGCGGTATGGCTACGAGGCCGGTAAGCGCACCATTACCGATGTCTTGAATGCGCAATCCAATACGGTGCAAGCCAAACGTAATTTAGATCGCAGCCGTTACGACGTGCTGTTAAAAATGCTGCAACTAAAACAGCAGGCCGGGGTGTTGGATGCCAATGACCTGACCACTGTCGACACGCTACTGACTTCGAATTAAGCGCCGCGCGCCCAGGAATAAAAAAGATGAACAAACGCATGATGTGGATGTTGATTGGCACCGGAATCGTTTTCGGTGGCGTGTTCGGCATGAAGTGGTTCGGCGGCAAAATGATGAACCAGTATTTCGACAATATGCCGATGCCACCGGCCGTCGTTTCCTCGGCTACGGCCAAATCAGAAACCTGGGCGGCCAGTCTGAGCGGCGTAGGCACGGTGGTCGCCAGCAATGGCGCCGATGTCACTACGGAGTCGGGCGGCATTATTGCAGCGCTGCATTTTGAGTCGGGCGCGCGCGTCAAAAAGGGCGATCTGTTGGTGACCCTTTCTGCCGGAACAGAACGGGCGGATCTGGCACGCTTGCAAGCTCAGGCCGATTTAGCCAAGTCCGAATATGCGCGTTTAGAGCGCTTGTTTAAGCTCGATGCCATTTCTAAGTCTGAACTGGATCGTGCTCAGGCCGACCTCAGTGCCGCTCGTGCCGGTGCCGATGCTCAGCGTGCAAAGTTGGCGCAAAAGCAGATTCGTGCGCCGTTCAGCGGCCAGCTTGGCATACGCCAGGTCAATGTGGGCCAGTACCTGAGTGCCGGCACGCCCATCGTGTCGTTGCAGGCCATCAACCCCGTGTTTGTGGACTTCACCTTGCCTGAGCAAAATCAGGCCGCCGTGGAAAAGGGCCAGACCGTGACCGTGGTGGTGGACTCGCAGCCGGGCCGCACGTTCAGCGGCGTAATCTCGGCCATTGAGCCCATGATGGATAGCAAAACACGTAACTTTAAGGTGCGTGCGCGCTTCGACAATGCCGATGAAGCGTTGCGTCCGGGCCTGTTTGCTCGCGCCAGCATCGGTCTCGCCAAGACCGCTAGTGTGGTCACCATCCCGCAAACGTCCGTGAGCTACAACCCCTACGGCAACTCGGTGTATGTCATTCAGTCGGTAAAAGGCAAAGCGGCTGACGGCAAGGTCACCGATGAGCTGGTGGTGCGCCGCCGTTTCATTAAGACCGGCGAGACACGCGGTGATTTGGTGGTGGTCACCGATGGCCTGAAGGCTGGCGAGCAAGTCGCCACCAGCGGCCTGCTGAAATTGCAGAACGACAGCAAGGTCAAGATCAATAACACCGTGCAGCCGTCCGCTTCGGCAACGCCTACACCGACTGACAGCTGAGCAGGGTCGCGACCATGAACTTTACCGATATCTTCATCAAACGCCCGGTGCTGGCGCTGGTGGTCAGCCTGATGATCCTGCTGCTGGGTTTGAAATCAGCGTTTGACCTGAACGTGCGTCAGTACCCCGAGCTGCAAAATGCCGTGGTCAACGTCACCACGGTCTATGTCGGTGCCGATGCCGACCTGATTCAGGGCTTCATCACCACGCCACTGGAGCGTGAGATCGCCTCGGCGCAGGGCATCGACTATGTGAAGTCGACGAGCATCTCGGGTGTCAGTTCGATTCAGGTTTACCTGCGTCTGGACTATGACCCCAACGAGGCGCTCACGCAGATTGCCGCCAAGGTAAATAAGCTGCGCAACCAGCTGCCGGAAGCATCGGAAGACCCGACCGTCGAGCTGTCGGTGGGTGACACCACGGCGGCGATGTATCTGTCGTTCTATTCGGACATTCTCGACAACAATCAGATCACCGACTACCTGGTGCGTGTCGTCGAGCCTCGTCTGGCTACGGTGGCGGGTGTGCAGCGCGCCAAGATCCTCGGTGATCGCACCTTCGCCATGCGCATCTGGATGAAGCCGGAACGCATGGCCGCCTTGGGTGTGACCGCGAGCGATGTTTACGGCGCTCTGCGTAATAACAACGTGCAGGCTGCCCTCGGAGCCACTAAGGGGTCGATGGTGCAGGTCGATCTCACCGCCGCAACCGATCTAAATACGCCTGAGCAATTCCGCTCCCTGGTCGTGCGCTCCACGCCCGACGCCATGGTTCGTCTTGGCGACATCGCCGATGTGGTGCTGGGCTCCGAAAGCTATGGCACGCAGGTGTCGTTCAACGGCAAGAGCGCCACGTTCATGGGCATTGAAATTGCCCCGGACGCGAACTCGCTGGATGTCATCAAGGACCTGCGCGAAAACGTCTGGCCGGACATCCTCAAACAGCTGCCGGAAGGTCTGAAGGCGAATATTCCTTACGACTCCACGCGCTACATTCAGGATGCCATTAACGAAGTCATCAAGACGCTGATTGAAGCGGTGGCTATTGTCATCGTGGTGATCTATCTGTTCCTGGGTTCCATGCGCAGCGTGCTGATTCCGGCGGTCACTGTGCCGCTGTCCATGATCGGTGCCTGCTTTTTAATGGTGCTAATGGGCTTCTCGATCAACCTGCTCACGTTGTTGGCCATGGTGCTGGCGATCGGCATGGTGGTCGATGACGCCATCATCGTGCTGGAAAATATTCATCGCCATATCGAAGATGGCATGAAGCCTTTCGATGCGGCGATTAAGGGCGCGCGCGAGCTGGTCGGGCCGGTGATTGCCATGACCATCACCTTGGTTGCGGTGTATCTGCCGATTGGTTTTATTGGCGGGCTGACCGGTACGCTCTTTGTTGAATTTGCCTTTACGCTGGCGGGCGCGGTGCTGCTGTCGGGTGTGATTGCGCTGACGCTGTCGCCGATGATGTCGGCCATGCTCTTGCACTCCAAAAAGGAAGAGCAGGGCAACCGTTTCGCGCACTGGCTGGATACGAAGTTTGAAGCGCTGCGCCTGAACTATCAGCGCAAGTTGCACGGCGCACTCGATGACAAGCATGTCATCGCGACCTTTGGCGCGATTGTGCTGGTGTCGTGCTTCTTCCTGTTTAAGAGCTCGCCGCAGGAGCTCGCACCGGAAGAAGACCAGGGCTTCTTCCTGATCTTTTCGCAAAGCGATTCGTTTTCGTCGCTGGACTATCTGACCAAGTTCACCGATGAGCTGGTGAAGATCGCCAATGCTATTCCCGAGAAAGACAACTTCTTCTTGCTCAATGGGGTGGGTGGCGGTGGTTCGGCAGTGGGCAGTAACACGGCGATCTCCGGTATCGTGATGAAGCCGTGGACGGAGCGCGAACGCACGACCAAGGAAGTGCTGACCGAAGTCACCGGGCAAGCCAATGGCGTTGCCGGTCTACAGAATGCAGTTTTCGCACCGCCGTCGCTGCCCAGTGGCGGTAACGGCTTCCCGGTTGAGTTCATCATCACCAGCACGGCATCACCCCAGGCCATGCTGGAGGCGGCTAATGAGGTGGTCGGACAGGCCATGGCAAGCAAGAAGTTCATCTTCATGCGTGCCGACCTGAAGATCGACAAGCCGCAGGTCAAGGTGGATGTGGATCGCGAAAAGGCCGCCTTGCTCGGTATTAACATGAGTACGCTGGCGGCAGACATGTCGGCCATGTTGTCTGGCGGCTATGCCAATCGCTTTAGCATGGAGTCACGCTCGTACAAGGTCATTCCACAGGTTGAGCGCAGTGAGCGTCTGAATCCGGATCAGCTCTCGCAGTACTACACGCGCACAGCATCGGGTGAGCTGATTCCGCTGTCTACCGTAGTGACCCTGCGCGATACCGTGCAGCCGCAAGCCTTGAACCGTTTCCAGCAGCTCAACGCCGTCACCATCTCGGGCGTGCAGCGTCCGGGCGTAACCTTGGGTGACGCGTTGGGCGTGCTTGAGCAAGCGTCGGCGCAAGTGCTGCCCAAGGACTACGGTGTTGATTACGCTGGCGGCTCACGTCAGTACAAAAACGAAGGTTCGGCGTTGGTCGTCACCTTCTTCTTTGCCATGGTCATCATCTATTTGGTGTTGGCGGCGCAGTTCGAATCGTTCCGTGACCCCATCATCATGTTGGTCACGGTGCCGATGTCGATCTGCGGCGCGCTGCTCTGTCTCAACATCGCAGCCATGTTCCAGACGCCCGGGGCGAGCATCAACATCTATACGCAGGTGGGGTTGGTGACGCTGATCGGGGTCATTGCCAAGCACGGCATCCTGATCGTGGAGTTCGCCAATCAGCTACAGAAGCAGGGCTACTCTAAGCGATTGGCGATTGAAGAGGCCTCGTCGATTCGTTTGCGCCCGGTGCTGATGACCACCGCCGCGCTGGTGCTGGGCATGCTGCCGCTGCTGTTCGCGACCGGCCCCGGCGCTGCTGCCCGTTTCTCCATGGGTCTGGTGATCTCCACCGGCATGACCATTGGTACGTTGTTCACGCTGTTTGTGGTGCCGGCGATGTATCTTTACCTCGGCCGCGAGCATGTCGCTCAAGATAAACCGGTCGAGGAGACAGCATGACCGCACTGTTACTGACGTTGGCGGCACTGAGCATCTGGCTGTATCAGGATGCCCAGCGCCGGCAGATGAATTCGCCGGGCGCTTGGGTGGTTTTACTGTGCCTACTGGGACCGGTGGCGCTAGCGGCGTATTGGGCGACAAGGCCGCTGTATCAGGGCGAAGTGCGTGTGGGTGGTCGCGGTTGGATCATGATGCGCGTATTTGTCGTTGCGGTGTCTGCGTGGGCCATTTTGTTCGCCGCAGTTTTCTCGGTCTGGCTCAGTGCGTTCATGCCCTTGGTCGCGATATTCGCGTTATTCATTGGGCTGGGACTGTTCTTTGCCGGAGGTTGGGTCTTTGTGGTGGCATTGTTGCTGCTCGCGGCCTGGCTTATCCGTGATGGTCAGCGCGTAGAAGTGGGCCCCACCCATGCGGCGCTCATGGGCGTGCCCGTACCTACTTATGGTGATCGCCTATTGAAAGTGATTTTCCTGATGGGATTGTTGTCTGTGTTTATCTTCACGGAACCGAGCCATCCCGAGTGGATACAAGAGTCGGAATGGCAGAGCATGCCGGAGCGCTTGCAGCTCTAACATTTTCTAAATGAGAATTGTTTTCGTTCGTATCCTCTATTATGCTCTCCGCATCAAATTCGATGCCGGAGAGCGCCGTGTTCAAGCCTAACCCCCTCAGTGTTGCCATCATGCTTGCCTGTACAGGCGTTGCCCCCAGTCTTTATGCGGAAGAGCAAGTGCTGGCTGAAGTGCAAGTGTCAGCAGCAGCAGATGCCCCCGCTACCAACGGCTACCAGCCGGTGTTTAGCCGCGCCTCGACCAAAACCGATACGGCATTGCTTGATACCCCACAGTCTGTGAGCGTGGTCACGGCTCAGCAAATCAAAGATCAAGCCGTACAAAGCATGGCAGAAGCCGTGCGTTACACCCCGGGCATCACCTTTGCGCAGGGTGAAGGCAACCGTGACGCTGCGGTGATTCGCGGGAGCACCAGCACCGGTGACTTTTTCTTAGATGGCGTGCGTGACGATGTGCAGTACTACCGTGATGTCTACAACATCGATCGCGTTGAAATTCTGAAGGGCTCTAACGGCCTGGCCTTCGGTCGTGGCGGCGCTGGCGGTGTCATCAATCGCGTGAGCAAAGAGGCTGGCTGGACGCCGGTGCGCGAAGTGAATGTGTCGGTAGGTTCGTATGACCACAAGCGAATTGCTTTGGACGTGGGCGGTGGCTTGACGAGCTCGGTTGCAGGTCGAGTCAACGTCGTGAGCGAAGACTCGGACAGCTATCGTGATGGCGTCAGCGTGCGCCGCAACGGCATTAGCCCAACCCTGACACTGAAGCCCAGCGACCGCACTAAAGTGGTTCTGTCTGCCGAATACTTCAATGACCTGCGCGTCACCGATCGTGGCATTCCGTCACAAAATGGTAAGCCGTTCAAAACGGACGAGTCCACGTTCTTTGGCAACGCCGAGCAAAGCCCAACTGAAACCACGGTGCGTACGGTGGGTATGGCAATTGAGCATAGGTTCAAGAATGGCGTGATGCTGAGCAACAAGACGCGCTACGCCGATTACGACAAGTACTATCAGAATGTGTATGCCAACGGCAGCGTCAGCGGTGCCAATATGGTGGCATTAGCGGCCTACCATGATGATACCCAGCGTCAGAATGTGTTTAATCAGACTGACTTACTGGTGCGCGCAACCACCGGTTCTATCAAGCACGACTTGCTCCTTGGTACGGAGTTTGGCCGTCAGGATACGGAGAACTTCCGTATCAATGGTACTGTCACTCCATCCTCGGTGTCGGCTTCTAATCCTCGTGGCGTAGCGACGTTTGCTGCTACACGTGCACGCGATAGTGTTAGCCAAGTGGATGTTTCAGCGGTTTATATTCAGGATCAGCTGACCTTCAACAAGCAGTGGCAAATGGTGCTAGGTCTGCGTCAGGATCGTTTTGTGACGGACTTTACCGACAAGGTGGGTACAAACTCAGGCAAAACAACAGATACAGAGCTGTCTCCTCGCGCTGCGTTGATTTACAAGCCGGTTGATTCAGTCTCTATTTATACCAGCTACAGCAAAACCTTCGTTCCGCGCGCTGGGGATCAGTTGAGTTCGTTAACGGGCGCAAACCGAAATTTCGATCCTGAGTCCTTTTTAAATAAGGAAGTGGGTGTGAAATGGGATCCTCGCGCAGACCTCTCGCTGGCGGCGACGTTGTATCGCTTGGAGCGCGGTAATGTCGCTATTACCGACCCCGCAGTTACCACTCAAGCTATCCTAGTCGACGGTCAACGAGTTAAGGGTGCCGAGCTGAGCGCAACCGGCAAAATCAATCACGCCTGGTCGGTAACGGGTGGGTACGCGTTTGCGGATAGCGCCATCACCAAGTCGCAAACGATGTCGATTAAAGCCGGTAACGAAACCAACCAAACACCGCGTCACACCTTCTCGTTGTGGAATCGTTATGACGTAAACGATCGTTACGGTGTCGCTCTGGGCTTTGTCAGCCGTAGCCGCATGTTCGCTCAGGACGACAACACGGTGAAACTGCCTGGCTATGGTCGTGTCGATGCCGCGGCCTTCCTCAATGCATCGAAGAATCTGCAGTTACAACTCAACATCGAAAACCTGCTTAACCGCGACTACTACGTAAACGCGCACAACAACAACAACATCACACCGGGCTCGCCCATCGCGGCACGTCTGTCAGCAACCTATAAGTTCTGATCGTGGTGATGTAGAGCAAAAGCCCTCGCCGATGTGCGGGGGCTTTTGCGTTTAGTGCTTCAGCGTTAGCCATTCTCGTAATGCCGAGTTCATGCGAGTTTGCCAGCCCGGGCCAGTGGCGCGGAACGACTCGATAACTTCGGCATCGTAGCGAATCGTCAGCGCCACTTTTGGGTTGCTGCTCTTCGGGCGGCCTCGCGTCAGTAAGACGCTCGCCTGCTCCTTACCCAAGATTTCAGGCAACACATCTTCTGCTCTTCGGGCGTGCTGGAAGTCGTCAGCCATCCATTCGGGATTAGTTTCATCCGGCTGGCTGGCGGCCTTGCTGGCTGAAGTGCTTGATTTAGCGTTCATTCGCTTTTCTCAAACTAATGATGTGAAGCCGGTTTTCTCGTGGCGTAAAGACCACGACATGCAATCGCGTGTCGATGAGCCCAATGGCTCTGAACCGGTGCTCGCCATAATCATGGCGCAGATCTTCGATAATCCATGCTGTATTCCATGAAAATGCGTGCACCAAATCAAAGTGCAGCCCACGCAAAAGCTCATTCTGTCTGGCCTTGTCGGGATCGTAGGATAGTTCAGTCATGATTATTGTGGCTACAGTAAGTTTTCAGGCTATCCGTCAAAGCCAGCCGCGCTCGGCAAACGACACGGGCTCGCCGTCGCCGATCACCAGATGGTCGAGGGTGCGTACCTCAACGAGTTCCAGGGCGGTTTTCAGTCGTTGCGTGATGTGCCGGTCGGCGGCGGAGGGCTCGGCCACGCCGGAAGGGTGGTTATGCGCAAAAATGACCGCGCCGGCGCGTTGGGCCAGCGAGCGCTTCACCACTTCACGGGGGTGAATAGAGCAGCTGTCTAGCGTGCCTCGGAAGAGCTCTTCGAAGGCAATGACGCGGTGCTGATTGTCGAGGTAGAGCACCGCAAAGACTTCGTGGTCGTAGCCGCGAAGCTGGGCGCGCAGGAATTCACGGGTGGCTGCTGGGCTAGTGAGCTTGCCTTGGCGGCTCAGGCTTTCACTGAGGTAGCGTCGGCTCAGCTCAACGGCAGCATGTAATCTGGCCACACGCGCTGGCCCCCAATTCACGCGCAATAGCAGGTCTTCCAAGGGGGCATCGAGTAAGTCGCGAATGCCGCCGTAGTGTTGTAACGCTTGCCGTGCCATGTCCACCGCAGTCAGGCCTTCACGACCATGGCCTATGAGCAGGGCCAACAGCTCAGCCGTGCTAAGGGCTCCCGGCCCCTGAATTAAGAGCTTTTCCCGTGGCCGCTCTGCCGCTGGCCAATCTCGAATACGCATCAGCTGTGACTCCTGTCGAACATAAAATCCCTACGCTGCCGTGGTATCTTTCGCAGCTGCATAAGGTATAGACCCGGATTGGAGCTTTCGCATGCTCGCGCGGCTGTCAAACAAACATATTTTGCTCGGCGTTACCGGCGGGATCGCGGCCTATAAAAGTGCCGAATTGATTCGCCGTTTGCGCGACGCTGGCGCTGACGTTCAGGTGGTGATGACCGCGGCCGCCCGCGAATTCATCACGCCGCTGACGCTGCAGGCGCTGTCGGGCAATCCGGTGCATGTGGATTTGCTCGATCCGGCGGCGGAAGCGGCCATGGGCCATATTGAGCTGGCACGCTGGGCCGATCTGTTTCTGGTGGCGCCGGCATCGGCCGACACCTTAGCGCGGCTGGCGCAGGGCATCGCCAATGACTTGCTGACGACCTGCTGGCTGGCGGCATCGGGCAAGAAGGCCGTGGCTCCCGCGATGAATCAACAGATGTGGGCTGACGCAGCGACGCAGGTCAACTTAGAGACCCTAAAAAGCCGTGACATTGCGGTGTTTGGGCCCGGCAGCGGCGCGCAGGCCTGTGGCGACATTGGTGCTGGTCGCTTGCTGGAGGCGCAACAACTCGCTGACCTCTGTGCCGATCAATTCGAGAGCGGCCTGCTCAGTGGCACACATGTGGTGATCACCGCTGGCCCCACGCGTGAAGCGTTGGACCCGGTGCGTTATTTGAGTAACCACAGCTCGGGCAAGATGGGGTTTGCGCTGGCCGAGGCCTGTGTCGAGGCCGGTGCACGCGTCACATTGATTGCCGGTCCGGTGCATTTGCCCACACCCGCTCGCGTGCAGCGCGTGGATGTGGTCAGTGCGCTAGACATGCTGGCGGCGAGTGCTGCTGTCGTGAATGACGCTAAGGCGGCTGTGGGCTCGGCGCGTACCGTGTTCATCGCCACCGCGGCTGTGGCCGATTACCGGCCGGCACAAGTCGCAGCACAGAAGATTAAGAAAGGCCTGAAAGACGACACCTTGGATATCACGCTGGTGAAAAATCCAGACATTGTGGCGAGCATTGCCGAGCAGGCGGATAAACCGTTTGTGATGGGCTTCGCCGCAGAAACGCATGCGGTGGAAGCCTATGCCTGTGACAAGCTGGCACGCAAAAAGCTTGATCTCATCGCCTGCAATGATGTGTCGCGGGCCGACATCGGCTTCCAGAGCGACGACAATGCCATGACCGTGTTTTGGCCCGATGCGCAGGCACACGAAAAGGTGGCGCGTGTGGAGTTAGCCAAAGCTGGGAAGTCGCAGATTGCCCGCGAACTGGTGCGCCTGCTAGCCGCCCGACTGACGCCTTGAACATTGATTTTGAAGAAACGGAATCTCCAACCATGAAAATCCCTTTGCAAGTTCGCATCCTTGATGACCGTATCGGTCGCGATCTGCCGCTCCCAAGCTATGCCACCGAAGGTTCTGCTGGCTTGGATCTGCGCGCATTGCTGGATGCGCCGCTGACCCTGAACCCAGGCGACACGGTGTTGATTCGCACCGGTCTGGCGATTTACATCAGCGACCCCGGTTATGCCGGCCTGATCCTGCCGCGCTCGGGTCTGGGCCATAAACATGGCATCGTGCTCGGCAATTTGGTGGGCTTGATTGACGCCGATTATCAGGGCGAGCTTATGGTGTCGTGCTGGAATCGCGGCAGTGAGCCTTTTGTCATGCAGCCCGGTGAGCGCCTCGCGCAATACGTGCTGGTGCCAGTGGTGCAAGCCGAATTCAACATTGTTACTGAGTTCCAGGCCACGGCACGCGGTGCTGGCGGCTTCGGCAGCTCGGGTCGTCACTAACTCCTATTCAGTAACGCGAGATATCTCATGGCTCTCACGCAAGATGCAGCTCTTAACATTGCCAAGGTTCTGACCGAAGCACTGCCCTATATTCAGCGCTTCAATGGCGCCACCATCGTGGTCAAATACGGTGGCAACGCCATGACCGATCCGGAGCTGGAGCATTCGTTTGCGCGCGACATCGTGCTGATGAAAACCGTTGGCCTGAACCCGGTGGTGGTGCACGGCGGTGGTCCGCAAATTGGTGACTTGTTGAAGAAAATCGGCAAGGTGTCTGAGTTCATCGACGGCATGCGCGTCACCGATAGCGAGACCATGGATGTGGTGGAAATGGTGCTCGGCGGCTTGGTGAATAAGTCCATCGTCAATCTGATTAACCAGAACGGCGGTCGTGCCATTGGTCTCACCGGGAAAGACGCCAACCTGATCCGCGCCAAGCGCATGACGCTGTCGCACAAAGATGCCGACGGTGTGATGCAGGAAGTCGATATCGGTCAGGTCGGCGAAGTGGCCGGCATCAAGACCGACGTGCTCGAGCTTATGTTCGGCAGCGATTTCATTCCCGTCATCGCGCCAGTAGGCGTGGGCGACGATGGCGCGTCGTACAACATCAACGCCGACCTCGTGGCAGGCAAAGTGGCTGAGGCACTGAAGGCTGAAAAGCTGATTTTGCTCACCAACATTCCCGGCGTGATGGACAAGAATAAGCAGGTGCTGACCGGCCTGACCACTAAGGATGTGGACGCACTCATCGCCGACGGCACGATCTACGGCGGCATGTTGCCGAAGATCGCCTGCGCGTTGGATGCGGTAAAAGGCGGCGTGCAATCGGCACATATTATTGACGGTCGTGTGCCGCATGCCTGCCTGCTCGAAGTCTTCACGGACGAAGGCATGGGTACGCTAATCAGCAACCGCGCCCGCAAGAAATAATGTCGGAGGCGGTGCTGGAGCAGGTCGGCCTGCTGGCGATTTCGTTTGTCGCCAACACGCTGTCGTCGCTGGCGGGTGGCGGTGCCGGGCTGCTGCAACTGCCGGTGCTGATCTTTCTTGGGTTGGCGTTTCCGACGGCGCTGGCCACGCACAAGATTGCCAGCGTGGCGCTGGGGTTGGGTGCGACGCTGCGGCATCTGCGGGCTGAGCCGATCAACTGGCGCTTTGCCGGCTTCATTTTGCTGGCTGGCTTGCCCGGTGTCTGGCTAGGTACACAAATCATTCTGCAAATTCCTGAGGCCTGGGCGCGTGCAGCACTGGGTGTGCTGACGCTGGGGTTGGGCGCTTACTCCATGGCGCGGCCACAGCTGGGCAAGGTCCATGCCGTGCAGCATACCGACCGTCTCGGCCTGCTCATTGGCGGTGGCGTGTTGTTTGGCATCGGCGTGCTCAACGGTTCGCTGACCTCGGGCACGGGCCTGTTTGTGACGATCTGGCTGGTGCGCTGGTTTGGCCTGGACTACACGCGAGCGGTGACCTACACGCTCATCTTGGTTGGCCTGTTCTGGAACGGCACGGGTGCGTGGTTCATCGCGCAACAAGCGCCGGTGCGCTGGGATTGGCTGCCGGCGTTATTGCTTGGATCCTTCCTTGGCGGTTATGTCGGTGCGCATCTCGCGCATAGCCACGGCAATGGCTTGGTGAAGCGCTCGTTCGAAGTTCTCACCGTGCTCATCGGCAGCAAATTGCTGTTCGATGCCTGGCCGCACCTCACATGAGCGATGCCACGCTGACGAGTCTTTTTCGCCAGCAGGCGCAGCGACTGCATGTCACGATCACGGCACATTGGCAGCGCTGGCAAGCGGGCGATGAGTCGGCGCTGACGCCGCTGCGCCATGCCGTGCATTTGCTCAAGGGCGCGGCGCTCACGGTCTCCGCCGATGCTGTGGCGCAGGCGCTGCACGATCTCGAAAGCCATTTACAGTCGGGTCAGCAAGTGGAGGCGCTGGGTTGCTGGCCTGTGCTTTCTGCGGCGTTGATGCCGTGGCTGGACGATGCAGGCAAGTTGCCAGTCGCGACTTCCCCGGAAAGCCTGCGCCGCGCTTTGCGCGAAAGCTTCGCCGCGCAAGTCAGGTTGGGCAGTCAGCCCGCGACGTTGCATCTTCAGCTCGACCCGCACTGGCCGAGTAGCCATGCGTTGCTCTGGGATGTCTGGCCGCAATTACTCCGTAATGCGCTGGTGCATGGCGGCGAATCAGGCGATGTCCGGCTCGCTGATGGCAAGCCCGAGCGCCTACAAGTCTGGCTGCGCTTGCGCCGCCGAGGTGAGCATTTCAGCCTTGTTGTGGCCGATGATGGTCGCGGTCAGGCCCGGCCAGCCCAGACGCCGGATTTGATGGCGGGCAGAGGCTGGGGCGTGGCTGCTGTGCGCGAGGTGGTGATGGGCTTGCCATCAGGACGACTAAGCTTCCGATGTCGTGCCGGCATCGGCAGTGTGGTGCGGATTCAATGGCATACCCACGGCGTGATCTGAGGTACTGATCGACGCCTGCAGCGCGCCATCACGAAACATCAGCAGCGTGCCGGGCGCGACCGGCGTCCAGACTTCATTGTCGGTGAGCGGCGCGGTGGCGATCACGGCCACGCGATCGTCCGGCCCGGTGTGCTCACTGAAATCCACACTCACATCTTCATCGCTCAGATGTGCCACCGAAAACGGGGCCTCGCGCACGATCCAGGTCAGCAGCGTGGAGCAATGTGCGAGCAGCCAGTCGCCGTTGGACAGCAGAAAATTGAAGGTGCCATGGCGGGCAATCTCGCCGGCCACGCGCGTCACCACCGTGAGCAGCTCTTCGTCACTGGGCCGGCCATCCGAGCAGCTCAGCAGGATCTGATTAAGCAGATGGCAGAACGCCATTTCGCTGTCGGTATCGCCTACCGGACGCACCGGGCCGGGCGTCGCCACAAAATCCTTGAGGTCACCATTGTGTGCGAACAGCCAGTAGCGGCCACCGAGTTCGCGCTGAAACGGGTGCGTGTTCTGCAGCAGCGTCTGCCCTTGCGTGGCCTTGCGAATATGCGCGATGACCTGACGCGAGCGTATCGGGTAAGCGCTCACCAGCGCGGCAATCGGCGAGGTCACGCTGGCTTCGGTGTCGATGAACAAGCGGCAGCCGGCATCCTCGAAAAAGCCGATGCCCCAGCCATCGGCATGATGGTCGGTGAGACCGCCGCGCTGGCGGAAGCCGCTGAAGGAAAAGCAGATGTCGGTGGGCACATTGGCATTCATGCCCAGCAGCTGGCACATCGGAAAGCTCCTGAGAGGGAACAAAGAAGAGTGCGCCATGCCGAGCTTAGTATCGGCGTCAGCGCCAAACCAGATCATGCAGCAAAATCTGTCCTGTCGGCCAGTCGCCAAGCTGGCTTTGCGCATTCAAATGCCCGCCATGATGGGATCTCCGGAAAGTGAGAGGCTTAGTAGCTGAGCTGAACGCGGGTGAAGAGGGCCTTTTCAGCATCGCGATCGGCAACAACAGCACCACCACCGTTTGCCCCGCCATCAAAGCGGGTATCGCTGTAGTTGGTGGACAGTTTCACGTTTTTGTTTAAGTACCAGTTCACGCCAACCACATAGTTTTTGGCTTTGCTGGCAGAGGTTTGTGGATTAGCGAAACGTAAGGCGTTGCTGCCTACAAAAGCGTCGTCATCAATTCTCAATTGACCGATGCGTGCTACTGCTTCTAGGGCGCCCCAGCCTTCACCATTTAACGTAAAGTTATTGCCGGGTGTGACGCCGTTAAACGAAGCGTCTTCGCCGGTCAGCACATAACTTGCCGTGATGGAGTACGCATCATTTTTTAACTTGGCTTGGTTGGTGCTGCGTACTACCTCCTGCTGCGACACCACGTAGTCGCCAACGACGCCAAGGGAGTCTTTGTAGAAGGAAATTTGGGGCGCAAGGCGTGTGTGCTTACCTTCCGCAACTACGCCGGTCTCATAACCAAAGATTAGTTGCTGACCAAAAGAGCGATATCGCGCCAGTGTGTTGTTAGCGTTTGCGGTATTACCTTGTGACGAGTGCTTGGTTCCGTAAGTGCCTGAAACACCAAAGCCAAGCCCTGCCAAGGGGCTGTAATCATTCTTAAATGGCGTGAGGAAGATACGGCCTTCGAGCTCTTTCCCCGAATCATCGGCAACGGAGACATCACGACCATCTGCCGTGCCGTTGAATACCCCAACAGAATAGTTGACGGTTTTATTGGCGAGTTCGCCAAATACTGCCACGCCAATATCGCGATTGGGCACCAGTTCGGTGGTTAAGCCGCGCTCAATCAAGGGAAGTGCCGAGCCTGACTGCAAGCGTTCGATGCCAACAGGTCCTTTTTGCTTGCCGATACGCACAGAGGCTTTGGGCGAGAACTTCAAGTCAACATACGCATCAACAATGCTGTTGCCTGAAGCGTCACCGAAGCCACTTCCAGCGAACTCAGGTGTAAATCGAAAGGCAACGAGTTTGCCGAGGTTGCCAGAAATGGTGGGACGGATACGGCGTAATACAAAGCCATCTTGGAGCTTACCGGTTGCGCCAGCAGCAACAGGGTCATCACTAAGGAAGGCGCGATAGTCCGCTTGAGCCACGGCACTGAATTTGATTTCGTAATCGCCCTTGGCACTCTTGATGCCGAAGCCCCTGTCGCCCGCGCTTACGACCGGAGTATCTTTTGCTTTCTTGTCGCTTTCTTCGGTCTGGATTTCGAGCTTACGCTCCAAAATCAGCAGGCGCTGTTCGAGCTCGGCAACGCGATTGGCGTCGTTGCTAAATGGTTCGGCCGCCCAGGCAGACGAGGCAGAGATGGCGGCAGCAAGTGCCAGCAGGCGTGGTGCAGCGGTATAAACAGACATCTTGAAACTCCGATCAGGTTTTGATGGAGGCAAGCATGCCGGCTCTTTTTGAGATTTAAAAAGAATAAATATGAATTTAGTTATTCATTTTGAATATATGATGGCGGCGCTTCTTATAGCACTAAAAGTTCTATAAATATGAAAAAACAGTATTTTAAGATTAAAAACATCTGACTAGGATGCCTCCATTCGCTGCACGTCCGCAGCTGACCGACTGGAGAACACCATGTCATTTCGTAAAGTAAGCCTCGCGGCCGCCTTGGCCACCACGCTGTTCAGCGGCGCTGTAGCTGCCAAAGACTACAGCCTGCTCAACGTTTCCTACGACCCAACGCGTGAGCTGTATCAGGACTACAACGCCGCCTTCGCCAAATACTGGCAGAAAAAGACTGGCGATACCGTGTCTATTCGCCAATCGCATGGTGGCTCCGGCAAGCAGGCGCGTTCGGTGATCGACGGTCTCAATGCCGACGTAGTGACATTGGCACTGGCCTACGACATCGATGTCATCGCTGAGAAGGCTAAGTTACTCGACCCGAACTGGGAGAGTCGTTACAAATTCAACAGCTCACCCTATACCTCCACGATTGTGTTTCTGGTGCGTAAGGGTAATCCCAAGCACATCAAGGACTGGGGCGATATCGTTAAGCCGGGTGTAAAGGTAGTTACTCCGAACCCCAAAACCTCTGGTGGCGCGCGCTGGAACTACCTCGCCGCTTGGGGCTATGCCCTGCAGCAGCCGAACGGCAACGAGGCCAGCGCAAAGGAGTTTGTCAGCAAGCTGTTCCGCAATGTGCCGGTGCTCGATACCGGGGCTCGCGGCGCACTCACCACCTTCACCGAGCGCGGCATTGGTGACGTGTTCTTGTCCTGGGAAAACGAGGCTTACTTGGCCACGCGTGAGCTGGGGCCGGACAAGTTCGACATCGTGGTGCCGTCGGTAAGCATCCTCGCCGAGCCGCCGGTGGCGGTGGTTGATCGTGTCGCTGCGAAAAAGGGTAATACCGTGGTGGCCAAAGCCTATCTCGACTATCTATACAGTGCCGAAGGTCAGGAAATTGCGGCCAAGAACTACTACCGTCCGCGTGACCCAGCCGTGGCGGCCAAGTACGCCAAGCAGTTCACCAACGTGAAGCTGTTCGACATCAAGACCTTTGGTGGCTGGCAGAAAGCTCAGGACAAGCACTTTGCCGATGGCGGCGTGTTTGACAGCATCTATTCCGCAGGTCTGCGTTGATGGCAAGTTCTGTACCTGATATCGCGGTGCCCCGCAAAGCCAGGCGCGTCTTGCCTGGCTTTGGCCTTACGCTGGGCTACAGCGTGGTCTACCTGAGCCTGCTGGTGCTGATCCCGCTGGCCGGTCTGTTCTTGAAAACAGCCGGCATGACGTGGGAGGAATTTAGCACCATCATTTTTTCGCCACGCGTACTCTCGGCTTACAAAATTAGCTTTGGCACGGCCTTCCTTGCGGCCGTGATCAACGCCTTCTTCGGTTTCCTCGTGGCCTGGGTGCTGGTGCGTTATTCCTTCCCCGGCCGTCGCATCGTGGATGCGCTGGTGGATCTGCCCTTTGCCTTGCCGACAGCGGTTGCTGGCATCGCGCTGACTGCGCTTTACGCGGGCAACGGCTGGTTCGGCAGCATCCTGGAGCCGCATGGCATTCAGGTCGCGTTCACGCCAGCCGGGATTGTGGTGGCGCTGACCTTCATCGGTCTGCCGTTCGTGGTGCGCACAGTTCAGCCGGTGCTGGCCGATCTGGAGACGGAGCTGGAAGAGGCTGCCGCCAGCCTCGGTGCCAGCCGCTGGCAGACTTTTGTCGCGGTGATTTGGCCAGCGGTGCTGCCGGCGCTGATCACCGGCTTTGCGCTGGCCTTTGCCCGCGCCATCGGCGAGTACGGTTCGGTGATCTTCATCGCCGGCAATATGCCGATGGTGTCGGAGATCGCGCCGCTGCTGATCGTGACCCAGTTGGAGCAATACAACTACGCCGGTGCGACCGCCATTGCGGCCGTCATGCTGGTCATTTCCTTCGTGTTGCTACTGCTCATCAACAGTTTGCAAGCCTGGGTCCGCCAACGCGGCGGACGGGGAGTTTAAGTCATGGCTCTGGTATCCATTCCCGGCAAGAAGTCGGCGGCCCTGCGTGACCCATTGTGGGTGCGCGTTGTACTGCTCAGTTTGGTTTTTACGTTTCTTGCCCTATTTCTGTTTGTGCCGCTGATTGCGGTCTTTACCGAAGCCTTGCGGCAAGGCTGGGGCGCGTATTTGGCGGCGTTCGATGATCCCGATGCCTGGTCGGCAATCCGGCTCACGCTGCTGGCTGCGGCCATCGCCGTGCCGGTCAATGTTGTCTTCGGCGTGGCGGCGGCATGGGCTATCGCCAAGTTCGAGTTTCGTGGCAAGTCCTTCCTGATCACGCTGATCGACCTGCCGTTTGCGGTGTCGCCGGTAATCGCCGGTCTGGTCTTTGTGCTCATCTTTGGCATCCACAGCAGCTTTGGTGCGTGGCTGGCGGAGAACGACATTCAGGTCTTGTTCGCGGTGCCGGGCATTGTGCTGGCGACGCTGTTCGTGACCTTCCCGTTTGTGGCGCGGGAGCTGATTCCGCTCATGCAGGCCCAGGGTTCGGATGAAGAGGAAGCGGCGATCACGCTCGGCGCCAGCGGCTTCGCGACCTTTCTGCGCGTGACCCTGCCCAACATCAAGTGGGGTCTGCTCTACGGCGTGATTCTGTGTAATGCGCGAGCCATGGGCGAGTTCGGTGCGGTATCGGTGGTGTCTGGTCATATTCGTGGCCTGACCAACACCATGCCGCTGCACATCGAGATTCTCTACAACGAGTATCAGTTCGTCGCGGCGTTTGCCGTGGCCACCCTGCTGGCGCTGCTGGCGCTGGTCACGCTGGCCGTGAAGTCCTATGTGGAATGGCGCATGAGCGCGGAGCTGGCGGCACAGTCCAGCGGTTTTCAGGAGTCTGGCCCAACGCCAGCGCCAAACAGTATTGAGGAGAAACAGGCATGAGCATTGCCATCGAGTCCGTTAGCAAGCACTTCGGTGCCTTTCAGGCGCTCAATGAAGTCAATCTGGAGATTGCCAGCGGTGAGCTGGTGGCGTTGCTGGGGCCATCCGGCTGCGGCAAGACCACCTTGCTGCGCATCATCGCTGGGTTGGAAACGGCCGACAGCGGTCGCTTGTCTTTCCACGGCGAAGACACCACGGAGACGCCGGTGCGCGAACGCCAGGTCGGCTTCGTGTTTCAGCATTACGCGCTGTTCCGCCACCTGACGGTGTTCGAAAATGTCGCTTTCGGTCTGCGTGTGCGACCGCGCAAGCAGCGCCCGAGCAATGAGTTCATCAAGGCCAAGGTCACCGAGCTGCTGCAACTGGTGCAGCTCGATTGGCTGGCGGATCGCTATCCCAGCCAGCTCTCCGGCGGCCAGCGTCAGCGTATTGCCTTGGCGCGTGCCTTGGCCGTGGAGCCGCGCGTGCTGCTGCTCGACGAGCCCTTCGGTGCCCTCGATGCGCAAGTGCGCAAGGAGCTGCGTCGTTGGCTCCGTCGTCTCCATGATGAGCTGCACATCACGTCCGTGTTCGTGACGCACGATCAGGAAGAGGCGCTGGAAGTGGCCGATCGCGTGGTCGTGCTCAATCGCGGCAACATTGAGCAGGTCGGTTCGCCGGCCGAGGTCTATCACCAGCCGGCGTCCCCGTTTGTGGTTGAATTTCTTGGCCAAGCGAATAAGCTGCCGGCGCATATCACGGCCGGTCGTGCCGATGTGCTGGGCTGGCAGTTGCCCGCGCCCGCGCGTGCCGATGGTGCTGGCGTAGCCTATGTGCGACCCAGCGACTGGAGCCTGTCGCATCATGCCGTGGACGGCAGCCAGTCCGTGATCCTGCGCGATATCCGTGCGGTCGGTCCGCGCTGGCAGCTCGATCTGGCGCATGGCGACCGTTTGCTCGAGATCGAGCTGTCTAGCCGTGACGGCTTTGGCTTAGATGGTGGCGATGCCGATCTGACACCGGGGCATGAGCTTTGGCTTCACCCACGCAAAGCGCATCTTTTTCCAGCACAAAAATGAGGTGAGGGTTGTGGGCAAGGTGACGAACATTCAGCGTCTGGCGGTATTGGCCACGCTCCTGCTGCCGGCTGCGGCGCAGGCAACCAACGGTTATTTTGCCCACGGCTACAGCGCCTCGCAGCGGGCGCTCGGCGGTGCCGGCACAGCGAATCCGTCGGATGCCCTGATCAGCACCATCAACCCGGCTGGCACCGCGTTTGTTGATGAGCGCTGGGATCTCAATCTCAGCCTGTTCGTGCCCCTGCGCGAATACACGGCTGGCACGACGCAGCCGGGCGCGCTCGGCCTTGGCATTGTCGGCATCGAACCGGGCACGGTGGAAAGCCAGCACAACCTGTTTGCCATCCCCGGTTTTGCCTTCGTGAAACCGCTCGATGACATCACCACGGTGGGCTTGGCGGTCTACGGCAATGGCGGTCTGAACACGGTCTATAAAGAGGGTGAAAGTACCGCCAGTTTCTTCAAGGCCGGCTCTTCGGGCAGCCCGCTCAGCACCTTGCTGGGTGGCGTCTTGGGGCAGGCACCGACCGTGAGTCGTTGCCGGGGTGTCTTTGGCGGCGGCGCGCCGGCGGCCGGCAATGCCGACCTGCTGGGTTTCTGCGGCAATGGCAACGGTACGGCCTCGGTAGATCTGATCCAGCTCTTTGTGGCGCCGAATATCTCGGTCAAGGTCGGGGAGAAAACCGCCTTTGGTGTGTCGCCGATCTTCGCCGCGCAGCGCTTCGAGGCCAAGGGTTTGCAGGCCTTCGGTGCCTTCTCCAACAGTCCGGATCGTGTATCGGATCAAGGCTATGACTTCTCCTACGGCGGCGGCTTCCGCCTTGGCGTGCAGACGGAGTTGCTGCCCGGTCTCGATGCCGGCGCATCCTGGCAGTCGCGCATCCGCATGTCGCGCTTCAAGAAATACGAAGGCTTGTTCGCCGAGCAGGGCGACTTTGATATTCCATCGACCTGGAACCTCGGGCTGGCGCTGAAGCCGACGCCGAACCAGCGCATCCTGCTCGATTACCAGCGCATCAACTTCAACGACATCGCCTCGGTTGGTCTGCCGCTGGACCCGAATCGCTTCGTTAATGATTGCGCTTTGCCGCGCTTGACCGGCAGCACGGCGGCGAGTTCAGCTTGCCTCGGTGCGGATGGCGGCCCCGGCTTCGGCTGGCAGGATGTTTCAGTGGTGAAAGTGGGCTATCAGTATCAGCAGGGCGACTGGAAATGGCGCGCCGGCTACAGCCAGACCGAGCAGCCGATTCCATCCAGCGAAGGGCTGTTCAACATCCTCGCGCCGGGCGTGATTGAGAAGCACTACACCGTGGGCACGGCCTGGCAGGCGAGCAAGAAGCTGGGGCTAGATTTGAGCTTCATGTATGCGCCGCCGAATCCGGTGAAAGGCAAGAACCCGCTGAGCAATGTGCAACTGCTCAGCGGGGGTCAGACCATCAATGCCGGGGTTGATGCGGGCGATCAGGACATCACGCTGGACATGCGCCAGTTCGAGCTGACGATGGGTGTGAATTACACCTACTGATGGGTCTTGTAGTCGCCGTAGAGCAGCTGCAACACACTGAGGGCTGCGACCGGCGCGGTTTCCGTGCGCAACACGCGCGGGCCAAGCTGCCAGGGCTGGAAGCCCGCCTGTTGTGCCGCTTGGATCTCTCCCTCGCTAAGGCCGCCTTCGGGGCCGATGAGCAGCGCCACGCTGGCAGGGCTTTGGGCTGAGGCTTGCGGCCCACCCGTCACCGCCGGTGCCAGCACCCACTTCTGCTCGGCCTGCACCTGCACTTGCCAGTCGGCCACGCTAATCGGGCCGTGCAACAGCGGCAGCGTATTGCGGCCGCTTTGCTCGCAGGCACCGATCATCACGCGCTGCCAGTGCGCCAGCTTTTTGTCTGCTCGCTCCTCGCCGCGCAGCTTCAGCTCGCAGCGCTCGCTGGTCAGCAGCGTAATCTCGCTGACGCCCAGCTCCACGGCTTTTTGCAGCGCGTAATCGAGGCGCTCGCCCTTGCTCATGACCTGGCCGAGATGGGTGTGCAGCGGTGACTCGTTGGCGCTGGCATTGAGTGCGAGCACGCGCACACGGGCGCCACGCTTGTGGATGTCGATGAGCTCGACACGTGCGGCGTGGCCGGCACCATCGAAGAGTTCCGCGGTGTCACCGAGACGTGCGCGGAGGACGCGAATCCAGTGATGGTGGGCGTCTTCGGGTAGATCGAATTCGGTGTCGAGGGCGTAGGGCAGGGGTGCGTAAAGGCGGGTCATTTGCGCGGCTCGGCTGTCCAGTAGTTTGGTGCGCGATGTAAGTGAGCGACCGCAATAATGTAGATATAGTCAGGCTCAACAGAGTACAGCAGCTTGTACGGAAAGCGGCTTAGTAGGAGCCGCCGAATTTCGTTGTGCTCTATAGGTGCTGCCAATGGCCAGTGGCGTAATCGAGCCAAGGCATCACGAGTATCTTTGCGAAAGCGCATGCCCAAACCGAGTAGTTGTTGCTCATAGTAGCGCTCGCCATCCTCAAACTCTGCCTTGGCTTGAGGCGAGAACTCCACGCGCACTAGAATTCACCGACAACATCACTGGCTGAAATGCCACTAACTCGTCCAGCACGATGTTCTGCCAAGCGCAGTTCAGCCTCTTTGACCCACAAGCGGTCAATAGATGGATCGGGGCGATCTAGGCTGTTCATGAGTTCGTCGATCAACGTGAAACGCTCTGCTGGAGATAGCTTCAATGCGGAATCAATGAGCAGTTTTGTATTCATGGCGATGTCCACCAAGTCGATTAGCCAAGTTATTCGATGACACGAAGTCTTTGACAAGTGTAGGCAAGAAAAAGCGTGTTGGCTTGAAAATTTCTTAAGCCATTGCCGGCCCACGCTCCGACCCCATCCCCGCCGGCGCACGCAGACCCTCATCAATGGCCTCCGCCGCCGTCGCGACCATCCAGCGAATCTGTTCCGGGGTGATGATGTAGGGCGGCATGAAGTACACCACATTGCCGATGGGCCGCAGCAGCAGGCCGCGTTTCAGCGCCGCCTGGAAGATTGCCAGGCCGCGTCGCTCGCGCCAGTCGTAGGGCGTGCGCGTGGCCTTGTCGCGCACTAGCTCGATGGCGGCGACCATGCCCGTCTGCCGGACTTCCAGCACCTGCGGATGATCGTGCAGCGGCTTCAGCGCCTCGGCCATCACCCGTGAACGCTCGCGGTTCTGAGCTATCACATCGTCACGCGCGAACAGGTCCAGCGAGGCCAGCGCAACGCGTGCCGCGAGGGCATTGCCGGTGTAACTGTGCGAGTGCAGAAAGCCCTTCAGCGTGTCGTAGCGGTCGTAGAAGATTTCGTAGATGCGCTCGTGCGTCATCACCACCGACATCGGCAGATAGCCCGCCGTCAGACCTTTGGACAGCACCAGAAAGTCGGGCGTGATGTTGGCCTGTTCGCAGGCGAAGAGCGTACCGGTGCGGCCGAAGCCGACAGCGATTTCATCGGCAATGAGGTGCACACCGTGGCGGTCGCAGGCCTCGCGCAACAGCGTCAGGTAAATGGGGTCGTACATGCGCATGCCGGCCGCGCCCTGAATCAGGGGCTCGACGATGACGGCGGCGACCTCGTGCGCATGCTCGGCGAGCAGCAGCTCCATCGCGGCCATGGCACGGCGGGCAGCGTCGATCGGAGATTCATTGGGCAGGCGGCTGGCGGGCGAGGGTGCTCGCAACGGCGGCTGCAGCATCGGCCGATACGTCTCTGAGAACAGCGGAATGTCGGTGACGCCGAGCGCGCCGATGGTCTCGCCGTGATAGCTGTTTTCCAGCGCGATGAAGCGCGTCTTGCCCGCTTGCCCGAGGTTGCGCCAGGCATGCAGGCTCATCTTCAGCGCGACCTCGATGCCGGAGCTGCCGTTGTCGGCATAAAAACATTTGCTCAGGCCGGGCGGGGCCAGCGCGACCAGGCGCTCGCTGAGCTCGACGATGGCCTCGTGGGTGAAGCCGGCGAGGATGACATGTTCCAGCGTATCGGCCTGCTGCCGGAGCGCGGCGTTGAGCTCGGGGTGGGCATGCCCGAAGAGATTGACCCACCACGAACTGATCGCGTCCATGTAGCGCTTGCCGTCGAAGTCCTCCAGCCAGATGCCCTCGCCACGGCGAATCGGCACCAGCGGCAGCTGCTCGTGATCGTGCATCTGCGTGCAGGGGTGCCAGACATGCTTGAGGTCGCGGCGGGAGATTTCTTCGTTGCTGGCCATGAGTTGTGGGTTTGCCAATGTCAGGTTCGTGATTTTAGTAGGTATGATTATCGGCGATGAGTCAATCAAGGCCTATGGCCTGATCCCGAGAGCATGACAATGAACGCGAAAATCTTTTTAGGGATGACATTGCTGGCCTGCCTGCCGGCGCATGCGGCGGTGGATGGCCCGGCGCTGTATCAGGAAAACTGCGCCAAATGCCACGGCGTTTCCGGTGCCGCCGACAGCTTCCGAGGCTATCTGTATTTTGCCCGCAACTTCACCAGCGCCGATTGGCAGCGCGCCAAAAGTGATGCCTATATTCTCGACAAGATAAATTCTGGCCCGCGCATCATGCCGTCGTTTGAAGACAGCCTCAGTGCGGAAGAAAAGCAGGCGCTGATCTTGGTCGTGCGCGGCTTCAAGGCCCAGCCATGAATACACCAGCCACGAACGCACCAGCCATGAGCGCGCCAGCGCCGGTTTCTTTTCGCGAGGCCCTCGGCTTCTGGTTCAAGCTCGGCTTCATCAGCTTCGGCGGCCCGGCCGGGCAGATCGCGCTCATGCATCAAGAGCTGGTCGAACGCCGACGCTGGCTGTCCGAGCGCCGCTTTTTGCACGCGCTGAACTACTGCATGGTGCTGCCGGGGCCGGAGGCGCAACAGCTGGCGACCTACATCGGCTGGCTCATGCACCGTACCTGGGGCGGCATCGCTGCCGGCGCACTGTTCGTGCTGCCATCGCTGTTCATCCTGATCGCGCTGTCGTGGATCTATCTCGCGTTTGGTGAGCTACCGGTCGTCGCCGGCATCTTCTACGGCATCAAGCCGGCGGTCACAGCTATCGTCTTGCAGGCCGCGCATCGCATCGGCTCGCGGGCGCTGAAGAACGGCTGGCTCTGGGCCATCGCTGCCGCCGCCTTTGTCGCCATTTTTGCGTTACAGCTACCGTTCCCGCTCATCGTGATCACGGCCGCCGCGCTCGGCTGGCTCGGCGGGCGCTATCTGCCGGATGCCTTCGCGCTCGGCGGCGGCCATGGCGGCAAGGTCAAGGCGCGCACGGCGCCGGCTCTGATCGACGACGATACTCCGACGCCCGAGCACGCCCGTTTCCGCTGGATGGGCCTGCTCAAAGTCGTCGCCGTCGGCGCGCTGCTCTGGCTGCTGCCCATGGCCGCGCTCACGCTCACGCAAGGCTGGGATGGCACGCTCACGCAGATGGCCTGGTTCTTCACCACCGCCGCGCTGATGACCTTCGGCGGTGCCTATGCCGTGCTGCCCTATGTCTATCAGGGCGCGGTCACGCACTACGGCTGGCTCACGCCCACGCAAATGATCGACGGCCTCGCGCTCGGCGAAACCACGCCCGGCCCGCTGATCATGGTGGTCGCGTTCGTGGCCTTTGTCGGCGGCTACGTGAAGGCCGTGTTCGGCCCGGATCAGCTGTTTCTGGCCGGCGCTGTCGCCGCCTGCCTGGTGACCTGGTTCACCTTTTTGCCCTCGTTCCTGTTCATTCTCGCCGGCGGCCCGCTGGTCGAATCCACGCACGATGACCTCAAGTTCACCGCACCACTAACCGCGATCACGGCCGCCGTGGTCGGCGTCATCGTCAACCTCGCGCTGTTCTTTGCCTGGCATGTGTTCTGGCCAAAAGGCGTCGCTGGCGGCGTGCTCGCCAGCGCTGATTGGGGCTCGATCGTGATTGCTGGTTTGGCGGCGCTGGCGCTGTTCCGCTATCAGCGCAGTGTCATGCAGGTGATTCTGGGGGCAGGGCTGTTGGGATTGGGGTGGTCGTTGGTGGTGGGTTGATTCAGTGTTTATTCGTAATGCGACCAGAGTCGCAGAACCTTCACCACATGCTCCGCCTCTAACACCTGGTACACGAGGCGATGCTGAATATTGATGCGCCGTGAGTAGGCCCCGGCAAGGTCGCCGACCAGCTTTTCATACGGGGGAGGGTTCTGAAACGGATTGTCTGCAACGATGCCGAGTAAGGTTTTGGCTTTTTCCTTCAAACCTGCAGCTGCCAGTTTCTCTGCATCTTTCTGAGCTTGCTTGGTATAAACAAGCTGCCAGCTCACCAGCCAAGTTCCTTGGCGCAATCTTCAACGGGTTCATCCATGCCCTGCTTGATGGATTCACGCATGCCTGGAACAGACAGGAGATACAGCGTCTCCTGAATTGCCTCCCAGTCTTCTGCCGAGATCAGCACAGAACTGTTGCGCTTGCCTGAAATAACGATCGGTTGGTGTGACTCGGCTGCCTGATCCATGAGTCGGTACAGGTTTGAGCGTGCTTCACTGGCAGTAAGGGTGTTCATGTTTTTGCTCCCGATGAGCCTTTATCGTACGCGTATTCGTACGACTTTTGAAGTATGGGCTAAGGCTCCGCTGGATCAAGCTCTGGGCATCACATTACTACCTTTGAATCTCGGGCTCGATCAGTGTGGCCATTTGCGTTAACGAGTCCTGCTATTCGAGGTGGCACATCTCGACTGGAATCAATAGATGAAGCCCAGCTGTATTTGTCTGCTGTGACACTTGGCGAGATACAAGCAAGTATTGAGCTGACGCGAGAGCAAGACCCTGACAAAGCCAATGAGATTGAGGCCTTGCTGGAGTTGGTGGCTGGAGCTAATAACATCTTGCCGATGGATACGGCGGCGTTCAGAGCGTGGGCGCGACTCATGCACAGGAAGTGGAAGTCCGATACGATCTATGAAGGCGCAATGACCGCTGCGATAGCGAAGGTACACGGGCTAATCGTTGCCACTCGAAATGTGGCGGATTTCAATGCGCTTGGATTGGAGGTTTTTAATCCATTCGCAGCTGTGTAGATCAAGCTTCACCTGCCGCGATTTTTTAGAGCTCACCGCCAAAGGCAATGAGTGTACCTCCACCGCTAAATGTGTTTTGGGAAAACGTTGTCCCACCCGCTGTTAGCGCAGCGGCATTCCCATAGATGTTAAGACCTACTGGTCGGAGGTCTAGAAAATCAATTACTGCGGAGTCTTGATCTAGCTGTTTAACGCTGATTACGGGCACGCCACCGACCGAAACCGTGAGGCTGTCATTGCTACTGACAACCCCTACTGCCGGATGCGATGCAACTGATGCGGTAACAAGCGGGATATAGCACTTACCGCCCTTATCTGTCGGAGCCTGTAGCCATATTGTCGGTCCTTCACCTTTTCCAATGAGTAACGGTAGTACCTCACCAAGAACGACAATATGCCCTCCGCCGATGAGCTTGTTGCTACAAATGGTAAGCGTCTGATAGGGCTTGTAGGTACTGGGCAATGTTGTGCGAGTAATCATTCTTTTCCTCCCACAAAGTGTGAGGACGGTGGAGCACTATCGAAATGTTTCGATATCTTCTTCATCGTCTTCATCTTGTCGTTTGGCCACCAGAACCCAATTGCGTAGAAAGCGGCAGATGCAATTGTCCCAACCACTATTGTGCTTAGCTCACCCGACGAAAGCTGGGACTTCTCATCCTCAAACATCGGCGCAATCTTGGGACCAAGACTTACCGCGTAACCGACTACACCGGAGAACACGATTGTTGCGAGCGTCGCGGTGATCGGCTGCCCACCCTTCAGCCGAAGGAAGTCTGCCTCTGTCAGCAAATACGGCGGCTGCATCGTTGTCACTGATCTCCCGTTTAGGAGATCAGTGACAACGATGGGCTGGCTTAGTTGCCTGCCTTCGTATGCCTGCTCCATGAGTCTCCTCGCAAATAGTGGGCTCTAACGCTGGAGTTAAGTCGCGCTGCGAAGTAGCGTCGGCCTGAATGAATTGTTAGTCGGCATGTTGCCTGAGCTTGTCCTGATAGTCATCAATGCGACGTTGTGCAGCTTTAATACCATTAGCGTACTTACTGTCATCGCCTGCCGACTCACCCCATTGCTTCAAGCTCTCGACACGCTGTTTCTCTTGCTCAATTAGAATCGAAAGTGCTCCAACCTTAGCAGCACTTGCTTGCGCCTTTAGGCTCTCTTCTATGAGCTTTATCGCTGCTGCTTGTTGCTCAAGTGTTGCTAGAGTAACCTTCTCAAATTCGGATGACTGCTTCTGTTGAAGAACCATTGAGTACACAGCTAAAGCCAAAGCAAGGCCGGAAAACAGTGCGGAAATTCCCCCAAAACTATCTCCAAAACTCGCAGCGCGATCCAAGTCGCCGAGTAGACTAGGCACAGCAACGGCCCACGCAATCCAAACTACAATAAATAAGACTATGAGCCTATCTAACTTCATATTAATACTCCGTGAACTTAGAGACGACTAACGCTGCTTATACCGCAGTTATGCGGCCTAATAATTTCGACTTGCTGCATAAAGCCTATGGCTAGCTTGAAAAGCTAACCATTTCAAAATCTTGAAACAGCCAACACCGCAAAGCTTATGCCTCTGAGCATGTCACATCTGCCACGCAGAAAAAATCTCGCGACACGACCGCCGGTCAGCCCGCACTCCGCTGCGCATACCGCGCCACCATCCTTGCCGCCACCGAGTCACTCCAAACATTCACCGCCGTGCGGCACATGTCCAGCGGCCGGTCCGTAATTAGCAACAACCCCAGCGCCTCCGCCGGCATGCCCAATCGTTGCAGGATCAGCGCGATGGCGACCAGGCTGGCGGCCGGAATGCCGGCCATGCCGATGGATGTGGCCAGTGACAGCGCGACCACCACGAGCTGATCCGCGAGGCTGAGGTCGAAGCCCAGCAGCTGCGCCAGAAACAGCACGGCCACGCATTCATAGAGCGCGGTGCCATCCATGTTCAGCGTCGCGCCCAGCGGCACGGTCAGGCTGGTCACGCCGGGGTCGACGCCGGCGCGTTCGTTCAGGCAGCGCAGGGTCAGCGGCAGGGTGGCGGTGGATGATGCGGTGGAGAAGGCCATCCACAGAGCCGGGCTCATGGCGCGAGCATGGTCGCGCGGTGAAACGCGAGCGAGCTGCCAGAGCACCAGCCCGAGGCTGACGCCGGCATGAATCAGCAGGCCGATAATGACCGTGGCCATGAACCACGCCAGCGGTTGCAGCGCGGCCCAGCCCATCTGGCTGGCGCTGTTGCAGACCAGTGCCGCCACGCCAATCGGTGCGGCTTTCAACAGCCACAGCACCAGCGTTAGCAGCACCTGCTGCAGGCCGTCCCAAAACTGTCGTTGCACCTCGCGCAGGGCTTCGGGCAGCGTGCGAATGGCCATGCCCACGAGCAGCGCGAAAAGTACCAAAGCGAGCAAATTGGCCTCGTTGGCCGCCTTGAACAGATTGCTGGGCACGATGGCGAGCAGCGAGTCTGCCCAGCTCGGCGATGCCAGGGCGGGCAGGCTACCTGCCGCACCCGCCGAGGCCAGCCAGCCGCCGGCCGGTGCGGTGGCGTGCAGGCCGGGGGCAATGGTATTCGCCACGAACAATCCGACCAGTACGGCGAGCAAGGTGCTGAGGCCGTAAAAGCTGATCGCCAGCGCGCCGAGTCGGCCTAAGCGTTGATTCAAGTTGCCGATGCCGGCAATCAGCGTGACCACCACCAGCGGCAGCGCCACCGCTTTCAGCGCATTCAGGAACAGGTTGCCGATAACGCGGCTGATCTCCAGCGCCAATGCCCGCGAGCCGGGGTCTACCTGCGATAGCCCCGCCGCGAGCAAAATGCCAACCAGAAGGGCGAGAAAAATCTGACGGTGCAGGGGCATGGTGATTTCTCAATGAGCAAATTAATAGCCGGCTGCGCGGCCTTCGCGACGCGGGTCGGCAGCACCTTGTAAGCCGTTGGCTTTACGCACGATGACACCGAGGCCGCTGGCCATGCCGGCTTCTTTCACCTCATGGCCGCGCTCCGTAAGCGCGTCGCGACGTGCGGCGGGAAAGCCTTCTTCCAATTCGGTGATGCCGTTGCGATTCAGCACATGCAGCGCGCTGACCAGCGCACCGGCATCGTGCTCGCCGTTAAGCCATCGCGCAATCACGCCGGTATTAAAGCCAATGATGCGGCTGCCCCCGGGCGAGCCAACGCTGAGCACGGGCTTGCCGGCGGCGTTTAGCACCAAGGTAGGTGACATGGCGCTGCGCGGGCGCTTGCCGGCTGCCACGCGATTCGCCAAGAGCAGACCATCGAGCTCTGGCACAAAGCTGAAGTCGGTGAGCTGATTATTCATGAGCAGGCCATTCACCATGAGGCGGCTGCCAAACGCATCTTCAATGGAGCTGGTCATGGCCAGCCAGTGGCCACGAGCGTCCACAATGGTGAAATGGCTGGTGCCATGCTCCAGCACTTGCGGGTCGGTGGCCAGGCTCAGGGCGGGAAAAACATACCCTGCGGAGACGGTTCCAGCGGCTCGCTCACCGATCAGCGCGGCACGGGCTTGCACATAGGCAGAGCTGAGCAGGCCATCTACGGGAACGGACACAAACGCGGGGTCGGCGCTGTAGCGCTGGCGGTCAGCAAAGCCCAGGCGCTGGGCCTCAATGAGGCGATGATCCAGCGGCAAGGCGGCATTGGCCTGCGTCATCAGTAAGATATTTTCGATCACGGTGAGGCCGCCTGCCGGCGGTGGCGAGGAGCAGATGCGACCGGCTTGTGCAGCCCAGGTTAGCGGTCGGCAAAGCGCTGGTGTGACCTTGGCTTGATAGGTTTGCCAGTCCGCAGGGCTGATGTCGCTACCGGCAGCTTGCAGTTGCTGCACAAACGAGTCGGCCCATTTTTCCTGATAGAACGCGCGAGGACCTTCCTTCGCTAACGACTTCAGCAGGGTGGCGTAGGCAGGGTTTTTTAAGCGAGTACCGGATGGCCAAGGTTGGCCTTCGGGATCTAAAAAGTACGATGCCGTGCTCGGGCTGCGCGCTAACAATTCATCTTGTGCAGACAATCGGTACAGCCGATCGGAGACCGGCGCGCCCGTTTCTGCTAGCGCGATGGCGGGTGCGAGTAGCTTAGACCACGGCAGTCGGCCCCAACGCTGGTGTGCTTCTGCCAGCGCCGCGACGGTGCCGGGAATGCCCACGGCGCGGGCATCGGCCAGGGCCTCATTGAATCGCATGGGCTGTTGATCGGCCTTTAAGAATCGACTCACCGTCGCTGCAGCGGGTGCGGTTTCACGGCCATCAATGGCCGTAACTTCGCCGCTATGTGCATGCAGTAAAAAGCTGCCGCCGCCAAAACCGGAAGACTGAGGCTCCACGAGGCCCAGCACGGCTTGCGCGGCTACGGCGGCATCTGCGGCTGATCCACCGGCTCGCAGCATAGACAAGGCTGCTGCGGTGGCCAGCGGGTGAGCCGTGACCACCATGGCTTGTCTGCCGCTGGCGACACTCAGCGGGTAGCGACCGGTTGCGGCTTCGGGCGTGGCTTGCCGCTGCGCTATCGCTGCTAAGGCGTGAGCGTGAGCGGCAGATGAAGCAGCAGATGGGGCGGCATGAACGGTGGCCACCGAAAGGGCTAAGGCTAAGCCGAGCCAAGGGAATTGAGTCATGGTGCGCTCACCACTTTGCTGATGATGTCGGTCACGGCGCCGTTTAGGGCGGCTTGGACGACCTGTGCGGCATACGCCGGATCGCTGCCGATGCGGGCGCAACTATAGGCGACCTTATCGCTAAGGCGGCTGTTGGCGTAACCACTGCTCCAGACTAATTGTCCGGCGTTATCAACCAAGTCGGCGCGCATAAACCACATGGCTTCGCAGCGCGTATTGCCCACGTCTTTGCCAAAGATGGCCACGCGCAGAACATCAAAGCGCCAGGCAACTTGGGCTGAGGCGTTTTTCTGCGCGGCCAGTGCGGGTGCATTCACCAGCAACTGACGCTGAAACTCGGCATTGACCTGTTGGTTGACGTTAAAAAGCGTGTCTAAGGCTTGCACGGCAAAAGCGGGTTGGTTGGGGTCGGAGTTTGCCAGCAAGCCATATTGCGGGGCGCGGCTGGCCAGCGAGGCATAACGTGTTTGCGCGGGGTAGCGTACGGGTTGATCGAGACGAAAGCCGCCGTGCTTTTGCAGCGTGGCGCTGTCTAGGCCGGCCACGAAGAACGGTTGGACGGGCTTGATCGGCGCAGTTTGGCAGGCGGCCAACAAACTAAAGACGCTGATGAAGAAAAGCAGGCGACACATAGGCAGGTCCGAAAAAACAAAAGGCAGGCCTGCTCAATTAGCAGACCTGCCTTTGCGGTACAAGCATCTGTGCTTATTGGGCTAGCGGAAGCCCCAAGTTTTTCCACAAGGCCTGTGTGGGTTCGGCCAGATTCATGCTGTAGAAGTGCAGACCCGGTGCGCCGCCATCGAGCAGCTGACGACACAGGCGGGTAATCACTTCTTCGCCGAATTGCTGGATGCTGACGCTGTCATCGCCAAAGCTGGCCACTTGCTTACGTATCCAGCGCGGAATCTCGGCGCCACAGGCATCCGAGAAACGCACGAGGTTGGCGAAATTGGTGATCGGCATAATGCCGGGAATCACCGGAATATCGCAGCCCGCCGCACGCACGCGCTCGACAAAGTGGAAGTAGCAATCCGCATTGAAAAAGTACTGGGTGATGGCGCTGTTGGCTCCCGCATTCGCCTTGGCCACAAAGTGTTTCACTTCGCTGGCCAAATCGGGCGATTGCGGATGCGATTCGGGGTAGGCCGCCACTTCAATCGTGAAGTGATCGCCATGCCGCTCGCGAATAAAGCGCACCAAGTCTGCCGCGAACGGCAGCTCGCCTAAACCACGACCCATGCCCGAGGGCAGGTCGCCGCGCAGTGCCACGATGCGCTTCACGCCCAGCGAGTGATAGAGATCGAGCAAATCGCCGACCTCTTCTTTGCTGTCGCCAATGCAAGACAGGTGCGGGGCCACATCGTAGCCCAGCGCCAGCACATCCTTGACCGTACCCAGCGTGCGATCACGCGTGGAGCCACCGGCACCGTAGGTCACCGAAAAAAATTCGGGGCCTAAGGTGCCAAGGCGACGCGCAACCTCACGCAGCTTCTCGGCGCCGACATCGGTCTTAGCCGGGAAAAATTCAATGCTGAAATGGCTCATATTAGTACTTGTACGTTTCTGGCTTGAACGGACCATCCACCGGCACGCCGATGTACTGAGCCTGTGCCGGGGTGAGTTTAGTCATGACGCCACCGAAGCCGGCGACCATGGCCGCAGCCACTTCTTCGTCGAGCTTCTTCGGCAACACTTCTACGCGAATCTTGCCCGGCTTCTGCTCGGCTGGCAGGTCAGCAAAACGCTCGCCATAGAGATGAATCTGCGCCAGCACCTGGTTAGCAAACGAGCCATCCATGATGCGTGATGGGTGGCCAGTGGCGTTGCCGAGGTTCACCAAGCGACCTTCCGAGAGCAGGATCAGGTAGTTGGGATCGGTTGGGCTGGCTTCTGCGCCGGGAGCCGTGCGATAGACCTTGTGAACCTGTGGCTTGATCTCTTCCCAAACCCAGTTTTTGCGCATGAAGGCGGTGTCGATTTCGGTGTCGAAGTGGCCGATGTTGCACACCACGGCGCCATTCTTCAATGCACCCAACATGGCGCTGTCACAGACCTTGTCGTTGCCGGTGGTGGTCACGATCAGGTCGGTTTCGCCGAGTAAGCGAGCATCCACGTCTTCTGCGCGACCAGTAACGATGCCGTCTTTGTAGGCAGAGACCAGCTCGAAACCGTCCATGCAGGCTTGCATGGCACAGATCGGATCGATCTCGGTGACACGAACAATCATGCCTTCCTGACGCAGCGAAGCGGCCGAACCTTTGCCCACATCGCCATAGCCGATGACCAGTGCGCGACGGCCCATGAGCAGCATGTCGGTGCCGCGCTTGATGGCATCGTTGAGCGAGTGACGGCAGCCGAATTTGTTGTCGTTCTTCGACTTGGTGACCGAGTCGTTGACGTTGATCGCCGGCACTTTCAGCTCGCCGCGCGCCGCCATCTCGATCAGGCGCATCACGCCGGTCGTGGTCTCTTCGGTGATGCCGTGGATCGTGTCCAGCATCTGTGGGTATTTCTGGTGGATGAGGCCGGTCACATCACCGCCGTCATCGAGAATCATGTTGGCGGCCCAAGGCTTGCCTTCGCTGAGCACGGTCTGCTCGATGCACCACCAGAACTCTTCTTCGGTCTGACCCTTCCAGGCGAACACCGGCACACCGGCGGCAGCAATAGCGGCGGCAGCATGATCTTGCGTGGAGAAAATATTGCACGACGACCAACGCACTTCGGCACCGAGCGCGACCAGTGTTTCGATCAGCACGGCGGTTTGGATGGTCATGTGGATGCAGCCGATGATCTTCGCGCCCTTGAGCGGTTGAGTCGGTGCGTAGCGAGCGCGTAAGCCCATCAGGGCAGGCATTTCGGCTTCAGCCAGAATGATTTCTTTGCGGCCATAATTGGCCAGGCTAATGTCACGAACTTTAAAGTCGGTGAAGGTTTGCAGGTTAACTTGAGCGTTCATCGGGAGACTCTCCGGGGTGAACGGGCGCCGTTGAAGATAATTGCGATTGAGCCTGACAATGTTTTCCGCTAGAAAAAGATTGCTGCAGCGCCCCTCAATCGCCGGACAGGCGCGCAGTATAGCGAGGCCCAGCCTAATATCCAAATATTTCGATATTCTATTTATTGTTCAGGTTTTGTGTGCGAATCCTAGGGATTGGCGTTAGCGCTGTGATAGTTTTTACGCCAGTCTACTTTTGAGGGAACATCATGCAACGTTTAGTAATTGCCAGTGTCTTAGCGGGTTTGTCCATGGTCGCGCAGGCCGATACGTTTGCGGTCATTCCCCAAGTCGGCTTAGCGGGCGTGGGCGCAACGGTGCAGTGGGGCTTCACGCCCTATTTGGCGATGTCGGCTGGTTACACCGGGCTCAATTACTCGATTAAGGATGTCAAAACGGATGAGGCCACGTACAACGGCGATTTGAGCCTGAAGAATCCCCAGCTCTTTTTGAATTGGGCACCCTTCGGTGGCAGCTTTCGACTTTCTGCAGGGGTGATTGGTCAGCAGTCCCAATTTGATTTAACAGCATCGGACTTTAAAGATCCTTCAAGCGCTCCGGTGAGCTCGGTAGACATTGAGGCGAACTATCCGCAGAGTATTGCGCCCGCATTCACACTCGGTTGGGAAAGTGACTTGAGCAAAACAGGGCTGGGTTATCACCTTAGCCTGGGTGCGATGTATGCCGGTGAGCCTGAAGTAAGCTCTAAAGCAACGTGTAAGAATCCTGGAAATCAAGCGGCGTGTGACACGTATACGGCCAGTGAACGTAAGAAAGTCGAAGATGAGTTGCGCAGCTATCAGATTCTTCCCATCCTGCAAGCCGGTTTAATCTTCCGCATGTAACGCGTTAAGGCGGGGGCTTCGGTCCCCGCTGCTAGCTGCGGAAAATAAAATACACCGCCGCCATTAAACAAAGCCCGGCCCAGAGAAAATCGAGCTTTAAGGGCTCTTTCATAAAAATCACCACGAAGGGCACAAAAAGTAGCAGGGTGATGGCTTCTTGCAAGATTTTCAGTTGACTGACCGTGAGCACGGTATGGCCAATACGATTGGCCGGCACCATGAGAATGTACTCAAATAACGCGATGCCCCAGCTGAAGGCGATGGCGATCCACAGCGGCTTTGTGGGGAGTGTGCGTAAGTGCGCATACCAAGCAAACAGCATAAATACGTTTGATAGCAGCAGTAAGCCGATGGTCGTCGCGATGGGGTGCATAAGCGCTCCTTGTGGTGTCACGTGGCTGTCATAAAAGATGAAATCTGGCTAAACTTCGCTCAAATAAAAGCGCCTACGGGCCAAAACTATAAAAATAAAACTGAGGCACATTATGCGCCAGCCTGCATTAGCGGCCTTGCTCTTTGTTATCACCGCAATGGTCGCCAGTTGTGGCTTTGATCGCGAAACTTCATCGAAGTCGCCGACGGGAAATGTCGCCGCGAATGCGCGCTCACCTGCCGCCTGTGAGTTCTTCAGCCGAGATGCCTTTGTCACGCGCCAAGAATTGGCGGCGGGCTCGCGCAGCAACAATGCCAATCTCATGCTGCGCTTCTTGCATTACACCGACGACCATATTCTCGATGACGAGGGGCAGACCATTAATGGGGCGGCTTTCACGGACCCCATCTACCCGATTTTTGAGTCGGCTCAGCGACTGCAAGAAGAGTATTCCGATGAGGTGTTAAACAACCTTGTTGGCCTAACCAATGATTGCCTTAAGCGCTATCCCGCCGAGTTCATGATCGTGACCGGCGATAGCGCAGACTTGACCACCGTGGCCGAGGCGCGCCGCTTTATTGATAACTTAGATGGCACCTTCGACCAACTCAGTGCCTTCGAAAAAAACTGTGTTGCAGGGTTGCCGGCTGGCGTGCCAGCGCCGGTCATTGATCAGGCGTGTACGCGATTTACGGGGCGGGGCGTGCCCGACAGCCAAAGTGAAGATCCCAATGTGGATGACCCTAGCTTCCAATTCACGCTCACGCGTACCGTGCGCCAAATGCTGAATCAATTTGCCGCGCAAATGGGTCGGGCCGCTGATGGTAGCTTGGACCCCTCGCGTCAAACCCTGACCCGCGCCCCCGGCTTACCCGCCGAGCTTCGTTGCAATGAGGAAGAAGAGGACTGCCTGAATCAAGCCCTAAAAACGCCTTGGTATATCGCCTTTGGTAATCACGATGGCTACTTGCGGGGTACCGCGGCTGTGGGTGCTGGCGTAAATGAGTTGTCGTTTCTGACCTCGGGTCGCCACCACATGAATCAGCGTGAGTTCATTAATGAATTTTTCGAAACGCGCAGTCAGCCCAAAGGTCATGGCTTTAACTTGGCCGATGCCACGCGCCGCAGCGACGCAGACCCTCGCAATGATGGCTATTACGCATTCAATGCCGGAGCCGGAAAGTTCCGCATGATTGTGCTCAACACCATCATCGATGGCACCGACCCGCGCCTGCCAACGGACTTAGTGCGTAACCCATTGGCGCTCTCGGATGGCACGGTGGATGCGGCGCAATTTGCCTGGCTACAGGCACAGCTGAAGCAGGCATGGGCGGCGAAGCAACTGGTCATGGTGTTTTCCCATCACCCCGACCTGACGTTTGCTGAGTTTGGCCTGTTCGCACAAGCGGTACCGACCGATGTCACAGCCGCGCAAGTCAATGCCGAACTCGCCAGCTTTCCTAACGTATTGGCTTGGGTTGCCGGGCATACCCACCTGCATCGCGTACGCGCCTTTGAAGTGAAGCCATCGGCGGACGGTCTTGCCGGCAGCAATGGCGTGGTCACGACGCCCGTGAGTTGCCGTCAAACCGGTAAGGCGAGTGATGGTCGGTCGTACTGTCGTGGCTTTTGGCAAATTGAAACCGCCTCGCTCATTGATTTCCCGCAAGAGCAGCGGCTTATTGAAGTGTTCGATAACGGCAATGGCACCGGCACCTTGCGTGGCCCTGTATTAACTCATCGCTATGAAAAATCACGCAAGCTGGCAGAGGCCGATGATCGCTGCCAGTTCTATGTGTTGGATCCGAATAGCCTGCAGGCGCTCAGCACCGATGCCGGTTTGAATGTGGTGTGCAGTGCGGAGGCAACCCGTCAGGGCAAGCCCAGTGATCGCAATGTGGAGCTCATGTTCCGCATGCCAACGTTTTAATTAGAGAGGCTATTGATATGTACCATCCCCATTTATCGCGCCGTCAGCTGTTAAGTCTCATGGGTGCGTCTGCGGTCACGGTCGTTGCCACGGCCTGTGGCACCTCCGAGAGCAGCTCGGACACGAAAGGGGGCGCCTCGTCGATTACCGCCACCGGTGACTCGGCGCGACGCTTTCGTCATGGCGTGGCCTCCGGTGAGCCGCTGCCTGAGGCGGTGGTGATTTGGACACGTGTGACCCCGAGCGATGATGCCTTGCCCGGCTCGAACAAAGGCGCGCCGACCGAAGTGTTTTGGGAACTCTCACGAGGCGCCGACTTCAAAACGATTGTGCAGTCGGGAAAGGTCATGTCATCGGCAGCGCGGGATCACACCCTGCATATTGATGTCACCGGCCTGCAGGCCAGCACCCCTTATTGGTATCGCTTTGCCACGCAGGATGGCGTGTCGCCCACGGGGCGAACAAAAACCGCTCCGGCGCTTAATGCGAAGCCTGCGGCGTTGCGTTTCGGCATGGTCACCTGCGCTGAATATGAGTTCGGATTTTTTGCGGCCTACCGTCATTTAGCCGCGCGCAATGACATTGAAGCCGTGTTGCACATGGGCGACTACATCTACGAATTCGGTACCAGCTATGGTCCGGTCGCGACGCCCGGGGCTGGCTTTGGGCGTGTCCATAATCCGCCTAAAGAGATCACCACGCTCAGTGACTACCGCACGCGTTATGGCCAATACCGCAGCGATCCTGACCTGCAGAAACTGCATGCGCGCCACCCCTTCATCACCATTTATGACGATCACGAGATTGCCAATGACTGGTGGCGTGAAGGCGCTGAAAATCACGATGACAGTGAAGGCGCCTTTATCGACCGCTTAGCGGCGGGCCTGCAAGCGTGGCGGGAATGGCTGCCGTTGCGTCCGTTCTCGGCAACCGATCCGCTGCGGGCGTGGCGACGCATGCAATTCGGTGACTTAGTGGATCTTTGGGCACTCGATACGCGCCTGTATCGCGACCAGCAACCCACCAATGCCATTGTTGGCTATGGTTCTGTGGACCCCGCCGTGGATAGCCCCACGCGCACGATGCTCGGCGCCGAGCAAAAGACGTGGCTTAAAACCGGTCTGGCCGACAGTACCGCGCGCTGGAAAGTCCTGAGCAACCAAGTGCCGTTCTATCCCTTCGTGGTGGGCGCCGCGTTGCCCAATGTGCTTGAGCAACTACTGGATCCCTTAGATGGCACTCTGCCGCCTTTACCCGCGACCCTGACCGTTGAAGATTGGAATGGCTACCGCGCCGAACAGCAAGAAATGATGGCGGTGATGGCCGAAGCTAAAAACGTGGTGGTGCTGACCGGCGATTACCACGAATCGTTTGCCGCCGAAGTGCCTATTCATCCCGGTGATTACCTATTGAATGGCAACTCGGTGGCCGTGGAGTTTATTTGCCCTTCGGTGACTTCGCCTGGGTTGTCAGAAACCTTGGAAGGCGTTGGCATTGGCCCGCTGAGCTCGCTGATCAATCCCGTTTTCGAGCTGAATCTGACGTTGGCGAATCCTTGGGTGAAATACCACGAGGGCTTTTCGAATGGCTTCGCCGTTGTTGAGTTTGGTCGTGAGCGCACGCAAATGGACTATTGGTTTATTGCGGACCGCAGCAAGGCTGAAACAACGGCAACCGTGGCGGCTTCTTGGGAAGTGCGCCAGGGCGCGGCAAAACTCTTCAAAGCTGCCGCGCCTTTAACGGTCTGAGTGGCGCTTACTTCGCCGGGGTGCGCTCAGGGTGTTTGAGCGTGCCCATGACCCAGTCGGTCAGAGGGAAGGTGAGGTTGAAGTTCACTTCAGTCATGTGGCGGCGGTCATGATGGATGCGATGCAGTGCCGCCATGGTACTTAAGCCCGGCACTAGGCGATGCAGCCAGTGGCCATGCGGTAAGTGGTCGCTGAAATGCACCAACTCGTAGAGCAAATACGTGCCCACGATGCCGGTTAGCCAGAGTGCGCCGGCGTTGGCACTGACTAGCGAGCCCAGGGCGAAATAGCCGGGCAGGCCGATAAGCGTAATGACCACCAAGATCAGCCAGCCTGGAAAGAGCACCACGCGCCAATCGCGTGAGGTGCTCCAGAGCATGTTGTTTTCGGTGAAAAAACTGTGATGGTCACCGGTGTGACGTTGGTAAAAAAGCTTAGCGGGCGGCCATTTCTGGTGCCCGAGTTTTTTGTGAATACTGTATTCGCCGACGTTGCCTAAGAGCAGCGTGAACACCAGAACCAACCACTCTGTTGCTGATACCTGAGCTAATTGACTGGCAGCATAAATCATCACGGCGATGCCAATGCTCGCTACCCAGATCGCGTGGAGCGGCCCGGAATAGCGCGGGCTGATACCCGCCCGATAGCGCTGACGAAAGTCTTCCGTGGCATGGGTCATGTCGATGCCTCCTGTTGTGTCGGTTGCCAGTTCTTCAAAAGGTCCATGACGGAATTAGCCTTGCGGCCCATGAGCGCGCAGGTTGTGAGCATGCCTGCCATAAGCGCACCGCCCACGCCTGCGGTCACCACATCTTGCCCCGTGAGTGCCAAGCCTGGAATAGGCGTGATGGGGTGCAGCCACGTTTGTCGGAATCGCTCCACGTCGTGATCTAGCCCGTAAATTTCACCTTGCGGATAGTTGCCAAACCATGCGGTAGAGAGCGGCGTTGATAGCTCCGCATAGACCAGTGCCTCACGCAGCTGCGGCAACTCTTTGAAGAGAGCCTCGAGCAAGCGCTGCTGCAGATTGGCCTTGAAGGTGTCGTAGTCTTCGCCGCGTTGACCCCAGGTCGTATCCTGCCATTTCTCGAACCATTCCCATGGGGCCATGGTCAGCACTTCCACGGTGCTCTTGCCGGGATAGTTGCTGTCCCACTCGGGGTCTTTTGCCGACGGGAACGAGACATAGAGCATGGGGAAGGGCGCGTTCACATCGGCCTGAAAGGCCTCAACATTGGCCTCATGATGTGCGCTGGGGTAAATCCACAGATTGGTTTTGGGTAGCCCTAATTCCGCTGCAGTGCCTTTGAAGCCGGCATAAATGCAAAGGTGTGCACCTGAGGTTTTCACCTGCTTGAGCTTGGCCGGATAACCCAGTGATTCACGCAGTGCCTCGGGCAAGAGTTGCTCATACGTCACACGCGCCCCGGCTGCACTGACCACCTGATCTGCGCGCAGAATGTCACCATTGGCCATGCGCACACCGCAAGCGCGACCCTTCTCAATCACAATCTCTTCAACCTTGGCGTAAGTGAAGACTTCGCCTCCGCCTGCGCGAATCACCGGCACGATGGTGTCTGGGATCATCCAAGAGCCACCCACGGGATAGCTGCCGCCGCCAAAATAATGTTTCACCACGGTGGCGTGCATGAGAAAGGAGGCATCGCGAGGGACCATGCCGTAGTCACCCCACTGACCAGTGAGCACGCCAATTAATTCCTGATCTTGAGTGAGTTCTTCCAAGACCTCACGGACACTGCGGAAGCAGTTTTTCGGCACCAACAGGGGGCGAGCGGCATGATAGGTTCGGCCTAACCAGCGCGGCATCGCTTGCCCGGCAAAGAATTTTTGGGCGGAGCGGGCGGCTTCATCAATGAGCTCGATGTAGCGGCGAATCGCTGCCTCTTCGGCTGGAAACTGGGCGATGAGATTGTCGGCCAGCGCGCCACGGCCCTCCACGAAGTCAACACGGCGATCGCCAATGATGATGCGGTCATAGACGGGGTCCATGGGCGCCCACTTCAGCGCGCCATCGCTAATCACATCAAAGAGTCGGCGTAGCGTGCTGTGCGGTTTGTGCACTTCACCGATGTAGTGCACGCCCACATCCCACTCAAAGCCTTCGCGTTCATAACTGTGGGTGAAGCCGCCGGCGGTGTAGTGTTGTTCTAGCACGCAGACGCGCTTGCCGAGCTTGCTCATCAGCGCGGCCAAGCTCAGCCCGCCAATACCGGAACCAATCACAATCACATCGTAATGCTCAGCGGCACGGCCACTGCGGTAACGGCGTCCTGATCGACGCATAAGGCTTCCTCACTCGTGTTCGCTCGCTGCTTCTGGGGGCAGGATGCATGAGCCGAGCTTTGCGGAGAACGTCGCAATACGCAAGCCTTGACCATGAAAAAGCCGCGCTGTGCAGAAGCGCAGCGCGGCTGATGTTAATGGGGCTGGTGAGGGCGGCCCGTTGGAGGGAGTGGGCGCTTAGAGGCCCGCTGCCGCACGAAGGGCGTCGGCCTTGTCGGTGCGCTCCCAGGTGAACGCAGTTGCCGTGTGCGACTTGGCGACTTTACGGCCCGCTTCCAGCACGGTGTAGTCGTAGGTGCGCTCGAAGGGGTTACGACCAAAGTGGCCATACGATGCTGTTGGCCCATAAATGGGGTGCAACAGATCAAGCTGGCGGGTTAGGCCATACGGACGCAACTCGAAGTGCTCACGCACCAATTGCACAATGCGATCATCGCTGAGCTTGCCGGTGCCAAAGGTGTTAATTGACACCGAGGTTGGCTCGGCTACGCCAATGGCATACGAGACCTGAATCTCGCAGCGGTCTGCGAGGCCGGCAGCCACAATGTTTTTTGCCACATAACGGCCGGCGTATGCAGCCGAACGGTCAACCTTGGACGGATCTTTGCCCGAGAATGCGCCGCCGCCGTGACGAGCCATGCCGCCGTAGCTATCCACAATGATCTTACGACCGGTCAGGCCGCAGTCGCCCATCGGGCCGCCAATTTCAAAACGGCCGGTGGGGTTAATAAAGAACTTGGTGTCTTTCGTTAGCCACTCAGCAGGTAGCACTTGCTTGATGATCAGTTCCATCACCCCTTCGCGCAGCGTGGCATCGCTCACGTCCGGCGAATGTTGGGTGGACAGCACCACGGCCTCAACGGCGACGGGCTTGCCATCGGCATAACGGAAGGTGACCTGCGATTTAGCATCGGGGCGCAAGAAGGCAAGTTCGCCGCTCTTGCGAGCCTGAGCTTGACGCTCAACCAAACGGTGCGAATACAGAATCGGTGCTGGCATCAGCAATTCGGTTTCATTGCTGGCATAGCCAAACATCAGGCCTTGGTCGCCCGCACCCTGATCTTCCGGCTTAGCGCGGTCCACGCCTTGGTTGATGTCTGGCGACTGTTGGCCGAGCAAATTCAACACGCCACAGGTCTTGCCGTCAAAACACACGTCGGAAGAGTCGTAGCCAATGTCGAGGATGACTTTACGGATGATGCTCTCGTAATCGACGACGGCGGTGGTGGTGACTTCGCCGGCGACCATCGCAACGCCCGTCTTCACCAGCGTTTCGCAGGCCACACGAGCGTGTGGGTCTTGCACGATGATGGCGTCGAGAATGGCGTCGGAAATCTGGTCCGCCATTTTGTCTGGGTGGCCTTCGGAAACGGATTCCGAGGTGAAGATGCTGTATTCGCTCATGCGGGGTTCCTGCTCAGGTCAATGCAATAGGGTTTACGGTCGTGGCGCTGACCGGTTGGGTAAATTCGCGGAGTTGCAAACGGAAGCCGTTGCGCTGCGCTTGATATTCTTCGTGGCTGGGGACGAGGCCGGCGTCAGCGGCCCACGCTGTTAGCGTGTCTGGGTGGAAGCCGGGCCATACATCGCCGCAGACTTCGCGGGCCTTTTCACCCTGACTGTGCTCGCAAAGCTCGGTCAGCAAAAAGCGTCCGCCCGGAGCGAGTAGCGCCGCGACGTGATGAAAAATGTCGGCGGGTTTAGCGATATGGTGCAGCACCATATTCATCACAATGGCGTTTGCGGGCGGGAGGTTCAGCACTAAGGCGCTGGCCGTGTCGCCATGCACAAAGCGAATGTTGCTCACCTGCTGTTGGCGCGCACGCGCTTTGGCTTGCGTCAGCATTTCGGCACTGACATCCAAGGCAATCACTTCTTTTGCAATAGACGCGAATTCGGGTAGCAACTCGCCGCCGCCGGGCCCGATTTCCAACACAATGGCATCACTGGCGTGGGCGGCCGTACGCTCCACCACGCGAGGGCCGTAGTCACTCAGTCGCGCGATTAAATCCTGATGCTCACGGTATTCGTTGCCGAACTGCGCGAAGAAGCGCCGACTGGCCTCGGCGCGAGTGGCTTGCACCGCCTCTAAGCGCTGACTGGTCAATGTGTCGGTGGTGGTCGCGTCAAGGGCGCAAAACAACTCGGCGACGAGGGCGGATGGTGCTGGCGCTCGTCGGTAATACAAGTTGGTGCCTTCTCGCCGATGCACCACCAAGCCGGCTTCCGACAAGATTTTCAGGTGATGGCTCATCGACGGCTGCTTGATGTCGAAGAGCTGGCAGAGCTCCAACACACCAAAGGCGTCGCGGGCTAAAACGCGCAGCACGCCCAGGCGCAGGCGATCACCGGCCGCCCAGGCCAAATTGGCCAGGTGGTCGAGTGGGGACTTCTCAGTGCTGTTGTCGGATTCGCTCATGGGGCGAGAGTGTAGCTGTAGCGAATTTAAATATCAAAATATATAAATATAGAAAACTGTTGATGGAGTTTTCCTCTCAAGTCGTTTGCCCCCGACCCCTGTAATCGGTGAAAATTGCGCCTTTCGTGCAGACCGTGCCCTAACGGTTTGCGCATGAGCCGACTGGAGCCACTGCATGCCCGCGCTGCCGCTGAATCAACGCCATTACGCCAATGCCATCCGCGCCCTTGCCATGGATGCCGTGCAGAAGGCCAACTCCGGTCACCCCGGCGCGCCCATGGGCATGGCCGATATCGCTGAAGTTCTGTGGCGTCAGTTCATGCGCTTTAACCCGAGCAACCCGAATTGGGTGAACCGGGACCGTTTTGTGCTCTCCAATGGCCACGGCTCCATGTTGCAGTACGCGCTCTTGCACCTGACCGGCTTTGATTTATCCATCAATGACCTCAAGCAGTTCCGTCAGCTGCACAGCAAGACGCCGGGTCACCCCGAATACGGCTATGCCCCCGGCATTGAAACCACCACGGGCCCGCTGGGTCAGGGCATTGCCAATGCCATCGGTATGGCGCTGGCCGAAAAGACCCTCGCAGCACAGTTCAATCGCGACGGCTTCCCCGTTGTGGACCACTTCACCTACTGCTTCCTCGGTGACGGCTGCCTGATGGAAGGCATCTCGCACGAGGTCTGCTCGCTGGCGGGCACCTTGGGTCTGGGTAAGCTCATTGCCTATTACGACGACAATGGCATTTCGATTGATGGCGAAGTGGAAGGCTGGTTTACCGATGACACCGTGCAGCGCTTCCAGTCCTATGGCTGGCAGGTAATCGGCCCCATCGACGGTCACGACAGCGATGCCATCCGCGCCGCCACGCTGGAAGCTCAGGCTGACGGCGCCCGCCCCACCTTGATTATCTGTAAGACCGTGATTGGTGCTGGCTCGCCAAACAAGCAGGGCAAAGAAGATTGCCACGGTGCACCGTTGGGTGATGCCGAAATTGCACTGACACGTGAAGCGCTGGGCTGGACGCACGCGCCATTTGACGTGCCGCAAGAGATTTACGATGCCTGGGATGGCCGCGCGAAAGGCGATGCCTTGGAGCAAAACTGGGATGGCCTGTGGTCGTCCTACGCGAAAGCTCACCCCGAACTGGCTGCTGAACTGAAGCGCCGCCTCGCCGGTGACATGCCCGCTGATTTCACTGCCAAGGCCAATGAGTGGATCGCTGCTTGCGACGCAAAGGCCGAGACCATCGCCTCGCGTAAAGCCTCACAGAACACGCTGAATGCCTTTGGGCCGCTGTTGCCGGAACTGCTCGGCGGCTCCGCTGACCTCGCAGGCTCTAACCTGACGCTGTGGAAGGGCTGCAAGGGCGTGCAAGACCACGCCGACGGTAACTACGTTTACTACGGCGTGCGCGAATTCGGCATGAGCGCCATCATGAACGGTGTTGCTTTGCATGGCGGCTTTGTGCCCTACGGCGCGACCTTCTTGATGTTCATGGAATATGCCCGCAACGCCCTGCGTATGGCCGCGTTAATGAAGCAGCGCGCGATCCATGTCTATACCCACGACTCCATCGGTCTCGGTGAAGACGGCCCAACGCACCAGCCGGTCGAGCAGCTGGCCAGCTTGCGTCAGACGCCTAACCTGGCATCGTGGCGTCCAGCCGATACCGTCGAATCGGCTGTTGCCTGGCGTGAAGCCCTGTTGCGCAACGACGGCCCGACCGCGCTCGTATTCTCGCGCCAAAACCTGCCGCACCAGACCCGCACGGCGCAGCAGATTGCGGATATCGCCCGTGGCGGCTATGTGCTGCGCGATGCCGCTCAGATTGACATCATTTTAATTAGCTCCGGCTCGGAAGTGTCTGTCGCGCAGGCCGCTGCCGATCAGCTCACTGCAGAGGGTCTGGGTGTTCGTGTGGTGTCCATGCCATCGCCGGATATTTTCCTCAAGCAAGATGCCGCCTACCGTGAGCAAGTTCTGCCGTTGGCGGTGCGCAAGCGCGTCGCGGTTGAGGCCTCAATCAGTGACTATTGGTATCGCTTCACCGGTCTCGATGGCGCGGTGATTGGCATGACCACTTACGGCGAATCGGCTCCGGCGGGCGACTTGTACAAGCACTTCGGCATCACCGCAGATGCCGTGGTTGCTGCCGCCAAAGGCTTGGCCTGAGCGGGACATTAACGGCGAGCGGCCGGACATGACCATGCGCGTTGCCATCAATGGTTTCGGCCGAATCGGCCGCCATGTGCTGCGCGCGCTGATTGAAGCGGGTGAGCGTCACCCGCTGCAAATTGTGGCAATTAACGACCTCGGTGAGCCGGAAGCGCTGCTGCATTTGCTGCGTTACGACACCACACACGGCCGCTTTCCAGCGGATGTTGTGTTGCAGGACCGTATTCTTCGTGTCGGCAGTCAGCGCATTGCGTTGTATAGCGAGGCGCATCCCGACAAGCTGCCCTGGCGGCATCTTGCAGTCGATGTCGTACTCGAATGCACGGGTCAGTTCCGTGCTCACGCTCAGGCTGCACGTCACCTTGAAGCCGGAGCGGGGCGCGTCATCATCGGCGCGGCTCCGTTCGACAACGCCGATGCCATCATCGTGCATGGCGTCAACGACGCCGATTTGCGCCCCGAGCATCGCGTCATTTCCGCGGCCAGTTGCACCTCGCACGCACTCTGCCCGCTGCTGCAGGCGTTCGAGCAGATGACCGGCATCGAGTCGGCGCTGATGACCGAAATTCACGCCTACACCTCGGACCAGGTTCTGCTTGATCATGTCCATCGTGACCCGCGTCGTGGCCGTGCCGGCGCGCAGAACATGATTCCGACCACCTCCAGCGCACTGGGCGTGGCCCGTAAAATTTTTCCAGAGCTGGCCGACAAATTAGGCGGCTACTCGCTGCGCGTGCCGACCGTGAATGTTGCCGCCATTGATTTAACCGTGCAGATGAGTCGCCCACTGAGCGTGGATTTATTGCATGACGGCTTGCGTCAATACGCGGCTAGTCATGGCGCAGGTTGGATGGCCATAAACGATGAACCGCTGGTGTCGGCAGACTTCAATCATCGCACCGAGTCGCTGATTCTGGATTTGACGCAGACTGAAGTGGTCGGGAGCCAAGTGAAAGTGTTTGCTTGGTACGACAATGAGTGGGGGTATGCGAATCGACTGCTCGATTTGTGTGCTGCATTGGCTGTTTTGCGATAGTGCTCCGTAGTGCGTGTGGTGGCTGTGAGGCCCTGCACAGGCTGGAAAACGCGTGAATCCGTCCATGGAGCTCTCCTCGGCATCCATGCCTCGGAAGTTTCCCGCCTGTGCAGGGCCTCGCAGCCACCACACTCGTTCAGTACCAAGCGCGAGCGCTCACGAATCGGGAGTGTCGCGCCGAACCGGATGAGGGACGGTCGTTGGGTCTGCCACCGACTGTCAAAAGAGAATTGATGCTGTCTTTGGAGCGGAGGGGGTGCAGGGTGTGGAAGCGTCCGAGGCATGGATGCCGAGGAGAGCCCCATGGAGAGGTTTATGCGTCTTCCACACCCTGCACCCCCTCCGCTCCAGAGGCAGAGCCTGTTTATTGCAAGATAGGAAGCTAAGAAAATGACCGTCCTGAAAATGACCGACCTCGACCTGCGCAACAAGCGCGTGCTGATCCGCGAAGACCTGAACGTGCCGGTCAAGAACGGTGTGATCCGTTCCGATGCCCGCCTCGTGGCCTCACTGCCGACCATCAAGCTGGCGCTGGAGAAGGGCGCGGCCGTGCTGGTTTGCTCGCACCTGGGTCGCCCTGTTGAAGGCGAATACAGCGAGGAAAATTCCTTGAAGCCGGTCGCTGAGTGGCTCTCTGCCAAGCTCGGCCAGACCGTGCCGCTGATCGCCGACTATCTCGATGGCGTTGCGGTCGAGCCAGGTCAGGTCGTGCTGCTGGAGAACGTGCGCTTCAACAAGGGCGAGAAGAAAAACCTCGACGAGCTGACACAGAAATATGCCGCGCTCTGTGATGTCTTCGTGATGGATGCCTTCGGCACCGCCCACCGCGCCGAAGGCTCGACGCACGGCGTCGCTCAGTTCGCCAAAGTCGCTGCCGCTGGCCCGCTGCTGGCGGCCGAACTGGAAGCCTTGGGTAAGGCGCTGGACAAACCAGCACGCCCAATGGCCGCCATCGTGGCGGGCTCGAAAGTGTCCACTAAGCTCGATGTGCTGACCTCGCTGAGCACGCTCTGCGATCAGCTTATTGTCGGTGGTGGCATCGCCAACACTTTCCTTGCGGCTGCGGGCTATCCGGTCGGCAAGTCGCTGTGCGAGCACGACCTGCTCGATACCGCGCGTGCCATCGCCGCCAAGGTCAGTGTGCCGCTGCCGACCGACGTTGTGGTTGCCGAAGTCACCGGTCCGATCGACGATTTCTTTGCCTTCGTGCAAGCAGCTACCCCCGTGGTCAAAGCCGTGGCCGATGTCGGCCCCAATGACATGATTCTCGATGTCGGCCCGGATACCGCTGCGCGTTTTTCCGAGCTGCTGAAGGCCGCCAAGACCATTCTCTGGAACGGCCCGGTCGGTGTTTTCGAGATCGATGCCTTTGGTGGCGGCACGAAAGCGCTGAGCTTGGCCATCGCCGAGTCGGATGCCTTCTCGATTGCCGGTGGGGGTGATACCTTGGCGGCCATCGACAAGTACGGCGTAGCCGATCGCGTGTCCTACATTTCCACCGGTGGTGGTGCCTTCCTCGAGTTCGTCGAGGGCAAGGTGCTGCCAGCGGTTGCTGCGCTCGAAGCTGCGGCTAAAAAATAACTCTTTAGGAGAAATTCAAATGGCTCTCATCAGCCTGCGTCAATTGCTCGATCATGCCGCCGAAAACCAATACGGCGTGCCTGCGTTTAACGTCAACAACCTCGAACAGATGCGCGCCATCATGGAAGCGGCTGCAAAGACCGATTCGCCGGTGATCGTGCAGGCCTCGGCCGGTGCGCGTAAGTACGCTGGCGCACCGTTCCTGCGCCACCTCATCCTCGCCGCCATCGAAGAGTTTCCGCATGTGCCTGTGGTTATGCATCAAGACCACGGCACCTCGCCGGCAATCTGCCAGCGCTCGATCCAGCTCGGCTTCAGCTCGGTCATGATGGATGGCTCGCTCGGTGAAGACGGCAAGACCCCGACCAGCTACGAGTACAACGTCAGCGTTACCCGCCGCGTGGTCGAGATGGCGCATGCCTGTGGCGTTTCAGTCGAAGGTGAAATTGGCTGCCTCGGTTCCCTGGAAACCGGTATGGCCGGCGAAGAAGATGGTGTTGGCGCCGAAGGCGTGCTCGATCATTCGCAGCTGCTGACCGACCCGGAAGAAGCTGCACGCTTCGTGCAGGATACCGGTGTGGATGCCCTAGCGATTGCCATCGGCACTTCGCACGGTGCCTACAAGTTCACGCGTCCGCCCACCGGCGACATCCTCGACATCAACCGCATCAAAGAAATTCACCAGCGCATCCCGAATACGCATCTCGTGATGCACGGTTCGTCGAGCGTGCCTCAGGACTGGCTGGCGATCATCAACCAGTACGGTGGCGACATCAAAGAGACCTACGGTGTGCCGGTCGAGCAGATCGTTGAAGCGATTAAGCACGGCGTGCGTAAGGTCAACATCGACACCGACCTGCGTCTGGCCTCGACTGGCGCCATCCGTCGCCACATGGCGCTGAATCCGGCCGAGTTCGATCCGCGCAAGTTCTTCAAGGACACCATCGTGGCCATGCGCGATGTCTGCATTGATCGCTACGAAGCCTTTAACTGCGCCGGTCAGGCCAGCAAGATTCGTGCATTGTCGCTGGATGCAATGACCGAGCGCTATATTCGTGGTGAGTTGCGTCAGCAGGTGCAGTAACGCTAAAAGTTTGATAGTTTTGGCTGCAATGACCGGTTGCAGTCAAAACGAATAATTAAAAACAGGATGTTTTTTATGTTTAAACAATTAGTGCAGATCGCACTTTTGCCCTTGGCATTGACAGGTTGCGCAACAACCTCACTCTTTTCTCCCTATCCAAACCAAATCGCAACGATTCAGTCTTCCCTTAATGCGGGTACAGGCGACCAGAGTCTTATCGCGTTATCACCCAAAGCAGAGTCTGGTGCCGACGCATTGCTGTATCGCCTTGAGCGTGCTCGATTGACACAATTGCTAGATAAATTTGAAGACAGTAAAACTGACTTTGAATGGGTGGGTAATGCCTTCGAGCAGGGCGATATGAAAGCGACCGTGCAGGCATCCTCGCTCGTCTCAGGCATGGCCAGCATGGTGACAAACGATAATGCTATTGGATATTCAGGTGAGGCCTTTGAGCGTGTTTTTGCCCACGCTTTTCAAGCCTTTAACTATTTGGCATTAAAGCAGTTTGATGGTGCAGAAGTTGAGTTGAGAAGGGCGGCAGATCAGCAGCGCAATTTGGCTGAAAAGAATGAGGCAGAAATTGCCAAGGCTCAAAAAGAAGCTGAAGAGAAAAAAGTTCCCTTAAATAAAGTGGCGGGTCATTTTGCAGGACTGGATGAAGTCGCTGGTCAAGTGAAGTCCTCCTTTCAAAATGCGTATGTACTCTTCCTCTCCGGTGCGGTTTGGGAGGCGAGAGGCGAATGGGGGCGTGCAGTTGTCGACTATCGCCAAGCGGTAGAGATGTACCCTTCAAATACGGAACTGCAAGCAGCACTGACGCGGGCAGAGAAACGTGTAAGACCCAAAAACAACGGCACTATTGTCTTTCTTTATGAAGAAGGTTTTGCGCCAAAAAAAGACGAAATAAAAGTACCTATTCCGACGTTTACGGGAGCCATCGTGACGTTGGCGTTCCCGACGTATCACGCCAGCTCACAAGCGCCTTATGGTGGACTTTCGATTAGTTACAACGGGCAAGAGAAGTCGTTGCCCTTGTTGACGAATGTGGGGGCACTGGCTGCTCGTTCATTGAAGGAAAAAGTTCCCGGCATGATCGTTCGGCAAACACTGAGAGCCGTGGCCAAGCATCAAATTCAAAAACAAGCGGGCGATCATTTCGGACCTTTGGGGCAGTTGGCCGGCAATGTCTATAACTTCATTTCCGAAAATGCAGACTTGCGCTCGTGGTTATTGTTGCCGGCGTATACCGCCGCTATGCAAATGGAGCTTCCTCCCGGCGAGCAATCGGTAAACCTCATGGGGCCGGGTGTTTCAATGACACATAAAATTGACGTTAAGTCGCGGAGAACGACGCTGGTTCGAGTTGTTAATACGAGATCGAGACTATTTATTCAGACCTATGAGCTGTGAGAGGGATTCCACAATGAAAAAAGTACTAACCGCTGGGCTCGCAGCAATTTTAGTGGCGTGCGCCTCAAGTGAAGTGACGACGGTGTCTCCAGACAGCAAGGGACAATACCAAGCTATATTGGATTCGAAGTTTCCCCGACTTCTTACTGATATCACTGCTCAAGCCGTTAGGCAGCGTATATCCGCAGGTTTGTTGATGGCTTCTGTTGATATCAAAAATGAAGATCTTTCACGTAAAGACTTGCAGTACAAGTTTTTATGGTTTGATCGAGACGGCTTTGAAGTGCAACCGGATGGCCGACCTTGGACCCCTTTATCGCTTTTGGGCGAAGAAACTAAAGCAGTTCAAGCGGTCGCGCCGCAATCCAATGTAGTGACTTTTAAGATTCAAATTGAGGAGCGTTAATCATGAATAAGCGTCAATGGATGATGGCGGCTGTAGCCGCAGGAACACTCACAATGACAGGCTGCGCCGCTAACCCCGCTATTCAGTACGGTGACGCCACAGCGGTTGAAACGACGACTACAGGCTTCGGCTCCACCGACTTGCAGATGATCGCGGCCAAGATGGTCGACGACATGCTGATGTTCCCCCCGCTGGTGGAAATGACCGCAAAGCGTCGTCCTGTGATGTTCGTGGACTCTATTAAGAATAAGACCACTGAGCATATTGATACGGAATCGATCACTGACACGATTTCAAGCAAATTGCTCAATTCAGGTCGTTTTCGTTTTGTGGATATGACAGCGGTTCAGCAAATGCGAGACCAGATGGATTTCCAGCAGAGTGGTGGCATGGTTGATCCGTCCACTGCTGTGCGTTTAAGAAAGCAAATGGGCGCTGAATTCATGCTTTACGGCAACATGTCCTCGATCGTTAAGTACAACGGCAGTGTGAAAGACGTTTACTACAAGTTCACGCTGAAGCTGACCAATCTTGAGACGGGAATTCTGGAGTGGTCGGGCGAAAAAGAGATTCGTAAGACAGGTAAAAAATCTACTTTCGGGCTGTAACCCGAATTCTCGTGCAGGAGGCATTATGAGCAAGCGTCATGGGTGGATCGGAATTGGGATGGTGCTGACCATGTTGTTGGGATCAGTGCAGGCTGCCCCAGTGAAATCGGCACTGCCTTCTGCACGAGAAACTGTTGAGGTCACTGCAGATGGCTCGGGTGCATCGCCTGCCGCCGCATTGAGCCGCGCCTTAGCAAATGCGGTGCAACAGGTGACGGGCGTTGCGACGTCCCAGCTGGGTCATGTTGAGACGAGCTTGAATACGCTAGCCGTGGTGAAACCTAACGGTGATATTGCTGTTGCAAATTGGGCAGCAGAGAGCACGGGTAGTACGCTGACCTTTTCCCAAGGCAGTGTTAAGTCCTATCGCGTTTTAAGTGAGCAACCTGTGGGCAAAGGCTGGCGGGTTCGTGTGCGAGCGGCGGTGTTAAAAGCAGGTGGAGCTGATGCAGCGCGTGATGCCATGCCGCGTTTAGCGGTTGTTGTGACGCAGTCTAAGGCTACGGATGTGGCGTTTTCACACCTCGGGGATCGGCAGACCGTTCTGAAGCGCTTCCGTGCAAGACTGCAGCAGTCATTGTTGCAAAGCGGAGCTGTTCGCGTGCTTGAGCGTGACAATTTCGCCGCTCAAGCGGATGAATTAACCATTGCTGATGCCAACCCCACGGCGGAAAATTTAGCGAAGTTAGGCCAGCGCTTCTCTGCAGACTATGTCGTTGTGATTGATGCACAGCGCTTACGTTTAGTCGATCGCGGACGTGAAATTTATGGCGCTCATCTGGCGAAGTTAGAGGCCGAATTGCAGGCAGACATTCGCATCATTGATGTGGCTACGGGCGAGTTGATTAAGACGAATGAAGTGCAAAAATATTGGTCACAAGCAGAAGTGCAAGCATGGGCCGATCAGTCGGGTGTGAATCCTCGTGAATACCCAGATCGATTTGAAGAGAGCTTATTAAAGTCCATGACACTGCCAGTTCAGCAGGCCGTGTTGGCCTTGGTGGCTCCTTCGGCGGCGGGCTCGATTCGGGTGCAAATTCCTGTTGTTTCACAGCCAATTGATACAGCGCCAGCTCGTGAAACCCCGGGCTCAAGTGATAAGCCGTTTTCGTGGTAAGTCCATTTTCGGTAGAGACACTCAGGCGAGGCCTGCCTCGCTTTGATATGCATGTTAAAGCCCCCTTAGTGGGCTCTTTTGCTGAGTATGCAAAGCATTATGGCTTGGACCAGGTTGCTAATAATCACGCCAGCTATTATGGCTGGGGCAAACTCGAAGCCTACGGCTACGACATTGCCACGCAGGTGTTCTTGCCGCGCACACCAGCGAAGGGCACTTTGCTGGTACTGCATGGCTACTTTGATCATGTCGGTCTGTTCACCCACTTAATTCAGCGGGGCTTAGAGCGGGGATATGCCGTGGTGTGCTATGACCTGCCGGGTCATGGGCTATCGAATGGCGCATCGGGTGACATAGAAGAGTTTGTGCACTACCAGGAAGTCTTGCACGACATTCTGCAGGCATTGAAGCCAGAGTTGCCCGGCCCTTGGGTAGCGGTGGGGCAGAGTACCGGCGGTGCAATTTTGCAGCATCACGTGCTCAGCTCCTTGCAGGCAGGAAAGCGCCCGGCATTTGAGCGTGTGCAGCTTTGGGCGCCCCTCGTTCGACCGGCGCAATGGCGAAAAATCAACTTTGGCTACCGATTGCTGCATCGTTTCCGTAACACAGTCCCCCGACATTTTCGACGTAGCTCCAGCGATCAAGCCTTTCTAGACTTTATCTGGCACCACGATCCTCTGCAGCATCGGCACATCCCGATGGGCTGGTTGGGCAGTATGATTCGCTGGGACGCCCTAATGCAGGCGATGCCCGCGTGTCGTTACCCAATAAGTGTGGTGCAAGGCGATCAAGATGAAACCGTTGATTGGCGCTTTAACATTAATTACGTGCGTCAGCATTTCTATGTAGAAGGCTATGTTGAGGTGGCAGGCGCCGCACATCACTTGGCCAATGAACAGGAAACCCTGCGCGAACAGTGTTTGCGCGCCCTCGATCGCTACCTGTTGAAGTGACACACGGGCTTGCCCTGAAGGGGGCTGCTCCGGCATCATCGGCCATCGATCAAATCTGACGATAACTATTTTCAGAAGAGGGTGACATGGCCAGACAACACATCGAAATTTTGCATTCCTTCCCATTTTCCGTCGATAAGCTGTATGGCTTTCTCGCAGTTCATGAAAATCTGTCCGCGATTTTCCCTGCCAAAATCAAGCGCGTAAAAGATGGTCAAGACCATGCCAATGGCGTGGGCTCAACTCGTCGCATGACGATTGCACCGGGCGTGGTTTTAGAAGAAACGGTCACGAAAGCCGAAACCAATGAGCTGATTGAATACACCATTAGCAAAGGCGGCTGGCCAGTCAAGAATCACTACGGCGTGATGCGCTTTTACTCGGCCGAAAATGGCTGCCGCTTGCACTACACCATTGACTTTGATTCGGCCCTGCCGGGCACGGGCTGGGTGGTGAAGAAGGCGTTAGAAGCGCCTATTCGCGCCGGTTTGAAAAAGTTGGCAGCACGCGGTCTGTAAGTGAAAAGTGGGTATCAACCGGCGTTGATACCCACCAGCACCTCTAAGCGACCGGGGCGTACCCGAAGATCGCGAATTTCAAATTGATTAACCAACTGCATGAGTAGGTCGCGGCTGTCCTTGAGGGTGGTCAAACCCGGCAGCACGCTTAAGTCACTCAGGCTGAGCAACTTGTCGACCATCCAGGCGCGGTTATTCAGCAACTCAATCAAGTCGGACTTTTGCAGGTCGATGCGCCACAAACGCGGGCCTTCGCGGCGAAAACCTGGCAGATCTTCCAGCATTTGATTAATGGGCGAGCGCGTAGGCAGCCGATTCGCCATAAAAAAGCTGCCTCTAGCGATTTGTCTTGTGGCCCAGTTAGCGACCAAATTCGTCTGACGAAACTGTGCATCAAGAGACTCGTCTACCTGTCGAACGCGAAGGTACTGTTCGTCCCGAGAGATCTTGCATTCCAACACATCGAATTCGAGCTCAACGGTATAGACCAAGCGATTTTGGTGGCCATCAACCGCAACGGTTAGTCGGTCATCTCCGCAATAGACGGCAACATGGTCCACACTGGGGTTGCGCTTAGCGATTTGCCGAACTTGCTTATTCAGCAGGCTTTCTGGCAAGGCAAGGGTGAGCGTGGATTTACGCAAATAGGCCTGCGCCATCTGGAGCGCCACTTCTTTCGCTATTTGGCTCGCTGCTTTGGCGGTATCACCGGCGATTTGCGCGGCCACTTTGGCGCCGTCTTCGGCGAGCTGGGCAACGACTTGCGCGCCTTCAGAGGCGATTTGAATAGCCGAGCGTGCCGTTTCACTGGCCATTTCCGTCACACTCTTGGCCGTTTCGTTGGCTAGTCCGGCAATTTCCCTCGCCGTTTCGCTGGCAGCGCCGGCGACGTCACGTGCAGCGGAGCTGGCGCGCTCGGCGAGCTCTCGCGCGCTGCGCACGGCATTGCGCATCGAGTGGTCAAGCGCGCTTCGCGTCTTACTCGGCTGGGAAATGGGTTCGGATGGAATGTCTGGATTGACGTCATCATTCATGGCGCATGCGCTCAACAGGTGGCTCAGCAGAAGTGGCCAAGTAGTCACGATGGAAGCGCATGGTAGCGCGGCGGAGCGGGGATGAGCAAAGCGCGAATGATTAATTTCTGGCCGATAACGAGGGGCTGCGCTAAGCTACCGACAACAAGAGCTGTCAAATCAGCAAATAATAAAAATAAGAGGTCGTTATGCCCCGCCATCTTGCGCTTCGAGCAACTTTACTAAGCCTTATCTTTACGCTCTCTGCATGCTCTTCGAGCTCTGATGTCATTGTGGGTCCGGGCGGCGGTGATCCGCCCCCGCCGCCCCCGCCCCCTGGCCCTGTTGAAGACAGTACGGAGTCACGCACCCGCTACGAGTTCAATAACCGTTGCGTCGTCTTGCAGTCGTTGAGTAATTCGCGCTTTGTTGCGGCTTCAGGCGCTGGGTTTACTGCGTCGGCCTCGGCTATCTCCGGGGCGGAAGCTTTCTACTTCAAGCCCACGGCGCTCGGTGACTACCTGCTGTTTACGAAGTCAGGCAACCTGCTCACAGCGAATACGCCGATAACCAGTAACCCATTATCCGCAGCCACAAACGCAAATATCATCACGGTTAACGTACTGGGCGACACCACCAATTATGTCAAGCCGCCGGTCACAAATCGCGAACCCACTGAGGCTGAAATTACGGCCTATCGGTCGTTTGTAGACCCGCTCTTGTCAGGAAAGATCTACACGCTCACCGCCGCCGCAACCGGCCAGCGCGTTCAAACCACGAGCGATGGTGCTTTGAGCCAAGGTGCGGCCACGTCAGCTCTGCCACAGCAGTTCCGTTTGCTTACTGTTTCTGCCGAAAGCTGCGCTACATTTCCTGAAGCGCAGAACAACGCGGTAGGTGAGACGTTCAAGGGAACGACAACGGATGGCCGTGTGTTGGGCATGGTCGATGCCCATGTGCATTTGAGCTCAACCAACTTCTTGGGTAACGCGCAATATGGCGACCCTTTCCACCGCTTTGGCGTGACGCACGCGCTGGCCGATTGCAAGGGCGATCATGGCGAGAACGGCATGCTCGATCTGATTGGCAGCCTATTTGTGAATGACCTTGATGGTCACCTTACCGATGGCTTTCCGACTTTCTCGGATTGGCCGTCACGTGGCAGCTTGACCCATGAAGCGATCTACTGGAAATGGTTAGAGCGTGCGTGGATGGGCGGCTTGCGCGTGATGGTCAATGATTTGGTTGAGAATGAAACACTGTGCGAACTGCAGCGTAACGTCACCAAAAATCCCTTGCTCGACTGCAATGAAATGAATAGCGCCGCTCGCCAAGTCGGTACGCTCTATGCCATGCAGGATTACATTGATGCCCAGTACGGCGGTCGCGGCAAAGGTTGGTTCCGCATTGTTTTGTCCCCTGCAGATGCTCGTCAGGTTATTGCTGATGGCAAGCTGGCGCTGGTGATTGGTATTGAGATTTCCAACGTGCTGGATTGCAAGGTCAAATACAACCCGCTGCGTCAGCAAGAGCCTTGGCAGGAGACCGGTTCGGGCCTCACGGAAAACTCCTATACCTGTACCGAAGCCTCTATGAAGCAGCAATTGGGGCGCTTATTAGGTTTGGGCGTGCGGCAGATCATCACCATTCATGAATTCGATAACGCCTTCGGTGGTAACGGTATTTTTGATGGAACGATTCTCAACTTAGGTAATCGTGAAAATAGCGGCGGCATCCCCTCTGGTGATCTCACAACAATCACCAATGCATTAAGCTCGGGCTCGCCCTCACAGATCTCTCCACTGGGCTATCTGCAATCCGCAGAGCGACCCACGGGTGAGTTCTGGACAACCTATGACTGTCCGGAAGAAGGCGTTAATGGCTTCGACTACCTCTGGGGTAGCTCAGGTGGTGCGACCATGACCAGCCTAAACACTTTAGGGTTGCCGCTTCCCGGTGAAATTTGTCCCTTCTTGGGGCAGGGCGGCCGCCCCGGCGGGCTTTTCTTGTGCTACCCCGCCAAGAAGCAATGTAATGCGCGTTGGATGACCCCCATGGGCTTGCTGACCTACAAGGAAATCATGAAGGCGGGGATGATCTTTGATATTGATCACCTCGAGCTGGAAATGAAGACTCAGGCGCTGGAACTTGCAGAAGCGCAAACGCCGGCTTATCCATTTGTGTCCACCCACGGCACATTTGGCGGCACCAGCAAAGACCAAGCGCGCCGTATCCTAAAAAATAACGGTTTTATCTACCCCAGTTTGGGTAATGCGCCCAGCCTGCTCGCTGATAAGCGCGAAGTGAAGGCGCTGTGGGAATCGCTGCCCGAACCACGGCCGTTCTTTGGTTTTGGTTTCGGAACCGACACCAATGGCCTGTCTGCCCAAGCCGGGCCGCGCAGTAATGTGCCGGAAACTAAGCGCGTGAAATACCCCTTCACGCTCTTTACCGGCGAGCCATTCAGCTCTATCCCCGAATTTAAAAACGCCGCTCAATTTAAGCCGGTGGTTTTTAATCAACCGTCTGAACGAAATGCGGCGGGTATTGGTAAAACATGGTCGCTGGATGTGGATGGCAGCGCGCACTACGGCATGCTCAGCGATTTCGTTGAAGAGCTGCGCCAGGAAGGCACGGCCACGGACATGCAGGATGTGTTTAATGCCGCTGAGCGCTATCTGCAAACCTGGGAAAGTACCTTGGCTTCTCAGCAGGGCATTAAACTGGCGGGAAATGTGGTGAAGGAGCCAACGGCGAAGGCGATTCTCCGCCCTGCGCCCAAGCCCGCCAGTCCGCTGCCGATTCCTTTCGCGCTGCCTAGTCCTTGAACTGAACGTTTTCTGCTAACGGCGCACGTACTGTGCGTGCGTTGTTAGCAGCAATGGCGGGATCTTCATACCCAAACGAAATGCCGAACAGGATGGCGATGTCTTCGCTGATGCCGAAGGCTTCGCGCACATCCGTGGGGTAATAGCCCATGGAGCCCTGCGCGCAGGAGCTAATGCCATGCGCGGTCATGGCCAGCATCAGCGTTTGCGCGTACATGCCCACATCCAGCGCCATGGGAATGCCAAACGACTTATCCATGCCAATAAAGCAAACGTGTGGCGCATCAAAAAGTTCGAAATTGCGCAGGGTGGCTTGCATACGACCCATTCTGTCGCCGCGCTCAATGCCCATTGCGCCATAGAGTGCCTGCGCGCATTCCACTTGGCGGTCACGATGTGTGCCGGTTAATGACGGCATGAAGCCAATATCTGGGGTCATGGCGCGACCACTGGCCACGCCGTCCAAGAAGCCTTGTCGTAATTTATCGCGTGTTGCGCCAGAAGCGACGTAGACCTGCCACGGCTGAACATTGCAGTTGGACGGTGCCCATTGCGCCAGTTCGAAAACCGCATTTAGCGTGGCTTCGGGGATGGGGGTGGGTAAATAGCCACGGACAGAGCGGCGTTGGCGGAGGCAATCTTCAAAGCTAATGGCGGTCACGGTGCGCGTCCTCGAGAAGTGAGGACGGCACGGTAGCAAATTTAGACTAAGCGGTCACTGGCCTAGGCCGCGTCTTAACTGGCGCATACCTCGCCACACCAGCGCGACACAGACAGGGACTGAGAGCCCAGTAATCAATGCAGGATGCGCCAGGAGTTGCATCTCATGTAGAGACTCAGCGGCATATTTCACCAGGCCGACTAAGTAATAGCTAATAGCCACGACCGACAGCCCCTCGACTGCTTGTTGCAGTTTGAGTTGGATTTGACTGCGCTGGTTCATGGCGTGAAGCAGTTCCTGATTTTGAGCCTCTAGGGTGAGGTCAATGCGCGTGCGCAGCAGTTCACTAGCCCGATCGATGCGTCGCGCGAGGTCGTCGAGCTGGCTCACAGTGGCTTCGCAGGTGCGGAAAGCCGGTGTCAGGCGGCGGGGTAAAAACTCACTAAAGGTTTGCAGGCCAGACTCTTCCTGCTCACGTAAACCCGCTAAACGATTTTGAATTAACTCGTAGTAGGCGCGTGCGGCGGAAAAGCGAAAATTGGTTTGGGAGCGCAGGTGCTCAATCTCGGCTGCCAGCGTGGAGAGTGCTGAGAGCAGGAGGCGTTCATCCCCTAAGTCCCGAATCGCATTAATTTCAGCGGTAATGGTGGCAAGCTGCTCGTCCATGGAGGTGAGCGCAGGCGCCATTTGGCGCGCCAACGGGAACGCCAACAACAGCATCATGCGATAGGTTTCTAGCTCCAATAAGCGACGCACTAAGCGCCCAAGCTGGCAGGGATTTAGGCTGCCATTTTGGATCAGTATGCGCCCCATGCTGTCGTTATGGAGGCGGAAAGCGGTCCACAGCCGTGCTTTGCGATCGATCACCCACGAACTAATAAGCCGATGGCCATCGAAGTGTTTACGCACGCTGTCGGCATCAGGGGCGCGTGTCGGTAAGGCATGAATTTCAATGTGCACGCCGCTAATGATTTTGCCCGGCAGCTGCGCTAGCCATGCGCTAGGCAGCAAGGAAAGCGCGGGAACCAAAAATGGCGCGGCGGCAGCTTCGGCGTGAATGACGGTATAGGTTGAAAACTCGGTGTGACGTTCCCAGCGCAATTCCAGCTGACCAAAATGTAAATGCTGACAAGCCTGTGAGTTGGCTGGGGGTGGAAAGCCTAAGTGCAAGCACAGCTGGGTGAGATGCTGTACTTCTGCTTCGCGTGTCTGCCCTTCGTGCAACAGCGCCAGTTGCGAAACACGAGTTCCCTGGCTGAGCACAGGGAAGGGCCTTGCATGCAGCTCATTAAAGAGCGTGTTGTGCTCTGGGTGTAAAGGCAGATAACTAGTCGTCACGGGGCAGGTTCAACGCAGAAAAAGGGATTGGTAGGCCCCCCGGGAGTCGAACCCGGCACCAACGGATTATGAGTCCGCTGCTCTAACCAAGCATGAGCTAGAGGCCCATTGCGTCGGCGCAAAGACGATCTGCGCCAGCAAACGGAGCGAGAGTGTAGCAAGAGAAAAGCCCTTTGTGCGGCGCTTTACAGGAATTACTTGACTGCAAGGTCTGTAACAAAACACGTGTAAATGCGTCAAAATAATGACAAAAAACATCGCTAACTTATTACTGCTGTTAACAATTTAATAACAGAGTACCTTGACTGTAAATATAAAGTTGCAGCTAGAATGGCCACGTTAAAATAATGGGTAGTGAATATGTTTTTACTGACACGATTAATAGCGTTTGTGTTTCTGCTTGTGTCGACCTCGTTGTGGGCTGCAGGGCCGCTGGCGATTGAGCTTAAGTCTGAAAAAATCACTACCGTCGTGCTGCAAGGTAGGTCGGAAGAGCGACGCGACGCGGCGAAAGCCATCAAGCCTGCGGACATTATTGAGTACCGTGCTAACTACAAAAACACCAGCGCCAAAGAGCTGCGTGGTGTTCAGGCTGTTTTGCCTGTTCCTTCGGGCATGACGATAGATTTGAATTCGGCGAAACCATTGCCTGTGCAAGCTAGCAGTGATGGTCGCCTGTTTTATCCGGTGCCGCTGACTCGACAGGTTCGAGCAGCGGATGGACAGTTGAGAACCGTGAATGTACCGCTGAGTGAGTATCGTGCCCTGCGTTGGTCGCTGGGCGCGTTGGCGGCGGGCGCCTCGCGGGATGTGGTTTTGCGGGCGCGCGTTAACGCTAACTAAGGACACGCATTAGTTTAAATATTGGAGCTACACCATGAATGCCACTCAGTGGAAGAAACGGTTAGTCGCAGGTGTTTTTGCCTGTGCTTTCCTGCCTGCGGCGTATGCTGCGGCACCAGCAGCCAATACCGTCATCGGTAACCAAGCGTCGGCCAGTTATACCGACGCGGCTGGTAATGAATTTACGGCAACGTCCAACTTGGTGACCTCGACAGTTCAGCAGGTTTATAGCCTTACGCTGACTGCGACGCAGTCCAAGTCGGCGGCTCAAGGTCAGTTTGTCTATTTCCCGCATACGCTGACCAACACCGGCAATGGTGCAGATGTATTTGCGCTCACCAAGGCTGATGGCACTCCTGGCGTAACAAACCTGGCAGCACCTAAAGTTTTCCGCGATAACAATGCCAATGGCGTTGTGGATGTCGGCGATCAAGAAATTGCGTCGATCAATCTGGCGGCGGGCGAGCAGGTTGCGTTAATTGTTCAAACGCAAACGACCACCAACCAGACTGACTCGGTCACGCTGACAGCAACCAGTCAGGGCGACAACACCAAAACAGTGACCAACACCGACACGGTGAACGTTGTCACGGGTGCTGTCATTGAGGTCACCAAGTCGATTAGTAAGACATCTGGTGTGGCGGGCGATGAATACATCTACACCCTGACCTATCAGAATATTGGTAACGCACCAGCGACTTCGGTGAAGCTTTCCGATGTGCTCGATAGCAACCTGACTTACAAGGCGGGTACTGGGCGTTCAAACACGAACACCGCGCTCACTGATGCCGCTGATGCAGAAACTAACTCTGCGGGCGTCACGTACAGCGTTACCGGCCAGACCATTAGTGCTCAAGTCGCTAGTGTTCCAGCGGGTGGCAGCGGTACGTTGCAATTCACGGTCACTGTTAAAGCGGCAACACCAGCGGGTGTAATCAACAACACCGCTAAGTACTGCTTTAATGATTCGAACTGTGCGCCTACTACGAATACCAACACAGTGGCTTTCCAGGTCAATCAGGCAGCATCAGTCGTTGCCTATGACGTGGGCAATGCCAGCACGGGTAACGGCGGCGACGATAAGGTGCTTGTAGCCTCTGCTAACCAAGGCGGCACGGTTACGTTCACCGATTTCATCTACAACACGGGTAATGGTGTTGATCAGTTCAACATTAAAATTGCTCCGGGCACTTTCCCGGCTGGTACGAGCTTCCAGCTCTATAAGTCCGATGGGTTCACGCCATTGCTGGATACCAATGGCGATGGTGCGCCTGACACCGGTGATGTTTCGCCAAGCACCACAGTGCCTTACAACGTGGTCGTGAAAGCGCAGCTGCCTAAGGACTTTTCGCCAGCGCCTGGTAATGGCCCCTACACAGCTACATTAACGGCAACTTCTGTGATTGATCCAACAAAGTCAGACACTGTGCTGAATGAGTTGACGACAATTAAGAGAGCAACGGTCGACCTGACTAACGGCGCTGACAATAGTGCAGGTACCACTCAGGCCGGTGGGCTGGGTGTGGGTGCTGGTACAGACTCGGCCATTACAACGAAAACGGTAACGCCCGGTAGCGTTGTTAAGTTCTCGTTAGTAGTTACCAATCCATCTGCAGCAGATAACGGCGTAGCTGATACCTATGCCTTGTCGGCAGTGAATCAGTTCTCTGCGCCATACACGGCATTTAACGCGCCAGGTTACACGGTGGCTTTCTTCCAGGATGCAACTGCATCTGGTGCGGCGTGTACCACGCTGGGTGCGCAGGTTAGCGACACGGGCAATATCAATGCGGGCGCTTCAGCTAAGTTCTGTGCTCAAGTGACTGTATCCGCCTCGGCCGCTCCTGCGACTACCAAGATCTACTTCCGCGTAGTTTCGCAGCTGACCGGTGCGACCGATATCAAGCGTGACGACGTGGTTGTTGGTGAAACGCACAAAATCGCGTTGAACCCTGACAATGTTCAGCAAGCCTTCCCTGGTGGCGTTGTGGTGTACACCCACACCTTGCAGAACTTGGGTAACGTCGCTGAGAACGTCACCGTGACAAAGGCAGATAGCAACGGTGTATTTGCCTCGGTCATGTATTACGACTCGAACGGTAATGGCGTCTTTGATGAAAACGATGCCTTGCTCACTGCGCCACTGGCCTTGACGAAAGCGGGCACTGTTGGCGATAGCGTTAAGGTATTCGTTCGTGTCTCGGTGCCTTCGAACGTAGCTGCAGGTTCGTCTAACGTCACAACATTGACCGCAACTGCGGGCACAGCAACCGATACCGCTGTGGATACAACGAATGTTGTGTCGGGTTTTGTTCAGCTCGAAAAGAAGGCCGCAAAGGACAGCAACTGTGACGGTACCGTTGATGTTTCAGATGCCTCACAGATCAAGCCAGGTGAGTGCATCATTTACACCGTAACGGCCAAGAATAATGGCTCCACTACGGCCACAGGTGTGCGTGTTGCCGATACGGTGCCTGCTTTCACCAGCCTCAATGGCACTCCGGGTTGTAGCGTCACTGGATGCACTGCCGTGGTCTCTGGTAACGCCATCCGTACGGATGCCGTGAATCTGGAGCCAGGCCAGACAGTTGTTCTGACCTTCCGAGTCAAAGTCGCTGAGTAATCAGTTGCTGCGGTAAATGCAATGCCCGGATGACCTCGTTGTGTCCGGGCATTGTTCTGTCAGCCATAAGGTTTTTTGACATGATTCGTAAGCTCTACTTACTGCTGTTGCTGAGCCTGGGCGTCGTCATGATGCCAGCTTGGTCGCAGCCGTCGGTAGGGCAAACGATTTCAAACCAAGCACAAGCAACCTATCTCAATGACGCCGGTGAAGAGTTCAGCGCGTTATCGAATAGCGTTGTGTCGGTGGTCACTCAGGTATCAGCATTTCAGCTCAATACCAATAATCAGTTCCGCCGGATCGCTAAGGGCGATCAAATTGTTTTCCAGCATACGATTAAAAATACCGGCAATGGCCCGGACCAATTTCTCCTCAGCGCGCAGTCTGCGCAGCTGGGCAATGTATTGATCTATCCCGATGAGGATCAAAACGGTAAACCGGACTTAGGTTCAGCGCCTATCTCGCAAACGCGCGTGCTGCAGCCGGGCGAGGTGGCGTATGTGGTGATGGTGGCCGGGATGCCAACCGACGCCGAGACGGATGCCCGCTTTACCCTGCAAATCACGGCACGTGCAACGGCTACGAGCCAGCCAGCAGCAGCGCAAACGAATGTGGATGTGGCGCAGGCCATTGATAACGGCACGGCAGCGGTCTTGCGTGTCACTAAGGCCTTGTCGCGTAGCTTAGGTGCGGCGGGAACAGGCGAAGAAATTACCGTCACCGTGACTTACGATAACTTAGGTCAGCGCGAAGCGCGTGATGTTGAAATTGTAGACATCATTGGCGCAAGCACCGGGCGTTATAACAGCTCGGGCTTTCGTTACGTTGCTAACTCTGCACGTTGGCAATCGCAAAGTAATCAAACGCTTACGGATGAGGAAAATAGCGAGCCCAGCACGACAGTTGATTATGCTGTTGTGGATCAGGGCGCTGCGAAAAAGCTCTCTTTTAAGTTGCGCTCACTGCCCGCAGGCAGTCAGGGCATTTTTACCTTCCGCGTCACCGTAGATGCCACGGCGGCAACCGGAACTAGCACAACTGAAAATGGTCTAGCCGTTAGCTTCACGCAGATCGGCAGTGATGGTATGCCCACGCAGATCAATCAGCTGGGCAATAACATCGTGACCTATGAGGTGCAGCGCGCCGGCGGCGATGCCATTGATCTCACGGTGAGCAAGCAGCATCGCGGTGACAGCTTTTTTGTTGGTGTGGTGGGTCGATACCAAATTAATGTCGCCAACGTGGGCCAGCAGCCGACGACGGAGCCCGTGCGAGTAGTGGACGAGCTGCCCGCTGCGTTGATGTGGGTGCCAGCGGAGACCAAGGAAACGGCGTGGCAATGTACCGGTGCCATGCGTCCGGATGGCGGCATCACGGTGACCTGTAACTATGCCCCCACCATTGGCGGCGGTCAGGCTGCGGAGCCTTTAGTCATTGGTGTTCGCCCAACCAGTGCGGCTCAGAATGCGCAACAAGTTAACGTGGCGACCGTGTCGGGTGGAGGCGAAGCAGCGCCTGAGCAGGGCAATAACACCGGTCAGGATGTGGTCGATGTATTTCCCTCGGCAACGCTCAGTGGCGAGGCTTGGTTGGATACTAACCATGACCGCATCCGCCAAAATGAAAAATCACTCGTTGGCTACACGGTTGAATTGCTGCGCGACGGCCGTGTAGTCGCCATGACCCAGACCGATGACAATGGTCGTTATGTCATCGAGGGCATTCGGCCCGGTACGGGTTATCAGCTGCGCTTCCGTGAGCCAGTGACAGGCTCGGCTATTTTGGGCCGGCCGGTGGATCAGGGCGGATCGAATGCCGATAACTCCGATGGCACTCTGCGTTATCTGGAGCCGCTCAAAGCGGGCGATAACTTTGCCAATCAAAGCTTGCCATTAGACCCCTCAGGCGTTGTATACGACTCAGTGACACGCCAACCCGTGAAAGGCGCGACCGTGACGCTTCAAGGGCCGCCCGGTTTTGTGCCCAGCCAACACTTAATTGGCGGAAATAATAATGTCAGCCAAAGTACGGGTGATGATGGCTACTACCAGTTCCTCTTACTGGCAGGCGCACCCTCTGGCGTGTATACGCTTCAGGTTGATGCTGCCACGGGTTATAAGGCAGCGCCGTCTCTGCTCATTCCCGCTAGTGCTACCTCGGCAAATGACCCCTGTGGTAACGCAGCCAACTGTTTAACGCCACCCACCGGTGCGTCACCTTACTCAGTGAATAGAAACCCATTGAATGGCGGAAAAGCCCCTCAGACGGGTACGGATACAACCTACTATTTCCGCTTCAATATCAACGTGAGTAGTTCGCCTGATGTGGTCGACAACCACATCCCGCTCGACCCCAATGGCGCACCATCACCTAATGAAAGCAACAATCTTTTCGTTGAGAAAACGGCTAACCGCAGTGAGGCCAGCGTAGGCGATGTGGTGGACTACAAGTTAGCGCTTCGCAATGTCAGCAGCATTGAGATGCTTGGCTTGAAACTGGAGGATGACCTGCCTTTCGGTTTTGTGTACGTGCCCGGTAGCGCGCGCTTTGTGCCGGAAGATGGCTCGAAGCCGGTACCTATGACCACCACCAGCAGTCGCAATCGCCTTACTTTTGATGTGCCTCAATCGCTCGCGCCGAATGCGATTGCTACCGTGGTCTATCGCGTGCGGGTGGGTGCGGGCGCGCAGCGCGGGAACGGCATTAACAGGGTATTTGGTACGAGTAGTCAGGGCTTCCGCTCCAACACCGCAAGCCAAAAAATTACGGTCGTTGGTGGTGTTTTTGCCGATGACGGTTTTGTGCTGGGCAAGATTTTTGTTGATTGCGATGGCAATGGTGTTCAGGGCAAAGAAGAGATCGGCATTCCCGGTGTGCGCTTCTACTTAGAAGATGGCAGCTTTGTTATCTCGGATAGCGAAGGCAAATACAGCTTCTATGGGCTGACACCGCAAACCCATGTGCTTAAGGCGGATGCAACGACGTTGCCACAAGGTGCCATCCTGGTAGCGACTTCGAATCGCCATGCCGGTGATGGCAATAGCCGATTTGTTGACTTAAAGAAGGGCGAGTTGCATCGCGCTGATTTCGCTGAAGGCAGTTGCTCGCCTGAAGTCTTACAGCAGGTGCAGGAGCGTCGTCGTTTAGGTGAGGTGTTTAAAGCCGAGACTGAACAACGCTTAGGCACGCGTTTAGAAACCAATGTGACGGTGGCAACAGCGGACAATCTCAAAACCTTGCCCGCCACCGGCGTAATTGGCGATAACAAAGCAGATTTTTCCAAGTTCTGGCAGCAGGCAGCGGCTAAGCCGAGTAATGATCCGGCTGCTCTGACGACCGTTAAAAGCTCGAATCGTTCGCTCGCCACAGCGCCCGCAGCCACCTTAGAAGAGCAATTAAAAGCGCTGGATAACAGTCTGGCATTCGTCGGATTGAATGATGGCGATACCCTGCCAATTGATCAGATCGACTTGCTGGTGAAGGCCCCGTTGAATTCTCAGCTGCAAATTTTGGTGAATGACGACGTTCTGCCGTCTCGCCACTTGGCCCGCAAAGTGGAAGACAGCGCCCGCGCCCTCATGGCTTGGGAGCTGCTGGGCATTAACTTAAAGCCGGGCAAAAACACACTGACCCTGATCGCCAAAGATGGATTTAGTAATGAGCGTGGCCGTCGTCAGGTCACGGTAGTAGCTCCAGCAAACCTCGCGATTTTGAAGGCGTTTGTTGCACCGAGTGATGTCGTGGCGGATGGCCGTAGCACTGCAGAAATACGGGTCCAGTTGCGCGACGCTGCCGGTGTTCCCGTGACAGTGCGTACGCCACTGACCTTGGAAGCCGCTGCAGGCGAGTGGTTAGAGAAGGACCTCAACCCAGACGAGCCCGGCACACAGGTCTTTATGGCCGGTGGCGAAGCCGTCTTTAAGTTGCAGTCGCCACAAGAGCCGGGTGATGTGCCGGTCGCGATTAGTTCCGGCGTGTTGGTTTCGCGTATTTCGCAAACGTTCTTGCCTGAGCTGCGCCCCATGTTGGCCGTGGGTTTGCTGGAAGGGACGCTGCGGATTAATAACCTAAATCGCGGCAGTGTCCTGCCTGTGCGTGAGCGTGACAGCTTTGAGCGAGAGCTCAAGCTCTTGTCGTCTGAGCGCGGTGGCGCGAGAGCAGCCATGTTCTTGAAGGGCCGTGTGAAAGGCGAGTATCTGCTCACGCTGTCCTATGACTCCGACAAGGCGGTGCGCGATCGCCTGTTCCGCGATATCCGCCCCGATGAGTTCTATCCGGTCTATGGCGATGCATCTGTACGGGGCTACGACGCGCAATCGACAGGCCGCTTCTATATCCGTGTGGACCACCGTAAGTCATTCTTACTTTATGGCGACTTCAGCACAGCACCGGAAAGTGATGGCCGCGAGCTGACGCAGTACAGCCGTGGATTGACCGGTTTGAAGTTGCACCGAGATGTTGGCGCATTAAAAACGAATGTGTTCGTGGCAAATGACAGCACAAAGCAAGTCGTGGATGAGTTCCGCGCTAACGGCACCTCTGGCCCCTTTAGCCTGAGCAAGCGCGGCATCTTTATTAATAGTGAGCGCGTAGAAATCGTCACGCGGGATCGCAATCAACCCGCGTTAGTGCTTTCCACACAAACGGTGCAGCGCTTTGTCGACTACGAAGTGGAGTCGTTTAGCGGCCGCCTGTTGTTTAAGTCGCCGGTCGCCAGTGTCGATCAAGAGCTGAATCCCCGCTTTATTCGCGTCACCTATGAAGTTGAACAAGGCGGCGATAAGTTCTGGGTCTATGGCGCGGATGCGCAGTACCAACTCACCCCTAACTTCAGTGTTGGCGCCATGATGGCCAGGGATGAAAACCCCTTGGCGCCGTATCAACTGGTCGGTGCAAATGCCAGCTATAAGGTCGGTGAAAATACGCGCGCTATTTTTGAGATGGCGCAGTCGGATTCGTTACTGCTGGGCACGGGCATGGCGTCACGTATTGAAGTACGGCATGACACCGGCAAGGTGGCCTTACAGGTTCGTGCTTTGGATGCCGACGAAAGCTTTGATAATCCCACGGGTGGCGTCACCAAAGGTCGCCAAGAAATCCGTGTGAATGCCAAAGTGAAGCTCACCAGCGATACGGCTTTGGCCAGTGAATTGCTTTACAGCAACGATGTCACTGCAAATACCTCCCGCGCTGGCGGCCTGCTGAATGTAATTCAGCGCGTGGGCAACACCACCGAGCTCGAACTGGGCGTACGCCATGTCACGCAGTCAGGCCAGGGCACGGAAAATACGCCCGACATCAACACCATCCGCGCTCGGATTAACCAAGAATTACCCTGGATAGGTGCGGCAAAAATTTATGCCGAACTCGAACAGGATGTGAATGAGAGCGCTCAGCGCGTTGCCGCATTAGGTGGCGACTACAGTTTCCAAAATCGTGGCCGTGCTTACTTCCGACACGAATTGATTTCGACCTTACAGGGCCAGTACGCGCTCAGCGATCAACAGCAGCGCAATGCCACGGTGGTGGGTTTTGAAACGGATTACCTCAAGCAAGGCCGTCTGTTTAGTGAATACCGTATCCGTGATGCGCTTGCACAGCGTGACGCCGAAGCGGCTATTGGTGTGCGTCAAAACTGGGATATCGCGCAGGGCATTCGCGTGGGCGGTAGCGCCGAACGTGTGCATGTCTTCTCGGGCACCGGCGCAGGTGAAAGCATCGCCTTAACCTCGCAGTTGGACTACAGCGCCAGCGAGTATTGGAAGGGTAATGCCCGTGTGGAATGGCGTGATGGCACGGACAGCAACTCGTGGCTGACCTCGCTGGCTGTGGCCGTGAAGCTCGAGCGTGATTGGACGCTGTTGGGCCGTACTATCTACAACCTGACGCAAAATAACGATGGCAGCGAAAGAACGCTCGCCCGCGGACAGATCGGCGTAGCCTACCGCGACACCGACACCAATCGCTGGAATGGCTTGGCACGCTACGAGCGCTTGTACGAACAAGACAGTACCAGTGTTGCGCTGCCGATCGACCGTGTAGCGGACATCGTTAGCTTGTCAGCGAATTGGCAGCCCTTACGCGCGTGGACCTTCAGTGGTCGCCTGGCCGGTAAGTTGGGCCGTGATCGTCTGGCGGATATCAGCACCAGCACACGCTCTGGCTTACTGTCTGGCCGCGCCTTGTGGGATGTTACTGAGCGTTGGGATTTGGGCCTGATGGCCAGCACCTTGGCGGTACAGGGCGCGGGGCAAGAGTATGGTCTGGGCGCTGAGGCGGGTTACTTAGTGAAGGCCAATTTCTGGTTATCTGGCGGCTACAATCTGTTCGGCTTTAGCGAGCAGGATTTGGCTGGCGGCGAATATCTGGACCAAGGCGCTTATGTGCGTCTGCGTCTCAAATTTGATGAAACAGCATTCGATAAAGCGTCTGCACACGGGGTAGCACCATGAGCCTGAAACGACTTTCCTTGCTCATTTTGGCGAGCATGCCCTTGGCTCTTTGGGCAGATGGCGAAGTGGGCGGCAGCGCCGCTGGCTTGTCATTGCCGTCTGAGCGTGTGGTGAGCTCGGTCATGGCGCGCGACGAAAAGGCCTTTGCAAACCTGCAGCAGCGCATGTCGCTGCTGAACAGCGAGCGCGGCGTGGCAATCAATTCCTACGCCTTGGCGAAAGCGCAAGCGTGGTGGGATTTAGCCAATGCGGAATATCGCATGAATGATCGCAGTGACTATGTGCGCGCTGTGCTTGCAGAGGTAGAGCGCTTACTGGTGCTCATGGAGTCCGATAAACCAGCGGACCTGACGCGTGTTGAGCCTAAGCCGTCCAAGCCCTTGCGCGAGGATATGTGGCGGGCCGTGGCGGAGCTAAAGGCTGCGAGTGCCTTTGCTTGTGCCGAAGCCAATACAGCGCGCTTGGAAGTCATGCTGGCGGGCGCAGGCCATGATTACGATGAGCTGGGTTGGCGTCATGCTGTTCCTCGGGTCGCTATGGCCGAGCGTCTTCTTAAGCGGGCTAAAGTTGACTTCGACGATGAGGCCTGTAAGCCAAAACCCGAGCCGGTGATAGTGCCTGAGATTGTTGCCGCCCCCGCTGAAGCGTCCACGACAGTCGCAGAGCCTGTGCCAGTGATCGTGCAAGATAGCCCGGTCTGTGTGCCGCTTCCGGCCCCTGCGCCAGAGCCTACCGTTAAGGTCTACGCCGATCGCGTTCACTTTGCCTTCGCCAGCGATGTCTTGAGCTTGCGTTCACAAGAGTTGCTGATGGCGTGGATCGAATTGTTGCGTTCGCAGCCAGACTTGGCAGTAGACCTCATTGGTCATACGGATATGCAGGGTATGGATGGGCTGAATGAGAAGCTGTCGGCCCGTCGTGTCTTGGCGGTGAGAGAGTTCTTTATGGCAGCGGGTATTTCGCCGAAGCGTTTGCTCACACAGGCCCAAGGTAAGCGCGCCCCCACGTCATTGCAGGCGGCGGAGAACCGTCGCGTGGAGTTGAGGTTGCGTGGTGATATCCCAGGCATACGACTGCAGCGTCAGCAGCAGGATGTGCAATAAATGCGCGCCGCGATGACGTGGCGGGTCGTTCGGGCAAGCGCCTGGTTGCTTTGTGCGGGTATTGCATCGGTCACTCAAGCCGCCTATGTGAGCCGTTACTCGCAAAATGCCAATGGCGGCATCGTGTTTACGGGCAATGCTCTGGGCCTCTCGCGAAACGGATCTAGTTTTACGCAGCAAGGCACCAGCGGCAGTATCGGCGCGTTCATTAACAGCGAGGGCAGTGCGGCCTGGGGGACTTATCCTGCGCCCACGATCGGCGCTAACGCAGCCAGTAATACGCTTTGGCAAAGTAACGCTTCCGAAGCAACGCTGAATCTCCCGTCGGGCAGCAATATCCTTTATGCGGAACTGATCTGGGGGGGAGACTTCAACTCCGGTGGATCGAATGTGACCACCGAGCGTGCTACGCCAGTCACTTTTAGTACCCCTAGTGGAAGCTATTCGGTTTCACCCGAGGGAGCGACCGCGCAAGAAAACAACTCTCGCTATGTGCGTAGTGCCAATGTCACCGGCTTGGTTCAGTTGGGTGGATCTGGGCGCTACAAGGTCAAAGGCGTCCCGGCGTCTTATGGCAATGACGCGAATAACCACACAGCCGGTTGGACGCTGGCGGTCATTTATGGGAATAGTGCGCAGCCCGCGCGTAATTTGAGTTTATTTGTTGGTTCTGAGCGTGATGGCGCAGCGCCGGCATCGGTGAGTGGCTTCTGTACGCCAACTCAAGGCGCCTTGCGCGCCCGCGCCTATGTCAGCGCGATTGAAGGCGACAGCAACATTACCGGCGACTCTTTTCGCTTCGGACCAACCGCCACGCTGGGCACAGCAAATCGCCTGAGCGGTCCGAACAACCCCATTAATAACTTTTTCGCTGGTCAGATTAATGGCGACTCTGGTGCGCTCGATACTTCCGGCACGTTGGGTTCGCGCAATCATGATGCGGCGGCCGGTACTGCCATTGCGGGTGGTCGTCAGGGCTGGGATATCACCAGTGTGGATGCTTCTGCGCAGATGCAATTTAGCCAGACCTCCGCCTTTGCTCAAGGCACCACCAATGGTGATGCGTTCACCATTTCCAGCCTTGGCCTAGCGATTGATCTGGCCGCCCCACGCTTTAATGTGATCAGTGCCAAGTCAGTAGACAAAGCAGTCACGTTTGTGGGCGATGTGCTGACCTACACGGTTAGTATCCAAAATACTGGTGATGCGGCTTCGGATACCACCACGTTTTTTGACACACCACCAGCAGGCACCAGCTTTGTTTCCGGCTCGGTGTTTGTGAATGGCATTGCTCAGCCCACAGCCAGTCCGCTGACGGGTGTGCCAGTTGGCAGTGTGGCGGCTGGTGCTACGACCACGGTTCGCTTTCAGGCGCGTGTTAACACCTTGCCGGCATCGCCAGCGCCAGCAACGTATGTGAATACGGCTCGCTGGGATTACGACTACATTCCCTGTGGTGGTCGTCCACGTCAGACCGGTAGCACGTTTTCTAATAGCATTACCTCCCGCGCCGTTCGCTTGGAGCCCACCAAAACGGTTAGCCCTCAAGGTGCGGTGGCGCCAGGCGCGGTGCTGACCTACACCATCTCGGTGCCGAATACTGGCGCAGTCGCCAGTGCAGGCACCACGTTGCGCGATTTGATCCCGGCAAACACGACGTATGTGGCCGGCAGTACGCGCTTAAACGGCGGGGCGGTAGCTGATGTGGCGGGAACCATGCCCTATGTCGCGGGCGGCCTGATTAATAGTCCGGGCGCGTCCGCTGGCGTGATTAACACGGGGGCATCTGCCGTTGTGCAGTTCCAAGTCACGGTATCCAGCGCGTCCCCACAAATCACCAATACGGCAACCATTGATGCGGATGGCAACGGTCCTATCCAGCCCCAAAGTGTCACGGCCACGAACTCTGGCCTGCAGTCGCCACGGGTGAGTAAGGCATTTAGTCCGACCTCTATCGCCGAGGGTGGCTCTTCGCGGGCAACCATCACCCTGAATAACGATAACGCCAGCACCCTCACGCAGTTAGCGTTTAATGACACCCTGCCGTCTGGCCTGGTGGTTTCGCCCACGCCCAACGTGACCAACACCTGCTCTGGCACTGTGACCGGCAATGCGGGGGATATTACGGTCAAGTTAACGGGCGGTGTGCTCGCGGGTGGTGGTACCTGCGCCGTGGCATTCAATGTCACCGCAGCGAGCAGTGGAAGCTATACCAATACGTTGGCCGCTGGCTCGGTCACTAGCCAGGAGGCTGGGGCCAATACCACCGCTGGCTCAGCAACACTGACGGTGGTCAGAGCGCCACAAGTGAGTAAGTCCTTTTCTCCGGCGACCATTTTGCCGGGCCAAGTGGCCACCCTAACGATTGATATTACAAACCCCCAAGCGACGCCGCTCACCTCGGTGAATCTAACTGACAACTTACCTTCGGGCGTGAGAGTGGCGGCGACACCGGCGGTCAGCAACAGTTGTGCAGGTAGTGTCAGTGCGGCAGCAAACGCCACTACAGTGAGCTTGTCTAATGGCACGGTGGCATCCTCCGGGATTTGCCGTATCACCGTGGCCGTGACTGCCAGTAACTCGGGCAGCTACCTGAATACGATTCCAGCGGGCGGTCTCAGTACGGCTCAGGGAAATAGCACTGCTCCTGCCAGTGCAACGTTAAATGTCAGTGCCTTGGAAGTGCAGAAGTCATTCGCGCCTAACCCGGTTGGGCGCAATGTGGATTCGGTGCTGACCATTACCTTAAACAATGCCGTGCCTACAGCCATCACGGGCGTTAGCTTCACTGATACCTTCCCGTCAGGATTGGTCATCGGGCCATTACCAGGGGCGACGAATAACTGCGGCGGCACGTTAACCGCGACCGGCGGTAGTGGTAGTGTGCGACTGGTGGGTGGGGTTATTCCCGCGTCGGGTAGTTGCCAAATCACAGTGAATGCCCGTGCTGCGAATTCGGGCGCATACACTAATACCATTCCGGTTGGGGGAGTGACTTCAACCAACGGTGGTAGCAATGAAGTGAAGGCTGAAGACACCTTGTCGGTGGGTCAGCCCAGTGTCTCGAAAGTGTTCAATGCCAGCACCATCGTTGAAGGCGGTACATCCGCTTTAACCATTACCTTGCTCAATCCCAACCCCGCAACTGCAACCAACGTTAGCCTTGACGATAACCTGCCAACAGGTTTGGTAGCGTCTACCCCCGGTGGAACCTGCGCGGGTACTAAAGCAGCCAGTGGCGCGTCGGTAACGCTTCGTGGCGGCACCATTCCAGCGCCGGTGCTTGGGTTGCTGGGTGCTAACACCTGTACGGTAACGGCTAACATCACCGGTTCGGCGGGTGTGTATACCAACGTGATTCCTGCTGACGGCTTGAAAACAAACGCAGGTAATAACACCGAGCCGGCACAAGCGGTGCTGACGATTCTGTCCCGCCCCGTGGCAAGCAAAAGCTTTGCGCCGGCCACCATCTCGCCGGGCGCACGCAGCGAGCTCACCATCACGATCACCAACACCAATGCGCTGCCTTTGGATGCCGTGCAGCTCACCGATGTATTGCCGACTAGCCCCGGGCAAATGCGTGTGGCCGATGTGGTGAGCAATAGTTGTGGTGGCACTTTGGAAGGCGCCGCGGGTGTCCCTCTGGCTGCCGGTGCTGACCGTGTGCGGTTGTTGAACGGTGGTGTGCCAGCCAACGGCAGTTGTGCCATTGTGGTCGGTGTGACTGTGCCCGTAACACCCACGTCTGGCACTTACACCAATACCATTCCGGCGGCTAACTACAGCGGTAATGGCAATGGCGTAACGGCAACCGGTGCCTCGGCAGCCACGGCGAATTTAGTGGTCGCGTTGCTGCCACCCGATATCGCTAAAGCCTTTAGCCCTGCCACCATCGGGCTGAACGATACCTCCGTGCTGACCTTTACATTGACCAATCCCAACCCGTTTGCAGCGTTGGCGGGGGTTAATTTCAGCGATGTATTCCCGACCCTTCCGGGGGCGATGAGAGTTGCTACGCCGCTCACGACCTCCAATACCTGTTCAGGTACTGTGCAAGATGGTGATGGCACCACATTGGCGGCGGGTGATACCGGCATTCGTTTAATCAATGGTGCACTGCCTGCCGGCGGCAGTTGTACGCTGTCGGTACGTGTCTCGGTGAATGCCGCAGGCAACTATCTCAACACTTCGGGTGCTGTTGGCGCCACAGGTACACCTGCAGGTAATACGGCATCGGCCAGTTTGGGCGTAGTGGCGCCAGCCAATGTCAGTAAATCATTCTTACCGAGTGAAATTGGCGCCGGACGCACCAGTCAGCTGCGTATCACGATCAGTAACACCAGCGGGACCGATGAGCTGACGGGAGTTGCCGTTAGCGACACCTATCCTGCGGGCTTGCTGAATGCGTCGCCGAGTAATATGCAAACGGCCTGTACCGCGGGGTCCAGTGTGACCGTTACGGGCGGTGTCGCAGCCGGTAATACCTTAAGCCTCAGTAATGGCACGCTTAAGCCGAGCGGCAGTTGTACGGTCAGTGTTGAGGTCACAGCGGCGTCGGTGGGTAGCTATGTCAACACCACCAGCGTTGTCACCTCAACGAATGGCGGAACGGGCGCTAGCGCCACGGCGACGCTCGTGGTTTCTGGCTTTGGCTTATCGGGCACGGTTTACCACGATATCAATGCTGACCATGTTCAGGCTGCGCCGGAAGCGGGCACGAACTTGCCGCTGTTTGTGAAGTTGCTAACACGCACCGGCGCCACCTGTGCCAGCACGGCGCAGCAAGCCGCGACCGTTAACCCAAGCACTGGCGCTTACGCATTTACCGGTGTGAGCGAGGGTAGCTATTGCTTGGTGCTGGATACGAACAACACGCTAACGGATGTATCGGCGACATATCCTGCCGGTTGGGTCGGCACAGAAAACGATCCTGGATTGCGCTCCATTGACTTGGCTGCTGGCGACAGTGCCCAGCTCAATTTCGGTTTGGTTCAGGGCGCGCGCTTGAGTGGCCGAGTGTTTGACGATAACGGCAGCAGTGGTGGCACCGCCAATAACGGCGTTCTGGATGGCCAAGAGGCCGGCCTCAATGACGTTGCCATTGAAGTGCGTCATGGCAGCTGCGGTAGTGGGTCCTTGCCGCTGTGTGCCAGCACCCGAACGGGCAGCGATGGCCGCTGGACAGTGGTAGTGCCGTCAACCTCGACGTTGACGTCGGTTCAAGTGATTGAGCGCAATCCGTCGCCCTTTATTTCGATTGGCGGCAGTGCCGGCAACACCGGTGGCGCTTATGTTCGCAGTACCGATACCACCACATTCAATTTGGTGCCAGGCACGCGCTACAGCGGCATCGACTTTGCAGATGTGCGCAGCAATTCCTTCACACCCAATAATGCGGGTGTGATGGGGGCCTCGGGTGTGTTGTTCTATCCACATAGCTTTGTTGCGGGCAGTGCGGGAACCGTCACCTTTACCCGTTCCGCTACCGCTTCGCCTGCGTTTACGGGCTGGGTCGAAACCCTTTACTTAGATGACTGCGACGGCGTTTTAGAGAACGGCGAAACGACGCCCTACAACGGTGCGGCAATTTCAGTTGCAGCGGGCGGCAAGGTGTGTCTGATCCAGCGCGAAAGCCTGACGCCAGGTGCGCCTAACGGCCTGCGTAATGAAGCGCGAATTGATGCGCAGTTCACCTACAGCAATGCGAGCTCCGCACTGACCACCACGTCGCAAGTCGCTGATGTGACCGTGACGGGCAATCAAGGTTCGGGATTGCAGCTGACCAAAGCCGTTGATAAGCCCACCGCTAAACCGGGTGAAACGCTGATATACAGCTTGCTGTACCGAAATGTCAGCACCGAAGCCTTGCGGAATGTTTTCATTAGCGATGTAACGCCGTCCTACACGACCTTTATCGTGGCGGCCTGCCAAGCGCCATTACCTGCAGGCATCACCGCTTGTGCAGTAACCACGAAGCCGAGTGTCGGCGCCGTAGGTAATATCCGTTGGGATTTGACGGGCAGCCTAGCGCCCGGTGCGGAAGGCCAGGTCACCTTCTCCGTTAAAGTGGACGAGTAGTGATGGTGCCCAGCACCGCCTGCCGCAACAGTTGAATCGCGTGCCGGGCAATGTCTTCGATGGTCTCCGCCGTAAAGGCCAGGCCATCGTTGTACATGCAGCAGAGTCCATGCAGCGTCGCCCAAGCCACCTGCGCTAATCGTAAGGGATTGGCGTGATCCGGCAGGATGCCAAGCTGCTGCAAGTGCAATAAGCGCTCACTTTGCAGACGGAAACTGTGTCGCGCTTTGCGCTGAAAATCCGTGGCCGACGGGCTGGTCCAAATGCGACGCCCAAACAGCAGCTCGTAAAGCGCGGGCTCATCTCGGGCAAATCGCACATAAGCCAACACAAATGCACTCAATGCATCTTCATCCTGAGGGTGAAGCATGGCTGTGGCTATGGCGTCATCGAAGGCGTCAATGGCGGCCTCGCCGAGCTGGCCGAGCAGGGCTTCTTTGTTGCGAAAATGGTGATACAGAGCCGGCGTGGAGACGCCCACGCGCTCAGCGAGCTGGCGCAGACTGATCGCTTCAATACCGACTTCACGGACTAAGTCCAAGCCCGCGTCAATTAAGCTGCGTTTGAGATCGCCGTGGTGATAGGCCTGTTTTTCTTGCGGACTTGACATGCCCGTAAATCCTCGTATCTTAACGGCGTTAACTTTACCGCCTTTTTCGGGCGATGACGAGGATTTAAGAACATGACCGCTTTCTCCAACATGCTGGCTCCGCTCGATCTTGGTTTCACCACACTGCGTAATCGCATTGTGATGGGTTCCATGCACACCGGTCTCGAAGACCGCTTCTGGAACTACGGCAAGCTCGCTGCTTATTTTGGCGAGCGCGCGAAGGGCGGCACGGCGCTGATGATCACCGGCGGTATCGCCATGAATCGCCAAGGCTGGTTGTTGCCTGCTGCAGGCACCATGAACACCTACGGCGACATCATCAATCACCGCCGCGTGACCTCGGCTGTGCATGAGCATGACGGCAAAATTCTGATGCAGGTCTTGCATGCCGGCCGCTATGCCTACCATCCGTTCTCGGTATCGTCGTCGTCGGTGAAGTCGCCGATCAATCCGTTCAAGCCGAAAGCGATGAGCGAAAAGCTCATTCTGCAGACCATCAAGGATTACGCGCACACGGCGCGTTTGGCACAGCTGGCGGGTTATGACGGCATCGAGATCATGGGCTCGGAAGGCTATCTGCTGAACCAGTTCATCTGCTCGCGTGTAAACCAGCGTACCGATCGCTGGGGTGGTTCGGTCGAGAATCGCATGCGTCTGCCGCTGGAAATCGTCAAGGCTGTGCGCGAAAAAGTCGGCCCGAATTTCATTCTCTGCTATCGCCTGTCGCTGATCGACATGGTGCCGGGTGGCAACACCTGGGAAGAAGTCGTGACCATTGCTAAGGCGCTGGAAGCGGCGGGTATTAATATTCTCAATACCGGCATTGGCTGGCACGAAGCGCGTGTACCGACCATCGCCACGCAAGTGCCGCGTGCGGCGTTCCGCAGCGTGACCGCGCGCATCAAGAAAGAATTGAAAATCCCGGTCATGGCGTCCAACCGCATCAACACACCCGAAATGTGCGATGACATCGTGGCAAGCGGCGATGCCGATCTGATCTCGATGGCGCGTCCGCTGCTGGCCGATCCGGACTTCGTCAACAAGGCTGCTGCTGGCCAGCCGGAAGCCATCAATACCTGTATCGCCTGTAACCAGGGCTGCCTCGATTTGACCTTCTCCAACCAGCGCGCCACCTGCTTGGTGAATCCGCGTGCGGGCTATGAGACTGAACTGGTCTACGTGAAGGCGCGTAAGTCGAAAAAAGTGGCAGTAGTGGGTGGTGGCATGGCCGGCCTGACGGCGGCGACGGTAGCGGCAGACCGAGGTCATGAAGTCACGCTGTTTGAAGCGGCGGCTGATATCGGTGGCCAGTTCAACATGGCGGCTGCCGTGCCGGGCAAGGAAGAGTTCCAGGAAACCATTCGCTATTACCGCAACGAAGTGGCGCGCACCGGTGTTCAGGTCAAGCTCAACAGCAAAGTTACTGCAGAACAGCTGGCGGGTTTTGATGAGGTGGTTATTGCCACTGGGGTGAAGCCGCGCACGCCACGCTTCCCCGGCGTGGACCATCCGAAGGTGTTGAACTATCCGCAGGTATTGCGCGGCGAGGCAGAAGTGGGCCAGCGTGTGGCTGTGATTGGTTCCGGCGGTATCGGCGTGGATATGTGCGCTTACCTGCTGGAAGAGCACAACCAGTCGGTTGAGCACTGGGCCAAATACTGGGGCGTGGATTTCGAGGTGCAAGAAAATGGCCTGAAGGCGCCGGAGCGCCGTTTCGCTCAGCGCGAAATCACCATGCTGCAGCGCAAGCCGGGCCAAAAGAAAATGGGTGCCGGTCCGGGCAAAACCACGGGTTGGGCACACAAAGCCTTGCTCGGGCAGTTCGGCGTGAAAATGATGGCCGAAGTTGAGTATCTGAAGGTCGATGATCTGGGCTTGCACATTCGTGTGGGCGGTACAGAAGAGCACATTCTCGATGTTGATCATGTGATTCTGTGTGCGGGTCAGGAGTCGGTGACGGATCTGATCCCTCGTGATGCCGAGGGCAAGATTACCGACAGGCGCTATCACGTCATTGGTGGTGCCAAGCTCGCGGGCGAGTTGGACGCCCGTCGCGCTATTCGCGAAGGTGCGGAGTTGGCGGCCAGCTTGTAAACCCACAAAAAGTTTATTGACAGTCGGCGTTGTCAAATGTACCTTGCCAGCGTTCACTGTCAATAACAGGTCATTACTGATGAAAGATTTCAAGAATAAAGTCGCTGCCATTACCGGCGCTAGCTCGGGTATGGGTCGTTCTTTGGCTGTGTTGCTGGCCAGCCGTGGCTGCCATGTTGCACTCAGCGACATTAACGAAACTGGCTTGGCAGAGACCGTAAAACTGCTCAATGGCACAGGTGTGAAAGTCACTTCGCAAAAGCTCGATGTGTCCAATAAAGAAGCGGTGTTTGCATGGGCAGACCAAGTGGCGCGTGACCACGGTAAGATCAACCTGATCTTCAACAATGCCGGCGTTGCGCTCGGCAGTGCTGTTGACGGCGGCAGCTACGAAGATCTGGAATGGATCATGAACATCAACTTCTGGGGCGTGGTGCACGGCACGAAGGCGTTCTTGCCCTATCTGAAAGATTCGGGCGAAGGCCACATCATCAACACCTCTAGCGTTTTCGGCTTGATGGCCGTGCCTTCGCAGAGCGCCTATAACGCGTCCAAATTTGCTGTGCGTGGCTTCACCGAGGCCCTGCGTCAAGAATTGGAAATGCAAAAAGCCAATGTCAGTGCCACCAGTGTTCACCCAGGCGGCATCAAGACCAACATCGCGAAAGCAGCGCGTATGGATGACTCGGTCAATAAGTTGGGCCTGAGCACGAACAGCACCGAGAAATTCGAAAAACTGTTCACTACCACGGCCGATGAAGCGGCTGCTGTGATCATCCGTGGCGTGGAAAAGAACGATCGCCGCGTACTGATCGGCAAAGATGCCGTCGCCATCGACCTGATGGTTCGCTTCTTCCCATCGGCCTATCAAAAATTGGTGTCGATGAGCTCCAAGCGCATGAAGTAACGCTTGGTGGCCTTTGTTGCTATGCGGGACGGTGCCGCGCTGCATGTTCGCGTTCTAGGACGCGGACAGCCGGTACTGATGCTGCCGGGTTTGGGGATGAGCGCAAACAGTTGGTTGCCGTTCATCCTGCCCCATCTCGCACGTTTCCGCTTCTACCTCGTGGATTTTCGCGGGGCCGGAGGCTCGGCTGGCGTCGCGTTTAAGCCCGGTGATGTCTTTCAGTCACACACGGAAGATGTGCAGGATGTCATTGCCCATTTTGGGCTGCGTAATTTCCTCCTCGTGGGTATTTCATTGGGCTGCACCACGTCGCTGCACTTGCAGCGTGAGGGTGGTTTCGCCGACGTAAAGCGCTATATGCACATTGATCAGTCGCCCTGTGTTGGCAATCGCGAGGATTGGTCGCATGGTTTGTTTGGCTCGCGTCAGCAGGAACTGTTTGAAAAGTTGCGCGAAATCCTTTCTGTGATTGATCGCTATCCGAATTGCCAGCGCTTTGCGGATCTACCCTTGGCAGCAAGAATAGAAGCGAGTGACACGCTGTCTGAAGTGCTGGCGCTGATGGCGGGTGCCAAGGTCTTGTTACCCTTGCTGCGTGGGGTCATGCGTCTGCCCCGTTCGCTGCTAAAGTACGTGCCGCTACCCGTAGCCAGGCTTGACGATATGCGTGCGTATCTTGCTGCGTATTCGTCAGGCGGTCATGACTACCGGAGTAGTTTAGGGCGCGATGCCGTTCCGGTGACCGTAATCACCGGTGTGCATTCGCCACTGTATGCCGAGGCGGGACAAGCCTTGGTGGCTTCAGCTCATCCGCGCTCGCGTGTCTTGCGATTTGAGCGCTCAGGTCATGTGCCCTTAACGGATGAGCCGCTACGGTTTGCGCGAGCGCTCAGTGGTTTTCTGCGCGAGGCCTAAGAGCTCAGGCTTCAACCAACAGCTCCGCGCGCATGCGCTGAGTCGCGCTGACCATCTCCGCCAGTGCCGCTTTCACTTCAGGCCACCCTCGCGTTTTCAAACCACAGTCAGGATTGACCCAGAGCCGTTCGGCCGGAATGCGCTTAAGCGCTTCGCTGAGTAAATGCGCCATGGCATCCGCCTGCGGCACGCGCGGGGAATGAATGTCATAAACCCCGGGGCCGATCGCGTTCGGGTACTCAAACTCGTTGAATACCGTGAGCAGCTCCATCGCCGAGCGGGCGGTTTCAATGGTGATGACATCGGCATCCATGGCGGCAATTTGCGCGATGCAATCATTGAATTCCGAATAACACATGTGGGTATGAATTTGCGTTTCGTCTCGAACACCGCTGGCGCTGAGGCGGAAGGCGTTGACGGCCCAGCGCCAGTAGTCCGCCTGCGCTGATTTGCGCAGCGGCAGTCCTTCACGGAAGGCCGGCTCATCTATCTGGATGATGCTAATGCCGGCCTTTTCCAGATCGCAGACTTCATCGCGAATCGCCAAAGCAATTTGCTGGGCAATGGTTTCTCGGGACACATCGTCGCGTAGGAATGACCAGCACAAGATCGTGACGGGACCCGTGAGCATGCCTTTCATGGGGCGTTTCGTCAGCGATTGCGCGAACTTGGCCCAGGCCACGGTCATGGCTTCCGGGCGACTGACATCGCCGGCGATGATGGGCGGCTTCACACAGCGGCTGCCGTAGCTTTGCACCCAGCCATTTCGGGTAAAGAGGAAGCCGTCGAGCAGCTCGCCGAAGTACTCGACCATATCGTTGCGCTCGGGCTCGCCATGCACCAGCACATCCAGGCCCAGATCCTCTTGCACTTGTACCGACTCGGCGATGAAGGCGCGCATGGCGTGAGCGTATTCGGACGCGCCGAGATGGCCAGCCTTGTAGGCGGCTCTGGCGTGACGGATTTCCGCTGTCTGCGGAAACGAACCGATGGTGGTGGTCGGCAGCAGCGGCAGATTGAGCTTGCGTTGCTGCAACGGCGCACGTAACGCAAAGGGGACGCGCTCGGCATCTTGCGGCGTCAGTGTGGCTATTCGCTGACTGACCGCAGGATTCACGCGCCAGGCGGTATCGGCACGGTCTTGCAGTGCCTCACTGGCAGCGTTAAGCGCAGCAATCACTTCCGCAGCCTGTGGCTCAAGCACAGCGCGCTTGAGCAGAGCGACTTCGCTGAGCTTCTGCACGGCGAAGGCGAGCCACTGACGAGTGCCCGGCGCGAGTTCCGTTTCGCCCGCAAGATCCACGGGCACATGTTGCAGCGATGCCGAGCTGGCAATCCACAGGCGATCGCCGAGGCGGTCATGGGCGGTGCGGGCAATCTCGCTCAACCGCGCCAGATCGGCACGCCAGATGTTGCGGGCATCGATCAGGCCCAGCGACAGCACTTTGTACTCACTCAGGTTGTCCAGCACCTGACGCCACTCATCGCCGCTGCGCGTCACATCAATGTGCAAGCCGGCGACAGGCAGGCGTGTGGCCAGCCAGAGGTTATCGGCTAGTGGCGCAAAGTAGGTCGCCAGCAGCAGATTGATGCGCCGCGTCTGCAGTCGGTTGAAAGCGGACTCAATGGCCGCCTGCCATGCCAGCGGCAAATCCAGCGACAGAATCGGCTCATCAATTTGTAGCCAGCTCACCCCCAAATCGGCTAGGCGGTTAATGATTTCTACATAAATCGGGAGCAGGCGATCGAGCAAACTCAGGCGATCAAAGTCCTCGCCATAGGCCTTGCTCAGCCAGAGATAGCTCACCGGCCCCAGTAGAACCGCTTTAACGGAATGACCGAGTGCCTGCGCCTCGCGCACCTCATCAAACAGACGCTGCGATGACAGCGCGAAGGCCTGATCCACGGTGAGTTCGGGCACGAGGTAGTGATAGTTGGTGTCGAACCACTTAGTCATTTCTGCAGCCGGTGCATCGCAGCCACACGGCGTGCGGCCACGGGCCATCAGAAACAGGGTGTCGAGATCGACTTCCTTGCTCGTGCCAACTGTATGGCCATGATCTCGAAAGCGCGCGGGGATGGCACCGAACAGAGCGCTGGTGTTGAGCACCTGATCGTAGAACGCGAAGTCGCCGACGGTGACGAAGTCCAGGCCAGCGGCCTGCTGCTGCGCCCAATGGCGTGCGCGCAGGTCGCGGCCGGTCTGCTCCAGCGCAGCGCGGTCAGACTTACCAGCCCAGTACGACTCAAGCGCGAACTTGAGTTCGCGGGCGGCGCCAATGCGGGGAAAACCGAGGATATGTGCTTGCATGATGTGCTCCAAAAGTCAGGCAAGCAGTGTGGCGACAGTTAATCCTTGAAACAAACTCATAATTTTAAGATTATAAGTGAAATTAATTCACGAAAAGTCTCTATGGATATTCGTCAGCTCCGCACCTTGAAGGCTATCCACGATACGGGCTCGTTGGTTGCCGCCGCTGAGCGCCTGCATCTGACGCAATCCGCGCTATCGCACCAGTTGCGCGAGCTGGAAGCTGAGGTGGATGCCGTGGTGCTGATTCGCAAAACGCGGCCGCCGCGCTTTACCCAGATTGGCGAGCGCCTGCTTGCCCTCGCGGACACGGTGTTGCCGGCCTTGCGCGAGGCCGAGCGCGACATCATCAAGCTGCGCGGCGGGCAGGCGGGGCGCTTAATCATGGCCATCGAATGCCACAGCTGCTACGAGTGGCTGATGCCGACGCTGAACATCTTTCGCCAGCATTGGCCCGAGGTCGAAATCGACTTCCAGAGCGGCTTTCACGGCGATGCCCAGGATGATCTGCAAAACAGCCGCCTCGATTGGGTGGTTACCTCCAACCCCAGCCAGGTCGCAGGCATAAGCTATCAACCCTTATTCCAGTACGAGTCGCTATTAGTTTTGAGTAACGATCACGCGCTAAACCAGAAGCGCGAAATTGCCCCCGAAGATTTAGCCGAGGAAACGCTGATCACTTACCCCGTGGATAGCGACAGGCTCGATATTTTCCAGCACTTCCTAACGCCGGCGGGCGTGATGCCGGCGAAGCTGCGCAGTACCGAGCTGACGCTGATGATGGTGCAGTTGGTGGCCAGCGGCCGTGGCGTGGCCGCGTTGCCGAGCTGGGCGGCGGCGGAGTATGTGGCGAGGGGCTGGGTGAAAACGCGGGCGCTGGGCCATGAGCCAGTGTGGTGCACGCTCTATGCAGCGATTCGCGAAGAGGATGTGACCTTGCCGTATATGCAGGATCTGTTAGCGACCATCCGCGACAGTAGCCAGCAGTTTCTCTCGGGCGTCCGGCCTGCGCCCTGATCGCCATGCAATGAAACCTGCAAATATAAAGGGCCCCGAAGGACCCTTTGTATTTACCAAGCGTTCATTCACCGCGCTCGACTCACTCGCTGTCGAGGAACGAACGCAGGTGCTCCGAACGGCTTGGGTGACGCAGCTTGCGTAACGCTTTGGCTTCGATCTGACGGATACGCTCACGCGTCACGTCGAACTGTTTGCCAACTTCTTCCAGCGTATGGTCGGTATTCATGTCGATACCAAAACGCATGCGCAGCACTTTAGCTTCGCGCGGCGTCAGGTTTTCCAGCACTTCGCGGGTCGCTTCACGCAGGCCTTCAGCGGTAGCAGCATCGATTGGCGAGGTCATCAGCGTGTCCTCGATGAAGTCACCTAAGTGGCTGTCTTCATCGTCGCCAATGGGTGTTTCCATGGAGATCGGCTCTTTCGCGATCTTCAGCACCTTGCGTACTTTGTCTTCCGGCATTTCCAGGCGCTCGCCCAGTTCTTCCGGCGTGGGTTCGCGGCCCATTTCCTGAAGCATCTGGCGCGACACGCGATTGAGCTTGTTGATGGTCTCAATCATGTGCACCGGAATACGGATGGTGCGCGCCTGGTCAGCGATGGAGCGAGTGATGGCCTGACGAATCCACCAGGTCGCATAGGTCGAGAACTTAAAGCCGCGACGGTATTCGAACTTGTCCACGGCCTTCATGAGGCCGATGTTGCCTTCCTGGATCAGATCGAGGAATTGCAGGCCACGGTTGGTGTACTTCTTGGCAATCGAGATCACCAGACGCAGGTTGGCCTCGACCATTTCCTTCTTGGCGCGGCGAGCCTTGGCTTCACCAACGCTGACACGACGGCTGATGTCCTTGATCTCGGACACCGAAATGGTGTGCGCTGTTTCCATGTCGATCATGTTTTGCTGGGCACGAATGATGTCTTCGCGCTGAGCATCCAAGGCTTTCGCCAGCGTTTTGCGCTTGGCAATTTCTTCGTCTAACCACGCTAAGTTGGTTTCATTGCCGGGGAAGTCCTGCAGGAACATGGAGCGTTCCATGCGGGCACGACGTACGCAGGCAATCATGATGGCGCGTTCTTGAGCACGCACGGTATCGACGCTGCTGCGGATGTGCTCGGCAATGCCGTCGTAGACGCGTGGCGTGAGCTTAAACATCATGAAGATGTCAGCCAGCTCTTTCATGTTGGTTTGCCACGCTTTGGCGGAGCGACCGGTACGGCCTTTCGCCTTCTCGGTTTTTTCAGCTTGTGTGCGCAGAGCCTCGAAGCGTTCGCGCACCATCTCCATGTCGAGACCGGTGTCGGCTTCTTCCTCTTCGGCATCGCCTTCTACTGCGGCTTCTTCTTCTTCGCCCACGACTTTAGCAACGGCGCCTTCGCCAACAACCAGCTCTTCTTCGTCGCCTTCAGGCAAAGAGATCGGTGCCGCAACAGGCAGGTCGGGATCTAAGAAACCGGCAATGACGTCGCCAATACGGCGCTCGCCAGCTTCAACCGCGTCAAATTCGGAAATCAGTAAATCCACAGCGCCAGGCCAGTAGGCCATGGCATGCAGCACATCGCGAATGCCATCTTCGATGCGCTTGGCAATGGCAATTTCGCCCTCGCGGGTCAGCAGCTCGACGGTGCCCATTTCGCGCATGTACATGCGTACGGGGTCGGTGGTGCGGCCCGGTTCATTTTCCACGGAGGCCAACACAGCAGCGGCTTCTTCCGCCGCCAGATCGTCGTCGCGGGCTTCCGGTGTTTCTTCACGCATCAGCTCATCGGCTTCTGGCGCGCGCTCATGCACAGGAATGCCGAGATCGATCAACATCTGAATGATGTCTTCGATCTGCTCGCTTTCGGTAACAGTTTCCGGGAGATGGTCGTTAACTTCGCTAAAGGTCAGGAAGCCTTGTTCCTTACCCTTGGCGATCAGCGCCGCAAGTAATGAGTGACGCTGGTCAACGTTGTCGACCTCGGGCGTTTCATTTTCCGGTTTTTCGGGCTGTGCAGTATTGGTGTCGGTGCTGGTCATGCGGGCCCCCGGTTAAGCCTGTGCAAAATAAGAGCGGGATTATACCCGCAAGTGACTGAATTTGTCAGTAGAGCAAGCTTAGGTCGATGCCTCGCTTGCGGCCTGACGTTGAAGTTCAGCGTGTTGTCTTTTGATGTCGGTCAGCGCTTGCAAGGTGCTGCGATCTGGTTGGTGTTGTAGTTGTTTATTGAGGCGGTCGGCCTCTAATTCAAGGGCGCGTAGTCTCAGGCGGTAAGTGAGATGACGCGCTTCAATCTCAGGGTCCGCTGGCGTGAGCAGCCAGGCTTCTGCAGCAATAGCCGCAAGGGCATCACCTTCCGGCGTGCCGTGCCAGCTGCCGAGCAGGGCGGCCAAGCTGCGATCAGGGTCGCGCTGCAAGTCATGGAGTAACGCATGCAGGACGCTGGATTCAGGATCATCGAGCGTGAGTAAAAGATCTTCGGGCCAGCGTGCGGCAAGGTTGGGTGCCTGAAGCAGCAGGCGAATTGTCTGCGCCGACAAAGAACGTAGTGCAGGGGGCTGCGTACGCTCACGACGGGGCGTGAAGGGCTGCTTTTTGTCGTTACGACTAAATTTAGTCTCACCAAAAGTAACTTTACGCGCGCCGAACTTGGGTGGATTTGCGTGTTGTTGGTCTTCGTGGTGCAGCCAAGCCATCGCGTCGGCATCTTCGTCGGGGCCATGAGCCCAGTAGGGTTCATCCGAGCTCTGAGGGTCGCTTGTCGTGACGGGGGGCTGTGCGTTGTACTGCGCAGTATCCACTGCCGCTTGCTGTTGCTGAGCCACTTTTTGGGCGGCGCGTTGGTTTAGCTGTTTTTCAATGACATCAACACTGAGCTCGGTCAGTTCACTGAGGCGTTGCAATAACAGCGTTTTAAATAGGCTTTCGGGCACCAGAGCGAGCAAAGGTAAAGCTTCGTTAGCAAGCTTTGAGCGGCCCTCCAGTGAGGTGAGCGTAATGCCCTCACTTAAATGTCGGAACAATTGCTCGGTGAGGGGTACTGAGTCAGCCTCAATTCGTGCCCGAAAGAGCTCGGGGCCTTCGCGTCGGACGAGGCTGTCGGGATCTTCACCATCGGGTAAAAACAGAAAGCGGGCGCTAACGCCATCTTTTAAGGCGGGCAGGGCATTTTCTAGGGCACGCCAGGCCGCGCGGCGTCCGGCATTGTCGCCATCGAAGCAAAACACCACATCCGAAACAACTCGAAACAGGCGCTCGATATGGGTGGTGCTGGTGGCCGTGCCTAACGTTGCGACCGCTTCAGGAATGCCATTTTGGGCGAGAGCAACCACGTCCATATAGCCTTCCACGACCAAAAGTCGCGAGAGTTTGCCGGACTGGCGCGCCTCATACAGACCATAGAGCTCTTGGCCTTTATGGAAAACGGGAGACTCGGGAGAGTTTAGGTACTTCGGCTTATCGTCGTTGAGTACGCGACCGCCAAAGGCAATGACGCGGCCACGGAAATCGCGGATCGGGAAGATCACGCGGTCGCGCATGGCATCGTAGACGGAGTTGCGCTGCTCATTACGAATGAGCAAGCCAGCCTGCAGCAAGCGCTCGTTGGCAACAGGGTCTTGGCCTAAGTTCTGCAGCAGGTTATCCCAGCCGGGTGGGGCGTAGCCGAGACGAAAATGTTTTGCCACGGCGCCAGTGACACCGCGCTTTTTCAGGTAGCTCACGGCGCGATCACGCGCGGGGGCTTGGCGCAATTGCTGCTCGAAAAATTGCGCGGCTGACTCCAAGGCATCAAACAGGGGCTGTTGGGTATCTCGCGTGCTGCTGCCGGCTTCGCGGGTTTCGGGCAGTGTCATGCCGGCTTGGCCAGCCAGCTGTTTCAAGCCGTCCATGAATTCCAGACGATCATGCTCGATGAGAAAGCTCAGGGCATTGCCGGAGGCGCCACAACCAAAACAGTAGTAGAACTGCTTTTCGCGGTTGACGGTAAAGGAGGGCGACTTTTCTTGGTGGAATGGGCAGCAGGCGGCGTAATTCTTGCCGGCGCGTTTAAGTTTTACGCGGGCATCAATCAGATCAACGATATCGGTGCGCAGCAGCACTTCATCAATGAACGCTTGTGGAATTCGACCTGCAGACATGTCAGCTCGAGTCAGAAAAAGGCAATGCGGCAGTGTGCGATAGCATCACAAAGTGTGCAATGCAGTGCAAGGAATCAGCTGAGGCGAGTTTTCACTTGCTGAGAAAGCGCACCGACATCGGCGCGGCCTGCCACCATGGGGCGTAACAGGTTCATGACTTTGCCCATATCGCGAGCACTGGTAGCACCCGCTTCTGCAATAGCGGCAGAAATCAGCGATGCAAGTTCGGCATCACTTAAGGGCTCAGGCAAAAAAGTTTGCAAGATGGCAATTTCGGCCAGCTCTTTCACGGCCAATTCGGCACGACCACCTTGTTCAAAGGCAGCGGCAGATTCGCGACGTTGTTTCACCAGCTTTTCCAGCACAGCCAGTGATCGCGCATCGTCGAGCTCAATGCGCTCATCCACTTCAATTTGCTTGAACGCGGTTAGCGCCATGCGAACAACACCCAGACGATCTTTGTCTTGGGCGCGCATTGCGTCTTTCATGGCTTCGGTCAGGCGAGCTTTCAGAGACATGATGGAACCAGCATGCTAAAGGGATGCAACAACGAGAATTTCAGCGGGGCACATCGCATGACGCGCCCCGTGCTGAAATTAGTACAGGCGCTTAACCTTAACGGCTTCGCGTTGTACTTTCTTCGCGTGACGCTTTACAGCGGCAGCGGCTTTGCGCTTGCGCTCTTGCGTTGGCTTTTCGAAGAAATCGCGCTTACGCACGTCAGCCAGAACACCAGCCTTTTCACAGGAACGCTTGAAACGACGCAGGGCGACGTCAAACGGTTCGCCTTCTTTCACTTTAACTTGGGGCATGAATGCTCACCTGGGTTCAGAAATTCGATACGCCGACTGGGCGTGGGGCGCGGATTTTAGCCAGTTATCTTGCGAATGGCAAACCCCCTGTGTGCAGCGTTACACTGTGTGCCATCAAATGGCTTCAATTCAGGTGCTGAAATGCGTGTTCTGGGCATGGAAACCTCGTGCGACGAAACCGGCGTAGCGATTTATGACGACGCCGGCCAGGGTCAGTTATTGGCGCATTGCCTCTATAGTCAAATTGATATGCATGCCGATTACGGTGGTGTCGTGCCGGAACTGGCCTCTCGCGATCACATTCGCAAGATGGTGCCGCTGGTGCGCGATGTCATGGCGGCGGCGGGATGTCAGCCGGGTGATATCGACGGCATTGCCTACACCGCAGGTCCTGGCTTGGCCGGTGCGCTGTTGACTGGGGCATTAATGGCGCGGTCGCTGGCCTATGCTTGGGGCGTGCCTGCCGTGCCTGTACATCACATGGAAGGGCATTTGCTCGCCCCGCTGTTGGAGGCGAATCCGCCGGCCTTTCCGTTTGTAGCGCTGCTGGTGTCCGGTGGTCATACCCAGCTCATGCGGGTCGATGGCATTGGTCGCTACGCCCTGCTCGGTGAGTCCATTGATGATGCTGCGGGCGAGGCCTTTGATAAGGTCGCGAAAATGTTAGGGCTGAGCTATCCCGGTGGGCCGGCGGTGGCTCGTATGGCGCTGACGGGGCGGGATGATGCCTTTAAGTTTCCGCGCCCGATGCTCGACCGGCCCGGCCTCGATTTCTCGTTTAGCGGCTTGAAAACAGCGGTGCTCACCGCACGTCAGCAAACGGCTGACTACCCCAATAAAACGGCGGATATCTGTGCCAGCTTTGAGGCCGCGGCGGTAGATACGTTAATTCGTAAATGCATTCGCGCAATGCAAGAAACAGGCTTAAAGCGCATCGTCTTGGCGGGTGGCGTAAGTGCAAATAAGCGCTTACGTTCAGAGCTCGCGGAGGCGTTAAAGCCAATGCAGGCTCAGGCCTTTTACCCTGCACCCGAATTCTGCACAGACAATGGTGCGATGATTGCGTTTGCTGGCTGTCAGCGCTTACGGGCGGGTGAATCGGTTGGTTTAGGCGTAAGTGTGAGAGCGCGATGGCCGATGACGGAGCTGTCGGCCATCGCCTGAGCAGGGCTTACTTAAAGCGCCGCTCAGTGCCTTTCAGCAAGGACACGATATTGCGTTTATGACGTGCCAACAGCAGCACACTCATGCCCACCACGCCGAGCATGGCCTGGGGCATGAGCCAGCTGGCCAGAAATGGCGCAGCAATAAACGCAGTAATGGCGCCCACCGATGAAATTCGGGTTAAGGCAAATCCGGCAAGCCAGAGTAATACCACTGCAACGCCTAAGCCCCAATGCAGGCTGAGCATGACGCCAAGCGCCGTGGCTACGCCTTTGCCGCCCTCAAAGCGGAAAAAGACCGGGTAGAGATGGCCTAGGAAAGCGGCAATACCAACGGCACTGAGCAGGACATCACTCATGCCGTACTCGCGCGCCAGGAGCACGGGGATGACCCCTTTCAGCATATCGCCGGTAAGGGTTAGCAAGGCAGCAGGTTTGCCGCCCAAGCGCAAAACATTGGTGGTGCCGGGGTTGCCGGAGCCGTCTGTGCGAGGGTCAGGCAGCCCCATCAAACGACAAACGATGATCGCCGCCGAGACAGAGCCCAGCAGATAAGCGAGAATTAGCGCCGTACAGGCAATTAGGTCGGGGCTCATGTCTGCTCCATGACTGAAAATGAATAAGTTGCAGTATCGCAGCTTGGCAAAAAACCTGTCGCAATCCTAGCAAGACAACCTGCGCGCGACGAGGCAACGAATGGATATTGTTTACATCCGAGATTTCAAACTCGAGACAGTCATCGGCATGTTCCAGTGGGAGCGCCGGATTAAACAGACCTTGAGTTTGGACTTGGAGATGGGCTGGGATATTCGCGCCGCAGCGGCTAGCGATGCCATTGCCGATGCGCTGGACTACAAGGCGGTATCGCAGCGTTTAAAAGCGCATGTGGAGACGGCGCATTACGAGCTGGTTGAGACGTTAGCGGAATCGATCTGGACCATCTTGCGAGAGGAGTTTCAGGTGCCCTGGATGCGACTGCGTGTGAGCAAGCCGGGCGCCGTGCGTGGCGCTCAGGACGTAGGTGTACTCATTGAGCGCGGTCAGCGCACGAGCTAAGCCTTAGCCCCAGACGCTGCGTCCGCCATCTACCGCGATGATTTGGCCGCTGATGTAATCGCTGCCTTCAATCAGGAAGGCAATGGTGTCGGCGATGCTATCAAAACCGCCGACGCGCCCCAGTGGCACGCTGGCCAGAATTTTTTCTTGCAGTACCGCCGACATTTCGCCACTGCCCTCAGGCCACGCAATCGCCCCCGGCGCAACGCCATTAACGCGCACGCGGGGAGCTAGCTCTTTGGCGAGCGACTTTGTCATGGTCCCTAATGCGGCTTTCGCCATGCAATAGACCGTGTGCTGTGCTAGTGGGAACTCGGCATGAATATCAATGACATTGACGATGCTGCCCCGTGCGCTGGCTTGGAGGGCGGGAGTTAAGGCCTGGCTGAGAAAAAAGGGCGCGCGAGCGTTGCTGGCAAACAGGTCATCCCACTGCGCTTGTGACGTTGTTCCCACGGGGGTGGGATAGAACGAAGAGGCGTTATTCACCAGGGCGTCTAATCGCCCATAGGCATCGATGCTGGCGACTGCCAACGCGGTCACGGCACGGGCATCGCTGAGGTTGGCAATGAGCACACGGGCGCTGTCCGGGCGAAAAGCGTTGAGCTCATCGGCGAGCAGGTGAGCGGTGCGCTGTGAGTGAAAGCAATGGAGTAGCACGCGCCAGCCCTGTCGGTGCAGACGCCGTGCGGTGGCGGCACCGACGCGACGACCGGCACCGGTAATAAGCACTACGCGAGCATTTAACGGATCGTCGTGAGTCATGGGCATCTCGTTTTAGCCTGGGCGAGGGCTCAGGTGTCGATAGTGGTTACGATAATCGGTGAGTTGACTCAGGCGTTGTTCGGCAATGGCTTTTGCCATATCAGCGCCTTTCAGGCCTTGTGCCAGCAGTGCAGGCATGTCGACCTGAGTGGCAGCAAATGCACCGAGCCAGTAATCCCGCTGCCAATAATCACGATCTTCCAAACCGGTGCGGCCACGTGCATCGGCTTCACAGGCAGTCAGGAAGTCGGCAAAGCGTTCGGGGCGACGCCAAGCATCCAGCAACGTCAATTTGCGCAACAGCGTGTCTGGGCGTAATTCATCGGCGCGATGACAGTCGAGATGCCACTCGCCCACCAGCAGCGCCAGTTCCTGCCACGCCTTGGGTGCGCGCAGGCGTTGGCCGATGGCGCGAATCAAGGGCAGGCCACGCGCCTCGTGGCCAGTATGGCGGGGCAGCACATCCGTGGGTGTGAGGCCTTTGCCAACATCATGGAGCAAGACGGCGTAACGTATTGCGGCATCGGTCGTTAGTCGCTCGGCTTGTTGCAGACTGAGCAGGGTGTGCAGGCCCGTATCCACTTCCGGGTGATAGTCGGCGCGCTGCGGAACGCCAAAGAGATGACTCACTTCCGGCAGCAAAATGGCAAGCGCACCGCAGTCCTGTAGGACATCAAAAAATACATCGGGGCGCGGCCCCGCCAATGCGCGTGACATCTCCTGCCAAACGCGCTCGGGTGTTAGCGTTTGCAGCTCACCGCTGCGACTGAGCTGCTGCATCAGAGCAAAGGTTTCCGGCGCAATATGAAAGCCCAGGGGTTTAAATCGTGCCGCAAAGCGGGCAACACGGAGTACGCGCAAGGGGTCTTCGACGAAGGCTGGCGAGACATGGCGGAGCAGTCGTGCTGCCAGGTCCTGTTGCCCTCCACAAGGGTCGATGATGCTGCCATCGTCGAGCTCGGCCATGGCATTGATGGTCAGGTCGCGGCGTTGTAAGTCCGCTTCCAGCGTGACATCCGGCGAGAAATCACAAATGAAGCCGTTATAGCCACTGCCGTGTTTGCGCTCGGTGCGAGCCAGCGCATATTCAGCCTGTGTTTGTGGGTGCAGGAAGACGGGGAATTCGTTGCCGACCTGGCGATAGCCCTGCGCCAGCAAGTCCTCGGGCGTGGCACCCACCACGACCCAGTCAATATCGACCACGTCCAGGCCGAGCAGACGATCCCGGACAGCGCCGCCGACGCGATAGGCTTGATAGCGCTGTCCGCTCATCGCAACCCCGGACGGCTGTGGAAGCGTCGGCCGTCTTCCAGCCGATAGGCCGTGAGGTGGTTGCCCCAGACGCAGCCCGTATCCAGCGCAATGCACTGCGGCTGATGCGTGATGCCGAGAATGGCGGCCCAGTGCCCGAAAATAATTCGGGTGTTGCCCAGGGCACGGAGGTCGGCGGCATACCAAGGCTTAAGGCCACTGGGCGCGGTATTCGGCGAGTCCTTGTGCAGGAAATCGAGTGCGCCATCGGCATGCAGCAGTCGCATGCGGGTAAAGACATTGGTGATGGCTCGCAGGCGTGTCACGCCGGCCAGATCATCGCGCCAGATGGCCGGTTCGTTACCGTACATGTTGGCGAGATAGCTCAGGGCATCTGCGCCGCGAAGTGCCACTTCGACTTCCTGCGCGTGATCGCGAGCCTGTGCGGGTGTCCAGCCTGGGAGCCAGCCTGCATGGCAAAGCACATGCGGCTGCGCGGCGACATCCGGCAGCTCAATCAACAGTGGCCGTGCTTGTAACCATGTCATGAGTGCCGTGCGATCGGATGCGTCGAGAATGGGGAGCGTGCCGTCTTTCGCTTTCAGCGTGGCCAGGCCGTGATGGGCGGCTATGAGGTGTAAATCGTGATTGCCGAGCACGGTGTCTGCTGCCGCACCGAGGGCATGGATTAGACGCAGCGTGCCTAAGGAATCGGGACCACGAGCAACCAGATCGCCAGCAAAGTAGAGCCGATCTTGTGCCGGGTCGAAGGCGATGGTGTCGAGCAGGTTTTCCAGCGCGGCGCGACAACCTTGCACATCGCCGATGGCATAGTGCGCCATGCAATCTGCCCCTTAGTTGAGTACGCGCGGAATGGCCAGCGTGAAGGCTGGGATGGGCGACTCAAAGCGCTCGCCAACTTCGTTGATCATGCCGTAGCTGCCATGCATGCTGCCCACGGGGGTTTCTAGCACAGAGCCGCTGGTGTATTCGAAATGCTCGCCCGGTGCCAATGTGGGTTGTTCGCCAATCACGCCATCGCCCCGAACTTCCTGCACGCGTGCCTCGGCGTCGGTGATGATCCAATGCCGAGTCAGTAATCGCGCGGTGCGGGCGCCTTCGTTACGAATTCGAATATGGTAAGCAAATACATAGCGCTTCTCGGCCGGATTCGATGGCTCCGCCAAGTACTCACTGCGCACTTGAATGCTGATGCCATGGGCATCGACCGAATGCACTGATTGGCTCATGGTTTGGCTTCCGCTAACGCATTGGTGATTGCAACGTAGTCTGCCACGGACAATGTCTCAGGGCGACTGGTCAGGTTGACACCCGTACTGCGTAGAATTTCTTCGGGATAGCGTCCGAGTGCATTGCGTAAAGTCTTGCGGCGCATGGTGAAGGCCGCCATGACCACCTCTGCCAGCAGCTTCTCGTCGCGGCAGGGGGAGGGCAGCTCGCTGTACGGTGTCAGGCGCACGATGGCCGAGGTCACTTTGGGGGGCGGGCTAAAGGCTTCCGGTGGTACATCGAACAGCCATTCGGGCTGGCAACGGTATTGCACCATGACGGACAGGCGACCGTAATCGTTGCTGCCGGGCTCGGCACAGAGCCGATCAACCACTTCCTTTTGCAGCATGAAATGCATGTCGCGAATCACACCCACCTGGTCCAGCAAATGAAAAATCAGGGGTGTGGAAATATTGTAGGGCAGGTTGCCGATGACACGGAGGTCTGCCGCACCCGGGGCGGTTGCTAGGGGGGCAAAGTCGAACTGAAGCGCGTCGCCACTGTGAATAACGAGCTCGCCCATGCCCGCTAGGGTATTCGGTAGGCGGGCGGCCAAATCCCGGTCCAGCTCGACCACCTGCATATGCCCTAGCGCGGGCAACAACACCTTGGTCAGCGCACCTAGGCCAGGGCCAATTTCAACCACATTTTGCTCTGTGCTGGGCTGAAAGCTGGCCACGATTTGCTGAATAACACGGTCGTCGCTGAGGAAGTTCTGCCCGAAGCGTTTGCGCGCGACGTGACCTTCAACAACGCGACTGCCTTTCTTGCCCTGCGGATGACTCATGGTGTGTGGCTCATTAGGTTTTGTTTCTGGCGTGAATCATGTGGATGGCTTCTTGAACGGCAGCATGAAGACTGCCAACTTCAGCCAGGCCGGTGCCGGCCAGCGAGAGTGCTGTGCCGTGATCTACAGAGGTACGAATGATGGGCAGGCCGAGTGTGATATTCACAGCTTCGCCAAAGCCGGCGTGTTTCAGTACCGGCAAGCCCTGATCGTGGTACATGGCGAGCACGGCATCAGCGCCAGCGAGCAGGCGTGGCGTGAATAGCGTGTCGGCGGGCAGTGGGCCGGATAGGTTCATGCCCTGGGCCCTGAGTTGATTCAGGGTGGGCTCAATCACCTCAATTTCTTCGCGACCGAGGTGGCCGGACTCACCGGCATGCGGGTTCAGACCGGCGACCAAAATGTGTGGGTCGGCGATGCCGAAGTTCGTGCGCAAGTCATGATGCAGAATCTGCAGGACCTGCGTTAGACGTTCCGGGGTAATGGCATCCGCTACGTCGCGCAACGGCAGATGGGTGGTGGCCAACGCGACACGCAATCCGGGGCAGGCCAGCATCATCACCACGCGAGGCACATCGCAACGGGCTTGCAGGTATTCGGTGTGACCGCTAAACGCGATGCCGGCATCGTTAATGACCGACTTCTGCACGGGGGCGGTAATCATGGCGGCAAACTCACCGCTCAGGCAGCCATCGCAGGCGCGATCTAAAGTCGCCAATACGGCGTGCGCGTTGCTGACATCCAGATGCCCCGGTCGTTCGATGTGTGCGAGGGGAACTTGCGCTACTTTCAGGGTGCCCGGTACATGTGCTGACGCGGCGCTGGAAGGGTCATGTGGCAGTAGCGTTAACGGGAGCTTTAGCCGTTGTGCTGCACGCGTCAATAACTGAGTATCTGTGATGGCAATGAGTTCAGCAGGCCAAGCGGATTGTGCAAGCATGACCAGCAGATCGGGGCCGATGCCAGCAGGTTCGCCTGGTGTTAATGCAAGTCGGGGGATCATCGGGGGAAATCACATCCTGGGCGTCGGTCATCCACTCTATTGTGCCATAGCCAACCTAAGAGGAGTGGACACCGACGTCGGACATGCAATGACAAGGCTTGCCGCATAAGACTTATCACCGGTAACCAGGGGTCCAGTTGACGCTGCTGGGTACAGTTGGCATTGTCTTGGTAGTACGCGGTGTCGCCAAGTAAAAATCCCGTAAAACTTCTCATGCCACCCGCTTCTCGTACTGCCTAAGGGAGATTCGCTATCCACCGCCTATGGCCACATGCCAAGCCTTATTTGCTCGCCATAATTACGGTCGCCGCGGCGAGCGCTGCGTCGTGGTTCTTGCAGCGTTATGTGTCCCTGCCGAATTTGGTGTTGCTCTTTATGTTGGCCGTGGTCTCCGTGGCCTACGTGGCGGGTGGGCGAGCGGCGCTATTGGCCTCGGTATTAGCCAGCTTGGCTTATGCCGGCTTGTACTTGCCGATCGGCTATTTGGATGCGGCCGAACTCAGTCAGTATGCGATCACGGCAGTCATCACCATGGCCATGAGCGTTTTCATTAGCCAGCTCACCACGCGTTGGCGAGATAAGGCCTTGGAGTCGGCAGAGCGGGCTCGTGAACTGGATAGACTCTATCGCTACACGCGTGAGTTGGAGACAGAGCGGCTACGTAACTCCGTGCTCAGCGCGTTATCCCATGATTTGCGTACGCCGCTGGCGGGTTTAATTGGCGCGTCTTCATCACTCATGTCGGATGAGGTCGTGCTCACACCAGCCGCGCGACAAGGCTTGGTCGGGCTCATTTATGACGAGTCTCGGCGTATGCAGGCGCTAGTGGAGAATCTGTTGGAGCTGGCTCGATTAGAGTCTGGGCCCGTGACTTTGCAGCAAGACTGGCAAGCACTGGACGAAATTATTGGCGCTGTGATGCCGACGTGGCGTGCGCAGCTGGCGCCAAGGCAGATCACGCTGAGCCTGCCGGATGAATTGCCCTTGCTGCGTTTTGATCCGCGTTTGATCGAGCGCGTGCTGGTGAACTTGTTAGAGAACATCGGCAAGTACACCCCACCCGAAGCCCATGTTGTCATTTCTACACAGGTTTTCGAGGATCGCGTGGAGCTCGCCATTGCGGATGACGGCCCCGGCTTTAGTGAAGAGCCTGACCAACTGTTTAAAAAGTTTTATCGCGGCGATAGCGCAGGCCCCATTCCAGGAGCGGGTTTGGGTCTCGCGATTTGTCGCGCCATTTTAGAGGCTCATCACGGGCATATTCGTGCGGAGCGTGGGCAACCTCGAGGGGCTGTTTTTATCTTGAGTTTGCCTCGGCCTACGCAAGCAAGCCCCATCACTCAGGATGAGGACGCGTCATGACGGTTGATATTCTCATCATCGAAGATGACCCCAGCTTGTCCCGATTTTTATCGACCACATTGACTGCACAAGGCTATGCCGTGACCACGGCCATGCGTGCCGATGAAGCACTTGCTCGGGTCGCCTTAGATGATCCGGCGCTTATTCTGCTCGATTTAGGATTGCCGGATGGCGATGGCTTAGCGCTGTTGCCGGAACTGAAGGCACGCTGTGATGCGCAAGTGGTCGTGGTCTCTGCGCGTTCGCAGGAGTCCGATAAAATCAGTGCGCTCGATGCCGGTGCCGAGGACTACCTTACCAAGCCGTTTAGTGTGGCGGAGCTGTTAGCGCGCTTGCGCGTGGCGCAGCGCCGACGCCTAGAGTCGATACCGGTTGCCCAACAATACGCAGTGGGTGCATTGCGTGTGGACTTGGAGAAGCATCAGGTTTGGCTGGCTGAGGAGGCGTTGAAGCTAACGCCAAAGGAGTTTCAGTTGCTGGCCATCTTGGCGCAGTCTCGGGGACGCGTGGTCACCCATGCCCAGTTACTGCAGGCTATTTGGGGGCGTCACCACAGTGATGACACGCATTATTTACGGATTTATTTGCGACAGTTGCGGCAGAAGATAGAGCCGAACCCGAGTGAGCCTAGGTATTTGCTCACCGAGCCCGGCGTTGGCTATCGACTCGCGGACGCTTAGCGCGCGCCGCGATAGTCCACGTAAGCCTCGGAGCGCAGTTCGCGCAGCCAGGCTCCCAGCTCTTCGTCATAGGCTCGAGCAAAGAGAATTTGGCGAGCGCGGTCTTTCAAAATGCTGTCGCGCATATCCTGCTTGCGCTCGCCTTCCACGCGCAGAATGTGCCAGCCAAAGCTGCTTAAAAACGGCTGACTAATCTGGCCCATGGGCGTTTTGCCAATCATGCGGTCAAATTCAGGAACCATATCGCCGGGTGATACCCAGCCTAAATCGCCACCCTTTACCGCGGAGCCTGGATCTTGCGACTGCAAGCGTGCCAGCTCAGCGAAGTCGGCTCCCTTGGTCAGTTGGCGATAGATGCCATCCATGACTTGGCGAACATCGTCGCTGGACTGCAAGTCATTAGGGCGCATCAGGATGTGCCGAACCTGGCGTTGGGCCACGACCGTGGTGGGTGCGGGCGGGGGCGGCGGCAGTACCGACTCGGGCGCTTTAAGCTCACGGCGATCGAGCAGCCAAAGCAGGTGCCAGCCGCGCGGCGAACGAACCAAGCTAGGCTCCGTTCCGGCAATGCGTTGCTTAATGGGGTCAATAAGCAGCGTGGGCATGTCTTCAATCGCACGCCAGCCCAAAGGCTCAATGGCGGCGTCGCTGGTTTTGCCTTTCAGGCTATCAATGGCTTCTTCAGGTGTTACCCCCGTGCGTTGTACGGCTAGCAGACGCTCCGCCAGGGCAGTGAGCTCTAGCTGCTTACGCGGGGATGCGTCTTCTTCCATGGGCACGAGAATTTGTGTCACCAGAAATTGTTGGACGGCGGGTTTCACCTCAGGCGCTACGGGCTTTGCTGCGGGCTTAAGTTGTTCATCCAGCTGACGATTGAGCTCGGAGCCGGCAGGTGTGGACATAAACTGGGCGATGTCGGCATCGCTGATACGAATACGCTCACCCATGCGACGTTGACGCAGGCGTTCAATGACTTGCTCACGCTCTACTGCGGCGCGAACGCCAGCGAAACTGGTTCCGGGCGTGGAGTCGAGTTGGCTACGGAACTTATCTAGGGTCATGCCGTTTTGGCGCGCCATGCCATTGAGTGTGGCAATCACGGCGGTGTCGTCAGCACGAATGCCATTGCGCTCAGCCAACTGCATTTGCAGTGTCTCAAGAATGAGCTGCTCACGCGCTTGTTGACGCAAGGTTTTATCGTCGGGAACTGCGGTTTTGCGCTGCTGAGCTTGAAAGCTGAGGTCCGCAACACGCGTGTCGATATCGGAATTCAGGATGACACCATCATTCACAATAATCGCGATTTGATCTAAGGGTTTGGCGGCAGCCCAGAGGTTGCTCGAGAGGCCCGAAATCAATAGGGTCGAAGTAAATATGAGTTTTGTTAGCGGGCGCCACATTAGAAGCTGTCCTCAGTTTTTGCGAGTTGTGAGTAACCAATTACGTTGCGTTCGAGCAGGGCATCTACGCGACTGCCAATACCAGCAAGACCTTTCAGCGTCACTTCAATAAAGAATGTGCTGGAGTTACGGTCAGTATTGGCTTGTGCGGTTGTGTCGGTCACGGCGATATAGCTGCGCCTAAACACGCGCACCTGCCAGCAACACGACTCGTAAGAGACACCGAATAATGCTTCCTGAGACTCCTTAGCCAGCAGGTCGTATTGCCAAAGGCCAATGACTTTCCAGTTCACCCCAAATGGTTGAACGAAGGAGAGTTGGGTTTGGCTGACTTGCTTCTGGCCGATGGTGGGGTCGTCGCGGCGGAAGCGATAACCTGCGTTATACACGCGCCCGGCATTTAACGGTAAATAGCTCGCGCCTACGCTGTATTGCGTGAGTTTGCTGTCGTCTGGGTTGAGCAGGAAGTCTGCGTAGACGCTGGTTTCCTCATTGGCCCGCAGGGTGATGTTGCCGGCAAAATCCGAGCTGCTGGAAATGCCGGGCTGGCCGACGCCGGAGCTGCAGGCAATTGAGCTTGAGCCTGTGCAGCTAATAGGCAGGGTGACTAAGCGATCCCGAAAATAGTAGATCTGGCCCAAGGAGGCTTGTAGGTGTTCAAAACCGGTATCGTCGAGATGACGGGTGGTGACGCCGAGTGAAAGCTGGTGTGCGTCATCGATACGGTCGTTGCCAGAGAAGCGCGTGTCGCGAAACAGTTGGTCATAACTAAACGTGCGGGTTGCCGTATCGAACACAGGCAGTGACGATTGGTTTCGATACGGCGAGTACAAATACAATGCCCGCGGTTCGAGCGTGACACTGCTCCCGTTGTCGCTAAAGCGTTCAAAAAACAGACCAGAGTCTAGACTGATCGTGGGCAAGGTGAAGCTCGGTGAGTCGGCTTTGCCGGCCGTGCCACTACCCGTAAGCGCATATTGCAAGTGCGACACACGCACGCCAGGACGCACAAATCCCCAAGGCTGGTTGAAGTCGTAGCGTAATTGCGGATCCAAGCGTAAGCGCACGCCATTCACTTCATCGGCACTGCCGTCATTAATGCTGCGTTGGAAATTAGTAATCTCCGCACGCAGTTGATGCTGCCAGCCCGGCATTAGCGACGGATCTGTGGTGAGCAATATCTGAGGCAAGCGGGTATAGGGCTTGTCACCATCCGCGAGCGTGGGATCCAGCGTTTGGAAGCCTTGAGCGCGCGCTAGAAGATGCCAATTGCCTTGGTCGTAACGAACGTCACCGACACGCTCTTGGTAGGTTTGGTTGGCAATTTCTAAGCCGCTACCCAAGTCTGTGAGATAAAACGGATCGCTCACATAGTTCAGGTCCGTGCGGGCGCTCCAGCCACTGTCCCACTGCACATCATGACGGTAACGGCCGGATTTACGGTCTTCGCCAGTTTGTTTGTCATTGGCTAAGACGGCACCACTGATTTCGCCACGGCCCAGGCTCTCGGTGAGGTAGCGGAACTCGCCCTTCATGAGCAGACCCCGCTGCGTGTAGAGCGTGGGGGTAAGGGTGGCGTCGTAGTTGGGGGCCAAGTTTAAGTAAATCGGCTGGGCATAAACAAAGCCGCCATTGGTTGACGTACCAAAGTGCGGTGGCAACAGGCCGGTTTGGCGTCTGTCGTCAATCGGGAAGCGAAAGTAAGGCGTGTACAGCACCGGCACATCATTAATGCGTAGCTTGGCATCGTAGACCTTGCCCACGCCCGTATTCGGATCGAGCACGATGTTGCTGGCGAGAAACGACCAGCTGCGTTGGCCTGGCGCACAGGTGGTGTACATGCCCTGATCGATACGCATGGAGCCATCGCTAAAGCGACGAATACGCTCGGCGCGGCCATGCGCATGCATGCTGCTGGAAACAAATTCGCTGGACAGCAATTGCCCGGCAGAGGTGTTGACGTTCACAACACCTTGGTCGCCGGTGAGGAGCAGGCCGGGCTCAGCTAAGCGAATATTGCCATCGAAGCGTGCGTAGTCACGATCTTGGGTGAGGTAGCCACTGTCGGCCTCGACCAAGCGTCCAGATTGTTGCAGACGGACTTGGCCTTCCAGCACCGCTTCGCCATTGTCACGATAGGTCAGGCTATCCGCCATGGCCTTTACGTCGGATTCGTTGAGCTTGCCGGCAACCACGGACGGGCCAATGGGCGTAACCCATGCACCTTCGCAGGTGGCATCCATCGGCGGCCGATCAATGGCGGGTAGCTGCGCGATCTCTGCGCGCGTCAGCCAGCCTAGGCGTTCACCGGCGGAGTCAATATTGGGCAGGCCTGCCTGGGGCTTGGGCGTTAGACTGGGTTCAACGCTGGGTGCTGTTGCTGGTGCAACTGCTGCATTGCGAGCCATCGGCGCTGGGCTTGGCTGTGCGACGGGGGTCGGCTCCGATGATTCTTGCGCAGCATAAACTGGCAATCCGGCTATGCTGTCTTGGCCATAGCCAGGTGCTTGAGCGGCTGCCCACAGCGGCGCAGCAGACAGCGCTAAAATAGCAGCCGATAGCGGGCGTAGCTGCAAGCGCAGCAAACACGTATTTTTAGCACGACGGCAATCAGTCATGGCAGGAGTCGTTGGGTCATGTCAGGATTTGCCGGATAATAGAGTCATTGCCCCTTTTCAGCTAGGAAAATCCCAAGATGGCCTTAGATGCCCGCGCCCAACGCCTTCAAGAATGGACGCAGACCTGGCTTAGTCGCCAACCCCATGGGTCACCCGCCGTGGGTGATCTGCAGGTGGTGTCCGGTGATGCCAGCTTTCGACGTTACTTTCGTCAGCCCCTGAGTCAGGGCTCACTGATCGCGGTGGATGCTCCACCCGAGAAAGAGAATTGCGGCCCCTTTGTGGCATTAGCCAAGGCGCTGCACGGCCATGGCCTGTGCGTGCCCGAGGTGCTTGCATGGTCGTCTAGCGAAGGCTTTATGTTGCTCACGGACTTGGGCGACACCCTGCTGCGTAGTGAACTCGCCGACGACACCGTGAATACGCTTTACGGCGCAGCCATGACCGCGCTGGTGCAAATGCAATCTTGCCCGGCCACGCCAGAGTATTTTTTGCCGAGCTACGATCGTGAGCGTTTGCTCACGGAAATGCGGCTGCTAAGCGAGTGGTTTATTCCTCAATTTCTTGGGTTGCAATTGAGCGAAGAGCAAGCAGAGACACTGGAGCAGCAGTTTGCCCTGATTGCCGAACGTGTCTCGCAACAGCCCTCGGTGTTCGTGCATCGCGATTACCATTCGCGCAATCTCATGCTGACGCCGCAAGGTGAGCTCGGCATTATCGATTTCCAAGACGCAGTACGCGGGCCGATAACGTACGACTTGGCCTCCTTGCTTCGCGATGCCTATGTGCAGTGGCCGGCCACCGATGTGGCACGTTGGGTTCAACAGTTCCGCGAAGAGCTACTAGCCAATGATGCGCTGAATGCCTCGGTCTCTGCGGACACGTTCCAAACCTGGTTTGACTGGATGGCCGCTCAGCGACATCTAAAAGTCGTGGGCATTTTTGCGCGATTAAGCTTGCGCGATGGTAAGCATGGCTACTTAGCAGACACCCCATTGGTGTATCGCTACTTGCTAGACGAAATCGCTGATTACGACGAATTGCAGCCACTGCATCAGTTATTAATTGCGATGCTGCCAACGTATGTGGCGCGTTATCCGGAGGCAAATCAGCAACTCGGAGGCTATTTGTGAGGGCGATGATTTTAGCGGCCGGCTTGGGCACACGCATGCGGCCGCTCACCGATAACACGCCCAAGCCCCTGCTTGTGGTGGGCGGCAAGCCCCTCATTGTTTGGCATATTGAGGCATTGCGCGCGGCGAGCATCACCGACATTGTCATCAACACCGCGTGGCTGGGTCACAAACTGGAAGCCGCATTAGGAGATGGTCGCCGCTACGGGGTGAACATCCACTGGTCGCATGAGCCTGACGGTCAGCCTTTGGAGACCGCCGGCGGCATTGTGCAGGCGCTGCCCAAGCTGGGGCATGAGCCCTTTGTCTTGGTCAATGGCGATATTTGGTTGCGCAAACATCTCACGCCGCTGCGCGCTGCACTGACCCCGGGTCGCCAGGCGCATTTGATACTGGTTGATAATCCGGCACATCATCCGCAGGGTGACTTTTTGATGGCGTGCGGAGAGGCGGAGCCCGTTGCCGGTGAGCGCTATGCGCTATCTTCGCGTGATGCGGCGTCGGGAAAGCGTCTGACCTATGCCGGACTCGCGGTATATTGTCCCAGTTTGTTTCAGGGCTTGCCGCGAGGTGTGAGGCCATTGGCGCCCTTGCTGCATGAAGCCATTGCGGATGGCTTGGTGAGCGGTGAGTACTTTCCGGGCCCTTGGGTGGATGTGGGCACCCCGGAGCGTCTGCGTAGCCTGGATGCTGCTATTCGGGATGGGTCGATTTAATCTTTTTTTGAGGTCTTTATGGCATTAGTTGCCGCTGCAAACCCGGCGCTTCAGCAGCCCGATTTTTTGATCGCTCCCTCCATTTTGTCTGCCAATTTCGCGTGTTTAGGTGCAGAAGTGGATGCGGTGTTGGCCGCCGGTGCCGATGTGGTGCATTTTGATGTGATGGACAACCACTACGTGCCCAATTTGACCATAGGCCCCATGGTCTGCAAGGCGCTACGCAAGCATGGTGTGACAGCGCCGATTGATGCGCATTTAATGGTGCGTCCGGTGGACCGCCTGATCGGTGACTTTATTGAGGCCGGCGCGAGCATTATTACCTTCCATCCTGAGGCGTCGGATCACATCGATCGTTCGCTGCAAATGATTCGCGATGGCGGCGCGCAGTGTGGCCTCGTATTCAATCCCGGCACGCCACTGCACTATCTCGACTACGTCATGGATAAAGTCGATGTGATTTTGCTGATGAGCGTGAACCCCGGTTTTGGCGGCCAGAAATTCATTCCGGGTACGTTGCAGAAATTGCGCGATGTGCGTGAGCGTATCCGAGCCAGTGGCCGGGCCATCCGCCTAGAAATTGATGGCGGAGTGGGTGTGCAAAATATTCGTGAAATTGCCGAGGCGGGCGCCGATATGTTTGTGGCTGGCTCTGCGATTTTTAATGCCCCGGATTATGCGGATGTGATTGCCAAGATGCGTGCCGAACTGGCGCTCGTCGCCACCCGTACGGCAGCGCGCTCATGAGCACACTGAAGCCCCTGGCCGACTGGTTCGGTGAGCTGCCCCAAGTCATTTTAATGGACCTCGATGGCACGCTCGTCGATAGCGCTGCCGACATTGCGCTGTCTTTGAATCGGGCGCTGGCGGATCTCGGTCTGGGCTCGGTCTCCGAGGCGCAAGTCCGAGACTGGGTGGGGCGAGGTGCTGCACGTCTAATCGAAGTAGCGCTCCAGCACGTGGTGCCACATCACGCGCAAGACCCCCAAAAGCACGCCGTAGAGGCGCGACTGTTGGCGGCTTTTATGGCGCGCTATCAAGATGCTGTCTGTGAAGCCAGCACAGTGTATCCGGGCGTGGCAGAGTTTGTTGCGGCGGCGCGGGGCGCAGGTATTCGCCTCGCCTGCGTGACTAATAAGCCCTATCGTCCGGCGGTGGCATTGCTGGAGGCGTTGAATTTGCTGGATGCCTTCGAGCTCGTTATAGGCGGCGATACCCTCGTGCATAAGAAGCCTCACCCGGAGCCGTTGCTGCATTGCCTGCGCCATTTTCAGGTCTCAGCAGCCCAAGCGCTCATGGTGGGCGACTCCCGCAACGACGTGGATGCCGCAAGAGCTGCAGGTATCAAGTCCCTGGCGCTGCCCTATGGCTACAATCACGGTGAGCCGATTGAAGCCTGTGCGCCGGATCGTTTGGTTGCGTCCTTGGCCGAGTTAATTTAACTTCCTCACATTAATTCTGAAGGCTACAGCCATGTGTGACGTGCTTCTCAAGCTTGGCAGCATCGGTTGGCGATGGTGACGCATCCGCCATTGCCTGTTGTGCTGTCCTGATTTTGTTTGAGTGAGTGCTCATGAACGCTGAAAAATTCGCCGCGCTGGCCGCGCAAGGCTACAACCGCATTCCGGTAGTCCGGGAAATCCTCGCGGATCTCGACACCCCGCTGTCTTGCTATTTAAAGGTCGCTGACCAGCCCTATACCTATTTGTTCGAGTCCGTCCACGGCGGCGAGCAATGGGGGCGTTATTCCATGATTGGCCTGCCGGCGCGCATTTTGCTGCAGGTGCGCGGCTATGACGTGACGGTTCAGGTGGATGGTGTGGTCACCGAGTCGCTGACCGTGATCGATCCGCTGGCCTTCGTGGAGACCTTTCAGCAGCGCTACCGAGTGCCTGAGCTCAGTGACTTGCCGCGCTTCACGGGCGGTCTGGTCGGCTATTTCGGCTATGACACGGTGCGCTATGTTGAGAAACGGCTGGCCGGTGTGGTCAAGCCCGACCCCATTGGCACACCAGACATTTTCTTCATGGTCTCCGACGAGGTTATGGTCTTTGACAAGGTTAAGGGCTCTCTGTTTCTGGTGGTACATGCCGACCCGTCACAGTCGGATGCGCTGCTTCGTGCCGAACAGCGTTTGAATGAATTGGTGACGATGATTCGTGCCCCGCGCGGGCAAACTTCGATTGATGCTTTCGTGCCCGGCCAGGTCACGCGTGAGCAAGACTTTGTGTCCAGCTTCGGTGAGCAGAACTTCAAGGCGGCAGTCAATCGAATTAAGGATTACGTGCTCGCTGGCGACATCATGCAGGTGGTGCCATCGCAGCGATTAAGCGCTGCTTTCGTCCAGCCGCCATTGACCTTGTACCGCGCCTTGCGTCACCTGAATCCGTCGCCGTATTTGTATTTTCTGCACTGCGGCGACTTTCACATTGTTGGCTCCAGCCCGGAAATTCTCGCGCGCTCGGAGAACGGCCAGGTCTCGGTGCGTCCGATTGCCGGCACGCGCAAGCGCGGCAGCACGCCGGAGCGGGACCGTGAGCTGGAGGCCGAACTGCTCGCCGATCCCAAGGAAATTGCCGAGCATCTGATGCTCATCGACTTGGGCCGCAACGATGTGGGTCGTGTTGCCGAGATCGGCCAGGTGCGTGTCACCGAGAAGATGGCCGTGGAGCGCTATTCACATGTCATGCATATCGTGTCCAATGTTGAAGCTACGCTGAAGCCGGGCGTGACCGCGCTGGATGTGCTGAAGGCAACGCTGCCGGCCGGCACGCTGTCTGGCGCGCCGAAAGTGCGCGCCATGGAAATCATCGACGAGCTGGAGCCGGTGAAGCGCGGCATCTACGGTGGCGCGGTCGGCTATCTGGCGTGGAACGGCAACATGGATACCGCGATTGCCATCCGCACCGCCATCCTCAAAGATGGCCAGATGCATGTGCAAGCCGGCGCGGGTGTTGTTGCCGACTCCATTCCTGAACTGGAATGGATGGAAACCCAAAACAAGGCGCGGGCGCTGATGAAAGCGGCCGAGCTGGCCTCGACCAATCTGGTCAAGGCGGAGGACTGAACCATGAATCGTGAGCAAGCCATTACGCTGCTGCGCTCTGCCAAGCCCGTGCTCGCCAGCCAGTTTGGTGTAACACGCTTGGCCTTGTTTGGCTCTGTTGTGCGCGATCAGGCTAGCTCGGATAGCGATATTGATGTCCTGATTGCATTCGCCGGCGCGGCCAATGCCAAGTCTTATTTTGGTGTTCAGTTTTATCTCGAAGACCTATTGGGTGGGCCTGTTGATCTGGTCACGGAAAAAGCATTGAGAGCGGAGCTGAAGCCGTTTATCGAGCGAGACCTGATTGATGTCTGAGCGTATCTGGACATTTTATGTCGATGACATGATCGCCTTCGCTGAAAAGGTCTTGAATTACACCGAAGGCTTTGATCAGGCGCGCTTTGTCGAGAGTGGTCTGACCTATGATGCAACGCTGCGTAATCTGGAGTTGATCGGTGAGGCGGCAACGCATGTGCCGGCCGAGGTGCGAGCTGCACATGGCGAAATTCCGTGGCGACTGATTATCGCTACGCGTAACCGTTTGATACACGGCTACCTCGGTGTTGATAACGATACGCTGTGGAGCATAGTTGTGGATGAAGTGCCAGCTTTACTGGCTGATCTGATGCAATTGCGTACGCAATACCGCACGCTTTAAACGAGAAAAATCATGCTGCTCATGATCGACAACTATGACTCCTTTACCTACAACCTCGTGCAGTATTTTGGCGAGCTGGGTGAAGAGGTGGTGGTGTATCGCAATGATGAAATCACGCTCGACCAAATCGCGGCGCTGAAGCCCGATCGTCTGGTGATTTCACCCGGTCCCTGCACGCCGACCGAGGCCGGTATTTCCATCCCGGCCATCGCACGGTTTGCTGGCGAAATTCCGCTGCTCGGCGTTTGCTTGGGGCACCAAAGTATTGGTCAGCACTACGGTGGTGATGTGGTGCGCGCACGGCAGGTCATGCATGGCAAAACCTCGCCGATCTTCCACAAGGACACGGGTGTTTTTGCCGGCCTCAACAACCCGCTCACCGCCACACGCTATCACTCGTTGGTGGTGAAGAAAGAAACCTTGCCGGCTTGTTTAGAAATGACCGCGTGGACGCAAACCGAAGACGGTGCTGTCGATGAGATCATGGGTCTGCGCCACAAGACGCTGGCCGTGGAAGGCGTGCAGTTTCATCCGGAATCCATCCTCACCGAGCAGGGTCATGCTCTGCTGAAAAACTTTCTGACACAGACGCGCTGAGTTTCGAACGCATGGATATCAAGCAGGCGCTGGCCCGCGTAGTCGAGCGCATCGACCTCAATACCGCCGAAATGCAGGATGTGATGAAAGCCATCATGAGTGGGCAGTGCAGTGATGCACAGATTGCCGCACTGTTGGTGGCGCTACGCATGAAGGGCGAGTCTATCGATGAAATCGAGGGCGCGGCGCGGGTCATGCGCGACTTAGCAACGCCGGTCCACATCAGCCAAACGCAGTATCTGGTCGATATTGTGGGAACCGGCGGCGATGGGGCCAATTTATTCAATGTTTCCACGGCGGCGGCAATGGTCGTTGCGGCGGCCGGTGGTCGCGTGGCGAAGCACGGCAACCGCGCCGTGTCGTCGAAGAGCGGCAGTGCCGACCTGCTGGAAGCTGCTGGGATTAATCTCGCGATTAGCGCGGAAGAGGTCGCACGTTGCATCGACACCGTGGGCGTCGGTTTCCTCTTTGCCGTGAATCATCACGGCGCCATGAAGCATGCCATTGGTGCGCGACGCGAGATCGGCTTACGCACCCTGTTTAACATGTTGGGTCCGTTGACCAATCCGGCGTTTGTGCAGCGTCAGGTGGTCGGTGTCTTCAATCCGGCACTCTGCCGCCCCATGGCCGAAGTACTGGGCCGCCTGGGCAGCGTTCATGCCCTGGTCGTGCATGCGGCCGACGGCCTCGATGAGGTATCGCTCGCCACGCGTACGCATGTGGCGGAATGGAAGAATGGTGCCGTGCAGGAATACAGCGTGGTGCCGGAAGATTTAGGTGTTGCCAGCCAGAGCCTTGTTGGGCTCATGGTGGGCGATTCGGCGGAATCGCTGGCACTCATTCTCGATGCGCTTGGTAAGCAAACCGGCGAGCAAAGCCGCAAGGCGGCAGACATCATTGCGCTCAATGCAGGCGCTGCAATTTATGTTGCTGGCCTGACGTCGAGTTGGAAGCTGGGCGTAGCCCTCGCCGAGGATGTCATTAGCACGGGGCAGGCGCTGGAAAAACTCAATGACCTGCGCTTGTTTACTCGCGCCTTATCGCCTCAAAGCCCGACGTGAGCCCAGCCGCATGAGCACTATTCTCGACAAGATCATGGCGCGTAAGCGCGAAGAAATCGCAGTACGTCGCAAGCGTCATTCCCTGAGGGATCAAGAGGCGTTTGCTCGCGAGGCCGATCCTGTGCGTGGCTTTACCCGGGCCTTGCAAACGGCTATCGCGTCCGGCCGCCCTGGCGTCATTGCGGAAATTAAAAAAGCCTCACCGTCCAAGGGAGTGATTCGTGCGGATTTCCAGCCCGCAGCCATCGCTGAGTCCTACCAGAAAGGTGGTGCTAGCTGCCTTTCAGTGCTCACCGATGTCGACTTCTTTCAAGGCAGTGATGACTACCTCAAGCAGGCGCGTGCTGCTTGCGGTCTGCCGGTGATTCGCAAGGACTTTCTCTGCGACCCGTATCAGGTTATTGAGGCGCGGGCGCTGGGTGCGGACTGTGTGCTGCTCATCGTGGCGGCTTTATCAGATGCGCAATTACAAGAGCTCAACGCCTGCGCCTTGGAGCAAGGGTTAGATGTACTCATTGAGGTCCATGATCGCACCGAGCTGTTGCGCTCGTTGCCGCTGAACAGCCCGCTGGTGGGTATCAACAATCGCAATCTGCACACCTTCGAGGTCAGCCTGCAGGCCACGCTGGACCTGCTTAGCGACATCCCACGAGACCGCACGGTGATTACCGAAAGTGGCATCTTCACCCGCGATGATGTGGCGTTGATGCGAGATAACGCAGTGCACGGCTTCCTCGTGGGTGAGGCCTTCATGCGCGCACCAGAGCCGGGCGAAAAGCTGGCGGAATTATTTTTCTGAAATCATAGTGACTATGTAAAGTAGTTACTCTTGAGGCGAGGTTCTTATTGTGGAAGCACGTATCACGTGGAATGGCGAAGTGAGCTTCAAGGCAAAGTCCGGCTCCGGTCACGAAGTTATTATGGACGGCCCGCCCGATCTCGGTGGGCGTAATCTTGGCGCACGCCCCATGGAAATGATGCTGATGGGCATGGGTGGCTGCACCAGTTTTGATGTCATGACCATTTTGAAAAAATCACGCCAGCAAGTCACCCACTGCGAAGCGGTTCTGCAGGCTGAGCGTGCGGATGCCGTGCCAGCCGTGTTCACGAAAATTCATGTGCACTTTGTGGTGACCGGAACGGATCTGAAGGAAGCGCAGGTGAAGCGTGCCGTGGAGTTGTCGGCCGAGAAATACTGCTCGGCCTCCATCATGTTGCAGGCCGCTGGCGTGGAAATTACGCACAGCTACGAAATGGTTGCTGCTTAAACCTCGCCGACTAAACGTAGTAAGTCGTTCCCGTCATCACCGTCGACATCGCCTGCATGGCTTTTTGAATGGGCTCGGGCAAGGTGGCTGCCCCGGCTTTCAAGGCCATGTCGCGATGCGCGGCCTCATCTTCATGCATCTGCGCGAGTACGGCGCGCGTGCGCAGGTCGTTTAGCGGCAAACGCGTGAGATGCCCTTGCAAATGCTCGCAAACCTGACGCTCAGTTTCAGCCACGAAGCCCAAGCTCCATTTGTCGCCAGCCAGGCCAGCCAAGGCGCCAATACTGAACGACGCGGCATAAAAAACGGGGTTTAGCACGCTGGGCGATGCCCCGAGCTCATTGAGGCGTTGCTGGCACCAGGCGAGGTGGTCGACTTCTTCCTGCGCCGCGTGCTCCATTTCTTGGCGCACCGTGGGTAGGCGAGCCGTGAGGGCTTGGCCGTGATAGAGCGCTTGCGCGCAGACTTCGCCGGTATGGTTGATGCGCATGAAACCGCTGATTTGGCGCTGTTCCTCTGCGCTTAATCCCGCTTCGGGTAAATGTTCCGCCGGCGAGGCTCGGCTGGCGGACACGGCGTCGTGAGCGAGCGTGCGCAGCACCTTGTCGGCTTCGCCAATCAGTCGATCAAAAAACGTGTAACGACGCATGAGCTTAGATCTCTTGTTTGGGTTTAGCCCGGAGGCCAGCTGAGTCGGCGACCGGCTAATAGATGCAAATGAATGTGATACACACTTTGTCCGCCATCCTGATTGCAATTCATCACCACTCGGTAGCCTTCTTCAGCGAAGCCATACTCTTTTGCCAGCGCAGTGGCTGTGGTCATGAGCTCGCCAAGCAGCGCCGCCTCGCTCGCCGGTACATCATTGAGCGTCGTGAAATGCTGTTTCGGGATGATCAGCAAGTGCGTGGGTGCGGCCGGGAATAAATCGTGAAAGGCCACCACGCGCTCGTTCTCAAACACGATGCGGGCATTCACTTCATGATTAGCGATTTTGCAAAAAATACAATCGGTCATACCGTTAGGCTCGTTAAACGCAGAGGGAAGTTTTCGCTGCCTAGACTAAGGGGTCTGCAGTGTAGACTCAATCAATGCTATGCTTCTGCGCCGGTTAAGCTGTGTGCAAAGCGAGCAATTTGCACCAAATTAGGGCGCATACAGATTAATTGCACTTTTTTAGTGACGATTGAGCTGCTTATGCACCGAGATGGCGCAACTGTGGGTGCTGGTTTCGTGGCACGCTATTTGCTAAAACCGTCCAGTGATGCTGGCACGTCCTCCCGTTCTAACCAACGGGCCGCGGCCTGAGTGTCCCGACGAATTCAATTCAAAGTCTGTGCAATGCTCTGTGGAGGAGCTAAACATGTCGAACAAAGTGCTGAAACTGATCAAGGAAAACGAAGCCAAGTGGGTCGATTTCCGTTTTACCGATACCAAGGGTAAGGAACAGCACGTTTCCTACCCATCCCACACCATTGACGAAGAAACCTTCGTTAACGGCAAAATGTTTGACGGTTCGTCGATCACGGGCTGGAAGGGCATTGAAGCGTCCGACATGATTTTGCTGCCAGACCCAGAAACCGCTTTCATGGACCCCTTCTTTGAAGAGTCCACGGTTGTTGTGACCTGCGACGTTATCGAGCCGTCCACCATGGAAGGTTACGAGCGTGACCCACGCTCCATCGCCAAGCGCGCTGAAGCCTACCTGAAGTCCACCGGTATCGGTGACACCGCTTTCTTCGGCCCAGAGCCTGAGTTCTTCGTATTTGACGAAGTAAAGTGGGACATCAGCATGGCGGGTTCGTCGCACAAGATGATCGCTGAAGAAGCCGCTTGGTCGACCAACAATGACTACGAAGGTGGCAACACCGGTCACCGTCCACGCGTGAAGGGTGGTTATTTCCCCGTACCGCCAATTGACTCCGCTCAGGATCTGCGCGCTGCCATGTGCACCGCCATTGAAGCCATGATGGGCGTTGGCAAAGTTGAAGTTCAGCACCACGAAGTGGCTTCCTGCCAGTCCGAAATCGGTGTGACATTCAACACGCTGGTACGTAAGGCTGACGAAGTTCAGGTGCTGAAGTACGCTGTTCACAACGTCGCTCACGCGTTCGGCAAGACCGCGACATTCATGCCTAAGCCCATCGTTGGTGACAACGGTTCCGGTATGCACGTTCACATGTCCATCGCTAAAGATGGCAAGAACCTGTTTGCTGGCGACGAATACGCCGGCCTGTCGGAAATGGCGCTGTTCTTCATTGGCGGTGTGATCAAGCACGCTCGCGCGCTGAACGCCATCACCAACCCAGCGACCAACTCCTACAAGCGTCTGGTTCCACACTACGAAGCGCCAATCATGCTGGCCTACTCGGCTCGCAACCGTTCGGCATCGATTCGTATTCCATACGTCGCCAGCCCGAAGGGTCGTCGTATCGAAGCCCGTTTCCCGGATCCAGCAGCTAACCCATACCTGTGCTTCGCTGCCTTGTTGATGGCTGGCCTCGACGGCATCCAGAACAAGATCCACCCAGGCGCCGCAGCCGACAAGAACCTGTACGACCTGCCGCCGGAAGAAGAAGCTAAGATCCCAACCGTGGCTCACAACCTGGAAATGGCTCTGGACGCCCTCAAGGCCGACCACGAGTTCCTGACCAAGGGTGGCGTGTTCACCAAAGAAATGCTGGATGCCTACATCGAGCTGAAGACCGAAGAAGCACGTCGCGTTAGCACCTTCGTATCGCCGATCGAATTCGATCTGTACTACAGCGTGTAAAAGCGTCGGTGTAATCGCTTGCACATGGCAGCCTGAAAGGGCTGTTGCGTGAATAAAAGGCCTGCTCGCAAGAGCGGGCCTTTTGTTTTTTAAGGCTGAGCTGGCATGATCAAGGCCTTATGTTGAGGCCGTTTATGTCTAGTCCAATCGCTCATCTAACGCACTGCTCCCCCTGGCTACAGGAACGCTTACAGCGAGGGTTGAGTTGCGCACCCGACCGTCCTGCCGATGAATCGTGGTTGCAGCGCGTGCAGCGAGCCGTGGCGCATTTGCCCCGATCTGAAGCGCGACCGCTCACGGAGCTGGCGCGGGGGGTAGATCCGGCCTGGCAAGCCGCCTTGCGCCAGCTGCGCACGCAAGAGCAGATGCGTTTTATCTCCCGCGACTTAAACCGGCTTTGCTCTCTGCCGGAATTAACCCGGGAACTGTCTGAGTTTGCCGATGCCGTGCTTGAAGTTGCGTTAGCGCAAGCTCATGCCGATGTTGCGCTATTACATGGCGAGCCTATCGGCGAAAGCTCGGGTCAGCCTCAGCAAATGATCATCATTGGCATGGGTAAGCTCGGCGCGCATGAGCTGAATTTGTCTTCCGATATTGATCTCATGTTCACCTATGCCGAAGAAGGTGAAACGCAGGGTCGCCGGTCGATCAGTAATCGCGAGTTTTTCATTAAAGTCGGGCAACGCATTATTCAATTGCTCGACCCCATCACGGCCGATGGTTTTGTTTTTCGCGTGGACATGCGCTTGCGACCGTGGGGTGATGGCTCAGCGTTAGCCATGAGTGTGGATGCCATGGAAACTTACTACGAGCGCCATGGCCGCGAGTGGGAGCGTTATGCGCTAATTAAGGCGCGTATCTGTGCCGGTGATCGCGTCGCTGGCGAGCAGTTAATGCGAGCGCTGCGTCCTTTTGTGTTTCGCCGCTACATTGACTTCGGCGTGTTTGAGTCCTTGCGCGAAATGAAGGCCATGATTGAGCGCGAGGTGCGCCGCTTGGATCGGGAAGACAACATCAAGCTGGGTCGGGGCGGTATTCGCGAAGTCGAGTTTATTGCGCAGGCCTTTCAGCTTATTCGCGGCGGCGTGGATACGGCATTGCAAGAGCGTGAGCTACTCAAAGTGTTGCCGATGCTAGGCGAACGCGGGTTGCTGCCCGCGAGTGCCGTGCAAGCGTTAGTTCACGCGTATTATTTTTTACGCGACAGTGAGCATCGTATTCAGGCCTTGCATGACCAGCAAACACAAATGCTGCCTGTGGATGCCGCGGATCGCCAGCGACTTGCCGAGGCTATGGGCTTTGCTGATTGGACGGCCTATCGCGTGGCGCTTGCGAACGAGCGCGAGGTCGTGCATCGACATTTCCGCGATGTGATTGATGCCCGCGAGCCAGAGCCTGAGCAAGCGGCGCTTGCGCCAGAACAATGGCCACCCGCTATCCAAGCCTTGCTCGACAGTCGTGCGCTGGCCCAGCTCAGCGTGACTGGGCGCGAGCGCCTTGAGCGCCTATTGCCAACGCTGGTGCGCGAGTGCGCGGCCCATGACAATGGCGAGCAAGCCTTGGCGCGTATCCTGCCCCTGATTGAAGCCACGCTGAAGCGCTCGGCTTATTTGGTGTTACTGAGCGAAAACCCGGAAGCGCTGAAGCGCTTAATTGACCTGTGCGCGGCCAGTCCGTGGATGGCTCAGTTGCTGGCGCGTTACCCGGCGCTCTTAGATGAGCTGCTCAATGCCGCCACGCTGTTCGCGCCACCCTCGCGCAGTGAGTTATCGGCGGACTTACGGGCGCAGTTGGCGCGAGTGCCAGAGGATGATCTGGAGCGGCAAATGGACATCCTGCGCCTGTTCCAGAAAGGCCAACTGCTCCGCGTTGCGGCTTCGGACCTTAAAGGCACTTTAGCGCTGATGAAAATTAGCGATTCGCTGACGTGGATTGCTGAGGCCGTTTTACAGGAAGTCTTACTCCTGAGCTGGCGGCAGTTGGTGGCCCGACATGGCACGCCGTTGGACCGCGAAGGCCGGCCCTGCGATCCCGGCTTTATCATTGTTGGCTACGGCAAGCTCGGTGGCCTGGAGCTGGGGTATGGCTCTGATCTCGACCTTGTGTTTATTCACGATGCCGATGCCCAGCGCGACACGGTGGGTGGCGTTAAGCCCCTAGACGGCGCGAGTTTCTTTGCGCGCCTCGGCCAAAAAATCATTCATCTGCTCACCACCAGCATGGGCAGCGGCCTGCTTTATGAAGTGGACATGCGACTCAGGCCGTCGGGCGCATCGGGCCTGTTGGTGACTTCATTGGATGGCTTCGCGCAGTATCAGCGTGAGCAGGCTTGGACGTGGGAGCATCAGGCTCTGGTGCGTGCACGTGTCGTTGTTGGCGATCCTGCGCTGGCGGTGCGGTTTGATGAGGTACGTGCCTCGGTGCTCTCACAAGCACGCAGTGACACGATGCTGCGCCAAGAAGTCCGCGAGATGCGGCAAAAAATGCGCGATCACTTGGCACCGAAAGACCCGGCAGAAATTGATCTCAAGCACAGCCCCGGCGGCCTTGTAGACATCGAGTTTCTCGTGCAATACCTCACGCTGGCGCACGCCCATGCCCATCCTGAACTAACTCAGTGGCCGGATAATGTACGTCTGCTCGATACCTTGGCGCAGGCGGGATTGATGCCTTTAGCTGATGCAGAGGCGCTGAAAGCGGCGTATCTGGCGCTGCGCCGTGCCGGACATGCGCGAGCTTTAGCGGGCGCCGACAAGGGCTTGCAAGCCGATGAGTTATTGACAGAGCGCACGCTGGTGCAGCGGCTGTGGTCCGACATTATGGAGCGTTGATTTGAGGATTTTGATAACGGGCAGCACGGGTCAGGTCGGCTATGAGCTTCAGCGTCAGCTTGCTGACATGGGCGTTTTAACCGCAGTCGATCGCCAGCAATGCAACTTGGCAGATCCCGACAGCATTCGCGCCTGCGTTGAGCGTGTGCAGCCCGACTGGATCATTAATGCCGGTGCCTGGACAGCCGTAGACAAAGCGGAAACTGAGCGTGATGCCGCTTTTGCCGTCAACGCCGAAGCGCCACGTCTGCTCGCCGAGTTAGCGGCAGCGCGTGGCGCCCGATTGGTGCATTACTCCACGGACTACGTCTTTGCCGGCGATAAGCATGGGCGCTATCGCGAAGATGATCCGGTTCAACCGCTCAATGTCTATGGCGCTAGCAAACTCGCGGGCGAGCAGGCGATTGCGGCAGTGATGGCGACGAGCCATTTGCAGGCTTGGACCTTCCGCACGACCTGGGTGTTTGGTGTGCACGGCAATAATTTTTTGAAGACCATGCTGAAGTTGGCGCAAACACGCGACAGTCTGTCCGTGGTGAATGACCAGTTTGGCGCTCCGACAAGCGCAGCCCTCATTGCCGCGGTCACCGCCCAGCTGATTCAGCAGGTTATTGCCGGGAAGCTGGTGGAGCCCGGCCTGTATCATCTGGCGGCAGCTGGCGAGACGCACTGGCAGGCGTATGCCCAGCGCGTTATTGCCCAAGCACAAAAAAAAGGCTTGAGCACCCACATTGCCCCCGAGCAGGTGCAAGGCATTCCGGCTGTTCAATACCCTACGCCAGCTGCGCGGCCGGCTAATTCACGGCTGGATTGTCAGCGCCTAGAGTCTACGCTGGGCATGAAATTGCCGGATTGGACCATAGGCGTAGATGCCGTAGTGGCGGATGTGGTGCGTACAGGGTTTTGACGCTGCAATGTTGTTTCGGGCGGCTTTTATAGGTACTATTTTCAGTATCAAAAGGAGTCGACCATGAATATCGTCAGTGCACAAGATATCAAGCGGCGTGGCATGGTGGTTATTGAGGAGGCCTTGCTGCAGGGGCCGGTGCGTATTCTCAAGTACAACCGGCCGGCGGCGGTGGTGCTTTCGGAAGAGGACTATCAGCACTTGCTGCAGGGCCAGCAGACGTACTCGCACTCGGTGCAGGAGTGGTTGGCTGCCTATACGCCCACGGGTGGCCGCAGCCGTGCCGACATTGATCGTGAACTGGCGCAAGAACGCGCCGACTGGCCTGATGCGTGAATGTTTTTCTCGATGCCAATGCGCTGATTTATCTCTTCGAAGGTGATTCCACGCTCTCGACCTCGGTGCAGCAGGTGATCTCCCGCTGCTTACAACCCAGCCATGCCGCGCTAATGATCAGTGCATTGACGTTGCTGGAGTGTCGCGTGCGGCCAATGCGGCATCAACAGCACGCGTTGTTGCAGCAGTACGATGCGTTTTTTGCCAGCACCAATCTGCGGATTGCCGAGCTCAGCCCGGCCGTGATGCAAATTGCTACGGTTCTTCGCGCTCATCATGGCCTGAAAACGCCTGATGCCTTGCAAGCGGCGAGCTGTTTGGCGCAACCAGATCAGCATGTGTTCATTACGGCGGATGCCGGCTTCCAGCGTGTACCCGGGCTGCAAATCGAATGGCTGCTACTGTAATCGCCCAGTATCCGAAAGCCCCTGCTTTGTGGTGCAATACACAACCTGAATTTTCATGACGTGCTGGCCAGCGGCTGGCGCACAAGCCCTGTGGAGTGATTCAAGATGTCGATGTCTGATCGTGATGGCGTGATCTGGTATGACGGCAAGCTGGTGCCGTGGCGCGAAGCCAAGACCCATGTGCTGACCCACACGCTGCACTACGGCATGGGTGTCTTCGAAGGCGTGCGTGCCTACGCGACTGAGCAAGGCCCATCGATTTTCCGCCTGAAGGAACACACGAATCGTCTGTTCAATTCGGCGCATATCATGAACATGGCGATGCCGTATAGCCAAGACGAAATCAATGAAGCCCATCGCATGGTGGTGCGTGAGAACAAGCTGCCGCACGCCTACTTGCGTCCGATGGCGTTCTACGGCTCCGAAGGCATGGGTCTGCGTGCCAGTAACCTCAAGGTGCATGTGATTGTGGCCGCCTGGGAGTGGGGCGCCTACATGGGCAAAGAGGCGCTGGAGCTGGGCATTAAAGTGCGCACATCCAGCTATACGCGTCATCACGTGAATATCTCGATGACCCGTGCCAAGGCCAACGGCAACTACATCAACTCCATGCTGGCCTTGCAGGAAGCCATCTCCGGTGGTGCTGAAGAAGCCCTGATGCTGGATCCGGAAGGCTATGTGTCTGAAGGCTCGGGCGAGAACGTGTTCATCGTGAAAGATGGCGTGATTTTTACCCCGGATGTGACTTCCTGCCTCGACGGCATCACCCGCAAAACGGTGATTCAGATTGCCGAAGAGCACGGCTACACGGTCAAGGAAAAGCGCATCACGCGTGATGAAGTTTATATCGCCGATGAAGCGTTCTTTACCGGCACCGCCGCGGAAGTCACGCCGATTCGTGAGCTTGACGGTCGCGTTATTGGCGCTGGCCGTCGTGGCCCGATCACCACCGTATTGCAGAAGGCTTACTTCGAGACGGTGACGGGCGTGCGCAAGGAGCACAGCGACTGGCTGACGCCCGTGGCATAACGCAAATGGTAAAAAGAGGGGCATAACGCCCCTCATCACTTTAAGGCGCCAGCTCGCATGCAAGATGCCCCTATTCAGCCTCTCGTCGTTTGGCGTCTCATGGATGGTAAGCCCGGCCACGAGAGTCAAACGCTGGGTCTGGTCAATGCCCTGAAACGGCTCGCCGCTGAACAGGGATTTGCTGAGCCGCGTTGCATCGATATGCCCCTGGGTGACTATCCCTACACCCTTTGGGATTGGCTGTTTAAGCGCTTTCGCCCCGGTTTCTTACAGCCCCGCCCGGACTTCATCATCGGCGCAGGGCATCGCACCCATTGGCCCATGTTGTGCGCTCGGCGCAGCGTTGGCGGTAAGGCCATCGCGCTGATGTCGCCGACCTTGCCCTCTTGGTGCTTCGATTGGGTGGTCGCGCCTGCCCACGACGGCCTCACGGGTCGTAACGTCATTGTCACTCAAGGCGTCCTTAACGCCATGCAGCCAGCCGCCGTTAAACGCCCCGGTTACACCGTGGTGATGGTTGGGGGGGTGAGTAAGCATTTTCTCTGGGATGACACACAGGTGCTGGCGCAGTTAGAGCAAATCATGGCGCGACACCCCCAAGTACGCCTGACCGACTCGCGCCGCACACCCGCCGCACTGCGCACCACCTTGGCCGCGCGCTGGCCAGTCGAGTATCAGCCATGGGAACAATGCCCGCCGGGCTGGCTCGCCAGTGAGTTGGCCATCGCTGAGAATGCGTGGGTCACCGAAGACAGTGTGTCGATGATTTACGAGGCGCTGACGGCGGGGTGTGCGGTAGGGCTGGTGGGGCTGCAGCGACCCGAAGGTAAGCCGGGGAGGTTGGTGCGGGGTGTGGAGGGGTTGCTGAAAAATGGGTTGCTTTGTAAGCACCCAGGAGCGCTCGTTTCTCAAACCATTAACCGAACCGTTTTGGCAGAGGCACGTCGAGTAGCTTATGTCATATGGGGTACTCGCACATGACGGGAATGATGCTGGGCGGAATGATACTTGGTGCAATTCTGCTGTGGTTTTCCCACCGTTATGCGTGGTGGCGACCTGTCGTGAATTGGCAGCGTCCGCGCATCCTGATGTACCACATGGTGCAACCGCATCGTGCGGGTGCGAAATTCAATGGCCTGCGCGTCACGCCAGAGCGCTTCGAGGCGCAGGTTCGCTGGCTGCGTGAGCAGGGCTTCAGCTTCTACACCATGAGCGAGCTGTGGGCACAATGGGATCGCTTGCCCGAGCGCGCTGTTGCCATCACCTTTGATGATGGCTATGCCGACAATCTTCACTATGCCTTGCCGATCCTTGAGCGTTATAACGCCAAGGCCACCATTTATGTCGTGGTTGATCGCCATGATCGTGACTGGTCGACCTACAAGAAAGCACATCACAATTCCGGTGAGTTGGCGCGCGAAACCAAGCTCAGTGACGAAGAGATTCGACAGCTGGTTGCCAGTGGTCGCGTTGAAATCGGCTCGCATACCTTGACGCATTGCAACCTGCGCACCACACCTGAAGGCGCCAAACGCCATGAGTTACTGGCATCGCGCGAGCAGCTGGAGGCTCTGACGGGCAAGCCTGTCCGCAGCTTTGCCTACCCCTTTGGCATTTACAGTGCAGATGATGTTCGCTTGGCACGCGAAACTGGCTACGAAACGGCTGTGACCACGATCGAAGGCATTGATGAGCTCATGCCTCGCCCGGAGCCGCTGGATCTAAAACGGGTCAAGGTCAGTGGAAAAGATAACCAGCTGGCATTCGTCATGAAAATGCGCGGAGGTCGGCGTGGCTGGAGCAAATAAGCTGAAGCTGTGGCTACTCACGGATGGCGCTCCTGGCCATTGGAGTCAGAGCCAAGGTATCGCGGATGCGCTTGCACAAGCGTATGAGGTCGAGATACTGCGTGTCATGCTCAAGGTCCGCAGCTCACTTTGGAAGCGTCTGGGGCGGCTTTGCTTGCCGTGGATACGCAATCCTGCATTCTGGCTGGCCCGGGTTTACGACCTGAAGCTGCCGGTCGGCCAGCCGGACTTGATCATTTCATCCGGTGCCAACACTTTGCTGGCCAATGCCTTGCTGGCACGCCAGCGGCAAGCTCCCAATACATACAGCGGTACGCTCAAGGGCTATGACGCCAGTGCTTATCGCGTCATCTTTACGGTGGTCGGTCTGGGCGTGCCGAATAATTGTGTGCTGCCTTTGCCGCCTGTTCCTGCCGACATTTTCAATGTGCCAGCGTTGACGACGGGTGCCGAGCCCTTGGTGGCGGTGCTTGTTGGCGGCGACGGTGCTGGCTATGAGTTTCGGGAAGCGGACTGGCAAGCCATGGCGGCCTGGCTAAATGCGCTTGCAGCCGAGCGTGGTGCCCGATTGCTGCTGACCACATCACGACGTACGGGTGTCGACGCCGAGCGTTTGCTCAAAGCGGCTTTGCCGGCTGACGTATTGGCGCAAGCTGTCTGGTGGTCAGAGGCGCCGCAGCCGGTTGTGCGTGACTTCTTGAGCCGAGCGTCGTGCGTCGTCGTGACCGAGGAGAGTCTGACCATGGTGGCTGAAAGCATTTATGCTCGCCGCCAGGTATATACATTGATGCCGCGAAGCGCGGCTCCCAATGACAATGATGGCCGGGCATTGGCAGCTTATGCCGAGGCCGGGCTGATTCAGCGTATTCCTTTGGAGCAGCCAATTCAGGCCATTCCGGGCGGCCCCGAGTTAGCCAGTGGGTTTCCGGATGTCCCACAGTTGATTCGGTCGGCTCTTGAGTCCTATTTAGCCGGGAAGCAGGTGTCATGAAGAGCGTCTTGATTTGGGGGCGTTACGGCAATTACGGTCCGGACTATCCGCGTAATCGGGTTATCGAGAGTGTGCTGCGTGAACTGGGCCATGACGTCTCGCGCTTTCTGCCTCGGTTCTCGTTTCTGGCCGACTGGGAATATGCCTGGCGTGGCGGCAAAAAGCCTGACCTGATCTGGGTGCCCTGTTTTCGTCAGCGTGACTTGCCTGCGGCCAGTCGCTATGCGCGGCGGCACCAGATTCCATTGGTGTTCGATCCGCTCATCAGCTCGTATGACAAGCAGGTGCACGAGCGTCACAAGTTCGCCCCCGAGAGTGCCAAGGCCCGCCGCTTGCTGGCGTGGGAAAGTGGGTTGTTTCAACGAGCCGATTGGCTCATTGCCGATACAGCCGGTCATGCAGACTATTTTGCCGATGAGCTCGGTGTAGCCCGCGAGCGTCTGGTCGTTATTCCGGTGGGCGCCGAAGAGGCTGTTTTTGCGCCGCAGCCTTGGCCTGCCAAGCCGCCTGGCTCACCACTGGAGCTGACATTCTTTGGTACGTTTATCGGGCTGCAGGGGGTGGATGTTCTGGCGGAGGCCATCCGCACTTATGAAGGCCCACCGGTGCGTTGGCGCCTGATTGGGGAAGGGCCGATGCGAGAGGCCTGCCAAACACTGCTGGCAGATTTGTGCATTGATGGCGCTGGTCCGGGAGTTATCTTTGAGCCTTGGGGGCCGTTGCTGGAGCTGCCGGGTCGACTCGCCAGCAGTGATGCCATTCTGGGTATCTTTGGCTCCACCGAGAAGGCGCGGCGGGTTATTCCGAACAAGGTTTACCAGGGCTTGGCGATTGGCCGCCCTGTCATCACCGCCAGTACGCCAGCGTATCCGGATAGTTTGCGGGCAGATGAGGATCAGGGCTTGTTCTGGGCCTTGCCGGGTGATCCGGCCAGTATTCATTTGGCTGTGGAGCATCTTTTTGCTCGGCGGCACATGTTGCAAGCATTGGGTGATGCGGCGAATATGAATTATAGGCAATACTTTTCCAATAAGGTTATTCGACAAAAACTGGCTAATTTGCTGGCCGGAATAGAGGTCTGAATTAATGAAGAAAATTTCGGTCATCATTCCAAACTATAATTATGGCCGCTATTTGGCGGAGACCATTGAGTCTGTATTGGCTCAAACATATCCGGCAGTTGAAGTTATATTTATTGACGATGGCTCTACGGATGAAAGCATTGAGGTAGCAATGCGCTATCCCATCACGGTGCTATCGCAAAGAAATCAAGGCGTTTCTACGGCGCGCAATAATGCTGCAGCAAAGGCATCAGGCGATTACTTGCTTTTCTTGGATTCAGATGATCTTTTATACCCTGATAGTCTTGCTGTAATGCTGGAAGCGCTCGATGCGGCAGGATCGAGCGTGGCTTATTGCTACGGCCAATTGCAATATTTCGGTGAAAAAAATGACATTTTTACATCGGCTAAGTTTGACCCGTCTGAGCTCTCAAAGTTCAATTATATTCAAACCAGTGCTTTAATTAAGCGAGATATATTCAATAGTGTTGGTGGTTTCGATCGTGGATTTGATTTGAGAGAGGACTGGGAGTTGTTCATCCGGATTTGGCATCATGGGTATGCGGGCATCCATCTTCCAAGGCCTGTAATCAAGTATCGAAAGCATCGGCCAAAGCAGACGGTTCGAGCAATGAGTAAGGTAAGAAAAAGATTGTCAGATGTGAAACTGGTGCGTTTGTATCCATTATTTTTCTGGCGAAAAATAATTATGAGTCCTCTTAGGCTTATTTATTATAATGCTCGTTATTTCAAGCTCGGGATGATCGGGCTTCATGGCGGAACTGTGCCCGTGAGTATTTTGAAGTAATTTTATGAATAACAAATGGCCAATATTAATTATCAGCTTGCCTGATGCCTTGGATCGTCAGCAAGTGATGCGCGCCCAGCTTAATGAGCTTGGTTTAAGTGGAATTTTTGTACCTGCTATTCGTGGTTCAGAAATTTCTGATGCTGAACGAGCGGTACTTTATAATGACTTCCGTGTAAGGTCTCATTCAGGTCGCTCCATGACAGCAGGCGAGCTGGGTTGCGCTCTGAGTCATTTGAAATGTTATGATTATATCATTTCGAGCAATGCAGACTGGGCTGTTGTATTGGAAGATGACTCCGTTTTGCCTGTGAATTTTGTAGATGTAATTAATGGTTTGATCGAGCGTGAAGGCTTGATTAGGGCGGACTTAGTCCTATTGGGAAGGATTCGTAAATTCATTAAGAGTCCAGTTGTTAGTATTGACGAAAGAATCAGTGTTGTAATTCCTGTGAGGGCATGGAATGCAAATGCTTACTTGATTAATCGTAAGGCCGCACTGATGGTCGGTAGGGCTAATAATCCGGTTGTATATAGTGCGGATGATTGGATTTCTATTGGCAGGGCGTCTGATATTGTGATTAGAGGTCTTGATAACTTCCTTTGCGATCAACAAGTATCTGTTCTAAAATCCTCTCTCGAACGGGATAGAAAATATGCTCGAATGAAGAGAAGAAGTGGGCGGGATGCTCTACTGTATTTATTTTATCGTTTGATTCGTCGTATCAGGGAGATATTTGTTGCTCGTGGACGGCCACTAGGTAGGCATTGATATTTTAGGGCAATAAAATAAAATTTGTATGGAAAAATTAAAATATATATCATATATGGATAATAGTGGCTATTCGGTTGCCGCACGTGCATATATAGCTGCGCTTAGTGATGCGGGTTTCAGTGTGACCTGGGAGTCAATTTCTGGCCATAATCCTAAAAAAGATGTGGTCCCTGAAAATCTGAGAGAATTTTATTACAAAAATATTGATTATGATTACGTGCTGATTCACGCGATGCCATCACACTTCCCAAGATTTGTTAATTCCGAACGACAGGTGGGCAAGAAAATTATTGGGTATACAGTATGGGAGCATGACTTTTTACCAGAGACTTGGGTTAAAGAAATAAATCTTTTGGATGCTGTGATAGTTCCTTGCTCCTGGAATAAGGAGTGTTTTATAAATTCGGGAATTTCTGTCCCTGTTTTTGTTGTCCCGCATTTGTCGCAATTTTACGGCGATAAAGGTTATGAAGAGCTAATAAAAAACAAAGATGCGAGCGGCCTAAGTTCGCTTGAGGCGTCAGTCTGCTCGAAAGCATTGGTCCCGTATAAAACAAATGGCGCTGTTATTTTTTATCATATAGGGTTTTGGAGTGAGCGTAAGTCTCCGTCTGCAGTTGTTAAGGCGTATTTGAATGAATTTAAGAGCGGCGATAATGTATTGTTGGTTATTAAGACTTCGAAGAAAGACCTAACGTGGCGAGGGAGAAGTTGGAGGAATTTTTATAGGAAAAAATCTCTTAATACGAAGGTGTCCTTTCAACGAATACTTAGGTCATACGATGATCCTGCGAGGATTTTATTTATAGATCGTGAAGATTTAAGTAACAAAGATTTGCTCGCAATTCACCTCTATTCAGATTGCTTTGTTTCTCTTGCGAGAACTGAGGGGTGGGGGATGGGCGCATTCGATGCTACTTTAATTTCTAATTCAGTGATAATGCCTGGCTATGGTGGGCAAATGGACTTTCTTGATTCCAAAAGGTCGCTAATTGTTAATTATCGTCTTGTGCCTGTTAATGAGCCGGTGTGGAGTGATAACTATGATGATAGACATCAATGGGCGGAGCCAGATATTAAGCATGCTCAGCTCTTGATGAGAAGCTATCTCGAGAATAAAAATCATTACGACAATAAAGCAATAGAGCTATCAATTATTAATAAAAAGAAGTTTTCCGTTAGCTCCGTGGTAGATGGATTCAGGAAGGCATTTGCAGCGTGCTCGTAAGGCACGCCTGCAATGGGTTTGCGGCGGCGTCTATAGAGTTCAGCCTGTCTTTTGGATGGCGTGTGCACAGCCATTGAGTCGTTGCCCTGCGTATAAAAGAGCAATGCCTACACCTAGTTCCATGCCCCCTAGATTGCTGATCAGCTTTGTGGGTAATCCCCCCAGAAATTAATGGTGATCAGAAGTAGAATTTTCTCCAGACGATTTGAGCAAGTTCTACATGAAGATATCCCGATACAGTGACAGCCAGATCATGGCGATCCTGAAGCAAGCCGAAGCCGGTACGCCGGTGCCTGACCTGTGCCGCGAACACGGCATGAGCGTGGCGTCGTTTTACAAGTGGCGCGCCAAGTTCGGCGGCATGGATGCGTCCATGATGTCTCGGCTCAAGGAGCTCAAAGACGAGAACCGTCGGCTAAAAAAAATGTACGCCGAGGTTCAGCTACAAGCTGATGTGCTCAAGGAAGCCATGGCAAAAAAGTGGTAAGGCCGTCTCGCCGACGTGAGATGGCTCAGCAGGCTGTGGCGACACAGGCTATGAGCATCCGGTTGGCGTGCGCCACGTTCAGCATCAGCGAGACCTGCTACCGCTATCAACCCAAGCTGTCCTCAGAGAATGCCGAGATCGCCGACTGGCTGATCCGGCTGACGCACAACTAAAAGGTCTGGGTATGGAGGTGGACTTCTCATTGCCGGCTGAGCGGGTGATCCGTTCGCTAAATCAGGTCATCGAATGGCGAGGTCAGCCGAAGACGATTCGCTGCGACAACGGACCGGAGCTGATCAGTGGCAAACTGATGGCTTGGGCGGCAGAGCGAGGCATTGAGATCGCGCATATCAAACCAGAAAATCCGCAGCAAAATGCCTATGTCGAGCGTTATAACCGGACCGTTCGGTATGAATGGCTAGGCCAATATTTGTTCGGCAGCTTAACAGAAATGCAGGCTCATGGCACACGATGGCTGTGGACATATAACAACGAGCGCCCGAATATGGGCTTGGGTGGCATCACCCCGAAACAGAAGTTGGCCATGTTGGCCTAGGTTCTACTTCTGGCCCCGTTAAAAATGGGGGGATTACCTGGCCACCTTACAAAGTCAGCATCATTAATTATTTCTGGTATTATTTTTAAAAAATATCTTAAGAAAGTTAGTTGGTTGCTTTGGGCTGAGTTGCCGCTTGAGTGTGGCTTGGCTGTTAGCGCTATTTTAATTTTACTAGCTAGCGATGAAACTATTTCTGAGCGCCAAGCATAAAATGCTGCGTTATGGCTGGCTTCTAATGAATATTTATGGGCAATTATTTAGCTGTCAGCGCTAGCGGATTGGAAGAAAGGCTGCTGCTATCAAGATTCTCGCCGAATGGCTACAACATTGGCTGACTCAATTCCCCTGTTTCCAGTAAGCTCTCACTGATTGAAAACAGGGAGTCACTACATGCTGAATCACGCTGCCTTGTCGGGCAAGACCGTCGCCATCATTGGCCTTGGCTATGTCGGTCTTCCGTTGGCCTTGGCCTTTGGCCGCGTCATGCCCACCATCGGCTTCGATATCAGCGAGGCCAAGCTCAAGGCCTATCGGGATGGCTATGACCCCACCGGCGAGATGGAGCCTTCAGCATTCCAGGCGTCCACACAGCTCGCGGTTACATCGCAAGCCGCTGAACTTGCCGCCGCTGACTACTTAATCATTGCCGTGCCCACCCCCATCGACAATGCCAAGCAGCCTGACCTGACGCCTGTCATCCGCGCCACAGAAACTATTGCGCCGCATCTTAAGCCCGGTGCCATTGTGATTTACGAATCTACGGTGTACCCCGGCGTTACCGATGATGTTTGCGCGCCTATCCTGGAGCGCTTGTCTGGCAAGCGTCGAGGCGTGGATTTCAAGCTGGGCTATTCCCCCGAGCGTATCAATCCGGGCGACAAAACCCATCGCCTGGAAACCATCATCAAGATTGTGGCTGCTGAAGATGCCGAGTCACTGGATCGTGTTGCCGCACTTTATGAGGCCGTGGTTGAGCCCGGTGTTTATCGCGCTTCGTCGATCCGTGTCGCGGAAGCGGCCAAGGTCATCGAAAACACTCAGCGTGATGTGAATATTGCGCTGGTCAATGAGCTGGCGGTGATCTTCAATCTCATGGGCATTGATACGCTGGAGGTGCTTGAGGCGGCAGGCACCAAGTGGAACTTCCTGCCATTCCGCCCCGGTCTGGTTGGCGGCCATTGCATTGGGGTTGACCCGTACTACCTCACGCACAAGACCCAAACGCTGGGCTATAACCCGGAGGTCATTCTGGCTGGCCGCCGTATTAACGACCGCATGGGTTCGTATCTGGCGCAGCAAACCGTGCGTGAAATGCTCAAGGCTGATCGCCTGCGCGCTGGCGCTACCGTGTTGGTGATGGGCCTGACCTTCAAGGAAAACTGTGCCGATATTCGCAACAGCAAAGTCATCGATATTGTGCATGAGCTGCAAGAGCATGGTCTCAAGGTAGTGATCTGGGACCCGGTCGCAGATGCGCATGAAGCGCATGAAGAGTACGGCGTAACGATGGTGGCCGACTGGCACGCCGTGCCGAGAGTTGATGCGGTTGTGGTGGCCGTTGCTCATGCTCGCATCAAGGCACTGGCACCAGCGGAGCTTGTGGCCGCGTTTGGTGTGGGTACGCCAGTGATTGACATCAAGTCTGTGTTTGACCGAGGAGCGTTTGCTGCGGCCGGGCTGCCGCTATGGCGTTTGTAGTTCAGGTGTTGCCATGCTGTTGGTCTGCCAGGAGGAGATACGAAATATTTAGTGTGGATATTTCGCTGTACTTGAGCACAAACTGATCGCCAGAAATTGCATAAAAGCGGTCGGCTGCTGTCGCGCTTACAGAAGTTCTGTCTTGATTCAAGAGTCTTCGTGCCGCTTGAGTCAAGACCAAGCGATTAAGCCTCCCATCGTCGGCCAGCTCAAAACCCGCTAACAAACCTTGATACAGGTAGGCATGGCCCTCGATTCCAACAGTTGCGGCAACGAAGGTGCCATCTACCGGGGATGTATGGTCTGCACCGGTTAACAGGTAAAACCAAGGCGCATCCCCTCTCACAAAAGCAGATAATTTGTGGCCTGGCCGTTCAAAATCATAATGAGTGACGATTAACAGCCAGATCGTGGCGGCTAGCCAAGCGCCAAACCAGGTCAATCCAAAGTAGTTCAATACAAGGGACGGATTTGTATTCCAGGCGACTTGCCAATGCTGCTGTTGAGTGCTCATGTTTTCTGGCTGAACGAGCAATAGGTAAATATCGCCGAGTCTGACTTCGTAACCATTCAGACGTGCTGTGCCATAGGCAATGCTATTGATGATTGCGGAATAAAGCAGTGCCACCAATGATGTACGGCCGAATGGTGTGGACTCAGTGGCGCGAATTTCGCGACGCTGATTGAACTCGCGAAAAATAAAGCCTGGTGCCGCGAAAAGAAAAATCAATAATGCTGGAAATGCGATGTCCATATCCGGTCTCCGCTCAATGCATCCTTGCATGAGCTTGGGGCAGATTTAGCGTACTGAGACTAACTGAGGGCGATAGCGGCGTGTTTCATTGTTTACCGTGAACTCGATGGTTGCCTCTGAGGTGACGCCCACTCGCGCGGTTTGCAGAATTTCACGTAACTTGCCCGCAGCTGCAGGGTCCTGCAGTAGCTGTTGTAGTTTGTGACTCATGACCTTTTTCATGTCGAACCTCTGCTTTCTATTCACCTTCAATTTAGTACAGGGAGTGAATTTTTGCTACTAAGCGTGGCGAGACATGCCGGTATAGACCCATAGCGTCTCTGCGCACATGTCCGTGAGCCTGAAATGCTCAACGGGCTTATTGCGCGGGCCGGCGTTTAGTGCGTTGACGACCGCCTGCTCCAGGGCAGCGTTGTTGTTAGTCGTAACGGCCCCTTCGGGCTGGCAGGCTCGTAGAATCTCCCCCACGCCACCTTGGTCCCATGCCACGACAGGGATTCCCAGGCTGAGTGCTTCCAGCACGGTACGGCCAAAGGTTTCGGGCTGCGTGGAGAGTGACAGCACGAGCTGGCATTGGCTGAATACATCACGGATATCACTGCGCAGGCCGGTGAAAGTGATGTTATCAGCGAGCCCCATGTCTGCCACACGCGCTTTCAGCTCAGCCAGATAGGCGCGTTTTTCCTCTTCAACACCCCCCACGATTAGGCCGTGGACCGGCAGTCCTTGGGCTCGCAATGCCGACACGAGCGTGAGGAATGTCTCGTGCCCTTTTAGCCGTGTGATGCGGCCGGGGAGTGCCAGCACCTGTTGCCCGGCCAATTGTGGGTAATCTTGTTGCCATTGTGCGAGCCAGGTCGCTGAGGGTTGGTACTGGAATGGAAATTCGGCGGGATCGACACCCCGGTAAATGAGCTTGATACGTGCGGGGTCGCAGGCGGGATAGTGTGTCAGCACATAGTCACGCACGGTTTCCGATACCGCGATAACTACCTCTCCCTTAGTCATGATGGCGCTGTAAGGGCTGACCGAATACATGCCATGTACGGTGGTCACAAATCGTGGTCGCGTAGCCGGGTTCATTCGCCTCAGAGCCAACCAAGCTATCCAGGCGGGAATGCGAGAGCGCGCATGCACAATATCCGGCTTCAGCTCCTCGAGTAGCCTGCGGAATGGTCGGATCTGGAAGAGGCTGGCAAGGGACTTGCGGTGAACGGGCATTGTGATGTGCTCACTGCCTTCGCGCTCGAGTTGCTCAACTAATCGGCCACCATTGGATACCACAATGGAGCGATGCCCTGCTGCGACTAGCGCACGGGCTATCTCGAGAGTGCCACGCTCGACCCCGCCACTATGAAGCGCGGGCAGTGTTTGCAGAACAGTGAGCTTTTTTGTCAATTCATTTCAATCCAGTTCGCTCAGCAACTTTCCCTGACGATCTTTATCGGTGAGCAAAATCTCACTGGAAATCTCGTGCAGCGGCCACTGAATGTTCAGGGCAGGGTCATTCCACAGCAACGTCCCCTCCGACGCCGGGTGATAGTAGTCTGTGGTTTTGTAGAGAAAATCCGCCGACTCGCTCAGCACCAGAAAGCCATGCGCTAGGCCTGGTGGTATCCAAAGCTGGCGCTGGTTTTCACCACTTAGCTCCACGCCCACATGCTGGCCATAGGTGGGGGATTTAGGGCGGATATCCACGGCTACATCAAACACGCGGCCTTGCGGCACGCGCACCAGTTTGCCCTGAGGCTGGGTGCGCTGAAAGTGTAGGCCTCGCAAAACGCCCTGGCGCGAGCGAGAGTGGTTGTCTTGCACGAAGGTGACGTCATGGCCAACGGCCTCGTTGAACTTCTGCGCGTTCCAGCTTTCCAGAAAATAGCCGCGTGCATCGCCAAAGACTCTTGGCTCCAGAATCAGCACATCAGCAATGGCGGTTCGAATCACATTCATCGGGGCTCAGCCTTCGTTGGCGACTTGCAGCAGGTACTGACCGTAGGCCGTTTTCTTCAGAGACTCAGCCTCGGTCAGCAGGCGCTCTTTGCTCAGCCAGCCGTTGCGATAACCGATTTCTTCGAGGCAGGCGACCTTCAAGCCTTGACGCTTCTCGATGGTCTGCACGAACGAGCCCGCCTCCATGAGCGAGTCATGTGTACCGGTATCGAGCCAGGCAAAGCCACGGCCTAACAGCTCAACCTGCAAATCACCGCGTTGAAGATAGGCGTTGTTCACATCCGTGATTTCCAGCTCCCCGCGTTCAGAGGGCTTTACGGCTCGCGCAATGTCCACGATGTCGCGGTCGTAAAAATACAGGCCAGTCACAGCGTAATTTGACTTCGGCTTTGTCGGTTTTTCTTCAATGGAGATGGCTCTACCCGTGTTGTCGAACTCGACGACGCCAAAGCGCTCGGGGTCGGAAACGTGGTAACCAAATACGGTAGCGCCGGTTTCGCGCTCAGCGGCTGCCTTGAGCTGTGTGCCGAAGGACTGGCCGTAGAAAATATTGTCACCAAGTACTAAGCAGACGCGGTCGTTGCCAATGAAGTCGGCGCCGATGATGAAGGCCTGAGCGAGTCCGTCCGGGCTGGGCTGAATGGCATAGCTTAATGAAATGCCAAAGCTGCTGCCGTCGCCGAGCAGACGCTGATAGCCGGGCAGATCGTCGGGGGTGGAAATGATCAGCACTTCGCGGATGCCGGCGAGCATGAGCACCGACAGCGGGTAATAGATCATGGGCTTGTCGTAGATCGGCAGTAGCTGCTTCGACAGACCGCGAGTAATGGGGTGCAGACGCGTGCCGGAACCGCCGGCGAGAATGATGCCTTTCATGTCAGGTCCTGTTGTTTTTTGAGTCATGTTGCGTGCTGGTGAGATTACAGTGCCCACTCTTCCACGGCCAGACCAGGCACTCGCAGAAATTCGCGGGCGTTATTCGTGATGAGTACGCTGTCTTCCGCTAGGCAATGCGCTGCAATCAGCATATCCATGCTGCCAATGGGCTTGCCAGTAGACTCGAGAACTGCGCGTATATGGGCATAGTGATGAGCCGCATCAGAGGGCCATGGGCGCACATTAAAGCCGGCCAGCCAGGCCTCTACCGCAGCCGAAAAGCGGGGCGATGCCAATTTGGCAGCACCAAAACGCAGCTCAGCAGCAACTATGGACGATAGCCAGAGTTGTTCGCGATCCAGGCCTTGAAAGCGCTCGATCATGGCTGCTGGATGGCGGCGTAGGATGTAACTGCAAATGTTGGTATCCAGAGAGCGCTGCATCCTGCTTTAGCTCCAGTCTCGTGCCTGCGGTGGTTCATCATTACGGTCGTGCAGGAAGTCCTCTGGCAACGGCTCTGTGCTGGCGTAAAAGCTAGCAAGCCATTGCCCCATATCTTGGAGGGCTGTGTTTTGCGGCTGTAGCCATAGCGCGTTGCCAATCTGCTCGATCCGTACTTCTTGTGCTTGCAAGCGGAGTTTGGCTGGCAGCCGAATGGCTTGGCTGCGCCCACTCATGAACAGTTTTGCGGTGGTTGTCATGGAGTTTGCTCGCTGGATTGTATTATGACAGTGCCATATTACAGCATGTTTTATGAATAGCTACAGTCAACATTCAAGCGACCGTGTTTCGTGCGATGCCTAGATGTAGCTGCACCGCTTCTTCAACGGCCGCAAGGTCTTCGCGACTGAGTGCACCCATGAGGCTGTCCAGTTTGGATTTGTCAGCAGCCATGATTTGGTCGGCCATGGCTTTTGCGGCTTTACCGGTGACGGTAATGAGCGCTTCGCTGGGGTAGAGGCGATCAACATTGCTGGTAATTGGCACGACTACGACGCGGTTTAAATGCTTGTTGGCGGCACTGTTGCTGAGGATGATGCCCGGCCTTCGTTTGCGAACTTCGCTACCCACGGCGGGATCAAATTGTACCCACCAAACCTCACCACGCTTCATCGGCGGCATCCTTGCTGAGTCCGTTGATCCATGCGCTCGCTTCCTGCTCCCGCACTTCATCGGCTCCCATGGCGGCATAGCCTGCTTCCAGGCTGGGCCAGTGCTGCTGCTCATGGCGCTTCAGTCGTTGATATTCCGCCACTGAAATAAGCATGACGGCTGGACGACCCGAGCGCTCAATGAGCACGGGCTCGACGAGTGCGGCTTCAATATAGGTGCCGAGACGATTTTTCGCTTCACTGGCGCTGATGCTGTGCATGCTCATGATAGGTAATTGGCCAAAATAGCTAAATCGCCTGATCGTATCGTAAGCTGTTGGGCCGAGGCAATAAGGCCAATTTAGGCTCCTATCCGTTCCAATTGATAAGCCCCACTCAATACGCGCTGCCACCAAGCCTCGTTATTCAAATACCACTGCACCGTCTTGCGCAGACCGCTATCGAAGGTCTCTTGAGGGCGCCAACCCAATTCGCGTTCGATCTTTGAGGCATCAATGGCGTAACGTGCGTCATGACCGGGGCGATCTTTTACGAAGGTGATGAGGTCGGAGTAATTGGAAACGCCGGCCGGCTTTTTGTCCGCCGCCAGTTCTTCCAGCAGCGCACACAGCGTTTGCACCACATGCAGGTTCTTCTGCTCATTGTGGCCGCCAATATTGTATGTCTCGCCGATAGCACCCTGCGTAGCTACCAGTACCAGCGCCCGCGCATGGTCTTCCACATAGAGCCAATCACGCACCTGCTGGCCATTGCCGTAGACCGGCAGCGGCTTGCCGCTCAGCGCATTCAAAATCATGTGGGGAATAAGCTTTTCCGGGAAATGGTATGGCCCGTAGTTGTTCGAACAATTAGTGATGAGTGTGGGCAAGCCATAAGTGCGTTGCCAGGCTCGTACCAGATGATCGCTGGCGGCCTTGCTGGCGGAGTAGGGCGAGCTGGGCGCGTAGGGCGTGGTCTCGACGAATAGGTCATCGGTGCCATGTAAGTCGCCGTAGACTTCATCGGTGCTGATGTGGTGGAAGCGAAATGCTGCTTTGCGTGCCTCGGGCAGTTGCGTCCAGTAACTCCGTGCCGCCTCCAGCAAGGTGTAGGTGCCGTGAATATTGGTCTGAATAAAGTCGCCGGGACCATCAATCGAGCGATCCACGTGTGACTCCGCTGCGAGATGCATGACGACATCCGGCGTGTGTTCGGCAAAGACGCGATCGAGCCCGGCGCGGTCACAAATATTCACCTGAGCAAAGGCATAGCGCGGGTGGTTCACCACGCCTGCCAGCGAATCAAGATTGCCGGCATAGGTCAGGCAGTCCACGTTGATCACGTGATGCTCGGTATGCTGAATGAGTTCGCGAACCACGGCAGAGCCAATAAAGCCGGCGCCGCCGGTCACTAGAATGTTCATAAATTAGCGTTTCCGTTTTTTCTTAATGTAAGGCGAAGCCTCACCGGCTGGCCGACTCTTGAATCGCCGATGAAACCACATGTACTGCGTGGGCGCTCGGCGGATCAGCGACTCGAGCACCGTATTCAGGCGCGTGGCATCAACGCTGTCATCGCCACTGGGGTAGTTTTCCAGTGGCGGCGTGAAGGTCATGGTGTAGGTTTGGTTGTCTGCATTGCGCATGAAGTGCACAAAAATAACCGGTGAATGGTTCACGCGCGCCATGCGCGAAGTGGCGATCAGGGTGGCGGCGGGGTGGCCAAAGAAGGGCGCCATCACGCCTTGTTTTAAGCCAAAGTCTTGATCCACCGAGGTCCAAACGACTTCGCCTGCTTTCAAACATTTAAACAGGGTGCGCATGTCGGCGTGATCAATCTGGCCAGCGTAGGTTTTGCTGCGGCAACGGCGAATAAAGAAGTCGAGTACGGGGTTATTTTGTGGGCGATAGACCGTGTGCAGAGGGAAAAACAGCGAGGCCGCCGTGCCGTTGAGGTCTAGGCCGCTGTAGTGCGCCCCCAAAATGATGACCCCCCGCCCTTGCGCCTGAGCGTCGAGCACATGCTGCAAGCCCTCTACGGCAATGCGGCGGCGATGGTGCTCGGTGGGCTTCATCCACGCTGCAGCGGTTTCGAAAACGCCGATGCCACCCTGACGGAAGACATCGCGCACCATGGCTTCGCGCTCCGCCTCACTCAGTGCCGGGAAGCAAAGCTTCAGATTAATACGGGTGTCGTTAACCCGCATGGGCACTAAATGATATGCCAGCCAGCCCAAGCCTTTACCGAGGCGATACTGCAGCCCCCAAGGCAGCCAGCCCATGACGTAGGCAAAAGCCACCAGCAGCCAGGTCAGCCAGTAGCGAGGGTGCAGCCAGGCGGATTGAAAGCCGTCGTTAACGCGGGTGATGCGAGACATGAGGGTCCTTGGTCGGGTGCCTGTAACGGTGGCAAGTGTAAGCGGCTACAATGCTGGCCTCCAGTCTTTCTGTCCGGGAGCGCTCTGTGCCGCGCTGGCTTTACACATTGATTTTGCGCTTCGTGTTTCCGCTGATTTGGCTAAGGCTGTGGCTGCGCGGACGCCAATCGCCCCAGTACCGTCTTCGCTGGCGCGAGCGCATGGGCTATACGCTGCAGGCTAGGCCTGTCCGTCAGCCGCTTTGGATTCATGCGGTGTCGGTGGGCGAGACCTTGGCGGCGCAACCGCTGATTGCGGCAATTCGTCAGCTTGACCCCGATCTGCCTCTGCTCATCACCTCCATGACCCCAACGGGCTCCGAGCGCGTACGCGCTATTTGGGGCGATGCCGTCAGCCATGTTTACGCCCCTTACGATTACCCCGGTGCCGTCGCGCGCTTTCTGCGGCATTGGCAGCCCTGCGCTTTGGTGGTGATGGAAACGGAGTTGTGGCCGAACACGCTGGCTGCGGCAAAAGCTCAGCGTCTGCCAGTGCTGTTGGCCAATGCGCGTTTGTCTGAGCGCTCGGCGCGCGGCTATCGCAAGGCGGGAGCGCTGACGCGTGAGCTGCTCACGGCCATCTCCGTTGTTGCTGCGCAAGATGCCGCGACTGCTGAACGCTTTCGGGCGCTGGGCATGCCTGACGAGCGTGTGGTGGTGACGGGCAGTTTGAAATTTGATTTATCCATCACGCCGGCTCAGGTTGCGTTAGCGCAGACGTGGCGAGCACAGCCCGGATTGCAGGATCGGCCCATTTGGGTGGCAGCGAGTACACATGCGGGTGAGGATGCCCTGATGCTGGCGGCTCATGCCCAGCTGCGCCAGCAATTGCCCACGACTTTACTGATTTTGGTGCCGCGTCATCCCGAGCGTTTTGATGCAGTGGCTCAGCAAATACAGGCGGCTGGCCAGTGCAGTGCGCGGCGCAGCCGAGATGAGCCCATTTTGCCTAACACGTCCGTTTGGCTGGGTGACAGCATGGGCGAGTTGCTCAGCTATTTGGCGCTCACTCAGGCGGCCTTTGTGGGCGGTTCATTGGTGCCTACCGGCGGGCATAATGTCTTGGAGCCCCTCGCGTTGGGTGTGCCCGTATTGACCGGGCCGCATGACTTTAACTTCGCGACCATCAACGCCGAGCTGCGTGCCGTTGGGGCATTACAGACCGTGCATGACGCCACTGAGTTGGCTAACGCATTGGCGCGACTGCTGACAAATGCGGATGCGCGGCAGGAGCAGATATCGGCCGGACAAGCCGTCTTGGACGCAAATCGGGGTGCAGTATCACGGCAGATGGCGGTGTTGACGCCGCTGTTATTACGCCCATGAATCTCATTCTTTTAGCGCCCGATGATTTTGTTTCAGACCACGAAGTAGTGCTGACGGGGCGCCGCTTGGCGCATGTTTTGTCGGTGCATCAAGCCACGGTGGGTGAGTCTTTGCGCGTGGGCGAGCTAAACGGTTTGATGGGCTCCGGTGAGATCACAGAGCTAAGCACGGAGCGGTTGTGCATGCGTGTGGTGCTCAGTGAGTCTCCTCCGCCTAAGCAGCCTGTTATTTTGGTGCTGGCCTTGCCGCGACCGAAAATGCTTAAGCGTATTCTGCAAATGGTCACTACCCTCGGCGTAGAGCATGTCGTGCTCATCAACAGCTATCGGGTGGAGAAAAGTTATTGGCAAAGCCCGTGGTTAAGCGAGGCCGCCATTCATGAGCAACTCCTGCTGGGCTTGGAGCAGGCGCGCGATACGGTCTTGCCTAAAATAACGCTGGCAAAGCGTTTAAAGCCGTTTGTGGAAGATGACTTGCCTGACTTGTTGTTGGGGCGCGAAGGCTGGTTGGCGCATCCGGTAGATGCCAGTGAGTGCCCGACGCATGTGGGCCGGCCGCAACTGGTGGCTATCGGCCCAGAAGGCGGCTTTATTCCTTATGAGGTCGCTCTGCTGCAGGCTGCGGGATTAAAGCCTGTGTCGCTGGGCGCGCGAATCTTACGCGTTGAGACTGCGGTTGCGGTCGCGCTGGGCAAACTGCTCCCGCTCATCTGAAGACCCGTTAAGGCATGAGCCAGCTATTAACCTTGGCCACATTCGCCTCGCTTAACATGCCCGCAGCGGCTTGCAGGCGCAGGCTGTTGATGACGTAGTCGTAGCGTGCATTCGCGTAGTCGCGTTTGGCGAGGTACAAATTGGTTTCAGCCAGTAACAAGTCCACAATGTTGCGTGTGCCCACATCGTAACCCGCCTTGGTGGCGGTGTAGGCCTGTTGTGCAGAGGCCTGTGCACGTTGCCTGGCTTGCAGGCGCGCGCTATCCACTTTAAGCGTGAGATAGCTGGTTCGAGCAGCCGTCACAATCTGGTGCTCGCGGGCTAAGGCAGACTGTTTGCTGGCCTCAGCATTATCCGTGGCTTGTTGAACTAAGGCGCGGGTTCGCCCGCTGGCAAAAAGCTCCCACTGCGCTTCAATACCGACCACATCAGTTTCGCCTGCATTAAAAGAAATGGACTGATTTGCCCCGCTCACATCGGTATTTTCTCGAACGCTGTGACTGGCAAACAGCGCCACTTGCGGGAGATAACCGCCACGCTGTGCTTGACGCGCGGCGAGGGCGGCTTGGCTTTGCAGGCGGGCTGCTACTAACCCAGGATTACGCTCCCGCGCCAGTTTAGCCCAAGCTTCAGCGTCATCCGGGACGGGTGCATCCAACGGGAGGTCTTCGCGCAGGCGGGCAAGCTTGCCGATGTCCCGGCCGACCGCTGCGTTGAGCTTCTCGCGCGAGTTGCTCAGGCCAATCTCGGCGGTGAGGCGTTGTGCTGTCGCGCTATCGCGCTGGGCTTCAGCTTCCATCACATCCGCCCGGGCAATCAGGCCGACTTTGAAGCGGGCCTCGGCTTGGTCGCGTTGGCGATTCAGGGCGGCTTCCTGAGCGATTGCCAAGGTTAGGTTGTCATCAGCACGCAGCACATCAAAGTACGCCTCAGAAACCGCCATGAACAGATTCTGTGTTTTATCGAGGGCGTCACTTTGCGCTTGAGAAAGTTGCAGCTTGGCGGCGCTGAATTGATGCCAGCTGCTCCAGTCAAACAGGGGTTGCGACAGCTTCACGCTCCATTGTGTGCTGCGGTAGTCCGTGCGGGTGGGGATGGTGCCACCCATGGGGTTTGGTGCATCTTGCTTGAGTGTTGTGTCACCAAGGCTGCCGTTGGCGGCAAGATGGGGCAGTAAGCTGGCGCGAGCGATGATAGGGCCTTGTTCCGCTGCTCGTGCGCTGGCGCGAATGGCGGCTAAGTTCGGATCATTTTGATCCGCTAGGCGCAGGGTCGCGAGGAGGTCCAGTGTGTCTGCTTGCACAGAAGGAGCGGAAAGCAGGCTCAGGGCAAGAGCTGTGGTGGCAAGGTGGCGCAAACGCATGCGAGATACTCGTGAGTATGTTGAAGGCTGTGAGCCTAAGCTGAGGCATCGTTAACTGCAAGCGATGGCCTTGTTCGCCATTTGTCAGTCTGCTTGAGTTGTCGCCCTCAACCCCCCGCTATATAGTGCAGGGCTGATCTTGCTGCCCCCGAAACTCGCCCCACTGGCGCTGACTGCGGCGGCCTCGTTGCCCGAACAGGATACTCACATGAATTCGCCCGAAAACGCCTTCCTGAGCAGCTCTGCTCAGGTCGATGCCGCTGCTATCGCCCCCTTGCCCAATTCGCGCAAAGTCTATGTCACGGGGTCGCGTCCCGATATTCGGGTGCCGCAGCGCGAAATTTCGCTGGCCGATACGCCGACCAACCTGGGTGGCGAAAAAAATGCACCGGTTATCGTTTATGACACCTCCGGTGCCTATACCGATCCGGCGGTAAAAATTGATATTCGCCAGGGCTTGCCGTCGGTGCGAGCTAACTGGATCGATGAGCGGGGCGATGTCGATTTGCTCAGCGGCGTCAGCTCGGTGTTCGGTTTGCAGCGTGAGAAAGACATTGCCACTGCGCATCTGCGCTTCGGCCACATTCGCCAGCCGCGTCGCGCCAAGGCCGGTGCCAATGTCACGCAGATGCACTATGCGCGCAAAGGCATCATCACGCCGGAAATGGAATATGTGGCGATCCGCGAGACCATGCGCCGCGAGCATCTGGCCGATGCCGGCTTGCTGAATCACCAGCATCCGGGGCAGAGCTTTGGCGCGTCGATTCCGAAGATCATCACGCCTGAGTTCGTGCGTGACGAGATCGCCCGTGGTCGCGCCATCATCCCGGCCAACATCAATCACACCGAGCTGGAGCCGATGATTATCGGTCGCAACTTCCTGGTGAAGATCAATGCCAACATCGGCAATTCGGCGTTGGGCTCGTCCATCGACGAGGAAGTCGAGAAGATGACCTGGGCCATCCGCTGGGGTGGCGATACGGTGATGGATCTGTCCACGGGCAAGAATATTCACGAGACCCGTGAGTGGATCATCCGTAACTCGCCGGTGCCGATCGGCACGGTGCCGGTGTATCAGGCACTGGAGAAGGTCGGCGGCGTGGCCGAAGACCTGACCTGGGAGCTGTTCCGCGACACGCTCATCGAGCAGGCGGAGCAGGGCGTGGACTACTTCACCATCCACGCTGGCGTGCTGCTGCGCCATGTGCCGCTGACCGCGAAACGAATGACCGGTATCGTCTCGCGAGGCGGTTCCATCATGGCCAAGTGGTGCTTGGCGCATCACAAAGAAAACTTCCTGTATACGCACTTCGAAGACATCTGCGACATCATGAAGGCCTATGACGTGTCCTTCTCGCTCGGCGACGGCCTGCGTCCCGGCTCTATTGCCGACGCCAACGATGCCGCGCAGTTCGGCGAGCTGGAAGCGCTTGGCGAGCTGACCAAGATTGCCTGGAAGCACGATGTGCAGACCATGATTGAAGGTCCGGGGCATGTGCCCATGCACCTCATCAAAGAGAACATGGAAAAGCAGCTGGCCTGTTGCGACGAGGCCCCGTTCTACACGCTCGGCCCGCTGACCACGGACATTGCGCCGGGATACGACCACATCACCTCCGGCATCGGTGCTGCGATGATTGGCTGGTTCGGCTGCGCCATGCTCTGTTATGTGACGCCGAAGGAGCATCTCGGCCTGCCGAACAAGAAGGATGTGAAGGACGGCATCATCACCTACAAAATCGCCGCGCATGCCGCCGACTTGGCGAAGGGGCATCCCGGCGCGCAGATTCGTGACAACGCACTGAGCAAGGCGCGCTTCGAGTTCCGTTGGGATGACCAGTTCAACCTGGCGCTGGACCCGGACACCGCGCGCGAATATCACGACGAAACGCTGCCGAAAGAAGCGCACAAGGTCGCGCATTTTTGCTCCATGTGCGGCCCCAAGTTCTGCTCCATGAAGATCACCCAAGACGTACGCGATTACGCCGCCGGACTGGAGGATGCCGCTGCGCTCGCCGAGGCCGAAAAAGGCATGGCCGAGAAGTCGGCGGAGTTCCGTGAGCAGGGTGCCGAAATCTATAAGGTGGTGTGAGCATGAGCAGCAATGAGCTGGGCCGAAATGATGTCGTGATTAACCGTCGGGAAACCCTATTTCAGGGTTTCTACCGCGTCGACAAATTTTGGCTACAGCATCGGCATTTTGACGGCAGCATGGGGCGCGAAATCACGCGCGAAATGTTTGTGCGTCCACCGGCCGTTGGCGTGCTCATCTATGACGTAAAAACCGACGATGTGCTGCTGATAGAGCAGTTTCGAGTAGGCGCTATCGACGATCAGCATCCTTGGCAATATGAAGTGGTTGCAGGTCTAGTCGAGCCAGGTGAGGCGCTCGAAGCGGTGGCTCGCCGAGAGACGTTAGAAGAGGCCGGTGTGGTCATTACAGATCTCGAGAAAGTCTTTGAGTTTATGCCCAGTGCGGGCGGCTCAGATGAGCGCTTTACCTTATTCGTGGCTCCAGCCGATTTGTCTCGCGCCGGTGGCGTTCATGGCCTTGCCGAAGAGGGCGAGAATATTCGTGTCATCGTGCTGGGTCTGAAGCAGGCTTTACAGCTTGTCAGCAGTGGTCGGATCAATAACGCGCCGTGCATGTTGGCGTTGCAATGGTTGGCTTTGAATAAGGTGCATATCGTGTCGAAGTGGTCACGTTGAGCGCGCTCAAACCTCGCTACACCGTCGATTTGGCGGGCATGCATGCGCTCTATGAATTTAATTACGCCCGTTTGCAAAAGCTGTTGCGTGGTGCGGGTGTGGGGGATCGCTTAGGCGCTGTCTCGCCCCTGGAGTTTGCGTGGGGTGATAGACAAGACGTCATGCTGGCGAGTGAGCTCATCAGCGTGCAGCCTGTGTTGCAGCTGCAGCGAGTAGAGCGCACGCGTTATACCGAAACATGGCGATTAGCACAGATGACACCGACCTTGCCGTGGTGCCCTGAGCTCGACATGGAAGTGCGCCTGTTTCACGACGCACGCATGGCAGATGTGCTGCGCTTTCAAACCGCAAGACGCATTCCGGCGATAGTGCCCGTCCAACATCAATCCGGCTGGCGAGTCAATGAAAAGCAGTTGGTGAACGAATTCCTTGGCGACTGCCTGCAGCATTGTTTACGCTTCGGTCTGCCCCGAGATCCGCGCTTGAGCCCAGACTACCGAAACTGGGACCAGCGTAATCTGTCTATTTTTGATGAACCGCAACCTGAGGATGCGCAATGACCGGCTATACCGCCGCCTCTATCGAAGTCCTGTCTGGCTTAGACCCGGTGCGCAAGCGCCCGGGCATGTACACCGACACCACACGCCCTAACCATTTGGTTCAGGAAATTCTCGACAATTCGGTGGATGAGGCCTTGGGTGGCTTCGCCGATGAGGTTCGTGTTGTCCTTGCGGCAGACGGCTTTATTGAGGTGAGTGACAACGGCCGTGGCATGCCCGTGGATATCCACCCGGAGCATGGCGTTTCGGGTATCGAACTCATCCTCACGCGTCTGCATGCCGGCGGTAAATTCTCGGGTAAAAACTACAAATATTCCGGGGGCTTGCACGGTGTTGGCGCCTCGGTAGTGAATGCGCTCTCCACGTCGCTGGAAGTTACGGTGAAGCGCAATGGTCAGCTCTGGCGCATGGCCTTTGCGGGTGGTGAAAAGGTGACGGAATTGGCGGTGGTGGGCGAGTGCGGTAAGCGCGCGACCGGCACGGTGGTGCGCTTTTTGCCGGATGCCAGTTACTTTGATTCGCCGAAAATTTCGCTGAGTAAGCTTAAACATGTCTTACGCGCCAAGGCGGTACTTTGCCCCGGCCTGCATTTGCACTTCCATGATGAAGCCAGTGGCGAGCGCATGGAGTGGCATTATCAAGACGGTCTGAAAGACTACCTCATGGAGTCGACCCAAGACTGGCTGCGACTACCTGACCAACCTTTTCTGGGTAAGCTTGAAAGCAAGAACGAGGCAGTGGATTGGGCCGTGCTGTGGCTTCCCGAGGGCGGTGAGCTAACCCAAGAGTCCTACGTTAATTTGATTCCGACCGTTCAGGGCGGCACGCACGTGAATGGCCTGCGAACCGGTTTGCTGGAAGCGTTGCGCGAGTTTTGTGAGTTCCGCAGTCTGTTGCCGCGTGGCATTAAACTCGCGCCCGAAGATCTGTGGGAGCGCTGTGCCTATGTGCTCTCGCTGAAAATGCAGGACCCGCAGTTTGCTGGCCAGACCAAAGAGCGTTTGTCTTCACGCGAGTCGGCAGCTTTCGTGTCGGGTGTGGTGAAAGATGCCTTTTCGCTATACCTAAATCAGCACACAGACATTGCTGAGCAGCTGGCTCAGCTGGTCATTAATTCTGCGCAAAAACGTCTCAAGCAAAGCAAGCAAGTCGCGCGTAAGCGCATCACCTCCGGTCCGGCATTGCCGGGGAAGCTGGCGGATTGTTCCGGCAGTGACATTGCGCGAAGTGAGTTGTTTCTGGTTGAAGGCGACTCGGCCGGCGGTTCGGCTAAGCAAGCGCGAGATCGTCAATTCCAAGCGGTAATGCCCCTGCGCGGCAAAATTCTGAATACCTGGGAAGTAGACTCATCGCAAATTTTGGCCTCGCAAGAAGTACACGATATCGCGGTGGCATTAGGCGTGGATCCTGGCTCCGATGACCTCAGCGGCTTGCGCTATGGCAAGGTCTGCATTCTTGCCGATGCGGACTCCGATGGTCTGCACATTGCCACCTTGTTGTGCGCCTTGTTTGTGCAGCACTTCCCCGCCTTGGTGCGCGGCGGACATGTCTGTGTGGCAATGCCTCCACTCTTCCGTATCGATCTTGGCAAGCAGGTTTTTTATGCGCTGGATGAAAGCGAAAAGCAGGGCATCATGGATAGGTTGGAAGCGGAGAACAAACGCGGAAAGCCCCAGGTGACACGCTTTAAGGGCCTGGGTGAGATGAATCCGCTGCAGCTGCGGGAAACCACCATGGCGCCGGATACGCGTCGCCTCATCCAGCTGGTGCTAGATGAGGTCGAGGCGACTCACGAAATGATGGATATGTTGCTGGCGAAGAAGCGCTCGGGTGATCGTAAAAGCTGGTTGGAAAGCAAGGGCAACCTAGCGGATGTGGAGGTTTGAGCGTGACCGATGAACTGATGTTATCCACCCCAGCAGACGGCACCGAGCTCGTCCCGCTGCGAACCTACACCGAACAGGCGTACCTGAATTACTCGATGTATGTGATCAAGGATCGCGCCCTGCCGCACATCGGTGACGGCCTGAAACCGGTGCAGCGTCGCATCGTCTACGCCATGAGTGAGCTCGGCCTGAAAAATTCGGCCAAGCACAAGAAATCGGCCCGAACCGTCGGTGATGTACTCGGCAAGTACCACCCGCATGGCGACTCGGCCTGCTACGAAGCCATGGTGCTGATGGCGCAGCCGTTCAGCTACCGCTACCCGCTGGTCGATGGTCAGGGCAACTGGGGTTCGCCGGACGATCCCAAGTCCTTCGCGGCCATGCGTTATACCGAGGCGCGTCTCTCGCCCTATGCCGACACGCTGCTGGCCGAACTAGAACAGGGCACCGTGGATTGGCAGCCAAACTTTGACGGCACGCTGGATGAGCCTTGCGTGCTGCCTGCTCGTCTGCCGAATTTATTGCTCAATGGCACCACCGGCATCGCCGTCGGCATGGCCACGGACATCCCCGCGCATAACCTGCGCGAGATTGCCAACGCTACCATCGCGTTGCTTAACGACCCCGGCATTTCGTTAGATGAGCTCTGCGAGTTTGTGCCCGGCCCCGACCTCGCCACTGCCGCCGAAATCATTACGCCGCGTCATGAATTGATTCAGATGTATGCCACCGGCAAGGGTGGCTTCCGCATGCGTGCGGTCTATGAAATTGAGGATGGCGATATTGTGGTGACGGCACTGCCGCATCAGGTATCGGGCGCGAAAATTCTGACCCAGATTGCCGACCAGATGCAGGCCAAGAAACTTCCGTGGGTGGCTGACCTGCGCGATGAGTCCGACCATGAAAACCCGACTCGCCTCGTCATTGTGCCGCGCTCTAACCGCATCGATGTTGAGCAGCTCATGGGGCATTTATTTGCCACCACCGATTTGGAATGCAGCTATCGCGTCAACATGAATGTGATCGCGCTCGATGGCCGCCCGCGCGTCATGGGCCTGCGCGAGATGCTCGGCGAATGGCTGGAATTCCGCACGCTGACCGTGCGCCGGCGTTTGCAGCATCGTCTCGATAAGGTCAACGCGCGCCTGCACATCCTTGATGGCTTGTTGATTGCCTTCCTCAACATCGACGAAGTCATTCGCATTATTCGTTACGAGGATGAGCCCAAGTCTGAGCTCATGCTGCGTTTCGGGCTCAGCGACATTCAGGCGGAAGCGATCCTTGAGCTTAAGCTGCGCCATCTCGCCAAATTGGAAGAGATGCGCATTCGCGGCGAGCAAGATGAGCTGGCGAAAGAGCGTGAGCAATTAGAGAAAGTGCTGGGCTCGAACGCGCTGCTGAAAAAGCTGCTGGTTAAAGAGATTCAGGCCGATGCGGCCAAGTACGGCGATGCACGTCGTTCGCCGCTGGTGGTGCGCAAAGACGCCGCTCCGCTCAGTGATACCGACATCACGCCCGCCGAGCCGGTCACTGTGGTGCTGTCTGAAAAGGGTTGGGTGCGCGCCGCTAAAGGTCATGATGTGGACGCGGCTGGCCTGAGCTATAAGGCGGGTGATGCCTATTTGGCCAAGGCCGAAGGCAAGAGCAATCAGCTCGTCCATTTCTTAGATACCACGGGGCGTAGTTATTCGCTGGCGGCCAACACACTGCCTTCTGCTCGCGGCCAAGGCGAGCCACTCACCACCAAATTGAGCCCGCCCAGCGGCGCGCAGTTTATGGCGGTGGTGATGGGCGATGCGGCACGTCTGCTCCTGCTGACCAGCAATGCCGGCTACGGTTTTATCGCGCAGCTGGGAGACTTAGAGGCCGGCAATAAGAACGGTAAGGCACTGCTGAATGTGCCGGATGGCGCCACCGTGTTGTCGCCCACACTCATCGCCGATGCAGAGAATGACCAGCTGGCTGTGCTCAGCAATACGGGTCGGCTATTGTTATTCCCCGTGAAAGATCTGCCGCGCTTGGCAAAAGGTAAGGGCAATAAGCTCATGTCTTTGCTGGCTAGCGAAGAGGAAGTCGTGGTTCAGGTATTGCCCATTCGCAGTGGTGATAAATTAACCGTTCATGCCGGCGGCCGGCACATGACCTTAACGCAAAAAGACCTCGAGCATTACCAAGGTGAGCGTGGTCGCCGTGGCCAAAAACTGCCGCGTGGGTTCCAAAAAGTAGACGGCTTGAGTGTGAGTTAAAGGGAGATGAATTCGGTGCGTGAAATTTTACTCGTCTCCATTGCGGGGCCAGATCGTCCGGGCATCAGTGCCGTGCTAACGCAGGCCTTATCGGCGCATCAGGTCAACATTCTGGATGTCAGCCAAGCGGTGATTCATGATCAATTAACCCTAGGGCTAGTGATTGAAACGGGCGGGGAGAATGACTCGGCGCTGCTGATGCGGGCCGTGCTTTTTGAGGCGCATGCCTTAGGCCTGCAAGCCCGATTCACGCCGATTAGTGCCGACAGTTATCACCATTGGGTCGCGGGGCATGGTAAGGCGCGCTATATCCTGACGCTGCTCGCCCGCAAAATTACCGCCGAACATCTGGCAGCACTTACCAAGCTCATCGCCGATCAAGGCTTGAATATTGATGGCTTGCAGCGCCTATCAGGCCGTGTGTCGCTAGAGGATGAGCAGACCGATGCCCGCGGCAAAGCCTGCGTTGAATTCTCAGTGCGTGGTGAGCCGCGCAATGTCGATGCCATGCGCAGTGAGTTCCTGCGCTTAGCAGGCGAGCTCGGTGTGGATATTGCCTTCCAAAAAGACAACGCCTTCCGCCGTAATCGTCGCCTAGTCTGTTTTGATATGGACTCCACACTCATTGAGCATGAGGTCATTGATGAACTGGCCAAGGCGGCCGGCGTGGGTGAGCAAGTGGCAGAAATTACCGAACGTGCGATGCAGGGCGAGCTCGACTTTATCCAAAGTTTTGAGGCGCGGGTGGCGTTGCTGAAGGGTTTGGATGCCTCGGTTTTGGAGTCTATTGCGCAGTCACTCAAACTCACCGAAGGGGCGGAGCACCTCATGCGGACCCTGAAAGCGCTGGGGTATAAAACTGCGATTCTTTCTGGCGGCTTCACCTATTTCGGCGAGTATTTGCAACGCAAATTAGGCATTGATTATGTTTATGCTAATGCCCTGGAAATCGAGGACGGTAAGGTTACTGGACGTGTCGTAGGGCGCGTGGTGGATGGCCAGCGTAAGGCAGAATTGTTGCGGGAAATCGCCGCCAGTGAGGGCGTGAACCTAGAGCAGGTTATTGCCGTGGGTGATGGTGCCAACGACCTGCCCATGTTGTCGATTGCCGGCCTTGGCATCGCTTTCCGTGCGAAGCCGCTGGTGAAAGCCAATGCCAAACAAGCCATCAGCACCTTAGGGCTGGATGGCATTTTGTACCTGCTCGGTGTGCGCGATCGCGACGTGGAGCTAGCTTAAGGTCTGCTGACACATCGCCATAAAGTCAGTCAGGCTGCGAGTCGCATATTTGTTACGATGCCGCAGCATAAATAGCGAGCGTTTTAGGTTCAGGAAGGGCGTGGGCAGTACCACCAGCGTGCCTGCCGATAGCCCTTCTTTCAGCGTTAATCGTGACGCGCAGGCAATGCCAATACCGGCCTCTACTGCACCCCGAATGGCCTCAGTATGACTGAGCTCTAAACGCACCTTCAGCGTGGGTAGTTTTCCCGCAACCGCATTATCAAACACCTCTCGCGTGCCTGAGCCGGCCTCACGCAAAATCCACTGTGCGTCGTTAAAGTCAGCAGCATGCAGTGATGGCTTACGAGCCAACGGGTGTTTTGCACTGGCAAAAATGACTAGCTCATCCTCCAGCCACGGCAGCACTTCGATGTCCGGTTCATGGCAAAAACCCTCAATAAAGCCCACATCGCAGCTGAATTGACGTACAGACTCAATGACATGACGGGTATTGCCGACCTCAAGAGCGATTTCCGACTCTGGGTAGGCTTGCAGGTAGTTGCCGATGCATTGGGGCATCAGGTAATTACCGATAGTCAGGCTGGCACCGATGCGCAAACGACCCTGACCCGGACGATTGCCCGAGGCGATATCTTCAATTTCCTGCGCGCGCGCGACCGTTTCCTGGGCCAATGGCAGCAGGCGATGACCGAGGTCATTGAGCTGTAACCGACGCCCCAGACGATCAAACACTTTGGCATTCAGTTGCGCTTCTAGATCCGCCAGCGCCATGCTGGTCGCGCTCTGTGTCAGGTTCAGCCATTTTGCCGCTTGGGTCACGCTGCCCTCGCGGGCCACGGCAGAGAAAACGTCGAGCTGTCTGAGGGTGATGCGCATGCGGGGACTCGGTCATCGTGAAAGTTTGACTGGAGTTTACGCTGACCTAGCCATAAAAAAACCCGCGAAACGAGTTCGCGGGTTTTGGGTGTTACCGGAGCAGTCGGTTAGATGGGGAGGCCACCTGTGATACCGCCCAACAAGCCACCGAGCAGACCACCGAGTACGGGGCCAACAACAGGGATTTGGTTGAGTGCGTCTAGGCCTGGAACTGCGCCGCCGCCGGTGCCTGTACCAGCGCCGCCACTGAGGATGCCATTTAAGGTGTCAATTACCGGCGCTAACGCAGCATCATCTGCAGCAACTAGGGCGTCGACGAGGTCATTAAGCTGGCCAAGTGCTTCACCGCTGGAGGTGACTTCATTGAGGACGCCTGTCAGTGGTGCGAGCGCGCCTGCATTAGGATCAACCAGCATATTCACCAAGTCTTGAACTGGTGTGAGCGGCGTGTTGCCCAGCAAGTTATCAACAGTGTCTTGCACGCCGGAGATAACGCCATCGCTGGTGCCACCACCGGTGCCGCCACCTGCCGAAGGGATTAAGCCAGCCAGCGGATTGCTACCACCGCCCGCGCTCAGACCGCCTGCCAAACCCTGCAGCGCTGCAGCAATTTCGGCGGGGTCTTGGTTGGTGAGCAGGCCAACCAGAACGCCGTTAAGCGCAGTGATGACCGGTGCAAGAGCAGCATCGTCAGCAGCAATTAAGCCATTAACCAGTTCAGACAGCGGGCCAAGTGGGCCACCCGATACGTTGGTGAGGTCTTCCAGAGCGGCTGTTAAGGGCTCCAGAGCGCCAGACTGTGGATCCAGCAGCGTATCTACCAGTTCAGATACTGCCACTAGTGGGGTGTCATTCGTGACGTCACCCAAGATGCCTTGAACTTGAGTGATCAAACCGATGTTGCCAGTGCCACCACCCGTACCACCACCTGTGCCAGGCAATGCGCCAGCGCCGCCGAGTGCACCCAGCAGGGCTGTTAACGGATTGGCGTCGCCGCCCAGTGTCAACAGGGCATCGAGCGGGGTGCCTGTTGGGCCTGTGCTGCCGCCGCCTTCACCACCACCGAGACCCGCTAAAGCCTCTGCAATCGCTGCGGGATCAGCCCCTGCATTGAGCAGAACCAGAATCGAGTTTAGGCCTTGGATAACCGGTGTCAGAGCGCCGTCTTCATTGGCACCAACTAGGGTAACGAGGAGATCATTTACTGGGCCAAGTTGACCAGTTGGGCCAATCAGTTCTTCAAGAGCGCTTGTTAGTTCGCCCAGTGTTCCGTTAGTGCCAATCAGGTTGTTCAGTACGTCGCTGAGTGGGCCAGCAGGAGTGTCTTCTAGCAGATCGCAAAGCGCGCCCTGAGTTGTTGTGATAGCACCAGAAGGCTGAAGGTTTTGGCAAACATTCGAAGAAGTGTTTGTGTCGGTGTTGGTGTTGGTGTTGCTGCCAGTGGAGTTGCCATCGGCATTACAAGCAGCGAGACCAGCGGCCAAGGCTAGGTAAGCAGCCAATCGAGTCAGTTTAACGTTGTGCATAAAAACCTCTGTGACCCGTTGGGGGCCCGCTTATCAATGAAAAAGTGATGTCTACTAAAATCAGCAAACCTTTACAAAGCGCATCCTAGGCGGCGACCAGGTGTTACACAGTCTGCAAACTGTCTTGCTTTTGTAACTGACTGTTAAGTCGTTGCTGATTCATGAGGCATTTAAGGGCGCGAATCATAGAGAGGGCGATGCTTTTTGTCATCGCTTTGTTTCAGATAAAAAACAACCCCAGCTAGGTTTCCCTGGCTGGGGTTGTTTTTACAGGCTGAGATACAGGACGTATCAGCGCTCACAGGCGCGGAGATTAGCCTCCAAGAAGGCCGCCTAGGCTGCCCAAAATACCTCCCACAATAGGAAGGCTGCCCAATAACCCGGTGCTGCCGCCCGTGCTCGTGGTGGTAGGCAGTGTGGTGATGGTGGTGAGCAGTGTGGTGACCACATTGTTGTTTGTGCCGGCAGCTGATGTGATGGCACTGGTTAAGTTCGAAATGACCGTTGTGGATGGCACACCGCCTCCCATGCTCACATCCAATGCTGAGGTCAGCGATGTTACGAGTGAGGTTAGGGCATTTGTGTTGGTGCTGCTGCCATTGCAGTCGCCGAACAGGGCGAGTGAGCAAGACAGCGGTGCCAGTGCGGTAAGTACCGGGGTCAGTACAGAATTGTCCACTTGTGTTAGCAGCGTCGTGTTGAGCGTATTGGTCAACGTGTCGATGCCATTGTTGAGCTGCGTATTGCCACTGTTTACGGCGCTAATAAACTGAGCATTACCAGAGGCTGCCGCCAGCGTGCCAAGGAGGCCGGTAGGTGCAGTCAACAAGTTGCTGACATTGGTGAGGGTGTTATTCAGTGTGTTGCCCACGCTCACACCCGTACCGCTTTCCAGTGTGTTTAGCGTGACACCAAGGTCTGCTAATACGCTACCCAGTGTTTGCACCACTTCCCCTGCCAGTGGGATTTGTCCGCTGCCTGGAAGGTTGTTGTAGCCGTCTACGATGGCATCACCCACGGTTGCAAGGCCTAAGCCTAGGCTATCCACTAGCTGGCCATTCAGTGGCACAGGGGATGCGCCACCTGGGGTGCCGAGCGCAGTCAGTAGTGGGGCCAGTAATGCGTCTAAAGGCGTACCGGTTGGGCCGCCGGCTGGTGTGCCGGGTGCGCCAGCCGTGCCAAGCCCGGCCAATGGTGTGCCGGCAAATGGGTTATTACCCCCGGAAAACAGAGCAATCAGGTTTTGCAGTTGTTGCGCTGGGTCACTACCGGTGCAGACGCTGCCACGTTGACCTGCAAGGGTGGCTAGCGCGCAGGGCAGCGTTTGGGCCAGGCTTGCTACGGACGGTGGCAGTGCGCTGAGACCTTCTTGGATTTGACCCGCTGCGATGCTGAAACCTGCAGGGGTTGGATTGGCCAGAATGGTTTGTACGCCATCCAGTAGGCCAGACACCGTAGCGTCAGGGCCGGTCAACAAATTGTTAACTACCGGGTTGAGTGCAATCAGAAAGCCACCAATGTCGAGGGGGCTGCCTGCTGGTGTATTTTGTTGAACCGTGGTGCCCAGATTCACCAACACACCCGAAAGTTGGTTGCGCGTGTCGGACAAAATTAGGCTGCTGCTGCCACCCGTACCGCCACCCGTACCGCCTGTGCCGCCACCAGTCCCACCTGTTCCTCCGGTTCCAGTTCCGCTCGAGCTGCCGCCATCGGCGCCGCAGCCTGCAAGGCTTAGGGCAATCATTAGACCGGCTGCCAAGCCAGTGAGTTTGAGTTTATTCATCGTATTTTCCTCATGGCAAAATGCCGGTTGCTGACGCAGTGCGAAAGAGCAACTGCTGACATTTGCAACCGTAGCAAGTGCTTAGAGGGTGGCGTACAGAGGTTTAGTTGTAGCTTGGTTGCACGATATGAAGGGCGTAAAGCGGGTGTTTAGGCGAGGTTGTGGAGTGTCTGCGCTGCGTAACCTTGTGTACGCAGCGCAGAAAGGGGCTGTGGAGACGGCGGCGTGTTAGCAGGCGCTGCCGAGTCGTTCGCCCATGCGCGTCGGTGTGCCAGCGGCATAGCGCTCATCCCAGCCCATCACATCGGGTCCGAACAGCACAATTGCAGTGGAGCCGAGGCGGAAGCGGCCCATTTCAGCACCTCGATTCAGCGTGATTTGCTGCCCTTCTGGAAACTCGCGTACGCGGACTTCATTGCCGATGGGCTCTACGCCGCCCCAAACGGTCTCGATGCTGGCAACGATCATGGCACCAACTAATACAACCACCATCGGACCCAGGGTTGTGTCGAAGTGAGCTACGAGGCGCTCATTGCGGGCAAATAGATTGGGCACATTTTCGGCCGTGCGTGTGTTCACGGAAAACAGCTCGCCCGGTACATAGACGGACTTGGTCAGGCGTCCTGCGAGTGGCATATGCACCCGATGGTAATCGCGCGGGGATAAATACACCGTGGCAAATTGGCCGCCAATATAAGCTGCCGCATCGGTATCGCTGGCGAGTAAGTCACTCAGTGAGTAGCTGTGACCCTTGGCTTGGAAAATCTGATCTTGCGTGATGGGGCCGAGCTGAGAAACAGCACCGTCCGCTGGGCACAATATGCTGTCTGGGCGACTATCCAATGGACGCGCGTTGGGTTTGAGTGCGCGCGTAAAGAAGGCGTTGAAGTTTTCATAGGCCGACAAGTTGGGCTCGGCGGCCTCGCTCATGTCTACTTGGTAGCGTGCGGCAAAGCGTGTGATGAAGGTGTCTTTGATCCAGGGCGTGCGGCTATCTGCCAAGCTACCCACGAGTCGTGACAGGCCATGTTGAGGAATCAGGTATTGCGGCAGTGTCAGTAGGCGGTCGCGCAGCAGAGCCATGGTGATGTTTTCCTTGTGCAAAAAAGTGTGCCGACCTTCGGGTACGTCCGGTGCAGGCATTAAAGCGGCGATGGTAATGCAGCCGAGGCTGGACTACCAAGCCTCGGCGTAAGGAACTTCGAGGCCTTAAGCGGCCTTTTGCGCACGCACCCAGAAGCCATTGAGTACGGCCACCCCATTAACACCATCCACCGCTTGATCATCGGTAAGGTCGTTGAGGCTGGCGCCGGCATGCTTTTCAGCCACCGACAAGTGTGTGCCGACCCGGTCGTGGCCCCAGCCATGCGGCACACTGGCAACGCCGGGCATGATGCTGTCGCTAATCTGCACGGGTAGGCAGATTTCACCCACCCGGCTGCGCAGCGTTAACAAGTCACCTTCACCAATGGCCAGTGCTGCTGCATCGTGCGGATGCAGCAGCACGGTGCAGCGGTCTTTGCCTTTCACTAAGCGGTGCGCGTTGTGCATCCACGAATTATTGCTGCGCACATGGCGTCGGCCAATCACCAGCAGCGCGTGACCGGGGCCTGCAAGCTGCTCGGCTGGGGCCGTTGTCAAGGCGCCTTGCAGCGCCTCGATAAAGTCCTGAGGGCTCAGCTGAATGCGTTGGCTATCGGTGAAAAGTCGTTGTGGGAAGGCGCGTTGAAGTGCGCCTAAGTCCTTGCCATGCGGATGCTGCTTTAGTGTGCGAATACTCAGGCCTTGAGCCGCGCCACTGAGCGGCCCGAAACCGGCCAGAGCCTTGCCCAAGTGTTTGCGTTGCGCGACTTGCTTTTGCAGCCACGTTTTCACTTGGCCAAAGAGCGGGGCAGTTAAGCCATTGTCACTGAGTAGGCTGCTGGCACGTTGCAGCCAAGCGGCCTGCTGACCATAGGGGCCGACACGCAGCAGAATATCCAGAACACCCTCTAGGCCAAGGCGCTGCACCAGCTTTTGGGAGGCGCGTGCCTGCCAGCGCTCACTGCCGGGCTCGGTGCTCATGCGTAAGGTCAGTTCGAGCAGAATTTCCCAATCATGGCGGGCATCTTCAGACTTTGTGAGCAGGGGCGGTGAGTACTTGGCGACATTTCGTACGGCCAGGGTGTTGAAAATGACATCGTAGTAGGGGCGCTCTAGTGGCCCGGTCGGCGGCAAAATGAAATGGGCGTGACGCGTCGTTTCATTAATGTAGTAGTCGACCGCGACATAGCAATCCAGCGTGGCCAGTGCCTCATCGAGCTGGCGGCCATTGGGCGTGGACAACACCGGATTGCCCGCATGGGTGATGAGGCCACGGATCTGACCCTTGCCTGGCGTCAAAATTTCTTCAGCAAAGGCGGCCACGGGCAGCTCACCGCCAAACTCCGGCAAGGCGCGCACACGGGACTTAAAGCGCCCGAATGAACCTTGTAAGCCTTGGCTGGTCGCGCTAAGGGCAACGAGGTCGATGGCGGGGCGTGTGAACATCATGCCGCCTTCGTGATCTAGGTTGCCGGTAACGATATTCAGGACAGTAACCAGCCACGTGGTGAGCTGGCCATGCTGCTGCATGGACGTGCCGCAACGCGAATAGGCGCAGGCATGGTTGCTGGCTGCAAATTCGCGGGTCAGGCGGCGAATGGTATCGGCACTAATGCCCGTGAACTCTGCAGCCTGTTCAGGGCTGAAATCAGCCACCGCCTGTTTGATGGCATCAAGACCATCAATCATTTCGCTGAGGTGGCGCGGGCGTGCCAAGCGTTCAGCGAAAAGCACCTGCAGCATGGCGGCAATCAGGTAAAGGTCGCTGCCAGGACGAATGAAGACATGCTCATCGGCTTTATCGGCAGTCTCGGTACGGCGCGGATCGATGACGGTGACGCGCCCGCCACGCTGGCGAATAGCTTTAATACGGCCCATCGGGTCGCCAGCGGACATCAGGCTGCCGTTGGATGCGCCGGGGTTGGCGCCGATGATGAGCAGGTGCTCGCAGCGATCCAGATCCGGAATAGTAAAAAGCGCCTGATTGCCGAATAGCTTGTAGCTGGTGAGCATATGCGGCAGCTGATCGACGCTGGTGGCGCTGAAGCGATTTCGTCCGGCAAAGGCACGGATCAGGTTGGGCAGAAAAAGAATCGCGCCCGCGCTGTGTGCCGTTGGGTTGCCGGCATAAACCGCCAGACTGTGTTTGCCATGTTCGCTGCGAATGGCCTTAAATCGGTGCTCGATTTCCTCATAGGCATTCTCCCAGCTCACCGGCATCCACTCTGAGCCGACGCGCTTCATGGGCTGGCGCAGACGATCCGGATCACTTTGCAAATCCTGCAGCGCCACCGCTTTCGGGCAGATATTGCCTCGGCTGAGCGGGTCGTCCGGATCGCCTTTGATGGACAGGATTTGGCCGCCTTCGTGCTCAATAATGATGCCGCACATGGCTTCGCAGAGGTGGCAAGTACGGAAGTGCTGCTGGGTGTTGGCCATTGAGGGCTCCGGCCGAAAATGCTCGGCTCTTGTTATGGGGCGGCGCGGGACGGCCAGCTGACACTGACCACGGCATCGGGTAAGCGGAAGCTGTGTAGCTGCCAAGCGCCTAGGAGTGGATGCTGCACGGCATCGTCACAGGTGTCCAGTGTGTTGAGTTGCAAACGTAGGCCCAGGCCGTGCGCTTTCAGAACGGCTTCTTTGCGCGTCCAAATCTGCAGCCAGGTGGCGGTGCTTTCGTATACTTCGGCGGCACGCCAGGCCATCTGTTCAGTTGGGTGAAAATAGCGCTCGGCAAGTGCGGCAAAGCTCGGCCGACGACCAAGATCTTCAATGTCAACGCCCACAGGTTCGTGACCCGTTCGCCAGCTAAACGCGAACCAGTGTTGGCTGTGCGAAACGTTAAATTGTAGGGCGCAGTTGGCGATATAGGGTTTGCCAGCCGGCGTGCGTAACACCTCCGGCGTGTACCCGAGTAACTCGGTCAGCCAGTCCAAAAGCAGGGTGGGCGAGTCGGGCGCGGTATCGCATTTTTGCAGCAGCCAGACCTGCACATCCGTGGCGGGAACGCTATAAAGCAAACGGCCGCTGCTTCCGGTAGGGAAAGCAGCGGCCGTGGTCAGCACGCGGGTGACAGCTTAGAACAGTACGCGGGTGCGGATGGTGCCATTCACTTGCTGCAACTTAGCCAGTGCAAGCTCGGAGTACTCGGCATCGACATCCATGACGAGATAGCCAATGGAGTCGTTGGTCATCAGCGATTGCGCGCTAATGTTGATGCCGTTTTCGGCAAACACCAGGTTGATTGCCGACAGCACACCGGGGATGTTGTTGTGAATGTGCAGCAGACGGTGCTTGCCCGGCGATTGAGGAACAGCCACTTCCGGGAAGTTAACGGAGGTGATGGTGGCGCCGCTGTCGGAGTAGCGAGCGAACTTCTCGGCTACTTCGAGACCGATGTTGGCCTGTGCTTCCAGCGTCGAGCCGCCGATGTGAGGCGTCAGGATGACGTTGTCAAGACCGCGCAGCGCCGACAAGAATTCTTCGTCATTGGCCTTAGGCTCTTTCGGGAATACGTCGATGGCGGCGCCATTGAGGTGCTTCGATTTGATGGCATCGGCCAGCGCTTCGATATCGACCACGGTGCCACGCGCCGCGTTGATAAAGATCGCGCCCTTTTTCATCTTGGCGAATTCGGCAGCGGCCATCATGTCCTTGGTGGAGGGCAGTTCCGGCACGTGCAGAGTGACCACATCGGCGGTGGCCAGCAATTCGTCCATGGTGCCGACTTGACGCGCATTGCCCAGCGGCAGTTTGGTCACTACATCGTAGTAAATCACTTGCATGCCCAGCGACTCGGCCAGAACAGACAGCTGCGAACCAATCGAGCCATAGCCGACGATGCCCAGCACCTTGCCACGGGCTTCGTAGGAGCCTTCGGCCGACTTCGACCAGCCACCGCGGTGCACGAGGAAGTTTTTCTCAGGAATGCCGCGCAGCAACAGGATCAGCTCGCCCAGCACCAGCTCGGCAACCGAGCGGGTATTTGAATAGGGGGCGTTGAATACCGGAATGCCGCGCTTCATGGCAGCCTTCAAATCCACTTGGTTGGTGCCGATGCAGAAGCAGCCGACCGCAATCAGTTTATTGGCCGCGGCAAAGACTTTTTCCGTGAGCTGGGTGCGCGAGCGAATGCCAACGAAGTGAGCGTCTTTGATTTTTTCGATCAGGGCGTCTTCGTCGAGGGCACCACGCAGGTACTCAATATTGGTGTAGCCATTGTTGCTGAGCACGTCGAGAGCGTTCTTGTGAACGCCTTCCAGCAGCAGGAAACGGATTTTGGCTTTGTCGAGGGAGAGCTGGCTCATGGCGCAAGGACTCGTGTCATCAAAAAGGAAGTCGCGAATGTTAGCACACACTGTCCACCTGTTAGAATGCGCACATTCTTCTGTTCTCGAGAGATTGCCATGAGCCTCGCGCCTGAAACGCTGTCCCGCTTGCAAGCCATCGTCGGTGAAAATCGTGTTCGCACGGATGCTGACAGTCTGAAGACCTGGGGCTGCGACTGGACCAAGATGTACACGCCCGCGCCCACGGCGATTGTCTTTCCGACGACGACCGAGCAGGTGCAGGCGGTGGTGCTGCTGGCTAATGAAGTCGGCTTCGCGATTGTGCCTTCAGGTGGCCGTACCGGGTTGTCGGCAGGCGCGGTGGCTGCTCACGGCGAGGTCGTCATCAGCTTTGACTACATGAACAAAGTGCTGGAGTTCATTCCAGAGGACCGCGCGGTGCGCATCCAGCCGGGTGTGGTCACCGAGCAGCTGCAGAATTTCGCGGAAGAACAGGGCCTGTATTACCCCGTTGATTTCGCTTCGGCGGGTTCGTCGCAACTCGGCGGCAACATCGGCACTAATGCGGGCGGTATCAAGGTCATTAAGTACGGCATGACGCGTAACTGGGTGCTTGGCCTCAAGGTCGTCACCGGTAAGGGCGACATGCTTGAACTCAATAAAGACATGATTAAGAACGCCACCGGCTACGATCTGCGTCATCTCTTTATTGGTGCAGAGGGGACGCTGGGTTTGGTCGTGGAAGCGACCATGAAGCTCGATCGCGCGCCGCGCAATCTGCAGGTCATGGTGCTGGGCACGCCAGATTTTCCAAGTGTGATGAATGTACTCAAGGCCTTCCAAGCGCGATTAGACCTGACGGCTTTCGAATTCTTCTCGGAACTCTCGGTGCAGTTAGTGACGGCGCATCAGGGCATTCCGCGTCCGTTTGATACCGCCACACCGTTCTATGCGCTGCTGGAGTTCGAGGCGCTGTCTGAGGATATGGCCGATGAAGCCATGGCTATTTTCGAGCAATGCGTGGCAGAAGGCTGGGTAGTGGATGGCGTGCTTGGCCAGTCCGAAACTCAGGCAAAAAACCTGTGGCGTTTACGCGAAGACATTTCCGAGACTATTGCTCAGTACACGCCATACAAGAACGACATCTCGGTGTTGATTCAGCGTGTGCCGGCCTTTATTGCCGATATTGATGCCATTGTGGCCGCGCAATATCCGGACTTCCGCGTAGTTTGGTTCGGGCATATTGGTGACGGCAACCTGCACTTGAATATCCTCAAGCCCGCTGATCTGGCAAAGGAAGACTTCTTTGCCAAGTGCAAGAGCGTGAACACGCAGGTGTTTGAGACGGTGCAGCGCTACAACGGGTCGATTTCCGCCGAGCATGGTGTGGGGATGACCAAGAAGCCTTATCTCACCTATACGCGCTCGCCTGTTGAGGTTGAATATCTCAAGGCCATCAAGCAGGTGTTTGATCCGAACAATGTGATGAATCCGGGCAAGATTTTCGATTTGTGAGGTTCGCTGGCGTAGTGGAGTGACACTGTTCGGGATCGCCGCAAGTACGGTCCAGCCGGCGCGCTACATCGCGCCGTCGTTCGTGCAGTCCGGAGCGTTGCTCCGGCAAACCCTGCACTCACCCATGTAGGCTCTCACGCGCCATCCATGGCGCGTGACGTCCCGTACAGTGTCGCTCCGCTGCGCCAACAGCGCTCCCGTTCTGAATCTCGCGCTGGGTTCGTGCAGTGGTTCGAATTTATCGTGGTGTGGCATTCATGCGCAGCTTCGTTTGAGCTCGCGTGGCGGGGTGGGATTTCCCGTGATGGGACGTTGTGCGCCATGGATGGCGCACGAGAGCCTACAAGGATGTATTCACGGCGGTCCTAACAGGGGAAATCCCACCCCGCCAAAGCCCGTCAAAAAGGAACTGAGAATGACCTACCAACACCAATGGCAAGATGGAACACCAGTGAGCTGGCCCGTCGGCAAGGTGGTCTGCGTTGGCCGTAATTACGCCGCGCATGCTCGCGAACTCGGTAATGCCGTGCCGGATGCGCCGATCCTGTTTTTGAAGCCCGCGACGGCGCTGGTGCCGCTAGGTCCGGATTTCGCGATTCCGAGCGGACGCGGCAGTTGCCATCACGAGACCGAGATCTCACTGTTGATTGGCTCGGCGCTGACGGGGCAAGTCAGTGAAGCAGAGGCACGGGCGGCAATTGCCGGCATCACGCTGGGCTTGGATCTGACGCTGCGCGATGTGCAGAACCAGCTCAAGCAGCAGGGGCATCCGTGGGAAGTTGCTAAGGCTTTTGATGGCGCGGCACCGATGGGGACGTTTTCGCCGTTGTCAGCAGCGACGGATCTCGCGGATCTGAGTTTTACGCTTTTCGTCAATGGCGAAGCGCGTCAGCAAGGGCATAGCGCTGACATGATCACGGCCATCGTTCCTCTGCTGCAGTTCATCGCAACTATTTTTACGCTGCAACCCGGTGACGTGGTGATGACGGGCACACCGGAGGGCGTGGCGGCGCTTAACGCGGGCGATGCGTTGGTTCTGACCTTGGGCGAGCGATCTTGGATGACGCGCGTACGCTAAATATTTACTTATTAGGGCGCAGCGCGTACCAGCGAAGCAGCATGTAGCTCACGCCCGTCAGCCCGGTTAGCCCGGCGGGGATGAGCAGCGTGTTGTAGCCGATTTCCTGAAAGCTGACTGCGCCAGCAAGACCGCCGCAGAAGAAAGCTGAGATGACCACCAAGCACAACATCAGCCGCCGCGGCTCCACCGCAACGCCACGCAACGCTTGACCAAGAAAAATACCGAGGTCGGTAAACATACCAGACAGATGCGTGGTGCGTATGACCGCTTTGCTATAGGTCGTGGCCATGCCGTTCTGCAAGCCGCAGGCCGCCGCTGCGAGCCAAAGGCCGGCCATGTGATGACGCTGCAGTAGTGCGGTTGCCAGTACCAGAATCAGCGACTCCAGTATCAGCACGGCACCATAGCGCCTGCCCAGTCGCAGCACCTTGTCCTGGATGATCAGGCCGCTGATCAGCGATCCAAAAAAGAAAGCGAGCAGGATGGCGCCGAGCAATAGCATTTGATGCGCATCGTGTTCGATGACTGCGATGGCAAACAGGCTGGTCGTGCCAGTAAGGTGCGTGACGGCCTGCTGCGAAATGCTGAGAAAGCCGACGACATTGATCATGCCGGCGATAAACGCCAGCAGCCAAGTGCCGACCCAGATCCAGCGCGGTAGCGTTGTCACCCGCCGCTGCCGACATCGCGCTGGAAGCGATGAATTTGCCGACGCTCTTTCTTGTTTGGACGATGGTCCGGATGCGCCAAGTTCATGGCTTGGCGCTGGGCGGTTTGCTCGGCGCGCTCGGCTAAGCTCTCCGGGGTTTCAGCGTAGAGCAACTGTGCCGCGGCGGCCGGGCCGCGCACATCGCTGATCGCGAGCACATCCACGGTCTTGTAATCAAAGCCTTGCCGAATCCGCAGCTGCATGCCCACGGCAACCTCGCGACTGACCTTGATGCGCTGTCCCTGGCAGTGCACATGCCCACTTTCGATGGCGGCCTTGGCCAGCGAGCGCGTCTTGAAGAAGCGCGCCGCCCACAGCCATTTGTCGATGCGGGTACGCGCATGAGAGGCATTGTCACTCATGGCAGTGGGGCTCCCGGTGAGTGGAGTAAGGGCGGCTGGCCCAGCTCAATAAACTGATCAATTGCAGCGTGACGCAAGTGGGTGCGGGAGGGCTTTTGGCTGTCCGGCGTGGATACGCAAATCACTTGGCCTATTCCGAAGCGCACGGCGCTATCGAGCACGGATTCACTGTCATCCACAAACAGGGCACGGGCGGGATCGAAGGCATGCGCAGCATGAAGGGCCTGCCAGAAACGCTGATCCTCCTTCGGCGCGCCGTAGTCATGCGAGCTAACCACCACATCAAAAAAGTGGCCGAAGGCAATTTCGGCGAGTTTGATTTCAAGGCTGGCGCGGTGTGCATTCGTGGCTAACCACAGTGAGCGACCACTGGCCTTTACGGCGGCAAGAAAGCTGAAGGCATCGGCGCGTTCGCGGATCAAATGCTTGAGGTCTGGTTTGAGTGCGGCCACATCAAAGCCGACTTTTTCACTCCAAAAGTCGGTGCAGTACCAATTGAGCGAGCCTTGATGCGCGGCGAATTGCGCGAGCAGCTCGCTTAAGCCTTGCTCTCGAGGCAGGCCGCATTTATCTGCATACACTTCGGGCAAATACTGCATCCAAAAGCGGTTATCAAAATGCAAATCGAGCACCGTGCCGTCCATGTCGAGGATGACCGTATCAATGCGGGACCAATCTATCATTCGCGCTATCCTGTAAACCTTAAGCACAGTATGCCAAAGCCTATGCGCGCTGCGGCAGGACAAATGAGGCTCATCCATGACAAATCTTGAACTGCCATCTATTGATCGCACGTTGTTGGCGGCGGTATTGCAGGTGGCCGAAGCCGCAGGTGGAGACATCATGGCGATTTATGCGGACAGCAGCCGATGGGGCACGGTCACTAAAGCAGATGACTCGCCGTTAACCGCAGCGGATTTAGCTGCACATCAGCGCATCGTCGACGCGCTCGCTCAGTTAGCAGGGCCCTGGGCACAGTTGCCGGTGTTGTCTGAGGAGTCATCGGCGGATGAGCTGATCTCGCGGCACGACTGGCCTGCGTGTTGGTTGGTTGATCCGCTGGATGGCACCAAAGAGTTCATCGCTCGGAATGGTGAGTTCAGCGTCAATATTGCCTTGGTCTTAGACCACGAAGCGGTGCTCGGCGTGGTGCATGGTCCCGCCACGGGTCTGAGCTATGTAGCGGCAAAAGGTGTGGGGAGTTTTCGGGTGGACGCTTCAGGCTGGCGGACTATCAGGAGCGCAGCCCTTCCTGTTGTGGGTGAGCGACCGATTCAGTTGACGGTGAGTCGTCGCCATGGACTTCAGCAATTAGCACAGTTTGAGCAGGCTGCAGTCGCCGTGTTTGGTGCGATGCAGAGTGTGCCGGCAGGCTCCGCCTTTAAAATTTGTGCGGTGGCGGAAGGCTTGGCAGATGCCTACCCGCGCTTTGGCCCGACTAGCGAATGGGATACAGCGGCAGCCCAAGTCGTCTTAGAAATGGCAGGCGGGCATTTGGTGGATCAGCAGGGGCGCTCCTTCCGATACAACAACCGCAATACGCTGCTTAACGCCAGCTTCCTCGCCGTGGGTTGTGAACCGGAGCAGTGGTTGAGTTTATGGCCCACATAAAAACGCCCATCACAGGGACGGGCGTTTAGTTCACACAAACACGTACTGCGCGCTTAGAACCAGTATTGGTAGACCAACTCGTAACCATGACTCTGGTACTTGGTCGCGCCTTCGTAGTTGTAGCCGATGCTAACGGCGGCATTGCGGCCCACCGGCATCATTACGCTAGTGCCCAGACCAAGCAAGTTCTTTACGGCTTTTTGACCTTCGCTAACAAATGCGCCACCACCACCGACGGTGCCGCTGGTGTTCAGGCCTTCTTGCTTGAACTCATGCAGCCACTGTGCGGTCACACTGGGTTTGATTTGACGGCCGGCAACCGTTGCTTCGGTGACCAGTCGCGCGCCCAAGCCGGAAGTCAGACGCGAAGCAGTTGTGCGGTTAACTGTCAGGGGCGCTAGGCCATTTTCGGTATAGCCATCTTGCTTCAGGTGATCGTATTGCAGGCTAACAAAGGGGGTAACCACCATCTTGCTGTTGGCTACTTCCATGCGCTTGCCTGCGGTAACGCGAGTGCTGAACAGGTCGCCATCAAACTTGCCGGTCATATTGAATGGACCGACGACACGTTGGGTTTTGCTTTGTTGCTTGGTGTAGGCCAGCAAGGCATCCAAGTGCCATGTGCCGTAGTCGCGGCTCAAGTAGCCCGTGCCTTGGTAGCTTTTGATTTCGCTACCAGAGCCTGTGGCGGTGTCACGGGCGTTCACGTCGGTATCAATATAAGTGAATGCGCCACCCACAATCATGTCGTTATCGAGACGGGTATCTGCACCGATCGTGATACCTGCTGAGTTGCTCTTGTAGCCATCAAAACCATTGCGTTGGTCTTGGCGAGCGTTGTTGCCAATGGCCTTAACCCAAGCGCCGTGCTTGATTTCTTTGGTGGCCACAATGCCGCTGGCCACGCCGCGGTGATTGGCTTGCATCGACTTCAGTGAAGCGGGTGCGTAGGCGATCAAGTCGGCATCACGCAGGTTATCAATGCGACTGCCGATGGAGGTGAACGAGAGATTGGTGATGTTGAATAGGGCTTGGCTGGCAGCGTTGGCTGGGTCGCAGGAGATTAACTCTTGATCGTATTCACGCTCGCGTGCTGCAACTTTTAATTCCCACTCTTCATTTTCGTATACATTGCAGGGATTTTTAATTGGAGTAACGCAGCGGGAATTTTCATTACAAATGTCAAAAACTGGAGTTATGTTTGCAACTGCAAAAGCATTCCCCGCCAAAACCGAACCAATAGCAATACAAAGAAGTTTTTTATTCTGTGTCATGAGGTCACCCCAAAATGAAAGCCTGCTAGAAATGCAGGGGCACCATATATTGGGTTAAGCCTTTGCAGCAGAATGTACATTATTTGTAACTTTAGACGGCCGGCGTAAACCAAATCCCTCGTAAAGAAAAAGGGTCTTCGCGTTTGAGCGGGCATGATAGCCCGAGCAAACGCGAAGACCCTTTTTCGAATCCCTTACCAGGCCTTTTCTAAAATCGCCATGATCTCTGCGCGATCGGCTTCCTTTGGATTGATGATGATGGCGCCGTCATCCAGCGTCAGCTCCGCAATTTGAGCTAGCTGCTCGCGCGTGACCTTGCCGGTTTCCCTCAGGGTGCGCGGGAGTTTGCAGCGATTGAAAATTTCGTCACGCATGCGACGGATTTCAGCGATGGCGCGATCGGCGCGCTCCGCTACCGGCGTCGCGGCATAGACATCGGCACCGGCCAACGGCAGTAGCAATTCGGCAATACGGTCGCCGTTCTTATCCTTGTTGTATTCCAGCGCGAAAGGCAGGAACAAGTTCATGCACAGACCGTGCGGCAGGTGGCAAACAGCGCCAAGCGAGTGACCTAGTGCGTGCACCAAACCCACCATCGCATTGGAGAACGCGACACCGGCCATGGTCGACGCTTGAGCGAGCTCTAGGCGGCCATCGGCATCGGTCGGGTTGTCGAGCACATTGAGCAAGTTGTCGGTAATTTTCTTGATGGCGCCCGTTGCGTAGGCATCGCTGATCGGGTTGTGTGCCAGGCAAGTGAAGGCTTCGACGGCATGCGTCAGTGCATCCATACCGGTCATGGCGGTGATGTGCGGTGGCAGCGTCAGCGTCATGCGCGAATCGAGCACGGCAGCATTCGGCATCAGGAAATACGACACGAAAGGCATTTTCACGCCTTTCTCGGTGTCGGAAATCACGGCGATGGCGGTCGTTTCCGAGCCGGTGCCGGAGGTGGTGGGCACCACGAACAGCGGGCGCAGCGGACGCTTCAGCACATGCGCGCCAGAGTATGCGAGCAGGTCGTCGCCGCCTTCGGATGCGAGAATATTCACAGCCTTGCTAGTGTCGATCACCGAGCCACCGCCAACAGCGATGATGGCGTCGCAGTTATTGTCACGATAAGCCTTGGCAGCAGCGCGCACGGTCTGCAGCGAGCTGTCTGGCGGGACGTCGTCAAAGATCGCCGCAATGCTGGCACCGGCGGCGGCAAAGGCGGCCTCAACATGGGTCAGCAGGCCGACACCACGCACACCTTTATCGGTGATGATGAGCGGGCGTTGCGCGCCCAAAATGTTGAGTTCGAACGGCACATGTTCGAGGGCGGCGTGACCGGCAATGACTTTGACCGGGCAGAAAAATTCGTAGTAGGGCTTGCTCATGATTAGTTTCCTGTGACGAGTGACTTGGCCACGAGGCCGTAGATGCGGGCAGCTTTGCTCAGCTTTTCGGCGAGCGGTACGTCGTCGTAGCGCTTCACGGCGCGCGTGGCGATCAGCTTGGGCAGAATCAGGGTTTCCATGCGGTTCAGGCAGCGCACCAGACGAATGGAGTGCGACACATTGCCATCGGCCACCATGCGGTCATTGGCAAAAGCTTGCGCCGTGCCCTCTTGAAACGAGAAGACGAGGAAGGCATGGGTCATGTGCTTGAAGCGAATCGTCAGATCAGGCTTGCCCGTGGGCTCGTCAATCACCGTAGCGATGCCATTTTCTTGCATACGCAAGAAAAAGTTCGGGCCGACTGGGAAGACGGTCATGCAGATCTGATACCCGGCTGGAAAGGCGGCCAGGTTGCGCTGCACGTCGGCATCAACACGACTGGCAGCCGCCAAGCCGCCACCGACGATTTTCATCATGGTGGTGACATAGGCTTTCTGAGCTTCGTAGCCCAGCGTTTCTTTAGAGAGTTTCATGAGACGCTCGCGTCCTGGGAATGGCGACGCGAGAGTCTAGAGCAATTACTCTATATTTGCCAGCCAGCGCACTTTGCTCGACTTCTGAGGATGGTCCGACAGGCGGTCAAGCAGCCAAGCCATGGTTTTTTGCGCTTCTTCATAGAAGCCAAAGGGCGGGTTAATGACAATTAAGCCGGAGCCATTCAGGCCCAGCGCGTTGTCATCGGGCTGAATCAGTAGCTCGCAGGCGAGCATTTTAGGGATGCCGCTGTTCATCAGCTCGCGGTAGAACTTAACGATGGCCGTGCGTTGCTTAATGGGGAACCAGATCGCGTAAACACCTGTCGGCCATTTGGTATGCGCCGCCACGATGAGTTTGACCAGCTGCGGAAAGGCGTCGCGTTCCAGTTCGTAGGGCGGGTCGATCAGCACCAAACCCCGCTTTTCCTTAGGCGGAATCATCGCGTTCAGGCCTTCATAGGCATTGCGTTGATGCACCGCCACACGCGCATCATCCTTAAAATAATGACGAAGGCTGGCGACTTCGGCGTGCTGAACATCCATGAAAATGGCGCGATCCTGCGTACGGAGCTGGCGAAGGCCGAGCCACGGCGAGCCGGGGTAATGACTGCGACCGCCGGCGGCTTGGCAGGCGAGAATGCCTTGCAGGTAGTCAGCTACCCAGGTGGGTGCGCCACGATGATCGGTCAGCCGTTCAATGCCTTGCAGGTATTCACCGGTTTTTTGCGCTTGCATGCCGTGTAAATCGTAGATGCCAGCGCCAGCATGCGTATCAATAAAGCAGAAGGCGGTATCCTTCTTTTTCAGTGCGGCGAGCAGGCCCATTTGTAGGCTGTGCTTCATCACGTCGGCAAAGTTGCCGGCATGGAAATGGTGACGGTAGTTCATGGTAGCAACATCAAATAATGAGAAACGAATGATACCCGCTTTGCCGCCCTTAGATTGGGCTGCTGTTTTAACCGTGTTGCCCGAGCCGGGCTATGTGGTGTTGCCGGACTTTATACCCGCCTCGCTGGTGACGGCGTTGCGCCACGAGTTGCGCGAGCAGGAGGTGAGCGGGCGGTTTCATGCCGCCGGCATCGGGCGTGGTGCAGCGCAGCAAATTCAACGTCAAATTCGGGGTGATCGTATCGCTTGGCTAGAGGCCTCGTGGCCAGCTGCCGCTGCGTATCTCCAGCTCTTGGATGACCTGCGTCAGCAATTGAATCGCGAGTTGTTTCTGGGTATCGCGGAATACGAGGCGCATTACGCCTGCTATGAGCCCGGCAACGGTTACGGGCGGCACATCGATCGGCATGTCAGCATGGCGGGGTCAGGGCAGGGGCAGCGCGTGATTTCAACGGTGTGCTATCTCAACGAGCCGGGCTGGCCGGCTGATGCGGGCGGGGAGCTGGTGCTTTACCCAGAAGGTGCTACGCCGCTAAGCGTTACGCCGGAGGCCGGCACTTTGGTGGTGTTTCGCAGTGACTCGATGGCGCATGAAGTGCTGCCGGCGAACCAGCAGCGCTTGAGCATTGCCGGCTGGATGCGTACGCGCGATTAAAATTGCCGCGTGCGCAGCAGCACCAAGGTGCAGGCTTCCTCGGTGGCAATGCCGGCTTTTTCAAGCCGTGCTGCCACTGAAGGATGCTCCGCGCCCGGGTTGAAAATGACCCGCGTCGGCTTCAAGGCCAGCAGGCCGTCCACCAGCGGTTCCAAATGCGCAGGGCTGACATACACCGTTACCGTATCCACCTTTTCCGTGATGGCGGTGAGCGAGGCAGCCACCGGCAGGCCGGCGATTTCCCGTTGGATGGGGTTCACCGGAATCACCGTGTGCCCATAGTGGCGCAGCAGGTGAATGGCTTGGTTGCTGTAGCGCTCGGCCTTGGGGCTGGCGCCTAGCACGGCGACGGTTTCAGTCATTACTTGTCCGTCACGGCGCCTTCGGAGGCGCTAGAGACCAACTTGGCATATTTGGCGAGTACGCCACGGGTGTAGTTCGGTTTCGGCTGCACCCACTTCGCCTTGCGCTCGGCCATCACCGCATCGGACACGGCCATGCTGATTTCGCGGGTTTCGGCATCAATGGTGATCTTGTCGCCGTTTTCCAGCAGGGCGATCGGGCCGCCATCAAAAGCTTCTGGCGTGATGTGACCGACCACGAAGCCGTGCGAACCGCCAGAGAAACGGCCATCGGTGATGAGCGCGACTTCCTTGCCTAGCCCCTTGCCCATGACGGCCGATGTTGGCGACAGCATTTCGCGCATGCCGGGGCCGCCTTTGGGGCCTTCGTAGCGGATCACGATGACATCGCCCGCAACCACTTCGCCGTTGAGGATGCCGGCCAGCGCGGCCTCTTCGCCGTGATAGACACGCGCCGTGCCTTCGAAGCGCAGACCTTCCTTACCGGTTATCTTGGCCACCGCGCCGGTGGGCGACAGGTTGCCGTGCAGAATAACCAAGTGCGAGTCTTTCTTGATGGGGTCGCTGAAGGGACGAATGATGTCCTGATCGGCCGGGTAGTCGGCAACCTCGGCGAGGTTCTCTGCCAGCGTTTTACCGGTCACGGTCATGACATCGCCGTGCAGCAAACCGGCATCGAGCATGCGCTTCATCAGCGGCTGGATACCGCCAATGGCGACTAGCTCCGACATCATGTATTTGCCGCTAGGGCGCAGGTCGGCCAGCACCGGCGTGGTCTTGCCGATTTCGGTGAAGTCATCGAGCGTCAGGGGTACATCCACGGCGTGCGCCATGGCGAGCAAATGCAGCACGCCGTTGGTGGAGCCTGCCAGCGCGATGATGACGCGGATGGAGTTTTCGAAGGCCTTGCGCGTCATGATGTCGCGCGGCTTGATGTCGCGGGCGAGCAGCTCAATGACTTGCTGGCCGGCACGGAAGCAGTCCGAGGCCTTGTCGGAAGACGTGGCATTTTGCGCGGAGGAGCCGGGCAGCGACATGCCCAAGGCTTCAATGGCGGAGGCCATGGTGTTGGCGGTGTACATGCCGCCACAGGAGCCGGGGCCGGGAATGGCGGTGTCTTCAATCTGTTTGACTTGAATCAGGTCGATGTCGCCCTTGGCGTGCTGACCCACGGCCTCGAATACCGAGATGATGTCGGTGTGGCCATAACCGGGCTTGATGGTGCCGCCATAAACGAAAATCGATGGACGATTCAGGCGGGCCATGCCAATCAGGCAGCCCGGCATATTCTTGTCGCAGCCGCCTACCGCCACGATACCGTCAAAGCCTTCGCAGCCCGCCACGGTTTCGATGGAGTCGGCAATGACCTCGCGAGACACCAGCGAGTACTTCATGCCTTCGGTGCCGTTGGCAATACCATCTGAAATGGTGATGGTGTTGAAGATCACGCCCTTACCGCCACCCGCGTTAGCGCCCTTCTCGGCTTCTTCAGCGAGCTTGTTAATGTGCATGTTGCAGGGCGTGACGTTGGCCCAGGTTGAGGCGATGCCGATTTGCGGCTTCTTAAAGTCTTCATCAGTGAAGCCCACGGCACGCAACATGGCGCGGCCCGGTGCCGCCTCCACGCCGTCCACGACTTGAGAGGAATACTTACGCATGTTGTCGGTGATTTTTGTCATGTCCGAAATCCTTAAAGCGGTTTGCTGAGTACCAGCGAGTTGCGCTGGTAGTTGTAAAGGGATTGGCGATACTTCGGCAGGTCATCCACCGAGGCGGGCTCAAAGCCATGTTCTTGGAACCAGAGGCCGGTGCGTGTGGTGAGCACGAAAAGTTTACGCAGACCTTTGCTGCTGGCGCGCTTTTCGAGGAACTCCATGAGCTCGCTGCCCCGGTCGCTCTTGCGGTAGTTCGGGTGGATAGCAACGCAGGCAATTTCGCCCGCAGGCTCTTCGCCCTTGAGTACCGGCAGCGGGTACAACGCCGCGCAGCCGATGATCATCCCGTCACGTTCAACCACCGCGAAATGGGCGATCTCGTTCTCCAGCTTTTCACGCTCGCGGCGCACCAGAATACCTTCTTCTTCCAGTGGCTCGATGAGGTCGATGATGCCGCCCACGTCCTCAATCTCGGCCGTGCGAATTTCTTCGTAGGGGTCGTGTGTGATCAGCGTGCCGGAGCCATCACGGGTGAAGAGCTCTTGCAGCAATGCACCATCCCGGGCATAGGAAATAATGTGGATGCGCTTCACGCCATCACGGCAAGCCTCGCGAGCGGCGTTCATGTGCCGTAGCAGCTCGCTGTCTAGCGGTTTATTGCGCAGGTATTGATCGACCTCATTGGGGATCATTTCGCGCAGCAGGCGGTCATCGTTATCGTCCACGATGCCTTCGCGCTCGCCCAAGCAAATCAGCTTGTCGGCTTGCAGTGCAGTGGCTACCGACACCGCTACGTCTTCCGCCAGCAAGTTAAAGACTTCGCCGGTGGTCGAGTAGCCCGTTGGGCCAAGAATGACGATGTGGTGATTGGCGAGGTTCTTATTAATGACCTCGGTATCCACCGCACGCACTTCGCCGGTTAGGCAGAAGTCCACGCCATCGCGCACGCCATAGGGTTTGGCGGTAATAAAATTGCCCGACACCGCATCGATCTTGGCGCCATACATAGGCGAGTTCGACAGCCCCATCGACAGCAAGGCTTCGATCTCTAAGCGAATCGCACCCACGGCGTCCATGACACAGCGCAGCGCCTCCCGCGTAGTGACGCGCAGACCGTTGTGGTACGGCGTGGTGAGGCCGTACTCGACCAGATTTTCGTCGATCTGCGGGCGCGCCCCGTGCACCAGCACCAGCTTAATGCCCAGCGAATGCAGCAGCGCGATGTCATGCACGATGTTGCGGAAGTTCTCGTGGTTCACCGCCTCGCCGCCAAACAACAGCACAAAGGTCTTGCCGCGATGTGCGTTGATGTAGGGCGCGGAGTTACGGAACCAGTGCACATACTGTTCCGACATGGTGTCTTGAAACGGGATCTGGCTGCTCAAGGTCGTTGCTCGTTTGGGTGGGCAAGGCGCTGGCCCTGCAAAATGTCGATTGTATAGAGGCTAGCGGCTTTCGCGCGAGTGCCACAGCCGCAGCAGATACAGGGTCGATGCTTGGACTTCATAGCGGATCTCATAGTTGCCTACGAGTAGCCGGCGCACCTCACGCGGTTCGAATTCGTAAAGTTGCTCGCCGGTACGCGGGTTTTTCAACAAGCTGATCGGCGCTGCTGCGAGAGTTTGTACCACTTGCGCGGCGGCTGACGGGTTCACCAGCACCAGAAATTCATGCAGACGCGCGAGATCAGACAGTGCCTTGCTGGTCCACTTTAGCTGCATTAGCGTGGTGCCGGCAGCACCTTGCCCGTGCCCAGACTGTCAGCCCATGCCTGCACGGCTTGATGATCAATCACGTGGCCGGCATCGACATCTGCCAAGGCTTCCTGAGTCATGCGGCTGCGTTCATCTTCCTGCCCGACCCAGGCCGACAATGCCTGTTTCATGATCCAGCCGCGTGAGCGATCAAGGCGAGCGGCCATCTGATCAATTTTGTCAGCCAAAGGCAGTGGAACATGAGCGGTCAATACTTTGGTTTCGACTTGCGCCATGACCAACCTCCGAATGAAAACTATTTCAAATCATAGCGATTAATGCTGATTAAAAAAACAGGCGCTGCTATCTCTTGTCTTACAAGCAAAAACGTCGCACCAACGCCGCTAATTTATCGATGGTGGGTTGCAGACTGGCAATCTCCAAATGCTCATCGGGCTGATGCGCGGTTTCAATGCCGCCGGGTCCGAAAATCACCGCCTCCATGCCCAGCTCCTGAAAGTACGGGCCTTCGGTGCCAAAAGCGGCCGCACCCGCGGTAAAACCAGTCATCTCTTCCACGGCCTTAACCAGCAGCGAATCTGCCGGAGTTTCCATGGCTGGCGTGCCGCTGAACAGGGACTCATTGCTGATGCTGACCTGATACTCCTCGGCCAGTGGCTTTAAGCGTCGCTTAATGTCAGCACGCAGGCTGTCCATTTCCATGCCGGGTAAGGGGCGCAAGTCGTACTGCAGCTCGCAGCGCGCGCAGATGCGGTTAGGGTTATCGCCGCCATGAATGCAGCCCAGATTCAGGGTCGGTGTGGGTACGGTAAAGAGCGGGTTGTGCCACTTCGTCGCCAGCTCACGGCGATAGCTGATCAGCTCGCCGATCACGGCGTGCATGGCATCTAGCGCGTTATGGCCCAGCGAGGGATCACTGGAGTGACCGCTACGACCCTCAATAATCACGCGCTCCATCATCACGCCTTTTTGCAAGCGTAAGGGGCGACCACTTGTAGGTTCGCCGATCACCGCAAAACGGGCTTTTGGCTTGCCCGCAGCGACTAGCGCCTTGGCGCCAGCCATGCTGGTTTCTTCATCGCAGGTAGCCAGAATAATCACCGGCGCTTTCAGCGTTTCGCCTCGCCGCACAGCAGCCACGGCGGCCTCGGCAGCCTCCAGCACGAGGGGAAAGAAGCCTTTCATGTCCGCCGTACCAAGGCCGAAGAGGCGGCCATCGCGCTCGGTCAGCTTGAACGGGTCGCTCTGCCATTTCGCCCCATCAAATGGCACGGTATCGGTATGGCCAGCAAAGACTAAGCCGCCCGAGCCTTCGCCCAAGGTCGCAATTAAGTTGGCCTTGCCCGGTGCCACCGGCATGATTTCGCAACGAAACCCCAAGGTCTCTGCCCAGCTGGCCAGATGTTCAATGACCGCTAAATTGCCCTGATCCATGGCGGGGTCAGTGCAGGTGACGCTGGGGGTGGCAATGAGGGTGCGCATGCGCGCGAGCAGGGTCAGATGATTCATGGTGCAGGCTGCAGTCTATGCTTAAGTCGTGCAGTGTAACGCGAGTGGCAGTGACCTCGAAACCTGGGAAACAATTCACGCGTCTGTCACGAAACTATCAGCGCATCGTCATGCAATAAGGGCAAGTTGCAGCTATCTAAAACCCTCTGCTAGGTAATGACATGAGCCACAACCACCCCATGGAAAACAGCAACCCTTCCGCGAATAAGCATATTGATGCGCTGATTGAACAGCGCTTGAGTCGTCGAGATGTCTTAAAAGGTGGCGCAACCGTGGGTGCCGGTTTGATGATGGGCAGCGTGGCGCTGACGGGTTGCGGTGAGACAAAAGCCGCTGAGCCTTTAACATTAAAATTTAGCCCGGTCGCTAAATCCATTGCGGATTCGGTGACGGTGCCAAATGGCTATACCGCTCACACATTAGTGTCTTGGGGTGACCCATTATTCTCTGGCGGCACGGTCCCTAGCACTATTACGGCACTGACATCCGCACAGCAAGAGCAAGCGATTGGCGACCATCATGACGGCATGTACTACTTTGGTTTAAGTGCTGCCGGCTTGCCCGATCGAAACAGCAATGATCGCGGCTTGTTAGTCATTAATCATGAGGCGGTCACGGAAGATTTTGTGCATGCCAACGGGCCAACGTTCGACAAGGCCACGCTGGATGCTAACTCTCAGTTATTGCCTAAGGCCGGTGACTATAGCAAGGATAGTTTGCGCTCCGATGCTGAGGAATGTCTGAAAGAGATGGCTTTGCACGGCATTTCCGTTGTGGAGGTTGTTAAGCAGAATGGCCGTTACCGTTATGTGCAGGGTAGTCCATTCAATCGCCGCCTAACGCCCTATAGCCCCATGCAAATTTCTGGGCCGGCGCGCGGCAGCGACCTGTTGAAAACGGCCTATGATCCCAGCGGCCTCATGGCGCGTGGCACCTTAAATAATTGCGCGAATGGCTTCACGCCGTGGGGTACTTATCTAACCTGCGAAGAGAACTGGGCCGGCTATTTTGGTCATGCGGACGTGAAGCTCGATACAAACGACAATACCGTTGGGCGAGTTGCACTTGCCGCGGGGACGCCAGAGCAGAAGCGCCAAGCACGCTATGGAATTGCTCGTCATGGCTTCCAGCAGTTGCGCTGGTACTCGGCGCCTGATCCCGTGGGCTCAGGCGATCGCGCGCAATTAATGTCGCGTTTTCAGCTTCAACCGCAAGCCGGTATGACGGCTAGCCAAGACTATCGCAACGAAGCCAATACCTTTGGCTATGTCGTAGAGATTGATCCGTATGATCCGTTGTCGACGCCAAAAAAGCGCACGGCCTTGGGTCGTTTCTCTCACGAAGGTTGCTGGCCAAAATTTGTCGTAGGCAAGAAAATGGCCTTTTATATGGGCGATGACTCGCGCGGCGAATACCTTTACAAGTTCGTCACAGATGCCGTGTTTACCGGCAACGAAAATCGCACTAACGATATTCTGGACAATGGCACGCTGTACGCGGCGAAATTTAATGCCAATGGCATGGGCGAGTGGTTACCGTTGGCAGCCAGTAATGCCACTTTGGCTATGACAGCTGCTGAGATTGCCGTCTTTACCCGTGAAGCGGCCGATAAACTCGGCGCCACAAAAATGGATCGCCCAGAGTGGACGGCGGTGAACCCAAACAATGGGGAGGTCTATTTGACGCTGACCAACAATAGTCAGCGCACGACTGCCACAGCAGATGCTGCTAACCCTCGCGCTTACAGTGATGCTTTTGGCAGCCCGACCACGCGCACCAGCAAGGGTAACGTCAATGGCCATATCATCCGCTTAGCTGAAACGAGCGATGATCCAGCGGCCACCACGTTCCGTTGGGATATCTATGTCTTTGGTGCGGAGTCTGACGCAGCAGCGTCGGTAAACCTCTCCGGCTTAACTGACGCCAATGATTTCTCGAGCCCCGACGGTTTGTGGTTCGATCCGCGAGGCATTCTCTGGATTCAAACGGATGATGGCGCCTACCTCGATGAAACGAATTGCATGATGTTGGCTGCCATACCCGGCAAGGTGGGCGATGGCGCCCCGGTGACGGTGAACAATGCCATTGATGCAACGACCAGTACCGTGGTCTCTGTGGCAGGCAAAGCCCCCACCACAGATAACCTCAAGCGTTTCTTGGTTGGACCCAAAGGCGCGGAAATTACCGGTATTGATATGACCCCTGATCGCAAAGCGCTATTTGTGAATATTCAGCACCCCGGTGAGTCGGGCGGCTTTAGTAATTACTCCCAAGCCAGTTCATTTACTGAGCAGAGTAGTTTTAATGCCTTGGAGTTAACGCCGGGGAGCCGACGTGCGCGCTCAGCTACTTTGGTCATCACTAAAGATGATGGTGGCGAAATCGCGGTTTAGATCGAGGGGTTAGTTGGCTTAGTCCACTGCGAAAGTGGTGGACTATTTCTCAGGGCTTATGCTCAGTTCAGAGCTGGGGTCTAACACGAGAGGGCCGGCTTGAAAGCGATCGCCTTGTGGCGTACTCAAGCGACCATATATACGAAGCGATTCTGGCTTTCCGGTACCCACATGGATTCTCTCTGATACATGTAGACCACCATTCTCTAAAAGCTCTAATGCCACACGTTGAGTTTTTCCTAGTGTGGCCGACAGGGCGCGTGTGGGTAGCTGATTCAAGGTGGTGATGTAGCGAAAGCGATAGCCGGGAGGGCACACCGTCACCAGCGTGGTTTCGGCCAGATCAACGCTTTGCTGGCGCGGAATTTCATCGAAATTGAGCGCTAAACCAAAGCCGCCGGCATTGATAAAACAAGGCGTGCCAAGAATGGCTTTGGCGGGTTTGGGGGCTGCCGCGAGTACGGGTGTGCTTTCTAGTAGAGGGCGACCCTCAAGATCGGTGCGAAAGAATTGATCTGCCCCCTGAGTTAAGGGCTGTAGAGTCGCCATCGGCAACACCTGCCAGACGGCCGAGCCTCGTCCGGTGGCAAAAATGGTTTGGTGAGCGGTGTCGATTACGCCATTGGCCAGTGGTGTCAAGGGTAGCGTAGGCGTCGACGGCAGAGCTGCAGAGGGCATCAGCGGCGTAGGCAGTGTAGGCAGCGTAATGGGAGTCGGCACATTGAGGGCGTGACCCAGAGATACCCAGAGCAAGGCATTCAGCGCTAAGGCAAAGCGGATGCTCGGGTGGCGCATTACTTGACCTCCTCCGTGATAAGGAGAGTCGGTAGCCCTCTTAAGGGCTTATCCAAACGTAAGCGATAGGTCTTCTTACCCAGTGTCATGCGGTTTTCCCCGAGTGGCAAAGACTCCACATACACACCAAAGTCATACGCAGGGAGTGGTGAGCCATTAACAGTCACAATATGCCCCGTGCGCAACCCCGGCAGCTTTAGAAAAGCGCCAGCCGATTGGATGGGGAGTTGTAATTTAGCGCCTTGGCCCGGCAAAACCACGATTTTTTTACGTGCTTCATTGGGCGTGGCACCCAACGGCAAAGAGGACTCTTCGATTCGAACACTTTCTTCAGTAAACGCTTGAACCGGGAGGGTCGCCAGTCCTCGCGAGTTGGACGTGGTGCGATAAGGCCCGCTACTGAGTGCGATATCGCCCACACCCGTGTCGACAGTAACCAAGCCATAGCTGGAAGGCACATTGAGCGCCCAGCCGGTGCTGAATTGTGGGCCTACATACCAGGTGCTGCCGATATTGATGAGGTGTTCGTCTTCGCCACCAAAGTAGCGGTATTGATAGTTACCGGAAACAAAGTCGCCTCGTGCAGACAGCGCGCCTTCGTAGCGGGCTTTGCTTTTTTCCAAGGTTGAGGATTCAGAACCGCTTAAATTGAGGTTAATGCGGCTATCTTTGGAACTGGTGCGAGCGGTCACTTGGTAATTTTCTTCGCCGCTCTCTAAATCAAATCGGACGCGCGTACCGACTACAGAGCGTATGCGCTCTAAAGGTAAGCTCAGGCCAATGCTCCCAAATTGCCCCACGTCATCAATCATTTGCCAGGCGAGTTGTGTGCTAACGGGACCCAGTCGAAAGCCTACGCTGGCACCATAGCCTTGCTGTTCACGGAAGGCGAATTGGTTCGCCGAAAGAAAACCTAAGCGCGTGGTTAGGGTGGCGTAGCTGCGCCAGCCGGAAAGATCGCGAGACTCGCCGAGTAAGCTGCGATAGTCCTCTTCCATGATGCCGGTGGCACCCACTGAAATGGCCCCCCAGCTCAATGGTTCAACAATTCGCCAATTCAATTTTGTGCTGTAACCCGCATGCACTTGGCGGTTGTCTTGAATGCTTCGGCCACTCAGTTCAAACGCCCCTAGCGAGGAGCTTAGAGCAGCTCGCAAGCCCATAGACCAGCTATAACGATAGGGTAAATTCAGCTCATCGCGCGGGTCTACCGCCAAGCCTTCCAAAAAGCTGCCAACGGTGAGTAAAGGGGTGAGGCCGTAGCTGCCGCGAACGCCATAGCCGAGGCTGCGAAGCGGCTTTTCGTTGGTTTGGCTAAGTACCCCTGCGCTGATGCCAAAATCGAACAGGCCTTCATCAAGGCGGCCGCCATCTTGGTAAAAATCGGTCGCAACAATACGTTCGCTACCCAAGGCATCGGTGACCACGAGCAGCACTTCGCCGCTGCCACCGGGACGGTAGTCACTGATTTGAACGGGGCCCGTGCCATTGATTTCACGCTGAAAGACTTGGCGATTATTTTGGAACAGAGAAATAACCGAGGGCCGTTCCAGATTGGTATAAAAATCTAGGCTGGGGGAGGCAAGTTTGTCCGGGCGTGTGGCGAAATTACGGTAAAAACGAAGACCCAGCAGACTCAGGCCGGATTCGTTGCGATCTACATCCGTACGCACATCGCCCACATCAATACTGAGTTGTTGATCGACCCAGTGCTTGGTGATGCTCGACGCAAGACGTTGAATTTCTGCTTGATCCGCCTGCGCTTGGTCTAGGTATCGAAGCCCCGTGGTCAGTGTGCCTAAAGGCCCCAGACTTAAGCGGTTCTCCATCAGCCCGAGGTAGCTCTTACCGTCTTCGCTGCTATCACGCGCGGAGAGGCTAAACTGGTTAATCAGGGCGAAACCTTGTTGCACGGGCACGGTGGCTGCCGACGGACGACCACTCACATCAAAGGACTTCACCGGCTTGAGTTGATTAAACAGGCTGAGGTTGGCGCTAGCCTCGTTACGGTTTTCGCTGTATTGACCCAAGGCATTGATGGGTATGCAAACAGGGCATTTCGGCAGCTCCGTGCGGGGCAGATCACGAAACGCTTGCGGGCTGATTAAGGCCGTGGGTAGGTCCTTTTCCGCGATAAATAAAATGCCGTTGGCTTGTTCTAGAACTAAGCCACGCGCTGGCTGGTCATCAATCGTGAGCAAGACCGCTACGGCCATGGAGGCATGAGCCTGTGTGGCGGCCAACACGGCGAGGGTTAAGGCCCCGGTGGCTAACGTTGCGCGGCGAAAAATCATGGAGTATTTCGCTTGGCCACGACACCGGTCTCCGTGAACCAAGCCCCACTTTTCAGCTGAAAACTTACGGGTAAGGGCGTGTCTGCGAAAAGGAAGTCGTAGGTCTCCTCGCTGCGCAAGACTAAGTCGAGTGGTGCCACTTCATTGCGTCCATTTCGGACCGCTGTGATGTGCGCGACGGTATTGCTGTTGTTGTTCACGATGGCCTTGGCGGGCTTGCCAGTTCGAGCATCAAAGGCAATTGCCACGCGCAACGATGCCTTCGCCTCGTGGTCCACGTAGTAGACGGGAAAGCTAAATACGGTAGGCAGCTGGCTACTAGTCAGTATTTCATTAGGCACTTGTTCGCGAAGGCGTAGCCGAAAAAAAATGGGTGACTTTAGCTTGTCTTTATCGCGCAGTAACAGACGAACGCGCTGTTTCTCACCTGGCGCTAAGGTGAAGACTGGAGGGTAAGCAATGAGGTCAGCGACTTGGTTAATGGCTTGATGGCCCCAGTGCTGCGTGCTGAGTATGTATTCTTGAGGCTGGGTGCCAGAGTTGACCAAGGTGAAGCCTGAGCTATTGTCTCGGCTATAGAAAAAAATGCGTTTTTCAGAGATTTCGAATTTGGCAGACGCGGTAGTACTGCAGATAAGCAAAAGAATGGATAAAAGCTTGAGCATAATTTGAGGCTGCAAGTGTGACCACCCTGAGGTGGACACACTTCATCAGAGGTTACTGAATAACAACGTAGATAGCGGAGCCAGCGTCAAAGCTGATGGCGCCACCGGCTTTTGCACCAGCCTTGTCGTAGGTTGCTGCTAGATCAAAATCAACGCTACCAGCAGCGGCCACTGTGCCTGCGCTTTCGGAGCCAATCGCGGTGTCTTCTGCAGCACTCGCACCCGCTTGTTTAATGGTAAATGTTGTCACTGCGTCACCCACTTTACCGGACACTGTGTCAGTGGCAGCGGTAGGTGTTGCCGTATCTGTGGTTGATAAAAAGACAGTTGCTGAACTGGCGCGGTCTGCTCCACAAGATACGGTGATTGGCGCATTACCCAAAGCACGAGTTTCAAAATCGGCATAGGAGCTGCCCGTTCCAAAGCTGAAGGCCACTGGAGTAGAAGCAACCACGCAGGCCTCAGCCGCAGCTGGCGCTGAGCCCGTAGCACTAATGGCTACCGATGGTGTCGCCGGTGCTGGCTCTTCACCACCAGGCAGGCCGGGTACTTCTGGGGCTCCTAATGCACCAGCTGCACTTGTTAAGCCAGCAATTAAAGCCGCTGGTACAGCAACAACCGCATCAGCAGCAAGGGCGGGGTCTTGTTCGGTGGCGGCAGCAGCAAAAGCGGCCGGCAGGGCAATAGCAGCCGATGCAGCACCGAATACACCATCACCAATCAGGGTGGAGAGCGCAGTGTCGCCGGTTGCAGCGGGGAATTCTTCAGGTGCATTTTCAAGTAGCGCGTCTGCTGCAGTGTTTGCTGCTTCTTTTGCTAAAAATGCGGGGTTTGGAACCGGTGTTGGACCAACGGTTTCGCTAAAGAATGCTTCTTGAAGCTGACTTGCGCCATCAGCGACGCCTGGACCAATTACGGGAATGGCAGTTGGCTGTGCTGCCAATGTGGCTGTAGTTGTGTTGGCGCTATCGTAAATAGCGTTTGGAGTTTCTGCAGCGAAAGCAGACGTGGATAAGGCGAGAATGGCAAGTGTTAGAGCGGTACGTTTCATGGCAACTACCTGAATAATTTTATTATTGGGCCACTTCCGTATGTATTTTTTTCTCCTGATCGCAGGTGTACCAGTTTCTTTTTGTAATTTCAATGTATAGATTTTGTAATTAAACGTAACTGTTTGTTTTTAGTTCAATGCGACGAATTTAATGAAAAATCCCAGCAGATGCTGGGATTTTTCATGCCACTAAAGCCTCGCTTGCGCCCTAGATAGGCAACATGGCCAGCAAGGTGCCGAGGCCAGGGATGGCGCTCAGGGCCGCTTTCAAGCCAGCCGGTGACAACGCATCAGCGCCGGGAATGGCCGGTGCCCCAGGGATGGCCGGAGCACCTGACGGTAAGCCACTTAGTGGTAACGAGCTCAGTGGCAGTTGGTTAAGGCCGGGAATGTTGGCCAGCAAATCTGTTAAGGGTTTAAGTGGGTTTTCACCAGCACCTGGGGCACCCGATGGAAGGCCAGGTATGCCACTAGGCAGGCCGCCGCCAGCGAGTGCAGCAGGTAAGGCCTGAAGATTAGCTGCTAAGTTCTCAACGAGTTGAGTAACGGCAACTTGGTAGCCGGCAGCATTCGTGCCCTGTTGAAGCACCGTCACCGCATCATCAACGGCATCGGCAACAAGTTCTAAGGCCTCAGGAACGAGCGGTGCTGCGCTGGCTTGGCTGGCGGCATTACGCAGCTGAACGCTAATCGCACGGATGGCTTCGGCTTGTTGCGTGAGTGTTTCCAGGGAGAAGGGGAGGTCGCTGGGCGCTCCGCCACCGGAAGGCAGGCCGGGTAGGCCAGGAATGCCGGCGAGATCACAGCCGGCTTGACCGGCTAGCGAACCGATCAGGCCACCAGCGGCTGACACCAGTGCTTGTGCCGCCTGAAGCGTTTGGCTGTTTTGAGGTGCGGTCAGGGCATCTGGGCCGGCTGCGCCGTCGGCGGCGAGCGCGTCAACCAGATCCAGTGCACGCAATGACACAGTGTTATCGACACAGGTGAGCACGCCAGCAAGCTTTACAGGCAGAGGTGAGGCTTCGTCGGCGGGCGCAGCACCCTCGATGAGGGCACCGAAAAGCTGTTCAGATAGGGCTTGTTGCACTGGGTCTGCAGGGCCTTCAATACCAATCTTAGCCACAGGTGCTGGGGGCGTGGTGGTCTCGCCACCTGTTCCGCCGCTTGTGCCGGTGCCGCCAGAGTTAGAGCTGTCGCCGCCAGAGTTATTGTTTGATGAAGTCGTCGATGTGCTTTCGCTGCCTGTGCAACCCGCCAAGCTAATGGCCACAGCAAGCGCTAATAATGGAAGTTTCATGATATGCCCCTCGTGATATTTCACGTTATTCGTTATTGAATTACAGGGCGATCGTAGAGGAATTGTTGGTCGTTTTAGTGCTCAGATACAAAACGAAACAGGAGTCATACAGGATGTTGTAGTTTGTTACGAAGATGCCTCGTTTGTTCTCTTGCGATGCTTTTCAAGCAGGCTGCCAGCAAACAGGCCCACTTCAAATAGCAGCCACATGGGTACGGCCAGCATAGTCATTGACAGCGCATCAGGCGGGGTCAGAAACATGGCCACAAAGAAGCAGCCAACAATGATGTAGCGGCGCTGAGCAGCCAAGGTGGCGCTTTCCATGACGCCCGCCGCGATGAGCACCAGTACCGCGACGGGTATTTCAAAGGTGATGCCAAAAACGAGGAAGAGCTTTAGGGCGAAATCCAAATACAGATTAATGTCGGTCATGATGGCCACGCCTTCGGGGCCAACACTGGTAAAAAAGCCAAGAATGGCGGGCAGTGTAATGAAGAAGGCGAAGCTCACGCCCGCGTAAAACAACAGAATGCTTGAGAGCACAATGGGAATCGCTATACGTCGCTCATGGGTGTAGAGCGCCGGTGCAATAAAGCCCCAAAGCTGAAACAGGATGTAGGGCACGCAGGCAAACAGCGACACAAAAAACGTTAACTTAAACGGCGCCATAAAAGGCGAGGTCACATCGGTGGCAATCATGGTGCTGCCCGGCGGAAGTAGTGCGCGCAATGGGGCAGACAGCAGGGCATAAATATCGTTAGCGAAATACACCAGCGAAAAGAACACCACGATCAAGGCAATGACCACGCGCACGAGTCGTGTACGCAGTTCAATCAGATGCGTGACCAATGGCATTTCAGTGGGTGGTAGTTCAGCTGGCGAGGTCATGGCTTCTCAATGCGCTCGGGCTTAGGGGCTTCGAGTGCGGTATTCAGGGCGTCTTGAGCTTCATCTAGGCCAGATGCCGCTTTCACTTTTTCCATTTCTTGCTTAATGCGTTCACGCATTTCAGCGGCAGCCACTTCATTCTCAATGTCGGCTTGCACGCTCACAATCATGCGGCGGATACGGCCCACCCAAGCGCCGGTCATGCGCGCAGCATGCGGCAGCTTCTCTGGGCCGAGCACGACCAAGGCAATGACGGCGAGCAGAAGAAGCTCGCTAAAGCCCACATCAAACATGGGTTATTGGCCCGATTTCTGGTCAGTCGGCTGTTGCACGGGCTGAGCAGGTGGTGTTTGTGCTTGTTGGATCTGAGCGGGCGGCGGGGTTGGTGCAACCGGCTCATCTTCGCCCTTCATAGATTCTTTAAAGCCCTTGATGGCGCCGCCCAGGTCTTTGCCTAAGTTTTTCAGTTTAGAGGTGCCAAAGACCAAGATAACAATGCCGAGTAACAGCAGAATGTGTGGTAGTGAGAGTCCAGACATTTTCTACTCCAAGCCCGAGGGCATATAGGTTAAGAGGATTGACGGGCAGCCTTTTCGGCCAGCCCAGAAAGGTCGAAGCGACGTGCCAGCTCTTGCAGCACCGCATCCGGGTGCACATTAAGCTGACTCAACATGACCAGCGTATGAAACCAAAGGTCCGCCGTTTCATAGACCAGCTCGTCGGTGTTACCACTGTGCTCAGCATCTTTCGCTGCCAGCAGCGTTTCTGTGCATTCTTCGCCCACTTTTTCTAGGATCTTGTTCAGACCCTTGTGATACAGGCTGGCCACATAGGAGCTATCTGGCGAAGCGAGTTTACGCTCTGCCAGAACGGCAGCGAGTTGGCTCAATACATCAGTCATGACGCATAAATCTCATGGGGGTCTTTGTGCACGGCATCTACTACCTGCCATGCGCCATTTTCATAGCGTTGGTAAAAGCAAGATTCGCGCCCAGTATGGCAGGCGATCCCACCTAATTGCTCCACTTGCAGCACCAGCACATCACCATCGCAGTCCAAGCGCAGCTCTTTCAGCAATTGCACGTGGCCAGACTCTTCGCCTTTGCGCCAGAGTTTGTTGCGGGAGCGCGACCAATAGATGCCCCTCTGCTCGCTGACGGTGAGCGCCAACGCTTCACGATTCATCCACGCCACCATGAGTACACGGCCCGTGACGTGATCTTGGGCAATGGCCGGGACCAGTCCGTTAGCATCCCATTTGATGGCATCTAACCAATTCATTTTGCGTCTCACTTGCCCCAAAACAGGGCTTTAGCATAACGGAAAGCGCCTTATTGCGTGAGCACTTGCCAGCACAAGGTGGCCACGGCAATCAGTGTGGCCCAACTCAGCAGGCTGCTGCGGCGATGCTGGATTTTTAACTGACGCTGAATGGCTTTCAACTCGGCGATCTGGCGGCTTTGCCATTGACCGTTTTGGCGCATCTGCGTGAGCGCATCGAAAACCATTTGCGGCAGCTCGGGCAGGCCAGCAAGCAGGATCGGCGTGTCTTCCGTGAAGCGTTTAAGCAGGGCTTTCGGGCCGATGCGATCGGTCATCCATTGCTTTAGCAGCGGCTGCGCCAGGCTCCAGATGTCCAATGCAGGATAGAGCTCTCGCCCTAGGCCCTCAATGTGAATCAGCGTCTTCAGCAGCAGTACCAGCTGCGGCGGAATCTGCAGGCCGTGTGTGCGCGCCATGTCGAGCAGGCCGGCAAGAATCGGTGCCAGATTGATCTGGTCGATGGGCTGCGTCAGCACTGGCTCCACGAGGCGACGAACCTCCTGCGCGAGGAAGTCCAGCGGCGCGCCGGCAGGCACCCAGCCCGCTTGTGCGGCGGTGCGTATGAGCTGGTTAAAGTCTCTCTGAATCAGGCTAAGCAGGATCTGCGCGATGGTCAGTTGGTCGTCCGGCGGCAGTGAGCCGACGATGGCGCAATCGAGGCCGATAAAACGCGGATCGGCCGGGTTGCCGGTCTCGACATAGACATTGCCGGGGTGCATGTCGGCGTGGAAGAAGTTGTCGCGGAAGACCTGCGTAAAGAAGATGGTCAGGCCCTTGTTGGCGAGGCGCTCCCGGTCGATGCCGAGGCGGGCGAAAGTGGCGTGATCGCTGATCGGCACACCTTCGATGCGCTCGGCGATCATCACTTCGCGGCTACCGTTAGCGTCATACACCTCCGGCACATAAAACAAGGACGAGCCGACAAAGTTGGCGCGCAGCTGACGCGTGTTGGCCGCTTCGCGGGCGAGATCGGTTTCGTCCAGCAGGGTGCGTTCGTAGTCGCTGACGATGCGCGACAGCGGAATCACGCGCAGATCAAATTGCGCTTCAGCGAGCGCGGCTAGGTCTTTCAGCAGCGCCATGTCGGTGCGGATGCGATCTGCTACGCCGGGTCGCAACACCTTAACGATGACTTCGCGACCATTCGGCAGCGCGGCAGTATGCACCTGAGCGATGGAGGCCGCGGCCAGCGGGGCGTCATCGAAGCGGGCAAACGCCTGTGCCAGCGGCATGCCCAGCTCGCGCTCGACAATCGCCTTGGCTTCGATGGTCGGGAACGGCGGCACGTTTTCCTGCAGATGCACCAGCTCATCGAGCAAGGCCGGGTCTAGCAGGTCGCGGCGTGTCGCCAGCAGCTGGCCAAGCTTAATGAACAGCGGGCCGAGCGCCTCAAAGGCGAGGCGGACGCGGGCCGGGTTTTGCGCGGCCGCGCTGGCTGTCCACCAAGCTGGATGCAGGCGGAAGGCCAGCAGAGCCAGACGCGCAGCAGCCGTGGGCGGGGGCGGCAGGAGGGTATCGAGGCGATAGCGCGCAGCGACGGTCCAGAGCTGCAGCAGACGGTGCCAGTGCCGAATCATGGAGCCAGCTCCGTGGTGGTGAGCTTGCTGACTCGCTGCTGCAGGCGTTGCAGGCGTGCTTCCAGGCGCTCCACATCGGCGCGCAGGTCTTCGCTTTCCTGCACGAACTCGTTGATTTCCCAGCGCACCGGCAAGAGCTCTTGTTCTTCTTGCAGATACTCGCTGCTGTTCATTAGAAACGTTTTCGCGGTTTTCTGCGCGAAGCTGAAAAGACCACGCAACTGCTGACCGAGCTGATGACCCGCCACATCGCCCCACAGCATGGCCAGTGGCTCTTCCCAGTCGATGTCGAGTTGTTTCGCGATGCTGTGCAACTGCTCGATGAGTTGAACTTGGCCGTGCACACGCAGCGGCCCGCCAATCAGTTGCGGCTGTTTAGACAGTGCCAATTTAAGCAGCGCCACACTTTCGGCTTCGATGGTGGCGTGTGGCTTTTGATCGCACTCGGCTAGCAAGCGAATACGATTTTCTCGAATTTGTACCATCACCGAAATAGCCGGCGACTGGGTTTCGATGAACAGGCTTTTCCCGGCGAGTGCATTCAGACGCTGCTGTGTTGCTGGATCAAAGCGTAGCGCCTGATTGATCAGCGACTCTAGTCCACGCAGGGCAAGCATGTAGGGTAGCGATGGCATAAAGCGGTCCTGTTCTCGAATGGCGCGGGCTTAGAACTTAAAGCCGCGGTGCAGGGCGACAATGCCGCCGGTGAGGTTGTGGTAATCGCAACGCTCGAAACCGGCATTTTCCATCATGCCTTTCAGCGTGTTCTGGTCCGGGTGCATGCGAATGGATTCCGCTAAGTAGCGATAGCTTTCGGAGTCGTTCGCCACGAGCTTGCCCATCATGGGTAGCAGCGAGAAGGAGTAGGCGTCATAGATCTTCGCCAGCGGTTCGGCCACGGGCTTGCTGAACTCAAGCACGAGTAATCGGCCGCCCGGCTTTAGCGATTGGTACATGGAGCGCAGCGCGGCATCTTTATCGGTGACATTTCGCAGACCAAAGGCGATGGTGATGAGGTCGAAACTGCCCGGCGCGAACGGCAGGCATTCGGCATTGGCCTGCACAAATTCGATCTGCCCCGCCACGCCAACATCGAGCAGCTTGTCGCGGCCAACCATGAGCATGGACGAGTTGATATCGGCGAGCACGACGCGCCCCGTGGGGCCCACTTCTTTATGAAAGGCGCGGGCGAGATCGCCGGTGCCGCCGGCAATATCGAGCACCTGTTGACCGGGGCGAACACCAGACATCTCCACCGTGAAGCGCTTCCACAGACGGTGAATGCCCAGCGACATAAGGTCATTCATGATGTCGTACTTGGCCGCCACCGAGTGAAAAACTTCGGCGACCTTGCCGGCCTTTTCTTCGCGCGCCACGGTCTGATAGCCGAAATGAGTGACTTCACCTGAGGCCTGTGTGGGCGAGCGGGTGGGCGAGCGGGGTGCCGTGCTGTTAGTACTTGGCGACGGCGAGGTCGCTGCCACAGATTCGCCTCGGCTCATGGGGCCGTTGGCAGGAGGCAGATCGGGTCGGCGGTGGCTCATGGCGAATCTCTAAGGGCAGCGTAACGGGCAATCGGATTAAACCGCGAAGGGATCGTCGCAGTCTGTGTTGAGCTTGTCGAGGATACGAGCCTCGCGACCCAAAAAATCATCGAGAAAGTCGGCGACAGACTTCATTGGCTTCATCACAGCAAAACCTTTACCCATGAAGTCATAGAGGCCACCGAGGCCCGCCATTTTCGCGGGTTGCGCAGCCATCTTAAAGGTGGCCGTAATGAGACGCGAGCGCACATAGCGATCCAGGCCTAAGCCGAGCTCACGCAGCAGGCGCATTTGTTCGCGCCTCGCCACGTCTTGATCACAGCGACGGTAGGCGGCAATGAGGTCGCTGTCTGTGGGCTCGGTGATGCCAGCGGCATGCAGCCACAGGGCCACTTCTTCGTCCAGCTCACCGGTCAGAGCGTTGGCTTCTACGGCAATGGCTGCGGTGCGCAGCACGGAATCGGGCAGCATGCGAGTGGCTACCGGCAGGGCTTTTTCGATTTCGCGAGCCAGCTCGTCCAGGTCAAGGCCGGCGTAGATTTCACAGAGAAAAAACTCGGTGATGGGGCGGAAGCGGTCGTCTGCGAGCAGGCTTTCATGGGTACGACGCAGGCGGGCGATTTGCAGCTGCTGCACGACCAAAACCTGAGCGTTAAGCGCGTCATTGCCCTGGCGCTGCCAGCAGCGGTATCGCGCAATGCCGTGCCGGATGCGATCGGCGGCGGTTTGTGTTTCATCGATCCGTGGCGGCAGCATGTCAGTCTCTTCCATGTTTAGTTCGTAGCGTTCAGCAACAGCAGTGCGACTCATGATTCAGTTCCATTGCAGCAAGGGTGCATTCAAAAAAGCATTACAAAATAAAGCGGCTCAGGTCTTCGTCCTGAACCAGTGCGCCGAGCTGGGCATCCACATCGGCGCTGGTGAGTGTGAGCACTTGGCCTGCTTGCTTCGCGCCGAGGTCGCTGGCATCAAAAGCGATGCCTTCAAGTAAACGTTCAAGCACCGTGTGCAAGCGACGCGCACCGATATTTTCAGTACGTTCGTTTACCTGCCATGCCACTTCGGCGAGCCGGCGAATGGCATCGTCCGCGAAACGAATTTGCAGGCCTTCGGTGGCCAGCAGCGCCACATATTGCTCGGTCAGCGAAAAGTTCGGCTCGGTCAGGATGCGTTCGAAATCATTGGCAGTCAGTGCCTCCAATTCCACACGAATGGGCAGACGACCTTGCAGCTCCGGGATCAGATCCGAGGGCTTGGCGAGGTGGAAAGCGCCCGAGCAGATGAACAGGATGTGATCGGTCTTCACCATGCCGTACTTGGTGTTGACGGTGCAGCCCTCGATCAGCGGCAGCAGGTCGCGCTGCACACCTTCGCGTGACACATCCGCGCCCGAGGTTTCGCCGCGACGACAGACCTTGTCGATCTCGTCGATGAAGACGATGCCGTTTTGCTCGACGGCATGCAGCGCGCGGGCCTTCAGATCTTCTTCGCTGACCAGCTTGCCGGCTTCTTCTTCCCGCACGCGTTTAAGCGCATCGCGAATTTTCAGGCGCTGGCTCTTGCTTTTGCCGCCACCGAGACCGGCAAATAGCTTCTGCAGCTGGCCGCCCATTTCTTCCATGCCCGGCGGTGTCATCAATTCGACCGAGGCCGCGACCGGGCTGAGTTCAATCTCGATTTCCTGCTCATCGAGTTCGCCATTACGCAGCTTGCGGCGGAAGAGCTGGCGTGTGGCGTTATCACTGCTGCTGGCCGGAGCCGGCTCGGTAGTGTCCCAGCCGGTGCTGGCGGCGCGTGCCGGTCGCAGCAGCACATCGAGAATACGGTCTTCAGCAGCTTCATCGGCGCGCTGGCCCACTTCGGCGATGGCCTGCTCACGCATCATCTTCAGCGCCATGTCGGCAAGGTCGCGGATGATGGTTTCAACATCGCGCCCGACATAGCCGACTTCGGTGAACTTGGTGGCTTCGACCTTGATGAACGGCGCGTTGGCGAGCTTGGCGAGACGGCGAGCGATTTCAGTTTTGCCAACACCCGTGGGGCCGATCATGAGGATGTTTTTTGGCGTCACTTCCGGGCGCAGATGCTCGGCCAGCTGCATGCGTCGCCAGCGGTTGCGCAGTGCCAGCGCGACGGCGCGCTTGGCGCCACTTTGGCCAACGATATGACGATCGAGTTCGTGCACGATTTCGCGCGGAGTCATGGCGGTCATAGGGTTTACCAGTCGAGTCGTTCGAGCGTGTGCTGATGATTGGTGAAGACGCAGATGTCTCCGGCCATCGTCAGCCCGTATTTGACAATTTCTTCGGCCGACAGCTCGCTGTGATCGATCAGGGCGCGCGAGGCGGCGAGGGCATAGTTGCCGCCGGAGCCGATGGCGATGATGCCGTGTTCCGGCTCTAGCACGTCGCCATTGCCGGTGATGATCAGCGAGGCATGCTTGTCAGCGACGGCGAGCAGGGCTTCGAGCCGGCGCAGTGTGCGATCGGTGCGCCAGTCCTTGGCCATTTCTACGGCAGCGCGCACGAGGTGGCCGCTGTGCTTTTCCAGCTTGGCCTCGAAGTAGTCGAAGAGCGTGAAGGCGTCGGCCGTGCCACCGGCGAAACCGGCTAGAACCTGATCTTTGTATAGGCGGCGCACTTTGCGGGCGTTGCCCTTCATGACCGTGTTGCCGAGTGAGACTTGACCATCGCCACCGAGGACCACGGTGTTGCCGCGACGGACAGAGAGAATGGTGGTCATGGCTGACGAATCTCCGATGGGGCGGGCAGTGAACTTTGTACGGGAGCGCTGACGGGAATGGCATCCAGCCCGGCTTCGCTAAGCTTGGTCCGCGCTAAGTCACGACGCTCCAATTGATTGAATGGCCCGACCAGAACGCGCTGGAATAATGCGCCGCCTTCGCGATGCGTCTTAATGCGTGCGGGCAGGCCGAGTGCACTGATCGCGGCGCGGCGGCTATTGGCCTCATTGGGGTTGTTGAACGCGCCGGCTTGTAGCCAGTAGCTCGCTTCCGAAGGCGCGTTTGTGTCGCCCGTGGGACGAGGGGCCGGTCTGGCCTCCGGTGTGCGCGTGGGCAGTACTTTTTGCTGCGGGAGCAGTTCATAAAAAGCGAAACGTTCCGCTGGTTTCGGCGCAGATTCAGGCGTTTTCAGTGTAGCTTCGGCAAGGGCTGGCGGCACCGTGGCCACCGGCGGGGCCGGCTTTTTCATCAGCATTACAATGAGTGCAATCAGACCTGCAAGCAGAATCAAGCCCAGCACGAGGCGACCTTTTTTTAGACCAGGTTTTTTCGCCGGCGACGACTTGGGAGACGCCTTGGTTGTGCGGCGCCCGCCACGCCCGGTGTTGTTGGGCTTGCCAACGGGTCGGGGCGTTCGACTAGCACCGCGAGGCGGATTCGGGCGACTCATTACATGCGTTCCGGGGCAGCCACACCGAGTAGGCCAAGGCCGTTGGCGATGACCTGGCGCACGCCGAGACTGAGCGTTAGTCTGGCCTGACGCAGCGGCTCGTCATCGACCAAAACCTTGGTGCTGTTGTACCAGCCGTGGAACTCGCTGGCCAACTCCTTCAGGTAGTTCGAGAGCTGATGCGGCTCGTAGGCCTCGGCCGCTTTCAGCAGCACTTCCGGATAGCGTTGCAGGGCTTTCGCGAGGTCGCGTTCGGCATCGCTGTCGAGGCGATCCAGCGCGGCCAGGCCGGCATCGCGATCCAGTGTCCAGCCCAGCGTGGTCAGCTTCTCCAGCATCGAGCAGACGCGGGCGTGAGCGTACTGGATGTAGTAGACCGGATTGTCCTTGCTCTGCGACACGGCGAGGTCGAGATCGAAGTCGATGTGCTGCTCGCTCTTGCGCGTGATGTAGTAGAAACGCGCGGCATCGTTGCCAACTTCTTCGCGCAGCTCGCGCAACGGGATGAACTGGCCGGAGCGCGACGACATCTGCACCTGCTCGCCGCCACGCCAGAGCGACACGAACTGCACCAGCAGCACGTCGAGCTTGCCGGCATCGAGGCCGAGGGCGGTCAGCGCAGCTTTCACACGAGTGATGTAGCCGTGGTGGTCAGCACCCCAGATGTTCACTACGCGGTCGAAGCCACGCTCAAACTTGTTCAGGTGATAAGCCACGTCGGAGGCAAAGTAAGTGCCCTGGCCGTTGTCACGCACCAGTACGCGATCCTTGTCGTCACCAAACGTGGTGGAGCGGAACCAGATCGCGCCGGACTTTTCATAGGTGTGGCCATTGGCCGTCAGGCGGGCAACGGCGCGCTCGATGGAACCGTCGGTTTCCAGCGTCTTTTCCGAGAACCATTCATCGTAATGCACACCGAATTCGCCGAGGTCTTCGCGAATGTCGCTGAGGATGCTGTCCAGCGCGGCGCGGAAGAATACATCGTAGCCGTCGCTGCCGAGCAGGGCGCGGGCATTGGCGATGAGGCCGTCAATGTGAGCTTCCTTGTCGCCGGAAATGACCTCGCCCGCGGCATCTTTCACGGCATCGGCCGGGACATTCGCAAACACATCGGCGACTGGCTTTACCAGCGTCGCGCCGTGTGTGGCGGTGACACTGGCGGCGATGTCGCGGATGTAATCGCCGCGATAGCCATTGCTCGGGAACACGAACGCCGCGCCGGCGGCAATGCCGGACTCGACCGGATGCGATTCAACATAGCGCAGGTAGGTCGAGGTGGCGAGGATGGCCATCTGACGACCCGCATCGTTAACGTAGTACTCGCGCTGCACATCGTAACCGACGGCATCGAGCAGGTTAGCCACGGTCATGCCGTAGGCGGCACCGCGACCATGGCCAACATGCAGCGAGGAGGTCGGGTTGGCGGAGACGAATTCAACCTGCAGCTTCTGCTGGCGACGCGGTGTGCGACCAAAATTGGCAGCGTCAGCGAAGATCTGGCTGAGCACGGCAAATTCGGTGGCACCCGCAAGGAAAAAATTGATGAAGCCGGGGCCGGCAATTTCGACCTTGCTCACCACGACGTTGGCGGGTAAGGCGGCGACGATGGCGTCGGCAATCTCGCGTGGCTTGCGGCCAGCGGCTTTTGCACTGGCCAACGCGAGGTTGGTGGCCCAATCGCCATGCGCCTTGTCGCGCGTGCGATCGAGCTGAATGGCCGGGCTGAAATCTGCCGGCAGAACGCCGTCGGCGCGCAGGGTGTCGAGGGCTGTGGTTAACAGGTTTTCGAGTGCAGACTTCATCATTTATTCCAAAGCGGGTCACGCGCTAGTCAGCAAGCTGCCCTGTGGGCGCTTAAGTGGGCGCGATTGTACCAATAAAAAAGGCGAACACCCGTTTCCGAGTATTCGCCTTTTACGATCACCCTAACAGTGATCGGCCTCTGCCAGTGCTTACTTGGCGAAGCTGCGAGCGCCAAAGCGCTGCTTGAACTTGTCGATACGACCGCCTGTGTCGACGACCTTTTGCGTGCCGGTGTAGAACGGGTGGCAAGCGGAGCAAGTATCAATCAAGAAGTTCTTGCACAGGGTGGAGCGGGTTTTGAAGGTGTTGCCGCAGGAGCAAGTGGCAGTCACTTCTTCGTAACGCGGATGAATATCGGCGCGCATAGTAAATTCCTCTAGTTAAGAACGGGGCGGGTGACTTCGCCGTCCTCGCGGGCGTGAAACGCAAACGCAGAGGTACGAAATCAATCCATTCTTTTGGCCTACCGAAACTGTCGCTTCGTTTCAGCGGGGCACAACAAGGTGGCGGATTCTACAAGATGTCTGCTTTTTGGCCAAGTACACTTTTCACTCAGTGGTGACGCGGATCGCCACAGCCAGCCGTCGGTGGCGGTGGTAATCTTGCGAGATGAAATTATTACAGGTGGCGCTGCCATCCCCCTTGCGACAAGTCTTTGATTACCGCCTTCCGGCCGGCGCAGCTACTCCGGTAGCGGGCGTGCGCGTGCGCGTGCCGTTTGGACGTCAGGCATTGATCGGCTTGGTTACAGATGTGGTGAGCGAAAGTGATGTGCCCGCCGCGAAATTAAAGTCGGTGACCGAGGTTCTCGATATCGAACCGGCGTTGCCACCGGCGCTTTGGACGCTGGCGCGCTGGGCTGCACAGTACTATCAGCATCCATTGGGCGATGCCTTGAGTCAGATGCTGCCCGTACTGATTCGTCAGGGCGAACCCTTGCTGGCGCCTCATCCGCAAGTCTGGCGCTTAACGGCGCGAGGTAGGGCCCTTGTGCCTGACGGGCTGCGCCGAGCCGCAAGGCAGCAACAGGCGTGGCAGGTGCTGAACGAACACCTGCAGGGCCTTAGCAGTACCGCGTTGCAGGCCTTGGGCGTGAGTCGTGAGGCGCTATTGGCGCTAAAAGAAAAAGAACTAGTTGAGCGAATTGAGTTGGCTGAGCCTGCTACAGCCATGGCCGTGACGCCGCTATTGGCAGAGGCTCCGTTATCGCTCAATACCGAGCAAGCGGCGGCACTGTCTTTGCTTGCTGCACAAACGGGCTTTCGCGTGACCTTGTTGCAGGGCATCACAGGCAGCGGCAAAACCGAGGTGTATTTACAGCACATCGAGCGTGTTTTGCAGGCGGGTCAACAGGTGCTGATCTTGGTGCCCGAAATTGGCCTGACCCCGCAAACTGTGGCGCGTTTTCGGGCGCGCTTTCGCTGTGCTGTCGCCGTTCTGCATTCTGGTCTGACCGACAATGAACGCCTGAGTGCGTGGCGTGCTGCACGAGCGGGAGAGGTCAGTCTGATTATTGGCACCCGCTCGGCGGTATTCACGCCCATGGCTCGACCCGGCCTGATCATTGTCGATGAAGAGCATGATTTATCGTTTAAGCAGCAAGAAGGATTTCGCTATCACGGGCGCGACGTTGCGGTGCGGCGGGCGCAACTGGAAAACATTCCCATTGTGTTGGGCTCGGCCACACCCGCGTTGGAGTCCATAGCCAATATTCAGGCGGGACGCTACCAGCGTTTGTCACTAACTCAGCGTGCGGGCGGTGCGCAAGCGCCTGTGGTGCGTTGCCTCGATTTACGCGGCCAGCCCGTTCAGGATGGTTTATGCGCTGCGGCTCGCCAAGCGATCACGGAAACCCTGGCGCGTGGTGAGCAAGTGCTGGTGTTTATGAATCGACGGGGCTTTGCACCGGTCATGCTCTGCCATGATTGTGGCTGGCAGGCCGAATGCAGCCGCTGCGATGCGCGCCCCACGCTGCACCGCGATCCCGTGCGTTTGCACTGCCATCACTGTGGCTATGAGCAAGCACCGCCGCGTCACTGCCCGACCTGTAACAGCAGCGATTTGCGCCCCGTGGGTGTGGGCACGGAGCGATTAGAGCAAGCCTTAATCGCGGCCCATCCCGGCATTCCTGTTCACCGCGTGGATAGAGATAGCACGCGCCGTAAGGGGGCCTTGCAAGGCTTGCTTGATGAAATCCATAAGCCCGGTCCGGCCATTTTGGTGGGCACGCAAATGCTCGCCAAAGGGCATCATTTCCCCCGCGTCACCCTAGTGCTGATTCCCGATGTGGATGGCGCCTTATTCAGTGCGGATTTTCGCGGCGGTGAGCGCTTGGCGCAGTTATTAGTGCAAGTGGCCGGGCGCGCCGGGCGGGGTGATAAACCGGGGCAAATGTGGCTGCAAACCCATCAGCCCGAGCATCCACTGTTGGTGACGCTGCTTTCGCAGGGCTACATTGCTGCTGCGCGGGCGCTGTTGAATGAGCGTCAGCTCTTGGGTCTGCCACCGGCTGGGTATTTGGCCTTGCTGCGGGCGGAGGCGACCCGAGCAGACTTGCCCCTGACCTTCCTGCAGCAAGCGGCAGTAGAGATTGTGCAGGGCAAGTACGGTGTGCAAGCGTGGGGGCCAGTTCCGGCGCCGATGGCGCGCAAAGCCGGCTTGAATCGGGTGCACCTGTTACTTAAAGCTGACGACCGAAAGACCTTGCATGCCTTGCTGGCGACATTAGTGCCTTGGCTGGATGCGTTGCCGAGCGCGAGGCAAGTGCGTTGGTCAATTGACGTGGATCCGCAGGAGCTGCAGTAGCGGCTCCTGCGGAAGTACCTCAGGGCATAATGACTTCAGGTGCTGGCAGTGGTACGGGCGATGTGCTGGCAGGGTTGGGCAGCTGTTCCGTCGGCACCAGCTCGTCAATCGCTTCCGGGTCAGAAGCGTCAGCTTGTTGGCCGGTCATGCGATTCACGCGAACAGACGACAAGCCTGCCGGGTTGGGAGGCATGCTGAATGGGATGCCGCGCAGCGCAGTGGCCATGTACTGATTCCAGATGGGCAGTGCGGCATAGCCACCGTATTCGACCTTGCCGAGACTTTTCGGTTCATCAAAACCCACCCACGATACCGCCACCATTTGTGCATTAAAGCCGGCGAACCAAGCATCACGGGCATCATTTGTCGTACCTGTTTTGCCTGCTAAATCGGCGCGGCCCAAGCTCAGCGCACCACGCCCAGTACCATGCTGAATCACATCCTGCAAAATCGAATACATCTGGCGTGCCGCCCGTGGCCGCATGATGCGCAAAGCCACCGGGTGGGCAGGCACATAAGCTTCCGGCGTGGGGGCCACGACATTGATGCTGTTGCCCTGACCTGAAATATTGCCACTGCTGCTGGGCGTGGTCGGAGGCGTTACGCCGGGGATGACTTCGTTAGGCTCAACGCGACCATCCGACGTGACCACCGGAGCGGGCAAAGGGAGTTCACAAGGGCGACAAACGCGCTTGGGCTCTGCTTGAAAGACGACTTTGCCGTATCGATCGACAACTTTCTCGATGAAATAAGGGTTCACGCGCAGGCCGCCATTGGCGATGCTGGCATAGGCCGTGGCCATCTGAATGGGTAGCACTTCAGCGGAGCCCAGCGCTAAAGTTAGGTCCTGCGGCATGCGGGATTTTTCCAGGCTGAAACGACTTAGGTACTCGCGGGCATCGCCCACACCCACCGCTTGCAGCAGTCGAATAGACACCAAATTGCGTGACAAATAGAGGGCGCGGCGCAGCGTAATCGGGCCCATGAACTCGCCGTCGGAGTTGCTGGGTGACCAGTCGCCAAAAGTCAGTGGCGAGTCATCAATCATGCTGAGTGGGGTATAGCCGCTTTCCAGCGCTTTGGCATAAATGAGTGGCTTGATGGTGGAGCCCGCCTGACGCCAGCTTTGCACCGCACGGTTAAATTTGCTTTGGCTAAAGTCAAAGCCACCCACAATCGCCTCGACCGCGCCAGAGTCCGGATTCATGGCAATGAGCTGGCCCTGCACGGCAGGGATTTGCGCCAGTCGCCAAGATTTTCCGACCGCTTGCAGACGCACGAAATCGTTGACCTTCACGATGCTGCTGGCCGACGTTGGCGCAGCGCCAATGCTGTTGACGTTGATGTAGGGGCGAGCCCAGCGCAGTCCTTCCCAGGGAATGGTGACACGCTCGCCGGAGCGCATTTCCACGACGATACTGCGGGCGTTCACCGTGGCCACCCGCACGGGCTCAAGCCCACCCACACGGCTCAGCTTTTTCAGCGCCGCTAAGTCGCCATTGCCTTCGGGGCCACGCCAGCCGTGGCGTTGGTCATAAGCGAGCAAGCCACTGATCACCGCAGCGCTCGCAGCATTCTGGTTGCGTGAATCCACCGTGGTATAGACCTTGTAGCCCGTGTCGTAAACGGATTTGCCAAAACGCTCAAGCAACGACTCGCGCACCATTTCAGCCAGCCAAGGTGCCTGCACATCCTGCATGCTGGCCTTGAAATTAAGCGCGACCGGCGCGGCAATTGCCGCATCGTGGGCTTTTTTGCTGATGTAGCCGAGTTTGAGCATGCGGCCAATGATCCAGTTACGACGAATCAGCGCACGTTCAGCGTTACTCACCGGATTGTACTTGGAGGGGGCTTTTGGCAGGCCGGCGATCATCGCCATTTCGGCCAGCGTGAGCTGCTGCACGGATTTGCCGTAATAGATTTTGGCGGCGGCTCCGATGCCGTAGGCGCGCTGTCCGAGGTAAATTTTGTTCAGGTATAGCTCAAGAATTTCCTCTTTGCTGAGCGAGTCTTCAATGCGCTTAGCCAGCATCAGCTCGGTGAACTTTCGGCTAAAGGTGCGCTCCGAGCTCAGGAAGTAGTTTTTCGCTACCTGCATGGTGATGGTGGAGCCGCCCGAGCGGATATTGCCCGTGGTGAGGATCTCACTGAAGGCGCGGCCGAGGCCGGCGTAGTCAATGCCATCGTGCTGGAAAAATTGATCATCTTCAGCCGCTAAAAAAGCTTGCACAAAGGGCTTGGGAATCTCTTTGTATTTCAGCGGGATGGTGTGCTTAACGCCAAATTCGCTAATGAGTTTGCCGTCACGAGAGAAGACTTGCAGCGGCGTTTCGTATTCCACGGATTTCAGCGTGGAAATATCCGGCAGTTGTGGCGTTAAGGCGAGGTAGGAGCCGCTGGCACCCAGCGTGATACCGGTTAATGCAAGCCCGAGCCAGCGCATCAGGCGAAAGGGGGAAGCTGCAGCAGTCATGCAAAGCTCTCGTGAAACGTCCAAACTTAGGACTTGTGGAGCGCAGTATAAGGCGAGGAAGAAAAGCGTGCCTGCGTGTTTGCGTAAATGCCACTTCGTTGCTACATCTCATGGGCGACAGGATGTCGTGGATAGGGATGTTCAGCATGAGAACAGGGATCGTACGCGCAGCAGTGTGCGGCTTGGTATGGGCTTTTATTAGTGTGGCCGGCCTTGCGGCGGGGCGTGAGAACACTCTCAGCGCCCAGGTTGCCGATGTGGACCTCAGGGTTTTGCTGCTTCAGTTGGCCGAAAGTGCGCGTTGCGACCTGCTGCTCGCTGACGGCGTTCAAGGGCGGGTCAGCTTTAAGCTGTCACCGGAAAAGCCGCGAGAGGCCTTGTTGGCGTTGATTCAAGCGCGCGGACTGGTGATGCAAGAGCATCGGTTGCCATCCCAGCGAAAGCTTTGGTGGGTCGGGACCGGCGAAGATGCGGCGCAGTGGGCTAAGCAGCAGCTGGCCGGGCAGCAGGCTAGAGAAATGCAGGTGCCGGTAGAAACGCAGCTGCTGTTGCTACAGCATGCGCTAGCCAGTGATATAGCGAAATGGCTGAGTGCAGGTGCGAATGAGCGCATGCTCGGGCCTCGAAGTCGCGTCGATGTGGATGCGCGTACCAATACCCTAATCGTGACCGATACCGCCGCACGTCTCCTGCAGCTTAAGGGTTGGCTGAGTCAGCTGGATAAGCCATCGCGTCAGGTGTTGGTAGAAACACGGTTGGTCGCCGTATCACGGACACAGGCGCAGGCATTGGGAGCGCGCTGGCAAGTCAGCGGGCCGGAATGGACGGGGAAAGTGCCACTAACGGCGCCCGGCGCTGAAGTGTCAGCGCTGCGCTATGGGGTGCTGGGATTAAGCGGCCATGCTTTAGATGTGGAGTTATCTGCCCTTGAAAGCACTGGCCAGGGCGATATTTTAGCGAGGCCCAGCGTGCTCACGGCAGAGCATCAAAAGGGCCTAATCGCCTCGGGCCAGCAAATTCCCTATCAAGAAACCACCCATAGTGGCGCGACCACCACGCGCTTTGTGAATGCTGAGCTCAGTCTAGAGGCTACGCCTAGTGTGACGGCAGAGGGCCAAGTGGTGCTGGATCTTGAGCTAAAGCACGACAGCCCAGGCGAAATTCAGGCCAGCGGCGCAAGAGCAATCGAGACCAATCGGCTGAAAACACAGGTGCGTTTAGGTGACAACCAAACCCTGATGTTGGGCGGAATTTTTCGTACTCAGTCGGTTCGCTCTGTCAGTCAGGTGCCAGTACTGGGTAATATCCCGTTATTGGGCTACTTGTTTCGACGCCATCAGGTTCGCGAAGACAAGCAGGAGCTACTTATTTTTGTTACGCCACGGGTGTTGAGTGCGTCTGGCTTATGGCCAGCGCCGCAGACCTATCCGCGGGCGGTTGAGACTTCAGATGCTGCCAACACCTATTCAAAACATCTATTTGGTCGGGCCCATGGGCGCGGGCAAGACCACCATCGGGCGGCAGCTCGCTGAAATCTTGCATTGGGAGTTTTTAGACTCCGACCATGAAATTGAGGCGCGTACAGGCGCAAACATTCCGTGGATCTTTGATATCGAAGGTGAAGAAGGCTTTCGTCAGCGCGAAGAACATGTCATTGATGTGCTCACGCAGCGCCGTCATGTGGTGTTAGCCACCGGCGGTGGAGCGGTCATGCGTGAGAGCAATCGCCGCCATTTACATGAGCGCGGCACCGTCATTTATTTGGAAACCACGGTGGAACGCTCGCTGGAGCGCACAGCGCGGGATCAAAATCGCCCACTGTTACAAACGGCAGACCCTCGGGCGCGTTTGGCTGAGCTTCTGCAGCAACGAGACCCGTTGTACCGTGAAGTGGCTCATTACATCATGCCCACCGAGCGTGTCAGTGCGAGGGAAGTGGCATGGCATATTTTGCAGAAATTAGGTGCACGCTAAGGCGCGTGTTTGGCGTGCTGGCAGACTGAGAGATTGAAATGCATACCGTGTTAAATGTGGCCTTGGGCGATCGCAGTTACCCCATTTATATTGGGGATGGTGTGCTGGCGCGAGCGGACTTGGTGTTGCCGCATATTCGCGGCAAACAGGTGTTGCTGGTCAGCAATGAAACCGTTGCGCCGCTTTATGCCGAGACTCTGCGCACCAGCTTATTGTCAGCCGGATTGACGGTGGCCGAGGTCGTGCTACCCGATGGCGAGCAATACAAAGATTGGCAGCATTTAAATCAGATTTTCGATGCCTTATTGCAGGCTCGCTTTAGTCGTAAAGCCACCCTGATTGCCTTGGGCGGCGGCGTTATCGGCGACATGACCGGTTTCGCGGCGGCCTGCTATCAGCGCGGCGTCGATTTTATTCAGGTGCCGACCACCTTGCTTTCTCAGGTCGATTCGTCGGTGGGCGGGAAAACAGGCATTAACCATCCGCTGGGCAAAAATATGATCGGGGCCTTTCAGCAGCCTCGCGTCGTGCTTGCCGACACCGGCGTGTTGAAATCCTTGCCGCAGCGCGAATTATCGGCGGGGCTGGCCGAGGTCATTAAGTACGGACTCATTCGCGACCTCGACTTTCTGTGCTGGCTGGAGGCGCACATGGAAGGGCTGATGGCACGGGATTCGTCCTTGCTGGCAGAAGCCATTGAGCGCTCCTGCCAAAACAAGGCGGATGTAGTGGCTGCCGATGAGTTTGAACAAAACGATATCCGAGCGCTGCTTAACCTGGGCCATACCTTTGGCCATGCTATTGAAACCGGTATGGGCTATGGCGAGTGGCTGCATGGCGAAGCGGTGGGCGCAGGCATGTTGCTGGCAGCGGATCTGTCTTGTCGTGAAGGCTGGCTCACGCCTGCGGATGTGGCGCGCGTGAAAGCCCTGCTGTTGCGTGCTGGGCTGCCCGTGGCCGCTCCTGCCGGCATGACGCCTGCGATATTTATGCAGCACATGGCGGTGGATAAAAAGAATGTGGATGGTCGTTTGCGCCTGGTGCTGTTGAAGCAATTGGGTGAGGCGATTGTTACCGATCAAGCGTCGCCCGCGCATTTGCAGGCCACGTTAGTTGCCGCGTGTGAAGGAGTAGTGGGCTGATGACGGCAAAGTCGCAACAACGATTAGGCAATGCCTTTTTAGTTTTATTCGTGCTGGGCGTGCTGGGCTTGTGGTTGCAAACGCCGGTGAAGGCGCTGTTCCAGGAACGTATTTTGGCGAATGTGGGTTTTGGCGAGGCAGGCTTTAGTGACAGCTTTGGTGCGTTGCCCTCGTTGGTGAAAGACAACGGTGGCGCGCAACCTGTGCCTATCGAGGCTTCGGCGCCACAGCGAACGGCACAGTATCGTGATAAGGCCTGGCTGCTATCGCAGGATGCCGCCGGCTTCACTCTGCAGATTGCCGTGTTTGGGGATGAGCGCCGTATCGGTGATCTGCTGTCGAGCCGCAGTGATAAGGATCAATTTTACTATGTGGTGCTGCCGGCGGCGGTTGATGCGGCAGATGGTTCATCGTCCGGCCCACGTTACGTGCTGACCTATGGCCAATTTGCCAGTCGTCAGCAAGCAGAAGAAGTGGCGGCTGCGTTGACTGGCCTGCCCGGAAAAATGCCACGGGCTTGGGGCGCGCTACAAAGTGACGCAGAGGCAGCATTTGCCGCTGAAGTCTCGTTGCAGGGGGCTGCTGAGGGTATGGCGGCGCCTGCTAACCCCCCATCAACTATTACCGATGATGACCCCGCACTCCAAGTGCCGACAGGCTCGTCGCCTATGGTCATTCCGGTGCAGCCCAAGGCAAATTCCACCCCAGGTGCAATCCCTGTCGACACCTTGTAGGGTCGGCAAGGCCAGGGACTGGCCTGAAACTTGCTCCGTGAGTAGAGGTTAATTGGCAAATTTTATGAAATGAGGCGGTCTGAGCGGCTTGCATCAATTGAGTGAAAACGCCTTTTCACCTACTATACGCGTCCAATTTTGCGCCCAGCGCGGTTTTTGCCTGCGCGTAAGAATTCTTAAACCTTTGTTTTCCAAGGTATAACTGATGCTAGAGCAGCCGGTCGTCAACGCGGGTCTGTACCACCCGGATGAGTTTCGTGACAACTGCGGTTTCGGCCTCATCGCACAGATGAAGGGCGAGACCAGTCACCATCTGGTCCAGACAGCGATTCATTCACTCAGCTGCATGACCCATCGCGGTGCTATTGCCGCCGATGGTAAGACTGGCGACGGCTGCGGCCTGTTGCTGGCGATGCCGCGTGCCTTCTTCCGTGCCGTTGCCCAGGAAGAGCTGGGTGTCACCCTGACCGATACCTTTGCGGTCGGCTTGGTGTTTCTCAATACCGACCCCGCCCTGGCTGCCAACGCCCGCGCTATCCTGAAAAAGGAAGTTGAGGCTGAAGGCCTGACGCTGGCTGGCTGGCGCACGGTGCCCACCGACAACAGCATCCTCGGCGAAATCGCCCTGCGTTCGCTGCCGGTGTTCGAGCAAGTGCTGGTTAATGCCGGCTCGATGGATGAGGTCGAGGCCAATCGCAAGCTGTTTATGGCACGCCGCCGTGCCGAACAGCAGCTCAAGACTGACCCGCTGTTCTACGTCACCACGCTGTCCACTCAGGTCATTTCCTACAAGGGCCTGGTGATGCCGGCCGACCTGCCGGTGTTCTACAAAGATCTCGGCGACGAGCGTCTGGAAACGCATATCTGCGTGTTCCACCAACGCTTCTCGACCAACACGCTGCCGCGCTGGCCGCTGGCGCAGCCGTTCCGTTACCTCGCTCACAATGGTGAAATCAACACCGTTAGCGGTAACCGTAACTGGGCCGTGGCGCGTACGCCTAAGTTCACGCACCCAGATTTGCCCGGTCTCACCGAGCTGACGCCGCTGGTGAACCGTACCGGCTCCGACTCGTCGTCCATGGACAACATGTTGGAAATCCTGCTCGGCGGCGGCATGGGCCTGTTCCGTGCCCTGCGCATGCTGGTGCCGCCGGCCTGGCAGAACGTGGAGTCGATGGACGCCGACCTGCGCGCGTTCTACGAATACAACGCCAAGCACATGGAAGCCTGGGACGGCCCTGCCGGTCTGGTCATCACCGACGGTCGCTATGCCGTGTGCATGCTCGACCGTAACGGTCTGCGTCCGGCACGCTGGGTTATCACCAAGAACGGCTACATCACGCTGGCCTCGGAAATCGGCGTCTGGGATTACAAGCCGGAAGATGTCGTGTCCAAGGGCCGTGTTGGCCCGGGCAAGATCGTCGCCATCGATACGCAAAAGGGCGAGTTGCTCGACAACAATGCTGTTGATGCCCTGCTCAAAAATGCCCAGCCCTACAAGCAGTGGCTGCGGCAGGAAGCGCGTCGCGTCGAGACCGACAGCGAGCTGGAAAAGTCCCTGCTCGGCAATATCGACCGCAATAGCCTGAACACCTATCAGAAGATGTTCCTGGTCACCTTCGAGGAGCGCGACCAGATCATCCGTCCGCTCGCCGAGTCCGGCCAGGAAGCCGTCGGCTCGATGGGCGACGACACGCCGATGGCAGTGCTGTCGCGTCGCGTCCGTCATCAGGCCGACTATTTCCGCCAGCAGTTCGCGCAGGTCACCAACCCGCCGATTGACCCGCTGCGCGAAGCCATCGTGATGTCGCTGGAAACCGCGTTCGGCCCGGAGATGAACATCTTCGAAGAGACGCCGGAGCATGCTCGCCGCGTCATCGTGTCGAGCCCGGTGCTGTCGCACTCGAAGTTCGCCCAGCTCAAGCAGATCGATCTGCCGGGCTACGGCTTCGAGGTCATCGACCTCAATTACGCCGAAAGCGAAGGTCTGCAGGCAGCCATCCAGCGTATCTGTGCGCAGGCCGAGGCCGCTGTGCGTGCGGGTCGCTCGCAGCTGGTGCTGTCGGACCGTGCCATCCGTGCCGGCTTCCTGCCGATCAGTGCGCTGATGGCGACCGGTGCTGTGCATCATCACCTGATGAATGCCGGCTGGCGCTGCGATGCCAACATCATTGTCGAAACCGGCTTTGCCCGCGATCCGCATCACTTTGCCGTGCTCATCGGCTTCGGTGCCAGCGCCGTGTACCCGTACCTGGCCTACGACATCATTGCCGACATGGCACGCAACGGCGAAATCCTCGGCGATCCGCTGGAAGCGCAGGGCTATTTCCGCAAGGGCATCGACAAGGGTCTGCTGAAGATCATGTCGAAGATGGGCATCTCCACGATTGCGTCTTACCGTGGCGCGCAGCTGTTCGAAGCCGTTGGCCTCGACAGCAACGTGGTTGAGACTTGCTTCAAGGGCGTGCCGAGTCGTATTCAGGGCGCCAACTTTGCCGATATCGAAGGCGATCAACGCCTGCTCGCCGACGATGCCTGGAAGGCACGCAAGTCGCTGGATCAGGGCGGTCTGCTCAAGTTCGTCTACGGCAAGGAGTACCACGCCTTCAATCCGGACGTGATCAACACGCTGCACACCGCCGTGCGCTCGGGCGACTACACGGACTATCTGGCCTATGCCGATCTGGTCAACCAGCGTCCGGTGGCGACCATTCGTGACTTGCTGCAGCTGAAAAAAGCCGCGCAGGCGCTGCCGATCAACGACGTCGAGCCGCTGGAGGCAATTCTCAAGCGCTTCGATTCCGCCGGCATGTCGCTGGGTGCATTGTCGCCGGAAGCGCACGAGTCGATTGCCATCGCCATGAATACGTTGGGCGGTCGCTCGAACTCGGGTGAGGGCGGCGAAGACCCGGTGCGCTACGGCACCCTCAAAAACTCCAAGATCAAGCAGGTCGCTTCCGGTCGTTTCGGCGTTACGCCGGCGTATCTGGCCAGCGCCGAAGTGCTGCAGATCAAGGTCGCTCAGGGTGCCAAGCCGGGCGAGGGCGGCCAGCTGCCGGGCGGCAAGGTCAACGCACTGATCGCGCGTCTGCGCCACTCGGTGCCGGGTGTGACGCTGATCTCACCGCCGCCGCATCACGACATCTACTCGATTGAAGATTTGTCGCAGCTGATCTTTGACCTCAAGCAGGTCAATCCGCGCGCGCTGGTGTCGGTCAAGCTGGTGTCCGAGCCGGGTGTCGGTACGATTGCTGCCGGTGTGGCCAAGGCCTATGCCGACCTCATCACCATCTCCGGTTATGACGGCGGTACTGCGGCATCGCCACTGAGCTCGATCCATTACGCCGGCTCGCCGTGGGAACTCGGCCTGTCCGAAGCCCAGCAGGCGCTGCGTGCCAACGACCTGCGCGGCAAGGTGCGCGTGCAAACCGATGGCGGTCTCAAGACCGGTCTCGATGTCGTCAAGGCGGCCATCCTCGGTGCCGAGAGCTTCGGCTTCGGCTCCACGCCGATGATCGCGCTGGGCTGCAAATACCTGCGTATCTGCCATCTCAATAACTGCGCCACCGGTGTTGCCACGCAGCAAGACAAGCTGCGTCAGGACCACTACATCGGCGAGCCGGAAATGCTGATGAACTTCTTCAAGTTCGTCGCTGCCGAAACCCGCGAGTGGTTGTCGGTGCTGGGTGTAGCCTCGCTGGCCGAGCTGATTGGTCGTACTGATCTGCTGGAAATGCTGCCGGGTGAAACCGGCAAGCAGTCGCGCCTCGACCTGATGCCGCTGCTGAAGAACGATCACATCTCGGCCGACAAGCCGCAGTTCTGCATGCAGTCGAAGAACGAGCCGTTCGATCAGGGCGTGCTGGCTGAGCTCATCGTGGCCGACGTGCTGCCGGCGATTGAAGGCAAGACGGGCGGCAGCTACGACTTCCGCATTGGCAACTGCGACCGTTCCATCGGTGCGCGCGTGTCGGGCGAGATCGCCCAGCGCCACGGCGACCAAGGCATGGCCGATGCGCCGATCACGCTGAACTTCACCGGCACTGCCGGCCAGAGCTTCGGCGTGTGGAATGCCGGCGGCCTCAACTTGCGCCTTGAAGGCGATGCCAACGATTACGTGGGCAAGGGCATGGCCGGCGGCAAGGTCGTGATTCGTCCGCCGCAGGGTGCTGTGTTCAAGTCGCAAGATACGGCCATCATCGGCAACACCTGCCTGTACGGCGCTACCGGCGGCAAGCTCTTCGCTGCTGGCACGGCGGGCGAGCGCTTTGCCGTGCGCAACTCGGGTTGCGAAGCGGTCATTGAAGGCGCGGGCGACCACTGCTGCGAATACATGACCGGTGGTCTGGTTACCGTGCTCGGCCGTACTGGCCTGAATTTCGGTGCTGGCATGACCGGCGGCTTCGCCTATGTGCTCGACCTCGACAACAATTTCTTCGACCACTGCAACCATGAGCTGATTGAGCTGCATCGCATCAGCACCGAGCCCATGGGCCCGCACCGTCAGCATCTCAAGTCCGTACTGAAAGAGTATGTGGCGGAGACCGACAGTGCTTGGGGTCGCGAGATTCTCGAGCAGTTCGACGAGTATCAGCGTAAGTTCTGGCTGGTGAAGCCGAAGGCGGCGCACTTGAAAGAACTGCTCAAGAACACGGTATCGAACCCACAGTAATTGTGTATGCGCCGGGGTCAGCCTCGGCGCGTGCTGAACGCCCGAACAGGTATTGAGGCAAGATCATGGCAGAGCGCCTGAACAACGATTTCCAGTTCCTCGATGTGGCCCGTCAGGACCCCACGAAGAAGCCGATTGATGTCCGCACGGCGGAGTTCGTCGAGATTTACCAGCCCTTTGCGAAGCCCGAAGTGGAGGGTCAATCGCACCGCTGTCTGGATTGCGGCAATCCGTATTGCGAGTGGAAGTGCCCGGTGCACAACTACATTCCGAACTGGCTCAAGCTGATTTCGGAAGGCCGTATTTTTGAGGCCGCCGAGCTCTGTCACCAGACCAACACGCTGCCGGAGGTCTGTGGTCGCGTCTGCCCGCAGGATCGCCTCTGCGAAGGCGCCTGCACGCTGAACGATGGTTTCGGTGCGGTCACCATTGGCAACACCGAGAAGTACATCGTCGATACCGCCTTTGCCATGGGCTGGCGTCCTGACCTGTCGCACGTGGTAGCGACGGGCAAGAAAGTTGCCATCATTGGTGCCGGCCCGGCCGGTCTGGGTTGCGCCGATGTGCTCACGCGCAGCGGTGTGAAGGCCGTGGTGTTCGACAAGAACCCGGAGATCGGTGGCCTGCTGACCTTCGGCATCCCTGAGTTCAAGATGGAAAAGGCGGTGATGTCGCGTCGCCGTGAAATCTTCACCGACATGGGCATCGAATTCCGTCTCAACACGGATGTCGGCGTCGATGTGAAGATCGAGGACCTGCTGGCCGAATACGATGCCGTGTTCATGGGCATGGGCACCTACACCTACATGAAGGGCGGCTTCCCCGGCGAAGACCTGCCGGGCGTCTACGATGCCCTCGACTTCCTGATCGCCAACGTCAATCGCAACCTCGGCTTCGAGAAGAGCCCGGCGGACTACATCGACATGGCCGGCAAGAAGGTCGTCGTGCTCGGCGGCGGCGATACCGCCATGGACTGCAACCGCACTTCCATCCGTCAGGGTGCCGAGAGTGTGAGCTGTGCCTATCGCCGCGACGAAGCCAACATGCCCGGTTCGGTGCGCGAAGTGAAGAATGCCCGCGAAGAAGGCGTCGAGTTCCTGTTCAATCGTCAGCCCATCGAGATCGTTGGCGATGGCAGCAAGGTCACCGGTGTGAAAGTCGTGGAAACCCAGCTCGGTGCGCCGGATGCCCGTGGTCGTCGCAGTCCGGAACCGATTCCCGGCTCCGAGCAGATCCTGCCAGCGGATGCCGTGGTGTTGGCGTTCGGCTTCCGCCCGAGCCCAGCGCCGTGGTTTGCCGATCTGGGTGTGAACATGGATGCCTCAGGTCGCGTCACCGCGCCGGGCGAGGGCAAGTTCAAGCACCAGACCAGCAACCCGAAAGTGTTCGCCGGTGGCGACATGGTGCGCGGCTCCGATCTGGTGGTAACGGCCATCTGGGAAGGCCGTCAGGCCGCCGAGGGCATCCTCGACTACCTCGACGTCTGAGCGGGTTGTTGGTCTGAAAAAAGCCGGGCCTGCAGAAATGCAGTGCCCGGTTTTTTTATGGTATACGACACAGCAGTCGAACTGAGAGCGAATTATGCGTGTGAGCGGTACTGCCAAATTCCTCAATGTCTGTGCGTGGTGTTCCTTGCTGCTGCCACTGCCCAGCGCACAAGCCAGCACAGCATTTACGGCGTCAGAAGAGTCCCTAAATACCATCACTATCACGGCGCGTCGGTTGGAAGAGTCCGCGCAGGATGTGCCCATTTCAGTGGCCAGCATCAGTGGCGAAACGCTGAGTCAGGCCGGTATCACCACCGCACAAGAACTGCAGCAAGTGGTCGCAGGCTTACAAGTTGCAGTCCCTAACCCGCGTTTGGCGCAGTTCACCCTGCGTGGTCTGGGCTCAAGCTCGTTCAACGAAGGTTTAGAGAGCAGCGTAGGGCTGTTTGTGGACGGTGTTTATCTGGGCCGCCAGAGCATGAGCATTACCGACCTGATTGATATCGAGCGGATTGAAGTAGCCCGCGGCCCACAAGGTACGTTATTTGGCAAAAACTCCACCGCCGGCACGATTCATGTCATCACGCAAAAACCTCAATTCACTCCAGAAGCACGGATGGAAGCCAGTTGGGGCAGCGAAGGTATGGCGCAACTTCGCGGAACCGTCACCGGCCCTATTAGCAGCACAACGGCCTTGCGACTCACGGCATGGCACAACGAGCGGGATGGTCTCGTCGAAAATCGCTTCAACGGTGAGCGATACAATGACCGACATCGTGAGGGTGTGCGCGGACAATTGCTGTGGGCGCCCACCACGAAGCTGTCATCGCGTGTGATTGCCGAATACAGCCGCTTGGATGAGCGTTGCTGCACCTTTCCGTTATTCGGCGAGCCCAGCAAAACGGTCAAAGCCCGGGATGAATATGTTGGCTACCAGCGCGTGTCGGGCAATCCGTTTGATCGCATCGCCGACCTGAATGTGCGCCCCAGTTCGCAAGCGGAGCAATATGCCCTATCGAATGAAACGCAGTGGGACTTTGATCTGCGTCATCGCTTGGTCAGCATCAGTGCGTTTCGCGACTTTCAGTTTCAACCGATCACGGAAGACAACACCTCGCTGGATTTAGTCGTGAGCGGCACCAGCAGCGCGCAAACGCAGTTGAGTCAGGAGTTGCGTATCGACTCCCGCTGGCAACATGCCGAGACTGTGCTGGGGCTTTATGTGTTGAACCAAAACACGCGAGGCTCCGAGTATGTGCGGCTGGGCGAAGATATGTCGCAATGGATTTTTGGTGGGCTTATTCGGGAAAATATTCCGTTTGCCAACAAAGAAAATACCGGGCTGCTACTCAATACATTAATCCCGCCAGAGACTCTGGCCGGTATGGAAACGCGTACGCCTTTCCAGCAAAAAGCCACCAGTGTGGCGGGATTTGGCTCGTTGAATTGGCATGCGACCGATCAGCTCGATGTTAGCCTTGGCTTGCGCTACACCGTTGAGTGGAAAGACACCGAGGTGCGTCGTCGGCGCTCGGGCGGCAACCCCAATGCCAGCCCCTTAGCACTGACCAACAACTTGGCGCTGCTCGCTCCGCTGTTGGGAAGCCAAGTCAGTAGCTTGACCTTTAATCAGCTTTTAGATGACACCGTGGGCGGCGAATTTGAGCGCAAGCTGGCCATAGAGGAGGACGCAGTTTCGGGGAATGCCGGTCTCGCCTGGCGCTGGTCACCTTCGCTCATGACCTACCTAACCTACAGCCGGGGCGTAAAAAGCGGCGGCGTCAACTTAGGCGTGACCGGTGAGCGTGTAAAACCGATGTTTAGGCCGGAAGTGGCGGATGCCCTTGAGCTGGGTTTGAAGTCCCAGCTCTGGTCGGACCGCCTGCTGTTGAATGTGGCTCTTTACGATACTTATGTGACCGACTATCAAGCCCTGACCTTTGACGAAAGCCCGACATTTATTCCCAATCCGCGCCTAAACAACTTACTGAATGTGGGGCGTGTGCGCTTAAGTGGCGTGGATGTGGATATGCAATTGGCGTTGCCCCAGAATTTTGATGTCCGTGCGGGCATCGCCTACAACCGCGCCATTACCGAAGACTTTAAAAATGCGCCCGATGAAGACTCGCAACAAAACACGCGCGATCTCAGCGGAGAGCCGCTAGCCAATGCCCCGCGTTGGAGCGGCAATGTCGGCGTGCAAAAGCGCTGGGCCTTAGAGGGAGGGTATACGGCGTATTCCATAGTCGATTACCACTATCGATCCACCTTTAATGCCACCCTCGAGCGCAGCCGCAACAGCGTGGTAGAGGGCTATGGGGTGGCCGGTGCACGCCTCGGCTTGGCGTCACAAAGTGGCTGGGATGCCTCATTCTTTGTGCGCAATCTGTTCAATCAAGACTATGTGGACGCTATTTTGACTATATACGGCGTAGGCTCCTACGGTGCTTATGCCGGTGAGCCTCGCATCATTGGCGGCACGCTGCGATTAACGTGGTAGGTCGGGCTTGCTATGTAATTTTTTGTAATTTTGGCGGCGCTGGCCTTGGTATCATGCAGCTTCTTCTTAATCGGTTATGACGCAGATGTTGGCTTGGCGAAATTCCCACGGCTCATTGCTGTTAGGTGTCTTGATGGTCTTGGCACTCACATGGCTCTTTAGTTTGCCCATGAAGGCGCACTACACTGACCTCATAGTGGATCGCGCCTATTACAAAGACAGTACCGCCGAGCACACGATTCAATCCATTCAGCAGCAAGCGTTTACCCCTTACGAAGGGCCCTTGTTTGCAGGTAACAACAGCCGCCCCCTCTGGTTGAAACTCACGATGGCACCGGCTCCAGCAGAACGCAATCAAGCGTGGGTATTAATGTTTCAACCCAACTTTCTGCACTACGCGGAAGTATGGTGGAACGGAGGGAATGGCCAATGGCAACGCGCCGAAACGGGTAGCCGGTTAGCCTACAACCAGCGCGACATTAAAGCCCTTACGCCTATTGTGGCGCTGGAGCCCAGTCTGCAAGCGCGCAGCACGGTCTATGTGCGCGTGCAATCGCCGACCACACCACTTCATGTGCAAGTCATCAGTCAGCAAAACAGCATGGAGTTCGATGCGTTACTGAGCTTGGTGAGTGGTGGCTTTATCGGCATTGGCCTCGTGTTAACCATTTTTTCGGCCTTACTCTATGTGAACACCCGAGATGGCTTATGGGGCTTCGATGCCATCTGCAATGTCGTGGGTATATTGGTGCTGAGCTTGCAAATGGGCTTGGCGTCACGCCTGCTGTTTCCAAGCAGTGAAAACGTCGTGAACACGCTATTGTTGTATGCCAACGTCGGCTATCTGTTTTTGGCGACGATCTTGCATCGACTGGTCTTCAGTCTGTTCGCGTTGCCGCGTTGGATTTACGCGTTTAACACAACGATTTTGTTCGCATTTCCGCTGCTCGTGGGGCTCATCTTTATCGGTCATGGCGATAGCGCTATGGCCATCAATAACTTTTTAATCACGGCCTCTGCGTGTTGGGGCGTTCTTATTGCGATCAAAGCAAGGCATCCCGATCGTTTCGCGCTGTGGGTTTTTCGTACCTCCTACCTCGGGCTAGTGGCGTATTTTGTGTGGTGGGGCATTCCCATGGTGTTTCAGCAACAAACGGGCAATTTGGCGACGCTGTACCCCAGCCTGCCTGCTAGCTTATTTTCCATGTTTTTGCTGATGCTGATCTTGTGGCGCAATACCCAGATGAAAATGGAGGACGCCCAGCGCTTGGCCCTACAAAAGCGCGATGCCGAGCGCGATTTGCAAGAATCACAACGCCGTCACGAAGAAACCCAAGGCTTCTTAGGCATGGTCTTGCATGAGGTGAAAAACCCGCTCAGCAGCATTCGCATGATTGTGGCGAACCTGGAAAATACGCTGCCAGATGCCGATGCCCAAGTCAGCCAACGCCTGCAGCGCGTGCATGGCTTGGTAGATGATATTGATGACGTGCTGGAACGCGGCGTGGAGATTGATAGCCTGGAGCAAGGTGCCTTAGTGGCTGAAAAGGCCTTAGTGAATGTGGCGGCCTGGGTGCAGGAATTTGCTACGGCGCATGCCGCCGTGGCACGCCTGCACATCACCGCCCCCGACGCGCTGTTGGTACAGGTTGATACGCATTTGCTCAGCATGATGCTGCGCAACCTGGTCGACAACGCGGTGAAATATGCGCCAGAAGGCTCACCGATTCTCGTGCAGCTGAACGCCAATGCCCAAGGTTGGGAGCTCTCCGTGCGCAGTAGGGTCGGAGCGGTGGGCTTCCCGGATGCCGACCAAATTTTTAACAAATACTATCGCTCACCCTTGGCCATGCGTCGCAGTGGCTTAGGTTTAGGCCTTTATTGGGTGCGCGGCGCGGCACGGCAACTCGGCGGCGATGCGACCTATGCGCGCGACCAAGAATGGGTGGTGTTTACCTTATGGCTACCGAACTAAGCCTGATTGTGGTGGAAGACAACGAGCTGCTGCGCGAAGAAATGGTCAGCTTTCTCACGCGGCCAGGTTGGCAAGCACATGGCGTGGATTGTGGGGAGGAGCTGAATAAATGGTTACAGCAGTACACGCCCCATATCGCCGTGCTGGATGTGAACTTGCCCTATGAAGATGGTTACAGCATTGCCAACCGGCTGCGCAGCAGCTACCCCGCCGTGGGCATCGTGATGCTCAGTGCGCGCGTGCTGCGTGGTGAGCGTGCGGCCGGCTATCAGAGCGGTGCCGATGTTTACTTGACCAAACCTACCAGTACCACTGAGCTGATTAGCGTCATTGAGAATTTGGCCCGACGCCTACCGGTGGCGGAGCCTGTGCGTGAGGTTGAGTTTACGTTGTGCCGTGCTACTGGCGTGTTGCAAACCCAGCAGGGCGTGAGCTGTCAGCTCACAGCTACGGAAACACGGCTCATTGAGCTGCTCGCGCTTGCGCCACAACAGCTCGCGGACACGGCCTATGTGCTCGCCCAGCTGAGCTTAGGAAAAAGCGGAGAGGTCAGCAAAGATGCGTTTGCCGTGGCCCTCACGCGCTTGCGGCAAAAGTGTAAGCAAGCGCTGGCGGTGGACAATATCGTGGTGGCACACCGAGGCATAGGCTATCGATTAAGCGTTCCCGTGGTGCTGAACTAACGCCAACAGCGCGTGAATGAGCGGAAGTTTTGACGCGTAGTGAGGTGATGGCGCTTTAATCAAAAAGGCATTGTTGGTGCCTTTTATGTACTATTCTGCACTTAAACGTGCGCTGCGGATGCCGTAATGAAGATTCACATTGAACGATGGCAAGCGGGGGAACGGCGGTGTTCATCGGATCGCTCAGGAAAGCCTCTACGCCGCGGCTGGCTGTCTCGGTATTGAGGCGGAGTTGAATCACCGGCAGGCGTGTCTGAAGCTCAAGGCCATCGCCACGGACCCAGAAGAGACGATCCTCGCGTATGTCTGGCGCGACCTGTTGAACCTTGCCTTGGGCAATCGTGATAACCACGGCCGTAACACGGCCGTTCAACGATTGGATGACGGTCTTATCCAGTTGGCTCCCCTCTTCGACTTCGCGCCCATGATGATGCATCCAGATGGCATTAGCCGACGCATGACTTGGGGCCAGAAGAATGGTTCGCGCCCAGATTGGCGGCGTGTCGCCGAGCAGTTGGATGAGGCACAGATTTTGCCGCAAGCGCGACTACTGGATCGTATTCCCGAGTGGCAGAACAAGCTGTCGAGCCTGCCCGAGTTACTTCGCCGGCACGACTGTCCAGCGCCGGTCATGGGCCGGATCGTTAAGCCCTATGAAGACTGCATGCAGACATTGACGGAGGCTCGTTAGTGGATAAACGATTTCACGCCATGACCCCCACGCAGCAGATGGAGGCGCGTCTGGCTGTTTACCGGAAAATGGAGGCGTGCCCCGGCCTGCCTTTACCTGAGGTGCTCAGGTTGTTGCGGACTGGGCTGCGTGTCACGCGCCCGGAGATTTCCCGCATGATCCATTTATCTGTGCGCTACCTTCAAGAAATTGAGCAAGGGAGGGCTAATCCAACCATGGATGTCGCCGAGCAGCTTTTGAAACCCTTCGGACTTCGACTGGGTGTTGTCATGGCATGAGCTTGCATCGCTCGGGCCGGCAGCTCATTTGCAAAGGCTGTGCTGTGCCGTTCATCGCAATTTTTCTGCCACTCATCGCCTGATTTGCTCGTTTCCCCCCAATTCAGGCTGTTTTACCCCTCCGTTGTAAAGTTCTGTAATGTTCGCGAAAAATCGGTTGCTAAGCTCCGCCCCAAATCTTGAATAAAGCTCGGAGCTTTGCCATGAACTCATCCCTCAACCACGTCTACCGTATTGTTTGGAACGCCACGCTGGGCTTTTGGCAGGTAGCGTCTGAAGCCACGCGGGGCCGGGGCAAAGCCGGCAGTTCGCAGCAGGTACGCAAGGCGCGTCGGGCAGCGTTAGCGGCACCCGCCGCCTGGGCCGTGTTGCCCACCGGCGGTGTGGTAGTGGCCGGTCAGGCCAGCATCCAGCAGGCCGGCAATGCGCTAAATATTGTGCAGGGCAGCGACAAAGCCGCGATTGACTGGCAGAGCTTTAGCATCGGCCAAGGCATTGACCATTACACTCTTGCTCACAACAGACACCAAACGTTGGCAACTTGAAGCGCGTAATCTGATGGGCGCGGTGGGCTACTTAGATACTGGTTGCGTGTTTGCCAAGTATTATTGGGTCGCCATTGGCCATCGGCCATGCACTGTAGCGGTTTGGGGTTGGGGCTTTACTGGGTTCGTAGTGTAACTCGCCAGCTGGGCGGAGAAGCCGGCTTCACGCCAGACAAGGAATGGGTGGTACTCACGCTATGGTTACCGAACTAACGCTGATTGTGGTAGAAGATAACGAATTACTTCGGGCAGAAATGGTCAGCTTCTTGAACCGTCCCAGCTGGGTTGCGCACGGTGTGGACTGCGGCGAGGAGCTTAGCGTTTGGCTACGCAGGCATACCCCTGATATCGCCATTCTCGACGTTAATCTGCCCTACGAGGATGGCTACAGCATCGCGGCTCGGTTACGACAAAGTCACCCCGGCATCGGTATCATCATGCTTACAGCGCGTACCCGTGGTGCCGACCGCTCGAAGGGGTATCAGGCTGGCGCTGATGTGTACCTGACCAAGCCGACTAACGCAGAGGAATTAGTCGCGGTGATCACCAATTTGGGTCAGCGAATGCAGCGCAAGGCACCTCGGCAGCTGCAGCTGGATCGCGCTCAAGGTCTGCTGAGCGGGCCGGAGGGCGATAGCTGTCGGCTAACTGCCAGCGAGCTGCGGCTGCTGGAGCTGCTGGCACTGGCTCCAGAGCGCGAGGCCGACAGCGAATACTTACTCAGCGAGCTGCTCAACAGCGGAAGTCGGGTGGCGAGTCGTGAGAATCTGACCGTCTTGGTCAGCCGTCTACGCGTGAAATGCCAGCAACTAGAAGGTGTCAACAATTTGGTTGCCGCGCATCGTGGTCTCGGTTATCGCCTCACGTTGCCAATTATGCTGATTTAGCTGGTTTTCGCATTTTATCGGCCGATCAGTGGTTGCTTTAAAGTCTCAGCAAACGCGCTTTTATGCAAGATTGTGCAATAAATCTCCTGTGGTGGTTTCGTAAAACCCTATTAGCTGTTCCGGACATGGAACAGCACGACTGATACCAGCCTAGGGGATTTGACATGACCGATGACATTCTGGATGCAAGCGTTGACGTTACGCCGGTAAGTACAGAAGGGCAGTCCGAGAGTGGGCTTGTGGCAGAGGCAGGGTCTGGTGGGCCTGCAGGTGGTCCGCCGCTTGTTGGTGATGAGCCGCACAATGCACAAAAAGATGCAGTGCAATTGCTGTCGGCACTGCCGTTTGGTGTGTTGCTGGGGGCTCCCTTGACGGCGGCGGTTGAGGCACAAACACGCTCTGCCATGTCTACCCTCAATTTCGTGCTGACTGCGTTGTATGGCAGTGATGTCATTGGCAAGGTAGCCTCAGAGCAAGGCGGTACTGGTGTTAAGACTTCTTCGAATGAAGTTATCTATATAAAGTTTTCGTACTCAACCATTGAAGGCTCGGAGACTATTGAGGTGCCGTTGATCTCTATTCTTCCGATCCCTTATATGCAAGTCGATAATCTCGATATTGACTTCAACGTGAACATTGCCGCCGTTACCACAGCAGACAAAAACACCGATAACCAGGTGAACTACAACGGCATAACCGAGGCCAGCAGCTGGTGGGGCAAATTCAAGGTTGATACCGGTATCACCAGTAACCAAACGGTGCACTCCGACACAACAGAAAGTATCAATGCCAACTACAACATGGCAGTGCGCATGCGCGCATCAAATGTAGGCATGCCCAGAGGCTTGGCTAAGGTCATGAATATGCTTGAAGAGAGCGTGCATGCACGACGTTCGAATGCAGACTATCGGCTGGAGAAGTCGATATACAAGATTGCCGACTTTGAAAAGGGGCTGAAGCTAGATCGAATAAATGCTGCGGATGTGGATACTGAAATAACTATAGAGCTCTCCATGGATGACGGCACAAAGAAGAGTGTCATTTCCCTGAAAAAAGACGCTGGCGCGGTGGTGTTCAAGAAGACAAGCGGGGAGGTGAAGCAGGGTCAATATCAAGCCTCGCTGACTTGCGACAAGAAGTCGAGTATCAAGCTGACTGATGTGAGTGTAGCCTGAATCGGGCTGGCTGCGCATGAGCGTCAAGCTGGAGGCAATGTTGCGCGGTGTCGTGCAGGCACTCAATGAAGCCAACGACGCTGCACGTGAAGCGTCGTTGGCAAATTTGTGTTCGGGCGCAGAAGTCGAGGCGGTTGCTGCATCGAATCGCGCTGCGATCGATGAGCCTTCCTATGTGCGATTTTCTACTTACAGCAATCGTGATGGTGTGTTGAAGAAGCAATTTCACGGCATTCCCAAGGCGTTGTTTATGAATCATGGAGTTCTGGGTGTGCGTGAGGCAACTGTTCGCATGTCTGTTGCGCTTCATGCTAGTCAGTCAGCGGAGCTCTGGGTAGCTCCCGCGCTGACAGTGGATGGATCTGGCGGTAGTACGGCGTTAACAAACTTGGAGTTCACCCTGAGTCTAGGTGAGTTGCCAGCAAGCGGCGGTGCCCTAGCGATCAATCGGCTCGCTGAGTTTTCTGTAGTTTCGCATGAGGTCGAACATGACTCGGCCTGCTTTGACACGAAAAAAACAAATAAGGAGTAAATGATGAATCTATCTGAAGTAGCCGGTTTCCCTTGCCCAAAATGCAATGAGCCAAAAAACCCACAGAAACGCATCAAGACCAGCCTAGCCATGTTGCTGGCCGGAAGAAAGGCGCAATGTACTTTTTGCGGCATGGACTTCGCCATGGTGATGGATGCGAAGGGAGCCAAAGTTCTTGATCTGGCCGCAAAACTCAATAATGAGTTGAACGCTATTAGGCGGTAGAGATATTTCTCGAAATGCGACTTTCGTACTAGATGATTTGATATGAGGGAGTGAGATCGTGGATATCACAATTGGTGATGTTGTTTATGAATACGATAACTCCTATACCATCACTAACGGAGTAAAATTTTCTATAAAATCTGCATCAGCGACTGGTAAATCTGAAAGTCGAATTTCTGCCTTGATAAATGATGCTTATATCGAACGAGATGTCGATGAGTTGGCATCTGAGTATGTGGATATTCTAATTAAAAATGTTGTTGAAGTAGATGCAGAGTTTGAGTTTTCAGGGAATAGGACTTATAAAACAAGAAGGCAGCGTCCTGCAGGACCTAAATCAAGCCACTCGATTAAGAGTGGAATTAGTATAGTTTCTGATAATGAAGATGTGTATAAGCTGAAGTTATTTTTGATTTATGGGATTTATAACAAGAGCGTCTATGAGCAGTTCAAAGAAGAGTTATTTGGTGGAGGGTTAAAGCAGTCTGGACTTGCAAAAAGAGACGCTAAGCTCGCCGATAAAATGGATGATTATAATGAGCCAATTATTCATGAGATGGATAAAGCTCTTGAGTTGATTTTTTTAGAGGTCGACTATGATATAGGTCAGATTATTACGTCGATGGGGGATTATGATGACTTGGCTCAGGCAAAAAGTGACTTCCAATATGTGCAGGCTCTAATAAGGCTTCTTTATACAAGACATAAATTTTATTTCAGCAGCACGGACAAGCTCAATGTACTCCTGAGTGCCTTGAAAAAAAAGTTGAATTCTGTCCCCAGATCCTCTAGAGATATCATAAAGATTATTAAAAGAATAAGAAAGGATGCTATTTCGGCGCAGAGTTTTGAAAAGGCTTTTTCGCAGGCATTTTCTAGGATTCAAGCATGCCGGACTCCCACGTACTATTCATATCATGATGATTCAGGCGGGCAGGGGCCTCATACAATAGCTAGGGTGCTTTCTGTCAGGTCTAACATCAGTTTTATGAAGCGCTGCCTTTCCGATGAAAGATTTTCTCGCGCTGATTTTACCATAAGTAGTTTGGATGCGGGATCATTAATGAGCTCTGGTATTGAGGCTCTTAAAATAAGAAGATTGATTAGTTATGTCGTATTTACGATCAGTGGAATATATGGAGTTAAAAGCCAATTTTACGATGGCTCCAAGTTAGTGATGATTTCAGAAGCTACTGTCCTGCAGCACTATAGATTCACGGTCGCTAGCGTGTCAAAAAATGCAAAGAAGACTGCCGATGTAGCAAAGAAGTATGTTCAAGATGTCAATATGGTAATCCAAGAAATTCTGATGGTCATGCTTTCAATCTGTCGTGGTGTATCTGGCGGAAATATTGTAGCCAAAAATGAACTGGTACGATCCTTGCTTTCGGATCCGTTGGCGCTTAATAATATCGTTGGTCAAAATGAAGATGAAGCTGGGCGGGTGCGCGAGGGGGTTAATCTTTTTGCTGAACTCTGGAGCTCAAATTGGCAAAGAGAAAATGCTTATTATGATAAACGTAATATCTTTAATAAGATTGTTGCGCTTGTTACCCTGATACAAATGCTGCATGACATGCACCCATGTGGCAGTGCGGCAACATCTGCCGTAACGGATGCGGATTTGAGCGGAAAAGGCGAGTCTACGCTTTACAAAGGCCTAGTAGGCGACACCTGTGAAACACAGGTAAAGCAGAATGATTTCATGCGAGACTTTTTGGTTAAGGCGGTTGACTTAAGGTTTCGTAAGAAAGGGGTTGACTTCCGGTTAACATCAGCTGATCAGCTGTTGAACATGAGTTTGTATGATGAGTACTTCCCTGATGCGCTATTTGCTTCGCATGCCAGAAATTATGTGCATTCAAGAATCAGCGCAATTCTAAGGCTTACCTCAGTTATGCCCGAGGTTGATAGCAAAGCCACGGCGCTACCGCGCAGAAATCAGCTTGATTTCTCTAGGGCGTTGAGTCCAGATAGATTCAGGCGCGGCAAGTAGCTAAGCGTTTTTGGGACGTTCAGTCGGATCATGCAATATAGCGCAATGTAGACCGCTTTCTGTTCGGTTAAATATATAAAATTATTTTTGTGAAGGTCAGCCGCCATGAACTCATCCCTCAACCATGTGTACCGCATTGTCTGGAATGCCACGCTGGGCCTTTGGCAGGTAGCGTCTGAGGCCACGCGGGGCCGGGGCAAAACCGGCAGCTCGCAGCAGGCGCGCAAGGCTCAGCGAGCAGCGTTAGCGGCTCCAGCGCTGACCTTGGTGACATCGGCGTTAGCGGCACCCGCCGCGTGGGCCGTGCTGCCCACCGGCGGTGTGGTGGTGGCCGGTCAGGCCAGCATCCAGCAGGCCGGCAATGCGCTAAACATTGTGCAGGGCAGCGACAAAGCCGCGATTGACTGGCAGAGCTTCAGTATTGGTCAAGGCAACAGCGTGAACTTCCAGCAGCTGAGCAGCAGCTCAGTGGCGCTGAACCGCGTGCTGGGCAACGATGTGTCGGTGATTCAAGGCGCGATCAACGCCAATGGCCAAGTGTTTCTGGTGAACCAGAACGGCGTGCTGTTCACGCCCACGGCGCAGGTGAATGTGGGCGGCATTGTGGCCAGCACGCAAAACATCAGCACCGATGACTTCATGGCTGGTCGCTACCAGTTCAGCGGCAGCAGCACCGCCACCGTGGAAAACCAAGGCAGCATCAAGGCGGCAGACGGCGGCGTGGTGGCGCTGATCGCGGCCAAGGTCATCAACACGGGTAGCATCGAGGCCTTGAAAGGCACGGTGGACTTGGCAGCCGGCAACACGGTGCTGCTGGACCTCGGCGGCCCGGTGAAAATTCAAGTCAGCGAAGGCGCGCTGAATGCCGCCATTGAGCAGAGCGGTGGCATTCGGGCGGATGGCGGCACGGTGTACCTCACCGCCAAGGCGGCGGGCAACCTCGCGGCCAGTGTGATCAACCACACCGGCGTGACCAAGGCGCTGAGCATGGCATCGCTCACGGGTGAGGCGGGTGAAGTCGCTCAAGCCACGGGCAGCATCGCGCTGAGTGCGGACTTGGTGAAGCAGGCCGGCATGCTGGATGTATCCAGCCTGCGCGGCGGGCAGATTGATGTGCTGGCCGGCCAATACACCGACAGCGGCACCACCCTGGCCGATGGCAGCCAGCAAGGCGGCAGCATTAATGTGCGTGCTAAGAACATCACGCAGACCAGCAGCGCCGTGGTATCGGCCAGTTCCAGCGAGGGCGAAGGTGGTCGCGTCGAGCTGATCGGCGATCTGGGGCACGGCATCGGCGAGTTCGGCGGCAAGATTTACGCCACGGGTCGTCGTCGCGGCGGCTTTGTGGATACCTCGGGTGCCAAGCTGATTCTCAACGACAGCCTGCGCGTGGATACCTCTTCTAGTGAAGGTGAAACCGGCACTTGGCTGCTGGACCCCATCGACTTCACCATCGCAGCGAGTGGCGGTGACCTGACGGGTGCGGCATTGAGTTCGGCGCTTCTGACCAGCAATGTCACGATTCAGACGCTGGCCAGTTCAGTGAGCTGCTCGGTGGCCGTGACTTGCGGTACTGGAAATACGAGCGGCAACGGCGACATTAATGTCAACGACAGCGTGTCTTGGAGTGGTGCTACCACGCTAACGCTGAAGGCTCACCGCAATATCAACATCAACGAAAACATCACTTCCAGCAATGCGGCCGGCAAGTTGGCACTTGAAGTGGGTCAGGGCGGCACTGCAGCCAGTTATACCGGCACCAGCGGCAACACCCCTGGTGATTATTACATCGTGCGCGGGCGCTCCATCAATCTGCAAGCGGGTGCCAATTTCTTGCTCAAGCGCGGCAGCGATGGCACCACCAAAACCTTCACCGTGTTGCGTTATGACCCTGCAGTGGGGCAAACCAACAACCTGATCAGTGCCAACGACTTTGCCGGTAACTTTGCGCTCGGATCGGATGTGTTGCTGAACTCAGGCGTTTACATTTTCGGGCAAGCCAACGGCTCAAGCACAACGAACTACAACGGCTATAACGGCGAATTCCATGGTCTCGGCCACAGCGTCAAGGGCTTCAATGTCACGCAGGCGATATCGGTGGTTAGTGGCTTAAGTGGTGTTCTCTCGGCTGCGCCATTTTTAAGTTATCAGGTATTTGGCACCGTCATTCGCGATGTCACTATCGATAAGCCTGTCATCAACATATCAGCGCCCACCGGCTCGAGCATGCTTGTCGCCGGCTTATTAGGGCCGTCCCGCTTGGCTGGTGTTGGTGGCTCAGCCTCCGCAGCAGGATCACGCACGACAGTCTCCGGTGTTTATGTGGTAGATGCAGACTTCTCGCTCACCAAGCTTCCCAATGGCACGCCAACAGTGGCGGGTATCGTCGCAGGCAACGCTTTCAGCACTGTGGTGCCTGGCAGTCTAGTGGTTCAAGACAGTTTGGTGACAGGCAAGTTTGTGATCGAAAGCAACAACACGGTTACTAACTTCGGTCCGGTTTTTGGCGGCATCGTTTCCAGTCATGCGTTTATGCAGCGAGTAGGTTTTGATGGCACGGTGACCATCTCGTCTGCACCCTCGGGAACGGGTGCCTTGCGTGTTGGTGGATTAGCGGGTTCGCAAGGTAGTGGCCGAAATGTGGTCGCGATCAACAATAGCTATGCACGAGGCACATTCAACTTATTAGGTAACTACAGTGTCAGCTCTTCGGTGGGGGGGCTGCACGGGAGTCTGACCGGAGGTTTCGCCGCCACGACTGTCCTCACCGGGGCTGACCAAGGGCCGATTGTTGTTGGTATCAATAACAGTGTTGTGGACAATACATGGAATATCAGTGGTTTAATTGTGAACAGCGGCGGTACGCTCAATACCGGACTTTTTGGTAACAATAGCAATAGTATTTCACCCACCGCCACATTCAATAACCTGTATTACAACAGCGACAAAGTACCCAGTGGCTGGAGCACGGCTTCTGTTGGTGGTTCAGCCCCAGCACCAACAGGCGTGAGTACGGCTCTTTTCAATATGCAGAGCAATTTTTCGGCGCTTGACTTCAATAATACCTGGGCCATGGGCCCCAATGGACCGTTGTTACGCGTGCATCAGGTCAAACCATTTGCCCCATCGATTCAGCAAGTCTTCATCCGCCTCGCCTGCGGCACGCTCTGCTTCAACACCTATGGCGATACCTTGCCCTCGTTTGTCGGTGATGATTTTGCAGCTGCCAACGGCACCACTCCGCTCACCAACGCGACGCTGACCGGTAACGCCACCTTCAGCGTATGGGATGCCAATAACAACACCGTTAGTAACTTCAGTTCACTCTCCAACGCAGGCACTTACAAGTTTGTGTACACCGGTGGCTTGACGGCAAGTGGCTTTGAGCTGGTGGCTGGCGATGCCGTGACTTGGACGGTGACCCCGCGCACACTGACCGTGGAGCTGACTGGCACCCAGGCCAACCCGCTCACCAAGGTATATGATGGCAATGCCAATCTGGCCTTGAGTACAAAGAACTTCCTACTCGGAAACTTCGCCCCCGGTACCAGCCAGAGCGGAACCATCAGCCAGACCAACGGCGTGTTCAACAGCCCGAATGTGGCTACGGCGAATCTCGTTACAGCATCGCTCACGGCTGGGAATTTGTCGGTCACGGGCGATACCTTGGCCAGCAACTATGTGTTGCCCACCAGCGTGTCCAAGGCAGGCACTATTACCCCCAAAGCCCTGACCGTGGCGCTGCAAGCGGCCACGAACAACCCACTGACCAAGGTGTATGACGGCAAAGACACGCTGGCCTTAACGAGCGGCAACTTTGCGGTCACCGGCTTTGTCGGCCAGCAAGGTGTGGGCGCCACACTGGGTGGTGTGAGCAGCGCTACCTTCAACAGCAAGAACGTGTTGCAAGCCACCACCGTGTCGGCGGATCTCACCACCGGCACGCTGAGTGCAACAGGTGAAGGCTTCCAGATGAGCAACTACAGCTTGCCCACCGGCCCTGTCACTGCTACCGGCAGCATTACCGCCAAGGGCATTGCAGTAAGCGGCCTTACTGCGCAAAACAAAACTTACGATGGCAACCGCAATGCGGTGATCACAGGCACCGCGGTGGTGGATACCACGGGTGTGATTCAAGGCGATACCGTGACCGTGTCGGGCACAGTGACCGGTGGCTTGTTCGCCGACAAAGACGCAGGCACCGACAAGGCCGTGAGCGTCAGCGGCCTGAGCCTGAGTGGCAGCGATGCCGGTAACTACGCCATTGCCCCGGCCAATCTGAAAGCCACCATCACGCCGAAAGCCCTGTCCGTGGAAAACACCACCGTGGCCAACAAGGACTACGACGGCAACACTTCAGCCACCGTGACCGTGGGCACGCTGAAAGGCGTGGTGGATGGCGAAACCCTGGGCACGACCACGGCCACCGGCCAGTTCGCGGGCAAAGACGTGGTGCGCAATGCGCAAGGCGCAGCCACTGCACAAAACGTGACCGTGGCTTATGCCTTGGCCAATGGCACGAACGCCGCGCACAAAGCCAGCAACTACACCTTGGCCAGTGAAACCAAAACCGCCACCATCAACCCGAAAGCGCTGACCGTGACCGGCACTACTGTGGCCGACAAGACCTACAACGGCACCTTGGGCGCAATCGTGACCGTGGGTGAGCTGAGTGGCTTTGTGGGTAGCGAGCGACTGGGCACCACGACCGCCGTTGGTACCTTCGCGGACAAAGATGTGGCGCGTGATGCCAATGGCAATGTCATCGCCAAAAATGTGACGGTGGCCTACACGCTGGCAGAGGGTGCCTCGACAACAATGGGCGGCATCACCGGTATTGGCGTACCGATGACCGGTGGCAACTGCGCCACCAACCCCGCCGCGTGTGTATCTGCGACGACGACAATCACCGCGCCGATCATGACTCCCGGTGCCAAAGTCAGCAATTACACCCTGGCCAGTGAAACCAAGACCGCCAAAATCACGCCGAAAGCGCTGACCATTAGCGGCAGTAAAGTTACCGACAAGCAGTATGATAGCACCACCACGGCCACGGTCACGGCAGGCACGCTGACTGGTTTTGTGACGGTGGATGGCGTGACCGAAGCGCTGGGCACCACCACGGCGGTGGGCACCTTTGCCAGCCAGAATGCCTCGCCGCAAGCGCAGAATGTGACGGCGGTATACACCTTGGTGAATGGCCTCAATGCCGCGCACAAGGCCAGCAACTACAGCCTGGCTAATGAGGTGCTCACCGGCAAAATTACTCAGCGCGTGCTGAGCATCACCGGTAGCACCGTGAACACCAAGACCTATGATGGCAAGAAAGCGGCCACCGTCACGGTCGGCACGCTGGGCAATGTGGTGATGGGCGAAACACTGGGTACGACCACCGCAAGCGGTGAGTTCGCTGACCCTAATGCCGGTAGCAATAAGGATGTGGCGGTGACCTACACGCTGGCCAGTTTGGATGCCACAGGTGGCGCACTCGCTAGCAACTACACCCTCGCCGGTGAAACGCTGAAGGGCACGATTAACCAGAAAGCCGTAACGGTTGCCGGCATTGCCGCCAACGGCAAGACCTACGACGGTAATGCCACGGCCATGCTGAGCAACCAGGGCAGCGTTGCCACGGGGATTGATGGCGAAACCCTCACCGTGAGCACCACCGGTGCGTTCAATGACAAAAATGCTGGTGCCCGCAAGGTCAACACCACCACCACCCTAAGCAACGGTGCGGGTGGTTTAGCCAGCAACTATATGCTGAGCAACGCGACCAACGCCGTGGATGCAACGATTGCCCAGAAGGCCGTGACGGTTGCCGGCATTGCCGCCAACGGCAAGACCTATGATGGCAACACCACGGCCACGCTGAGTAACCAGGGCAGCGTTGCCACGGGGATTGATGGTGAAACCCTCACCGTGAGCACCACCGGTACGTTCAACGACAAGAACGCTGGTGCTCGCAAGGTCAACACCACGACTGTGCTCGGCAACGGCACCGGTGGCTTGGCGAGCAACTACTCACTGAGCAATGCCACCAACGCAGTGGATGCAACGATTGCCCAGAAGGCCGTGACGGTTGCCGGCATTGCCGCCAACGGCAAGACCTACGACGGCAATACTACGGCCACGCTGAGCAACCAGGGTAGTGTCGCTACCGGCATATCGAGTGAAGCGCTGACCGTAATGACCACCGGTACGTTCAACGACAAGAACGCTGGTGCCCGCAAGGTCAACACCACGAGTGCGCTGGGCAACGGCACCGGTGGCTTGGCGAGCAACTACACGCTGAGTAATGCGACCAACGCAGTGGATGCGACGATTGCCCAGAAGGCCGTGACGGTTGCTGGCATTGCCGCCAACGGCAAGACTTACGACGGCAACACCAGCGCCACGCTGAGCAATCAGGGGACAGTAGCCACCGGTATCGCGGGGGAGACTCTGGCCGTGAGCACCACCGGCAGCTTCGACAAGAAAGACGCCGGTGCCCGCAAGGTCAATACCACCACCACGATTGCCAACAATGGCAGTACCTTGGCCAGCAACTACACGCTGAGCAATGCCACGAATGCCGTGACTGCAACCATTGCGCAGAAGTTACTGACGATTGCCGCCACAGCGATCAACAAGGTCTACGATGGCAAATCCACCGCGACGGCCACGCTGAGCACCGAAGACATCGTGACCAACGATAAGGTCACGCTGAACCAGACGGCGGCGAATTTCATCAATGCCAATCAGGAAAACGACAAAAACGTGGGTCAGAACAAGACGGTGCGAGTGACTGGCTTGAGTCTGAGTGGTGATGATGCAGCGAACTATCTGCTCATCAACGGCGAAGAATCGGCAGACACTACGGCCAATCTCACGGCTAAGAGCCTGACGATTGCAGTCAAGGCTAGTGACAAGGTCTACAACGCAAACACGATGGCGGACGTGGCTTTGAGCACGAGAGATATGGTTGAAGGCGATGTGCTGACTCTTAACAAAACTGCGGCTAACTTCGACACAAAGAACGTGGGCATGGGCAAAACCGTGACCGTGGAAGGTCTGAGCTTGGGCGGTACCGATGCGGGTAACTACGCCATCAGCAACGCCAATGCCAAGGCTACTGACACGGCTGACATCAGCAAAGCAGCGCTGAGCGTTAGCGGTATTACTGCCGACAACAAGACTTACGATGGCGGTACAAACGCCATGGTGAGCACGGCCAACGCCAAGCTGAATGGTTTGTTCGAGGGCGACAAGCTAGTGGTCTCGGCCACGGGTTTGTTCGCAGATAAGAAAGCAGAGATGGGCAAGACGGTGACGCTGAAGAGCATCTACACCGGTGATGATGTCGACAACTACACGATCACGGATCAAGCCAACACAGCAGCAGATATCGCCAAGCGCAGCGGTGTTGTGGTTACCGCCGACAAGCAATCCAAGACCGTGGGATCAGCTGATCCTAAGCTGACCTTCTCGGTCACCGGCTTGCTCGCCGACGATGCACTGAATGGCAGCCTGACGCGTGAAGTCGGTGAAGCCGCCGGTCTCTACGACATCACTCAAGGCACATTGGGCAATGAGAACTATGTCATCAGCCAGTTCAATCCCGCCCAGCTCACCATCAGCCAGCCGATTGCGGATGTGGCCATTGCCAACGCGCAAACGCTAGAGCCCAAGCTGGATCTGCCGAGCGAGCGCGAGGCGATGGAAGAGCGCAGCGGCGATGTCGCGCCGTTCTTCATTGCCGCCAATCAAGCGCGTGCCAGTGGCCCGGCTCAGCTCGTGGTGGTGAATGGCGGTATTAAATTGCCCGCAGGTCAGGAAGAACAACAATGACGCGTTTTAATCAGGAAGCTGTGATGCAATTCAACACGACCCCCTTAGTCTCCGCTATTGCGCTGGCGTTGGCGCTTAGCGCCGGACTGGCGCAAGCCGCCTTGCCCGCCATTGCCCCCGATGCTGGCCGCTTGAGCCGTGAGCTGCAAGCGCCGGTGCAGGCACCTAAAGCCGGAGCCACCGTCACGCTACCCGCGATCAGTCGCGATGCCATTCAGCCCGGCGGAACGGCAGTGACTATCCAAGCCGTGACCTTCACCGGCAACACCGCCCTGAGCCAGCAACAGCTGCAAGCATTTGTGCAGCCGGCTATTGGCCAGTCGCGTGATTTGGCGGGTCTCTATGACATTGCCGATCAGGTCTCGGCCTTTTACCGCAGCCAAGGTTATGCCTTCGCGAAGGTCTTTGTGCCGCAAAACGGCTTTCGCGACGGCGTGCTGACGCTGCAAGTCGTGGAAGGCAACTACGGCGCACGCACCGCCAAGGCCGACACGCCCAGCCGCTCGGCGCAGGCGCAACGCTTCCTCAAGCCCTTAAAAGCCGGTGCCCCCATTTATGCCCCGGATCTTGAGCGCCAAACCCTCATTCTCGATGACCAACCCGGTTACGACGTCTTACCTGTCATCAAGCCCGGCCAGACCGTGGGCACCGGTGATCTCGACGTCACCCTCACGCCCACGCAAAAAATCACCGGCACCCTGAGCCTGAGTAATCACGGCAACCGCTACACCGGCTACTACCAAGCCCGTGCCAATGTGGTGATCAATAGCCCGTTGATGTTCGGCGACCAACTCAGCTACAGCGTGATGGGCAGCGATGAGCGCCTGCGTTCGGCCAACATCAACTACAGCCTGCCCTTAGGCGGCAAGGGTCTGCGCGCCACCGCCGGTTACAGCCGTACCGAATACCGGCTAGGCCGCGAGTTCGCGAACTTACAAGCCAGCGGCAACGCCCAAACCGGAACCTTCGGCCTGAGCTATCCGCTCATTCGCAGCCGCACCGCCAACCTCACCGCGTCAGTGCAAGGCCAACACAAACGTTTCTTCGATGAGCAGCAATCGGTCAATGCCCGCCAGTCGCGTGAAAGCAAAAGCACCGTGCTAGGCCTGAACTTCGACCGCAGCGACCGCAGCGGCGTGACCTATGGCCAAGTGGAATGGGCCATGGGCAGCTTCAGCGGCCCCGTGCCCGATCTGGCACTGACCAATGGCCGCTTCAGCCGCCTCAATGCCGATGTGGTTCGCTTGCAGCGCGTGTTCGACAACCTCAGCATCTATGCTCGGTTGAACGCCCAGCGTTCGGCCGAAAACCTCGACAGCTCCGAGAGCTACACCCTCGGTGGCCCGTTTGGCGTGCGCGCCTACGCCACCGGTGAAGGCACCGGCGATGAAGGTCAGCTCGTACAGTTTGAAGTGCGCTACCAAGCCAATGCCAAGCTCTCGCCGTTTGTGTTCTTCGACGGTGGCCGCACGCGCCTAGAGCACAAGCCGACCAATGCCGGCAAGAACAGCCGGACCTTGAGCGGCGCGGGCGTGGGCCTGCGCTATAACCACGGCCCACTCAGCCTAGAGACGCTGCTGGCCCACCGTCTGGTCGGTGGCGACCCGCAAACAGACCCACGCGACAACGCACTGACGGCGTGGTTTGTGTTGAGCTATGCGTTTTGAGTAAAGCGTTTTGCGTAAGGCGTTTTAAGGAATCGCTACCGTGACGAACACGAACATCAATATCGTTGTGGTGGAAGATAACGACCTGCTGCGTGAGGAAATGGTCAGCTTTCTCACGCGGCCAGGCTGGCAAGCGCATGGCGTGGATTGTGGCGAAGAGCTGAACCGCTGGTTAACGCAGCACACACCGCACATTGCGGTGCTGGACGTAAATCTTCCCTATGAAGACGGTTACAGCATCGCGTCGCGCTTGCGTGCTCGCTACCCAAACATGGGTATTGTGATGGTGACCGCGCGAGTCAGGCATGGTGAGCGCACCGTCGGCTATGAGTCTGGAGCAGATGTTTATTTAACTAAGCCCACGAGCACACGGGAATTGACCGCAGTGATTGACAACTTGAGTCGGCGCTTGCCTGACATGTCGTTAGTGCTCGAAAAGTGTGCTTTTTTAGATAGTCGGCGAAAGTCACTTTTGACTCCCGATGAGATAGAAGTCGAGTTGACTCAGCGTGAATATCAGTTGTTTGAACTGCTGTCTTACGCGCCGAATCAGTATCTGAGTTATGGAGAATTAGTCGATGGTTTGGGTGATATCGATGATCGCCCGTTTACCGTTGAGGCCTTAATGGTCCTGGTCAGCCGGCTCCGAAAAAAGCTTCGTGATGAGATCAACGACGACCGACTGATTGGCTCAATTCGTGGCAATGGTTACAGCGTGACGATGCAACTGAGACCGCTGTAAGAATCTGTAAGTTTTGTGCTTACCCTGTGTGGATAATCTAAGTAATAGCAAATTTTTATCGCTACTTTTTCGATAAAAACACTTATTTTTCAATTATTTAACAGGGTTTGCGCTGATGTTTATTTCGCGAGTTTCCGCTTCAACCAAATATGCATTGGGTTTGTTCGTTGCTGCTGGACCTGTATTTGCAGCCAATATACAGCCTGTAGCGCCCGCCACGGTCATGAGTTCTACGCCCGTCGTGGCGGTGACACAAAAAATTCATGCCATACAGTTCTCAGGAAATACCGCTTACACAGAAAGCCAACTCAGTGCCTTAGTGTCGACGGAGCTGGGTCGTGACATGACCTTGCAAGACATGAAAAACCTCGCGTTGAAAGTGCAGAATCACTACCACGCAGCCGGTTTTCGTTTAGCCAAAGTGGTGGTGCCACAGCAAAACTTTGCGACGAGCTCGTTGAGTCTCGTGGTGCTCGAGGGACGTCTTGGTCAGGTGGAGGCGAGAGGCGCAACGCGCACGAACCCAGAAATTTTTCCGCTGTTTTTCGCAGCAGAGCAAGTCACCGTCGGTAAGCCGATTGATTTGGCTAACGCAGAAAAAGCGATGGTTCGCTTAAACCGACTATCAGGTATTGAGGCGACATCCACACTCAGGCCAGGCGCTCAACAAGGCACAACCGACTTGCTGATTAACGTAACTGAGGCGCCGCGCGTTAAAGGAAGCCTAGAAATTAATAATTATGGCGGTAAGAACACGGGTGAAGTCCGTGCGATTGCCTCTGCAGAAGCTCAAAATATCACTGGGGTGGGTGATGCCTTGAGTTTTATTGGCTTAATGGGCGTTGACCAATCGGGTGTCTATTTTGCTCGTTTAGGTTATGCACGCCCAGTTAATAGTAAGGGCGGTAAAATCTCATATTACGTAGGTGTGGGTAATACGGAGGTGGGTGGTCAGTTTAGTGCACTGGATATTCAAGGTGATAATACGAGTGCTGGATTTGGCTATATTCACGATTTTGTAAAATCCGCCAAAGTAATTCATACCTTAGAAACTTGGTTGGAAGTACAAAACTTAGAGCAAAGCTTTTTAGGTGTTAAAACCTTTGATGATCGTATCCGCAAAGTCCGGGTAACCTACCAAATTGATGAGTCGACGCCCAAGGGGCGTAACTTAGCAGCGATTAGTTTGCATCAAGGCTTAGGCGCTAAGTTTGGTGGTATGCCTAATGGTTCGCCCATGTCGAGTAAAGCCATTGCCGGTGCCGATAATAATTTTACCAAACTGACCTTTGATGTGGCTCGCGTACACATGCTTTCGCCACGGACCAAGCTCATTGCGCAGTGGTCAGGCCAGTATGCGCTTGATCCGCTGGTCTCTAGTGAGCAATGGGGTATCGGTGGCTACGGTTCAGTAGCAGGACAAACCCCGTCTGCGTTCTCGGGCGATAGTGGCGTGACACTAGGCTTAGAGGCGCGTCGTCAACTGTTTGCCAGCAGTCAGCAATGGCAGTTAATTGGCCGCGTTGACCATGCCCGTATTTCAATTAAAAAGCCCTTTTTAGGGCAAAAGGCGACGGAAAGCCTGAGTGGTATTTTAATGGGCTTGGCGTATACGCCGAACCAAAAAATGGAATTCCGCGTTGATCTTGCGAAGCCGGTGGGTGAGAAAACCGATGCAGGGTCTTATCTCTATGCGCAAGCGCGCTACCGTTTCTAATCGATACGCTTATTAAGCCGAATTGAGGTCATTATTATGTCACGTCAAAAAAATAAAACTAAATCTTTAAAGCAGAACATTATTGCTATTGCGTCAACAGGGCTTGGTAGCGCAGGTTGTGTGTCGTTGGCGTTTGCATTGCCGGGTGGGGGGACGATTGTAACGGGTGGTATTAGCATCGGTGTTGCCGGCAATAACATGACCATTACCCAAGCGGATAGCAAGGGCATCATTAATTGGGGAGTAGGCGGGACACAAGGAGCTGTCGGATCAAGCGGTTTTAACATTAACGCAGGTGAGCTTGTCAATTTTGTACAGTCGGCGGGGCCTGGCGCTGTAACGCTTAATCGTGATTTAAGTGGTGCTCTATCTAATATTAGCGGCATGTTGACAGCGAATGGCAACGTGTTTTTGGTTAACCCTGCAGGGGTTGTTTTTGGTGGGGGCTCGACGGTCAATGTGGGTGGGCTATTGGCTACTACGGCAAATATCACCAATGATGACTTTTTAGGTACAGACGGTACCGCTAAGTTTGCCTTTACAGGGAATCATGCTGGCGAAATTGAAGCAGCGCTAGGAAGCTCCATTTCTGCTGGTAAGGGGGGGACAAATAGTGCCCAGTCAGGTACGGGAGCCTTTGTCTATTTAATTGCTCCAACTGTCGAAACGAATGGTGACATTAAGACACATGTTGTCACCCAGATCGGTCAGGTGACTCTAGCGGCTGCTGATAAATTCGAAGTGGAGTTGTCAGGTTCTGGTTTGATTAACTTTGCGATTAATCCATCTGCCGTAGCAAATGCAAACTTTAAGGTCGATCAGAAGGGCTCGATTGAGACACAACAAGTGCTCTTAACTGCGGATCAAGCCACATCGATTCAAACTTCCGTTGTTAATAATGATGGCGTTATTGAGGCTACACAGTTAGTCGATATTGCCGCGGATACGGTGATACAAAATGGCGCTATAGCTGCTGATGTGACGGTTACGCCACCTGTGGCTCCTTCGACATCGCCTAGCTACACGGTAAACACTAAAACTACCGCCATGAAAGTGAAGGCGGGTAAATCGATTACAACGGGGGCGTCAAGTAAAACCGCAGCCACCACTCTGACACTCCAAACCACCACGAAAGAAGCACATATCGGCGGCAGTGTTGGAATAAATAACGGTGATGACACAACGCCTGTTACATTCGATGCAGACACAATCCATGCGGTAACCAATCGTGGCCATATCTATCTTAAAGACACGGCTGGAGGCGTGACGGTTGGAGAGGTCGACACCGGTATTACTGCGCCTACTAGCGGAGATCCAGTCTCATTTGGTACTTCGGTCATATTAAACGCCGTCGGTGGTGGCATTCGTGGTGGAAAGCTGGACTCGAATATTCCTAATTTTAGAAGGCGTGCTAATACGTTCAATCTAAACGCAGATGGTGATATTGGTAATTCACCTACAGACTCCCTTGGACTTGATACAACTACGTTGTTAGCCTCCACGCGAAATGGTCATATCTACGTCAATAACCAAGGTGATTTAGCATTAGGTAAACTGCAAATCACAGAGCCTGTGGTCACCATTAATAATGGGCAGCCTTTAGTTGCTTTTGTTGGTGCGAGTGATCAGGGTAATGGAAGGGTTCGTATTCCCGACGGTAGCGATGCTGGACGTTTGGGTGTTAAAGACATTGTAGTGTCCGCTGGTGGTGACATTGTTTTAACCAACACAATCAGCGCTACTCGAAATTTAACGCTCAATTCAGGAAAGTCAGTTCAAGCAGTACCTGCTGGTACCCAACAGCCTGTCAATACCCTGTTAACGGGTGTGCAAGTTACTGTAAGCGCTGATGGCTCTGTTGGAAATGTTGGCCAGGCTTTAAAAACGAATGCTGAAAATGTATCGATTAATGCCACTAAAGGAAGCGTTTATATTAATGAGCAAAATGGCTTAAGCTCAATCAGCGTTACTGCTCAAGATGATATTTATGTCAGCGCTGATAGTGGAAATATATCGCTGGGTGCGCTTTCTACTAACAAAAACTTAGACTCTATTAAGGACTCTGGCGCACCAACTGCCGCAGAGCTTGAAGATGTGGTTTCTGTTATTGCTAAGCGTGGAAATATTCAATCAGGCGTAGGCTCATTAATTATATCTGAAGCGCTAGAATTGAATGCGATTGACTTTATTGGAACTGCAGCATCACCTATTCAATTTACAGGCGTTGAAAGATTGCTGGTAATCAATAACGGTGTGAATGCAGGCACATTTTTGGCTGGCAACTCAGCAAGCGTTAAATCAATCGACGCTACGATTAAAGGTGGAGATTTCAGTCTAAGTGAGTCTGGCGTAGATGCTTTACGATATATTGCATTGACTGAGACACTCAATTTGAACCGTCTCATTGCTGGGCCTGTTAGATTCATTAATGAGTCAACGAGTTTAGATCGTCAAGATATCAAAATTGCGGCTGGTACTGGAGCAGGTGTTGGTGGCTTGCTAACCTTAAAAACAGAGGGCTCGGTTAGTCGTGCGTCTGGCGTGTTAACCGCTGGCTCAATTAACGTAACTGCCGATAAAGGAATTGACCTTGCTGTTGCGACCGGTTCGGCTGTGTTAGCCACCAAATTTGGCGACATTAATCTTGATACAACAAGTAATAGTGCATCAACGACGTTAACGCTTGATGCGCAAACATTGGCTGCAAACAAAAATATCACCGTAAAAACAACAGGTGATCTCTCCGTCCAGCGTGCCCAAAGCTTAGGGGCTGTAACACTAGAGGCATCTACTCATTTAGCTGATTTAGTCAACGCTCAAATATCAGGTTTAAGTCTGTCGGCCAAAGCTGCGTCGGTGGGTAGTGTATCAGACGTCTTTGATACCAATATTGACGGCCCAATTTCCGTAACGGCATCTTCAGGCGGAATTTATCTTTCCAATACCGGTAATGTGGGTAGTACTGGCTTTAATGCTCAGGCTACGGGCGATATTGACTTTAAAAATAATGGTGACGTTGCCTTTGGTAAAGTCGAAACAACCACGGGTAATATTAATGTCGCTATAACGGGCGATGGCACAGATGCCCATGTAAATGCCCCAGATTTAGTAAATTTTAGCGCAGTGATGGGCTCCAATGGCCTGACTTATGCGGCAAAGTCTATGGGTGTTGTGGGTAATAGACTAGAAATTAATGTGTCAAAGCTAGTGGTTGATACAACTTCTGGTGGGATTTATGCGATTAATGATAATAATACCGCATTTTCGCTGATTAGAGCGAAGGCTTCTGGCGCAGAAGCAAATATTGATATTGAAACAAAAGGAAATCTTGCGCTAGGTACTGTTGAGTCTCGCGGTAATAATGTTAAATTGACTGCGGCGTCTAAAATAACAGACGCACGTACTCAGGATCAAAAAAATCTTAAAACACCTAATGTGCGCTCTAAATCACTGGACCTAAAAGCCGGTAATGGCGTTGATGATCTGTTGCTCGATGTAAACTTCATTTCCGCTGCAGGGGGGGCTGGTGAGGTAAAAGCAACTAACCAAGGGGCAGTGTCTTTAGATCGCGCAAGCTTAGAGAATAAGTCGGTCAGTATTAAAGCGACTGAGATTTACGTTATTGATCTTGATGGTACCGTAAATCTAGCACCTGCTGGGACAATTAATCTAGAAGCCACTGATGGCAATATTGTGTTTTTGGATCCTACCAATACGTTAGTTATGGGGTCCGGTCATATCACATTGACGGCTAAAACAGGTGCCAGTGTTCCAGGGGCCGGCGGCGTGATTATTGCTGGAAACCTTAAAACCAATGGGAATATTAAGCTATCTGCTGACTCAAATATTACGATTAATGAATTGAATGCAGGCGCTGGAGATGTTTCGGTTGCTTCGAATAAGGGAATTATTATTGATGGCAATGGGGCTGCACATAACATTACCGGAGCTAACGTCTCTCTATCGGCTTCCACACCCACAGTTAAAGATGCTGAAATCCGGCGAGAAAGAGCAATTGCAGAGTTCTCCGCAAACCAGGCGGAAGTTGGCGCATTAACGACGCTCAAGAAAACATCTGAAACCACACTTGAGTCGACTAAAAATTCTGAAAACACGATTAAGACGACATTATCGATTGCTGAAAATAACCAGAGAACAACGCAGAATAACTTCAACTCGAAAAATGCACAGGCCGAAGCGCTCGGCGGTGAGCTTGAAGATCTTCAGCTAGCGCTTGAGGCAGCAGGTGTTGCGGTTGATGTGCTAGAAATTGGCGTCGGTGCGGCCCAGGCCGTTCCATTTAGTGGAGATGCAGGCGCCACGGCAGCATTCGCCATCGTGCGTTTGGCGTTGAGTGCAGCGAGTTTGGCGGTAACTGTTTTTGAACGTGAGGAGTTGGCTCCCGTCGAAGCAGAGGTGACTAGCTTAAGAGCACTTCTTTCCACCGCTAATAGCAACGTGTTCTCAACCAAAAACCTGCTGGCTAAAGCCACCTCTGATCGTCAGGCTGCTGAAACCAATGTACAAACGGTGGTCGAGGATCTTAATAAGGCAACGATCGCCCTTATAGCGAGTCAGCGTGTTGACGAGCAAGCAAATGCTGCAGAAGCGCTTAACAAAGATATTGATAGTAATGCGCTGAAGCCCTTGGGCATTACAGCGCAACGTTTAGATATCAACCAAGGTACGACTGTTAATACCAGTGTCTTTTTAGACTCCACCGGCAGTTTAGGCTTGGGGGATATTTCCCTCAAAGCTGGTGAAGACCTCTTTGTAAATGCCGCGGGTAATATTTCCCAAGTCGGTCAAACCGTTGTAAAAGCGGATGGTCTTAATCGCGGTTTTATGTCGATTAAAGCTGCCGGATCAATTTCCGATGCCGGACCAAATACTGCAGGCCAATTCCTAGCTGACGATTTAATCATGGTGGCCGGCGCTGGTGTCGGTGCTGGTGATGCTGTTGATATTCAAGCTGAAAACCTCTCGGTTACAGGTGGTAGCGGTGGTGTCAATGTGGCCAATACAACCGCGTTGGTAAGTGGTAGTCCGCGCTATGCAGCACTGAATATCACCACCGTTGCTGGTCAGTCCGGGATTAATGGCGATGGCGACATCACATTGACGACCGACGGTGACATGAATTTGTTTGGTTTGGTCAGTGATACAAATCTCATGACAAATCATACGGTCACGTTAACCAGCGCCAATGGGTCACTTGTGGATAAAAACATGAGTGATATTAACGTGCGTGCAAATGCGCTGATCGCTTCCGCTAAAAACGACATCAATCTTGATACCGATATTAACGCGCTGACAGCGACGACCAGCGCCATGGGTACGGGCCATATCACCATTGATGAAGTGAGCAGTTTAACCATTAAGAGCGCCGATGCAGGCAATGGCAATGTCACGGTCAGTGCAGATGGCGACATGACAGTGGAGAGCATCAAGGCACGGGACAGTGTTACGGATGACACGGCAGGCATGCCGGCAGTGCCTCGTGTGGTGGGCAATGTGTCGTTAACAGCCAAAGGCACGGCACCGAGCAGCGCGGGCTTTATTCGGGATGACGGGAGTCAATTGACTGTTATTGATGCGACTGAACTGACCTTAAGCGCCAAGGCGGATGTGGGCGGCACCACGGCTGCTAATGACGAGGCGGCCCGCTCGCTCGATACCAAAGTTGAATCAGTGGTTGTTGATGCGTCGGGTGTTGTCAATCTGACCGATGCCGATGATCTGATCGTGACGCGTGTGACAACACAGGGTGATGTGACGCTGCAAAGCGTGGCAGGCAGCCTGAAAGTCGGTGAGATTACGACAGCGGTGAATGACACCACACCAACGACAACCGTGACGCTCTTTGCGACAGCCGGCAGCGTGACGGATCAGCGCACCGAAGCAGCCGATGCGACAACGCAGCTGACCAACATCACCGCGGATCGCTTGGCCATTAAAGCTAAGTCGGGCATTGGTTCGGCCTTGGACGACCTGAATGTTAAGGTGGCCGTGCTGGAAGCAGAGACCAGCACGGGCGGCGTCAATATCACCGATCAGTCGGGTGATTTGAAGATTGATGATGTGATCCCGGGCTTGAAGTTGGCGCTGTTGGATGGTGTTCGTGCCACATCGACCACGATGGGTACAACGGGTGGCGATATCACCCTCAAGGTTGAGAATGGCTCCCTTAATCAGCAGCGTGAAGTCAGCACAACGGCCGGCGACATCAGCCTCACCGCCAAGAACTCGGTGACAATCGGCAGCATCCTAAAGTCGCTACTGGGCAAAATTGGGGTGAAGGCTGAAACGGGTTCGATTACGACAGAAGGCGATGCGCCGATTAGCGCGACAAAAGACGTGACGCTTTTGGCCGACACGGACATCGT
>NZ_LZDB01000002.1 GCF_001676655.1 Perlucidibaca aquatica
GCATCCCTATAATGCGCCCCACACCGCAGCGATGCTGAGGTGTAGCGAAGAAAGCTTGTTGAAAAACAATGACTTAAGTAGCGATAGCGGGTGATTTAGAGGTTCCGCTAGTTGATTCGAAGATGCTGAAAAATTTCTGCAAATTCTGATTGACACGGTGATGAGAATCACTAGAATACGCCTCCTCGCAAGACGCACTGCAGACGATGCAGTGATGAGTTCTTTAACAGTTTAGTCAAACAACTTGTGTGGGTTTTTGCAGTTGTGAGTGACATCGAAAGATGAAAACTATCAACGGCAATAACTTACTCGTGAATTCATGAGAAAGACCAATTGTTCGTTGAGCCAAGCTTGGTGCTCTTAAGGCACTATGTAGTATTAAACTGAAGAGTTTGATCATGGCTCAGATTGAACGCTGGCGGCAGGCTTAACACATGCAAGTCGAGCGGTTTGGTTAGCTTGCTAACCAGATAGCGGCGAACGGGTGAGGAATGCTTGGGAATCTGCCTAGTAGTGGGGGATAACGTTTCGAAAGGAACGCTAATACCGCATACGCCCTACGGGGGAAAGGGGGGGATCTTCGGACCTCTCGCTATTAGATGAGCCCAAGTCGGATTAGCTAGTTGGTGAGGTAAAGGCTCACCAAGGCGACGATCCGTAGCTGGTCTGAGAGGATGATCAGCCACACTGGAACTGAGACACGGTCCAGACTCCTACGGGAGGCAGCAGTGGGGAATATTGGACAATGGGCGAAAGCCTGATCCAGCCATGCCGCGTGTGTGAAGAAGGCCTTCGGGTTGTAAAGCACTTTAAGCGAGGAGGAATGGCTGAGGGTTAATAACCTTCAGCAGTGACGTTACTCGCAGAATAAGCACCGGCTAACTCTGTGCCAGCAGCCGCGGTAATACAGAGGGTGCAAGCGTTAATCGGAATTACTGGGCGTAAAGCGCGCGTAGGCGGTTACGTAAGTTGGATGTGAAATCCCCGGGCTCAACCTGGGAATTGCATTCAAAACTGCGTGGCTAGAGTGTGGGAGAGGAAGGTAGAATTCCAGGTGTAGCGGTGAAATGCGTAGATATCTGGAGGAATACCGATGGCGAAGGCAGCCTTCTGGCCTAACACTGACGCTGAGGTGCGAAAGCATGGGGAGCAAACAGGATTAGATACCCTGGTAGTCCATGCCGTAAACGATGTCTACTAGCCGTTGGGGGACTTGATCCTTTAGTGGCGCAGCTAACGCATTAAGTAGACCGCCTGGGGAGTACGGTCGCAAGACTAAAACTCAAATGAATTGACGGGGGCCCGCACAAGCGGTGGAGCATGTGGTTTAATTCGATGCAACGCGAAGAACCTTACCTGGCCTTGACATGTCTGGAATCCTGTAGAGATACGGGAGTGCCTTCGGGAATCAGAACACAGGTGCTGCATGGCTGTCGTCAGCTCGTGTCGTGAGATGTTGGGTTAAGTCCCGCAACGAGCGCAACCCTTGTCCTTAGTTGCCAGCACGTAATGGTGGGAACTCTAGGGAGACTGCCGGTGACAAACCGGAGGAAGGCGGGGACGACGTCAAGTCATCATGGCCCTTACGGCCAGGGCTACACACGTGCTACAATGGTCGGTACAAAGGGTTGCCAACTCGCGAGAGTGCGCTAATCCCAAAAAGCCGATCGTAGTCCGGATTGGAGTCTGCAACTCGACTCCATGAAGTCGGAATCGCTAGTAATCGCGGATCAGAATGCCGCGGTGAATACGTTCCCGGGCCTTGTACACACCGCCCGTCACACCATGGGAGTTTGTTGCACCAGAAGTAGGTAGCTTAACCGCAAGGAGGGCGCTTACCACGGTGTGGCCAATGACTGGGGTGAAGTCGTAACAAGGTAGCCGTAGGGGAACCTGCGGCTGGATCACCTCCTTAATCGATTACGATGCCTCTATCTGCAAGAACCCACAACAAGTTGTTTGACTAAATGAAGTAGCCCGGACTTAGAGGGCCTGTAGCTCAGTTGGTTAGAGCACACGCTTGATAAGCGTGGGGTCACAAGTTCAAATCTTGTCAGGCCCACCACTAAGTTGGCTGGTCATAGACTAGAGGGCGAGCGACACCTTGAGGGGCCTTAGCTCAGCTGGGAGAGCGCCAGCTTTGCAAGCTGGATGTCATCGGTTCGATCCCGATAGGCTCCACCACTTATGTGAATAGCAAATGTGGTTGCAAGCGGTAAGGTAGATGAAGCGAGAGCTCAGACCTTAATGACGAAGTTCGTTATTAAGGTCTGGATTTTCCAGGTTGACCGGGATGACCGGCAACATGATCTTTAACAATTTGATTCGAGTCTAGGTTTGTTGGATTCAATTAATCGGGAGTAATTCTGGTTATGCGATGAATGCAATATCTAAAAATAGAGAACTGAGTCAAGCGACTTTGGTACTTCTTAGACACTGATCAAACGTCAGATAGGCTGTTTGAATGTAAATTCAATCAGACTGTTTGGGGTTATATGGTCAAGTGAATAAGTGCACACGGTGGATGCCTTGGCAGTCAGAGGCGATGAAAGACGTGATAGCCTGCGAAAAGCTTCGGGGAGGTGGCAAATAACCTTTGATCCGGAGATCTCTGAATGGGGAAACCCACATGGGGTTAATGCCCATGTATCACATACTGAATACATAGGTATGTGAGGCGAACGGGGGGAAGTGAAACATCTCAGTACCCCTAGGAAAAGAAATCAACCGAGATTCCGTCAGTAGCGGCGAGCGAACGCGGAAGAGCCTCTAGTCTTTAGCATCGGTGTTAGTGGAGCAGTCTGGAAAGTCTGGCCATAGTGGGTGATAGCCCCGTACACGAAAACAACGATGTGGAACTAAGTCTAGGACAAGTAGGGCGGGACACGTGACATCCTGTCTGAATATGGGGGGACCATCCTCCAAGGCTAAATACTCCTGACTGACCGATAGTGAACTAGTACCGTGAGGGAAAGGCGAAAAGAACCCTGGTGAAGGGAGTGAAATAGATCCTGAAACCGTGTGCATACAAGCAGTGGGAGCCGACTTGTTCGGTGACTGCGTACCTTTTGTATAATGGGTCAGCGAATTATTCTCAGTAGCAAGGTTAACCGTATAGGGGAGCCGTAGGGAAACCGAGTCTGAATAGGGCGTTAAGTTGCTGGGAGTAGACCCGAAACCGAGTGATCTATCCATGAGCAGGATGAAGGTTCGGTAACACGAACTGGAGGTCCGAACCCACTGTCGTTGAAAAGCCAGGGGATGACTTGTGGATAGGGGTGAAAGGCTAATCAAACTCGGTGATAGCTGGTTCTCCCCGAAAGCTATTTAGGTAGCGCCTCGGACGAATACCCACGGGGGTAGAGCACTGTTTCGGCTAGCGGGTCATCTCGACTTAGCAACCCGATGCAAACTCCGAATACCGTGGAGTAATATCCGGGAGACAGACGGTGGGTGCTAACGTCCATCGTCAAGAGGGCAACAACCCAGACCGCCAGCTAAGGCCCCAAATTCCTGGTTAAGTGGGAAACGATGTGGGAAGGCATAGACAGCTAGGAGGTTGGCTTAGAAGCAGCCACCCTTTAAAGAAAGCGTAATAGCTCACTAGTCGAGTCGGCCTGCGCGGAAGATGTAACGGGGCTCAAACCAGGAGCCGAAGCTGCGGATTTGCACATGTTGCAAGTGGTAGGGGAGCGTTCTGTAAGCCTGCGAAGGTGAGTTGAGAAGCTCGCTGGAGGTATCAGAAGTGCGAATGCTGACGTGAGTAACGATAATGGGGGTGAAAAACCCCCACGCTGAAAGACCAAGGGTTCCTGCGCAACGTTAATCGGCGCAGGGTGAGTCGGCCCCTAAGGCGAGGCTGAGAAGCGTAGTCGATGGGAAACCGGTTAATATTCCGATACAACTCATTATTGCGATGGGGGGACGGAGAAGGCTAGGTATACCGCGCGTTGGTTGTCGCGGGGAAAGGTGGTAGGCAGGTCCCTTAGGCAAATCCGGGGGATCGTTAATGCTGAGAACTGAGACTAGGTCCCATGTGGGCTGAAGTTACCGATGCCATGCTTCCAAGAAAAGCCTCTAAGCTTCAGATAGTGAGTTACCGTACCCGAAACCGACACAGGTGGTCAGGTCGAGAAGACCAAAGCGCTTGAGAGAACTCTGGTGAAGGAACTAGGCAAAATGGCACCGTAACTTCGGGAGAAGGTGCGCTGCTGCGCGTGAAGGACTTGCTCCGTAAGCGCATGGCAGCCTCAGAAACCAGGCCGCTGCGACTGTTTATTAAAAACACAGCACTCTGCAAACACGAAAGTGGACGTATAGGGTGTGACGCCTGCCCGGTGCCGGAAGGTTAATTGATGGGGTTAGCGAAAGCGAAGCTCTTGATCGAAGCCCCGGTAAACGGCGGCCGTAACTATAACGGTCCTAAGGTAGCGAAATTCCTTGTCGGGTAAGTTCCGACCTGCACGAATGGCGTAACGATGGCGGCGCTGTCTCCACCAGAGACTCAGTGAAATCGAAATAGCGGTGAAGATGCCGTTTACCCGCGGCTAGACGGAAAGACCCCGTGAACCTTTACTGCAGCTTGACACTGAACTTTGACTTTACTTGTGTAGGATAGCTAGGAGGCTTTGAAGTGGCGACGCTAGTTGCCATGGAGCCGACGTTGAAATACTAGCCTGGTAACGTTGAGGTTCTAACCTAGGCCCCTTATCGGGGTTGGGGACAGTGTCTGGTGGGTAGTTTGACTGGGGCGGTCTCCTCCTAAAGAGTAACGGAGGAGCACGAAGGTGCGCTAATCACGGTCGGAAATCGTGAGGTTAGTGTAATGGCACAAGCGCGCTTAACTGCGAGACAGACACGTCGAGCAGGTACGAAAGTAGGTCATAGTGATCCGGTGGTTCTGTATGGAAGGGCCATCGCTCAACGGATAAAAGGTACTCTGGGGATAACAGGCTGATACCGCCCAAGAGTTCATATCGACGGCGGTGTTTGGCACCTCGATGTCGGCTCATCTCATCCTGGGGCTGAAGCAGGTCCCAAGGGTATGGCTGTTCGCCATTTAAAGAGGTACGCGAGCTGGGTTTAGAACGTCGTGAGACAGTTCGGTCCCTATCTACCGTGGGCGTTTGAGATTTGAGAGGAGCTGCTTCTAGTACGAGAGGACCGAAGTGGACATACCTCTGGTGCGCCGGTTGTCACGCCAGTGGCATAGCCGGGTAGCTACGTATGGAAGGGATAACCGCTGAAAGCATCTAAGCGGGAAGCCCACCTCAAGATGAGATCTCACTGGAGATTTAATCTCCCTAAAGAGCCGTTCAAGACCAGGACGTTGATAGGCACGGTGTGGAAGCGCAGTGATGCGTGAAGCTAACGTGTACTAATTGCTCGTGAGGCTTGACCATATAACACCCAAGCAGTTTGAGCTTTTAAGATCAAGCTAGCGTTTGCGGTGTCTGAGAGTATCGAAGTTGTTTGACGCTGTTCTCTATGACTCGAATCAAGAATTTGGACGGTGTTGTGTTGAGTAATCAGCAGCGACATCAGGTCCGCCGAATTGCCTGGCGACCATAGCGAGTGTGAACCACCTGATCCCTTCCCGAACTCAGAAGTGAAACCACTCCGCGCCGATGATAGTGTGGCAGTAGCCATGCGAAAGTAGGTCATTGCCAGGCACCTAATGCACGAACCCCTGATCAGTTATACTGTTCAGGGGTTTTTGCTTTTTAGATCAACTACATTTCAGAGCAGATTATGGCGCCCATACTCAGTAAAGGATTTTATCGCCATTACAAAGGGCGCTATTACGAAGTGCTTGATCTAGTCAGGCATTCTGAAAGTGAGGAGTGGCACGTGCTGTATCGCACGTGCTATGGCGACTTCTCGCTGTGGGTACGGCCGTTCGATATGTTTACCGGAACGGTTTTGATTGATGGAGTTGGGCAGCAACGCTTTGCCTATGTAGGGAATCAGCATCCAGAAGGCGTTGTAGCTAGTAATTAGGCTGAAGGACTTAGATTAATAGGGATCAGATAAGTCGCATCGATAAATCGATGGCTTTAATGTCCTTGGTCAACGTGCCCAGCGAAATATAGTCCACGCCTGTTTCGGCAATGGCGCGTAGGGTGGTTTTGTTTACACCACCGGATGCTTCTAGCTGAGCACGACCCGCTGTGTGAAGCACGGCCTCACGCATTTGTTCTAAAGAGAAGTTATCGAGCATGATGCGGTCAGCGCCCGCAGCCAGTGCTAGCTCTAGCTCCTGATGATTCTCAACTTCAACTTCGACCATTTTTCCGGGCGACTGAGCTCTCGCCGTGTTGATTGCTGCCGCAATTGAGCCTGCGGCCATGATGTGGTTTTCTTTAATCAGGAAGGCGTCATAAAGCCCCATACGGTGATTCTCACCGCCACCAATCAGAACCGCATATTTTTGCGCCACACGAAGGCCGGGCAGCGTTTTACGCGTGTCGAGCAGTTTGGCGGATGTATCACGAATTAACTCGGCAAGTTCGCGCGTCTGCGTAGCTGTTGCGGATAAGGTCTGTAGGAAATTCAGTGCGGCGCGCTCGGCGGTTAACAGGCTGCGCGCCTTACCCGTAATTTCAAATAACGTGCTGCCGGCCGCCACTGCTTGGCCTTCATCCACCATCCATTGCAAATTAAGCTGTGGATCAACCGCCATGAAGGTGGCCTCAACCCACAGTTTTCCTGCTAGTACCATTGGGTCGCGAGTGATTACGCGTGCCGTCGCGATGCGATCTTCAGGGATAAGTGCAGCAGTGATGTCACCGTTACCAATATCTTCAACGAGAGCTGACGCTACATTGGCGGCAAGGGCTGCTTTTACGAGCTCGGGGGTCATCATGTGAAAAAATCCAAGACCAGATAGGGGAGGCTGTCCGTTAAGGGCCTGCATTGCGCTAGTATAAATCACCTAATGTCTGTCTTGGAGTTTGCATGCGCATCAGTGCAACGCATTGGCTAGATGCAGCGAGGCATTGCCCCTCTCCATTTTTTAATCAGCGCCCTCAGGCTGAAATATCGCTGACGGTAATTCACAACATTAGTCTGCCACCCTCGCAATTTGGGGGACCGTTTATCGAGCAGTTATTTCTCGGTTCCTTAAATGCGAACGATCACCCTTACTTTGCTGAGATTCATCGGCTAGAAGTGTCGTCACATTTGTTGATCCGTCGTGATGCTGAAATCATCCAATTTGTAGCCTTTGATCAGCGGGCTTGGCATGCCGGTCGCTCTCAGTACTTAGGGCGAGATAACTGTAATGATTTCTCCATTGGTATTGAGTTAGAGGGCAGTGATGATCAGCCCTTTGAGGATGCGCAGTATGAAAGATTGGCACTTGTGATAAAAACTTTATGGCAACATTATCCCGAGTCTATAGGCCGCTTGGTGGGTCATAGTGAGATTGCACCGGGCCGGAAGACCGATCCTGGGCCTTTTTTTGATTGGCCTCGACTGAATCAATTATTAGCAGAGAGGCGTTAAGCCTCCGTTTTATGACGCTGAGTAGGAGCGAACGTACATGAGTTTGTTATTAGCATTGTTGGCCTTGGCAGCCTACTTCGCCTTGCCTTTAGAGTGGCGCCAAGCCGTTGCTAAGCCCGGCAGTCATTGGTTGGGCTGGTGCAGTCAGTTGCCCAAAAGTTTGAGTGCGGGCATTCGGCTGTCGCTCACCTTGTTAATTCCGATGGTTGTTCTGGCAGTCTGCTTGCAGGCACTCAAAGAGCTGGGCTTAAGTCTGCTTATTTTTGTGCCTAGTGCATTAGTGTTGCTCGTTATTTTTGGCGATATAGCGCAGCCATCTGCCGCTGCTAAGCATTTGGAGAATTGGAAGCAGCGCCCGTGGGCCACGCCCATTCCGGATGCGGAACAAAATGACTGGGTCACGCCTGACCTCGCATTGTCGGCAGAGTTAGGTGAGGCACGTAAAGACATGCTGCGTGAGTCCTTGCAGCAGCTTTTCTCACCGTTATTCTGGTTTTTGCTGGCGACCCCGGTGGCAGCCTTGGGCTACTATTTTTTACGCTTGGCTGAACGTGAGTCAGAGGCTGAAAACCAAGACTTGGTCAGTCACTGGCTGACATTGGCCGATTGGATTCCAACTCGGTTGTTGGCATTGAGTTTTGCCTTGGCGGGTAACTTTACGGCCACGTGGGTGGTCATTCGCGAGCGTTTGTTGAAACCCGATGCGCCAGGTCATGAGCTCATTGACGAAGCAGCAGAGGCTGCGGAGCCGGTTGATCTGGATTCTCATGTTGAACCGTCTGTAGCCCTCTCGGAGGCCATGACGGGCTTGCAGGCTCTGCTGCAACGCGCGTTGATCGTGTGGATGGTGATGTTGGCTTTGCATACCTTGTGGCCCGGCGCTTGAGTCAATCCTTATGGCTGAGGAGTGTCATTGCACTTTTGGCCCTGTTGAGTACGGCGTCTCAAGCTCAGCAATCGCCGGCCAAGGCGGCGGTAACACTCACTACTTGGACAGACGACAACCGCCAAGCATGGCAGGTACCGCAGACGCTACCCAAGCGCTGGGTCGTGTTGGGGCCACATCTGGTTGATATGCTGCGGGATCTTCAGGTCCAACATGTCATTGTGGGAGTTCAAGATGATCACCCTTCGGTTGGCCGCTGGCAAAAAAGTCTGACGGGCTTTCCCGTGGTGGCTCAGGCGAGCCAAATCAACGAAGAGCAAATACGACGGGCGAGGCCGGATCTTGTGGTCTATTGGCCTTCTGGGCTTGCTGGAAATCAACAAGCACGTTTGCGTCAATTGGGTATCCCCATGCTCGCCATCGACCCCAAAAAACTCGAAGATCTTCCCGCACGATTAAATTGGCTGGGTGCTTTGGCAGGGCAGTCAGCGCGTGCCGCTAATCAAGCCAATGAACTTCAGAAGAACTTGCAAGAAACCCGGCTACGCTATGCTCAAGGTCCGCGTTTGCGCGGCTTGTATCAGGTCTGGTTACAGCCTTTATATAGCCTTGCGCCACAGCATGTCGTCAGCCAAGCCATGGCTGTGTGCGGGGTAGATTCAATCGTGCCGAAAACATCGGTTCCCGCACCCATTTTGCAATTAGAGTTTGTGTTAAAGGCTAGGCCGGATGTCATTTTGCTCTCGCAAGATCAATTGCTGCCTTCACAAAAGTTTTGGCAGCGCTTTCAGCAAATACCGGCGGTAAAAAAACAACGCTTAGTGGTTGTGAATGATCGTGAGCTCACGCGCCCCGGTCTGTCTTTACTGCGCGAATTACCCACACTCTGCGACCAATTATTACCTTTCCGTACTTTGCCCAACTGATCAAGTATGTCATGCTCGTTGTGACCGATCAGTCACGCGAAATTCTTTACCCAAGATTGTCGTTAGGCTGATCATGACCCGGCTCAACAGGCCGCAATCCGGTATCGGAAAGGAGGCAACATGGCACGGCTTCGTCATTACGGCGACCGCGACCACGTGGAAACACAAGAGTGGTTAGATGCATTGGCATCCGTCGCAGAAAACGATTCACCAGAGCGTGCAAGGCAACTTCTGGAATGGCTGAATAATCATGCACCCAGCTTCGGCGTGCATATTGGCCGACTTAACACCCCCTATGTAAATACCATTCCCCGCGAGCAAGAACCGCTGATGCCGGGCGACCCGAACCTGGAGTGGCGTCTGCGCTCGCTGATTCGCTGGAATGCCTTAGCGATTGTGATGCGGGCGAACCAAAACGATGACGAACTGGGTGGCCATATCGCTACTTTTGCATCATCGGCCACGCTGTATGATGTCGGCTTCAATCACTTTTTTCGTGCACCCAGTGCCGAGCACGGCGGCGATTTAATCTATTACCAAGGGCATTCAGCGCCTGGTATCTATGCGCGTTCCTATCTCGAAGGCCGCCTGAGCGAGGACCAGCTCAACAACTTCCGGCGTGAAGTCGGTGGCAAGGGCTTGTCGAGCTATCCGCACCCCTGGCTGATGCCGGAGTACTGGCAGTTCCCGACGGTATCAATGGGGCTGGGGCCGATCATGGCTATCTACCAGGCCCACGTCATGAAGTACCTGATCAATCGCGGCGTGCTGCCGGATCAGAATCGCAAAGTCTGGGCCTTCCTCGGCGATGGCGAAATGGATGAGCCGGAGTCGCTCGGTGCCATTGCGCTCGCCGGTCGTGAAAAGCTCGACAACCTGATCTATGTCATTAACTGTAATTTGCAGCGTTTGGATGGCCCGGTGCGCGGCAACGGCAAAATCATTCAGGAGCTGGAGTCGGTATTCCGTGGTGCCGGCTGGAAAGTCATCAAGGTAGTCTGGGGCAAGAAGTGGGATCCGTTGCTGGCGCGCGATGTCACCGGTGCCTTGCGGGAACGCATGGATGAAGCGGTGGACGGCGAGTACCAAGCCTTCAAGAACCATGGCGGCGCCTATACCCGCGAGAAATTCTTCGGCAAATATCCGGAGCTGGCCGAGCTGGTTAAAGACCTGAGCGATGAGGAAATTGCCGCCCTCGATCGCGGTGGTCATGACCCATTCAAGGTCTATGCCGCCTACGCTGAAGCCATGGCTACTAAGGGGCAGCCGGTGGTGATTCTGGCCAAGACGGTGAAGGGTTATGCCACGGGAGCTGGCCAGGCCGCCAACAAGACTCACCAGATGAAGTCGCTGGACATCGGTTCGCTGCGCAAGTTCCGTGACCGCTTCGACATGCCGTTCAACGATGAGCAGCTCGAAGAGCTGCCGTTCTATCGGCCGCCCGAGGGCAGCCCTGAACTGAAGTATCTGCACGAGCAGCGTGGCAAGCTCGGTGGCTATCTGCCGCAGCGTCGTCCCCAAAGTCGGGCGCTGCCGGTGCCGAGCATCGAGAGTCTGGCCACAATTACGGCGGCCTCGGAGCGACCGATTTCGACCACCATGGCGCTGGTTCGCCTCATGGGCGTGCTGCTCAAGCAGGAGGGGCTGGGTGATCGCATCGTGCCCATCGTGCCGGATGAGGCGCGTACCTTCGGCATGGAGGGTATGTTCCGGCAACTCGGTATCTACTCCAATGTCGGCCAGCTCTACGAGCCGGAAGACAAGTCACAGCTCATGTATTACCGCGAGGATGTGAAGGGTCAAATTCTCGAAGAGGGCATCAACGAGGCCGGTGCGATGAGCGCCTGGATAGCCTGCGGTACGGCTTACAGCATCCACGATCAGCCGCTGGTGCCGTTCTACCTGTTCTACTCCATGTTCGGTTTCCAGCGCATTGGCGATCTGGCCTGGGCAGCGGGCGACAGTCGCGCGCGCGGTTTCCTGGTAGGTGCCACCTCCGGGCGTACCACGCTGAATGGAGAGGGCTTGCAGCATGAGGATGGCCATTCGCATGTGCTGTCGTCGACGGTGCCGAACTGCATTTCCTATGACCCAACCTACAGCTACGAGATAGCGGTCATCGTGCAGGATGGCCTGCGTCGCATGTTTGGCGAGCAGGAGGACGTGTACTACTACCTGACCACGCTCAATGAAAGCTATCCGCACCCGGCGATGCCGAAGGGCGCGGAAGAGGGCATTCGTCGTGGCTTGTACAAGCTGCAGGCGGCTAAGAAGGGCAAGGGTGTCGAGGTGCAGTTGCTCGGCGGCGGGGCCATCTTGCGCGAGGTCGAGGGCGCGTTGCCCTTACTCGCCGAAGAGGGTGTGCGTGCCACGGTGTGGAGCGCCACCAGCTTCACCGAGCTGCGTCGCGAGGGTCTGGAGGTGGAGCGCTGGAACATGCTGCATCCCGAGCAGAAAGCGAAGCAGGCCTGGGTGACGGAGCAGTTGGCCGATAGCACTGGGCCGATCATTGCGGCCAGCGATTACATGAAGGTGCATGCCGATCAGATTCGCGCCTTCCTACCGGCAGGGCGTAGTTATCGCGTGCTGGGGACGGACGGCTTCGGGCGCTCGGATGCGCGCGGGCAGCTGCGACGACACTTCGAGGTCGATGCTGCGCATGTGGCCTACACGGCCTTGCTGGCACTGCATGAAAGCGGCGACATCAGCACGGCTAAGCTACTGGCGGCACGTGAGCGTTGGGGCATTAATCCGGAACAACCATCAGCGGCGAAGGCCTAGGGAGATCGTTATGGCGACGCATATTGCGGTGCCTGACCTCGGCGTCGAGCAGGCTGAGGTCATTGAGTTATTGGTACCGGCAGGGAGCTCGGTGAAGAAGGATCAACCGATTGCACTGCTGGAATCGGATAAGGCCAGTTTGGAGCTGCCGGCAACGGCGGATGGCATGCTGGTCTCGTGGTCGGTCAAGGTGGGCAGCGTGGTTAAGGCTGGCGATGCGCTGCTGGTACTTGAGGATGCAGCTATTGCAGAGGTGGCCCCTGAGGCGGATGCTGCTCCGCTAGCCATGCCGTCTCCTCCGGTAGTTGCTCAAGCCGCTCAAGCACAGACCATGACCGCGGCGGACGATGACGTTGCCGCCGGCAAGTGCCATGCGGGTCCAGCAGTGCGTAAGCTGGCGCGAGAATTAGGTGCCGATCTCACGCAAGTGCCGGGCACCGGCCCGCGTGGACGAATTCTAAAAGATGATCTGCACAATTGGGTAAAGCAGCGCCTGACGCAACCCGTCGTTGCCGCTTCCTCAGGCGGCATGGCGGGCCTGTTCGGTGACTTACCTCCCGAACCGGACTACTCGAAATGGGGTGTGGTCGAGCTGACGCCTCGTTCGCGCATCCAACGCAAGTCGGCAGAAAATCTCGCGCGCTCAGCGCTGATCGTGCCTCAGGTGACGCAGTTCGACCTTGCCGACATCACCGAACTGGAAGCTTTCCGTCTAAGTTTGCGGGATAGCTTTAAGCAAAACGGACAGGCACTGACCATGACCGTATTGGTGGCAAAGGCGGTGGCTTATTTGCTGCGTGAGATGCCAATGTTCAACAGCTCGCTGGCGCGGGATGGCGAAAACCTCGTGGTGAAAGACTACGTCAACCTCGGCATCGCTGTAGATACGCCCAATGGACTGCTGGTGCCACTACTGCATAACGCCGATCGCATGAGTTTGAGTGAGATGGCTCGCAAGCTCGGCGAATTGTCCGAGCAGGCACGTACCGGCAAGCTGCCGCCGGCCGCAATGCAGGGGGCGACATTCACCATTTCATCGTTGGGTGGAGTGGGTGGAACGGCGTTCACGCCGCTGGTGAACTGGCCCGAGGTTGCCATTCTCGGGCTGTCACGAGCCAGTCAGCAGCCGGTGTGGGATGGCCAGGGCTTTATGCCTCGGCTGATGTTGCCCTTGTCACTGTCCTACGATCACCGTGTGATCGATGGCGCAGCGGCAGCTCGCTTCACGACCCGACTGGCCGTGCTGTTAGCGGATATCCGACGCTTGCTGGTGTAAAGATGACTTAAACGCGTCGGTTTATTTCTCTACAAACGCCCGCTCAATCACGTAGTGAGCCTGTTGGCCGTGGCGGGACTCTGTAAAGCCGCGCGCCTCCAGCATGGCCACTAAGTCTTTCAACATGCTCGGGCTGCCGCACATCATGACTCGATCCGTTTCAGGATTGAGTGGCGGCAGGCCGATGTCGGAAAACAGCTTGCCACTCTCAATGAGGTCGGTGAGACGACCTTGATTGCGGAACTCTTCACGGGTGACCGTGGGGTAATAAATCAGCTTTTCGCGAGCTTCAGCGCCAAAGAACTCATTGTCATGAATTTTTTCGCTGATGTATTCGCTGTATGCCAGCTCGCTGACTTGGCGCACGCCGTGGCAGAGCACCACGTGATCGTAGCGCTCGTAAACTTCCGGATCTTTGATGATGCTCATGAACGGCGCCAGCCCCGTGCCGGTGGACAGCATATAAAGCGTTTTGCCCGGCAGCAGGTTGTCCATGATCAGTGTGCCCGTGGGCTTGCGGCTGACCATCAGCTTGTCCCCGGGTTTCAAATGTTGCAGTTTCGACGTTAACGGACCGTCTTGCACTTTGATGCTGAAGAACTCCAGGTGCTCTTCATAGTTTGCGCTAACAATCGAGTAGGCGCGCATCAATGGCTTGCCTTCGGTCTCCAAGCCAATCATCACGAAATGACCATTGTGAAAGCGCAAGGCAGGATCACGTGTGGCCGTGAAGCTAAAAAGCGTGTCGTTCCAGTGGTGTACGCTGAGGATGGTCTCTTGGCCGATCGTAGACATGTGGTTTCTCTAAAGTAAGCTGCCCGCTCAGGCAGCATTAGCAAGGTATGGAGTCATTTTAACGGGCAGCCTATATCAGTGCCAACGCAAATATTTGATTTTATATATCAGCAAAGCTGACTATGCGGAGCGCTCGCTCAACCAGTTGGCCATCAGGCGCCAGGCCTCTTTAGGCGCTTTGCTGCCAGCCAAGATGCCCATATGGCCACCCGAAATGTGCTCAAAGCGGCTGTCGCTACTGCCCACGAGTCCGAGCAAGGGCCGAACGGCATCGGCGGTGACCATGGTGTCGCTCTTGCCAGCGAAGGCAAGTAAGGACGCTTTGATTTGCAATAAGTCGGCGGTCTGTTCGCCAATCGTCATCAGGCCGTCGGCTAAATCATTGTCGATCCAGACGCGAATCAGCATGTCCTGAACAATGCCGCCCGGGTAGGCCACCATGTTGTCTAGGAAAGCGCCGTTGGTGGCATGGTTGACCACATACTCGCGATCGCCGAGCTGCTTGAGTAAGTCCCAATAGCCCATGATGGAGCCCACAGGGCTGAGCATTTTAAAGGCCAGCACATTGGCCCAGCCCGGCGTGTGTAGCCAGTTCGGATTGATGTTATGCACTCTGAAGCTGGTGTTTTTACGAACCCAGTTCGCCTGCTTGGCGAGCTGTTGATACATTTTGCCAATGGCCCCAGAGGCATGACCGTCAATCGGTGTGCCCACAATCACGATGTTGCGAATGTGGGGGTCACGACTCAATGCGCTGTAGCCCAGCGTGAATACCCCGCCTAGGCTCCAGCCATGGAGGGTTAAGTCCTCAACGCCGGCATGGGCACGAATACGTTGCAAAAACTGTGGCATGAATTCGCTGATGTAGGTATTTAAGTTGAAGTGGGTGTGCTTGCGCCCTGGCACGCCCCAATCAATGAGATAGACCTCATAACCCCGCGCCAACAGGTACTTCACCAGGCTGCGGTCAGGAAATAAGTCATAGATACTCATTTTCACGGCTAGCGGCGGCACAATGACCACCGGCACACGGTGACGGCGCTTCTCGACTTGCAGGGTTTCACCGTCAACGGGAATGCGTTCTTCATTCAACGGTAAGTAATAACGCAGCTTGATGAGGCCGTCATCGAAGAGCACCCGAAAGAGCGTTTGGTCAGCTAGCGTGAGTTTGTCGGCGCGAAAAAATCGGTCGCTGGCATTGGTGAGCGCGACTTCGGCGCGTGCTCGAACACGCTGCGAGGATTGATTCAAGGTGGCGGTCTGTTCACGCACACGCTGGCGAATGTTCTGTGTCAGATCATTAATATTCACGGTAACCCCCTGACGGCACGGCATGGAATGCAATTGCCGCGAAATATAGCCTAGCTGGGGCTTAAAACACTGACCCAATTGAAGAAATGCGCGGCCATTTCGGACAATTGCAATGGTTTGTGGCAGAGTCTGCGGCATTCAAATAACGCCATTTTTTGAGGAGCGTGTTATGTCGTTAAGTCATCAATTACAGGTCGTAAGCTCAGTTTTTGCCTCAACGTTTGCGGCTTGGCGTGGTTCTTCCGTGTTCAAGCAACGCAAGCAGCCTGCTGAGCGACCCATCCTTTTTGATATTGAAGCTTCGCCATACTGCCGTCTGGTGCGTGAAGCCTGCACCGCGTTACAGTTGGATATTGACATTCGCCCCTGCCCCAAAGGCGGCACGCGTTTTCGTTTAGAGGCCGAGCGGTTGGGTGGAAAGCAGCAGTTCCCGCTATTGGTCGATCGCAATAGTGGCGTTGTGTTGTATGAGTCTGCCGACATCATTGCCTATTTGTTTAAAGCCTATGGTCGGGGCGAAACCCCGCCACGCTATCGTGCGTCGGCCCTGCAAAAGGGTGGCAGCTATGTGGCTACAGTGGCTCGAGGCCTGAAGGGATTGAAGGCTAAGCCTTCCCAAGCCCCAGCACAGCCCTTGGCGCTGTGGAGCTTTGAGTCCAGCCCCTATTCGCGCTTGGTGCGAGAGCGTCTCTGTGAGCTCGAGCTGCCCTATACCCTCTACAACTTAGGTAAAGAGCAGTGGGCGGATGTAGGCCCGGCGGTACGCCGCGTAAAATCAGGGCCGTATGTACCGATGGTTGGCGGTAAGCGCGAAGCCTTTTTGCAGCAGTATGGCCGCGTGCAAGTGCCTTATTTAGAGGATGCCAATACAGGTGCGGCGCTGTTCGAGTCGGAAGATATCCTTGCCTATTTAGACCAGACCTACGCGCGCTAAGTGCACGGAGTTTGCTATGACGATTTTGACCCACCCTGTTGTTGCCGCACTCTTTGAAGCGCATGTGCAACATAGTCATGCGCTTTTAACCGGCGATGGTTTGATCCCGCACCTAACCCATGAGCTGGACGCGGATCTTGCTAATGCCAGCTTGCTGACCCTCAATGCCGTCGTGACCCGCGACATGATTAAGTCGACGGTGCACGCCTATGCCGTAGAGATGCCCATGGCTGGCGGTATTCCCGAGCTGGTTGGCGATATTGCGCGCATGCTGCATGCGCATCCCATGCAGGAAACAACGCGGCTCATTGATGTCATTTCTGATCAGCAAGTGCGTGAAATCGTCGCTAAAGCCGTGGAGATGCGTGAAGTTCGTGAGCGCGTTATTCATGAGGTACTGGGTAATCCGGTCTTGGCCGATATGGCCGGCGATTTAATTCTGCGGGGCATTAAGGGCTATTTGGCGCAGGGCAACGAGGCGGCAAAAAGTATTCCAGGCGCATCGGCACTGATGGGCTTTGGCAAGTCCATGCTCAGTAAGGCATCCCCAGACTTGGAAAAGAAGCTGGATGAAGGCCTGCAAACCTATGTTCACAAAAGTACGCAGGCGACCCTGCGCAGCAGCGAAAAAGCCTTACTCGAGCGTCTCAACGATAAGGCCTTGCAGCGCATTGCGTTGGACTTCTGGGCCGAAATTAAGCACCAGCCAGCAAGCGCTTTGCGCCGATTCGTGACAGCGGAAACGCTAGAAGAATGCTTTGTGATTGGCTACGAATACTGGCGCAGCGAGTTACGCAAAACGCCGTATTACCAGGCCGTTATTGACGTAGGTGTGGATGCGTTCTTCGATAAATATGGCGACAGCTCCTTGGCCTTTATTCTTGAAGAGGTGGGGGTGACGCGCGAGATGATCCTGCGTGAAATCGTACGCTTTGCTCCGCCAATTTTGGCGACCTTGCATGAGCAGGGGCTTTTAGACGGCATTATTCGTCGCCAGCTCCTGCCCTTTTATGCCTCAGGCCGTATTGAAGCGGTCTTGGCGGCGCACGGAGTGTAAGCGGTGGCTATTTCGTTAAAGGATCAGCTGCTAAAAGCGGGGCTCGCCGATAACAAGCGGGCACGCCAAGCCGATCATGTCAAGCGCCAAGCGGCCAAGGGTAAACACGAGGGCGAAAGTGCCGCGTTAGCGGTGCAAAAAGCCCGCGAAGCTCAGGTTGAAAAGGACCGCGAGGCCAGCCGGCAGTTCGTTTTGCAGCAAGAACAGAAAGCGGTTGCCGCGCAGATTCGCCAGCTGATTGAGGCGCATCGTATTGAGCGTAAAGGCGGTGAATTGAGCTACCAATTCACCCACGAGCGTAAGGTGAAAAAGCTCTTAGTCAGCGAGCCGCAGCAGTATCAACTCATTCACGGTCAAATTGCGATTGTCACCTTGGATAGTCAATACGAACTCGTGCCGACTGCGATTGCAGAGAAAATTCAGCAGCGAGATCCTTCGCCTATTGTGCTGCTGAATACGCGCCAGGCCAGTGCCGTGGCAGATGATGACCCCTATGCCGACTATCAGATTCCCGATGATTTGATGTGGTAATACCCATTGATAGCGCTGGGCGAAACATGCCGGTTGAGGTTTTTAGAAAATGTTGAAGTGGATGGTTTTAGCGGTGTTCATTGCTTCTGCACTGTATGTGCAGCGCAGGGGCAAAGTTCAGCACAAGTTTTCGCGCCAATTCTTTGATCATTCCACGTTGATGGCCCCCATTAACGTCATCATGTACTGGTGGTCGAAAGTGCCCACCACGCCGTATCTGTCGAGCGATCACTTTGCCGACCTAAAAGTGTTGGAAGCGAACTGGGAAACCATTCGCGATGAAGCCCAGGCGCTGGCGGATAAAGGCCTGATCAAGGTCTCGGCGGAGTACAACGATGCCGGCTTTAATTCTTTTTTCAAAGTGGGCTGGAAGCGCTTCTATTTGAAGTGGTACGAGGATGGCCATCCGTCTGCCGCCGAGCTCTGTCCGAAAACCACGGCCTTGGTGCGTAGTCTCGACTCGGTCAAGGCTGCAATGTTTACCGAGTTACCGCCGGGCAGCCGTCTGGTGCGTCATCGTGACCCGTATGCCGGCTCCTTGCGCTACCACTTAGGACTGATGACCCCGAATGATGATCGTTGCTTTATTGATGTTGACGGTGAGCGCTACAGCTGGCGCGACGGTCAGGGGGTGATGTTTGATGAGACCTACATTCACTACGCTGAAAATGGCACGGATCAGAATCGTATTATCTTACTCTGTGATATTGAGCGGCCGATGACCGCACGCTGGGCGCAAGCCTTCAATGGCTGGTTCTCGCGCCATGTAATGACGGCGGCAAGTTCGCCCAATACGGAAGGCGATAAGACCGGTGGGATCAATCAGGCGTTTCGTTATTTGTATCAAGTGCGCTTGCGCGCCAAAGCCCTGAAAAAGACCAATCGCACGCTTTATTACGTACTGAAGTGGCTTATTTTGGGCGGCCTCATGGCGTGGATATTCATTTTCTGATGCGACACTCATGACGCAAGATCACGCCGGACAATCCTTTAGCGACTACGCTCGGCTGTCGCCGGACCTGGTGATCGATGCCATCGAGCATACGGGGCGTCTGTCAGATGCCCGCGTGTTTGCGCTGAACAGCTATGAGAACCGGGTCTATCAGGTCGGCATTGAAGATGAGCTGCCGCTAGTAGCCAAGTTTTATCGTCCCGGTCGCTGGAGCGACGCGCAAATCCGCGAAGAACACAGTTTCACGCGGGAACTGGCGGCGGCCGAGCTGCCGGTCATCGCGCCCATTGCCAATGACGATGGTGAAACGCTGTTTGGCTATGGCGATTACCGCTTTGCGCTGTTTTTGCGTAAGGGCGGGCAGGGACTGGAGGCTGGCGACCTCGATCAATTGCATCGGGTGGGTATGTTGCTTGGGCGAGTGCATCAGATTGGACGCCAGCAGGCATTCAGCCATCGCCCAGTACTCGATATTGAGCGTTACCTGACGCAGCCTGTGTGTCGGGTCGAAGCTCGCCTGCCAGCACATTTGCTGGCGGCCTATCGCACGGTGATCACGCAGTTGCAGGTCTTAATTCAGGCCAGTGGCCTAGGCCAATTGCGTCATATTCGCACGCAAGGAGACACCCATCCGGGCAACATCCTTTGGACGCGTGACGACGGCCCGTGGCTGCTTGATTTCGACGACTGCCAGTCGGCTCCAGCGGTGCAAGACTTATGGATGTTATTGAGCGGCTCGCGACCTGAGCAGGAGCTACAACTCGCCGAATTGCTAGACGGCTATCAGATGTTTTGCGATTTCGACGCCCGTGAGTTGGCGTGTATAGAGGCATTGCGTAGCTTACGCATGATTCACTACGCCGGTTGGCTGGCTTTGCGTTGGGAAGATCCTGCTTTCCCCGCAGCCTTTCCTTGGTTCGATACCCCGCATTACTGGCAAACCCATATCGGCGAGCTGCAAATGCAGATCGAGCGCATGGGTGAGCCGCCACTGCGCATGCTCTAATCTCATCACTTACCACTGGTCGCTCGTTTTGGTTGACGCCAATCAGCGCCAGACGAGAGGTAGTGTGCGCTGCATGAATACTGGCGTATGGTCTTATTTGACCTGACGAGTGTCGGGTTACCGAAATCGGAGGCCTGTCGTGACGCCGAATACCTTCAATGATCTGCTCAAAGACTGGACTGCGCGGCAGCTATCGCAGCGGCAGAAGGTGACTCGCACCATAAGCTTGTATGACACCGACATGGTCAAGGTGAAAGCCTTGGCTGCAGTCTTTGGCCTGAGTGAGCAGGAAATTGTGGCGAGCATTATTCACCACGGACTGTTCGAGCTGGAATCAAAGATTCCCTATGAGCAGGGAAACAAAGTGATACGCGTCGAAGAGGGCGAAGATGTGTATGAAGATATCGGCATGATGCCGCGTTATATCGACAAGATTAGAGAAATTACGCGAGGGCGGTGAGGTTGCTTAAGGATTCATGGGTTTTTGCCCGAGCTCGTGCGTGATGCCGAGCTCGGGCTTTTTTTCTTAACCCTGACTAAAAATGAAATTGCGGAAGTTTGGCTTGCGCATCTTCATCCAGTACTTCCAAGTAAAGCCGGGCCAAATGGTGAAGTTGCGGCCGGTTTCATTGTCGATATACCAGCTCTTGCAGCCACCTTCGCTCCACACCATTTTCTGCAGTTCGGCTTGGATTTTGTCATTGTAGGCAGCCTCAGCCGCCGCCTTAACTTCAATGACGTTGGCTTGCTGGCGGTCCATCTCTTCCAAGCAGGAAATAACGTACTTAATTTGCTGCTCAATCATGAAAATGATGGAGTTGTGACCCAGTGCCGTATTAGGCCCAAGCAACATGAACAAATTCGGTAAGTCTTTCAGTGTTGTGCCAAGGTAGGCGCTCATGCCGCCTGTCGTTTCACGGGTTTCAATGCCACTACGTCCGTAAATCTTTAATGGACCCAGCGGATCGGCCACATCAAAGCCGGTGCCGCAGATGATGGCATCAACCTCATGCTCAACGCCGTTGCTGTCAATGACGCTATGGGCGCGCACTTCTTTAACGCCAGCAGCAACAACATCCACATTGTCTCGCGCTAATGCGGGGTAGTAGTTGTTGGAGAACAGTACGCGTTTGCAACCGATGGTGTAGTTGGGCGTGAGTTTCTCTCGCAGAACGGGGTCTTTGACTTGGTTAGCGAGGTGCCAGCGTGCCAGCTTTTCAATCACGACCATGAGCTTGGGGTTAACAAAGCCCAACGCAAAGCCTTCGGCTTGCCAATAAATGCTGGCGCGGAATAACCGCTGTGAGCTTGGAATGAACTTGAATAGCTTCTTCACGTTATCGTGCATCAGGCCGTCGGGCTTTGGCACTAACCACGGTGGCGTGCGCTGGAACAGCACCAACTTGTCGACCTTGGGGGCGATTTGCGGCACGAATTGAATGGCGCTGGCGCCTGTACCAATAACGGCGACGCGTTTGCCAGTGAGGTCGTAATCATGGTTCCACTGGGCGGAATGGAACATCGTGCCCTTGAAGCCATCAAGGCCCTTTACATTGGGTAGCGCCGGGCGGCTCAGACCGCCGATACCGGACACGACCACGCGAGCTGTGTAGTGATCGCCGTTACCTGTAGTGAGCTGCCAGTGCTTTTTGGCTTCAATCCAGCGCGACTCAATGAGCTCACTGTTGCCACGGAAGTGTGGCATCAAGTCATATTTGTTCGCGCACTTCTTCATGTAGGCGAGAATTTCTGCTTGGCCGGAGTAAAAACGCGACCAATCAGGATTCTGCTCGAAGGAGAACGAATACATATGCGAAGGCACATCACAGGCCGCACCAGGATAGTGGTTGTCGCGCCAGGTGCCGCCGATGTCGGCTGCTTTTTCGAGGATGATGAAGTCGCTACGGCCGGCTTTTTTCAAAAAAATGCCCATGCCGAGGCCAGAAAATCCGCTACCAATAATGGCAACGTCGTAATGAGGAATTGTCACTGATTGCTCCTGTCGCTGCTGCCGACTAAGGTCGACAATGGATGTAGCGAGAGGCTATCACGAATATGACAGTGCGTGATGTAAGGGTTTTGAAAATGGCCTGGTGAGCAGGCCATTTTTGGATTAACGCTTGATCGGTGTGATTTTACTGCCTTCAATGCTTAGGCTGGCCATCAGGCCTTGTTGATCAAAGATGAATGCATAGGTGTCTCCGGTGAGCGTCGTTGATGTCAGGCTTTTTGCGACGCCCTCATTCACGACAACCACATTAGGCCCAACGCCGACTTCCCAGCCCTGGCTGGTTTCCAGGTATCGCAGCGATTTCTCATTCATGAGAAACAACACATAACCAAACGATTGAGCGCCTGCTTGCAGCCCCCAAGATGCGGAAACGGAGTTGAAGTAGCCATTGGCTGCGCCATTTTTAAGCAATACGCCTTCGCCATAGCTGCCGCCAAAAATCAGACCCGCTTTAACCACATTCGGAAATACCAGAATGCCACTGGCTTGCTTGCCCATCGCCGCGGCAACGGGGTTGCTGCGATAGAGTTTGTCGAGTGCCTGGTTGGCAGAGCGATTCAGATCTTCAGCGCTGGCCGCAGCCGCTACGGGGCTCACTAAAGCCAAAGACACCGGGGTCGCAATGCCGAGCAAAAGCGAAAGTGAAGCACTTTGAATGATATTCATAACAGTCTTCTTTTGAGTGGGTTGTGCTAGCACTAACGCTCAACGTGGTATTTGGTGCGCACACGGAACTCACTATAGACTGAGCGCCATTTTCTTCAGGAGCAACACAGCATGTCGAACTCGCCTCAAGCCAGCACCATCAGCATCAATGGCAAAGACCGTTACCATGAGCCAGCACCTGAGCACATTAATGTCGAAGAATTCCGTAAGGTGGTGATGAGCCGACGCTCGGTGCGTAAGTTCACCAGCAAGCCTATCCCTCAGACGGTTGTGGACGATTGCTTGGATATGGCTCTGCTGGCCCCGTGTTCTTCAGGGCTACAGCCTTGGGAGTTTTATGTTGTGCGCACGCCAGCCAAAAAAGCCAAGTTGGTTAAGGCTTGCATGAGTCAGCTAGCCGCGAAAACAGCCTCTGAGCTGATTGTGTGCGTCGCCCGCACCGATCGTGTTGAAGAGTTCTCGCGCAAAATGCTGCGGGAATGGCCCATGCCGGATGTACCGACCTTGGTTAAGCGCTATTACCAGCTAATCCCCTATAACTACGCGCCGGGTCCGCTGAACAGCTTCGCCATGGTGAAGAAAGCCGCGTTTGCGGTGGGTGGTCTGGTGGCTCCTGTGCCACGTGGTCCATACACCAGTTCGGAGGTGCAGCTCTGGGCTGCCAAAAGCACGGCATTAGCCTGTGAGAATTTGGTGCTGGCCTTCCGCGCTCATGGCTATGACACGTGCATGATGGAAGGCTTCGATGAGGTCCGCGTACGTAAGTTACTTAAACTAGAAGACGCTGCTTTCCCGGTCATGGTCGTTGGTGCGGGTGAGCGTGCCGATGATGGCGTATTCTGGCCTCAGGTACGTTTCGAGCGCGAACTCTTTGTGCATGAGGTCTGATATGACGATTCAGTCATGGATGATTTATGGCGCCAACGGCTATACCGGCGAGCTGATTGCTCGTCAGGCGGTAGCGCAGGGCTTACGTCCGATGCTTGCTGGACGCAGCGCAGGAAAACTGCAGGCATTAGCCACTGAACTAGGTCTTGATTACCGGGCCTTTGGTCTTGGCCAGCCGGACACCGTAAAGGCTGGCCTGGCGGGGATCGATCTGGTGATGCATTGCGCGGGTCCGTTCTCAGCCACCAGTGCACCGATGGTTGAAGGCTGCCTCGCGGTTGGCGCGCACTACTTGGATATTACCGGTGAGGTTGCCGTATTCGAGCACATACATAGGCTGACCGCGCGGGCCCGCGAGGCCAATGTCGTGCTTTGTCCAGGTGTGGGTTTTGATGTCATCCCCACGGATTGCGTGGCGGCTAAGCTGAAGCAGCTACTGCCGGATGCAGAGTACCTTTCGTTGGGCTTCCAATCGCCCACAGGACCATCCCCTGGCACATCAAAAACACTACTGGAAGGACTGTCTAAAGGCAGCATCGAGCGCCGCGACGGGCGACTCGTTAATGTACCTATGGGCAGCAAGCATCGCGACATTGACTTCGGTCGCGGGCCACGTACGGCCATGTCTATTCCGTGGGGTGATGTGTCGACGGCATATTACACCACCGGCATCGCCAACATTGACGCGTGGATTCCCTTGCCAAAGTCGGCCATATACGGCGCCAAGGTCATGAACCTAGGCAAATCCATCTTTGGCCTGGCCTTCGTGCAAAACTTTCTCAAGGGTCAAATTGATTTGCGCGTGAAAGGCCCCGACTTAGCCACGCGAACGGCGCAGCCGACCTATGTGTGGGGTGAGGCGCGTAATGCCGCAGGCATCACGCGAACGGTGCGTATTCGTACGAATAATGTCTACAGCCTGACGGTTGATGGGGCGTTGGCTGTGGTGACCTGGTTGCTCAACAATCAACCCACGGGCGGCAGCTACACGCCAGCGATGTTGATGGGGCCGGAGTTGGTCGAAAGCTTACCGGGCTCGGGTACGTTCCAAGTGAGTTAATGCTGGATTGGCGATGCGTCATCCTGCGAATTCCCGCGGCCTGAAGCATCGCGTTCATTCGTCATTAGGGTAAGCTTGCTGCCGCGTTACGCGTTTGACTGAAATAGCCTGAGCCGCGTCTGACTTTTCCACAGAGATAAATCATGAAAAATTTATGGGCAGCCTTTGCGATCATGTTGGCGTTTACGCTGACCACGGAAGTGGCTCATGCCAAGCGTTTTGGTGGCGGTAAGTCATTTGGCCGTACGTATCAAACCACGCCTGCACAGCCAAGCAAGTCCAGTGCTGATGCCCCTGCGCAGCGACAGCAGGCAGCCGCTCATTCAGCCGCGCAGCCTGCAAAGGCTGCAGGCAAAGGTATGATGGGCGGCCTGTTAGGTGGCTTACTGGTCGGTGGCCTGTTTGCGGCTCTCTTCGCGGGCGGTGCGTTCGAAGGTCTACAGTTTATGGACATCCTGATTGCGGCGGCGCTGGCCTTCGTTGCCTACAAGATTTTCCGTTTGCTGCGGCAGGGTAATGCGCCTGCTGGAGCCGCTACGCGTGCGCCACAGCCTGCCTATGCAGGCACGCCGAACACTGCACCTCCTGTCTTTGGCAATCGTCGAGATAACTTTGTGAGCAGCAGCCCGGTGAGTGCAGGCAGCGATGCAGTGCCTATGACGTTGCCCCTAGGCTTCGATACACCCGCTTTTCTGGATGGTGCAAAAGAACACTTCCGCACGTTGCAAGACGCCTGGAACCAGAATGATCTGGCCAAAATCGAAGAGTATGCGACGCCTGCGTTGTACGCCGAGTTGGTCGCCGAACGCGCCAGCTTGTCCGGTGCTCAACACACCGAAGTCATTCGTGTGGATTCTGAGCTGGTTCGTGCCGATGAAAAATTCGGTCTCGCCGAAGTCAGTATTCGATTCAGCGGCCGCTATCGTGATGTCGTGGAAGGTGTGGAAGAAGATTTTACCGATGTGTGGCACCTCGAACGTGATGGTTCTAAGGCCGAAAATCCTTGGCTGATTACGGGTATTGAATCGACTTAAGCGGCAGTCGCATGACGCGCTACGCCGTCATCGATTTTGAAACCAACGGCCTCATGCCAGATCAAGGCGGCCGAGCCCTGGAAGTGGCCGCCGTCTTGCTGCAGGATGGCCAGATTGTCGATTCCTGGCAGAGCCTGATGAACCCCGGCGTTCGCGTGCCGCGATTCATTACCTCGCTCACCGGCATTACGCCCATGATGATTCGCGGAGCACCCGCGCCTGAGCGGGTGATGGCTGAAATTGCTGAGTTTGTCGGTGATGCCATCTTGGTTGCCCACAACGCCAGCTTCGACCGCAAATTCTGGCAGCATGAGCTTTCGCGAATAGACCTAGCGCATCAGCACGAATTTCTCTGCACCGTCCTCATCGCCCGCCGGCTCTATCCCTGGGCCAGCAACCACAAGCTCGCCACCCTCGTAGACCTGCACAACATCCCTGTCGACGGTCGTCATCACCGAGCTCTAGCGGATGCCAGCATGACCGCGCACTTATTTCTGCGCATGCAAGCCGACCTGGCCGCATTATATCAAGGCGCTGAAACCAAGCCCGGCTTCCTCAACACCTACCAGAAAACCGTCAAAACTCAACTCAAGTCCGCCCCTAGCTCACCCCGAACACATGTCTGACAGCTGCGGGCTCGCCGAGCTATTTATGCACTGAAGCAGGTCTGGCGCTGAGGGGGAATGGTGCAGGAAACGTTCGAGGCATGGATGCCGAGAAGAGCGCTCAGGGATGGGTTCACAGCGTTTTCCAGCACCATTCCCCCTCAGCGCCAGACCGTCGTTAAAGCGCATAAAAAAGCCCGGAACAAGTCCGGGCTTTTCGCGCATCAGTTCAACGAGATCAGGTCAATTGAGCCATGTTGATCTTGTCGGCCTGATCCGTGTACTCGCTCATCTTATCGAAGTTCAAGTAACGGTAGATGTCGGCAGACATGGCATCGAGCTTGCCTGCGTACTCCATGTACTCGGCTACGGTTGGCAGTTTGCCCATCACCGCGGCAACCGAGGCGAGCTCAGCCGAGGCCAGATAAACATCAGCGCCCTGACCGAGACGGTTCGGGAAGTTGCGGGTCGACGTGGAAACGCAGGTAGTGTTCGGCGCGACGCGAGCTTGGTTACCCATGCACAGCGAGCAGCCCGGCATTTCGGTGCGGGCACCGGCACGGCCGTAGATGTTGTAATAGCCTTCTTCCATGAGCTGGTGCTCATCCATGCGGGTCGGCGGAGCCAGCCACAGGCGGGTAGCGAGCGAACCGCCTTCCACCTTGTCGAGCAGTTTGCCGGCAGCACGGAAGTGACCGATGTTGGTCATACACGAGCCGATAAACACTTCATCGATCTTGGCGCCAGCGACTTGCGACAGTGGCTTGGCATCGTCTGGATCGTTCGGGCAGCACAGGATCGGTTCTTTGATCTCGTTCAGATCGATCTCATAGATGGTGGCGTATTCGGCATCTTTGTCAGCGCGCAACAACGATGGGTTGGCCAGCCACTTCTCCATGGCAACAATACGACGAGCCATGGTGCGAGCATCGCCGTAGCCGTTCGAGATCATCCACTTCAGCATGGTGATGTTCGAGGTCAGGTACTCGGCAACCGACTTCTCGCTCAGGGTGATCGAGCAACCGGCGGCGGAACGCTCAGCCGAGGCATCGGACAGTTCGAACGCCTGTTCAACAGTCAGATCTTCCAGACCTTCGATTTCCAGGATGCGACCGTTGAAGACGTTCTTCTTGCCCTTCTTCTCGATGGTCAGTTCGCCACGCTGGATGGCCGCGTAGGGAATGGCATGCACGAGGTCACGCAGGGTGATGCCAGGCTGCATCTTGCCCTTGAAGCGAACCAGTACCGATTCCGGCATGTCCAGCGGCATGACACCGGTGGCAGCGGCGAAAGCGACCAAGCCAGAACCGGCTGGGAAGGAAATGCCGATCGGGAAACGGGTGTGCGAATCGCCGCCGGTGCCGACGGTGTCCGGCAGCAGCATGCGGTTCAGCCAGGAGTGGATGATGCCGTCACCGGGACGCAGCGAAACCCCGCCACGGTTCATGATGAAGTCCGGCAGCGTGTGGTGAGTCTTCACGTCGACGGGCTTTGGATAAGCGGCAGTGTGGCAGAACGACTGCATGACGAGGTCGGCAGAGAAGCCCAAGCAAGCCAAGTCTTTCAGCTCGTCGCGGGTCATCGGGCCGGTGGTGTCCTGGGAGCCGACGGTGGTCATGTGCGGTTCGCAGTAGGTGCCGGGACGCACACCTTGGCCTTCAGGCAGACCGCAGGCGCGGCCGACCATTTTCTGAGCCTGGGTGAAACCTTTGCCTGTGTCTGCAGGTTGAACCGGTGTACGGAACAGAGTAGAGGGTGCCAGACCCAGCGCTTCACGAGCTTTCTTAGTCAGGCCACGGCCAATGATCAAGTTGATACGGCCACCGGCACGTACTTCGTCGAGCAGTACGGGCGTCTTCAGCGGAGCCTTAGCAATTTCGGCGCCGTTCTTGGTGGCGGTAACTTCGGCGGATTCGTGGTTGATGTGCAGGACAATTTCATCGCCCATGTTCATCTGGCCAACATCGAGCTCAATCGGCAGTGCGCCAGCATCTTCCATGGTGTTGAAGAAGATGGGGGCGATTTTGGAGCCGATGCAAACACCACCGTCACGCTTGTTCGGGATGTGCGGCAGGTCGTCGCCAGTGAACCACAGCACCGAGTTGGTGGCGGACTTACGGCTGGAGCCGGTGCCGACCACATCGCCGACATAGGCAACAATGTTGCCCTTGGCCTTGAGTTCTTCGATCAGCTTGAGCGGACCGACTTCACCCTGCTTAGCGGGAACGATGCCTTCGCGGGCATTCTTCAGCATGGCGTTAGCATGCAGTGGAATGTCTGGACGGCTCCACGCATCTTGGGCTGGCGACAAATCGTCCGTGTTGGTTTCGCCGGTGACTTTGAACACCGTGACCTTGATTTCGCGAGCAACTTCCGGACGGCTGGTGAACCATTCGGCATCGGCCCAAGACTGGATGACGGCCTTGGCATAAGCGTTGCCGCCCTTGGCTTTTTCTTCCACGTCGTGGAAGGCGTCAAATACCAGTAATGTTTTCTTCAGGGCTTCAGCGGCGGTAGCGGCGAGGGCTGCATCATCTAAAGCTGCAACCAGCGGCTCGACGTTGTAGCCGCCGAGCATGGTGCCGAGCAGGTAGGTCGCGCGCTCTTTGGTCACTAGCGGGGAACTGGCTTCGCCTTTCGTGACGGCAGCCAAGAATGCAGCTTTTACATAAGCGGCTTGGTCCACGCCTGGCGGAATGCGATTTTCGAGCAAATCAACGAGGAATGCTTCTTCGCCCTTAGGCGGGTTTTTCAGTAATTCAACCAGCGAGGCAACCTGGGCTTCATCCAGGGGCTTCGGGGGAACGCCGAGAGCGGCGCGTTCGGCAACATGTTGACGGTAGGCTTCGAGCACGGGGTGTGTCCTCTACGGGGGCGGCGGAATGCTGCCCCAATGGGCTGCCGTCACCGAAGCACACGGCATGCCAATTGGGGAAAGCACGAAATTCGGTTGAAAAGTGTAGCGGAAAGACCTGCTAAAAGTAAGGCTGTTCATCCTTTGCAACAGCATCCGTTAGTCTCAAATGAACAGCGACCAGTAAATCGGCTTATTTAAAGCCGAAGCGCTCATCCAGCGTGCCCTTATCTTGCGGGCTTTTGGTTGCGTAGTCGCGGGGGGGCTCGTAGCCGATCAGTTCGCTGTCCGCATACTGATCATAAGTGTGGGGTTCGCGAGCTTCGGGCGTACTGATGCTGGTAAATGCGTTCGCTGGATTTGAGTCTTTGCTTCGTTTCGGGTCATCGCACAGTAATTGTGCCCCTTGAATTAAGTGCTGGTGCACTTCCCGATAGCGCTGCGTCAGTTCATTAACGAGTTCGGCGGTTTCGCTGAAATGGTCACTAACATCGCTCTGATAGCGATCATGGCGCGCTTGCAAGTCTTGCAGCAGCATTTCGAGCTCTTGAACTCGGCGATCAGGCGCTTGGCGTTTCGTGAATACGACGCCCGCCGCTGCACCTAAGATAAAAATCAGCAAATAGACCAAAACACCCATCTTACGCTTCTCCTGAACAGCCGTGCTCAAACCTAATTGGCATTGGCGCGGCTAGGCACTATCTATACCATCTGCCACCACTCGTTTGAAAGTGCAGCGTACAGGAGTGCTCATGGCCGAGGCCATTGTTGTTTCGTCACAATCGTTATTGCCAGCCACTTTGGCGGCCGGTGAGCATCACCTGCTGTTAACAACCGCTACGTCTGTGATTGAGTTGGCGATCCACGTACCGAGTGTTCAAGCGGTCGGTTTGGCCTTGGTGTGTCACCCACATCCCTTAATGGGCGGAACGTTTGAAAATAAAGTTGTCACCACGCTTGCGCGCACGTTCCGTGATCAACGTTTAATGGCCATTCGATTTAACTTTCGCGGCGTTGGGGCTAGCACGGGTCAGTTTGATCACGGGCAGGGTGAGCAGGACGATGCCTTGGTGGTGATGCGCTGGGCACAGCAGCAATTTCAATTGCCCTGGCGACTGTTGGCGGGATTCTCCTTTGGTGCTTTTGTGGCGTTGCGTGTGCACACCGCATTGGCGTCGAATAGCACGGTTGAGCCGCCACCGCTTCCACGACTCTGTTTGGTTGCGCCGCCGGTCACGCGCTTCGACTTGTCGGCAGCGTCCCTCGTCGAGGGTACGGAAGTGATCTACGGTGATGCAGATGAAGTGGTCGATCCGCAGGCGATCGCGCAATGGCTGCTTGCAGCAGGTGCGGGTGTCAGAATCACTACCGTGCCAGGGGCGGGCCACTTTTTCCACGGTCAGTTGGCGGTATTAAAGGGGTGGGCTCAACGAGTCTGCGAAAAATTGATGAATGCCAGTGAAGAGCAACGTTAAGCATGACGCCATTGCAGTGTTACGAGCGCGATATCGCGAGTGGTCAGTTTCAATTTGATCCGGCGCAGTCGGAAGCAGTGATTGCATTGACTGAGGTTCATGCGGCGCTGCAGCAGCGTTTTGACGTGGCTAAAAAAGTCCGTGGCCCGGCGCGCTTGCGAGAAATTAAGCGGCAGAAAGTCCCGGCTCAAGGCTTGTATCTGTGGGGCGGGGTGGGGCGGGGTAAAACCTACCTCATGGATTTGTTTTATGAGCAAATTCCGTTTCGCCGAAAGATGCGCGTGCACTTTCATCGCTTTATGCAGCGTGTGCATAAAGATTTGGCGGCCCTGCAAGGCACAAAAAACCCCTTAACGGTTGTTGCCGAGCGTATACATGACGAAGCGGTGGTGATCTGCTTTGATGAGTTTTTTGTCACCGATATTGCCGATGCCATGATACTCGGCGGGTTGTTTGAGGCGTTGTTTGCTCGGGGGGTGACCTTGGTGGCAACGTCCAACATTGTGCCGGATCGTCTTTATGAGAATGGCCTGCAGCGGCAACGATTTTTGCCGACTATCGCCATGGTTAAACAGTTCTGTCGTGTCTTAAATGTTGACTCTGGTGTGGACTATCGCTTGAGAGTGTTGGAGCAGGCGGAGTTGTATCACTCGCCACTGGGGGATGCGGCAACACTGTCTTTAGCGAAATCGTTTCGCGAAATCACAATTGGCCAGCAGATTGTGCAAAGTCCTATTGACATTAATGACCGCTCGGTCGAGGTTATGTCCCGCACCGACGATGTGCTCATGTGTCGTTTTTCGGAGCTGTGCGAAAAGCCCCGAAGCGCTCACGATTACATTGAGATTGCGCGCGAATATCACTCGGTTGTGTTGGCAGATGTGCCGGCGCTGGGGGCGTCCAATGATGACGCTGCTCGCCGCTTCATCAATCTCGTCGACGAGTTTTACGACCGAAGTGTGAAGCTGATTATGTCTGCGGAGCTACCCATTCTTCAGCTTTACAGCGAAGGCCGGTTGAGTTTCGAGTTCCAGCGCACGCAAAGTCGACTGCAAGAAATGCAATCGCGAGACTATTTGGCGCGCGAACACCGCCCTTGAGTTTTTACCGACTCTAAACAGCGGCGGCGCGGGCCTTGTACTACGCCAACCCACTATTTGGAGAAGAACCATGATTCCACGCACCCTGTTTTCGCCCGAGCATGAAGGCTTTCGTGACACGTTGCGGAAGTTCCTAGAGAAAGAGTCCGTTCCGCATCACGCCCAGTGGGAAGAAGACGGTCAGGTTTCGCGAGAGCTATGGCTGAAAGCCGGCGAAAATGGGTTTCTATGCCCTACATTGCCAGAGGCTTACGGTGGGCCGGCAGCGGACTATCTCTACTCCATCATTGTCATGGAAGAGATTGCACGCATGGGTCAGAGCGGCATTGGCTGGGGGCTGCATACCGATATCGTCGCGCCGTACATCGAGCATTACGGCAACGAAGAGATGAAACTGCGCCTGCTACCGAAAATGGTTAGCGGTGACTTGATTGGTGCCATCGCCATGACAGAGCCGGGCGGTGGGTCTGACTTGCAGGCAGTGAAAACGACCGCGATTGATCAGGGTGATCACTACTTGCTGAATGGGTCGAAAACCTTCATTACCAATGGCCAGATGGCCGACATCGTTATTGTGGTTGCGAAAACAGACCCTTCGCAGGGTGCCAAAGGCATTTCGCTGTTTGTGGTCGAGCGCGGCATGCCTGGCTTTGAGCGTGGTCGTAACTTGCACAAAGTCGGGATGAAGGCTCAAGACACCTCTGAGCTGTTTTTTAATGACGTTAAAGTGCCCAAAGCCAACTTAATTGGCGCCGAAGGCATGGGCTTTGTCTATCTAATGCAGGAATTGCCCCAGGAGCGTTTAGGCATTGCCGTTAACGCGGTGGCGCAGATGGAGGGCGCGTTGCAGCTGACCCTAGACTATGTGCGTGAGCGTAAAGCCTTTGGTAAGCGCGTCGGCGACTTCCAGAACACCCAGTATAAGTTAGCCGAGATCCACACCAAGATTGAAGTGGCACGGACCTATGTTGACCGTTGTATTGAGCTGCATATGCAGAAGAAGCTGGATATTCAGAGTGCAGCTGCGGCAAAATACTGGGTAACCGACCTGCAGTTCGAAGTGGCTGATGAATGTGTTCAGCTCTTTGGCGGCTATGGTTACATGTGGGAGTATCCGATTGCGCGTATGTGGGCAGATTGCCGCGTACAGCGTATCTACGGTGGCACCAATGAGATCATGAAGGGCATTATTGCTCGCACACTGATCTAATTGCGGCTCGTCTGAGTGCTTAAAGCGCCCAATCGAGAATTTTTATTCGCTTGGGCGTTGTCAAAGTCGAAGACCTTGGGTACTATTCGCGACCTCATTGCGACAGCCTGATTTTCAGGGGTCGCGGACTCTGTTTTTATGAAGGCATGTTGACATGAAGACTTTCAGTGCCAAGCCCGCAGACGTTAAGCGCGACTGGTTCGTCGTTGACGCAGACGGCAAGACTCTCGGTCGTTTAGCGACCGAAATTGCAAGCCGCCTGCGTGGCAAGCACAAGCCGGAGTTCACTCCGCACGTTGATACAGGCGACTACATCGTAGTTGTGAATGCCGCTAAAGTTGCTATTACTGGCAACAAGGCTCACGCCAAAGTTTACTGGCACCACACGGGTTTCCCCGGTGGTATCAAGGGCGTCAATTTCGAGAAGCTCATTGCTGCTAAGCCAGCTGCGCCAATCGAGATCGCTGTCCGTGGCATGTTGCCAAAAGGCCCATTGGGTCGCGACATGCTGAGCAAGCTGAAGGTTTACGGTGGCGCCGAGCACCCGCATTCTGCACAGCAGCCCAAAGAACTGATCATCTGAGCTGAATGCTATGACAACAAATTACGGAACAGGCCGTCGTAAGACAGCTACTGCACGCGTTTTCATCAGCCCAGGCACTGGCAACATTGTTGTCAATGACCGTCCGCTGGATACCTATTTTGGTCGCGAAACTGCGCGTATGGTTGTTCGTCAGCCACTCGAGTTGGTTGAGCTGCTGACCAAGTTTGACATCAAAGTTACTGTCGCTGGCGGCGGTATCGGTGGTCAAGCTGGCGCAATCCGTCACGGCATTACCCGTGCGCTGGTTGAGTACAACGAAGAGCTGAAGTCGCCGCTGCGTAAGGCTGGCTTCGTGACTCGTGATGCCCGTGAAGTTGAGCGTAAGAAGCTCGGCCTGCGTAAAGCACGTAAGCGTCCACAGTACTCCAAGCGTTAATATTGGCCGCCTTAGGGCGGCTAATAGTGGGGAATCGTCTAACGGTAGGACTACGGTCTCTGACACCGTCTGTCTAGGTTCGAATCCTAGTTCCCCAGCCAATTTAAAAGCCCAAGACCTTTGTCTTGGGCTTTTTTGTTTCTCAGGATGTTTGTATTTCATCCGGACAAACCCCATGCAATACGGCTGTTTCAGGCGATCAATTACCTTGTCAGTGGTAGGTGATTTCATTACCATTACTCGGTTTTCTAAGCAGAGCCGAAATGCCCGTCTTGCGTGCATTTTCGGTGGCCATTAGCTGATTCGGAGAGTGCGTCAATGAGTACTGACGGCGTAAATGTTGATCGCCGGCGCCTGTTGATTGGTGCCACTGCAGCCATGGGCGCAGTTGGCGTCGCAGCGGCTGCGGTTCCCTTTGTAAAGTCCTGGAACCCAAGCGCCAAAGCAAAAGCCGCGGGGGCATCGGTCAAGGCCGATATCAGCCAACTTGAAGTTGGCCAGCGTGCGGTCTTCGAGTGGCGCGGTAAGCCGGTTTGGGTTGTGCGACGCACGCCACAAATGCTGGCTGACCTTCCGAAAAATGATGCGGATCTGAAAGATCCTACGTCGTCGGAAGAAGGGCAGCAGCCAGAGTACGCACGCAATGCGGTGCGCTCTATCAAGCCTGAGTTTCTGATTCTGACGGGTATTTGTACGCACTTGGGCTGCTCGCCGTTGTTTAGGCCTGAAGTTGCTGCAGCCGATCTCGGCGCGGATTGGAAAGGCGGCTTCTTCTGCCCTTGCCACGGCTCGCGTTTTGATTTGGCCGGTCGCGTTTTTAACAATGTGCCTGCGCCGACGAACTTGGTGGTTCCGCCCCATATGTATGAGTCGGATGCAATCGTGATCATTGGCGAGGAGAAAGCATAATGGCCAATATCGGCAAAAGCTTGATGGGCTGGGTGGATGCGCGCTTCCCCGCGACTGAAACTTACGAATATCACATGTCGAAGTATTACGCCCCGAAGAACTTCAACTTCTGGTACTTCTTCGGCGTGCTGTCCATGATCGTGCTGGTCAATCAGCTGGTCACCGGCATTTGGCTCACGATGTCCTACAACCCATCGGGTGAAGGCGCATTTGACTCCATCGAATACATCATGCGTGATGTGGAATACGGTTGGTTGTTGCGCTACATGCACTCGACGGGCGCGTCGGCGTTCTTTGTGGTGGTTTATCTGCACATGTTCCGTGGCTTGCTCTACGGTTCGTACAAAAAGCCACGCGAGCTGGTGTGGTTGTTCGGTATGGCCATCTACTTGGCACTGATGGCTGAAGGCTTCTTCGGCTACCTGCTGCCTTGGGGCAACATGTCGTACTGGGGTGCTCAGGTTATTCTGAACTTGGCTGGCGCTGTACCTGTTGTGGGTGAAGAGCTGGTGACTTGGGTGCGTGGCGATTACCTGATTTCGGGTATTACGCTGAACCGCTTCTTCGCGCTGCACGTGGTCGCGATTCCGTTGGTGCTAGTGGCGCTGGTGTTTATGCACTTGGTCGCTCTGCATCACGTGGGTTCCAACAACCCTGACGGCGTTGACATCAAGAAAGTGAAAGATGAAAACGGCATCCCGTTGGATGGCGTGCCGTTCCACCCTTACTACACCGTTCATGATTTGGTGGGCATTGTGGTGTTCTTGGCAGCGTTTAGCGCGGTCTTGTTTTTCTTCCCAGACGGTGGCGGCTACTTCCTGGAGCGTCCGAACTTTGAGCCGGCGAACCCCCTGAAAACGCCCGAGCACATTGCACCGGTTTGGTACTACACCCCTTACTACGCGATTTTGCGTGCGGTGCCGTCGAAGCTTGGTGGTGTGATTGCCATGGGCGCTGCCATTGCTATCCTGTTTGTGTTGCCTTGGCTGGATAAGAGCCCAGTCAAGTCCATGCGCTACAAGGGTACGCAGAGCAAGATCTGGTTGGGCTTGTTCGTGGTCAGCTTTATCGGTCTGGGTTACCTGGGTGCGGTACCTTCTGACCCCATTAAAACGATGATTTCGCAGATTCTGACGATCATTTACTTCTTGTTCTTCTTACTCATGCCGTTCTACACCTCGATGGAGACGGTCAAAGCCGTACCTGACCGTGTCACAGGGGGAGCACACTGATGAAAAAGCTGATTCTTGCCCTTTGTCTGGTTTTCGCTCCCTCGTGGGTCTTGGCCTCGGGTGGCGGCGGTTGCGGTGAGTTGCATGAGTGCGAAAAAGCTCCCGTTGACTTGCGCAACAAGGAGTCACTGCAGCACGGTGCTCAACTCTTTTTGAGTTACTGCTCGGGCTGCCACAGCGCCAAGTATCTTCGTTATGAGCGTATGGCTCAGGACTTAGATATTGAGCCTAAGCTGGTTGAGAAGTACATGATGTTTGCGGCGGACAAGATCGGTGATCCGATTGACCCCAAAGTAAATCAAAAGGATCAGGCGAAGTGGTTCGGTAATGCACCACCTGACCTGTCCTTGGAAACACGTTTCCGCTCACCCGATTGGGTTTATACCTACCTGTTGAACTTCTATCCCGATGACAAGCGTCCTTGGGGTGTGAACAACCGTGTCTTCAAGGACGTAGGTATGCCACACGTTTTGGATCCGCTGGAGCAGCAGTTAGGCCCAGAGGAGTTTGAAGCGGCCGTGGGCGACCTGGTCAATTTCATGACTTACATGGCTGAGCCTAGCCGTGTGACACGTGAGAGCATGGGTGTTTGGGTGCTGTTGTTCTTGGCGCTGCTGATGGTGCCAGTGTACTTGCTCAATAAAGAGTTTTGGAAAGACGTCAAATAAGCTAGTCGGCTGCACATGCCGTGCAGTCGGCTTTTGACAAAGGGGGACGTCTAAACGGGCGTCGCCCTTTTGTCTTTTTTGTTGTTAGGAGGGTTTCATCATGGCAACCGCTGCGCGTCGCGCCTCAATGACGTTTTATTCGGATGCTGCCGATCATTACAGTCACCGTGTCCGCATTGTTTTAGCGGAAAAAGGTGTTTCTGTTGATGTCATCAATGTGCGAGACAATAATCGCCCTGCGGACTTAGCAGATTTGAATCCGTACAACCAGCTTCCCGTTCTCGTGGATCGTGAGCTCTCGTTGTACGAAACCAAGATCATGATGGAATACCTCGACGAGCGTTTTCCGCACCCGCCTTTATTGCCGGTTTATCCTGTGGCGCGTGCTCAGGCTCGACTGCTGGCCTATCGTATCGAGCGCGACTGGTGCGCCTTGGTGGATGCAGCCTTGACAAGTAAGGGCAAGGAGCTGGTTATTCAGAAGGCGCGTAAAGATTTGCGTGACAGCCTGATTACCATTGCGCCGATTTTCCAAGAAAAAGCGTTCTTTATGAGCGATGAGTTCTCATTGCTGGATTGCATGTTGGCGCCCATCCTGTGGCGTTTGCCGATTCTCGGCATTGATCTGCCCGAAAAAGCCTGTGCCCCGATGTTGCGTTACATGGATCGTATCTTCCGTCGTGATGGCTTCTTGGCTAGCTTGACGGATGTCGAGCGAGACATGCGTCGCGGAGGCTAAGCGATGTCGTTGAAGGGTACGCGTCCCTACTTGGTGCGGGCATTGAATGAATGGATTTTAGATCAAGGCTGGACGCCGTATTTATTGGTCAATGCCCAGTGGCCCCAAGTGCAGGTGCCTGAGGCATTTGTTGAAGACGGCCGGATCGTGTTGAACATCAATCCGTCTGCGGTTCGTGAGCTGCAGCTGAACAATCATGAAGTGACTTTTTCAGCACGCTTCGCGGGCTCGCCTCAGTGGGTTCAAGTGCCCATCGGTGCGGTCTTGGGGATTTATGCGCGAGAAAATGGCGACGGCTTATTCTTTGATGAGGATGAGTACACGCCAGATTCGGCGCCAACCGCTGACGTGAAGGCGGCTGAGTTACCTAAAAAGGAAACTAAGCCACGCCCCAGTCTGCGTGTAGTGAAATAAATCAGCTGGCGGTATCAGGCAAAATATCCACAATCTTGACAATGCGAGTCACGCCATCCAGTGCTTGTAAGCGAACGATGGCGCGATCGGTTTCGCGTTGCGTTAACTTGCCCATCAAATAAAGTGTGCCGTTAATGGCGGTTACCGTGGCCTGGCTGCTGCGTAGGCCATCCGCTGATAGCAGGCTGAAGTTGGCTTTGCGTTCCAATAAGTCATCACCTAAGCGATCGCTGATTGAGCGATTCAGGCCAATGCTGAGTTCGTTGTGCACGACCTTCACATCGGTATAACGCTTTGCCACGGCACCAATTTGCGCCTTAATGTCTGCATTGGGCACTTCACCGACCAGAAGGACGGACTGGTAGAAGCTAACCACTTCAATGCGAGCGTCTTTGGCAGCAGGCACCATCTTATAAACATCGACGCGAACTGACTGCGCCAGCGTGAAGTCATTGATGCGCGAGGAAGTGGTGCGCGTCCCGGGCTCGGCAACACTTGGGCCTACGCCGACTTTAGCCAGGGTGGTGCAACCAGCTAAAACCGTGGTGGCGAGGGCTAGGGCTGTAAACGTTCTGGTGCGTTTTAGATTAAGCAAGGTCGGGATCTCCGAAAAGTGAGGTGTCGATTAACGCGCAACAGCAGTGCAATGTAAACAATTGTGCTTCATGAACCCGATAAGCGCGATGTTCCGGTATTTGAATGAGTGCATCGCCAGAGGTGAGCAGGCGTGCCACTTCACCGCCATTGGCGCCAGTAATGGCAACTACGGGGCAGCCGCGCTCCTGCGCTGCTTGCACGACCGAGACAATATTCGCAGCGGTAGCGGTAGCGGACAGCACAATGAGGACGTCGCCTGGCTGTGCAAATGCTAAAAATGGGCGTGAAAAAGATTCGGTCAGGCGATTATCTTGCGCAAGGGCGCTGAGCGTCACACTGTCGGGTGCCAGCACGAAGGCGGGCAGGGCGGGGCGTTCATGTTCAAATCGATTGAGCATTTTGCTGACAAAGGACTGGGCATTGGCGCCCGATGCACCATTGCCGCAGCAGATAATTTTGCGCTCATGAATCAGGGCGTCGACCATAACCAGTGCGGCTTGGGATATCGCTTCAGCCTGCTCTTCAGCTAGGCGCGATAGCATATTCATGCTGTCATGACACATCTGGGTGATTTGAGCTTGCATCTGAACTCTCTAAAAAGCGTTAAAGGCAGCCTGTATCCACCGTTGCTGCCAGGTGGGTGGTATTCCTTCAAAAAGCATGACATCAAAACGCAGGTGGTATTGCTGCCAGTGCGGTTCTCGGCATAAAAAATAGCGCGCCGCCGCAATGATGCGCTGTTGTTTCTGCGCTGTTATTGAGGCGGCCGCACCACCAAAGTTGCTGTGGCGGCGCCAGCGGACTTCGGTGAAAACAAGCCAGCGATTATGCAAGGTTATTAAGTCGATTTCCCCACGGCGACAATAAACATTGTGCGCGATCAGTTCATGGCCTTGTTGCCGTAGAAAGTTGAGTGCCGCGTTTTCGGCGAATTGACCCGCTTTTTGGCTGGGGGAGCTGGCAATTAGGGGCACTGGTTTCATTGGGCATCATCCGTGATGGTCTGGCTAAGTTGTAGTTCAGCCGGGGAGATATCGCTAGTTTGTCTTGGTGATGACTCGCGATGCCGCGATAATGCGCCAACTTTGACGGAGGCCCGTGAGCATGACTGTGACGATTAAGCCGGGCTGCTTGTATGTGGTGGCAACCCCCATTGGCGATGTAGGCGACATGAGTGTTCGTGGGCGTGCTGTATTGGCCGCAGTCGATCAGGTCGCGGCTGAAGATACGCGGACTTCAGCGAAACTTTTCGATCAATTGGATTTGCGCACGCCGCTCACCGCTGTTCATGACCATAACGAGGCGCATCGAGTGCCGGGGCTGATTGCCAAGCTGCAAGCCGGAGAGTCGTTGGCATTAATTTCAGATGCGGGTACGCCCTTAATCAGCGACCCCGGATATCGCCTCATCGCCGCTGCGCATGATGCGGGCATTCGCGTGGCTCCTGTTCCTGGTCCTTGTGCGGCGATTGCCGCATTAAGCGTAGCTGGATTGGCATCTGACCGATTTCATTTTGAGGGCTTTTTGCCCAGTCGTCAGGGGCCGCGAGTCGCGCGTCTGAGCCTATTGGCGGAGGCAACACCCACCTTGATTTTGTATGAGGCGCCGCATCGCATCGTGGAGACCTTGGAGGACTTAGTCGCTACGTTTGGCGCGGATCGCCTGGCAACGCTGGCGCGAGAAATCACCAAAACCTTTGAGACGATTAAGCGTGCGACTCTGGCTGAGCTATTGGCTTGGGTGATGGCGGACAGTAATCAGCAGCGCGGCGAGATTGTCTTGGTGGTAGCCGGTGCGCCGGAGCGTGATGCTGAAGACACGCGTCCGCTCTCTGCGGAGGCTATTCTGCGAGTGTTAGTGCGTGAGCTTCCGGTGAAGCAGGCTGCAGGCTTGGCAGCCGAACTGATGGGGCTGAAGCGCAATGGACTTTACGATATGGCGCTTAAGTTAAAGCAGGAAAGCGATTCGCCTTGAGTTAAGGGGGCTTGAGCCTTAAGCTGCGCGCCGGAGTCGGCTGGATGATCGCTGCCCTGCTTGCAGGGGGGAGGAAAGTCCGGGCTTCATAGGGCAAAGTGCCAGGTAACGCCTGGGCGGCGTGAGCCGACGGAAAGTGCAACAGAGAGCAGACCGCCGAACGCTTCCACTATCGTGGGGTGCATTTGTCGTCCGCAAGGACGACAAAGTGCCCCCACACCGCCGCTTGCGGCGGAGTGGGGCGTGGTAAGGGTGAAACGGTGCGGTAAGAGCGCACCACGAGTCTGGTAACAGACCGGTACGGCAAACCCCACTTGAAGCAAGACCAAATAGGTGTCCATACGCGCGGCCCGCGCGGGACACGGGTAGGTTGCTCGAGCCCATCGGCGACGATGGGCCTAGAGGAATGATCGTCCACGACAGAACCCGGCTTACAGGCCGACTCCGACCTAATCTCTTTGCGTGTAAGGTTTGTACGACTAATTCACTTATAGCAAAAAATTCTAGCGCTTCTGATAACCTAAAATATTCTGCAAGATAGTTTCGTAAGTAATTGATTTTAATGACCTACGACTCCTTGGTCTATTTGATGTGAATTCAATAAGTTCTTGATTTAAATAAGATAAATACCGCTTATAACCACCGCCCTTTGATGTTGACGGATTAGGGGGCGCTCTCTATATTTGCCCGCAGAGTGGGGAAAAGTGTGGGTTTGTGGTTTTTATTTCAAATAATCACCCGCTCTAGGAAGAAAAACGCATGTTTCGTGGTTATGACGAACTGACTATGGACGCAAAGGGACGCATCGGCTTGCCGACGCGCTACCACGACCGCGTCATGACTGAAAGTCAGGGCAAGTTCGTGCTGACCGTGGATATTCGTGAATCTTGCCTTGTGCTTTACCCGCTAACCGAGTGGGAACAGATTGAGCTGCGCTTCAACGCCTTGCCAACGTCCAGCGTGGCGATGACTCAGTTAAAGCGCCGCATTTTGGGTTATGCCACCGAAGTCACGCTGGACAGTGCGGGTCGATTCTTGGTGAGCCCTGAGCTGCGCCAGTTCGCGCACTTAGATAAAGCGGTCGTTGTCGCTGGCCAAGGTAAGAAGTGTGAAATTTGGCACAAGCCCGCTTGGGATGCGCTGCAGGCCGAGCTGCTGAATGCAGATTTCTCTGCGGCTGAATTGGCGCAAGCCATCGACACTCTGGCGCTCTGACCATGACTGACTTCCAGCATCTCACCGTACTGTGTGATGAAACCGTGGATGCGGTGCTGACGCAGACTTCTGGCTGCTATATCGATGCCACGTTCGGCCGTGGTGGTCATACACGCAAGTTGTTGGCGGCATTGAGCCCAACGGCTCGTGTCATTGCGTTTGATAAAGACCCCAAAGCTATCGAGACGGGAGAGGCGCTGGCTAAGGCGGACCCTCGTTTCAGTATCGTTCATGATTCTTTTGCGAGCATGAAGTCGCATGTGGCGGGTCTTGGCTTGCTGGGGCAGGTCACTGGCGTTTTAGCTGACTTGGGCGTGTCTTCCCCACAGATTGATGACGCTGAGCGTGGCTTCAGCTTTATGAATGATGGCCCGCTGGATATGCGTATGGATACCACGCGTGGTCAGAGTGCAGCTGATTGGCTGGCGACGGTGAGTGAGGCCGACTTGGCTGATGTGCTGAAGACCTATGGTGAAGAGCGTTTTGCCAAGCGTATTGCGCGTGCGATTGTGACGGCGCGCGGCCAGGCTCCCATTACTCGCACCAAGCAGCTGGCGGACATTGTTGCCGTCGCGCACCCAGCGTGGGAAAAGCATAAAAATCCAGCAACGCGCAGCTTTCAGGCTATTCGCATTGCGGTCAATCGTGAGCTCGGCGATTTAGAAGATTTTCTCGAGCAAAGCTTGGCGGTATTGGCTCCCGGCGGGCGCTTAGCGGTCATTAGCTTTCACTCTTTAGAAGATCGCATGGTTAAACAATTCATTAACCGTGAGGTCAAGGGCGATGACTTTCCGCCGGGCCTGCCAGTGACCTGGCAGCAGATGAAGCCTGGCCTTAAAAAGATCGGCAAAGCCATTGAGCCAAGCCCGAGTGAAGTGGCCATGAACCCGCGTGCGCGCAGTGCGCATTTGCGCGTGGCTGAGCGCTTGCAGGTGTTCTCATGATGTGGTCCACACGCTTAAGCGCAATGGCTCGCATGATTGTGCAGCCCGAAATGCGCCAAGTTGCCGCCATTTTGATGGCCCTGATTGCTGCGTCACTGGGCGTTGCTTACAGCGTTCATAAATCCCGCGTCTATCTCAACCAATTGCAAACCTTGCAAGTAGAGCGAGATCACCTGGAAGTGGAGTGGGGTCAGCTATTACTGGAGCAGCAAGCTTGGGGCGCTTATGGTCGTATTGGTAAAGTCGCTACCGATGAATTAGGCATGCGTACCCCCGCGCCCCATGAAGTCATGATGGTGCGGCCATGACACAAATTCCTCTCAAGAAGAACACCACCACGGGCGGCACTGCATTGCAGTTCCGCCATCGTCATTTCTTCTTGGGCGGCGCCTTGCTGTTTTTGTTTGCGGGCTTGGTTACGCGTGCCGTGTATTTAACCGTGGTAGACAGTGAGTTTTTGCGTAAGCAGGGCGATGCGCGATCCCTGCGTATTGAGCCTGTTATGGCCATGCGCGGCATGATTTTGGATCGTAACGGGGCGCCGCTGGCGGTCAGCACACCCGTGGTGTCTATTTGGATTAATCCACGCCAAGCCTTGGCAGCGAATGCGTCGATTGCCGATTTGGAGCGCGATTTGGCGCTGCCTGCGGGCTCCTTAGTTGCGCGCGTGAAGCGCAATGCGCGCAAAGGCTTTATGTATGCCAAGCGGCATTTATCGCCTGCGGCCGCCGAGCTGATTCTGGCCAAAGATATGCCAGGTGTGTATGGCATGACGGAATATCGTCGTTTCTATCCTGAGGCAGACGTAACGGCGCACATGATTGGCTTCACAGACCTCGATGACCAAGGCAAAGAAGGTCTTGAGATGGCGTTCAATGATCTGCTGTCGGGTCAGACTGGCGCTAAGCGAGTCGTGAAGGATCTCAAAGGGCACCGTGTGCAAGATGTGGCACTTATTAAGGCGGCCCATCCCGGTAAAAACATTACATTGAGCTTTGATACCCGCGTTCAATATGCGGCGTATCGGGAGCTGGCTCGAGGTGTCGCTGAGCACAATGCATCCGCTGGCGCATTGGTGTCTCTGGATGTGGATACAGGGGAGGTATTGGCCATGGCGAATATGCCCTCCTATAACCCGAATAACCGTAAGCAATTGACCGTTAATGCCCTGCGTAATCGTGCGGTTACCGATCAGTTTGAGCCGGGCTCAACCCTCAAGCCATTCACTGTGGTGGCTGCGCTAGAGAGTGGCAAGTATTCAACGCATAGTCACTTCAATACTCATCCCGGCACCTACAAGGTGTTGAATAAGTTAATTCGGGATCATGAGAATTACGGGGTGATTGACATGTCGACGTTGCTCACCAAGTCCAGCAACGTGGCGTCTGCACAAATTGCAATGGCGCTGCCCCGCGATACCTTGCCGCTGTTGCATCGTCGCCTGGGCTTTGGGCGTAACACCGGCAGCGGCTTTCCTGGAGAAAGCGCCGGCAGCATGCAGCCACAAAGTCGTTGGAATCCCGTGGAAGTGGCGACCATGTCTTATGGCTACGGCGTCACAGTCACGGCGTTGCAGTTGGCTCAAGCTTATGCGGTTATCGCGAGTGGCGGCATTCAACGCCCGGTGAGCTTTACCAAGGTCAACGGCCCGGTCGCGGGCAAGCGCATCATGGATGAGAAGATTGCACGTGCACTGATTCCGATGATGGAGACCGTGGTTACTCAAGAAGGTACAGCCCTGCGCGCAGCGGTTCCAGGCTATCGTGTTGCGGGTAAAACGGGCACTGCGCACAAAGCGCAAGCGGGAGGATATGCCAGCGATGCTTACATGTCATTGTTTGTTGGTTTGGCTCCCGCCAGTGCGCCTCGCGTGGTAACCGCAGTGATTATTGATAACCCCCGTAAAGGCGGTTACTACGGTGGCCTTGCAGCAGCACCGGTTTTCTCGCGCATGATGTCGGACACGTTGCGACTAATGAATATTGAGCCTGACCGCAGTGCGGAGCGCTTAGCGGAGCAGCATCGTTACCCTCACCCATCAACGTGGGCTCGCCCAGGGCGGGAGGGCTAAATGAAAACGCTGGCGCAAATTTGGTGGGATGTACCGGCTGAGTGGGCTGATGTGCCTGTGCCCTCGCTGGTCTCAGATTCTCGTTTGGTTAAGCCGGGTGCAGTTTTTGTAGCCCTAGCAGGTTTGCACCACGATGCGCGTAGCCATGTGCCGGCAGCCTTGGCTGCAGGTGCCGGAGCCATTCTGGTGGAAGCAGGTGGGGAGTGGCTGGTTCATGCTGAGCAGGCCGGCGTGCCCGTTTTAGTGGTGCCGGAGCTGACGCAGCAATTAGGCCATTTTGCTGCGCGTTTCTATGATCAGCCAGCGGCTGAGATGACCGTTATGGCCGTCACCGGCACCAACGGTAAAACCAGTATTGCTAACTTAATGGCAGGCGCGGCTCTTCAGCTGGGTCGTCGTAGTGCAGTGATTGGTACGCTGGGCAATGGCTTCTATGGTGAGCTAGCGGCATCGCAATTCACCACGCCGGACCCGCTGCAACTCCAGCGCCTACTTGCAGAGTTCCGTGATCGCGGTGCTGAGCTGGTTGCAATGGAGGCGAGCTCGCACGGTTTAGAGCAGGGTCGAATGGTGGGCACTCCCATCCATACCGCGCTGTTTACGAATTTAACGCGTGATCATCTGGACTATCACGGCGACATGGCGAGCTACGCAGCGGCTAAGGGACGTTTGTTTTCCTGGCCTGGCCTGCGTGCAGCCGTCATAAATGCCGATGACCCGCAGGGTGAGCTTTATCGCCAGCAACTCGCTGCCGACGTGCAATGCTTGCGCTACAGCTTGAACGCCACCAGCGCTGCCGATGTGGTTGCTGAGCAAGTAGCGCCTTCGCTGGACGGTCTGCGGATGCAAGTGCGCTACGGCCATGTGTCGGTGAGTCTTCACAGCCCGCTTCTCGGCCGTTTCAATGCGAGCAACCTACTCGCCGTGTTGGCAGGCTTGCTGACACTGGGCTATGACCTGAAAGCGGCCGCAGATGCACTGGCATCCGTGCCACCCGTCGCGGGGCGCATGCAGTGTCTTCGTCAAGGTAACTCGCCTTTGGCGGTTGTGGATTACGCCCATACCCCCGATGCCTTAGAGCAAGCGCTCAAAGCCGCGCGCGAACACACCGCGGGCAAGCTCTGGTGTGTATTCGGCTGTGGCGGCGGTCGTGACACCGGTAAGCGAGTGGACATGGGCCGTATTGCGGCTGAGCTCGCCGATACGTTGGTGCTGACCACGGACAACCCCCGTGAAGAGGCGCCGGAATCCATTCTTCACGATATTCAGCAAGGCCTTCAGGGTCGTGCGGCGGTGGTGATGGTGGATCGCGCCCAGGCCATTGCCTATGCCCTTGCCCATGCAGCCGCCGATGACGTGGTACTGGTGGCAGGAAAAGGCCATGAAACCTATCAAGAAGTGATGGGTGTGCGTTACCCCTTTAGTGATGTTGAGCAAGTACAGCTAGCGCTAAGCAAATGGAGTGCAGCATGAGACTGTCTGAAATCGCACGCGTGGTGTCGGGCGAATTAATTGGCCTGGATGCGGATGTCGGAAGTTTTTCCAGTGATACCCGTTCGCTGCAGACCCATGATGTGTTTATTGCGTTGTCAGGGCCCAATTTCGACGCCAATGCCTTGGTGTGTCAGGCCGCTGAAAAAGGCGCCGTTGCCGCTGTGGTCTCGCGCATGGACCCCAATGCAGGTATTCCCCAAATTATTGTGAGCGATTGCCACCGCGCCTTGGGTGAGATAGCTGCTGCGTGGCGTGCGCGTTTCCCGCAATTAGTGCGTGTTGCCATGACCGGTAGTGCCGGCAAGACCTCGACGAAAGAAATGACCGCGCGCATTTTTGAACAGCAGGGCGAAACGCTGGCGACTCTGGGCAACCTCAATAACGACATCGGCGTGCCGCTGACACTATTGCGTATTCGCGAAGAGCATCAGTTTGGCGTGTTTGAGTTGGGCGCTAATCATGCCGGCGAAATTGCTTACACCTCTGGCTTGGTTCAGCCCCAAGCCGCCGTGATTATTAACGTTGGTACCGCCCATCTGGAAGGCTTTGGCAGCCGTGCAGGCATTGCCAAAGCTAAAGGTGAGATCTACGACGGCCTCACGCCAGACGGCATCGCCATCGTCAATATCGATGACGACTTCGCCTCGTATTGGTTAGAAAAGTTGGCAGGCCGTCGCGTGCAAACCTTCTCGGAGCACACGATTGCCGATGTCTATGCCACCGACATTCATGCCGGCGACATGCCGCTGTTTGCCTTCACGCTGCACATTGGGGCGCAGAGCTCGCCGGTTCAGTTACAGATTCTGGGTCGTCATCAGGTCATGAATGCGTTGGCGGCAGCCTCGCTGGCACACGCCTGCGGCATCAGTCTGGCACGCATTGTTGAAGGCCTGCAAAAGACACGAGCCTATGCTGGTCGAAGTGTGCCGCACAGCTTGGGTCATCAACGCTATGTCATTGACGATAGCTATAACGCCAACCCGAGCTCTGTTAAGGCCGCGATTGACCTGTTGGCAGCCCTGCCGGGTCGTCATGTCTTGGTGCTTGGGGATATGGGGGAATTGGGCGATGCCACGGCATCGGGTCATCTTGAAGTCGGAGAATATGCAGCTATGAAAAATATCGACGCCCTTTATGCAACGGGGCAGCACAGCGCCCATTATGCCGCCGGTTTTGGCAGCCAAGCACAGCTGTTTCCGGATCACCAAGCGTTGCTGAAAGCCTTGGAGGCTGAGCTGCAAGGCGTGGTGACCATTCTCGTGAAAGGCTCGCGCAGCGCACGTATGGAGCGCGTTGTGCAAGGCCTGACGGGCGAAGTAGGAGTGCACTGACATGCTACTTTGGCTTGCCGACCAACTGGCGCAACACTACAAGGGTTTCGGGGTATTCAACTACCTGACCTTCCGCTTCATGCTCAGCATTGTCACCGCGTTCGCGTTGTCGCTGTGGTGGGGCCCCCACTTGATCGAAAAGCTCAAAGAAATGAAGTTTGGTCAGGCTATTCGTAATGATGGCCCGCAAACACATTTGGCAAAAACCGGTACGCCCACCATGGGAGGCGTACTGATTCTGCTGACTATTGCAGTGAGCACGTTGTTTTGGGCGCGCTTAGACAATCTCTACATCTGGATTGTGTTGGCCGTCATGGTGATTTTTGGTTTCGTCGGATGGGTCGACGACTACCGTAAAGTGGTTGAGAAAAACCCACGGGGTCTGCCCAGTCGTTGGAAGTATTTTTGGATGTCGGTCGGTGGTTTAGGTGCGGCCATTGTTCTTTACCTCACCGCGAAGACACCCATTGAAACCAGCTTGATCGTGCCGTTCTTTAAGGACGTGATTATCCCGTTGGGCCTGTTCTACATTGTGCTTAGCTACTTCGTTATTGTCGGGGCCAGCAATGCGGTGAATCTCACCGATGGCTTGGATGGCTTAGCCATTATGCCGACCGTTATGGTCGCGGGTGCGCTGGCAATCTTTGCCTACCTGACCGGCAACATCAAATTCGCCACCTACTTACAGATTCCATTCGTAATCGGTGCTGGTGAGCTCATCATCATTTGCGGCGCCATTATCGGTGCCGGCCTCGGCTTCCTCTGGTTCAACGCCTATCCCGCGCAAGTATTCATGGGCGATGTCGGTGCGCTGTCGCTGGGCGCGGTGCTCGGCACCATCGCTGTCATCGTGCGTCAAGAAATTGTGCTGTTTGTCATGTGCGGCGTCTTCGTCATGGAAACAGTCTCGGTGATGTTGCAAGTGGCCAGCTTCAAGTTGACCGGCAAACGTATTTTCCGCATGGCACCGATTCATCACCATTTTGAACTAAAGGGCTGGCCAGAAACGCGTGTGGTTGCGCGCTTTTGGATCATTAGCTTCATGTTGGTGCTGGTTGGTCTTGCGACCTTGAAACTGCGTTAAGGAGTGGCGGGCATGCTTATTCAGCGCGACGGTTTGCGGGTGGTCATCGGTCTGGGAAAGACTGGGCTGTCCTGCGTCCGTTATTTAAAGGCGCAGGGTTATCCCGTTGCGGTTAACGATACGCGTGAGCATCCGCCAGGCCTGGCTGAGCTGCGGGCAGAGTTTCCAGATGTTGAGGTCAGCCTCGGTAAGCTCGATGCGGAATTGTTCTTGCGTGCCAGCGAAGTCATCAGCAGCCCTGGTATCTCCATTCGCGAGCCGGCCATTGCCGCTGCAATGGCTGCGGGTGTCTCTGTGGTCGGTGATGTGGAGTTGTTTTGCCGTGCGGCAAAGGCACCGATTGTGGCAATTACCGGTTCCAATGCGAAGAGTACGGTGACCACGCTGGTTGGCTTAATGGGCGAAGCTGCCGGTAAGCGTACGGGCGTTTGCGGCAATATCGGCACGCCGGTGTTGGACATGCTCGCTGAGGGTGAAAAAGACCTGTACGTGATGGAGCTGTCGTCATTCCAATTGGAAACAACACACTCCCTGAAGGCGGCCGTCGCGGTCGTGCTGAACCTCAGCGAAGACCATATGGATCGCTACACCGGCATGGTGGACTACCACCAAGCCAAGCATCGTATTTACCGTAACTGTGAGCGCTTTGTGTTTAATCGTGAGGATGCGCTCACAGTGCCATTAATTGCCGATGATCTGCCCCGTGCCAGCTTTGGTTTGGGCGTGCCAGATTTGAATGATTTTGGTGTACGTGTCGTCGAGGGGAAACCCTACTTGGCGCGCGGTCGCGAGACGCTCATGCCGGTCAGTGAGCTGCAGATTTTTGGTGATCACAACGTGGCGAATGCGCTGGCCTGCCTAGCGCTAGGTGAGGCCGTTGGCCTGCCCATGGATGCCATGCTGAACACGCTACGTTCATTCACCGGTCTAAAGCATCGCTGCCAGCGCGTGGCCATGCACAATGGCATCGGTTGGTACAACGACTCTAAGGGCACCAATGTTGGCGCGACCCTGGCAGCGATCAACGGCCTAGGCGCAGCGATTAGTGGCAAAATTCTGCTGATTGCTGGCGGTGTAGGCAAAGGGCAGGACTTCACACCGCTTTCGCCTGCCATGGCACAGTTTGGTCAGTCACTTATTCTCATTGGCGAAGATGCCTCGGTTATTGATGTGGCTGTCGCGGCGGCATTGCCACGCTTCCATTGCACAAGTCTGGATGAAGCCATTGCTCAGGCGCTGCGTTTAGCCAAGCCGGGCGATGCCGTGCTGCTGTCTCCTGCCTGTGCCAGCTTTGACATGTTCAAACATTACGAAGATCGCGGTGATCAATTCGTTGCGGGCGTTCGTCGTTTGGTTGAGGGGCACGCATGACCAGCCAAAGCATGAATCAACCGGTGCAACTGCTACGAAATGTCGTTGCTGAGCTAACGGAGCGCCAGGTCTTGCTGGTCGCTTCCGGCTTCTTGTTGTGTATCGGTTTGATCATGGTGGGGTCGGCTTCAATGGGTGTTGCCGAGGCCACATTCGGCAATCCGTTCTACTTCTTTATTCGTCATGCCATCTACCTCTGCATCGGGCTGGTCGTGGGTGCCGTGGTACTGCAAGTGCCGATGCAGTTTTGGAGTCGCTACAGTTACTGGGTGTTCTTGGTCGCGTTGATCCTAATCGCGATTGTGTTGATTCCAGGCATTGGTCGTCGCGTCAATGGCAGCATGCGCTGGATTGGCTTTGGCGGCATCACCATGCAGCCCTCTGAAGTGATGAAACTGGCGGCGGTTTTGGCGATGTCGGCCTACCTCGTGAGACGTCAAGAGGAAGTTCGCAGTCGCGCAATGGGATTCGTTAAGCCCTTAGTGGCGCTGTTTTTTGTGGTCATGTTCCTCATGCTAGAGCCCGATTTTGGTGCCAGCATTGTGGTCATCATGGCGACTACCTGCATGCTGTTCCTGGCGGGTGCGCCGCTTAAGCAGTTTCTCGCCGTCATGGGTACGGTGACGCTGGCGGGTATTCCTGTCGTCATGATGGAGTCCTACCGTATGAAGCGCCTGTTGGCCTTCACAGACCCGTGGGCTGATCAGTACAACACCGGCTATCAATTGGTTCAGAGCTTGATTGCATTTGGGCGTGGTGACTGGTTCGGTGTGGGGCTGGGTCACAGCGTGCAAAAACTGTTTTATTTGCCCGAAGCACATACCGACTTTGTCTTTGCGGTCTATGCCGAAGAGTTTGGCTTGATTGGTGTGCTGGTTTTGCTGCTGGCGGTGGCTTCCTTGGTCACAGCCGCTCTGCGCATTGGCCAGCGAGCTGAACGTGCCGGCCAATATTTTTCTGCCTACGTCGCCTACGGTTTGGCGGTGATGTTGGGCGTGCAGTCCGCGATCAATATCGGTGTAAACATCGGCTTCTTCCCAACCAAAGGTTTGACGTTGCCGCTGGTGAGCTACGGTGGGTCGAGTCTGGTCATGGTCTTCGTGATCCTCGCCATTCTGCTGCGCATTGATGCCGAGTCTAGTCAGGTCAGCGAGCGTGGTTTGCGACGCACAGAGGGAGGCAACCATGGCGCTCGTTAAATCGGTTGTCGTGATGGCGGGTGGTACCGGTGGCCATGTGTTCCCGGCATTGGCAGTGGCTCGTGCTCTGCAGGCGCAAGGTGTCCGTATTCACTGGCTCGGCACGAAAGCTGGCATTGAGGCAGATCTAGTGCCCAAGGCGGGCTTCGATATTACTTATCTCGATGTTGGCGGCTTGCGCGGTAATGGTTTAAAGCCGCTGCTGAAAGCCCCCACCAAATTGCTGCGTGCCGTCTGGAAGGCCACTCGCGTGTTTTCGTCAGTGAATGCCGATGCCGTGATTGGCTTGGGTGGCTATGTCACGGGTCCTGGCGGCTTGGCGGCACGGCTGTCCGGCTTACCGCTGTATATCCATGAGCAAAACGCGATTGCCGGATTTACCAACAAGGCTTTATCCAAGTTTGCAACGCAGGTTTTGCAGGCATTTCCTGACGCATTTGAGCCCTGTGAAAAAGTGACTTGGGTTGGCAACCCGGTCCGCGATGAAATTGCCACACTGGCTCAGCCCAATGCGCGTTATGCCGCTCGCCGAGGCCCACTGCGCGTGTTGGTCTTGGGCGGCAGTTTGGGTGCCGTCGCATTAAATGAATTGGTGCCTGCTGCCTTTGCGGAGCTTCCCGAAGCACAACGTCCAGTGATTCGTCATCAGGCGGGGCGCAAGCATGCCGATAAAGCCGCTGAGGTTTATCGCAAGCTCGGTGTGCAAGCCGACATCCTGCCGTTTATTGATGACATGGCCGCGGTTTACGACTGGGCTGACTTAGTCATTTGCCGCTCGGGCGCACTCACGGTGTCTGAAATTGCCGCGGCTGGTGTGGCTTCAATTCTCATTCCCTTCCCGCATGCGGTTGATGATCACCAGACCGCGAATGCACGTTTTTTAAGTGATATAGGGGCGGCTCGCCTGTTTCAGCAACGCGATCTGACGCCCGCTGCGTTTGCAGTCACGCTGGCGGAGTTGCTCGATCGTAAGACGCTGCAGCAGATGGCAGAAAAAGCCCGCACGCTGGCCAAGCCCGATGCGACGGCTTTGGTCGTCAACGCTATTTTGAGAGGTCATGCATGAAAGCCATTCCGCGTACGCGCTTAATTGAAATTCCAGAAATGCGCCGCATTCGCCGTATTCATTTTGTCGGCATTGGTGGTGCGGGCATGTGCGGTATCGCTGAGGTGCTGCTGAACCAAGGCTATGAAGTAGCTGGCTCGGATGCGAAAGCGGGCAAGACCACTGATCGACTGAAGTCCTTCGGCGCCGAAATTTTTATTGGTCACGACGCGGCACATATTGAGAAGGCGGATGTGTTGGTGGTTTCCACTGCCATCGATTCGAGCAATCCTGAAGTGAAGGCTGCGCAGGAACGTCGTCTGCCTATCGTTCGCCGTGCCGAGATGCTGGCAGAGCTGATGCGCTATCGCCACGGCATTGCCATCGCGGGTACGCATGGCAAGACCACCACGACCAGCCTGATCGCATCGATCCTGGGCGAGGGCGGCTTTGATCCAACGTATGTGATTGGCGGCCTGCTCAACAGCGCCGGCACCAATGCCAAGCTCGGCAGCAGCCGCTATTTTGTTGCCGAAGCCGACGAGAGCGATGCTTCCTTTTTGCATTTGCAGCCCATGGCCTCGGTCGTCACCAACATCGACGCCGATCACATGGATACCTACGGCGGCGATTTCGAGGTGCTCAAGCGCACCTTCATTGAATTCCTGCACAACCTACCGTTCTACGGCCTCGCCGTGGTCTGTGGCGATGATCCCGTGGTGCGTGAGCTGTTACCGAAAATTGCGCGCCCAACCATTACTTACGGTTTCGATGCTGATAACGATGTGCGTGCCACCGATGTGCATCAGGAAGGCCTGCAAACTCACTTCACCGTGCATCGTTTAGGCCGTGAACCGCTGCGGGTCACCTTGAATCTGCCAGGTCTGCACAACGTACTGAACTCGCTGGCGGCTATTGCGATTGCGACGGATGAAGAAGTGGAAGACAGCGCCATTCTCAGTGCGCTCGGCAACTTCCAAGGCGTGGGTCGTCGCTTCCAGCGTCTTGCCGAAGTGGGTGATGTGCAGCTCGTGGATGACTACGGGCATCACCCCCGTGAGGTAGCCGCGACGATTGCCGCAGCACGTCAGGCTTTCCCTGGTCGCCGCTTGGTCATGATGTTCCAGCCGCATCGTTACAGCCGTACTCGCGACTGCTTCGAAGACTTCGTGCAAGTGCTGTCTACCGTGGATCAGTTGCTGCTGCTCGATGTCTATAGCGCGGGTGAAAAAGCCATTGCCGGTGCCGATAGCCGCACGCTGGCGCGCAGCATCCGTACGCGTGGCTTGGTTGATCCGGTGTTTGTGGAAAAGGCCGAAGAGCTGGCTCAGCTGTTGCCTTCGCAATTGCGAGCCGGCGATGTGCTGCTGACACAGGGCGCAGGCACGGTCGGCGCGATTGCGCTGGAGCTGGCTCAGAACGGTCTGTATCTGGCCGCTGGGAAAAAGTGAGATTGATGATGACTATGATTGATGTGAAGCGTTTTGGCCGTGTTGCCGTGCTCATGGGTGGCACTGCGGCTGAGCGTCCTATTTCGCTGATCAGTGGCGCTGCGGTGCTGAAGGCATTGCAGGCAGCGGGCGTTGATGCCCATGCGTTTGATCCAGCCGAACGTGACATCGTGGAAGTCCAAGGCTATGACCGCGCATTCATCGTCCTGCATGGCCGTGGTGGCGAAGACGGTGTGATGCAAGGCGTACTCGAGCAGTTTGGCGTGCCTTACACCGGCAGCGGCGTTATGGCCTCTGCCATTGGCATGGACAAGGCACGCACTAAGCAGTTGTGGCTGGGTTGTGGTCTGCCCACACCGACCTATCGTCGCCTGTCGGCTGGCTGTGATTTTGCCGCTGTGGTGGCCGAGCTGGGTTTGCCACTCATGGTCAAGCCCTCACGCGAAGGCTCCAGCATTGGCATGGCTAAGGTCTACACCGTGGATGATTTGGCCAAGGCTTATGCCGTCGCCGCCGAACACGACAGTGAAGTGATTGCTGAGCACTTTATTGAAGGCAGTGAGTACACCGTTAGCATGCTGAACGGGAAGGCGCTGCCGGTGATCCGCATGATCCCAGCTAACGATTTCTATGACTTCGAAGCCAAGTATCAGCGCAACGATACGCAGTACAAGATCCCCTGTGGCCTAGCTGCAGAAGAAGAGCGCCAGTTGCAGGCCATTGCTGAAGAAGCCTTTGAGGTGATTGGCGCAAAGGGTTGGGGCCGCATTGATGCCATGCGCGATAGCCAAGGTCGTTTTTGGCTGCTCGAAATCAACACGGTGCCCGGCATGACCGATCACTCACTGGTGCCAATGGCCGCTCAAGCAGCCGGCTTGGATTTTAGCCAATTGGTGTTGGCGATTTTGGCTCAAACCTTTGGCAGCGAGTCAGCCTAATGTCTAGCCAAGTCACACGCCGCCCCATTGCTCGTCCTTCAGCCCCGCGTTCGGGTCTGTGGTCGGCTTGGGTTGCACGCGCTGAGGGCTTGGGTGAGCAAGGCTCGCGAGTCTTGAATGTATTGGTGTGGGTCATGTCCTTGAGTGCCGTGCTGGTGATTGGTGCGGGCCTGCAAGTGATGGCTAAAAACTGGGCATTGGAAACACCGATTCGTCACGTCGAAATTGCAGGTGACTTGGTGCAGACGCAGCGTGAAGAGTTGTTGGCTTCACTTGAGCGCACGGTCAGAGGGAATTTTTTCACAGCCAACGTTAGCGAGTTGCAAGCCTTGGCACAGCGCTACCCTTGGGTGGCTCAGGCGCAAGTCAGCCGCCAATGGCCGGATAACCTGCGCGTGACATTGGTGGAAAAACGCGCCCTGGCGCATTGGGGCGATGACGGTTTAGTGAGCAGTCATGGCGATGTGTTTCGACCACAACGAGTCATGGGCTTAGCAGATCTGCCGCGTTTGGATGGCCCGCGTGCGCAGTCGCGATTTGTATTGCAGCAGTACCAAGCGATGGACCGTATTTTGCACCGAGTGGGCTTGCGTATTGAGTCCTTGCAGTTAACGGGTCGGATGAGTTGGTTGCTGACGTTAGAAGGAGGCGTCGAGGTGTTGGTCGACGCACAAGACACCTTGGCCAAACTAGAGCGCTTTACCGTGCTTTATGACCGCCAGTTAGCCGCGGATATTGGCAGCATCGCACGCATTGATCTGCGCTATCGCAATGGCGTTGCCATTGGCTGGCGTCAGGGTTGATTTTAGTTTTTTGATTGAGGTAATCGGTCGCTCGCGACCAGGAAGGCAGAGATGGCAAATATGACACAGGCTCCCATGATTGTTGCGTTAGACATCGGCACCTCTAAGGTGGTTTGCATGGTCGCCCAAATTAACCAGGCAGAGCAGAGTCTGGAAATTGTGGGCTATGGCATGAAGCCATCGAAAGGCATGCGAAAGGGCGTGGTGGTCAATATTGACCAGATGCAGGAAGCCATTCAAAGCGCAGTAGCTGAAGCGGAATTGATGGCCGATTGCCGAATTCACTCGGCCTATATTGGTATCGCCGGCAGTCACATTGGTGGCCGCAATTCGCAGGCTGTTGTGGCTATTCGGGATGGCGAAGTTACGCAGACCGACATCGAGCGCGTGATCGATGCCGCTAAGTCCGGTGCCAACCCCGCAGACCAACGCATTCTGCATGTGTTGCCTCAGGAATTTATTGTGGACGACCAAGGGGATGTGCGTAACCCCTTAGGCATGGCGGGTGTTCGTCTTGAAGGCCATATCCACCTGGTGACCTGTTCGGCGAATGCAGCCCAAAATTTGGAGAAGTGCGTTCGTGGTGCTGGCCTCGCCATTGATGACATCGTGCTTGAGCAAGTGGCTTCCAGCCATGGCGTGCTCACCGATGATGAAAAGGATTTGGGTGTTTGCTTAGTCGATATTGGCGGTGGCACCACCGATATCGCTGTCTTTGTGCGCGGCGCGATTCGCCACACGGCCGTGATTCCCATTGCCGGCGATCAAGTCACCAACGACATCGCCATGGCCTTAAGAACGCCTACGCCTGCCGCCGATGAAATTAAAGTGCGCTACGCCTGTGTCGTGCCACAAATGGTCGACCCTGAGCAAACCATCAGCGTGCCCGGCATGGGTGATCGCCCGGCGCGAACCCTGGCCCGTCAGACCTTGTCGGCCGTGGTTGAGCCACGCTACGAAGAGCTCTTCAGCATTGTGCAGATGGAGTTGGAGCGTTGCGGGTATGCCGATCAATTAGCTGCTGGTGTGGTAATGACGGGCGGCTCAGCCAAGATTGAGGGTGCGGTGCAGTTAGCCGAATCCATTTTCCATTTGCCCGTTCGCATTGGCATGCCGAAATCATTGAAGCTCGGCGGCATGGAAGAGCTCTTACATAACCCGATTTATGCCACCGGCATTGGCCTGTTGTTCTACGGGATGCAGCGTACCCTGGCCTCCGGGCTGACAGGGTCAAATCGTGTGCAGCGTCGCGAAGACGAAGGCGCCAGTTTTATTGGAAAAATGAAGGGCTGGTTCGCCAGCAACTTCTGAGTATTGGCTCTCACGAGCAACAGTTTTACCAATGGCTAGGCGGGCCATCGGAAAGGGCAGGAAGCCTCACGGCGCAACACTTATAAAAAACGGCGGAAGCCCTTAGGGGCTGGAGAATTAACATGACGAACATTTTCGAATTTGCAGACAACACGCCGGAACTCGGCACAGCCATCATTAAGGTGATTGGTGTGGGCGGTGGCGGCGGCAACGCAGTTGAGCACATGGTTAATAGCGATGTGCAAGGCGTTGACTTCATCTGCGCGAATACCGATAAGCAGGCACTCAATAAAATGAATGCCAAAACCTTGCTGCATCTGGGTGACAACGTGACGCGCGGTTTGGGCGCTGGCGCAAATCCTGAAGTAGGTCGTCAGGCAGCGGTTGAAGATCGCGATCGTATTCGCGAAGCGCTGCAAGGCTCCGACATGGTGTTCATTACCGCTGGCATGGGCGGCGGTACGGGTACCGGCGGTGCGCCAGTGGTTGCTGAAGTCGCCCGTGAGATGGGCATTCTGACGGTTGGTGTGGTGACTAAGCCTTTCCCGTTCGAAGGCAAAAAGCGCATGGATGTGGCCGAGCAGGGCATCGAATCGCTGTCACATCATGTGGACTCGTTAATCACTATTCCTAACGGCAAGTTACTGCAAGTCCTCGGCAAGGTGTCGCTGGTAGACGCCTTCAAGGCCGCCAACAATGTGTTGCAGGGTGCCGTACAGGGCATTGCCGACATGATTCTGAATCCCGGCGTCATCAACGTCGACTTCGCCGACGTGCGTACGGTCATGTCCGAGCAAGGCTTGGCCATGATGGGCACCGGTTCGGCAAAAGGTGAAGAGCGTGCGCGCATCGCTACCGAAATGGCCATCCACAGCCCGCTGCTCGATGATGTTCAGCTCAAGGGTGCTCGTGGCGTGCTGGTGTCGATTGCTGCCAACGAAAGCCTGGGTCTGGATGAGTTCTCCACGGTCGGTGACATCGTGTCGAATTTTGCCTCTGAAACTGCCACGGTGGTGATCGGTACGATTCTCGACGAAACCTTGGGCGATGAAATTCGCGTCACGGTTGTTGCCACGGGCTTGCCGAAGGCCAGCGCAATGCGTGCTGCACAACCCAAGGCGGGTATGACTCTGGTGGCAGCGGCGCCAACCGTGCAAGTGGTGCAGCAACCCACGATGGCCGTGCCCGTGCAGCAGGTCGTTAATGGGGGTTCGGTGCCAGCGCCTGAGCAAGATCCGTATGCGAAGTACGATCGCCCAACCTGGGAGCGAAACAAAGAAGCCGGCAGTACACGTCGTGGCGATACCAGTTTGCTGAACATTCCAGCATTCCTGCGTCGTCAGGCTGATTGAGCAGTCAGGGCGGCTCTGCTACCATGAGCCACCTTTGACATGATTTGTTACAAATGCTCAAGCAACGTACCGTCAGACAAGTCATCCGCGCCAGCGGTGTCGGCCTCCACAGTGGCGAGAAAGTCTTTCTCGCCCTGAGGCCTGCGCCTGTCGATTCGGGCATCGTGTTTCGCCGCACGGACCTCGAACCGCCAGTCGTTATTCCGGCACAAGCCTTGCTGGTGCGCGAGACCATGATGTCATCCAATCTGGTGATGGGTGATGTCCGTGTCGGTACCGTTGAACACATCATGTCGGCTCTCGCGGGCCTTGGCATCGACAACGCCGTGATCGATGTCAGTGCTCCCGAGATTCCAATTATGGATGGCAGCGCTGGGCCTTTCGTGTTTCTGATTCAAGCCGCCGGAATCGTGGAACAGGAAGCGCCCAAGCGTTTTGCTCGCATTAAGCGCCGCATAGAAGTTAGAGACGGTGACAAGATTGCCGCCTTCGACCCCTACGATGGCTTCAAAGTGTCCTTCACCATCGACTTTGATCACCCCGCTTTTCGGGATGAGCATCGCTGGGCCAGCGTCGACTTTTCGACCACCGCCTTTGTCAATGAAGTGAGTCGCGCCCGTACTTTCGGGTTTCTGCGTGATATTGAATACCTTCGTGCCAATAACCTCGCTCTCGGTGGCAGCATGGACAACGCTATCGTGGTCGATGATCAAGGTGTCATGAACCAAGATGGCCTGCGTTTTGAGGATGAGTTTGTCCGTCACAAAATGCTGGATGCCATTGGCGATCTGTATTTGTTCGGTATGGGCATTTTAGGTGCGTACGAAGGCTTTAAGTCTGGTCATGCGCTCAACAACAAACTGCTTCGAGCCCTGTTTGATCATCCCGATGCGTGGGAAGAGGTCACTTTTCCAGATGAGCGCCTGACCCCGATCAGCTACGTCAAGGCGGATGCGATCCATTAATTGGCGCGTTGAATGCGATTGAAAAGATAAAAAACGCGCTTAAATTGCGCGTTTTTTATTCGTTTGTACCCTTGCGATTCTTATGGGAATAGCTTGCCAAACGACGGAAACCTCCGCTAAGCTCCGAATTCTCCAAGGAATCTGCCATTTCTTGCAGATGCTTTGCCGCATTTTCACTTAGGGTTGGCAAGGGTTTTGCAGAGGTAGGTGGGCACGGGGACGCTGTTGAAATGAGAATGCGCAAGCGCTGAACGGAGTTGAATTCAGTGTGTTGCTTCAGTTGTTGCAGCAGGATTTTCTGCAGGTAGCGCAACTGGCTGGCGGTGGTCGCATGATCTGCGCACACGGTGAGTGTTCCTTCTCGCAGCGAAGTTAACCGGCAAGAAGACCGGATGGATTCATCAACTATTTGTTGCCAAATCATCTCATGGGTTGCGCGCAGGGAGTTCCCCCGCAGCAATGGCGAAAAGCTGCCGAGCTTGAGTAAGTCTTTAAGTGCGGTCGGTTGTGCTTTTCGATTCATGAGTAGTGGTCGCAGATCAAGGCGTTCAGCATGCGCAAAGTGCGCGCGTTCGCCAAGAGGTATTCGAGATGAACATTATTTTTTTTAACCGCAAGCATAATCGTCCGATTCGCCTGCAGTTAAATCCTAAAATTATTGGCAGCGCGGCAGCAGGTCTGTTTGTGCTGGCCAGTAGCATCGGCGCGACCGGCTATTGGGCTTACAACAAGCTCACGTCCTCGCCGGTGGCGCAGCTCAGTGCGGCTGACCTTGCGCAGCAGGAAGAGCTTGCTGCCATGGCGGCACGCATGGCCGATATTCAAGCCCGCATGATGCGTATCGATGCGTTGGGCGCACACTTGGCTGAGAGTGCCAAAGTGAAAGGCGACGAATTTGATTTTTCTCGCAAGCCGCCGATGGGTGGTCCAGAGCAGCCCATTGAGTTGCCTGAAACAACAGCCGACGTCGATAAATCTTTATCTTCCTTAGGTACCGCGCTTGAGCTGCGCGAGGCGCAATTGTTAGCGCTCGATAAAGTGCTGCAAAGCCGTCGTCAGCAGGTCAATCTCAATAACATGCCGGTGCGTGACGCCTACATCAGTTCAAACTTTGGCTATCGTGCGGACCCCATGACGGGTCGTACCGCATTCCATGGCGGCATTGATTTCGCCGGGACTGAAGGCAGCGATGTGTACTCAGTAGCGGACGGCGTAGTGACGTATTCTGGCCAACGCACAGGTTATGGCAATGTCGTTGAAATCAATCACGGCGATGGCTTGGTGACTCGCTATGCACATGCTCGTGCGGTCGCGGTGAAAGCTGGCGATATGGTCAGCAAAGATCAGCTGGTGGCCTATATGGGCTCGACGGGTCGATCCACGGGGACGCATTTGCACTATGAAGTGCTGCGTAACGGCAAACAAATTGATCCCACCACGTTTATTCGAGTCGCAAAACGCTAAATTTGCCTGTTTTTGCGGTTCTAATAGCCCGGCCCTTGTGCCGGGCTATTGCTTTCTGCATCTCTCTAGCACGCAACACTTTCCAGACTAGGGAAAGCAGGTAGAATGTTGCGCTGATTTGCCTATCTTCTGAGTAGTGACCATGTTTTCTCGTTTTGTCAGCGGCTTGTTCGGTACCAAAAATAATCGTGAACTAAAGCGTATGCGTCAGATCGTCGAGCGTATTAATGCGCTTGAGGCCACGACCGATGCACTGTCTGATGATGAGCTTCGGGCTAAGACGGCCTCGTTCAAGCAGCGCTTCCAAGCCGGCGAAAGTCTGGATGCGTTTTTGCCCGAAGCCTTTGCCGTATGTCGTACCGCTGCCCAGCGTGTCTTGGCCATGCGTCATTACGATGTGCAGATGATTGGCGGTATTACACTGCATGAAGGCCGTATTGCGGAAATGCGTACGGGTGAAGGTAAAACGCTGACGGCAACACTGCCGGCGTACTTAAACGCCTTGTCTGGTGAGGGCGTGCATGTGGTTACGGTGAACGATTACCTGGCCGCACGTGACGCTGAATGGAACCGTCCGCTGTTTGAGTTCCTTGGCCTCACCGTGGGTGTGGTGCGCTCGCAGCAGCCGCCAGATGAGAAGCGCGCGGCTTATCGTGCCGACATCACCTATGGCACGAACAACGAGTTCGGTTTTGATTATCTGCGCGACAACATGGCGTTCCGATTAGAGGATCGTTTTCAACGCGGCCATGCTTATGCATTGATCGACGAAGTCGACTCTATCCTCATTGATGAAGCACGCACTCCCTTAATTATTTCTGGCGCTAGCGAAGACTCTTCGCGTCTGTATACCCAGATCAATTTGTTAATTCCGCGCCTCACGCGCCAGGCTCAGGAAGAAACGGTCGATGGCGGTCACTACTGGATTGACGAAAAAGGCCGCCAAGTTGAGTTGACGGAAGCTGGTCATGAGTTTGTTGAGCAATGCCTGGTAGAGATGGGGTTGTTGGCGGACGGTGAGAGTCTGTACTCACCTGCTCATTTGAATTTGCTCCACCATGTGCATGCCGCGCTCAAGGCGCATGTGCTGTTCCAGCGTGATGTGCATTACATCATCACGGGCCGTGACGTAGTGATTGTGGATGAGCACACCGGTCGTACCATGCCGGGTCGTCGCTGGTCCGAAGGCCTGCATCAAGCCGTGGAAGCCAAAGAAGGCATGCCGATTCAGGCAGAAAACCAAACGCTGGCCACCACCACTTTCCAGAACTTGTTCCGCCTGTATCGCAAATTGTCCGGCATGACCGGTACGGCCGATACGGAAGCGCCCGAGTTCCACCAAATTTATGGCTTAGATGTGGTGGTGATTCCAACGCATCGCCCGATGGTGCGTGTGGACCATGATGACTTGGTCTACTTAAGCCCAGACGACAAGTACTTGGCGATTGTTAAAGATATTAAAGAATATCGAGAGAAGGGTGCGCCGATTCTGGTCGGTACTGCGACGATTGAGACCAGTGAATTACTGTCGCGCCAGTTGCAGAAAGAAGGCATTGAACATCGTGTTCTGAACGCCAAGTTCCACGAGCAAGAAGCTGAAATTGTGGCCCAGGCGGGCCGTTCCGGTACAGTCACCATCGCGACCAACATGGCCGGCCGTGGTACCGATATTCTGCTCGGCGGTAACTGGAAAGCCGAAGCCGCTAAATTAGGCGACGACATTACGCCGGAGCAAACCGAGGCGCTGCGTAAGGCCTGGGAAGAGGATCACGCCCGCGTGATCGCGGCGGGTGGCTTGCACATTATTGGCTCTGAACGACATGAGTCTCGCCGTATTGATAACCAGCTGCGTGGTCGTGCGGGACGTCAGGGCGATCCGGGTGTGACGCGTTTCTATCTGTCGCTAGAAGACGATCTGATGCGTATTTTCGCCAGCGATCGTGTGAAGAGCATGATGCGTTCACTGGGCATGAAGCCGGGCGAAGCGATTGAACATCCTTGGGTTTCAAAGTCGATCGAAGGCGCGCAGCGCAAAGTAGAAGCGCGCAACTTCGACATCCGCAAAAACTTGCTGAAGTATGACGACGTGGCCAACGAACAGCGCCGTGCCATCTATACCCAGCGCGATGACATCCTCAGCACGGGCAGTATTCGTGAAAACGTCACGCTCATTCATGATGACGTGGTGGACAGCATTATTAATGCCTACATCCCGCCGTTAAGCCTCGATGAGCAGTGGGATATTGCCGGTCTTGAGCAGGCATTACAGACTGACTTTGGCATGACCTTCCCCGTGCAGCTCTGGCTCGATGAAGACAGCAAGCTCGATGAAGAAGGCGTGCGTGCGCGTCTGCGTAAAGCGATTTTGCAAGCTTGGTTGGATAAGCGCGAACGCATGGGCGATGACACGGCTAACCAGCTAGAAAAGCAGGTCATGCTGCAGATTATCGACCGCCATTGGAAAGACCATCTGGCCGCCATGGACTACCTGCGCAAGGGTATTCATTTGCGCGGCTATGCCCAGAAGAATCCTGAGCAAGAATATAAGCGCGAAGCCTTCCAGCTCTTCGAACAGCTCATTAACGCCGTTAAGTTGGAGCTGATTCAAACGCTGGCGCGTCTGCATGTGCCGACAGCGGAAGAAGTTGCTGCCATGGAAGCTCAGCGCGAAGCAGAAGCCAACGCCATGGCCCTGCACTTTGATCATGCCGATGCCGCTACCGCTGAAGCCGAAATGGCTGCGATTGAGGCCGGTGAGCCACTGCCGACACCCGCCCGTGCTGAAGAACCGCAAACCTTTGTTCGCGACGGCGCGAAAGTAGGTCGCAACGATCCTTGCCCGTGTGGATCGGGTAAGAAATTCAAACATTGTCACGGTCAGCTGGCCTAAGCCAGCTTAACGCTTAGTAAGGAGTTCGACATGGCTGTGGGTGATCTGTCGCTACCCGTCATGCTGCCCATCAACGGCGTGCGTATTGGCATTGCTGAGTCGGGCATACGGTATAAGAATCGTCGCGACCTCGTGGTTTTTGAAATTGCGGAAGGTGCAGCGACGGCGGCTGTGTTTACCACCAACGCCTTTTGTGCCGCTCCGGTGCATGTGGCCAAAGCGCATCTGCAAGCGGGCTCGCCACGTTACTTAGTGATTAACACAGGCAACGCCAATGCCGGTACCGGCGAGCCCGGTATGGTGGCTGCTCAGGTGTCTTGCCAAGCATTAGCGGGCTTGACGGGTGTGGCGCCTGAACAGGTACTGCCCTTTTCCACCGGCGTTATTGGCGAGTTATTGCCGGTAGCGCGCTTGCAGGCGGGCTTGCCTGCCGCCTTGGCAGCGCTGGATGCGGATAGCTGGACTGCAGCTGCGCACGGCATCATGACCACGGATACGCTGCCGAAAGGTGCCAGCGAGCAATTTACGGTAGACGGTAAGACCTACAAAGTGACGGGCATCTCTAAAGGTGCGGGCATGATTCGTCCGAACATGGCCACTATGCTGGGCTATGTGGCGACGGACGCTGCGGTAGCGCCGGATGTGCTGCAAGCCTTGTTGCGTGATGTCGTGGAAGGCTCTTTCAATCGCATCACCATCGACGGCGATACCTCCACCAACGATGCCTGCGTCCTGATTGCTACCGGCAAAGCGGGAAATGCGCCAGTGACCCGACCTGAAGGCGAGCTTTATAGCGCCCTGCATACGGTACTGACCCGGGTCTTCTTGCGCTTGGCGCAGCTCATCGTGCGTGATGGTGAAGGCGCGACGAAATTCATGACGGTTCGCGTAGAAGGCGGCGGCAATATTCAAGAGTGTTGTGATGTGGCCTATGCCGTGGCACATTCGCCATTGATTAAAACCGCGTTCTTCGCCTCTGACCCGAACTGGGGTCGTATTTTGGCTGCGATTGGTCGCTCCGGTGTGCCGGCCTTGGATGTGTCGAAAATCAATGTCTGGTTAGACGATGTTTTGCTCTGCCAAAACGGCGGCGCGGCAGCGTCCTACACCGAAGCTCAGGGCGCCGCTGTGATGCAGCAGGCCGAGATCACTATCCGCATTGATTTGGGTCGTGGCAACTATAGCGATACGGTATGGACCTGCGACTTCTCTTACGACTACGTCAAAATTAACGCGGACTACCGTTCTTAAGTGCGTAAGTTCGCCCGCTCTGATGTCTAGCGCCTTGCTTCGCGTGGTTGCCGCGGTCATTCGTGATCGCGATGGCCGCGTGTTGCTCGCGCAGCGTCCCTTGCACACGCATCAGGGAGGCTTGTGGGAGTTTCCCGGGGGCAAAGTCGAGGCGGGCGAGACCGAAGCGCAAGCCTTAAGTCGCGAGCTCACCGAAGAGCTCGGGCTAACACCTACCGCGCTTGAGCCGCTCATTCGTATTCGCCATGACTATCCCGATAAATCGGTTGAATTATCGGTGTGGCAAGTTACACGTTGGACCGGCGAGTCTTATCTAGCGGGTTTATCGGGAACGCCTCACCAACTAGGCCGAGAAGGGCAACCCGTAGCGTGGGTAAGCCCAGATGACCTACTTCAACGTCCTTTCCCTGCGGCCAACCGACCCATCGTGTCGGCTGTGCGTATGCCCATGCGGTGGCGTATTACTCCCGCGTTAGCATCGCTGACGGATCTTCAGTCCTGGGCTGAGCAGCGCCTACCGGCTGCCCTGCAAGCCTCTTCAGATCAGCGCGAGGGCTGGCTGCTGCGCCTACCGCACTGGTCCGCACAGCACTATGCTCAGGCCGCCGACTATCTTCAGCGCTTTTTGTTGACGCATGCCGCACACGAACGTGTTGCACTGAGCCTGCATGGCGAGACGGACTTGCTGAAGCAGTGGCCGGCCGTAACGCATTTCCACCTAACGCAGGGGCAGGTTCAGCAGTGTCTAACGCAGGGCGTGGTGCTGGAGACGCTTAAGGCGAGGCCAGAGCAGCAATTCACAGCGGCCTGCCATAGCGCCGACGAGCTCGCCAGCGCCACGCAGCTAGGGGTGGATGCTGTGTTCTTGTCGCCTGTGCTAGACACGCCATCCCATCCGGGTGCGGCGACCTTGGGTTGGTCGTCATGGGCTTCGCTTGTGCGCGGGGCCACGGTGCCGGTTTACGCCTTGGGGGGCGTTACGCCAAGTGATGCGGCTTACGCCCGCTCATTAGGCGGGCAGGGTGTGGCCGGTATCAGTCAGTTTTAGCGGTATCGAAATCATCCAGATCAGGCGGTGTAGCGGCTGGAATGGCATATTTTTCGCTAGCCCACGCGCCTAGATCGAGCAGACGGCAGCGATCGCTGCAAAAAGGCTTGTAGGTCGCCGCTGCACCCCAAACCACGGGCTTGCTGCAACTCGGGCACTGCACCACGCGGGTGACCGAGGAGGATGTGTTTTCCGCTGTCATGCTGACGCTAACTCCAAATACTGTTGATGCAGGGTATCTAACTGACGCTGCAAATCCGCCACGCTGCCTTCATTGCTAACGATGTCATCGGCTCTTGCCAACCGTTGGCCACGCGACCATTGCGCTTGCATGATGGCCTTAATCTGCTCTGCGCTAACGCCATCGCGTTGGCTGGCACGGAGCATTTGCGTGGCCTCGCTGACATCAATCAACAGGGTGCGTTGCACAAAATTTACCTGGCCACTTTCCCACAGCAAGGGCGAAGCCAGTACCGCATAAGGTGATGTAGCGGCCTGCAGTTGTTGTCTCAAGCCTTCGCGTATGGCCGGGTGAGTAATCGCCTCAAGTGCCAATCGTTGCTCTGGATCGGAGAACACCCGCTGACGTAGCCACGGACGATTGAGCTGGCCATTTTCGAGCAAAGCCTCATCGCCAAAATACTGATGAATAGCCGTTAACGCGGGCTGGCCCGGCGCCACAATTTCCCGTGACACCACATCGGCATCCACAATGGTGATGCCCAGGGAGTGTAAGTAGTCCGTTGCCGCCGTTTTCCCGGAGCCAATGCCGCCGGTGATGCCTAAAATCCAGCTTGCCATGCTGCGTTTTCTCTACAAAGGAATTGGGAACCAGAACAACAGCAACCCCGAGGCTGCAAGCGCAGGGCCGAAGGGGAACTCCCCCAGCGCACCTTTGCGGACTCTGAACCAGAGCGCAATGAGCAACCCCAGCAACGATGACATGAGCAGAAGTTGGGGCAGCACTAAACCACCCAGCCAGGCACCCAGCGCGGCGAGCAGTTTTGTATCGCCACCGCCCAAGCCGTCGCGACCGGTGACTAATCGGAAGCCGGTCGCCATGAGCCAGAAAACGGAGAAGCCGGCCATGGCACCCCAGAGCGCTTGCTGAAGGCTTAGGCCTAACGGGTTTTGGCCGATGCTGGCGAGAAATAGCCCTACCCAAAGCAGCGGCAGGGTGATGCGATCGGGCAGCCATTGGCTATTCCAATCGATGATGCCACCGACCACCAGCGTCATTGAGAAGCCGTAGACCGCAAGCGTGCCCAACACATCTCCGGTGAACTGCCACGCCACTACCGCTAAGGCTGCGCTAATGAGCTCCACCAGTGGATACCGAATACTGATGGCGGCGTGACAGTGGCTGCAGCGTCCGCGCAGGAATAGCCAGCTGAGCACTGGGATGAGGTCACGGTAGCGAATGGGGGTAGCGCACTGTGGGCAGTGAGAGCGAGGCAGGCTCAGCGACAATGAGGGCGTGGGTGAAGCGGAATCCGGCTTGATGCCTTGCTCCACCAGGTAGGCCTCCAGTTCTGCTTGCCACTCTTGCTCAATGATGCGCGGCAAACGATAAATCACGACATTGGCAAAGCTGCCCAAAATGAGGCCAAGCAGGGCGATTAAGGCCAGCAGCAGGGTGTTATCCATCAAATCGCATTTCCTAGTTCAAACAAAGGCAAGTACAGCGCCATAACGATGATCCCGACGAGCACACCGAGGCCAGCCATTAATGCCGGTTCAAGCAACTTGAGTAGCAGAGTGCAGCGGCTCTCAAGCGCATCTTCAAAGTGTTTAGCCAACTCATCGAGCAGACTGACGAGCATACCGGATTCCTCGCCAATCGCGATCATCTGTGCGCTATGGGAGGGGTAAGTTGCCTGTGATGTAAGGCTATCTGAGAGTCGTTGGCCCTGAGCAACCGCTTGATAAATCTCCGCTTGGGCAGGAGACAGTGGCGACTCCGCCACCAGGCTCGCGGTTTCAGTGAGGGCGTCCAATAAGGGGAGCCCGGCACGTAAGGTTTCGTGGAGTGTGCGGTGCCACAAGCCTAGCCAATAGGCTTTGGATAGGCCGCCGGCTAAGGGTAAATGCCATAAGACCTTGAGTAAAAATGAGCGAAATGGCGCTTGGGTTCTCCAACTGTGCCTAGCCCAAAGCAACAGCACTGTAAGTAGCACGATGCAGGGAAGGGTCAGCCATTGAACGAGCGTACTCAGCGCCATGATCTGGAGAGTCAGCCACGGTAATTCAGCACCAAAGCTTTGATAGAGATCGGCAAAGCCGGGCACGACCCGCCACAGCAGAAAAGTGGTAACGGCCAGAGCGCCCCAAAGCACAGCCAATGGATAGCGTATCGCAGCTACCACTTGGGCCTTTAATTGGATGCGCCGCGCCTGCCACTGCGCTAGGCGCTGAATCTGAAGATCGAGCTGACCAGAGCGCTCCGCCACGGCCAGCAGTTGCACATCGCTGCGTCGGAATCCGGCTTGATGCGACAGCGTTACGGCAAACCCTTGGCCTTGCTCGATGCCCATCAGAACCGGCTGCCAATAGGCTTGCAGGCTGCTAGAGCACTGCAGATGCAGCAGCGATAACGCAGGGTGAAGGGCAATGCCCGCGTGTAATAACGTCGCCAGTTGCTGAAGCCAGCGTTGCTGCTGAAGCGCAGAGGCCGGCTTAGGCTTCCTCATAGCCCAATACGCGATGCAATTCATGGCGACTCACACAGCCTTGTTGCCACAAGGCTTCACCGTTAGCGCGTAGGCTCGACCAGCCCGCTTTTACCGCACAGGCTTGAAGCGCATGCCTGTCTGCACCCGAAAGGCAGAGCTGGGCCAGTGCGGGTGACATCTCAATATGCTCGAACAAACCAATGCGCTGGCTATGGCCTTGTTGACAGGCCTCACAACCGTGTCCGGCGCTAAAACCACCGTGCTGGGTGTCAATGACTTTGCACCGATCACACAAGCGCCGAATAAGTCGCTGCGTGACAACTAAGCGCAAACTATCGGCGAGCAGGTAGGCAGGAACACCTAAATGCCGCAATCGGCCGAGTGCTTCAATTGCAGTGCCTGAATGTAATGTGGACAGCACGAGATGCCCGGTTTCCGCGGCCTGTAAAGCCATTTCTGCGGTTTCACGATCACGAATTTCACCGACCATTAAAACGTCTGGGTCCTGACGTAGCAGGGCTTTAAGTATTTCAGCAAAGCCCAAGCCAATACGCGGTTGTATGGGCGTTTGGTTAATGCCGGGTAGTAGTCGCTCAACGGGGTCTTCAATGGTAGCGATGTGACGGTGACGGGCATTTAGGTGCTGTAAACAGGCGTAGAGCGAGGTGGTTTTGCCGGCGCCGGTGGGGCCGGTGATCAGAATCAAACCGTCCGGCCGGGTCAAATGATGAAGCAAGGCATGCTCAGTGCTCGCGGGAAGATGTAATGCGGCCAGCGTTGCCGTGTGACCTGCATCCGCTAGTCGCAAGCACAGCTTCTCGCCATGAAGAGTGGGGATGCTCGCCACACGAATGTGGCTCAGCCCCTGGCCAGCATCGCCTAAGCGACCATCTTGAGGTAGTCGCTTCTCGGCCAGATCCATTTGCGCCATAACTTTCAGCCGAGACACCAGTCGTGGCTGCCAAAGTGGGGGTACATCGAGCCAGTCCTGAAGCAAACCATTAATCCTTAAGCGCAGGCAGGCTCCTTGCGGCTGCGGATCAATATGCAGATCAGATGCCCCGAGTTGCTGAGCTCGTATCAAGAGCGAGGTGACCCAGGGCACCACCTCTTGGTCTTGCCGAGGCAAAACCAAGCCTTCTGACAACATCAGGCTCATGGCAGTTGCCCTTAAATTGCGAGACCGGTTTGCTGTTTGCTGCAGCTAGGCGCAGACCCGTTGGCCACCGTTTTTCCAGTCCAGATGGCATCGCCGGCACTGGTGTCGACCTGCATTTCAATTTTGCAGGACCCCGCTTCGTTATTCCCTATGACCGCGACAGTCAGGGTTGTGCTGGTGCTCGACACGGTGATGCCATTGCTGGCCGAATACTTGGGCTGAGGCAGGGTGGTTTGAATTTCAGCAGCGGTATCGCACGCTGAACTGGTCATTCCGTTTTCAAGCAAGCATTCGGAGATGGCCAGCTTTAGCGGTTCGATCTGGCTGAGATTGACGGACCATTTCGCCCGCATAACGTAGTTTTGATATTGCGGAATTGCCACGGCGGAGAGAACGCCGACGATCGCGATCACGATCATGAGCTCGATCAAGCTAAATCCGTGTTGTGATGGGTGCTGTAACTGAACGGGATATTTCATGGTGTGGCCTCCTTGCCAAGGCGGGAGATGCTGAGTGATCTCACGCAGAGCCGCATGCTCATGACTAAAGGCTAGGAACGAAACATCGCTTTCGCTAGGGCCGTCTGAAACTAAATTTCAAGCAGGTCGGTGTGGGGGCTGCGCTTGTCAGGGCGAGGGTGGCTCGTTATTATCGCCGCCCACACAAACGCTCGTTTGTGCTTTTGCCGGCATAGCTCAGTAGGTAGAGCAGCGCATTCGTAATGCGAAGGTCGGGGGTTCGACTCCTCTTGCCGGCACCATATAAATCAACAGCTTGGCGTGAATAATGCGCCGTCTGTCGCTCAGTTATCGAATGATTGTCCAATTGCTGTCGAGATGTACTTCTGGAAAATGGGCGTAAGCCTTCCCTAAAACTGAACATCAGTTCTTAGAGCCTGCGTCCTGTTGTGTATTGGTCTCCGCTATTGCGCAGCGACGAATTCTGCCTTGCCTCGCAACCACCCTCCCAGCGCGCCAAACAACGATCCGCCGATTATGTTGAGCACCGGCAGTATCCACAGAGGCTCCGGCAATGGCACGAGTGCGGGATTGCCGACTGCAATATGCGTACCGAGCACGCCCGTGGTGAAGAAGGTTGCGCCACACGCGCCACGGCAAAAGCCCGTGATCGGCGTAAGGTGCTCATAACCTGCCATCACACCGCCGAAGACACTGAGGATGAGGAGAAACACGTAGGCTGGTATTGACCAGCCTAGTGCAAGGCCGGTGACGGCGCCAAAAGTGAGCGGCAGGAATAAGGTTGCAAGCAAGGCTATCGGCAGGGGCTGCGACGACAGCAGTTTAATCTTCGAACGTAAATCAGCCATAACGGTTGCTCTTTTTCTTACGGTCTTATCGGCAGGGCTGGCTCATCAAGTTTCCGCAAGCGGGCGCTGGCGGTACGTTGGGTGGTGCGGCTACGCGCCCCAAGACCAGCTTTGAGGGCCGGTCTTTCGCGTGATAAATCGTGTTCACACTGGGAACGAAAGAGATCATGAAGCCCCAGTCTCCGGTGACGGGAGACGGGGTATCGATAATCAGGCGCAGGGCGCTGCCTTTGCGTATGCGGTGGGCAAACGGCAGTACTTCGGCGCGCACTTCGACCACTTCGCCGGGGCTGAGTGCTACGCCATCTTTGCGCAGGAATGTCGGTACGGGATGCGTAGCCGTCGTTAGTTTTTCATCGAGCGTTCGTTTCGACGCACGCTGCCAGCCACGCTGGATGTAGACCTCTTTACCATCGGCCCGAATTTCAGAAAGCGTAACTTGAATATCGATCTCGTTAGACGTGCTGCTCAACCATAAGTCGGCACTGCCAGCGCCTAGATATTGCTCATCCTGCGTGAAGGGCTGTGTTGTAAAAACGGCTTGATGTAGTGGCGAGCCGGGTACCTTCCAAAGCTCATCTAGTGCCGAGGCGGGAATGAAGTTGGGTAACAAGGTAGGAATGGGTAACCCACCTGGAAAGGGGTTTATGCCGGGTGAAAGTGAGGGGTACAGGTAGTTTGTGGAGGCGGCATCTTGGACTTTTTCACGCGTCATCGCGCCATTAGCACCGAGATAGAACGTGCTGGCTTCAGGCTTGGGTAGCTCGTTATAGGTGGTGATCCAATTCGGTTTTTCATCGTCTACCCGCACTTCGTGCAAAATTTGAATGTGCGGTGTTCGTTCCCAGCCATTTTTTTCTCCGCGCAAATAGTGGTCGAAGAATTTTTCTGCGAGGTCGGTGTAGGTTTTGTTGTGGTAGGTAAAGTCGTGATTCCCGTTAGACCATAATGTCCACACATTGCCGAGCTTGGTCTTGTCAAAAAAGCCCCCGGGCTGAATAAAGCCGCCCATGCGCGAGCCGGTTTGTTCATCCTGCCAATACAGCACATTGAGCATGGGTACGGTGATCTTCGATAAGTTTCGGCTAACGCTGCGTTTATCGTAGTCAAAGGCATCGTCGCGATAGGTACCGTGGAGCAGGCCCTCCACTGCGAACGAGCGGTAAGTGGCAAGGTTGGTGGCGTGATTGGCGGCGCATTCGGCGTCACTCGCGAGTACGGCGGTGGGTACGGCGGCTAAGCTGGGCACTTCTTGCTGTACGGTAAACAAGCCAGTGAAAGTGGCGTTCAGTATGCCGCCGGGGGCTCCCACGTCGGCGTATAAATCGGTGAGGACATTCGCGGGCGCAATGGCTTTCAGGTGGGGTGGCTGCTCTGCCGCCGTAAACAATTGCATGATGCCGGGATAGGAGTAGCCGAGCATGCCGATGTCACCATTCGACCAGGGCTGTGCTGCGGCCCATTCCACGACCTCGGCACCATCTTTAGCCCATTGCGGCGAGAACAAATCAAAATTGCCACCGCCCGAACAGCCGGTGCCGCGTATTGATACTCCTAAGAAGCGGTAGCCTTTGGGCAGCAGTCTGGCTTTTAGGTCGGGTAACGAACCAAAGTCGGGGCCGGTTCCAGCGCTATAGCCATCATATTGCAGGAGTACCGGCCCCTTTTCTGCGCCCTCTAAATACTCGAGGTAATAGCGCAGTCGAACGCCATCGCTAACCGCAACATAGTCTTCTTGAATGACCGTTTTCGCCGTTGTTGGCGCGAGTGCTGGGGTTGCTGGCGTAGAAGCGGTCTCTTCTTTGTTAAAGCCGCAACCACTGAGTAGCAGGGCTAGCAGCAGTGGTTTCATTGCGTTCATAGGGTCAACCTAGGTTATTTTTATTGTTAGATTTGACCGGGGCAGTGTAAGCCGTTCCCTCTAGAACGGCTTAGTGCCACATTTAAAAAAGTAGGGCAAAGAATTGAGCGGTGCCGGTACGGTGACATCGGCGGGACCCTTAAATTCGCGGCTGGTTTCCACATGCTGCCAGCAGCCTTTAGGTAAGTAGACCTTTCGCGTGACCGCGCCTTGAGTAACAACCGGCGCAACGATGACATCCGGCCCCAGCATCCATTGTTGGTCCTCAGAGCGTGCGCGGGCGTCGTCTGGGTAGTGGAACCAGAGGCCGCGTGTGGGCGGAATGCCGGTCTCTTGCGCTTCCTTCCACAAACGCATAATGAGAGGCGCTGCGGCCAAGTGTAAATCTGCCGCTTTGCGCCAATGCGCTAATGTTTGGTCACCGTAGAACCATGGCATACGCACGCCATTGCTGGATGAGTTATGCACTCGGAAAACGGGCGATAGCGCGGCCCAGAATGACCAACGGGTAAACAACTCCGCATCAGCAGCGCCTACATGGTAGTCAAAGTAGCCACCAATATCGGTATTGAAACCATAGGAGCCTGTCGCGCTTCGGCTCAACATGTCGGTGGTGAGCGAGGCGATGCCAGAGGCGCGTGACCAGTCACTGGTTTCATCGCCAGGGAAGTTGGCCGACTCATAGGCGGAGCTGCCTTTGCGACCGGAGTAACCTGCGCGAGTCCAGAAAAATACCTTGCGCCCTGTTTTTTTCTCGACTTCATCCAGCACTTCACGCGTGGTTTTATGGAATAACGTGGGGTAGTGGTTATGCATGGTTTCGCCGGTGCTGCCATCGTGAAAATGCATATCCAACGCAATGTGTTCGCCAAAGTCTTGCATGAAGCCATCGGCGCTGAGATCCAGAACCATTTCACGGATGCGACCCTGCCACCACTTCACTGCTTCTGGGTTAGTGAAGTCGATAGCCGCTCCGAGACCACCAAAGGGCGTGCCAAAGAGATAGGGCAGGCCCAAGCGGTCGGTGGTGACATAACGGTTGGTAATCGCCTCCACAAATGTCTCTTGGCGCTCGGTATTGGCGGGGTCAATGCCCACATAGTTGCGAATATACAAATAGGCTCGAATGCCGCGTTTATGCAATGTTTGGATGATCTCTCGGCTGGTCTCACGCGGGAGAATTTCCCAGCCTTCAAATACGTAGCCCTTAATCGGCAACTTGTCTGCGTCAATGCGCTTTAAGTCGTCGCGTATTTTCGCTTCATAGGTCTCGGCGGTATCGGCCTCGGCAGAGAGTACGCGCACGGCACGGGACAGTGTTGGGCCCAAGTCGGCGGGGTCGGGCACGCGGTGCCGCCCTTGAATGCTCGACAGGCTTTTCACAATCGAGGGCAGGCTACCGGGAATGACCAGGTAGGTCATTTCAGCCCCAAGGGTGTTGACTTGCCACGCATTCGGGTTGGCAGCGCCCAGGTTGTAGCGCGAGGGTTTGGTGCTATCCAAAAAGAAGCCGTAACCGCCCGTGGACGCAAAGGCCGTGGAAATGTAGTAGGCCGAGTCTTCACCGGAGGGAAACATGAACGAATTGCCGCTGCCGGAGAGTGGGTCGGCAACAGGCGCTGCGGGCCCAGCTCCCACATTTTGTGCCTGAATGAAGTTGGTTAACGACTTGCCGCGTTGGTTTACCGCGTTGTGGCGGCCGCCAAAACCATGAAAGGATTCATCCGCTTTCAGGACAAAGCTGTCGGCGATAAATGCGACGCCGGCAGAAGGCGTGACGGAGACGCTGACTGCGAAACTGGAGGCTTCGTCTTCAACAATGCGTGCGGTAATGACGCGACCCGTCGGGTCATTGGTGGCAATGGTGAGTTCAACGCCACGAGGAATGGCCTTCGCCGCAGTGACTTGGGTGCCGTGAAACTGAACGCCGACCAGAGCTTGAGTAATGTAGTTCCCTACCCACGGCGTGGCGCGTAACTGCGGCGATACGGAGGCGCCCAGCAAAAAACTGAATGGGGCATGTAGGAGTTGGTCTGGAATCAGATTGCCGCCTGCGGGTTGATCCAGTACAAGCCCGGGTTGCAACGGGCCAGCGGGGGAGCTTGCCTGTTTAAGCACCAAGGCATTTTGCGCATTAAAAAATCGGACTTGCAGGGGGTTGCGATCAATTTCGACGCGACCCGACGCGGACTTGAGCGTGAGCATTTGCTCACCCATGACCAACTGCGACGCAGCGGCTTGGCGACTGGCAGCGGTCTCTTTTTCGCTATTACAGGAACTTAAAGCGAAGGGAAGTAGTGACGCACAAAGTAGCAGCGACCAACGCGTGGATCGTATTTTTGGCCGCAAGGTTGCAAGGAAGGAAGGGCGCATCATTTTAAGCTCCGCTAAATAAATTCAAATTGACGCAATCGGCCATGGCTGCATAGCCCAGTGGACTGGGGTGCAAGTTGTCGCCACTGTTGTATTGAGGTGCTAGATAGCCCGGCCGGTCTGGGTCACTCAGGCAAGCCTCGAAATCCACTACCCCGTCACTTAATTTTTGCTGACGAATCCACGCGTTGGTTTCATCACGGCCCCGGCGCGCTTCTGCAGTGCCGTGCAGGATTTGCACATGCAAAGGGGTCGCGCCTAAAACGGGAAGGCCATCCCAGACGCTGCCTTCGGCTGGCGGGATAGTGCCCAGCACAATTTTTAGGCCAGCCGCTTGCACGCGTTCCACAACGGATTTCAAGCCCGCAATCATTTCTGCAGAGGTGGGGGCCGCGCCAAGATGGGGGTTGCCAAAGTCATTGGTGCCGATCATCAGCAACACATGGCTTACGCCGGTGGTTTGCAGAACGTCCGTATCCAGTCGTTTCACGAGTGCGGGGCCAAACTGGGGCAACCAGCCATCATTAAGCAGTTCGTTGCCGCCAATCCCGGCATTGGCCACAGCAATGGGAAGCCCGGCTTTGAGAATGCGGCGCTGTAAATGATCCGGATAGCGTTGATCGGTGGCGGTCATGCCTTGGCCTTGGTTGCCGAGAAAGCTCGTGGTGGAGTCGGAGCCATCCGTAATCGAATCCCCCACAACGACCAGTATTTTTACACTCGGGCGACTCAGCACCTCTAGAGCTTCAATGACCAGGAAGTTGCTGGTATAGCCTTCGGGTGATTGCTGATAGGCGGCGCCACTGGCATCGGCGGCATGATCCCCGGGTGTGCTGAGATAAACGAACTCATTTGCCCCCAAGTGGCGCGTGACTTGTGGCGTGAGGCCTGGGGCATGAAAGCTAATGCTAATGCGCTCAAATGGGGTAATCGAATAATGAGTCCAATCACTGACGCGCGTTTCACCAGGCTTTAGGGTGACTTTGGATTGGCCATCAAATGTGAGCAAGCACTGACTGTCTGGTATGACATCGGCGCTGCCAGGCGCGCGTTCGCGTGCAACATGCACACGATCCAGCTCTACCGGCAGGCTAGAATAACGATTGGTGATGCGAAGGCGAACAGTCTGTCCTGGCCAGTGAGGTGCGAAGGACTGGCGCACCGAGAGGCCAGAAATCGGGTGGGTAATGAGGGCGTCACTGGGGGCATTTTTCCAGGACGTCACGATGTGCTGCTCGTGGGTATCGGAGACCGGCGTGCAGGGCTTCTCGAGCGATGACGCAGGACGATTGTTGGCCGACTCCTGTTGGCTGGGACGGTCGCTACATGCCGTTAGTAATGCAAACGCCAGTGCAGGGAAGGCAAGCAAGCCGAACGTTGAAACGTGAGAAGTCATGGTGGCTTGAATACCTTCTTATTCTTATGGGATGAGCCGCTAAATCTTATTTGATACGCTGAAGTGTCAGAATAAATGTGATACTTTCCAGTGTCAACTTCCTTTATGTAGCCGTTATGACTTCGCCCACGACTGATTCGGCATCTGAAACAACCGCAGCTACTGGCAAACAGGGGCGTCCTTATGCGGGCATGGCGGCAACACAGCGCCAGCTTGAACGACGGAATAAACTGATCGAGGCGGGTGTGGTTCTGATTGGCCGCGATGGTTTTGCGACGGTCACCATTGATGCTGTTTGCGCGGAGGCGGGGCTCACCAAACGCTATTTTTATGAGGCCTTTTCGAGTCGTGAAGGTTTGCTCACGGCGGCTTATGAGTCAGTCACCCAAGAGTTTTTGCAAACTATTTTGATCGCGACCCTGCCGCATCTTCAGGATGCGCGCCAGTTGGTTCGCTCGGGGCTAACTGCAACCTTTGGTTTTGTGAAACGACATCCTGATAAAGGCCGCCTGTTAATGATTGAGGCGATGTCGGTTCGCGGGCAGTTAAGTCACGTCTTTGGTCAGCGCTATGACGACTTCGTGAAGTTATTAATCGACTTTACGCGTCCCCTGTTGGTGCAGGGCGCTCCTTCAGATGTTGTCTTCAATATCATGGCAAAAAGCATGGTGGGCGCCATTATTCATCTCTGTCATGGTTGGATTGCGACTGACTTTAAGCAGCCCGAGCAGGAGCTGATTGAAGGAATGGAGCGGATCATGGCAGGTATAGGCACGAGTTTGGGGGTCAAGGGCTGGGTCGTTCCCTCGTAAGCCGTCACGAAGCAGCAAGCGAATTTCTCCGTATATTTTTTAAGCTGGCGGCTTAGTGGCTTTCGCTTTAAACTGACATTACAGCCGGTCAAAAAAGCCGGTAATAAAAATAATAAAGAGAAATGTCATGCGCCATGTTCTGAGCTCATGCCTGTGGCTGACTACTGCCTTTTTAGTCGCCTGTGGCGAAGATTCGTCCGTCAAAATTCCCAGCTCACGTACGTTGCCCACGATAACATTGCAGGTCAGTCCTGCGGCTGTGCCAGAGGGGGATGCCCCTCGCGTTCTGGCACTCACACTTCGGCGCCAAGGCGAAGACCTATCTGCCGCGAGTTCCGTGCGCCTTCAGGCGTTGCCGAACACCGCGACCGCTCAAGATTTTCAGGCACTGGACACGGTCGTGACCTTTGCGACGATGCAAACCGAAGCTACGGCCAATCTCACCATTCTCGGTGATACCACTGTTGAGCCCGATGAAACTTTGACGTTGCGGTTATCCGAGCCGCAACAAGCCACCCTATCGATGTCGACTCAAGTCCTAACCTTACTCAATGACGACCAAGCGCAAGCGCGGGTGAGTGTGCTGGGCCAATCGGTGGCTGAAGGTCAGCGTGGCGTAACGCAGGCCGTGGCAACGTTTCGGTTAGCAGAGGTGTTGGATCAAGCCACTGTGGTCAAGTTCACCAGTCTTGATGAGTCAGCTATTAGCACGGGTGATTTGGCAGATTATGTCGGGCGTGTCAGTGACTCAGTGACCATCCCTGCGGGCCAGCTCTCGGTAGCGGTGCCTTTTGATGTTCGTGGCGATGGGCGCTTTGAGCCCGATGAATCCTTCACCGTCAAAATTCTAGAGGTCGTTGGTGGGGTTGCCGAAGCGGGTCAAGATCGTGCGGATATCACGATCCGTAATGACGACCTGAAGTCGCCTTTTAAAGTCGGTGCCTCTCGTGTGGATAGCACGCCCACTGAATCCTTATGCACCGGCGGCTATGGCATTTTCTGCGGCTGGTATGCCACGGCGTCTCGACCCAATGCGATTGGAGGCCAGGACACGCTGTTTACCCGTGCGATGGTGGTGAGCCGCGAGGCGATTGCCACTGAGCCAGAGCAGTCGGTCGTCATCATCACGACCAGCGCTATTGGTGTTTTCGCGGCCTATAAAGATGAAGTGACCACCGATGGTCGTGTGCTTAAGCGTCCTGGCCTCTATGACACGCGAGTGCGTTTGGCTGAGGCTTTGGGCATCCCCGTGGACCGGATCTTTATTCAGTCGGACCATTCGCATCGTGCCCCAGACACCATTGGTATCTGGGGTGGCGTGCCAGCCAGTTTCTACAGCCGACTCCAGCAAGACATGCTGACGGCTGCCAAACAAGCGTGGCAGCAGCGTCAGCCCGCTGAGCTGTATGTTGGGGCGATTGATGGCGACAAAATTGCCTGTCCTGCCCAGTATTTTATTGATGCAAACGCGAACCTCGGAAAGTCTAAGTTGCCGCGCTGCACGGTGAAGTCGCTGTACAACTTCGACCCTAATAAGTGGGTTGATGACGAGTTTCGTGTCCTGGAGGCGCGTCATCCCGACACTGGGGCGCGTATTGCCACATTTATTAATTATTCGCCTCATGCCACGGTGCTCGACGACACCGGCGATGCTGTTTTTTCCGGTGACTGGACCGGTTGGGCCGCCGCCATGTTGGATAAAGATGGTGCCGTGGGCTTGGCTACCGTGGGTACGTTGGGCCGCACCGACTTCAAGTCTGAAAATGATGAAGGCGATGGCACTGTACGTAATTTAGCGCGGGAAAAATCGGCCCGTGCGCGTCTGCGCTATTTCCTTGATTCGCTTTATCACAGCGAGTCCGCGATGACCGTGGTGGCAGGGGTGACGCCCTTTGTGCGCGTAAAGGGAGACCGCATCGCGAGCGCAGAATGGTTTATTCGTGAAACCGTGACGAACCCCATTTTCTTTGGCAACTATGCGCCCTTTGTTGGCATTCCTGGACGCGGCTACCCCTCCGATACTCAGGCCAGCATTGATCGCGCTATTTTGCCGCCGTTCCTCAACGGTAATATTCTGGGTACGTTTGCGGGCGCATTCCGTATTGGCGATTTGTTCTTCGGCACGGCCCCCGGCGAAGAGTTCCCAAATGCTCAGCAACAGCTGCGTGACGCCGGTGGGGTAGGCGGGGCGCAAATGCATTTCTTCTTAGGCGCCACGAATGACTTCCTCGGCTATATGGGGCCGGCCAGTAGTTATGATCAGGTCGTCGCCCAAGGTGCGACGTACTTTTTCTGCCCGCCGGGCGAGTTTGAAAGCAACGGTCGCGATGTACTAAGCCCCATTACTTCGCCCCTAGGCTATGAGGCGGGGCGCTTAATGGATGAGGGCTCTTGCCCGGATCATTTTGTGCTTATGTCATCGCCTCATATTGGCGATCATGTGGCCTGCTCGATTCAGAAAGCCAGCGCGCGCATCGGCTTCACCGCCGGTGAGCTGCCGCCACAGTGCCAGCTGTTAACGGCCACGGACGATGTCTTATCACCTTCCCAATCGGTGGGCGCTCAAGTACCTGTGGGCGCTGATCGCTCGGCACCTGTCAGTCTGATGGGCATGGTGCAAGATGCGCTGGTGGATCTCCTGAATACGATCCAAGCAGCCATTTCCGGGCAATGGAATGGGGTGGTGAGCGGTGTCCAAACATTACTGAGTCACGCCATACAAGCCGGGAGTGAGTTATTGAATTCCGGCTTGGCTGCGTTTGTCAGTGAGGACCCGGCGACGGGCCTGAGCAATTTGTTGACGGGTGTGTCACCTGGTGATGTGGCTAGGGCCGGTGTTGCCGTCGTGGATATGACGCCCGATGTTGGTTACTGCGCTGGCCAGTATTGCGATGTCACCGATAAGCCAGATGGCTTAAGTGGTGGCGACATTGACCCATTCCTGACGCATAAGGCTAAAGAGTCCAGTTATGGTGTGCAGTCGCGCTTAACGGCGCGTGCCATTGTGTTGGAAGGGGTTAATAAGAAGCGCATTGCGCTTATCAAGACCGACAATTATTTAGCGCAAGATGCATTGCTGCGGCGCGTTGGCCAGCTCTTGCAAGCCGCAGGTTCGCAGGTCGGCTACGAGCAAATTCTACACATGGTGACGCACAATCACTCGTCGTCCTACTCTGCTACGCCGGCCTGGGGTGTCTGGGTTTTCCAAGATATTTTTGACCCGCGTTTCTTTGAGCGCCAAGCACGTGCCATGGCCTCCGCCATTTTGCAGGCCGAAACCAATCTAGTGCCGGCGCGCATGGGTGCCACGGAGGTTCGCCACAAGATATTCAAAGGTAATGTGGTGAGATTGGCAGTAGCCAATGACGGCACGCCGGCAGGTTATCCGCTGGAGTACGGTGATCTTGGCCTCACCGTGATGCGTCTGGACGATATGTCTAATCCGCAAGCACCTAAGCCTTTGGCGATTTGGATGAACTGGGGTGAGCACCCAGAGTCTTTAGATACCCACAAGCTGCATAGCGCCGACTTTCTCGCGGCGTTGGAGCGATTTGTGGATCGTGAGGCAGGTGTTCCCTTGGTCTTTAGTCAGGGCGATGTGGGCAGTGCGGAAGCCTCGGGCAATAGCGAGCAGCTCATTGCCGATGATGGCCAAGTGTGTGGTCGTCATGCGCCCTCGGGCGCACGGGACTCGCAATGTGCGCCAGGCCAAGGCGTGGTGCGTGATTGGAATCACAAAGGCTATGCGCAGGTGGAGCGTGCCGTGCGCTTTCTCGCCGATGATGTTCTGAAGGCCTGGCATACCATTGGCCGTAACGAAGGTACGGTGAAATTAAGCAGCGACTTTGTCGTGGATTATCGCAATGCGAAAGTTCCTGGACCGCTGTCGCACCCATACCCTGCGGTGTCGAATTGCAGTACCAAGACGACCGTAGAGGGTGATGTGGGGGTGCCCATAACCGGGTTGCCAGATTGTGGACGCTATGGCTTCCCCGGCGATAATCCGCTAAGTGGCCAGCTCGGATTGGTCTATGCCACGCTGAAGGCCGAAGGTGTTCCCTTGCCCGACCATTACGATGCCACCGCTTATACCGGTATTGAAGAGAATTTGCGTATCTATCTTCAGGCCTTTCGTATTGGGGAGGTTTTGTTGGCCTCCTGTGCTTGCGAGGCTCAGGCTGATCTTATTTTGAATTTGGAGTCTCGTTTGAACCAAGTGCCGGACGACATGTATGCCGGCTTTGATTGGTATTGTGTCGCAGAAGATAAGGGTTTGCTCCCCCGCGACTCACGCTATGCCGCTGCCTGCGATTTGCAACGTGATAAATATTACGATGTCCGTGAGTTCCCCACCAACATCCCCGGCGTCTTAGATAACGAGGGAGGCCGACGCGATCGCGTGCGTGCGCAAATTCATAACGATGCCCAAGGTTGGGATCGTGTGGAGAATGTCTTGGTAGCGAATGCCGAGGCCGCAGATACACGCCGTATTTGGGGCAATTTCAGTCGCACGGAGCTACCACCTCAACGCGGATATGCATTGCCGGTTGGCATTGGTCATGCCGGCGATTATGTCGGCTATACGGTGAGCTATCGAGAGTTCATGAGCCGTGACAGCTACCGTAAAGCGCTAACCAGTTACGGCCCGCATACCGCGGACTATATGGTGACTCGACTAGTGCAAATGGCTGGCGCGATGAAAGGTGGCCCTGAGTTATTGGCCGAGCCGCATGATGCCTTGGCGCAAGTGGATGAAGTGCGTCAAAAGGCGCAATCGTTGGCGTTGGGCCAAGTCACCGGTGCTGCCTACGATGCCTGGCTGGCGGCATTGCCCGCTGACCAGGGGCCGGCGCAAGCGGTGCGTCAGCCCAGCACGATTCCGCTCTTTAGCGCAGCTACCTTCCGTTGGCGTGGGGGCAATACCCAAGTCGATAATCCTTTCGTCACGGTCTCGCGTTGTGTTCAGGAAAATGCAGGTAGTTGCCAGAGCTGGCAAGCGTTTGCGGACATGACCGGTGAAGTGCAAACGCGCGTGCATTGGCCGCAAGGTTTGCCGGGCATGGTGTCTACCTATGCAGGTCAATTTGCTTGGGAGTGGACGGCCAACTTTGAGGCCTTTAAAGCCTTCCCTGCGCGTATGGGTAGTACGCCTCTGGGCCTGTATCGCTTCGAGGTCACCGGTTGTATTCAGGATGTGATGACCGCCCCAGCCGATCACTTGCCCGGCCGCGCAGCAACGGGTTTGCGTGCGCTACTACCGGATCTGCTCGACCATCAGCTCAGCAACATCATGCCGATGGATTGCCCAGGCGGTGCCACGCGTTATGCACTGAGCTCGAATGCCTTCCGCGTTACCGATGGGCCGTGGCGTCGTACGTATCAGTCTGAGTTTCCCTACATTTCTGACGAGTCGGGTAGAGACACGCGCTTCTGCGAGCAGTGCAGTTTTAGACCGTGGATGCAGTAAGTCGTCGCAGCCTGCGTGGGGCATAAATCATGCCCCACGCAGCGGCTTCTTGATGCTTAGGCGAGTGCCGCGATTTTCTCGCGCTGTGCCGCCAGTGCCGCTTGAGCGCGCTGGTTATCCGCGATTTTCTCGCGCTCTTTCGCAACGACATCAGCCGGTGCGCGCGCCACGAAAGACTCATTACTGAGCTTGGCTTCAACGCGGGCGACTTCCTGCGCCAGTCGGGCGATTTCTTTATCTAAGCGCGCGACCTCCGAGGCCACATCAATCAGCCCGGCCAGGGGCACGCCCAGTGTCATGTTACCGACGAGTGCGGTCGATACGGGTGGCAGCTCGGCTTCGCTGGCAATCACGCTAATGCTTTCGAGGCGACCCACGAAGCGTAGCAGCGCGGCTTGGCGGTTGAGGCGGGCGGCGTCTTCCGTTGAGGCATTGGTGACCAGCAGCGGTAGCGGTTTACCCGGTGAGATGCCGAGCTCGCCACGGATGTTGCGCAATCCAGCAATGACCTGTTGAATCCACGCCACTTCGGTTGCTGCGTCGGCATCTACCCGTGACAAATCAGGCTCTGGGAAGCGCGCCAGCATGAGGAACTCGCCCTCAACGCCTGCCAGCGGCTTAACGCGCTGCCAAATTTCTTCGGTAATAAACGGCATCAGCGGATGAGTCAGGCGCAGGATGGTTTCGAGCACACGCACCAAGGTACGGCGAGTCGCGCGCTGCTCATCGGCGCTGGCTGTTGTGCCTTCCGCTAATACCGGCTTGGTCAGCTCCAAATACCAATCGCAGTACTCATTCCAGACGAAGTCGTAGATGGTCTGAGCGACGTGGTCGAAACGGTATTCCTGCATTGAGGCGATGACGGCGGCCTCGGTCTCCTGCAGGCGCGAGATGATCCAGCGGTCGGCCACCGAGCGCGCCAGCGGCAGCGACTCATCGAGCCCTACATCCTGACCTTCTGTCTGCGACAGCACATAGCGCGTCGCGTTCCAGAGCTTGTTGCAGAAGTTGCGATAGCCTTCGACTCGGTTCATGTCGAACTTGATGTCGCGACCGGTGGAGGCCAGCGCGCAGTTGGTAAAGCGCAGGGCATCGGTGCCGAAGGCGCGGATGCCTTCCGGGAATTCCTTGCGCGTTGCCTTCTCGATCTTCTCGGCCATCTTAGGCTGCATGAGACCGGTGGTGCGCTTAGCCACGAGGTCATCGAGCGCGATGCCGTCGATGATGTCGAGCGGGTCAAGCACATTGCCCTTGGATTTCGACATCTTCTGGCCTTCGCCATCGCGCACGAGGCCGTGCACATAGACAGTCTTGAACGGGACTTGCGGCGTGCCATCCTCATTCTTCATGAAGTGCATGGTCATCATGATCATGCGCGCGACCCAGAAGAAGATGATGTCGAAGCCAGTGACCAGCACATTAGTCGGATGGAAGGTACTGAGGTCCGGCGTCTTGTCCGGCCAGCCGAGCGTGGAGAAAGTCCACAGCGCCGAACTGAACCAGGTGTCGAGCACGTCGTCATCCTGACGCAGCGCGAAGTCGTCGGCGAGGCCGTGCTTGGCGCGCACTTCGGCTTCATGGCGACCGACATAGACGCGACCTTCGTTGTCGTACCAGGCCGGAATGCGATGGCCCCACCAGAGTTGTCGCGAGATGCACCAATCCTGAATGTCGCGCATCCAGGCGTAGTACATGTTCTGGTACTGCTCGGGTACGAACTTGATGCGACCGTCCTCGACGGCTTCCAGCGCGGGTTTGGCAAGCACGGAGGCCTTCACGTACCACTGGTCTGTCAGCCAAGGCTCCACGACCACGCCGGAGCGATCGCCGGTCGGCACTTTGAGCGCATGTGGCTTGATCTCTTCCAGCCAGCCCTCGGTTTCCGCCAGTGCCACAATCTGCTTGCGCGCTACGAAACGGTCGAGGCCAGCGAAAGCGGCCGGGCAGGTCTCGGCAGGCAGCGGCGCGAACGTACCGCCGGCCATGACTTCGAAGGTCGCGAGAATGGCTGCGTTGCGGTCAAGGACGTTGATTAGCGGCAGGTCGTGGCGCTTGCCGACTTCATAATCGTTGAAGTCGTGCGCCGGCGTGATCTTCACGCAGCCGGTGCCGAAGTCCTTGTCCACATAGGTGTCGGCGATGATCGGAATCAGGCGGCCGGTGACCGGCAGGCGGATCATCTGGCCAACGAGGTGCTGGTAGCGCTCGTCGTCCGGATGCACGGCGACGGCACTGTCACCCAGCATTGTTTCCGGACGCGTGGTGGCAACCACGAGATGGCCATTGCCCGACGCCAGTGGGTAGCGGAAGTGCCACATTGAGCCCGTCTTCTCTTCCGAAAGCACTTCCAGATCAGAGATGGCCGTGTGCAGCTTCGGATCCCAGTTCACCAGACGCTTGCCGCGATAAATCAGGCCATCTTCGTGCAGGCGCACAAAGGCTTCCTGCACGGCCTTCGACAGCCCGGCGTCCATGGTGAAGCGCTCGCGCGACCAGTCCACTGACGAACCGAGGCGACGAATCTGGTTGGTGATGGTGCCGCCCGACTGTTCCTTCCATTCCCAGATTTTCTCGAGGAATTTGTCGCGGCCGAGATCGTGGCGACTGACGCCGTTGGCGGCGAGCTGGCGCTCCACCACCATCTGCGTGGCGATGCCGGCGTGGTCGGTGCCCGGCTGCCAGAGCGTGTTGTGGCCGCGCATGCGGTGGAAGCGCACGAGGGCATCCATGATGGCGTTGTTGAAGCCGTGACCCATGTGCAGCGAGCCAGTGACATTCGGCGGCGGGATCATGATGCAGTAGGGCGTGCCAGTGCCTGATGGCTTAAAGCAGCCTTCGGCTTCCCAGCGCTCGGCCCAGCGGCTTTCGATATCGGCGGGGTTAAAAGTCGGTTCCATCATGATCTCGCAAAAAACTAGTCGGCTACCCCGGCATGCACAGCGAGGTAGCGTGGAAAACGCCGATTATAGCGGGGTGCTGGCGTTGCGTGTGGCGCCGGCGCGCCAAACTTGCAGAAGTGCCACCGGATACATCACCACGCCGAAGGCACAGAGCGCCGTCATCACCGTCTCAGCAACGGTGAGTTGGCTGGCCACCAGCGTGGCGGCGGTGAGGTTGCGAATAACGACCATGCTGTTTAGGCCTTTATGCGGTACTGTGGCTTGGTGGCTGACCAGCCCCAGCAAAATTGCCAGCCCTGCAGCGGCAGCAGCGATTTGGGGGTGATCGGGCAGGCGCGGAAGTTCACGCCAGGCAATCAGCACAATCAGCACTAAGACTGAGAGTGAGGCCATGCGCTCAAGATTGGCTGCCAGACTGGGAGAGACGGGGTGACGTTGAAACCACGCCAGCCCGAGTTGGAAGGGCAGCCATTGCGCCAAAATCAGTGAGGCTAAAACCACAAAGGCGCTGATGGAGGCCTCATGGCCTCCCAGTAAGACCAACGTGGCTAATGGCAGGGTCACAATCGCTATCGCGGCGCTGGCCACCATGAGTGCCACGACGCTGCTCGAGGCCGTGCCGGTCTTACGCGCAAGGGCGGCGCCTGAGGTGCCACAGCCCGACAAGAGGCAAATGAGCAATCCTAGGCTTGCCAAATGGTCGATGAATGCAAGGAATTGCAGCAGCAAAATGAACGACGTGGGCAGGGCGTAGGCCCAAAACACGTGCCGTAGCGTCAGTAATTCACGAAACGGCAGGCGGGCCTCACCCGCAGCACGCGCGCTCAATGCAAGCATGACCAACCAAGCACTGAGTGGCGACAACACGGCGAGCCAGTTCATCTCAGCTTTTCAACTCATGAGCCTGAACGGCATAGCCTAAACGCTTGTATTCCTTCCAGTGCCCACGCGCCTGCTCGCGCTCCTCGCTGCTACCGGCGACGATCTCGATCACACGCTGAAAACGTTCGAAACCGGCGGGAATGTCGGCGCTGAGATTGATCAGAATGTCGCGGCTGTCACTGGGCAGTGCGTCCCAGCCGATGCGTACCGGCGGTGGCGGCGTGGGGCCGTCACCGACCAAGTGATGAGGAATAAAGGCTTCGGCCTTGAAGGCCCAGAGCAGCTCATCCAGCGCTTCCGCTTCGGCACGACTGGCCGCCTGCAACAGGATCTTGCGATTCTGTTGCCAGGCTTTATCGACGAGCCGGCAGGCGGTGGTCAGGCGTGCCGACAAGGGCGCGTCCGCTGCCAGCACATAGAAGGTGATTTCCACGTGCGCCTCAGACAGCCGCGCGGGCGCGCAGGAATTCCAACAGCAGCGGCACCGGGCGACCGGTCGAGCCCTTCTGCGCGCCACTCAACCAAGCCGTGCCGGCGATGTCCAGATGTGCCCACGGATAGGCCTTAGTGAAACGTGCCAAATAGCAGGCTGCCGTAATGGAGCCGGCCGTGGGGCCGCCGATGTTGGCGATGTCAGCAAAAGGCGAGTCCAGCAGTTCTTGGTAATCGTCCCAGACGGGCATGCGCCACGCACGGTCATCGACACGCTGGCCCGCCGCGAGGAGTTCGTCAGCCAGGGCATCCTGAGTTGAAAACAGGCCGGAGGCGACCTTGCCGAGTGCGACCACACAGGCGCCAGTGAGGGTGGCAATATCAACCACGGCGGCCGGCTTGAAACGCTCCACATAGGTCAGCGCGTCGCAGAGCACGAGGCGACCTTCGGCATCGGTATTGAGAATTTCCACGGTCTGGCCAGACATGGTTTTCACGATGTCACCGGGGCGCGTGGCCGTGCCCGATGGCATGTTCTCGGCGCAGGCGATCACGCCGACCACATTGAGCTTGAGCTTGGCGAGCTTGATCGCCGCCATCACGCCCAGCACCGAGGCCGCGCCGCACATGTCGTACTTCATCTCGTCCATGCCGGCACCCGGCTTCAGGCTGATGCCGCCGGTGTCGAAAGTGATGCCCTTGCCGACCAGCACCACCGGGGCATCCTTGGCCTTGCCACCGTTGTAGGTCATGGTCACCAGCTGCGCTTCGTGCGCGGAGCCGGCCGATACCGACAGCAGGCAGTGCATGCCGAGCTTGTGCATCTCGGCTTCACCGAGCACGTCCACGCTGACGCTGCCGTCATCACCGAGCGCACGCGCCATCTCACTGAGATAGCCGGGGTAGGCCACATTCGGCGGCTGGTTGCCGAGGTCGCGGGCGAAGCTCTGGCCGGTGCCGATGCATTGGCCCCAGATCAAGGCATCCTTGGCGATTTTCAGCTCGGCTTTGTCGGCGATGGCCAGCGTGAGCCTGGCGAGCAAATCGCCAGCCTCCGGCTTCTTCGACTTGTAGTTATCGAAGCGATAACTTGCTTCCAGCGCAAAGCGCGCGAGGTCGCTGATGCGGCTGGCCAGCGAGCTGCCAGCCACCGGCAGTTCGGCCAACGTCGACAGCGCCTTGCCGATTTTGCCCGGAACCGCTTTCACGCTGGCCAGCGCAACCTTGTGCCAGACCTGCAATGACAGCTCGCCGCTGTCCGGCAGTGCACCCGTGCCGACGACCAGCACCAGACCGGCCTTGATGCCGGGTAGGCTGTACAGCGGTAGCGTCTGGCCAGCCTTGCCGTCGAAGCCGGCATGCGCCAGTGCCATGGCTAGAGCACCTTCCGAGGCGGCATCTAGGGCGGTAGCGCCGGCGCTGAGGGTTTTTCCTGAGACAGCCACAATCAATGCCGGGTGTTTATCCAATGCAAGGGCGGCAGGGGCGACAGCAGCAACGGCAAGATCCATGAATTTCTCCAGACAAAATGCAGGGTTATGGCGGTAACATCATGTGGCAAGACAAAGCCGGATGGATGTTTGATAATCTCGCCCTAGTGTAATGGTCAGGACGGCTTTTGCCAGTGCGAAGCACATGCCCTGATCGCTATTTTCAATGTGTCGTTTATTCAAGGACGCCTGTGTGATCATCCGTCGATACCTCGCCACGCAAGTCTTGGCGACCAGCTTTGCGGTAGCCGGCTTGCTCACGGTGATTCTGATGAGCAGCCGCGTCATTCAGTTTTTCGAGAAGGCGGCGAATGGCAAAATTGCGGTGGACCTGCTCACCGCCGTGCTGTGGTATCGCTTGCCGGGTTTTCTCGAGCTCATTTTGCCTCTGGGTCTTTTCATTGGTCTTTTGTTGGCGCTAGGCCGACTCTATTTAGACAATGAAATTGCCGTGCTCGCGGCGGCGGGGATTGGCCCTCAACACCTCATGCGCTGGCTGCTGCCTAGCATGCTCTTTGTGATGGGCTTAACCGCGTTGATGGCGCTTTGGTGGTCGCCCAGCGGGGTTGCCGAATCCAATCGTATTTATGCTGAGCAAGCCAACCGAAGTACCTTTGAATTGATTCAGCCCGGGCGCTTTCAGCGGGTTGGGGAGCGCATGCTGTATGCCGATTTAAGCCCTGATCGCTCCGTTTTGCGCTCGGTAGTGTTGTTAGAGACGCGTGCAGAGAATGATCAAGCCACGGGAGAGCGACAGGTCATTGTCAGGGCGCGCGAAGGTCGACGCGTTAATGATCCCATTCTTGGTCCCGATACCGTCGAATTACGCAATGGTGAGCGCTGGCTGTTGCGTGCTGGCAGCGCCGACTATCAACGCGTGGCGTTTGAAAGTTACCGCTTACGTTTAAAGCAAACGGAAACGCCAGTGGCCGGCAAGGATTTATCGGCGTTATCAACGCCGGCGCTTTGGCAAGAACGCACAAACTCGCCCATGGCCGCGGCTGAATGGGGCTGGCGTACTTCCTTGGTATTCATGGTGCCGATCATTGCTTTGTTGGCTTTGCCTCTTGCCAAAGTTAATCCACGGCAAGGACGCTATCTCAAATTGTTGCCCGCAATCGTGTTGTATTTGAGCTATGTGGTGCTGCTGGCGGCTGTGAAAAACGGTGTTGAAAAAGAGTCATTACGCAGCAGTGCGTATTGGGCCGTGCATGGGCTTTATCTATTCTTAGCCTTGGTCATGTTGCATGGCAAACCCCGTCGGAGTGCTAGCAAATGAGTCGTTTAGGGCGATACGTCAGTCTGACGGTGCTGGCCAGTATGTTGTTGGTTCAGGCCTTGCTGCTTGGGCTTGATCTGGTCTTTAGCTTTATTGGCGAATTGGATAACGTCAAAGGCAGTTACGGCGCATGGGATGCTTTCCGCTACACCCTGTATGTTATGCCGGGTCACATCTATACGATTTTGCCGATGTCGGCGCTTATTGGTGCATTGGTAGGCCTAGGCTCACTGGCATCCAGCTCTGAACTTACCGTCATGCGGGCTGCCGGAGTGAGTATTTCGCGCATTGTGGCGTGGGTCATGGCCGGTGCGCTGAGCATCATTATCATGGGTCTGGCCTTGGGCGAATTTGTGGTCCCACATACCGATCAGCGCGCAGAAACATTGAAAGCCCGTGCCCAGGGTCAAGACTATACGCCGGGTCGTATCAGTGGGTATTGGCAGCGCGAAGGGCAGGAGCTGATTAACATCCAACTCGTGACCCCAGAGGGTCAGCTGCTCGGTGTGAGTCGTTACCGATACAACAGCGAAGGCCTGTTGCAGGAAGCCAGTTTTGCCGCCACGGGAGAATACCTTGGCAGCAGTGGTTGGCGCTTAAGCGATCTGCGCGTGACCACCTTTTTGTCGGATGGCCGCAGCCAAACCTCAACACAGCCGCAGTTGCTCTGGCCGGTGCGTTTAACCCCTAATTTTCTGCGCGTGGCTGCGGCAGACCCTGAGCAACTGGGCTTAGCTGACCTGCGACTGTATTCGCGGTATTTGCATAAGCAGGGACTGGATGCGGGAAACTACGAACTGCAATTCTGGAAAAAAGCGCTCAGTCCCTTAGCCGTATTTTCGATGGTGCTGATTGCCTGCTCGTTTATTTTTGGACCCTTGCGTTCAGTGACCTTGGGTTTACGCATCATTACGGGTGTGCTGGTCGGTCTGGTTTTTCGTTACACGCAGGATGCGGCCGGGTTTGCCAGCTTGCTCTTTCACGCCTCGCCATTCTGGGCCACGTTATTGCCCATTGCGCTCTGCCTCAGCGCTGGCGCCTACGCTATTTACCGGGTGCGATGATGACCAGCTGGCAGCGATGGTCGGCAACCGATATTGGCAATCGCCGAGCCCAAAATGAAGATGCGTTAGTGTGTCGCGATTACGACGGGCTTTGGGCTGTCATCGACGGCATGGGCGGCATTAACGCCGGAAATGTCGCCAGTGCCGCCCTTGCACATGCCATTGAGCACATGGAGCTAAAGTCCTCTTTGCCGGATGCGGTCGATCAAATTGAAGATTTAGTACTGGCTGTGCACGATCAGTTGCATGACTTTGCTCAACAGGAAATACCACGCCGCACACTGGGTTGTACCCTGGCTTTAATGCGGTTAACGCAAACGTGGGGATTGGTGGTCTGGGTGGGTGATGTGCGACTGTATCGCTGGCGCGATCAGGCCCTGACCCGTCTCACGCAGGACCATCTGGATGCCAGTCATGAGCTTACGCGACTTATCGGCGATGGCCTGCTCTTGCCGGACTTCGCTGTGGTGCGTGTGCAAGCAGGTGATCGCTATTTACTCGCCAGTGACGGCTTGCATAACGAATTGAGCGATGCGCGCTTGGGCTATTGGTTGGCGCAGGCGCCAGAGTTGGCACAGCGAGAGCTGGTAGCAGAAGCGTTAGCGGCTGGGGGGCGAGACAACCTCAGCTTGATCATTCTTGAGGTGGAAACGGATGCCATCAGCTCGAGTCGGAGCATTCAGCCATGAACTCACGTGATGACTTGTGTGAAGTGAATGCTGCGCTTCTGGAGTTAGTGCGCCTGCAGTTAGCGGGTGAGCTGGATGCTTCAACGGCATGGCATACCCGCCGCGATATGCTCAGCTCCGTAGAGGCAGCTTGGCATGATTTGAGCCAGGACTTAACGCCAGAAGCGCTGGCCAGCCTGCAACCCGTGGTTGCTCCGGTGCGAATCAGTTGGCGTGAGCGCTGGCAGAATAGATCTCGGTTCTCGTGGGAATTCAAATGGCCGTCATTCAAGACGGTCAGACTGCCGACCTTGCCCACGTTCAAGTTTCGTACCATGGCACCTCAGCAGCTTGTCTCACGGCTGGCTGAGCTGCCTTGGTGGACGCTGTTCTTGGCGTTGGCGATCGCTACCTTCTACTACGTCAGTACTCTCTAAGCGGCATTAGTGCTGCGACTTATCGCCAAATAGACCTAAAAATCGATACGGTTTGCGCTCGGGCGCAGGCACTCGCAAGACAGCGGTCTGCGACAGTTGGTCGTGCATGCTGCGCCCCGCACCCACGCTGAAGGGCAGCAAGGCCCAGAGATAGTTCGCCGCAAAACCGATGGCGACACTCCAGCTCAATGCTTTGGCATCCTGCGGGTTTAGCACCCATGAGGCGGTGGCACTCAGAAATGGCAAGGCACAGGCCGCTAAAAAGCGCTGAAAGCTACGCATCCACGTCAGGCGTTGCCCATTCAGGTCGCGTACTTCCAAACGCCAGGTTTGCATGCCCAGCGTTTGCCCACTGCGCGTCCAGCAATAACCGTAAAACAGGAAAATGGCTGCAAACGACAAAGGAAACATCAGCCCTTGGCGTATCGCCGGCGAGAGCAGGGTGGCGGTGCTGCCGGTCGCAGCTGCGGATGGGGTGAATAGCGCAATCACAATCACGTTAATGACCGCAACCAAGGCAACCAGCAAAAGACTGTCGTAGACCAAGGCAATGAGTCGAACGCCTACGCCAGCGCGGGGCAGCGCTTGGGTGGTAGGGGCTAATGCGGCTGGGGTACGTTTTTTGCGAGCAACTGTGCGACGAGACATGACTTCCGCTCAAGCATTAAGACAGCTGAATGGTAACGGACTGCAAGCAAATTAGAGAGGTAACACGAGGTAAAAATTGGTGCCGAGAAAGGGAATCGAACCCTTACGATGTCTCCACCGGCGGATTTTGAGTCCGCTGCGTCTACCAGTTCCGCCATCTCGGCCCGAGAAGGTGCGCGGATTATAGCGATGCCATGCAGGTCGTCAAGCCCTGTTATACTGCGCACCCATTTTCTGGCCGAGTGTGGATGGAATGCAGCGCAGTGATTTTAATTTCGACTTGCCCGATGAGCTGATTGCGCGCTATCCCCTAGCCGAGCGCAGCGCGTCGCGTTTGCTTTGTCTGGAGGCGGACACTGGCGTTGTGGCGCATCGTGGTATGCGAGATTTGCCGGCACTGTTAGCACCCGGTGATTTGCTGGTGTTTAACCAGTCACGTGTGATGCCGGCGCGTTTGTTTGCCCGCAAAGCCAGTGGCGGGCAAACAGAAATTCTTATTGAGCGACTGCCGTCGCCGCAGGAAGCCTTGGCGCATGTGCGCGCCAGCAAGTCGCCCAAGCCCGGCAGTGAGTTGCTGTTGGCCGATGGTACGCGCGTCTGCATGCGCGAACGGGTCGGCGATCTGTTTCTGTTAGTGGCCGACGAACCCTGGCAAGGCATTATGGCCCGTCTCGGTGAAATGCCGCTGCCGCCATACTTTGGCCGGGCGGCCGAAGCCTCCGATTTAGAGCGCTACCAAACGGTCTATGCAAAAGAAGCCGGCTCGGTGGCAGCGCCCACCGCAGGGCTGCATTTTGACGAGCCCTTGTTGGCTGCGCTGCGTGATCGTGGCATTGAAACCGCCTTTGTGACCTTGCATGTGGGGGCGGGCACGTTTCAGCCCGTACGTGCCGACGATGTGCGCGATCATGTGATGCATGCCGAGTGGCTGACACTCAGCCCCGAGACCGTGGCTGCCGTGCAAGCGGCGAAAGCCCGGGGTGGTCGTGTCGTGGCTGTAGGGACGACGAGTGTGCGTGCCTTGGAGTCGGCCGCATGGGCGGGGCAGGGCGTTGATCCTGATTCGTGGTCGTTGGCTGCTGGTTTTCCCGCCGGTAACGGGCGTTCCGTTGAAACGCTCAAGCCGTTTGCGGGCGATACCCGTATGTTCATCACGCCGGGCTATCCTTGGCAGCTGGTGGATGCGTTGGTGACCAATTTTCATTTGCCCGAGTCGACCTTGCTCATGCTGGTGTCGGCGCTGGCATCACGCGAAACGGTGCTGGCGGCGTATGCCGAAGCCATCGCTCAGCGTTATCGTTTTTTCAGTTATGGCGATGCCATGTTCATTGCCCGCGACCTCACCTCACCTGAGCTCGCGGCTAGTGGCGTGAGTCAGCCTTCGGAGTCCTGATGCAATTCACCCTTAAAGCCACCGACGGCAAAGCACGTCGCGGTGAACTCACGTTTGATCGCGGTACGGTGCAAACACCGGCCTTTATGCCGGTGGGCACCTATGGCACGGTCAAGGGCATGTTGCCTCGGGATATTCACGCCATCGGTGCGGAAATTATTCTCGGCAATACCTTTCATTTGTGGCTGCGGCCGGGCACCGAAGTCATCAAGGCGCATGGCGATCTGCATGATTTTACGCAGTGGCAGGGGCCTATCCTGACCGATTCCGGCGGCTTCCAAGTGTTCAGCTTGGGTAAGCTCCGCAAGATCACCGAAGAGGGCGTGAAGTTCCAGTCGCCGGTCGATGGCAGCAAGGTTTTCCTCAGTCCCGAAGAAAGCATGCGTATTCAGCGTGACCTCGGCTCGGACATCGTGATGATTTTCGACGAGTGCACGCCGTATCCGGCCACACATCAAGAAGCCGACAAGTCGCTGCAACTGTCGCTGCGCTGGGCCAAGCGCTCGAAGGAAGCGCATGGGGATAACCCCAATGCCCTCTTCGGGATTGTGCAAGGCGGCATGTACGAAGATTTGCGCTTGCAATCGCTGGCGGGGCTAGAGGCGATTGGTTTCGACGGCTATGCCATCGGCGGACTGTCCGTGGGAGAACCCAAGGAAGACATGATTCGTATCTTGGACTTTTTGCCAGAGCATTTGCCCGCCGACAAACCGCGCTATGTGATGGGTGTTGGCAAGCCTGAAGATTTGGTCGAGGGCGTGCGCCGTGGCATCGACATGTTCGACTGTGTCATGCCCACCCGCAATGCGCGCAATGGCCACTATTTCGTCACCGACGGCATCGTGCGTATTCGCAACAGCCAGTACAAGACCGACACCGGTCCGCTCGATCCGCACTGTGATTGCGAGGCCTGTACCGGCTTCACGCGTGCGTATCTCTATCACCTCGATAAATGTGGCGAGATGCTCGGTGCTCAGCTCGGCACCATCCACAATCTGCGCTATTACCAACGCCTCATGGCGGGTTTGCGCGGCGCTATTGAAACCGGTAGATTGCAGGCCTTCGTGGATGATTTCTATGCCCGACGTGGCTTGCCCACGCCCCCGCTTAACCCTTAAAACTGGAGTGTTGTAATGAGTTTCCTGATTTCTGATGCCATGGCTGAAGGTGGCGCTGCTGTTGCTGGTCAACCGTCCATGACGGGCCAGTTGGTGATGCTGGTCGGTTTTGTGGTGATTTTCTACTTTTTGCTGTGGCGCCCACAGGCCAAGCGTCAAAAAGAAGCGCGCGCACTCATTGATAACCTGCAAAAGGGTGATGAAGTCGTGTTTGCCGGTGGCTTATTGGGTCGCATCGTTAAACTTGAAGGCGACTTTGCCGTGATTGCATTGAATGACTCCTTAGAAGTCAAAGTGCAGAAAGCTTCCGTGGTTGCCAGCCTGCCAAAGGGTACGCTGAAGAGCCTCTGAGTGTTCCCGCGCCCGACCCCGTTGGGCGCTTTCTTTTTTTGTGTCTGCAGGTGTTCGCATGCGTTTCCCCGCCTGGAAATTTGCTCTGATCTTCGTCGTCATGATGGTCAGTACTATTTACGCCCTTCCTAACTTTTATCCTGATGAGCCCGCTTTGCAGGTTTCGGGTTCACAAGCCAGTGTGCCGGTGGATGCGGATTTACTTAAGCGCGCCGCCTTTGCTTTGGACGAGGCGAAAATACCTCACCATGGTGATGAAGTGCAGGCCAAAGGCGTGCTGCTGCGCTTGAAAACGCCAGAACAGCAGGTCCAGGCGCAGGCGATCTTACGCCGTGCTTTGGGTGATAACTATGTGGTGGCGCTGAACTTGGCACCGACCACACCCGCTTGGCTGAGCAGCATTGGCGGTAAGCCGATGAAGCTAGGTTTGGACTTACGGGGTGGCGTGCACTTCAAGCTGGAAGTGGACGTCAACAAAGCGCTTGAGCAGCGTCAAGAAGGCTATGTTGTCGATATTAAAAAGCTGTTGCGTGACAAACAGCTGAGCTATCGCACGGTCTCTGAGCTGCCTAATGGGGCGCTAGAGGTGCGCTTTGCCTCCGCTGCGGACCGTGATGAGGCGCTGGCCTTACTGCGCACGGATCTGCCTGATTTTCTGGGCACGGCAGTGGAAGGTGCTGAGGGGCCAACCCTGGCGCTGGATTTCACGCCAGCCAAACGTCGTGAAATCACTGACTATGCGATTGGTCAGAACTTAACCACGCTGCGAAATCGTATCAATGAGCTGGGTGTGGCGGAAGCCGTCGTGCAGCGTCAGGGCAGTAATCGCATCGTGGTGGAATTGCCTGGCTTGCAAGATACCGCTGAAGCGAAACGTATTCTGGGTCGTACAGCCAGTCTGGAGTTCCGCTTTACCAGCATGGATTCCGCAGAAGGCTTTACCACGCCACCCGGCACTGAGCGTTTCGAGCGCAGTCAGGGCGGCATGGTGTTGCTGGAGAAGCGTAAGATTGTGACGGGTGAGCGCGTCACCAATGCGCAGTCGAGTTTCGACGAGTTCTCCCAGCCCCAAGTCAATATTAATTTGGACACCCGCGGCGGACGCCTAATGGCAGATGCCACTCGCGACAACGTGGGTCGCCAGATGGCCGTATTGTTCGTGGAAAACAAGCAACGCGTGCGCTTTGATACGGATGCAGCCGGCAAAGTGACGGAAGTCCGTGAGCCGTATGTGGACAAACGCGTCATCAACGTGGCCACGGTTCAGTCGGTGCTCGGTTCGCAATTCCGTATTACCGGTTTGGATTCGCCGGCTGAAGGTCAAGAGCTCGCGCTGCTGTTACGTGCCGGCGCTTTGGCTGCGCCCATGTACTTTGTTGAGGAACGCACGGTAGGTCCTAGCCTAGGCCAAGACAACATCGACAAGGGCATGCTGTCCACGCAAGTCGGTTTCGCGTTGGTGGCTATATTCATGGCGATTTTTTACCGTGTCTTCGGCTTGGTGGCCAATGTGGCACTGTTTTTTAACGTCGCGGTGCTGATTGCGGTGATGAGTACTATTGGTGCTGCGCTGTCCTTGCCCGGTATTGCGGGCATTGTCCTCACAGTGGGTATGGCGGTGGACGCCAATGTGCTGATTTTTGAGCGTATTCGTGAAGAGGTTGCGCGTGGTCTGTCACCGCACTCGTCGATCGTGGCTGGTTACGATCGAGCCTACGGCACAATTTTGGATGCCAACTTAACCACGCTCATTGTCGCCGTCATCCTGTTTTCGATCGGTACCGGCCCCATTAAAGGCTTTGCCGTGACGTTGGCTATCGGCATTCTCACTTCGATGTTCACGGCGATTACGTTTACGCGTGGCCTCGTGCAATTAATTTATGGTGGCCGTCGCGTCACCCGCTTGAGTATTTGAGGACGCGTCATGTCTGAGCCCCGGATTATTCGTTTCATGCGGTTCCGCCGCGGCATGGCCATTTTTTCGGCTGCCGTGGTATTAGTGGGTTTTGTGTCATTGGTGACTAAGGGTCTGAATTTAGGTTTGGACTTCACCGGAGGCACGGCCGTTGAGTTGCATTTTGAGCAAGCGGTACAGCAACAGGAAATTAGCCGAGCACTGGCAGCGGCCAATGTGGACGATGCGGTCGTGCAATATCTGGGCGATGCAAACTCAGTGATTGTGCGTATGCCGCCGCAACCGGGCGATGCCACTAGTCTGGGTCAGAAAATTGCTAACTTAGCGAGTACGCCGGGTAACCCTGCCGTGGTTCGCCAAGTCGATAGCGTGGGCTCGCAAGTGGGTGACGAGCTCTACGCTAACTCGCTGATGGCTGTTGGCTTATCTTTGGTCATGATGATGTTGTATGTGGCGGTTCGCTTCCGCTTCAAATTTGCCGTCGGCGCCGTGATATCGCTCTTCCATGATGTGTTGTTCACCGTTGGGATGTTCTCGCTCTTAGGCTTGCCCTTTGATCTCACCGTGCTGGCGGCGGTATTGGCACTTATTGGCTACTCACTTAACGACACCATCGTGGTCTTCGACCGTATTCGCGAAAATTTCCGCAAATTACGCAAAGCCGATGCCATTGAAATTGTCGATATTTCGCTCACTGAAACCTTGCGTCGTACCATCATGACCGTTGCAACAGTGGCACTGGTGGTTTTTGCCCTGCTACTGGTGGGCGGGCCCGCCTTGCACTGGTTCTCGGTGGCGATGTTGATTGGCTTGTTTGCAGGCACCTACTCATCGATTTACATTGCGACCAGTTACGCTTTAGCCATGGGTCTATCAAAAGAAGACTTTATTGTTGAAGTCAGCAAAGAAGAGGATGACCGTCCATGATTCGCGTCCACCACCTCAATAATTCGCGCTCGCAGCGTATTCTCTGGTTGCTAGAAGAGTTGGGCTTGGCCTATGAGGTGGTGCGCTATCAGCGGGATGCCAAGACGATGTTAGCGCCGCCTGAGTTACGAGCGGTGCATCCCTTGGGTAAGTCGCCTGTTATTACTGATGACGACATTACCGTGGCGGAGTCGGGTGCGATTATTGAGTATCTCGTCGAGCGCTATGGCCAGGGTCGATTGCAGCCCGCGCTAGGCACCCCTGAGCGCCTGCGGTATACCTATTGGCTGCATTTTGCCGAAGGCTCGGCCATGCCACCCTTGTTGCTTAAGCTGGTCTTTTCCTTCTTGCCTAAGTCGCCGGCCCTGCCAGCCCTGCTGCGCCCTTTGGTGCGTAAGGTCTCGGAAGGCGCTCAAAAAAGCTTTATTGATCCGCAAATCTTGCAGCAACTGAACTACTTTGAAGCGGAGTTGGGTCGCCACGAGTGGTTTGCTGGCGACAGCTTTTCAGCAGCGGACATTCAAATGAGTTTTCCGCTGGAGGCCGCTGCAGCACGTGGTGGTTTAGATAAAAAATGGCCCAAAGTGTCGGCGTTTTTGCAGAAAATCCATGACCGGCCTGCCTATCAGCGTGCCTTGGAGCAGGGTGGTCCCTACCAGCTGATGAGCTGATGGGCACGCAAGTACTACAAAGCAGTCACAAAAGTGGCTTGTTGTTGTTGAAAATTTAGGCAATTCTTTACGCATACTTCACTCAGTGAACGTGATGGCTATGAAAAAGAAGCTGGTATTGGCAATTTCTCTCTCGGCAGGCGGTGCTTACGGTGCCGAGCTTCAGCCGTGGCTGTCCTTAAAAAACCTCTTCGCTGTGTTACCTGCAACATTGAAGCCCCTGAGCCCTGAAGAAAAGCGACTGCGCAGTGCTTTTGATGCCATTGAGGGCGGAATTAATGCCCCCAATGTCGGTTTAAGTCTGGTGAGTAGCGAGTCAAAACTGGACGGTGTGGCTTGCCAAGCAAATGGCTGTGAAAACGGAGATGCGGTCAGTCTCAGTCAGCAGCGCAATGGCTTGTCTTGGAACTTGCCCAGCGCGGGTGATTTTTCGTTTTCGCCACGAGCCGAAGTGGTTCGCTATCAGTGGTCTAGCCCTAGCCAAAATTTGGTGAGCAGCAGTAATTTCGGTATGGGTGTAGGCATAGACAGCCTATACAAACTAAGCGATAGCTATTCGGCGTATGCCAGTGCGGGCATGATGCAAATGACCAAGGGCAGTGCTTACGAAGGGCTGTTCGGAGTGCGTCGACAGTTCAGCGATGCCAGTTTGTTTCTGGAAGCCCGTTGGGCTGACTTGAGTCAGCCCAAGCAGATTGAAAATGCCTATGACTTTAGTAACTTGCGCATAGGCATTTCACATCAGTTCAAAGGACTTTAGCGCTTTAAGGCTTCGGGTAAATGCGGTGCTAGCGTCGTTAGCAAGCCTTTAAACACCTTAGCGTTGCCTGCAACAATATTGCCGGATTCCAGATAGCCGTGACCACCGGTAAAATCTGAAACCAAGCCACCTGCTTCACGAATAATCAGTTCGCCCGCGGCGATATCCCAGGGTGCTAAGCCAAACTCAAAGAAGCCATCTAGACGACCCGCAGCTACGTAAGCGAGGTCTAGCGCAGCCGAGCCTGCACGACGTAAGCCTGCTGTCTGACCGGCCACGGCTTTGAACATATTCAAATAGCCATCCATCGCATGCATTTGGTCAGGACGGAAGGGGAAGCCGGTACCGATGAGCGCGCCTTCCAAGCCACGACGTTCCGACACACGGAGGCGACGGCCATTCATGGCGGCACCGCCGCCACGGCTGGCGCTAAAGGCTTCGCGGCGCATCGGGTCCAGTACCACCGCATGCTCGGTCACGCCATTTTGCTGAATAGCAATGGACACCGCATATTGCGGAAAGCCATGAATGAAGTTGGTGGTGCCATCGAGCGGGTCGATGATCCAGAGCCATTCCTGTTCGCCACCTTTGCCCGCCTGAAAGCCTGACTCTTCCGCTTGAATGGCATGGGTGGGGTAGGTCTTGCGGACAAATTCAATAATGGCGCGCTCGGCGGCTTTATCGACTTGTGTTACGTAGTCGTTAAGGCCTTTGGCTTCGACATCGACGAGGTCGAGGCGATCGGCGGCCTTAGCGATAATGTCGGCGGCCAAGTTAGCGGCGCGCAGCGCCATGGTCAGCATGGGTTGCATGGAACAGACTCTGATAAAGAACGGTTGAAGCGCATAGTGTAACATGCGCGACCTATGAACATCTCGACTCGCATCATCCTCGTCAACACCTCGTTGCCGGCTAACATCGGTGCCGCCGCACGCGCCATGAAAACGATGGGTCTTTACGACCTCGTTTTGGTGGCACCGAAACAATTTCCGCATGCCGATGCCAGCTCCCTGGCCTCTAGTGCATCAGATGTGCTCGCCAACGCGCGGGTCGTCGCGACGCTCGAGGAGGCCATTGCAGACTGCCAGCTTGTGTTGGGCACGAGCGCGCGCAATCGTACGATTGGTTTGCCCCAGCTCGATGCGCGAAGCGCTGGCTCGACCGCGCAGCAGCATGAGCAAGCGGGAGCTAAGGTGGCGATCATTTTTGGCCGCGAAGACCGTGGCCTCACTAATGAAGAGCTCATGCTCTGCCATGCCCATGTGTTTATCCCAACCAATCCTGTCTATGGCGTTCTGAATGTCGCCGCCGCGGTGCAAGTATTGGCCTACGAAGTCCGAATGGCCTGCTTGTTGGCTGAAGATACGTGTGATGAGTTTACCGGGACGTACTCGCAGCGTCCCCAGCCTGTGCCCGATCCGCTGGAGCAGCAAGGCATGCCCATCACGCTAGTGCCATGGGATGAAGAGTTGGTCAAAGGCGAAGACATGACGCAGTTCTACGAGCACTGCGAGCGCACGCTAATTGCGGTGGGTTTTTTGGATCCGGAAAATCCCCGTCAGATCATGACGCGTCTGCGCCGACTGTTTGGGCGGACACGATTGGATCGCCCAGAGTACAATTTGTTGCGTGGTTTCTTTAAGCGCGTATTGGCGTTGAGCGGCGAAAAAGTTGGCCGTGGCGGCGTTATTCTTACCGCGAAGTCTTCGGGGAAAAACGATGTTTGAACGCATTCGAGAAGATATCGACTCTGTCTTTGCTCGTGACCCGGCTGCGCGGACCCGCTTTGAAGTTTTTCTAAACTACCCCGGTCTACATGCCGCGATGGCGCATCGCTGGTCGCATGCGCTATGGCATGCGAATTGGAAAGGGCTGGCCCGTTTCATTTCGACCCTATCGCGATTTTGGACCGGAATTGAAATACACCCCGGCGCGAAGATAGGCCGTCGTTTTTTTATCGATCACGGCATGGGCGTGGTGATTGGTGAAACGGCTGAAATTGGCGACGATGTGACTCTATATCACGGCGTCACGCTGGGCGGTACTTCCTGGGATGGTGGCAAGCGCCACCCCACGCTAGAAAATGGGGTGGTTGTAGGCGCCGGTGCCAAGGTGTTGGGTCCGATTACTGTCTCGGCTGGTGCACGTATTGGCTCGAATGCCGTCGTCGTGAAACCTGTCCCGGCTGGTGCCACCGTTGTGGGTACACCGGGTCGCATCATTATTCGTACCGAAGTGGATGCAGAAGAGCAGGCGCGCCGAGACTATGCGGCAAAAATTGGCTTTCAGGCCTACGCCGCTAACCCTGACTTACCCGATCCTGTGTTGGACGCCATGCGAGATATCTTGGATCACATGCAGGCCAATGAAGCGCGCATGGATATGTTCTGCAAAGCACTGAAAGAGGCCGGTATTAATGTCTGCGATCAAAAGCCGGACGCTCTACTAGCCACTACTTTGGCTACGGTAAAACCCGATTAAGTGGCAGGGGCATGCGGACTCTAGAGTCATGCTTGCCCCTAAATTACTGATCGCGGCGTCTGGCAATCTGAGGCTGATCTCCCTACAATCCCGACCGTTCTACTGGGTCTAATACTTGACTGTTTTACTTGGTTTTAATACCCTAGTGAAATACTGGGTTAAGTAGTGGAGATGTTGCATGCGATTAACGACGAAAGGCCGCTACGCTGTAACGGCGATGTTGGACTTGGCGCTGCATGCGCAAAAAGGCCCAGTCAGCTTGGGCGATATTTCCGATCGCCAATCGATTTCGGTGTCGTATCTCGAGCAATTATTTGCCAAGTTACGCAAAAGCGGCTTGGTCAGTAGTGTGCGCGGCCCCGGTGGCGGTTACCAGCTGGCGCATCTGGCCGGCGAAATTTTTGTGGCCGATATCATTGATGCAGTGGATGAGTCGGTGGATGCCACCCGCTGTGGCGGTCAAGGCGATTGCCAACAAGGCGTAACTTGTCTGACGCATGAACTATGGAGTGATCTCAGTGATCAGATCCATCATTTCTTGGCCAACATCAGCTTGCAAGAGTTGCTGACGCGGCGTCAGGTGCAGGCCGTGTCGATTCGCCAAAGCGAAGCACAAGCGCGCCGTCGTCTGGATATTGAAGCTGGTGCCAGTCTGGCAGTAGCTAACTGAATTGAGTGTTAGGGGTAATTCATGAAGCGTCCGATCTATCTCGACTATTCCGCGACCACGCCGGTGGACCCGCGTGTGGCCGAAGCCATGATGGATTGCCTGCGGGTAGAAGGTAATTTTGGCAACCCAGCGTCGCGTTCGCATTTTTATGGCTGGCAAGCCGAAGAGGCGGTTGAGGATGCGCGTGGTCATGTGGCTGCGTTAGTGAATGCCGACCCGCGCGAAATTGTTTGGACATCCGGTGCGACCGAGTCCAATAACCTCGCCATTAAGGGCGTTGCCGGTTTTTATAAGAGTAAGGGCAAGCACATTGTGACCTCGAAGATCGAGCACAAGGCCGTGTTGGATGCTTGTCGCCAGCTTGAGCGCGAAGGCTTTGAAGTAACCTATCTTGACCCGGAAGCCGGCACCGGCCTGATTCATCCGGCGGCGGTTGAAGCCGTGTTGCGCGATGACACTTTGCTGGTTTCGCTGATGCATGTGAACAACGAGATTGGCACCATCACCGACATCGCAGCGATAGGCGAGATCACGCGTGCGCGCGGCATTCTGTTTCATGTTGATGCCGCTCAGTCGACCGGCAAAATTGACATTGACCTCGACAAAATGAAAGTCGATTTGATGAGTTTCTGTGCCCACAAAACCTACGGTCCGAAAGGTGTTGGCGCGCTGTACGTCCGCCGCAAGCCCCGCGTACGTTTAGAAGCACAGATTCACGGTGGTGGACACGAGCGCGGCATGCGTTCGGGTACTTTGGCCACGCACCAGCTGGTCGGCATGGGTGAAGCCTTCCGCCTCGCGAAACTGGAAATGCATGAAGAGCAGGCACGTTTGCGTGTATTGCGCGACAAGCTTTGGATGGGCTTGCAGGGGCTGGAGCAAGTGTTTCTGAATGGCGATGCCGTTCAGCGCATCGCCGGCAACCTCAATGTCAGCTTTAACTTCGTTGAAGGCGAGTCGCTGATCATGGCGCTGAAAGATCTTGCCGTTTCGTCAGGTTCTGCCTGTACCTCCGCCTCACTCGAGCCTTCCTACGTGCTACGCGCCTTAGGTCTCAGTGATGAGCTGGCACATAGCTCCATTCGTTTTACCCTCGGTCGCTTTACCACCGAGGACGACATCGATTTCGTGATTGGCCACGCCAGCCAAGCCGTCAACCGCCTGCGTGACCTGTCTCCTTTGTGGGATATGTACAAAGACGGCGTAGACATCAGTTCCGTGGAATGGGTCGCGCACTAAGCGCACCCTCTGCAACCAGGAGAAATATCATGGCTTACAGCGAAAAGGTCCTCGACCACTACGAAAATCCACGCAATGTCGGCAAGCTCGATAAGCTGGATGACTCCGTCGGCACCGGCATGGTGGGTGCACCAGCGTGTGGCGACGTGATGCAGCTGCAAATCAAAGTGAACGAAGCCGGTATTATCGAAGATGCCCGCTTCAAGACGTATGGTTGTGGTTCAGCCATTGCGTCCAGCTCGCTGGTGACCGAGTGGGTCAAGGGCAAGACCCTGGACCAGGCTGCCACGATCAAGAACACCCAAATTGCGCAGGAGTTGGCTCTGCCGCCCGTGAAAATTCACTGCTCGGTGCTCGCTGAAGATGCCATTAAGGCAGCGATTGCTGACTACCGTCAGAAGCACGGCGCCTAAGCGCAATATGTTTACTGGGGCCCGTGCCGAAAGGCGCTGGCACAGCTGAGGAGACACGAGTGGGTATTACCCTGACAGAATCGGCCGCGCGCCACGTTCAAGCTTGCCTCGAGGGTCGGGGCAAGGGTGAAGGCATTCGCGTCGGCATCAAGACATCCGGCTGCTCAGGCTTAGCCTATGTGCTGGAGTTTGTTGATGCGGTAGAAGAGGCTGATCAAGTCTTTGATTCTTTTGGGGTAAAAGTCATTGTTGACCCGAAAAGCTTGGCCTATCTCGATGGCACCCAAATGGACTTCGTTAAAGAAGGCCTGAACGAAGGCTTCAAGTTCACTAACCCGAATCAGAAGGGCGAGTGCGGTTGCGGTGAGTCTTTCACCGTTTAAGCGGAGTGTGGGTGTGAACCTGAATACGGACTACTTCAGCCTCTTTGGCTTGCCCGTGGTATTTGAGCTAGATGCCAATGCCTTGCAGCCTGATTGGCGAGCTTTGCAGCAACAACATCACCCAGACCGTGCCCCTGCTGATGATCCCGTAGCGCAACGTCAGGCGCTGCAAATGACATCGCACATTAATGCTGCTTATGACACGTTGCGCGATCCTGTGCGCCGTGCCCGCTACCTGCTGGAATTAGTCGGGCAGGGGGGAGATGCTGAGCGGGTCAGCGTCATGGACACGGATTTCCTGATGGCTCAGATGGAACTTCGCGAGTCGTTGGAAGAAGCTGCCGCCGTCCATGAGCTGGATGCCATTGAGGCAGAAGCCCAAGATTGGCTGGATGCGCTGCTGCGCGAGTTTCCTCTCGATTACGTGGCGCAGGATTGGCCTGAAGCCACAGATTGCCTGCGAAAAATGCAATTCATGACACGCTTGCTGGCGGAGATCCGCGAGCAGCGTGAACGCCTCGAAGACGAACTGGACGATTTCTGATGGCCTTGCTGCAAATCGCCGAACCTGGCCAGAGTCAAGCGCCACACCAACATAAACTGGCCATCGGGATAGACCTTGGCACCACGCATTCTCTCGTGGCCACGATGCAAAGCGGCTTGCCGCGTGTATTACCGGCAGAGGACGGCAGTTTCTTGTTGCCTTCGGTGGTTCGCTATCTGGCGGATGGCGCGGTGGTGGTGGGGGAGGCGGCACGCCAAGCGGCAGCCAGCGATGCCCTGAATACCTTAGTTTCCGTGAAGCGCTTCATGGGTCGCGGTCTTGAAGCGGCCCATCAGCTCGGCGACCAGCTCCCCTACGAGTTGGTCATGCACGACAACGGCATGCCCTATTTCAACACCATCGCGGGTCTAAAAAGCCCCGTGGAAGCGTCGGCTGAAATTCTCAATGTGTTGCGGGTGCGCGCCGAAGCGGCCTTAGGCGGCGATATTACCGGTGCGGTGATTACCGTCCCGGCCTACTTTGACGAGGCGCAGCGCCAGGCCACCAAGGATGCCGCCACGCTGGCTGGCCTGAAAGTGCTGCGTCTGCTCAACGAGCCCACGGCGGCGGCTGTCGCCTATGGGCTTGACCAACAGCACGAAGGTATCCACGCCATTTATGACCTTGGCGGCGGCACCTTCGACATCTCTATTTTGCGTCTGCATCAAGGTGTGTTCGAAGTGCTCGCCACCGGTGGCGACTCTGCGCTGGGTGGCGATGATTTCGATCATGCTATCGCCAGTTGGATTATGGCAGGAGCCGGCATTGTTAATCCGGATGCTGAAATTCAACGTCGTCTTTTGCAGACGTCGCGGCGCGTGAAAGAAGCGCTTAGTGCGCGTGATTCGGTGCCCCTGTCGTTGGCGGCCGGTACCGGTGGCGCACCGGCAGATTGGCAGGCGACGCTGACTCGCGAACATTTCGAATCACTTATTGCTGCCCGCGTGGATGACACCTTAAAGGCTTGTCGCCGCGCCCTTCGCGATGCGGGTCTGAAGCCTGCAGATTTGAGCGAAGTCGTCTTGGTGGGTGGCTCTACGCGTGTGCCGCTGGTGCGTCGTCGTGTCGCTGAGTTTTTCGGTAAGCCTGCATTGGATCATCTTGATCCAGATCAGGTTGTGGCCGTGGGCGCGGCGGTACAGGCCAATATTCTTGTTGGCAACAAGCCCGATAGCGACCTGCTGCTGCTCGATGTTATTCCGCTTTCGCTGGGCCTCGAAACCTACGGCGGCTTGGTTGAGAAGGTCGTGCCTCGCAACACCACCATTCCGGTGGCACGTGCGCAGGAATTCACCACCTTTAAAGATGGCCAAACCGCGATGAGCCTGCACGTATTGCAAGGCGAGCGTGAGATGGTCAGCGACTGTCGTTCGCTCGCGCGCTTTGAGCTGCAAGGTATTCCGCCGATGGTCGCCGGTGCGGCACGGATTCGCGTGTTATTCCAGGTCGATGCGGACGGCCTGCTCAGCGTCAGTGCGGAAGAAACGACATCCGGCGTGCGTGCTGAAATTGTCGTCAAACCATCTTGGGGTTTGCAGGATGACGACATTCTGCGCCTGCTGCGCGAGTCGCAGGCTGCCGCCGTGCAGGACATGCAAGCGCGTGCATTGGCCGAGGCCCGTGCGGAAGCCGAGCGCCTCTGGATTGCTACTGAAGCTGCCTTGGCGCAGCAGGGTGAATTGCTAAGTGCCTCCGAGCTGGCCGAGTTACAGGCCGCCGTGCAGGGCCTGAAAGCCCTGGCCATTGCCGACGATGCCGCTGCCATTACCGCTGCTGCTGAGGCACTTAACCACGCCAGCGAAACTTTTGCTGCCCGGCGCATGGACGCCGGCATCCGTCAGGCCTTTACTGGCAAGACGCTGACTGATTTCGAGGAACACTGATATGCCCAACATCATTCTGCTGCCGCACCACGAGATCTGCCCGAACGGTGCCGTGATTGAGGCTGAAGTCGGCGAAACCATTTGTGATGCGGCCTTGCGTCAGGGTTATGCCATTGAGCATGCGTGCGAGAAGTCCTGCGCCTGCACGACCTGTCATGTGGTGGTGCGCGAGGGATTTGATTCGCTTAATGAGCTCGATGAGCTGGAAGAAGACATGCTCGACAAAGCCTGGGGGTTGGAGGCGGAGTCGCGGTTGTCGTGTCAGGCGGTCATGGGTACTGAGGATCTCGTCATTGAGATTCCTCGCTATACGCTGAATCATGCTTCGGAGAAGCATTGATAGGGTGGGGCCGGCGCTAACGGGTGATACAGGTGCGCGCTCGCCGTGAATACGTCCAGCCCGCGCGTTGCATCGCGCGGTCGTTCACGCGGTTCGGCGCGATGCGCCGACAAACCCCGCGCTCACCCCTGTAGGCTCTCATGCGCCATTCATGGCGCATGACGGCGCGACCTGTTTCACCCGTTAGCGCCGACAGCTCTCTCATACGTCCCCGAACTTCCGGATTCCAAGAGGGTTCGCTGCGCGTCCCTCCTGAGATATTTAGCTGACTGCAGACGCGGGGCCACACGCTGAGCGCCCGAGGCGGGGAGTAGTTGTACAAACCGTCATGCGCCATGGATGGCGCATGGAGCCTCCATGGATGGATTCACGGCGTGTTTGAACAGCTCAATCCTGCCTCGGAAGCGGGCCAGCTAAAGAACCCAAACCATCTCTAGCAGTTACCCACAGACGCCGGTATAATCCGCGCCCAAGTTCTGGCATGACATGTGCCCGACGCCTCTTTCTAAATTGTGACACTGGAGCCCACCATGGCCGTTGAACGCACACTTTCCATCATCAAGCCCGACGCCGTTGGCAAGAATGCCATTGGTGCTATTTTCAGCCGCTTCGAAGCTGCCGGTCTGAAGATTGTTGCCACCAAAATGAAGCACCTGTCGAAAGCAGAAGCCGAAGGCTTTTATGCTGAGCACGCTGGCCGTGGCTTCTTCAACGACCTGGTTGCTTTCATGACTTCCGGTCCTGTTGTGGTTAGCGCTTTGGAAGGCGAAAACGCCGTTCTGGCCCACCGTGACATTCTCGGCGCCACCAATCCAAAGGATGCAGCGCCAGGCACCATTCGTGCTGATTTCGCTGTTAGCATCGATGAGAACGCTGCTCATGGTTCGGACTCGACAACCTCCGCTGCTCGTGAAATCGCTTACTTCTTCAGCTCGCTGGAAGTTTGTGCACGTACCCGTTAAGGTTGCGTAGGGCTCTGCGCTTTAATGGCGCAGAGCGGCCGTGAAAGCGGCGAGTTGATGCAAAGGCCGCAATACCTGAGTACTGCGGCCTTTGTGCATGATAAAAGTGGTAAAAATGACATGACTGACGCTGCCCCTATCGACGTAACTGTACCGCCCAAGGTCAATTTGATCGGGCTCAGTCGCGAGCAAATGGAGGCCTATTTCGCCACCCTGGGTGAGAAGAAATTCCGCGCCGGTCAGGTGATGAAATGGATTCATCAGCAAGGCATCACAGAGTTTTCTGAGATGACCAATCTGGCGAAGTCGCTACGCGTCAAGCTAGAGCAGTATGCGGAAGTGCGTCCGCCCAAAGTCACACACAAGCATTTCTCAGCGGATGGCACGCGTAAGTGGATCATCGAAGTGGCACCCAATGCTATGGTCGAGACCGTGCTCATTCCCGACGGCGATCGTAAAACCCTCTGTGTGTCGTCTCAGGTTGGTTGTGCCTTGGACTGCAGCTTCTGCTCGACGGGCAAGCAGGGCTTTATGCGCGACCTGACGCCGGCAGAAATTATTGGCCAGGTTTGGATTGCCAATCGCTCCTACCTCGATGATGGCGAATTCAGTGGTCGAAATGCGGACGGCGAATTAACCCGGACGCGCGCGTTGACCAATGTTGTCATGATGGGCATGGGTGAGCCGCTACTCAATCTCGATGCGGTTTTGCCGGCTATGAGCTTGATGCTGGATGACTATGCTTACGGTTTGTCTAAACGTCGTGTCACGCTATCCACCTCGGGCGTGGTGCCTATGATGGACAAGTTCACGCAGGCCATCGATGTGTCGTTAGCGGTGTCATTACATGCGCCCAATGACGAGCTGCGTAATGAGCTAGTTCCCATCAACAAAAAGTACCCGCTGAGTGAGCTAATGGCAGCGTGCAAGCGCTGGTTGGTGCACCATCAGGGCAGTGAAGTGGGTCGTCGTCGCGTGACCATGGAATACGTCATGCTGGCAGGCGTCAATGATCAGCCAGAACACGCGACCCAATTAATTGATCTGCTGCGCGATGTGCCCAGCAAGATTAATTTGATTCCGTTTAATCCTTTTCCGCATGCGCCCTATGACAGTACGCCGCGAGCACAGATTATTGAGTTTCAGAATCAGCTGATTCGTGCCGGCTACACCTGTACTATCCGTGCCACGCGGGGTGATGATATTGATGCCGCCTGTGGTCAGTTAGTTGGTCAAGTTAAAGATAGAACGCGTCGCGCTGAGCGCTGGCAGGCACAGACGCGCAGTAATGAGATTATTCGAGTTTAACTCGTTGAATTTAGAAATTTTTTGAGGATAGTTTCTGTGAGCTCGTCAGACGAAATGAGTGTATCTGCAAATGGCAATAGCACTAGCTCAACGCCCGGTCAGCAACTTCGGCTGGCGCGCGAAGCCTGTGGCTTGTCATTGAATGATGTGAACGCAGAAACCAACTTGTCAGTTAAGTATCTACAGGCGTTGGAAGCAGATGATTTTGCTGCCCTGCCCGGTTTGGCGTTCGCGCGTGGCTATGCTCGTCGCTATGCACAACTGGTGCACTTGGATGGCGCCACATTGATTGCCGAAATTGATGCGCTTGCTGCTTCAAAGGGCATTGTTGTTACGCCCGCCTTAGCAAGCTCCAATCCTGCGATGCAGCGAGCTAGTCTCGGTTTTTCGGAAGTCAATGCGCGGAAAGCGAGTGATGTGCCGAGTGTCATCCCTAAGCTGATGGCCATGTTGCAGCAAATCAGTATTTCGCAGATTTTATCGTTAGGCTCATTGGCACTGCTGCTGCTGTTATTGCTGGGCACATTGTTTTGGCAGGGTAATAAAACTGACGTCGTTGAACCATTAGCTGATCACGGCGTGCTTGATATCGACGCTGATGTAGCACAACAAGTTCCACCGGAAGCACCAGTGACTCCGGAGGTCATTAGCCCAGTGCCGCCTGTGGGTTCTGAGCTTGTCGGTGCTGTTACTACAGCGCAGCCCGCCACTGACCCAGCGTCAGCAACAGCAACAGCAACAGCAATTGCGCCTGATGCATCAGCTTTGCCTGCAGCCACGACCCCTGCGCCATTGTCGACACCGCAAACGCCTGTTCCAGCGCCTGTTGCCGCACCAGCACCAGCCCCTGCGCCGGTAACAGCCCCGGCATCGGCAACGAAAGCCACCACCGTTGCGCCAGCGCAGGCATCCCTCGTACCTGCTCCAGGCTCTACAGCGGTTGCTAGCAAGCCGATTGCACCTGCCACTAAGCCGGCCTTGGTGGCTGCGCCGGCACCTAAGCCGGTAGCGCCAACGCCTGTACCTGCCACGGCTATCAAGCCGGTAGCGTCAGTAGCACCGCCCCCCGGTATTGATAGCCTGAATTTTAGCTTTATCGGTAAGTCCTGGATCAGTGTGCGTGATGCCACAGGTCAGGAGTTGGTGTACGGCCTAAAAAATGCCGGCCAAGCTGTGACGGTGACAGGACAAGCGCCATTCTCGATCAACATTGGAAATGTTCACGTCACGTCATTGAGCCGTAATGGTCGGAGTGTGAACTTGAAACAGTATGCGCGTGGCGAAATTGCTAGTTTCCGTCTTGCACCGGTAGCGCCGGCACCCGTGCCTAAGCCCTAAGTATTTAAGCCCGTAACACCCAGTTAATGCGTTGTTGTGATTGAGGATGTGCCAAACATGCATGAGTCGCCGATCAAGCGCCGTCTGACCCGCAAAATTCGGGTGGGCAATCTATTTGTGGGTGGTGATGCGCCAATTTCGGTGCAGACCATGACCAATACCGAAACCTGCGATGTAGCAGCGACGGTGGCACAAATTCAGCGCTGTGTGACGGCAGGTGCAGACATTGTTCGTGTGTCAGTACCTTCGATGGAAGCAGCAGCAGCGTTTGGGCAAATCCGTAAGCAAGTGCCGGGCGTGCCGTTAGTAGCAGATATCCATTTTGATCATCGCATTGCCCTAGCGGTTGCCGAGCAAGGGGTTGATTGTTTGCGCATTAATCCGGGCAATATCGGATCGGACGACAAGGTTCGTGAGGTGGTAGCGGCAGCGCGTCATCATGGCATTTCAATTCGCATTGGTGTGAATGCCGGCTCGTTGGAAAAAGACCTGCAGAAGAAATATGGTGAACCGACGGGCGCTGCGTTGCTGGAATCCGCGATGCGCCATATTGATATTCTGGATCGACTGAACTTTCACGAGTTTAAAGTCAGTGTGAAAGCGTCCAATGTTTTCCTCACCTTGGATGCCTATCGCTTGCTCTCCGCGCAAATCGATAACCCACTCCACCTCGGGCTCACCGAGGCCGGTGTGTTTCGTTCGGGAACGGTAAAGTCAGCCGTCGCGATGGGTGGGCTGCTTTTGAACGGCATTGGAGACACCTTGCGCGTTTCCTTGGCTGCTGAGCCAGAGGACGAGGTCAAGGTTGGCTTTGATATTTTGAAGTCGCTAGGCATTCGCTCCAACGGCATCAACTTCATTGCCTGCCCTAGCTGTTCGCGTCAGGAGTTCGATGTCATTCGGGTTATGAATGCCCTTGAGGCACGACTCGAGGATGTCCGAACACCCATGGATGTGTCCGTCATTGGCTGCAAGGTCAATGGCCCGGGTGAAGCCAAGGAGGCGGATATCGGCGTGGTGGGTGCGTTGCCGAAAAGCTTGGTGTATCGCAACGGCGAAAAAAGCCATCTGATCGATACCAACAATCTGGTCGATGAAATTGAGGCCATGGTTCGCGCTAAGGTGGCCGACAAAGCCGCTGCTGATGCCAAATTAATTATTAAAGCGTCGGCAGAATAAGCCGACGCTTGCTGAGAAAGTTTAATGAGCCGTATTAACGCCATTCGTGGCATGAATGACATTCTGCCCGAGGCGACCCCTCGCTGGCAGCAGCTCGAGACTGCACTGCGCAGCTTGATGCAGCGCTACGGTTATCGCGAAATCCGTCTGCCGGTTGTAGAGCCCACGCCGCTCTTTAAGCGCGCCATTGGTGAAGTCACCGATATCGTTGAAAAAGAAATGTATAGCTTTGAGGATCGTAGTGGTGAGTCACTCACGCTGCGACCTGAAGGAACGGCAGGGTGTGTCCGCGCCTGTTTGGAGCACGGCCTAACCCATAACCAGAGCCCTAAACTTTGGTATACCGGCCCGATGTTTCGCTATGAGCGTCCTCAGAAAGGTCGTTACCGCCAGTTTCATCAGTTTGGCGTTGAAACCTTCGGCCAAGCTGGCGCAGATATGGACGCCGAACTCATTTTAATGACGGCGCGTTTGTGGCAATCGCTTGGTTTGACCGATGTGGTCTCCTTGGAGATCAACAGCCTCGGGGAAAGCGAAGGCCGTGCGGCCTATCGCCAAGCGCTGGTCACGTATCTGGAGCAATTTAGAACCCAGCTCGATGATGATTCTCAGCGTCGCCTAACGACCAATCCGCTCCGCATTTTGGATAGTAAGGATGCCAATACGCAGGCGATCCTAGTCAATGCTCCGCAGCTGAGCGACTACCTGGATGAGGGATCACGCCAGCACTTTGCGACTCTCTGTGCCCAGCTCGATGCGTGTGGCGTGACCTACCGCGTCAATCCAAATTTGGTGCGCGGTCTGGATTACTACAATAAAACCGTTTTTGAGTGGGTGACAACGGCGCTGGGCTCACAGGGTACTGTCTGTGCCGGGGGTCGTTATGATGGATTGGTGGCACAGCTGGGTGGGCAAGCAACGCCTGCCGTGGGTTTTGCCATTGGCTTAGAGCGACTGGTGTTATTGCTGGATGCAGTGCATCCCGTCTGCGAAAGCGCGGAAGCAGATGTCATGGTGCTGGCGCTGGGCGAGGGTACGGCCCAGCATGCTATTTGTCTGGCCGAGCAACTGCGGGATGCATTACCCGCGTTGCGTATCGTGTATAACTGCGGCGGTGGCAGCTTTAAATCGCAATTTCGTAAGGCCGATAAATCCGGCGCACAACTGGCATTAATTGTCGGTGAGGCCGAGGTCACGACGAATACGGTGGGAATTAAATGGCTGCGCGTGGATCGAGAACAAATTTCCTGTGCAATGTCGGATGCTGCTGAACACATTCAGCAGGTTTGGGCATAAGACTGATTATTGAGGGGTAGGTTGTGAGCTATAACGAAGACGAAACGCTAGATCAATTGAAAACGTGGTGGGCTCGTTACGGCACGCCATTGTTGCTGTCGGTGGCGGTCGTTTTGCTGAGCTTCTCGGGCTGGCGTTATTGGACGTCGAGCCAGTTAGAGGCGGCTAGCGAAGCCCAAGCCTTGCAGCAACAAATGGCAACGGCCATGCAGCGTTTAGCGGTGAATACCGAAGATAAAGCGGCCAATACCGATGTGCAGCGTTTGGGTCAGCAATTAATCAATGAATATGCCCGCACCCCTTATGCGGTGGATGCGGCCCTGCTATTGGCAAAGCGCGCGGTTGATACGGGTGATCTCGCTGCCGCTGAAAAGCAACTGCGTGCCGCGATTGATTTGAAGCCATCGGCTGAAATCACGCTGTTGGCTAAGACCCGACTCGCGCGTGTATTGGCCGCCCGTAAGCAATATCCAGCGGCCTTGGCGGTCTTGGATGAGCTAGGTGATGACGATGCAGCAGCACCGTTAGTGGCTGAAGTCCGCGGCGACATCCTCTTGCTACAAGGTCAGCGCGATGCCGCAGCGAAAGCCTATGCGGCTGCAGATGCAGCCCTGGCTGCGCGGGATGAAGCCCGTCCCGTATTGGATTTGAAGTTGGCCGATGTGGGCTTAACGCCGGCTAAACGTGCCAGCGACGCAGACTCGGGAGTTTCTCCATGAGCACGGAAGGAAAGACCTTAGGGGTCTTGAGGCCTCTGCTGCTGGCGGCTTTAGTGTCCGCTATCAGTGCTTGCAGCAGCGTGCCTTCGGGCGACGCAGCGGCGCCTGCCGTGGCAGCCCCCTTAAAAGCGGGAGAGTTGCCTCGACTGCCGGAAAAAGCCATTAACATTGAAGATCGCTGGTCGGTCAGTGTGGGGAATGGTGCGGGCGGTGAAGCTTTGTCTTTGGAGCCAGCCGTTCAAGCGCCGGCCATTTATGTGGCGAGTCGTAACGGGGTGGTGAAGTCCATTGGCAGAGCGTCCGGTACTGAGCGTTGGGAAATCAAGCTCACCGATGGCGTTACGGGTGGCGTCGCCGTAGACGATGACTTGCTGATCGTGGGTACAGACCAAAGTGATCTGCTCGCCATCAATAACAAAAACGGCAAACCTGTTTGGCGCGCGCCGCTCGGCTCGGCGTTGTTATCCACGCCGCGCATCAATGCAAAAGTGGTCGTTGTACAAACCTTAGATGGCCGTGTGCAAGTCTTTGAGCGCACCACTGGCAAGCGTCGCTGGCAGTTTGATACCCCGGTTCCGCCACTGTCACTGCGTGGCAATGCGGCGCCGGTGATCAGTAATGACAAGCTTTATGCGGTCAGTGGCCAAGGCGATTTGTATCAGCTCGATCTCGCGACTGGCCTGCCGATCTGGCAAACGCGCGTGACTAACTCGCGCGGTCGCGGTGAAATTGAACGCCTCATGGACATTGATGGCGACCTCGTGCTTGACAGCAATGGCACGCTCTACACCGCAGGCTTTCAGTCGCAATTAACCGCAACCGACACACAGCAAGTTCGTCGCCGCTGGCAGCTTAATGTTTCCACCACGCAGAGTGTTGGCGTGGACAATGCGCAAGTCTATGCCGTGGATGTGGATGGCACGCTGGCAGCAGTGAATCGCATTACCGGTGCATTGGTGTGGAAGCAAGAGTCGTTGAAAGGCCGCAAATTGCTCGCGCCGGTGATTTGGCGAGGGCTGGTAGTGGTTGGCGATAGCGAAGGCTATCTGCATATTTTTAGTCCTGTCGACGGCGCCGTGCGTGGCCGTGAACGCGCCGCCCGCGATCCGCTCATGAGCGTGATGGTGGATGCGCCGCAACTGTTAACGCTGACGGTTGATGGCACCCTGCGTGCCTGGGACATGAAGCTGTAACCGGCTGTTTGCCGGCTTTGAGAATTTGAGATGAAACCTGTTATTGCCCTTGTAGGGCGCCCTAATGTCGGCAAATCCACGCTGTTTAACCAGCTCACGCGTAGCCGCGATGCGCTGGTTGCTGACTTGCCTGGTCTTACCCGTGACCGTAAATATGGCGATGCCAAGAACGAAAACAAATCGTTTATTGTGATCGACACCGGCGGTATTGGTGAGTCAGAGCAGGGCATTGATGCCCCGATGGCAGAGCAATCGCGCTTAGCCATCGAAGAAGCAGAAATCGTGCTGTTTCTGGTCGATGCGCGTGCGGGGCTTACGCCATCCGACACGCAAATCGCGACAGAGCTTCGCTCACTGAGTAAGCGCGTACACCTCGTCGTTAATAAGATTGATGGTATTCAGGAGGAAGTCGCCTTGGCGGACTTCCATGCCTTAGGTTTTGGCGAATTGCACGGTATTGCGGCCAGTCACGGCCGTGGCATCACGCAGATGATTCAGGCCGTACTCATTGACTATCCGGAAGATGAGGAAGAGGTTGATGACCCTGAAGCGGGCATCAAAATTGCGATCATCGGCCGTCCGAATGTGGGTAAATCAACGCTGGTTAATCGCTTATTGGGCGAAGATCGCGTGGTCGTTTACGACATGCCGGGTACCACGCGTGACAGCATCTATATTCCCTACGAACGTCAGGGACAGCGCTATACCCTGATTGACACGGCGGGTGTTCGTCGTCGTGGTCGCATTGATGAAGTCGTTGAAAAGTTCTCGGTGATTAAGACCCTGCAAGCCATTAAAGATGCGCATGTGGTGGTCATGGTCATGGATGCGCACGAGAGCATTGTGGATCAGGATCTCAACCTGCTGGGCTTTGCGCTGGAAGCGGGTCGCTCCATCGTCATTGCGATTAACAAATGGGATGGCATGACTGACTATGAGCGGCAGACGCTAAAGACCGACATGCTGTTGCGCTTCGACTTTATTCCGTTTGTGAAAATCCACCTCATCTCCGCGAAATTTGGCACGGCTGTTGGTGATTTGTACCCGTCCATTCAGCGAGCGTTTGAGTCGGCGATGATCAAAGTGCCGACCAGTCAACTCACACAGCTCTTGGCCGATGCAATTGAGCAACATCAGCCTCCGCTAGTTTCTGGTCGTCGTATTAAGCTGCGATATGCCCACATGGGCGGCTCGAACCCGCCGCTGTTTGTGATCCACGGCAATCAGACCGAGTCCGTGCCAAAAGACTACAAGCGCTATCTGGAAAATGTGTTCCGTAAGCATTTACGCCTGCAAGGAACGCCTATTCAGCTGGAATTCAAGACCAGTGATAACCCGTATAAGGATCGTGTGAATAAACTCACGGAAGCGCAATCTGAGCGCCGTCGGCGCTTTGTTCAGAAGCATAAGAAGCGTGAACGCAGATAGCGCTTCGGGTTGGATTAAAGTCTACTTAGCGACATGGGTGGTCGGCTCATCTCTGTCGCTAAGTGCCGATGAGCTAGGTTTTGATGGCAATCAGGTTGCCATTCCCACGGTCATTTCCGCTGCACGACTCACGCAGTCAGTTCTTGACACACCCGCCTCCATTACCGTGATTGATCGCGCCATGATTCGTGCTCTTGGCACGCGTGAATTGCCCGATATTTTGCGCTTGGTACCTGGCATGGTGGTTGGACGAGAGTCTGGCTCTGAGGCTTTTGTTGGCTATCACGGCACATCCGCCGACGGCGCTCGGCGTATGCAGGTGCTGGTGGACGGACGATCCATTTATGAAGCCGCGTTGGCGCGTGTGGATTGGATAGGCTTGCCCTTAGATGTGGAAGACATCGAGCGTATTGAGGTCGTTCGCGGCCCAAACTCAGCGACTTATGGCGCCAATAGTTTCTTTGCGGTAGTCAATATCATCACACGCAATGTCCAGGAGGTGCCCAATGCGGAGCTCTTGGTTAGGGCTGGTGATGATCATATCCGCGACGGATTTGCCCGATTGTCACTGCATGGCCTAGGTGGCGATTGGGCGTGGTCCGTATTTCATCGCGAAGACACAGGCTTTGATATTAATGCCCGGAAAAAGACACCATTCAAAGACGATAAAGTGGTGGACGGTGGCTATGGCAAAGGCCAATACACGACAGTTAACGATGGCTTGCTCACACTGTCGGCTGGCTTTTCGCGCATGGTGGCCGAGCAGGCGCGGCGCAACGATACCTCCATTTACCGCGAGCTACCCGTCGCCACATTAGAGACAGGCTATGTGGGCGTGCACTGGGATCAGCCCCTAAACAGCCAGCATCGACTTAATCTTAAGGCCAATATAAATACGCTGAACCGCGATGAGCCTTGGTATGTGCGCATTCCCTATTTGGTGGTATCACCGGAGTTGACGGCACTTTTTGCACAAGACAAATCGCTCGCTAATCGCTTTGCAGATGACCCCGTGATGACCTGCGCGAGCCCAGACTTCGTCACCAATGCGCGACTTCGGGCGGTTTGCTTACGGCTAGCGGATCGCAACTACACGGACTTGCGGAATTACACGACCAATCAAGATTATCGCGAACAGCGTGTTGAGTTTGAAGTGAGTGACCTTTGGTTGCCGTTGCCATCCTTGAGAGTGGTGCTCGGCGCTAACCTGAGTCAGTCGCAGGCGAGCTCCGTAAACTTCCTCAATGGGGACGCAGAGAATCGGGTGAGCTCAGGCTTTGGTCATGCGGAGTGGCGCCTGAGTGATCAGTGGCTGTTGAATGTGGGCGCTGCGGCTGAGCGGGATGATCAGTCGGGAGAAAATTTTTCACCGCGGGTGGCGTTGTCGTGGCAGCTCAAACCGAACCAAGTGCTACGCGCCATTCACTCGCGGGCTGTGCGTACGCCAGATATTGCTGAGAGTCAGTTCAATGCACACTACTATGCGACCACAGACGACCGTTCGCAAAGTGCCTACGATGGGGCTTTTTTTCAATCTGCCGTTGCCGACGGTAGTGCGAAAACAGAGCGTATTCGCTCCAATGAAATTAGTTATTTCGCCCAGTATCAACGGCTACCGGTCAGTCTCGATGTGCGCCTATTCCGTGACGAATTAGACCTTACACGGAATCAGTTGGAAATCGATGACCTCATCATCGGGGGCTACGAGTACTATCTCATGCGGGGCGCGGAGGTCAGTACCGAGTGGCGGCCGTCGAGTTTCCAGCGTGTGCAACTGAATTATGCCTATCTGCGCGTTAATCGACCTTCAGATCGGGGTAATGAGAATACGGATTTCGTACCCACGCACAGTGGCAGTGCCATTTGGGCATGGTATGACCCTAATGGCTGGCGGGGCTCACTGGCCTACGGTTTTTACAATAATTTAAATAAAGACCTGTTTTTTGACCGACTCGACGCCCACGTTGGGCACGTGCTGCGCGTGTCCGAAAAACAGACCTTAGATTTGGGGCTGACGGCTCAAGTTCGCCTGACTCGTGATGCTGAGTTGAGGCGAGATAACGGTGTGGATTCGCCGCAGCGAATTTGGGCCAGCGTCGGCTGGCGATATTAATTCTGACTAGGCTATCAAGGATGATTGCACGCAGCAGAGAGCGAGGTTCGCGTAGTTGGCAGCGATGCGTGGCCTTCACCTGCGCGATGGTTGTGTGCTTTTTTTCGGTCAACACACACGCCATGACCCGAGTCGGATTGTGGGGTGCACCTTCTGCGGTAGTGCAGCAGTTGCGCTCCACGCAACCGCAGATCGATTGGCAGGCCGAGCCTTTGGGGGCGGACACGCAGCTCCATATCGCGTGGCATGCCGATGCCTACGATCGGTTGCTGACAGCGGAAAAGCGTGAACCCATCCTGCTGCTAATTTCCTCTCTGACACAACGCAATCTCGCCCGCGCACACGATTCGGCTTTGCTTTGGGGGCCGCCGCTCCTCCAGCAAGTGCGATTGGCTCGACGTGTTATGCCGTTGGCTAAACGTGTGGGGGTGATTGCTCGCCAAGGGCTGGATCGTGAAGCGCAACTGAGCCAGGCGCGCCACCTAGAGACGCTTGCTGCAGGTGTGAGGTCGGAAGGCATTACCTTAGTTCCCTTACTCTTGACGCCACCCATCTCGGCGCGCGCCCTCGCGGAAGCATCAGAACAAGTCGATATTTTTGTGGCGACTAACGACGAGGTGTTGTTTAACCGCGATACAGCAAAACTGATTTTGCTCACCGCCTACCGGCATCAAAAGGCTTTGATTGGGCCCAGCCCTGCCTTTGTGAGTGCCGGTGCCGTGGCGACGATGGCTGTTCCCAAGTCGGCACTGATTGCGGAATTAATTGCGCGTGTTGAGCATTGGCAAAAAACCGGTCGGCTTGGGGAGCCCAAGACGGTAGAGCAGTTTCAGCCATTACTTAACCCACAAGTCGCACGTTCACTGGGGCTTTATTTGACGCCTGACTTACTTCGTGAGGCTCAGCCATGAGTCAACAAATTCGACTCAGCCAACAGCAGTTACGTATGGCGGTTTTGGTGCTCGCCTTAGTGCCTGCTTTGGTGGTTATGGCGCTGGTGTTAGGCACGACTACGAACATCCGTTTGCAGGATGATCTGAAAGGCCTAGATATTTCAGCTCAGCAAACAGCAGATCAATTGGCTGCAAGCGCCGACTACGCACTGATGTCGAATCAGCAAGACTTGATGAGTGCCGGCATTGAGCGTGTCACCCGCCGGCCTGAAGTTGCGGCAATTCGTGTGTTTGATGCACGGGGCCAGCTGTGGCTGCATAAGGGCAGAATGTCCTCAGAGTCGCTCTTCGCGGATGATGAGCTACGCCAGTATCGTGCCGTAGTGGTGGTGCCCAAAGCCACGGCCGATCCCAACGATTGGTTTGCAGGTGAGTCTAGTCAAACCGATGCTGAGCGTTTAGGCGAAGTCCAGCTCTGGGTCAGCACGAATCAGATTGAGCAGCGTGAGCGCAGTGTGTTGGTGCAAGTGACACTGCTGGCCATCTGCGTCTTGCTGCTGACGTTGGCCCTAGCGTGGGGCATCTCTGAGCGCGTGTTGGCACGATATGCCTTGCTGGATTATGACGCGCAACGGCAACGTTTAATTAGCCAAGATCTGATGCGCCAAGCGAATAAGCACTGGCGCACAGAGCAGGCGCTGCAATTGCGCTGGGGCAAATGGTCACACGATGTGCGTACGCCACTCCATGGGGTCAGCGGCTTACTGGAATTGCTCGACACCACCACCCTGGATGACGAGCAGCAAACCTACGTGCGATCAGCACGCGATGCGGCACGCGCACTGGAAATCAGCTTGCGCAATAACCCGTTGGCGACCACGAGCGATCAGCTCGACGGTTTGAGCGATGAAGCATTGAGCGAAGCTCAACGGCATTGGTTAAAAAGACGAATTTTGTTGATTGAAGACGACCCGGTCAGTACGCACCTAATGACCAGTTTGTTGCAGTCCTGGGGCGTCGAGTTGACCGCGGTGGCCACGGGTCATGAAGGCCTGCAGGCGCTTCAAGCGAGTTGGGATTTGATTTTGTTGGATGGTGAGCTGCCCGATTATGACGCCGTGTCTTGGTGGCAGGCCATGCAAGCATTACCGTCGAGCGCCTGCGCGTTGCAAGGGCCTGTGGTCGTTATCACCGCTCACGATGATGACAAATACCTTGCTAAGTATCAGGCAGCGGGTCTGGATCCGGTGCTGATCAAGCCCGTAAGAGGGCGGCAGTTACTTAGTGTGTTAACGCCGCTGCTCCGCGTTCACTGACTCATTTCTTTTTCTGTGCGGGCAACAGAATAGCCGGGTTGATGCGGCTGTCGTTCAGGCTCACGGTCCAGTGTAAATGCGGGGCAGTCGCTCGCCCGGTGGCACCCACCAAGCCCACAACCGTTCGCTTTGTTACCTGCTGCCCCACCGTCACCTGAATGTCGCTGAAGTGGCAAAGCATAGAAAACAGGCCCTGACCGTGATCAATAATCACGGTACGGCCATTAAAGAAGTAATCACCGATTAGCGCGACGGAGCCCTCTGCAGGTGCCAATACCGGCGTGCCTTGTTTGCCCGCAATATCAATACCTAAGTGGGGCGCGCGTGGCTCGCCATTAAAAAAACGACGTAAACCAAACTCACTGCTCACACGGCCATGCAGTGGCCACTGGAAGACGGGCCATGGGGCGACGTTTTGTCCGCTATACACCCGATATACCGCTTTTTGTTCCGCCGCTTCGCGTTCAAACCGGGCGTTTTGCTCGATGTTGGGCGTGACATATTGCGTTTGCGTGAGCTGAAGGTGTTGCTCTGCATACGCCCGCTCGCGCACCGTAGTTGCTGCAATGAGTTCACCGCGATTATTGACCAGCTGCTGTGAGCCGATGTCGCTAAGGCCTATGCCGATCATTGCCGTGGGTTGATTGTTGACGAGACCCACCCAAACGGGACGGTCTTGATATCGCAGCGGGTTGCCCTGTGCCGCTTGAGTCAGTACCTCCGCTGTTACCGGCACAGACCAGAGGCCGCCATTCACCACTGTCTGGTCGGTTTGAGCTTGAACGGTGGCGCAGCTGGATAGCAACCAACTGCCGAGTAGGAGTGCGCCAAGTCGCATTATTCCTGTCTGTTGCGAGTTCGTCTTGACCGTCATTTTGGGTTCTCAAAAGCAGTGGCATGAATTGCCGTGATGGATGCGGAGACTTCGCCCGCATTCAGTTTTGCGCGCACAACATCGCCCACGCGAACCTGTGTTGCATCGCGGAGTACGCTACCGTCCTGCTTGGAAATAATCGCGTAGCCACGTGACAGTACGGCGAGCGGGCTCACCGAATGGGCGCGCTGCATTAAGTTATGCAAATGCTGTTGGCGTTGCACTAGGCGCTGCTGTATCGCCCGCAATGCTCGCTGTTGCAGCGTCGATACCCGTTGCGCGAGCGCGGGTATTTGCCGTGCAGGATCACGTGCTTTTAAGCGGATGATGCGTTGTTGCAGTCGCTCACGGCGCTGTGTCAACAACTGTCGAAGCTGGCGTGTGAGGCGTAATTCCAATTCGTCTAAACGCTGACGCTGATCCAGTAATTGTCGAGCCGGACTGCGTAAGCGTCGTTGCACGACATGAAGGGCTAATTGACGGCGCTGATGGTCGCGTTGCCACGCATTGAGCAGACGCGCCTTGGCCAACTTGGCTTGCTCCCGCCACTGTTGTTGATTTGGGCTGACGAGTTCGGCCGCCGCCGACGGGGTAGGGGCACGAACGTCCACCACAAAATCGGCAATGGTGAAGTCAATTTCGTGGCCAACACCGCTCACCACGGGCACCGGCATGTCCGCTAAGGCGCGAACGACGGCTTCATCGTTGAAGGCCCAGAGATCTTCAAGCGATCCGCCGCCACGAGCCACAATCACCACATCAAAGGGCGGAATACGTTGCCCTTGGGTGTCTTGGAAATCATTTTCAAACAGGGATTTTAGTAGCGCCAAGCCCGCCACAATGGCGGGTGGTGCTTCAGTGCCTTGCACGGGTACCGGAATCAAGGTCACTGGCAGCCCAGGCGCACGCCGTTTTAATACCTGCAGGATATCCCGCACGGCCGCCCCGCTGGGTGAGGTCAGCACGGCAACCCCGCGTGGGTTCGCGGGGAGTGGGCGTTTGCGCTCTGCCGCAAATAAGCCTTCAGCCGCAAGACGTGCTTTCAGCATCTCATAAGCCTGTTGCAGGGCGCCTAACCCAGCATCTTCGAGATGCTCTACCAACAGTTGATAATCGCCACGCGGCGCGTAAAGGCTGACACGAGCGCGAACCAGCACTTGTTGCCCATTTTGCGGCGGCTGTTGCAACCTTGCTGCCGTGCGTGCGCCTTTAAACATAGCTGCACGCACCTGTGCCTGGTCGTCTTTAAGGGTGAAATACAAATGCCCGGAGCTGGGTGCCGATACATTAGACAGTTCGCCACGCAGCCAAATTCGCCCGTAATTGAATTCCAGTAGCTCGCGCACACTGCCGTTGAGCTGGCTGACCGTGAGCACGGAGGGCGGAGCAGACATAGCAAGCACTCAAAGAGTTTGTTGGAGGTTTAGTATAGGCAGTCCAGGGGCAATGGAGAATTGCTCATGCATGTCATCAAGTCTGCGCTTGCTACCTGACGGGAGCGACTGAAATCGTTATACTGCGCGGCTAATTTCGGTTGCCCAATGGAGTAGCGCCATGCTCGACATCGTTCAAGAAGCCCTGACCTTTGATGACGTCTTGCTGCTGCCCGCATACTCCAACGTGCTGCCCAAGGATGCCTGCCTAAAAACGCAGCTCACCCGAGGCATCCAACTCAATGTGCCATTGGTCTCTGCGGCCATGGACACCGTCACCGAAGCGCGCATGGCCATTGCCATGGCGCAGGAAGGCGGCATCGGCATTCTGCACAAGAACATGGACATCGCCGCTCAGGCCGCCGAAGTGCGTCGCGTGAAGAAATTCGAAGCCGGCATGGTGCAAGACCCGATCACGGTCAGCCCGAAGACCACGGTCGGCGAGCTCATCGAGCTGACCCAGGCCAACCGCATTTCCGGCGTGCCGGTCATGCAGGGCGACCAAGTTGTCGGCATCGTCACCAGCCGCGACCTGCGTTTCGAGACGCGCATGGATCTGCCGGTATCGGCCATCATGACGCCGCAAGACAAACTGGTCACGGTGAAGGAGGGCGAGTCGCCCGAGCGCATCAAGGCCCTGCTGCACGAACACCGCATCGAGAAGGTGCTGGTTATTGATGATGACTTCCGCCTAAAAGGTCTGATCACGGTCAATGACTTCCAGAAAGCCGAACGCTTCCCGAACTCTTCCAAAGATGCCCATGGTCGTCTCCGCGTTGGCGCTGCCGTCGGCACCGGCGCTGAAACGCCGGCTCGCGTCGAAGCGCTGATCGAAGCGGGTGTAGACGTGCTGGTGGTCGATACCGCTCACGGCCACAGCCAGGGCGTTATCGATCGCGTGCGCTGGATCAAGCAGAACTACCCATCCATGCAGGTTATTGGCGGCAACATCGCCACCGGTGAAGCGGCGCTGGCGCTCATGGAAGCGGGTGCCGATGCCGTCAAGGTCGGCATCGGTCCAGGCTCGATCTGCACCACGCGTATCGTCGCCGGTATTGGCGTGCCGCAGATCTCCGCTATCGACCTCGTGGCGCGTGCGCTAAACAACCGCATCCCGCTTATTGCCGACGGCGGCATCCGTTTCTCCGGCGACATCGCCAAGGCCATCGCCGCCGGTGCCAGCTGCATCATGGTCGGCTCGTTGCTCGCCGGTACCGAAGAGGCGCCGGGCGAAGTCGAGCTGTTCCAAGGTCGCTACTACAAAGCCTACCGCGGCATGGGCTCGCTCGGTGCCATGGCGCAGCGCGGCGGCGGTTCCGCTGACCGTTATTTCCAGGATGCCTCCGCGGGCGTCGAGAAGCTGGTGCCGGAAGGCATCGAAGGTCGCGTTGCTTATAAGGGCCCCATGAGCGGCATCATCCACCAGATGCTCGGCGGCCTGCGTTCGAGCATGGGTTACACCGGCTCGGCCGATATCGAAGACATGCGCAGCAAGCCCAAGTTCGTGAAGATCACCTCGGCCGGCATGAAGGAATCGCATGTGCACGACGTGACCATCACCAAAGAAGCCCCGAACTACCGCGTAGGTTGAGAGCCGTAACATGACCCATGATATTCACGCCCACCGCCTGCTCATCCTCGATTTCGGCTCCCAGTACAGCCAGCTCATTGCCCGCCGCGTGCGTGAGCTCGGCGTGTATTGCGAACTGCGCGCCTTCGACATGACGGACGACGAGATCCGCACCTTCAATCCCAAGGGCATCATCCTCTCCGGTGGCCCGGAGTCGGTGACGGAAGCCGGCAGTCCGCGTGCGCCGGACAGCGTGCTCACGCTCGGCGTGCCGGTGCTGGGCATCTGCTACGGCATGCAGACCATGGCCGAGCAGCTCGGTGGTCGCGTCGAGGGTTCGGATATCCGCGAATTCGGCTATGCCGAAGTCACCGTCGAGTCGGATCTGGCGCAGGCCACCAACAACAGTGCCGACACCCGTCACGATGCTTTCTTCGGCGACTTGCATGACCGTCGCAACGCTGACGGTGAATCGCTGCTCGATGTCTGGATGTCGCATGGCGACAAAGTCGTCGCCATTCCCGACGGCTTCCGCATCACCGCGTCCACACCAAGTTGCCCGATTGCTGCCATGGCCGACGAGGCCCGCGACTTCTACGGCGTGCAGTTCCACCCGGAAGTCACGCACTCTAAGCAGGGCGGTGCCATGCTGCAACGCTTCGTCCACGACATCTGCCAGACGCAGGCGCTGTGGACCCCGGAAAACATCGCCGAAGACGCCATCCGCCGCGTAAAAGCGCAAGTGGGCGATGACCAGGTACTGCTCGGTCTGTCCGGCGGCGTCGACTCTTCCGTGGTTGCCGCGTTGCTGCACAAGGCCATCGGCGACAAGCTTACCTGCGTGTTTGTGGACAACGGTCTGCTGCGCAAGGGCGAGGGCGATCAGGTCATGGCCATGTTCGCGCAGAACATGGGCGTCAAGGTCATCCGTGTCGATGCCGAGGACGAGTTCCTTGGCAAGCTCGCCGGCGTCGCTGACCCGGAAGCCAAGCGCAAGATCATCGGCAATACCTTCATTGATATTTTCGACCGCGAATCCGCCAAGCTGGCAGCCGGCGGCGTGAACTGGCTGGCTCAGGGCACGATCTATCCGGATGTCATTGAGTCCGCTGCCAGCAAGACCGGCAAGGCTCACGTCATCAAGTCGCACCACAATGTGGGTGGCCTGCCCGAACACATGAAAATGCAGCTGGTCGAGCCCCTGCGCGAGCTGTTCAAGGACGAAGTCCGCAAGCTCGGTCTCGCCCTGGGCCTGCCTTACGACATGGTCTATCGCCACCCGTTCCCTGGCCCCGGCCTGGGCGTGCGCATCCTCGGCGAAGTGAAGAAGGAATACGCGGACATCCTGCGCGAAGCCGACCACATCTTCCTCGAAGAGCTGCACGCGGCCGGCTGGTACCACAAGACCTCGCAGGCCTTTGTCGTGTTTCTGCCGGTGAAGTCTGTCGGTGTCGTCGGCGATGGCCGTCGCTACCAGTGGGTAGTGTCGCTGCGTGCCGTCGAGACCATCGACTTCATGACCGCGCGTTGGGCGCATCTGCCCTACGAGCTGCTGGAGAAGGTCAGCAACCGCATCATCAATGAGATCAGCGGCATTTCACGCGTGGCTTACGACGTGAGCAGCAAGCCGCCGGCCACGATTGAGTGGGAATAACCGTTTTCTTGTGGTGCTAAGTCACAGGCCTTAGTATGACTGAAATCTATAGGACGGTTTCAGTCATGCCACAGTCTGGTCAAGCCACAGAAAACGCTACCTTGCAAGCTGTGCGTGCGCTATTGCCGGCATTAGTGGCGCAAGGTGTCAGCACAGTCATCGTGTTTGGCTCGGCGGCGCGCAATGCCTTACATTTCGACAGTGACTTGGATATTGCTGTGCAATTGGCCCAGCCGCTTTGCTTGGCGAAACGTCAGCAATTGATTGAATTGCTGACATTAGCCACCGGTCGCGCCATTGATTTAATCGACTTGCGTACGGTAGGCGAGCCACTGCGCGGGCAGATTCTTCATACGGGTATTCGCCTGCACGGCAGCACGGAAGATTACGCCAACATCATGCAAAAGCATGTTTATGATATGGAAGACTTTATGCCCTATGTGGCTCGCCTGCACCAAGAGCGGCAGAAAGCATGGCTCAAGTAATCAACAGTAAACTCGATTCGCTTCAGCGCTGCTTGGCGCGTATAGAGGCGCGCTGCCCGGTCTTGCTGGAAGATTTGCTGACCGATTTGGATGCGCAAGATGTGGTTGTGCTTAATTTAAGTCGCGCGGTACAGATCAGTGTCGATATGGCGTTAATGGTGTTGGCATCTAAACAGGCGCCAAGCCCAGATACCATGGGTAAGGCATTCGAAGCGCTCGCCGAACTGAATATCATTTCAGAGGCGCTCTCAATGCGTCTGCGAAAAGCGGTAGGTTTTCGCAATCTCGCGGTACACAGCTACGATGCCATTCGTTGGGAAATTGTGTTTGCTATTGCCCGCGAGCACTTAAATGATTTCCGAGATTTCGCGAAACACATTCGTCAGCATGTTTGAAGCCAATTTACGCGGCGAAGATTTTACCAGCTCAGACGAGCACTTCATGCGCCTCGCCCTCGCCGAAGCCGAGCTCGCCGCGGGCAAAGGCGAAGTCCCGGTCGGTGCGGTGATCGTCGCGCCCGATGGCGAGACCGTCATTGCCCGTGGGCATAATCAACCCATCACCACCCACGATCCCACCGCCCATGCCGAAGTGGTCGCCATTCGCGCAGCGGCGCAGGCGCTACAAAATTACCGGCTGGATGGCTGCAGCTTGTTTGTTACTCTGGAGCCCTGCACCCAGTGCGTCGGGGCACTGGTCCATGCACGCCTGAAGCGCGTGGTGTTTGCGGCGAGTGAACCGAAAGCGGGCTCCTTGCAGAGTGCACGCCAGCTCATGGCGCCGGAGTCGGGCTATTTCAACCATCGCTTTGTCTGGCAGGGTGGGGTGCTGTCGGCGGAGGCCAAAGCGCAGTTGCAGGCCTTCTTTAAAACGCGTCGGTCGTCACTGGCTGTTTCCGTGGCTCAACGCCCGGACGATGAAAGGCCGCTGATTTAGAAAGCCGATTGATTTGTGGCCTGCAATTTGCTTGAATGCGTGGCATTGGTAGCGACTGCGCCCGTTGCCGTCGCCGCACGTCAATGCTGTCATCGGCTTGTCTTGTTTGGCGAATACTTTTGCGCACACCAAGGAGAATGAAGATGAAAAAGTTGCAAATGATTGCTCTCGCAGCCGCACTGTCGGTAACCGGCGCTCACGCTGCTGTGGCTGAAGCCACGGTGTCCACGGCTGCACAAAGCGGCTGGACCGTTGGTTCCGTGGTGACAGCCATGGGCGGCACCTTCACCGTGATCGCTATCACGGCAGGCGTTGCCACGCTGGCCGTGGTGGCTGCCAACAACGGCGGTTCGTCGGGCACCACCGGTACTGTTGCGCCAGTTCTGAACTAAGCAGTCTGTGGTGAAAACAGAGGCATGTGCGTAACCACATGCCTCTGTTGTTTGTGGTGAATAGGTTTCAAATTAAAGGATTTAGCGCATGAAAGTAGCAGTTCGCTGGGCAGTTCCCGTGGTATTGGCGATGGTGAGCAGCGGTTGTGTACTGGCACCGGGTCAATCCGTGAATCCGCCGAACGCCTTCTTTCGTGACGATGCCGATGTGCAAGTACTGCCCATCTCCAGTAAATTGATGGCGCAACTGCAAGCGTCAGATCAGGCTTCGGCGCAAGTGCCGACGGAATTGCTGACGCACAAACCGTCCGACTACCGTGTTGGTTCTGGCGATGTGCTGAATGTCACCATTTGGAACCAGCCCGAACTGATGCTCACGGGCACCTCCAGCACCAATCCAGAGCAGGCCGGGCGTGTGGTTCGCCCCGATGGCACCATTTTTTACCCGTTTGCCGGGGTGGTGAAAGTCACGGGCCTCACGCTCGATGAAGTGCGCACCACGCTCACGCAGCGCCTCACCAAAGTCTTGCAAAGCCCCCAGTTAGATGTGTCCGTCAGCCGTTACGGCAGTCAAAAAGTCTATTTGGGTGGCGCTTTCCGTCGTTCACAGCCGCTGGAAATTACCACCGTACCGCTGTCGCTCACCGAAGCCATTGGTCGCGGCGAAGTCAGCACCACCGACGCCGACTTGTCGGGCCTCATTTTGAAGCGTGACGGCGTGACCTACCCCATCAACCTTGAAACCTTGGGTTTAGACGGCACCAACACCAGCCGCATCTACCTCAAGCACAACGACGAGCTTTACATTCCCTACAACGATCGTCGCAAGGTGTATTTGATGGGTGAGTTGCAGCAGCAGCGTGCCTTGGCCTTTAAAACCACCGGCATTAGCCTAGCCGATGCCCTGAGCTCGGCTGGCGGCCTGCGTCAGGAAACCTCGAAGTCGGAAGCGGTCTATGTGATTCGTGACACCAGCCCGGCGGGTCGCCCGGGTGCCGTCACCACCATTTTTACCTTAGACAGTGATTCGCCCACGGCCTTGGCGCTGTCGGCGAGCTTCCAGCTCAAGCCGTCGGATGTGGTGTATGTGGGCACGGCGCAAATCAGCCGTTGGAACCGTTTCTTAAGCCAGCTCTTCCCTTCGGCGAGTTTGGTGAATCAGGCACAAAACATTCGTAACGATAACTAAGCCATGACTATTCGCCTCATGATGCGCCTCGCGGGGGTTTTACTGGCCGCGGTTGCCAGCGTGGCCTGTTCGCCGCTCTGGCAGGGCACCGTGCAGGGCCTGCGTGACAGCGTGAAGTCGCCGGCGGCACAGCTCATGGCGAAAGCGCCGGCCGAGGCGGGCAACCTGCTGTATGTGGAAAGCGCGGGGCGTGCCGCGATTCATGTCGGCGTGCCATCCCCGAATGACCCCAATACCGTGTGGTGGGCGGCGCCCGATGGCGTCACCTTGACCTTGCACGACGGTCGGCTGCTCGCGACTGACGGCCTGGATGGCGACCTGCGCGATGTGCGTTGGGCCGAAGCGCCATCGAGCTGGGCATTAGACACCCTGACGCAAGCGAGAATGGTGAAGCAGCGCGATGCCTTTGCCGGCACCGTGGCCGATACCCAGTACACCTACGGCTTTAAAGCCCAGCCTGCGCGCGCCAGCGTCTGGGGCCCGAGTCAGCGTGAGCTGACCTTGGTACAGGAAGTCCCACAGGCTAAGCCAGCGCTCGGCGTGGCCTGGCCCGGTGATCGTTACTGGCTAGACGCCAGCACCGGCCTCGTGCATCGCGCCGAAATTTACTATCGCCCCGACCGCTTCCTGGTGTTGGTGCCGAAAACGCCGTGGTCGTGGCAGCCCAGCAGTACCGCAGGCCTGCAGCGCGTGCTGTCGGTGAATCGCGACGCCGACCCACTGACCCTGCGCTTTACCCTAGACGGCCCGTTGCGTCTGCACCAAGCCTTGGCGCGCTTACCCGTGCAAGATCCCCTCGCGGTGCGCGTGTTACAGCGCAGTGCCGTGGCTGAGCAAGCGGCGAATCAGCGTTTTCTGGCCGCTAGCCTGCAATCCGTTACGCAGGATGTCCGCTTTCCCGGCCTGCCCGCATGGCGCGACAAGCTGGGCAGTATTCCGAGCAATGGCCTGACGCCCATTCCCGCCCTGAATCCCGTGCGCTTGGAGCTCATGCCCACCGCGAATCCGGTGTTGGCGCAAGGCGATGTACTGGTACTGGGCCATCGCCAACAGCACATTACGGTGTGGGATGCTCGCTTGGCCCAGCCCTGTCGGCAAGATTATCAACCGTGGTTGCCAGTAACTGGCTACGTGAATGCTTGCTTGGGTGATCTCGCCGGCTCAGACGTGGTCTGGCTGGCTCGCCCCGATGGACGGATTCAGTCGCTGGCGGTTGCTGCCTGGAACGCTGAGGCTGCGCCGTGGCCTGCGCCCGGCACCCATGTAGTCATTGATAACCCTGCCTTGGCGCGCAGCCTGGCGCACCCCGAGCTCATTCGCGATTTCGCTTGGGCCTTAACCCGTGATTTTGAAGGTGGGCGAGCGCCATGATGCGGTTGAAACTCACTCAACTCAGCCTAGCCGTTGGCCTGCTAACCGGCAGCCTAAATGTTTACGCCGTGGATACCAGTGCCAATGACTTTGGCATGACGGGCGTTTTGCAAACGCCAACCGCGCGCATGCGCGAAGCTGGCGACTTGTCGTTTAGCGTGAACCAAACCGAGCCTTACACGCGCATCAATATGATTCTGCAGCCCTTTGATTGGCTGCAGGGTGGCTTTCGTTACATCGATGTGTCGAATCGCTTGTTTGGTCCGGATATTGCCGGTGGCCAAAGCTATAAAGACAAAGGCATTGATGTGAAGTTTCGCTTAGCGAAAGAGTCACGTGACCTGCCGGAACTGGCGGTGGGCCTACAAGATTTAGGTGGCACAGGCTTGTTTGCGGGGGAATACCTGGTCGCGTCGAAACAGTATGGCGAATTTGATGTGGCAGCGGGTTTAGGCTGGGGCTATGTCGGTGCGCGGGGCGATTTTGCTAACCCGTTAAGCGTGATCAGTGATAGTGCCGATGAGAGGCCTAAGTTTCGTGATAACGCAGGCGATGAAGCTGGCGACATTAACGCCAAGCAGTTTTTCCGTGGTCGTGTCAGCCCCTTTGCCAGCGTGCAATATCAGCCCCTGCATTCCCCCTTTATTTTCAAATTGGAATACGAAGGCAACGATTATCAATCCGAGCCGCAGGACAATAATCAAGAACAAGATTCGCCGTTTAACGTGGGCGTGGTGTGGCAAGCAGCCCCCTTTATTGATTTTCAGCTCGCCTTGGAGCGCGGAAATACGCCCATGGTGGGGCTAACCTTCCACACCAACTTAGCGAAAACGGCTATCCAACCGCGTCGCTACGACCCTGCGCCGGTGCCGCTACGCCCAGAGGGGACTGCACCCGATGTCACATCAGAGGTTAGCGCTAGTGACTTAGCGGCATGGGCTCCAGTGCTGGAAGAGCAAGCCGGGTTGGTGATTCAGCACATGAGCCTGCGCGGCGATGAATTAATCATTGAAGCGGAGAGCCAGCGCTATCGCCACGGCAGTGAAGCGGCGAGTCATGTCGCGCGGGTGCTCGACCAGCGAGCGCCTGAACAAATTCGCTGGTTTACGTTGCAGCAGGAAACGTATGGCCTAACCTTGGCTGATACCCATATCGACCGTCCGCTGTGGCGGAAAACGCAGTTAGCGCCTAGTACCCCCGGTGAGCAAGCCGCGGCGATACAACTAGAAGCCCCGGCGCTGCTCGCCGCAGACAGTGCGCCCGTACATTACCAGCCCCCCCAGGATCCACTAACCGGCGGCATTGGCTTAGGTTATCAACAAACCCTTGGTGGCCCAGACGGCTTTGTGCTGTACCAGCTCTCGGTCAATGCCGAGGCGGAATACCGCCTAGCGCCCGGTGCGTGGTTCAGTGGCGTGGCCAGCTATCGATTCTTTGATAACTACGACAGCTTCGATTACACCGGCCCCAGCAAGCTCCAGCGTGTGCGCACCTTTGCCCGTGAATACCTTACCACCAGTGACATCACCGTGCCCAATGCGCAATTCACGGCGGTGACTGACCTCGCGCCGAATTGGTTTGGCATGGTCTATGCCGGTTACTTAGAGAGCATGTTTGCCGGGGTGGGGGGCGAAGTGCTGTACCGGCCCTTTGGCCGCGGTCTGGCGGTGGGCTTTGACCTGAACTACGTGCAACAGCGCGACTTCGACCAGCTCGCCGGGTTTTGTGACACCGCCGACGACAATGGCACGACAGTGAACTGTGATTATCGCGTGCTTACCGGCCATGCCAGCTTGTACTGGCGCACGGGCTGGGAAGGCGTATTAGCCACGGTGAAAGCCGGTCGTTACTTAGCCAAAGATATGGGTGTGACGCTGGATGTTAGCCGTCAATTCCCCAACGGCGTGGAAATGGGGGCGTATGCCACTGTGACCGATGCCGGCAGTGACTTTGGTGAGGGCAGCTTCGACAAGGGCATTTACGTGAAAGTACCGTTTGACTTGTTCCTGCCCAAGGCCACGCGTTCGGTGGCTAACATTAACTGGAACCCGCTCACGCGAGACGGCGGTGCCTTGCTGAATCGCAAATACCCGCTGTTTAACCTCACGGAACAGCGCGAGCCCGCATTATTCAAAATGCCCGGTACTTTCTAACAAATTCTTACAGCACATCGTTTAGAATTCAGCCGTTTTCATAAGACGGCTGTTCTACAAGCTACGCACGGATACGCGTTTTCAAGATCACACGCCAAATCTTGTGGCGGTAGCGTGTCTAAACTGGGGTAAGCCGCGTGTTTGATCGTATTTTGGTGGTGTGTGTGGGCAATATTTGCCGCAGCCCTACCGCGGAGTTCCTGCTAAAAGCACAGTTGCCCAGCAAACACATCAGCTCGGCAGGTCTCGGTGCCTTGGTGGGCCATGACATGGACGCGAAAGCACGGCGCGCAGCCGAAGCGCAAAGCCTGAGTTGCCCCCCGCATCAAGCGCGCCAGCTCACCCGTGAGCTCTGTCACGCAGCTGATCTCATTTTAGTCATGGAAAACCGTCATCGCGAAGGCGTGACCCAGCTTTGCCCCGAAGCCCGTGGCAAAGTCTTTCTATTAGCACAGGGCCTAGTGCCCAGCGATATTGCCGACCCGTACCGCAAAAGCGATGCGGTGTTTGCGCAAACCTATGAACAGTTGCAACAAGCCTGTGCGGCTTGGGTGCAGCGTTTAACCCGTTAAGTTTTCGATAAAAGCAGGTGACCCCCTTGGTTAATTCCCAAACGCCCGTCGCGCAAGCGCCGCAATTGCCTCGCTATAGCCAGAATGACGATGAAATTGACCTGCGTGCCTTGGTGGCCAATGTGTTGGGCGCACGCAAGCTCATTGGCGGTGTTACCGCCGCTGCGTTTGCTCTTGGCTGTTTCTATGCCTGGGTGGCCACCCCGATTTACCAAGTGGATGCCAGTGTTCAGGTTGAAGACAGTAAAGGCAGCGCTTTAGGCGGTGCAGTGAAAGACTTGGAAGGTCTGTTCGATACCAAATCGCAAGCTACCACCGAAATTGAATTGCTGCGTTCACGTATGGTGCTGGGCCGAACGGTAGACATGCTGGGGCTAGACATTGTCGCCGAGCCCGAGTACTTCCCACTGATTGGACGCGCCGTGGCACGCCGCCACCAAGGCCTGCAGCCGGCTAACGCGTGGCTGGGGTTGGGTGGCTGGGCTTGGGGGGGGGAAAGCCTGAAAGTGACACGCCTGTTAGTACCCGAGGCTTGGGAAGGCAAGGCACTCACGGTCATTGCCCAAGCGGGTGGTCGTTACGACGTGCTAGACCCTCGCGGTGAGCTGTTAGGCCGTGGCCGGGTGGGGGAAGAGTTCCTGCCGGTGTCGGGGCAAGGCCAAGTGGGCCTGTTCGTACAAGCCTTGGTGGCAAAGCCCGGTGTGCATTTCACCTTGGTGAAGCGCCCACGCTTAAGCACTATTAGTAGCGTGCAGCAACAGTTCTCTGCCAGTGAAAAGGGTAAACAGTCCGGCATTATTCAGCTCACACTGAAAGGGCCGAATGCAGCGCAGGCGGTGCGAACGCTGAATACCATTGCTAACCAATACGTGCGACAAAATGTGGAGCGTAAGTCGGCCGAGGCGGAGCAAACGCTGAAATACTTAGACCAACAGCTGCCGGAAACCAAACAGCAGTTGGAAGCTGCCGAAGTGCGCTTTAACGAATACCGTAGCCGTAACGGCACGGTGGATGTGACCAAAGAAAGTGAGCTGTTGTTGCAACAGTCGGTCGCCGCCGAAACCGGTTTGGTGGAGTTGCAGCAGAAGCGAAAAGAATTGCTGGGTCGATTTACCGCGGAACACCCCAGTGTTAAAGCCTTGGATGCGCAAATTGGCGCCATTCAAGCGCAACGTAGCAAGTTTGCCGGTGAAGTGGACGGCTTACCGAAAACGCAACAAGAAGTGTTGCGTTTAACCCGCGACCTGCAAGTGAACCAAGAAATTTACACCGGCCTGTTGAATAACGCGCAACAGCTGAAAGTGGTGCGCGGTGGCACCGTGGGCAATGTGCGCGTCATCGACTACGCGGAAAAGCCCTTAAAGCCCGTTGAACCTAAGCGCTCGATGATTGTGGCGTTGTCACTGGTGCTCGGGGTGCTACTCGGTATTGTGCTGTCTGCGTTGAAGCAAGCTTTGCGTCGGGGCATTAAAGAAGCCCGTGAGATTGAGTCCAAATTGGGCTTGTCGGTGTTTGCCACCATTCCGCAGTCGGCTATGCAAGACCAATTGGAACGTTCACGCTCCCGCAGCGACGGCAAGGTGTACCTGTTGGCGCATCACGACGAGCAAGATACCGCCATTGAAAGCTTGCGCTCGCTGCGCACGACGTTGCATTTTGCTTCCTTAGATGCACGCAACAATGTGTTGCTGATCGCCGGCCCGGCACCGGGTGTGGGTAAATCGTTTGTGTCAGCGAACTTGGCTGCGGTGTTGAATAAAGGCGGTGAGCGCGTGCTACTCATTGATGCCGACTTACGTCGTGGCCATTTAAACGAGTATTTTGGCCGTCCCCGTGGCACTGGCTTGAGTGATTACATAGCCGGAAAAGCCACCGTAGATGCCGTCATACAGTCCACAGGATTGACTGACTTTGACTTTATTGCCACCGGCAGCATTCCACCCAACCCCTCCGAATTGCTGCTGCATCCGAATTTCGAGCGACTGCTGCTCGACATGAGCAGCCGCTATGACCGTGTAATTGTGGATGCGCCACCCGTGATGGCGGTGACCGATGCCGCAATTATCGGGCGACATGTGGGAACTGTTCTAATGACGGTGCGCTATGCACAAACCCCATTGGCCGAATTGGAAGGCGCGAGTCGCCGCCTGCAACAAGCGGGCGTGACCGTTAATGGGGTCTTGCTGAATGGTATCGACACCTTTGCGGGTTATGGGTATGGCTACGGCTATCAATACACCTACGCGTACCGATCGAAAAATTCAGATTAAACAAGGATTGTGAGATGACAAAGAAAGCATTAATCACCGGCATTACTGGCCAGGATGGCTCCTATCTGGCCGAATTTCTGCTGGAAAAAGGTTATGAAGTTCACGGCATTAAGCGCCGTGCGTCATCGTTCAACACCGAGCGCATTGACCATATTTACCAGGATCCGCACACGCCGAACCCCAAGCTTAAGCTGCACTATGGCGACCTGACCGACACATCAAACCTGATCCGTATTTTGAAAGAAGTGGAGCCGGACGAGGTCTACAACCTCGGCGCGCAGTCGCATGTGGCGGTGAGTTTTGAATCGCCGGAGTACACGGCCGATGTGGACGCCATGGGCACGCTGCGCCTGCTCGAAGGCATCCGCTTCCTGGGTCTGGAAAAGAAAACCCGTTTCTACCAGGCTTCAACCTCTGAGCTATACGGTCTGGTGCAAGAGATTCCGCAAAAGGAAACAACGCCGTTCTACCCGCGCAGCCCGTATGCCGTGGCCAAGATGTATGCCTACTGGATCACGGTGAACTACCGCGAGGCCTATGGCATGTATGCCTGCAACGGCATTTTGTTCAATCACGAATCACCGCGTCGTGGCGAAACTTTCGTGACACGCAAGGTCACGCGTGGCTTGGCCAACATCGCGCAAGGGCTGGAGCAGTGCCTGTTCATGGGCAACATGGACTCACTGCGTGACTGGGGTCATGCCAAAGACTATGTGCGAATGCAGTGGATGATGCTGCAGCAAGATGTGCCAGACGACTTCGTGATTGCCACGGGCGTGCAGGTCACGGTGCGTGAGTTTATCCGCCGTGCCGCGCTGGAGCTGGGTGTGACGCTGCGCTTTGAAGGCGCTGGTGTGGATGAAATCGCGGTTGTCGAAGCCATTAGTGGCAGCAAGGCCTCGGCGCTTAAGGTAGGCGATGTCATCGTGAAGGTAGACCCGCGCTACTTCCGTCCAGCCGAAGTGGAAACGTTGCTGGGTGATCCGACCAAAGCCAAAGAGAAACTGGGCTGGGTGCCGGAAATCACGCTAGACGAGCTGATCGAGGAAATGATTGCACATGATTTGAATAAAGCGAAACAATACGGGTTACTTAAGAGCATGGGCTACAATGTTCCGATAGTGTGCGAGTAATACGGTTGGTTGAAAAGGCAGACTGATGAAGTTTATATTTCCTTCTCGCATAAAAAAGATTTTTTTTGCAGTATTTCTTGGCAAAGGACTTATGGCAGGGCGCCAACTCCTACTAGTTCCAGTATTTTTGAGTGCTTGGGGTGTTGATTATTACGGAAAGTGGTTGGTCTTGAGCGCTCTGCCAACTTTTCTGAGTATGTCGAATCTGGGTGTAGGAACCTCAGCAAATATAGCAATAGCAATTGAGGCCAGTGCACAGCGCAAAGATAATGCAGAGCGAATTTTCTTAACATCGCAGTGGATGATTCTGGCAGTTGCTTTTCTGACAATATTATTCCTGTTGATTTTCATGCAACTCACCGGCTGGGGAGATGAAGAAAATCAACTTGAGCATGCCCGTTTAATTTTAATATTTCTCTTGGTAGGTGTTTTTGTGCAGATGCTGGCATCACCAATTTTTGGATGGTGGACAAGCATCGGAAAGCCCGAAATAAGTTATCGCATGCTGAACACACTCTCTATTGCAAGCATCGCTATCAGCATATTTATTCCCAGTGTGGGAGGTAGTGCGCTAGATTTATCAATAGGGATGTTGATATGCAATATAGTATGGCTGGCGTATGTAAACGTGAGGACATATCGAGCACTGGAGTGGAGTCTGAAAGTATACTCACGTCAGTTATTCGACTTCTCGCTGTCAAAAAAACTCTTGCAGACAGGACTAGGACATCAGCTCACACCACTTTGGCAAGGGGTCTTTTTTCAGGGCTCTATCATAATGGCTGGTAGCATGCTCGGACCTTCTGGTGCTGCACTCTGGGGTACTCTCAGAATAGTGATAAGAAGTGGCAATCAGGTTTTGGAGCTGGTCAGTCAGACTTTGTGGACGGAGTTTCAAGCTTTATACGCAAGGAAAGATGTAGCTGCATTAAGGCGGATGCACAGGCTTGGACTATTGATTTCATTGGCGTTGTCGTCATTAGTAGCTCTTTTTCTGGCAACTTGCGGGCCGTTTCTGTTTGATTTTTGGACCGGAGGGAAGTTTGTCGTCGATAATACTTCATGGTTTGCTCTGATTTGCTCACTGATTCCCTTTTCACTATGGTGGCTCAGTAGCGAAATGCTTAGAGCAGTTAATCGACCATGGCTTATTAACGCTTGGGCGCTAGCGTTTAGTTTAGTTTTCCTGATATTGATCCAACTGCTTAAAGTTAAGGGTATAGCAGCATTTTCAATATCTTCCTTAATTTTTGATTTATTAATGATGGCAGTGATAATTCCGACTGTGCACAAATTCTTACGAGAGTTGGAGCGTAATGAAGATGGAAAATCGCTAGGAGAAAAGCAATGAATGATTCCTTAGTCTCTCATCACAAGCGATCGCAAGAAGCTTTAGCTAAGATGTGCTACCCAGCTTTTAAGTTACTCCTATTGTTAGGGAGGTTTGCCAAAAAAAAATTGAAGTTTGAAGGAGTTTTTTTTGCAGTGAGAAGAGCCTATTGGCGCGCCATAATAAATCAGCTTGGTGCCTATAGTGATATTAGCCCTAATGTAGTAGTAAAGAATCCACAAGGTTTGAGTGTCGGCATTAGGTCATGCATTGGCTCGGGTTCATTTGTTGATGCAGCTGGCGGAGTGAAGATAGGTGATTATGTAATGATCTCACATATGGTATCAATTAACTCGATAACGCACCCTATCGAGCCGCCATATCATGCTGTAGTAAAGGCTGAAACAAAAATAAATGATTATGTATGGATTGGTGCTGGTTCTATTATTTTAGAGGGTTGTGAGATAGGTGAGGGAGCAATTGTTGCTGCTGGCTCCGTAGTAAGGCAGTCAGTAGCTCCCTGGACTATTGTGGCAGGTATTCCAGCTCGTCATATTAAGAGCCTAAAGAAGCCAAATCTTGAGTAATGATGTTCATTTAGAAGTTGTGCATCATATTTCTATATTATAAAAATCCTAGACTAGGGGAACAAAAGCGTGCGTCAGGCTAAATTGAAAGCAATTGTGTCTAACGGCAGTTACAAGTTTCATTTGGCACCTTTGGCATCAGAGCTTTCAAAGCGCGATCATTTGGCTGCCTTCTTGACGGCAGGCTATCCAGGCGCTGCTATCAGAAAATTTGCTTATTTTTTTTCTGGTAATGCTAGTCTGCAGCGTCTTGTTGATCGCGCTGAGGATATTCCTGACTCTCAAGTACATGCGCTCGGCGTACTGGAGCTGCTTTTCAAGTCGGCAGATATTCTGATTCGAAAGCATTCAATTACTTTGCAACAACATATTCATTGCTTTGCTTTCAGGTTATATGCAGCTAGTGCTGGGTATTTCCTTAAAAGAACGCCAACTGATATTTACCATTATAGAAACTGTTATGGAGGCAGTTCAGTATTTTTGGCGCAAAAACTAGGTATAGCTACTATCTGTGACCATTCGATTGCTAACCCCAGATTAATCGGCTGGCTGATCGATCATCGGGGTCAGTTTCCAGATTTATCACAATATGCAGCTCTACGAGAGCAGATGCTCCCTCTTTATCGCGCTATGGAAGATGATCTGCAGCATGGCGATACGATTCTTGTAAATTCAGATTTTGTTCGAGAGAGCTTAGTCCGGTATGGCTATCCTCCAGAGAGAGTCAAGGTGGTCTATTTGGGTGTGGATGATGCTTTCATATCAGCATTGGATAGTGCATGCGAAAAAAAAGTTAATGATTCAACCCGTTTGCTTTTTGCAGGTGGCTGGCAGTTTCGTAAAGGTATAATGGATTTAATCGAAGCATTAAGTGACTTAGATCGACCGTGGTCTCTAGAAATTGCTGGAGGTGCTGATCCAGAGGTGCTATTAGATAAGCGCATGCAGAGTTTTATGGCGGATGAACGTGTAACTTGGTATGGGACTATTCCAAGGCAAGATTTATCAGCTTTGATGGCTAGAAACAAGATATTTATTTTTCCAAGTTATTGTGAAGGATCGGCGCGAGTAATCTTCGAAGCTATGGCTGCAGGTATGTTTATTATTACAACTGAGAACGCTGGTTCAATTGTGAAGAATGGTGTTAATGGCATAATTGTACCTCCAGGTGATATAAAAGCACTAATGGTTGCAATTGTAAGTGCTTTTGAAAATGAAGCATGGGTTGATAGTGTTGGGAAAGGCAATGCAGATTTAGTTCGTGAAAAGTACTTGCAGCGAGATTATGCGGACCGCGTGCTATTAGTATATAATGATATCCTAGGAATAAGTCTAAATTAATTATATTTTTAAAAAAAATCCTAGTTGTAATTTTCGATATTAATTTATGTGGCGCAGTTTGGGCATCAATAATTTTCCCTGTTTTTTATTGGGAAAATAATATTATTATGTGTCGATAATAATAATTGTGCGGCTAAATTAATGATAATTTACTAGTCTCTCCACTATCGAAGTAAAATGCTCACTCAAAGTTGATGAAAAACTAACCAATTCTTTAGTAGTATTCCAACATGAAGCTTTCGATATAAATTGAGTCGATCGAGTTTTAATTAATTTTATTGCAAAGATAGTTTTAGTATCGAGGCTCGTGATTAGGCCTAACCTTCAAGCCGGCAACAATGACGAATTATATGAAATAACTGCAATGGAGCTATTTATAGAAATTGATTTGCTTAAAAATAATAGAGTCGCGATTAATGCACGATTAAAGTTATTCTATAGTAATGTTTATTTATGCAAGAAATTTTTATTATGTATCGATTGAGTGCCAATTTAAATTTGGCGTGGATATAATTGGTGAGTAGCTTGACGGCAGGGTTAAATGCATCGTTCTATTACGATAGAATGGATAGAAATTTTTCGAGAGCTGGTGATTTTTTAGTTTTATTGCTACCGTCTTTGGGGCTTTTGAAATTTTCATTAATTGGCGAGCTTTTTTTTAATGAAGTTCTACTTGTTTTATTATTACCATTTATGGCTTCCTCGGCATTGGCTTCTATAAAAATAAGACGGATATTTATTATATTAATTATGGCATTACTCTGGTTGATGTCGCAGATCGTAACTGATATTTACAGAGGGACTGTAACAGAAGATTTTCTTCGAGGATGGTCAAAAATTATTTTTTTTATGGCTAGTCTTATCAGTTTAGCTGTTTTAATTAGTACTCCAAAAAGAGTATTTCTCTGGTTTGCAGGCTGTATTGTGCCTTTATTTTTTAGATCTATTGGAGCCTTTTCTGGTGATTTTTTCACGGTTTGGAAGTTTGGAACTGGTGCTGCTATTTTGTCTCTGATATCGTTGCCGTGGATTTATATGTTTTTTAAAGATCAATATGATAAAAAATCGTTATTTGTAATTGCTGGTTTTTATTTTTTTATTGGGATTCTGTCGTTTTTTTTTAATTCTAGATCTTTTGCAGGCTTAAGTATATTGACTGGATTAATAATATTAATTTTCTCAAGATATAAGTGGAAAACGCTAGGTACTCGTTCAATTATTTTAGGCTCAATATTGATTGCATTTGTAGGATTAGTAATATTGCAGATATATTCTGTAGGGTCATCAGAGGGGATTTTCGGTGAAGTTGCAAAGCAAAAATATGAGATGCAAAAATCCAGTAATAACCAAGGATTGATTGGCCTTGTTGTTGGTGGAAGATCGGAGATTCTAGTTAGTACGGAGGCTATTTTTGATTCCCCTGTGCTAGGTCATGGATCATGGGCTAAAGACTTTAAGTATACTGCTCTTTATCAGGAGCTATTGTGGGAGAAAACATTAATTAATGAAAATTCGCTTAATGCATCAGCTTCAGTTGATGGTCTTATCCCAAGTCACTCTTATTTATTTGGTGCATGGGTTGAGGCTGGGCTTTTAGGTGGGATTTTTTGGATATATATTTTTCTAATTTCAATATTTCGAGTGCTGCCAGCTATTTTTTTAGTTGGGAATGGCGTTGCGCTTATTGCCTTATTGGCATTGCCGGGTTGGATTTGGAATATATTTTTTTCACCATTCGGCGCTAACGTACGTGTTGATGCTGCTGCTGTCATAGTTATATTTTCTGTAGTTATGATTTCAGGCGATAGAATTCGAACAAATAATAGGCTAAATGTACAATGAAAGTCTCTGTTGTAACAATTTCATATAATCAGGCTGAGTATATAGAGAGAGCTTTACGCTCTGTTATTGAGCAGGAAGGCATTGATCTAGAGTATATTGTAGTTGATCCGGGCTCATGTGACGGAAGTCGAGATATAATTCTTCAATATTCATGCATGATTGACCGAATTATTTTAGAAAAAGACAATGGCGCTGCTGATGGACTCAATAAAGGTTTTGCAGTCGCAACAGGTGATATTTTCGCTTTCATTAACTCTGATGATGAGCTTCTTCCTGGGGCTTTAGCAAAAGTGGTTTTAGAGTTTGAGCGGGATAAAAATCTTAATATTATCTCTGGTTGCGGATATTTTATTGATGAGTCTGATAAGTCTTTGAGGCGAATTATCCCGTCTGAATTTACTCCTTGGCTTTATGCTCATGGTGCAGTTACTCTATTTCAACAAGGAACATTTTTTAGACGTGAATGTTTTACTCATATTGGCGGATTCAATCCTGAAAATCGCACCTGTTGGGATGGTGAACTTTTCTTAGATATGGTTTTGGCTGGCTTTAAGCCTAAAATAATTTATGAGGATTATGCGAATTTCAGAATGCATGGCAGTTCAATAACTGTATCGGGGCGCTTAGAAAAAAGCTATAAAGCTGACATGAGTAGACTTTTTGAGAAGGCTATGGGAAGAAAGACAGATAGATATTATATATTTACCTGTTATATTGCACGGCTTTTGAAATTGGCATTTCAGCCAAGCTATCTTTGGAATAGTATTTTTCGCTGAAATTACTGTTCTAATTTTTCTATTAATTAATCATAATGTGCTTTTTCCTAAAACTGTCAAGTGCTAGTAGATATCCATTTCTTCCCTTTTGCACACTGCATCTGAGTTGCACTAAGTTGCTTAGTAGGTCTTCTAGTTGTGACTTGTCTAGAGCTCTGTGTGTTGTTAATTTTATATTTTTTATGGGTGTGGGACATTTTAGTCAGATCATCTGGTGTCGGCATGGAAAATATGGAAGTCTGTTCAGAAATAAGTGATATGACGGTTGTCTTTTTTTAATTAGTAACGCTCAATAATCCTTTCGAGAGCCACACTTTAGTAAATTTTTAATTTTCGTCACTGTTAATCATAAAGGCTTCCTTCTGCTATGAAAATTAATGAAAAACTATTTTCAGACCCTTTTAGAAGGCCAGCGCATTCTATGAAAAATAAAATAATGCGTGTAATATGGTCCTGCGTTTACTTTTTTTTGTTCAGACCCTCTCCAAGATTATTATTTAATTATAGGTCAATGTTGCTTAGATTATTTGGTGCAACTATAGGTCATAGATGTGCAATCTATCCAAAAGCAATCATATGGGCACCTTGGAACCTTTGTTGTGAAGATGCCGTTGCAATTGCAGACTATGCTGAAATATACAATCCAGCGTTGGTAACATTGAGATCTCACGCTATTGTTTCTCAAGGCGCATACATATGTACAGCAAGTCATAAGATTAATAGTTCTGACTTTGAGCTATTTTCAAAGCCTGTGATAATTGGTCGTTATGCTTGGGTGTCTGCGCGAGCATCCGTACTTCCGGGAGTGGTTTGTGAGGATGGTTCTGTACTCGGTCTTGGCGCAGTTACAAGCAAGAATTTGATGGCCTGGACTGTCTATGTGGGAAATCCATGCCGCAAGGTTAGTGATCGCAAGAAAACAAATTTTTTATAAGGGCGATTAACATGAATCGTGTTGCAGCAAAGTCACCATACAGTTTTTCCGAAAAACTTAAGATGGCTCTATGGTGGTTTTCTGAGGCAATTTTTTTCAGACCCTCGCTTCACAAGATGAACTTTTGGCGTTGTTTTATCTTACGTTTGTTCGGTGCTCATGTTGGGAAAAATACATTTATAAACTCTAAAGCAAAAATCTGGTTCCCATGGAATCTCAGTATTGGCGATAACTCTGGGATTGGTTTCGATGCCTTAATATATAATCTCGATCTAGTAACTATTGGAGATTGGGCAACAATATCTCAGCGTGCCCATATTAATACAGGATCACATGATTATAATAATCCAGAGTTCACTTTGCTGACTCGACCTGTTAAAATTGGTGATGGTGTTTTTGTTGGCGCTGACACATATATTGGATGGGGTACTAAAATAGGTGAGCGTGCTGTTATTGGTGCCAGAAGTGTGGTGATTTCCGATATTCCAGAAAGGGTTGTTGCAGTTGGGCATCCTTGCAAAGTAATTAGAGAGCTCGATTAATATGTCCGCTTTGAAGTTTTCGGTGATTGTCCTGACTCGTAATGAGGAGCAGGATTTGCCCGGTTGCCTTGAAAGCCTAAAGTGGTGTGATGACATACATGTCTTTGACTCGTTGAGTGATGACCTGACCGTTGAAATTGCACGTGCCCATGGTGCCCATGTAACACAACGGGCCTTCGATAATTGGTCGTCGCACCAGAATTGGGGCTTACGGAACATACCCTTCAAGTACGAGTGGGTTTACTACTCTGACGCGGATGAGCGGGTGACACCCGAACTTGCGCAGGCCATGGCAGATTTTGTTGCCTCACAACCTAGCGCAGTGGCGTGTCGCGTTCGACGCAGGGACTACTACATGGGTACTTGGCTGAAACATGTTAGTGCTTCGCCCTTTAATATTCGCTTATTTAAGCCAAATTTTATACGCTACGAACGATTGACTAATCCGGTTACTATTGTCGAAGGTGAGGTGGCGGACCTTCCCCAGCATTTTGACCACTTCCCTTTCAGTAAGGGCATGACGCACTGGATCAATAAGCATAATAACTATAGTACCTTCGAGGCGCGCCAGATCATTGCAAACCAAGATAACGGTAACGATTTCAGTGTCCTGAAAGCTTTTCTCTCCAGCGACAGGAGCGTTCGGCGCTACAATCAGAAAGAGCTCTATTACCGAATGCCTCTCCGACCCGTGATCATGTTTATCGCCATGTATGTGCTGCGTTTCGGTTTTCTGGATGGGCGTGCAGGATTTTCATATTCATTGCTAAGAGCAATTTACGAGTATTTTATTGTCTTGAAAGTTAAAGAAATTCGAAAAAACCGTGAATAACATAGCTATTAATTTCTCGCACAAATTTATGCCCATATTTTTCGGAATATATTTTAAGTATTATTATCTGTTATTTTATATTTTTTTGCCGGGTATCATGCAGGAGTCATTTCTGCTATTTTTGATTAAATCAAAAATCGGGTTTGTAAGAATCTGATTACGTGCATACATAACGACCTCTTCTATCAAACCGCTGTGCAAACTTTTTTGTTCCCATTGAAAAGCTGGATGTCGTTATTTTAGCTGCTGCCATATGTGAAAAAATCATCATGATGAATTGTATTATCTTCCATGAAGCATATAAGGGTTATTGTGCAAATGTTGTTTTTCTTGGGCGCTTCTTGCTTTTATCCAAACCGAGCCCCGCAGCTCACGTCGGAAAGCTGCCTGCTTACCTACACGCTGGGGTCCATTAACGAGCTTAATGCCGTCGCCAAAGTCGTCGGCATTAAACTATACGAAAGCTATAATCGCCACTACGGCATTGACCATTGCAGTGTGATATCAACCTGTATAGTCCGAACGATAACTTTCACCCGACCAACAGTCATGTGGTATCGGCCATGATTTTCCATTCCCACGAGGCTATTCATAACGGGTTTGAAGGAGTTGTGGTGCGGGCCAGCGGTTCGCCCATGTGCGTATCTCTGCATGTGGGGAACATGGCTGGGGTTTCGCAGTTTGAGCTCGAGCTCTACCGCGAAATCTATCTACAGAATACTCTGCCCATGCTTTCACACATCAATGTGAGCATTGGCACTTACGTAAGTATTCGACAAGTGTGCGAGTCAGTTGCTGAAGTCAGCAGTTTCAAAAGCAGTTTGTTGTTTGACACCACTAATCTCTATTGCATGTTACGTAAGCTCATGGAGATTAGCACCCTGGCCGCGATGGGCTGGCGTGCTCGCATTCAGCTACGTGAATGTATGACCGATGCCTACCGTTGGTTTCCGGAAAGTGCCAAAGAGGTACGTGCATGAGGGTCCTGGTGTATGGCATTAATCACGCGCCCGAACTCACGGGTATTGGTAAATACAGTGGTGAAATGACCGCTTGGCTGGCGCAACAAGGTCATGAAGTTACTGCAGTCACTGCGCCGCCGTACTACCCTGACTGGCAGTTGCGACAGGGATATTCGCGTTGGCGTATCACCCGTGCGGTAGAGCAGGGCGTCACAGTTTACCGTTGTCCGCTTTATGTGCCACGCCAACCTTCCGCTCTTAAACGCATGCTGCACTTGCTCAGTTTCTCACTCACCTCTACGTTTGCCTTGCTTTGTCTGTTGCGTTGGCGCCCCCAGTTGGTGGTGTTTGTAGTGCCCACGCTCTTTTGTGCTCTGCAGGCTTTACTTTATGCACGACTGACCGGTGCTCGCGTCGTGCTGCATGTACAAGATTATGAAGTAGATGCCTTGTTTGGGTTGGGCATGGCTAAAGCGGGTCTTCTGGCTAGATTTGCTTACGGCTGTGAGCGCTGGCTTATGCGGCGCTTTAATCGAGTCTCTACCATTTCCACCGGTATGCTGCAGCGTGCCCGCCATAAAGGTGTACCGGGAAGCCGACTGATGTTTTTCCCAAACTGGTCTGAAGTAGTTCGATTTCAAGGTGTAGCACGCAGTTCGGATTTACTGCGGCGTTTAGGCGTGAACCCGTCCCATCGCGTGGTGCTGTATGCTGGCAACATGGGTGAAAAACAGGGTTTGGAGCAAGTGCTTGAGGCGGCATTGCGCCTCCAGAGCGAATCCATGCTCTCTTTTTTGATGGTGGGTGAGGGTAGCGGTCGCGAGCGCTTGCAGGATTTGGCGCAAGGGCTACCCAACGTGATTTTTGCACCCCTGCAACCTTATGAAGTGTTACCCGCGCTGCTGGCTTCTGCCGATGTGCATTTGGTGGTGCAGAAACGAGGTGCGGCTGATGCCGTGTTGCCCTCCAAACTTACCAATATTCTTGCGGTAGGCGGCAATGCTGTCATAACCGCCGATTCTGACACCACGTTAAGCCAGCTCTGCCAAGATCATCCCGGTCTAGCCGTCTGTGTTGAGCCCGAGTCGGTCACGGCGCTTGCGCAGGGTATTCAGATGGCATTAGCCATGCCAACAGTCAATCATGCCGCTAGAAAGTATGCCCAACAGCACCTCGATAAGGATGCCGTGCTGAATCGTTTTATACATGAAGTAATGAGGCCTATGGCCAAGGATGCAGCATGAAGATTTTACAGGTGATTTCTACCGTAGACCTAAAAGCTGGTGGTCCCATTGAGGGCATGATTCAGCAAGGCCTTGAAATGCAGCGGTTGGGTCATGAAGTGCATGCACTTACCCTCGATATCCCTGGGTTGTCGTTGGACCCTCGCTTGGAAGCCCGTTCGGTTATATTTTTGGGGCCTTCACAGTTAAATTATGGTTTCAACATTCGCCTAGAGCCGTGGCTGATTGAGCACGGTGCTTCTTACGATGTGGTGATTGTGCATGGTATGTGGCAATACCATGGCCTAGCGGTCCGCAATGCGGCTGCTGTAGCGGGCTTTCCCTACGTAATTTTTTTACATGGCATGCTTGATCCCTGGTTTAAGCACGCCTATCCGTTAAAGCATGCAAAAAAGTGGCTGTATTGGGCCTGGGCTGAATACCGTGTGCTGCGCGACGCGAGTTTGGTGCTGTTCACTACTCAAGAAGAGTTGCTGTTGGCGCGCCAATCGTTCTGGCTGTACAGAGCGCGCGAACGGTTGGTGGGGTATGGCATTCGAGATCGAGCTATTCCACGGGGGCAGGCCGCCTCGGCATTTTTGCAACAATTTCCTGCCTTGCAAGGTAAGCGTTGCTTACTGTACTTGTCTCGTATACACCCTAAGAAAGGCTGCGACTTGCTGATTCAGGCGTTGCCTGCAGTTCTTCAGCATGACCCTGCGCTACACTTGATTATGGCCGGGCCCGATTCTGCTGGCTGGGTAGCCGAGCTGCAGGACATGGCCGAAAAGGTGGGTGTGGCGAATCACGTCACGTTTACGGGCATGCTCACCGGTGATGTGAAATGGGGTGCTTACGATATTGCGGATGCCTTTGTGCTGCCATCACACCAAGAAAATTTCGGCATTGTGGTTGCCGAGGCACTGGCTTCGGGTTTGCCCGTGTTAACCACGCATCAAGTCAATATCTGGCGCGAAATTGAGGCAGCAGGGGCAGGGGTTATTTGCCCAGACACGCTCGAGGGCACGGTTATTGCTCTTGAGCAATGGCTGCTCATGCCCACGGATGCCCAGCAGCGGATGCGCGAACATGCGGTTGCTTGTTTCCACAAGCATTTCGAGATTGTGCAAGTCACGGGCAATTTGATTAACGCATTAAGCGATGTCGCCGAGGGAGTGGTGCCAGACCATACGTTTCAGGGATCCTTCTTTTGATTTTTCAGGCGCCTGAAGTTATGCATGCTTTTCGTCGTTGGGGTATCACGTTCGTCAATCTCGGAGCGTTAATCGCCATCGCCGGTATTGATGTGTGGGCTGGGCAGCAGGTTTCCTTGTGGGTGCTTTATGTCTTGCCTGTCCTGGCAACGACTTGGCGCTTAGGTCTTGGTCCTGGTGTCTTATTTTCGTTCTTTGCGATTGGGCTGAGCTTCGCAGTCGGCTGCCTATTTGGTCACCCATTTGCTGGGTTGTCTTTTTTTGTGATTGCCAGTTTATCTCGGAGCGTAATTTTGCTTTTGTTGGTTTGGCTGGTGTCTCGACTCAGAGAGAAAGAAGTCGTACGGGTGCATGTGGGGCGTATTAATTTTGATTGATCTCTACGTTATTGCATGTATCTTTATGGCCCCAAGATGATTGAGCGGGAAGTCTTGCCGTATAAAAATCGGCTTTCTGGACATATTGAGCAGTATATTAGCGCTGTTATCGATAATCCAAAAGTTCGCTATGATGAGTTTTCGAAACTATCTGCTGTGGCAGATTTAGTGTTTCCAAAAAATATTTTGGAGTTTTCTGCTGAAGGCCGAATGTTGGAGTATTTTTATTCCCATGCATTAATTCACAGGGCTGATCTCTTAGATATGACCAAGACAGGCCAGTCAGCCGTGATTGGCACTACTTGGGATATGATGAATTTAAAGTCTTTGCAATATGATGCCGTTCTTTCTATTGTGCCTATTCATCATGCAACAGATACTGAAAAGATGAGTTATCTTAAAGGGGCTTTTCGAGTCCTGCGTCCTGGTGGTGTTTTGGCATTCGCTGAAGTAGAAGAGGGTTCTCCGGTGCATGCCTTTCTTGATGGTTTCGTTAATCAGTATTCCAGAGCGGGTCATATCGGTGCATATCTTAAAGCGTCATTCACACAAAAAATGTGTTCAGCAGGTTTTGAGGATGTTACTACGGTATTAAAACCTGTGGTTTGGCATTTTCTTAATGAAGAAGACATGTGCGCTTTTATGATAAAGTTGTTTGCGCTGGATTCACCGCCACAGAACACACTTCTCCATGTGTTGCAAACGCAATTAGGCTTGAGTCAAGATATCCATGGCATTCATTTGAACTGGCCGCTACGTTATTTTCGAGGGGTCGTTCCATGTTGAGGCCACTCTTTGCATTTGCAGATCTCTTAGCCCGCTACTTGACGTTTAGACTACTGTCTCATCGGGCTCTTGAACCATTGGGGCGTAGATTTATTTTTATTTATGCATATTTACGTTTTATTTGGGTGCATCGTCGAGTCCCTCGAGATAAGCGGGATCATTTTAATGATTTTTTATTTCGTGTAAGAGTCAGTGGTGTTTTGCGCGAACCATTACGAAAAGCGATTACGGATAAAATACTTGCAAAAGAGTATATTGCTCAGAGGTTAGGCCCAAATTATACAGTTCCAACAGTGGTAGTACTTGACACAGATGAGGAAGTTAGAAATTACCATTCCAATTGTTTTCCACTAGTTTTCAAGCCATCACATTCTTCAGGCCGCATACTAATTGTGAACAATATCAATGAGTATTATGCAAAATTAAAATATTTGTCTGACTGGCTTAAGCATGATTATTTTTTTCAGTCACTCGAAGAGAATTATCGCGGTTTAGTTGGTCGAATATTAGCGGAGCCTTTTATTTCCGCAGAATTTTTTCTTGAGGGCTCTATTCACTGCCGACAAGGTATGCCCAAAATAGTAACTTTTATTGATCGCTTCAATCCATCCAAAAGTCGGGAGTCGTTTGATGTTAATTTTCAAGCACTCAATGTGGCATTGGGTTGTCCTTATCAACCGTTAGCATTAGATCGACCTGTTTTTTGGCAGGATTTACTGAATGCTGCCACCAAACTGGCACATGATTTTGCTTATATTCGTATTGATTTCTATGCAAGTCGCGATGCTTTTTTAATAGGTGAGCTGACAAATTTACCCGCTGGAAGCTACGGTCGCTTTAGCTCACTCGATGGCGCTGATCGTTTTTCTGCGGCATTTTTTAATTGATAATATTTTCTTTGCGTTTATATCAGAATTTCCGCTATAAAATTTGTTTGCTATCTAGTGCCTTTGCATGTGTGTTCTTAGTAATAACTATTTTTGCGTTATCACCTCAGCCTCTCACGGTTCAGACCCTCCCGAACCAAGATAAATGGGAGCACATACTGGCGTTTGCCGTGCTCCAAGCCCTTGCCTCGCTTCTCTTTCGTGCACATGTGCTTCCCGTCGCCGGTATGCTCGTCACCTATGCGGGAAGCATTGAGCTGATTCAGTCAACCATGCCAGGGCGAACCGGCTCTTGGGCGGATTGGGGGGCAGGCGTGGTGGGAATTCTACTGGCACTATTAGTGCACATAGGCATTACGCGATACAGGGCAGGTCTGAAATGATGATGAAGATTGCGGTCGTCGGTACCGGCTATGTCGGTTTATCGAATGCTTTGTTGTTGGCGCAACACCATGAGGTGGTGGCGCTGGATGTGGTTCCCGAGCGGGTAGCCAGTTTGAATCGTCGCGAGTCCCCGTTGGCCGACCCCGACATGCCCGGCTTCCTCGCCAACCCTCGCTTACATTTTCGCGCCACGCTAGACCCTCGTGAGGCATACAACAGCGCGCGCTTCGTGATCATTGCAACCCCTACCGATTACGACCCAGTAACGCTTAGCTTCAATACCCGTACCGTTGAAGGGGTGGTGGCCGATGTGCTGGCTCATAACCCATCGGCCATCATGGTGATTAAGTCCACCGTGCCCGTGGGATTTACGGCCAGCCTACGTCAACGTCACCCCGAGGCCGCTATCTTGTTTTCGCCCGAGTTTCTGCGCGAAGGCAAAGCGCTGCACGATAACCTGTACCCGTCGCGCATCATTGTAGGGGAGCGTTCGGCACGAGCCGAGGAGTTTGCGGCCTTGTTACGTACCGCCTCGCGGAATTCGGATGTGCCAGTACTCTTCACGGACGCCACCGAGGCCGAAGCGATTAAGCTGTTTGCCAATACCTATTTAGCCATGCGCGTGGCCTACTTCAACGAGCTCGATTCCTACGCCATGACGCATGGCCTAGACAGTCGGCAGATCATTGAAGGCGTGGGGTTGGATGCGCGCATTGGCATGCACTACAACAACCCGTCCTTTGGTTATGGCGGTTATTGCCTGCCGAAAGACACCAAGCAACTGCTAGCCAATTTTCAAGAAGTGCCCAGCAACCTGATTCAAGCCATTGTGGATGCCAACCGGACCCGCAAGGATGTGATTGCCGAGGCTGTGCTGGCTCGTCAGCCTCGCGTGGTGGGCATTTACCGCTTGGTCATGAAAGCGGGCTCGGATAATTTTCGGGCCTCTGCCATTCAGGGCATCATGAAGCGCATAAAAGCCAAAGGGGTTGAAGTCATTTTGTTTGAGCCCGCCTTGAATGAGCCAACTTTCTTTAACTCCCGTGTGATCACTGACTTGCAGGCCTTCAAGGCCGAGGCCGATGTAATTGTGGCTAACCGTTGTACCTCGGAGCTTGCCGATGTCACGGCCAAAGTGTTTACCCGTGACTTGTTTGGTCATGACTAAATCCCCCTCCCTCTTATTAAGACCCTGAGTACCCCTAGATGAAGAAAGCATTAATCACCGGCATTACTGGCCAGGACGGCTCCTATCTGGCCGAATTTCTGCTGGAAAAAGGTTATGAAGTTCACGGCATTAAGCGCCGTGCGTCGTCGTTCAACACAGAGCGAATTGACCATATTTACCAGGATCCGCACACGCCGAACCCCAAGCTGAAGCTGCATTACGGCGACCTGACCGACACCTCAAACCTGATCCGTATTTTGAAAGAAGTGGAGCCGGACGAGGTCTACAACCTCGGCGCGCAGTCGCATGTGGCCGTGAGCTTTGAATCGCCGGAGTACACGGCCGATGTGGACGCCATCGGCACGCTGCGCCTGCTCGAAGGCATCCGCTTCCTCGGTTTGGAAAAGAAAACCCGTTTCTATCAGGCTTCAACCTCTGAGCTATACGGTCTGGTGCAAGAAATTCCGCAAAAGGAAACCACGCCGTTCTACCCGCGCAGCCCATATGCCGTGGCCAAGATGTATGCCTACTGGATTACGGTGAACTACCGCGAGGCCTATGGCATGTATGCCTGCAACGGCATTTTGTTCAATCACGAATCGCCGCGTCGAGGCGAAACCTTTGTTACGCGCAAGGTGACCCGTGGCTTGGCCAACATCGCGCAAGGGCTGGAGCAGTGCCTGTTCATGGGCAACATGGACTCACTGCGTGACTGGGGTCATGCCAAAGACTATGTGCGCATGCAATGGATGATGCTGCAACAAGATGTGCCAGACGACTTCGTGATTGCCACGGGCGTGCAGGTCACGGTACGTGAATTTATCCGCCGTGCCGCGCTGGAGCTGGGCGTGACGCTGCGCTTTGAAGGCGCCGGTGTGGATGAAATCGCGGTTGTCGAAGCCATTAGTGGCAGCAAGGCCTCGGCGCTTAAGGTGGGCGATGTCATCGTGAAGGTAGACCCGCGCTACTTCCGCCCGGCGGAAGTGGAAACACTGCTGGGTGACCCGACCAAGGCGAAAGAGAAACTGGGCTGGGTGCCGGAGATCACGCTGGACGAGCTGATCGAAGAGATGGTAGCCCACGATCTGGACAAGGCCATGCAGCATGCCACGCTGAAGCAGGCGGGGTTCAAGGTCTCGGTGAGCCACGAGTAAGTCATGACAACACTCTCACCGAATTCGCGCATTTATGTGGCAGGTCATCGCGGCATGGTCGGTTCGGCCATCGTGCGGCAATTGCAGGCGCGTGGCTGTAACAACCTGATCACACGGACGCATGCCGAACTGGAACTGGTCGATCAGGCCGCTGTTCGCGCCTTCTTCGCGGCCGAAAAGCCGGAGGTCGTCATACTGGCCGCGGCTAAGGTCGGCGGTATTCTGGCCAACAACAACTTCCCGGCGGACTTCATCTACGACAACCTCATGATGCAGTGCAATGTCATTCATGAAGCCTACCGCACCGGCGTGCAACAGCTGCTCTTTCTGGGCAGCTCCTGCATCTACCCGAAGCTGGCACCGCAGCCCATGCCGGAGTCCTGCCTGCTCACCGGCACACTGGAACCGACCAACGAGCCCTATGCCGTGGCCAAGATCGCTGGCATCAAGCTCTGCGAAAGCTACAACCGCCAGCATGGCACGGACTACCGCAGCGTCATGCCGACCAACCTGTATGGCCCGCACGACAACTTCCACCCCGCAAACAGCCATGTGGTACCGGCCATGATTCGCCGCTTCCACGAAGCGGTACAGAGTGGTGCCGACGAGGTCGTGGTCTGGGGCACCGGCACGCCGATGCGCGAATTCCTGCATGTGGATGACATGGCAGCTGCCTCGCTGTTTGTGCTGGACCTCGATCGCGAAATCTATTTGGCCAATACCGAGCCCATGCTTTCGCACATCAATGTCGGCACCGGCACCGATGTGACCATCCGCGAGCTCGCCGAAACCATTGCCGCCGTTACTGGCTTCAGTGGCCGACTCGTGTTCGACACCAGCAAGCCCGACGGCACACCGCGCAAACTCATGGATGTGAGCCGTTTGGCCGACATGGGCTGGCGTGCCCGCGTTCAGCTGCGGGACGGCTTGCAGGATGCTTACGACTGGTTCCTCGACAATGCCCATGTGGTTCGCGGCTGAGGCGCTTGCCATGACGGCTTTGCTCAGCGCACAGGACTTCACCCACGTGGTGCGTCATGCGCCCTTGATCTCGCTCGATCTCGTGGTGACGAATTCGCACGGTGAGGCGTTGTTGGGGCAGCGTCTGAATCGACCCGCACAAGGTTACTGGTTCGTGCCCGGCGGGCGTGTCCGTAAGGATGAGCGGTTAGCCCAAGCCTTTCTGCGGCTCACGCAGGAAGAGTTAGGCCTAGCGTTGCCGTTGAATGAGGCGCATTGCTTAGGGCCTTACGAGCACCATTATCCCGATAACGTTTTCGGTACGGATTTCAGCACGCATTACGTGGTGCTGGCCTACCAACTTACCCTAGATCTGGATTTAGCGGCGCTGCCGCAGGCGCAACACGGTGCCTATCGGTGGTGGCCGCTCGCCGAGTTGCGCGCAGCCCCCGACGTGCATGTGCATACGCAGTGGTATTTTCCGGCCTGATGCCGATGTCATTACTCATTACAAGGAGTTGCTGTGACTAATTCTTCCTCAATGTTGCTGCCCGTGATCATGGCGGGGGGTTCCGGCACACGCCTGTGGCCGCTCTCGCGCGAGGGTTACCCCAAGCAGTTTCTGGCGCTCGAAGGCTCGCTGACCATGTTGCAAAACACCTTGGCGCGCTTGCAGGGGCTGAACACCGCACAGCCGCTGGTGATTTGTAATGAGCAGCATCGTTTTCTGGTGGCCGAACAGCTGCGGCAAGTGGATGCACTACACCGCAATATTTTGCTCGAACCGGTGGGTCGCAATACCGCACCGGCTATTGCCTTGGCGGCACTGCAGGCTGTGGCGTCGGGCACCGACCCCCTGCTGTTGGTGTTGGCTGCAGACCATGTGATTGAGCAGGTGGATGCCTTTCAAGCGGCGATTTGCCGTGCCTTACCGCAAGCCGAAGCCGGCGCGTTAGTCGCCTTTGGCATTGTGGCGCGTAGCCCGGAAACGGGGTATGGCTACATCCGACGGGGTGAGCCGGTAGGCGCTCAGTCGGGTGAAGGCGCTTTCCGCATTGCCGCGTTCGTGGAGAAGCCTGCGCGTGACGTGGCGGAGCAATACCTCGCCAGCGGTGAATACGATTGGAATAGTGGCCTGTTTCTGTTTCGTGCCAGTCGTTACTTGGACGAGTTAGCCACCTATCGTCCGGATATTCTGGCAGCCTGCCGCCAAGCCATGGCGGCTGCCCAGACCGATATGGATTTTATTCGCGTCGATGCGGAGGCCTTCAAGCAGTGCCCGGATGACTCGATTGACTATGCGGTGATGGAAAAGACCACGCGTGCGGTTGTGGTGCCCATGAGTGCCGGTTGGAGCGATGTCGGCGCGTTTGCGTCGCTGTGGGAAGTTCTGCCGAAAGATGATGCGGGAAATGCCACGCGCGGCGATGTCCTGCATACCGATAGCCACAACAACCTGTTGTTTGCTGAAAACGGCTTAGTGGCAGCGGTGGGCCTGCGAGACATGGTGGTGGTGCAAACCAAAGATGCTGTGCTGGTAGCTCCCCGTGACCGTGCTCAAGAGGTCAAGCAGATTGTGGCGCGCCTGAAGGCCGATGGCCGCACCGAGCATCAGCTCCATCGTGAAGTCTATCGCCCCTGGGGCAAGTACGATTCGGTCGATTTTGGCACGCGCTACCAAGTCAAACGCATCACCGTGAAGCCGGGCGCCAAACTCAGTGTGCAAATGCACCATCACCGCGCCGAGCACTGGATTGTGGTGTCGGGCACCGCTCGCGTCACCTTGGATGGCGTTGAACGCCTGCTCACGGAAAACCAGAGTATTTATTTGCCGGTGGGTGCCGTTCACGCGCTGGAAAACCCTGGAAAAGTGCCGCTAGAGCTGATTGAAGTGCAAGTGGGCAGTTATTTGGGCGAAGATGACATCGTGCGGTTTGAAGATCGTTACGGACGAGCCTGAGGGGTTAAGGTTGCTGTGAGCGCCACCAGCTTTTCATCAGCAACCAGCCATTGCAGGCGATGATGACGGGTAGTACGACGTAAACGAGTAGGCTCATGGCGGCACTCCGGATTCTGTCAATGAATGCCATGACTGTAGTGAAAAAAAGCCAACCGTTATAGGCCATAACGGTTGGCTTTTTTTATGCGTGTGTAACCGCGAGCCGTGTAAACACGAGCTTAGTAGGCGTTTTTTCCGAAAAAGCCTTTCAGTGCCGTGAGCACAATAATCTTGATATCCAAATACAGAGACCAACGACGAATGTATTCAATATCGTATTCGATGCGCTTTTGCATTTTTTCCAGCACGTCGGTTTCGCCACGCCAACCATTGACCTGCGCCCAGCCCGTAATGCCCGGTTTCACTTTATGGCGCAGCATATAGCCCGGAATCTGCTGTCGGTAGAGTTCGTTATGCGCCACCGCGTGCGGTCTGGGCCCCACAACAGACATGCTGCCGCTCAGCACATTCATAAATTGAGGGAGCTCATCCAGCGAGGATTTGCGTAAAAAGCCCCCGATGGGTGTGAGACGGCTATCGTTTTGCGTTGCTTGTTTAACCTCGGCGCCGTTGTCTTCGGTGGTCATGCTGCGAAACTTCCACACGCGGATTGGCCGACCATTTAAGCCATAGCGTGTTTGTTTGAAAATGGCTGGCCCCGGTGACGTGAATTTGACGGCGGCGGCAATACCCAGCAACAACGGGCTGAGTAGGAGCAGGGCGGTACTGCTCACGACAATGTCTAAGCTGCGTTTGAGTAGCTGATCGGCCAGCGTGAAGGGGGTGTCATAAATGCTGATGGTGGGTAGGCCATCGATGAGCTCGGTGCGCGCATTGAGTAAATCAAAGGTAAACACATCCGGCACAAGATACACCGAGCAACTGGTATCGGCTAATTCGGCAATGAGGTCTTGCACGGCAGCCTGCTCGCATAACGGTAGCGCGAGGTAAATTTGATCATAGCGCCCTTGCCGAGCTGCCGTTAAAAAAGCATCGCGTTGACTCAGCGAGTAACTTTGCTGAACCGTAATGCCCATCCACGGGTTGTTGTGGAGGCGGGTACGCAAAGTGCTGGCCGATGGGCTATCGCCCACAATGCACGCACTGCGTTGATTCAATCCCCATTTGCGAAAAATGCCCAGCACGGGGCGGTACAGTAGGCGTACTCCCAGCATGAGCAGCAAGGTGGTCATGAGCCAAGGCATTAAGACCTGCTTGGGGGTGAGGGCTAACAAGCGTCCGGACAAATAACTGAAAAAAATGAGCACGCCAAACGCAATGACAACCGTTACCGTGGTTCGGAACAGCAAATGACTGAGGTTACGGCTGCGATGAGAAACATACAGGCCGCTTAGCGCCGCCGTGAGTTCAAAACTGAGCGCAACAATGCCCAGCATGATCAGTGTGGTGTCGGTCAGCAAAGTCTCAGGGTTGTGCAGCCGCCACGCGGTTAAAATCAGTAATAAATCTAAGGCGCGTTGCGCAAAATCGACCGATTTTTGGTGGCCTGAAATAATCCCGGTTCGTTCCATGGTAAAGCGGCTTCCTCATCTGCTCATCGACGGCAGGTGTTGCATTCTAGTCGGCTTTACCGTGAGGTCAACGTCAAGAAAAAACGATAGACGCAACCGCAATTTCAAGCATAAAATATGCGCATAGTTCCATGCGCATGGAGATACATATGCCACTTACTCCATTTGTTGCCGGAACGCGTCCTCGTTCATCGGGAAAACGCGCGACTAACCTCAGCCTCAGTGCCGATGTATTAGAGGCTGCCAAGGCGTTACAAATTAACCTCTCGCAGGTCTGCGATAGCTACCTGCGAGAGTGCGTTCAGCGTGAGCAGGAGCGTCGCTGGCGCGAAGAGCATGCGGCGTTCATGGCCGCTTACAATGCCACGATAGAAGCTGAAGGCTTGCCACTGGATGCGTGGAGAAGCTTTTGATGGCGCGTTTCGATATTTATGCCAACCCCAGTGCGCAGGCCGGCACAACGCCTTATTTGCTGGATGTACAAAGCAATTTGCTGGATGGCTTAGATAGCCGAGTGGTTATCCCCTTGCGTAGTCTGGGCAGTTTTGCCAAGGTCAAATTGCCCGAGCGCCTTACGCCTGTGTTCACGATAGATGGCCAAGACTTCTTGCTCGAAACGCCCAAAATGGCTGCGGTGCCACAGCGTATCTTGAAGTCGCCGCTGGGCTCACTGGCGGCAAGCCAAGCCGAAATCACTCGTGCACTGGATTTCTTATTTAACGGCTATTGAGTCGTTCATCCAATCTCTACAGGGAGTGTGATCGCGTGATCTCCACCGTTGTTCTACCCGTTGCCGGTCTCGGCACCCGTTTCCTGCCCGCCACCAAGTCGGTCCCCAAAGAGCTGCTGCCCGTGGTGGATCGCCCCTTGGTGCAATATGCCGTGGAGGAGGCGTTTCGTGCCGGCATTCGTCATGTTGTGCTGGTCAGTTCGCCGGTGAAGTCGGCGTTGGAAAGGCACTTGCAGCCGGCCGATGCCGCGCTGGTGGCAGAGCTGGAGGCTAAAGGTAAGCACGACTTAGTGGCGGCCCTGCAATCGGCCACGCCACCCGGCATGACGGTGACCGTGGTGTATCAGGCGCAGGCCTTGGGGCTGGGCCATGCCGTGCTGTGCGCGCGTGACGTGTTGGCGGCGTTGCCCGGTGGTGAGCAACAAACCTTTGCCGTGATGCTGCCCGATGACTTTATTGATGCGCCTGCGGGCCAAGCCGGTTGCTTGGCCGACATGGTCGCCCTGCATCGCGACACCGGTGCGTGGTCGTTGGCGGTGGAAGAAGTGCCGCGCGCGCAAACCGACAAATACGGCGTGGTGAGCTTGGCCGAGGGTTCGCTGCGCATGACCGCCATGGTCGAGAAGCCGAAACCCGCCGATGCCCCGAGTAACTTGGCCGTGGTGGGGCGCTATGTGCTGCCTGGCGCAGTCTTTGCCGCCTTGGCCGATGTTAAGCCGGGTGCCGGCGGCGAAATTCAACTCACCGATGGCATTGCCGCTTTGCTCGCCAGTCACGATATTCGCGCCCATCGCTTTGCCGGTGTGCGCTACGACTGCGGCAGCAAACTCGGCTACGCCAAAGCCAATATCGCCTTAGCCCTGCGCGACGCCGACATGGGGCCTGCGTTAAAAGCGTGGCTAGGCAGTGGAGTGTTGGCGTGACGAAGCCACAAATTAACCGCGAACTTCGCCACCAGCTGCCCAGTTGGCAGCACCTGCGCTATGCCGAAGTACCGCGCTGGCAGGCCTTGCACTTGCGCGAGGTCTGGGGCGATGCCACGCAAGCAGCACAGCGGGTGCACGACTTAACCCGGTGTCACGATGGCTTGCGCCTCGATTTCAGTAAGCAACGCATCGACCCGCAAACCTTGTCGCATTTGCTCTCGCTTGCCGAGGAAGTGCAGCTGCCAGAGGCCATTGCCGGGTTGATGCGCGGTGATCGCGTCAACCTCACCGAAGACCGTGCGGCCTTGCACACGGCCCTGCGCTTGCCGAAATCGGCCGAGCTGGTGGTGGAGGGTGAGGATGTGGTGGCGCAGGTGCACTCCAGTTTGGCGCGCGTGCGTGGCATGGTGCAGCGCATTCATGAGCGTCAGTGGCGCGGCGTGACCGGTGAGGCCATGACCGATGTGGTGTGCATTGGCGTGGGCGGCTCCGATCTCGGCCCGTATTTGGTGACCAACGCCCTCGCGGAGTTTGCGCCGCCCATGGCCCAGGCCTTGCGAATCCATTTTGTCAGCTCGATTGACGGCACCCAAATTGCCGACTTGCTCAATACCCTGCGCCAAGACAGTACGCTGTTAGTCATTGCCTCGAAGTCGTTTACCACGCTGGATACCTTGTCCAATGCCGAGACCGCGCTGACGTGGATGCAGTCGCGCCTGAAACAGCGCGAGCGCATTTTGCAGCACCACGTGGTGGGCATTTCGGCGAAGCCGGAGAAAATGACCGCGTACGGCATTCCCGAAGCCAATCAAATTCGCTTATGGGACTGGGTGGGTGGCCGCTTTTCCTTGTGGAGCGGCATTGGCTTTCCCATCGCCCTGAAGCTCGGTATGGCCGGCTTTGAGCAGCTGTTGGCGGGCGCGCACGCCATGGATGAGCACTTCCGCACAGCACCACTGGCTGACAACCTGCCCGTGATCATGGGCCTGCTCATGGCCTGGAACTCGACGTTTCTGGGTATTAACGGTCAGGCCATTTTGCCCTACGACGCCCGTTTGAAACTGTTCCCCAGCTACCTGACGCAGCTGGAAATGGAAAGCAACGGCAAGTCGGTGGATCGCTACGGGGACCCCGTACCTTACGACACCTGCCCCATTCTCTGGGGCGAGGTCGGCTCCAACGCGCAACATGCGTTTTACCAATTGCTGCATCAGGGCACGCAACCGGTAGCCTGCGATTTTATTGCGCCGATTCGCCGTTACCAGCGAGCCGATGAGTCGGGCTTAGCCTTGCAGCATCAGCACGAGTTGTCGTTGGCGAACTGCTTTGCTCAAGCGCGTGTGCTCATGCTCGGCGACGACACCGGCGTGGCGCACCGCTATTACCACGGCAATCAGCCGTCCAGCACACTGCTCATGGATGTGCTCACTCCGTACCGGCTGGGTCAGCTCATTGCGCTGTATGAGCACAAAGTGTTTGTGGCGTCGGTGATTTGGGACATTAACCCCTTTGACCAATGGGGCGTGGAGCTGGGTAAGCAGTTGGCCAGCAGCACGCACGCGGCCATGACTCAGCGACAGCCGGATCTTTCTGCGTTTGATGCCTCCACTCAGGCTCTGTTAGAGGCGGTGCGCTCATGAATTTAGTGATTCACGGCAATACCTTGTTTGCTTGGACGGCCGCGGCGCAAATGGCCGCTCAGGGCCATTCGGTGCTGCTCTGCCCGGCGTGGAGCGTGCTCATTACGGTGCCCGACGACGAGGTGCTGCGCGAGCCCGGCTTGCGTGAGGCCGCATTGATGCAGCAGCGCGCGGGTCGCTTGCGGCTCGGCAAAGGCGTGGATGTGTTGTTGGCTGCTCCGGGTACCGCGCCGGATGTGCTACCCGTGCATCAGCATTGGCTGGCGCAAGATGCCGGCCCGCGGCGCTTGCAAGATCACTGTGAGGCCTTGCTCGTGGCGGCCTGCCAGCAGGCTAGCGCGGCCAGCAACCTGGTGCTGCCAGCATTCGCTGTACTCACACCGTACCCGATTGGCACCTTGGTGAGCCTGAACGCGCATTTGCAGGCCGTTTATGCCTATCAATGCCAGCAGGCCAAGGCGGATCAGCGGCCTGTGCCATCGCGGGCGCCCGTGCTCTATCACTTTCCCCTGTTCGTGCGTGGCGGTTTTGCCTTGCACGATTTCATGAACCCCTCGCTGCTGCTACTGGGATGCGATGAATCCGATGCGGAGGCGTTTTTGTTGGAGGGCCTGCGTCCCATTTTGCGCCGGGCTCAAGAAACGCTGTGGGTGTCGTTAGCAGCGGCTGAAGTCATTAAGAGTGGTGTTAATGCCATGCTCGCCACGCGGGTGAGCTTCATGAATGAGCTCGCTGAGCTCTGCGAAGTGTTGCAGGTGGATGTGGAGGATGTGCGCCAAGGGTTGGCTGCCGACCCGCGCATTGGCAGTGCGTATTTGGAGCCCGGCTGTGGCTTTGGCGGCCCCAGTTTTGCCGATGAAGTCATCGATTTTTCGCGGACCTTGGAGCAGTCGCTGGACCGGCCGTCGCTGCTCGGCACGGTCATGAGCATTAATCAACGCCAGCGCGAACTCTTGTTCCGGAAAGTCTGGCGTTATTTCCAAGGGGATTTGGCAGGGCGTTGTTTTGCTGTTTGGGGCGCGTCCTACAAGCCGGGTTCCTCGAGCGTGCAAGGTTCGGCGGTGCATCCGTTGCTGCAGGCACTGTGGGCGCAAGGCGCCAGCACGGTGGTGTATGACCCCATGGCCGGTGCCAACTTGGCCGCGCAGTACACCGACCAACCCTTGCTGACCGTGGCCAGTTCTCAGGCCGAGTCATTGCAGGGCTGCCGTGGCCAGGGTGTAGACGCCCTGTTGCTGGTCACCGCCTGGGAAGAATTCAGTGCGCCGGATTACGCCCTGCTCAAGCGCGCCTTGCGTACGCCGGTTATTTTTGATGGCCGTAATGTCTACGATCCAGCGTTTATGCAGAGCCAAGGATTTACGTACGTAGGCATTGGTCGTGGCGAGATTGTTTAGTATGATTTTGTTCTGCTTTTGTATCAGAAGGATTTCATACACATGGGCTACCGAGTCAAAGTGAAGCGCGCCACGGGGCTATCCTTAGTGATGCTGCGTGTGTTCCAGCAGCCGTATCGCTTAGTCAATGCGCGAGAGCTGCACATCTTGCCAGAGCTTTATCGTGAAGCAGCGGTGATTGATCAGGCCATGGATGCCTATATTGTGCGGCGTCAAAAAGGCTGGTTGGCATTTTGGCTAGACCAACTGCTGGTGCTGTTGCATCTGCGCACGCGTGAGTCATCCAGACCCTCCGCACATTAAGCGCGTTGCAGATTTTTCCACGCCGTGTGAGTAAACTCACGCGGCGTTTTTATTGGAACTTCACTTGGATAATCGGCTCATGACACACCCTGCCAAGCTCCCTGCATTTAAGGCCTACGATGTGCGTGGCCCGGTCCCCGCGCAGCTGCACATCGATATGGTCTATGCCATTGGCCGTGCCTATGCCCGCGTGATTCAGCCGCAGGGCCCCGTGGCCATTGGTTATGATATTCGCGATACCAGTGCGGCGTTTGCCCGTACGCTGGCCGCTGGCTTAAATGCCGAGGGCGTGGCCACGCGTGACATCGGTCTGGGCGGTACGGAAATGGTCTATCACGCGGCAGGCCAGCCCGGCATGGGCGGCGGGTTGATGGTCACCGCCAGTCATAACCCGGTGGGGGACAACGGCATCAAGATGGTGCGTGGCGAAGCGCGGCCCATCAGCGGCGATGATGGCTTGGCCGAGATGGAGGCGCTGACGCGTCAGCTATTGGCAGAACAGGCACAGGCCTTGGGGCAGGGCTATGCCACAGGCGATGCCGTGGCTTATGCCTTTGGTCCGCTGACCGATGGCAGCCAGTACCAACCTCACCCTGCGTTGCATGCCACGCTAGACTTGCACGCGAGCTACATTGCAAAAGTCCGTTCATTTGTAAATTTCCCGGCCTTGCAGCAGGCCTTGCAGGCGAGTGCCGACGCGGGCCGCCCCTTGAAACTGGTGGTCAACGCCGGCAACGGCTGCGCAGGTCCAACCTTTGATGCGCTGGTGGACGGCTTGCCGCTCAGCATCACCCGAGTTTTTCACACGCCCGATGGCCAGTTCCCCAATGGCGTGCCCAACCCGATGTTGGCCAAATGCCAAGACGATACGGCCAGCGTGGTACGGGCAGAACAGGCCGACGTGGGGATTGCCTGGGATGGCGACTTTGATCGCTGCTTTTTCTTTGATGAAGCCGGTGGCTTTATTGAGGGCTATTACCTCGTGGCCCTGCTCGGCACGCAATTGCTGCAGCATGAGCGCAACGGCGCCGTGGTCTATGACACGCGCTTAACGTGGAACACCATCGCGCAGGTGGAGGCGGCGGGCGGTCGCGCCTTGGTGAGCAAATGCGGTCATAGCTTTATTAAAGCGGCCTTGCGTAGCGAAAATGCCGTGTACGGTGGCGAGATGTCGGCTCACCATTATTTCCGCGATTTTCATTATTGCGACTCCGGCATGATTCCGATGTTGTTACTGCTGGAGCGCTTAGCGCTGAGCGATCAACCGTTGTCGGCCTTAGTCAATGAGGCGCAAGCGGCTTACCCCTGCAGTGGCGAAATTAACTTTAAGGTCAGTGACGCCCGCGCGGCGATTGCGCGGGTGGAGGCGGCAGTGCAGGCCGAGTTGGACGCAGGGCGTGAGACGCTGGTGGCCGAATCGGCGCTCGATGGCCTAAGCCGTGAGTTCCCCCAATGGCGTTTCAACCTGCGCATGAGTAATACCGAGCCGGTAGTGCGTTTAAACGTGGAGTCACGTGCCGACGCTGCCATGATGCAGGCCAAAACTGCCTGGCTGCGGGAGCTGTTAAGCGCGTAGCGGAGAGTCGTATTAGTGCTCCAGTTTTTTGCGCTCGCGCTCAATTTTGTAAACATAGTGTTTTGGCGCAGTGCCTAAGTGAGGCTCAAGTAACGGGTACTCCATGGGGTTGCCCGCTTGCTTGGCGGAACGTTTAATATTTCCGAGTCCCGCGTTATAGCTGGCAAACATGAATTTGCGTCGTTGGCTGGGGTCATCAATGTGCGACCATGCATCGTAAAGTTGACGGTTGTAATAAATTCCTGCGGCAATACTGTAGTGCGGGTCAAACGGATCGGATAGGTGTGGATTTCGTGACCGAATTTCTTGAAATGTTTTCGGCATAATTTGCATTAAGCCCATGGCACCGGAATGTGACCGCGCTCGTGGTTTGAGTTCGGACTCAACCATGGCTTGTGCTTTGAACCAGCGCCAGTCGGTAACGATGCCAAAATAGTGCTTGCTGTACTTGCGAAAATGGTCATCAAAAGCACTTTGCGATTTGTGACGTTCACCACGTCGTGAGTCATGCAAGTTGATGTGAGCTACCGAGCTTTTTTTATCTCCAGCAGCGGGCTCCATCGTAACGGCGTCCGTCTCTGAACCCGTAAACCAAGATTTAGCTTTGCTTAAAAAGCTGGTGTTCGTGGTTTCGGGTGGGGGGCTACTTTGGTCTAATGTGCCGCCCTCTAATGTACGTGCGACCTTGTTTTTCTGGTCTACAGTATCGGATAGCCGGATAACAACTGTAGGGGGTTCCGACTCACGCGCATGTGCAAATGACGGGTCGAACAAAGGCAGCAGGAGAGCGACAAGCGCCCTACTACTTGGTCGGGAGAGAGGCATGACGGTTAATTCAAGCTGAGGCCAATGATGATACCCATGCCGATGCCATTGCCGACAAAGATACCTAGCATGACAAGCCCAACCGATAAATTGCCGGCAGACAACGCATCCTTTATCCGAAAGCCCATGCGCTTTTCAAAGACGGCGCTGGCTGTCCAGCTAATTAACAAGCTTAAGATGGAGCCGGTGGTGGCATAAATTAAGTTCAAAATGATGGGGTCAAGGTCGCTCATGGTATGACTTCTGGTGAGTTAGTGAATCTTGATTGTAACTTTATGTAAACGGATTGCTAGTGTTTTGTCTGTGCTTTACGTCATCAATTGACGGAGCGCATTCAGCCGCTCTCACGAGGATAATTCATAGGATGGATGTTTATGCGTTGCGCCAATGGTATGTCTTGCAGTGTAAACCGCGGGAAGTGTTTCGCGCGGTAGAACAGTTGGCCAATCAGAGTTATGAGGCGTTTGCGCCCTCGTTTCGTCGCGAGGCGATCCGCAAAGGCAAGCGCGAGGTGGTGGTTGAGCCTCTATTTCCGCATTACTGTTTCGTGCGCCTCAGTGATATCGCCGATAACTGGGCGCCGATTCGCTCCACCCGGGGCGTGAGTAAGTTAGTGCGCTTTGGCGATTTGCCCTTGGCGGTGCCGGACGCCATTGTGACCGCGCTTCAGGCGCGGGAGGCCGCGCTGGATAACCCGCATGCGCAGCCGGAAGCGCTCTTTATGCCGGGCCAAACAGTGACGATTACCGAGGGCCCGCTGGCCGGATTGTCGGCCGTATTCGATGCGCGTGATGGCGATGAGCGCGTGATTTTGCTGCTGAAGCTGCTGCATCAACAGCAGCGCGTTTATCTGCCCATTAGCCATGTGCAGGCCGTAAAGGATTAAACTACGCGTCTGTTTGGCCGCGCTCACGAGAAGTCAGTTATGACCCGCTATTTGCTTTCCATCGACCAAGGTACGACCAGCACCCGCGCCATCGTCTTCGACGAACTGGGCAACAAACGCTCCATGGCACAGGTCGAATTGCAACAGCATTTTCCAGCGGACGGCTGGGTCGAGCACGATGCCATGGACATTTGGTGGGCTACCGAAACGGTCTGTCGCGATGTGCTGCGACGTGTCGGTTTACATGCTCGTGACCTCGCGGCAATTGGCATCACCAATCAGCGCGAAACCACGGTGCTATGGGATCGTAGCAATGGCATGCCGCTGCATAAAGCCATTGTTTGGCAAGATCGACGCACTGGCGAGACCTGTGCTCAGCTGAAAGCGGCGGGGCATGAGCCGATGGTGCAAGCCAAAACCGGCCTGCTGCTCGACCCGTATTTCTCCGCCACCAAACTGGCTTGGCTGCTCGATAACGTGCCCAACGCCCGCGAGCGTGCTGAACGCGGCGAACTGGCCTTTGGCACCATTGATAGCTGGTTACTCTGGCGTCTCACCCACGGCCGCCAACACGCCACCGATGCCACCAATGCCTCACGAACCTTGCTGTTCAATATCCACACCCAGCAATGGGATGACGAGCTGCTAACGCTTTTCCGTATTCCGCGCTCCGTGCTACCGGTGGTGAAAGATTCCAGCGATGACTTTGGCATTTCTGCGCCCGATTTCCTCGGTGCCAGCGTGCCGATTTGTGGCATGGCAGGCGATCAACAAGCGGCACTCATCGGCCAAGCGTGTTTCCAGCCGGGCATGGTGAAAAGCACCTATGGCACGGGCTGCTTCATGGTACTCAACACCGGCTCCACAGTCGTGCAGTCGAGCAACCGTCTGCTTTCCACCGTGGCATATCGCTTGAATGGTCAGCCCACCTATGCCGTGGAAGGCTCGATTTTTGTGGCTGGAGCCACCATTCAATGGTTGCGTGACGGCCTCAAGCTCATCGGCTCCGCGTCCGAAACCCAGGCGATTGCTGAGGCCACCGGCGACAGCCGAGGCGTTTACATGGTGCCGGCCTTCACCGGCCTTGGTGCACCGTACTGGGATCCCCGCGCGCGCGGCGCTATTTTTGGCCTCACGCGTGACACCGGCATCGGTGAAATTGTCACCGCCGGCCTACAGTCTGTCTGTTTTCAGACACGTGACCTCATGGAGGCCATGACGCGTGATGGCGGAGATCCTGTCATTACCCTGCGTATCGACGGCGGCATGGTCGTCAACAACTGGGTCGCGCAATCCTTGGCCGATATTATTGGCGTACCCGTGGATCGTCCCACCGTGACCGAAACCACCGCGCTGGGCGCCGCATTTTTGGCCGGCTTGCGCGTTGGCGTGTTCGCGTCTTTAGATGATATCACTGCGCTTTGGCATTGCGATCGCCGCTTTGCGCCAACGATGCCAGCGGATAAGCGCACTAGCCTCTATGCGGGCTGGCTCGACGCCGTGCGCCGCGTGGCGTCGCAGCCGCCCGCGGCGGAATAACCTAAGGATTTTTTTGCTGGTGCGGGGGCTATGTCCTTACGGACGCGTTTAGAACCCCAAAATGCGGTGAGCAAATTTTAATCACCGCATTTTGGGGTTCTAAACGTGTGCAAAACAGGTGCGCCCTCCCAAGGAGCTTCAAATGTCGACGTATTTAGTGACTGGTGGCGCAGGTTATATTGGCTCTCACACGGTGCTGCAGTTGCTGGAGCAGGGCGACCACGTGGTGGTATTTGATAACCTCAGCAACAGCAAGCCCGCTGCCTTGCGTCGCGTTAGAGCCATTGCTTCGAGCACGCTGGGCTGTGCGCCAGCGGAGGTGCCGCTGACGTTTTGCCAAGGTGATATTCGAGATGCCAATGCCTTGCGTGAGGTGTTTCAAGCGCACCCGGCGATTGAGGCAGTGATTCATTTTGCGGGCTTGAAGGCGGTGGGTGAGTCTGTACAGCAGCCGCTACGGTATTACGACAACAATGTGGTGGGAAGCATACGCCTACTGGAGGCGATGGCAGCGGCGGGCGTGCATCGACTGGTATTCAGTTCATCCGCCACGGTGTATGGCGACCCGCATGAGGTGCCGATTCGTGAGCATTTCCCGTTAAGTACGACGAATCCTTACGGTGCCAGTAAGTTGCATATCGAGGATATGTTGCGCGACTTGCATGCATCAGCGCCGGAGCGCTGGCAAATTGCGATCTTGCGCTACTTCAATCCCGTCGGTGCTCACGCGAGTGGTGAGATTGGCGAGGACCCGAACGGTATTCCGAACAATCTCATGCCCTATATCGCTCAAGTCGCCAGTGGCAAGCTGGAGCAGTTGCGTGTGTTTGGCAGTGATTATGCAACGCCGGATGGCACGGGCGTGCGTGATTACATTCATGTCGATGACCTTGCGCGCGGTCACTTGCTGGCCTTGCAGCGTTTAGCGCGCGGAACCGCAGCGGCAACGGATGAGTTGACTGGGAATTTGGTTGCGGTCAATTTGGGTACGGGTAAGGGCTATTCCGTGCTGGATATGGTGGCGGCATTTTCAGAAGCGGCAGGGCGACCTATTCCTTATCAGCTTGCGCCTCGTCGGACAGGCGATGTGGCGCAATGTTTTGCTGACCCGAGATTGGCCGTGCAGGAGTTGGGCTGGTCAGCCACCAAAGATCAAGCCGATATGTGTCGAGACCACTGGCGTTGGCAGTCTAAAAATCCGCTGGGCTATGAGGATTAATCCGATCACGAGGCTGCCTAGGTAGGCAGCCCCACCAGCAAGAACTCCAGCAGCGCCTTCTGAGCATGGAGCCGGTTCTCGGCTTCATCCCAGACTACGGCGCGCGGGTCGTCGAGCATGTCTTCTGAAATTTCTTCGCCACGATGCGCCGGCAGGCAGTGCATGAACAAGGCGTCGTCTGCCGCTAAATCCATGAGGCGCGGATTGACCTGATACATGGCGAAGCGCCGCTTGCGCACGCTCTGCTCCGACTCCTGACCCATGCTGGTCCAGACATCGGTGGCGACCAGGTGTGCGCCTTCAGCGGCTTCCTCGGCGGTCTTCACCAGTTCGGCACAATGCGCGTATTGCTCCAGCAGCTCGGGGTCGGGCTCGAAGCCGTAAGGGCAGGCGATGCGCAGCTTGAAGCCGAACTGATGCGCGGCATGCACATAGCTGTTGCACATATTGTTGCCGTCACCGATCCAGGCGAACTGGCGGCCGGCGAGGGCACCGCGATGCTCCACGAAGGTTTGCAAGTCGGCCAGCAGCTGGCAGGGGTGATGGTCATCGGTCAGCGCGTTGATCACCGGCACCCGCGAATGCGCGGCAAAGCGCTCGATGGTGCTGTGCTCGAAAGTACGAATCATCACGGCATCGACCATGCGCGAGATCACGCGTGCCGAATCCTCGACCGGCTCGCCGCGACCGAGTTGGGTATCGCGTGGCGACAGGAAGATGGCCGAGCCACCAAACTGCGCCATGCCAGCTTCGAACGAGACGCGGGTACGCGTCGATGACTTCTCGAAGATCATCGCCAGTACGCGATTTTTCAGTGGCTCATGCACCACACCGTCGCGCAGCATTTTCTTCAGCACGATGGCGCGATCGAGCACGGCTTGCAGTTCGGCCGGCGTGAAGTCGAGCAGGGTGAGAAAGTGGCGCGTACTCATGCCGCCACCACGCCTTCGGCGCTCAGAAAGTCACGCACAAGGGCGCTGATGCGATGCACGAGCTCGTCGCTCTCGGCCTCACTAATGATCAGCGGCGGCAACAAGCGAATACGATTTTCGGCGCTGACGATGAGCAGCACGCCGGCCTCGCGGGCCAGGGCCACCAGCGGCGCGGCAGAGGCGACGGGCAGAATCACGCCGATCATCAGGCCGGCACCTTCAACGCAAACACCGTAAGCGCCGAGTTCGTCGCGGAAACCCTGCATGATGCGCTCGCCCATCGCAGCGGCATTGGCAATCGGGCCTTTCAGCAACTCCTGAACGGTGACCAGCGCCGCACGCGAACCCAGTGGCGTGCCGCCATAGGTGGTGCCGTGCTTGCCGGGGCTGAACAGGCTGGCAGCTTTGCCGGCGACCAGCGTGGAGCCGATCGGGAAGCCATTGCCCAGGCCTTTGGCCGTGCTCACCACATCGGGCAGGATGCCGGCGTGCTGATAGGCAAAGTACTGGCCGGTACGGCCGTTGCCCGTCTGGATTTCATCGACCATGAGCAGCCAGTCGCGCTGATCGCAGATAGCGCGCAGATCCTTGAGGTAGTCAAAGCCGTTGTGTGCGGTACGCACGCCGCTTTCGCCCTGAATCGGTTCGACCAGGATAGCGACGATATTCGGATTGCCCGCGGCCACTGACCGGATAGCGTCTAGGTCATCAAAGGGGACGCGTACAAAGCCTTCCACCAGCGGCCCAAAACCTTCTTGAATTTTGGCATTTCCGGTGGCGGTGAGCGTGGCCATGGTGCGGCCATGAAAGCTGTTTTCCATGACGATGACGGTGGGGACGGCGATGCCTTTTTTATGGCCGTGCAGACGCGCCAGCTTGATGGCTGCTTCGTTGGCTTCGGCACCGGAGTTGCCAAAAAATGCGTGCTGCATGCCCGAGACTTGGCAGAGCAGGTCGGCCAGCTCCTCTTGCAAGGGCACACGATACAAATTCGAGGTGTGAACCAACGTCGCGGCTTGGTCAGCAATCGCCGCCGCAACAATTGGATTCGCATGGCCGAGACCGCAGACCGCGATGCCTGCGGTAGTGTCTAAATAGCGCTTACCGTCGGTATCCCAAAGCCAAACGCCTTCGCCGCGCACAAAAGCCACTGGCTGACGGGCATAAGTCGGCATCAGGGCGGGCGTGATCGGGGGCAGCGCAGGCGTGGTCATAACAAATCTCGACGGCAAGTCTTGGGGTAAAAAGGCTCAAGGCCAGCAGGGTAATCGCGGAGTGTAGCGCGGGTGCTGTTGCACGCCAAGAACGCGCAACATCTGCTACCATTTAAAACATCCTGCAACGGGTTATTTGGAGAGCACCATGGACATCGAAACCCTGATTAAGAAACAAATTGCCGACAACAGCGTCATTCTTTACATGAAGGGTACGCCACAGTTCCCCCAGTGCGGATTTTCCGCGCGCACGGTGGAGGCGCTGACACAGGTTGGCGAGCCGTTCGCTTATGTGAATATCTTAGAAAACCCTGAAATTCGTAGCACGCTGCCACGCATTGCCAACTGGCCGACCTTCCCGCAACTGTGGGTGAAGGGCGAGCTCATCGGTGGCTGCGACATCGTCATGGATATGGTTCAGAAGGGCGAGTTGGCCCCGCTCATTAAAGAAGCGGCAGTTAAAGCCTAACGCGGTAATTTCACCCTGAGCCCGGAGGTTTCCATGTTACCCCTTGTCATGATGGCACTGCTGTTTCTTGCGGTGCTGGTTGTTGTCCTGAGTGTTAAGCAGGTTCCGCAAGGCTATGAATGGACCGTGGAGCGCTTCGGGCGCTATACCCATACGCTAGGCCCAGGCCTACACTTCATCATGCCGTTTTTCGATCAGATTGGTCGCAAACTCAGCGTCATGGAGCAGGTGCTGGACATTCCGGCGCAGGAAGTGATTTCGCGTGATAACGCCATGGTGCGTATTGACGCGGTCTGCTTCTATCAAGTCATCGATACCGCGCGCGCAGCGTATGAAGTGCAAGGCCTTGGCTACGCAATTCAAAACCTCGCCATGACCAATATGCGTACCGTCATCGGTTCGTTGGATCTGGACGAAATGCTGTCGCAGCGCGATCAGATCAATGGCCGCTTGCTGGCCGCCATTGACCAGGCCACTAGTCCGTGGGGCATCAAGATCACCCGCGTTGAAATCAAGGACATCACGCCACCGACCGATCTGGTCGAGGCCATGGCCTCGCAGATGAAGGCTGAGCGTATGAAGCGCGCCTCGATTCTGGAAGCGGAAGGCCGTCGACAGGCGGAAATTCTCACGGCTGAGGGTGAGAAGGTCGGTCAGATTTTGAAAGCAGAAGGTGAGCGCCAGGCGGCTTTCCTTCAGGCGGAGGCGCGTGAGCGTCAGGCCCAGGCGGAGGCGAATGCCACCACTGTGGTGTCGGATGCTATCGGCAGCGGTAACCTGCAGGCCATTAACTACTTCATTGCACAGAAGTATGTTGAAGCCTTTGGTCAGCTGGCTGCGTCAAACAACACCAAAGTCATCATGATGCCGGTCGAGGCGACGCAGCTCGTGGGCAGTGTGGCGGGTATTGGCGAGCTGATGAAGGCTATTCAGGGCGGCACCGACGCTGCTGCGAAGCGCTAATCATGACCGCCTCGCTGTGGTGGATTGTGGCGCTGGTATTGGGTGGTTTAGAGCTGCTCAGCGGCTCTTTCTATCTACTCATGTTGGCTGTCGCGGCCGCGATGACTGGCATTGCAGCGTTTTTTGGCCTAGCAGATACGATTGCTCAAGGTGCTCTGTTTTCGCTCTTGGCGCTGCTGCTGTGTGTGCTGTGGTCGCGGCGCAGACCGGCGGTACTGAAGTCTCAGGCCAATGTCATTAATCGGGGCAGCGGGCGCTGGCTGGGTCGCGAAGTGACTTTGCCCGATGGCATTGTGAATGGGCTAGCGCGCGTGCAACTCGACGACAGTCATTGGACGGTTCGCGGCCCGGACTGCCCGCCCGGAACGCATGCTGTGATCACGGAAGTAGACGGTAATGTCCTCGTGGTGACGCTGAAGGATTGAAAAACAATGCTGCGCCAAGCATGCTTAGCGCAGAAATGATTAACCCCCCACTCTTATAGGAGATGCCTCATGGCCGTTCTCGTTGGCAAACCAGCACCAGACTTTACCGTACCCGCCGTTCTCGCCGATGGCACCATTGTTGAAGATTTCAGCTTCAGTGCAGCCACTAAGGGCAAGTATGCCTTGGTGTTTTTCTATCCACTGGACTTCACCTTTGTTTGCCCATCCGAGCTGATTGCTCTGGATCACCGCATTCCAGACTTCAAAGCCCGCAATGTGGAAGTCGTTGGCGTGTCCATCGATTCTCACTTCACCCACAACGCTTGGCGCAACACCGCGGTGAACGACGGTGGCATCGGCCAAGTGAAATACACGCTCGCCGCCGACATCACGCATGAAATTGCCAAGAACTACGACGTAGAGTCCGCTGGTGGCGTGGCTTTCCGTGGTGCTTTCCTGATCGATCCAGAGGGCGTTGTACGCTCGCAGATCGTAAACGACCTGCCGCTGGGCCGTAGCATGGATGAAATTCTGCGCCTGTTTGACGCCCTGCAATTCCACGCTGAACACGGCGAAGTCTGCCCAGCAAACTGGAAGAAAGGTGATAAGGGTATGGACGCATCGCCAGCAGGTGTTGCCAAGTACCTGTCTGAGAATGCAGACAAGCTCTGAGTTCGGGCTGCCTGTAGCCTGAGTTGAAAGCAGAAGGCCTTGTTTCGCCGGCTAATCATGCCGGTTAAACAAGGCCTTATGCTTTCAGGGCAGCGTACGGGTGCCGAAACTCAGCACACCTCGGAAGTTGAAACTCCCTGTGCAGAATCCCTGAAATGCTGCAGAGATCAAGAGCTGCCGTCCCTGCGGGAGGAAGATGCTTTTAGCGGGCATTCTAGCCCGCTAAAAGCATCTTCCTCCCGCAGGAGCCACCCTCAAAAAATGCACCATTACATGGCACAAGGCTTGCAAAGAGACCTTGGTAACCAGGACGGAATGCCATGAGTGTGATTGCAACCCCTTTTGATGAGATGTACGCCGGTACTGGCAAGGTACGCCCCCATTACCGTCACTATGCTGAGTGGTTGGCGCAACGCCCGGCCGAGGAGATGGCGCAGAAGCGTCAGGAAGCGGATCTGCTGTTTCGCCGTGTTGGCATCACCTTCGCGGTGTATGGTGATGAGGCGGGTGCAGAGCGGTTAATTCCCTTTGATACCATTCCGCGCATGATTCCTGCCTCAGAATGGGGCGTTTTGGAGCGCGGTCTGCGTCAGCGTGCACTCGCCTTGAACCTCTTTCTGCACGATATTTATCATGAGCAGAAAATCCTCAAGGCGGGAGTGATTCCGACCGATATCATTTTGAAAAATGCCGATTACCAGCAGGCCATGGTCGGGATTACGCTCCCGAATCAGGTCTATGCGCATATTGCGGGCATCGATTTGGTGCGTGGTGATGACGGCACCTACTACGTGCTTGAGGACAATCTACGCACACCCAGTGGCGTGTCGTACATGCTCGAAAATCGCAAGATGATGATGCGGTTGTTCCCTGAACTATTTGCCACGCATGGCGTCGCTCCAGTGGATCATTACCCCACGCTGTTGCTAGAGACGCTGCAAGCGGCTGCGCCTTCGGGTGCCAATAGTCCAACGGTGGTTGTGCTTACCCCTGGCCGCTACAATTCCGCCTACTTTGAGCATGCCTTCCTGGCTCAGCAAATGGGTGTGGAGCTGGTAGAGGGGCCCGATCTGTTTGTGCGTGATGGCTATGTGTGGATGCGCACCACCTCCGGCCCCAAGCGCGTGGATGTGATTTACCGCCGTATTGATGATGCCTTCCTAGATCCATTGGCTTTCAACCCTGATTCTGTGCTTGGCGTGCCCGGCATTCTTGCCGTGTATCGTGCCGGTCGTGTGGCCATTACCAATGCCGTTGGCACCGGCGTGGGGGATGACAAATCTATCTACCCCTACGTGCCGGACATGATTCGGTTCTACCTGACCGAAGAGCCGATTCTGCAGAATGTGCCCACGTGGCTGCTGCGAAACCCGGATGATCTTAAATATGTGCTGGATCACTTGCCTGAGCTGGTGGTGAAGGAAGTTCATGGCTCGGGTGGCTATGGCATGCTCATTGGGCCGACCAGTTCAAAGGCGGAAATCGAAGCTTATCGACTGCGTATTTTGGCCAACCCCAGCGAATTTATCGCGCAGCCCACGCTGTCTTTGTCGACCTGCCCGACCTTTGTCGAAAGTGGGGTGGCGCCACGGCATCTCGATCTGCGGCCGTTTGTGCTGTCTGGCAAGGAAGTGGTGATGGTGCCTGGCGGCTTGACTCGTGTCGCGTTAAAAGAGGGCTCGCTGGTGGTGAACTCGTCTCAGGGCGGCGGCACCAAAGACACTTGGATTGTGGAGGATCGCGCATGTTAAGCCGTACCGCATCCTGCCTGTTTTGGATGGCGCGTTACATGGAGCGCGCAGAAAATTTGGCACGACTACTCGATGTCAGTCAGCAACTGACCTTAATGCCAGGAGCGGATGAGTCAGTGCTTGCCATGCCCCTCGATATCATTGATTTGCGCGAGCAATTCATGGCGACCAACAAACCGTTGAATGCGGAAGAAATCGCCTACTTTCTGATGTTGCAGCACGATAGCCCGTCCAGCATTTATGCCTCGTTGAAGCAGGCGCGTGAGAATGCGCACGTGGTGCGCGGTACCATTACTGGGGAGCTTTGGGAGGCGGTAAACGCCACATGGTTAGAAATGAAAAGTCTGACCCGTGCAAAATTACGCAGTCAGGGCTTCAGTCGGTTTCTGGAGTGGGTGAAAGAGCGCTCGCATCTGTATCGCGGCGTGTTGGTCGGGACGAGTCAACGCAACGACGCCTTTCATTTCTCGCGCCTCGGTACTTACTTGGAGCGCGCCGACAACACCGCGCGTCTCTTTCGTTATCACCTAGAAGCTTTTGCCGCGCCGGATCAAACCGGGCGACCCTCCTACTACGCTTGGGCCGCTCTACTGCGTTCGCTATCGGCGTTTGAGGCCTATCGCGATAGTTACCGAGACAGCCTCAGCGTAGACCATATTGGCGAGTTGCTTGTGTTGCGCGAGGACTTGCCGCGCTCCCTGCATGCTTGCTTTGCCGAAATTAATGAGACCCTGGCGCAAATTCAGGGTGAGCAGGCGAGAGAAGTGCGTCGTTTAGTGGCAGAAGGCTATGCGCGCTTGCGTTTTGGCTCATGGCACGATGATTTTGCTGCCGACCCTGTGGCGGTGCTCGATCAACTCATCATTGATTTTGCTATTATTGGCGAAGCCATTGCCCAAGCCTATTGGGCAGAAACTTAAGGGAAACCACCTGCCCATGACGTACTGTATTGCCCTCAACTTGGCCGAAGGTTTGGTCATGGCCTCCGATACCCGAACGAATGCTGGCGTCGATCACATTGCCACATTCGCTAAGATGACTGTTTTGGAGGCGCCAGGCCGGGCGGTCTTGGTGCTGATGTCGGCGGGCAACCTGGCGACCACGCAAAGCGTCCTGAGCTTGCTGCGGCAGCGAGTGGGTGATGACGGTCAGCCAGCCATTTTGCAGGTGCGATCGCTCTATGATGCGGCGGTAGAAATCGGTCAGTTGTTACGCGAAGTGATTTCGCGTGACTCCGGTCAGCACGCCAGTGGCGTAGATTTTGGCTCGTCGTTTCTGCTCGGCGGCCAGGTAGGTGGCGAGCCACCGCGCTTATTCAATATTTATCCGCAGGGCAACTTTATTGAGGCCACCGTGGATACCCCCTATTTTCAGATTGGCGAGGCGAAGTACGGCAAACCCATTATTGATCGCGTTGTGAATTTTCAAACACCGCTGAAGGAAGCCAGCAAGTGTGTGCTGATTTCCTTTGACTCGACCATTCGCTCGAATTTGTCGGTGGGCTTGCCCATTGATTTGCTGCTGTATCGTCGTGATGGTTTTCAGGTCAGCAGTAAGCAACGCATTGGCGAAATGGACCCGTATTATCAGATGATTCGCCAAACGTGGTCGCAAGGTCTTCGCGAGACCTTTGCGCGTTTGGCAGATCCTGACTGGGCTAATTAATCGCTGGTGACGTCGTCGCTCGCGGACTCAGCAAACGGGTAAGCCATTTCCCACCGATTCACGATGCCGCAAAACAATTCCGCGGTGATGTGCGCATCGTAGAGCGCCGAGTGCGCCTCACTTTGATTGAATGCCAAGCCTGCCGCCTCGCACGCACGAGCCAACACCGTTTGGCCATAGGCCAGCCCTGCGAGAGTGGCCGTGTCAAACACGGAGAACGGGTGGAAGGGCGATTGATTTTTTAAGTTTTGGCGATCAATGGCCGCATTGAGGTGGGCTAAGTCAAAATTGGCATTGTGCCCAACTAAGATGCAGCGCTTGCAGCCTGTGTCTTTTTGAACTTTCTTTAATGCCGCGAAAATGGTTTTCAAGGCATCCGCTTCGCTCACCGCTAGGCGTAGTGGATGGTTGGGGTTAATGCCGTTGAACTTCAGCGCTGCAGGGTCCAGTACTAAACCTGGCTCGGGCTTCAGATGGGCATGGAAGCGTTGTACTGGCTGCCATTGCCCCTCTGCATTAGGTAATACCACGACGGCAGCGACCTCTAGCAGGGCATGTGTTCCCGCATCGAAACCGGCGGTTTCAACATCCACCACCACCGGCAGAAAGCCGCGAAAGCGCGCTTTAACTGCCGGGTTGCTGGCGAGTGTGTCGAGGTCGGGGGCCGTCTCAAATTCACTCACGCGTGCACCTGCCAGCTAATATTTTCACCGGCGCGCACGGGGACAACTTCCGTAGTGCCAAAGGGGTAGCTGGCGGGGACAGTCCACGCCGATTTAACCAGCGTGATGGTGTCTTGATGGCGCGGCAGGCGGTAAAAGTCTGGCCCGAAGAAGCTGGCGAAGCCTTCCAGTTTGTCGAGCGCGGCAACCGACTCAAAGGCTTCGGCATAGAGCTCGATAGCGGCATGCGCGGTGTAACTACCGGCACAGCCGCAGGCACTTTCCTTGGCCCCCTTCGCATGCGGTGCGCTGTCGGTTCCGAGGAAAAACTTCGGGCTGCCACTGGTGGCTGCTTCCAGTAAGCGGACTTGGTGGCGACTATGTTTGAGGATGGGCAAACAATAGAAGTGCGGGCGAATAGCCCCTGCGAGCATGTGATTGCGATTGAATAACAGGTGATGCGCGGTGATGGTGGCGGCAACGCGGTCGGGTGCGGCTTTGACGAAGTCCACGGCATCGCCGGTTGTAATGTGTTCCAGTACGACGCGCAGGGTGGGGTGGCGATCCACCAGCGGCGCCAACACGGTGTCGAGAAAGACCTTTTCGCGCTCGAAAATATCAATGTGGTTGTGTGTCACTTCACCATGAATTAGCAGCGGAATGCCGACTTCTGCCATGGTTTCAAGAACGGCATCGACCTTGCTTAAATCGGTCACGCCGGATTGTGAATTAGTCGTTGCCCCAGCAGGGTAAAGCTTGACGGCATGAACAAAGCCGCTGGCCTTGGCGCGCAAAATGTCATCACGCGTGGTGCCTTCAGTGAGGTACAGCACCATCAGCGGCTCAAAGCTGGAACCTGCGGGACGGGCAGCTAAAATACGTTCGCGGTAGCTGCCGGCTTGTTCGGGCGTGACCGCAGGCGGAATTAAATTGGGCATAATGATCGCGCGGCCAAAGTAACGGGCCATCGCCGGGACGGTGTGAGCGAGCAGTTCGCCATCGCGCAGGTGCACGTGCCAGTCGTCGGGGCGTGTAATAGTCAGAGATTGCATGGCCATTCCAGGGGTCGTCAAACGCAGTAAAGACGCATAGGCTACCGGATGGCGACGAGTCGGCAAAGGTCGCAATGACATTGAGTGCAAATATGGCAGGCGATAAATCCACAAAAGCAGCAGCCTGGGAGGCTGAGTACGACACCATACGCGAGCTCTTGTCGCATAAATTCGGTGTTTTGCGCTTTCCTAAGCCGCTAGAGACAGATGTTCGCGAGTATATGCACCAGCGTGCGGTAGCGACGCTGCGTGAAAGTTATTGGATGGTTTTTCTTCTTTATATTTGCTCTGTGGTCTTGGCGGTTCAGCAATTTGCGGCACCTTGGCGGTTACGTCAGTTCCCTGAAGATTTCCAAGTCACGCTGTGGTTGTTTACGGCCACGGGGATTGCTGTGGTGTTGGTGGCCACGTGCATACGCTTTAAAGCGCTGGATCGTTACCACATTTGGTATGTCACAGCGGGTTCGGTGATTGCCTTGATCTCGCTCACCATAGGGCCCTCCTTTTACATCGATGACTCGCTGCAACAGCAATCCTCCTATTTCATGATTTACGTGCTGCTCATCATTTATGGCGTGGCTAACTTGCGGTTATTGCAGGCGGCAGCTATTGGCGGATGCAGCCTGTTGGCATCGCTTGCAATTCTTTATGTGACCGGTGAAACCAAGGAAGTGAGTACGCTGATGCAGTACGGCGTCATGGCAAATCTAGTGGGCTGTGGCAATGCCTATGTGCTCGAAATACGCGATCGTCGCTTGTTTTTGCAGTCACGCTTGCTTGAGCTGGAAAAGCGTCAGCTCAACCGACTCTCCGAGCGCATGGTGCAGTTGGCACGTGAAGATGGTTTGACCGGTTTAGCCAATCGCCGCCACTTCAACGATACGTTTATGGTGGAGTGGGAACGTGCTCGACGTGAGCGTCAGTCACTGGCCTTAATCTTTGTTGATGTTGATCACTTCAAGGCTTACAACGATAGTTATGGGCATCTCGAAGGCGATAGGGCGCTGGTTGCAGTCGCTGCCACCATGAAGCCCTTGGCCCGGCGAGCCGGTGACTTGGCGGCACGCTATGGCGGTGAGGAGTTTGTTCTATTGCTGCCCAACACCTCTAGTGAGGGCGCAAATGAAGTCGCCGAGGAGTTATTGAGCCATGTGGATAACCGCCAAATTCCACACAAAGCCTCGTCGGTAGGGCGCTTTCTGAGTGTCAGTATTGGTGTTGCCAGCATCGTGCCCGATGTTCATTTAGCACCGTCGCAGCTCATTGATTTGGCCGATGCTGCGTTGTATGCGGCGAAAGAGAGCGGTCGCCACCAGATTGTGGTGAACGATCTGGGCTAATGCCAAGATTTGCAGCGGTTCCCCGCGACGCGCTGTTTCGCGTACAATTTGCCGCCTGCTTTCGCTGCAACCCGTTTCAGCGTTTGCCCCCTTATTTCTCCTGCGCGTGAGTTCAATTCATGGCTGACATCAAGAAGGTCGTTCTGGCCTATTCCGGCGGTCTCGACACCTCCGTCATCGTTCGCTGGCTGCAAGACAACTACGGTTGCGAAATCGTCACCTTCACCGCTGACCTCGGTCAGGGCGAAGAGGTCGAGCCGGCACGCGCCAAGGCTCAGGCCATGGGCATCAAGGACATCTTCATTGAAGATCTGCGCGAAGAGTTCGTGCGCGATTATGTGTTCCCGATGTTCCGCGCCAACACCATCTACGAAGGCGAATACCTGCTCGGCACCTCGATTGCGCGTCCGCTGATCGCTAAGCGTTTGGTTGAGATCGCCAACGAAGTCGGTGCTGATGCCATTTCGCACGGTGCCACCGGCAAGGGCAACGACCAGGTTCGTTTCGAGCTCGGTGCTTACGCGCTGAAGCCGGGCATCAAGGTCATCGCGCCGTGGCGTGAATGGGATCTGACCTCGCGTGAAACGCTGATGGCCTATGCCAAGACCCGCGATATCCCGATTGATTTCGCCAAGGCCGGCAAGAAGTCGCCGTACTCCATGGATGCCAACCTGCTGCACATCTCTTATGAAGGCGGCGTACTGGAAGATCCGTGGACCGAGTGCGAAGAGTCCATGTGGCGCTGGTCGGTGGCCCCGGAAGCGGCTCCCGATGTTGCTACCTATATCGATCTGACTTTTGAGAACGGTGATGTGGTTGCCATCAATGGTGAGAAGCTGAGCCCAGCCACCGTGCTGACCAATCTCAACCAGATCGGCGGTGCCAATGGCATCGGCCGTCTCGACTTGGTCGAGAACCGCTATGTCGGCATGAAGTCGCGCGGCTGCTACGAGACGCCGGGCGGCACGATTTTGCTCAAGGCGCATCGTGCCATTGAGTCGATCACGCTGGATCGCGAAGTCGCCCACCTTAAGGATGAGCTGATGCCGCGTTACGCGTCGTTGATTTACAACGGCTACTGGTGGTCGCCAGAACGCCTGCTGTTGCAGGGTCTGATCGATAATTCGCAGGTGCATGTGAACGGTGTGGTTCGCCTGAAGCTGTACAAGGGCAATGTCATCGTGGTGGGTCGTCAGTCAGCCAACTCGCTGTTCGATACGCGTATCTCGACCTTCGAAGATGATGGTGGCGCCTACAACCAGGCCGATGCTGCCGGCTTCATTAAGCTCAATGCGCTGCGTATGCGCATTGCCGCCAACAACGGACGCGCACTGCTCGGCAAGTGATGTCCGCCGCTCCTGCCGCGCTTATGTTTCCTGGGCTACGGATGCCCGAGAAACATAAGCGCGGCGGCAGCGGACTAGGCTACGGCGTAGTCAGCTTGAGCGGCACCACCAACATCCCTTCGGTGGCTACCCCTTGCCCCTGATCCAGCAAAAATATCCGCTCAGCCGGCACCACTTTGCTCTCCAGCAGCGCCGTGACAATGACCCGCCCGCGTTGCTGCGCCAGTGCATTGAGCGCGTTGTCGCTGACGACTTGCAGCCCGGCAAGGGCATCCATTAAGCGTGCTTCATAGCCGGCCTCGTTGAGCTCCATTTTGCCGCTAGGCGCGGGCACTTGCGACAGCTCGCGCAGGGCGCTTACGGCTGATCGGCTTTGGGCCTGACGCAGCAAATATTCCAAGGCTTCGATGCGACTGTCTTTGCGGCCTTGCAGACGCTGGGCAATGGCGGCGTCGACTTTCTGGCGCTGCAAAGCTGCACGATCCGCTTTGGCATCGCTGAGTCCGCGTACTTCAAGTTGCAGGGCGGGGCGTGCGCTCAGTACCTTTTCCAGCTTGCCAAGGTTGTCGCGAGCCGCCGGGCTGAGCTCCGTGCTGCCGAGTGCGAACGGGACTTCGCCGAGGCTTGCCCCATCACCACCCAAAAGGTTGCCGAGCACGCTGAAAGGCGCAGTAATGGCGCGTTGCAGCAAATTCACGAAGGCCTGCCAGATAATCGGACCGATAGAAAACTCGGGGTTGTCGAGGCTGCCGCTCAGGGGTAAATCGATGTCGATGTTGTCATCGACATCGCGCAGGATGGCGACCGCCAGTTTCAGCGGCAGGCCAATAGATTCCGGCGAATCGACCTTTTCACCCAGACGTAGCTGGCGCAAGACCACCTTGTTGTCGGCTTTCAACTGTCGCTTTTGAATTTGATAATTGAGGTCGAGATCGAGCTTGCCACGGTCGATGCGGTAACCGGCAAAGCGTGCGGCATAAGGTGTCAGGCTGCTCAGTTCGAGCTGACGGAACTGTAGGGCCATATCGAGGCTAAGGTCGCTGGCAAGCGGATTCATCTGGCCACGAATGCTGACTTCGCCGGAGGGTGAGACCACGCCTTTCAGATCGACTTTGGCACTGGCAACATCACGACTGTCGAGGCCGGTAATGCGGCCTTGCAGCTTTTCGATGCCGGTAGCAAAGCCCGGCGTCATGCTTTGGTCACCAAAGAGCATGGCGCTGCGGCGAACGCTTACCGTGTCGATGCGGACAGACATCGGCTTGCTGGCAGTAGCAGGTGGAGGCGGCGGTGTTGTGGCCTCGGCCTTGGGCGCGATGGCCAATTGCGCCAGATTGAGCTGACGATCCGGAGAAATGAGCACCTGCCCGAAGAGGCCGTCGGTATCGATGTTGTTGATACGCAGCTGATTGCGCTCAAGTTGCAGGTTGAGCCCGTTAATTTGCAGGCGCTGGGCGGCGAGTAGGCGAACCTGGTCCTTGCTGTTGAGGATGTTGAGCTGAGAAATGCCCGCATTACCGGTCAGGCGCACACCCGATTCTGGGTCCCATTTCAGTGCCAGTTCGCTACTTGCGGTGCCTTGTTTGAGCTCGATGGCCAGTTGTTGTGCAAGATAGGGTTGTGCCAGCGTCAGCGGCAGGGCGCTGCTGCTCAGGTTGAGGCTAACGGATGGCTGCTCAATGTCGACCTCACCCGCGATGGCGATGCGCCCTTGCTGGAGCTGCGCGGTGACTTGCAGTGGCAGTGGTTTAGGTGCTGGCCAGAGCAAGGGACCCGTGCTGACATGAATGTTGTTCAGCGTCGCTTTCATGGCGGGTTGCGTGCTGGCATCACGCCAATGGATGGCCCAGTCAGTCAAAGCCAGTTGATCTAGGGTGAGTTGCCAAGGTTTTGCCGGGGCGGTGGTTTTGGCCGCAGTTTCTGCAGCGTCGGCCTTGGCATTGCCGCGCTTGTTAGGCTGCGCCAGTGCCTGCAGCAGGGGCAGATTACCTCGGCTGTCGCGCTGAATCTGCAATTCAGCGGTGGCGGCACTGATCTGGCCAATGTGCACCGTCTGCGCCGGCCAAGCGACATCGATTTGGCTGATGTCTAGGCTGGGTAGATCAAACAGTGGTTGCTTAAGCTGACGCGGAAGGCGCAGCGAGAGGTCGCGTAATTGCAGGGCCGCTTGAGAGATTTTCGCCGAGGCCTGAGCGTTCACGACCTGGGCTTGATAGGGGAGTTGCAGTGCAAGCCGACCACTGTTCACGGTCAGCGGTAACGGCTCCGGCAGCATGGCTTGCAGGCGGGTGAGTGGCAGATTGGCGAGGCTAAACCTGCCTTGGCTGCTGAGGTTTTTCAGATCGATGCGGCCATCCCACGTCAGCTCGGTATCGTCATCGAGACGTGTGCTGAAGGCGATGCGGCCCTCTTCTTTGCTGGCATAGGAACGCAGATCGTGCACTTCAATGCGGCTAGAGGCCAAGCGCACATCGACCACCGGCTTCATCTTTTCGTCGCGGAAATGCAGCTTGCCCTGATCCAGCAAAAAGTGGTCGATTGCCCAGCGCAGGTTGGATGGCGGCTCGTTAGGGTCCGATGCGGGCACCAGTTTGAGCAGATTGAGCTCACCCGCAGGGTTGATGATGGCGTTCACTTCCGGGCCGATTAGCGCAACATCATCGAGGCTGATGCTGCCGCGCCAGAGCGAGGCCAGCGAGAGGTTGACGCGAATCTGCTCAGCGGCGACTAATACATCGCTGCCATCTTGAATCTTTAGGTGTTGCAGCGCCAACTCGCCTCGCAGTGGATTGAGACGGATGTCGCCAACACTCAGCTGCACGGGTAGTTTTTGCGCGACCGCCCAAGGCAATAGGCGTTTCAGTAAGGGTGGGCCGCCGAGCCAAAGTAGCAGGCAAAATGCCAGCCAAGCGACCAGCAGACGAAGGCTCCAAATGTGCCAGCGAGGGCGTGTCTTAGGCGCTGTATTCGGCGTCGCGCCACTGAGTTGCTTGCCTTGTGTAGCCGTGGCTTCAGTCATATTGCTTGTCCTTGAAATCGCATAAGTCCTCGATCCGGCAGCTTCCGCAGCGCGGTTTGCGCGCGATGCATGTGTAGCGTCCGTGGAGGATGAGCCAATGATGGGCATCTTGCCGGAATTCTTGAGGTACGTGGCGCATCAACGCTGCTTCCACGGCATCTACATCTTTGCCTTTGGCAATGCCTGTGCGGTTGCTGACGCGGAAAATATGCGTGTCCACCGCAATAGTGGGCCAGCCGAACGCGGTGTTGAGCACCACATTGGCTGTCTTGCGGCCAACGCCGGGCAAGCGCTCCAAGGCGGCACGGTCTTCCGGTACTTCGCCGCCATGCTCGTCGAGCAGAATGCGGCAGGTTTTAATGGTGTTCTCCGCCTTGGTGTTAAACAGGCCAATCGTTTTGATGTACTGCTTCAGCCCCTCAACGCCAAGGGCCAGCATTTTTGCTGGGGTGTTGGCGATGGCAAACAATGGCCCCGTGGCCTTATTCACGCCAACGTCGGTGGCTTGCGCCGAAAGCAATACGGCAATAAGTAACTCAAAGGGATTGCGAAAATGTAGCTCAGTGGTTGGGTGCGGATTGTCGGCACGCAGGCGAGCAAAAATTTCCTGGCGTTTAGCGGCATTCATGGCGGGCAACACAGATGTTTAATTTCAGGCATTCTATCGTGCAATTTAAGCAGTGGTATGAATAGGAGTGATGACGATGACGAATCGTAGCGGGAAGGGCGCATTGATTACCGGCGCATCAGCGGGTTTAGGCGAGGCATTTGCTCGCTTGCTGGCTGCTGAGGGGCACGATGTGATGTTAGTGGCGCGCCGCACGGAGCGACTGCAAGCGCTCGCCGATGAGCTGTCGGCAACGCATGGCGTGCGAGCGATTGTCTGCACACTGGATTTGTCGGTAGTCGGCTCGGCAGCTCAGGTCCAGGCAGCAGCGGAGTCTGCCGATTTTCAAGTGGATATTCTGATTAACAATGCTGGGCTAGCCGAGCCGGTCTCGTTTCTGAATTTACCCGTCGACAATGTGCGCGCCATGATTGAGGTGATGATTACCGGACTCACCGAGCTGACGCATCGATTTGCTCAGGGAATGGCTGACCGTGGCTGGGGTCGCATTATCAATGTCTCGTCCTTGTCCGCCTTCGCTCCCAACTCACCCGGCATGCTCTACACCGGCATTAAGTCGTATGTGTTGAATATCTCGCAGGCATTAGACATGCAGCTGAAGCCCTCTGGCGTGCACGTCACGGCGTTGTGCCCGGGCTTCACATGGACAGAGTTTCATGACACCCAAGGCACACGGGAGTGGGCGAATCAGTTGCCGGCCTTTGCTTGGCAGGATGCGCCGACCGTGGTGAAGGCGGGTTGGGAGGCGGTGACTCGTGGTGAGCCGGTGTGTGTGCCGGGTGTGGTGAACAAAGCCGTGGCATCGTTTACCAAGCATTTGCCTGAGCGTCTGCGCTATTTATTTGGCAAACACGCGCGGATGGTTCATTAAGCCAGCGCGGATTTCTCTAAAGCGTCCTGGGCTGCCTGGGCTGCTGCGCGCAGTTCAGGCAGCTGCGCCAGCAATACCTCACTAGTTTCCCCCCGTGCTTGTATGGCACTGAGCTGTTTCTCGGCTTTTTTGAGCTGGCTGCGCGCCATGGCGGCCGCAATCATCAGGGCGCTGCGTTCGGCATCGGTGAGCGCGGGCTTGGCTTTTTCGGCCTTGCGCTTAGCCAGCGCCTCTGTTGCTAAGGCTAAGCGGCTATTACGAGCCAGAAAGCGTTCGCGGGCTTTATCGGCGCGATTTTTTGCCTGCTGAAGGGCATCAGCAGATTCGTTCTGCGGTGGGTGCCACGTGAGCGGAATGTCAGCACCCGGCACTAGGTCAATACAGTCCACGGGGCAGGGGGCCACGCAGAGATTGCAACCCGTGCACTCCGCCTCAATGATGGTATGCATGAGTTTAGCCGCGCCAACAATGGCATCGACCGGGCAGGCTTGAATGCACTTGGTGCAACCGATGCATTCATCTTCGCGAATAAAAGCCACCAAGCGATGGCTGGGTGTGATGCCATAGTCGGGGTCGACCTGCTCCGGGGCTTGCACCTGTAACAAGTGGGCAAGTGCCTGAATCGTCGGAATGCCACCGGGTACGCAATGATTGATGGCCTCGCCCTGAGCCATTTGTTCGGCATAGGGACGGCAGCCGGACGTTTTGCACAGGCCACATTGGGTTTGTGGCAGCAGGGCATCAATCCGATCCACGAGGTCGATCGTGACAGTTGCGATGCGAGAGTTGGGCGTGGGTGACGACATGGGCTGAGCTGGCTTAAGTCAAAAATCGGCGCACTGGCAGCGGAATAATGGGTTGATTATTGCATCGTGACGCAGACTACGGCAAAGTCGGTCGTCTTTTAATTCTGGCAATTGACCATGTCTGATCTTTTACATCTCTCGGCAACGCAATTAGCCGCTCGAATTCGCTCCGGTGAAGTCTCATCGGCTGTGGTAGTAGAAGCGCATATTGAGCGCCTGCGTCAGGTTAACCCTATCATTAATGCCGTGGTGGTAGAGCGTATTGCGGATGCCCGAGTAGAAGCAGCGAATGCCGATCGTGAAATTGCTGCGGCACGCGCAGCGGGCACGCTCGATCAGCTGCCACCCTTTCTGGGCGTACCGTGCACCATCAAAGAAAGCTTCCATTTTGCAGGCATGCCTAATACCTCGGGTTTGGTCAGCCGCGTGGGCTTGAAGGTCGCAGAGGATGCGCCTACCGTGGCGCGCCTGCGAGCAGCCGGTGCAATTCCGCTGGGTGTGACCAATACCTCCGAAGTCTGTATGTGGATGGAAAGCTATAACCATGTCTATGGTTTAAGCCGCAACCCCTACGACCCTTCGCGTACCGTTGGCGGTTCCTCGGGTGGCGAGGGCGCGATTGTTGGCAGTGCCGCATCGCCCTTTGGTTTAGGGGGGGATGTGGGTGGCTCTATTCGCATGCCGGCGTTTTTTAATGGCGTCTTTGGCCATAAGTGCTCGCCGGGTTTAGTGCCAAATGAAGGTCAATTTCCTGGCCCCTCCGGCAATATTGATCGTCACCTGTCAACAGGCCCCTTGTGCCGTCGCGCAGAAGATTTGGAACCCCTGCTGCGTATTATGGCGGGTGATGGCGCGGATCAGTTGAAGCCGGTTGGCGACGTTGATGTGTCTCGCCTGCGTGTTCTGCAATTTGCTCGTGAGCTAGCCATTTCGCCAGATGCCGATCAAATGGGCGCACGCGATCGTGCCGTACAAGCCCTGATGGCTCGCGGCGCTCGTGTTGAGGCCGTGCACTTGCCGTTAATGGCCAAGGCTCGCGACTTGTGGACTGCCATGCTGGCTACTGCTGGCAGTGAGCACACGTTTGCAGACCACTTGTTTGGTTCGCGCAGCCCCGTACCGGCGCTGAAAGAGTTTGGTAAGTTGGCATTAAAGCGCTCGGATCACACCTTCCCCTTGGTGGTGTTGGCGCTATTTGAGCGCCTGCCCGAGCTGACCCCGGCGCGCACCGCAAAATTGCGAGCAGAGGCCCTCACCTTGAAGGCTCAACTGGAAGATTTGCTCGGCGATGACGGCGTGCTTATCACACCGACCTATCCCACGGTGGCGCCTAAACACCACAAGGCTTTGTTGCCGCCCTTTAACTTTGTGAATTGCGCGGTATTTAATGCCCTGTCCTTACCGGTCACGGCCGTGCCGACCGGCCTCAACGCGGCGGGCGTTCCCACCGGTGTGCAGGTGGTTGCCAAAGAGGGTAACGATCACCTGACCCTGGCAGCAGCACTGGCGCTCGAAACAGCCTTGGGTGGCTGGGCTTATCCTGTGGTTCAAGGCGCTGTAGCGCGTTAAGGAGTAGTAAATGGAAATTCGTCGTGGCATCGCCGAGGCTAATGGTATTGAACTGGCCTATGAAGATATGGGAGATGTCCTGCATCCCACCATTCTGCTGATTATGGGGCTGAGTGCTCAGCTCACCTTATGGCCACTGGGCTTTTGTGAGCAGCTGGTGAAAGCGGGCTATCGTGTGGTTCGCTTTGATAACCGCGACATTGGTTTATCCACCAAATTGTCGCATTTAAAAGTCACCGGCCCCGTGTGGAAGCGCTTTCTGCGTGCTCAACTCGGCTTGTCCAGCCCCGTGCCTTATACGCTGCACGATATGGCGGAAGACGTACGTGGTCTGCTCGATTTCTTGCAAATTCCTAGCGCGCACGTGGTGGGTGCATCCATGGGCGGCATGATTACTCAGGTCTTTGCGGCCAAGTATCCGCAGCGCGTACGCTCAGTCGGCATCATTTTCTCCAGTACCAATCAGCCCTTCTTACCTCCGCCCAAGCCGTCTGCCTTAAAGCCATTGATGTCTGGGCCGGGCAAGGGTGCTACGCGCGAACAGATCATCGCTCATTCCGCTAAGTTCATGCGCACCATCGGCAGCCCCAAGTATCCGTTTACGCAGGATGAGTTGGTGGCCATGGCAACCGAGCTGAATGCGCGTAGCTATCATCCTGCCGGTGTGGTGCGTCAATTCAACGCCATTATCGGTACCGGTAGCCTGAAGCCGCTCACGCGTCGTATTGATAAACCCACCGTGGTTATTCACGGCACAGCCGATCCGCTGGTGCGTCCTGCTTGCGGCAAAGCCATTGCGCGCAATATCCCCAAGGCGCGTTTGGTGATGATTCCGGGCATGGGTCACGACCTGCCGCCTGGCGTGTGGGAGCGCATTACGCATGCGTTAATCGTGAACGCTAAGCAAGCCTAAGCAATCGGCAGTATGGAAAAGGCCGGCTGGGTTCCCCCGCCGGCCTTTTACTTTGTACGGAATTTACTGGAATGAGCTTTCGAATTAGGCCGCTTTCGCGACCTCACCCTCCAGCTTTTCACGCCAGTAGGCCACGAGGGCGCTGTTTTCGTGATCCCAGGGGTGGAAATCCGGCTTAAAGAAGTCCAGATATTCGCTGGTTAGATTGCTCAGGATGCCGTTGCGGCCGAACAGCTTGTTCAGGCCAAAGGCCCAGCTGCGCAGGTTGAACAACTGCTTGTCGCGCGCCATGAACTGCAGCTGGAAGGCCGATACCACGGCAGCGAGGATGACCGTTGCCAGCACCTGAAACACCACGCGTTCAGCATAGTTGTTACCCGGCACCTGCTTGTAGAGATCGAAGGCAACGGCTTTGTGCTCGGTTTCTTCGATGGCATGCCACATCCAGATCGGGCGCATCTCATTCGACAGATTGTTCATGGTGTCGGTATCGGTGAGCAAACGGTTGGCGATGATGCCGGTGAAGTGCTCCAGCGCCACGGTCACGGCCAGCTGCTGACGCTTGGTCAGGATGCGACGACCCAGGTTGAGTAGGCCGAGGGTGAACTTTTCGGCACGCAGCGCGGGCAGTCCCTTGGCTTCCAGCATGTGGTTCATGCTCACATGCTCTAGCGAATGCATGGCTTCTTGGCCAATGAAACCAGAGATGTCTTTGGCGGTGACATTTTCACCTGCATGCTCACGCAAGGCGCGCACGGAGTCGACGAAGAAACGTTCGCCAACCGGAAAAAGGGTGGATAGCGTGCCCATGAAGTGGGTGCAGAACGGGTCATTGAAGGCCCAGTGGTCTGGCACCTGATTGGCATCGAAAGCGAAATCCATGCGGGTCGGTTTAATCTGAATGACATCCGGCGTGGCTTTGCGTGCGGCTTTAGTACCCATGGTAAGAACTCTCATAAGCGTGACCACAGCGTCACGACAAGAGAGAACTTACCGGTTCTATGTAACAGTGTCAAATGTAAAGGTTTGAGTATTTCCAACCTAATTGGGTTTCAGGCCTTCTTCACGAACTCGGATTTCAGCTTCATGGCGCCGATGCCGTCGATCTTGCAATCGATGTCGTGGTCGCCATCGACCAAGCGAATGTTTTTCACCTTGGTGCCGACCTTGACCACCAGCGATGAGCCTTTGACCTTCAGATCTTTGATGACGGTGACGGTATCGCCGTCCGTCAGCACATTGCCGTTAGCGTCTTTGATCACGCGTTCGCTGTTACCGGCTTCGGCGCTATCGGTGGCTGACCATTCATGCGCGCACTCTGGGCAGACCAGCTGGCTGCCATCCTCGTAGGTATAAGCAGAACCGCAGATTGGGCAGGGTGGGAGCGTTGTCATTTATATGTTCCGTGGGTTAGAGGCGAGCGCGCAGCCAAGTGCCGATGTCGTCGAGTTCATCCATACAGACGGCATGGGCCATGGCGTATTGCTGCCAGGCTACCTGGCCACCGAGGGCGGTGACCACGTCGCAAGCGGCGCGTCCCATGCTAGGTGGTACGACATCGTCATGGCTGCCATGGGCGGCGAAAATCGGTGTACGAAGGCAGTCCGCGTTCAGCTCATCGCGCAGCAGTGCCGGGCTGGGCAGATAGGTCGACAAGGCCAAGATGCCTGCTAGCGGCTCGGCGTGGGTGAGGCCGGCGATCCAGGCAATGGCACCGCCCTGCGAAAAACCAGCCAGCACGATGCGACTACAGGGGATGCCACGGGCATTCTCGCGGGCGATAAGGTCTCGCACGATGTCGCGGCTGGCGCGGATGCCCGCCTCATCGACTTCGCGCTGGTCACCGTCTAGCGAGAGAATGTCGTACCAGGCCGGCATGACATAGCCGCCGTTAATGGTCACCGGAATCGAGCTTGCCGTGGGGAAAACAAAGCGGACGGCGGCATCGGTGGGCAATCCCAGTTCGGGAATGACCGGAACGAAATCGTTGCCATCAGCCCCGAGGCCGTGCAGCCAAATCACGCTGAGGGTTGGGTTGGGCGCGGTTTCGCGCTCGATGACTGCGGGCATGGTGTAGAGATCCTGATGAAGTGCAGGTGCGGGAGTGTAGCGGTGATTGACAGGGCGCGACGAGTGTTGCCTGCTTGCGCCATCGCTAAAATGGCTTGATGAGGATTTCCGCATGAGAAAATTGCCGCGTGATGCGCAAAACGACTACACCCGCGAAATGGCCACTGCTCGCCGCGCAGTGGTGACGGCCGAGACCGGCGCCGAGCTCAATCATACCGGTAGCTATTCGCTGGATCCGGCGCTGTTACCCGGCAATATCGAAGGTTTTTCCGGCATCGTGCAGATGCCCATGGGTTTTGCCGGCCCGCTGCTGGTCGATGGCGAGCACGCGCAGGGCGAGTTCTATGTGCCCATGGCGACCACCGAGGGCACGCTGCTGGCCAGCTACAGCCGCGGCATGCGCCTGACCCGCGAGGCCGGCGGCGTGCGCACGACCGTGATTGATGACGCCATGCAGCGCGCGCCTATTTTCGTGTTCAGCGATGCCCGCCACGCCCGCGACTTCGGCCATTGGGTCACCGCCAACTTCGCGCAGATCGCCGCGGCGGCGGAAGAGACCACGCGCTCAGGCCAACTCCGCGACATCCAGCAGTTCAGCATGGGTAAGATGCGCTGGCTGCGCTTCAACTTCACCACCGGTGATGCTGCCGGCCAGAACATGGTGAGCAAGGCCACGCATCACGCCTGCCAGTGGATGCTGGCGCAGCAGCTGCCTGGCCTGGAGCACTTTTCGCTGGCCGCCAACTTCGATACCGATAAGAAGCACTCCCAGGTCAACAGCCTGCACACGCGCGGCAAGCGCGTGGTGGCCGAGGTCACGCTGCCGGCCGCGCTGCTGCGCGAAGTTATGCACACCAGCGGTGAGGCGCTGTTCAAGCAGCGGCAGCTATCCAACATGGGCGCCCTTATGGCCGGCTCGGTCAACAACGGCGCGCACTTCGCCAATGGTATCACCGCCCTGTTCATCGCCTGCGGGCAGGATGTGGCGAATGTGGCGGAGTCATCCGCCGGCTATGTGCATGGCGAGCTGAAGGCGAATGGCGACTACTATTTTTCGGTGACGATTCCGGCGTTGATTGTGGCGACCTATGGCGGCGGTACGGGATTACCGACTCAGCGCGAATGTCTGGAGGTTATGGGCTGCTATGGCGAGGGCAAGGTCCGCAAGTTGGCTGAGATCGTCGCCGCCACCGTGCTCTGCGGCGAGCTGTCACTGGCGTCGGCTATTGTTTCGGACCAGTGGGTGTCGAGCCATGACAAGTACGGTCGCAACCGGCCTTGAGCAGAGCCGGCATAGCCTCATGAAGCCTTAGAGACTGGTCTGCAATCGATCAATATCTTGCTTCAGCAAGGTATTAGCCAGTACTGAAAGCTCGACGCCACGAGCTTTTGCCAAATCCATGAGTGCTAGCTGCAGGGATTGATCGAGATAAACAGGCAGCAAAATTTCTTCGCGAACATGGAAAAATTTACCGCGCTCCCCGTGACTGAAGTCATATTCATTTTGCATGGCTTTACCCTCTGTACTGGCGATTTTCATGCGCAGTCGCTAAACGTGCAGAGATGATGCGGATGCGTATCCGGCTTGGATCTCTGTCACGCCATGTATGTATTACAACAGCAATCCGTTGCTGTCCAATCTCACCAAGCGTGATCCAGCGCTCTTCGATATCACTGTGCTCTGTGTCCGGGATAGTCAGTGCTTGTGGATCTGCAAACACTGCCGCGGCCATTTCAAAGCTGATGCCGTGCTTCTTCAAGTTGGATGCTGCTTTAGCGGGATCCCACTCGATGTGAAGACTCATGCTTACTTCACCGCCATCCCCGGCTGCGCGCCGTCATCCGGCGTGAGCAGGAAGATGTCGCTGCCACCCGGGCCAGCGGCCAGCACCATGCCTTCGCTCATGCCGAACTTCATCTTGCGTGGGGCGAGGTTGGCGACCATGACGGTAAGGCGGCCGACCAGCACCTGCGGGTCCGGGTAGGCACTCTTTATGCCGGAGAAGACCTGACGGGTTTCGCCACCGAGATCGAGCTGCAGGCGCAGCAGCTTGTCGGCACCGTCGACATGCTCAGCTGACAGGATGCGCGCCACGCGCAGATCGACCTTGGCAAAGTCATCGATGCCGATGGTCGCAGGCGTGGCCGTATCGGCGGGCTTGTCGGTCTTTGCCGAAGCCTTGGCATCAGCCGGCTTTGCGGCAGCTTTGGCCGGCGCAGCAGCAACCGGCTGGGCATTGGCCAGCGAGTCCGTCGAGTCCGCCACCATCGCCGCTACCAGCGCTGGATCGACGCGAGTCATCAGTGCTTGGAAGGTTTGGATGTGCTGGCCGAGCAGCAGGGAACGGCGGGACTCCCAATGGAAGTCGGGCAGATTCAGGAAGCCGGCGCTGGCCTCGGCCATGGCCGGCAGCACCGGTGCGAGATAGGTCATGAGCTGGCGGAACAAGTTGAGGCCAACTGAGCACACGGCCTGAACTTCGGCATCCATACCCTCGACCTTGGCCAGCGCCCACGGCTTCTTCTCGTCGATGTACTGATTGGCGCGGTCAGCCAACACCATGATCTCGCGGATGGCGCGGCCGAATTCACGGGCTTCGTAATGGGCAGCGATGCTGTCGCCGGCGGCGATGAAGTCATTGAGCAGCTGCGGCTCGGCACAGTCGGCGCTGAGCTGGCCATCGAAGCGCTTGCTAATAAAGCCGGCGCAGCGGCTGGCGATGTTGACGACCTTGCCGACCAGATCCGAGTTCACGCGCAGGGTGAAATCTTCGAGGTTGAGGTCAATGTCTTCAACCTTGCCCGAGAGCTTGGCGGCAAAGTAGTAGCGCAGGTACTCCGGGTTCAGGTGCTTGAGGTAGGTCTGCGCCTGGATGAAGGTGCCGCGCGACTTCGACATCTTCTGGCCGTTCACGGTCAGGAAGCCGTGCGCGAACACGCCGGTCGGCTTGCGATAGCCCGCGCCTTCGAGCATGGCCGGCCAGAACAGGGCGTGGAAATAGACGATGTCTTTGCCGATGAAGTGGTAGAGCTCGGTGTCGCTGCCCACCTTCCAGTAGTCATCAAATTGCAGCGTCGGGTGGCGAGCGCACAGGTTCTCGAAGCTGGCCATGTAGCCCACTGGGGCGTCCAGCCAGACATAGAAGTACTTGCCCGGCGCATCCGGAATCTCGAAGCCGAAGTAGGGCGCATCCCGCGAAATATCCCAGTCGGCGAGGCCGGACTCGAACCACTCCGCAAGCTTGTTGGCGACTTCTTCCTGCAAGGTGCCGCTGCGTGTCCACGCCTTCAGCATGGCCTCGAAATTCGGCAGCTTAAAGAAGTAGTGCTCGGACTCTTTCTCGATTGGCGTGGCGCCGGAGATGGTCGAGCGCGGGTTCTTCAGCTCGGTCGGCGAATAGGTGGCACCGCAGACTTCGCAGGAGTCGCCGTACTGATCCAGCGCGCCGCACTTCGGGCAGTCGCCCTTGATGAAGCGGTCGGCCAAAAACAGTTGCTTTTCCGGGTCAAAGAGCTGGCGGATGGCGCGCGTGGCGATATGACCACCGGCCTGTAGTGAGTCAGCCGCTGCGCCAGGGATGCCATCACGCAGGCGAGTGTAGATTTGCGAGGCGCGGGCGCGGTTCTCGTCGGAGTGCGTGGAGTGATAGTTGTCGAAACGAATGCCGAAACCGGCGAAATCACGCTCGTGCTCAGCCTTCACGTTGGCGATTTGCTGCTCTGGCGGCAGGCCATTCTGCTCGGCCTTGAGCATGATGGCGGTGCCATGAGCGTCGTCGGCGCAGACATAATGCGCTTCATGACCGCGAGCGCGCTGGAAGCGCACCCAGATATCGGTCTGGATGTATTCAACGAGATGGCCGAGGTGGATCGGGCCGTTGGCGTAGGGCAGGGCGCTGGTAACGAGCAGGCGACGGGTCATGAGCAACTTCGTTAGGTCAGAAAACAGGTGGGTAATGATAGCATCGCCCTGCCGCATTACACTGCCTTGCAAAACCTCATGTCGTTAATCGTCTACGTTGGGAAGCTGTTATGGATATGCCAGAAGTGATTATTGTGGGGGCAGGCCTAGCGGGCTTGAGCGCCGCTCGACGACTACAGCAGCAAGGTGTGAGCGTGCAGGTTCTAGAAGCACGCGATCGCGTTGGTGGACGTAGCTGGACGGAATGGCATGGGCAGACGCCCGTGGATCGCGGCGGCGCTTGGATAGGCCCAACGCAAAATCGGATGCTGGCCTTAGCCAAAGAATTTGGCCTGAAAACGGTCGCTCAGGGTCGCGAAGGGCGCTCTGTGTATTGTGTCGGCAACTCCCGCAAGGTGCATGGCGATAAGCTGCTGGGTTTGATCTCCACCAGTGGGGCACCCCATGATTGGCGCATTCTTCCCGATCTGCTGAAGTTAGAACATCGACTGAACGCTATGTCCGCCACCGTGCCGGTCGGTCGTCCTTGGGATGCGGCAAACGCTCAAGCTTGGGATAGCCAAACACTGGGCGACTGGCTGCGTCAGCAAATATGGCAAGAGCGCACCCGTGTGTTGGCCGAAGCCACGTTTGAAACCGTCTGGGGCGCTAATGCCCACGAGATGTCGCTACTCTATGCACTGCATTACATTGCGGCGGCGGGGGATGAAACTCATTTGGGCACGTTTAATCGCCTAACGGCGAGCATCGACGGTGCGCAAGACCAGCGCTTTGCGCTGGGCAGTCAGTCCGTGTCGCTCGCGCTGGCAGCCAGCTTGGGGGATGCCGTGGTGTTGAATGCCCCGGTGCATCGCATCAGCCAAAACGACGAGGGTATTACCGTCGAGGCCGGAGAGCGTGTTTGGCAGGCTCAGCACGTCATCGTTACCGTTCCGCCCTTATTGCGGCCCAGCCTGGGCTTTGAGCCCGCTTTACCGCAAGCGCAACTTAGCCATTTGTCGCAGATGCGAATGGGGCGGCTCATGAAGTACGAAGCCATCTATGACCGCCCGTTTTGGCGGGATGCCGGATTGAATGGCACGGCCGTTTTGGCGGATGGCTTAGTGAATCTTGTTTTTGATGTATCCCCTGCGCAGGGCAATGAAGGCGCGCTACTCGCCTTTATTGGGGGCGCGCATTTAGATTTAGCGCAAGAAATGTCACCCGAAGCACTACGCGAGCACGTCTTGTCCGCATTTGCGCGTTGTTTTGGCGATGCGGCGCTGACGCCACTGAACTGCATTGTTCAAGATTGGACGCAAGAAAGTTATAGCCTGGGCGGGCCGACGGCGATCTCTGCTGTGGGGACCTTAACGCAATATCGCGATGCCTTATCGCGGCCCGTCGGCCAGATTTTTTGGGCGGGAACCGAGCTGCCCGGCTATTGGACCGGCTATTTAGAAGGGGCTGTTTTGTCCGGGGAACGTGCTGCCGAGCAAGTGTTAGCTGCTCGGCAGCGTTAATGGGCTAGGCTGCTTGAGTCGCTTTTAACGCATAGCTTTCCAAGGCTTTCACACGTGCTGCGATGAGGTGGCGATTATCGTGCTGCCAGGGGTGGAAGCCGGGACGGTAGAAGTCTAGGTACTCTGGGATAATGCGAGTCAGCATGCCCGGCTTCACCAGCAAGAACTTGGCGAAGCCCAGAGCATCTCGCCAGTTTCCCAGCTGATTGTCGTGTTTAAGCAGGCTGTATTGCATACGCAGCGTAATCAGCAGGAAGAAGAATGTGGCCTGCGCCATGCCCCTCACTCGCAGCCAGTAGTCGTCTTCTGTGGCGGTAAACACATCAAAAGCAACGGCTTTATGCTCCGTTTCTTCGACGGCATGCCACATAAACATGTCGGCATAGACGCCTTGAATATCTTCAACAAAATCCGTTTGTTTCAACATGAGGTTAGCCAAGATGGCCGTGAAGTGCTCAAAGCCCACGGTGAGGGCCAACTGCTCCCGCCGTGAATAGCGCTTCTTGGCGAAACTCAGCGCTTTTTTCATGAAGGTGATTTTGGATTCAAGCGGTAACTTGTGTTGATCAATTAAGGCCTGATTAAAGGCTTCGTGTTCTTTACCGTGATTGGCCTCTTGACCAATGAACGCCCGAATCTGAGCTCGTAATTCTGGGTCAGTAATTTCGTTTTCATAATTCCGAACCGCATGAATAAAGAAGCGCTCACCATCAGGGAAGGTGGTGGAGAGTGCATTCATGAAGTGTGTGATCCACACATTCCCTTTGTACCAGTATCGCGGCAGCGCGGGGATAGCAAAGTCCATGCGGCGAACGGTAATGGGCAGAGGCGTTTTGCTGATCATGTAGTACCTCGAAATTAAATAGTGGGTAGTAAGAACCCTACCTATCGAAGCGTGACTGATGAGTCTTTTGATGAGTAGGCGGTGAGTTGCCGTAAATCGGTCATTTGTGGCCAGGTGGTCCATTGTAAGTGCAATACGCCAAACCTATACACACTTACCACGCAATAAGGGTTCAACGCAGCGAGTGACGCAGTAGTGTAAAGCCATCTAAAAAATTTTAATGGCTAGGCAATAGTCATATTAAAAGTAAAAGGCTAGGCCATGACAAAACTTAGAAGATTAAATGCAAGGGTGTGGCTAATTTCGAAGCTAAGAAGCTATAGCCCATTAGCGTTTGCTTTATCGTTATTTGTTGTTGGTACTTTACTTACTTCTAGTATTAGTTATTTGATATATATTCAATACAAAAACAATGCTCAGCTAGAATTTGAAAGTGAATCAAAATATGCCGTAGGAAAGATACAAAACATTATATCTAGCTATGAGATTGTTTTGCGGGACTTGAGGAGTCTTATCTACTCGGTTGGTTTGGAAAATATCAACAGGAAAAACTTTAAAGACTATTTTGTTTATCGAAATGTAGCACAAGAATTTCCGGGCGCAAACGGGTTAGGATTTGTAAGAAAAGTAAAACAAAATGATTTGGATAGATTTATAAATCTAACACGAAATGATGGGTATGCTGATTTTAAAGTAAAAAACTTTTTTCCATATAACGGCGACAATTGGATTATTGAATATCTTGAGCCTTCTTCTTCAAACAAATTGGCTATTGGTCTCAATTTGGCATCAGAGCCTAGTCGATTAAAAACTATAGGGGAAGCAATAAAGTCTGGACGTGCGATGCTGACGCCGCCCATTACGCTGGTGCAAAATAAGAATAAAATTAATAACGGATTATTGTTTATATTGCCAATATATCATCCGTTTGTCGTGTCGAAAAATAATCCAAATAAAAAAAAATGAGGCGTTTGGGCTTACGTACTCGCCGTTGCTGCTTGATTATTTAATGAGGGATTTTTATAGACTGCAAAATACGGTAAATGTAGATATTTATGCGAAAAATATAAATGGTGATTTGGTTGTACTATATAAAAGTAAGAATAGAAAAGCTGATATTGATCCGGAAAAATCATTTCATCATGTTGTGGATGTTTACGGACAAAAATGGGACTTCTACTTCACGCCGAGCCAGGAGTTCTCCAAGAAAACGGCGAGAAGCATTGCTCCAATTTTAATTTTAATGATTTTTTCAAGCATCCTGCTATCTGTAATTGGATATTTCTATGCGCTAAACAATTTGCGCAAAATTGAGATGATGGCCGATAGCGCAAAACTAGGTGCCATTATTAGTAATGCCAATGATGCAATCATTTCATTTGATTTGTACGGCTGTATTACTTCATGGAATGAGGCTGCAGAAAAGATTTTTGGCTATAAGCAGGCACAAGTGCTTGAGAGTAAATTTTCAGATTTTTTTGTTCCAGACTATGTAAAAAATGTACATGATTCAATACTTGAAAAAATCATGTCTGGAGAGTCAATTTCACATTTTATTTCACCCCTTACTCGAAATAATGGTCAGACCTTCCAGGCTGAAATGACTTTTTTCCCGATTAATCAAGGTCAGTTGAATAGTACCGGTTATGCCATGTTTGTTCGAGATGTGACAATACAGGTTGAGTCTGAAGAGCAAGTAAGGCTGCTTAATGAGAATTTAGAAAATTTAGTGTCTCTGCGTACATCTGAGTTAGATATTGCACGACGAGATCTGCAAATGATTTTTGACTCAATGCCTTCCATGATAGGTTACTGGGATAGTAATTTAATAAATAGAGTTGCTAATAAGGCTTACAATGATTGGTTTGGGATTGATCATAGTAACCTTAAAGGTAAATCTATGAGGGAAGTCATAGGGGATGAACTATTTGAAGATAATAAAGTCTACATAAATGGAGTTTTGGCAGGTGAGCCGCAAACGTTCGAGCGAAGCGTGAAGAGTAAGCATGGTGATATCGTTCGACATAGCTTGGCTCACTACATACCAGATATTATAGATGGAAAAGTAAAAGGATTTTATGCTATTGTAAATGATATTACTGAGGTTAATAATAATAGGCTGCAGTTGGAGTCGTTGCTCAGACATAATCAAGTGCTGCTAAGTACAATCAGTCAGCAAATGCTTTATTCAGTTACGGATAATCGAGGAAGAATCATCGAGGTGAATGATAACTTCTGCCGGGTCAGTGGTTACTCTCGCGAAGAGCTCATTGGTAAAACTCACCAAATGATTAATTCTGCTGAGCATCCAAAAGAGTTTTGGGTGGATATGTGGCGAACCATCTCCTCGGGTAATGCCTGGCATAAGGAGGTGTGCAATCGCAGCAAAAATGGACAAATTTATTGGGTTGATAGCGTAATCGCTCCGTTTACAGGCTCAGCTGGCAATATTGAACGCTATGTTTCGCTACGCACTGACATTACCCTAAGAAAGAGCGCCGAGTCTGAGCTCGCTCACGTAGCGGATCTTCTTAGCAATGTGTTGCAAGCCGCTTCTGAAATGTCCATTGTCGCGACCGATCAGTATGGTCATATTTCGCTATTTAATGCTGGTGCAGAAAATTTACTGGGTTATACCTCGGATGCGGTGGTTGGCAAAATGCCGAATGAACTACTGCATTGTGCATCCGAAATTAAGCAGCATAGTGAAGAGTTATGTGAACGATTTGGTGTATCACTGGATGGGTTTCAGGTGCTCGTTTTTGGCGCTGAACAGCGCGGTGTGGAAGTGCAAGAGTGGACCTATTTGACCCATTCCGGCAAAGCGCTACGTGTATCTTTGGCTGTGACGGTGATGCGAGAAGCCAATGGTGATGTTTCAGGCTATCTCTTTATTGCCCAAGACATTACAGAGCGACTTCGTAAAGATATGGCTTTGCAGGAGGCTAAACGCTTTGCCGAGCAAGCTAATGAAGCAAAAAGCCAGTTCTTAGCCAATATGAGTCATGAAGTGAGAACTCCCATCAATGGCATTATGGGCTTGTGTTACATGCTTGAACGCCAGCCTTTGCCCGCGGCCTCACATCAACTCATTAGTAAAATTCAATTGGCCAGTCAAAGCCTTTTGGAAATTGTGAATGACGTACTCGATTTCTCGAAAATTGAAGCGAATAAAATCGATATCGAGCAAGTGCCCTTCAAGCTTAAAGAGCTTATCGATAATGTTTCTGGTATTGCTCGTGCAGCGATTCGAGACAAAAAGGTCGTGTTGGAAGTTAGTTCATTGCCAGAGTCTGCCAATCAATTAATTGGTGATCCTTTACGTATCGGCCAAGTGCTAACGAATTTGCTGAGTAACGCGCTTAAGTTCACCGCCAGTGGCTTTATTAAACTAACCGTGACGCAGTTATCTCAAGATGTTGATGAGTCTACCGTTCGCTTGCGCTTCAGTGTGTCGGATAGTGGTATTGGTATTCCTGAGACTAAGCTAATACAAATTTTCGATGCTTTTAATCAAGCGGATTCCTCTACATCGCGTAGCTATGGCGGTACCGGTCTAGGTTTAACCATTAGCCGAAAATTGACCGAACTCATGGGTGGTGTCATTTCAGTTGAAAGTACAGTGGGGCAGGGCAGCGAGTTTATTATCGATCTGCCGTTTGCGCTTGCAGCAAACGTCCCCAGTAAGAGCACGGGAGCTGGCCGGTCGCAGGCCAATGGCGTCATTCCTGAAAAACGGCTGGAAGGACTTAAGCTTTTAGTTGTGGATGACAGCGACTTAAATCGTGAAGTTGCTGAGTACATCTTACGGGCAGAGGGAGCTCAGGTCGAAACTGCATTTGACGGTGTTGACGCAGTCGAGCGTGTATTAGGCGCAAATCCGGCGTTTGATTTGGTGCTTATGGATATTCAAATGCCGCGCATGGATGGTTACGAGGCTACGCTTGCCATTCGTCAACATGCACAGTTTGCTGATTTACCTATTGTGGCTCTGACTGCCGGAGCAATGGGCTTTCAGCGCGATGCAGCCCTGGCCGCAGGCTTGATTGGATTTGTAACGAAGCCCTTTGATGTGGATCAGCTGATCGATGAAGTCTGTCAACACACACAACGGAAAGAAAGTGTGGGCAACGAACACGATGAGATCATGGATGCGGAGCTCCTTTCTGCACTGCAAGGTTTTAAAACTCGCTTCCTCAGCAATCGCTTACCTAAGCACGTGCAGCAAATGCGAGAGTACCTATCGAACCCAGCGCCGGAAATGTTGTCTAAGTTGACCCCGGTATTGCACTCCTTAGCAGGCGAAGCCGGCATGGTGGGCTTATCTGAGCTGGGCGAGTACGCGCGCCGAATTGAAACGGCCATAGCCTCACAAGCAATCGAGCCTAAAGACTTAGTTGAGCAAGTTGAGTTACTCGTCACTGAAATTGAGCAGGTATTGATACGCGGTGCTTAGGTGCATTCGTGACCTGAGACCGCTAGCATACAAGCTCATTTTTTTGGACGTCTCACACCCATGAGTATCACCCGCGCCGTGGTCGATGCCGTACTGGCCGCGCATCACGATCCTTACCTTGGTCCTGACGCAACTTACCTCTTGTTAGCGGTCCCGCAGGACACGCAGGTCACAGACGATGGCCGTGTTTTTGTGCACATGGCACTGCCGTATCCCCACGCCAATCCTGCTGAAGCCTTTGGCACTAAGCTAGAAGCCGCATTGCATGTGGCCGGTGCGCGTGACGTTCATATTCGTTGGTCATTAGCCATTCCGCGTATCAAGCCTCAGGGTGAGGTCGCGCCGCTGACCTTGGCGCGAAATGTCATTGTGGTGGCGTCCGGTAAGGGCGGTGTGGGCAAATCCACTACCGCCGTGAACTTGGCTCTGGCCCTGGCCCGAGAAGGTGCCAAGGTGGGCTTGTTGGATGCCGATATCTACGGCCCCAGCCTGCCCACAATGCTCGGCGTGGGTAACGGCAAATACCCCGACACGGTGGACGACGCCTGGTTTGTGCCGCATCACGCGCATGGCATTGAAGTCATGTCGATTGGTTTCTTACTTCAGGGCGATACCCCTGTGGTTTGGCGCGGGCCGAAAGCCACCGGCGCGCTCATTCAACTCGTTACGCAGACGCGCTGGTCATCGTTGGATTATCTCGTAGTGGATATGCCGCCGGGCACTGGCGATATTCAGCTCACGCTGGCACAGCGCGTGCCCGTGGGCGGCGCCGTCATCGTCACCACGCCGCAAGACATTGCCACGCTGGATGCCAAGAAGGGCATCGAGATGTTCCGCAAAGTCGACATCTCCGTGCTGGGTGTGGTCGAGAATATGGCGCAGCACATCTGCTCGAATTGCGGTCACACCGAGCATATTTTCGGTGAGGGTGGCGGTGCCCGCATGGCGGCGCAGTACGACACCACGCTGCTGGCGCAGCTACCGCTGGACCGTCGCATTCGCGAACAGACGGATAGCGGCGTGCCGACAGTGGTGGCCGAGCCGAATGGTGAGCTGGCCGGTTATTATCGTGAGATGGCGCGTCACACCGCTGCCCGCTTGGCGCTGGGGCCGCGTGTGGCCGATACCCGTATTCCTTTGAACCCAACGCACTGAGTGCATTGAACGAGACTGCAGCATGAGCATCAAATCAGATCACTGGATTCGTCGCATGTCCGAACAGCACGGCATGATCGAGCCCTTCGAGCCGGGTCAGGTTCGTCAGCAAAATGGCCAGAAGATTGTGTCTTACGGTACCTCGAGCTACGGCTACGATGTGCGTTGCGCGAATGAATTTAAGATCTTCACCAACATTAATTCGACCATCGTGGACCCTAAGAATTTCGACGAAAAGAACTTCGTGGATGTGGTCTCGGATGTTTGCATCATCCCGCCGAACAGTTTTGCGTTGGCGCGCACGGTGGAGTATTTCCGGATTCCACGCAGCACGCTGGTGGTGTGTCTGGGCAAGAGCACGTATGCGCGTTGCGGCATTATTGTGAATGTGACGCCGCTGGAGCCAGAGTGGGAGGGGCATGTGACGTTGGAGTTTTCTAACACCACTAACCTTCCAGCCAAGATCTACGCTAATGAGGGTGTGGCGCAGATGTTGTTCTTTGAGTCGGATGAGATTTGTGCGACTTCTTATAAGGATCGGGGCGGCAAATACCAGGGGCAGACGGGGGTTACGCTGCCTAAAACTTGATTCCGCCATCCGGTGCGGCCTGACACTGGAAAACACGCCGCAAGTACGTCCCTGTAGGCTCTCATGCGCCATCCATGGCGCATGACGGTTTTCCAGTGTCAGGCCGCACCAGATGAACAGCGTTCTCTTTTCGGGCGTTCGCGCCGTGAGCTTGGAGTTTCCTAATGTCGCATCGCCTTACGCTCGATTTTTTGTTGAATGATTGGCTGAACGCCGAAGCCCTTTGCCAGCGCGCGTTTCATGCGGAGCATAGTCGCGACACCTTTGCTGCGGTGCTGGATCTTAGTGAGCAGATTGCGACGGAGCAGTTTGCGCCGATTAATCGGCTCACGGATATCCAAGAACCGGAGTTTGACGGGGTGACGGTGCATCTGCCGAAGGAGATGCCGATTGCGCTGGCGGCCTTCAATGAGGCCGGGTTGATGTCGGCGAGCAAGCCGGCGGAGGTCGGTGGCATGCAGCTGCCGACCGTGGTCGAGATGGCGTCGATGAGTTTTTTCTATAAGGCGAGTGTGTCGCTGGCGGCTTATCCGATGCTGACGCGCGGTAATGCCAATACCATATTTGCGCATGGCACGCCGAAGCAGGTCGAGGTGTTTGCGAAGACGGGCTTTGCCGGTACGACCTACGGCACGATGTGTTTGAGTGAGCCGCAGGCTGGCTCTAGCTTGTCCGATATTGCCACGCGAGCGGTGCCTGATGCGGGTGGTGAAGATGACCCGCTGGGTGCGCGCTATCGTTTAACCGGCAACAAGATGTGGATCACCGGCGGCGAGCACGAGATGGGCGACAACATCATCCACCTGGTGCTGGCGAAAATTCCGGGGCCGGATGGTAAGCCGGTGGCGGGCGTTAAGGGCATTTCGCTATTTATCGTGCCGCGTATTTTGGTGGATGCCGAGGGCCGACCTACAGGTCAGCGCAATGATGTGGCGCTGGCCGGGCTCAATCACAAGTGTGGCTATCGCGGGGCGGTCAATACGCTGCTCAACTTCGGCGAGGGCAAGTTCCTGGTCGAGGGTCGGGCGGGGGCGGTGGGCTATCTGATCGGCGGCGAAGGCAATGGTTTGCGCTGCATGTTCACGCTGATGAACGAGGCGCGCATCGCAGTGGGTCTGGGCGCAACCATGCTCGGTTATGCCGGTTACGAAGCCTCGCTGGATTATGCCAAGCAGCGTCCACAGGGTCGTCATGCCGGTGCTGGCGGCAAAAATCATAGCAGTCCACAAGTGCCGATTATCGAGCACACCGATGTGAAGCGCATGCTCATGATGCAGAAGGCGATTGCCGAGGGCGGGCTGGCACTGGGCCTGTTCTGTGCACGCTTGGTCGATGAAGAAAGTACCGGCACGCCGGAGCAGGCGAAGGCCGCCGGGCTGCTGCTGGAGCTGTTGGTACCGATTGCCAAGAGCTGGCCCAGCGAGTGGGCGCAGGAGGCCAACAGCCAGGCTATCCAGATTCTCGGCGGCTATGGCTACACGCGCGATTTCCCGGTGGAGCAGTACTGGCGCGACAACCGTCTGAACATGATCCACGAGGGCACGCACGGCATTCAGGGCCTGGATTTGCTCGGCCGCAAGGTGCTGATGAACGAGGGTGCGGGGCTGAAGGCGCTGGCTGCGCGCATCGGCGAGACGGTGACACGTTCGGCCTCGGCGGATGCCGGCTTGCAGGCTCATGGTCGGGCGTTAAAGGCGGCATTGCAGGAAGTCGTGGCGGCAACGCAGGCGGCCTGGGCGACGGGCAATCCGGCCGAGGCGCTGGCGAATGCGACGAGCTATCTGCAGGGTTTCGGGCATGTGGTGCTGGCGTGGATCTGGCTGGAGTTGGCGCTGGCTGCGCAGGCCGCCGATGCGGGGCAGTGGCCTTCCGGCTTCCTGGCCGGCAAACGCGGGGCTTGTGATTACTTCTTCCAGTATGAACTGCCGAAAATCACGCCGTGGCTAGGTGTTGTTGCCCGGCGTGAAATGGTGTGTGCGCGAGCTTCCGCCGACTGGTTCTGAGTTTCAAGGCTTCGCCAAATTGTTACATCCGACATCCGGTGCGGCCTGACACCGGAAAACACGCCGTGAATACTTCCCTGTAGGCTCTCATGCGCCATCCATGGCGCATGACGGTTTTCCAGTGTCAGGCCGCACCAGATGACAGCGGTCACTTTTGCGGATTTGGGGCGCAAATTTTCGCATCTGTCCCTGATGCATCACCGCGCAAACTGGCCGCGGCAGAGGCATCGTGGAGATATTAGGTTTCCGAACCGATGTCGCTTGTCGGTGACTTGGCCGCGAAAGGATAGGCACTACCGCCTTTACCCTTTGGTGGAATACGCAGGGACAGCAACATGGTGGCAGTCAGCGTTAGCACGGTGAACGACAGTGACCAGACGACGGGGATTTTGTAGATGTCGATGATCAACATCTTGATCCCGATAAACGCCAAAACCAGAGCCAAACCGTAACTCAACAAGTGGAAGCGTTCGTGGACGCCGGCCAGCAAGAAGTACATGGCGCGTAGACCGAGAATGGCGAACACATTCGAGGTCAGCACAATGAAGGGGTCCGTGGTAATGGCAAAAATGGCCGGAATGGAGTCCACGGCAAAGACCACGTCCACAATACCGATCAGGACCACGACAACGGCCAGTGGCGTTACCACGCGGACACCGTTAATGAACGTGAAAAACTTTTCACCATCATAATCTGGGGCGATACGTACCTTGCGTCTTAACCATTGCAGGGCAGGATTGGCCTCTAAGTCCGGTTCTTTGCCAGCAGCCCACCACATCTTGATGCCGGTAAAGAGCAAAAAAGCGCCAAAGAAATACAGAATCCAATGGAATTTGGCGATCAGCCAGGCACCAATCAGAATCATCACAGCACGCAGGACCAGCGCGCCCAGCACCCCGATCATAAGGACGCGTTTCTGAAATTCCGCGGGTACCGCAAAGTAGGTGAACAGCATTAGGAAGACAAAGACATTGTCTACAGCCAATGCTTTCTCAATCAAATAGCCGGTAATGAATTCGACGGCTTTGGTGTTGGCCAACTCACGAGCAACGGCATCACTGCCAGTCCCGCCAAGGTGCCACCACATCCAGCCCATGAAGACAAAGGAAAGCGCGACCCACACCAGGGACCAGATGCCGGCTTCACGCATCGAGACTTTGTGCGAGCCCTGACGATTGAGCACAAAAAAATCCAGGACCAATGCGAGCAGCACAAAAAGTCCAAACAAGGACCACATGAGCGGGGTGCCAATGGTTGTCATAAAAATGCCTGAATAATAAATAAACGAAAATGCAAGCTAGCCGTCACGGCTAGCTTACTGTCGGTAAACCTGACGGGTCTAGCGTACCGTAATCACATCACGATGCTTGACGCCAAGACTTTGAGCCGTTCGCCCGGCGCTTGGCGTCGCGGGATTGGTTACGGGAGCGGCACGCAGCGCGTCGCGGATGGCTCGGAAGGCGGCAATAGACTCGGGGAGATTGGCACGGAAGTCCGGATCCACGCTGGTGCGCGCGATGATCAGGTTGTCCGGTTCAGAGACGTATACATACTGCCCCCATACGCCGGCAGCGAAATACTCGCGCTGATAGCCTTCCCACACCCACCATTGGTACTGATAGCCGCGCGCACCGTAATCGTAAGGCGAAACGCCGGGCTCCAAATGAGGCCCTGCCGGCGTGGTGGCCTCCGCCACCCAGCCTTCGGGTAGCAGCTGGATGCCGTTCCAATTGCCCTGATGCAAGTACAAGCGCCCGAGCTTGGCGAAGTCGCGCAGGCGAGCGTTAAGGCAGCAAAACGCCATTTCCATGCCGTCTTCGCTTGGCTGATCAATATTCCAGTAGGCATCGCCCTCCATGCCGAGCGGTTGCCAAAGCTTTTCCTCGAGCACGGCGGACAAGGACTTTCCGTATAGCCGCTGCAACATCATTCCCAAGGCCTGAGTATCTACACTGATGTAGTGGAGCATCTCGCCGGACGGGCGTTCACGCCCGTAGTCGTGCATGACTCGATCGATGCGCTGACCGAGCACATACACCTTGATAAACAGCCGACTGATATCGGAGTGACGACTGACATAATTTTCGTCGAAATCTACGCCGGACGACATTTGCAAAACATGTCGGATTGGCACGCCTTCATAGGCGCTACCCTTTAGATCAGGCACATAGTCCGTGATCGGGTCGTCCAGTGAGCGAATGCGACCTTCCTTGAGTGCAATGCTCACGAGCGTTGCGACAAAAGACTTCGCCACCGACCAAGAGGTGTGCCGGGTAGTCGCATCCGCGCCATGGAAATAGCGCTCCATGATGATTTGATCGTCTTTGACCACCAGTAATCCGGTTGCCGTCGCCCGCTCCAAAAACTCATCGAGCCGGCGTGTCTCGCCGTTGAATGTATAGCGGATATCCAGCGGCCGCTCGGCACGCGAGAACTCAAAGGGCGTGGCGGCGCGGACCACGCGATAGGGCAGCACCTGCTCCATGCTGCGAAAGTTCTGGATGCGCTTATCGGGCGCAAACAGCGCGTTGAGTTTCAGTGGGTTGTACTCCGCCCAAGGTCGGATCAGTACCAACAACGCCAGCAACACGAGCGACAATATTGCGCCGCCGATTTTCAAATGCCGTCCCTTCATAGTTGTTATCCGCTTACCGTATAAATTGAGTTGGAGACTTCCAGTGAGCCACGCGCCGTACAGTGCAACAACGAAGCCAGAGCGAGATGCATGATGCGTTGGTGTTGTGACTGGAGAGGAAGCGCTAGGCCGACGATACCAATAGACTGCTTGGCCTCTCTGACACTCCAACGGGCATACAGTGCTGCTAGGCTGGCTGCTATGATCGCTAGTGCGGCAAGAGATTGCTCCCAGCTCATTGCGTAGTGCGCAAAGTACCGTGTCCGTTCGAGCGATTGGTGAGGCGTCACCATGGCACTGCGAGTTCTCATAGCGCGTGATCCATCGATGCGCATGCCTTAAGCTCTCCTAGTGACCACACGAGGTTGTACGACTCACGCCATGTGATCACGACGTGCCCATCGCTACCAAGAAGTTCCCATGTGACAGTCGCGAAGACAGCACCAGACCCTACAGCGACGATATTCAGGTCTTTGTGCCGGCAGCTACGGCAGCCAGTCCGATGGTACTTGTCGAGAACGTTCTGAAAGTAGTCGGCGATGTCCTCGCGCGAGACGAAAGACTCGGAGGTGCCATCACCTCGCACTGCCAGATAAGGTGCAGCGTAGCGGGTTGCAACTACGTTCCCGTCAAACGTGGAGAATGCCGCATTGAACTCGGAAAAGAATTTTTTAGCGGACTCGTAAAGGCTGGTGGTTTGCATAACTCCCCCTTCTCCGCGCCATCAACTCATCGGCACGACCAGCGTCGTGACGCCCAACGCCTAGGTTCAGCCGGGGATTAGCCGTAAGGCGAATATCTCGGGTGGAACCGCTGGTTAGAGGGCTTATCCAACGACGGGTACGCCGACTATGTATGGCGGCAACCCTTGATCGTGACGGGTAGCGAACTTTGCAAAATTGGCCTGATAAAGCGGGGTTGCCTCAGCGTGCGTAAGCCATAGACGAACACCGGATATCATTTCCTGGCAGAACATCTGAAGATCGATGCACAGTGCCTTGTTCAGTGTGCAGTAGTGAAAGCTGTTACTCGTTGCGTGTGGTTCAATGAATATAATTCGCTCATACGGGCTCTTCGGATGCTGCGTGCTTCCCTGATGCAGAAGTGAGCAGCGGAATCTGTAACAAGCATCCCCGTCCAAAGGATTAACTACGTTCAGAACCTGACCGGGGAAGTTGGCGGAGAGTGTGGCTTGAACTGTTTCCGCCAAACGAGGTCGGACCCACTGCTCGTACCAAGCAGCGTAGCGCACCCCTGTCGCTTTCCCATCCTGCGCGTTTAGCGCGCCCGCAATGTCAGGCAATGTCAGCGCGGTAAACAGTGACAAGAAATAGTTACCTGATGCTAGGGAGTTTTCGAGCTGGTCGATCAGAAGACGCATGTGCTAATGCCCTCTAGCGCATGAGTTAAGCCGACCCGTGGCGGAGCGGCGGACACGGTCAAGCATAGCGCAAAAGCAAGTGGCCGACGCCACGGGGTCGGCTTGAACGAATTGTTAGGTATCACTTGGATTGTTGATGCCCCACCACTTTGGGCGCTTTGAAACGTAGGAATGAGATTGCGGCGCAAGCTCTTGGCGATTGGGTGAATCAAATGTGCCCAGAGCAAGCGCTAAGGTGGGTTTATCATCAATTGCGCCAATTGTGCTGCCGCACACCGAACAAAATGCACGGCTTGACCATTCTGACGACCGCCATTTCGAAGGCGCTCCACCAGAACCTGTCCATTGAACTTGATCTCGTGTGAATTCAACCCAAATTTGTGTAAGTGAACCAGAGTGGCGCTGGCATTGTTTGCACGAACAGGTGTGAGGCTTCATTGCTGGACCAGTAGCTATAAAGCGGATGTTTCCGCACAAGCAACCGCCCTCATAGGTCTTCGGCCTTGCCATAGTGATTACCTGACTCAATTTGTTATGAAGCCTAACGATTGAGCGAAAAGTTATGCACTACCTTCACGCTCAATGACGAGAATTCTAGCCTCACCAATCGGATGGGCTACGTGCTCGGTGCCTACCGCCGCATAGAAGACGTCGCCGGTTTCCAGGATGGTGCTGTACTCAACGCCGGCGTCCCTATAGCGCATCTCGACTTGACCATCAAGTACGGTGAAGACCTCCTCCCCGTCGTTGATGTGCCATTTGTATGGCTGGTCTGTCCAATGAAGGCGTGTGGTTATGCCGTCCATGTTGGCAATTTCTGCAGCCCCCCAGGGGCGATCCGCTTTGTATGTGCTTCCGCGAAATACTTTCATGATGTGCCTAACTTAGTTTATACCGCAGTACTGCGGTGTAATTATTCTGGTTTGCTGCATAAGGCGTGAGCGCTGGTAGGAAGCTCAAGGCTTTCAACACATTGGCAACTTGAACACAGCACTCCCTGCCGACAAATACCGCAATTACCATACTTCCGAGAGTGCCATGCAGGCACGGCGCAAGTAAACCTACTGCCCAACCCCGCCGGCCCCTGAACCACCACCGCAGCCCCGACCCTGAGCGCTGTTCACCTGAGAATCCCCGACACTGGAAAACCGTCATGCGCCATGGATGGCGCATGAGAGCCTACAGGGATGTACTTGCGGCGTGTTTTCCAGTGTCGGGGATTCTCGGGTGGCTGAGCCAGCTCAGTGAGCTGCTAAGGAAGTTCAGCGCACCGGCGGAGCCGGCATATCCCACGGCGTCCCCTTCAACAGCTTTAGCCCGCGCAACCCCGTAGCCTTTGGGTATCGCCTCTGCAAGGGCATTACAAACTCCTCCGCCAATCCAGAAACCACGAGAGGTGCTTGCCGCAACCAGCTGGCAATCCCCGAAGCCTGCAACCGCAAATCCACCTGCGCCCGCGCCTCTGCCGTCAGCGCCCGATAAGCCAACAAAATCTGCTCCCGACACGCCACGCGATACCGCACCACCGCCATCTGCGGATACACCGTATCCCCCAGCGTCAAATCAAAATGCTTCTCGCCGCGCGCATACGCCGTCGCATTCACATCCAGATAGGTCAGATAGTCCCGACTGATCTCGCCAAAAATCGCATTCCAATCCGAGCTGGCAAAGTCCTCCAGTTCAGCGTGCGACGGTGTATTGCCGCCATGCGCATTCCAAACCCGGCCGACCCAGGCGTATACGGCCGGTGCGGTGTCGATCATCTGTTTGGCCGAGTGCGGGTCGAGCGCGAAGTGGCGGAACATGGAGGCGAAGAAGGCGAAGTCGACAATGCTGGGGCGTTCGCCGAGCAGGAACGGTCGGTCTTTCAGGCGCTGGCTGAGCTGCGCCAGCGTGCGCCGGTACAGCGCTTGCACCTGGGCCTCGTTGTGCGGGCGGATGCCGTCGTCGCGGACGAAGGTCAGGTACTGCCGCCAGCGCATGTACCAGCCCAGGCCGGCGGCGGGATAGCGCGTGCCATCCGAGAGTTCGCGGCCGAGGCGATGCCGCAACAGGCGGTGCGAGTCGGCGAAGTTCCAGCGGTAGTACATGGCCGGTCGCCACAGCCACTCATCGGCATAGTCTTCGATGAGCAGGGCGATGAAGTGGCTGGCGGGGTCAGTCGGGTAGATCGATGGCCGGCCGTGCTGCTGGTCGAGCCAGCGCATCATCGGCGTGGTGTCTTTCAGCCAGCGGCCATCCGGGCATTGCATGGCCGGTACTTTCATGACGCCGGTGGCGGGCAGCACGGTGTTGCGTAGCGTGTCGGTGTTGACCTCGATGCGCTCATGGTCGATGCCGGCGTAGCGCAGGTAGGCTTCGAGCTTGCCGCTGTAATACGACACATCAGAAACATAGGCGCGATAGCGCGCCGAGGGCGTGGCGGCAGTGCTCATGGCTTACTCCGGGGCAACGCGCAGAGCGATTTGACGCAGGCGCGGGATGGCCAGCTTCATGGCATCGCCAGCGCCGATGCTTTCCAGCCAGCTCTGCACGCTGGCCTGTTCGGCGGCGGGCAGGGCGTGGAAGGTGTCGAAGCTGCGTTGTGCCATCCACAGGCTGAACGGGCGTGCGCCGATGCGCAATTTGTCGCGGCCCATGGGCACGTCAATCATGCCGAGCATGCGTGACCAGCCGCGACCCGGTTTGAGGCTGGAGCGGGTGCGTTCCATCTCGCCCAGGGTTAGTTCCAGCTGCGGCCAGAAGTCGGCGAATACCGATTTGAACAGTGGCAGCAGCGTGTCGGGGATCGCGTCATCTGCGAGGAAGTTGCCGGCCTGGGGCTGTGGCGGATTCATCATGCGTTTAACCCAAGCGTGCAAATTAGGGCGCTTGGCAATGAGTTCGCGTGCCGGCCAAGGGTCGCGCCCAAGGTGGGCGTAGAGCGGGCCGATGAGGCCGAAGTCACCGAGGCAGGGTTTGCTGCCGAGCAGGTAGCCGTATTGGCCGAAATGAGTGTCGAGCAGGTCGAGCTGTTCGTGCGTCCAGCGTTCGATGATCTCGTGCTGGCCGGGCACGACACCGACGCCGGGCAGGTAGCTGCGCAGCAGCGTAGCGACTTTGGTCACGGCGCGGTTCTTGATGAAGCGCGGCATGAAGGGCAGTAAGTTGTCACCCACTTCAGGCTGGAAGCGGTCGCGGAAATTCTCCGGATAGCTCCAGCGGAAATGCATGGCCGTGGGCAGCCAGTATTCGTCCGCCCAAGCTTCGATCAGGCTTGAGGCCAGCTTCTGCCGTGGTGTGGTAGGTACGACCGGCGCATTCGGGAAGCGTTGTTCCAGCACATCAATAATATGCGAAGTGTCTTGCAGCCATTCGCCTTCAGGCGTAACCACCACCGGCATAACCTGAGCGCCGACCTTTTTCTGGATGGTCGGCATGGTCCACAGATGAATGTTCTTCTCCACAAACGGAATGCCCTTGTAGCGCAGGTAGGCGCGGGTCTTGCCGCTGTACAGGGAAATTTCCCACGCGTAATGCAGGTAGGGACGAGTCATTTGGCAGGGGCTCCTGTTGTGGTTTTATGTGGGGCAGCTTTTGCCGCAGCGGCGTCGTCCACAAAAATGGGCGATGACCAGGCGCGATGTTCGGCAGGGGCGAGGCATTCGTCTTTACTGTCGGTGCGGTCGTCGCCATAGCAAGGCTTCACGGCAATGCAGCGGCCCTGCGCGTCAAATTCGCAGCGTAAGTTCGCGGCGTTGATGGTGGGCGAGGCCTTTTGCACGGCGCGGACGTAGTAAATGGCTTCGCGGCCCTGACGCTTGGCGGAGGTGTCACTGAATTCCACGGTACAGCCAGCTGGGTCGCCGCTACAGGCGAAGGTTTTCCATGGGTCTTCGATCAGGTCTTTCACGTTTTCACCGCGTTGGTTCTGCGGCAGGATGCGCACCACTTCAATGCGGTCAATGAGCTTGCGTGTGTTCGACGGGTTGTAGCATTCGCCGCGACAGATTTGCTCCACTTGCTTGCTGCCCAGTGCCGTCAGGCTCTGCTCAGGGCAGCCCGGAAGCTGCTCAAAATCACCCACCGCACGCACACGGAAGGAAGGATTACCCACGCCTTTCACCTCCGAGCCCATGGGTGCGGTCATGCCTTTATCACCGAGTAGGTCGAACCAGAGCAGCATGCGCTCGCCGGAGGTGGCATAGACTTCGCGGCGCTTGAGTGCGCCCCAGATGGCATCGCGTGAGCGACCCGGGCTGTGCACAGCGACTAAGCCCCCGGTATAAAAGTAAGACTGTGCGCGCTCGCTTTCGTTCACTTGCAGGAAGTTGAAGCGACTCTGGTTAATGTCGAAGGGCACTGACTCGGGCTTTTTGCCGGTGGGCTTGGCTTCATCAATGAAGAACTTGCGTAGCGGCATATCCTGACCATAGGCCTCGGTGTTTTCATGTCGGCCCACTTGTTTAAAGCCGGTGCCGGGTTGTGCCGCGTGATTGTCGCTGGAGGCAATAAAGCCAAAGCGGAAGCGCAGCGGACCTTTGCCGTTTTCGCCCGGCTCGTCAAAGTTAGACAGTGCGAGTGCGTATTGCGTGGAGCCACCGGCGCGATAGTTGAAGGCAGGCAGGAAGCAGTCGGTGCACTGGCCGGCGTCTAGCCAATCTTCAGGCTTCACGCCAGGCACCACGAGATGGCCGCCACGGCCTGCAGCAAGGTAATCACGACGCGCTTTCACCACACGTTTTTCGCAGTCGGCGGCGGGTAATGAACCACATCGGCTTCGAATGATTTCCCCTGCACGCCAGCACGAAGGGAGATAGTTTTTACTGGGCGCCGGGCAAGTGGCATTGCCCTCGGCATCAAAAGCGACTTCCTTCCAGTCGCGGTATTGTTCGGAGTTGCCATGACCGGAGTACACCTCAATGAGTCGCTGGCGTTCGGGGTCGTGCTGCTTGCGCGTGAGCTGTTTTTCCCAGCCGGAGCCCAGTGGGGTGTAGAAGCCCCAGGTGTTGCCATGCGGGATGACCAAGCTCTCGCTACCCCAATCCCGGAGCTTGGCAAACAGGTCGGCGGGGGTTGTCGCGTACTCCACGCACTCTTTGGGCAGGTCGCGTACGGGGACCCCTTCGGCACAGACATTTTGGCGGCGCAATTCGGCGAGTTTGTATTGCTGATCGAATTGCGATTGCCGGCTGGCAAAATCCATATAGGGCGAGATTACATCTTGCCAATACGGGCGGCCGTTGGCGCGCATGGCGGAGGCGGCAATGCTTCCGGCGCTAATGGGACGCGCAGGAATGTTGGCGTCGTCGGTATCACGCAGAATGACATTTTTGTGGCCGTAATGGGTTTCTGGGGTGTTGCCCATCTGCGTCCATTCCCAGCCCAGGAAAGTCACCATGTCGGGGTTGGCCGGATCACCTGCCACGGCGTTGCATTGCCGGACGGTATCCTTCAAGTCTTGCCAGTGCCGAGGTGTGAGCGATTCACCATGTTCGGTGCTGGCCCAAAAATCCAGACCGGAACAGAAGCGGGCGTAGTCGCAGGCTTCGGCAGGTGGGTGTACGCCGTTGCCATGCAAAACCGGCATGCTCCAGGCAAAGGCATCCACGGAGTAGGTCGTGTGCACATGCAGATCGCCAAAGAGAATCTGCTTAGCATCGGCACGCTCGCCAGAGGCTGCTGCAAGCGCATCGCGGCGGGCCTTTAGAATTTCTTCGGATACCGACTGGCCACTGATTACGCCCGGCGTTTCGGGGTGAGGTTCACGATCCAGGTAAAGCCATGCCGCGACGGCGACCAGGGCGATGCTGATGATGCTGATTTTTTTTATGTTTTTGCTCATGGATTTACACCAGTAATCGGGTCAAGAACCAGAAAATGCCCAGGCCGGCAACGGCGGCAGAGACCCCTTGGCTGCTCCAGGCAGCCACGTGTGGAAAGCGTCTTAACAGATGTAGCAAGGGCCAGATCAGCGCGATGATGAGTATCTGCCCCAATTCGACGCCGAGGTTGAAGCCCAGCAGACCCGGCAAGAACTGCTCGGCAGGTAATGCCAGCTCGCCCATGAGTCCGGCAAAGCCAAAGCCATGGATTAAGCCAAAAATAAAGGTCAGGGCGAGGCGCCAGCGCTGAGGTTGAGGCGCGCTGGCCAGCAAACCGAAATAACAGGCGGTAAACACAAATAGGCTGAGCAGCAGCGGGAGCTGACTAAAACCACTAATGAATAGCCCCAGCCCAGCTACTCCGATGAGGGTGATGAGCAGTAGACGAGGTATCCAAGGGTCGCGCGCGCTCTGCAACCATAGATTTTCGGCTGCAACGAGAGCAATGGAAAACCCAATGAGCGCCTCAATTCGAGCCTGATCTACGATCACCCAACCTAAGCTGGCGGCTGCCAAGGTGAGGCTGTGGGCGAGGGTGAAACCAGTGGCCAGCCACACCACATCGCGTAGCCGTGGGGCCAATAAAATTAACATCAGAATAAACGCGAGATGGTCCCAGCCACTCAGGATATGGCTCAGACCAATGCCAATAAATTGCTGCAGCGAGTTCGCTTCAGGCGCGGTGGCACCTAGCGTCAGGCTGGGATGGGCAAAGTTCAGCACACGCTGTTGTGTTGGCTGCTGTGGCGCATCAATACGGACAAAATGCAGGTGCGATGGCGCCACGTTCTCCAGTAAACGCGTGCGTAACGTCCACGGTTGTGCTGACGGACAGTCCACGTGCCAGCGCGCACTCACCCAGCCGTCGGCCTCGATTTGAGCCTTTGCCTCTTGAGCCGTGCAACGCTGTTTCTGCGCCCACAGTTGGAGATCACGCGCCAATAAGGTCGCTACTTTTTCGGCGTACTGCTCGGTGTAGCGCGGATCAAGCTGTAACCGACTCAGTTGCAATTGGGAGATACGCGCCGTGACCGAGGCACCGGATTCGCTGAGCTGCCATTGCGAGTAGGAGGTACCCAAGTTATGGGCATGAGCCCAACCACTCACGACCCAGAGGCAAAGAAGCCAGTAGCGATAAAACGTCATTGTGCATCGACTCGCGTGACGCGGTATTGCTGACGCAAGTCATCAAGCAGTTCACGCACTGCGCGCTCGTCACGCTGGCGGCGAAGCTCGCGAAGCACAGGCTCGCGAACGGCTTCGAGTGCAGGTGCAGGGGCAAGTTGCTGCTCGCTGACGAGCAAAACCACCTGTTGACCTTGGTTGGCGATGGGCCGACTTTCTTGACCCAAGGGCAGAAGCATGGCGGCCTTGACCAGTTCCGGCCCTAAGTACTGTTGCAGTTTATGCAAGGGCAAAAGGCTGTTCGGCAAGGGCGGCAAAAAGGCTTTGCGCTCACCCGCTGATCCGAGTATCCAGGCCTGCACCCGGAGCTGAGCAGGCGGCACAAATAAGCCTACATTGGCGCGATAAAACGACTCGAGCTCAGTTTCGGCTATCGCGTCATCGGACAGGCTGGCGGTGGTGCTGAAGAGCACTTCGGCAATGAGCTGGCCGCGCAAGCGTTGATCGTGTTCAACCAGCCCCAAGCTCAGGCCATGTTGTACCAGCAGCTCTTCGTCGATTAGGCGATCTAAGATTTGCGTCTGCTGTGCTGTCGTTAAGGGCGTGCGACGCTCGGAAGCAGCGGCTGCCACACCTTTCAACCACTCATCGCGCAGAATCAGGCGCTCGCCCACTTGAGCCATGGCCCCGCTGGGTAGACCCGCCGCGGGCACTTGCCGAACGACGCTAATGCCCGAGCCCACCATGCCCGCGAGGAGGCCGGCCAGCAGCAACAGTCGAGGCATGGGCATAGTTTTCACCGCGAACCCACCTCAATCGCTTTTGTGCCCACGGGCAGACTAATGAAGTCGCCATCCTGAGCAATCCGGATTGGGCCTTTGTAGCGCTCTTCAGCATCGGCCAGAAAGGCTTTTTTCAGGCCGGAAAGTGGCAGCGGCGGCACAATGTGATTCAGTAAAAGATAGCCAACCTTGGCTTCCTCGGCGACCTCTGCGGCCTCGGGCGGCGAGGTGTGATAGTTCAGAATATCGGTGAAAATTTGCTTGAGGTTTTGCCGACCTACGGCATCAGCACTGTCGTGCAGAATGCCCACGAGTGGCGCAGAGAGTGCTTCATGCACCAGCAGATCCACGCCTTGCGCGGCTTCGGTAACGGCGGCTGATTTGCTGGTGTCACCACTGATCACCACGCTGCGACCTTTGTAGCGAATTCGGTAGCCAACAGCCGGGTGCACGGGTGAGTGCGCTACGGCGAAGGCGGATATCTCCAGGTCTTTATCCTTCACAATGACGGCATGGCCCTGCGCTGGAACTTCGAACGATTTAGCAACGCCGCCAAAGCCCGTGCTGGGCATGATGTGATTGCCATGATGCGCTACACGATATTGATGATCTGGCTCATATGCTTGTAAGAAGCCTGCCACCACGGATTCAACACCTCGCGGGCCATAAATGGTGACGGGCTGTTGATTCGCGCTGGCACCCCAGCGTTGCAACATTAACTCACCCAAACCATCTATATGGTCAGAGTGGAAGTGTGTGAGAAAAACGGCCTCAATGCGGCCTGGGTTAAAGCCCATGGCGTTGATGTGGCGCGCGCTGCCGCTGCCGGTGTCAATCACGAATAAGCGCTGGCCCGCAATAATGAGGGTGCATGGCCCGGAGCGCAGGTCATCTGGGAAAGGAGCCCCAGCGCCACAAATGCCAATGTGCAAGCCATCGGCTAAGCCGTTCATGTTGTCGGTGCTCAGTCGTTTCGTGGCCACTTGCTTGACTAAGGCCAGACTGACCGGCACGGCTAGGAAGTGGTAGGCCACAGCGCCCGAGAGCAGGAGCGCTGCTGCTACGATAAGTTTTTTGGTCATGATGGAACCTTGTCAGTGACAGCTGTTTTCAACAATTCGTCAGCCACGACCCATAGACGGTCCTGACCCCAAGTACAGACGTTACCTACTTTGAAAGACGGCACGCCCCACAGTCCCAAAGCAAACATGTCATCGCGATTACGTTCGGCTTGAAGGCGCCAATTGTCATTTCGTAAGGCTTGTTGTGCTTCGATCCAGTTCAGGCCGGCACGCTCGGCAATGCGACGCAGGCCGCGATCACTACCGGCATTGATGCCTTCGGCCCATACGCCTTGCATAAAAGACATCACATAGGCTTCGCCGCGCCCAATACGCTCGGCATAGGCAATCAGGGCCAGGCCACGCTCCGTGGGCTTACCTACAGGGTCATTGATGCAGCCAAAAGGAATGTTGCGAACGAAGGCTTCGCGCGCGGTGTCATGGCTGATGTAGGACCGTTTATCGGCAGGAACTGGCAAGCCCCGCATGACCATGGGCAAGACATAACGCAGTTTTACGTTTGCCCCCGTTAAGCGCGCCAGCTCAAAAACGCGTGGGGCCACAATGGCTGAATAGGGGCTGCGGAAGGAAAAGAAGAAATGAATATCAGGCGGATTAACGCACGACACGGGTGCCTTAAGGTCGGCTGCGGGCGGAAATAACAGCGAAGTGACTGCGTGTTTTTGAACCGCTAAAGCCTGTAATCGCTGCTCTAGGTGATAAAGCCGATCAATGCCCCAATACCATTCACCGGCATAAAAAAACGTGGCACCCAAGTAATGCCCTCGCCGTGCGCGGAGTTGATTAGCGGAGGCTTTGTGTGCCGCCACGGCAGCTGAAGACGCACGAGGATATGTCATGTGTGAATCAAGTCCGGCGCAAAGATCGGCTTTGAACTGCCAGAGGTTTTTCGATACCTGTCCTGCGATTTTTGCAAAAGCCTCGGCCTCGTGATTGGCCACCAGCAGCGCACTGGCTTCAGCGATGGCTTCGGCGCTGGGTTGCCGACCCGCATCGCTAAATTCCAAACCATAGTGTTTGGCTAGGCGCGCGGCATCGAGGCGGCTGTAGGCAATGAGCTTGTCGCGTTCAGGCGCGGCCGAATCGGGTGGGGCATCCACAATATGAACGTTCAGAGCGATGTTGTAGCGTGCAAGCAACTCGGGCAGCGCGCCGGCAGTCAGTACGCTATAGGGGTCATCGACCTGATGAAAGTAATGCACGACGTGGGGCGCATCTTTGGCAATACGCAGACGTTCAGCGATGGCGCGTTTGGCGAGTAGCCGCTGGCGCGAAAAAAGCTGACGGCTAATCAGCGGCATTAAAAGTGTTTTGAGTGACATGGTGTTCAATCTGCCTATTATTTTTATGTGGGCAAAATGCCACGTTCAAAAACGTGTATTAGCACCATGACAGATTGTTTTTTTTAAGGCAACCAATGGTTTAGCGGAAAATGCCGCTGGCGCAAAATCATAATTTTATGGGCGAAAATGATGCCCGCGCAGCGTTTTCAAGGGCCGGTTTTGATGCGTTTAGCTGTTTTCGTGCTGTGCTTTGTGTCGGTACTGCGTGGGTGAGCATTCCATTTTGCTGCGGAAGGCTAGGGTGAAATTACTTTGATGGCGATAGCCCAGGCGCTCTGCGATATCACTTAAGCGCAGGTTGGTATTGCTTAAATAATGCTGCGCAAGCTCCAGGCGTACTTCATGCAGTAGTTCGCGAAAGGGCAGGCCGGCTTGTTGTAGTTGCCGCTGCAGGGTGCGCCCACTCATGTTTAACTGCGTTGCAATAAAGTCGATGTGCGCGACTTTCTGACCTACTCGATGGCGTAAATGCTGCCGCACTTGGGCGATTAAGTCCTGATCGTCCAAGGCGATTAATTGCCGCTGTAGAAACGCATCGTGAAGGGCGGCAATGGTGGCGTCAGCACCAGGTACAGCTTCGTTTAGCGCATCCGCATGAAGGTGAATGGCGATGCAATCGTGGCCCCAGGAAAGCTGTTCGCCAAATAGGTTCTGCCACGGGCGGATATCGGCGGGTTGCTGGCGCATAAGCTCCACGCGCTGCGCCATCAGCGGCTGCGGGATCAGTAAGCGAATAAGTTGAAACGACGCGCCAACATAGGCCTCAACACGGCTTTCTTCGAGCAACTGTGGAAAGGCAAATCGCGTACGAAAGGTCAGTGTGTCGGGACTTTCGGCACTGAGGTCGAAATACAAGGCATCGGTCATGAGGCGAGAGAACTGCGTCATGCGCTCTAAAATCTCACCCAAATGGCGGCTGCTCAGCAGGGCCTGCCCCAGTTGCGCCCAATGTTGGGGGCGGAAGTGTTGTGCCACCAATAAGCCCGCCTGTTCGCCCAGTCGGGCGTCGGCCAATTGCCAAAGCGGCACCAGCCGATGCACCGGGTGACGCATTTGCGCAAAGTCGTCTTGTGCGCGCAAATGCATGAGCTCCAGCAGGGTGTCACGCGTGCATCCATCGGCCTCCAGGACCTCAAACAACGCGACGACCCAACTGCCGTGGATATGCATACTAGGGCGAGGGTACGCCGTCGGCTGGATTTGCTTCTTGATCGGCTAAGCACGCTGCAAAACGCTGCTTGGGCGTGCGGTTAGGCTGATCGAAAATCTCAGGGCGACAGTAAGTCGTTTGCGGTGCGAACTCGCCCATAACCTCGTTGATATCGGTGCCTTGAGGTACGCGCTTAATGGCTTGCGGGTAGTTGTCATCCACGAGCATCTGGCGATATAGCAAGAGGCCATCAGGGTATGCACCCCAAGGTAGCCAGGTAATGCCTTGCGCGGTTGTGGCGTGTGTGGGGCGTTCGGCCGTGTCGGAAACGGCAACCGTGAAGTAGCCATCGGCATCTAAAACAGTGTCTTTGTCGGCACTGCAATCGGTGTAACGCTGAGTGAGAAATTCATTTTGGCAAATAGACCAGTAGCGCATTTGCTCTTGACCAAATGTCACGCCCTTTTTATCGCGGAAGCTGGGGGCTTTTGCACGCAGTAAGAACAGGTTGCCATAGCGTCTGGCAAAGGCCGACGTGGTGTAATCATTGTGAACATTGCTCAGGAAGCCACCACCCCCGGTAGTAGGCAGGGCGGGGAATTGACTGGCCTGTTCAGCAATCCCTAGTTGATCAATGATCATGTTCATGGCGGTTTGCGGCAGTCCGTAGAACGGGCGTGTTTTAGCGGGATACACCGCTGTTGGAAACGGCAGCGCGAGCTGATTGGGGTAGTCGGTCTGGTTAATGAGTTCATTAAAGCCGAAGTCAGGCAGGAGCCCCCCAAAGCTAGGTAAAAATGGCTCGCTACAGGTGGGTAAGGTGGCAATGGCTTGCCCAGTGCTCGATTCCAAGGTGAGTATAGGCAGTGCCACGCCACCGTCTTGGCGCTCACCGCTGGCTAAGTAGGTGCGATAAATAATGGGCACCACAGGGCCATTCGGGAGCTGCACAGGACCTGCACCAATCGCGCCACTGTAAAAGCTATTGGCAGCTCTCTTTTCCGGCGCAGCGCCGAAGTTCAGGAAGGCGGTATAGCGACCGCCAGGACTGGCGCCAGCTTCAGTGAAGGGATTTCGTGAGCCCGCTTCCGGGATGATTTCTCGGTCGGCAATAGCATCAGTCGGGCGCAACGCCAGATCGTAACTATTAAACGAAAAGTAGCGTGCCTTTGGGTATATGCCTTCAATACGCAAACGATTACCGGGTGTCATGGGCGCTAAGGCGACCCAATAACGCGCGGCCTTATCGGGAAAGGCGATGTTGGCGTTATCGGCATCGGAGGCTGCAATCCAGCCACAGCCCAAGCCCTTGAGGGTATCGGCATTAGTTGCCGAGGATTCCTCTTTTGGTGAGTCATTCTCAGTGGGTTCAGAGCCACCCAGCATGGACATGAGGCTGGCGAGTGGGCTTGTGCTCGATTCCGGGCTTGTGGTTTCTGTAGTTTTTTCTGTACTACCAGAGCCGCAACCTAGGAGCGTAAAGCTCAGGGCGATAGTGGCAAGGCGACGCTGATTCGTGCGGTGCATATTGTTCTCGTGATACCGACGCTAAAGTGCCAGAATCGTACTAATGCGCTTGTATTAATGCAAGTGCATTTTATTAGCGCTTTGCTTGTGGCAGACTAGCGTCATTCTCTGGTTGAGTATTCTTTGTGAGCGAAACTGCTGCTGTATACCAGCAAGACACTGCGTTAGCCGAACCTGCAGAAGGGCGTCAGGCGCTCTTAACGGCCGCGCTAAAAAGCTTTGCCGAGCATGGTTTGAATGGCGTTTCTTTGCGCACCATTACCGCGCAAGCGGGGCAGCTAAATCAGTCGGCCATTCGATATCATTTTCGTGACAAAGAAGGCTTGGTGGCTGCTGTCTTGGCGGATGTCATGGCGGCGTTGGCGCCTCATCAGGCACAAGCTTTAGCGCAGTTAACGGCGCGGGGAAGTGAGCGTCCATGGACCATGCGTGAGCTCACGCAGGTCATGTTTCAGCCCTTCCTCATGGTGTATTTAGGTGGGTCTATAGGGCTGCAGCGGATTCGATTTTTGTCGCGCCTGACCTGGCAAGAAGGTGGCAAAGGGCAGGCGATGTTGGTGTCGGCAGTTCAGCCGTATTTCTTGCAATACACCGCGACACTGCAGGCTCTTGCACCGCATAAGTCCGAGGCCGCGTTGGCGCTACACACCTACCTGACAGTGAATACGCTGATTCATGGTCTGGCCGATGCCTCTTTACTTCAGGCGCATCCCGTCTTTGGCTTGGATACCTTGCACGAGACCCAACCCGGCGCCTTATTGGACTACTTCTATGACTATCTGGCGGGCGGCTTAGCGAGCAGCTGAGTTATTGCCTAGCCACGTCATGCGATAGGTTTCTGCGCCATCTTGATGGGTGATTTGTAGCGGCAAAAACTGCTGCTTAGGGTCTAGCCATAAGGTGGTGATGCGCGAGCCTTCGGCGTTGCGACGCTGGAAAACGCGAACCGGAATAGTCTGCTCGGCCACGGCCAGTGTCTCGGCGGGTAGTTCCGTCAAGGTGATAACAGTCACCCCTTTAATATCGGCCAAGGCGTATTGAGTTTGGGCTTTGCCAGTCAGCAGTAAATCACTGCGTAATTGGGCTTCTAGGCTCAAGCTATCAATCAGGTTGGCTTGGTCTGGGTATTGGCGCACTTTACCTTTGCGATCGGTGGTGGCCACTTGGCCATCGCTACCGCGCAAAATGCGTACGGTTTGCGGAAAAAACAGTAATTGCAGCTGCCGCTGATAGCTCTCAAATTGCACCTTGCCAGCCTTCCATGCGAACTGGCTGCGCTCATCTAAGGAGCCTATGCCGGGCACACTGGCTGCGGTGTGCAGGCTGCATACTTGCTGCTGACAACTCAAGCTTCGAGTGGCATCGCCACTGAGATTGCCATCCCAGCTGAAACGGTAGCGATGACTGCTGGCCGACACGGGGAAGTCGTTGGCGTTGGCAACGGCATTGGTAGCGCTAGCGATGGTGTCCGTTGTGCTGGCGCTGGCGGGGCTGATGGTGTTGGCTGGCTGGCTAGCACAGGCCACTGAAAAGGGTGTTATTACAGCAATGCAGACTAGGCCGCGAAATAAAGACATGACAACTCCGTGGCACGAGGCCGGTTGAGACATTACGTCGCGAGCTGCTGAGCGGCGATTAAGGGCTGACCATCGAAGTAAATTAGACCCGCATTCAATGTCAGGCGCTGCTGGGCAAGCCAAGACAACACCGTTGGATAAAGTCTGTGCTCGGCAGCGTGAACGCGCGCAGCAAGCGTTTCCACACTATCGTGGTCTCTAACGTCAACCACGGCTTGCGCGATGACCGGGCCGCCGTCTAATTCGGGCGTCACAAAGTGTACGGAGCAGCCATGAATGCGGTCGCCGGCATCCAGCGCTCGCTGGTGGGTGTGTAGGCCTTTGTATTTGGGCAGCAGGGACGGATGAATATTGATGAGTCGCCCCTGTAGGGCATTAACGAAACCGGGGCTGAGGATGCGCATAAAGCCCGCGAGCACCACGACGTCGGCCTGCCAGGCTTCAATTTGTTTCAGCATGGCGGCATCAAATTCAATACGGTCGGCAAAGTCGGTGTGCGCTAAAACGGCTGTCGCAATGCCCGCGTGTTGGGCGCGCTGCAAGCCATAGGCATCGGCTTTATTGCTTAACACACCCACTACGCTGCCCGGAATACTGACCGGTGCCGTCGCCGTGGCGGCTTGGCCGCAGGCATTCAAAATGGCTTGAAGATTGGAGCCTGACCCCGAGATCAAGACGACCATACGGAATGACATGGCTCAGGCTCCTGTGTTGCGATACCGCAAAGGTTAGGCAAACACCACGGTCGGTTCGCTGTGCGTGGACGGCACGATCTTGCCGAGCAGCCAAGCGTCGTCACCGGTGGATTTAAGCTGAGCAATAGTGGCTTCAACTTGATCTGCTGGCACCACAACCACCATGCCCACACCGCAGTTAAAGGTGCGGTACATCTCGAAACGCTCCACATTGCCCTGGGCCTGCAGCCATTGGAACAGCGGTGGCCAGTTCCACGACGATTCATCAATGACGGCATCGCAGCCTTCCGGCAGCACGCGCGGCAAATTGCCGGGCAGGCCGCCGCCGGTGATGTGCGCCAGCGCGTGTACCGGCAGCGCCTTAATCAGCGCCAGCATGGACTTCACGTAGATGCGCGTCGGCGTCATCACCACATCGGCGAGCGTGCGGCCATCTAGGTCCTGATTCAGATCGGCCCCGGAGACTTCAATGATCTTGCGGATCAGCGAATAGCCATTGGAGTGTGCGCCGCTGGCGGCGACGCCGATGAGCACATCGCCGGCCTTCACTTTCGAGCCGTCGATGATTTCCGATTTTTCCACGACGCCCACGGCGAAACCGGCGAGGTCGTAATCATCACCTTCGTACATGCCCGGCATTTCAGCGGTTTCGCCGCCGACCAGTGAGCAGCCGGCCTGCAGACAGCCTTCACCGATGCCGGTGACCACGGTCGCGGCGGTATCGACATTGAGATGACCCGTCGCGTAGTAGTCGAGGAAGAACAGCGATTCGGCGCCGCACACCACGATGTCATTGACGCACATGGCCACCAGATCAATGCCGATGTGCTCGTGACGATTGAGCTGCAAAGCCAAGCGCAGCTTGGTGCCAACGCCGTCGGTGCCAGACACCAGCACCGGCTGCTTATAGCCGGCCGGGATCTCGCAGAGTGCGCCAAAACCGCCGAGGCCGCCCATGACTTCTGGGCGCTTGGTCTTCTTCGCGACACCCTTGATGCGTTCGACCAGATGATCTCCGGCGTCGATGTCTACACCGGCATCTTTGTAACTGAGCGAAGGCTTGGCGTCTGTCATGGCTAAAAACTCGGCGGGTTGCGGCAAATGAGGCGCGCATTCTATCAGGACAGTGCTTGCCCGTCATGGCTCTGGCTACGCACAATAGCGACTCCTTGATATTCCATCGCATGAGTGCAGGATGTATGCATGAAAGATCGTAATCGCTGGCTGATCGTAGTAGCCCTGGCGACGCTTGCTGGCCTGCTCTATGCCTTGCAACCTATCTTGTTACCCTTTGTGGTTGGCGCGCTGCTCGCCTATCTCGGTAATCCTTTGGTGCATCGTCTCATGCGTGCCGGCTTTAGCCGCGTCATGGCGGTGAGTGCCACCTTCGCCACCTTGTGCCTAGCCGGCACGGTCACGCTGGTGCTGGTGCTACCGCGCTTGTGGGAGCAATTAGTCTACCTGGAGTCGCGCATTCCCTCCGTTTTGCGCTGGATGAATCGTCAGGGCATTCCGTGGCTGGAGCAAAGGTTGCGCGTCAACATTGATCGGATCGATATGGATTTGATCACGGAGTGGCTCACCGCCTTTTGGCGCGGTGCGGATGCCACCACCACCGACATGCTCACGCAAATTGCACAATCTGGCCTGCATGTGGCGGCCACGCTCGGTCTTATTGCGCTGATCCCGGTGGTGACTTTTTACTTGTTGCTGGACTGGGATGAGCTGGTACAGAAGTTACGAAACCTGTTACCGCGTCAATATGAGCCGCAATTGGTGTCGCTGGCAGAGGAGTGCGACAGCGTATTAGCGGCGTTTTTACGTGGCCAGCTCATGGTCATGATGGCCCTGGGCCTGATTTATGGCATAGGCCTGCAAATGGTAGGCATTAAGTTAGCGATGGTTATCGGCTTAGTGGCTGGTCTGGCCAGCATTATTCCGTATTTTGGTTTTACGCTGGGGATTGTCATTGCCAGCTTGGTGGCGCTATTTCAGTTTGGTTTATTTATTAAACCCTTGTTATTGGTGTGGGCGGTGTTTGGTATTGGCCAGCTCATTGAAAGTTGGATACTGCAGCCGTGGTTGGTTGGCGATCGCATTGGCTTACCGCCAGTGGGCGTGATTTTCGCCATCATGGCGGGCGGTCAGCTCTTTGGCTTTTTTGGCATGCTGTTGGCTTTGCCTGTGGCAGCCATCCTCGTGGTCTTGTTGCGCCATGCTCAGCGTCGCTATTTAAACAGTCATTGGTATCACGGCGGAGAGCCTCCGCTTGTCTAATTCGGACGATCTCTTCATGCCCGAGGAGCAGCTGCTGCTGCCCCTGCAGTCGCGCCAGGATGTGACCTTGGCAGATTTGCCCGCCCAGGCCTTTGCGCCGGTGCTGTCTGCGCTTGAGCAACTGATGTCGGGCGCATTAACGCAGCTGCATGTTTACGGCGAGCCTGGTTCTGGCCGTTCGCTACTGCTCTCGGCTGTTGCGGCAGAAGCGGCACACCGACTCGGCCAATGTATTTTGCTGCCTTTGCGCCAAGTCGTGTTTCTGCCCGCGGATATGTTGCAGGGTTTGGAAAGCTGCCCGCTGGTGGTGCTCGATGACATCGAGGCCGTGGCCGGTTGGCCGGAGTGGGAAGAGGGATTGTTTAATCTCTATAACCGCCTGCAAGAGCAGGGTGGGCGTTTGCTGGTCAGTGCCGCCATGATTCCGGCCGATCTGCCGCTGCAATTGCCCGATTTGCGATCACGCTTGGCGCGGGCCAGCGTGCATGTGTTGCCAACACCGGACGACGCCATTCGGCAGGAGTTGTTGCAGACCATCGCACAGCGTCGTGACTGGCAGTTGGAGCCGGAGCTGGTGCGCTATTTGATCGAGCGAGGACCGCGCGGTTTGGGGCGATTCACCACGATGCTCGACAAACTTGAGCAGCGTGCCCTACGCGAAAAGCGCGGTATTACCGTGCCATTAGCGCGAGCAGTATTGGGCTAAATGCGTGAGTCCAAGTTAGAGTGCGCCGCCCTGCGTGGCGCGCTTGGCTTTGACGAAGCGAATGGTCAACACAAACACGCCAACAATCAGCAGGCACTCAATCATGGCCAGTTGGCCTTTTAAGCCCGGGGCAAAGGCCGACAGCACGGCAAAAATGAAATACAGCATCAGCACATAACCCAACCAGGCGGCACTGCTGGCATTACCTCGGCGCAGGCCGGGCAAAAACCAAAGCAGGCCAATTGCCTGCACCAGCCAGACCACCAGTGACGCCAACAGTGACAGCTCGGTAAAGGCGACTTCAACGGCCATCCATACCAATAGCGCAATTAAGCTCCACACGGTGTAGCGCTGTAATTGCGCGGCTTGAACCTGGAGTAACTCGGCATCATTCATGGGTTTTGTCTCAGCAAATCGGTATTGGGTTGAGTTCGGTTTACGTCGTGGGGCGCATTTTTGCCCAGCGTGCCACACGGCGTCCGAGGGCCAGGCAGAGCGCGGCTTCATCGGGCGAGATGGGGTGCTGGCCATCACCACCGGCCCAGTGCGACGCACCATAAGGCGTGCCGCCGGTGCGCGTATTAAGCAAAGCCGGTTCGGCATAGGGTAAACCCACCAGCACCATGCCGTGATGCAACAACGGCAGCATCATGCTGAGTAAGGTGGATTCTTGACCGCCATGCAGTGAGCCGGTGGACGTAAAGGCGGCGGCAGGTTTGTCGATGAGTGCACCGTTAAGCCACAGCGGCGTCGTGCTATCAAGAAAGTATTTCAGTGGCGCGGCCATGTTGCCGAAGCGGGTCGGGCTGCCCAACAAGAGACCACTGCAATGGGCGAGGTCATCGAGCGTGGCATAAATATCGCCGGTGTCAGGAATCTCGGGAGCGGTCTGCTCACAATCGGCTGAAATCGCCGGCACGGTGCGTAGGCGAGCGCTCATGCCGGTGCTTTCAATGCCACGAGCAATGAGCCGAGCCATCTCGCGGGTGGCGCCTTGACGGCTGTAATACAACACCAAAATGTAAGGATCTGACATGCTTGCCTCGACAGCCACGGGTCTGGCGGGAATACTAGCGCGAAGCCACTGAGGATTGCTGCATGAAGCGTTCGGCACGACAACAATTCAGCACGATTGGGCATTTGCTGCGCACCGCCGGCCAGCACTTCCTGAGCGACAACTGTCGCGGGCATGCCGCTGCGTTGACGTTCACCACCTTATTTGCCGTGGTGCCGATGATGACGGTGGTCTTTACCGCACTGGCAGCGGTCCCTTCGCTGAAGCCCGTCAGTGCCGAAATTCAGCAGTTCATCTTCTCCAATCTGGTGCCCAGCACCGGCGAAGCCGTGCAGCAGCATCTCAGCGAGTTCGCCCAGCAAGCCAGTGAGCTCACGCTAGTCGGTATCGGCATGTTGTTTCTCACAGCCATCATGATGCTCGTCACCATCGAGCGCGCCTTTAATGAAATCTGGCAGGTGCGCGCGCCCAAGCAAGGCCTGATCAGCTTTCTGCGCTACTGGGCGGTGCTTAGCTTGGGGCCATTCCTGCTCGGGGCCGGCTTTGTGCTGTCGTCGTATTTGATGTCGCTGCGTGTGCTCAGCGATACGGTTGATATGGTCGGCACTGTGCTGCCTGGGGTGGGTCTCATTCCGCTGTTGTTTACGGCGCTCGGTTTCACGCTGCTCTATACCGCTGTTCCGAATTGCCGCGTGCCTTGGCGCGCGGGCTTGATCAGTGGCTTTGTGGCGGCCTGCTTATTCGAGTTAGCCAAACGTGGCTTCGGTATCTTTGTCACGAGTTTTAGTTCGTATGAGTTGGTTTACGGCGCGTTCGCTGCTTTCCCCGTGTTCCTGCTGTGGATTTATCTGTCATGGCTAATCATTTTGTTTGGTGTGGAGCTCAGCCGAAGTTTGGTGCTGCATGATGTGGAAGCGCGTCCGTCGCAGCATCCGGTGCTCGCGTTGATGACGCTGTTGCAGTGCTTAAAAGCACGCCATCACGAGGGCATGGGACTGAGCGAAACCGAAATCATGCGCATCCTGCAACGCAGCACACAGTGGGGCTGGTCACAATGGCAAGACTGGCTGCTGACGCAGCGGTATATGGTGCGCACGGCCGATGGCGATTTTCGTTTAGCGCGGGATTTGAGCCAGGTTGATATTGCACAGCTCTTGCCCAGTTTGCCTTGGTCCTTGCCAGCTCCAGACGCACTCAATCCCGATGAAACGCTGGACCGATCGCAGCCTTGGCGAGTGGCTCTGCGGGATTGGTTGGCGCCGCTGCACGTGGCGAGTCAACGCCCGCAATCACTTAGCGCACTACTGCAGGGTGAAACCTTGCCCTGTAGCGAAAAAATGGAGGCCGGTCATGGCACTAACCCTCGTCACGCCTAGCGCAGAGACACGAAAAACTCTGTACTTACGGCGCGATCAACTGACGCTGACGGCATGGTTGGAAGGCCCAGAGCACGCGCCCTTGGTCATGTTGGTGCATGGTTTCCCAGACACCCCGCACGGTTGGGATGGCGTGACGCAGGGCTTGCTTGCGGCGGGTTATCGGGTGTTAAGGCCTTGGCTTCGGGGCTATACGCCCAGTTCGGTGCACCCCGATGCCGATTACGATGCCTATGCCGCCAGTCTGGATTTATTGGCGTGGCAGCGTGAAATGGGTGGACTCCCCATCCATCTGGTCGGGCACGACTGGGGCGCTATTGCGGCAATGGCGGCGGTGGCGAATCAGCCGGCCGCTTGGCAATCCTTGAGTATTTTGGCTATTCCACCGTTTCAGCGCGTTGAGCGTGCCTGGCGCTTACTGCCCGCGCAATTAAGAAATTCCGCTTATATGTTGGAGATGCAATCGCTGAATGCCGTGCAAGGTGTTCGTGCCAACGACTGTGCGCGCTTGCGCGAGCTCTGGCAGATTTGGTCGCCGGGCTGGGCGTTTACGCCTGAACAGTTCGCGCCCGTGCAACAGGCGTTTCTAGAGGCTGATGTGGCTTGGGCAGCAACACGGTATTACCGAGCGCTGTTTACCCCGTGGCGAGGTAATACCCGCACGCTCTACGCCTTAGCCAGACGTGCGCTGAACGTGCCGACACTGGCGTTGACCGGCGCTTTGGACGGCTGTATGCAGGCAGATTTATTTAATGTGCTAGTGGACCCGACCATGTTTCCGGCGGGCATTACTTGCCAGCGTCTCAATGATTGTGGGCATTTTTTGCAAGCTGAACAGCCCCAGGCGGTGGTGGCGGCATTGCTTTCCCATTTAGCCGCACGCCGCTAGCTGCGGTTATACTCGAGTCCACATTTTCCGCTAACCCATTCGATCGTTCCGATGGAGCTTCACCCATGACCGTCATCAAGAAAGACGACCTCATCCAGAGCGTCGCCGATGCCCTGCAATACATCTCCTACTACCACCCGGTAGACTTCATCCAGGCCATCAACGCCGCCTACGAGCGTGAAGAAAACCAGGCGGCCAAGGATGCGATGGCGCAGATTCTGATCAACTCGCGCATGTGTGCCGAGGGTCATCGCCCGATCTGCCAAGACACCGGCATCGTCACCATCTTCGTCAAGGTCGGCATGGACGTGCGCTGGGATCTCGGCGACCTCAGCCTCGATGACGCCATCAACGAAGGCGTTCGCCGCGCCTACCTGAACCCGGACAACGTGCTGCGCGCGTCGATCCTGCGTGACCCGGCCGGCAAGCGCACCAACACCAAAGACAACACGCCAGCGGTGATCCACTACAGCATCGTGCCGGGCAACAAGGTCGACATTACCGTCGCGGCCAAGGGCGGCGGCTCCGAGAACAAGTCGAAGATGGCCATGCTCAACCCGTCCGACAGCATTGTGGATTGGGTGCTGAAGACCGTGCCGACCATGGGCGCCGGCTGGTGCCCGCCGGGCATGCTAGGCATCGGCATCGGCGGCACCGCCGAGAAGGCCGCGCTGCTCGCCAAGGAATCGCTGATGGACCCGGTGGATATCCAGGAGCTGATCGCCCGTGGCCCGTCGAACCGCATCGAAGAGCTGCGCATCGAGCTCTACGAGAAGGTCAACGCGCTCGGCATTGGCGCTCAGGGCCTCGGTGGTCTGACCACCGTTATCGACATCAAGATTCTCGACTACCCGACCCACGCCGCCTCGCTGCCGGTGGCGATGATCCCGAACTGTGCCGCCACCCGTCATGTGCATTTCGAGCTGGATGGCTCCGGCCCTGCCGAACTGGAAGTGCCGAAGCTGGAAGACTGGCCCAAGCTCACCTTCGATGCCTCGAAGTCGCGTCGCGTCAATCTCGATGACATCACCCCGGAAGAGATCGCGTCGTGGCAGCCGGGCGAGACGCTGCTGCTCACCGGCACCATGTACACCGGCCGCGACGCCGCGCACAAGCGCATGGTCGAGATGTTCGCCAAGGGCGAAGAACTGCCGGTGGATCTGAAGGGCAAGTTCATCTACTACGTCGGCCCGGTCGATCCGGTGCGCGACGAAGTCGTCGGCCCGGCCGGCCCGACCACGGCCACCCGCATGGACAAGTTTACGGAGACGGTGCTGGCGAAGACCGGGCTGTACGGCATGATCGGCAAGTCCGAGCGCGGCCCGGCTGGCATCGCCGCCATCAAGAACCACAAAGCGGTCTACCTGATGGCCGTGGGTGGCGCGGCGTATCTGGTGTCGAAGGCAATCCGCAAGTCGCGGGTTGTGGCGTTTGAAGACTTCGGCATGGAAGCGATCTACGAGTTCGTGGTTGAAGACATGCCAGTCAGCGTAGCGGTGGATGTGACCGGTAACTCCGTGCATGAGACTGCGCCGAAGATCTGGCAGGCGAAGATCGGGAAGATTCCGGTGACGAACTGAGCTTTATTGTTGTGATGGACAGGGAGGTTCGCATCAGCGGGCCTCTTTGTTTTCTGGCGTATTGAGGTTATCTTGACGAAATGCGTACTCCAGCCGAATTGACAGTCTTCAAGGTTCAGCAAGCCATAGGCTCCATGGCTATTGAAGGCATTCGCCTGTCTCCCAAGACTCAGCATGTCATGCTTGAAATAGCCAGCGGTCAGGTATCGGCCACTGAAGTGAAGCAAGCCTTGATTGCGCAGTACAAGCAGAAAGCCTCTGCATGACCGTTGCAGCGGGCTATGAGCATTACGACATTCAGGATGAAGATCCTTACCTGATTCCCGGCTCTACTTGTTTGATTAATAGCTTGGGCATCACAGACACTCAACTGCTCAACGAGGCTGAAGAAAAAATCAGTGCTGCCGCGTATGCTGAGTTGATCCAGTCACCTGCTGTGCCAACCTTTGATCTGCATCATTTGTGCCTGATACATCAGCGGTTGTTTGGTGACATCTACCCTTGGGCGGGCATACCGCGCTATACAGAAATTGCCAAAGGCGGAGTTCTATTTTTGCCTTACCGTTTGATTGAGGCCAAGGCAATTGAAGTATTCGATGATTTGCATGCTGAAAATCTTCTGCGCGATCTGCCCATGGCCGATTTTGCAACGCGAGCAGGGTATTTTTTGGCGCGTATCAATGCCATGCACCCGTTCCGCGAAGGCAATGGCAGAACACAGCGCATTTTGCTGGATCAGCTGGCTGAACTTTCTGGGTTCGCATTCGCATGGTCGGCTATTTCTGGCGAACAGATGGCAATGGCATGTCGCGCAGCGCGTCAACATGAAGCGGACTTCAACAAGCTGAGTCATTTGTTACGACTGCACATCATGTTGATTTGAAGCACAAAGCTAGGGGCTACTCAAATTTGGGAAAATGTCGGCTCACCGCCACTTTGACTTGGCTCGCAGGCCCTAAGCAAGCCACGCCAGGTTAGGTATCATTCTTTCTCCTTAGCGCCGTCAATCGACTGCCGCAACTCATACAGCTGGTCGAGAAGCTGTTGAAGATCGCTCAACAACTCGTCGAAGCGAGGCGGCGGCGGAAGACTTGCGTTGACTGGAATTGGAGTAAGCGCGTGCGCTGGCTTTTCAGACATAGCCACTTTCATTCCTTCGGCCAAGACACCGATTCCAAAAATGTCGCCGGAGATTCGGACGATTATGTCGACGCAAGTACCTGGCATGAATCGGAAGCCGTCACGCTGCAGAAGTTCCGCATACCGTTCTTCAATGGATTTGGCGATTTGCGCGAGCGCGAGCGTGGGGCGGCCACCTTCACTGAGCATTTCCTTGGCATAGCCAACCCTTGCATGCAGATCCTTCGTGATCGCGATCAAGTGATGGGTTGTTCTAACAAGCTCTTGCCGCCTGTCGTCTTCTCTGAGGATGTGGCCATTTGAGATCAGCCGATTTGCCATCCGGACAGCGACCAAGACCGATAGAAGCGGAACAACTTGAGGCAGCAATGGCCAAAGCTCTTGATGCCGGCACTCGTAAATCAACATTGCTCCACGTAGGGCAAAGGCGAGCAAGAAGGCGATCACCACATACGTCAACGCGTCTATGTCGCGGTCACTTCGCTTGTATGCGGCTAAGAGCGTTTCGATCATGAGTACTTGATCCTTAACCTGTTGTTAGGTCTTGCCTCACAGGAGCCCCTGAACTGCAGTGGCAAGCTTCTGCAGAAAATCTAGATTTACAGACGCAGCGCTCTGCTCGTAAATGTATCGCCACTCCTCAAACGCATTTGCTACGGTAGCCAACTCTCGCTTGAAGTCGACGTCTGTAAATCCAACGGCTGCAATCAGGGCTGCCTGCTCGCTGCCATTCAATTTTCCGAATAATTTCTCAAGGTTATGGCTCTTAAACGTGTCATCTCTTCTGAGCAGAAGTGTTTTCATGCCCAGTTCAACGGAGAAGGCAGCCGAAACAATAGCAGGCACAACCAAGAACTCTATTTGAGCTGGACCCACTTGCCGCTGCTCCATGCAGCGCTGGAATGCTTTGTAAAACGACAACGATGAATTTTGTGTTTGTCCAATGTTCATGATGTTTCTCCAAAGACCTAACTTGGTTTGTTCCGCAGCATTACGGCGTAATAAGTTTCGCCTACTATATCAATCGGAGAGAAGAGCAATGCCTTCAATACCTTGGTACAACAGACACAGCACTCCTTCCCGACAAATACCGCAAATTCTCTGGCCTTGAGCATGCCAGCAGGCTGCAATCGGAGCAACCAGCTAGATATATCGTAAAGGCCGCCGATTCAAAGCAAGCGCTCATGTGAGCGCTTGCTTTCGAACGCCTTTCAGCCCGCCAATCGATATCGCCGCTCTTCACAAATCACCATACCTAAGTCCTGCAATGCATCCAGCACGGACTGAACCGATTGCACGGGTGAGCGCTTGTAGTGGTTCGCGACTTCTTCAATAGTCTGTTGACCTGTGCTGAGAGCCAATCGTACTGCAGCCACTTGCTCGCGCATCTGCTTCGGCCAGGCTTGCTTGTTTGTGCTAGCAGGGATTGGCGCGATGGCGTCATCGCTTGTTTCTTCAAGATCAGCCTCTTGCTGAACGGGTGTGTGATGGGCCGAGGGGTTTTGATATTCAGGCCTCAGCCAACGCACATGGCCCTTGGCTTCTTCGGCAGCGCGTTCAGCGTTTAGGGCAACTAAACGGCGTAGCAATTCTTCCTCGGCTTCGGCCTGTGCTTCAGATTTGTCTGGCAGCGGCGTGGTTGCGCCGGGCAGGCCGACCAACTTGTCGGCCAAGTCATCCCAGCCATAGGCGGTGAACACGGCGCGGTCGAGTTCGTCGTGCAGTTCGCGCAGCACGGAAACCAAACCCTGCTCGTGGATGGTCTTGTCTTTGGCGGACAGAGCCTCGCCGCTACGCAGCTTTTCCAGCACATTGTACATGCCGGTCAGCGTCAGTTCAGGATGTTGAGCTTGTTGGCGTTTACGGTGGGCATCTAGGCGCACGGCCAGGTCGCGGACTAGCGTCTGCTGCTCGACGCTGGCATCAGGAAACGGGAAAGTTTCAAAACAATCAGTATGGTTATAGGTTGAGTCATTACCGATACCTAACCATGCTCCCGATGACATTGCCCAGGTTACGTGAACTCTTGAAGTTAAGCACCCAAGTTCATATCCGGTTTCAATAGCAATAACAACGATTTTACTCTCTGCAATTATTTCGCTACTGAGTAGCTGAAAAACGCGGTGCTTGGCAGTTCTAGTTGTAGCTACGTAGTACTGAAGTCCAGAAATCGCATCTCGAAGTGTTTGACCAGATCGCCTAAATAGCCACCAGTTTTCAGCAGTACGATTCTCCCTGTTTAAAGTTCGCATATCTTTAACACGGTCATAAACCAACTGGTAAAGCTGTGGATACTCTATGCTCAAATTTGTATTGTTAAGCCCGTGAAAATCTAAGACGTAATACTTAATTGCACCATCAACTAGTTGGCTGCCATTCAAATATGGTTTAAGCACTTTATATGTGCCCGGAATTGCTTCAAGTAAAATTCGAGCCTGCTCTTTATCGACAAGAAAACCTTGATTGCCAAGCTCAAACCCTTTTAGAGCTATTTTTTTATTTGATGCTAAGTGAGAAGCGCCAGCCACATCTGCTCCAACCTTCAAGTCAGCAAATAATCGACCATGCCGTTCCTGTAAATTAACTTCAATCTCATCTTGGCTTAGTGCATTGCCGAACTCCTCTCGTACCAGCAGTAGCCGGCCACGCTCGGAGCTCACGTAGCCAACCGTCATCGCAATTCGCACAGCGGCACCATCGGCCGAATCCACCCACGGATGGTCAGGAATGGCAAAGGCCAGCGACAGCGGATTCTTGGCACTTAACTGCTCTTGAATTACGCGGCGATTAAAAGTCTGGCGAATGCTGTTGGTGGTAATAAAGCCGAATCGCTTGGCCTGTCCAGCGCGCACACTTTCGGCGGCAATGTGCCACCAATACATCACAAAATCGGCAGATTCTGGCACGGCCTTCCAGGTATTGCGCACGGCATCCACATAGCCATCACCCAAGGCGCGGCGCATGGTGGATGCGCCAATAAACGGCGGATTCCCCACAATATAATCCGCTTGCGGCCACACCGCTTTGCGCGGGTTGCGATACACAGACTGCTCCACCTGCGCCGATTCATCGGGCACCGGCTCGCCGGTAATCGGGCTGGTCTTGGTGGTCAGGCCATCCCAGCGCGTCACAGGTTTGCTCGTGTCGTCGCGCAGTAGCTCCACCGAGTCGTAGCTCAATAGGGCATCGCGGCTTTCGATGTTCTTGAAGTCACGCAGCACCGGCTCCGGCGGGTTCACCGCGCCGAAGGTGCGGAAATGCCATTGCAGGTAGCCAATCCACAGCACAATTTCGGCGATGCGCGCGGCGCGCGGGTTGATTTCCAGCCCCAGAAACTGGTGTGGGTCTACCGTTACGCCTTGCAGCTCCAGCAGGCCCTGCGATTCGCCCAGGTCATGCAGCAGGTTCAGCACTTCGCCTTCCAGGCGCTTCATGTGCTCTAGCGTGACATACAGAAAGTTGCCGCTGCCGCAGGCGGGGTCCAGCACGCGCACGGTACACAGGTGGTGGTGGAAAGCGCGCACTTCGGCCACGGCGTCTTTGTGCTTGTTCAACGATTCATAGGTCAGGGCGGCGGCCTGCACTTCCTGCCATTCGGCGCGCAGCGGTTCGATGACCGTGGGAAACACCAGCCGCTCCACATAGGCACGCGGCGTGTAGTGCGCGCCCAGCTTGTGCCGCTCGCGCGGGTCTAGCGCACGCTCTAGCAGGGTGCCGAAAATGGCCGGCTCCACATAGCGCCAGTCCGCCTCGGAGGCTTTCAGCAGCAAGGCGATTTGGTCGCGATTCAGCGGGATGGCATGCGCTTCGGCGAACAGCCCGCCGTTGAACTTGAGCACGGTGGTTTCCAGCAGCGGCGAGAAGCCGCCCTGGTTCATGGTTTGCCACAGGTGCTCGACCATGGGCGCGAAGGTGTCGGGCTTGTGCTGCAGCTTGTGCAGCAACTCCGTGAAGCCGCGCTCCGGCAGCAGGCCCACATCTTCGGCGAACATGGTGAACAGGGCGCGCATGAGGAAGCTGGCCACGAGCTGCGGTGGGTGGCCGCCGCCTTCCAGCGATTTCGCCAGCTTGGCGAGCTGGTCGGCAATTTCGCGGGTGACTTTGGCCGAGCGTCGCGCCGGGTCCAGCGCCATCGGGTCGGTCCACACGGCGCGCAGGCGTTCGCGGATGCCTTCGTTTTGCAGGTCTTCCAGCCGAATGCGATGGCTGCGTGCATCGGGGTAGGGCGTGTAAGTGGCCCCGGAGCGGCTGAATTCGGCATACAGTTCAATGTTGCGACCCACATCCACCACCAGAATGAACGGTGGCCGGCCTTCATCGGCGGGCAGGGCGCGGGCGTACTGGTCGGCCTGGTTGTGGGCCTTGAGCATGGCTTTGTCCCAGCCTGAGCTATCCAGCGTTTTGCCGGTTTGCTTGGCTTCCAGCACAAAGCTGCCGCGTTTGTAGAGGTCGATGAAACCGTTGTTTTCGCTACCGTCCGGCTGCTTGATGATCACGCGGCGCTCGAACACATAGGCGTTGTCGCGAGTGTCATCGCCGGCCGGCTCGGGTAGCGGCAGGTCGAGCAGGGTGCAAAGTTCGGTTAGAAATAGCTGGTAGTTGGCGCGTTCAGTGCCGCCGGCTTGCTGCCAGCGGGCCATGAATGTAGGTAGTGCGTCCTTCACATGCTGCTCCCTGAGTTATGTGGCCGACTATAACGGCTGGCAAGCTCACAGAGGTAGCCTGTCGGAAATGTTGCGGCGATACGACCGTTAACGAGCGATCCCGAGAAACACCAGCAATGCCCGCTCCACCGCCACCAGCGTGTCTGCTCCCACGGTACCGAATGCCGGCCCCAGTTTGTCGCGGCGCACTGTCACGGCCTTGTCCACCATGATCTGCGAGGCGGCTTTCAGGCCATTTCGCGCATCAGGCAGCAGAGGAATGCGGAATAGTGGTGAGTGCGTGACCGTGCTGGTCAAGGGCAGTACGGTCACGGAGTCCAGCGCGGTGAAAGCATCAGCTTGCAAAATCAAGGCGGGGCGGGGTTTGCCAAAGTCGCCGGATGTGACAATGGTCACCAGATTGCCGCGCATCAGGCAGTCCAGTGGTCAATGTCGGAGAGCGCATCATCGAGCAGAGTATCTAGTTCGTGATCGCCTGCATCGGCCTGATTGGCGAGCAGGCATTGCTGCCGCGCGATGTCGGCAAAATCTGATCGACGAGTATCCATGACCCAGAATTGCACCGGGCGAAGCCCAGCTTCACGCAGCGCATCGCGATGCTTCTGCACGCGCTGATTGATAGGTTGGTTGGCCATGATGAGGCTCCTGTTGTGTTTCATGTAACATTCTGGCGCAGAAGTGGTGTTACATGCAACATGTGCTGGCGGTTCAATAAAAGGTATAGACTGCTGATTCATGTTTCGCTAGAGCGAGGGGTGCGATACTTCATCGTCATTCGCGCCTCCTTGTTCCCGCTACTGCAGGAGCTTGACCATGTCCGATATCGACAAAGTTTTCTCCGGCTCAATTCCGGCCATCTACGAGTCTCATCTCGTCCCGCTGATCTTCGAGCCTTACGCGGCGGATCTGAAGCGGCGCGCAGGTGCCATGAACATCTCCCGGATACTGGAAGTGGCGGCGGGCACCGGCGTGGTGACGCGAGCGCTTGCCAGCATCCCGAACAAAAACATGATCATTGTTGCCACTGACCTCAATCAGGCCATGCTCGACCAAGCCGCTGCGGTAGGCACCGCACGACCTGTGCACTGGCAGCAGGCCGATGCCATGGCCTTGCCGTTCAACGATGGCGAGTTCGACGCGGTCGTCTGCCAGTTCGGCGCGATGTTCTTCCCGGACAAAGCCAAGGCATTTTCCGAAGCGCGTCGCGTGCTCAAGCCGGGCGGCATCTTCGTGTTCAATGTGTGGAACAGCCTCTCGCACAACGAGTTCGCCGACACGATTGCGACGACGCTTGCGGCCGTCTTCCCGGACGATCCGCCGCGATTCCTGTCACGCGCACCCTACGGCTACCATGACCGCTCGATCATCGCGCAGGACCTTGCGGCCGCCGGCTTCACCAAGTCACCTCGAATAGAGACCATCACGGCGCGCAGCCGGGCACCATCGGCCCGCGAGCCTGCCATTGCCTACTGCCAGGGCTCGCCCCTGCGCAGCGAGATCGAAGCGCGCGATGCTTTGCGACTTGGCGAGGCGACCGACAAGGCGGCCGCTGCACTTGCGCAAAGGTTTGGGCCGAATGCCGTGGATGGCAAAATTCAGGCGCTGGTTGTGACTGTCGAGAAGTAGTGATTTCTGGCGACAAGCGCAGGCTTTTTTGGCTTGCCGCAGCGAGCTCGTCTTTGCTGTACTAGACTTCTTAAGCATTAGGACGCAGCGGGCCAGTCCCGCTTGAAACGTCACGTTCAGTGACAATAGCTATCATCGGATGATACTCTTGAGCGCACATGAAGATCCGGGCATCACTACACTTGTGGACCTTCACGACCAGGTCATTGATCAGGGCAATGGCTACTGGATCAAGATCGAGGCTTGGCGTGTGGGGGCTTCCTCGGACATTCCGCATGGTGTCCGCTACTCGCTGACTCTGCACGAACCTTATGGTGGGCGAATTCTGGGCTATGACAACGCCCATGCCGTCAAGCCACCAGGCAAGTTCAAGTATGCGGGGACGCGGTTGCCCTATGACCACCGGCATCGGCATGTCAGTGACAAGGGCGTGCCCTACGCGTTTCGCGATGCCCATCAGCTGCTGAGCGACTTCTTCACGGAAGTCGATCGCGTGTTACAGGAGATCCGAGGATCATGAAAACCGTCGTGATTGGCATATTGCCGCAGGAGCGCATTCGCGAGCGCATGCTGGCGATTGCGAAGGGTGAGTACAAGCCCAAGCCGGGTGAGCCCAAGATTTGGTTCACCTCCATGCGTTCGCTGGCCGAAGTGCTGAGCGACGAGAATCGTGCGCTACTCAAGATCATCCAAGAGGCCAAGCCGCAATCCATCGCGTCGCTGGCCGAGCTTACGGGCCGCAAGCCTGGCAATCTTTCTCGTACGCTCAAGACTATGTCGAATTACGGATTTGTGGAGATGAAGCGAGAGAGTCGTCAGGTGCGCCCGATTGCCAAGGCAACCGAGTTCAGAATTGTGGCTTGAGCATCATCTGAACGCAGGTAGTGGGAACAGACGCTCGTCGCGTCTCTTTGTTTTTGAGCGTATTGGAGTTATCTTGGGCCCATGCGTACTCCAGCCGAATTAACAGTCTTCAAGGTTCAGCAAGCCATAGGCTCCATGGCTATCGAGGGCATTCGCCTGTCTGCTCAGACTCAGCGCACCATGCTTGAAATTGCTAGTGGCCAAGTCTCGGCCAGCGAGGTCAAGCAAGCCTTGATTGCCCAGTACACGCAGAAAGCCTCTGCATGACCGTTGTCGCGGGCTATGAGCACTACGACATTCAGGATGAAGACCCCTACCTGATTCCCGGCTCCACCTGTTTGCTCAATAGTCTGGGAATCACTGACACCCGGTTGCTCAACGAAGCTGAAGAAAAAATCAGTGCAGCCGCATATGCCGAGCTGATTCAGTCGCCGGTTGAGCCGACCTTCGATTTGCATCATTTGTGCCTGATTCATCAATGGATGTTTGGTGATATTTATCCTTGGGCTGGCATGCTACGCCATACGGAAATCGCCAAAGGTGGGAATCTGTTCCTGCCATATCGCTTGATCGAGGCTAAGGCGCTGGAAGTATTCGCTGATTTGCATGATGAAAGTCTTCTGCGAAATCTGCCCAGGACCGACTTTGCGACGCGTGCAGGCTATTTCTTGGGGCGCATCAATGCCATGCATCCGTTTCGCGAAGGTAATGGCAGATCGCAACGCATTCTGCTGGATCAATTAGCCGAGCTTTCGGGGTTTGCTTTCGAATGGACGGCCATTTCCGGCGAGCAGATGGCTTTGGCATGTCGCGCAGCTCGCCAGCATGACGCGGATTTTAGCAAGCTGAGTCATTTGCTGCGGCTGCACATCATTTTGATTTGAATCAATTTAGGTCGGCACATCGCTCGTTCTATACCTTCTTCAACACATAAGTGACGAGCCAGCGTTGAGCGCAAAAACCATACTTTTGTCAGTTTTGTGCATGACCACTGCGTCACAAGCAAGCTAATATCGCGCCAGACATTTCTCTATACGCATAACAAAAAAATCGGAGCGCAGCATGCAAAGCACAGTGGATTACCTGATCGTGGGTGGCGGCTCCAGCGGCTGCGCCTTGGCTGGCCGTCTCAGTGAGGATGCCAATGCTCAGGTACTGCTGCTGGAAGCTGGTGGTAAAGGTGATAACTGGCTGGTGAACACGCCGGCGGCGGTGGTGCTGATGGTGCCCAAGAAGTTCAACAACTGGGCCTTCGAGACCGTGCCGCAGCCAGGCCTGAACGGTCGCAAGGGCTATCAGCCGCGTGGCAAGGTGCTGGGTGGCTCATCGTCCATCAATGCCATGGCCTACATCCGTGGTCATCGCAACGATTATGATGAATGGGCGGCGCTGGGCAATGCCGGCTGGTCCTTTGATGAGGTGCTGCCGTACTTCAAGCGCTCCGAAGATAATCGCCGCATCAAGAATGAGCTGCACGGGCAGGGTGGTCCGCTGGTGGTCAGTGATCTGCAGACCGATAACCCGTTTCAAAGCCATTATTTGGAGGCTGCGCGCCAGGTCGGCTACCCGATCAGCGACGACTTCAATGGTGCCGAGCAGGAAGGTGTGGGCCTGTATCAGGTCACCCAAGAGAACGGTGAGCGCTGGTCATCGTATCGCGGCTACATCAAGCCGCATCTGGACACGCGCCCCAATCTGCGGGTGGAAACTGGCGCGCAGACGCAGCGCATCCTGTTCGAGGGCAAGCGCGCGGTGGGCGTGGAGTACAAGCAGGGCGGCCGCCTGCTGACCGTGATGGCGCGTAAGGAGGTTATTTTGTGCGCCGGTGCCTTCCAGTCGCCGCAACTGCTCATGCTGTCCGGCATTGGCGATGCCGCCGAGCTGCAGAAGCATGGCATCCCGGTCGTGCATCATCTGCCGGGCGTGGGCAAGAACCTCAAGGATCACCCGGACTTCATCTTTGGCTACAAGTCCAGCGACAGCAATCTGCTCGGCATTTCGCTCAAGGGCGGTCTGCACCTGTTCAAGCAGATCGCACGATACCGTCGTGAGCGCCGCGGCCTGGTTAGCTCGAATTTCGCCGAGGGTGGCGCTTTCCTGAAGACCAGCCCGGACTTGCCCGCGCCGAATATCCAGCTGCACTTCGTCATTGCGCTGGTGGATGACCACGCCCGTACGCTGCATCCGGGCCACGGTCTGTCTTGCCATGTCTGCCTGCTGCGCCCGCGCAGCACGGGCTCGGTGACGCTGCGTGACAGTAACCCGGACAGCCCGCCGCTGATTGATCCTCAATTCCTGTCGGACCCAGCGGATGTGGAGGAGCTGGTCGCCGGCTACAAGATGACCGAGACGCTGATGAAAGCGCCGGCGCTGGCGAAGTTCATCACCGAAGATCCGTTCACCGCTCATGTGCAGAGCGACGAGGACATCCGCGCCGTCCTGCGCCAACGCACGGACACGGTGTACCACCCGGTGGGGACCTGCAAGATGGGTATCGATGACCTGGCGGTGGTCGATCCTTCGCTACGCGTGCACGGCATTGAAGGCCTGCGCGTGGTCGATGCGTCGATCATGCCGACCATCATCGGTGGCAACACCAATGCTCCGGCCATCATGATCGCGGAGAAGGCGGCGGATCTGATCAGGCAGGGCTGACTGTCAAGGCTGCTCCAGAAACTCCCTCACCAGCGTGAGGGTTCCCGCTACATGCAGCAGCCCGGAGTGCGTTGCCACCGCCTTCGGGTACTTGTCTTGCAGCAGGATATTGGTGACATCAGGTTCATCCATAAACTGACGCTCCACGGGCGTTACCACCAGGTCTTGGCGTGTAGCGAGAATCAGCGAGCGCACGCCGGGCGGATTCACTTTTTCCTGATGAAACGCTTGCAGGAAGGCAGATTGGTCGGATTGCTGGGCGCAGGCCGGGCAATGCTTCATGGACATCCCAGCGGGCACTCGCGTGGTGCCGTTCAGGCTGGGCGCCAGCGCCACGAGGCGATCAATCTTTCCTGCCAGAGGCGCTGATCGGGCGATCATGAAGGCCAGCAGGCCGCCCTGGGAGTGCCCGATCAACGTGACCTTCGTTGCGCCCGTGCGCACCAGCACGAGGTTCACGAAATCACTGATCTGTTGCGCAGACTGGTTGATGTCCATCGTGCCGTAAGGACTGAGTGGCCCCTGACGCCCGTAATTCAGCGCGAACAGGCAATGCCCGTCGGCTTTGAGCGCCGGGGCCAGGCTGGAGAAGGCGCGTCGGGTGCTGGCAAAGGTGCCGTGAATCAGCACGATGGGGGTTTGCTTGCTCTGCGGGTCGCAGTCGGCATTAACGAGCCCGGTGGGCAGACCCAGTGCGTCGTTTGCCACGGCAAGTGTCGACATCAGGCAAATTACTGCGGCGGCAAGCAGGTGATGAAGTCGTGCGTTTGGCACTGTCGGAAGTCCTGTCGGCATTTGGGGTAGCGCTTGGTCTGTGAAGTTTAACGTGCAGGCTGATTGCCTGTCCGCTATCGCGCTACTATCACCCCATGCCCACACCTGACGCCATTCTGCAGCAGTTGATTTTCCCCACTCAGTATCTCGATGTGGGTGAGGCGTTGACGCGCGCCTGTGGCGGCGATGTTGCGGCCTACTACCGGCACTGTGGTATTGCCTGGCTACCGGGCGACATGCCCGGTCATTCACTCACCGGTGTACAGCTGCGCCGCTCCAACGAATGGATGCTGGCGATCTGCCCGCCGGGCATGCCGCCGCTGGTCAGCTTCATTCAGCATTTCCCGGTGACCAGCCACGGTGCCATGGGCATGCTGGCCATTACCGCGCGTACCTTAGGCGAGGCACTGGATGGCGCACTGCATTATTTTCCCTTGGTCATGCCGGCCTACACGCTGCGGCGGCAGGATACTCAGGGGCGAGTACATCTGATTGCCGAGCCGCGTTTTGATTTTGGGCTGGTCTCGCATTTCTTCACCGAAACGGTGCTGGCGGCGTTCATGCAGCTTGCGCCTTTCCTGAGCCGCCAGCCGGCGCTGCTGCCGGAGATGCATTTCACCCATGCGCCGATGGGTCGCGTTGAGGATTATGAGCGTGCCTTTCCGTGTCGTTTCGTTTTTGGCAGCACGCAGAACAAGCTGGTACTGGATAAAGAGGCCTTGGCGATTCCGTTGCTCACCCCCAGTGTGTCGTCTCACCGTGTGCTGAAAGCGGGACTGGAGCAGCAGGCTCGGCTACTGGGCGTGTCCAGTCCGGTTACAGCGGATGTGAGGCGCAGGTTGCAGCAGGCCTTGCGTGAGAACCGTACGCTGACCATTGAAGCGCTGGCGGCTCAGCTGGCGATGTCTTCGCGTACGCTGAGCCGGCGCTTGCAGGAGGAGGGGGCGACGCTGCCGCGTTTGCGTACCGAGGTCGGTTGCGAGTACGCGGAGCTGCTTTTGCTGGAAACCGACAAGCCGGTTGCGCAGGTGGCAGCGACGGCCGGTTTTCAGGATGCCGCCGCCTTTACGCGTGCGTTTCGTCGTTGTCGGGGAGTGACGCCTACCGCGTTACGAGCGGGACGAAACTGAGCCAGAGCGCGATGCATCGGCTTCCAGCGCCAGTGCCGGAAAGCGCGAGATCAGAACTTGGCCGCCAAAGTAGACAACCCAGTTCAGCGCATACAGCTCGAAAGTCGCCACGGGCGGATCGCCCGCTTTCAGCCAGGAGTTGAACAGCACCAGGTCGGAGTACGGAATCAGCACGCTGCCGATCAGCACGATTAGCGCGCCGGTACTGTATTGGCTCACCTGGTAGAAGCGGAAGGCCAGCAGCGGCATCAGCACATAGAGGGTCGCGTTGAACACGAAGGAGCCGTAGTAAAGCAGATCGTGGCCTTGCAGATTGGCCTCGACGAACCAGGTCCACAGCAAGACATTGACGATCAGATTCTGCAGCGCCATGCCCAGCAGCAGCACTTTGCTTGCTGGGGCGTTGGCAAACTGGGTGCGGCCATGTTGCCACAGCGCCAGAATGTAGAGGCCGTAGCCGATGCCGAAGAGCAGCATGGCCCAGGTCAGTTTCAGCGATACCGGTTGCACGCTGCTGAGTGTGCCGTTGATGTAGTCGCCGACCATCGTGAAGGCGGCGCCGACGGCGAACCAGAGCGCGTATCTCCTGCTCCGCAGTTGGGCATCGGCCGTCAGATACAGCGCCAGTTGCGAGCCGATCAGCATGGCCATGAAGGCCAGATGCAGGCTGTGATAAATAGCATCCGGCAGGCTGAAAACGCCAGCCAGCAGGGCGATTTCAAGCATGACGGATGCGGCGAGCAGAACGATGGCGAATTGATGCGAGTGACGGGGTGTCATGGCGGCTCCATAGCGGTGTTCGGAATTTCGCTGTGTATTGCAACAGCTCGTCTTATGCTGATGTCGCCAATTTCATGCTGAACTCGCCAGAATCAAGGTGTTGCTCATGCGCAGGCTGTTGCGCAATGGTAACCTCCGCGCCTATGCGCCTCTCTGACCTTTATCAACGCTTCGCCGACCTTGGCGCTCGCCCCATCCATCGCGATGTGGTGATCCGCGCTTGGCTAAAAGGCCAGCCGCTGGATACGGGCCGACGGCATCAGCCCACCGACGATTTCCTGCCCAAGTCGGTGCGTGCCGGCCTGCCGCAACTCAGTGCCGACCTCGATGCGCTGGCGCGGGTGCGCTCCGAGCATCCGGGTGCCGATGGCTCATCACGCCTTCTGGTGGATATCCCCGATGGCCAGATGGTGGAGACCGTGCTGCTGCCGCGCGATGGCGTTTGTGTGTCGTCGCAGGTGGGTTGCGCGGTAGCTTGTCGATTTTGCATGACCGGCAAAAGCGGCTTACTGCGCCAAGTCAGCAGCCTGGAGATCGTGGCGCAGGTGGTGCAGGCGCGGCGGCGACGGTCGGTGAAAAAAGTCGTGTTCATGGGCATGGGCGAGCCGGCGCACAACCTCGACAATGTGCTGGAGGCCATCGACATCCTCGGTACGCTGGGCGGCATTGGCCACAAAAATCTGGTGTTTTCCACCGTTGGCGATAGGCGTGTATTCGAGCGTCTGCCCGAGCTGCGCGTGAAGCCGGCGCTGGCATTGTCGCTGCACACCACCAAGGCCGATCTGCGCGAATATCTGTTGCCGAAAGCGCCGAAGATTGCGCCGGATGAGCTGCTGGAGCTGGGCGAGGCCTATGCCCGATGGGTGGGCTACCCCATTCAGCTGCAATGGACCTTGCTCAAGGGCGTGAACGATGGTCAGGACGAAGTCGATGCCATTGTGTCTTTAGTGAAGGGCAAATATGCCGTGCTCAATTTAATCCCCTTTAATGCCGCCGAGGCAGAGGGTATGCCCGGTGAAGCGTGGCAACGACCCGATGATGAGCGTACGGTGGAGATCGTGCGCGAGCTCAATCATCGCGGGGTACTGAGTCGCGTGCGAAATAGTGCAGGGCAAGATGTAGCTGGCGGTTGTGGTCAGCTTCGCGCGCGCTCCGTCTTCTTCACGGCCACTTAAGTCTACGGCTAGTTAAGGAAATTAAGATGACTCACCCATCACGCCTACGCGACCTGCTGGCCTTAGCTGCTTTCCTTGTTTTGAGTTTTGTTACGGCGGGCGTGGGCGCTGTCGCCTCGGTGTCGGCCAAAGATTTTTACGGTCAACTCGTGCAGCCGAGCTGGGCACCACCGGGCTGGTTATTCGGCCCGGTGTGGACAGTTTTATTCATCTTAATGGCCGTGGCCGCCTGGCTGATTTGGCGTCGTCGTGCAGACACTCAAGTGCGCCCGGCACTGACCGTGTACGGCGTTCAGCTGGCGTTTAATGCGCTGTGGACGTGGTTGTTTTTTGCTTGGCAGCAGGGCGATTGGGCGTTGGTGGAAATTGCCCTGCTATGGAGCTTAATTGCCATCACCATCAATCGCTTCTGGGCTATTCATCGTGTGGCGGCGCTATTGCTGCTGCCGTACTTAGCCTGGGTCAGCTTTGCAGCTGCACTGAATTTTTCCTTGTTGCAGTTGAATCCGTTAGCACTTTAGGCGCTAACGGTACGACATGCAGCCTGGCAAAAAGCCTCGGCACTTTCACAGTAGGAATGGATGAATATGAACACCTTAGCGATGTGGAATAAACTCAGCAGCCAGCCTGGCGGGAAATGGATTTTCTCGCGCGCGCTGTGCTTGAAAGCTCCTTACTTTGGCAGTATCCGCCCACAATTTGAGGCGTTAAAGCCAGGCTATTGTGAAGTGCACATGCGTAAGCGCAGGAGTGTGCTGAATCATTTAGATACCGTGCATGCCATTGCCATGTGCAATATGGCCGAGCTGGCGGGAGGCTCCATGACGGAGGTTACCGTACCGTCGACACACCGTTGGATTCCAAAGGGTATGACGGTTGAGTACTTGAAAAAAGCCACCACCGATTTAGTGGCAGTCGCCACGCCCATGGCAGACATCGATTGGTCCGGAGCGAGTGAGTATCCGGTGAAAATCGTCGTCAGCGACACCCACGGCGTGCCTGTGTTTCAGGCGGTGATTGCCATGTGGGTGTCGCCGAAAAAGTAAGTTTCAGTTCTCTATAGCGCGCTGGTTTAGGCGTTAGCGGCCACCCCATCCAAAACACGATAAACATCCTGCTCATCCATGTAGCGCGGCACGGCATACATGCCATGGGCTTCGGTCAGCGCGTCGGTGGCCATGCGCGCGTAATCACTGCGTTGAATCATGCTGCCGCTGCGGCGTATCGGCAAACGCGCGAGTAAGTCGCTGACCCGTGTAGACAGTGCGTTGGCCGCGACGGTATCGGTTGCACCGGCAGGTGCTAGCTCAAGATCGCGAGACAAACTGGCGAGCTTCTTCAGGCAAGCCGGTTGGTTAAACGCCAACACATGCGGTAATACCATGGCATTCGCACGACCATGCGGCACGCCGTATCGAGCGCCGAGTTGATGGGCAATGGCATGCACATAACCCACCGCCGACGTGCTCAGGCACAGGCCGGCATAATGAGATCCCAGTGCCATCGCGTCACGCGCGGCTAGGTTGTTAGGCTCAGTACAAGCAGTCTCTAGGTTATTCAAAATCAGGCGCACCGCCGTTCGGTTGTAGCCATCGGTTTGCTCGTTGGCAAACAGACTCATCCAGCCCTCGAGGGCATGCGTGAGGGCATCAATCCCTGTTTCTGCGGTCACGGAAGCTGGCATACCTTGTGTGATGAGCGGATCTAGCGCGGCGGCCAGGGGCACTAAACCAGGATCCACCACCAAGGCTTTCACATGTGTGCTGCTATCTGAAATGACAGCGGCCACGCTCGCCTCAGAGCCGGTGCCCGAGGTGGAGGGCACCACAAAGAATGGTAGGGCGGGTTGCCGACCTTTAAGAACGCCCACCAATTGTTGAGGCGTTTTACCCGTGGTGGCCGCGAGGGCGATGACTTTTCCGGCATCAATGGCCGATCCGCCGCCAATCACCAGAAGGGCATCAGCACGTGCCTGCTGGCAGGCTTGCAATCCGGCTTCCACAATTTCAAAGGTCGGGTCTGGTCGAACGCCGGTAAAAATTTCGGTGATAACGCCTCGCGCATTGAGGGCGGCAACCAACGGGTCAATCGTACCCAGCTTGGCTAAAACATCATCCGTAATGACGAGAACGCGCTTATGCCCTTGGTCGGCGATGCTATGACATAAACGCACAGCTGAGCCTTCACCAAACAACACCAGAGGCCGTGGCACCGCCAACACTTTACCGATGGCCCAGATGGCGCTGAGTTTTGGGAGAGCCTTTAGGCGGTTAGTTAGTGCGGACATGGTGTGGCAACTCCAATGAATTTGACTGAGTGGTCACGCTACAGGCCAGAATTGAATTGAGCAAGACTTGACACGGAAAGTAAGCCGCAATTTGCCATAGGACGTATAGTGCCTAGGTTACATATCATTCATTTTGAGTATGTCAGCATGTCTAAAACACGATTTTTACCCGTCATTCTATTGGCCACGGGGGTTGTTGGTGCCTTTGTGCTTAACCCATCTGCCGATCAGCATCGTGAAAAAATTAAGGTCGTGGTGTCTGAGCGCAGTCCGGTGGAAGGACTCTTGGGGCTGGGCCAGTTGACCTCGTTCGTGTCGAAGTACCATAGCGTTGGCTTGGCTTCGTACACAACGGTAGGCGATAAAACGGCTTCAATCGGCGCGTTTGGCGTAGTTTATGTGGTTGATTAAGTGGGAGAATACGTGATGAGCGATGAGTTACAGGTAGTGGATCTGGTGCTGGGCGAGGGTAAGGCCGTGGTGAAAGGCGCGCTGATCCGCGCGCATTACCGAGGCACTTTAATCGATGGCACCGAGTTTGACTCATCATGGACCCGCGGCCAGCCGTTTCAATGCGTGATTGGAACGGGTCGCGTTATTAAAGGTTGGGACTTAGGTTTGATGGGCATGAAAGTGGGCGGCAAGCGTCAATTGCATGTGCCCGCGCATTTGGCTTATGGCGAGCGCCAAGTGGGCGCACACATCAAACCCAACAGCCCGTTGACCTTTGAAATTGAGCTACTCGAAGTCCTCACGCGCGACGATTAAGTCGCGGTAAGGATTTGCTCTGCCAGGCTTTGGCCACTCAGCCAGGCACCTTCTACCTTGCCTCCATTGAGCCAATCCCCACACAGCCCTAGCCCTGCCTGTGCTTCCCACACCGCCCCCACATTCAAGGGTTTAGCGGTGTCGGCGTAGCGCCAACGATGCGCGCTCCAAGCATCTGGCGTGCGCCCACCCAGACTGATAAATGCCGCAATAAGTGGCGCGGCCACTGCGTCGCTGGTGGCTTCAATGTGGGCCTCACTCCATTCCGCGCTGGCATGAAGCAACCAACAGTGTTGGCCGTTTCGCCCCGGCTTATGGCTGTCTTCCGCCACCCAGCGTAAGGGGCCGTGGTTAACAAACGCGGCTTGGAAGGCCAGCTTCATGGGCTCGTGATAGCGCAACATGAGCGCCCAGCTGCCGCGCATCGGCGCAGTGCTAGCCAGCTCGGCTAAGCCAATATGAATTGGGTGAAGCAGGGGTTGGGCTTGCGGTGCAGGAACGGCCAGCACAACGGCATCGTAGCTGGCGTCAAGCCAAGCGTGCTCGGCGCTGCGGAGTTGCCACTGCCCTTCGTGCTTCTTTAACGCTTGGATGGTGATTTGGCTTTGCACATTTAGTGTCGCAGCTACGTGGCGAGCGGGCGCTGTCATGCGCGGAGTACCGACAAAGCGCTGTGGCTTAGCCTGGCTGGCGCTTGGTTCCGATGCCTCGGGCAAGGAGCCAAATACTTGCAGTTCCGGATCCCACGCGGCAGCCACGCCCAGACTTACCCAGCGCTGAACCTCAGCATGAAAACGGGGATCGCGTGCGGTGAAGTACTGCGCGCCGGTATCACATTGCCAAGCATTGCCATGTTCAGTTTCGCCACGCTTCGTGCTCATACGACCGGCAGCGCCACGGCTCTTTTCGAACACAGTGACGTGGTGGCCGGCAGCCTGTAAGCGTTGAGCGCAGGACAGTCCGGCAATGCCCGCGCCGATCACGGCAATTTTTTTTACGGCAGTCATGTCGCGTGCTAACCCTTCAAACCATGAGATGCGCTAAGTGTAGCGACCTGGGTCGTGGGCTCGCGCTAGGACAAACGCGAGCCGCAACGATCTATGGCTTAGTGACGAATGCGCCACGCTTGGCGTAATTCATCGCCATAGTAGGCGGTGAGTGCGCGCAGTAAGCCCATCTTGGGGTCGGCTTCCAGGCCATCAGCCAAGCGGAATATTTGTTGGTAGTACCAGGCTTGGCCACCAATCACATTAATGAGCTTGAGGGGCAGCACCGGGCTCGCGGGTGAAAACAGCCCTTTGGCAGCCAAGCGTAGGGTGTGCTCATACGTTGCCACGCGATCAATTTTCCCGCTGAGTAAGTCGTTGACGGTGTTGGGGTCGGTGCAGAGGGGGCGCCCCAGACCGATGACATCGCAGTCGCCGGCTTGCAGTGCCTGCTCCATGGCCTCTCGGCTGCGGAAGCCGCCCGTGACCATCAAGGGCATGGTGGCGACTTGGCGAATCGCCGCAGCGTATTCAAGGAAGTAGGCCTCGCGTTGGCGCGTGCTGGTGCGAACTGCCACCGTTTCCGTTTTGATGGAGTCGCTGCGTCCGGTGTGGCCCAGCAGCTTGGGCTGCTCGTAGGTGCCACCAGAAATTTCTAACAGATCCACCTGCAAGTCATTCAGCCAGGCCACGACCTGTAGGCATTCTTCGTGAGAGAAACCCCCTTGGCGGAAGTCATCTGAATTGAGCTTGATCGCAACGGGGTAATGGGGGCCGACAGCCGCCCGTGTAGCACGTACCGTTTCGAGCAGAAAGCGGGCGCGATTGGCTAAAGAGCCGCCCCAGGCATCGGTGCGTTGATTGGTGATGGGCGATAAAAAGGACGACAGCAAGTAGCCGTGCGCCGAATGAATTTGCACGCCAGTAAAGCCCGTTTTCTGCGCGACGCGAGCGGCATGGGCATAGCGCTGAATGAGGCCGAGAATTTCTGCTTCGGTGAGTGCTCGAGGTGAGGCGTAGTTGCCCATGAGATCGAGTTTAACGGCAGACGGCGCAACAGGCTGGCGGGTGACATAGCGCGGCGATTGACGACCCGCGTGATTGATCTGCATCCACAGTTGATTGCCGTTGACGGTGCCCGCCGCGGCCCAGGCTTGTAGTCGCGCCATCGCCACGCTGTCTTGCTCGGTCTCCGGCACGATCACGACATTGCCGGGACGCTCCAAGACCTCGCGATCAATTTGCACATTGCCGGTAATGAGGAGGCCTGAGCCACCTTCAGACCAGCGCCGGTAGAGTGTATTGAGGCGATCGGTGGCGCGTTGCTTAGCATCGGCCACGCCTTCGGTCATGGCAGCTTTGGCCAGGCGGTTGGGTAGCGTGACACCGCAGGGCAAGGTAAAGGGTTGTGCGAGTAGATCAAGCGTCATGGTGAATATCCTGAATTTGAAAAAGGTTAGATCGCTTTTAGCCAATCCAAAGCAGCGCGAGTGATAGTGCGCCGGCATAAAAAACGGCCACGCTGACAGCGCAGAAAAGGCGTACCGGCAAGGTCGAGCGACCGTGCTGGCGCCACATCCACAGAGCGGCTAAGACCAGTAGCATCTCCGGGATGAGAGGGTAGAGTGCAAAGCCAGCGATTTGCTGAACGTCTTGGGCATGCCACAAATTCATGGGGCGGGCGGCCCATTCCCACGTCAGGAAGGCTGCTAAGCCACCCACAGCGCTGACGCTGTAGGGAAAACGGGTGGCTTGGGCCAGCCAGCACAGCGGCCAGAGCAGCATGATCCACAAGCCCATGAAGTACACCGGTACGGCGCCGCCGAGGCGATAAATACCGTGATCCGGGAAGGTGAGCGTGCCCATCTGTTTCACCAGCATCCAGTCTGCGCAGGGCAACGCAACAGATAAGGGCAGTAAAAATAGCCAGAGATTCAGGCCTTGGCGATGCCCACGCCAGTAGCACATGAGGGGCAGGTTGATGTTGTACGCCGCTGCTAGAAGCAAAATGGCCCAGCCCAACATGGCGCCTTGCGACAACAGGGCAATGGGGATGGCAATCGCAAAAAAAACGAGATGAAAACGCAGGGCATCCTGCATACCACGATGGCTGACGGTGGTCATGGGGCTAGGCTCCGAGCAATGTCCGCCATGCCATCGGCGAGCGAAATGTTAGGGGTATAGCCTAGCTCACGCTGCGCCTTGGCAATGCTGTAACGATGGCGTCTTAAAAGAAACCTCATGGCAGCGGGGCTGGCTAACGGTTTTTGGCCAAGTAGCTTGAGCGCTGGCGCACTGGCAGTCAAAAAGGCGTTAAGCGCCCAAGCGGGCAAGGCTGGGACACGTTTTTTCCCCGCCATCTTGGCATGATAAGCAAAGAAGGTGTGGCAGGGCGTGGCGACGCCGTCACTGAGGGTAAACACGGAGCCGCCCTGGGCTTTTTCGAGGGCGAGAAAAATGCCATCCAGCAAATTGTCGACATGCACATGGTTGATCACACCGCGTCCGAAGTCCGGCAGCACAAAAAGCCCCCGCCGAATTAGGTCGATGGGACGCTGCACCCAAGGTACGCTGCCAGCGCCGTAAACATCGCCGGGCCGAATCACAATCACCGCAAAATTGGTGGTGTTAAACGTCAGGGCAACTTGCTCGCTGGCCAATTTGGTGTCGTTGTACACATTGCCTTGACCATTTAACGGGCCGTCTTCGGTGACATCGGCCGGATAGTCAAAGCCATAGACCATGACCGAAGACAAATGCACTAATTGCCGCACGCCTTGTGACTGGGCTACCCGGCAAACACGCCGCGTGCCCTCTACATTCACCCGTTCATAAGCCTCACGAGGACCGTCTTCTTCCACAATGGCCGCGGTATGAAAAACCACATCGGCTCCGGCAAAGGCGGCCTGCAGCGTGGCTTCATCATTGATGTCGCCTACCGTGACTTGGATGCCTAACGCATGCGCACGTTCTGCCGCGATGAGCGAGTGATCCATGCCTTGAACCTGCCAGCCCAGCGCCAGTGCGCGCTCGGCCATGCGCAATCCAATGAAGCCGCCGATGCCGGTAATCGCAAGCGTTGTCATGAGGTGATTTCCTGAGTGAGTAGGGTGGGCGGCAAAACGGCACTGCCACGAATCAAGGCGTAAAAAATCCGGATAATTTCATGGCTTAACTGGGTGATGCTGGGCGGTTCGGCAACGGTGAGCCATTCGGCCAGGAGTTCATTGATGCCCCCCACGAGTGCTACGCACACGAGGTGGTAGTTATGTGCGGGCAATTCGCCTCGGCTGACCATGGCGTTCACGAAGCCTTCAATAACACCCGCCATGTCATGAATGGCTGCGCGGCGACGCGTTTCCATGGCGGCGCTGACGCCAACCGACTCCAGCACGCCGACCCGCGCGAGTCGGCTATCTGCCAAGTAATGATTAATGAGCGCTTGCATGGCGCGGGGGATTTTTTCTTCGAAACTTTGCTCGGGGGCATTAATGGCTACCAAAGCGGCTTCACGCAGATCCTGCAAGATGCGGTCGTAGAGATCGGTGAGTAAGGCCTCGCGCGAGGGATAAATAGCGTAGAAGTGACGCGCGGTGACCTTAGCCTCGGAACAGAGCTGCTCGATGGTCGTGCGGGCATAGCCCTGCCTTGCAAACAATTCCAAACCCGCTGCGAGTAAGCGCTGTTGGCGTTCTGCTCTGCGTTGTTCAGGCGCTACGCCACGATACGCCCGAGCCGGTTTTTCAGTTTCGCGAGGCGTGTTGGGTAGCGCAGCGTCGGTGAGCGTTACTGTCATACGTTATTTTGACAAGATTTCTTGTTGGATTTACAGTCTGCCACAGATTGCGCGTTTGGCAAGTCGGCTAGGCGTGATATTTATCCTGACTGTTGAGGACTAGGCATGACCGTTTTGCAGCCCCTGAAGCACTTTGACGGCACCCGCGATGCCCGTCGCCCCATGGCACGCGTCGACCATGTGCGTGAAGCCGCCAAGGATTTTCGCCGCGATATGCTGGCCAAGCCCAAGGTGCGCTTCTACAAATCCTTCGAGCTAGTGCGCGTGCCGTATCCGGCCAAATTTGCCTACCTCAACGCGTTTAGCTTGCCGACGCCGTTTGTGCATCTGTGCAATCGTTTGAGTGTGATTCAGTTCGACTCCGCTGACGGCATTAAGACCTTGCTGGTCGGGCCATCTGATTGGGAACATCAACGCGAAACGCCATTTTTTGCCCAGCTCGACCAGCAGGCCGGGCGATTTACGGGTGTGATGGATAAGCTCATCGTTCGCAGGACAGCGACCGTGCTGGACTGCCTTAAAAGCATTGGTCTTAGCCCTGAAGATGTGGACTACATCACCTATGACCATCTGCATACGCAAAATGTGACGCGCTGGCTCGGCGGCAATGGTCAGCAGGCACTGTTTCCGAATGCCAAGCTCTTGGTGATGCGGGAAGAGTGGGAGAGCGCGCAGGCGCTGATTCCGTGGCAAAACCAGTGGTATTGCCCGGATGGCATCGCTGCCGTGCCCGAGAGCAAGTTGATCTTTCTCGACGACAGCGTGGCGCTGGGCGATGGCTCGGTGGCCATTATGCGCACCAAAGGGCATACCGAAGGTAATCACTCCATTGTCTCCCACACCGACACGGGCCTGATCGTGACCAGTGAAAACGGCGTCAGTCTCGATGCTTATGAGCCCAAGTACTCGACCACGCCAGGCCTGGCCGCGTTCGCGAAGCAGACCGGCGCCGAGATCATCATCAACGGCAACACCATGGAGTATGTGGTGGATCAGTACATCTCCATGGTGCAGGAAAAGAGCGTAGCCGGCCCCAACCCCAAGGACGAGCGCTTCCCCAATGTCGCGCCGTCGTCGGAAGTCACCGCGTTTTGGCTCTTCCCCGGCACCGCGCCAACAGCCACCGTGGGTGAGCAAGAGTTTGGTCAATTGACCTTGAAATCAGGAGTCGCCGCATGAGCCTGCATTGGATCGTTTCAGGGGCAGCCTCGGGCATTGGGCATGAATTGGCTAAGCAACTGCTGGCGCGTGGTGATCGCGTCTGTGCCTGCGATGTTCAGCCAGCTGGTTTACAGGCATTAAAGGCATTAGCCGGTGCGTCTGCGCAGCTGCGCGTGGAAACCTTAGATGTGCGCGATGCCGAGGCGTGGAAGGCCTTAGTGGTTCGGGTTGAAGCGGAAGATGGCGCGGTCGATGTGCTGGCCAACATCGCCGGTGTGCTGAAAGAAAACTGGGTGCAAGATGCCACGGCTGCCGAAGTCGATTTCCACTTCGACATTAATGTGAAGGGTGTGATTTTTGGCACTCAGGCGGTCTTGCCCAGCATGCTCGCGCGCGGTCAGGGCCACATCATCAATATCGCGTCGCTGGCAGGTTTATCGCCGGTGCCTGGTATCGGCCTGTACAGCGCCAGCAAGTTTGCCGTGCGGGGTTATTCACTGGTTGCGGCCATGGAGCTTGCCGACAAGGGCATCGCGGTCACGGCAGTGTGCCCGGATGCGGTACAGACGCCAATGCTGGACATCCAGCAAGGCAAGCCGCAGACCGCGCTAACCTTCTCTGGCCCGCGTGCATTGACGGCGCAAGAGGTTGTTGCCGCCATTCTCGGCCCGGTACTTCGGGATCGTCCGTTTGAGATTGCTCTGCCGGCTTGGCGAGGTACTACCGCGAAACTAGCGGGTAACCTGCCACAGCTCGGTAACAAGGCCATCGGCCTATTCCGCAAGGCTGGCGAGAAGCGCCAGAAGCTCATTCAAGCCGGTAAAAGCAGTACCGAACGCTAAGCCTTTCACTTCAGCGCGCAGGTGGCGGAGTTCAGCCCGGCCCCAACGGCCAGCCTAGGCTCAGCCAGAGCGCGAGCAGGCCGCCCCAGCCCATCAACAGCGCTAGCGAGTAGGGCAGCATCATCGCCATGAGTGTGCCGATGCCCGCTTTCGGCTCGAAGCGCTGGGCAAAGGCCACCACCATCGCAAAATACGGCATGAGTGGGGTGATGATGTTGGCGACGCTGTCTCCCACGCGATAGGCCGCCAAAGTGCTCTCGGCCGGGATGCCAGCAAGAAAAAACATGGGAATGAAGATGGGTGCCATCAGCGCCCATTTCGCTGATGCGGAGCCAATCAGCAAATCCAGCGTAACCGTGAATAAAACAAACATCAGCAATAGCACCACCGGCGACCAGTCCATGGCTTTGAGCTGTTCAGCACCGGTGATGGCAACGAGCTGCCCGATCTGGCTCCACTGAAAATAGGCCACAAATTGCGCGGCAAAAAACATCAGCACCAGATAGCTGGCTAAGGTTTTCAGGGTTTCCTCTAAGGCAGGAACGGCATCGCTGCTGCGAGCCCAACGTTGACTCACCCGCGCATACAGAATGCCGGCAATCCCCGCATAAAGAGCGACCAATACCACCACGCCTTTGATCAGTGGCGACTTCGTGACGCTGCCATCTTCCCCACGCAAAAAGCCATCCGCAGGGAGCAAGCCAGCGAGTGCGAAGGCCAGCACAGCCAGTGTCCACAGCAGTACCGCGCGCGCTCCGCCACGGTGTAAACGGCTATCGGCCAGCTCAACGGGCGCGTTGATCGCAGTCGATGCGGTGGCCGACAATCGGGGCATGACAAATTGATGATTGACCCAAGACACGATCAAGGTGACCCATAGCGTGGACGCCAGCATAAAAAAGTAATTAGCGGTCACAGCGACTTCCGCGCCAGGCTTCACCGTTTGCAAGGCTTCGCTGGCGATACCGGCAAGCAAGGCATCGACGGGCCCAATCAGCACATTGGCAGAAAAGCCGCCAGAAACACCAGCAAAGGCACAGGCGATGCCAGCGAGTGGTGGTAGTCCCGCGCGTTGGAAGAGCAGGCCAGCGAGTGGAATGACCACCACATAACCGGCATCCACGGCAATGCTCGACAACACACCGGCCAGTGCAACGACCGTTGGCAATGCGCGCACACCGCTGAGGCGAACCAGCGATGACAGGATACCTGCGAGTAAGCCTGAGCGTTCGGCCAGCCCCAAACCGAGCATGGCCACGACGACATTGCCGACGGGCGCAAAACTGGTGAAATTGGTCACGGTGTCGTTGAACAAATGGTTCAACCCGACCAGAGAGATCAGATTAACGGCGGTAATGGTCTTACTGCCATCCGGCCATGTGGCTTGCCAGCCTAGGCCCGCGGCAATGGCGGAGGCCACCAATACGATGCCGCAGAGCCAAACAAAGAGCCACGCGGGCGGGGGGAGACGATTCCCTAGCGTCTCAATACGATCCAGTGTTCGTAAAAAGCGAGTTGCTGCCATGTTTAGCTACCTGAGCCTAAAACGGTGTAGGGGATTAATGCGGATGCCCAGCTATGTCGCAGCCACAAGAAGCCCGATAAGACTAAGGCAAGCATAATGATGAGTGTCGGCTCCCAGTGCCTTACCCGGATAAAGCCTGCGCCGCGGTACCAAGACCAGCGCAACCCGGCTACCACAGCCGTACCTAACATGACACCAGCCATCACATCACTGATCCAATGTAGGCCCAGAAATGCGCGTGATATCGACGTGAAAATAATGAGCGTTAGGCTCACCGCCAGCGCCCAAGGCTTGAGGCCGGGCCAAAAATCGCGGGTCATAAAAACATAGAACAAACCCCACAGCACGGTCACGGAAAAGGCGTGATCGCTGGGGAAGGATGCCTCGTCGCGCATGGTAAAGACGGGCTGTGGGCCTGGATGGGCAAACAGTGTTTGCAGCAGTGAGGGCAGGAATAAACACAACAGGCTGGCCACAACGGTAAAGCTGAGGGCACGCCATTCGCGGCGAAGCAGCAACCAAAACGCCACGATGCCGCCCAGGGTCAGTAAGGCGCGGTTATCGGCTAGCAGCGTAAATGCCGTAAACAACCAATCAATGCCGGGCTGTCGGAGGCGGGTGAACTCCGTTGTGACCCAGGCATTGAGGTCGGCCAACAAGGGTAAATACAGGGCAAGCGAGATAAAACTAACTAAGCCGACGCTGCCCACCAGTAACGTCATAAATTGGTTTTCTGGAATGCCATCGGCGCAGGCAAATACCCCGTGGTTATGCGGCGCATGTTGCTGTCGCCAACGCCGTGTGAGGCTGTTAAGGCGGGGCAGTAACCAAACCAACGTTCCAATAGTAATGAGAATGGCGCCCACAAAAAGGAGCTGATGCTTGCCGGGTAGCAGTGGGCTGTCGATGGCAGCACCGGCAAAATAGCCTGGCAAAATATTCGGCGGAGCCCAAAGCAGGGCGGAAATGACATTAAAAAAGAGGAAGCGTGGAAATGGCATTTGGAAAATGCCAGTCGCCAGAGGAACAAAGGCGCGGATAGGACCAATAAAGCGTCCAAAGATCAGGCTTTTGCCGCCGTGTTTTTCGACAAAAGCTTCACTGGCCGCCAACCAATGCGGATTTTTTCGGAAAGGCCAGACATGCTCAATGCGGTGTTTAAAGTGATGCCCGATGGCATAACTGATGCCGTCGCCGACGATGGCGCCCGCCACCGCATAGAGCAGCACTTCATAGACATTTATGCCGATATGTCCGGCCAATAAGGTCAGACCAATCATGACCGGAATAGCAGGAATGATGGAGCCGATGACGGCCAGTGACTCAAGTGCGGCAAGGCCAAAAATGAGTAGCAGTGTCCAATCCGGATTCTGCGTTAGCCAGGCCCACCAGGTTTCAGTCATGTGCATAGGAGCTTAGGCAAATGGGCAAGTTGCCTGCACCCTACTCAGCTGAGGCCGCGCCTGCAAGTGGGATTGTAAGTGTGCGGCAGTTTCTGGTTAATTATTAAGCACTTTGGCAGTGCTTTAAGCCGCTATTGGCAAACGTCATCGACTTGATTGGACTTAAAAGTAGAAAAAATTAGCTTAAATTCTATCGATTGATTTTTTTGTATTCTCTTTCGATTTTGAAAACATAATGTTTAGGGGCTGTGTGAAGTAGCGGCGTTAAGTGCGTAAAGGAAGTCACATTTCCTGCTCGCTTATAAGTTCGCTGGATGCTGCCAAGCCCAGCATTATAGCTAGCAAACATGTATTTCCTTCTGTCTTCGGGGTCTTCAATTTGGGGCCACGATTCATATATTTTACGGTTGTAATATATGCCGGCAGCAATACTGTAGTAAGGGTCGAATGCATCTTCAAAATGTGGGTTTTTGCGTTTAATTTCAAGATAAGTTTTAGGCATAATCTGCATTAAGCCCATGGCGCCGGAGTGAGACTTAGCGTGGGGTTTGAGCTCAGACTCAACAATTGCTTGCGCTTTGAACCATGTCCAATCAGCACCAATACCGAAGTAGTGCTTAGTGTATTTTCTAAAGTGATCGTCATAATTGTTTTTAAATTTAGTATTATTGCGTGGGTGCCTCTGTTTAGAATTTGTTATGGAAGAATTATCTGAACTTTTGGTGTCGATTTCAGGTGATATTATTTCGTTGTTTTCGTTATCAGCAGAAAAGAAAAAAGAAAAGTATTTTGCGATTAGGCCTGGCTTTTCTTTTGGCTCAGACTCACTCACGGTGTGTGAATTTATTTGTTTTTGATGTGCAATTTTTTCTTTTTGGGCGGCAGTATCCGCTAAGCTAATCGAAATACTTGGCGGTTCTTGCGTATAGTCACTAGCATGTAATACGCTTGAATATATTGATATGTACGCAATAAATGTAAATACAGTAAGTGGGTTATTTTTGTATTTAATGACTAATGACATATTTATTAGTTCAGGCTCATGCCTATAATAATGCCCATGCCAATACCGTTCCCAACAAAAATACCCAGCATAACTAGGCCAATGGCCAGATTGCCTTCCGCTAACTTTTCTTTTAATCTAAAGCCCATTCGTCGCTCAAATATTGCGCTGGCTAACCAACTGATAAGCAAGCTCAACGTAGAGCCAGACATGGCATAAATTAAATTTAGAATTATGGGATCAAAGTTTGTCATAGTTTTTTACTCAAATTTTATTTTAATTATCGGCACCAGATTTCTGTATTAGGCGATATTTCTTTTGTGCGGCTGTTAAGTTCTGCCTGACAGGTCTCAAGCGATGGAAAGCGTATAAACGTCGTGTTGTAGCCAAACTGTGTCTTGGTGGAGATCCAAAGCATTGCATCTTTAATATTTTCTGCAAATAAATTTCCGCTTAACGATGCTAATAAAATAAATGGATAAATATACTTTTTCATTATAACTTGACCTAATAAATTAGCTGTTTGTAGAGGCATAGAGTTCTGAGCTGGAATCATTCACACTGATGATTCTAACCGTATTGAATCTTTCTGCATTCAATTTAAATGGTGTCTTACCATTAATTTGTACTTTTTTGGAAGGTTTAACTAAGCCGCTGTAAACGATCAGGCCACTAGCGTCGATAACTTGCACGTGGGTTGTTGATGACGCAACGAGAAAACTGGATTTTTTTACGGTGGCTCGAGTACGAGTAACCATGGTTGACGTTTTTTCGGATAATTTGCTTTCTGAAGAATAAAAAGTATTTGACGTTAAATTATCTTGAATTGACACCGTAGCTTGAATCGTGCGTTTAGGTTGATTAGTGTTGGAACCCATGCTGAGGAAAAAAGCAAAAGTACCAATAAAACAAGACGCCAATACAGCTTGACCTACTTTACTATGAGTGGATTGCAGGATACTTTCCAGATGATTCTTAACCTGAGAGACCCAAGAGATAGGCGGAGTCATTGTTGCTTTAGAATTAACTTCACTGTGCTGTAAGTCGTTTTTCAGCCAATACGTTTCCAGCCAAGCGTCATAGAGAGCAATGACTTCAATGGGGTTGAGTTTTAGCGCGTTTGCATAGCGACGTAGATAGCCTTTAACGAAGATGGGCTCTGGTAGACTCAGGAACTGCTCCAGTTCCAATGAGTAAAGTGTCTTTTCACTCATTTGTGCAATGTCTGAAGCCTCGGTAATGGTTAGTCCTAGTACGTCACGTTGTGCTTTAAGCCAACGGCCAACGGGCGGGTAAGCAATCGGGTCGAGTGTAATTTGGCTCAATTCAAACACCTTACAATGTCGTGAAGAGCAATGTGCCTGCTGTTTAGGTCTTTGCTCTATAATTGAGCGGCAAGTTACATAAAATTACATAAGGCTACAATCGTACAAAAAATTTTTATTGCGTTGTACACAAGCAATTCCGAGCACAGAGTGCTGTGATCACTCGGTTCCCAAATAATCAGTGAGGTTGCGTTGATTTTTGTTCAGCTTTCAACGATGGAGGCATTCATTAACACTATTCCGAGGTTTGTGTGCGTCTGTTGATTGAAGGCATGGCCACGCCAACGAGCACTTCCACTTGAACACCCTCGGGCTACTCCAAACGTCAGCCTTGTTTGTACTGACCGCCGTGGCTGAAATTGTGGGTTGCTACTTACCCTATCTCTGGCTGAAAAAAGCCGGCTCGCCGTGGTTGCTGTTGCCGGCGGCGCTCAGTCTGGCGCTATTTGCTTGGCTGCTGACGCTGCATCCGGCGGCGAGTGGTCGTGTTTATGCGGCCTACGGTGGGGTCTATATTGTGGTGGCGCTGCTGTGGTTGCGCTGGGTTGATGGCATCACGTTACAGGCAACCGATTGGTTGGGCGCTGGCATCGCGCTCATCGGCATGGCAATCATCGTGTCGGGCTGGAAAGCCGCCATCTAAGGACTAGTGACCAACCACACGATCAATGGTCTCGGGCTTATCGTGCACACCAAAGCGGTCGACGATGGTGGCACTGGCCTCATTGAGGCCGATGACTTCAACGGATTTGCCTTCACGGCGGAACTTGAGCACGACTTTATCCAGTGCGGCGACCGAGGTGATATCCCAAAAATGTGCGCGCTTAAGGTCAATTTGCACCTGTGAGATGTCCTCTTTAAAGTCGAAAGACGCACTGAATTTATCGGCAGATGAGAAAAATACTTGGCCTACGACTTTGTAGCGGCGCGTTTGGCTGGCGCTTTCTAAGCTCGCCTCAACGTACATGAAGTGGCTGATTTTATTAGCGAAAAAGAGTGAAGCAAGTAGCACGCCGGCGAAGACGCCGTAAGCCAGATTATGTGTCACCACCACAAAGGTGACCGTGACCAACATGACAATCGAGCTCGACATCGGATGCTTTCGCAGATTGAGTACGGAGTCCCAGCTGAACGTGCCAATAGACACCATAATCATGACGGCAACGAGTGCGGCCATGGGGATTTTCGACACCCACTCGCTGAGAAATAAGCACATGATGAGCAGTACAACGCCGGCGGTTAATGTTGATAGACGTGTGCGCCCACCGGATTTCACATTAATCACGGACTGACCAATCATTGCGCAGCCCGCCATGCCGCCGAGCAAACCGGCACCGATATTGGCAATGCCCTGACCTTTGCATTCGCGATTTTTGTCGCTAGGGGTGTCAGTCATTTCATCCACAATCGTGGCTGTCATCATGGACTCGAGCAGGCCGACAACGGCGAGAGCCGCGGAGTAGGGAAGAATGATTTGCAGGGTCTCAAAGGTTAGAGGAACCTCTGGCCAAAGGAAAATGGGCAGGGTGTCGGGTAGTTGCCCCATGTCGCCGACGGTTCGGATATCAAGCCCCAGGACCAGTGCAAAAGCCGTCAGCGTAAGAATGCAGACCAGAGGAGATGGAATGACCTTGCCGATCACGGGGAGGAAGGGAAATAAATAGATGATGCCCAGGCCCGCTGCCGTCATGGCATACACATGCCAGCTCACATCGGTTAATTCAGGCAATTGAGCCATAAAAATTAAGATGGCTAAGGCGTTAACGAAACCGGTCACCACAGAGCGCGAAACAAAGCGCATGAGACTGCCCAGCTGCAAATACCCCGCCAGTATTTGCAGTACGCCACAGAGTAAAGTGGCCGCTAATAAGTATTGCAATCCATGCGACTTCACGAGGGTGATCATGAGCAAAGCCATGGCCCCAGTAGCTGCCGAAATCATGCCGGGTCGGCCGCCTACAAATGCAATCACCACGGCAATGCAGAAGGACGCATAAAGGCCTACCTTCGGGTCGACTCCGGCAATAATTGAAAACGCGATGGCCTCTGGAATGAGCGCAAGTGCGACGACTATGCCAGCAAGCACATCTCCACGTACGTTCGAAAACCACGTTTCTTTGAGTTGGTTATACATACGAGATTCTGGGAGCAGCTGTTGCGGTGGGCTTAACGCAGGAGCGGCATATTAACACAGTGGGTTATGCAGGCGGCCCACGCAGCGAGCTTTGCGGCATAAGTCATGCCCGCGTGGGCGGGACTGGTCGAGGGTAGGCGCAATAAGGCCAATGTGTGCTGTCGTGGCAACGCTAACGCGGGTTTAACGTGACGATGCCAGCATTGCTCGGCTTTAGCTCCGTTGAAGCAGACTTGGCGGATGTGCGGGTGCTGTTGCAGAAAGCCGGCGAAGTCATTGACCACGATGCTGGCGTCATCGATATCGGCATCGAGGCTGCCGGGGCGATGGCAGGCCGCGAGTACATCCCACAGGGCAATGCCGTTAGCCTGCAAAATTAAGAGCCGTTCGGCATAGGGCAGGTCGGGCGAAAAGCCGAGCACATCGGCGAGGATGGGCCAGAAGGCGTTGCGCGGGTGGGCGTAATAGGCCTGTGCCTGCAGCGAGGCCTGGCCGGGCATGCTGCCGAGAATCAGCAGCCGCGCATCGCTACGGGCGACCGGCGCGAAGCCCTGCGCTTGCGAGTTATCAGCAATAGCCAATCACAACACCTTGTCAAAAAACGCGAATACGCGCTCCCAACTGTCTTCGGCGGCGGCCTCGTTGTACTTCGAGCGCAGCGGGCTGTAGTCACCGAGTTCACGAAAAATAAACGTGTCGTGGTTGTTCATGTAGGAGTGGCCGGCATCGGGGTAGCTCTTCACATCGTGTTCAACGCCGAGCTTATCCAGATGCTTGTTGAGCAGCTTGCCGTGCTTGCCCATGATCATGTCTTTCTCGCCCCAGCCGCCGACCACCGGGCAGATGCCCTGCAAGTCTTCGGCCTTGGGCGGCACCATGCCATAGAACGGCGCCACCACGGCCAGCGGTGCTTGCGCGCCGTAGAGCAGGGCAAAGCGGCCGCCCATGCAGAAGCCCATCACGCCGACTTGCTGCACATCCAGCTCCGGCTCGATCAGCAGCCACTGGCGCACGGCTTCGAGCTGTTCGAACGCCAGACCCTTGCCGGTCTCGTGTGCGAGCAGCGTCTTGGTCACGCACAGCGGCTTCATCGAGCCGTTGTCGTAGAGGTCGGGCACCACCGCCGGGTAGCCGGCATCGGCGAGACGACTGGCGATGCGGCGAATGTCATCGGTCAGGCCGAAGATGTCATGGATGGCAATCACCGCCGCACGCTTGCTGTTGCGGCGCGCCGGCAGAAACAGCTCGCACTGCATGTCATGACCGTTACTGAGTGACAGGGTGAAGCGGCGATTGGCGACCGTCATGGTGGCTGTCCTTACAGAGATTTGTTCAGGAATTGGGTGTAGAGCTCGGCACTTTCGCTCGGACGCTCCAGGTGCGGCATGTGGCCAATGCCCTTGAATACGAACACGCGCGAACCGGGAATCTTGCGCCAAACCGAGGCCATGCTGATATGCAGCAGCTTGTCTTCATCGCCCCAGATGATCAGCGTCGGCACCTTGATCTTGCTCAGTTGGTCATCCAAATTCACATTGCTGATCTGCTTAAAAATGTATTCGTGGCGCGGTACACGTGCGATGGCCTGCTCGCCAACGGCATCCAAGACAAAGCCAGGAATAAACGGTGGTTGGCTCATGGTCATGGCGTAAAAGGTGTGAAAACCGGCGATATCTTTAGCAAAGAAGCCGTTCTTGCCGGCGGCAATTTGCTGACGCAATACGCTAGGGGTAGGGCTACTTACGCCAGAGGCATTCATCAGGCCTAGGCTGTGCACTTGCTCAGGATGACGTAGCGCAAGCTCGGCGGAAATGAAGCCACCCATTGAGTTGCCGATGACATCCACCTGAGGATTTTTCGGCTTCAATGCCTTAATCACGGCACTGACGCGATCCGCTTGCGTTGCCGCATCATAGGCTGCCGTTGGAATGAAGCTGGAGTCGCCAAACCCCGGTAAATCCAGCGAGATGATGCAGCGTTCGGCGGGCATCTTTTGCGCCATACGGAACCAGTGCGCGCCCCGCGCGGTGAAACCATGGATCATGACGATGCAGGGCTCGCTACTGTCGAGCTTGCGCGTAAAGACCTTTACGTCATGGCCATCAACGTTGACGGAGCTAGTCTTTAAGTCGGCGCGGAATTGCTCTAAGCCCAGCGCCTTGTCCTGTACCCAGGCGCCGAGTGAGGCCTGTGCCAATCCTGTTGTAGTGAGACCGGCAGCCAGTAACAGGGTCTTCAGGGATAATTTCATGGAGTCACTCCGCGCCACTAAAATCTGGCGATTTTTGTTGTCAGTTCGAGTCAGCTGCGCAGACTAGCTGAGCAGAAGGTATCTGCCAAGCTTGTGATCAAGTTGGAACGCGACTGAACCAGGGCTGCGCCTGTTCCAGTTGAGCGGCCAGCCTGAACAGCAAGGCCTCATCGCCGAACGGTGCCACAAATTGAGCGCCCAAGGGCAGGCCATCGGATGTCCAGTACAGAGGAACCGACATGGAGGGCGTGCCGGTCAGATTCGAGAGCTGGGTGAAGGGCACGCGGCGCAGACTTTCGCTGGCCATTTTTTCGACCTGACCACTTTGCAGCAGGAGTTTACCCAGGCCCAGAGCCAGTAAGGGCTTGAGTGCGGCCTCCTGCCAAGCGGGTGTCTTTTGCTCGCCAATCTTCGCCGGCAGGCAAGCTTGTGTCGGAGTTAGATACAGATCATAGGTTTGAAAGAAAGTAGCGAGCGAGCGTGAAAAGCCATTCCATTTGAACAATGAGCGCGTGTATTCGCCAGCAGACAGTGCGCGTCCGAGCAGACCTAGAGCCCGTGTATCAAGTTCGAAATCCTGCTCGCGAGCACCGTGCAGTCGCTGGGCCTCGACCATGTTCGCGGCCGTCTGACCCATGTACATGGTCAGGAAACATTCGGCCAGCTCCTGACCATCAATTGCCGGTTCGGCCTCTTCGACCTCATGCCCGAGTTGACGCAGCAGCGCCACGCAAGCCTCGATTGCCTGGATCGCATCGGGATCTACACCCAGCCCCAGGGGCGAGCGCGTTGAATAACCAATGCGCAGCTTGCCGGGATCACGCACGACTTCCTCAAGATACGGCCGAGCCGGTGCCTGAATATGAAACGGTGCGCCCGAATCCGGGCCTTGCAAGGCATCCAGCATGGCCGCGCTGTCACGCACACTGCGGCTCACCACATGCTCGCTGGATGCCCCGTGCCAGAACTCGGCATGACGCGGCCCTGCCGGCACACGACCACGCGATGGCCGTAGCCCGAACAGCCCGCAATACGCCGCCGGAATACGAATCGAGCCGCCGCCATCGCTGGCTCCGGCCATCGGCACCATGCCCGCCGCCACGGCTGCCGCCGAGCCTCCGGATGAGCCTCCGGTGGTGTAGTCCGGGTTCCACGGATTGCGCGATGGCCCCCAGAGTTCCGGCTCGGTCGTGCCTTTCAGCGCCAGCTCCGGCGTGTTGGTCTTGCCGAAAATCACCAAACCGGCAGCCAGCGCTCGGTTCACATATTCGGAATGGCTGGCCGGCACATAATGGCGAAAAGCACGACTGCCAGCGCTCGACGCCACCCCGGCATGATCCTGCGCGATGTCCTTGATCAGGAATGGCACGCCGGCAAACGGGCCGCGCAGCTCATCTCTCACACGTGCTTTGGCGATCTCGTGCATGGGAGTGATAATGGCGTTGAGTTCGGGGTTGACGGCTGCGGCACGGTCTAGAGCACAGTCGAGCAACTCGCTCGGTGTCACTTGCTTGCTGCTGACCAGCGCGGCGAGCCCAAGGGCATCGTGTTGGCGATATTCTTCGAATTTCATTTGTTGTCCTTCGGGTCAAGCGGAACTTTTTTGTTGTTCGGTTATCCTCTTGGCGAGAGACTAGCAGGTCAGTCGTATAGCTCGATAGCGTCGCGCACCGAACAAACGCCTCACTGCCAGGGCGTTTGACACTGCGCAGTGGGGAATGAGTCGGTATTCGTAATCATTTTCTGCCGGTGACTTGGACTTCTACTCGACGGTCGGGCTGCAAGCAGACGATTAATGCGTTGGTCTTTTTTGTGCCTTTGCATTCATCTGGCTTCGTTACGGGATCTGCTCCATTAACTCCGCTGGCTGAGATCTTATCGGCCGGAATACCTGCGGACTTCACCAGATAAGCTTTGACCGCTTCGGCACGACGGGTCGAAAGCTTGAGATTGTATGCATGTGAACCAATTCGGTCGGTGTGACCTGTCACTATGATGGCATTGAAATCGACATCTCGCAGGTCAGCAACCAGCGTGTCGAGCGCTTGTTTCCCATCAGGCTTCACCGTTGATTTGTTGAAATCGAAAAGAGAATCTGCTGAGAGCGTCACCTTGCGCAAGGGCTGTGGCTGTGGCGTTGGTGCGACTGCCACCTGTTCTTGGGGAGCAGCAGGCGCATAGGCAACAGGTTCTAGCGTTGTAACGCGTTGGACAGGTGCAGGCGTCTTCCCAAATCGATAGACCAAACCGGCCGAGATAAGATCAATATCGCCTGTGTTGCCGATCGCATCATTAATACGGTATCGCTCTGCTTCGACGCGCATCCCAAGGGATGGGGTGAAATCGTACTGAACACCTAAGCCAAATTTGTAATTTGCAGCCCGCTTGCTTTGATTGGGAAACGTGCCGACGGATCCCGTGTTGGAGAATGAGCTTTTTACATCAGAGAAATTTACGCCTATCCGTCCCAACGCTGAAAATTTATCAGTAAGGGGCAGAGTTCCGACGGTGTCTAGATTGATGCCTTTTAGTTTCATTTCACCACTAAACGTTCCAGGCGGGCTTGTCGTTGCGTTAAAGCTAAAATTTCCCGTATCGAAATATCCACTTTCTAAGGCAAAGTATTTGGTGAATTGGTAACCACCAAAAACTTTGTACCCGAGTTTTCGATCATCATCTTTGAATGAAGTGGTCGTTAAGCCTGCTCGCGCGAGGCTACCGATAATCCTTTCGTCATCAATGGTTGCTCGTGATTGACCAAGGCTTCCGCCAACGTACCAACCCGAATCGTCTGCCATTGCCAATGAGCTCGCCATTACACCCATGGTCAGTAGACTCAATCTCAACACTGTAGTTGCTAATGTCATGTTTCCCCCTGGAATTTTTTGAATTAATGACCGAGGCTTATGGCCCAGGTACATTGATCACTGTATTTACTAGGGTCACTGAAGCGTCCAGTGACAGCACCCTGCCATTTAGCGTCAGGACAGTCATATTCCCCGCGGTTGAGAACGCTGCACCCGATTGCGCGATTATCGTGCCGACCATGGTGCCGCCACCTCCTGCATTAATGATGGCCGCACTACCGACCTGCCAGAAGACGTTCTTGGCTTGAGCGCCATTAATTAATGTAACGCTTTGCGGAAATGCAGCGCCTGGGCCACCAACGGTGAGTGTGGTCGCCATCTGGAATACCCAAACCGCATTCGCATCACCATTGGCGTCCAGGGTCAGATCTGCACCTTGAATTCTGAAAGTGCCTGCCGGGGCTTGATAAACACCAGGGGCGAGAGTAAGGCCGCCCAAATTTGCGGCACCTGAATTCCCAGCTAACCCGGCCAGCATGTTGTAGGCAGTTAACGCATCGTCACGAGCCTGTTTTGCTATGGCGAACGTTTGCGCAGTGCCTTCTGATGGGCAGGCAATGGTAGGAGGTGGTGCTGCGGTATAGATCTTCCCATTCACAGTTCCTACATTGTCACCCGTTTCGGTATAAGTACATCCCGGTCCAGCATCATGGAACCCCGTCACCGCGGTAGAAGCGGCAGTCGTTCCAATGTCGCCATTGATCACCGTAAGCGTTCCTTGGTTTGTCATTCCCGCCGAACCGCCAATGATCCCGAATGTCTTGGCCGATAGCAGCGATGGAGCTTGTGCATTGCATGTACTTACAGGGCCTGCAGTGAAGGTCCAGACCTTGTTACTCGCCAGCGTATTGCCGGCCACATCCTTAACCCCTGTTGTCATGGTCGCCGTATATGTTGTCGTGTTGACGAGGCTGCTGGATGGCGCAAAGCTGGCAATCTTGGTCGCCGCATCGTAGGTCACCGAGCCATTGAGTACAGGTCCTAATGGTGGCCCACTGGTTTGCAGCGTAAATGTGCTGGTTGTGATCGTTGAGGGATCCATCGATTCACTAAATGTCGCACTGACCACTGCGTTGGGGCACACGCCAGTGGCAAGATCAGCGGGGAATACAGTCGTCACGGTAGGCGGGGTGAGATCGGCAACGGCACCCGTCGTAAAGGTCCAAACGTAGTTGCTTGCTGCGGGGGCAGGGGCTTTATTTCCCCCCAATGCATTACCCGCAAGATCCGTCGCACCTGTCGTGACGGTTGCTGTATATGTGGTCGTTGCAGCAAGTAGTACTGTCGGAGAAAAAGTTGCGGATCTAGCGCTTGCTACATAGCTCACCGTGCCGCCAACAAGGGGAGTAGGACATGGTGAGATGGTACTAGCACACAGGGTGAAATTAGCTATTCCAGAAGCTCCGCTTAGTGTTGCGGGGTTCATGTCTTCGCTGAATGTTGCAATGATTTTCGTACTGGTAGGAACAGCGACCGCAAGTGCATCGGGAACCGTTACGGTTACTTGTGGACGAATCGTGTCGGGGACTGGAATAGGTACAGGAAAATCACCTATTCCCAAGATGGGGTCCCTACCCTGACTGCCGCCGCATCCCGGAGCTAATACCAAAGCAAAAGCGCTAAAAATGAATGTGACTAAAAACGTCAGATATCCAGTTTTTGTTTTTATGCTATTCATTTGAATCCCCTAAACTGATTTTGACAGTCATCGACGTAATCATTGAGAAGCCACGATGGCCTCTGTGCGTTCGCTAATTACAGAACACGAACCTTACTGAGCAGTATTTGCTTAGGCGTTAATAAGTTCTGTGTGCTAGCGCACATAGACAAGAGATTCCTGCGTTTACGGAAAGATCAATGTGAAACCTTGAGTCGAGCTGCGCGGCAGCTTTTGGGTTTCCGCTGGCAAACAAAAAATTACATTTCAGCAAATGAAGTGATACATTGCGGCCAAAGGTGATGTGCTGAAGCACATCTACCGATCAAAAATAATAAAACGCCTAGCTGACATCGCCATGATGAACAAGACGCTATCTGATCGCGGCCGATTTGCCGTGCTCTGCTACCAGGCCATCGGACGGGCCGGCCACGACGCCGAGACTTTTTTAGAAAGTCTGGGGTACTCTGCTAAGCAATTTCAGCAGCCTGATTTTTGTTACCCCCACGATCGAGTCATTCACTTTTGGACAGCGCTTGAGCACTTTACCGGCGACCCAGACATTGGTTTAAGCATTGGCAGGCATCTGCCGTCGTCCCGGGGCAGTGTGCAAAGTTGCTTGTTTCTCGGCGCGCCAAACTTTGGAGATGCCCTAGTCACGAGCTTTAAGTACATGCGCTTATTGTCCGATGCCATTACGGTGCAATTGCATGGCTTGGGCGACACCAGCTATTTGCATCTGCAGTCGCGATGCCCGGATGTGAATGCTTTCAGGCACTACACCGAGTGTCTGCTACTGGGGTTCATTGCATTTTATCGGGAGGTTACCGGCAACCAGTTCAAGCCGACCCGCATCGATTTTGCTTGTGAGGCCCCAGTCAATATGGCCGAACGCACCACGATCTATGATTGTTCTTTGCACTTTGGCTGCAGTGAAAATCGCATTTATTTCGATACTGCCGTGTTGGCGTGCAACTGTGGTTATGCAGAGCCTGAGCTCTTGCGCATGCATGAAAATTACGCCCGTAGTGCGTTGCGCAAAATTGAAGAGCAAGATTTTCTGCTGCGCGTGCAGACAGTTATCTCGAGTTTGTTGCAGCGGGGAGAGGTGACGTTGGAAGCGGCCAGCCGCTCCTTGGGCCTCAACACCACCGAGCTGAAGTATCGACTCAGTACGTTGGGTACGCACTTCATTCGTGAGCGGGAAAACTGCCGCCGTCGTTTAGTCAAAGAGATGTTACGCCGGAGCAGTGAGAGCATTTCTCAAATTGCATTTACCGCAGGATTCTCCGAGCCCAGTACGTTCTATCGAGCCTTTAAACGCTGGAGCCATGGCGAGACACCGGCAGATTTCCGGGCTCGCCATCAGCGCCATGATGTGGCGCCTAAGCTTTAGTCATTAAAAGCTGTAGGTGCCGTAGAAAAGAACACGGTCGCGATCGCGCTCAAGGTATTCGCGAATATTGGAACCGAACTTTGCTTCATAACCCGCACCCAATTGCAGCTGATTGGGGAAGCGCAGCACCATGCCGAGATTGGCCATTCTGCGGCCTTCAATAAAGTTAGCCTGTGGCGCAGGCGTAATGCCCTTTAAGTCATGAAAGAAGATGATGCTGGGCTCAAACACGGCGCCCGGAATCAAATTGTTATAGGCAAAGCGTGCCACGGCGCGGTAGCCGTAAGACAGTTCAGTTGGGCGATTCCATGTTTGCTGGGTAGGATTCTGTCGGCGAATATCGGGAGCACCTGTGGCCGTGCCCGTGCCATCGGCACCCGGACTGGTATGCGTATTTTCGCCGGGCCCATTCAAGGGCAGTACCTGTGACCCGGTCATGTTCTCGATATAGGTCGCGCCGAGTTCGAGAATCGTCGTCATGTCATCTGCTCCAAACGGATTGTGTGGAAACAGCTTAAGAAACGACAACGAAATGTTATGCACGGGGAAGCGTTCGTAGCCCTGCACGTACTGATTCCCCTGAACTTGAAAGCCACGATACTTTTCAATGTAACTCGGCAGTGCATTCTCGCCACTGGGAATAACGGTGCCGGCGCGCACGGGCGTGTTAGGCGCAGCAACCAAGTCTTGTGTGGGCAGGGCGGGCTGTAATAACGAGAACAACACATCAGTTGTTAGAATTTGCAGGGGCATATTAGGGCGATACGCGTATTCGCCGGAAAACGCGACGCCTAGCACATTGGTGTTGAAGCTCAGGCCCAGTAGGTCGATGTTCTCGGGGTAATCGAGGAATACCTTGAGCGTATCGACGGTGAGTGGGTTTTCACCAACGGGGGAGTTAGCAAAGCCACGGCAGTCAGCCAGTGCATCTAAAAAAGCGGCGGTGCCGTTAATGCCACTGGATCGATGCCAGCACGATTCATCTGCCGCAAAACCACTCAGGTAAGGAAAGGGGCTGTGATAGTGCAAATAATGCAGGCTCACTTCGGTGCCGTTATTGAGCCAATCAGCCACATAGGTTAAGCGACCGCCGTACTGGCCTTTATTTGAGGCATAGCCAAACTCGGCAGGTAGCACTTGGGGGCTGTAGGAGGTATCGGTAATCAAGCCATTAACCCCGTAAGCGGTAGAAACCCCATCCGGATTTTCCTTCTGGTTGCCAAGGCCTAGGGTCAGGTAGTCGTTATCCACGGGATCCAAGGTGGAGGCGAAGCTGCCGTGGGGTGGGGCGCGAACGGCACGCCATTCGAGAGGTGCCACTAGTTCGAGCGATACGCTATCCAAAATGGGGAAGCTGAGTACGGCCATATTGACGGGCGTAGATACATCACTGAGCTGGAAGCCGGGACGAACAGCGGCATTGGCATCGAGTGGATTGAGTTGGTTCAGGTTGTGAAACAGGGTCAATAATGATTCGCCCCAGGGCAGGACTTGCCGTCCCACTTTCAAGTTAATGGGCAGGCCGAATACTTCCGGCGTGTACTGAAAAAAAGCCTTACGCAGCTCGGCGCGGCGCGCGTAAATATCAACCACATTCTGATCGCGTGGAGTGCGTTCCGGTTGGTAGGTGCTGTCGGCGTGAAACTCTTCAAAATTGGCGTTCACGGGGTCGTAGTAGAAAAGACCGGAGAACTCGACTTTCAGATCGCCGCGTTGCAGCTTGATCTCGGGGGATATGCGAATTGACGAGTCGGTAATATCGCCTTTGTCGTAATTCCAGTTGCCATCGTCCGAGTTAGTGCCGGTGAACGCCCCTTTGGCATTGATCAAATCGCGATTGCCCTGCTCGCTGGTGCAGCCATTGCTGGCTTGGCCCGCACTGTCATTGCCATCGCAGAGGCTCTCTTGGCCGGGAATGGAGAGTTTGGCGACCTGATTTAAGTCGCGATCTTCGGCACGAAAAGCCACGCCGGCTAAAACATTGGTCTTAACATCAAAACGGATGCCCGCTAATTCGCCTTCGAGCGCCCAGGCAGGGGTCGACAGAGTCAATAAGCAGGTCACCCATACAAGTCCGCGTTGTGTCATTTTTATTCTTCCGGACAAACTGGGGGGCGGTGTTTTTTTCCATTCGCATCTTTTGCAGGGGTGTGCCAAGGTGGCATTGGCCGGCGAGAAATTACTTGTTCGCCGCAAGGCCAATTCATGACTATCGGTGGCTTCGTACACTGATCGACTACATCGTGCTGCATGCCTGTAACGACAGCGCTTAGATCAAAAAAAATGGCGGGAGAATAAGAAGAATGAACCAACTCTTAAAAATGAGCGTTTTGCTACTGCTATCCGGCGCAGCTCAGGCCGGTGTGTCCGCAGCTGAGGCTGATCGTTTAGGCAAAGATCTGACGCCGGTTGGCGCTGAAATGGGGGCATCGGCGGATGGCCTCATTCCGGCATGGCAGGGAAAGAGCTTTTACAGTCAGGCCCAGTTGGACATTAATCGACCTGCATTGGTTGCGATGGGGCGTAATAACCCAACAGGGGCCTATGCCCTGCTGGCCGGTAAACTGGCCGATGATAAACCCCGTCTGACCATCACTCGCGCCAACATGGCGCAATACGCCACCCAGCTCACCGAAGGCCATAAGGCCATGTTCCGCTTGTACCCGACTTACAAGATGAATGTGTACCCCACCGAACGCACCGGGTTTTTCCCCGAGCAGATTTACGCGGCCACTAAGAAAAACGCTACATCAGCCACGCTGCAAGGTACGGATGATCTGAAAGGCGCTGCCATCGGCTTCCCATTCCCTATCCCGAAAACCGGCGCTGAAGTGATCTGGAATCACCGTTTGAAGTATCGCGGTAATGCGGTGCGTTTGGTGAACAATTCCGCCATCGTCTCGCAGGACGGTGGCATTCAGCAGTCGCGCTTTATTGCGGATGTAAAGTTCGTTTACGCCAACTACAAAAATCCAGCACCGGCAGACAACAAGCTGGCCTTGTATTTCTTAGCCAAGAACCAAGCACCCGCGCGAGTCGCTGGGCAGACTACGCTGGTTCATGAACCCATTATGGGCTCGCGTTCGGCGTGGTTGTTTGATCCGGGTCTAGGTCGTGTGCGTCGCGCACCGGATGTGGGCTTCGATAACCCGACGTTGGGTGCGGATGGTGAGCAATTCAACGACCAAGTGGATACGTTCAACGGCTCTTTGGAACGTTATGACTGGAAGCTGTTAGGCAAGAAACCCATGCTGATTGCTTACAACAGCGTGCGTATGTCGTCACCAACACACAAAGTGAAAGACATTCTGACCAAAGGCCACGCCAACCAAGATCACGCTCGCTATGAGCTGCATCGCGTCTGGGTTGTTGAGGCAACGTTGAAAGCCGGTCAGCGCCATCAGTTCAAAAAGCGTCGCTTCTATGTCGATGAGGACTCCTATGCCATTGCGGCTGTGGATTGCTATGACAACCGCGACCAACTGTGGAAATTCCAAGAAGCGCATCTGGCCACCGTTCCGTTCCTGCCAACGGTTTCGCCAAGCCCAGAGTTTATTTATGACTTGCTGAGTGGCCGTTACTACGCAACGGGTCTGTTGAATGAAAGTGAGTTCAGTGACTGGACCATTGATTTCAAAGACAGCCACTTCTTGCCGCAGAGCATGTCCAAATAAGGGTTTAGATGATGTTGAAATACCTGTTGTGTGCGGCTTTGCTGACACTTTCTGCGGGCGTCAGTGCTGCGGCACCCGCAGGCCACGCCGAGATCATGCCCAAAGCGACATCTAGCACTCTGCTCGATGTCGTGGCGCTGCCCAAGGGCTTTATTGCCGTCGGTGCGAGAGGTCATATCCTCAGCTCAAAAGACGGCGTGAATTGGACGCAGAGCTCGGTGCCGACGCGGGCGATGATCAATCGAGTCATTGCCCTGCCGGATGGCCGCCTATTTGCGGTCGGACATGATGGCGTGATCTTACGGAGTGTTGATCGCGGCCAACGCTGGACCTTGCAGCATCAGACCATTTCAGATCAACGCCCGAACACCCTCTATGATGTGGCCTTTGTTTCTGCGCAACGGGGTTATGCCCTGGGCGCATTTGGCCTCATGTTGGTGACTGAGGATGGCGGCACGACGTGGCAGCCCGTGGAGAATGCGCTGTCACTTTCGGGCCTGCATTTGAATGCCATCGCCAACTTAGGTGAGGGGGGGCTGATTGTCAGTGGTGAGCGCGGCTTGTTAGGCGTTTCGCGTGATGGCGGTCTGACATGGAAATTGTCGGCACCCGCGTATGCGGGCTCGTATTTTGGTGTGTTGCCCACCTCGGCGAATACCGCCTTGGTCTATGGTCAGCGTGGTCGTTTGTTCGCCATTGACGACATTAATCGTCTGCAATCAGGCGATCCTGCCAGTTTCGATCCGCTCATTACCCCTAGTCCGGATGATGCTCAAGCCTTGAAGCTCGGCTTTCGACGCGTCCTTGTGCCCGTTGAATCATCATTTTTTGGGGGCAGCCTATTGCCCGATGGTCGTGCGGTCTTTGTTGGGGCAGATGCCACGACACTGTTAGTAGATCCTGCGTTTACCTCCGCGACATTGCTTAAGCATAAGGGTTCTGCGACCTATTCCCGTGTTGCTCTCCAAGGTCAGCACTTGCTGGTGGTGGGTATGCACGGTGTCTCTCGAATTAAGCTGCCGGAGCTCACCAAGTGAAAGAGTCTCTCGTTCTCTCCGAACGCACCCGACGTATTCTTGCAGTCATTGAGCCGCTGGTTTTTGCTAGGCGCAAACTCACTCTCGGCATTCTTGGCCTCATTACGCTGATTCTGCTGTATTGCGGCAGCCATCTGGCACCCGATGCCGGTTATGAAAAGACCATTCCGCTCGATCACCCCTACATGGAGGTGTACAAGAAGTACCAGCGTGACTTTGGTGGCGCCAACATTGTGCTGGTGGCGGTGCAAAACACGCGGGGCGATATTTATCAGCCGGCATTCCTAGAGAAGCTGCGTAAAGTCACCGACGATGTGTTCTTCCTGCCCAACGTGGATCGCGCGCGCGTGTCGTCGCTGTTCACGCCCAGCACGCGCTACATTGAAGTGGTTGAAGATGGTTTACGTGGCGCCGATGTGATTCCGGCGGACTATCAGCCCACCCCTGAGATGATGGAGCAGGTGCGCTCGAATGTCCGCAAGGCGGGTATCGTGGGGCGTCTAGTCTCTAACGATGAGCACGGCGGCATGGTGTTCGCGGAAATGCTAGAGGTTGATCCGGTTACTGGTAATCGCATTGATTACAAACAGGTAGCGGATCAGCTGGAGGCGATTCGCGGCAAGTATGAGAAAGATGGCGTCACCATTCACGTCATTGGTTTTGCTAAGGTCGTGGGGGATATGACCGATGCAACGGGCCAAGTCTTTATCTTCTTCTTGCTGACCCTGCTGCTGACCACCGGCCTGCTGTGGATTTATTGCGGCAGTTTACGGATGGCGGTGATGCCGCTGGTCTGCGCCCTCGTGTCGGTGATGTGGAACTTTGGCTTGCTGGTGGTCTTTGGCATGGGCTTGGACCCCTTCGCGGTCTTGGTGCCTTTCCTCGTGCTGTCAATTTCGATCTCTCATGGTGTGCAATATGTAAATGCGTGGGTGACCGAAGTGGATGCCGGCAACACCAGCCTGGAAGCCTCGCTCATCACCTTCCGACGCTTTGCCATTCCGGGCACGATTGCCTTGCTGACGGCCGTCATTGGCTTCGTCACCATCATGATTATCGAGATTCAAGCCATTCAAGACATGGCCTTGAATGCGTCGCTGGGCTGCCTCGCCATCATCATCACCAACAAGGTACTGATGCCGATCTGGCTGTCGTATATGCCGGTGAGCAATGCCAGTCAGTTTAAGGAAGCGCAGCGCGTTCGTGAGCGCTTGCTCGACCCGTGCTGGCATCAGCTGAAAAAGCTGACGCGTCCTGTGCAATCGAAAGTGGTTATTGGTGGCGCCATTTTGGTCACGATCTGGGGGGCTTGGCATTACCAGGACCTTCACGTGGGGGACATCCAAAAGGGCGTGCCTGAGCTGCGTGCCGACTCACGCTACAACCAGGACACCGCCACCATCGTCGATAATTACGTGCTCGGTGCCGACATTCTGAAAGTCATTGCTGAGGCGGGGCCCGATGCCTGCATCAACTATGAATGGATGGAGGAAGTGGATCGCTTCGCGTGGCGTATGGAGAACGTAGAGGGTGTGGCCAAGGCCTTCTCTGCGCTGACCTATGCACGACAGGTGTATGTCGGCTTTAACGAGGGCCGTCCTCACGCCGACGTGGTGCCGCGTAATGCCCAGTCCTTGTCTCGTGCCACCAGTCTGCTGCCCAGCAGTGCCGGTTTGTTTAATGCCAATTGCAGCGCCTTGCCTGTCTTTATTTACCTCAAAGACCACAAAGCGGAAACGCTGGAACATGTGGTGAATGCGGTTAAGGCATTTAATGCTGAGCGTAAGCCCAATGGCATGACCTTCCGACTGGCGACGGGCAACGCGGGTGTCATGGCCGCGACCAACGAAGTTATCCATGCCGATGAAAAGCAGGTCGTGATTGGCGTGTTCCTCATCATCGTGCTGTTTGTTTGGTTGTCATTCCGTGACGCGGCGTCGGTGCTGTCCATCGGCTTGCCGCTGGCGATGGTGTCGGTGCTGGCCTATGCCTTCATGGCCTTGCTCGGCATTGGCCTAAAGGTCGCGACGCTGCCGGTACTGGCGATGGCGGTGGGCATTGGCGTGGACTACGGCATCTACCATTACGCCATTCTGCAAGAAAGCATGGGCATGGGCATGAAACTGGAAGAAGCGCATTACCGCACGCTGCAACGCTCGGGCAAGGCAGTGATCTTCACCGGCTTCTCGCTCGCGCTATCGGTCGCGATGTGGATGTTCTCGGAGTTACAGTTCCAGCGCGATATGGGTGTGCTGCTCGCGTTTATGTTCCTCGCCAACATGGTGGCCGCGGTATTGCTGGTCCCTGCAATTACCCGCTACATGATTCCGCATCATATTCGCGACTAACGCTAGTGATGCATGCTGCCGTGATCCATGTGCTCATGGTTCATTTGTTCGTGGTTCACGGCAGCCGGCGTCATCGATGACTCATGATGATGCTGGCCGTGCGGTATGAGTTCCGGCCCGATGAGGGTCCAAAGTCCAAAGAGAATAACCAGCGCACCTGCGGTTTGGCGTGTGCCGGGCCGCTGAAGTACGCGTCGTAATTGGGCGGATGCTGTGCCTGTCACTAACAGCGTTGGCAGCGTACCCAAACCAAAAGCGAGCATGACCAGCGCGGACTGGCTAGGTTCGGCGCGTGTGATCGCTAATGCCATGGCGCTGTATACGAGGCCACAGGGTAAGAAACCCCAGAGCATGCCAGCGGCGAGTGCCTGACCCGGATGCTTGATGGGCAGCAGGCGCTGACGTAATGGCGCCATCCAGCGCCACAGCGGGCCACCGATACGTTCCAACGTTGCCAGGGCTTGGAACCATCCGGCCAAATAGGCGCCAAGTAACATCATAAAGAGACCGGCAAACCAGCGAATAGCCGTACCAACCCCGCCGAGATTTTGTAAACCAGTCAACAGAAAACCTGCCAACAAGCCCAGCAGCATATAGGTCAGTAAACGACCACTGTTGTAGATCAGCTGCCAACCGACGAGGGCGATGCCGTGGCGTGATCGCTCGGGCAGCGCGTAGGTAAAGGCACTGCTGAGGCCGCCGCACATGCCCACGCAGTGGGTGCCGCCCAGCAGACCCATGACGAAGGCCGTAGCCAACCAGCTCAGATCCATCATGGCGATGTGTCTCCGGCCTCGGTGGACGATTTGGCGGCCTCAGTGAGGGTGCGCTGGCGATCACGATCATCCAAAATGATGCGATGCGCGGGGCCCTGTAAGTCATCGTACTGAGCATTCCGCACGGCCCAGGAAAAGAACCAGACAGAGGCCACGAGAAAAAGCAGGCTGAGGGGAATAAGCAGGTATATGACTTCCATGCGGATGTCTCTATGAGCGGTTATTGACGCTGGCGTAAGCGCAGGGCGTTGATGACCACAACCAGTGAACTTAAGGACATGCCCAGCGCGGCCAACCAAGGCGGTACAAAGCCCAAGGCAGCCGGCGGCAGAATAGCGAGATTGTAGCCCACGGCCCAGCGCAAGTTCTGCTGAATAATGTGTGCTGTGCGATCGGCCATGCGAAACGCGGGCAACAAGGCGGGTAAGCGATCGCCGAGTAGAACCGCGTCGGCCGTGGTTTGCGCCAAGTCTGTGCCCGAGCCCATGGCAATGCCGAGGTGGGCTTGGCCCAAGCTTGGGGCATCGTTCACGCCGTCTCCAACCATCACCACAATGGCGCCGCTGGCTTGCAATTTCTCGATGGCCTGCTGTTTCTCCTGCGGTGTCATGGCGCCTTGGCAGTGATCAATGCCCAGTGCCTCAGCGACTTGTTGTGGCACGGCGGAATGATCACCGGACATCAAATAGGTTTGCAAACCGCGCTCGCGTAAAGCCTGAATCACCGGCAGTGCCTCGGGCCGTAATTGATCCTCCAGCGTGATGCAGGCGAGCACGACGCGAGGCGTATTTTCGGCATGAAGGGCTTGGCGAGTGAGATACAAGGTTAAGGCGGACTCGTGGGTTGCCGAGCTTTCTGCACAGGCAAACCGAGCATGACCTAAGCGATAGATAAAGCCTTCATGCGAGGCGGATACGCCAGAGCCAGCGATTTGGCTAGGCGGTTCGTTAAATGGCGTGGCCACCGCGTGTTCTTGCTGGGCGAGGGCGGTAATGGCTTGGGCAATGGGGTGCGCGGAGCCAGCCTCAAGACCGGCCAACAGGCTGAGTACCTGCTCACGCGGTAATGCCTGGGTATCGAGCTTTTTTACGATGAGCTGTGCTGTTGTTAGCGTACCGGTCTTGTCAAACACCACATGCGTGGCGGCGGCTAACGTGTCCAAGACATGGCCACGGGTGAGCAAGAAGCTTTCTCGCGCCAGCGTGTGTGTGGCCGCCGTCAACGCGGCGGGTGTCGCCAGAGAGAGGGCACAAGGGCAGGTGGCTACCAATACGGCCAGCACCGCCCAAAAGGCATGGCTGGGATCAACAAACTGCCATCCCACATAGGTCAGCACGGCCAGTACCAGCACGCGTGCCACAAAGAAATGCGCCATGCGGTCCGCTTTTTGGGCAATCAGCGGCTTTTCTGACAAGGCACGTGCAAGCAGTTGCTGCAGCGTGGCCAGCACAGACTCTTGGCCCACGCGCGTGACTTCAGCTTCTAGAACTTGCTCGCCGTTGATGCTGCCACCCAGTAAATCGGCACCGGGCTGTTTATTGACGGGCAGTGGCTCGCCGGTAATGAAGGCCTCCGAAACACTGCTGCTGCCGTGGAGCACCCGTGCATCACAGGGTACGGACTCCCCGGCGCGTATCAGAATGACATCGCCCGGTAACAAATCATCGCTGGCCACTGTTTGCCATTGACCATCCGCTAAACGGCGCTGGGCGAGGCGAGGCTCCATCAGCATCAGACTGGCCGCAGTTTCTCCGGCATGCTGTCTTGCCTTCAGCTCTAAATATCGGCTGGTCTGTAGAAAGAAAATAAACATACAGACCGAATCAAAGTAGGTTTCTCCACTTTGGGTCACGGTGGCATACCAGCTCGCGGTGTAGGCAAAAATCAGCGCGATGGACACAGGCACGTCCATGGTCAAGCTGCGGGCCTTCAGGGCGTTGACGGCGGCGCGATAAAAAGGCCATCCGGCGTAGAAAAAGACCGGGGTTGCCACCACGCCAGAAATCCAGCGCAAGTAGTCGCGATATTCATCACTAATGCCTTGAAAGGCACCGATATAGAGCCCTAGGCCGTACATCATGGCCTGCATCGTGCCCAAGCCGGCTAGGGCGACTCGAATGAGCTGCGTCCTTGCCTCACGCTTGAGCTGGGCAGCATGGGTGTCGGCTTGGAATGGGCGGGCACGATAGCCCACCGTTTCGAGTACCTTCAGCAAGCTGCTCAAAGGCCGCTGGCTGTCATCCCAAACTAAACGCAGTCGATGATTACTGAGATTCACAGAAGCTTGGGCAACGCTGTGTTCTTGCGTTAAGCGACGCTCAATTAGCCAGGCACAAGCCGCGCAGCTGACGTTCTCTAAACTAAGCTCGGTGCAGGCATAGCGGCCTTCACGGTGTACAAAGTCACTTTGTGCCGCAGGATGGTCAAATCGCAGGAGGTCTTCAAGCGCTTCGGGCAGGGCGGCGGTGGGGCTGCTGCTATCTCGTTCTTGGTAGTAAGACGATAAACCACTGGACACAATGCTTTCTGCAACGGCGACACAGCCGGGGCAACAAAAAGCTCGCCGCTCGCCAAGCACCAGGGTGTGATAGCGGGGCGTATGATCTGAACCAGACCCTTCCGGATTGGGCAGGTCGCAGTGGTAGCAGTTACTCACTCGGGTTGTAGGCTAATGCCTTCCTGTGAAGGTAAGCGGCGTGTGCCTGCTAAGCGCCAATCGCGGGTGGATAATTCAATCTGGAAGACGCCATCAAGTGGCTGCGCGAGCTGGCCACGATAGCTGTTGCCCATCAGGCGTTGTAAGACCAATTTCTGGTCCTTACCGCTTTGGGTGCTATGCACAAAGTTCAGCTCAATGCTGGGCGCTTCAACCGGTGCTTTGGCGTTCAGCGTCAGTAATACCTCACCCGTCGTGTCATCAAACGTGATGTTCGCTACTAAGCCTAAGGCTAACGCGGCTTCATCTCGGCTGAAGCTGTTATTGATGGACTTGCCATCTTCGTACCAATCATCACGCACCACGGCATCGCGATGAATAACGGCGAGGTAAACAAAGTGCAGCGAAAAGGCGACTGCAAACGCAGGGATGGCGATAACAAACCAAAGCCAAGGGTGACGATACCAAGGCACGATCGGGGCGGCACTGGTATTCGGCTTAGTACTCATAAATGCTCCGGGAGTGGCTTTAGCTTGGCGCGGTTGCGTCAAAGCTGAGGCGACAAAAAGGTATTTTTCGTTTCAGCACGCACCGACGAATTCCCGCGCTGCGTCACGACAATTTCAATCTCGGCTCGTCTGGCTGTAATCACTTCCGGGTCGGCCGTGATCGAGATGGGGCGCGTCGCTAATTCACCGGCGTGCAGGCGAATGACGATGGGTTCGCCATCCAGTTGTACGGGGAACGTCGTCGACTTGGCCCGAATTTCGTACTCGGCTGCCGTTTGTGCTTTGTTTTGGATTTTCAGCGTGTAGCTGTTTTCAATCCAACCGTCATTATTCTCGCGATAGAGCTGGCCACGATCCCGCAAAGCCTCTACAGATAAAGGCACGCGACTAATCAGTGCATACAGTAGCGCGCCCATCATCAGGCTGAGCACCACGGTATAACCAATGAGGCGAGGGCGGATAAAGTGGTACTGGCCGTCGCCGGTTTTCTCCAGGAGATTTTCCGTGGTGTATTTTACCAAGCCTCGGTCATAGCCCATTTGATCCATGACGCTATCGCAGGCGTCGATACAGGCGGCACATTGGATGCACTCGAACTGCAGGCCATCGCGAATATCAATGCCTGTGGGGCAGACTTGTACGCACATGCCGCAGTCGATGCAGTCGCCCAGTCCCGCTTCTTCACCGGTGGTGCCGCGTTTACGCGAACCGCGTGGGTCACCCCGATGATAGTCGTAAGAAATAATCAGGGTGTCGCGATCAAACATCACGCTTTGGAAGCGGCCGTAGGGGCAGACGTGCAGACAGATTTGCTCACGCATCCAGCCCGCATTCAGGTAGGTCGCCAGTGAGAAAAAGCCCAGCCAAAAGCCCATCCAAAAATCGAGCGTGCCGGTACTGACTTGTTCCCACAGATCGCGGACGGGGGTGAAGTAGCCAATAAAGGCGATACCTGTGGCGACCGAAATGACTACCCAACCACTGTGCTTAACGGTGCGGCGCAGGAATTTGCCGATGCTCATGGGGGCTTTGTCGAGGCGCATACGCGCGTTGCGGTTGCCCTCGGCAAGTTCCTCAACCCACATGAAGGCTTTGGTCCACACCGTCTGAGGGCAGGTATAACCACACCAGACACGACCGGCGAGCACCGTGACGGCGAATAGGGCAAAGGCCGCGATGATAAAAAGCCAAGACAAAAAGAAGAAATCTTGCGGCAGAAAGGTCCACCCAAAGATATAAAAATGACGCTCGGGCAGATCAAAAATGACCGCCTGACGGCCTTCCCAATTCAGCCAGGGCAGCAGGAAAAACAACGCCATAGTGGCAAACAGCGAGACATTTCGAATGTATTGAAAAAAGCCAGAAATGGAGCGGGCATGAATTTTCTCGCGCTTGGCGTACAAGTCCATCATTTGTGGCTGATGCACTTTCACCGGATCGGGCGAGAGGTCACGGGTTGGAATCTGCTGGCTCATGGTTACTTCCGACGATTCGACAATGTCCGCTATTTTACGGCCTTTTGAAACAAAACAGCCCGCGACAAATGGTCGCAGGCTGTGTTTGTTAACGCATTTTAATGATTGCTCGTATCAGACTTACTTGTTCGACAACGAGTAAACATAAGCCGCCATCAAATGAACACGTTCTGGACCCAAGGTCTTGGCAAAGCTAGGCATGTGATTCTGGCGACCGTAGAAGACAGTTTCCAATACTTTCTTCTGTGTACCGCCATGAAGCCACGTGGTGTCCGTTAGGTTGGGCGCACCAATGGCCGGGTTGCCCTTACCGTTGGCACCATGACAGCCCGCGCACACGCCAAAACGTGCTTGGCCAGCTTCGGCGAGATCGGCATTGACCTTACGACCTGAGAGCGAAAGGGCATAAGCCACCACTTCACGAACGCCTTGCTCACCCATGGTGTCTAGCCACGCCGGCATGACACCGTTGCGACCCAGTGTCAGTGTTTCCACCAGCTTTTCAGGTTCGCCACCGTAGAGCCAGTCGTGGTCGGTTAAGTTCGGGAAGCCATTGCCGCCGCGTGCGTTAGAGCCGTGGCAAACCGCGCAGTTGTTGGCAAAAATACGACCAGCTACTTTCATGGCACGTTCGTTTTTCGCCAGTTCCGGAATCGGAATGGCGGCGAAGGAGGCGTACAGCGGACCAAACTGCTTGTCATAAGCGGCTTCATCCGCCTTCAACTCGCCGTGGGAGGTCCAGCCCAGCAGGCCTTGGAACTTACCTAGGCCTGGATACAGGGCCAGATAACCCAAAGCAAAAGCGATGGAACCCCAGAAGCAGATCAACCACCAGCGCGGCAGGGGGTTGTTGTACTCCTTGATGCCATCGTATTCATGGCCTGTGGTGCCGTCTTCGGCCATTTCCGACAGGTCCATCTTGCGAGTCCACATCAACAGCCAAGACACGACCACGATGTTGGCCAGTGCCAGAACGATGATGTAACCGCTCCAGAAATCAGTCATTTCGTTTCTCCACTCTTCGTCTTTTCAGCGCGTGCTTGATAGATCGGGTCAGAGTCCAGCGCGAGTTGTCCGTCTTCTTCAAAGCGCTTGCGATTGGAAGGCTTGTAGGCCCACCAGCAAATCCCTAAGAAAGCCACCATCGCGAAGAGGGTGGCGATGCCGTGCAAAGTCCCGCTGTCCATGATTACCGTACCCCTCTGTCTTTAAAGGCATGACCGAGTTGCTGCAGGTAGACCACGAGGGCGTCCAGTTCGGACTTACCCTTGACTGCTTCTGCTGCGCCGGCAATATCCGCGTCGGTGTAAGGCACGCCGAAATTACGGAAAGTTTCCAGCTTTTTGGCGGTCAAACGGCCATCCAACGCAGTGGTTTCCAGCCATGGGTAGCTTGGCATGATGGACTCAGGCACCACATCGCGAGGATTGATCAAATGCGCACGATGCCATTGATCGGAGTAACGACCACCCACGCGAGCCAAATCTGGGCCGGTACGCTTGGAACCCCACAGGAAGGGGTGATCCCAAACCGACTCACCACCTACTGAATAGTGGCCGTAGCGTGCAGTTTCGGCACGCAGCGGACGCACCATCTGGGTGTGGCAGACGTGGCAGCCTTCACGGATGTAAACATCGCGGCCTTCCATGGCCAGCGGGCTGAGCTTGACCAAAGTTTTGACCGGCTCAGTGGTTTCTTTCTGGAAGAATTGCGGAACAATTTCGACCAGCGTTGCAAAGCTGATGGCAATGACCGTAAAGAATGCCAGCAGGCCAACATTCTTTTCGACTAATTCATGCTTAGAAGCCATGGTGCATTCTCCTTAGGCGGCCGGCAGGTCTTTTGGCGTATCGCCGCGAACCGTTCTGAACACGTTGTAGGCCATGATGAGCATGCCGGTGAGGAACATGGCACCACCGATCATGCGACCTATATACATCGGGTGGCTGGCTACAACGCTTTCAATGAAGCTGTAGGTCAGCGTGCCGTCGGCGTTAATGGCGCGCCACATCAGACCTTGGGTGATCCCCGAGATCCACATGGAGACGATGTAGAACACGGTGCCAATCGTCGCCAGCCAGAAGTGCAGGTTGATCAGCGAGGTCGAGTACATGGCCTGGCGTTCCCAGAGACGCGGAATCAGCACATACAAGGAACCAATCGAGATCATGGCAACCCAGCCGAGAGCACCGGAGTGCACGTGGCCAATGGTCCAGTCGGTGTTGTGTGACAGCGAGTTAACGGTCTTGATCGACATCATCGGGCCTTCAAACGTGGCCATGGCGTAGAACGACAGGGCAACGATGAGGAAGCGGATGATCGGATCGGAACGCAGTTTGTCCCAAGCGCCTGAAAGTGTCAGTACGCCGTTGAGCATGCCGCCCCAGCTCGGTGCAATCAGAATCAGCGAGAACGCCATACCCAAGGACTGTGTCCAGTCTGGCAGTGCCGAGTAGTGCAAATGGTGCGCACCGGCCCACATGTAGACCGAGATCAGCGCCCAGAAGTGCACGATCGAGAGACGATACGAGTACACCGGACGACCGGCCTGGATGGGCACGAAGTAGTACATCATGCCGAGGAAGCCGGCGGTGAGCAGGAAGCCCACGGCGTTGTGGCCGTACCACCACTGAATCATCGCGTCCGTTGCACCCGAGTACATGGAGTAGGACTTGAAGGTGTCAATGGGCATCGCCATCGAGTTCACGATGTGCAATAGCGCAATGGTGATGATGAAGCCACCATAGAACCAGTTCGCCACATAGATGTGCGATGTCTGACGCTTAACCAGCGTGCCAAAGAACACCGCAGCATAAGCAATCCAAACCACGGCAATCAGAAGGTCGATGGGCCATTCCAGCTCGGCATATTCCTTAGCCGAAGTCAGTCCCATAGGCAGTGTGATGATCGCGGCAACGATGACCGTCTGCCAGCCCCAGAACACGAACTGGGCGAGCTTGGGCATGAACAGCGGCGTTAATGTGGTGCGTTGCACGACATAAAACGAAGTTGTCATCAGCGCAGAGCCACCAAAGGCGAAGATCACCAAGTTGGTGTGCAGAGGGCGCAAGCGGCCAAAGGAAAACCAGGCGGTGTCAAAATTGAGAGCGGGCCAGGCCAGCTGAGAGGCGATTAATACGCCAACAGCCATACCCAGAATTCCCCAAATGACGGTCATGATGGCAAATTGCCTGACCACCTGCATGTGATACGCCGGCGCGGCGCCTGACGGAGCATGGGACATGATTGCTTCCTGTATAAGTAGCAGATTTAAGCGTTGGCAACCTGCATTTCGCAGTTTCCTGCGAGTTACAGAGGCTTGCCATAAGGCAGAGGGTGAACACGCTCTGGCCGCCTGACTCAACACCGAATAGTGGTGCTGGGCGGGCGCATTTTAGTCGCTGGCGCAAGAATTCGCACTGAAAATGTAAGGCTATTCAGGTAGTTTTTTCATAATTTAATTCAAGTACTGTTCGTATCCTGTTTTTAGCCGGACTTTCGGTTTCCGGGAAAAACTGGCTTAGTTTGTGCATGCTCTAAAACAGGGCGGCGCGAGTCGTCTGCCCAAATACAGTTCGCCATTTCTTGCCGATTTGGAGCGGATACCTTTAAGCCAGTAAGATGCTGGCTGAACGTTAGCTTGTAATCGCGTGCTGAAATTTTCGATCTGTTTAATAATCAAGGGGTTAGTTATGAAGATGATCACTGCAGTCATTAAGCCATTTAAGCTCGATGATGTTCGCGAAGCACTCTCCGATATCGGTGTAACCGGTTTGACCGTGACCGAGGTAAAGGGATTTGGTCGCCAGAAGGGCCACACAGAGCTCTATCGTGGTGCAGAGTATGTGGTCGATTTTGTGCCCAAGGTGCGTCTGGATCTCGCCGTCAGTGATGACCAATTGGATTCTGTTATAGAGGTGATTACCAAGGCCGCAGCCACCGGCAAGATCGGCGATGGCAAAATTTTTGTGACTGATCTGCTGCAAGTCGTTCGTATTCGCACCGGCGAAACCAACGACGACGCGCTCTAACGTTAAAACTACACTTTTAGGAGAACACCATGCTTCCTCGCGTGGCGGGCTTTATTAGCCTTTTCTTACTGCTGCCAAACCTGGCATTTGCCTCCGACACAGTCGCTCTGAATTCCGGCAACACCGCATGGATTCTCACGGCTACTGCGTTGGTGTTGTTTATGACCTTGCCCGGTCTGGCGTTGTTTTACGGCGGCTTAGTCCGCAGTAAAAACGTCCTGTCTATTCTGATGGCGTGTTTTGCCATTGCGGGTGGCGTTAGCGTGCTGTGGCTCTTAGGCCTGTATTCGCTGACCTTTAGTGACGGCGGCGTTGCTCAAGACTGGATTGGTGGTATCAGCAAGGCTGCCTTTGCCGGCATAAACCGCGACTCGATGCAGGGTGATATCCCGGAAGTGCTGTTTGCCGCCTTCCAGATGACCTTTGCCATCATTACTCCAGCGCTCATTATTGGTGCATTTGCCGAGCGCGTTAAGTTCTCCGCCACACTGATCTTCTCCTTGCTGTGGACGGCTGCTGTCTACGTGCCGGTAGCGCATTGGGTTTGGGGCGGCGGTTTCTTGGCTCAGCGCGGCGTCATCGACTTTGCCGGTGGTATCACTGTGCATATCACGGCAGGTATCGCTGCATTGGTTGCGGCTATTGTGATTGGTCCGCGTCGTGGCTTCCCCAAAACGCCGATGCCTCCGCACAACCTCACAATGACAGTCATCGGTGCGGGCATGCTCTGGGTCGGTTGGTTCGGCTTTAATGCCGGCTCGGCACTGGCTGCAAATGGCAGTGCAGGCATGGCGCTGCTGGTCACGCACATTTCAGCGTCCGCCGGCGCTTTGGTCTGGATGCTGTGTGAGTGGAAGCGTTTCGGTAAGCCCTCTGTGCTCGGTATTGTTACCGGCATGGTGGCGGGTTTGGGCACGATTACCCCAGCCGCTGGCAGCGTAGGCCCCATGGGTGCGTTGATCATTGGTGTGCTCGCGGGCTTGGTCTGCTTCAACATGACGCAAATCGTTAAGCGCAAATGGGAAATTGATGATTCGCTGGATGTTTTCCCGGTGCACGGCGTGGGCGGCATTTTGGGTAGCTTGATTGTGGCGGTTCTGGCCAGCCCGGATCTGGGTATCTTCTCGGGCTTTGGCTTCGGTGGCAGTAATGCCAGCATTGCCGATCAGTTCTCAGCTCAAGCCTTGGGCGTTGGCGTTGCGGTTGTGTATACCGCGGCCGTGACTTGGGTATTGTTGAAGGTCACGGGTGTGCTGACTGGCGGCCTGCGTGTTTCGGCTGAACAAGAAACGGAAGGTCTGGATCTCGTCTTACATGATGAGAAGGGTTACGACATCCGCTAATGTGGCAGGTTGCGCCGCGATCACCAAACTGGTGCGCGGCGCGACTTTGTTGCACCATTTTGTTGCAGCGTTTGGGCGCCAACAAAGTTCGTGACTGACTGGTTGCCAGTGTCACGGTCATCGTGTAGGTTCAACCTCCGGCGATTCACTAGACCGGTGTTTACACAATTACTTTTTTGGAGAAGAACAAGATGGCAGCTTTCCTGTCGCAACAATGGTTTGCAAAAGTCGCTGAACTGACCGCCGCTGCGGGCGACCTCAATGTACCTGCTGGCCTCGCTAATCTGCTGCTGAACGTCACCGTCAACGACGCTCCGGAAGGCAAAGTCGATCTCGCCCTGAATGGCGGCAAGTTTGAGCTGGGTCACAACGCCGCAGCCGGCACTAAGCTGATCTTGTCGGCTGAGCTGCTGCGTCGCATCTTCCTCGAAGGCGATGCCAGCGCGGGTATGCAAGGTTTCATGACGGGTCAACTGAAAGTTGAAGGCGACATGAGCAAGATCATGGCCATGCAGTCCGCTCGTCCAAGCGAGCCAATGAAGGCCCTGTTTAAGCAGATTTTGGAAATGACTGCTTAATTTAGTGCTGGATTAAAAAACCCACCAACAGTGCGCTGTTGGTGGGTTTTTTTTCGCGCCGATTTAGCCGAAGCTGCGGGTCATTACAGGCCCGAGCAAAGGTTTACGATCCAATAAGCCACGATAAGCATTTGCGCGATCCACAAGTTGGCACGAATGAAAACCATGGTGGGGCTGGTGCTGATGGCGTGAACTAAGACCTGACCAATGCGAAGGCCCAGAAATACCATGGCTAAGCCATCCACAATCGCGAGCTGATTGGTGGCATAGGCGGCCAGCACAATGGCGGCGAATACGGGCAGATTTTCAACACAGTTCAGGTGCGCGTGTTGAAGACGAACAAAGAAGGCAGGATCGCTCCAGGTTTGCGCGCCGCGTGTCCACGCATTGGCAGAGGCTTTGCCGGTTAACACCAAACCGACACGATAACTCGCATAGCTCAGGGCTAAGAGGGCCGTAAGTGCAGCAAAGCACAAGAGAGCGCAAATGGCGGGGGATAGGGTCATGATTTTTCTCGTTAAGTAAGTGACAGGAGAAAAGTACACGACTTAAGCCCTGAGTCACAGTCCTACACGGCTTTCAATCGTCTACAAAGGCGTTGAGTGACGGGTGTTTGCCAGAAGCACACGTACACATAGCCCCGGTTTTTCCTGGTGAGCTTGTGCCGGCAATAAGGCAATTTCGCCGCCGTGGAGTTGAACGACGGATTTCACCAGGCTCAGCCCAAGCCCCAGCCCTGGCGTTTGTCGGGTCGCATCGAGACGAAACAGCCGATCAAACACATTCGCCGTGGCGGAATCAGGAATCCCTGGACCTTGGTCACTGATTTCAAGCTGCCAATTATTGGCGTTTGGTTTCAGCGATATCGTGACAAGACTCTTTGGCGGGCTGTACTTCAGTGCGTTATCGAGCAAATTAATCAGTAACTGAAACAGCAAGTCGCGATGACCGAGACTGATGGCTTGGGTCGGTAGCGAGAACGTGAGGGTTTGTTCGCGGGACTCCGCAAGCGGCTCCATAAACTCCACCGCATCCACAACCAGAAGACTTAAATCAACGAGGGTGAAGTCCGCTCGAAGCACGCCCGAATCCACACTGGCAATTTTCAGTAGCGCATTAAAGGTGACCAAAACCTGATCAACATCCGTCAGGCTCGCCTCAATCAAGGGGACTATGTCAGTGCCTTTATGGGCATCGGCAAGCAGGCTTTCTAGTCGTGCTCGGTGACGCGTGAGGGGGGATCGTAAGTCGTGAGCAATATTGTCGGTGGCATTACGTACACCGGCGAGTAGTCGGTCAATACGGTCCAGCATGTCATTGAGGGTATTTGCGAGCTCATCGAACTCATCGCCGGTGTGGCGGATGGGGATTCGATGACGCAAATCACCTTGCATGATGAGACTCGCCGTGTGGCGAATTTCGCCAATGGGCCTTAATGCCAAGCGCGTGGTATAGCGCCCAGCAAGCCACGAAAGTAGCAGAACGAGCAGCAGACTCCAGGTTGCACCTTGGCGAATTTTGCGCTCCACATACGCCATTTCGCGCTCATCAAATCCCACCAGAATGCGATATCCCTGTGGCAGCTGGTGCCACATGACCACCAGGCTGTAGTCGTCGTGATCGTGGTGGCTGGGCAGCCAAACATATTCGTCTGCAGGTAGCGAATCGTATGGCCAGTGGGTCAGGTTGCCGGCAAGTTTTTGCGCGTTGGCGTCGGTTAAGAAGTAACTGCGTCTATCTAAGGGGGAGGACTCTTTAAGGCGACTATTAATCAGCGAAGTCACACCGCGTAAGCCATCGAGTTGAAATTCAGCGTCCAGAATATTGAGTTCGGCACGCACACTTTCTTCAATATGCTGGCGCATGAAGTACTGGCTCAACAGCATCACGCCTGCAGTTAAGACCAGAAAGCAGACCAGAATGACGCCTGCATTGGATACCGTAATGCGGGTCGCAGTAGACCAGTTAGGCGTTAGCTTATTCACGAAGGCTATACCCGGCACCCCTAACGGTGTGAATGAGCGGAGCCCACGGCGCCTTATCAATTTTTGCCCGCAAGCGCGACATATGAACATCAATGACATTCGTTTGGGGGTCAAAATGATAATCCCAGACATTTTCCAAAAGCATGGTGCGCGTAAGCACTTGGCCTGCATGACGCATGAGGTACTCCAAGACGCGATACTCCTGAGGCTTCAAGAGTATCTCTTCGTCGCCGCGATGGACTTGGCGAGTGAGTCGGTTGAGGCTGAGATTGCCGATGCGGAGCTCATTATTGGCTTCAAACGGTGTTTGGCGGCGAGTAATGACCTCTATTCGCGCTAGCAGTTCGCTGAGGGCAAAAGGTTTGACTAAATAATCATCGCCGCCGGCGCGTAAGCCTTTAATGCGTTCATCGACGTGGCTCAGGGCACTCAGAATTAATACAGGAACGGTCGCGCCGCTACTTCTTAAGGCGGTGAGTACCGTCAGGCCATCCATTTGCGGCAGTAGGCGATCCAGAATAATGGCATCAAAGGACTCGCCCGTTGCCAGATACAAACCATCGCGACCATTATCGGCGTGTTCGACGACATGACCTGCTTCCGTTAAGCCCTTGCGAAGGTAGCGTGCGATTTCAGCATCATCTTCAATTATCAGAATGCGCATGGGGCAGGCCTTGGATGAAAACAGTGATCAGCGAATTGAGGCGTAAAGCGTTTGCCAGATTTGATGCCCGACTTTATCAAAGGTGCGGACGCTGGCAACAAATGCCAGTCGGGCTTGGCTATCAATAAAGCTATCGGGAAGTAAGGGGTCGAAAACAACATGTCGAATGGCTTGGCCACCGAGCAAGAATGACTCACGTGCCGCTGTTTCGGCATCGAGCTCCTGTGCGTGTTGCATCCAGGTTTCTAGCGATTGCTGCCAATAACGGTAGTCTGCATTGAGGCGAGTGGTATCCCAAAGGCTTGTGAGCGCGGCTTCGTCGCTCCATTGCTGACTCAAACATAAGCGTGCTTCCGGCTCCAGGCCGAGCGTGTGCAGGCGCTTTAAGACCGCTTCTGGGCCGCTTTCTAAGTTATTTGGCCGAACATGCAGGCCTTGCTCAAGCTCGCGAAAACCCAACATGGTTAACGCACGTTCACGACGCTTTAGTGCGGTGCGATTGGTGCGCCCCAGATTAGCAGTGAACACCGTCATCCAGTCGCCATGCCAAGGTCTGAGGCGTTGCTCGGCGCTACGCCAGGTCGCAACATCGCCCGCTAAATCTAAGGCTTGCGGGCCGAGACGATAATGCCCGCGGCCCGCCGCCTGTACCAAGCCATCTGCAGATAAGCGCACCAGCGCTACACGCACCGAGTTCTCGCTGATCGCAAAAATTCCGCAGGCGGTAATGGCTTCACGCACGGACACCTGATGATGGTCACTGGCTAGCAGCAGATCGAGTATCAGGTGTCGTGCATTGAGTTTCATGTTGAGCGGGCAGTCTCTGGCGTGGTGAAAAAGCGATTAGCGCGCTTGAGGGCGGCGTAATCGTTAAATCGCACACCCATCTCGCGCATCGCATTATGCGCGATCTTGGCATTCCACTGGCGAATGTAGAACGGCTCTTTCACTGCGAAATGGTGAATGGCGTGCGTGCTGCCGAAATTGAAGCAGAACAGCTGCATCGGGAGCAACCACCAAGGATTCAGCACTTGGCACTGCTGCATGACGTTTTTCGCTTCGACATCACCGTAATAGTGCATGTTGGAGCTAATGAAGTGCAGGCAGAAGGTGCGCAGGAAGGAAGGCAGCATGTAAACCACGGCGAAGATATTCAGCCCCGCCACGCCCGCTTCAGCCCAGGACGGTAGCGTGATGGCATAGCCCGAGAGGTCTGCACCGAAGCTCACCAGATGCCAGATCACCCACGTGTGAAACAGCGCATAGTAAATATTGCCGAGTGGGAAATAGGCGCCGACTTGCTCTTTGATCATGGCGCGCACTTCGGCCTTGCTCTTCGGCTTCTGTGACTGAATATAGGCACGTGTAGCGTTACGCATGGTCATGGGGCGCAGGTAGACGGCGAGCATGTTGTCACCTGTCATGAGCAAACGGCGTAAGCCCCAGCGTTCGCCATTGGTGATGCCGCGTTCTTCCAAATCGGATTCGGTGCCGGAGAACTTGTGGTGATGCAGATGCAGCTTGCGACGCACAAACGGGCTGACCGTACTGGCTCGGGCAATCCAACCCATGAGCAACATGAAGTTGATGACTTTGGGCTGCTTACGGAAATACATGATGTGGATCAGGTCGTGCTCCAGCTCATGAATAAACGACGCAAAAATGGCGGTGATAGGCACACAGAGCCACCACGGAATAACACCCTGAACATAGAGCGTGCCACTGGCGATCATGCCGAGCAGGGAAACAATCATGATGCCGGCGCCGATAGCATCCTGATGCCGCAACCAGTGATGGCGTTCGCGAAGCGCGACACCCGCGGCCAGCACGGTATTTTTTATGTGTTCTGATTTTTGCGCATCGGTCATGGCCGATGCGTTGGAATGAGATGACGTCATGAAGCGATGCCTCGTTGAAAACGACGGACAGGAGAGTCCGACCGCATCAGATTAGGGCTTAGGGTTAGCCAAGTGTCAGGGGCAGTTGCGCCTAATATCTGTCAAATTAGGCCAACTTTAGGGGGCGGTTTTAGCGTGTATCAAAAGGTTGACGACGAAACGCCGAGGGCGAGCATCCCGTCCATTGACGAAATGCTCGCGTGAAGTTGGCGGGATCTTGATAACCCAAGGCTTGAGCTATTTGAGCTATCGTTGCATCGGGTCGCGCCAGTAAAGTTTTGGCTTGCTGCTCTCGGGCTTCGTCGAGTAGGCGCTGGTAGGACGTACCTGCTTCCTGTAATCGGCGCTTGAGTGTGCGTTCAGATACATGGAGCTTTTCTGCTAGCTCATGCAGGCGGTCATAGCGACCGGTATTTGCGTTCAGCTGAGAGCGAATCTGTGCAACCCAAGGGTCTAATGCTTCTGCCGCTGCGAGCTCAGCAAGCTCCTGTTCGCATTGGGCGATGGCCAGCTGCGCCGTCGCGGGGTTGGCCGTAGCAATGCGCTGGCGGAGCAATTGCCGTGGAAAGCGGATTTGCATACTGGGTTGGGCGAAGTGGAATTTGGGCAGGCGATCGCGCCAGGCGGCGTAATGCGGCGGCTCGGGGTAGGGCACGGCAATCTCGCTGCGCCAATGGGACGGTGTGGGTTGCCCACTGAGCAAGCGGTTAAACAAGCAGCAGAGTTCGACGAGCACAATGTCGCAGGTGAAGCTTTTCAACACCCCAAGCGGAATGGTTTCGGCCAACTCCACAATGACCCAGTCATCTTCATACTGGATGCGGCTGCGAAATAGCGGTGCGCGTGCCTCAAGGTAGCGTTGACTGAGCGCAACGGCTTCCTCCAGCGTGCTGCTACTCATTAGGCTGAAGCCAACAAAGCCGTGCTGAGTCAGTTGGCTCCGTAGGCCCAGCTCATAGGCCAAGGCGGGATCGCCACTGACGCGCAGTGAGTTTGCCAACATGCGACCGTACTGAAACCCCTCGATACGACGATTCTGCAGGCCAAGCTGGGCTTCCGTCAGGTCGGTACCTGCCAGCACATCGTCAGCCGCATGCCCACGTTCGAGCATGAGAGATAACAAATAGATGGCGTAGCTGGCAGGCAATTGCATAAGTTAAAAAGCATCAATGAGGCCAAAGCACCTTCATACGGGCATCGCGGCCACAAGACAAGCGGTAGTACTGATATCGGAAGCTGTTTTTCTTGTAGTAATCCTGGTGATAGTCCTCCGCCACATAGAATGTGTTCGCGGGCACGATGCGCGTGGCAATCTGCTTCAGACCACGGGCTTTCAGCAGAGCCGCTTTGCTCTGCTCGGCGATGCGCATCTGCGCGGCATTGGCCGTAAAAATAGCCGGGCCGTATTGCTCACCACGATCACAGAACTGCCCGCCGGCATCGAGAAAATCATGATGTCGCCAGAAGTAGTTCACCAATTGCCCATAGCTGATCACGGTGGGGTCGTACTGAACTTCCACAGCCTCCAAATGCCCCGTGGCACCACTGGAGACTTGAGCATAGTTCGGCTGAGCGACATGCCCGCCGGTATAGCCAGATATAACGGCCTTTACGCCCTTCAGCTTCTCGAAGTCTGATTCGCTGCACCAGAAGCAGCCGCCGGCAAAAATAGCTGTTTCCGTCTGGGCTACCGGGGCTGCGGCCGAGGCAGTGCTGGTGGCAAAGGGGAGGACGCAAAGCAGTAATGCCTTCCTGAGCAAATCCATGATTAACCTCTCAGAGCGGGCAGCGGCTTGCCTTGCTCAATAAAGCGCAGGGCTAGACCGTTATTGCAATAGCGCAACCCAGTCGGCTTAGGGCCATCTTCGAAGACATGGCCTTGATGGCCACCACAGCGCGAACAGTGATACTCCACGCGTGTCATAAAGAAGCGGCGATCCTCTCGCTGGCCAATGGACTTCGGCAGCGCTTGGAAAAAACTGGGCCAGCCTGTGCCACTGTCAAACTTGGCCATACTCTTAAACAGAGGCTGGAAGCAGGCGGCACAGAGGTAAGTGCCCGACGATTTTTCATAGTTAAGCTGACTGGAAAAACGCGATTCGGTGTTTTCTTCGAACAGCACATCCCAGGCGTCGTCACTGACTTTTTTTCGCCAGAAGACCGGGTCTTTAATGAAGCCTTTGACTTGATGAGTGGCGACCGTGGTGGCATGGCCAAAGCGCGTCGCTAACAGGGCAACCACTCCGCCCAGCAGTAAATTTCTTCGATTCATGATGATTTATGCTCGTAATAGCAGGGTGTCATGTTTTAGACGCTAAGACAGCTGAAACGCTACAACGTATTGGGGATATTTTCCTTTGCCCCGAATCGGCTACCCTAACGCCCTTTGACGGATCTGTCCCGGAGCTGAGATGAGTGCGTTGCTATTACTGTCGGTTTGTTTGCTCCTCGGTGTGCTCATGCGCCGCTATGGCAATCCACCGGCGGCGTTGGCTCCCAGCCTAAACTGGTGGGTCGTTCAAATTGCCTTACCAGCGATGGTGCTAGAGCTGATTCCTCGCCTACATCTTGATCCTAACCTCTGGTATTTGGTGGTCTCGCAGTGGCTGGTTTTTCTTGGCGCGTTTCTGCTTTGCCGCTGGTTGGGCAGACGCCTTGGCTGGTCGAATGCCCGGATCGGCGCATTGACCTTGGTGTGTGGCTTGGGCAATACCTCTTTTATGGGCTACCCCTTGCTCGAGGCTTTGCGCGGTCCCGAGCAATTGGCTCTGGGTGTCGTGGCGGATCAGTTGGGTTGCTTTGTCATGCTCAGCTTGGGCGGTGTTGTGGTTGGTGTAATTTATGCCGGCCAAGCCGCCACACCCGCCGCTGTGGCTAAGCGAGTATTGCTGTTTCCCGCATTTGTCTGCCTCATCATCGGTCTGTTGGTCGGGCAGTTGGGCGGATGGCCACCCTCCGTGGAAAGTGTTCTTCACCGTATTGCGCAATCGTTGGCGCCCTTAGCGTTGTTCTCGGTGGGCTTACGCCTAAAGTTGCAACTGGCTCGTCATCAGTGGCTGCCTGTGGGCGTGGCACTGGGCTGGAAAATGGCATTGGCACCAGTGGTGATGTGGAGCCTGGGTAGTGCTTTGGGTGTCTCGGGTGCCATCTTGAGTGTTGCGGTATTGCAGGCGGCAATGGCCCCGATGATCTCGGCTGCTATCTTGGCGGAACAATTTAAATTGGAGCCTGACCTAGCCAATGCTGTGCTGGGTATTGGCATTCTATTGTCGTTGGTGACCGTGCCTTTATGGAGTATGGCGTTACCTTAGGCTCGTCCGTTGTGCGAGAAGCAGGCGGTTTGCCGGTGAGCGGCTTATTTATGAGCAAACAGTCGCACAGAGGCTTGACCGGAAACGGCCTCATCACTATGATTCGCGTCCTCACCGATCCTCGATAGCTCAGTCGGTAGAGCAACGGACTGTTAATCCGTGGGTCACTGGTTCGAGTCCAGTTCGAGGAGCCATATATACGTTTCAACATGCATTAGCATGACCTGAAACGGCCGGATAAGCCCGCATTTGCGGGCTTTTTCGTTTTCAACACGTCTCACCACACCTTGACACACCTCAACCCTTTGGGGGTAAGTTTAGGGGCACGGAATCAGCCGTACCCCATTGAACGAGGTTGTCATGGCCCGCCAAGTCGTCCCGCTAACTGACACTAAATGTGAAGCTGCGCGCTACAACCCCGATGGAGGCAAGAAGCTTTCTGATGGGGGCGGACTTTTTCTGCTGCTAAATCCGTCTGGCAGCAAGTCCTGGCGGATGAAGTACACCCGACCGGGTGACAGAAAAGAAGATAGCTTGGTGATCGGCAGCTACCCTTCCACGACGCTCAAGATGGCCCGCAAACGACGCGAGGAAGTAAAAGAGCTACTAGCGCAAGGGATAGACCCCAAATCACACCTGCGTGAGCAGCAAGCGCGCCTCAAGGCCGACCACGAGAACAGTTTCGAGGCAGTGGCCCGGCTATGGCACAAGGCGGAGGCGAAGAAGAAGAAATGGTCAGAGGACTACACCACGACATATTTGGAAAGGATGGAAGCCAATCTTTTCCAAGCCCTTGGGCGGCGGCCCGTCACGAGCCTCAAGACCCGCGACCTCATTCAGCCCGTTAGAAAAATTGAAGAGCGCGGTGCACTGGAACTCGCGCAGCGGATGCAGCAGGCAATTTGCCGAGTGATGCGTTACGCCGTTCAGCAGGGACTGATTGATAGCAACCCTGCGTTGGATTTGGCGGGAAATAGCAGCTCGCCGAAGGTCAAACACCACCCAGCCCTGCCTGAAGAACGTCTGCCAGAATTCCTTATTAAGCTGGAGGGCTACAGCGGGCGCTCCCCGGTTACCCGTCTAGCGGTGCAGATCGCCCTTATGGTATTCATCCGGAGCAGCGAGCTGCGTTTTGCCCGCTGGCAGGAAATTGATTTGGAACGATCAATCTGGACGGTTCCCGCCTCGCGAGAGCCTATCGCGAACCTGGAAGGTAAGCGAGTGGTACCGCACTCGTATAGAGGTTCAAAAATGAGGGAAGAACATCTTGTGCCGCTATCTCGACAAGTTGTAAGGCTGCTACGGGAGGTTTACGAGATCACCGGGCGCCAAGAGTTAGTGTTTCCCGGCTCCGGCAAAAATGGGAAGTGTGTGCTGTCAGAAAACACCATCAACTCAGCCCTGCGCAGACTGGGCTTCAATACCAAGACTGATGTTTGTGGTCACGGATTTAGGAGTATGGCAAATGGAGCGCTTCGACAATCCAAATTGTGGCAGTCGGATGCTATTCGGTTGCAAATGAGCCACAGGGAAAGGAACAGTGTGGAAGCTGCCTACATTCATTCAGCAGAGTTCATTGAGGAGCGGCGGCAGATGATGCAATGGTGGTCGGACTATCTGGACGCAAATCGTCAGGAGCGGGTAACTCCGTATGACTTCGCCCACCCGAGGCTTAGAGCAGTGGCAATTAGGAGGGCCTGAGCTCGGCCCCGCTGCGCGCTGCGCGCTTCACTCTACCTGCATTATTAAGACTGAGAACTGAGCGGCCGCTAAGCCGCGGATTTGCTCGGGTCATGGGACAATTTAATTAGGTTGACTGACAAGTCAAAGCATTCTCAAGACAATTAATCAAATTTTTTGTCTTTCGTTGGTGGCGGCTCTATAATAGGGGGAGGCAACCGTTTAAGCCATGACTTCTGGGGTTGCGGACTGCTTTATCTCCAACTCTTTTTTCTCCAAATTTATTTTCGGGTACATTGTATTTTCCAATTCTTTTACCTTCAGTCGATACTCTTTTAAAAATAAAATTCGGTCACCTTTAAAGTACAAATGTGGATTAATCCAGAAAACATTGGGCGACTTTGGATAAATTAATCCACCCTCTATGATCTCTTTTAAGCCGCGCTGTAAGGTCTTCAAGCTAAAACTTATTTTATTTCCATTTAAAATGCACTCCTTGTTTTTATTTTCCATGAAATAAATATAGACTGAGTCAGCATATCCGCCGCGCATTGGCTCATCCATATAAATTTGAAGGACCTCTTCCAAAACCTGTCGAGCCGATAATGTAAGCTTCTGTTTTTCCGTGTTAAGTTCCGCAAAAATTTTTATGAATGCCTTTTTATCAATTTCAGTGACGCTAATAGCGCAAGAACCAAGAATCTCTCCGGTATCAACATCAGCGAGAGTCCTGTTAATCTGAGTGAACACCTTCTTTTTTTTCATTTTCATAGATATTTCATGTACAAAAGGATTCAGATTAGGAGAGAAGTCTAATTTTCTAAGGTTTACGCGTTCTTTTGGCTCGGTTTGTGTGTTCATTTATTAATTTCCTCGCCGAGCTTATTAATATAATCCTCTACATCGCAAACCCTATAATAAACTAATCCCTGTCGAGCTTTATTAAATTTAATTGGTTTTGGAAAATTTGGATCAGCTTTATGGCGATAAAAAGTTGTTCTTGAAAACCCAAAAGCTCGGATCAATAAGGTCTGGCTAATTAAAAATCGTTTGATGTTCATTTCTTATCCCTTAAAATTTGATAAGAAAATCCTACATAGTTCATCATGATGCATCAATTTTTAATAAAATTTATCAAATTGCGCTATAAATATATTATTATCACTATAGCGAAAGTTTTATTCTTTTCTGGAATTAAGAGGCTGAATTTTCGTTGTGGATATGAAAAAATATTCTAAAATTTAATCGACATTTTACTTTCATCGTCATTGTTCGACCTGCTAACCGTCTGCATATCGATTCTCAACGCATCTATCTCTTGTGCTTTTTTCCATAGTTTATCGAGCTCATCACTTTTATTTTTACTCAAGATCGGCTTTGGCGGAGATTTTAACTGCCTTTCAACTTCATCCTGTGCCCTCATCAATTCGACCTCAGCAAGCTTTAGTTTTCTTTCTGCATCGTGATCTACTTCCCTTAAATCAGTTTGGGATCGCTTCAGCTCAACCAGCTCATCATTAATAATTCGTAGGAGTGCCCTTACAGGGTGTGCATTCCGCCAATCATCTATCCTTTGTGAAATACCACGCCAATAAATCAATTTTTCAAAGGCTGATCGCGCTACTTTATATGCATCAATTGCTGCGCTTAGTGGCGTGTTTATTGAATTAGGCTGCCTGATGCTGTCGTCGGCGTGCCTTTGTTCACGCAGCTCTTGCAGTCGTTGATCATATTTTAATCTACTTTCTCGAGCGAAAGCAGCCTCATCCGCATCCAATTCCTCACCTAAAACCTGATCCCAACGCAGCTTCTCCAATTTGCTACTAGCTGTTGATACATCTATTTCTAGGGCAGTACGGGAGCGGTTAATGTTCCCTAAATCGGTTTTAATGCCTCTTCGCTCTAAAGCGCTTGCCAGCGGACCAAGGTGAGTAGTTGGCAATGCATCTAGCCCAGCATCTTCATGGTTACGATGGTCAATTCGTGTTTCATAACCATGCCGAGAAAGCGCAGCATTTGCATTGCTCTCCCACGCTTTTCTGCACTCAATAATCTGCTGTTTTGATGATGGCAGGCCCCGTCTTTTTAGTGTCAGCCCATCTAACTCGACATCCGATTTTTCAACCAGCTTACCGTCTTCGTTCATCTTACGGGTGGTCAACAGGATGTGAGCATGATGGTTTCTCTGGTCGCCTACGCGACTTGGCTTGTGGATAGCTAGGTCGGCGGCAACTTGGTAGCGCCCAATAAGCCATCTTACATAATCGCGGGCCACTTCAAGTCGCTGTGCCTCATTCAGCTCGGCGGGTAGTGCTATTACCCATTCGCGCGCTGTCCGACCATCTTTTCGCTTTTCGGATTCTTCGACTGTATTCCAAAGCGCTTCACGCTCAATCGCGAGGCCATACGGTGCAATGACCTCAGAGTGTGCAACGCCAGATTTCCGCGTGTAGTCGTGATTTTCGCCCGTGCGCTTATCGATCAGCTTACTGCCTGACCGGTAGGCAGCAGCGGCCACACTGGACCTGCCAGCGCGACGGCTCAGGGGTTTACAGGACGCGTGGTAGATCGCCATTGCTTTTTACTCTTTTTCTGTCGCCTGCAGGCCGCCGAGAGTTGTTCATCAACTCGTAAGTGCGCCCTTCCGATTTTTACGGGCAGGGTGTAGACCGAGCTGCTTGCAATATCATCAGTTTTACTTATTATGTCAATTGGTATGAATCATCAGAGCAAATGATATATGATAAAAACAATGGAGCAGCGGATCGCTGCCGCTGAAGCCGCGCTGGCACGTATGAAGTACAACACGAGCAAGCTCGCCCAGCAGCAGGACATTAGACGGAAAGTGCTGGTCGGCGCGTTCATCCTAGAACGTCTAGGCGGTGGCTTGCCGGATGGGTTTGATGAGTGGCTTGTCCGACCGCGTGACCGTGAAATTTTCGGTCTTTCGCCACGAGTTGGGGAACAAGAAATGTGAGTCGTGTATGGCTTGTCTTAAGAGAAACTGTGTCGATTTCAGTGAGGACCGCAATGGGGTTATATCTGGCCCTTCATCGTCTGCTTGCCGGGTGACTAGGCTATTAACTTGCAGAGCGGATGTTTTATTATGCTAGTGAGAGTGGTCGCTTATCCCTGAGCATCTGTGGACTCTAGCTGATCGATGCGCGCTTGCAGCTTGGAGTTATCGTCTTTTAGACGGCTACTATATTTTTCCCAAGACTCCACGGCCTCATCGGATTTTGTTACCAGTCTGGCATAGCGTTGATTGAGACTAGCGATCTCCTGCGCCTGCTGCTCATGCGCCTGTTGCCACTGACTCAGCACATGTTCCAGGTTGCGATAAGCACTCTGCCAAGCAGCCAAGTTGTTGCCTTGTCGTTGAAGCCGTCTGTCCTGATCCAGCAGATCATTCCTTAGGCCACGCAGGTACGCCTCGCTCTTGAAGTAATCCTCCGCCTGATACCCATTACCGCCATTGTTGTTGAGCATCTCGCTTGCCCTCTCGCTAACTCACAGTCTGCCTTATTGATAGGTAGCTAGGTTGGCTAACATCTGCAGCTAGTTGATGAATATATTCTGCAATACTATGATGAATATATTCATAAAAAAAGAGCTAGGACGCCATGTATATTTTCCTTACCAATCGAGCAGGTTTAGTTTCAGCCATCATTCTTTTGGCCACCTTGATGACGGCTTGCGGTGGCGCTGGTGGAGGCTCTGGTAGTGGTTCGTCCACCCCAGCACCGGGTGGTGGTACTCCCACCACTCCAACGACACCGACGACGCCACTGCCTGGTGACGATTCCACGGTGCCGGTGGCCACGCTGACGCGCTCGGCCTCTGGCACTGGTTGCACCGTGACCCAGCTCACGGGTGGCAAGGGTGACTACAGTCTGGAGATCAAGGACGTTTCTTGGTTGCAGGTTGTGCAACAGGACATGGTGGATACGGACTCCCGCCTAGCGGCGAAGAAGGAAACCCGTGTCCGCATCGATGTCACCACCTCGCGTACCGGCGTGCCGATGCCTGCCTCGGCTAAGCTGGTCTTGGGCTCCTCCACTGGAGCCTGCCAGACCGTCGCGCTCACTAGCGCGGCGACCACGGCACCGACGGCAGTTGACCGTGCCACGCTAACGAAGAGCTATGTTGGCGTCATCCCGGCAGGCCAGCTGGCTGCCGATGTCGTCAGCTGGCAGGTGGCTGTTGATGACATGCGCGCCTCCTCGGCAGCGGCGGCCGACCGCCTCTACCGGAGTGGCACCATCGAAGTGGTTCCTGAGATCACCGAGAATATTGTGGTGCGCCCGATCACCTTCCAAGGTCAGACGGGTGTCTTGCCTTCTGAAGCTGACCTCAAGGCGCTGCTGAAGCGAACCTATCCGCACAATGACTTCACGATCACCTACGAGGCGGCGATCACGCCGACCCCGCTCAAGCCTGAAAACGCTGAGAGTGTGTCCGGTGGTATCTACACATTCTCCTTCCAGCGCGCGACGGACACCATCGCTGAGCTGGACTTTCAGTGCTTTGATCGCAGCCCTCTGGAGATCAAAATGGACCCCAACGGACTGCGCCGGATGACAAAATGCTTTAGCGCATGGCCGAGTAACATTCGGTTTAATGCGCAGGGTGGTGGCAATTTAGGGGGCGTCGCCCTGGGCACCTCCTTGATGTCGCTGTCCTTTAGCTCCGTGGATGACAGCAGTGTCAGCAGCCCATACCTGGGTGGTCACTGGCTAAATCAAGGTGCCACGGTGTTGGGCCATGAATTCGGTCACGTGATGGCCTTGGGCCATGCATCTTGTGGCACCACTGACCAAGTGGACTCCGATCTGTATCCGGATGGTCGTATTGGCACCAATGGTGGCGGTTACGATACCGGTCGTGGTTATTATTTCAGCACGGCCGGTGGCAGCTTCTCTGACACCATGAGCTACTGTGGCAAAGGTTGGACCTCAGACCTCGCCTACCGCAAGGTCATGGCTTACAAGAATGGCGATCTGGACGCCGCCGCACCGACATCCAGTGCCCGTGTCATGGCCCGGGAAACTGGGGACCATGATCACGATGCCCATGCCAAGCAGACTGCACCGTCTGTTCAGGGCATGGTGATCCGCTTCTACAAGATCAAGGGTGTCTGGGTGCCCCGCCTAGGCTATGCACCGCCCAATGCGGTGGCCTCCGGCCTGCGCCAGGACGCGAGCTTCATCAGTCCTGTACTCAAGGGTATTTCGGTGCACACCATCGAGAGCCACTATGGGGAACTGGGCAGTGGTCCTTACTTCATCAAGGCCACGCCCCAGGCGCTGGCTCTGGTGAAGGGCCTCCTGAAGCCGGGCGAAGTGCTTAAGTTCTGACGGTAGCTACATGAACAAAGCTCATCCAAAAAGGCACTTAAGGCGCTTTTTTATGTGCTGTCTTGAGGGTAAAAGAGCGCTTTGCGTGCCTTAATGAGTATTCATATCGACCGATGGCGGGCAGGAGGCCCTTCACCAGAGCCACTTCGCATACACGACTCTCCATAACTGGTCATGGTGTGAAATCGTTAGGCCCTATGAAGATTGCATGCATACGTTGACGGAGGCCAGTTCATGGACAAGCGATTTCACACCATGACCCACATACAGCAGATGGAGGCGCGTCTGGCTGTTTACCGGAAAATTGAAGAACGCCCAGGGTTGCCCTTGCCTGAGGTGCTCAAATTGTTGCGGACCGGGTTGCGTATCACGCGCGCGGAGATTTCCCGCATGACTAATTTGTCTGTGCGCTACCTTCAAGAGATTGAGCATGGTCAGGCTAATCCAACGATGGATATTGCCGACCAGCTCTTAAAGCCATTCGGGCTCCGAATGGGTGTTGTGATGGAGTGATCTATGAACAAGCTGACTTGCGCTGTCCTTACGTTGGCTCTGTCACCGGCTTTCGTGGTGGCCGCCACGGCACCGGTCAGCCAGGCCGAGCGTGATATTTCGCGCTGGCTGAGCTGTCAGCAAGGAGACTTTGCAAAGGCTCTCAAGGCATACAACGCTGCAAGGGCCTATGGCGTCCAGAACAACGGCATGCAACCTGATCCCAAGCCCTATCGGCTGAAGCGCCCATTGATGGTGCTGGGCGTACCCCAGTCCACCATTAACAACGTCGCCTACAGCGCCGACCAAGAGGAGTTGAGCTGGAGCTATCAGACCACGCTACCCACGGCGGAAGTGCTCAAGCGCCTGAAGCTCAAGAATGAGCCTTTGCGCGAGCCGAACGGCAGTGTCACCTACTCCATGTGGCAGGAGATGGGCGGCCCAGATGGAGTAATGATCTACATCAGCAGCCGCAGTAAGCAGTTGACGGAAGTGTCATGCTCCTACGTGCGTGCCTAGTGATGTGGTAGGGCATAGAAGTGTCCTGCGTCAAGGCAGGTCGGGGTAATAGCAGATCATTTGCAGCACAGATCAGCAAAAATTGGATTATTTAAGTGCGCAGTGATCATGGGTTGGAGCATTCACCACACGAATTGGTAAAAATTCGTCTCATGAGGACAAGGCGTCCACACTTTGGTAGTACTACATGTAGTCATAGAATTAGCGCATCATGATGTCGTATGTTTGCAATGAGAATTTTGTCATGAAGACAAATAAGCCCAAGCCCCTGCTGGAGCGCATAAAGACCCGGATTGCCCGCAAGAAAGGCAATGTGTTTCTGCGCGAAGACTTCACCGACTTAGGTGGGTATGACCAGGTCGGCCGAGCGTTGAAGCAGCTCGCAGCCGATGGAGTAATCTGCCGCCTGGGCTACGGGGTCTATGCGCGTGGCTATTACAATCGCTATGCGAAGAAAATTCTTCCAGTCGAAGGCGTAGTGACCGTTCGACGTGCAGTAGAGCGTTTAGGCGTGACCATTCTCCCGTCGCCAAATCTTATGCGAATGAACGCCGATGGGGTGCAAGTGCCCAACGGACGAGTTATTGGAGTGAACAAGCGCCTCACCCGCAAGCTCGGTTATGACACCTTTCAGATCGTTTATAAGTTTGTGAGTGTGCCGAGAATTTAATTTCCCCTCAAATTTCGTCGAATAGTTTTCGGCAATATGGCTGTAATGAAGTGATGTTCGATGAGTCTGGCTAGCCATCATTCGACCCCAGCAATTATGGGTTTAAAAAACTCAGCGAGTTTATTAACGCGATTTGCTGTTTGAGATTGAGCGTCGGGTTGCGTTGGCCTACATCTAATACAGCAGGAAGAAGAGTTTTTTCTTAAAAGCAAGCTATCCATCATGCTATTCGCCATTCCGTTACCTACCGCAATGATTAACTCTGCTATCTATTATTTTGTCGGATCGAAGTCGATTAGATAGGCAGTAGTCCCACATGAGGCATCAGCCCATTCATGAGCTAGGGCCAGTGCTTCAGCCAGATGCGAAGAACGCACCAAAACCAGTTGCTGAACTAAAGGCAGGGTGGTGATTAATCGCTCGATGCTGCATTTGCTGTCAGCACCTGAGGTGATCACCATGACCACATGACCTTTTTGGTATGCACGGCGGAACAGCCTACCCAAGTACGCATCAACCAGTCGCTTGCGTAGCCCCAGTTGCCATTTTGAAGGAACTTGCAGTAATCGAGTGTCATGACGAGCAGTCATGAAGCCGTGCATGAACTTATTCACAATCTGGCAACTGATCGAGAGAAATATACGAGTATCGCTGCTTCAGCTCTTGCTGCATCTTGGGGCTTTCCTCATGCATCTCCTTTCGCAATGAAGCGATTGCGGAGGGTGACAACCCATGGGGTACTTTGTTCCTATCCATTAGCATCTCTGGTATGCGGCGTAAGTCCGCTTATTATCATCTGTTAAGGGAGATGCTGAGGAGTGGCATTAGCAAGGTTGCCCCCAAGCACACTCTGGTAGCTCACTGAGTAGCGCTCACGCCACGATTAGCTAACAGCTAACCGAAGCTCTGGATGCTGGCGCATCAGTGCACAGGATTGAGGCGTGTTTTGAAAAAGTTCGTCATTAAAGTCATCAACATGGAGAGGGTAGGGATGAAGTACTCCGTCGAAGTCCAGCAATAGGGTCATGCTCACCTGACTGTCTATGATAGGGGCATGGTTGATTAGCTCTGGGGCGAGCTGGCTAAAGATGGTTTTAATGAGTCCATCATCTTTTTGATCGTTTTATCAATCATTGTCATGGCTGCGCATTACTGAAGTCATATTCAAGTCGAAGATCATCAATTTGCAGAGCATCCTCTAGGTGAAGACTTTGTGCCTCAATCGCATCATTTAGACTCTGAAGTTCGGCAAGAATTCGCGTATTTATGGTCATATCTGCATGGAGGTTTTGGATGGTATCAGTGACCTTACTGGCCAAGTGTGCGTTTTGATTCACTAGATCAGTAAGGTGCCGTTCTCGCTCTCCTGCGTCTTCCAAGCGGAGGTCTGTTTCCATACTGGCGACCTGGGCCTGGAGCTGGGTGTTTAGCTCTTGAAGAGCAGTAATCGTTGCCTGGATTTCGTCAGCAACAGGCGCAGCGGTCTGGTTGACCCGGGCGAGCTGCAAAGAGTCGATCACCTTTTGCTGCTCGTTGACCTGGGCCTGGAGCCTAGTGTTGGTGTCAGAGAGCTTGCTACTGTGTAGCTTCCAAGATGCAATAGCTTCATCTGCATCTTGATCCAGACTGGCATAGCGTTGATTGAGTCTGGTGATCTCCTGCGCCTGCTGCTCATGTGCCTGTTGCCACTTACTCTGCACATGTTCCAGGTTACGATAAGCACTCTGCCAAGCAGCCAGGTTGTTGCCTTGCTGTTTTAGCTGATCGCTTTGGTTTCGGAGATCATTCTTGAGGCCAAACAGGTATGCCTCGCTCTTGAAGTAATCTTCTACCTGATATCCCTGACCACCATTGTTGTTGAGCATGATACTCCCTCGCTCTCAAATCGGCCGCAAGATGGCCGGTTTCATGTCAAAGCACTTTGGTCCGTAAGCTGCTAATCGTGACCTAAGTCGGTAACTAAGCTTTGCATGAAATGATGAATATATTCAACATTTTTGAAGATATCTAGTTGGTATCGCCTAGCGTTATATCAAGTGATGATGAATATATTCCGTGGATTAACAATCCCTGTAACCACACCCTGTGGGTATGGAAAAGGCCTATAAAATAACCCTTAAACACCTCGCCAATAATGTTCGACAGCGGCGCAAATCTCTGCATTTGTCTCAGGAAGAACTGGCGCTTCGCGCGGGTGTCGACCGAACTTACGTTAGCCAGATCGAGCGACGGGTGAGCAATCCTTCATTGCTTATTTTAAGTCGTTTGTCCGATGTCTTGCAGATGGATGTCACACAACTGCTTAGTCCTCCAGTGCCGGAAAAGGGTTAAAGATATCTGGGTAGGTGACGTTTCCTTTGTCGATATTTTATTTTGATTTCAACCGGTAACATGCTGGATGGGGTACCAGAATCGTCAAAGCCCCCCGACGTAATCTGAGAACAAATTCCAACAGATCACTGATTCAGAGCTGTTTCTACACGCTTAATGCGCGTAATTTCGATTTCGGCGATCTTGACGATCATTCAATGTCGAATATGAATTGAGGAGCATTTCCCTGTCTCAATCGTATTGCTACATGAGAGTACGCCCAGCCCATCATTCCACCGGATCTGCGCGAAAGGCTGCGCAGGTCAGTTAATTCAAACGTTAGGGGGCCACTTTTGGGCTAAGTTAGCCAGTTTATTTCGGTTGTAACAGGCTGGACAAGCTGGATACGGCCTCCCACACAGGGCAGGCTCCGAGCCTCGCTCCAGAGCTGCCCTAGGTCGACATCTTCGCTGGCAAGCTGCTTATGGTCAGGCAAGCGGTTGATTTGAATGACCATCGGGAGGTCAAACGCAGTTACCGAGACCACACAGCATCCCTTGAGACAAGGAGATGTCTAGTGAAATGAGTCCTTATCATTGTCGTAGTTTTTAAAGTGCTCTTTGAGCCGCTCAATCGTCCAGCGCCACTTCGGCGTGGTGGGTCGGCATACGGTATTTTGATTGCCAAACATGCCCACTTCCCTGATGGCTTGATCGACAGCAATGGTTTGTAGCCACTCAATAGCCACGAAGTACTCGCACAGCTCAGGATCATTTACATGCTCTACGTGATAAGTCCCAAGTATGTCGGCGGTTAGCACCGGCACATCAACGCCGTCTTGCTTAACTGTGAAATCAGCCGCGGCTGTTGCCAGTCCAGTGACACGGCCTACGCCAACATAACCTTGCTGCGGAACTTTCACCCATACGCGATCGCCGGGTGTGAGCATCTTCAAACTTCTGCTGTACCAAATGCCGCCGCCACCTGAAATGAAGCCGAACTTCATGGCATCTTGCCAAGAGCGTGTCGCGTCATGACCAAAGGAGCAGTAGTACTCGCCATTCCATGGCTCTGCTTGGCCCCCAGCATTCCCGCTGCTGGCATTGACCTGGGTCTTGGCAGGATCGATTAGCCAAGAGCGGCTGATCAACTGCTGAGTGCCATGCTGAAACACTTGGAAGCACAGTGCATTAATTGGAATGTCGCGCTCACTTAGGTAGGCCACTATTCGTTCTGTGCTGGCATCAAGCCCGGAAGCGACGATGATTATTTGGTGGCTCTGGTTAAGTGCATCTTCATCGAGCGAGAGACCGAAGTATTGGTAGAAATCGGCGGCTAAGTCGGCATCTTTTTTGAACCTTTTGTAGATGGCGGCAATGTCCTCTGCCCCCAGTTGCTCGACCCAAGAGGCATAGTCCAGCGCTTGCGCCACGACCTCACGCGGCGTGCGGTCGCGCTTGAGCTCAATCAACACCAGAGAAGCGTCAGGGGCTATAGCAAGCAGATCAATTCGCCCCCCCATGCCGGTGCTTTCCTGACGACCGATCAGCATCCACTCTTCTGACAGAACGCGTGGAGCACTGACGATCATGTCTTCCAGTAGTTGTTCACTGCTCAGGGTGCATTCCTTTAGCTGGCTTGGCTGGCTGCCTACAGTCCAGATTTGCGTTTTGATGGGCATGGGCGTGTCCTTACAAATAGTTCTTAATGGCTATTTCTCATGCTACAGCCTGTTCAACCAGTGTGCTGGCTAGTTGCTCGTTGAGCTGACGAGCTTGGGTTAGGCGGATTTTCAGTTGCTCGCATAGGGCCATTAGCTGATCGACTAAGGCGACAATTCGGTATTGTTCTTTGAGAGGTGGTAAAGCAATTGGCAGGCTAAGAATCTGCTCGCGTGAAACGTTTTTCATGGAGCTGCTAGTGCCGCCAGCAACTCGGGCGTAGTACTTGCGAGCATAAGTAGCGCTGTTCATTAGGTTTACATAATGGCGATTACAAAGATTGGTCAGTTTCAGTCGTACGATCTTGTCACTCAGCATCAATCGGTTCGGTGTCGCATCCACAACGACGCTTCTCGCTACGAGCTCCGCCGTGTTGGCACGGGAAACTAGGAAATCTCCCTCAGCAACTTCATGTTCGGGACGAGCATCCAAGCTGACAGGAAGTGCCTTGTTTTCTTCGGGGCGGTATACACCCCATGAAACGGCACTGACTTTAAGAACCCCCCAGTCGCTTCCCTCTCTTGGCCTCGGTTCACAGCTAGGGCTCCATCCAGCCCCGCTTTCGATCACCTGATCACCCAAACGACTCCATTCCCAACCTGTTGCTAGCTCGAACGACTTCTCGTCTTCAGCAATCTCAGCCAGCAGCTTCTGTTTCTTAAGCTTGCCTGCGGCCACCAGTTGCGCCTTTTCCTCAGTAATACGTTTTAGCAGCTCACTAGCCGACTCATCGTTGGGATCTTGCGGCACCAACTTACCCATCACGGCTAGCTGCAGCAGAGTATGTTTGAGGGCGTCGATGCTGGGCTCAGTGGTGAACAGGGTGTGGAAGTGTTCAGCCAGGCGTTGCCAGCTAACGGCGAAATCAACAGCGTGGCTGGCTTGGGCTAGGCTGTCGAGCAGCGCTTGCACCAGTTGGGCGTGGGCACTTTCGGCGTCGGCTTGCTGAGCTTCTAGGCGATCGCAAAGTGCCATCAGCGTATCGACTTTGGCGATTATGCGGTGTTGTTCGGTTAGTGGTGGTAAACCAAATGGCCTGGCGAAAAGCTTTTCGTAAACAAGGCTTTGGACCGTAGTTCCTTGTTTGACATCTTCCTGCAAGATGAGACGCTCAGTGCCACGCAGAAAAAGCTGTAAATAGTTTGATGGCTGAGGTTGGAATGGTGAAATTGCTTTTAAGTCTTGGTTGATCGTGCAAGGCACGGCGGTTATTTGAACAGGTAGCTTTCTTTTTAGAATGCCGCTTCGGCCCACTAACAAAATAGAGCCAATTGGCACTAACTCGAGACTTGTCTTTTCAAGTGCTAACTGCGTGACTTTTAGTTCGCTATCTGTGATATCGCCATCATGCATGTCTTTAGGAGAGACCCAAGGGATGTCACCATCCCAAAACTCTGGTTTTGACATCGATGGTGTGCTGCCACCTCGCATAGCTGCAATCTCGGTTAGGGAGGTCCAACACCATCCTTCAGGCAAGCCAAACGGCATTTCTGCTTCAGCAATGTCACCCAGCGGCTTCGGCCTCTTAATCTTGCCCTCAGCCAATAAACGCGCTTTTTCCTCGGCAATCCGCTTGAGCAACATATTGGCGGGCTCATCGCTAGGATCTTGCGGCACCAACTTGCCGCGGATCGCAAGTTCAAGAATCAGCTCACGCAGCTTCTTTATGCCATTGGGTGCACCGGCCAGTAACGGCAGGTTGCTGGTCAGCAATGCCGTCATACCTGACGCTCCAATGCTTCAGTCAGCACAGTCCTGAGCTGGTCACGCAGGTCACTGATTTCACCCTGCAGAGTGGCGTATTTACGCAGTAACTCGTCCGGGTCTTGACTAACTTGCTCGCCGACATGCGGGTTCTTGCAGTCCAAGTTCCAGTTTCGCGCTTGCAGCTCTTCAAGGCTGACTTTCCAGGCGAATTGGCTCTCCACCCGTGTGGCAAAGGCATCCGCCTCGTTGCCCCACCATGCTTCTTCCACCGCGAACTCTTCAATGCGCATCGGGCGTGTTTTGGAGTAATTCTTCACGCCTGCTGGGTACTGATGCTCGTAAAACCACACCTGCTTAGTTGGCGTGCCCTTAGTAAAAAACAACAAGTTGGTCTTGATGCCGGTGTAGGGGTTAAACACGCCATTGGGCAAGCGAACGATGGTGTGCAAGTTGCAGTCGGTCAGTAGCTTTTCCTTGATGCGGCTCTTGATGCCCTCGCCAAACAGAAAGCCATCGGGCAGCACGACGGCGGCTCGGCCACCGTCTTTCAGCAGCTGCATGATCAGTACCAAGAACAGGTCAGCAGTTTCACGGGTGCGGAAGGCAGCGGGAAAGTTCGTCTCAATACCGTCTTCTTCCATGCCACCAAACGGCGGGTTGGCGACGATGCAATGTACTCGCTCGCTTGGCCCCCAACTGATCAGCGGTTTGGCGAGCGTGTTGTCATGGCGAATCTGGCTTGGCACTTCGATGCCATGCAGGATCATGTTAGTGGTGGCCAACAGATGCGGGAGCGGCTTTTTTTCCACGCCGAAGATACTGGCCTGCAAGGTGCGCTCATCCTCCGCTGTTTTTACATAGCGGCTGCGCTTGTGCTCGATGGTGCAGGTCAGAAAACCACCCGTGCCGCAGGCCGGGTCCATGACCTTTTCATCCAGCTTGGGATCAACCATGCGTACCATGAACTCAGTGACCGGCCGCGGTGTGTAGAACTCCCCCGCGTTGCCGGCATTCTGCAGGTCACGCAGCAGGGTTTCGTACATGTCACCGAAGGCATGGCGTTCTTGTGACTTGTTGAAGTCCACGCCCTCTTGAATCTTGTTGATGACTTGGCGAATGAGCTGGCCCGACTTCATATAGTTATAGGTATCTTCGAAGACGCCACGAACCACATAGGTCATCGGGTGAGCACCTTGGCTCCCCAGTGACTGCAGGGTGGGAAAGAGCTCGTTGTCGATAAAGCCTTTCAGCGTTTCGCCAGTCATGCCTTCGGAATTGGCTGCCCAATTGCGCCACCGATAGGTCTCGGGAATAGGCGAGCGATAGTTGTCATCGAGCATTTCCCACTCTTGCTCGCGGTCATCAAGGATTTTCAGGAAGAGCATCCAGACCAGCTGGCCGATGCGCTGCGCATCGCCATCGACGCCCACATCTTTCCACATAATGTTTTGAATGGATTTGATCGTACCGCTAACAGACATAGATGAATCTCAATAAAAGCAAAGCCGGCATTAGCCGGCGTAAAGTTCGTCTTCCAGCTCGTGCAAGGCTTTGTTGTATCCGACCTTGCCGCCAAACGCCTTGACCAGCTCAATTGGCGCGCCAATTTGGCTGAAGGGGTCGAGCTGGAGAATCTTGATGTCTTCAATGTGTTCGATGCCAGTGTCGGCATACTTGTCGAGCAGAGCTTCCAGGACCTGGCGCGCTGCGCCTTGGTACTTGGTGAAGTAGTTGCGCTTCTTGACCTGATCCGCGCGCTCTTTTCGAGACAGCGGCGGCTGATCAAAAGCGACATGGCAAATCAGATCAAAGGGATCGAGGATCTTGCCCAGTTTCTTGCCGACTTCCTCAGCCAATGGCTCCCAAAGCACGCCTTGTGTGGCCAGCTCGTCGATGATGACTTTCTTCTGGTCTGCATCGGACCAGCGCCGCAGAAAGTCCTTGAGTGAGCCGAACTCTTTTTGCACGCACTGACGCGTGTAGTCGTGCAGCGACTCGGTGATGAGCTTGCCGTCAGGCCCGTAGTATTGAACGCGCTCAGCAATCACATAGACGGCTTGATTGGCGATCACATACTTCACGCGAGGCGTCTTGCTGTCGCCATCCTCAAAAGGTGGAGGGTCAATTTCAACACCGGTGTCACCAGCTTCTGGCGTATCCCCATCTCCACCTTCAGGGGTGTCATCGAGATCGTCTGGCGGCACAGGCGAATCATCTTCGCCGGGCTCGTAGATTTGCACGGGGTCACCATCAAAGCCCGGATCAGCAAATAGCTCCGTGGCTTTCTTGAAGTCCATGATGGTGAACCAGTATTTGCCGTAGTCCTCGTTGATGCGTGTGCCGCGCCCGATGATCTGCTTGAACTCGGTCATGGACTTGATGTGTTGGTCGAGCACGATCAATTTGCAGGTCTGCGCATCGACTCCGGTGGTCATGAGCTTGCTGGTGGTGGCAATGACCGGATAACGCTCTTCGGGGTTGATGAAGTTGTCTAGCTCGGCTTTGCCTTCCTGCTCATCCCCGGTGATGCGCATGACATATTTGCGGCTTTCTTTCAGCCGCTCAGGGTTCAGGTTCACCAGCGCTTGGCGCATGCGCTCGGCGTGATCTATGTCGTCGCAGAACACGATGGTCTTCTGGTAGACGCCGGAGGCTTTCAGAAATTCCGTGATCTTTTGCGCGACTTGCAGCGTGCGCTTTTCCAATACCAGATGCCGGTCGATGTCTTTCTGGTTATAGATGCGATCTTCGATCAGCTCGCCGTTCTTGTCGCGCTGCCCCTTGGCGGGTCGCCAGCCTTGCAAGTCAACATCGAAGTCGATGCGCACGACCTTGTAGGGTGCGAGAAAGCCATCGTCGATGCCTTGCTTGAGCGAGTAGCTGTAGACCGGATCGCCAAAATAGTAAGTGCTGGAGACTTCCTTGGTTTCCTTCGGCGTGGCGGTGAGGCCGATGTGCGTGGCGGCACTGAAGTAGTCAAGAATTTCACGCCAGGCTGAATCTTCAGCGGCGCTACCGCGATGACACTCGTCGATGACGATCAGGTCAAAAAAGTCAGGTGAGAACTGTTTGTAGATGTTCTTCTCTTCGTCCGTGCCGGTCACGGCTTGATACAACGAGAGGTAGATCTCGTAGGAGGTATCAATGACATATTCGCCTTTGTCATTGCGCTTCCGCTTGATCTTCGACATCGCATTGCCGAACGGCTTGAAGTCGTTGCTCTTGGTCTGATCCACCAGAATGTTGCGGTCGGCCAAGAAAAGGATGCGTTTCTTCTGGCCGGACTTCCAAAGCCGCCAGATGATCTGGAAGGCCGTGTAGGTCTTGCCGGTGCCAGTGGCCATGACCAGCAGGATGCGATCCTGGGCCCGTGCCACCGCCTCGACGGTGCGGTTGATGGCGTTGGTCTGGTAGTAGCGCGGCATGCGACCAGAGCCGTCATCGAAGTAGGGCGCTTCAACGCGCTTGCTTTGTGCCGTGTCAAAGCCTTTCCACTGGCAGTAGCGCTGCCACAGCTCATCTGGGCTGGGAAATTCATGCAGCGCCAGCTCGGTCTCGGTTTGAGCGCCCGTGCCACTGCGGTCATGAAACAGGAAACCATCACCATTGCTGGAGAACACGAACGGTACATCCAGTGCGTCGGCGTAGCCCAGCGCTTGCTGCATGCCTGCGCCGACTGAGTGCTTGTTGTCTTTGGCTTCGATGATGGCCAGTGGCAGGTTGGGCTTGTGGTAAAGAATGAAGTCGGCCCGGCGTGATTCGCCGCGCGTATGCAACTTGCCGCGCACGATGATGCGGCCCTTGGTAAAGCTCACTTCTTCGCGGACTTGCTTCTGAATATCCCAGCCGGCCTGTTGTATCGCAGGGGCAATGAACTTGGTGCAGATGTCGCGTTCAGAAAGTGACTTCTTGTCCATGAATCCGGTTCCGTCTCACGCTACTTCAAGTAGCGTGCCTGTTTATATTTATGCAGAGAATATAACGGTTTACGGGCTCATGGAGCGAGCCCGTCAGCTTTCGTTTTGCACGCAGTGATAACTCACTCCGGAATAAAGCGAAGGAGTGCGCTGATTCAAATTCAGTGGTGGATTTGGGGGTAGTGGGGCGGCCTTGCTGTTCCCTGTACCGTACCACGTGGTTTTCATAGTCAAAGATTTCCTCCGTCTCAAATTGGCCGAAATGAGTCATTCCTGATCGGGCCGCTATCGACCCTAAGCGGACGGATGGGGCCGTATAAAGAGGTATTTTATGAGGCAGGGGACTGTCTAGAAAATTGTGTCCGTAACACCCTTTGCCAAGCTGTCATGGCAGCTCATGCTCATCGGAGCCCGCTGGCCCGCCGACACGGCAGCTCTCACAACTGCCGCCTGCGCTATACCCTGACAGAACAGGAAAGCTGTCATCAACATACTCAGGAAAAAAGCAATGCGTCGGCATCGGATACATATCATGGACATCAGTATGCTCAATGCAGCTCCGTCGGGAGCGCAGGCAGCTCTTGAGCTCCGGGGAGGTTAATATGGAAACAGGTTTTCCCTTCGCCGGATGAAACGGTGATCTCTCCTTTGTGAGTCCTGATGATGGAACGGGTAATGGCCAAGCCAAGCCCGGCTCCTTCTTCACTGCGCTGCCGGGAAGCATCAGCCCGATAGAAGCGATCAAAAACGCGCTCCAGTTGCTCGGGTGCAATGACATCTCCGGTGTTTTCCACGATCATCCTCGTGGCGGGTGGATCAGAGACCAGCCTGACATTCACGGCGGTGTTTGGCTGACTGTGGCGAACGGCATTAGACACCAGATTGCTGATGGCCCGTCTCAGCATCAGGGGATCGCCCATCACCGCGGCATCTCCTTGCAGCTTGAGTGAGACAGATTTTTCAGCGGCGAGCGCATCATAAAAATCAAACACGGCTTTCACTTCCTGCCTTAAGTCCACGGGCACCCGATGCGGAATCATCAAACCGTTATCCGCCTTGGCTAAAAACAGCATGTCGGCAATCATGCGCGCCAGCCGCTCGAATTCCTCCAGATTGGAATACATCACTTCACGGTATTCATCCGCTGTCCGTGGCTTTGCCAGCGACACTTGAGTTTGTGTCATGAGGTTGTTGATAGGCGTGCGTAATTCGTGGGCCAAATCTGAGGAGAATTCAGAGAGACGGGTTAACGAGTCACCAAGGCGATCCAGCATTTCGTTAAAGGCACGTGCCAGTGGCTGCAATTCAACCGCGACATTGTCCGCCGGTAGCCGTTCCTGAAGTCGTTGTGCTGAAATCCCTTCGGCCACCCGAGCCATTTTCTGCACCGGGCGCAAACCGCGGCGCGTTGCTAGCCATCCGAGGCTGGCCATTAGAAACAAACCACCAGCCCCGATCAGCAACAACTCACGCTCAAACACCGCCAGAAATTCCGCATGATGACGGGTATCAACGGCGATGCTTACCACCCAATTTTGGTCGGGTTCATCGGTGGCGATGTTTACGCCCACCGCCCGATAAGCCACGCCATCTTCTGACCAGGTCAGCAAAGGCAATAACGTTTTTGATACCAAGGGCCGCGCTTCCTGCAAAACGCTGTCAGGAATAGTGGCGTGCCCTGCTGCAAACAGGGTTTCACCCGAAGCCTCGCGAACGAGTACAGACAGGTCGTGATGCCCGATCAGGGCATCGCCCATCTGCCGGCGAATGCGTGCGCCATCGCCTGGCGTTGTCAGTAAAATATGCCGAACCAACTCCAGCTTGCCCTCCAGAGTGGTGCGATCTTGTTCGCTGAAGTGATGATTCACCGAAGCGCGGATAACAAAGCCCATCACCACAAACACAACGGCTGCCAGTAGCGTAAACAGCAAGCTGGTGCGTACCGTGATGGATTTACGAGAGAGCTGAATCATCGGTCGGTGCTTCCAGAACGTAGCCCATACCGCGCACGGTGTTGATCAATTTGGCATCGACGTTGGTATCAACCTTGGTGCGCAACCTTTTGATGGCGACTTCCACCACATTGGTGTCACTGTCGAAATTCATGTCCCAGACCTGCGAAGCGATGAGCGAACGCGGCAACACTTCGCCCTGGCGACGCATCAGTAATTCCAGCAGTGCAAATTCCTTGGCGGTGAGATCAATGCGCCGGCCACCCCGAAGAGCACGACGTCGCAGGACATCCAGCTCCAGATCCGCTACCTGCAGGAGTTCGGGCTCACGACTGCGCCCACGCCGTAACAAGGTACGCACCCGGGCCAGCAGTTCGGCAAAAGCAAAAGGCTTGACCAGATAATCATCGGCGCCGAGCTCCAGCCCTTTGACCCGGTCTTCTACCTGATCACGAGCCGTCAGAAACAACACCGGCATGGATTTGCCGGCACGGCGGATAGCGGCCAGCACCTGCCAGCCGCTGATCTCGGGCAACATCACGTCCAGGATGACCAGATCGTAATCCTCGGACAGGGCATGATGATGCCCGGCCAGTCCATCCTTTACCCAGTCGGTGGTGTAGCCCGCCTCGGTGAGCCCTTGCTTCAGGTACTCCCCGGTTTTGGTTTCGTCTTCCACCAACAAAATTCTCAAGGCCTGTGCCTCACGCAATAGTGACTAAGGGCAACCATACCGACTTTTTCAAAGATTAAGCAAAGCTGACAGGAATGTAATTTTCGCGTCAGGCTGGTGTACTTCGCGTCGCCGCATGATTGACCCATCGGAAATCCCCAATGGAGTCCTCCATGCGTTTCCTGCTTGTACCCATCCTCTTATTGATCCCCGTCACTGTCCTTGCGGCAGAGCCTGTATCACCCCCGACTCCTACTGTTTACGTCAGCCCGTTTAATGGCTATCAGGGCTGGACAGAACCTGCTGTGCGTGACTGGCAGGAGACCCATGCTCTTGTTGCGGATGAGCCGACCGGCCATGCGGGCCACTCTATGGGCTCCATGGGTTCTCCTGCGACCTCTAATGGCGACGTTAAAGAGGAAGCCCCCAAATCGCCGGCTGAGTCGCACGACATGCCCGTCATGAAGCACGGGGGTCACTGATGAAGAGGCCCCGTCATCATATTACCCGGGTCGTCGCTGTTGCCCTTCTGGCCAGCGCTCTTGGTTCCTGTGCCAGCCTTTCCCGTGATGGCAGTGAGGGCGAGGTTCGCGCCAATGCCAGCCGGATTCTGGGCCAGCCGCTGGACGACCCCAGCCGCCTCTCACCAGAGAGCCGGCTTCAGTACCAGCAGGTTCTGCTGGCCGAGCCCCTCAACGTAAACGAAGCGGTGGCGCTTGCGCTTAATAACAATCCTGGTCTGCAGCGAACCTTCGCTGAGTTGCGCATGACCGAGGCCGAAGTGATCGCCGCCACGCGCCTGCGCAATCCCGGCATTTCACTGGCTCGTCTCACGCAGGGCGGTGATCGCGAAATTGATCGAGCCATCAGCTTTGATTTGATCGGCCTGCTGACCTTGCCAGTGCGTGGCCGAATCGAAAAGCAGCGTTTTGAGAGTGCCAAGCTTGATGCGACCCGATCCATTCTCATGCTGGCACGTGATACGCGGCGGGCCTATTTCGCCGCCGTGGCAGGAACGCAACGCGCCCGTTATGCCGCTGACGTGCAAACCGCTGCCGAAGCCGGCCGCGAGCTGGCCCGGGGCTTGGCGCAGGCGGGCAATATCAGCCGCCTCGATGCCGCCAGAGAACAGGCGTTTTATGCCGAAGCGACAGCACAACGGGCACGCGCCGACGCCGAAGCCCTCACCAATCGCGAACAACTGATACGCCTTTTAGGGCTGCCCGATGCTGCTGCGCTCAAACTACCCGACCTGCTGCCTGAGCTCCCCGGCGCTGCGCGCGAACTGGGCAATGTGGAGCAGCAGGCCATGGATCAGCGCGTGGATGTGCAAATCGCCAAGCGCAGTGCCGAAAACACGGCTCATGCACTCAAGCTCAGCAAGATCACGCGCTTCGTTAACGTGCTGGACGTGGGCTATCAGTACAACACTTTCAGTACGCAGCCCAAGGAAACGGGATTTGAAGTCAGCCTTGAGCTGCCGCTCTTCGACTTCGGCACTACTCGTGTTGCACAAGCTGAAGCTATTTACCGCCGCTCGCTTGCCGATGTGGCCGAGACCGCCATCAATGCCCGCAGTGAAGCGCGTGAATCCTATGCGCGTTACCGCACAACCTACGACTTAGCCAAACATTATCGCGATGAGGTTGTGCCTTTGCAGAAGCAGATCTCGGATGAACTGCTGCTGCGCTACAACGGTATGCTGATCAGCACCTTCGAGCTGCTCGCCCAGTCACGGGAGCAGATTGCCAGCACCGATGCCTATCTCTCTGCGCTGCAGGATTTCTGGGCAGCGGAAGCGGACCTTGCCAGTGTGCTGCAAGGTTTAAACAGCAATACAAACACCCCCCCTAATTAAAAACAGCATGAGCACCGGCAACGCTGCCGCCGGCCACTGAGCGAGAACGTACTATGACCAATCGACGTGATTTTCTCCGGAGTGCTGGCGCCGCCATTCTGAGTGCCGGCGTGGTATCGCGTGTACAAGCGGCTGGCATTCCGGAAGCCAAGATTCAATACAAACCCGGCACCGAAGGTCCGCTCGCTCCGCAAGGCGGGCCGGCCTACAACCCGGTGGTGACGCTGAACGGGTGGACACTTCCGTATCGCATGAAAAATGGGGTGAAGGAATTCCACCTCGTGGCCGAGCCGGTGGTGCGTGAATTTGCGCCCGGCATGGTTGCGCATATGTGGGGCTACAACGGGCAGAGCCCCGGCCCCACCATCGAATGCGTCGAGGGTGATCGCATCCGAATTTTTGTCACCAACAAATTACCCGAGCACACCACGATTCACTGGCACGGCGTGTTGTTGCCTTCCGGCATGGATGGAGTGGGCGGCTTGTCGCAGCCCCAGATCAAGCCGGGGCAAACTTTTGTCTACGAATACACGATGAAAAAATCCGGCACTTTCATGTACCACCCGCATGCCGACGAGATGGTGCAGATGGCCATGGGCATGATGGGTTTTCTCGTGGTGCATCCGAAAAATCCGAATTTCATGCGTGTTGATCGCGATTATGTTTTTCTGCTCAGCGCTTATGACATTGATCCGGGCAGTTACACGCCGCGCACCTCGGAGATGACAGATTTTAATTTGTGGACGTTCAACAGCCGAGTTTTTCCGGGCATCGATACCATGGTTGCGCGCACGGGTGAAAAGGTGCGCATCCGGGTCGGCAACCTCACCATGACCAATCACCCCATCCACTTGCACGGTCACGATTTTGAAGTGACCTGCACGGATGGTGGCTGGGTGCCAAAAACTGCCCGCTGGCCAGAAGTCACCACCGATGTTGCCGTGGGACAAATGCGCGCGGTGGAGTTCACTGCGACTGCGGGCGACTGGGCTCTGCATTGCCATAAGTCGCATCACACCATGAATGCCATGGGGCATCAGATACCCAATTTAATTGGCGTGCCGCAAAAAGATATCGCCGCCAAGGTGCGCAAATTGGTGCCGGATTACATGGCCATGGGCGACAAGGGTATGGCAGACATGAGCGAGATGGGCGAGGCGATGCCGCTGCCGGATAACACCTTGCCCATGATGACAGGCCAAGGCCCCTTCGGCCCCATTGAAATGGGCGGCATGTTCACTCTGCTCAAGGTCCGCGATAAGCAGAAACGTGGTGATTACAGCGATCCAGGTTGGTATGAGCATCCCCCGCGTACCGTGGCTTGGCTCTATGGCAGCGAGGAGCCCGAGGCGGTAAAAGCCGCGCCGGCACCTTCCAGTGGTCATGACCTCAAGATCCGCAAACCCACTGGCCACGGAGCGCATTGATGTTTCGGCCGACGCTTGGTGCTCTATGTCCCACGCCCACGCCTCTTATTAGGAGAGCGACATGACTGCAAATACCCGATAGCTCCTGCCGGTGGCCCACGATTCAGAAAGTACGCCATTTTTATCTTTGTTGAGGTGGCCGTGTTGCTGCTTGGCGGCCTCGGTTTCTTCTACTAAGGACATTGGTGATGAGGATGGACACCACGATCATGCTCACTGAGATCCACAGACCAGTTAATACTTTTCATGCCCACGTCCGCGCTCAGGAGAACGACAGATGCAAACGATGAAAATCTGGCTATTGGCAGCAGCCCTGGCAGTGCCGATGACTTTGGCCAGCACCTCAGTCTGTGCCCGTGGCGATGGCGGAGACATGCCGGGAATGGACACGTCGACTCACGATATGAAGTCAAAATCTGAAGGCGCCATGAAGGACATGCCGGCCGCTAATCGCTACACCCAGGGCGTTATCCGCAAGGTGGACATGGCGCAAGGCAAGCTCACCATCAAGCACGGCGAGATCAAGAATCTGGGCATGCCGGGCATGACCATGCTGTTCCGGGTGAAAGACCCCGCCATGTTGAAAATGGTCAAGGCTAATGATGCTGTTTTGTTTACGGTGGAAAAACATGGCGGTGCCCTTGTCATTACCGAGCTGAAAATGGCGCCTTGACGTTTTTGTGAGTTCCTGTGTTTGGGCGGGCTTGATGCCCGCCCTTTTTTGGAACTTAGTTTATGAATTCGCTGAAGGAAGCATGACGTTACCGCGCACAGAAGAGCTTGATATCCCATTGCGTGCAGAAGAGTCACACAAAAGAGTCGCACAAAAAAACGACAACTCTTTTGAATAATGCCGGGTGGCTTATGGCAGCAACCATGATCACGGGTGAAAACGATTAAATAAATTCAGGGGTAGAGAAAATAATTTATCCCAGTGTATTGACCTTCCCACTGTGGCAAGGCCGAACGTATGCAGTAGGTCATCAAGACCTGATCAGATGGTTAACGTATTCAAGGAGAACATCATGCATATATTCAATGTCTCAGGTATTGGTTGCGGCAGTTGCGTGGGCAAAATCACCAAGGCCATTCAAGAGCTGGATGAGTCGGCCAAGGTCACGGTAGATCGCGCGCAAGGAAGAGTCGAGGTGGTGTCTGTCGAGAGCGAGGAAGACATATGTCAGCGCATCACGGATATCGGCTTTCCGGCCGTACCCCGCAGGTAACCAAGTGCAGATAATGAAAGTTAACGGTCGCCATGCGGCCGTTTTTTTACAAAGTACTTTACAAGGATTGCTTGACCTTCCCCTTGTGGGAAGCCCGAAGCTGAGTACCTGCCAATCAATGTGGAGTAACAAATCATGACTTCTCAGCTCTCCAATTCCACGACTAGGTACTCCCTGGGAGTCGAAGGCATGACCTGCGCCTCCTGCGTAGTGCATGTCGAAAAAGCCTTGAGGCGCGTGCCAGGCGTCACTGACGTGTCTGTCAATCTGGCGACGGAGTCCGCCAGTATCAAAACAACAGGTGAGGCTCCTATATCCGCCGTCAAGAAAGCCGTTGAAGAGGCCGGCTATCATGTGGCTGAAACGCAAACGGATCTCGCCATCGAAGGAATGACCTGCGCGTCCTGCGTAGCGCGTGTCGAAAATGCCTTGGCGCAACTGCCCGGTGTTTTGGCTGTCTCCGTGAATCTGGCGACTGAAAAAGCGCGTGTCAGTTCGATTAGTGCCATTCCCATGCAGACGTTGATCAGTGCGGTTAATAAAGCCGGCTATATCGCGCATCCAGTGGAGGTGTTGCCGGCGAGTCTTGGCAAAAAAAAGAGGGTGACACGCGATCTGGTGATGCTTCTGATTGCGGTCGTGCTCACGTTGCCGCTGGTATTGCCCATGCTGGCGTCAGTGTTGGGGAAAGACTGGATGCTGCCTGCGTATCTGCAGTGGATCTTGGCAACACCGGTTCAGTTTGTGGTGGGCTGGAGGTTCTACCGGGCCGGTTGGAAAGCGCTCATGGCGGGCACCGGCAATATGGATCTGCTGGTCGCGGTCGGTACCAGTGCGGCCTATGGGCTGAGTGTGTACCAAGTACTTGCCGGACATTCTGCTCACGGTGCTCACCTCTATTTCGAAGCCTCTGCCGTGGTGATTACACTGGTGCTTTTGGGGAAATGGCTGGAGGCGAGAGCCAAACAACAAACCACGGAGGCCATCCGTGCCTTGCAGGCGCTTCGCCCGGATACCGCCCGAGTTCGCCGCAATGGTCAGGAGATTGAGGTTTCACTGGATGCGCTTCAATTGGGTGATCGGGTTGCTGTTCGTCCTGGAGAACGTATGCCGGCCGATGGCATCATTGAAGAAGGGAAAAGCCTGGTCGATGAATCCATGCTCACGGGTGAAAGTCATCCCGTGGCCAAGGAAGCGGGAGACAAAGTGGTGGCCGGCGCCATCAGTACGGACGGCCTTCTGGTGTTTCGGGTGGAGGCGATCGGGGCCGAGACCATGCTGTCGCGCATCATCAGGCTCGTCGAGGACGCTCAAGCCGCCAAGGCCCCCATTCAACGTCAGGTAGACAAGGTCAGCGCCGTCTTTGTGCCGGTAGTCATGATGATTGCCTTGGCAACTTTTGCAGCGTGGTGGTTTCTTACCGGCCAATTGGATCAGGCCATCATCAATGCCGTAGCCGTGCTGGTCATTGCTTGCCCCTGTGCATTGGGGCTGGCCACACCGACCGCCATCATGGCGGGGACAGGAGTGGCGGCTCGCAGTGGCATTCTCATCAAAGACGCAGAGGCGCTTGAAATTACGCATGGCGTAAAAGTGGTGGCATTTGACAAGACCGGAACGTTGACCTTGGGCAAACCGGAGCTGGTGGCCGAAGAAGGAGTGAAGGGAAATACCCTATCCCTATTGTCCATTGCCGCCAGCCTGCAAGCAGGTAGTGATCATCCTCTGGCTTTTGCAGTCATCGAGGCAGCCAGGAAACGAGAAGTGATTGGGGAGCCGGTGATCGAGAGCCGGGCGTTACCGGGACGGGGAATATCCGGGCAGATGAATGGGGTTACTTATTTGCTCGGTAACCGGCAGCTCATGCAGGACCAAGAGCTTCAGCTGGGTCTGTTTAATGATCGTGCTGCTGCACTTGAAAACGAAGGCTGCACTATTTCATGGCTTGCACGAAAGAATGACAAAAGCGTGCTTGGGTTTATGGCCTTTAGAGACCAAGTTAAACCCGAGGCAGCAGAGGCCATAAGGCGTCTGCATGCTTTGGGCATAGAGACGGTCATGATCACCGGAGATAACAAGGGAAGTGCAGCCGTTGTGGCTAAAGCGCTTGGTGTCGATCGCTATGTCGCCGAAGTTCTGCCGCAGGAAAAAGAAAAAGAGATCAGCCGATTAAAGCAAAAGGGATTGGTTGCCATGGTGGGCGATGGCATCAATGATGCGCCTGCACTGGCAGCGGCTGATGTAGGCATTGCAATGAGTGATGGGACGGATGTGGCAATGCATACGGCCACGATCACGCTTATGCGTGGCGATCTGCTGCTAATTGCGGATGCTATCGATATTTCCCGTCAGACCTGGCGCAAGATTCAGCAGAATCTCTTTTGGGCATTTTCCTATAATTTGGTGGGGATTCCATTGGCTGCCTTTGGTCTTCTGAATCCCATGGTGGCGGGGGCGGCAATGGCCTTCTCCAGTGTCAGCGTCGTGACGAATGCCTTGCTGCTCAAGGCGTGGAAACCATTGAGTGAGGGGCACAAGCAATGAATATTGGCGAAGCAGGTCGTTTGAGTAGCGTTTCTGCCAAAATGATCCGGCATTACGAGGAAATTGGCCTCATTGTCCCCACTGCGCGTACGGATGCGGGCTACCGAACCTACCGTGAAAAAGACGTGCATGAGCTGCGCTTCATCAAGCGCGCAAGAAACCTCGGGTTTTCTCTGAATCAGATCCGTGTGCTGCTTTCGCTATGGCAGGATCGCAGCCGCGCCAGTTCCGACGTCAAGAAAATAGCGAATGCGCATGTCGATGAACTCAATGTGCGCATTCTGGAGCTCACGGAAATGCGCGATACGCTGATTAATCTGTCTGACGCCTGCCGCGGTGACCATCGTCCCGACTGTCCCATTATTAAGGGGCTGGAGACAGATGGGATTGGCTGAATCGTGTGTTTTGGCGTGCCTCGTTTCAACCACTATTTTTGAGCTCTGAAAAATTACCGTAATACGCTAGTTGGACTCCTATCGAGTAAGGAGCTGGCCAGCCATGGCCATGCTCCCTAAAGACCTCGCCTATTGGGGGTTCTTGCCTTTTGGTCGAGTTCATCTCATGTCTCACTCAACTTATGTGGTCATAAATTACCTTGCGCAATCGTTTTGTTACTGCGAGTGGCCTATGTGCAGGCAAGGCATACCACGGTGTAAAAGAAAGGTTTTCACAAAATTCGTTTTGAGCCGGAGTATCGAAAATCTGCTGGGGATACGAATCGTTGCCACCGGGTAAAAAGGGGCTTGCGATTCCTTCCACTCTGTCATGGAGTCTTCTACATCTATATTTTTTGATGTCCTTGGTTGCACCAGAAACTCCATGCAGGCATCGTTCTTTTTCAGAGTGATACTGATACAGCCCCATCAGTCCGCTTCGGGTCGTTATTGGACATCGGCCTCGTCAAAGAAAATTACCGACAACAGCTGCATGTAGGCCAGACGTTCCATCAGTTCTGACTTTTTCGTATCCAGTAGTGCTATCTGCTTTTTCATATCTGCAATTTGCTGTGCTGCTTCTAGTGCTGTCATGTCGAGCTCACTGTGATTGTTCACACTAGTGATAGAGCACGACTTCTTAGTTCGCTAGGTCAGCCTGAAAAATATTTCTTACCTTGGTCCGACTGGCTGGCTCAACGCTGCATCGCGCAGCGTAAGTAATGCAAAGCATGTGCGATGCCATTGGGTTCGTTGAGCATGACATTCAACGGCGTTCTCCCATCAAAGGCTCTGTTATTGGTAGTGACCCAGCTGTAGCCAAGTTCTCGGTCGTACGGAAAGAGTGTGCGTAGGCACGCATGCATTTCCAGCAGTTGGTCATACCGGGAACCGCAGTAGTCCGATAGCCAGGCTTGCTCCGCGACTTCGCCCGCCTGCCAATGCTTTAGGAGTTGAGCCACCATCTTGGCTTTGTTTTCATCAATTTGATGCAGCATGTTCCATCTCCAAAATACGAGGCCACCGTGGCTACACATGTTGAAACTCAGCAGGCGTTTCCATGGTGACAACGTAGACGCGTTGCTCATCTCCCCAGGTCGCGAGCAATCCTTGAAGCACAGCCCCCTCCGGGGCTTTCACCCAGTAGGGCTTGTTCTTTAGGTCGCGCTCCATGTATCGGTCCATCACGATTTTGACCGAGCGTGGATTGAAGCGATTCCATTTGCGCTCTTTGATGGACTCCAACCGTGCGCACGGACCTTGAAAGAACGGGCTTTGCACGCCGTGTCGCTCGCCCCAGCGTATCCACTTCAGCGAACCATCGCGAAGTCGAACAGGAAGGTGTACCTCTTGGTCTTTCCAGAGATGCATTTGACCCTCGTATTCGATGCCGCTGCACATATCAGCCTGCCATGTCGAAGCTAACCGGTGGCTGAGTAACGCCTGCCACCAATCGAGCCATTGCCATCACATCCGTCAATTCGCTGGTAAAGACCATGCCCGCGTGTGGTTGCCAGTGACCCTCAGCATCGAGTTGATAGAGCATCCAGCCTTCGGGCTCTTCAGCATGGACGACCTTTAAGACTGGCTGAGGAACTTGAATTTCAGTATCCATTGCTCGTGCGTGCTTTTGCAAAATGAAGGCATCGCTGTTCAGTCGGTAGCTGAAATCCAGTCGAGAGCGCTCGCTAGGCAAGGGGCGAATCTCTGCCATCAGCGTATCGAGTAACTCTTTAATTCGAGCCTGCAACAGTGAGCTCATCATGGTTGCCAGTCTCCATCTCGGCATGGATTGTCAGTATAGCGATAGCCCAGTAAGTCAGGCATACGCAATCGGTAGCTCGTCCCAACAGGTGGTGTAGCGCGGTGATCGATCACCGGCGCGCATCTGCCAAGCGGCACTGAGTTGTGTGCTGGCGAGATGCAGAGTGCCAGAGCCTTGGGTCTTGTTAATCGAATCCATCAGGCTCATCAAGCGTAGTCGCTTAGGATCATCGACAGGCGCAAACAGGTCAGTTTGCTGAATGCCTGCAGGCTCAATCTCGCCAAGCATGACGCCACATTTGTGATATTTCAGGCCTGGCACAAAGATCTGGCGCAGGCCTCTGAGAGCGGCCTTCATGAGAACGCCAGTATCGGCAGAGGCATGGTCAAGCGGTACGAGGGTGGTGCGCCGATACTGCTGATCTTGTTCTCTGAACGGATTGGTTCTGAGCATCACATAGACATTCGCACAGACTGATTGCTGTGCTCTCAGCTTTTCAGCTGCACGGCTGATGTGATGGGTCAGTGCGGCTTTGATCGCGTGTGGATCGCTCACGGTTGTCCCAAAAGAGCGTGAAGCCATGATCTGCTGTTTGGGCTGGCCGACATCCTCGAAGCTGAGGCAGGACTCGCCACGTAACTCACGCACCGTCTTTTCGAGCACGATGCCATAGCGTTTGCGAATCGAGACGCCATCGCAGCGCGCGAGATTGAGTACGGTTTCAATCCCATCCACACCGAGGCGCTTTGTGAGCTGCCTTCCAACGCCCCAGACTTCAGACACGGGGTAGGCGGCCATCCAGCGGTTCATCTCTTCAGGGGTGTGATCGAGTGTGTTGAACACACCACCAAACTCAGCATTTTTCTTGGCTAGGTGATTGGCGAATTTTGATAACGTTTTCGTTGGACCAATGCCGACACCGCAGGTCACCTTGATGTCCTGCTGGAGACGCTGACGAATCAAATACCCGTAGGTACTCGGATCGGCATAGCCTGCCAAGTTCAAAAATGACTCATCAATGGAGTAGCTCTCAACTTGAGGACACATGTCCTGCAGGATCGAGAGCATCCGCGAGCTCATGTCGCCATAGAGTGTGTAATTCGAGCTCTTGATGACCACACCATGCTCCGTGCAAAAGTCTTTCCACTGATGAATGGGCGCCCCCATGGGAATGCCTAAGGCCTTCGATTCCGCTGAGCGCGCCACGATGCAGCCATCGTTATTGGAGAGCACGACTAAAGGCCGAGTCGCCAAAGCAGGGTCAAAGATCTTCTCGCAGGTTGCGTAGAAGTTGTTGGCATCCACCAGGGCATAGATAGGCTTCATTGCTTTGCCTTCCTCGTGGGTTTCTTCAGATGCTCAACGATGTGGCTGGTGACCACACCAAAGATCTGCAGATCACTGCTCGGGCGCAGCACCGGATATGCCACCAAGACATTCTCCGAGTGCAGCTCAAATTGGCCACGAACTTTTTTGAGTCGTTTCACGACATATTTGCCATCGATGCTGGCGACAACAATATGGCCCGACTCGGGTGGGCGAGAGGCATCAACCACTAGGACGGAGCCATCCACAATGCCGGCATCACGCATGGAGTCTCCAGTCGCCCGCACGAAGAAAGTAGCCTGAACGTTGTGGATCAGCCGCTCGTGAAGATCGATGGCATTCTGCACATAGTCAGCCGCTGGTGATGGAAATCCAGCAGGGATCAGCGTCTCTAACAAGGGGAGGCGCAAGGTACACGGGGAGGGATGGGGCTTTCCAATGATACTGATCATAAGAACAGTATCGTGGTGAGATAGCCCAGTGGTCAACAGGGTCGTTCGATCATTGTGAGTCTGGTATTGGCCGAAATCGACCCGAAGCGGACGCATGGGTCTTTCACACCATTATTAATTGATGGTTGTCCGAATTGCTTAGCGCTGGCATGCTCAAGCTGTGATGATGTTGCAGTATTGGTCGGCAAAAAGTGCTGTGCCAGGTTTTTCAAGCCGTTGAAACTGCTGAAGCCTTTCTTCTCCCTCCGACGTTATGCAGCAGCCTGATGTCACTACGCAGCTATGGGCGCTGCATAAACCAAGTTAGGGTACTCTGACTCCGATGTTAATCACCATTGATCGAAACATCCTTATCGCCGCGCTCAAAATCGAGCCAACGTCTTCGTTGGTCGCCACGATATTCACAGCGCATCGGGATGGAAACATTGCCATAGCAATTTCCGCGGCTAATCGTGTCGAGTATCGGGTCGGCGACGAGCACCCACAAACAGAGGAACAATTCCTGCATGATTGCTCCACGGGGGGACTCGACAATCCAACGCTGCTCGATTATCCGCTCGACTGGGAGATGGGCTTGTGGGAGAGCTCGATTATAGACGCAGAGGGGTTTGACCTTGATACCCGAATACATGCTGTGCTGTTCCCAAATCTTCCCAACTTTCTTTCCACAGACCAAAACGACAAGGAGCGACGCAGGATACGAAACGTTAGATGTGACGTCTTCGCTATATGGGGCCACATCAGGTTCGATCGCGACTATTTCATCACATCTGACCAAAGGTTCTTGAAGCGCAAGGACGCATTGGTCAAGCTCGGTGCCCGCGGCATTTGCACGCCAGAGGAATTCGTCAAAAATGTTCTCATCCCAGCGCCCTAACAAGCAGTTCGAGTCGCTGTTTCGCGGCTGGTATGGCGTTGCCGCCGTCCCTCAACATGGTCGCTAGGCGTCACTAAAAATGAAGCGAAGCAGAACGGTCGGCGTTGCATTGTCAATTTTTTTGGGTTGTTGGATCTCAGGAGGTCCGGATGACCGAAGGGTTAGGCACGGAACGCATCGGGGTACTTGAGTCCGAGAAATGCAACATTAAGAGCGAGAGCGACAGCTTTCTTTGCATCGTGCCGCAAAGTCTCACGATCGAATAGCACCTGTTCAATACTGACTTCAACATCATCATCAGCGTTTCGGTGAACTAAGGCATTTCTCCGTAGCCTCAAGCGGTTTGCTCTTTCGTCATAGTCGTATTTCTTCAGAAAATCTTCCCGTTTCTTGGATGTGTCGTAGCCATGAAATGCCAACGTTATTTCTATTACGGCTTGGGCAAGTAGAACAGTTGCGAGCCAAGCACCTGCACAGTAGGCGTGCTCTAGTTCTTGAACTAATGTCTCCCGCTGATCGTGTGAATCTTGGCCGTACTTGCCTTCACCAACGGCAACAGCCTCGAGATTGCGGAATTGAGTCCGCCTTCCGTTCCATACATCCTCGGGCGGACAGTAGCCTGCTTTGTCTAGCGGATCGTTATTGATGTCCATTGGAATGTCTAACGCTCAAGTTAAGCGGCGGGAGTAGCCCCGTCCGCTTGAGTTTCTTGTTAAATGATGGCGATACAACAACATTTCAGCTTCTGTCGACAACGTTGTGTTTAACGCAGTCGTTATCGAGCTTTTTCTCTAAATCTTGGAGGGACCAGGATGAATATATGAGATCTCCGTTAACCTCAACCGTATAAGAGCCATTTTCGTATTTTCTAATGCTAGTTACTTGGTGATCTATTGTTGCGGTGCCAATGTATTTGTGACTCATCGATGCCTCTCAAAAAGTAGATTTAATAACACCTAACGTGTGAGCTCAGGGCGCGGCCGGCAGCGATTTGTTAGCCCCCTTGCTTACAGATAGCCTTCTAACAGCTCTCTTACGCCGTCTATGGCGCTTCCAATATCTCTAAGGTCAAGCTTGTCCCATTCCGCGTGTAGAGCATGATTGCGGACCCCCGCAAAGGACTTAACGCGCTTGGCCTTTACTGGAGTAAGTACATTCGCCTTTGTAAGGTCGTCGATTAAAGGCTCCAAGGTCTTACCTTCAACCTCTATGCCATGCTTTCTGGCAATTCGCTTCACAACATCTTCGAGGACGGAAGAAGCAAGGATTGCCGACTCTTTCACTTTTCCGCCTCTATGGAAGTGCGAAGCATGGTCAAGGAAGTCATCAAATGCTGTTGCGTAGATCTGATACTCAATCTTGGCAAGCAAACCACTCTTCGCTTCCTCCTCGATTGATACCAGAACGCCAAGCACCTTCCTAAGCACTTCTGTCTGGATACCGTTTACATCCGGAAGCTTAACAAGACGCGCTAGTTCCTCTTGGTAGAAGCTGCCTGGCGGCGCGATTTGCACGATCGCATTTGCAGCCGACGACATCCATGCCTGCGCCGCAATAACGTCACCAACCCAATATTTGTCTCCTGCCCGGGAAAGCACCTGCCTTCCTCGCGCTACGAGCTCTTCAATTCTTTGGAGAATTTCTTTTTGCATTGCGGAACCTCCATATTCAAGGGGCTAACTTAGTTTATACCGCAGTGGTGCGGTGTAATAAATTCGACGCGCTGTATAAGGCGGGGTCGCGAAGGGGGAGTCCAAGGCTTCCAATGCCTTGATGAAGCAGGCGCAGCACTCACTGCCGGCAAATATCGCAAATTCGTTGCTCCCGAGCATGCCAGAACATTGCCAGCGGAGCAGCCAGCTTATAAGTATCGCACAGCATCTCGAACGGCATCAGCGATACACCAGTGTTTGCGAAGTACTATTAGCAGCAGGTCAAATGTACAGTGCAACGATTTGTTAGCTTTCACCTTCTCGGCGCCCAATTGCCATTCGCATCGAAATTGGGCGATTGGGTCATGCCGAATGCATTCCAGATCAAATCAATCGTTGGCCTAAGCGCCCTCATTAAATCTTCCACCTCGCCCTCAATAACCAATTCCGGCAGAAGCACGATGCTTCTATCTGAAGTTGGCGGTTCCCCGAAACGGAACGAAACAGTATCGAGGCCAATCTGCGCCCCAAGAACGTCGAGCAACGTAATGAAGCAATAGTACGGCCCTGGAACATTTTGGTTGGAGTAGAAATCCAGATACGACTCCAGCCCTTCCCTAAGATATGACTCGACCGACGATCCAGAGATCAGAATGTTTCCATTTTCGTCAGGGTATCCGACCGATGCAGCAGCTTCTATGGAGCCATTTCTAAACAGCTGCACATACGACAAGCTCGGCTCACCAACGCGGCCAGAATAATTGACTTTCCCATCCAGATTGATCCGGTTGTTCCAGCCCCGTGAACCGGGCGGGCGAAGCATGCTGTTGATCAAGGTATCCGTATCAATTATGCCCGCCCCGCCAGGCCCAAAAGAGGCTAGTGGAACTAGGTGGATAGCCAACACCGAGCGCTCATACAGTTCAACTGGAAGCTCGTGGCGCTCGTTGATTTTGTTTGCTCTATCTAGCCGAAACTGCCGTGCTCTTGCTGGAATGGCTTCCGACGATAGAAATGCATCCCGAATTTCGAAGACGTCCATGGGGTATTTCCCTGCAGAGTTCCGGCCGTAAAACTTCGAGTGCTCCTTGAAAGAAATCAGATGCGGCCCCGTCCAACTCTTTGGTACTTCTACAGCCAACACAGATAGATCACCTACTGCAATTGGCTTGATCGAGAATTGAAGACGCGGAGATGCCCCAGACCTCAAGATTTGATCGAGCCTCAAAATTTCAGCGTCAACATCTACGTCACCAATCCCAGATATGGCTTGAGGCGATCCTTCGACATCTTCGATACCAACAAGTAACAGCCCACCTCGCGTATTTGCAAAAGCGGTAACTTCAGCTATGAATCGAATCTTATCGCCGTCAGAATTACCGGGAAGCTGAGATTTATACTCAAGCACAGCACTTTCAGCAGCACCAGCCTCTACCAGTGCCAGGATGTCTTGATCGGTAATGAGGTCAAGCGGTTTGGATATCACTGTTCCTTCCCGTGAAAGCTAACTTAATTTATGCCGCAGCACTGCGGTGTAATAATTTTTTTGCTTGCTGCATAAGGCGAAGGAAGGAGATAAAGTGCCATGTATTTCAAAGCTTTGGCGAAGAAAATACAATACTCCCTGCCGACAAATACCGCAAATCCTTTGATCCTGAGCATGCCAGCACGTTGCCAGCGGAAAAACCAGCTTGGATGTATCGCTAAGCATCCGTCCGCTTCGGGTCGATCCCTGCCTAACCAGTCGCTTAAGTAAGGTAAGACTCAATAATCATTAACACGCTTTTCCATAGCGGATATATAGACTTTGTAGACCCACCCTGCTTTGATCCCGAAGACTTGTTTTTGACTTCTAACCCGACATGACCTTCTTTGAACTCGCAGCTGCCGATATCTCCGTTCTCAATGATGGTGACCTTCGCGAGCTCGTCGCACGTTTGTGTGAAGCGGAGCTAATTCAGCAGGGTATGCAACCATCTTGCGTCATTTGGGGTGGTGCTCAGGAAGCCGCCGATGGCGGGGTGGACGTGCGCATAAAAAATGCCGATGGAATCTCCAATCCGAACTTCGTTCCTAGAGAACACACGGTGCTTCAAGTCAAGAAGTACTCAATGAGCAAGTCAGCATGCAAGAAGGAGATGGTGGAGGACGGAAAGCCCAGAGCGATAATTGAGGATCTAGCAGCACGGAAGGGTGCATATATCATCGTCAGCGGCAGAGACAGTTGCTCTGAAACAATGCTATCCGAGCGCCTGACCGGCATGAAGGAGGCGATCGCCTCTCTGCAAAACAAGGACGACTTGCATCTGGACTTTTATGGACCAGACCGCCTTGCAGTATGGTTGAGACGGCACCCCTGTGTTGCCCTCTGGGTTCGCTCACGCTTGGGGAAGCCTTTGGCTAGCTGGAGGCCTTATGGCCGATGGGCTGCTACACCTCCCGGCCAAGATGACGAATTCCTCTTAGACGACCACCCTTGTGTTATCGATATGAACTCCCGCGCAAAGGAGCCAAAATCCATTGCAGAAGGAATACAGCTAGCTCGTGACAGGCTTAGGAAGCCAGGAAGTACCGTACGAATTACCGGACTTTCAGGCGTCGGCAAGACCCGATTCGCGCAAGCGCTATTCGAGCCTAATGTTGGGTGTGAGGAGCTACCTGCAAGTGATGCTATCTACGCCGATCTCGGCAATGACCTCACCCCCACAGCGTCGGAGCTAGTTACTTATCTAATAGTCCATGATTTCGCTACTTATCTGGTGTTGGACAACTGCCCACCTGACGTACATCGAGGCCTTCAGAAGCAGGTCGCAGAAAGCGGCGCCAAGTTGCGCCTTCTCACCATTGAATATGACATCTCCGAAGACAAGCCCGAAGAAACAGAAGTCATCCACCTTGAGCCGACCAGCGAAAAGACTGTTTCCTTGCTGACCCAAAAACGATTCCCCGACCTAGGCCGCATCAATGCCGACCGGATCGCCGAATTCGCTGGCGGAAACGCGCGCGTTGCGCTGGCACTTGCCAGCCGGGTGAATGCAGACGAGACGCTGTCCAACTTCTCTGATGAAGACCTTTTCAGGCGGCTGTTCTCCCAACGAAAGGAGAGCTCCCCAGAACTGCTGCATAGCGCAGAGGTATTGGCTCTTGTGTACTCCTTCAATATTTCCCGCTCTGAGCGGCATGACGAGCTAAGCACTTTGGGCGCCATCGCCGGCGTGACTCGGCAGTCTCTATACCGAGACCAAGGCGAACTATTCCGTCGCCAAATAGCGCAGCGACGTGGAAGCTGGCAAGCGGTTCTCCCGCACGCACTAGCTAACCGCCTGGCCAAGCGAGCACTCGAGAACATCTCGCCTGACGACATCAACGCCGAACTATTTAAACCCGAAAATTTCCGTCTATTCCAATCGTGTGCCCACCGCTTGGGTTACCTGCACGATGCTGATGCCGCGCGACAATTGGCGCTCTCTTGGATTAAACCAGGCGCGCCCTTGCACAACATTGCCACCTGCAACGCACAGTACCTGACTTCGCTCAACTACATCGCACCGATCTTTCCTGACGTCGTACTTCGAATAATTGAACACGCATCAGCAGATCCTCAGTTCACCTCGAGAGAAAACGAGAGTTTCACTCCATTCGTTAGTCTTCTTTGCCACCTTGCCTACGACGACGAGACATTCGATCGTGCAGCAGATGTACTCCTGAAGTTTGCCGAGACAGAACGAGATGGGGAGAACAACAACAGCATCGTCAAGCAGATGCAGCACCTGTTCTCGCTTCATCTTTCTGGAACCGAGGCCACGCCTGAACGACGGCAAGCCTTTGTCCAAAAGTTGCTCCTCTCAGGCAACTCCAGACATCGGGAGATCGTTAGCAAGCTCCTGCACTCTGCTTTCGAAGCACACCATTGGAGCTCTTTCGGCACGTTTCATTTCGGAGCGCGCAAGAGAGGTCAGGGCTGGCTGCCCAGCACTGATGACGAGTGTATTGCTTGGTACGTAGGCTACATCCAATTACTACAACCTATGCTGAGCTCGGCTCAATTGGGAGATTGCGACTGGGCTAAGTCGTTGCTGGCAAGTCACTTCCGTGGACTATGGTCCTTTGCTGGATGTTTCGATGTCCTTGAGCAGATCATTCACGTTCATGGGCAAGGCGGGACATGGCCTGAGGTATGGATTTCCATAAAGCAAACCATTCACTACGATGGTGACGAGCTTGGACCCGAGCTACTTTCGCGGCTTGAGTCGCTTGAGAGGCTAACCGCACCGTCTGATCTCTACTCTGAGATTGAGGCTTATGCCTTGGTCGATGAATGGGACCATATCGCACGACCCAATCAAGACTTTCCAGAGCAACATCGTCAGATTTACGATAAAGCAATAGGTCTTGGGAAGGCCGTAGCGGCCCAGCCGGAATATCTTGATCGACTGGGGCCTAAGCTCTGGACAAAAAACGTCCAACCCCTTTCTTGCTTTGGGCAAGGCCTTGCTATCGGAAGCACTGAAAGACTTTCGATGTTCAATCGCCTCGTTGAGTCCTTTAAGAAAAATCGACCCGAAGGGAGTAACCTTCTTTTATTGGACGGCTACTTAAAAGGCGTCCATGGCATCGACCCTTACCAAGCTCGTCAGCTCCTTGAGAGAGCATTGGAAGTTCCCGAGCTGAAACCATATGCGGTAAGCCTCTTGGCGATAGTTCCGATTACCCCTTGGGTATTTCAGAGGCTGCTAGAGCTTGCAAAAAAGAAGGCTCTTGAGGCATTGCGCTTTGAGAGGCTTAGTTATGGCCGAATACACGAAATGATGAGTGATAGCCAGTTGGCAGCTCTCCTTAGTGCAATTTCCGAACTGGATAAAGGCTGCCTTTCAACAATCAGAATACTGTCCATGCGCTTCTACAAGAAAGAGCATCACGAGTACACGCCGAGTGAAGAGCTTCGTATGATTGCTAGAGCGGCTATTCGCAGACTCGTTTCGATGCACCGGAACGAGCTAGAGCGCACCCAGCTGCATGGAGTTAATAGGGTTCTAGAGGAAGCTCTAACGGCCTCAGCACCAGAAAACGAGGTCAAGGAGATCATTAATCTTCTCTTTGAGGGCTTTGCTTCATTCCGTCTCTATTCTTTTGAGCTACCTGAGATCATCACGGCATTGATCAAGATGCACCCAGAGCTATTCCTCGACGCCGTCTTCAACGGCGACGACCGTGAGGCCGGGTTGGCGCATATGTTATTCAGAGAGCACACAAACAGAAAAAATCCATCTCTGAATGATGCACCATTGGACAGAGTATTGGCGTGGTGCGGTAGCGACCAAGAGCGTCTTATGAAGGCTGCTAAGGCAGCGCACGTCTACTTCGTAGTCGACCCAAGTGACATGTCAGATGACTCTTCCAAGAAAATAGCTCTTAGTGAGCACATCAAGTCACTCCTGAAGGTGGCAGATAATAAGCTGGCCATGGTCGAAACCATCTTCGAAAATACTTGTCCCAATAGTTGGTCGGGATCACGCGCCATTATTCTTGAGAACCGCTCAAAGGCCTTCGCGGAGCTGCTTGAATACCCTGACGTGCAAGTTCAAGCTCTTGTCAGAGCCAAAATGGCTCTTTTTGAACAGATCATTCAAAGGGAGCGCGAACGCGAGGCTGAAGAAGATAGTAAACGCGAACAGCGCTTTGAGTAACGGCCCTTAGAGAACTGGAAGCTCAAGCATAAGAGTACCTATGGCTGTGCGTCCGCTTCGGGTCGAAAGCAGCTAGGTTAGTTTAAAAATCAAAGCACATATTTATGGCAAAACGGTAAGCCCGGCACAGTTTCGCGGAGGGAAAGTTTGGAATTCCGGCTTGGCATTGGCTGTCGAATGAAACAACACAGCCATAACCTACAGTGAACCTCGCCCGACAGTGCTCATAATCAGCGACAGCCCATGCTCGCGTGGACACCTGCCCTAAAGGGCAGGCCGCAGGATTGGTCTATGGATAGCCTGTGGAAGGCTGACGCCGTCCACAGCCTTCCCACAGCCCACTCCCGCTTGCCCACACTGCGCGCGGACAGCTACCTGCCTTCGGCCACACCATAAGTTTTTATTTAATTGTGAAAGTCTAAATCACTTCATATTTTAGGGGTATTATTAGGGGTATTTTTACAATTAAATATAAATAAATATCTATTTATTCAATGTATTAGATATGGAAATCTATTCCAGTTCGAGGAGCCATATTGTGGTAACAAAAAGCCTCAGCGTTTGCTGGGGCTTTTTGCATTCTGGGGTTTCTATTCTGGGGTTTCTATTCTGAGGTGAGCCTTGTCTGAGGTGAGCCTTGGCAACATTCGACTCAGGCAAAGCCCAACAACAGCTGTGCCGTGCCCGCAATCAAGCCCGTGACTGCACCTAGCAGGAGTAGGATCCACTCGTCTTGCTGGAAGGCGGGGCGCAGCAAATCCTGAAATTCGCCAGGCGTCATTTCTTTCATTTTTCCCGCCAGTAATACGGCCAATGCGGCTGAACGTTCCTGATTGAATTGCTTGTTGGCCAACGGTTGCAGGGCAAAGGCTGCGCCCTGTTCAGCAATGCGTGTCTTGAACGCAGAATAACCGGTGGCGCCCATGATCACTTGTGCGCCACTGCGGGCAATAGGCGAGTCATCGACTAGGGTGCTGATGTGGCGCTTGATAAGACGGCGAGCGCGTTCGGACTTTTCACCAATAAGCATTTCGCTCATGAAGCGGTGAATGGTGAGAATTTCCTGCGAGCAGAGCTCGGCGAACTTGTCCGAGACAGCCGCTTGCCGGCGCAGGAACAGGCCTTGAAAGCTGAATGGGCCGATACGCACGGGGTTGAGCGGACGAAAAACCATCGCCAGTGCCAGCCAGTTGGTGGCAAGACCCAGCACGGCCGCATACAGTGGCAACATGCCGTGCCAAGGAATGAAGTAGAACAACAGCATTTGCAACAGGCCAAACCCTAGGCCAATCCAAAAGCTCACGTTCACGATGAATCGGAACTCAGCGTCGCCAACCTCGCTAAATAAGCGCACGACTAAGGCGCGGTCGGCTTCGAGCTGGCGGCCGCACATCTCCTTCACATCCACCAAGTTATCAATGTCGTCGATCACAGCATGAATCAATCGCTGCATCACTTTTGGCAGGTTGTTTCGAACGTGACGGTAAACACCTTTGCGCACCAGCGGCGGCAGGTTTTCCCAGAACACTGCATTGCGCTCGGTCATGGCCTCGTCGGTGTATTCCTCGATGCGCGAGCTGACATGCTGCGCCACATAGTTGCCAATTTTCTCGGGCTCCATCTGGCGCACGAAGTCGCTGACGGAGCCCATCTTGCTGATGGCGTTATCCACCACGATGTCGGACATCCGGCGCGCCCCGCGCGGGATGATGCCTTGCCAGCCGAGCAGGTCGATGTTGATGCCGAATAGCTTGCGCAGACGTGGCGTGCGGATGCCGATGTAGTTAATGGGATACATCATCATTTTTACCGCCCACCAGACATGGGCCCAGGTCACCACGGCGGCTACGATAGGAATGCTGACAAAGCCCCAGAAGTCGGGGCGGGCATAAAGCTCCTGCCAAAGCGCGGTAAGGTCCATCGTGTGTATCTCGGTGACTAGCGGGTCAGCGAAAGGCTACCATCGGCGTGACGTGGATGATTGGCTGAAAGCGCGAGACTGGCGGTCGGTCAGGCCACCTGCAGCTGGAAATCGACATGAATGGTCAAATAGGGAAAACTGAGCTTGCCTTCATCGCTGCGATCGATAACACCGGCGAGCGCTAGTAGCTGGGCATCGGCATGAACTGCTCGCACATCACGATCGGCTAGCCGTGCCAGCTCGCGCACGCCTAACTCGCCCTTGCCGCCCATGTATTGCAGTAGCTCCAGGCGCCGACCGCCTAGCGTCTTGAACATCAGTTCGGCAGACGCAAAGCTGATGCGCGGCGTCTGCGGCACGGCATCTGCCCAAGCGGCTGAAAAGTTGTCCAGAGCACTATCCAGCGAGCGAATATCAAAGATCACGGTGCTGGAAATTCCACTGTTTGATGTCATGAAGAAAGTCCTCGCGTAATTGTCCGATGCTTGAGAAGTGATAAGGCGTTTCGACCTGTTGCCAGTGTCGGTGATCGCCTTTGCCGGCTTCGTTGTCATAGCGCAACACGCAGACATCATTCACCACATAAGCCAGTCGGTATTTGTAGTGATGCTGGCTGCCGCGCACAGGCGAGGGTAGTTGCCAGATCACCAAATCGACATGACGCCCGATGGCCAGAATGAGTCGTTCGCGTAGAATCAGCGTTGCTGTTGTGTTGTTCATTGAAGCAACACCTCCGTGTGTTGTCAATACGAGCAACAAAATGTTGCGCGAGCTGAACGGTATTCAGCAAAGCATGTTCTAGTACAACTTTGGCGCTTTCGCGAACGGCCAGCCTGGATTCAAGAAGGCTTCAACTTGCGGAACCACGCGGTGCGCTGCATGGCATCCATGACGCCGGGCAGCAAACGCTTGCCGGCATAGAGCGCCCAAGCCTCTGGGCTGACCGGCACCACGGCGCGATTGCCAGTGATGGCGCTGACCACGGCCTCGGCGACATGCTCCGGGCCGTAATTGCGCTTCTGGTAGATCGCCACCAGCTTGTCCTGCGATTTTGCGGTGCTGCCGTGCATGCGCGTGGCGGCGACGATGTTGGTGTTGATCACGCCGGGGCAGATGGCGCTGACGCCAACGCCGTGCACAGCCATCTCCAGGCGCAGCGACTCGGTCAGGCCCATGACGGCATGCTTGCTGGCGGAATAGGCCGACATGTCGGATGCCGCGTAGTAGCCCGCCGCCGACGCGATATTGACGATATGGCCGCGCTTGTCTGCCGCCATGCGCGCGCCGAAGGCTTTGCAGCCATGCACCACGCCCATCAGATTGATGCCCATGACCCACTGCCAGTCTTCGATGGGCGTGTCGAGAAATGGTCCGGCTGTGCCCACGCCGGCGTTGTTGACCAGCACATCGAGCGTGCCATGGCGGGCGTGAATGCGATCGGCCAGTGCCTGCATCGCGGTCCAGTCGGAAACATCAACGATCTCCTGATCGACGCGCGTACCTTTGGTGGTGAGCAGGTCGGCGGTTTCCTGGAGCGCGACGGGGTTGCGGTCACACAGCGTCAGGTTGGCACCGAGCTGGCCAAGCAGCAGGGCGGTGGCGCGGCCAATGCCGGAGCCGGCTCCGGTGATGAGGGCGTGTTGATTGGCGAAGGCGTTGGGCATGTCGGATCTCTTTGGAGGGTGGATTCAGGGGAGCGTTCACGGCCATTGTCGGGTGCTATGCAGTATTCGCAACACTCTCACCTCGGCATTCGTGAGATCGTAAATCACGACATAGTTCTTGTGTACGACCAGCTCTCGTGTGCTGACAAGCCGTCCCGCTCGGCCTGACTCAGGGTGATCGACCAGTCGAGCCAGTTGCGCGGAGAACAACTCATCGAGTACGAGTGCAGCGCCTGCATTTCTGTGAGCGATGTAATCGTAGATGGTGCGGCGATCTTCAAGGGATTGTGGCGTCCATGCCAGTTTCATGAGACTTATGACCTCAGTTTTCGACGGGTTGCGTCACGCCGTGCGGCAAACTCAGCCTCCACGACCTCGGCAGAGATCAACTGGCCCGCATTGGCAGAGTCCAGACCTGCTTGAACCTGGCGCTTGAACCAAGCATCGTATTCAGCATCGGCCCGCTTGCTGCTGACGAAGTCACGCATGAATTCGCGGAGCAGCTGAGCGCCCGTGCGATCATTGGATTTGGCAGCCTCGGCAAACTGTGTTTTAAGGTCGTTATCAACACGAAAAGTGAAGGTAGCTTCGGTCATGCTTTTACTCATGTGTTACAGGATAAGTGCAAAATAACACGAGCTTACAAGGATAACCACATGCCCCGCCTCATGAAAACCCACGCTCCTTGGATCGTCTGGACCTCCGAGCTGTCACCCTTCGGGCTCAAGGTTATCCTGCTTTGCCGATATTACGGCTTGCCGTTTCGGGTGCTGCCGGAGCAGGGCACGACGGCAGAACGCATTCGCTATTCTCTGCGCCGCGAGCTGCTCACCCGCGGCGTATTGCCGCTCACCTGGCCACGCATGACCTCCGACGACGAATTCCCGCTAGTGCCTTTCCTGTTCGGGCCTGATGGCGGAAATCTGTACGACTCCACGGCCATCGCCGAGTGGTTTGATCAGCAAACTGAAGCAGCGCGCCGTTTATTGCCCGACGACCCGGTGGCACGTTTTGTGACCGCGCTGATTGACGATTATGCCGATGAGTTCGGCTTGTATATGGTGCATCACAACCGCTGGAAGGTGTCGGCGCTGGATAACGATGCCAGCGAACGGCTGGTGCGCGAGCTGGGCATTCCTGGGCTGCTGAAGCGGCCGGTGATGGCGCGCTGGCAGCGCCGGCAGACCGAGCGTCTGCCGTATCTGTTCAGCGTGGCCCCCGAGGGCTTTCAGCTGGCGGGCATGCCGGCCGGTGTGCAGCCGCCGTCACGACCGGGCTTTCCGGCCACACATGCCTTGCTGGAAGATGCCTTCGAGCGGCTTATCACTATTCTCGACACGCTGTTGAGCCAGCGCCGTTTCATCCTTGGCGAGCGCATGACGCTGGCGGATGCAGCGCTGTACGGTCAACTCGGCATGAACCTGAGCGACCCGTCGGCGTGCCGCTGGATGCAGTCGCGTGCACCGGCGCTGCATGCTTGGCTGCAGCGCCTCCATCGCGGCGATGTGACGCTGCTGCAAGCCGGCGGCGAGCTGCAGATTGATGCGGCACTGGCACCGCTGCTGGCCGAGATCAGTCGCGTATTTGTACCGCTGATGCAGCAGAATCTATTGTCTTATGAGCGCTGGCGGGCACAGGGCGAGGTGATGTTTAACGAGCGCGCTTTTGATGCTGGTCGGGCGCTGTATTTTGGCGAGATTGACGGTCATGAGTTTTGTCATGTGGCCAAATCCTTTCAGGCTAAAGTCTGGCGGCAGCGGGTAGAGGAGTGGCGGGCGTTGTCGGAGGTGGCGCGTCATCATGTTGCACTTCAGGGTATTGCAGAGGCAATGCTCACCTCAGTGAGGTGAGACGTCAGGCTCAGCGCTGCTGCCAGGCTGCCACCAACTTCCGCATCGCCGCCATAATTTCCGATCGTGGTGCCCCAATATTTAAGCGCATATAGCCACTACCGCCATGCCCGAAGACGGTGCCGGCGCTAAGGCCCAAGCCTGCCTCATGAGCAAAAAAGCGCTGCAACTCACCATCGTCTAAGCCCAGCCCGCGACAATCAAGCCAAAGCAAATAGGTGCCTTCAGGGGGAACGACCCTAATTTTGGGTAGCTCGATGGTCAGTAGCTGCGTTACAGCCTGCTGGGTCTCGTGCAGATAGGCCATGAGCTGATCCAGCCAGTCGCCGGCATGACGATAGGCGGCTTCGGCCGCCGTCAGACTGAAAGGGTTGCTGTTGCCGACATGAAGCCCTGCAAGTACCTCGCGCAGTTCATTGCGCAGGATGGGGTCGCTGCTGATCAGGTAGGACAAGCCAAGGCCAGGCAGGTTGAAGGTTTTGCTCGGCGCCATGGCGGTGACAATACGATCGCCGGGCAGTGCCAGAGTTGCCAGCGGGATATGACGCTGATGCGGGTAGATCAGGTCGGCATGGATTTCATCACTGAAGATGACCAGATTGTGGCGGCGGGCAATGTCGAGGATGTGTTCCAGCTCCTCACGCCGCCAGACGCGGCCGACGGGATTATGCGGCGAGCAGAAAAGCAGGGCCTTAGCACCATCGGAAGCACAGTGTTCGAGATGCTCGAAGTCGATTTGCCAGTGGCCGTCCTGTTCTATCAAGGGATTGAGCAGGAGGCGTCGATCGCTACGTGTCACGGCCGAGAAGAAGGGGAAGTAAACCGGCGGCTGCACGATGACACCTTCACCGGAACCCGCAAAAGCGAGTGCCGCCGCATGCAGCGAACCGACCACGCCAGCAGTCAGCAGGATATCTTCGCGCGCTACAGACCACTGGTGGCGCTGTTGCAACCACTGCTGAATCGCCTCATAGAGGCTGTGGGGCGCATCGGTGTAACCGTAAATCGGGTGCTGCGCACGGGCAATCAGTGCGGCGGTCACGGCGGGCGGCGCGGCAAAGTCCATGTCGGCTACCCACAGAGGTTGCACCGCGTCGGTACCAAAGATGCGCGCACGGCCTTCGTATTTTTCGCTATGCGTGCCTGCGCGCGAAATCGGGGTATCGAAGTCGACGCGCTGGTCGTTCATTAAGCAATGCGCTCCCAGAGTGTTACTTCGGCCAACGTGTGCTGATGCTTTCGGCGTGTTTCACGAATCACAAAAGGCACGTCTTGAGCGGGTTGCATCAAACGGAAGTGCTTTCCAAGCAACGCGTGCAGGCCATCCAGCGTGGTGAAACTTTCACCGTCCTTTTTGAAGCCGCCAACCCAGGCTTCACGAGGCGTGTGATCGGCCAGCCAGGTGTAGGGCGAAGTCAGCATGAGCACGCCACCGAGTTGCAGGCGCTCGTGCACATGGCTCAAGAACAGCGCGGGGTCGTAGAGGCGGTCAATGAGGTTGGCGGCCAAAATCAGGTCATAACCGCTGTGCTGTGGCTTCAGGTTACAGGCATCGCCTTGGCTGAAGCTGACCTTGTTCCGGATAGCATCTAAGCCGAGGTCGCTGAGCTGACGTGTCTTGTAACTGACCAGTTCACCTTCATCGGGCAGGGTATAGCGGGTAACGCCTTGTTCAGCGAGCTGAACCCCGAGGCCAATGAACCGCGCTGAGAAATCAATGCCGGTCACTTGGTCGAATTCGCGAGCCAGCTCAAAGGTGGCGCGACCGGTCGCACAGCCGAGATCTAGGGCGCTGCGGCGTGGCTTTCCTTGAGTGGCCGCGAGTGCGATTTGGGCAAGGGCCTTGGGGAAGTTCGGCACGCCAAAGTATTCGTCGCCGTAGTGAAACTCAGCGTATTCCGAGAGTTGTTTGTCAGTTTCGTAGTAAGCAGCGGTTTGAGTCATGGGGGTCTCGGATACAACATAACGGAAGCCGGCATGTTGAAAGAAATGTCGGCGGAAAGCATAGCGGGCGCTGCGGCGGGTTTCGTTACCGCAGGATATCCACGAGCCACCCATTAAGAGATTGTGGCGCTCATCAAAGGTGGGTGTGGTGAAGTCATCATAAATGGGGTGTACATCAAACCCGTCAAAGGGGTAGGTCGGCGTTTCTGTCCATTGCCAGACATTGCCCGTGACATCATAAAAGTCGCCCTGGCGGAACTGCGTCACGGGGCAAGACGATGCGTAGTGATCGAGATGGCGATTGCTGTCTGCGGCTCTGGTGCGGCAGACCTCTGTTGCTCCCGAAACCGAATAGAGTCGCTGCCATTCGTCTTCGGTGGGCAAGCGCACCGAACGACCAAGCTGTTCGCTTTGCCATTGGCAAAATGCTTTCGCTTCCAGATAGTTCACTTCTACAGGCCAGTCCCAGGGCATATCAACCACTTCGGCCATTAACCTGAGTTGCCATGTCATGCCGGTAGCGGTGGGGTGACGTAGCCAGAACGTGGGATGTTCAGCGCGGGAATAGCGGCGCCAATTCAAGCCTTCCTCGCTCCAAAAACGATCTTCTTGGTAGCCACCGGCTTCTACAAAGGCCAGAAATTCCTGATTGCTGACCAGATACTGCGCTGCCTCAAACGAGGCGACGCTTGCACGATGCTGGCCGTACTCGTTATCCCAACCGTAGATTGGGTCGTTGAAAGCTTTTCCCAAAACAACGTCGCCAGCTGCAACCGGAATCAGTTGGTTTAACGGCGCCAAACCCGATTCGCGACAGGGCTGCCAAGCGGCGTGCGGTTTTACAAACGCTAAGGCATGCTGGCGCATGAGTACAGACGAGGTTTCCAAATGAATGCGCTCGTGCTCGATACCCATGATGACCGCCCACCACGGATTCTGCCAATCAATGGGCAGGCTCAATGCGGCGGTATCAATAACCTCCAGAACAGTTTTGCGTACCGCATCGCGATAGGCTTTTACTTCCGCCACGCTCGGCCAGTCGTAGTGGGCATCGTTCAGATCGTCCCAGCTCATTTCATCCACGCCGACAGCAAAAATGGATTCGAAGCGGGCGTTAATGCGCTGGCTCACTAGGTGAGCTAGCAAGAGCTTATTAATGAAAAAGGTCGCTGTGTGGCCGAAGTAAAAAATGAGCGGATGACGCAACGAAATGGGCTTTTTGTAATATGACTCGTCGCAGGACAGCACTTCGAACAGTTGCTCGTAGCGGTCAAAGGTGTCGATAAAGTATTGACGAATTTCCGCACGCACGACATCCGGTGAAGCGCCTTGAAGGGCGGGTGTGCGCGTGAAGAAAGTCGCAGTGTGCGGGAAGCGTTCGGCCAACATGGCGGTCATCCAAGAATAAACTGATGACATCGTATACAGAACTTAAGTGGGATTTGTAGCGGACAAAACTATGTTAACGACCACAATCACCGCAATGACCATGGCGATAGCAAAAATAATGCCCGCTGCGATGAACGGTTTGGCATCTGTGCTGGCAAAGTCACGCTGGCGATTGGCTTCGCTTTGCACGCCAAACCAAGCCCGAAAGACGCTGGCAAAAGCATTCAATGGGGTGGTTTTTGGAGCTTCATTACTCATGTGGCGACTCCGCGTTAATCCGGATGATAAAAAGACTGCCGTTGAAACGCTGTGACTTTTATACGCTATCTTTCGGGTTAGTGGTGACTTTCGAAGAATAAGGGATGCTTATGAGGCAGGCAGTGGACATTGCCCCAGGATTATTGGTGCTGCATGGCAATCAGCTGGAGCACTTACGTCAGTTGGTGACGTCGTGGGTAGCCAGTCATCCGCTGCGACCGCTGGAGTCGGATGTGATGGTTGTGCAGAGCAACGGCATCGCCCAATGGCTGCGCATGGCGCTGGCCGCTGACCCCGAGTTTGCTGCTGATGGCACTCAGATTGGGGGCGGCTGCGGTATCGCAGCGGCGGTGGATGTGCAGTTGCCGGCGCGCTTTCTCTGGCAGGTCTACCGTGCGGTGCTCGGTGCCGACGCTATTCCAACCGAGTCGCCGCTAGACAAGCAACCACTAACCTGGCGATTGCTGCGCCTGCTGCCGCAGGTATTAACACAGCCCGATTTTGCTCCGTTGGCGCGCTACCTAAGCGATGACGCCTTGGGCCGCCGACGCTATCAGCTTGCGGAACGATTGGCCGATTTGTACGACCAGTATCAGGTCTATCGTGCCGATTGGCTCAACGATTGGGCGCAAGGCGAAGACCAAGTCCGGCTCAGTCGGGGCGGAACGCAAGCCTTGCCCCCGCATCAGCGCTGGCAAGCGGCGTTGTGGCGAGCCTTGTTGAATGACTTGCGCGCTGACGGCTTGGCTACTGCCGGTAGCCGCGCACTGGTGCATCCGCAGTTTTTGCAGGCCGTGAGCCAGCGGAGAGAGCGACCGTCAGCTTTGCCGCGCCGAGTGGTGATTTTTGGGCTGTCGGCATTGCCCGCTCAGGCCTTGGAAGTACTCGCCGCGATTGCGCCTTGGTGCCAAGTGATTCTCGCGGTACTAAATCCTTGCCAGTATTACTGGGGCGATATCGTTGAGGATCGCGACCTGCTGCGCCAAGCTTACCGACGCCAAGCACAAAAGCCGGGCATGCCCGCAACCGGGTTAAGTGCGGAGGATTGGCATCAGCATGCGCATCCATTGCTGGCGGCCTGGGGACGCCAAGGTCGCGATTTTCTGAGCCTGCTCGATAACACCGAGGCGAATAAATTTATCTCGCCGTTGTTGGCCGCTTTTCAAGAGAATCGTCACGACTTTTTTACCGAGCCGGTCACGCAGACGCTGCTCGGACAGCTTCAAGATGATGTGCTGAATTTAAGGCCGCTAGCCGAAACGCGGGATCTCTGGCCGGCGGTAAAAGCCACACAAGATGTCTCGCTGCGCTGTCATATCGCCCATAGCGCCCGCCGCGAGGTGGAAATTCTGCACGACCAGCTACTGGCCCGTTTTGCCGCTGACCCCACGCTGCGTCCGCGCGATGTCATCGTCATGGTGCCCGATGTGAATACCTATGCCGCGTTGGTGCAGGCGGTGTTTGGGCAGTTCGAGCGGGGTCATCCGCGCCATCTTCCGTTTGCGCTTGCCGATCAGCGGCAACGTGGCGTGCAACCCCTGCTCATTGCGCTGGAGTATTTGTTGGCGTTGCCTGAGCAACGCATTACTGCCACTGAAATCATGGATCTGCTCGATGTGCCAGCGCTGCGCCTGCGTTTTGGCTTAGCGCTGAGCGACTTGCCCTTGTTACGACGCTGGATCAGCCAAGCGGGCATTCGCTGGGGTATTGATGGCGCGCAGCGCGCTACGCAGGGCATGTCGGCGCAATGGGATGCGAATACGTGGCAGTTTGGTTTAGACCGATTGCTTCTGGGCTATGCCGTTGGCGATAGGCCATTGACCACATCAGACGGCGCAACGCTAATCCCCTGCGATGAAGCAGCGGGCTTGTCCGCCGCTTTGTTGGGCCCGTTGAGCGACCTCTTAGCGGCGTTATCAATCACCCTAAATGAGCTACAGCAGCCAGCGACGCCAGCGCAGTGGCAGGCCCGACTGCAGCAGCTGATGGCGCGTTTTTTCAGTACCGAAGCGCGCTCCGGCAATGCGGATCAAATCGCGGCCGATACCGCCTTGCTGGGGCAGCTACAAACGGCATTGGCGTCTTGGCAGGGGCATTGCCAACAGGCCGGGGTGGTCGAGGCATTGCCCTTGGTGCTGGTGCGCGAAGCCTGGTTAGCGGGTCTCGATGCCGGTGGTTTGCAACAGCGCTTTCTCGCCGGTTCCATCAACTTTTGCACGCTCATGCCCATGCGCGCCATCCCATTCCGTGTGGTCTGTTTGCTCGGCATGAACGAAGCCGATTACCCCCGCCGGCAGCCGCCACTGGATTTTGATTTGATGGCCAGCGACTACCGCCCTGGTGATCGCTCGCGTCGCGAGGATGATCGCTATCTTATGCTGGAAGCGTTGTTGTCGGCGCGTGAGCAGCTTTACATCAGCTGGATTGGCCGCCATGTGCGCGACAACAGCGAACGCGCCCCGTCGGTTTTGGTCGGCCAGTTACGTGAGCATATTGCTCAAGGCTGGACGCTAGCGGGTGGCGGCGATTTGCTAGCGGCGCTAACCACGGTGCATCCGCTGCAGCCGTTTAGCCCTCGCTATTTCACACCGGGCAGCGGCGTTTTCAGCTATGCCGGCGAATGGCTGGCGCAGCATCAGCAGAAGCTAGACGAGCCATCGATTGAGTTGTTACCGGCCATGGAACCTGCGCTGCCGATCACCGTCGAGGGCTTGCAGCGTTTGCTCAATGACCCCGTCGGGCAGTTCTTTAAGACGCGCCTCAAGGTTCAGCTCGATCGTGAAGAGCAGACACTGGAAGACCATGAACCTTTCGATCTGCGGGGGCTCAATCACTATGCCGCCTTGCAGCAGGTGCTGGATGGTGCGCGCTTGAGCGTTGAGCATCAGCCCTTAACGGATGCGTTGGCCGCTTTGCCGGCAGCACTGGCCGAGACCACGCAGCGCCTGCAGGGTGAGGGCCGCTTGCCGTTGGCAGGGTTCGGAACGCGTTGGCAAACCGCTTTGCAAGCGGATGCCCTGAATCAGTTGCAACGCTGGTTGCACGTGCAGGCGCAGTGGCCGCAGGCCGTGGCGGGGGGGCTGAGTGTGAGCTTGGCTGAGTGGGCCTCTGCCAGTGAGCCCTTACGCTTGCCGTCGCTCTATCGTGGTGATGCCGGGCTGGCACTGATCAGCCTCAATGCCAGCCGTTTCTGCAACAAGGGCACAGCGAAACTGAATGGCAAGGATGGGCTGAATCTGAGCAGGCTCAGATTCGACAAGCTGCTCAACAGCTGGGTGCTGGCTTCGCTCGCGGCCTTGCAGCCAGAGCCGGTGCAGGTGGTCGTGGTGGCCCGCGATGTCACACTGACCTGGCAGCCGCGTGCTCGCGACGAAGCCATCAGCACACTGACTGCCTGGCTGCAGGCCTGGGCCTTACACACCCAGCGACCGCTGCCGATTGCCGTCAATACCGCCCTGACGTTCTTGGCTTTGCGGGATGAAAAAGGTGAAGCGGTGGCCTACACCAAGGCCGCTGAAACCTACCACGGCGTCTTCAAAATGGATGGCGAAAAAGACCGGCGGCCTAGCCTGTCACGGCAGTTTCCCGATTTCGACACGCTCTGGCAGAGCGGTGATTTCGCACACTGGGCCAGCGTGCTTTATCAGCCGATGCTAACGGCACTGCAGTCCGGTGCACTCACCGCTATTTCGGCCGAAGACCAAGGGGATGACGCATGACCCGCGCCCTAGAGACGCAACCGCGCTTGCCGCCTTTGGCACTTCGCTTTCCCTTGCATGGCTCGCGCCTGATCGAAGCCAGCGCGGGCACCGGCAAGACCTACACTATCGCGGCGCTGTATGTGCGCCTCGTGCTCGGCCACGGCCCTGACAACACCGCCTTCAGTCGCGCCTTGCTGCCCTCCGAGATACTCGTGGTGACCTTTACCGAGGCCGCCACGCAGGAGCTGCGCGACCGTATCCGCCGACGGCTGGTCGAGAGCGCCCGCGCGTTTCGCGGCGAGCTGCCGAGCAAGCCAGATGACTTCCTGCAAGGCCTGCTCGATGACTATCCTGCCGAGCACCATGCCGCACTGGCACGTCAGCTCGACCTCGCTGCGCAGAGCATGGACGATGCCGCCATCGCCACCATCCACGGCTGGTGCCAGCGCATGCTGCGCGAGCATGCCTTCGACAGTGGCAGCCTGTTCACCGAGGTGCTGGAGCCCGACCTCAGCGAATTGCAGACCGAAGCGGTGCGCGACTATTGGCGCGCCGAGGCTTATCCCTTGTCGCAGGATGCGCTGGCGCTGATCGAATCGGCCTGGCAATCGCCGGATGCCATGCTGCCAACCCTGCGCCAGCTTTTTGCCAGCAGCGATGCTGTGCCAGCGGGCAGCTTGCAGGATGCACTGCAGAAGGCGCTGGCGCAGTGGCAGGCGTTGAAAGCGCCGTGGCTGGAGAGGGCAGATCATATCGAGGCGGTATTGTCTGCCGCGATTGATGCCGGTCAGTTCCTCGGCAACAAGCTCAGTCAGAAGTATCTGACTTCGCGTCTGAAAACCTTGCGCGACTGGGCTGCATCACCGACTGCAACCATTTTTGACAAGCCGGAAAACTTAGCCAAGCTGTCGCTGCCGTATTTGCACGAGGCGCTAAATGCTAAGACCCCCATGCCCGACAGCCTCAGCCAGGACTCGGTCTTGCAGGCTCTGGCCGATCTGCCCGAGCAAGTCGCGGCCTTACCCAAACCCATCGATGCCGCCTGGCATCACGCCGCGCAATCCGTCAGTCAACGCTTCACCGCCGCCAAGCAAGCACGCGCCTTACTGGGTTTCGATGACCTGCTCACACGCCTTGATGCTGCCCTGCAAGGCGAGCGCGGCGATACCCTACGTGCACTGATTCGTCAGCAGTTTCCGGTCGCGCTCATTGATGAGTTCCAGGACACCGACCCGCTGCAATACCGTCTCTTCGATGCCCTCTACGAGCTTGCCGCCAACCATCGCGAGCGTGGCATTTTCCTGATCGGCGACCCTAAGCAGGCCATCTACAGTTTTCGTGGTGCGGACATCAATGCCTACCTGAAGGCGCGTCAGGACACCGCCGGACGCTTGTCGGCGCTGAACACCAATTTCCGCTCCAGCGGCGCGCTGGTTGCATCGGTCAACGCGCTGTTCGAGCAGGCCGAGGCGCGTGAAGGAGAGCCAACTTTTGCCGGCGCCTTTGGCTATAAGCAGGCGGCTGAAAATCCCATGCCCTTTGTGCCGGTGCAAGCCAACCGCCTGTCACGGCAATGGACGGTGCTGGATGCACCTGCGCCCGCGTTGACACTGTGGACCTTGTCTGGCGAAAGCATGTCCAGCGAAAGCATGTTGAGCAAAACCGCCTACATTCAGGAAATGGCCACGCGCTGTGCCAGCGAAATGGTGCGCCTGCTCAACCTCGGTCAGCAGGGCCGCGCCGGCTTCCGTGCGGCGGATGGCGATCTGACCGCCGTCACCGCCGCCGACTTGGCGGTGCTGGTGCGCGACTTCACTGAAGCTTCAGCGATTCGCACGGCACTAGCTGCACGCGGTGTGCGCAGTGTCTATTTGTCGGATCGCGACTCGCTGTTTGACAGCGCAGAAGCACCGGATGTGCTGCGTCTGCTCATGGCCTGCGCAGCTCCAGAAAACGAGACGCTGATCCGCACGGCATTGGCCAGTGCCAGCCTGGCACAGTCGCTGACCACGCTCGATACCTTGCAGCGCGATGACCGCGCCCGCGAAGCCGCCTGCCTGCGTTTTGCCGATTACCAGCGCTGCTGGCGCGAGCGCGGCGTATTGCCGCTGCTGCGTCGCGTGCTCTTTGACTACGACCTGCCGGCGCGCTGGCAGGTGGCGGTGGATGGCGAGCGCCGTCTCACCAACTGGCTACATCTGGCCGATCTACTGCAACAGGCCAGCCGCGAACTGGATGGCGAGCAGGCGCTGATCCGCTGGCTGCGCGAACACATCGCCAGCGAAAACCGCTCCGAGGGCGAAGACACGCTGCGCTTAGAAAGCGACGAAGGGCTGGTCAAGGTCATCACCATCCACAAGTCCAAAGGCCTGGAATATCCGCTGGTGTTCTTGCCGTTTATTTGTGGCTTCAAGGATGCCAGCAGCACAAAGAAACCCGTGATGTTCTGGCATGACGGTGAGCGCCGTCGCGCCGAGCTGAATCCCGATGTCCGCATGCGAGAGGAGGCTGAAGCTCAGCGTCTGCGCGAAGACATGCGCCTGCTCTATGTCGCGCTGACGCGTGCGCAGCATGCCTGTTGGCTGGGGCTGGCGCATCGGGGTCATGGCAAGGCGTCGTACTTGCAGGAGTCGGCCATTGGTGTGCTGCTTTGGGGCAAGACACCACTGGTGGACCCGGCGAGCTGGGCCGATCAGCTGGCGGTGAACTTGGCTGCGTCTGCAAGCTTGGCACCTGCCACGGGCATGCAAATACTGCCGGCGCCAGACGCCGTAGACACCCTTTTCAGCGCTCCCGTGCCCGACACACAAACGCTGGCCGTGCGGCCGCTCGCGCGTCGGCAAGAGCAGCCGTGGTGGATTGCGTCCTACAGCGCTATTCGCTATCAGCCGCAGGCAGCTACCTCTCTCGTTGCAGCGCAGACGCGACACGATGATGCCGCGCCGCAATCCGCGCGCGAGCAGCAGCAACTTGATGACGAACCGCTGAGCCCAGCGTGGGTGATGTCCGGACCCACTGCTCTGGCAGAAATAGCGGAAGGCGACCAAGCCATTCAGCAGTTCCCGCGCGGTGCCCGCTGGGGCGACTTCCTCCACGGCCTATTTGAGGTTGCGGCCGAGCAGGGTTTTGCCTCGGTTGTGCGCGATCCATCCGCACTGAATGATGTGATTGAGGCACGTTGCGCCAGTGCCGGCATCAGCGAGCAAGCCCGCGTGGTGCAGCGCTGGATTTTGCGTTGCCTGACGCATCCGCTGCCACTGCCGGACGGTACTCAGACGGCATTGGCCGATGCGGAAGACTGGAAGGCCGAGCTGGAGTTTCTGCTGCCGGCACAGGGTGTTGAAATCACCGATCTCGATGCGCTCGCACAGGCAGAGACCTTGCCTGGCTATGCAAAAGCCGCCGCACAACCGGGCTTGCTGAATGGCTTATTCAAGGGCTTTATCGACCTCGTGTTCGTGCACGCGGATCGCTATTACGTACTCGATTACAAATCCAACGCGCTGGGTGGCACGGCTGGCGACTACCACCCAGAGGCGATCGCCGAAGCCATGGCCAAGCATCGCTATGACCTGCAATACCTGTGCTATGTGCTCGCGCTGCATCGACAGTTACGCGTGCGCCTACCCGGCTATGACTACGATCGTGATATCGGCGGCGTGGTGTACTTTTTCCTGCGCGGAATTGACGGCCCAGCCAGCGGCGTCTTTAGTCATAAGCCTTCACGCGCGGTGATTGAGGCTATGGATACCTTATTTCAAGGAGGCCAGGCATGAGCTTATTCAACGCCGCTAGCCTCTCTGTGGATGCTTTGCTGACCACGTTAGATCATTGGGTCAGTTGGGGCTGGTTGCGCAGTGTGGATCGCGCCTTAGTGCACTGGCAGATGCGACAGCAACCGAACTCGCCAGCATCGGTCTTGCTACTAACGGCGCTGGCCAGTCACCAAGTCGGTCGAGGCCATGTCTGTCTCGACCTGACGGCTTTACTGCGCGACGCCTCCGCGACGTTGGCTATACCACCCGAGCGCACACGTCTGACGGTAGACCATCAAGCGTATTTGCCACAGCAGCTGCTCGCCCAAAGCCTAGGCACACACGATTTACAGCAATATTTACTGACTTCATTGCCGAGTCTGGCTGAGCCGCTGGCGCGATACTCCAGCATTTTGTTGTTGGATGAAGCAAGGCTTTATCTGCGTCGCTATTTTGATAGCGAACAGCGCGTTGCGGCAGCGATTCATGTGCGTATGCAGTCTCAGGATCAGGCGATGGATGCAGCTCTGCTAAACGCCTCCGATACAGATTTGCGCCAAGGTCTGCAAACGCTCTTTACGGTGAGCGACGTCGCAGTGCCCGCGGCTGCACCCGATTGGCAACGTGCCGCCTGCGCCATCGCGGCTCGCCGTCGATTCAGTATCATTACCGGCGGCCCCGGCACCGGCAAAACTACCACGGTGGTGCGTTTGTTGGCCCTCTTGCAAACACAGGCGTTGCAGCTCGGTGCGCCCTTGCGTATTAAGCTTGCTGCTCCTACCGGTAAGGCGGCGGCACGACTGACCGAATCCATCGGGCGTCAGCGTGCTGCCTTAGCAGTGTCCTCTGCCGTTCGCGAGGCTATTCCTAGCCAAGTCAGCACGCTGCATCGTTTGCTGGGCAGCTTGCCGGATACACGACATTTTCGGCATCACGCGGGCAATCGACTGGCTTTGGATGTCTTGGTTATCGACGAAGCTTCGATGATTGATCTCGACCTCATGGACAGCGTACTCGCCGCCTTGCCGTCTTCGGCACGACTCATTTTGCTCGGTGACAAGGATCAGCTCGCGTCAGTAGAGGCGGGGGCCGTGCTCGGTGAGCTTTGCTTGCACGCGGAACAGGGCTATTACGATCCCGCGACGTTAAGCTGGCTCAGTGCGGTCACCGGTCAAGCGTTTAATCAGGAGGCCAGTCACGCGGGTTTAATGCCCGGCTCAGTCCTAACGCAGCCGCTGGCTCAGCACACGGTGATGTTGCGACAATCTCGACGATTCGGACCCGACAGCGGAATTGGTCGCCTCGCGCAAGCGGTGAATCGAGGCGATGTGGTCGCCGCGAAAGCTGTGTTAGCGAGCCAGCAGCCCGACGTTCAGGCCTTAGCACTGACTGAGACCGCGCTCACGCAGTGGTTGCTGGAGGGCGATGCGTCGCGAGCTGCTGTGGGCTATCGCGCCTATCTGCACGTCTTGCAGACGCAACGTCCCGCACTGCACGGGCTATCCGCTCAAGCGGCGGAGCAGGCCCTGAATCTGTGGGCGCAGGCGGTACTCCTGGCCTTTGATCGATTCCGCTTACTGTGCGCGGTGCATGCTGGTCCTGCGGGCGTTGACATGCTCAATCTGCGCATCGCACAGGCATTGCAGCGCGAAGGATTGTTAACGGCAGCCACGGCTTGGTATGAAGGCCGCCCGGTGATGATGACGCGCAATGATTACGCGCTGGGCTTAATGAATGGCGATATTGGCATTGCCCTGCACGTGCCCTCCGATGATCCGGATCAGCCGGATCGATTACGCGTGGTATTTCCTCGGCAGGGTGGGGGTGAGGGAGAGTCTGCCTCGTTGCACTGGGTGTTACCGAGCCGACTCGACGAAGCGGTCACGGTCTTCGCCATGACAGTACATAAAGCTCAAGGTTCGGAGTTCGAGCACACCGCGCTGTTGCTGCCGCCGCAGCGCAGTCCGGTGTTGACCCGAGAATGGATTTACACCGGTATCACCCGCGCGCAGAAGGTGTTTACCTTGTTGACCAGCAGTGACGGTATATGGGAAATGGCGATGACACAGCGGGTGCAACGTGCGAGTGGGTTACGTCAGGCGTTAGACCGATTAGTGGGTACTTGAATCCGCTGGATGGCCCGTTGAATCTCGATTTTCCGATCTGCGTCAGACGAGAATTCGTTTTAGCGCGTTACAATAGTTGAACCAGCAGCTATGGCATGCAGATGAGTTAGCGTTAAGGGAATTTTCATGAGTACACCACGCGCACGTATTTTAGGCTTGGGCACGTTTGTGCCGGCTCGCACGGTCACCAATCACGACCTGTCTGGGGTGATGGAAACCAGTCACGAATGGATTGTTGAGCGCTCGGGTATTGAGGAGCGTCATTGGGTTGAGCCCGAAGACGGCAACTACACCATGGGCGTTAAAGCGGCGCGGGCGGCGTTGGCCGATGCCCAGATGGACGCGAGTGAGATTGATTGCATCATTTACGCCACGTTATCGCCGGATTATTTCTTCCCGGGTTGTGGCGTTCTCGTTCAGCGTGAGTTGGGTATCGGTCACGTGCCGGCTTTTGACATTCGTCAGCAATGCTCGGGTTTTATCTACGGCTTGCAAATGGCCGATGTGTTTATTCGCGCCGGCCAGTATAAACATGTGTTGGTGATTGGCGGTGAAGTGCACTCCCGTGGACTCGATAAGACGACGCGTGGCCGCACGGTCAGTGTGCTCTTTGGCGATGCGGCCGGTGCCGCCATTGTCGGTATCAGTGATGATCCCGATAGCGGTATTTTGATTAGCCGTGTGCACTCCGATGGCAGCGATGCCGAGTGCCTTGCCATGCAGTACCCGGGTATGGCGGCAGGTCGTGAGCAATACGTCACGCACGACGATATTGATGAAGGTCGCATCTTCCCCAACATGGAAGGCCAAAAGGTCTTTAAAAATGCGGTTAAGCGTATGCCTGAAGTGATTCAGGAAGTGCTAGAAGCGCAAGGCATGACGGTGGCCGACATTGACATGCTCATTCCGCATCAAGCCAATTTGCGCATCAATGAGATGGTCGCCAAGCAACTGGGTATTGATGCCACCCGCGTTCACAACAATATTCAGAAGTATGGAAATACCACGGCGGCTACCATCCCACTATGTCTGTCGGAAGCTCGCGATTTGGGCAAGGTCAAAAAAGGCGACTTGGTTTGCCTCGTGGCCTTCGGTTCCGGCTTTACCTGGGGTTCGGTGCTGATGCGCTGGTAAGTAGGCTCTCGGTTAGCGCCATTTTACGGCGCATAAACTCTTGTGGGCTGTTGATGCAATCCGCCGCAATTAAGCGACTTTCGCGGAAATACAGGCAGGTGAAGCTCCGCCCGGTGGTCGGATCGCCGATGACTTCGACTGCATCGTAGCCCGTGTTTAAGCCAGCAATTTGAAGCTTGAGATCGTATTGATCTGACCAGAACCATGGCAACGCGCTAATTTGCTTGGTTTTGCCGCAGAGGGTGGCCGCTGCCACCTTGGCGTGTTCGGCGGCATTGGGCACGGACTCTAGCCGCATCTGCCGGCCATACCGAGGGCAGGTGAAGCTGGCGCAGTCGCCCGCGGCAACAATGTCAGGATCGCTGCTGACCGCATGCGCATTGATCACAATGCCATTATCCACGGCCAATCCAGCGTCAGCTGCGAGTTCACTATTGGGAATGACGCCAATACCCACGATCACCAAGTCAGCCGCAATAATTTCGCCAGAGGTTAATGCAACCCCCTCGACGCGTTGCGCACCCAGAATTGCAGAAACACTGCATTGGGTTCGAAGTGTCACGCCTTCTTCGCGATGCACACGGGCATAAAACTCGGACACAACAGGGGCTGTCACACGCGCTAAGACCCGCTCGGCGGCCTCGAGTACGGTCACCGCAATGCCGAGCTTACGCAGTGACGCGGCCGTTTCTAAACCGATGTAACCGGCCCCTAGGATGACCGCGTGGCGCGTTACGCTCAGGTCGGCACGAATCGCGTTGATGTCAGCCAGGGTGCGCAGTAAATGAACGCCGGGCAGGTCAATTCCCGGTAGGGTTAGCCGGCGAGGGCGAGCGCCTAAGCAGAGCGCCAGTTTGCTGTAGGCCAGCGTGCTACCGTTCGCCATCGTGATGCGGTGGGCCTCACGGTGAATGGCGGTGACGCGGCCAGTCTGCAAGGTGATGCCTTGTTTGGTGTAAAAATCAGGGGCGCGAATGAGCAGGTCATCTAAGGTGGCATGGCCCGTCAGAAAGGTTTTGGACAGGGGGGGGTGGTGGTAGGGCGGCTCAGGCTCATCGCCAATCAGCACGATGTCTTCACTCCAGCCCTCCTGACGCAGGCTGGCGCAAAGTTGAGCACCTGCATGACTGGACCCCACCACAATTATCCGGCCTTGGCTCACGATTTAACCTCACGATTCGCTGCTACAGGTTGGCGGCTAAACACACCAATCACCGGCCCACCGTGGGCGCGAAGCACCGGCTCCACTTCGCGGAACAACGCGTGATAGCGGTAAAACGGGACGCGCGGAAAAGCATGGTGAATGGAATGTAGATTTTGGCCTAACCAGAACCACTCCAATGGACGCATCCACGTGGGCATAATCAGACTGCTCGTGTTCCGGTAGCGTGTCGTTTCTGCATAAGGATGATGCGGGCGGTAGGCAAACCAATAGGCCGTGAACAAGCCGCCAGTGAACCAGGCAGCGACGATGAGTATCAAGCCGGTTTGCAGGGGTAGCCAAGTCAGGAGCGCAAAGCGCCAGCCAAGTGCCACGGTGAACTCCAGAATAAACGTGAGCTTTTCTCGACGCGGTGCCGTGGACCAATAGCCGTGGAACAGATAAGTCCACTGTGACCAAATGAACGCTAGGGCTGATTTTATAAAGCCCCACAACCCAGCGGACATGCCGTTAATGAGGTGGTCGGGATCACGATCGGGTTGATTGGTATAGCGATGGTGCGCGAAGTGTTCCACTCGGTGCGTGACGTAGGGCAAGAGCATCATTTGTGCTGAGACATACCCACACAGGTCGTTAAGCCATGCTAACGACGCGCGCTCGCCATGGATATTGCCATGGGCTGCCTCGTGCAGTGGGGTATAGGAAAAGTAGGTAAAAATAGCCAATAGCAGGAAAGCCGGCAGCAGCGGCAGCGAGCCTTGTGTCGCCAGCGTTAGCGTGACGATGTACGCGATGGCTACGGCCCCCGTGAGAGCCACCGTTCCCCACGCTGGACGACCCATGTAGCGTTTTGCCGCGGTGATGGCCTGCCGATTCAGTAGCGCTAAGTTCTGGCTACTCATGTCGCCTGCTTCCGAGTCAGTTCTACCATCATCTTCGCGTAGCCTCTTACAAAGTTGGATTGCACAATTTCCGGCTCTGACAGCACGCGGATGTCTTCGAAGCGGGTCAGCAGCTCTTCCCATAGGATACGCAGCTGCAATTCGGCGAGGCGATTGCCCATGCAACGGTGCACGCCAAAACCGAATGACATGTGGTTACGAGCGTTCTCACGGTCAATGATGAAGTCATTGGCGTGTTCGAATTGGCGCTCATCTCGGTTGCCGGAGACGTACCACATGACGACTTTATCGCCTTTGCGGATGAACTGGCCGTTGAGCATGGTGTCGTGTTTGGCTACACGGCGCATGTAAGCCAAGGGCGTTTGCCAGCGGATGATCTCGGACACCATGTTGGGGATCAGCTTGGGGTCTGCCTTGAGCTTGGCAAATTGATCTGGGTAACGGTTTAACGCTAAGACACCACCGGTCATGGAGTTGCGCGTTGTGTCGTTGCCGCCCACGATGAGCAAGGCGAGGTTACCGAGGAATTCCATCGGGCGAGAGACCAAATCCTTGGTGCTATCGTGCATTTGCAGGAGGCTGATGAGGTCATAGCCGGGGGCTTCACCAGCAGCCGTTCGTGCAGCCTTGTCATGCCAAAGTGCGGTGAAATGGCGAGCCATGTCTGCCACGCCGAGGAAGGTCTCGTCCATCTTGGCTGAACCGCCCGTGGTTTCGGGGCTAGCCGCCGCTAAGTCTGACCAGTACACCAGCTTATGGCGCTGCTCGTAGGGGAAGTCGAGCAGGGTGGCCAACATGCGCGCAGTCAACTCCACCGAGACGCGCTCAACCCAATCGAAGGGTTGATCCACCGGCAGATGATCCAGCACTTCTTGAACGCGCTGACGAATCAGGCCTTCCATTTCTTTGAGGTTTTTGGGGGCGACTACGCCTTGCACGGCTTGACGCTGAATGTCGTGCTTGGGCGGGTCCATGGCAATGAACATTTCGACGCTCAAGCCCTCAGGCGCATCGCCGAGCACGATGAAAGGCTCGGCTGAAAAGCGCTCATGGTCCTTGTCGACGGCCAGAATGTCTTCGTAGCGGGTAACCGACCAGAAAGGCCCAAAGGGACTGTGCGGTTGATAGTGTACCGGGGCTTCGTCGCGCAGCCGTTGGAAGTATGACTGCCACTGACCTTGGCGGAACAGGAAGGGGTTACTAACGTCAATCTCGGCCAGCGCCACATCGGCGACGTCTGGAATTTTGCGCTCGATAAACACGGGTGATCGCGCACTGGGCAGCGCAGCGCGCTTAACCTTTTGGTACAAGTGCGCTCCCCGAATCTGCAAATCAATGGGAATAGTGGCTTGTGCTTTCTGGATGATCTGATCGATGGCTTTCATGTGTTTACCTGAGTGAGAACGGTGATAAGGGTCACATTTGGAATTCGGGCAGATGGACCGTGAAACCATCCATGGCCGAGCTGACTTTGATTTGGCAGGCCAAGCGAGAATTCGCTTGCCGTTCGGGAGTCATGCTCAGCATCTGAGCTTCTTCACTATTGATGGGTTGGATCGCGTGAGTCCATCCGCCATCAACGATGACATGGCAGGTGCCGCAAGCGCATACGCCGCCACAGTCGCCATCGATGCCGGGTACGCCGTTGCGTGTGGCAATGTGCATCAGCGACTGGCCATCCGCGAGTGCGGCTTCATGTGATTCGCCGTCATGCGAAATAAAAAAGATGCTACCCATACCTGACTCCCTAAGTACCTAAACGTTTTGTGGTTTAGATCTTGCGCCTGAGTTTCGGCATGCACTATGTTCGCTCAGCTCGATTTTTTGTGAGATTAGCTCAAATGCGTTTTCCGGTTTTAGACCTAGAGCCGAGCATGCCGGCGCATGTTTTTGCCCAAATCTTGGAGTCAGATGCTCTGGATGCCGACGCCGTGGCAACGTTTCGGGCCATTATTGAGCGCGAAGGCATCATTCTTGCGAACCTGTTGAGCCCAGGCGCGCAATTGCCGATTCGTTGGTTTCGCGAGGCCTATCCCACCCTGGATGCGGATCAAGCTGCCTGTATTGGTTATTTGGCGGGAGAGCAAGCTCGATTAACCTCTTACAGTGTGCTCAGCTTGCCCTTGGTGAGTGCCGGCTCGGTCAGTGAAGTGCTGCGTCTACTGACTTTTTTGCCGCTCATTTCTAATGTGGTGCAGGCACACTTTTTGGAGCGTGAAGAAGCGGTATTTGTCATGTTGTTGGCAACCTCCGGCGATTCCGTGCTAGATCAGATTCCACTTTTTTATTGTGCGTCGGCACTGACGCACTTGCTCAGTTTGTTGTCGAGTGAAACGCTCGATCTCACGATTAACATTCCGGGCCCCGCACCGGCGCTGCTCGCAAATCATGCTGAATGCCAGTCGGGGCGTCTGCGATTTAATGCCCCGGTGTTTTATATCCGCCTGCCTCGTGCCACCCTCGATGCTGTCTGCCGGTTTTCTGACCCCATGGTGTATGACAACGCAGTGGCGCAGCTGCAGTCATTGTTGGATGCCCGGAGTCAGCCCGATGATTTAATCAGCCGGGTGAGGCGTATTTTGGAAGCGGGTTCAGCTCAACTGCGCATGGAGTCTGTGGCGGCGACGCTGAATGTGTCAGTGAGCACGTTTAAGCGACGTTTAGCCGAGTTGAATACGAGTTTCAGTACGTTGCAGGAAGAAATTTTGAATCATCGCGCTCGGCTCATGCTCATGGACGCGACATTGTCATTGGAATGTATCGCCACGACCTTGGGTTATAGCGATTTATCCAATTTCTCTCACGCCTTTAAGCGATGGACGGGGCATTCGCCCGGCGCATTTCGCAGGCTGTAATTGCTATAAAAAAGGCCGCTACGGTAGCGGCCCTTTTTATCTCAACGCGCTGAGAGCCTCAGCCCTCAATCGCCTTGCGAATACGCCCCAGCGCATCCTCCAGTACTTTCGGCGCGGTCGCATACGAGATGCGCATATGGCCATCCAGACCAAAGGCCGAACCCGGCACCACGGCAACGCCGACAGTGTTGAGCAGGTATTCGGAGAACTCCAGATCGTTCTTCAGGCCCAGCTTGGCAATCGCACCCTCGACATTGGCAAACGCATAGAACGCGCCATCGGCCGGCGAGCAGGACACGCCTTCAATGGTGTTCAGCGTGGCCACCACATAGTCATGACGCTCCTTGAACGCCTTGACCATGGGCACCAGCACGTCCTGCGGGCCGTTCAGCGCGGCTTCGGCAGCGACCTGCGAGATCGAGGTCGGGTTCGAGGTCGACTGCGACTGCACATTGGTCATGGCAGCGATGAGCTTCTGCGGGCCGGCACAGTAGCCGATGCGCCAGCCGGTCATGGCATAGGCCTTGGACACGCCGTTGAGCACGATGGTGCGGTCGTAGAGATCCGGCGCCACGGTGACGATGTTCTCGTACTTCTCGGCGGTCCAGATGATGTGCTCGTACATGTCATCGGTGGCGATCATGACGTGCGGGTGCTTGCGCAGCACCTCGACCAGCGCCAGCAGCTCGGCCTTGCTGTAGACCATGCCGGTCGGGTTCGACGGCGAGTTCAGCACCAGCAGACGCGTCTTCGGCGTGATCGCGGCGTCGAGCTGGGCGGCAGTGATCTTGTAGCCCTGCGACTGCGGGCACTCGACGATCACCGGGGTGCCGTCGGCAATGATCACCATGTCCGGGTAGGAGACCCAGAACGGGGCCGGGATGATGACTTCATCGCCCTTGTTGAGCAGCGCCAGCGACAGGTTGAAGAAGCTCTGCTTGCCGCCGCAGGACACGAGAATCTGGTTGGCCGCGTAGTCGAGGCCCTGATCGCGCTTGAACTTGGCGATGATGGCCTGCTTCAGGCCCGGGGTGCCGTCGACGGCGGTGTACTTGGTGAAGCCCTTGCCGATGGCGGCAACGGCAGCAGCTTTTACGTGCTCTGGCGTGTCAAAGTCAGGCTCGCCAGCGCCAAGGCCAATAATATCTTTACCGGCGGCTTTCAGTTCCGCGGCCTTTTTGGTCACGGCCAAGGTTGGCGAAGGCTTGATGCTGAGAACGCGTTGCGAGAGCTGAATATCCACGGATGACTCCTCGTGCGCCGGGCACGGTCAGGCTGGGGGCAAAAACCGGCGAATCATACCGGAACACCGCTCTTACGAAAACCGCTGATGGCCGAGAATCGGTGTCAACAAGGGTATGGCTCCGGCGGCCTGGATTTCCGCGATGAAGCCAGGCAAGTCCACGCCTGGCAGCAGGTCGGGTTCGGCCTCGATTGGCGTGATCATGGTGTCCCAGTGGCAGGGGATGATCCAGCGCGGTTTCAGGAGCCTGACCACATCGCGCACATAGTTCGGTCGCGACTGTCGGCCAATGGCGCACAGGCAAACAATGTCGCAGGCATGGCCCTGCAGTTCTTCGTCGATGAAATCGGCAGAGTCGATGTGCATGACCTTGAGCTTGCCGGTATCGACCAGCCAGTTCAGCACCAGGCCGTGGCGGAGCTGGTGCATGCGTGCCGGCCACGGTGGCGGCGCGGTGAGGTCGCCGGGGAAGGGGATGCGCCCGAAGATCTTGCCATGTCGCGACGGGAAGCCGCGCACGGTCCAATCCCCGGAGGCGATGTCCTCGCGGCCTTCGGTGCTGACCAGCTGCTCCGGCGGCAGGCCGGCGGCGATGCCAACCTGCATCGTCGATGACGAGCCGATCAGGCGGGCACCGGTCTGCTTGCAGAGATCGGGGCCGTCGAGAATATGGTCGTGATGCGCGTGGCCGATGAGCACGTCGTTGGCGTGCGGGATCAGGCGCTGGATCAGCGGCGCATTCGGCACCAGCGGCTGCATCAGCGAGGTACTCAGGTCGGGGCGCGTGACATAGGGGTCGAGCACCACATGGTGGCCATCCTGACTGATGACAAAGCCGGCCGTACCGAGGTACTGGATGCAGAGATCGCCTTCGCGGGCCGGTGCGCTCAGTACATAGGTGTTGGCATCGGGGCTTTTCACGCCCAGCCAGTGGGTCCATCGCTTCATTGCAGTGTCCTCGTTATGTCGTGCAGGCCGACTTGTGCAGTCGCTTAAGGTTACACTTGCCGGTTACTGTTTGATGGCTTTTTAACCGAGCATACGCAATGAGTGAAGGTCAGTTTCAGGTCGTATCGAAATATCAGCCCGCCGGCGACCAGCCAACGGCCATCGAGGCACTGGTGCAGGGGGTGGAAGACGGCCTCAGCCATCAGACGCTGCTGGGCGTGACCGGCTCGGGCAAGACCTTCACCATGGCCAATGTCATTGCCCGGCTCGGCCGTCCGGCCATCATTATGGCCCCGAACAAGACGCTGGCAGCGCAGCTCTACGGCGAGTTCAAGGAATTCTTCCCGAACAATGCCGTCGAGTATTTTGTCAGCTACTACGACTACTACCAGCCGGAAGCCTATGTGCCGTCGTCGGACACCTTCATCGAGAAGGACGCCGCCATCAATGAGCATATCGAGCAGATGCGTCTTTCAGCCACGCGGGCGCTGCTGGAGCGGCGCGATGCCATCATCGTCGCCACGGTATCGGCGATCTATGGTCTCGGCGACCCCGAGGCCTATATGAAGATGCTGCTGCATGTGGCGCGCGGCGACCGCATCGACCAGCGCGGCCTGCTGCGGCGGCTGGCCGAGTTGCAGTACACGCGCAACGACATCGAGTTCTATCGCGGCCATTACCGGGTGCGCGGCGATGTGATTGATGTCTATCCGGCGGAGTCGGAAATGGATGCGGTGCGTATCGAGCTGTTCGATGAGGAAGTCGAATCAATTTATTGGTTTGACCCACTCACCGGCGAGGTCCGTAAACGCGTGGCGCGCGTCACCATCTACCCGAAAACACACTATGTGACGCCGCAAGATCGTATTCAGGGTGCCATCGAGCAGATTCAGGTAGATCTGAAGGAGCGTCTGGAGTGGTTCCGTGCCAACGATAAGCTTCTGGAAGCTCAGCGCCTCGATCAGCGCACCAAATTCGATCTGGAGATGCTGCAGCAGCTCGGCTATTGCCAGGGCATTGAAAACTACTCGCGCTATTTGTCCGGTCGTCCGCCGGACTCACCGCCCCCGACGCTGTTTGACTATGTGCCGGCGGATGCCTTGCTGCTGGTGGACGAGTCGCACGTGACCATCCCGCAGATCGGCGGCATGTACAACGGCGACCGCTCGCGCAAGGAAAACCTGGTCAATTATGGTTTCCGTCTGCCGTCCGCTATGGACAACCGGCCAATGAAGTTCGAGGAGTTCGAGCGCATTTCGCCGCAGACCATCTTTGTCTCGGCCACGCCGGGTAATTACGAGGCTGAGAAGGCGCAGGCTGTAGTCGAGCAGCTGGTGCGCCCGACCGGTCTGGTGGACCCCGAGTTGGAAGTTCGGCCGGCTGCCACACAGGTGGATGATCTTTTATCGCAAATCAAAGCGCGCGTGGCTGTCGAGGAGCGCGTGCTAGTGACGACGCTGACCAAGCGCATGGCCGAGGATCTCAGTGAGTACCTGAGCGAGCACGGCGTGAAAGTGCGCTATCTGCATTCGGACATCAACACCGTGGAGCGCGTCGAGATCATCCGCGACCTGCGCCTCGGCGTGTTCGATGTGCTGGTCGGCATCAACCTGCTGCGCGAGGGGCTGGACATGCCCGAGGTGTCGCTGGTGGCGATTCTCGATGCCGACAAGGAGGGTTTCCTGCGCTCCGAACGCTCGCTGATCCAGACCATCGGCCGTGCGGCTCGCCATCTCAACGGCAAGGCCATTCTCTATGCCGACCGCATGACCGGCTCCATGCAGCGTGCCATTGGTGAGACGGAGCGTCGCCGAGCCAAGCAGATTGCCTTTAACTTGGCGCAGGGCATCACCCCCGTGGGCGTGGCGCGTTCGGTCAGCGATATTTTGGAGACCTATGCTGGGGCGTCGGCAGCTAACGGGGGCGGGAGCCCAAGCCGGGGTAATAAACGCAGCAGTGTGCGGCCAGGCAGCAAGCCGGTGGCGATGGATCCGAAGGCGATGGCTCAAGAAATTGTCTTGTTAGAAAAGTCCATGATGGAGAAGGCGCGAAACTTGGAATTTGAGGAAGCCAGCCGTTTGCGTGATCAGATGCTGGAGCTGCGCAAAATGCTGATCAAGCTCGAATAAACCCTATTTTTCGGTTGAGAGGGACCTGTCAACCCTTGCGCGCCCGATTTTTGTGCACATGAAGAAATCAATCGTGTGCATTTTGAACGAATGGGTGCGAGCGACGCCCAAAAACCGAGCAAATAATATAAGTTGTTGTTTTTGAATGTAAAAATTAATTGAATAAAAAAGCAGCGAACGATCGAAAGCCGCTTGTCTGGCGGAATTAGCCGCTTATCCAATTACTTGTCCACGAAGTTATCCACAGGAATTGGGGATAACTTCGTGGGCCCATTCGTCGGCATAAAAAAGGCCTCTGACGAGGCCTGTTTCAGGGTTTGTACTTGTGGAAATCAAGGGTTTAGTTTGATTTTCCCGATACTCCGTTCATTCAATGAGCCAAAGTAAAGCGTATCGCCCACTTGTCGGACGCTAGTGATGGGGGAATAGTTGCCTTTCCCACTGTCTTGCAGATTAGCCACAATGCCGCCACCCGTATTTAAACCCAAAGCCATGGCGCGATGCTCTACGAGCTTAGGGATGACGCGTAGCGCCCGCGCAAAGACCTTACGCATAAACGGATTATCGGCAAATGCGTCTAGGAAGTAGTTCCTTGGAGTGAAAATGGCGAGCCAGAAGCGATCTTGATCATTAAAGGTGATGTTGTCGGGAAGGCCTGGCAGATTGTCACGGAAGATATCTTGGCGGCCCGCCTTGGGGCCTTTAAGCCACAGTCGGGTAATGCGGTAGGCTCCTGTTTCGGTGACCAGGACGTAATCTTCGTTTGGCCCGAGAGCGACACCGTTAGCAAACTCTAGACCAGCAACTAAGGTTTTCGTCTCACCGCTGTGAAAGTCGTAGACCATTAAGCGACCATCACCCCGATGCTCCATCACGGCTTCGCCATCTTGACCGTAATGCCAACGAATGGAGGCATCACTGAAATAGGCATACTGGCCATCGGCCGAAATATCGACATCATCAGCAAAACCAAAGGGTACGCCGTCCGACTCGGTTGTGAGTAATTTCAACTCACTGTTCGCCATATTCAGCGCCATGAGGCCCTTAATACCGTCAGCAATAATGAGTCGGCCATCAGGATGCCACGCTAGACCTAAAGGCCTACCGCCGGTATTCACTAGCGTTTGTAGCGATTTCCCATCGGGACTGACGCGCACAATCCGGCCGTCTTGCAGACCCGTGAGGATATGTTCGTGTTCGTCTGCCAGAATCGCTTCGGGGCCGTAGAGTTCAAGGTTGCTGCCAATACGTTCAATGCCTGCCAGACGATTGTTTTCTTTGAACTCACCTTCGCTCAGTGAGGGTGCAGGCGGAGGCATCCAGCTCACAGGTTCGATAGGGGTTGGTGCAAACAACAAATAACCGGCGACAACAGCTAGGGTGAGTCCAGCCCAGTAACGCTTTTTCAAATTAGCCCCCTAGTTTTGCCACCCAAGGTAGCGGTAAATGTTGCATAAAAAAGCCAATCAGTGTCCAAGGGTACTTCGGCACGCAGGCGCTGGCCGGTTCACGATTAATGGCTTTGACCAGCGCGCGAGCGCCCACTTCAGCACTGACCTCGAAGGGGAGCTTACCAGCGCCTTCATTTAATTCCGTTCGAATATAACCCGGAAATAGGGTGGTGACTTTTATCGGAGTGTTAAGCAATTCGGCTCGAATACCTTCGCTGAGTAAAGCCAGTCCCGCTTTAGAGGCGGCATACGTCGTGAGGTGCTTAGGTAATCCGCGTTTGGCGCTCATGGAGGACACGGTGACCAAATGCCCCGCATTTTGCCGGCGGAAGATGCCGACGGCGGCCTCACATTGAGCAAGCGCCGCCACGAAGTTGGTTTCTGCGGTTTGCCTATTTATCTCGAAGTTGCCTTTGCCGATTCGTCTCCCATTACCAATACCGGCATTCACAATCACGCGATCCAGAGACCCAAACTCAGCTGCAAAGGCCTCGAAGACCTCGAAGACTTGAGCGTAGTCGGTAACATCTAAGGCGCGGACGGAGACGCGAACGCCATGGGCGCTTTGCAGTTCAACGCGAAGGGCTTCTAGGCGTTCAGTGCGTCGTGCGCATAAGGCGAGATCGTGACCTTGGGCAGCAAATTCGCGGGCCATGCCAGCGCCAATGCCTGAACTGGCGCCAGTAATTAAGATGGTTTTACGTTTCATTGTTTCAGCATCCGTAGGCAGGAAATTAGCGGTAAGTCAGTAGGTCGCGATGGCGGCCACTGAAATGGCTGTGTTCATTGAGGCTGATTAAGTTGCGCTGCGAGCTGCCCTGGCTTATGCGGCTGAGGCCGGCATTGGCGAGCGTTAGATTGACGCGGAACGTGGCGTCATCATTGAGGCCAAGCAGGCCTTGGCTGATCACCGAGATACAGCCGCCAGAGGTAAACACCAGTGCGCGACCACGCTTAGGCAGGGCGCTCAGCGCTTCGTCCAATGCTGCACGGGAACGCTGTTGGAAGTGTTGCCAAGATTCGTCGTAATCAGTGTCGTGAGTTCCGCCGACCCAACGCGCAATGGCTTGCCGGAACATCTGGCCGAACAGCTCGCCGGGGTTAGCGTGTTTCGCCATCTCGGCTACCAGCCAGTCGCGGTCACGGTAGCGTGGTTCGTAGCGCTCGATGACTTGTTCGTGATTAAACTCATTGAAGCCTGGCAGTACCTGCAAAGGCAGGTCTACGCCCGCCGCTTCCAAGCACGCCTCCGCCGTTTGCCGATGGCGCTTCATGGCACCAATAAAGACGGTATCCACGGGTTCTTCACGTTCACGCAGCACCGTGCCGAGGTGGCGTGCCTGTTCGTAGCCTAGCTCCGACAGCTGGTCATAGTCTGCTTTGCCAAAAGAAGCTTGGCCGTGACGAATCAGGGTAATGGCGGCCATGATCAGTGGGCTCCTTGTTTGGCAGCACGTTGGTCTGCGGCAATGACTTGCCGGCAACGACGCCAGATGGCCCAGTTGATGATCCAGAAGTTCTTAAAGGCGGGATTGTCGGTCTGCTTGTGGTGATAGCGGTAGTAAATTTGCTGCAAAATGGCCGCGACGCGGAACAGGCCAAAGACCTCGTAATACGCCCAGTGCTGAATGCTTACACCGGTTTTCTCTTGGTAATAAGCCACCACTTCGTTGCGCGTCAGCATGCCTTTCAGGTGGGTTGGTTGGCGACGTGTTTGACGCAGAATGCGGTTGTCGTCGGCTTGAATCCAGTAGGCCAGCACATTGCCCAGCTCCATCAACGGGTCGCCGAGCGTGGCCATTTCCCAGTCCAGCACGCCAATCACGCCTGACGGCTCATTGGCATCCAGCACCACATTGTCGAAGCGCCAGTCGTTGTGCACCACGCAGGTCGCCGAATCTTCCGGCGTATGCTGCTTCAGCCAGGCGCGGATGTCGGTGTAGCGCGGCACATTCCAGGTCTGCGCCTTCTCGTAGCGATCGCTCCAGCCATCGACCTGGCGCTTGCAGAAGCCGCTGCCCTTACCCAGCCGCTCTAAACCTGCCGCGCGCACATCGACCTGATGCAGAGCAATCAGCTGGTCCAGCGTGTTGGTGCAGAGTTGACGTACTTCTGCCTCGCTTAAAGTCAGTTCTTTCGGCAGATTGGCGCGCGGAATAATGCCTTCGATGCGGCGCATGACATAGAAGTCGCAACCGATCACCGACGGGTCCGTGCACAGGCCAATCATGTCTGACACCACCGGGTACACCGGCTTTAATGCATCTTGCACGGTGTATTCGCGCACCATGTCGTGCGCTGATTTGGCTTTCGTTCCCGCCGGCGGGCGGCGCAAAATGAGGTCATGGCTGGCGTACTTCAAACGGTAGGTCCAGTTCGATGCGCCACCGCTGTATTGCGTTACCTCGGGTAACCCCGGTGATAGCTGCGGTAATAGGGCACGCAGCCAGGTGTCGACTTTTTCTACGTCCAGTTCTTCACCGTGGCGGACAGTGCCGCCCACATCAATCAAGGCCATCTCGGGTTACCTCTCGCTACGCGGTTTCATGCCCTTCATGCTCTTTTGGAACATGCGGCTGTACAGAGCGTGAGGTAGGTAGCGCTTAGCCAGCCACAGGCGTTCACCCGCGACGTGGGGCAGGATATGCACCTGCTTTTTGGCGACCCCAGCTACGATGGCATCGGCGACTTGTTCGGCACTGAGTTTGCCGCTGGCGAGGAGCTTACTCATCATTTTGATCAAGCCCGGATCAGTGGCGCGCATGGTCTCGCCGAGATTGGTTTGAAAGAACGAGGGGCAGACCACACTGACATGAATGCCGTCGGCCATGAGTTCTTGTTCTAGGGTGGTGGTGAGTGCCACCACGGCAGCTTTCGACACGTTGTATGAGGCCATGCGCGGCACATCGAGTAAGCCGGCCATGGAAGCAATATTGACGATATGGCCGCTGCCTTGTTGCTTAAAAATCGGGGTGAATACTTTGCAGCCGCGTACCACGCCCAGCAGGTTAATGTTCAGAATCCATTCCCAATCACTCAGGGAAACGGTATCGATAGCGCCAGCCTGCGCGACGCCCGCGTTATTGATCAGCACGTCCAGCCCACCCCAAGCCTGCGCCAGCTCATCGGCAATCGCCTGTAAATCGGCCTCGCAAGTAACATCGGCATGGCGATAAAGCGCCTCAGCTGCGCCTGCGGTGGCGAGCTCCGTACGCGTGTTGTTGCCGCGCTCGTCATTGAGATCGGCGATGCACACGCGCCAGCCATCACGGGCATAGCGCAAGGCGAGGGCACGGCCAAGGCCACTGGCCCCGCCGGTAATAAAAACGCGGTTTTGCTGAGTCATGTCGAGGGTGCTTCTATTCATTATTTTCGGAAGAAAAAGCGTGATGACAACAAGTACACAGCTTGTGACCCTGCAGTCATAACTTCATGAGCGAGCTTATTTGCTGAAGCCGCGCTTAGCCAGCTCAATTTTGGCAATCACGCCTTTGTGAACTTCATCCGGGCCATCCGCCAAACGCAAGCTGCGCGCCTGCGCAAAGAAGGCCGTTAGCGGGGTATCCCGAGAGACGCCTGCGCCGCCGTGAATTTGTATCGCCATGTCCACCACCTGCTGCAGCACATTGGGCGCCACCACCTTGATCGCGGAAATTTCGGTCATGGCGGCAAAAGTCCCCACGGCATCCATCTTCCAAGCGGCATAGAGTGTGAGCAAGCGCGCTTGATCGATGGCGATGCGGGCTTCGGCAATGCGCTCGCGATTGCCGCCGAGATTGACCAGTGGTTTGCCAAAAGCGGTGCGCGAAATACCACGATCAATCATCAGCTCTAGCGCCTTTTCGGCAGCCCCGATGCAGCGCATGCAGTGATGAATGCGGCCTGGGCCTAGGCGGCCTTGGGCAATCGAAAAGCCCTGACCCGGCCCACCGATGAAGTTGCTCACCGGCACGCGCACATTGGTAAACAGCACCTCGCCGTGGCCGTGCGGCGCATCGTAATCGCCGAACACTGGCAGCATGCGCTGGATTTCTATGCCCGGCGTGTCCAGCGGCACCAGCACCATGGAGTGTTGGCTGTGACGACCCTTCTCCGCATCCGGCGTATGCGCCATGAAGATGGCGATTTTGCAGTCGGGATCGCCAATACCGCTGGACCACCACTTACGGCCATTGAGCACGATTTCATCGCCCTCGATGATGGCGGTGGCTTGCATATTCGTCGCATCCGAGGAGGCGACATCGGGTTCAGTCATGCAGAAGACGGAGCGGATTTCGCCAGCCAGCAGTGGCATCAGCCAATGAGCTTTCTGTGCCTCTGTGCCATAGCGCCAGAGCACTTCCATGTTGCCGGTGTCGGGGGCGTTGCAGTTGAAAACCGTCGGGGCAAGCAGGCTGCGCCCGGTCTGCTCCGCGATGTGTGCATATTCGGCAATGGATAGGCCGGCACCCAGCTCCTCGCTGGGCATCCACAGATTCCACAGGCCTTGTGCCTTGGCTTTGCGCTTGAGCTCCTCCAGCATCGCTGGATGCTTCCACGTGCGCCAGTCGCCATCGGGGTTGCTGGCATGCACCTCGGCCCAAAATGCGGGTTCGACGGGCTCGATGTGCTCGCGCATAAACGCTTTCACACGGGATACATAGTCTTGGCCGCGCTCGCTGAGTTCGAAATGCATAATGAAAATCCTGAATTGAGGAAATAACCAGTGACCGATCCTAGAGCCTGGCATACGATGCAGGAAATGATGATTTCTCATGGCGGGTCATGAATCAAATTAATAATATGGACTGGCCAGAACGCGCAGACAGGGGTCGTCCCGATATCGGTCGACTCGATCTCAATTTGTTCCGTGTCTTCGACACCATTTATCGCGAACGCAACCTTACGAGAGCGGCCGCGATTTTGTGCCTGAGTCAGTCTGCGGTCAGTCATGCCATTGGGCGTTTGCGTACGCAGCTAGGGGATCCCTTGTTTGTGCGCGAAGGGCAGGGCGTGTTGCCAACACCGCTGGCCGATCGACTCTGGCCAGATATCCAGGGAGCGCTGGCGCTGTTACGTCAAGCGGTACATCGCAGCCAAGTCTTCGAGCCGGCACGGGATATCAGTCAGATCACCTTGGCGATGAACGATGAGCTGGAGCCTAGCATCCTGCCGTTGTTGGTGTGGAAATTGCGCGCTCTTGTACCGACCCTACGCATCGCCAGTGTGCGACTGGATCGCGCCAGCCTGCGTGCCGACCTTGCCGCGGGTCGTCTCGATTGCGCTATTGATATTGCGCAACCAGTATCCGCCGACCTCTGTCATACCCTGCTATTGCAGGATGAATTTGTGGTGGTCAGTAGCGCCTCAGCGAACGCGGCACGCCCGCTGGATATCCAATCGTATTTGGCGGCACAGCATGTGACGGTGTCTTCGCGGCGAACAGGGCGAGCGGTTGAAGATCTGGGGCTGGCGAAATTAGGCTTAGAGCGGCAGGTGGTCATGCGTTGTCAGCACTACGAGGCGGCCTGCCGGGTTGTCGCTGCCTCGGACTTGTTGCTGACTCTGCCTAGGCGTCAGGCTGAGGCTATTCATGCCTCGGTGAAGAATGCCATTCTGACTTTGCCGGTTGAACTGCCCAAAATGGAGCTACACCTGTATTGGCATCGTCAGCGGGAGGCAGACCCTGCAAATCACTGGCTGCGTAAGCAGGTTCTTGCGGTCATGACACCGCCAAGGGCGTTATGACCGCGCGATGGGACGGCTTAGAACAGTTTGCTCAAATTCACCACGCTGACCACGCTGATTAACGTGCCCACCAGCATGAGCAGGGTACGTGTTTGCAAATGGCGGGTAATAAAGGCAGCAAAAGGTGCCGCAAATAAGCCCCCCACGGTTAGGCCCGCCACGAAAATCCACACGCTGCTGTCTAGAATGGTAAAGAACGTTGCGGCAACGGTTACGGTCAGAAAAAACTCCGCAAAATTAACCGAACCAATGGTGGTGCGCGGGTCGTGACCTGCACCAACGAGGGACGTAGTGACAATAGGGCCCCAACCGCCACCGCCAGTGGTGTCCATAAAGCCGCCAAATAAGGCGAGGGGAGCGACTTTTTTAGCCTCGATATCTCGTTTTAATTTAATGACCTTGAAGGCTTTGCTAAACACGTAAAGGCCCATCAGCAGGAGGTAGGCACTAATAAACGGTTTTAGCACCTGGCCATCCACATTCGTGAGGACATAAGCACCCAGCAAGGCACCGATGATGCCTGGCAAAAGCAGGCTCAACACCAGTCGTTTGTTCACATTGCCAAGCTTGAGGTGGGAAATGCCAGACACTCCAGTGGTGAACACTTCCGCGAGATGGGTCGCGCCACTGGCCATGGCCGGAGGTGCGCCGGCGGCTAGCAGAAAAGTGGTCGCTGTGATGCCGTAAGCCATGCCCAATGCGCCATCAATAATTTGCGCCAGCAGACCTACGCCCACCGCCGTCCAAAATAAGGGGTTATTTAGCGCCCCTTCAATGAGTTCCAGGCCAGACGCTGGGCCGCCGCCCCAAAAAAGGCGGTAGATAAAGTAGCCGACTAAACTGACCAGAATCGCGACGATCAAATAGCTGGCGAGGCGCAGCACCGGATGTTCTTGCGCGTGGGTGACCGCGTATTCCACGGGGGGCAGCCCCAGTGCTTCGTGCTCAGGGTTGATGGTTTGATCGTTTAGGTCGGGATGACGGATTTTCATGATTCAACTAATCGCAGAAGGGGCAGATGCGTATTGTAGGCAAGTCATTTGCGATCTAATAAGAATATTATTCTATAACTAAAGATCATTTGGTTATTACGGGTGGGCTACGCCGCATCGCTCATAAAAATGCCCCGGCACTTGCGTTACCGGGGCATTTATAGATTGGCCTTAACCGCAGAAGAACTTAGCGACCCAAAGCGGCTCGCAAGGGTGCAGTAAAGCGTTCTACCGAGCTTTTGCCTCTGACTTTGCCGTCAAATGCCAGCACATCATCCTCAATGGCGCTAAAGCGTAATTGCGGAATATCGCGCAGGTAATTTTGATCAACCAGCCAAGGTGCAGCACTACCTTGGCGTGGGAGTTGATCTGCAGCGCGGCGGATATAGCCGGATGACAGGCCGCCCAGCACGGTGTCTTCACTGAGCGGGTGGTTATTGGCGCGCGGTTCAACGGTGCTGTAGCCGTTACGATCCATATGCTTCAGCAAGCGACAGACGTACTCGGCAGCGAGATCGGCTTTCAGGGTCCAAGAGGCGTTGGTGTAGCCAAAAACAATGGCGGCATTCGGCACGCCATCAATCATTAAGCCTTTATAGGTCAGCTTTTCCTTCACCACGATGGGGGCGTTGTCTACAGTCGTTTTCACGCCGCCCAGTAGCTGCACGTTCAAGCCCGTTGCCGTCACGATGATATCGGCTTCCAGCGTTTCACCCGATTTCAGCAAAATGCCGTTAGCGGTAAAGCGCTCGATTTGCTCGGTATGGATAGAGGCTTTGCCGTTGCGCAGCACCTTAAACAGATCGCCATTGGGCACGACGCACAGGCGTTGATCCCACGGGGCATAGTCTGGTGTGAAGTGACGCATTTCAATGTTAGTGCCCACCAGTTGGCGCTTAACCATGCTCAGAATGAAGCGGCGAACAGAATCTGGGCGTGAACGAGAGGCCTTATACAGAGTGCGTTGAATGGCGATATTGCGGCCGCGATTCAGCTGATAAGCCAGTTTGGCTGGCAGCGTTTTCTGCAGCAGCTTGCTGACGGGGTCTACTGAGGGCACGGACAAAATATAGGTCGGCGAGCGCTGCAGCATGGACACATGAGCTGCTTTATCGGTCATGTTAGGGACCAGCGTGATCGCCGTGGCACCGGAGCCAATAATCACGACTTTCTTGCCCGCGTAGTCCAAATTCTCTGGCCAGAATTGTGGGTGCACGATCTGACCTTGGAAGTCAGCTTCGCCCGGAAACTCGGGGCGGAAACCTTCATCGTAGTTATAGTACCCGGAGCAACCGAGCAAGAAGTTAGCGGTGTACTCTTCGGTTTCGCCGGTTTCATCATTCACGGCGGCCACATGCCAGCGCTTATCGCTGGATGACCAATTAGCGGTGACCACTTTACGGCCAAAACGAATTTTCTGGTCTACGCCATACTCTTCAGCGGTTTTGCGAACATAGCCGCGGATCGATTCGCCATCAGCGAGAACGCGGGCTTCGGTCCAGGGCTTGAAGTTAAAGCCGAAGGTATACATGTCGGAGTCGGAGCGGATACCGGGGTAGCGGAACAAGTCCCAGGTGCCACCAATGGCATGACGACGCTCTAGGATGGCGATGGACTTGTTTGGGCATTCACGCTTGAGATGGCAGGCGGCACCAATACCAGAAATGCCGGCGCCGATAATCAAAACATCTTGGTGTTGAACAGACATAAAACAACCTCGGTTAAATAAGCCGAGGTAAAACTAAGACGAAAATGCGACGTCGTCAACTAATTTGACAATGCACGTTGTATCAATTGTCATTTCAGGTCGGCACTGGCGTGCTGTCGACCTGAAATGACAAGCCTTAGAGCTTGCGCAGGACCAGCGAGGCGTTTGTGCCACCAAAACCAAAACTATTCGACATCACTGTTTTTAGGCCGGCGTTATCGATGCGTTGCAGTGCGATAGGCAGACCAATCGCTTCTGGATCCAAGGTTTCGATGTTAGCGGAGGCGGTCACAAAGTCGTGTTGCAGCATGAGCAAGCAGTAGATGGCTTCCTGAACACCCGCAGCACCTAAGGAGTGGCCGGACAAGGATTTGGTGGAGCTGATGTGCGGCGCGGTATCGCCAAAGACAGCACGGATAGCGCGTAATTCAGCCAGATCACCCACCGGCGTGGAGGTACCATGGGTATTCAGGTAGTCCACCGGCGTATCGACTGTGGCCAGGGCCATGCGCATGCAACGCTCAGCACCTTCGCCGCTAGGGGCAACCATGTCAAAGCCATCTGAAGTGGCACCATAACCCACGATTTCAGCCAAAATTGGGGCGCCGCGCGCCACCGCATGGTCATAAGATTCCACCACGACCATGCCACCGCCACCGGCAATGACGAAGCCGTCTCGGTTCGCATCATAGGCGCGCGAGGCTTTTGTCGGCGTATCGTTATATTTGCTCGACATGGCGCCCATGGCGTCAAACATGCAGGACTCTTCCCAGCTTTCTTCTTCGCCACCACCGGCAAAAACAATGTCTTGTTTGCCGAGCTGGATCAGCTCCGAGGCATGACCGATGCAATGCGCACTGGTGGCACAGGCAGAGGCGATGGAGTAATTCACGCCTTTAATTTGATAGGCAGTAGCTAGGCAGGCCGAAATCGTGGATGCCATGGTCCGGGGTACCATGTAGGGACCGACGCGTTTCACCCCTTTTTCGCGCGCGATATCCGCTGCGAGCACCTGATTGATACTGGATGCGCCTCCAGAGCCAGCCACTAAACCGGTACGCGGATTAATGACTTGCTCTGGCGTCAACCCTGCCATGGCAATGGCTTTGCCCATGGCGATATAGGCATAGGCGGCGGCATCGCCCATGAAACGCAGCAGCTTTCGATCAATCAGCGCTTCCAAGTCCAGATCTCGAATACTACCGCTGACTTGGCTGCGAAAACCCATTTCAGCGTACTTGGTATTAGCTGAAATGCCTGAGCGACCATGGTAAAGACTGTCTTTAACGGTTTCTGGTTCTAAGCCGAGGCAAGAGGTAATTCCAAAACCGGTGATGACGACGCGACGCATTGCGTTCTCCGCTTAGAAATGATCGGTGCTAGTGAACAGGCCGACTTTCAGGTCGGTGGCCGTATAGATTTCGCGGCCATCAACGAGTACGCGACCATCGGCGATCCCCATGACCAGCTTGCGTTCAATCAGCCGCTTAATTTGAATTTCGTAGGTGATTTTTTGGTGATGCGGCAGCACTTGGCCAAAGAACTTGATTTCACCGGCACCGAGCGCGCGGCCCCGGCCCGGGTTACCGCGCCAGCCCAAAAAGAAACCCAACAATTGCCAAAGCGCATCCACACCCAAACAGCCTGGCATGACGGGATCGGTCTCAAAGTGACATTGGAAAAACCAGAGTGATGGATTGATGTCGAGCTCAGCAATAATCGACCCTTTTCCGTGCTCGCCACCTTCTCCGCTGATGTGGGTGATGCGATCCATCATGAGCATATTGGGCTGGGGTAGGCGCGCGTTGTTTTCGCCAAAGAGTTCGCCGCGGCCGCAGGCGAGCAGGTCTTCACGGCTAAAACTGGTGCGTTGGGTCGGGTCGCTCATAACATCCTTCAGTCAAGTCATTGATTGCGCTGCATCATAGCAAGCGGCTTTTGACAGAACGCTTACACAGTTGGCACTGAGTTGTTTCCAAGTGTTTCGAACGTATGTCAGCAAGATGACTGTTTTGTCGGCGTTCTGACGCTGGACAGCACTTAATGGGTGCGTATGATGCCCACTGCCTAAACCGGGTCTTTTGTTGCGAGGAATCATCATGTGGGTTGAGCTGGGTCAGTATGCACTGGTGCTCGCGTTTATTGTGGCCATTGTGCAGGGTACGTTGCCTTGGTGGGGCGTGGTGCGTGGGGACACACGCGTACAAGCCATGGCGCGAACCGCAGCCTTTACTCAGTTGGGCTTGTTGGTGCTGTCGTTTGCCTTGCTCACGCTGGCCTTCCTGCAAAATGACTTCAGCGTGGATTACATTGCCCGTCAGTCCAATACCTTATTGCCCTGGTGGTACAAGATTTCCGCCGTTTGGGGTGGTCATGAAGGTTCCCTGCTGCTATGGGCGCTCGTGCTGGCACTATGGACGGCCGCAGTGGCGCGCTTTTCGCAAGCCTTGCCTTTAGGCATGACGGCTCGAGTGTTGGCGATTTTGGGGCTCGTCAGCACGGCTATTATTAGTTTTATTCTATTCACGTCGAACCCGTTCAATCGCTTATTCCCCGACTTTCCGATTGAGGGCAATGACCTCAATCCGTTGCTGCAAGACCCTGGCCTCATCTTTCACCCCCCCATGCTGTACATGGGCTATGTTGGCTTTGCCGTGCCCTTTGCCTTTGCCATGGCGGGTCTAATCACCGGTCGCCTGGATAGCGCTTGGGCGCGTTGGTCGCGCCCGTGGGCATTAGCCGCATGGAGCTTCCTCACCGTGGGTATTGCGCTGGGTTCGTGGTGGGCGTATTACGAATTGGGTTGGGGCGGATGGTGGTTCTGGGATCCGGTAGAAAATGCGTCCTTTATGCCGTGGCTGGCAGGCACGGCACTTTTGCACTCTCTCGCCGTCAGTGAAAAGCGTGGTGTCTTTAAGGCCTGGACGGTGTTGCTGGCCATTATTGCTTTCTCGTTAAGTTTGCTCGGTACCTTCTTGGTGCGCTCCGGTGTGCTCACCTCTGTGCATGCGTTCGCCGCGGACCCCACGCGCGGATTGTATATTTTGGGCATCTTGATGGTGGTGGTGGGCGGCTCGTTAAGCCTGTTTGCCTGGCGAGGAGCGGCTTTGCAACGCGAAAGCAATCATGGCCCGTTTTCGCGGGAGATGTTCCTGCTGCTGAATAACTTGTTCTTGCTAACGGCCACTGTCATTGTGTTGTTAGGCACTTTATTCCCCCTGATCGCGGATGCACTCGAACTTGGTAAGTTCTCGGTGGGTCCACCCTATTTCAATCTGCTGTTCGTGCCGCTCACCCTGCTATTGCTGGTGTTTTTGGGCGTGGGGCCATCCACTAATTGGAAGAAGCAATCAGCCGATGTGATCTTACTGCCGCTGCGTAAGGTGCTATTGGCGGCGATAGTGATTGCGATCGGCCTGCCATTGATTTTCTTTGGCGATTGGCCGTGGCATGTTGGCGTCACCGTTGGCCTTTGCGCTTGGGTTTTGGGCAGCCAGTTGGTGGATATTGCGCGCAAGACGCAGCACGCCAGCACGCGTCGACAGGGTTTAAAGAAGCTCACCCGTAGCTACTGGGGCATGCAGTTGGCGCATCTGGGGCTGCTAGTCATGGTGCTGGGCATTGCTTTCACCACAACGTATAGCGTCGAAAAGGATGTACGTTTGGCACCGGGCGAAAGCATCACGGTGAACAATTACACGTTCCATTTTGAGGGTGTAGCAGATCACCAAGGTCCCAATTATGTGGCTCAGCGCGGTACGTTAATTGTCAGCCATGATGGGTTTGTAGAAACGTTGCACCCGGAAAAGCGCATTTATCGCGTGCAGCAAAACCCAATGACCGAAGCGGCGATCTCAGGCAATGCCTTCCGAGATTTGTATGTGGCCTTAGGTGAGCCTTTAGATGCCGGTGCTTGGGCCGTGCGTATTTATCATAAGCCCATGATTCGCTGGATCTGGTTCGGCGCTTTGATGATGGCGTTGGGTGCCCTGTTATCCATGCTGGATAAGCGTTATCGCTTGAAAGCGGCGGGAGGGCGTTGAGATGAAACCCTCACTGCGCAAAGGCTTTATCTTCGGCTTGCCCTTGGTGCTGTTTCTGGCTTTGGCCGTGTTACTGGCGAGCAGAAATGGGGAAGACCCGTCTTATCTACCGTCTGCCCGTTTACAGCAACCTGTACCGGCCTTTAGTTTGTCTAGCCTGGAAGATCCCGAACGCATGCTGGACCCTTCGATTTTTCAGGGTCAGGTTTCCTTGTTAAATGTGTGGGCCACCTGGTGTGTGTCCTGTCTGGTTGAGCATCCGGTCCTGCTCAATATTGCGGCTGACGGCGTTCGCATCATCGGCGTGAATTACAAAGATGACCGCCAAGCCGCTCAGGCTTATTTACGTGAGCGCGGCAACCCGTTTGCTGACACGGTATTTGATGAGCGCGGTGACCTAGGTCTGGACCTCGGCGTTTATGGCGCACCAGAAACCTATCTGATCGATGCGCAAGGCCGTATTCGATATCGCGCCGTGGGAGTTCTTGATGCTAAAGCCTGGCTGCAGGAGTTAAAGCCACGCTATGACGCCGTGCGGGCGGAATCCGCAGGAGCGAAATGATGAAGTATTTAGGGATTGTTCTAGGGCTTTTACTGACCGTCACTGCACAGGCGGCGATTGATGTGCGTGAGTTTCGTAGCCCTGTCGATGAGGCTCGCTATCGTGCGCTGATCGATGAGTTGCGTTGCCCAAAATGTCAAAACACCAACTTAGCCGGATCAGATGCCGGCTTGGCTGATGACCTTAAGGAGCGGGTATTCGAGCAAATCCAAGCGGGCAAAAGCGACAGCGAAATTCGCGACTATTTAGTCGCTCGCTATGGTGACTTCATCAGCTACAAACCCCCGATGAAAGCCAGCACCTTACTGTTGTGGTGGGGCCCTGCTTTATTGCTGGTGAGTGTGGGCTTTCTCCTCTGGCGTCGTAGCTTGCGTAAGCCGGCTCGCGTTAATCCGTTAAATGCCGATGAGCAGGCGCATTTACAGCGCCTGTTAACCGGTAGTGCTCAGCCTCCGATTGATAGCGAGCCCCGCGCATGATGAATTCTGTTTTAGTGCTTTCGCCCATGCTGCTCGTGGCGCTTTTACTGACCTTGCTGGTGGTATTTGCCCTGCTGTGGCCATTGCGTGGCCGCAACGTGAATGCCGGTCACTCCGTACGTCAACTGAGTGCGCAGGTCTATCGCGATCGTCTCGATGAGCTGAATGCCGATTTGTCCACGGGGCGACTCGAGGCCGAGACCTATGCTCAGTTAAAACTGGAGCTGGATCGCGGTGTTTTGGCTGACACAACGGCGGATGCTCGGATTCCGGTGGCGCAGCATTCGTCGGTGAAGCCGCTGGCATTTGTTTTGTTAGTGTCGGTGCCGGTGCTCACTCTAGCGCTGTACTTGGGTTATTTCTTGAATCCGCAGGTCGCGCCCGATTTGAAGAATCAAGCGTTATTGGCCCCCAGCATTGATGCCATTCTGGCCGGCAAAGAGCCGGAGGCCGAGGCTAAAAACACTAGCCTGCAGGACTTCATGCGTGCCTTGCAGCGTCGCGTTCAGGCCGAGCCACACAATGCCGATGCCTGGATGACGCTGGGTTTAGGCTTCCTGCAAGCTAAAGATTATGAGCCGGCAAAAGTCGCGCTTGCGCGTGCCGCGGAATTGCGACCGGAAGATATTCAAGTCGTGATGACCTATGTGCAGGCCACCATCATGACGCAAGACGGCGCCATGGACCCGGTGGCACGAGGCCTGTTGGGGCGCATTCTGCGCGAGCAGCCCGACCATCAGGGCGCGTTGCTCATGTTGGGTATGGGCAATTTGCGCGCCGGTGAGCGTGAGCAAGCCTTAGCTGTGTTGACGCAATTGCAGATGCTGCGGGCAGCAGAAGTGGCGGCCAATAACGGTCAGCGCGACAGCGAAGCCGATCAGCGCATCGAACGCTTAATCCTTGAGGCGCAGCAGGGGCCTCAGGTCGCCGCTGCCGGTATTCAGATTGAAGTCGCCCTTGATCCTGAGTTGGCCCGTCAGCTGCCTGCTGAGGCCGCGCTGTTTATTTTTGCGCGTACGCCCTCGGGTCCGCCCATGCCGGTCGCGGTGCTGAAGCGTCCGATTGCGCAGTTCCCGCTGCGGGTGACATTGACCAATGCCGACAGCCTGCAACCCACACGCTTACTGTCGGATCAGAAAGAGTTAGTGCTTCAGGCCAAGATATCCATGACCGGCAATGCCACGCCAGCAGCGGACGATTGGCAAGCCGTGCCAGTGCCTGTCACAGAGGCTAATACCGGTATGGTTCGCTTGCGTATTACGAAGACCCGCTAGTCACCGGGGTTTCGTCGCATTTTGACGGTGGCATCAGGCGTCAAGTCTTGTGAAAACAGGGTGTTGGCGAGTATTCTTGCCACCTTGTTTTTGGGAGTGTGTTGGATGCGTATTATTCTTCTCGGCGCGCCGGGTGCAGGTAAAGGCACTCAGGCTCAGCTCATCATGAACCGTTATGGCATCCCGCAGATCTCCACGGGCGATATGTTGCGTGCAGCCGTTAAGGCTGGCACCCCGCTTGGTGTTGCCGCTAAGCAAGTCATGGATGCCGGTGGTTTGGTGTCTGACGACATTATTATTGGCTTGGTTAAAGAGCGCATCGCGCAAGCTGACTGTGCCCAAGGTTTCCTCTTTGATGGCTTCCCGCGCACGATTCCACAGGCTCAGGCCATGATTGATGCCGGCGTGAAGATTGATCATGTGGTGGAAATTCGCGTTGAAGACAGCGAAATCATTTCTCGCTTGTCGGGTCGCCGCGTTCACCCGGGCTCGGGCCGTGTCTATCATTTGCAATACAACCCGCCCCAAGTGGCTGGCAAAGATGATGTGAGCGGTGAAGATTTGGTACAGCGCCCAGACGACAGTGAAGAAACTGTGCGTAAGCGTCTCGACATTTACCACAGCCAGACACAGCCCTTGGTTGGATTTTACCAGTCCTTGGCTCATCAACCGGGCGCAGCGAAGTACAGCTTAGTTCCGGGTGTGGGCTCGGTAGACGAAATTACTGAGCGTATGTTTGCTGCTCTTGCCTAAGAAAGAGTGCGATAGAAGCAACCTACGTTGCAGTCTTGTCAGCTTTCGCCGCGCTAGTCGCGGCGTTATGCTTTTTGGTCTTTCATAAATGGATTGGGGTCACTAATGTCTTCGTGTTCTGCGAGCGCACCACGTCAACGCATCGGCATTATTCTGGCCAATTTAGGCACACCCGATGAGCCTACCGCAGCGGCGGTGAGAAGCTATTTGCGTGAGTTTCTGAGTGATACCCGCGTTATTGAAGTGCCTCGGATTATCTGGTTTTTTATTCTGCGCTTGTTTATTTTGCCCTTGCGCCCCCGTCGAGTCGCCGAGGCCTATGCCAGTATTTGGGCGAATGAGTCGCCCATGCGGACGACTTTGTTGGCGCAAGTTGCGGCGGTGCAGGCACGTTTGCAGGAACATTACCCCGACCTCGATATCACCGTGCTGCCGGGCATGAGCTACGGCAAGCCGAGCTTTAAAGCTGCCTTGGACCAATTCAGTGCGGCCGGCATTGAGCGGTTTATTGTCTTGCCGTTGTTTCCACAGTATTCCGCAACATCAACCGGGCCGCTCTACGACCAGCTCGGCACCTGGGTTAAGCAGCAGCGCAACTTGCCCAGCTTGCATGTGGTGCGCGATTACCACACGCATCCCGCCTATGTAACGGCGTTGGCAAACAGCATTCGAGCCCATTGGCAGGCCCATGGCCGAGCCGACAAATTACTGTTTTCGTTTCATGGCATTCCACAGCCCTACGCCGACAAAGGCGATCCCTATCCGGCGCAATGCCGAGCGACAGCCAGCGCCGTGGCCGCAGAGTTAGCGCTAAAAGAGGGCGAGTGGGCGCAGAGTTTTCAGTCTCGCTTTGGACTGCAGGAATGGGTCAAGCCATACACCGATAAGCTGCTGGAAAGTTGGGGCCACGACGGTGTGGGTTCAGTGCAGGTGCTGTGTCCCGCATTCTCGGCGGACTGCTTAGAGACACTGGAAGAGATTGCCGTAGAGAATCACGACGCATTCATTGAGGCGGGTGGCAAACGCTATGAATACATTCCGGCGCTCAATGCGAGTGCCGCGCACATCGACTTGTTTGTGTCTTTATTGCAAGGGCCGATTCAGGCGGTGAGTTGTAGCGGCTGCCGCGTCAGTGCGGTGCCGTGTAGTCGCTGTCAGTGTTGAGGTTGGCAAAGCTGCTGGCCTCGGCATCGAGGATGACCTGCACCGCGTGTTCGGCCTGACACCAATCGCGCACCCGACGCTGTCCTGCGTGTAAGCGTTCGCTAAGCCCTGTCGCTAAGTCCGTATGCACGAGCATGTGCAGCCAGTGCGTCTCTTCAGTCCCATCCGGCAGGCGTAAAGCGGCGACGGCCATCTTGAGCTCAGGTTGAGCATTCAGTGCCTGCCCACGCTGCAGGCCTTGCCACAGCTGCTGGCCCAAATCGCGAGGGAGTTGCGGCGTATCGACCGGGGTGATCAGTACCCAGCCCGCAGGCATCCGAGTTAGGCAGCTGGCAATGCCGGCTAATGGTCCGGGATAGTCTGGCCATGTATCGCTGACCACCTGTGTGAGTGAGCATCCTGGTATATCCGCATAACGCGCCTTGTTGCGGTTGGCACTAATCCACAGCTGCGCCACTTGCGGCAATAATCTGTCGGCGACATGCGCGATTAAGGGCTGGCCCTGCCATGGCAGCCAGGCTTTATCGGCACCCTGCACGCGACGACCCGCACCGCCGGCGAGAATGAGGCCAGTCAATGGTGGGCAGGCGAGGCTGGGTGTCTTCATGTCGGCACAGTGGGGAGAAAGAGGCGCTATGCTAACGCGGATTTACATGGTCGTCGTCAGCGAAACCAGCAAGGCTTTGCTACACTCCTAGCCCTATCCGTGTGAGTCGCTGTTATGCCTATCGCTGTGCCTATTGCAACCTCCGCTGTGCGCACAGCACTCGGCCCTGACGGCGCATTTGCTCAGCAGATTCCTGGCTATCAACCCCGTGAACCGCAAATCGCCATGGCCGAGGCCGTGGAGCAAGCGCTGAGCGAGCGCAGCTTGTTATTGGTAGAGGCCGGAACTGGCACGGGTAAGACCTATGCGTATCTCGTGCCAGCGATTTTGTCGGGTAAAAAGGCCATTGTGTCTACGGGCACGCGTAACTTGCAGGATCAGCTCTTTCATCGCGACCTGCCCATGGTGCGTAAGCTGCTCGGACGACCGGTGCGTACGGCCTTGCTCAAAGGGCGCAGCAATTACTTGTGCCCGTATCGATTGCAACAACACCTCGATGAAGGGGAGTTTGAGTCCAAGCAAATCGTGCATGACTTGCATCGCGTGGCCGCCTGGGCGGGCAAGACCGAGCAGGGCGACATTGCTGAGCTGCTAGACATTGCCGAAGACTCTATGGTCTGGCCATTGGTGACCAGTACGGCAGATAACTGCCTCGGTCAGGAATGCCCTAAGGTCGACGATTGCCCCTTAATGAAAGCGCGGGCTAAAGCCACTGAGGCCGACCTGATCGTGGTCAACCATCATCTCTTCTTTGCCGACAAAGCCTTGAAAGATCGCGGATTTGGCGAGCTGCTGCCGGAAGTGGATGCGGTCATTTTTGATGAAGCGCATCAGCTGCCGGAAACGGCGGCGATGTTCTTTGGTCGCAGCCTGTCATCGCGCCAGATTCACGATTTGCTCGCCGACTCCCTGCGTGAAGTATTAGCCGCGGGCGGCGATCTGCGCGGCATGAATGACTTGGTGTCGAATTTGGAAGTGCGTCTCGCACACTTCCGCTTGCTGATGGGTGAGGAGTCGCGAAAAGGCGTGTGGGCAGACATTTCTGAGCATCCAGAATTACCGGCTGCCATCACGGCAGTGGAAATGGCCATGGCCTGCATCACTGAAGCGCTATCGCCACTCAAGGACAAGAGCAAGGGACTGGAGAGCTGCCATCGCCGGGCTGAAGAGCTGGCCGAGGCATTTACCGAGCTGACCGGTGAGACGCCGGAGAACCAAGTGCATTGGTTCGAGACGTTCCGCAAAGGCTTTATTTTGCAATGGACGCCGCTGGAAGTGTCGCAGCCCTTTCGTGAACTGCTCGATCGCGAGCCGATGGCGTGGATTTTGACCTCGGCGACGCTGGCCGTGCGTGAAGATTTCCGTCACATCAGCGCGCAATTGGGGCTGCCAGCGGATGTGGCCACGTTGCAATTGCCCAGTCCGTTTGCCTATGAGCAGCAAGCCTTATTTTATGTACCGCGCGGGCTGCCAGATCCGGGGGCTATGGACTACACCCGTGCCTCCTTAGAGGCTGCCCTGCCGATATTGCGCGCTAGTCAAGGCCGTGCCTTTTTCCTGTTCACTTCGCATCGCGCCCTGAAAGAAGCCGCCGAGTGGTTGCCGCGCCAGTTGGACTACACGTTTTTGGTGCAGGGCACTCAGCCTAAAGCCGAGCTATTGCGCCGCTTTGCCAACACGCCCGACTGCGTCTTGCTCGCCACCGGCGCGTTCTGGGAAGGGGTGGATGTGCGCGGTCAGGCATTGTCGCTGGTTATCATCGATAAACTTCCGTTTGCGTCGCCGGGTGAGCCAGTTGTGGCTGCGCGTTTAGATGCGTATAAAGCGCGAGGTCGCAACCCGTTCACGGCCTATCAGCTCCCGTCGGCTATTATTGCGATGAAGCAAGGCGCCGGGCGCTTGATTCGCGATGTGATGGATACCGGCGTGCTCATGGTTTGCGATCCGCGTTTAGTGGGGCGGCCGTATGGCCAGCTTTTCGTACAAAGCCTGCCACCCATGCGGCGCACACGAAGTCAGCAAGAAGTTGAAGCTTTCTTTAAATTTATTAATAGCTTGGAGCCTGTGTCAGCATGATGACTGGCATCACCCTATTGGCGTTAGAAACGGCCACTGAACATTGCTCTGTGGCCATTTGGCAGCGCAACGCTAACGGTCAGCTCAGCGTTTTGGCGCGTCGTCAGCATGCGCCGCGTCAGCAAACTGAACTCATTCTGCCCATGGTCGATGAACTGCTGGCGGAGTCTGGCCTCGCATTGGGGCAGCTCACCGCAATTGCCTACTCCTGCGGTCCGGGCGCATTTACTGGCGTTCGCATTGCGGCGGCAGTGGCGCAAGGCCTGGCCTTTGGTGCGGATTTGCCGGTGGTGCCGGTGGGCAGCTTACAAACACTCGCGCAGGCTACCCACCGACAGTTTGGGGCTCGTTTGGCGTTGGCTGCCTTTGATGCGCGTATGCAAGAAGTCTATGCCGGTGCTTATGCGGCGGATGCCGCCGGCTTAATGCAACCTCTGACTGGCGATGTGGCCGGTGCGGCCGCGCAGCTGCCAGAAACCTTCCTGCACGCTTGGCGGGATGCGGTTAGCACGAGTGATGGCTTAGCTGTTGCTGTCGGTTCGGGATGGGAAAGTTACCGTGACTCGCTAGAGCAGGCCTTGCCGGTACAGCACGTCTATGCTGAGCTCGCGCCAGATGCGGAAGATGTAGCCTTGCTCGCCAGTGTCTCGGTAGATGCCGGTTTGGCGGTCGCGCCTGAGTTAGCGTTACCGGTGTACCTTCGCAACGATGTCTGGAAAAAACTACCAGGGCGCTAAGTATGAGCATGGCATTGGCGTGGGACTATCCTCAACCGCATACCGTGGCGTTAACGGTATTGCCTGAGCACATCGATGTGATGCGCCACACCAATAACGTGGTCTACCAACAGTGGATGGAGGCCGCAGCGTGGTCTCACTCACAGGCCCACGGTCTCGGCCCTGAAGAGTATGAGGCGTGTGGACACGGCATGGTGGTGCGCCGTCATGAACTGGACTACTTAGCCGCGAGTCATCTCCATGAAGAGCTGGTGATGGCTACCTGGCTGTTAAAAGTCGATAAGCTGTCCACCCATCGTGTGTATCAAATCATTCGCCTGAGTGATGGCCTGACGATTTTTCGCGGCTCCACTCATTTGGTGTGTATTGAAATTGCCAGCGGGCGACTCAAGCGCATGCCAGCTCATTTTTATGAAACATACTCTCGCCTGGTGATATCGCCAGCGAGTCAACCTGAAGAGATTGCGTGATGGATTGGACGTTAGCGTGGCAAGCCGTGGTCATGGGTGTTGTGGAAGGGATCACCGAATTCTTGCCGATTTCCAGTACAGGTCATTTGATTTTAACGGCCGCTTGGCTGGACTTTTGGACAGAGGAAAAGCGCGGGGTTTTTGAGGTCGCCATTCAGCTCGGTGCTATTTTGTCCGTCTGCTACCAATACCGTGAGCGTTTGTGGGGCGTGGTGACGCAGCTCGGTCAGGCCGGACCTCAGCGCTTTGTATTGAATGTGTTGGTGGCCTTTATGCCTGCCGCGCTGTTGGGATTTTTCTTCTTATCCACACTCAAGTTGTATTTCTTTAACCCAGCCTCAGTGGCAATCGCACTGGTAGTGGGTGGCGTGGTCATACTCTGGGCAGAGCGTCGTCAAACTCCGATTCGCGTGCATACCGTGGATGATATGCGTTGGCAGGACGCGCTTAAGATTGGTCTTGCGCAGTGTTTGGCATTGATTCCAGGCACCTCCCGCAGTGGCGCGACGATTATTGGCGGCTTGCTCTTTGGCCTCTCGCGTACCGCAGCGGCGGAGTTTTCCTTTTTCCTCGCCATCCCCACCATGTTTGCGGCCACGCTTTACGACAGCTACAAGCACCGTGAGCTGTTTGCCTTGGCGGACCTCCCGATTTTTGCCATCGGCTTTGTGGTGTCTTTTCTGGTGGCTTTGCTGGTGATTCGGGCCTTGATGCGCTTTATTTCACAGCATGACTTCACCGTTTTTGCGTGGTATCGCATTGCCTTTGGTCTAGCCATTTTGCTGGGCGTTGGCGGCAGCGCGTGGGCCTAACACGGCTTTGCGTTGATGCTGCGCTGACGCTTGAGCGTCAGCAACTGGCGCAGGCGTTGGCTGTTCAGCTTGGTTTATCGCTAGCGCTACTCACGGATCGTCGTGAACTGCTGCCCTCGCGCCATGAGCGTCAAGACACAGACGCATTGGTGTTGTGGCTAGATGCGCAAGGCTTAGGCTTGCAAGCCATTGAGAAGCCACTGCCAGCTCCTGTGAGAGTCGATTTTGCTTCAGATGCCCTGCGCTGGCGAACGGCGCAAGGCGGCGGTGGTGGTGAGGCGGTGGTTAAGGCCTGTGGCGTTAAACCACATATGACAGGCTCGGCGCGATTACGGGTGCTGGATGCTACGGCGGGCTGGGGGCGTGATAGCTGGCTCTTGGCTCATGTAGGTGCCGACGTGCAGAGCTGTGAACGCTCACCCATTGTGCAAGCCTTGCTCCGCGATGGCTTGTCACGCGCATTAGCCAACCCTGAAACCTGCGCAACCGCGTCACGATTGCAGCTTCATGCGGGCAGTGCGCAATCCGTATTAATGCAGTTACGCGAGTTGCCCAGCCAGGATCGTCCAGAGACGGTTTACCTAGATCCCATGTTCCCGCACCGCGACAAATCTGCGCTGGTTAAGTTGGATATGCGTTTGTTTCGGCAGGTGGTGGGAAGTGATGATGATGCCGATGAGTTGTTGTTGCTGGCTCGGCAGGTCGCGACTCGGCGCATCGTCGTAAAACGACCACGCCACGCCCCTGACTTAGCGGGTGTGGCGCCGCATCAGCGCATGGAAGGTCAGAGCAATCGCTTTGACCTGTATGCACCATTACTTTAAGCCGCTTTTGTTTAAGCCGCTTTAGCCTTTTTGCGTTCTTTGCTTTGCTCCAGTGCGAGCAACGCGCTCGCCACTTCCTCATCGGTAATGAGGGTGACCTGCAATACCGCCTGACGGATACCGCTGGGTAGCATTTGCAGGGCATCGTTAGCCAGCGAACTCAAGCGTTCGTCAAAGACTAGGCGCTTGTCATCGCTAACGCAGAGATAGCCCAAGCCTTTCAGCGTATCGAGGAAGTTTTTGAACAAGGCCTTGTCGAAGAACTCAGGCGCACTGAACTCACGAACGAAGGACAGGCGCTGCGCCAGCAGATGGCAAAGCTCTTCGAGTTGTTGCTGCGTGAGCTTGTCGGAGCCACGCTGATTCAGCACGGTGACGGTCATGTGGTAACGCACCAGGGTCTGTCGCAGCGCTCGGCTAAGGATGTGCAAACGGGCGTAATCGGCGGTATTCGAACCTGGCACGACCCAGGTGTCATCCTGCGTGCGCTGCACGAGGTTTTGCTCCGCCATCGCGGCTAAGGTTTTGGCGACGATGGCAGGCAACTCATCATCTTGCCAAATCAGGAAGAGCTCTGAGCGCAGGAAGGGATAAATGGATCGCACCATTTTCAGCAACTGCTCCATGCTGGCGTGATTATTTTGCAGTAACAAAATAGCCAGCAGCGAGGGCAGAGCGAACAGGTGCAGGGTGTTATTTCGGAAGTAGGTCATCAACACCGCTTCTTCTTCTTGCAGGTAGAGCAAGTCACCCAGCGGATGCTTTCGGCGCTGAAGGATTTTCAGCTCTTCGCCATAAGCGACCATTTCGCTTCCCGTCATTTCCGTAATCACAATTTTGTCGTGATAGGGCACGGCTTGAAGCAGTGCTTTATTGAGTTCGAGTTGCTCAGCGAGTTGCTCTTCGTCGATGGCGTGCTTGGGCGTGGATAGCAGCACCAAGCTAAGCAAATTCACCGGATTGACCACCGCACTCGCGTTGATTTGCGTGGTGATGGCATCGCCGATGGCTTTCGAGGTAGTCACAAACTCAGGGCTTTCGGCTGCATTGGGGTTGTCACGCCAGCCCGGCATGTTGGCATCCAATACATCATTGAGATAAATCGGGGTGCCGAAGCTCAAGTGCACGCGACCAAAGACTTTTTGTAGCTTACGAACCGACATGGCTAAAGCAAACAGGTTTTCTTTCTGCTTGGGCTTACCTTGTAGCTCGCCAATATAGGTGCCGCCTTCCATGAGTTTTTCATAGCCAATATAGGCGGGCAGAAAAACCAAGGGGCGCTTGTGATCACGCAAGTAGCTGCGCAACGTCATGTTCACCATGCCCAGCTTGGCATTGAGCAAACGCCCTGTGCGGCTGCGGCCGCCCTCAACAAAGTACTTGATGGGGAAGCCGCGACTCATGATCTGGTGCAGGTACTCATGAAACACCGTGCCGTAGAGAAAATTGTCGCGGAAAGTGCGGCGCAGGAAGAATGCGCCCGAGCGACGTAAAATGCCGCCAACAATGGGCATGTTTAAGTTAGCGCCTGCTGCAATGTGCGGCGTGGTGTAGCCGCGCGTGAAAATGACATAGGCCAGCAGCAGGTAATCAATGTGGCTGCGATGGCAGGGCACATAAATCACCTCGTGGTCAGCGGTATGCTTCTCCACAGTATCGAAATGATGCACCTCAACGCCGTTGTATAAGCGCGTCCACATCCACGTCAAAAAGGATTTCAGTGCGTTGACGACCGGGAAAGAGTAGTCGGCGGCAATTTCGTTGCAGTAGATACGCGCTCGTGATTCAGCGACTTCGCGGGTCACGCCGCGCTCACTCACCTCACGATCAATACTGGCCTGAACCGGTGCGGAATTGATGATTTCATTAAACAGCGTGCGACGGTGCGATAAGTCCGGGCCAATCACAGCGGTGCGCTGACGACGGAAATGCACGCGCAGGACTCGGGAGACTTTGCGTAGCGTGAGCTCACTATTCTGGCCTTCATCACAGAGGTGGCGCAGTGAAATCGGCGCATTGACGCGCAGCATCGTGGTGCGACCTTGTACGAGCACCGTAATGAATTGTTTTAAGGCTGATGGGGTCGCCCAGGAGTCAGCAAATAAGACTTTTAACAGCGAGCTTTCTTTATCTGGCGAGCGGCCCCACAAAATGGTGACTGGAACCAGTTGCACGTCCAGCGTGCTATCCGCTTTAACCGCTTCGATGAGTGACTGAAGTCGGGGCGAATGCTGATGGCGCGGTTTGATCAGTGGATTCGGCTGTTCACCACGGGTTAAGCACAGAATCGAGTGCTTTTCGCGCAGACCGTGCTGGCGCATGGACGCCAAGGGGCGGGGCATGCCCAGATTCATTGCTTCGCTTTCCAGCACCAACACGTTCGAGAGCAGGCGGCTTTGCAGGACGTAACAAATTGGCTTATTTGGGTCTATGCCTAAGCTGCGCCAATCGTGCGGCATGACTTGAGTGCGTACCCAAAGCATCATGGTTTTACGAATAACCAGACGAATCAGACGATCCAGACCAAACAATCGAAACATAGTGCAACCTCAAGGCAACGACGCAGAAAAATGAAATAGCGCCAAACAGTTTCGCGAGTGTAACAAAAGCCTGACAATAAACGCCTAAGCAGTCAGCCTATCTGTCTGGAAATTGCCACAACCTGAGGTGTGCCCATGTCCGCTGTTATGCAAGAGTTGTTGCAGTTACTTGATTTGGAACCCATTGAGATCAATCTTTTTCGCGGCCAAAGCATTAATTTATTTGGAAAAAATGTATTTGGCGGGCAGGTTTTAGGGCAGGCGTTGATGGCTGCCGGACGCACAGTGGAAGATCGCTTAGCGCATTCGCTGCATGCGTATTTTTTGCGTCCCGGCGACGCCACAACACCGATTGTGTATTCCGTAGAGCGTGTACGAGACGGCAAGAGCTTTACCACCCGCACGGTCAAAGCGATTCAGCATGGCGAAATCATTTTCACCATGATGGCGTCTTTTTCCATTGCAGAAGATGGCCTAGACCACCAAATGCCCATGCCGACAGTTCCCGCACCTGAGGAGCTAAAGAGCGAGCTGGAACTGCGTCGTTTGGTGGCGCCATTCGTACCGGAGAAAATGCGCGCCATGATGGAACGAGACCGTCCCATTGAGTTACGCCCGATTGATCCCGTGAATCCTTTCGCGCTGAGCCCTAAACCACCGCATCGAGCACATTGGATGCGATCCCAAATGGCGCTGCCTGATGACCCCTTCTTGCATCAGTGTTTGTTAGCGTTTGCTTCTGATTTTGCTCTAATGGGAACAGCCATGCTGCCGCATGCGGTGCACTTTATGCAGCCCTCCATGCAGTGCGCCAGCATAGACCATGCTATGTGGTTCCATCGCCCAGTGCGCATGGATGAATGGCTGCTCTACAGCATGGATGCACCCTCAGCATCGTCTGCAAAGGGGATTAATCGCGGCCTGATTTATGACCGTGATGGCGTGCTTATCGCTTCAACGGCTCAGGAGGGTCTGATGCGTCAGCATGAGTTGCTGGCGCGGTAATATCAGGCGCCGGTCTCTTGCTGGGGAGACCGGCGAAAGTTGAGAATCGTACTCGTCGCGCTCTCTTCGCTCGCCAGAGTGGGCGGGCATAAAAAGGCTTTCAACTCCACTTCCCGTTCTTTCGCTTCGCTATAGCCCAACTCGATTAATGCTTTCGTGAAGGGTGCTTCAAAAATTAGGTAGCTCAGTAAGTTAGAGCCTGATTTCTTGAACATGCCGGAGCCGCGTACAAAGAGCTGAATGGAAGCGGGCAGGGTGTGGGCATATTGCGCCGCGAGCACCTCAAGTTTGTCGAGCTGAGGGGAGATCACCATATAGTTCACGGGCTTGAGTGACGTCGTGGCCAGTCGCTCGGGCGGTAGAATGCTGACCGTATGGTTAATACGGTGCATGCGCTCTAAGTCCATTTCCAAACTGTCCACAAAAGAACTGCTCATGATGTGGCCAATGATTTGAGCCAAGCTGGGGTAGCTCATGACCGGCGATTTAGCGGCACTGCCTGCACCCGTTCCAGCACCGATGACCAAGATGCGGCTCGCACCCAAATGCAGCGCTGGGCTGATCGGTGCAAGCTGACGCAACGCGCCATCACCGTAGTATTCGCCGGCGACATCCACGGCGGGAAAAATCAACGGTATAGCACTTGAGGCCATCAAATGTTCGTGGCTGAGGAGGGTGCGACGTCCGCGACGCCGTGCGCGATGCCAATCGGTTAGGTGCGGAGCGCCTTGGTAGAAATTCACCGAATCGCCACGGCTATAGCTGCAGGCAGTGATACACAAGGCCTGAAGATGTCCGGCATCGATCATGCGTGGCAGTTGTTTGAGATCAATAATTTCGCGCAACAGTTCACCCAGTGGCGAATTGTTCAGCAGGGACACCGGTACGGTTTTGTTGAACATGCCTAAGGCCAAATTGCTAATCCAGCGGAAGGCGCTGCCTAGCACGCCTTGCCAGTCAGTGCGATACACTTGCGAGCTCGAAAAATTCGCCCACACCTCATGCAACTTATCAACGCCGGTGCCAAACGAGTCGGCACAAGTGGCTAGCGCTGCTGCATTGAGTGCACCTGCAGACGTGCCACAAATAATCGGAAACGGGGTGCTGTGACGGTTCGGCAGCATTTCGGAAATAGCGCGCAGTACGCCAATTTGATAAGCCGCGCGAGCACCTCCGCCAGACAAAACCAGTGCAGCCGGTCCAGTAGAAGTATCGATTTCCAGATGGCTTTGATCGGGTCCATTCATGACTACAATTCCTATACCGAGTTTGATTTTATCGTCTGCTTGCTTTTTCAGCGATGCAAGATCAATTCGTCTGTGTTTTGCAGGCTTTTTGCTGTCCGCCTGTAGTCGACCTCGGCCATGCGTTAAGCTGTCAACGAACAGATAAAAGGGGGATGGCATGGCGGATGGCAGGCGGCAATGGCGCTGGCGACTGGGGTTCGTTGTCGTAGCGATAGTTCTTTTTGCGCTGCAATTTCGTGACCTGCCCGACGGTGTATTAGGTCAAGAAATTTTCTGGCAGCTGCGCCTGCCAAGGCTGTTGTTGGCGGCATTCGCGGGTGCAGCATTGGCATTGGCCGGGCTATGGCTGCAAACACTGTTCCGAACGGCATTGGTCGAGCCTGGATTGCTCGGTGTGTCTTCTGGATCTGCCTTGACCGCGATTATTTTTCTCGTGCTTTGGCCGGCTGCCTGGGTGTGGATGCCCTTAGCTGCCATGGTGGGTGGAAGCTTGGCGCTGTTTATGGTGCTCGCGCTGGCCAAGCGTTTTCAGCTCCAGGGAGAGGCCTTGTTGTTGCTCGGCATCGCGCTCAATGCCCTATTAGCGGCAGCGATGCAAATGCTGCTGCTGATCAGCCCAGATCAAGCCTTGCGCGCCAGTAGCTTCTGGCTAATGGGCAGTTTCGCCTATGGTGAAGCGCGATTATTGTTGCCGGCGATAGCCTTGCTGGTGGTGTTTACGGTGTGGGGTATGCGCCGCGCCAGTGCTTTTGATCTCTGGTTGCTGGGTGAGCGCGAAGCGGGCCACTTAGGTCTGCCCGTTGCCCAGTTTCGACGTCAAATTATGTGGGCCAGTTCCGCCCTAGTCGCGCTGGTTGTCGTGCAGTCAGGTAGCATTGCGTTTATTGGCCTGATGGCGCCGCACATGGCCAGTCGCTGGGTGGGTTGTAGTCATCGTGTGCTTACCCCCGCCGTACTGCTCATTGGCGCAATGTTGGCGGTGTTTGCCGATGCCTTGGCGCAAACCTTGCTGAGCCCGCTGGAAATCCCGGTCGGCATTCTGACTGCGCTGCTGGGCGCTCCCTTCTTTCTTGCGCTGCTGCGCTTGCGGTGGCAGCGATGATGCAAATTTCAGCTCAGTCCTTGTGCAGTCCAGATGGCCGTGTGGTGCTGGAGCTACCAGACCTCCACTTGCAGGCAGGTGAATGTTGGCTGGTGTTAGGGCCCAATGGCGCGGGTAAAAGTACGTTCTTACGACATGCCGCAGGTCAATCCGCGGCGAATTCGCTTGTGCTGACTCAGCATTGGCGCTGGCAGGGCAAGCCCTTACCCAAGTGGCACGATAATGCCTGGGCGCAACAGCGCGCGTATTTGCCTCAGCAGCACCACTTGCGTTCTGCCTTGAGCGTTGAAGCGATCGTGCGCATGGGGGCTTTCCCGTGGCAGGGTGTGCATGCGCAGCTGACTCATGCCTTGGTTGGCATCATCGAGGAATGGGATTTACAGCATCTACGTCATCGGTCATGGACCACGCTGTCGGGTGGTGAGCAGCAGCGGGTTCAGCTCGCGCGAACCGCTTTGCAATTGGCGTTAGCCGAAACCGATAAACCACGGCTCTGGCTGTTAGACGAACCCTTAGCGGCGCTTGATTTGCGTCATCAAGCGGTGGCGTTGTCCGCCATGCATCAAGCCGCCAAGAAAGGGGCTTTGGTGGTGGCGAGCGTGCACGACATGAATGCTGCCCTAGCGATTGCTAGCCATATCTTGGTGTTAGGAAACGGGGCTGTACTGTGGCAGGGCGCGGTACAGGCAGAACCTGTTCGTGAGGCACTTGCCGAGGCATTTTCGTTGCCCTTGGTGTGGGCGAGTTGGCAGGATGGAGAGACTTCAGGGCAATGGCTAGTGCCACGACCCTGAAGTGACTTGCCACTTACAGCGCGGTCACGGTACCCGCGAGATGCGGCTTTCCTTTGCGTGCATCGTTGACGGTAAATTGATAGCCCGTGCTCGTGGCTTCCGAACTGAAAGCGACTTTAGCGGGCAACAATATCGGCAACTTAAACTGCACATCCACGCGATAAGCATTTGGCAGGCGACCATCAAGCGCCGCTAAGCAGGCGGCTTTGCTCCACATGCCATGGGCAATAGCTTGTGGAAAGCCCAGCAGTTTGGCGGTGGCGGCATAGAGATGGATCGGGTTGCGATCGCCAGAAACAGCGCCGTAACGACGACCAATATCCCCTGGCACCGTCCAAATCGAGGAAGGCGTGGAGGATACAATGCGCGCAGGCTTTTCGGACTTCGCGGATTTTTCTGCGGGTTTAGCCTCTGCTTTTGGCGTGGCTTGGCGGCGCAGATAGGTGCTGATATCCACCCACACTTTCTCTTCGCCCACAAAGGCTTCGCTGATCAGGTCAAACGTCACGCCCTTATCGTGCGGCTGTAAATTGCCCACACGGGTACGGAAGGTGACTTGCTCGCGCACATTCACTGGGCGGAGCTGATCAATGGTGTTGCGAACATGGACGAGGCCGAGCAGCGCATAAGGGAACGCGGCGTCGGTCATCACTACTAACTGCAGGGGCGTGCTTAGCACATGCAGGTAGGTCGAAGGCACGGTATCGCGCAGAGTAAAACCGCAGGTGCGGTTGTACTCGGCGAGATGTGCGAGGTCGATGCTTTGATCACGCAGCACCACCTCTAAGTCGGGCAGCGTATGGCTGCCCTTTTTATTGAAGCCACCCAGCACCGCCTTGGCATAAAGGCTCAAGGCACCTGGGGCTTTTGCGATTTCACGAACTGTCATGGTCAAACTCCAGCGCTTAGGCGCCGATCAGGCTCTGGCCGCAGACGCGAACAATGTTGCCGTTGACGGCATTCGAAGCCGGGTTGGCGTACCAAGCAATGGTTTCTGCGACATCAACGGGCAGGCCACCTTGCGACATCGAGTTCATACGACGACCGGCTTCGCGGATGGCGAACGGAATCGCGGCTGTCATTTGCGTTTCAATGAAGCCCGGAGCCACGGCATTGATGGTGATGCCCTTGGCCTGCAGGCTTGGCAGCATGCTGTTAACCATGCCGATAACGCCGGCCTTGGACACGGCATAGTTGGTCTGACCCATGTTGCCGGCGATGCCCGAGATCGACGACACGCAGATTACGCGGCCATTGGCACGAATAGCGTTTTGAGCGATCAGCTCGTCGTTAATGCGCTCTTCCGAGGACAAGTTGATGTTAATCACCATGTTCCAGAGCTGCTCTTTCATGTTGGCCAGCGTCTTGTCGCGAGTCACACCCGCGTTATGCACGATGATGTCGAGACCGCCATGAGCATTCTTGACGTGGGCAGCAATGCTGGCTGGCGCTTCGGCCGACGTGATGTCCAAGGCTAGAACTGAACCACCAATTTCACCGGCAACCTTGTTCAGGTCGGCTTCTTGCTGGGGTACGTCAAGGCAGATTACGTGAGCGCCATCACGCGCCAAGGTTTGTGCAATGGCTTCGCCAATACCGCGCGAGGCGCCGGTAACGAGGGCAACTTTGCCAGCCAGTGGCTTGTTCCAATCCGGAGTTTCACCAGCGATGCCAGTGGCAGCAATACGCACGACTTGGCCAGACACATAGGCCGACTTTGGCGAGATGTAGAAACGCAGGGTCGATTCCAAACCGGCTTCTGCACCCGGAGCGACATACACAACCTGAGCGGTAGCACCCTTTTTAGCTTCTTTGCCGATGGCACGGGTAAAGCCTTCGAGGGCGCGCTGGGCAGTAGCGTGCTTGGGGTTGTCGCAAAGCTCAGGGGTGCGACCAATGACAACGATGCGTGCCGAATTAGCCAGCTTACGAATCACGGGGCTGAAGAAGCTGTGCAGGGCAATGAGGTCGTCGGAGCGGGTGATGCCGGACGCATCAAAGACCAAGGCTTTAAATTTCTGACCATCTTCTGCGCTGGGTGCATAGGACACGGTGGCCAGGCCGGCGCTGGAGGCGAGGCCATGAACGGCGCTATCAGCCGCTGCAAATACCTCTGCCTTGATGTTCGCCAGCACTTGCGTGATGGCGGCAGTGAGTTCGCTGCCCGCGGCCGCGCCCACCAGAACGGCACCTTTAACAACGGGCGCTTCTGGCTTGAAGCGATCCAAAGCCAGTGGCGCCGGCAGGCCGAGATTCTTTGCCAGCAGTTGGCCCAGCGGGGAGTTCACAAAATCAATATAACGATCGCTCATGACGAGGTCCTCTCACAGGTAAAACAGCCAAGACTTTGTCGCGAAAAACGACACAAGTCGGAAGATTTTGACGGCATCGGGCCGTAGAAGTGCGGAGACTAGACAATTCGAAGGAAATTGGCGAGTACTGACGCGCGCACAACAAATCGTTAACATGCCGCCGACGCAGACTAACAAAGGCAATGGCAACAGAGTTTGCCGGTTGCCAATGCATTTACTGCATTTCGGCCAATGACCTGTTCAACGCTTGTGCTAGCGTGGCAGGGGTAATCAACAGGAGTTTCACATGACCACCATCCGTCGTGTCGCCATTGTCGGCGCCAACCGTATTCCATTCGCACGCTCCAACAGCGTGTACGCCACTGCTTCAAACCAAGACATGTTGACTGCCGCATTAGACGGCTTGGTCGATCGCTGCAACCTGGGTGGCAAGCGCATTGGTGAAGTGGTTGCCGGTGCCGTGCTCAAGCACAGCCGTGACTTCAACCTCACGCGTGAATGTGTTCTGAGCACCAAGCTCGATCCTCAGACCACTGCGTATGACATTCAGCAAGCCTGCGGCACTGGCTTGGAAGCCGCTATTTTGGTGGCTAACAAAATCGCCCTCGGTCAAATCGACTCCGGCATCGCCGGTGGTGTGGACACCACATCCGATGCGCCTATGGCACTGAGCGATGGCCTGCGCGGTGTATTGCTTGAAATTAATCGCTCCAAGACACCTGCTGATCGCCTGAAAGCTGCCAGCAAGCTGCGTCCTAAGCATTTCATTCCTTCTTTCCCACGTAACGGTGAGCCTCGCACGGGTCTGGCCATGGGTGACCATGCTGCCATTACTGCTGCTGAATGGCAGATCCCACGTGAAGAGCAAGATAAGTTGGCTATTGCTAGCCATCAGAAGCTGGCGGCTGCTTACGAGCGCGGTTTCTTCAATGACCTCATCACGCCATACCTCGGCCTCAAGCGCGACCAGAACCTGCGCCCCGAAGCGAGCTTGGAAAAGCTGGCCACGCTCAAGCCCTGTTTCGGAGATCGTGAAACCGGCACCATGACGGCCGCTAACTCCACCCCGTTAACAGACGGCGCATCGGTAGTGCTGTTGGCATCGGAAGAGTGGGCTAACGCCAACAACCTGCCAATCCTGGCTTACTTCATTGATGGCGAAGTAGCTTCCATCGATTTCGTTCACGCAAAAGAAGGCCTGCTGATGGCGCCAGCTTATGCCGTGCCCCGCATGTTGGCTCGTCGTGGTCTGACCCTGCAGGATTTCGACTACTACGAAATCCACGAAGCCTTTGCTTCGCAGGTCCTGTCGACACTGAAGGCTTGGGAGGATCCCACGTTCTGCAAAGAGCGTCTGGGTCTGGATGCGCCTCTGGGTTCGATTGATCGCAGCAAGCTCAATGTTAACGGCTCATCGCTGGCGGCAGGTCACCCCTTCGCGGCAACCGGTGGTCGTATTGTGGCCACGCTGGCCAAGATTCTCAGCGAGAAGGGTTCGGGCCGTGGCCTGATCTCTGTCTGTGCCGCTGGTGGTCAGGGTGTGGTTGCTATCATCGAGCGTTGATGAATTTGCAGCGTCGCCTAACGGTGGCGCTGCAGAACGAACGCATAAAAAAACCGGCGCACATGCGCCGGTTTTTTTCGTCTCAATTTCTCAGTCTAGCGTACTAAAAAAGCGAATTAACCTTCGATTTTCAGCAGTTCGATTTCGAATACCAGAGTTTCGTTAGGGCCAATCTTTTCGCCCGAACCTTGTGGGCCATAAGCTAGGTTGCCTGGGATGTAGAGCTTGTACTTGCCACCAATCTGCATGAGCTGAACGCCTTCAGTCCAACCAGGAATGACTTGGTTGAGCGGGAAAGTAGCAGGCTGGCCACGATCGTAGGAGCTATCGAAAACCGTGCCGTTGGTCAGTGTGCCCTTGTAATGCACGGTGACAACGCTGGTTGCAGCGGGCTTGGCACCGGAACCGGCTTTCAGGGTTTCAATCTGCAAACCGCTAGCGGTGGTTGTGACACCCGCACGCTTTCCATTGTCGGCTAGGAATTTGGCGCCGGCATCAATGGCGGACTTTCCTTTGGTTTCCATTTCTTTCATTTTCTTCTCACGCAGCTGTTGCGCCATCGTGGTCAGAATTTGTTTGCGCTCTTCATCGTTCAGCGCCAGTTCGGCTTTGTCCTGAACGTCTTGCAGGCCTTGTTGTAAGGCAGCGAGATCGATGTCATCACGGATAGGCTCCATCGAGCGACCGATATCGACACCGATGGCATAGCTGAATTTTTGCGTGTCGGACTCAAGGTTGGCTTTGCCGCTGAAGGGATTGTTGCAGGCAGCCAATGTCAGTGAGGCAATCGCCAGCGAAAGAACACGAATTTGAAGCTTCATTTTTTATCCTTGTAGTGAGGGTTAGCGAATTTCAGGTGACCGATTGAAGCGTAATTCAGTCGGGCTTTCCAGTGTTTGTAGCAAATTCTTGCAAGCGTTTGAGCAGGCTAGAGGTATCCCAGCGACCGCCGCCCATGCGCTGTACATCCCGATAAAAATCATTGATGACCGGGGTGAGGGGGAGTTGCACGCCCAAGCGACGCGCCTCCGCTTCCACGATATCTAAGTCTTTACGCATCCAGTCCACCGCAAAGCCATGATCGTATTCGTCCCTAATCATGGTCTGATGGCGGTTGATGAGTTGCCAGGAAGCCCCTGCACCTTGTCCTACTAGTGACATGACTTGCGCCACATCCAAGCCGGCTGCTTCGGCAAAGTGCATCCCTTCGGCGACGCCTTGAATAACTCCTGCCACACAGATTTGGTTGACCATTTTGGCAAGTTGACCTGCGCCAACGGGGCCTACATGGGCTTGTGCTTTTGCGTAGGCGGCCAAAATGGGTTGTGCACGAGCCACTGCTTCAGGGCTGCCGCCACAGAAAATACTGAGCTGGCCATTAATCGCGCCTTGTTGCCCGCCCGACACCGGCGCATCCACGAATTGCTGTTGGGATGACAATAATTGCTGGGCAATCTGGCGCGATACCTCGGCCGACACGGTGGAGTGATCAATGAGCAGGGCTTGAGGCTTGAGCCCCTTTAAGATGCCGCTTTCACCGTGAAGCACTTCGAGTAAATCTTCATCACGACCCACGCAAGTGAGCACAATATCAGCGCTTTGGGCCGCTAGGGCAGGTGAGTCTGCCAGTTTTCCGCCGTACTGGGTCTGCCATTGTTCCGCTTTATGTCGGGTGCGATTCCACACCACTACGTCGTGACCCGCTGCTAGGAGGTGACCTGCCATGGGGAAGCCCATGTTACCCAAGCCGATAAATGCCACCGCTGCCATTACATGCTCCTGTTCGTGATGTGCCCGTGGGATTTTACGCACCTAAGTCAATGAAGGCGTAAAATTTACTTGTAAATGCGAATCTATCTCATTTACTATCTGAGGGTCGATCTCATTTAATGGGTAACAACCTATGTATGTCTGCTTATGTCATGGCATTACGGACCGCGCCATTCGTCAGGCGGCCCAGCGGGGTGAGCAAACATTTGAGCAGTTGCAAGTCAGCACAGGGCTGGCCACTTGCTGTGGTGCCTGTCGTGACTTCGCAGAAAATATTTGGCAGGAGGCACTGAGTGCCGAGGCGGTTGTACGCCTGAGTCAAAGCTCACACACGTGGCAGCCCGTGGTATAACGGTCGCAATTATTCAATAGAGGCGGCTGCCCCATGAAAGGCGATAAAGCGGTTGTATCGCTGCTTAACCAGCAGTTGAAAAACGAACTCACAGCCATTAACCAGTACTTTCTTCATGCCCGCATGTATCGTCATTGGGGCTTGGAGCGTTTAGCGAAAAAAGAGTACGACGAGTCCATTGGCGAAATGAAGCATGCGGATAAGTTGATCGACCGCATTTTGATGCTGGATGGTCTGCCGAATGTGCAGGACATGCACAAAATTATGATTGGCGAAGATGTGCCGGAAATGCTGGGTGCCGATCTGTCGCTGGAAAAGACCGCCCAGTTAACCGTAAAAGAGGGCATTGCGGCCGCTGAGTTAGCGCGTGACTACGTGAGCCGGGACCTCTTGTTAATGATTCTTGAAGATACCGAAGAGCACATTGACTGGCTGGAAACCCAGCAGGACTTAATTGCTAAGATGGGTTTGGCGAACTATCTGCAAAGTCAGGCCTTTCAAGCCTCTTAAGCAAGCGATCTACACTTAGTTAGCAATAAAAAAGCCGCTTGCAGGCGAACCTGACAAGCGGCTTTTTGTTGCCTAAAAGAAGCGCTTAGCGCTTCTCTACGGGTGGCAAGTCGCGTTGCACATAGCCCGTGTAGAGCTGACGCGGACGACCGATCTTGTAAGGGCCGCTGTGCATTTCTAACCAATGCGAGATCCAGCCGACGGTGCGGGCGAGGGCAAAGATCACCGTGAACATGGAGGTTGGAATGCCAATGGCCTTCAAGATGATGCCCGAGTAGAAGTCGACGTTCGGGTACAGCTTACGCTCCACGAAGTACGGGTCGTTCAGCGCGATGCGCTCCAGTTCCATTGCCAGAGCCAGCTGCGGATCGTTGATGTTGAGCGCAGCAAGAACTTCGTCGCAGGTCTGCTTCATGACCTTGGCGCGCGGGTCGAAGTTTTTGTAGACGCGGTGGCCGAAGCCCATCAGCTTAACTTCCTTGGTCTTCACTTTCTCCATGAAGTCAGCCACGTTTTCCACGCTGCCGATCTCATCAAGCATTTTCAGCACGGCTTCGTTGGCGCCACCGTGTGCCGGGCCCCAGAGTGCGGCAATGCCAGCAGCGATACAGGCGTACGGGTTGGCACCCGTAGAGCCGGCGAGACGCACGGTCGAAGTCGATGCGTTTTGCTCGTGGTCGGCGTGCAGCGTGAAGATGCGGTCCATGGCCTTGGCCAGGATCGGGTTAACTTTGTAGTTCACATCAGCCGGCACTGAGAACATCATGTGCAGGAAGTTTTCGGCGTAGTTCAGATCGTTGCGTGGATACGTGAACGGCTGGCCGGCGGTGTACTTGTAGCTCATCGCGGCAATCGTCGGAATCTTGGCGATCAGACGAATAGCGGTAATTTCACGGTGCTTCGGATCATTGACGTCGAGGCCATCGTGATAGAAGGCGGACAGAGCGCCAACAACGCCGCACATCACCGCCATCGGGTGAGCGTCACGACGGAAGCCTTCAAAGAACTTGCGGAGCTGGTCGTTAACCATGGTGTGGTCGGTGACGAGCTTGGTGAATTCAGCCTTCTGTTGGGCATTCGGCAGTTCGCCGTTGAGCAACAGGTAGCAGACTTCAAGGTATTCAGCTTTTTCAGCGAGTTGGTCGATGGGGTAGCCGCGGTGCAGCAGGATGCCCTTGTCGCCATCAATAAAGGTGATCTTGGACTCACAGGCGGACGTCGCCATGAAGCCAGGATCATAGGTGAAATAGCCTTTCGCGAGCACGTCTTTGACATCAATGACATCAGGGCCAAGGGTGCCAGAAGTAATCGGCAGGGTCAGGGTTTCGTCGCCGATAGTCAGCGTTGCAGTCTTGGCCGTCATCACGGTCTCCTTAGAAAGGTCTTACGCTCGCAGCGCGTAGCCGGTGCTGGAAGCGGGGTAGCTTAAATCACAAGGTAAAATTGTCAATGAAGAGCAGCGCTCAGGACGCAAGAACTTCGACTTAAGTACTAGCAATTCCTATGCCCTTGTTGAGCTTTTGTGTGGCAAACCTATTTGTATTACGGAATGTGCGGGATTATACTTTCGCGGCAATCTCGTAACGCCCTTCAGATTATGCAAAATTGCATTTAATTTCAATGGCTTATGAGTGTTTCCGAACCATTTCTAATGGTTGCCAGACCCACCAGACCAACAGGATGCCCTCTGTGAAAAGTAACAGACCGGTCAATCTCTCGCTCGCGACTGTCATCGAATTAAATTTGAAGTCGCCAGTAGCCATTGCCTCCATTTTGCACCGCCTCTCCGGCGTATTGTTGTTCTTTGTCATTCCCGGCTTGCTCTGGCTGCTGGATTGCTCCTTGTCTTCTGCAGAAGGTTTTGCCTGTGTGCAAGCCATGTTGACGGGCACTGTGGGTAAGCTGGTGCTGTTTGTGGCATTAGCAGGCTTGGCGTACCACTTTATTGCGGGCGTTAAGCATTTGGTCATGGACTGGGGCGTAGGCGAAACGCTGGAAGGCGGTCGTACCTTTGCCAAGATCAGCCTTGTGGTGTCGGCACTCGTCATTGCCGCGCTCTTTGTAGGAGTGGTTCTCTAATGAAAAGCGCAACAAGTTTTTCGCGTTCTGGTTTGTCCGATTGGCTGCTGCAACGCGTTAGCGCCATTGTTCTTGCTGCCTACACTGTCTGGCTGGGCGGCTGGTTTCTGATCACGCCGGTGGTGGACTTCCAAACGTGGCACGATTTTATGAGCCAAACCTGCATGCGTATTTTTACGCTGCTGGCTCTGTTGGCCTTTGTGGCGCATGCCTGGATTGGTATGTGGACCGTTTTCACGGATTACTTAACGGTTCGACAGATGGGCCCTAAAGCCAACGTCGTGCGTTTGGTGGTGCAGGTTGCGATGGCGTTGGCCCTGTTTGTGGTCATCGTCTGGGGCATTCAGATTATTTGGGGCAACTAAGTCATGTCTAAAATGCGTACTGTAAATTTTGATGCCGTGATTGTGGGCGGTGGCGGCGCAGGCATGCGCGCCTCGCTGCAGTTGGCACAGTCGGGCTTCAAAACAGCGTTGATTTCCAAGGTATTCCCGACTCGCTCGCACACCGTGTCAGCGCAGGGCGGCATTACTTGTGCCATCGCTTCAGCTGACCCGAATGACGATTGGCGCTGGCACATGTACGACACCGTAAAAGGTGCCGACTTTATTGGTGACCAAGACTCCATCGAATATATGTGTTCGGTTGGTCCGCAAGCCGTTTTCGAATTGGAGCACATGGGGCTTCCATTCTCCCGTACTGAAGAAGGCCGTATTTATCAGCGTCCTTTCGGCGGTCAGTCCAAGGGTCCAGATAACCCCACGCAGGCTGCACGTACTTGCGCTGCCGCTGACCGTACGGGTCACGCGCTGTTGCACACGCTTTACCAGCAAAACCTGAAGTTCAACACCAAGTTCTACATTGAGTGGCTGGCGCTGGATCTGGTACGTAACCAAGACGGTGCTGTTTGTGGCGTCATCGCCATGGACATCGCCAGCGGCGAAGTCGTGTTCTTCAAGTCGAAAGCCACCGTGTTCGCCACCGGCGGTGCCGGCCGCATTTACTCGTCCACGACCAACGCGCACATCAACACCGGTGACGGCGTGGGTATGGCGGCTCGTGCCGGCATTCCGCTGCAAGACATGGAAATGTGGCAGTTCCACCCCACCGGTATTGCCGGTGCCGGTACGCTCGTGACCGAGGGTTGCCGTGGTGAAGGTGGCTACTTGCTGAATAAAGATGGCGAGCGCTTCATGGAGCGCTATGCTCCGAATGCGAAGGACTTGGCGTCGCGTGACGTGGTTGCGCGTTCCATGGCCACCGAAATTCGTGAAGGCCGTGGTGCCGGTCCAGATGGCGAATATCTCTATCTGAAGCTCGATCATCTCGGTAAAGACGTGCTGCACAGCAAACTGCCTGGCATCTGCGAACTCGCCATGACCTTTGCGCATGTCGATCCAGTTAAGGAGCCGATCCCGGTTATCCCAACCTGCCATTACATGATGGGCGGCATTCCGACCAACGTTCACGGCCAGGCTATCAGCACTGATGCCAATGGCAAAGACAGCATCATTCAGGGTCTGTATGCCGTGGGTGAAATTGCCTGCGTATCCGTGCACGGCGCCAACCGTCTCGGTGGCAACTCGCTGCTTGACCTCGTGGTATTCGGTCGTGCTGCCGGTCTTCACATCGAAGATGCATTGCGTCAAGGCATGGAGCAGCGCGAGCCCTCCGAGTCTGACGTAGCCAAGGCACAAGCCCGTATGGCGCGTTGGAATGGTTCGGTCAGCGGCGAAGCAGTGCCAGCTCTGCGTAAAGAGTTGCAGAAGTCCATGCAGAGCGCCTTCGGTATTTTCCGCCGTGGCGAAGATATGGATGTGGGTGTTTCGAAGGTGGCCGAGCTGCGTGAGCGTATTGCGAATGCGCACTTGGGCGACAAGACCAACTCCTTCAACACCGCTCGCGTTGAGGCATTGGAGCTGGACAACCTGCTCGAAACCGCTGAAGCCACCGCGTTGTCTGCTCAGACCCGTACCGAGTCCCGTGGTGCGCACAGCCGTGAAGACTACCCAGATCGTGATGACGAAAACTGGCTGGCTCACTCGCTGTACAACACGGAAACCAAGACCGTTGGCAAGCGTGCAGTTAACTTCGCGCCGAAGCAGGTCAAGGCCTTCCAGCCCAAGGCTCGTACATACTAATTTAGGGGTGCAACATGCTTAAAGTCAGCATCTATCGCTACAACCCGGATACGGATAGCGAACCGTACATGAAGGACTATCAGGTCGACACCCAAGGTCGCGATCTGATGGTGTTGGACATCTTGAACTTGGTAAAAGAGCAAGATGATTCGCTGGTCTACCGTCGTTCGTGCCGTGAAGGGGTTTGTGGCTCCGACGGTCTGAACATGAATGGTAAGAATGGTCTGGCCTGCATCACGCCGGTGTCGATTGCCACCAAAGGCGGCAGTCATCTGGTGGTTAAGCCATTGCCAGGCCTGCCTGTGTTGCGTGACTTGGTTGTGGACATGACCATGTTCTTCAACCAGTACGAGAAAGTTCAGCCGTACGTGATCAATGACACACCAGCGCCGGCTATTGAGCGTCTGCAGTCGCCAGAAGACCGCGCGATGCTCGATGGTCTATATGAGTGCATCTTGTGTGCGTGCTGCACCACATCGTGCCCATCTTTCTGGTGGAACCCTGAAAAGTTCCTGGGTCCATCGGCGCTGTTGCAGTCATGGCGCTTTATTGCCGACACGCGTGACACGGCAACAATGGAGCGTTTGGCTAAGCTCGACGACCCGTTCTCGCTGTTCCGCTGCCGCGGCATCATGAACTGCGTCAGCGCGTGTCCGAAGGGGCTGAACCCGACCAAAGCCATTGGTCACATTCGTAATATGTTGTTGACGCAGGGCTCCTAAGCCTCAGCTCAGCAAATAGTGCGAAATCAAGAGCCCGAGTGATGTTTCAACGTCACTCGGGCTTTTTTATTTCCGTTGGTCAAGAAAAGCATTTTCACACTTTAGTAGTGGTTCCTCACGCCCTGCAATCGCGCTAGTATCAAGCGGTTTTACAGCCATGCCCGCGCCGAAATGGGGCGAAAATCCAGAATATGTCATTGACGCTGGTTTTCTGAACAAGTTCACGTGGGGCATGTGAAGTTGGTGCGTATATTGCTTACTGGCATCGCGCGCTGAATGGTGTAATGGTTTTGCACTGTTTTGGTGAGCACGCACCATCAAGAGAAAGGGATGGGGGTCACGCTGCCTCAAAAAGGCACGTGAGAATCTGATTCAATAGTGGACGCGTGTGTTGAGGCCGATCGCCCAAACACGTTTGCTCGGGAAAAAAAGACTATGCAAGATGGCCAGATGTTGCGCCAGAGAGGAAGTTCGCAACTTTCCGCAGAGAACGCTGCCTATGTTGAGGCGCTGTACGAACAATACTTAGTGGCGCCACAATCAATCCCAGAAGATTGGCGCAATTACTTCGAAAAGCTTCCCCGCGTTGCTGACATTAGTCAGGACACGCCGCATCAAGGTGTGCGCGAGCAATTCCTGCTCTTAGCCAAAAATTCCAGTCGCTCTCAGCCTATGGCCGTTAGCCGCGTCAGTACCGATCACGAGCGCAGGCAAGTCGCGGTACTGCAATTAATTGCCGGTTATCGCAACCGTGGACATCAACGCGCCAAGCTCGATCCGTTGGCCTTGATGCCCAGGCCGTCCGTTCCGGATTTAGAGCTGTCACAACACGGCTTGTCTTTGGCTGATCTGGATACCGTGTTCAACACCGGTAATCTCGCCCTTGGCAAAGAAGAGTGCACCCTGCGTGAAATGGTCGATGCCATGAATGCCATTTATTGTGGCAGCGTCGGCGTGGAGTACATGCATATTGTGGATACCAACGAAAAGCGTTGGTTGCAGCAGCGTATGGAAGGCATGCGCGGTAATCCCAATTTCTCGGCTGAAACCCGTAAGCAACTGTTGCAGCAACTGACGGCAGCGGAAGGCTTAGAAAAATATCTGGGCACCAAATATGCCGGTGCAAAGCGTTTTGGCCTTGAAGGTGGCGAATCCTTGATTCCCATGATGACCGAGTGTATTCAGCGCGCGGGTACCTACGGCACGAAAGAAACCGTGATTGGCATGGCTCACCGTGGCCGTTTGAATGTGCTGGTCAATATTTTAGGTAAAAACCCCGCCAATCTGTTTGATGAGTTCGAAGGCAAAACCTTTAACGCCAAAGGTTCGGGTGATGTGAAGTATCACCAAGGCTATTCGTCAAACATCCTCACCGCCGGCGGTGAAATGCATTTGGCCATGGCCTTTAACCCGTCGCATTTGGAGATTGTGTCACCCGTAGTAGAAGGCTCTGTGCGTGCGCGCCAGGATCGTCGCGGCGATGTCACGGGAAAAATGGTGCTTCCCATTAGCATTCATGGTGACGCTGCATTCGCCGGTCAGGGCGTGGTCATGGAAACCTTCCAGATGTCCCAGACCCGGGCGTATCGCACCGGCGGTACCATTCACATTGTCGTGAATAACCAAGTGGGCTTTACCACCAGCCGTATTGATGACGCACGCTCGACTGAGTACTGCACCGGCGTCGCGAAAATGGTTCAACCCCCCATTTTCCACGTCAACGGTGATGATCCTGAAGCTGTGTTGTTTGTGACACAACTGGCCGTGGACTTCCGTATGGAGTTCCAGAAAGACGTGGTCATCGACATGTACTGCTACCGTCGTCGCGGCCATAACGAAGCCGATGAGCCGTCGTCGACGCAGCCGATCATGTACCAGGTGATTAACAACCTGCCGACCACGCGTGCACTTTATGCAGAACGTCTGCTGGCAGCTGGCGTGATCGCACCGGGTGAAGCCGATGCGATGGTTAATGAATACCGCCAAGCCTTGGAGTCGGGCCAGCATGTGGTGAAATCGCTGGTGATGGAGCCCAACAAAACGCTCTTCGTGGACTGGACACCGTACTTAAACCACGCCGTGGTGGATGAGTGGGAAACCGGGGTGCCTATCGCTGAGTTGCAAGCTCTGGGTAAGCGCTTAGGCGCATTGCCTGAAGGCTTTGTGGTGCAGCGCCAAGTACAAAAAGTGCTGGAAGATCGTCAGCGCATGTGGTCCGGCAACTTGGAATTGAACTGGGGCGCGGCTGAAATCATGGCCTACGCCACCTTGCTCGACAAAGACATGTTGGTACGTCTTACGGGGCAGGACGTGGGGCGCGGTACCTTCTCGCACCGCCATGCCATCATGTACAACCAGAAAGACAACCAGCCCTATGTGCCGCTACAGCACATCAGCAAGCGTGTTCCGTGCTTCGATATCTATGATTCGTTGCTATCGGAAGAGGCTGTGCTAGCGTTTGAATACGGCTACTCCACGACCACACCGAATGCACTCATTATTTGGGAAGCCCAGTTCGGCGACTTTGCGAACGGCGCGCAAGTGGTTATTGATCAATTCATCTCCAGTGGCGAAACCAAGTGGGAGCGTCTCTGCGGCCTGACCATGCTGTTGCCACATGGCTATGAAGGGCAGGGACCTGAGCATTCGTCGGCTCGTTTGGAGCGCTTCCTGCAGCTCTGTGCTGAGCACAATATGCAGGTCTGTACGCCGTCCACGCCCGCGCAAATTTTCCACCTGTTACGTCGTCAGGCCGTGCGCCCGCTGCGTAAGCCGCTCATCATCATGTCGCCCAAGAGTCTGCTGCGCCACAAACTGGCGGTGTCGACCTTGGAAGACTTGGCGCATGGTCGCTTCCAAACGGTAATTGGTGAGCTGGATGCCATTGCGCCAGAGTCGGTAAAGCGTATCGTCATCTGCGGTGGCAAGGTGTATTACGACCTTCTCGATAAGCGTCGTGAGTTGGCACTGGAAGGCGTGGCGATTCTGCGCGTAGAGCAGCTCTATCCTTTCCCCGACAGAATGTTGGTGGATGCCCTGAAGATTTACAGCAACGCCAGCGACGTGGTGTGGTGCCAGGAAGAGCCAATGAACCAAGGGGCTTGGTACAACACGCGCCATAACCTTGAGCGCGTGGTGCGTCAGTGGAAGCCGGAGTTGACCATAGGCTATGCCGGTCGCCCGTCTTCAGCAGCGCCTGCGTGTGGTTCGGTTTATTTACATGCAAAAGAACAAGCGGCCTTGGTCGCCGATGCCCTCGGCACCACAACAGCCTGAATGTGTTAAGCCAATTAGTGAGCTAGAAGGAATATCAAGATGAGTCTGGAAATTAAAGCCCCCGTTTTCCCAGAGTCCGTTGCCGATGGCACGGTGGCTACTTGGCACAAAAAGCTCGGTGAAGCCGTCAAGCGTGACGAACTGATTGTAGACATCGAAACCGACAAGGTGGTGATGGAAGTGGTTGCGCCCGCCGATGGTGTGATCAGCCAAGTCATTAAAAATGAAGGCGATACGGTACTGTCGCAAGAAGTACTGGCGATTTTCACCGCCGGTGCCGCTGCAGCTCCTGCCGCTGTAGCGCCTGCTGCCAGCGCAGCGGCGCCAGCGCCCACTGCATCGGCTCCAGCAGCAGCGGGTCCGGCGGCACGAAAAGCGGCTGCAGAGGCGGGTGTAGACCTTGCCGCAGTCGCTGGCAGTGGCGTGGGTGGTCGGGTTACTAAAGAGGATGTTGCCGCGGCTAAGCCAGCTGCCATCCCTGCGCCGGCCCCAGTGGTTTCTGCACCAGCCTTAGCGTTGTCTGTGGGCGAGCGCGTCGAGAAGCGTGTACCCATGACGCGTCTGCGCGCCAAGGTCGCCGAGCGTCTGCTCGAAGCCAAGCAGTCCACCGCCATGCTGACCACCTTCAACGAAGTCAACATGAAGCCGGTCATGGACCTGCGCAAGCAATACGTGGAGAAGTTCGAGAAGGTTCACGGCGTCAAGCTGGGCTTCATGTCTTTCTTTATCAAGGCCGCCGTTGAAGCGTTGAAGCGCTTCCCCGCTGTAAACGCCTCCATCGACGGCAATGACATCGTCTATCACGGCTTCCAGGATATCGGCGTAGCCGTGTCGTCGGATCGTGGTCTGGTCGTGCCGGTGCTGCGCAGCGTCGAGAAGATGAGCATCGCCGAAATGGAAAAGGGCGTGATGGAGTTTGGCAAGAAGGCCCGTGATGGCAAGCTCTCCATTGACGATATGACTGGCGGCACTTTCACCATCTCCAATGGCGGTGTTTTCGGTTCGCTGTTGTCCACCCCTATTTTGAACCCGCCACAGACCGCAATCCTTGGCATGCACAAGATCCAGGATCGCCCCATGGCCGTGAATGGCCAAGTTGTGATCCTGCCAATGATGTATCTCGCGCTGTCCTACGACCATCGTTTGATTGATGGCAAAGAAGCCGTGAGCTTCCTCGTGGCCATTAAAGAGCTGGTGGAAGATCCGGCCCGCCTGTTGCTGGAAATCTGAGCGAGAGAATTAAGTTATGACGCAACAAGCTGATTTAGTAGTCATTGGTGGCGGCCCCGGCGGGTATGAGGCGGCCATTCGCGCGGCTCAGCTCGGCCTTTCGGTCATCTGTATCGAGCGTCGAGTGCATAAGGGCAAGCCATCGCTAGGCGGTACTTGCTTGAACGTCGGCTGCATCCCGTCCAAGGCATTGCTGGACTCGTCGCACAAGTATCACGACCTGAAAGCGGGTTACGACAATCACGGCATCAGCACCGGCGAGGTCAAGCTCGATCTCGCCGCGATGCTGGCGCGCAAGGACAAGGTCGTTGATCAGCTCACCGGCGGTATTGCTCAGTTGCTGAAGGGCAACGGCATTACCTGGCTGCAGGGCAGCGGCAAGCTGCTCGCGGGCAAGCAAGTCGAGTTCACCCCACTGGAGGGTGAAGTTCAGATTCTTCAGGCCAAGCATGTGATTTTGGCCTCGGGTTCCGAGCCGGTACAAATTCCAGTCGCCAAGCTGGTCGATGATGTGGTGGTCGATTCCACGGGTGCGCTGGAGTTTCAGATAGTGCCGAAGCGCTTAGGCGTGATTGGCGCCGGTGTTATCGGTCTTGAGCTGGGTTCGGTCTGGGCGCGTCTGGGCTCGGAAGTGATCGTGCTGGAAGCGGTGGATCAGTTCCTGCCGATTGCCGATCGTGCCATCGCCAAGGAAACCCAGAAGATCCTGACCAAGCAGGGCCTGGACATCCGCCTCGGTGCGCGTGTCACCGGCACGCAAGTGGCCAATGGCCAGGTCACGGTCAGCTACACCGATGCCAATGGCGAGCACAGCGAAGTGTTCGACAAGCTCATCGTCGCCGTTGGCCGTCGTCCGGTCACGGCCGGTCTGCTCAGCTCGGATTCCGGCGTGTCGCTGGACGAACGCGGCTTTGTCGCCGTCGATGACCAGTGCCGTGCCTCCGTGCCGGGCGTGTTCGCCATCGGCGATCTCGTGCGTGGCCAGATGCTGGCGCACAAGGCCATGGAAGAGGGCGTGATGGCGGCCGAGATCATGGCCGGCCACCATGCCCAGTTCAATTACGACCTGATCATTTCGGTGATCTACACGCACCCGGAAGTGGCGTGGGTCGGCATGACCGAAGAGCGTGCCAAGGCCGAAGGCTTTGACGTGAAAACCGGCCAGTTCGCCTTCGCGGTGAACGGTCGCGCACTGGCCTCGGACGACAACCAGGGCTTTGTGAAATTTGTGGCCGATGCCAAAACGGATCGTCTGCTCGGCATGCATGTCATCGGCCCTGCCGCCGGTGACATCATCCACCAGGGACTGATTGCACTGGAATTCGGCGCCAGCGTCGAAGACCTGCAGTTGATGTGCTTTGCTCACCCGACGCTGTCGGAAGTAGTGCACGAAGCGGCGCTTGCGGTTGATGGTCGTGCGATCCACGCCATCCAGCGCAAGCGCAAGTAACTCTTTTTACAACGAGTGGTGATCACACGATGAATCTGCACGAGTATCAGGGCAAGCAACTGTTTGCCGAATATGGCCTGCCAGTGTCCAAGGGCTTCGCTGCCTCGACGCCGGAAGAAGCCCGCGCCGCTGCCGAGCGCATTGGTGGCGATGTCTGGGTTGTCAAAGCCCAGGTCCACGCCGGTGGCCGTGGCAAGGCCGGTGGCGTCAAGCTGGTGAAGTCGCTGGATGACGTCGAGGCATTTGCCCGCGCCCAGCTCGGCACGCGTCTGGTGACCTACCAGACAGACGCCAAGGGCCAGCCGGTTTCCAAGATTCTCGTCGAGAACTGCACGGATATCGCTCGTGAGCTGTATCTCGGTGCCGTGGTCGATCGCGCGACGCGTCGCATCGTCTTCATGGCGTCGACCGAAGGCGGCGTGGACATCGAGAAGATTGCCCACGACACCCCGGAAAAGATCCTGACGGCTGCCATCGATCCGCTGGTCGGCCCGCAGGCCTACCAGGGTCGCGAACTGGCCTACCAGCTCGGCCTCAGTGCCGAACAGGTCAAGCAGTTCGTGAAGATCTTCATGGGCCTCGGCAAGATGTTCACCGACCTCGATCTGGCGCTGCTGGAAATCAACCCGCTGGTCATCACCAGCGAAGGCAATCTGCACTGCCTGGATGCCAAGATCGCCATCGACTCCAACGCCCTGTACCGTCACCCCAAGCTCAAGGCCATGTATGACCCGAGCCAGGAAGACGAGCGCGAGCGTCGTGCCGTTGAGTGGGAGCTGAACTATGTTGCGCTCGAAGGCAACATCGGCTGCATGGTTAACGGTGCTGGTCTGGCCATGGCCACGATGGACTTGATCAAGCTCAAGGGCGGCCAGCCTGCGAACTTCCTCGACGTCGGCGGTGGTGCCACCAAGGAACGCGTGACCGAAGCCTTCAAGATCATCCTCTCCGATGACTCCGTGGAAGCCGTGCTGGTCAACATCTTCGGCGGCATCGTTCGTTGCGACATGATTGCCGAAGGCATCATTGGCGCCGTGAAGGAAGTCGGCGTGAAAGTGCCGGTCGTGGTTCGTCTCGAAGGCAACAATGCCGAACTGGGTGCCGCCAAGCTGCGCGAATCCGGTCTCAACATCATTCCGGCCGCCTCGCTGAACGAAGCGGGCGAGCTCGTCGTCAAAGCTGTGGGAGCCTGAACATGAGTGTCCTGATCAATAAAAGCACGAAAGTGATCTGCCAGGGCATCACCGGCTCGCAGGGTACGCTGCACACCGAGCAGGCGATTGCCTACGGCACCAACATGGTCGGTGGCGTCACGCCGGGCAAGGGCGGCACCACGCACCTCGGCCTGCCGGTGTTCGACACCGTGCGTGAAGCCGTCGAGAAGACCGGCGCCAACGCCTCCGTGATCTATGTTCCGGCCTCGTTCGCCAAGGACTCGATCCTGGAAGCCGTGGATGCCGGCATCGAGCTGGTGGTTTGCATCACCGAAGGTGTGCCGACCATCGACATGCTGTTCGTCAAGGAATACATCCTGCGCAAGGGTGGCGTGCGTCTGATCGGGCCGAACTGCCCGGGCATCATCACGCCGGGCGAGTGCAAGATCGGCATCATGCCGGGTTCCATCCACCTGCCGGGCAAGGTCGGCATCGTGTCGCGTTCGGGCACGCTGACCTATGAAGCCGTGAAGCAGACCACCGACCTCGGCTTCGGCCAGTCGACCTGCATCGGCATCGGTGGCGACCCGATCCCGGGCATGACCTTCATCGACGCGCTGCGTCTGTTCCAGGACGACCCGCAGACCGAAGCCATCATCATGGTGGGCGAGATCGGTGGTTCGGCGGAAGAAGAGGCTGCCGAGTTCATCAAGGCGCATGTGACCAAGCCAGTGGCTTCCTACATCGCCGGTGTCACGGCTCCTGCTGGTAAGCGCATGGGCCACGCCGGTGCCATCATCTCCGGTGGCAAGGGCACGGCGGACGAGAAGTTCGCTGCGCTGCAGGCCGCTGGTGTGAAGACCGTGTCGAACCCGGCCATGCTGGGTGCCGCCATTGCTGAATTGACGGGTTGGAAGTAATTCCGGCTTGTAGTTTGGTGATGTGAAAAAGCCCGCTTGCTTTCATGCATAGCGGGCTTTTTTATGGAGGGCCGTTATGATTCGTTCAACTTTTAATCACGTAAGTGAGACCTGTATGCGCAGCGTGCTAGTGCTTTGGTTTTCGATAACCTGCTTGATCCTTACCGCGTGTGGTGAACCTACAGCGTCAGCGGGCGCCGCGCCGTTACCTAATGACACTCCGGCCAGCGCGAGCCAAGCGCCGTTATTGCCGCTAACTAATATCCTACCGCCGTTGAGTTCTCCGTCATCCGCACCTGATTACACTGAAGCCTGTGGTCTAGATGGATTGAAGTGTCTGCGCTGGGTTGAAGCTGAGCTGGCAGGCTGGGAACGATTTTTCGGCTGTGATCATCGCGCGGTGTTTCCAACGGTCTATCGCTTACTCACCCAAGAAACCCGTTGGCAAATGGAAAATGACCCCAGTGTCTTTCAAGATCCAGCTGGGCTGGGTCAGGAAGCTGTGGAGTTTTATCGTCTTTATGAGCAGATGATTCGAGCGCATTTAGCTGGCGAGGCTATTCCGCCGGCCTGGCAGTTAGTCATGGATGTGGCACAAGAAGGTGATTGGACGGGTGGCCATGACATGCTTATGGCGATTAACGCACATGTTCAGCGGGATATGCCTTTTGCAGTAGCAAAAACTGGCCTTACCTTGCCCAGTGGGGAGTCTCGTAAGGCTGATCACGATCACTTTAATTCCATTCTGAATCGTGCATATCCGCGCATTGTGCAAGCGGTGGGGCAGCGGTATGACCCCATAATGCTGAATGTTGCTGATCTGGGCGTGCCGGGGAATTTAGCCGCAATGCAACTCGTGGCCCTTTGGCGCGAAGGGGTGTGGCGTAATGCTGAGCGTCTGACGCAAAGTGATGATGCACTTACGCGCGAAAGCATTGAGCAACAGGCGCTGATCACCGGGACCGTGATGAAAGTAGGTGAGGTGCCTGGCCGTCGTGCCATGCGGAAAGCGTACTGTGAGGCTCAGAAGGCAAACTAACGCTGGGTATCGAAATGATGGCTGCACTGTCCGCTTGATCTTCTTCCGCGAGACGGCAACAGTAGCGCTACTTTTTTACCTCTGAGTTGTTATGAAATTTCCCTATTTATTGCTTGCATCTGTCTTGCTCTGCTCAGCTGCGTTGATGGTCATGACAGGCGTTGGTGTGTCGCGAGCCGAGCAGCAGCATGACCCCATTGGTCAATTCATCACGGTCAAGGGCGTGAAGCTGCACTATGTGATGGCAGGCGAAGTAATGGCAGGCGAGGGGCCAGCCATTGTTCTGGTCCATGGTGCCAGTTCGAATCTGCGTGAATTTAGCAGCAGTTTGCTACCAGAATTAGCCAAGACGCATCGCGTGATTGCCTTTGATCGGCCCGGCTACGGCTTTAGTGAGCGGCCATCCGAAGACGCAGGCTGGCTAAACCCCGTGCAAGTGGCGTCGTTATTGCTCGATGCCAGTGAGGCGTTAGGCGTACATAAGCCGCTCATACTAGGCCACTCTTGGGCGGGTTCGGTGGTGATGTCGGCCCTCGTTCACTTGCCCGAGCGCGTTTCGGGCGGCGTGTTATTAAGTGGCGTGGCCGGGCATTGGACAGGTCCTTTAGATTGGAAATACACCTTGGCGGAACAACGGCCTTGGCTGAACAAACTCTTTGCTCACACCTTGGTTCAGCCCATCGGTAAGCATTTTGTGCAAGAGGGACTGGCGGAAGTGTTCGCCCCCGATCCTGTACCGGAAGGGCAGGTGGAGCGCAGCGGTATTGCGCTGGCGCTGCGTCCTAAAACCTACCTATACAATGTTCGCGACATGAATGAGCTCAGCGTGTTCATGCAAACGCTAAGTCCGCACTACCACCACATAAAGTCACCCTTGCTGATCATTCACGGCGAGGCCGATACGCTGGTGCCGTTTTGGAATCATGGACGACGCTTGCTGCCGGTCATTCCGCAAGCACAAGTTTTGCTGTTACCAAAGACAGGGCATGCCCCGCATCACACAAAGACAGCGGAGGTCACAGCGGCAGTTTTGGCCTTTAGTCGTGGCGAGGTACGCCCCCCCTTGGCTCAGCCGTGGCCCATCTGGCCAGAATTGCCGGCGGTAGATCTCGGCCAACCATGACGCTGCACTGCCTTAACAGCATCCGTGACGTGCGGGCGGCGGATTGGGATGCCCTAGTCCCTATCGATCAGCCGTTTTTGTCGCATGCGTTTTTATTGGCTTTAGAGCTCAGCGAAAGCGTCGGCCCCGGCACGGGTTGGCAGCCTGCACATGCCGTGCTGCACAACGATGTCGGTCAATTGGTGGCAGCAATGCCCGGCTGGCAAAAGCTGCACTCTCGCGGCGAGTATGTGTTTGATCAGGGATGGGCAGAGGCGGCCTTTCGTGCGGGTCTAGGGTATTACCCGAAATGGTTGTCGGCCGTGCCCTTTAGTCCCATCACCGGCCCACGCTTACTCGGCGCAGCCAAGGCCGTGAATGATTTGCTGATGCAGTTGCCTAGTCATTCGGCCTGGGCAGGCTTTAGCGGCTTACACGTAAACTTTACGGACTCATCGAATGATGCCTGTTTTGCCAGTGATACGCGTTGGCTGCATCGGCGCGACTGTCAGTACCGTTGGCTCAATCGCGGCTATACAGACTTTGAGGCGTTTCTCGCGCAACTCACCGCAGATCGTCGTAAGAAAATTCGGCAAGAACGCAAGAAGTTGATCCCGCTGGGGCTGAAGTATGTCTGGCGTTATGGCGATGACTGCGACGCTGCTTTGCAACAGCGCATCTACGCCTGCTATGCCAATACCTATGCGGTGCGTGGGCAACAGCCCTATCTGACGCCTGCTTTTTTTGCCGAGATTTTTGTCACGATGGCGCGGGCAGTGCAGGTGCTTTGCGTAGAGCGAGAGGGTGAGTTAGTCGCGATGGCGCTGTATTTGGCCGGAGACAAAACGCTGTATGGGCGCTATTGGGGTGCGTTAGACGAGATCCCTCTATTGCACTTTGAAGCCTGTCTTTATCAAGGTATTGAGCGCGCCATTGCCCAAGGGTTTGATGTTTTCGATGCCGGTGCGCAAGGAGAGCACAAGCTCATTCGCGGTTTTGAGCCCGTGCTGACCAGTTCCTGGCATTTGCTCCGACACGGCGGCCTACATGCGGCTATTGCCGATTTTCTACAGCGTGAACGCGGCGAGGTCCTGCGCTATCAGCAGGCAGCGCAAACGGCCTGCCCACTGAAAACCAGCACTTAACGACCGTTGTTGCAGCTCGGTAATGAGCTGCTGGCGCGCTTGAACCAGATAGGCGCGGAAACGGCAACAATCTTGCCGGTGGCTTGATCACGGATTCGCACAAATGCCCAATGTTGGCGGGCGTCGTTGTTCAGCGTAAAGCGGCTCGTCGTTCCCGATGCCGAGGCTACTGGCGCGTAGCCAGCTTGGTTATTGCGCACCGAACTGATCACATCAATCACGGTATTTTGCGCTTGCAGCGGCGTGCTTTTACCCGCGCGCTGGTTAACGCTGACCTGAAATTGAAGCTCATTGTTAGGCAGCGACAAGCGTGAGCCCATGGGGTAACTCACGCCATTGTGCGTGGCCGTAAAATTTAACAGAAGATGGTTATAGTTCTGTGCCACAGCATAGGTGCGTCGCGCCAACAGGGCCTCGCGCAAGTCTTGTTGGCTCTGAGTGCGCGCAATGATCACGGTCTTTGGCAGGTTGCTATTGCCCCAGCCGGTTTCGTGATGATCTTCCGAGCCTGTGGGCGCGAGATACCAGCCCTTGTCTAAGGCATAGCCAAACCAGCTTTGTAGCTTGCCATCGGTATCGTATTCGTCGCCTTTACCAAACACTTCAATACCCACCACACGATAGTCGGCACTCGGAACATAATTGAAGTCATTAAACGCATAGGCAGGGTCACCGGGAGCGGTGAGTAGGTCTTGAATGGGGTTGCTCGGGAGAGGGCTTTGATTGGCAAAGCCTGCAATGCCGAGCGGAGCGAGAGCATCTTTTAATTCGGTGAGTGGGCCATGAATAGCGTCCTCGCGACCGGGGTGATTGAACACCATAAGTCCATCACCCCCGCCGCCGCGACTCGCGGGGGTTACAAACCAAGCCCAGAAGCCTTCCATCGTCACCACATAGCCCGGTCCGGTTTTCGGGTTCACATAGTTCTGTGACATCAGCACATTGGCATGACCAAAACGGTCAGACGTCCATTCGAAACCACGAATGGCGGTGAAGCTAGGTGTTGTGGCCTGGAGGGCTTGTGCCTGAGTAGCTTCCCATTTTGTGAGGTTACTCGCGGGATTTTCCGGGTCCGAAAGTACGCAGGCGAGTGGGTTGGTGGCGCAAAACTCCGGGTCCTTAGCGATGACAACTGGTACGGGGAGCCCCATGTTATCGGAGTGATCGGTGGAGATGGCGAACGACCAGCCTTTGGCCTTGCCCCGTGCAAAGACATCAGCAGGTTTAGAGAGCTGGAAACCATCGGAATATGCCGTGTGCTCATGCAGCATGCCCGTAAAGTGAGGCCAATCGGTACGACCCACAGGATTACAAGCGCCAGCCGAATCGGATCCTGTGGAGACACCTAATGCAGGCGCGACGGGGTTAGCAGTCAGTAGTTGCTTCAAGCCGCTGAAACAGCCTACTTGTGTTGGTGCGGCTAGGCAATCCGTTAGGCTGGGCTCGCCGTAGTTGTCTTGAGCGGCAACCGGCACGCTGAGGTTTTCCGAGGTGCTGGCTAAGCCATCCGAAACGGTGACTTGAAAGCTCAGCGTGCTGGCATTGGCGGGTGCAGTAAAGCTAGCGTTTGCGCTATTGGCATCGGCAAGAAACACGGCCTCACCGCTGGTTTGTTTCCACATAAAAGTTAAGCCGTTGTTATCGGCATCCTGAGCACGCACTCTCAGTGCTACAGGCTCTTGGGGACGAGCAGGGTTAGGGTTGGCTTGAGCTTGCTCAATCACCGGAGCGGTATTGGCGGTGGAAGCGCTCTTGGTGATTCGTGTTTGCGCACGATCTTCGGCGCCGTCGTTATCGGTCACAGTCAGCTCAAAGGCATACACTTTCTCTGCCGCAGAGGGTGCATTCAAAACCGTTGTGACTTTGCAAGAACTTCCCACGAAAGTGGCAGGCGAAGTGGCCAAAGAGGTCCACACATAACGACTTATTTCGCCGTCTGGGTCAGCCGATTTACAGCCATCCAAGATGACACTGGTTGTTTCATGGCTAACGCGTTGATCGGCACCCGCGTTAGCAATAGGTAAGCGATTTGGCAGCACGTTGCGCACTAGCACCGTGGTTTTGTCTTCGCTGCTTTGACCTAGGTTATCTTCAACGCGGAAAATAAAGGTAAGCACGGTGTCTTGCTCGACCTGCGGTGCATTAAATTCGATGCTGGCTTGTCCGGTATCCGTGGGTAGGCTGGCTTTAATGCTATCGGTGCTTAGTTGCGACCAAGAAACTCGACGAACGGATTGCTGGCTACCGGCTCTGGCTTGTCCTTGCAGCGTCACGGGCTCCGCTTCTTTCGCGGTTTGGCTATTGCCGGCAATGGCCACGGGGCGCTCGGCATCCGTGCGAGGATTGCTGCTGGAGTTGCCCGATGAGGATGTGGTTTCACCGCAGGCAATAAGGGCTGTAGCAATAAACGATAGGCTTAAAAGACGAAAGGCATTCATTGGACATGCTCGTAGAAATTATTTATAGCCTTAGTCGTGAAAAATGACGAGGGCATTTTTTTGATTAAAAATACAGCATCAATGGGGTTGGCAGCAAACGTACTTGCATCAATTTGACGTTAGGCGAGGGAGTGCTATGGGCTGATTTGACAAGGCCAGTTCATGTCTGAATATGCCTAACTGCTCTGTTGATGAATAATTACCTATGCCACTGAGTGCAGTCTGAAGAGCATATTAAGCTGTAATTGTTACTGGTTTATTGCTGAGGACAGCGTGACTAAAAGGTAAAAAAATGCCCCGAAAAAACGGGGCATTTTATGAAGCAAAAGCGTGATCAGTGGTGATGACCACCGGCGCCATGCACATGGCCGTGATCTAACTCTTCCTGCGATGCGGCGCGAACTTCTTTCACGGTCACATCAAAGTGCAGTGTTTGGCCTGCTAATGGGTGATTGCCGTCAACAGTCACGGTGTCGCCTTCAACAGCGGTTACGGTGATAACTTGCATGCCACCGCCGGTCTGGGCGTGGAACTGCATGCCAACTTCAATTTGCTCAACACCTTGGAACAAGTTGCTGGGCACATTTTCAACCAGCGACGGGTTCACTTCGCCATAGCCTTCAGCGGGTGCGATGCTGACCTTCAGGCTGTCGCCAACGGCTTTGCCGAGCAGGGCTTTTTCCAGGCCTGGAATGATGTTCTGGTGACCATGCAGGTAAGCCAGCGGTTCGCCGCCGTTGGAGCTGTCGATGACTTCACCGGCATCGTTGGTCAGGGTGTAGTCGATCAGGGCGACGCTGTCTTGAGCGATTTGCATGTTAAAAACCTTTCAATAAGAAACGGCTGAAGTGCCGAGTGGCGCATATTATCCGATTCGGCGCATTTCAGAAATAACGTAGCCAACTCAGGCTGAGTCGATCCCGACGAGCATCTCGCTCACTCTGCTGCCACTGCAAGCGCAGAGCATTATCCCGATTGATTCCCCATTGCAGGCCAAGCTCAGTCTCACGACTGGCGCGCCCGGCTCCTGCCAGATAGCGACTATCCACTTGCCATTGCAGTGCGAGTGCTGGCCATTGACCAAAGCAGCCCAGCCTTGGCCCCACACGGCTATCTAAGCCATGGCCAGCTTCGTAGCGGTTGACCCACGCCAGCTGGCCATGACAGTAATTGGTTGAGTTCAGTGCTGTGGTTAGGCCGGCGCTGGCATTAAAGCTTGTTTGTGTGTGCCAACGTGGGCTGTCGCCTTCACTGAGCACAGGCTCTGCGCCTAAAAAAGCGGTCCAGCTCAATGGGGTGGCTAAAGCATCTACAGGCGTGAAGGTATCAACAGCAAGTAAGGTAAAGCGCTCTAACCCTAACCGCTGCTTTCCGGTGGGCGTGACATCCAGTCGTAGGGTAGTCTCCAACACACTGACGCGCGAACCGGGGCGATAGCCGGCGGGGTCGTCCAAGACATCGTGATAAGCCGGTCGGTAGTGCAGCAAGACGCTTTCACCCTGGGATGACTGCTGAAAGCCCACGCCGGTTCGGGCCGTCCGATGGCTTTGCTCGGGGCGTGTATTGGGTGTGGACGGCTGCGGGCGTTGCTCGGCAATTGGCACGCGATTTCTCGCCATCAGCAGTTGTCGAAACCAGGGGCCATAGTCGCTGCGCTGATCGCGATTGAAGCGGCGGTATTGCTCATCGTGTGCGAGCTCTAGGGCTTGCGCCTGCTCAATAGGAGCAAGCGTTTGCAAGGGAGCCAGCGTTCGTGTGCTAAGCATTTCCACCACGGCATGGTTTACCGCTTGTGAGTTGCGTGTCACCTGGGTTTGCAGGCGCGTGTTGGCAGAGGCACGCCAGCTCACCTGTTTCACCAGACCCGCGCTGACAATCTCACGCACGGTATCGGTCGGGATGACGGCACCTTTAAAACGAGCCTGTAGGTTGAGGCTAGGTCGGGTTGCGTCGAGCAGGCCTAGAAGTTCGTACGAGCAGTTTTCGCGCAGAAAGTAGTACGCTGTTTTTTGTTGGCGCCAATCCCAGTACACCCTAGCCATGTGCTTTGCTTCAGCGGGCGTTAAATTGAGCTCGTACTGCCACAAATCCCGGCTTTCTAAGTCGTTATATTCGCGAACTTTGTCGTAGTAGGGCAGCAGCGAGAAGCTGCCGGGGAAGCGTCCGGTCATGCCCGCTAGGGCATAGCTCAGGCCGCCCACGCCACCGCTGTTGGCGGAAAAATTGATGGCATAGGCTAATAAATCATTTTGCTGATTTTCGCTGTCGATGCGTAGCAAGGTGTGACCAAACAACGAGGACGGGTTCCCGGCGAAGTCACTGGCATAGACCAGCGTCACGCGCTCGGGCTTTAAGTCGCGTAGCCAGCTTTCAAATTCAGGGCAGGAGACGGAAGGCCACTGTTCCGCCAAGTCGGGTCGCTGTTCGCGTAACCAGTGTGCGCGGGCCGGGTACAAACATAGGGCGTGTTGGTTACCCAGAGGCGCTTGGCTGGCGAATGCCACTAGCGTGGTATCAAGCATGACGCGTGGCTGCTCTGCTTCCGTTCGAAGCAAGCGTAGCCAGTAGGGATCTTCAGCCAGTTGCTCCAAGCTAGGCGCGGCTGATAACAGACCCGCACCCAAAAGGCTTGCCAAGAAAAAGCCCTGCCTAAGCAGGGCTTTTGCTAACCGCAACGCGCTTAGGCCTTAACGACGTAAGCAGCGAGGGTGGCGTCTTGTGCGAGCACGCTGTTCATTGCGCTCAAGACTTGGCCGGCCGTGGTTTTGTCATCCGCAAAAATGGTGCTGAAGTTGTCACGAGTGGCTTGGAAGAACGCCGGCTTGTCTTGGCTAGGTACGCCCATCAAGTCAGCTAAGGTGTTCAACGTTTCGCCCTGGCCTACAGACATTTCGCTGGCGAGCTTGTCGATGTTGGAGCCGGTAAACATGGTGATGCGAACGGAAGAGCTCACCACGCCATTGTTATTACAGCCAAACACACCGGCAGTAATGGAAACGCTTTGGAAGAAAAAGCCATTGGTAAACGAAGCTAATGCTTTCGGTAATAAACCGGAGTTACCGGCCCAGATCGACGAGCCTACGCCGCAACCGGCGTCTGGATCGGCATAAGACATGCTGCTCGCACTAGCAAGAATGGCAACGGCAAGGAACTTTTTCATGGTGAAGTCTCTTCTAAGTTCGGGGAATTTGAGTGTAGTCATTTCTCTGCGTCTGCATAGCTGCCATTTGTCTAAAAGTGAGCAGATAAACAGCCCTTGAATTCTCAGTGATAGACCGCATTAACAAGCCATGGCAGTGCTTTGGGCATTGCAGCGTTGTATTGCGTCTTTTTTCAGGAGCTAATTCATGACCTCATCCGAACAAACCACGTCCACGGCATCGCAAAAGGAAACACGCGGCTTCCAGACCGAAGTGTCTAAGCTGCTGCACCTGATGATTCATTCGTTGTACTCCAACCCGGAGATTTTTCTGCGCGAACTGGTGTCGAATGCGTCCGATGCCGCCGACAAACTGCGCTTCGAGGCGCTAAGTAATGGCAGCTTGCTGGCGGAAGATCCTGAGCTGGGTATCTGGCTGGACGTGAACGCTGACGCTAAAACCATCACGTTGCGTGATAACGGTATTGGCATGAGCCGTGAAGAGGTGTTGCAGAATTTAGGCACCATCGCGCGTTCGGGCACGGCAGAGTTCATGAAGAACCTCAGTGGTGATGAGAAAAAAGACAGCCAAATGATTGGCCAATTTGGCGTGGGCTTTTATTCGTCCTTCGTGGTGGCGGATCGCGTCGTGGTGGAGACGCGTCGTGCAGGAGCATCGGCGGATGAAGGCGTGCGTTGGGAATCCGAGGGGACGGGTGAGTTTAGTATTGAAACCATCCACCATGAACAGCGTGGCACCACCATTACCTTGCATCTGCGCGAAGCCTCGCAAGAGTTTGCGGATGGCTGGCGTTTACGCAGCATCATCAATAAGTATGCCGAGCACATTGCGCTGCCGGTGTACCTGCGCAAGCCCGCTGAGAAAGAAGGCGAGGTTGGCGAATTCGAGCGCGTGAATCAGGCGCAGGCACTGTGGACACGCCCGCGCAGCGAGCTGAAAGACGACGAATACCAGACCTTCTACAAGCACATCGCTCACGATTATGAAGATGCCCTGAGCTGGAGCCACAACAAGGTCGAGGGCAAGCTCGAATACACCTCGCTGCTCTATGTGCCGGGTCGTGCGCCGTTCGATCTGTATCAGCGCGATGGCGCCCGCGGCCTCAAGCTCTATGTGCAGCGCGTGTTCATTCGCGACGATGCCGAGCAGTTCATGCCGCTGTACCTGCGCTTCATCAAGGGCGTGGTCGACTCCAACGACCTGCCGCTGAATGTCTCCCGCGAGCTGCTGCAATCGTCCGACATCATCGACAGCATGAAGTCGGCACTGACCAAGCGTTCGCTGGACATGCTCGCCAAGCTCGCTGAAGACCCAGAAAAATACGCCAAGTTCTACGCCATCTTCGGTCAGGTGCTGAAGGAAGGTCTGGCCGAAGATCACGCTAACAAAGATAAAATTGCCAAGCTGCTGCGCTTTGCCTCTAGCACCACCGGCGAAGGCACGCCCAGTGTGGCGCTGGCGGACTATCTCGGCCGCATAAAGGAAGGTCAGGACACGATCTATTACCTCACCGCCGACAACTACACCACGGCCAGTCAGAGCCCGCATCTGGAGCTGTTCCGCAAGAAGGGCGTGGAAGTGCTGCTGTTCATCGATCGCATCGATGAGTGGATGATGAGTTATCTCATGGAGTTCGAGGGTAAGAAGTTCCAGCACATTGGTAAGGGTCAAGTTGATTTAAGCCAGCTCGCTGGCGATAGCGCAGAGCCTGAAGTCAGCGCCGAGCAAACTCAGCAAGCCGAAGCCGTGGTTCAGCGCTTGCAGAAAGCGCTGAAGGATCGTGTGAAAGAGGTGCGTACCACCAACCGTCTTAGCGAGTCGCCGACTTGCTTGGTTTTGGATGCCTTCGATCCCGGTTTCCAAATGCGTCAGCTCATGGAAGCCGCTGGTCAGAAACTGCCAGACGTGAAGCCCATTCTGGAAATCAACCCGGCGCATCGCTTGGTCGAGCGCTTAGCGGAGGAGCAAGATGAGGCGCGTTTCAGCGACCTCGCACTGGTCTTGCTGGATCAAGCGGCGTTGGCCGAAGGCGCACAGTTGGATGATCCTGCCGCGTATGTGCGACGCGTACAGCGCCTTCTGCAAGGCGTCTAAGGCAAAACAGTCGGGTCTATTGCCAAATCGTCCGACAGAATTCCTTGGCGGGGCAGGGCCGGTCGGTATAATCCGGCCATCTTGCCCCGATTCATGGGGGCGTTCTGTCAGGATGTTTTCATGACTCAAGTTCGTGTAGCGGTGCTCGGTGGCGGCAGTTTCGGCACCGTCATCGCTAATCTCTCGGCCAGCAATGGCAACCCCACCACCTTGTGGCTGCGTGACCCTCAACAACTCGCCGATATGCGCGAGAGCCACGAAAATACGCGCTATTTACCCGGCTTCCAACTCTGCCCAGAACTCCAGTTTAGCGATGACTTATTGGCGACTGTGGCGCAGGCCGATCTGATTTTTGTTTCCATTCCGAGCAAGGCATTCCGCTCGGTATTGCAGGCCGCCAAAGCATCTTTGCGGCCCGAGCAAATGCTGGTTAGCACTACCAAAGGCATCGAGAAAGGCAGCTTTGCCTTGATGAGCGAAATCCTTCGTGAAGAAACTGGGCTGTCACGAATTGGGGTGATTAGCGGCCCGAATTTGGCCAAAGAAATCATGTCGAAACAAATCGCCGGCACGGTGGTGGCCAGCCATGACGAAGTGCTGCGCGACACGGTGCATGGCGTGTTGTCATGCCCGTATTTCCGTGTGTTCTCCAATACCGATGTCTATGGCGTGGAGCTCAGTGGCGCGCTGAAAAATATCTACGCTGTGGCCTCTGGCATTGCGGCGGCCCACAAGCTGGGTGAAAACAGTCGAGCCATGTTGCTGACGCGCTCTCTCGCTGAGATGAGCCGCTTTGCCGTGCATTTGGGCGCGAATCCATTGACCTTCTTAGGGCTTGCGGGAGTCGGCGACCTCATCGCGACCTGCTCCTCGTCGCTGAGCCGTAATTACCAGGTCGGCTTCGCCATTGGTCAGGGTCAGACGCTGCAGGAAATTGTGGAAGAGCTGGAGCAAACGGCCGAGGGCATTAACACCATCGAGATGGTGAAACATCGCGCCGATGCCTTGGGTATTCGTATGCCCCTCGTCAGCGGGCTTTACGAAATTATTTTCAATGGCCGCAGCCTCTATGACGTGGTGCTGGCCATGATGTTGGCCAGCCAAAGTAGCGATGTTGAATTTGTGCTGCCAAAGCCGGGCGAGGAATAAGCATGCGTTTGTATCTCATACGCCATGCAGAAGCCGCCGCTCATGAGGAGGATGCTGCCCGCGAGCTGACCGAGCTCGGCTGGGCACAGGCGCAGCTTGTGGCGGACTGGCTGTGCAAGCAAGTCTCTGGTCCGGTTCAGCTCTTGGCGAGTCCCTTGTTGCGCGCTCAGCAAACGGCCTCGGTGATGCAGCAAGCGTTTGGTCTATTGCAGTTTGAAACGCACGAAGAGCTCGCACCGGATGGCGACATTCTGCGTGCTGAGCAAGTGCTGTCTCTGGCGCTGCGTGCAGGTGTGGATGAGCTCATTGTGGTGAGCCATATGCCATTGATTGCTTCACTCAGCCAATGGCTCAGTGAAGGTGTGCTGAGTACCGGCGAGCCGTTTGCATTGGCGGAGGTTCGCGTACTGGAAGCACAGGTTATTGCGCCCGGTATTGCCACGGTGGTCGCGCAGTTTGTGCCACCGGAAAGCAACAATGCACTGCAAGATTTGCGCGCGATGCTTGCGCGCTTCGGCGATAACTGAGCGAGCTTAGGGATTCGTTGAGGGTAGGTTGCTGGTCACAAACTGACGCAGGCTAATGCCAGCAATACTGCAGATATTGGCTTGGATGCCGCGCTTCTCGAACTCGCGCTTTAGTTCGTTGATCAAGATGCGTTCTACCTCACCTTCAACATCCTTAACGAGCTTGCCAAACAGAGCCGACAACGAGCCTCGATGCTCCCGCACGAGTTCGTCTAGGTTGGTAATTTCAATGGTAATCATGCGGGGCTCCTGAGCGAGCAGGCATCTTACCCTAGCCCTCATGGCGCTTGTAAAGTGCCTTCAAGGAGTGTGTACGAGATGATTTTATTGCAGATGCTGGGGACAGCTATTTTGTCGAGCATTTTGACCCTGGCTATCGTGCGCTGGTGGTTGAGACGCAGCGGCGCACCGCTGTGGGAACACCACTTAGATGCCCTGCATGAGTCCATTGCACGCACGGTCGATGTGCGTGTGAAGCGCGCCATCATAGAGAGCTTGTCGGAAAGCGCGCAGCAAGAGGCGTTGCGCGATTCAAGTGGGAAGGCCAACCGCAGTGGCACGGATCTGATTAGTGAAAGCCTGCAAGCCTTGCTGAGCCGAAAGAAACGAGACTAGTTCACTCGGCTGCCATGGAGCTTAGTAGCGAGAGCGTCGCCAAAAGCGAGTACACACCAGCGTGGCGGCAAAGACCGCCCAGCTAATATGCAGGCTCGTGAGGCCTTCGAGTTTGCTGCTGATGGTGTCGCCAGGAGTAAAAACGAGGCAGGTACTGAGTACTAGCATGAGCATTAAGGCCACATCCCAGCGGCGTTGATGATGTAAGTCACGCACACTGTCGCGCAGGGTTTGCGCTTGCTCATCCACGTCGGCACGCAGCAATTTCAGCTGAAGTTGAGCATCCCGCATGAGGTTGGGCATGGGCATGAGGTCGGTCAGCCAACTGGGGTCGTGGCGGCGAAGCCGTGCCAACATATCGTTGAGATTGAGGTGCTCACCCAACCAGCGTTGCGCCGATGTGCGGAAATTAAATTCGCGCAGTAAATCCTTTAGCCAGACGACTTGAGCCTCATCGCCCCAGACATGAATCTTGCGGTCGTTATCGAGGCCTTGGCCACCGAGCAGGGCGCCGACAATCGCGATGGCTGAGCCGCCCACGCGAACCTTGGCCATGCCCGGGCTTTGGCTGGAAAGCTCAATGCCGTGGTCGGTGAATAGCACATAGAAAACGCCATAAGGGTCTGCGCTTTTGACGCGCACAATCAATCCTTCACGCGAGCGACATTGCGCCTGTGTATCAGCGTCTAAGTCTATAAAGGCATTGATCAGGCTTTCCAATCCGCCCAGCATTAATTCTTGAATGAGGGCCGGCTTGCGAGCGTGTTCTTTTTCTTCGGTGTGATGTGAGCTCATGGGCCTGACTTTTATCGGGTTCGGCGAATCCGCGCAAGTGTATACTCGCCGGCATATTTTAGCTGCGCTGTTGATGGCGCTGATTTTTCAGATCGGTAAGGACGGCAATGAGCGATTGGTGGCTTGAACTCAGCACGCGTGCAGACCTCTGGCTGCTCGTCAGCATGCCTTTTGTTGCTGCTTTTGTTGGTTGGCTGACGAACTGGCTGGCCATCAAAATGACCTTTGCGCCCATCGAGTTTGTTGGCATTAAGCGTTGGCACTTGGGCTGGCAGGGCATCATTCCCTCGAAGGCCGGCAAAATGGCCGGCATTGTGGTGGATAACTCCCTTGCCAAATTAGCCACGCTGTCTGAGCTATTTCGCGAGTTAGAGCCCGAGAAAATTGCGGCGCATATCAGCCAAAACGTGGGCTTGCGTCTGGAAGAATACATCGACGAGATCATGACGGAGCGCAATGCCGTGCTCTGGGAAAACTTGCCCATCATGGTGCGCAATCGTGTCTATGCCCGAGCTCGTCGCCAGCTGCCTGAGATCCTCGATAACATAGTCGATGACATGGCCGAGAACATTGAGCAGCTCATCGATTTGAAGGCCATGGTCGTGCGCCTCATGCAGGAAGATAAATCCCTCGTGGTGCGGGTGTTTCAGCAGGTAGGTCGGGTTGAACTCAAGTTTGTGGTGAACTCCGGGGCCGGCTTTGGTTTTCTTTTTGGACTTATCCAAGTGCTGGTGTATCTCGCTTTTCCGGAGAGTTGGGTCTTGCCGGTCTTTGGCTTTGCCGTGGGCTATCTGACCAACTGGTTGGCCTTGAATGTCATTTTTCGACCCGTTGAGCCGCTCAAGTTAGGTCCATTTTGTTTGCACGGTTTATTTATGCGTCGCAAATTAGCCGTAGCCGACACCTTTGCCGAGTTTTGCACGCGCGACATTATTAACCTGAGTAACCTCATGACAGAAGTTATGACCGGCGGCCAGGCGCATCGCAGTAAGGCCATGATTAAGCGGCATTTACGCCCTTTGCTCGAGTCGGGTGTGGTGCGCACCGCGATTCAAATCAGCATGGGCGCCGAGGGCTATGCCAACTTAAAGTCCCGGGTCGCTGATAAGGCACTGGAGATGTCGTTGGAGTCTGTGAGTGATATGCACTTCAGTCGTGAGCGATCGGGCGTGATACAGCGCATCCTCAGCCAACGCATGGCCGCCATGACCGATACGGAATTTCAACAATTACTCCGCCCCGCTTTTAAGGAAGATGAGTGGATTTTGATTATGCTAGGAGCCGCACTTGGGGCTATCGCTGGCTTTGTGCAATTATTGCTGATGGGTTTTTACTAAGCCTTTTCGGATTTGAAGAGTGAGGATGTAGCGTGGATATGAATGACAGCAAAGCCGCTCGTGGCCGTTTGAAAATTGCCCCGAGTAAAGACTTGCGTAAATACACGCAACAAATTTGGCTCGCAGGTCTGGGGGCGTTTTCACGCGCAGAAGAAGAGGGCGGGAAACTGTTCGATAACTTGGTCAAAATCGGCGAAGAGTTAGAGCATAAAACCAAGGAAATCACCGACTCCACGGCGCATGACTTAAAGGAAAAAGTTATCGAGAAGGCGTCGGATACCCGCGAGAAAGTTGAGCGGGCGATCGATGAGCGTCTCACGGGCACGCTAACGCGCTTGGGCATTCCCTCGCAAAAAGATATTGAAGTCTTAACGGACCGCATGGACCAACTCACGCGTGTCATTGAGCAACTAGCCAAGCAATTGGAAAAGTCGCGTTAAGCTGGCTGGCGAGTATTGACAGTGCTGGGGGCGATGCCTAGAATGCGCCCCCACAGATAAGCGGGAATAGCTCAGTTGGTAGAGCACGACCTTGCCAAGGTCGGGGTCGCGAGTTCGAGTCTCGTTTCCCGCTCCAAATACGAAAAACCCCCGGTGCCGAAAGGCCCGGGGGTTTTTTATGGCCGACGCTTGAGTTTTTTTGTTTTTCCCGAGATAGGCAGCTACCATACGCGGCTAACGAAACACACGACAGCTGGTGGAGAGCCGCATGATCCTTGGTAGCCTGGTGGCCTTAGTCACACCCATGAACTCTGATGGCAGTGTGGATTGGGCGGCACTTAAGCAGTTGGTTGAGTGGCATGTTGCCGAAGGCACGCATGGCATCGTCGCCGTGGGTACCACGGGCGAATCGGCTACCTTAGATGTGGATGAGCATCTGGAAGTCGTGCGTGTGGTCATTGAAGTGGCTGCAGGTCGCTTAGCGGTTATTGCCGGTACCGGTGCAAACTCCACACGCGAAGCAATTGAGCTCACACAAGCGGCCGCGAACTTAGGCGCAGACGCCGTCTTGCTCGTCACGCCGTATTACAACAAGCCCACGCAAGAGGGTTTGTACCAGCACTACAAAGCCATCGCAGAGGCCGTGCAAATCCCCCAAATTCTCTACAACGTGCCAGGTCGAACCGGCGTCGATATGCTGAACGCAACGGTGGCGAGATTGGCGGGCACGCCCAATATTGTCGGCATTAAAGATGCCACTGGCGACCTCGTGCGAGGCCAAGAGCTCATTGGCTTAGTAGGCGATCGTATGGCGGTGTATTCGGGTGATGATGCCACTGCCATTGAGCTGATCCTTCTGGGTGGCAAAGGCAATATTTCGGTCACCGCCAATGTGGCCCCGGGTGTGATGGCCAATGCCTGCGAAGCGGCGTTAGCGGGGCACGCTGAGCGAGCTCGCGAGCTAACCGAATCGGTAGCCCAGCTGCATCAAATTTTGTTTATTGAGTCGAACCCGATCCCGGTTAAGTGGGCATTAGCAGAAATGGGCCGTATGGGGCTCGGCATTCGCCTGCCTTTAACGGTACTCTCCGCAGATGCCCAGCCGCGCGTTCGTGCGGCGTTGTCTGCATCTGGAGTGCTTTAATGCGTCAATTCGTCCTTGTTGCCCTTGCGGTCACGCTGCTGCCCGCGTGCTCAGGTTACTTTCGTGATCGCAGCTTAGATTACGGTCAGGCTAAGCCTTCGCCCGCGTTGGTCATGCCTGCGGGCGTGGAAACCCGTCCGATCAAGCCGCTCTACCCCATTCCAGCGGTTGCCGAAACAGCATCCGCCTCGGGCAAAAACTTTGTTGTGCCTTTTCCTCCGGCCATGAAACCCGTTCAAGAAGTATCTCTGCCACCGCTGCCGAATAGCCCTGGGCGCACGCCTGTTAAATTGGGAACGGATGGTAATGGCGTTCCTGAGCTGCGTGTCGTTGGTCCTCGTGAGCGTGTTTGGGACGAGCTTGGCCGTGCCTTGAATAACGCGGGTGTGAGCCTGAAAGACCGTAACCAAGAGTTAGGTTTGGTGGATATCAGCATTGCTGGTCAGGACTACCAATTACGCATGGTGCGTGCCACCGAAGCCTTTGTGCTGAGCTTGCAACGCAACGATGAAACCTTGGCTCCAGTAGCCGTATCGCGAAATTTATTGACCACCTTGCAGGCGCGTTGGCCCTGAGGTTTGGAGAGTTTTGATGGAAAAGCGTGACCTGCTCTACACGGGCAAAGCCAAGTCTGTATTTGCTACCGATGATGCCGATCATGTGGTGATTGTTTATCGCAACGATACTTCTGCGTTCGATGGCAAGCGTATTGAACAACTGGATCGCAAAGGTGCGGTTAACAACCAATTCAATGCGTTCATCATGGACAAATTGTCTGCTGCGGGCATTGCCACGCATCAGGTCAAGCTGTTGTCGCCGACCGAATCGCTGGTCAAGCGCTTGCACATGATTCCGGTCGAGTGTGTGGTGCGTAACTACGCCGCAGGCTCACTGGTGCGTCGACTTGGCGTTGAAGAGGGTTTGGCGCTGAACCCGCCCACCTTCGAACTGTTCCTCAAGAATGATGCCTTGGGCGATCCCATGATCAATGAAGCGCATGCCGTGTCATTTGGCTGGGCGACCTTAGAGCAACTCACGGAAATGAAGCGTTTGTCGCTGCAAATCAACGACATTCTGAAGGCTTTGTTCCTCGCCGGCGACATGCTGTTGGTCGATTTCAAGCTAGAGTTTGGCGTGTTTAAGGGTCAGATTGTTTTAGGCGACGAATTTTCCCCTGACGGTTGCCGTTTGTGGGATAAAGAAACACGCAAGAAGCTCGACAAAGATCGATTCCGCCAAGGCCTCGGCGACGTGGTGGAAGCTTACGAAGAAGTGGCGCATCGTTTGGGTGTGACCATCGCCTAACAATCCAGGGGTGAGCGACATGCAAACGCAGAAGCTGTTACGCGGTGTAGTTATTTTGGCCTTAGCGAGCAGCCTCAGTGGCTGCTTGTTAACGAAATTAGTCACTATGCCCATGCGTGTTGTCGGCGCGTCGGCATCCCTCGTTGGGGCCTTTGTCTCTGTGGTGCCCGTGGTGGGCGACTCCGTTGATGAAGCCTTGGAAAGTGTTGATAGCGGTATTGATACCGCTGCCGATAGCATCGATAAAATTCCGCTGTAAGTAAGGCACTTGCTGAGCGCTAAGCGGCGACTGTTTTTTCGCCGCTCAGTGTTTGAATGTGTTGAGTTAGCGGAAGGCTTCCGGTATCTTTCGCATCCTTCGGAGAAGTGGCAGAGTGGTTGAATGCACCAGACTCGAAATCTGGCATACGGTCATACCGTATCGAGGGTTCAAATCCCTCCTTCTCCTCCAAATCACGCCCACGCAAGCGGGCAGTACCCCTAGATAACCCCCGCGAAGCCCAGTAATATCAAGGCTTCCGGGGGTTTTCTGTTTGCACGGTTGCCCTCACTTCACCACCGATAACCACGGTTCACCACAGCTAGTCTGTAGGTATCGCTGTAGGTACAAATCGGGAGAGGGCGGCACGATGCCTACAAATGCGCTGACAGATGCGCGCTGCAAGGGAGCCAAGGCCAGCGACAAGCCCTACAAGCTGTTCGATGGCGGTGGTTTGCACCTCTATGTTTCCACGACCGGCTCGCGTACTTGGCGGCTGGCGTATCGTCTGGCTGGCAAGCCGCAGACCATGAGTCTTGGCTCGTATCCTGAAATTACACTGGCTGCCGCGCGCGTGAAGCGTGAGGAAGTGAAACGGGCGCTGATTGAAGGCCATGACCCCATGGCTCCTCGGCGAGTCAATCGCCAAGGCATGACGCTGGCCGAAGCGACCGATACTTACTGGCAAGGCCGCAAGGATGTGTCTGCGACTTATCGCACCAATGCCCTGCGCGGCATTGAGCTGCATCTGGTGCGTTTGATGCCGAAGCCGATTGGCAGCATCACGCGTGATGACTTGCTGGGCGAATTGCTGCTCATGGATGCCGCCGGCCTGCATGTGTATGTGCGCAAGGTACGCATGTGGGTGGGGCAGGTGTTCGAGTGGGCGGTTGAAAACGGCATCGCCAACATCAACCCGGCGGCGCTGATCCGCCCGGAGAAAGCATTCGGCCGTGCCAAGGTCACCAGCTTTGCCGCCTTGGCCTTGCGAGAAGTGCCGGAGTTTCTGGAGCGCCTGGCGATGGAGGGCGACTTGCAAAGCGTGCTGGCGTGTCGCTTGCTGGCGCTGACTTGGGTGCGTACCAATGAGCTACGCATGATGGAGTGGTCGGAAGTCGACGAAGCCGCCAAGGTTTGGCTGATTCCGGCCGGCAAGATGAAGCGGGATCGCGATCATTTGGTGCCGTTGTCGAGCCAGTCGCTGGCCGTGCTCAAGCAGCTGCGGGCGCGGAGCCGGCCGGAAGCCCGTTATGTGTTCTCGGCTCCGCATCGCATGGATAGACCCATGTCTGAGAATGCGGTGCTGACCTTGATTGCGCGAATGGGTTACCGAGGGCGCATGACCGGCCATGGTTGGCGATCAGTGGCCAGCACCTGGGCCAACGAAAACGGTTACTCGCCAGATGCCATCGAGCGCCAGTTGGCGCATGTGCCTGACAACAAGATTCGTGCGGTCTACAACCGTGCCGAGTACCTGCCGGATCGCAAGAAGCTGTTGCAGGACTGGGCTGACTGGCTGGACAGCTGCGGCCTCACGCCAGCTTGATGCCGGCGCGCTCCAGTGTGGAGCGCTTCCAGCCCACGGTTTTGCGGGTTAAGGCGACATCCGGCATGGGCAGTTTGCTGGCCAGCAGCCAGCGACGGATGGTCTCGCTGCTCACATGAAGCAGTGCCTGCAGTTCGGGGCGGAAGATCACGCGGTCTTCAGTGGGGATATTCATGGCAATTCGACTCATGGAGGGGAATTGCCTGCCATGGTGGCCTTGCGGGTGAAACTGCCCAACCTGTTGCAGCGTAGCGCAGCGCGCTCTAGCGGCAAGGTCGTCAGCCGTAGTGAGCTAGCAAGTTGACCGGTCAAATGCCCGGCGATTTTGCCGGCGCTGAACATGGGATTTTCGCCAGAACATTCTTTTGATTTCAGCCTTGTTCACATGCCTGCAGAGGCCTTCTATTAATTCCGATCGTACTGTGATGTGACTGACGCCATCTCACTCAAACCTAAGCCTAACGGGATGGGGTACTATCCAGATAGTTGTTAGGTAAACGATGATGTTGATGAGTCAAGCATTTGGAAGAAAATAAAAAAATAGGGTTAAGTCGCGTGGCTAAAACGCAAAATGTGCTGCTTAGTTGGATAGGTGGAAATGATCTCATGGCAGTGTCAGGAGGTAACGCTGGGCCTGTGCTTGCGACGCTTAGATCCGGGTCTTTCTGTCAGGTCGAATTACTGTCCTCTTACCCGGCTGAGAAGGTTGAGCCCTATCTGTCCTGGCTGCGTGAGCAGGTAAGTGCGGAAATCAATATCAGCTATGAACCGCTGACATCGCCGGTGCATTTCGGCGATATCTATCAAGCTGCCAATGCCCATCTGGGGAGGATGCAGTCTCCTGAGACTAAGCTGTCCATTTTGCTTAGCCCCGGCACACCAGCCATGCAGGCTGTTTGGATTTTGCTTGGCAAGACTCGTTATCAAGTCACTTTCTATCAGTCCTCGTTAGAGCAGGGGGTTCAGAAGGTTGATGTGCCATTCGAGATCGCCGCAGAATATGTTCCGGTAGCTAACAGCATTACTGCTGATAGGCTACTTCAGCTTGCTGATGACCAGGCTCCAGTCAATGCGGCTTTTGATAGCATCATTACACAGAGTGAACGGATGCTCAGGCTCAAAGCGCAAGCGCAGATTCTTGCTCAAAAGCAGGTGCCTGTTCTGATTTATGGTGAAACAGGTACTGGGAAAGAGCTATTCGCCAGAGCGATTCACAATGCCAGTCTTCGCTCATCTGGACCATTCGTTGCGGTCAACTGCGGTGCTATCCCCCCAGAGCTGATTGACTCCACATTGTTTGGTCATCGCAAAGGAGCCTTCACAGGTGCTGTTGAGAGTCGTGCCGGAGTTTTCCAACAGGCTGATGGCGGAACTCTGTTCTTGGACGAGTTTGGAGAGTTGACTCCTGATACTCAGGTCCGTCTGTTACGAGTGCTGCAGGAGGGGGTGGTAACCCCTGTCGGAGGTAGTCAAGAGGTCCGCGTGGATTTTCGACTGATCTTGGCGACACACCGCAATCTGATGCAAGCGGTGGTAGATGGTGACTTCCGGGAGGACCTTTTCTATCGCGTTGCCATCGGTGTCCTGCATCTGCCGCCGCTTCGTGAACGAGAGGGTGATCTGTTGCTATTGGCCGATGCGCTGTTGAACGGAATTGCAGATAGGGACGAGCTGCTCAAAGGTAAGAAAATTTCCGCAAATGCAAAAAATCTTATCCTCTGTAACGCTTGGCGAGGCAATGTGCGTGAGTTGCAATCGACATTGCTGCGCGCTGCGCTTTGGTGTCGTAGTGATGTGATTGATGCTGATGATATAGAGCAAGCGCTGTTCCAATTGCCCCGAAATCAGGACGATCCAATGTCTCTTGATGTTTCTCAAGGAATTGATTTGCAAGAAGTAATATCATTTGTTGCTAGACATTATCTGCGACTAGCTCTGAAACTGACCGATAAAAATAAAACCCGTGCGGCCAGCCTGCTGGGGCTCAAAAGTCAGCAGACACTGACTAATTGGATGGAAAAGTACGGCATCGAATAAGAATTGGCACGGTCCTCGCTATAGGGCCCTCATGGACAGAATCGCTTATATGAAATCAGTCAACTTCGAGTTTCTCCGCACCGGCAACGAACTACTGGCGAACCTCGGTGGCCTCGCTGAAGCCGTCCTACATATCGATCCGGGTAGTGCACTCACTCGCCTGCGCAGCTTCGCAGAAGAGTTAACCAAAGCTATTTACAAGGAAGAGCTGCTGCCACGTATGCCGCAGTCAACCTTCTACGATCTGGTGAAAAACTCGGTGTTTACGGATTGCGTCAGCAAGTCGTTGGTTCACCAGATCAATTTCTTGCGTATCCAGGGCAATGACACCGCTCACGGTGCGGAAGGTGACCTGCGCGATGCACAGCTGGCACTGAAGACCGCGCATCAACTGGCCATGTACATGGCCATCAAGTACTACGGCATCGCACAAGCCGATATTCTCCCCTTTGCAGAGGTGCAGGATACGACAGCGACTCTAGCCAGTTTGCAAAAGACCGTCTTCAGCTATGAGAAAGAGCTCAATCAGCAGCAGGAAGAGCTGCAGCGCGTCATGGAAAAGCTTGAGCAGGAGCGCATTCGCAATCTCGACAAGCTGGAGCCGCCTGCCAAGCCTGACCAGCAAAAGCGTCAGCAGCAGAGCCAAAAGGTTGCAGACAGCCTGCAGTGGAACGAAGCTAAGACCCGCGCTCTGCTAATCGACGCCATGTTGGTGCAGGCGGGCTGGGATATTGGCAATACCTCGCAGGTCGGTCAGGAAGTGGATGTCGATTTTCCTGATAATTACTCCGGCAAGGGCCGTGCGGACTATGTGCTATGGGGCGACAATGGTCAGCCGCTGGCCGTGATCGAGGCCAAGAAATCAGGCAATGTCAGCCTACAGGCCGGGCGCGAGCAGGCCCGCATGTATGCCGATGGGTTTGAGCGCATGGGCATGCAGCGCCCAGTGATTTTCTACAGCAACGGCTACGAGACCTTCCTCTGGGACGACGCGCAGTACAACACCTACCGTCCGGTGTATGGCTTCTACAGCAAAGACAGCCTTGAATACCTGATCTACCAGCGCCAATACCGCAAACCGGAGCTGGAGCGACATAACCCGGATCTGAACATCGCTGACCGCCCGTATCAGATCGAAGCGATCAAAACGGTTGCCGCACACTTCCAGCAGCAACGCCGCCGCGCACTAATTATACAAGCCACCGGTACTGGCAAGACCCGCGTGGCCATTGCCTTGGCCGAGTTGCTGCTTCGCACCGGTTGGGCCAAGCGCGTGTTGTTTCTGTGTGACCGCAAAGAGCTGCGCGTTCAAGCCGATGATGCCTTCAAACAGAACCTGCCCAGCGAGCCGCGCTGCGTGATTGGTGAAACTAACAAGGTGGATCAGACTGCACGTGTTTACATTGCTACTTACCCGGGCATGATGAACCGCTTTGCGCAGCTCGATGTAGGCTTCTTCGACCTGATCATTGCCGACGAAAGCCACCGTAGCATCTATAACAAGTACCGTGATCTGTTCGACTATTTCGATGCTCTGCAAGTAGGCCTTACCGCCACCCCGGTGAAGTTTATTAGCCGCAACACCTTCGATATATTTGACTGCGAGACCACCGACCCGACCTTCGAGTTCGGTCTCGATGCCGCGATTAACAACGATCCGCCTTACTTAGTACCGTTCCGCGTCAAAGACCTCACCACCGACTTCCTGCGCGATGGCATTCACTACAACGACCTGAGTAAGGAACAGCAGCGTCAGCTCGAAGCAGACCTAGGCGAGGTAGAGGCCAAGCGCACCACCATCGCTGGCAAGGACATCGGTCGCAAGATCTTCAGTGTAGACACCGACCGCATCATCCTGGAAAACTTGATCAACAACGGCCTCAAGGATGAGACCGGCTCACTTGTCGGCAAGACCATCGTCTTCGCTCAGCGTCAAGACCATGCTGAGCATCTGGAGGCGCTGTTCTGCAAGCTCTACCCACAGTATGGCAGCAAAGTCTGCAAGGTCATTCATAACGCCATTCCTCATGTGGAGACGCTGATTAAGGAATTCAAAAAGCCCGGCAACGACTTCCGCATCGCCATTTCGGTGGACATGCTTGATACCGGCATCGACGTGCCCGAAGTGGTCAATCTGGTCTTTGCCAAACCGGTTAAGTCTTGGGTGAAGTTCTGGCAAATGATTGGCCGTGGCACACGACTGCGTCCTAACTTATTTGGTCAGGGTAAGCACAAAACCGAGTTCCTCATTTTCGATCACTACGGCAACTTCGACTTCTTCGAGCAAGAGTACGAAGAGCCGGAAGATCATGGCAGCAAGTCGCTCCTGCAGACTACCTTTGAAGCACGTCTGGATCTGGCGCAGGTGGCTCTCAAGCACAACCATGCCGCCGCCTTTGATGCCGCTATCGCGCTGCTGCGTGCCGACATCAATGATCTTCCGGAGAGCAGTGTCGCAGTCAAACGTGAGCTGCGAGCGGTGCATCAGTTGCAGCAGGGTGGCCAGCTGCAAAAGTTCGACGCCAAGACCCAGCACCTGCTGGCGACCACCATTTCCCCACTGATGTCTGCTCGTGTGCTGCGCGACAAACATGCCACCGCGCTCGACAAACTCATTGCTGGTATCGAGCGCTGCCTGGTGGAGCAAGCTAGCTGTTTCGAGGATGGCAAGATCACCCTGCTGGCAGAGATCGACAAGCTCGCTATCAATATTCAGGCTGTGCGACAGAAGGATGCCCTGATTGAAGAGGTACGCAGTGCTATTTTCTGGAAGCAGCCGAGCATCGACAAACTGGAGAACGCTCGCAAGGAGTTGCGCGGCATCATGAAATACCGACAAACCAGCGGTATCGATGATTATCCCATGCCCAGTACACGCACTGGCGATGGTGGTTTGAAAGTGAATGAGCGTAAGGTAATTATTGCTGGTGCCAACGAAGTTATGATCTATCGGCGTCGCCTCAAGGACATCCTCGACGGTATGCTGGCTGCCAACCCGACCCTGCAGAAAATCCACAAGGGCGAGCCAATTGCCGAGCAGGAGCTGGACTCGCTCACTTCGACGATCCTCTCCAGCCATCCTGGTGTCAGCCTGCAGGTGCTCAACGAATTCTATGGCCGCACCGCCAGTGAGCTACAGCTGACCGTGCGCGAGCTGATAGGTCTGGATGTGCAAGCTATCGAGCAGCATTTCGCCCAGTTCCTGCATACCCACCCCAGCCTTACGGCCCAGCAGGTGCAGTTCCTGAACCTGCTGAAAAGCTACATCGCCCAGCACGGCAGCATCGTCATTGAAAAGCTCTATGACGCTCCGTTCTCCAGCATTTCCCACGAAGGCATCGACGGCGTGTTTACTCCTGACGATGTGGGTGAGCTGGTGTTTGTGCTAAAGCCCTTTTTGCGAGCGGAAACCCCTCTCAACAGTCACTAGGAGTGAACATGCAAGCCAGTCAATGGACGTCTGAGATAATCGTGATTTGCGCAGTGCTCGCCATCGCCGCAGCCGTCATCGGCTCTGTGCTCGCAACCCTGCGTCAAAGCCGGCAAGTTAACCAGCTCGGTGCACAGCTTGAACAAGCGACAGAGGTCAAGACTTCAACAGAAGCACAGTCGCAATTACTTCAGCGCCAGCTTCGCGAGTCAGAGGGTCGAAGCCAAGCGCTTCAAGTGGAGGAGGGTAAGCTCAAGGCGCAGTTTCAGGCGTCGATCGAAACCAACGCTCGCCTGATGCAAGAACTGCAGGATCACAAAGCGACTGCAAATGACCTGCAGATGAAGCTCGAGGAAGCTAGCCGACAACATCACGAAGCTGCCAAGCGCTTGGAGGCAGCACAGTCCAGTATTCACGGTCAGCAAGAGCAGATGAGGGAGTTGCGGGAACGTCTTGATACAACTAGTACGGCCAAATTCGCGTTACAGGAGGAGAGGGATCGCTTGAAAGATGCACTGGCGAATGAGGAAACTCGTGCCAAGGTGGCGGAGGCCTCTGAGCGTGATGCCCGCGCACAGTTGGCTGAAACCAAGCAGCAACTGAATCTACAAGTAAAGGCGTTTGGCGAGCTTCAGGAGCGTTTCAATACCTTGTCATCTGAGCACACCAAGCTCAAAACCACCCTGAGCCAGCGCGAAGAGCACCTCCAGGAGCAGATGGCGCAGCTCGCTGATGCGCGCAAGTCGCTGACCCAAGAGTTTGAAAACCTGGCTAACAAGATCTTCGAAGAGAAAGGAAAAACCTTCACCCAGACCAGCCAGACTAGTATTGATGGCATGCTCAAGCCATTCCGTGAGCAGATCGAGGGCTTCCAGAAACGTATCAACGATGTTCATGACGCGTCTCAGCAGGGCAACACCAGCCTCAATGGTGAAATCAAAAAGGTTCTGGAGATCGGTCTACAGATGAGCAAGGAGGCTAACAACCTCACTTCTGCACTTAAGGGTGACTCACAGCAGCGCGGCGCTTGGGGAGAGGCCCAGTTGCGTAGAACGCTGGAAATGAGCGGTCTGATCGAAGAAGCCCACTTCGAGGTGCAGAGCTCCTTCAAAGATGCCGAAGGTAAAAGCAAACAGACCGATTACTTGATCAAAATCCCTGATGGCAAACACATCATCATCGACAGTAAAGTGTCATTGAATGCCTATGATCGCGCTGTCAGTGCAGAGACACCGGAGGCCTATCAGCTCGCCATGGTCGAGCACGTTAAGGCAGTGCGGAAGCACATTGATGACCTAGCATCCAAGGACTACACCAACCTTGTTGGTATGCGCAGCCCCAGCTTTGTACTGATGTTCATGCCGATCGAGCCGGCTTACATTGAAGCGATGAAGCACAACAAGGATTTGTTCGAGTACGGCTACAAAAAAGGCATCGTGCTAGTTTCGCACACCACCCTCATTCCCATCCTGCGTACTGTTTCCAACCTGTGGATGATCGAGCGCAGCAATACTGAGGCGCGGGAAATCAGTGAGAAGGCTGGCGAAATCTATAACCAAGTCTGCACCGTGGCCGAGCGACTCAGTAAGCTGGGCGGTACGCTCAATACGGCCAGTAATCATTACAATAGCACTGTAACGGCCTTGGCCGGGCAGCAAGGCCTTTACGGCAAGATTGATCGCTTCAGTCAGCTATCAGCCAAAGTCAGCAAATCCTTGCCAATGCTGGAGCCTGCCCACATGGACTTTGAAAGTGAGCGGCTGTCACTGATTGTCGTACCCATCGACGACGCTCCTGAGCAAAACGAAAGCCAGCCACTGTTATCTGTTCATGCTCCCGAAGGCGAACAGGTCTCAGAGTCAGCCACCATACCTAAAGATGAATTCGAGTTCTCCTGATGCTTACTGGCAAAATCCGCAACGATATCGACAAGCTCTGGGAGAAATTCTGGACCGGCGGCATCACCAACCCGCTGACCGTTATCGAACAGATCAGCTACCTTATGTTCGCCCGCATGCTCGACATGCAGGAGGATGTGGCTGAGCGCAAAGCCAACCGCACTGGTAAGGGCTTTGCCCGCCTATTTCCCAATACGCCGGAGGGCCAACTGCTGCGCTGGAAGAACTTCCGCAACATGAGTGGCAAGGAGCTGCATAGCCACCTCAAGCAGAATGTCTATCCGTTCTTCGCACAACTCGGCGGTGCCGAAGGCGAGGGCGGTGAGCGTGAAGGGCTTGGCCATATCAGCGAGTACATGCAGGACGCCGATCTTGAGATCAAGAACGAGTCCGTGCTCACCTCCGCCGTGGAGATGGTCAACGATCTGCCGCTGACCCAGAGCGATGTAAAGGGCGACATCTACGAATACCTGCTGAGCAAGCTCACCACCGCCGGCATCAACGGCCAGTTCCGTACTCCGCGCCATATCATCGACGCGATGATCGAGCTGATTGCCCCGCAGCCCACCGACGTGATCTGCGATCCGGCTTGCGGCACCGCTGGCTTCCTCGCCCGCACCATGGAATACCTTAACCGCGTGCACTCCAGCCCGGAAGGCACCTTCACAGACGAAGACGGCAACCGGCACTACTCCGGTGACCTTCTCGAGCCCTACCGCCAGCACATCAACAGCCAGATGTTCTGGGGCTTCGACTTCGACACCACCATGCTGCGCGTCTCCAGCATGAACATGATGCTGCACGGCGTGAACGGCGCGAACATCCGCTACCAGGACTCCCTGAGCAAATCCATCAAGGAGCACTACCCGCGTCAGGAGCAAAACTTCTTCGACGTGGTGTTGGCCAACCCGCCGTTCAAAGGTAGCCTAGACGAAACCAACACCAACCCCGACGTGCTCGGCCTGGTGAAAACCAAAAAGACCGAGTTGCTGTTCGTCGCCCATATCCTCTGCTCGCTTAAGCTCGGTGGCCGTGCGGCGGTGATCGTGCCAGACGGCGTGCTGTTTGGCTCGTCCAAGGCTCACCAGCAACTGCGCCAGGAGCTGCTCGATAACAACCAGCTGGAAGGCATCGTCAGCCTGCCCAGCGGCGTGTTCAAACCCTACGCCGGCGTCAGCACCGCCATCCTCATTTTCACCAAGGGCGGCACCACCGAGCGAGTGTGGTTTTACGACCTGCAGGCCGACGGTTACTCCCTGGACGACAAGCGCACCGAACTGAAAGGCGAGGGCAGCAACGACCTGCCCGACGCCATCGCCCAGTGGCAAAAATACCGGCAGATGGTGGAGGGCAATATCAGCACCAGCACCAGCACCATCAACACCCTGTTTGGCGACAAGCGCAAAAAGGCCTTTGTCGTGCCGGCCGAAGACATCGCCGCCAACAAGTACGACCTCAACATCAGTCGCTACAAGGAAGTGGAGTACCAGCAGGAAGCCTTTGAGGACCCGAAAGTGATTCTACAGCGGCTTAAAGGGCTAGAGCAGGAAATCATGGCGTGTCTGGATGAGCTGGAGGAGATGCTGTGAGTTGGCCCAATTTTAAGATTGGTGATTTATGCACCTTAATGACCGGTGGAACACCTAGTACAAGTAGGCCGGAGTACTACGAAGAAGGAACAGTGCCATGGATTGTCTCTGGAGATATTCACAAGAAAGAAATATCTGATTGTGAGAAAAGAATAACGGGGCTTGCTGTTAAAGAATCCAATGCTCGTTATTTGCCGAGAGATAGTGTCCTTATTGCTTTGAATGGGCAGGGTAAGACGCGAGGGACGGTTGCCTTGCTCAGGATGGAGGGTGCGACATGCAATCAGTCGATTGTTTCTATAAATCCAAATGATAAGCAAGAATTGTCTTCAGATTATCTTTTTCATTATTTGAATTCGCAGTATCAGAATATTCGGAATATCACTGGTGATAAGGATCGTGCTGGATTAAATATGCCATTAATTCGGGAGATCACTATCCCCCTCCCACCCCTACCCGAACAAAAGCGCATCGCCGCCATCCTCGACAAGGCCGACGCCATCCGCCGCAAACGCCAGCATGCCATCCAGCTTGCCGAAGACTTCCTTCGCGCCGTGTTTCTTGACATATTCGGCGACCCGGTGACCAACCCGAAAGGCTTCAAGAAAGGCTCTATCACTGAGCTTGCTGACATCATTACGGGGCATGCCTTCAAAAGTGATGAATATGTCAGTGATTCAGATGTGGCTGTAAGGCTTTGTCGCGGAACTAATGTGCTGACGAGTTATTTTGATTGGAGTGATACAGCTTATTGGCCCAAAGATCAGCTTGCTGGACTAGAGAAATATCTTCTCTTGAGTAATGATATAGTTTTGGCAATGGATCGTCCGTGGATATCGAGTGGCTTAAAGGTTTGTATCTTTTCTGAGCAAGAAGTCGATACATACTTGGTGCAACGCGTGGCTCGCTTGCGGCCTAAGGAAGCTATATTTTCCGAATATATTTATTCTTGCATCAAGTCACAGGCTTTTGCGAGCCACTGTTGCCCAACAGAGACAACAGTTCCTCATATTTCGCCAGTCGAGCTTCGTGGGTATGAAGTTTTAATTCCGGACAAAAAAACAATTTATAACTACCATGTAATAGTGGGGAAAATTAAATCTGCTATTACAGGGATGAAGGAAGCGGCTTCATATGCTGGAATTACATTTTATTCTTTGAGTCAAAAAGCCTTTGCTGGCCAGCTCTAGACTTTAGATAAGGACCCCCCCCTATGCGCCTCAAGTCGGTCAAGCTTACTCATTTTCGCGGCTACCGCGCCACTACCGTCATTCCCATCGATGACGCCATGACTGGCATCGTCGGTCGCAATGACTATGGCAAATCGACTATTCTTGAAGCACTAGCCATTTTCTTCGAAAGTGGTGACATCAAGGCAGACAAGAGCGATATGAACTGCTTCACCCTAGGCGATGGGGCCGAGCAGTTTGAGATTGCCTGCGAGTTTGATGCCCTGCCTGAGACACTTGTACTGGATGAAAATGCAGAGTCCTCATTAGCGCGAGAGTATCTGCTCAACGCTGTGGGTGCACTCGAGATTGTCAAAACCTTCAAGGCAAGCTCCGGCAAGCTTGAGCGAACAGCCATCCTTTGTCAGCACCCTAACGATGAAGTGCTAGCCGGGTTGCTGAGCCTCAAGATGGATGCTTTGAAAAAGCTTGGCGGACAGCGCGGCATAGCAGAGCAAGTCGCTGATCAGCGTGTGGCCTCGCACTGGCGTCACGCAATTCGTGAGGCAGCAAAGCCCTTTGCCTGTCAGGAAATGTTGCTCGATGTTAGTAAAGGGATTTCGACTGACAATAAATCCATCTGGGAAAAAATCGAGGCCCAACTGCCCACCTTCGCTCTATTCAAGGCGGATCGTGAAAGCAGTGATGGCGATGTCGAGGCTAAGAACCCGATGCAGCAGGCGGTCAAGGAAGCGCAAGCTGCACTGCAGGATCAGATTAGCGCGCTGGAGCAGCAGATCGAAGCCAGTGTGCTGGATGTCGCCACTCGCACCCTCGATAAGTTGCGGGAAATGGCGCCCGAGCTGGCCAATGAGCTGACTCCGCGTTTCAAGGAAAAGCCCAAGTGGAGTTTCAGTTTCACGCTGGACGGTGAGAATGGTATTCCCATCAACAAGCGTGGCAGCGGCGTGCGCCGACTAATTTTGCTCAATTTCTTCCGCGCTGAGGCGGAAAAGGCGGTAGTGGGCTCTCAGCGTAATGTGATATATGCCATCGAAGAGCCGGAAACCTCTCAGCACCCCAACTACCAGATGATGTTGATGAAGGCGCTGCTGGAGCTCTCCAATCAGTCCAACCGGCAAATCATTGTCACCACCCACGTTCCTGCGCTGGCCGGACTGATGCCCATTGATGGCATGCGCTATGTCACCAAGGATGAAAATGGTATCCCTATCGTCAAGATGCCTAATGATGATGTGCTGAAGGAGGCCGCTGAGAGCCTGGGTGTGCTCCCGGAAACAGGGATGGAGAGGGCAAAGGGCGTCGTGCTGGTAGAGGGTAAATCAGACGTCACCTTTCTTCGCCATGTGGCCAATACCTTGAAGGCTGGTGGGCATCTCCAATCTAATCTTGAGGATGCCGGCATTGTTCCGATCCTGATTGGGGGCTGTGGCAGTGTGAAGCACTGGGTTACCCTCAATCTTGCTGATGACCTCGGGTTGCCCTGGTGCGTGTTTCTTGATTCCGATATCGGTGGCAGCCCGGAGCAAGTAGCTTCAATTGCAAAGCGCAAGAGGGAAGTCGAAGCCTGCGGGCGTTCCTTCTATTCAACGCGTAAACGGGAAGTCGAAAACTACTTGTGCCCTGACATGATTAATGCTCGAACCGGGGTAACTGTGAACTTCACTGACACCTGCGATGCGAAGAAGATAATTGGTAAAGCATTGGGTATTAAGGGCGATGATCTGATCGACAAGCTCTGGCCGCACATGACTGCTGAACAAATCCTTCAGCGTTCGATATACCAGGAGGGGGCTGAGCAGCGTTCGGAGCTTAAAGATCTAGTCGAGAATCTGCTGCGGTTAGTCTCTTGACTCAAAAGTGTGTTATGTCCCGGCCTCTGCCGAGCTAGAGGATAAAAGCTATGCGCATTACGGAAATCGCTCTTACTAACTTTCGCTCATTTCAGTCCACTCAGTCCATAGCGCTCGCTCCCGTCACCCTGTTGTTCGGACCGAACAGCGTGGGCAAAAGCTCGGTACTGATGGCGCTGTTCTACATTCAGCAGTTACTGGAAAAAGGGCAGTGCGACCCGCAGCGTATCGATGCATTGGGTGAAAAACACATTGGTGGCTTCAGGAGCCTTGTGAATGGCAGGGACCTCGCCAAGCGAATTATCATCAAGTTAACCTTGGACAAGTCTGGCTCCATCGGTGCCAGCTACAACCAGATTGTGGAGCTGGTGGCTGACGATTTTGGCCTGCCCGTTGACAGCCCTACGGCTGATGCCAACCATATGGCTGTGGAGTTTCATATCGCTTGGTCTAAAGCAGAGAATATGGCCTATGTGGCCTGCTACAAAGTCTGGCTAGATGACTGCCTGATTGCCGAGCTTGCCAGTGATGCCGGCCTCAAGCAGCCTGTTATTACTTGGCTCAATTATCGGCACCCGGCGTTGTTAAGTGAGACTGATCAGGATGAGTACGCGGATGGAGGCTTTGTCAGCCGCCTGCATGAGCTCCTCAACGCCAATCGCAAACCCGAGGTCGTGTCCAGAAAGGATTTTGGGCAGAGCAGCGAGGTGACTTTTGAGCATGCCGTAATCGGCTTCAAAGGGCTTGCCGGTGCTTTACCTGTGCTGGGGAAGCGGCTGGAGAGTGTCATTGAGGCAGATCAGCAGGCTCTGACTCTGCGGCTGCATGAAATACTCTCGGATGTGGTGGTCGCTCCTCTCGACAACCTACTTGTGTTGCTCAACGAGAGCCTGTGCATCGGGCCGTTGCGAGTTATCCCAGACGCCCTGCATCAGCCCAATCCCTACCCGCAGCAGAAGGACTGGTATTCTGGTGCCGCTGCGTGGGATGTCACAGGGCGATTGAGCGGAGCAAACATGGTCGCGCTTAATCATTGGTTGAATGCGTCAGGCACACTGAATCTCGGATATTTCCTACGTTCGAAGAACGTGTTGAGCCAAGCCATCTACTCGGGATGTATTGATACCGCTAGTGAGCCACATGAATTAGTTGAGACTTTCGGAGACTCTTTTAGTCAGGACTTCTCAGAAGCCAAAGCGCGGCATCTGGTGGCAGAAAAGTTTTACAACAAGTGGGTGCTGTGGGACGACCTCAACAAGATTGAGGTAGCCTTTTCCGAGGTAGGTGTCGGAATATCTCAGTTGTTCCCGCTGGTGGTCGCAACAGTAAAGGCCGAGCGGGGCATCATCGCTTGCGAGCAGCCGGAGCTTCATGTTCACCCAAGGATCCAGGTCGGCATCGGCGACTTGCTTACGCAGGCTAACAAGAACACCACTTTCTTGATCGAAACTCATAGCGAACACCTAATCCTAAGAATCTTGCGGCGCATTCGAGAAACCTCCGATTACGAGCTGCCAGCAGGTCTAAAGCCTGTTTCTCCAGACGATGTATCCATCGTTTATATGGAACCGGGTGCGACGGGCGTGAAAACCCGACGGATTGAAATAGACCGCACGGGCGAGTTCACCAGCCGTTGGCCACATGGCTTCTTCGCAGAGCGTGGCGAGGAACTGTTCTGATGCACGCCATTTTTGCTATCGAGCCTGAGGCTATCAATACATGGCCAATCTTTCGTTATGCTGTGGAGAAGTTTGGCTACAGCAAAGGGTTGTTGATCGCCCGTTATCCGGGTAAATGGGAGAAAATGGTTATAGAGGCATGTCAGCGCAATGGTGTCCCTGATGTCGACATGATGCGAGTGGTGGAGAAATTACAAGCAATCAAGAGTGACCGGCTTGTGAAAATGGGGCTTCCATACCGCGATGGTGGTTGGCGGGAAAATGTTGGTGCTGAAGATGTCTTAAATAACTTGTCAGCTGTCTTAGTACATGGCCGTGTCGAATTAAACAAGTTTCATTGCATTGATGATGCTCATGAGAACCTGTTTGATAATCGTCGAGACTTTCGTGTGAAGCGGAGTGCGGAGGCGTTGGCTGAGGCAGCTAAGCATGTTTTAGTTGCCTCTAATAGCGTTGTACTTGTGGATGGCTATTTCCAGTCAAAACGAAGGTGCACAAAAGTTCTTTGCGCTATGTTCGCTGCTTCTCAGCAAGCTGAGGCATTGCCTAATCAGGTAATTATTTTTTCAGACCATTCCAATGATCCGCGTTCCTGGGATGTTGTTCGTCAAGAGTATAAAGCCTTGCTTGGTGAGTGGATTCAGCGCGGAATTGACATCACTATTTTTCGTTTGGCTAGGGAGCAGTTAGACTTAGATATTCATGCGCGCTACCTGTTCAATCAGAAAGCTGGACTTCGATTTGATCGGGGCTTTGTTGAGCCCGAAGATCACGGACAGCGCGAGCATGAAACTGACGTCAGCTGCATAGATTCGACATTAGTCAACGGGCTATATGCGCGTTTCATTGATGGTCGAGAAAGTCTGAGTGTTGTTGACGAAATTGTTCTGGAGTAGCTATCAGCGAGATGTTCCGGGGAACCATCGGCAGTGCGCGGGTGATCCTCGCGAGGTCGCCGAAAGGTGCTGGGGCGCAACACGGGGGTTCTGATTCTGCTGCAAAGCACAAAAGCGTAAAAGCGTATCCGTGCCTTCGTTCAAATCCGTAGTTGAGTAGCGTTCAGTGGGTCGGCCTTGCTGATCCCTTCACCGTACCACACCGTTCTCGCCGTCAAGGACTGCGCGTGCTCCGCATGCTCGCGGCGGTGCCGTCTGCGATCCCTGACTGCTGCGCTGCGATGTGTTCCGCCGGTCTCGGGCAAATCCGCCCGCAGATCGGAGAAAGACCATGTCGCATTTCACTGTCGTATCAAACAACACACTCCTCGTGCGTGACGCCAATGGCGCGTATGCCCCGGCATCCATCGAGGACATCCTCGAAGCTGCTCGTCGGGTCATCGATCACAAGCTGCGGCGAGATGGCCAGTTCATCTCGCCGGGCGCGGTCAAGGACTACCTGCAGGTAAAGCTGGCAGGTCTGGAGCACGAAGTTTTCGCCGCGATGTTTCTCGACAATCAACACCGGCTGATCGCCTATCGCGAGATGTTCCGAGGCACGCTTGATAGTGCCAGCGTGCATCCGCGCGAAGTCGTGAAAGAGGCGCTGACGCTGAACGCAGGGGCAATCATCCTGTCGCACAACCATCCCTCCGGGCACCCGGAGCCAAGTGACGCTGATCGCCACATCACCAAGCGCCTGCAGGATGCCTTGGCGCTGGTGGAGGTGAGGGTGCTCGACCACATCGTGGTCGGTGGCTTCACGTCGGTGTCGTTTGCGGAGAGAGGGCTCATTTGAGCCCTAGGGGGCTTTGCCCCCCTTTTTGCTTCGGCTATTGCCGTGCGCGCATGAGTCACTGGCCCTGCGGGTCTGACTCACTCAATACCAGCATCAAGCCTACACAGGCCAGCCGAATGGCTGGGTAATGTCGAGAGCGTCACCACTGTACTGGAGCGCTCTCGAATGTCTGCGAATACCCCTAGGCTCACTATTCCTCTGGATGTTGCCCGCTTCCTGAACAATGCCGAGGCGGCGGCGTTTCTTCGGCTGTCGCCGCGCACGCTGGAGAAGCGTCGCATGCTCGGCGATGGTCCGCGATTTCGCAAGGTCGGGCGGCGTGTGATCTACGCGTTGGATGATCTGATCTGCTGGGCGGATGCCCGCAGCTTCGAGGCGACTTTCGATCCGGATTACGGCAAGCCACACCAGGTACAGTGAGGTGCTTGCCATGAAGCTATCCAGAAGCAAGTCTCAACCTGCGCCTGCTGGCGAGCCCCAGCTGGAGCTGTTTCGGGCGTTGCCGCCGGTGATGGCACCGCGCGATGCGCAGGACCTGATGGCGTATCCGTTCTTTGCCTTGGGCAAGTCGCGACGCGTGCAGCCCATCGACTTTCAGTCGGGCGCTGTTCGGGTGCGCGTGGAGGGCACGCTGGAGCATGGCCTGGCGACGATCTGGGATGCCGACATCCTAATCTGGGCGGCGAGCCAGATTGTTGAGGCGCGCGATCTTGGTCTGCGCACCTCGCGGCTCATGCAGGCCACGCCCTACGAAATTCTGACTTTCATCGGCCGTGGCACTTCGCTGCGCGACTACCAGCGGCTGAAGGCGGCGCTCGATCGCTTGCAATCCACCAGTGTGGCGACTTCCATCCGCGAGACCACCGGGCGTCGTCTGCATCGTTTCTCGTGGATCAACGAATGGAAGGAGCTAGCCGACACTGATGGCAAGCCCTTGGGCTTGGAGCTGGTCCTGCCGGATTGGTTCTATGCCGGCGTGCTGGAAGAGGCGCTGGTGCTCACGATAGATCCGGCTTATTTCCGGCTGGGTGGTGGCATCGAGCGCTGGCTGTATCGGCTGGTGCGCAAGCATGGCGGCCGTCAAAAGGGTGGCTGGCATTTCGCGTTTCAGCATCTCTATCTCAAGTCGGGCTCCATGGCCCGCTACTCGGATTTTGCCCTCGATATTCGCCGCATCGTGGCCCGTCAGGTCTTGCCGGGCTACCGATTGGGTGTGCGTTTGCGGGCAGACGGACACGAAACTTTGACCTTCCAAGCGCATGCGGAGCCGGGTGCTCCAGCGTGCTCTGTCGGATGATAAAACGGAGGATAACCTGTGATCACTATCGTGCTATCAGGCGCAGCCAGGCTCGTGCTATCAGGCGCAAATGACTCGTGCTATCAGGCGCACAACTCAGGCTGCAGCCCTTGTGCCGTCTGCGTCTCAGCGCCCCTTAACTTATATAACTATAAAAGAATAACTGTAGTAGGGGCAAAGCCCTGCTGTGGACAAGTCACGGCAAAAACGAGGTGGCGAGCATGATTATTTCCCTACTAAACCAAAAGGGCGGTGTCGGCAAAACCACCTTGGCGACGCATTTGGCCGGTGAACTGGCGCAAGCCGGCCAGTCGGTTTTGTTGATCGATGCTGACCCGCAAGGTTCGGCATTGGATTGGTCACAGCGACGAGCACAAAGCGGCTATCCGCGATTGTTCTCGGTCATTGGCTTGGCGCGCGAGACGCTGCATCAGGAAGCGCCAGCAATGGCGCGTGGTGTCGATCACATCATCATCGACGGCCCGCCCAGAGTCGCGGCCTTGGCGCGCTCTGCGCTGCTGGCCAGCGATGTCGTGTTGGTGCCGGTGCAACCCAGCCCCTACGACATCTGGGCCAGTGCCGAGATGGTCGGGCTGATTCGTGAGGCTATGATCTTCAAGCCAGCTTTGCAGGCTGCGTTTGTCATCAATCGCCGCGTGGGTGCAACGGTGATTGGTCGCGAGGTGCGTCAGGCGCTCTCAGAGCAGCTGCTAGCAACTTTCGCAGCTGAGGTGCGGCAACGCATCGTCTTTGCCGATAGCGTCGCTTCTGGGGCGCTTGCGAGCGAGCTGGAGCCGGAGGGTAGGGCGGCGATGGAGATTCGCATGCTGGCGCAGGAGCTGCTCGGGAGGTCCTCATGAGCAGCCGACGCATGCCCTTCGGTCAGCGGCCGTCTGCTGACCCCTCGCTGGAGGCTTGGGTACGGCAGGGTGAAGCTGCGCCTCTGCCATCCGCCGAACCCGTCAAGGCCGATATCTACACCGCACGCATGACGCTAGATGTCACGCCGGAGATGCGAGCGCGCATCAAGGTCGCGGCCTTCAAGCGCGGTCGCACCGTCACCGATGTGCTGCGCGAATTGCTGGAGCAGCATTTCCCGGAGGATCAGCCATGAGCACGCTGCTGACGCGCGTGTCGCTGATCTTCATCCCGGACCGCGTGAACATATGGCTGCGTTTCGGGCATTCGGTGGCTGAGCATCTGCGGGATGGCCAACGCCGCTTTGCCGACTTCGCACCGGGCGCGCTGCTGTGCCGCATCGAGTGGCAAGCTAATCGCTATGGCACGACGCGTTGGGTGCTGCGCGTGCTGCAAACGGCGAGCGCTGGCGAGGCTGTTCAGGTTGTCGCTGGCGTGCAACCCGGCGCTCAGATCTTGCTGCGCGTCGCCAGCCAGCAGCGCGTGATGCAGGTGCTGGGACTGATTGATGACCTGGAGGCGCAAGGCCACGATCCGTCGCTGGTGCCGCCGGATTACTGGCGCATGGTTCACAACCGATTAGCTGCTCATATGCCACCGCCGGCCTACACGCATGAACGCCATGCAGCGTTCTGCGCGCGGGAGGCTGTGCGATGAGCCAACGACTCATTATCGCCAGCCTCTCGTTGGCCGTGACCGCACTCGGTGTGGCGCTGACGGTGTCGCTGCCATCCTGCGTGATCTACAACCCGAGTGTCAGTGCGCCACAAGGTTGGTATGCACTGGCCTCGGCAGATCGCTTGCAGGTCGGTGAGCATGTGCTGGTGCGCTTGCCGTCGGCGGCTGCCGAACTGGCTGCGCAACGACGCTATCTGCCGATGAACATTCCGCTGCTCAAACGTATCGCCGCGACTGCACCGCAACAAGTTTGCGTGCGTGCAGGTCGTGTGCTGATTGATGGTCAGCTTGCTGCTGTTCAGCGTGCAGCCGATGCGCAAGGCCGGCTGCTGCCACACTGGCAGGAATGCCGTCGATTGCGTGCAGATGAATTGTTTCTGCTGAGCGAAACCAGTGACGCCTCTTACGACAGCCGCTACTTCGGGCCGATCACCGTGAATCGGGTGATCGGCCGTGCTCGCGCCTTGTGGACGTGGGCTCAGTCGGGAGGTGAGCAGTGATGAGCGAGCGAATGCGAGCGGTAAAAGCGGAGGGCAAGATAAAAGGGGCCGGCACGCTAGCGTGCCTTGAGCCCTCCGCCAACAGCATTACAGGCAGCACCGGATGGGGCAGGATGCGTGCCGTGTTGAAGCTGAAAGCACTGCAGCTGCTGGCTTGGGGGCGTGCCGCCTACGCCAGCCTATGCCGTCATGCGCTGGAGCGTGCGGCATGAGCCGGCGCGATGAGGATGGCTTCGAGATCCGGCCAGCTGCGCCCCAGGGTCGGCATCAGCGTTTTGTCAGCCAGGTGATGCGCGAAGCGAGCAAGGCCAGTGGTCGTTCGCTGAACCGGCCGGCATCGCGCGCAGGGGCTTCGCTAGGGCGAGGGCAGGTGGCAGCGCGAGTCGCTGGGAAGGCGTTTGACCGCAAGGCGAGGCGGGTGGTTATCAAGGCTCGGCTGGTGAATCTGAGGAAGGCCGGTAGCCGATCCACGATTACGCACCTGCGCTATATCGAGCGCGAAGGTGTGGGGCCTGATGGTGAGCCGGGGAAGGCCTATGGACCGACTACTGACGATGCTGACATGGGCGCATTCGATGAGCGTGTGCGTGATGACCGGCATCAGTTTCGGTTCATTGTTTCGACTCAGGATGCGGTGCAAATCGAAGATCTGAAACACTTCACGCGTGACCTGATGACACGGGTTGAGGCAGACCTGGGCACGCAGCTAGATTGGGTGGCGGTGGATCACTGGGATACCGACAACCCCCATACGCATATCGTGCTGCGGGGGCGGCAGGCGGATGGCCATGATCTGGTCATTGCGCGGGAGTACATCGGCACGGGTATGCGGCAGCGGGCCAGTGAGCTGGCTACGGAGTGGCTGGGGCCACGCACTGAGCTAGAGATTCTGCAGAGTCAGCAGCGGGAGGTTCAGCGGCCAGGATGGACGGCGCTGGATCGGTCGCTACAGCGGTTGGCGAAGGATGGTCAGGTGACACTGAGGCAGCTGCATGAGCAGTGCCGAGATCCGAGGTATCGCAATCTGCTGGTGGGAAGATTGCAGTATCTAGAAGGGATGGGGTTAACAACGACAGTGGTTGGGCGAGGCTGGCAGATGCAGCCAAGTCTGGAAAAAGCCCTGAAGTCTGTTGGCATGGCAAAAGATATTGTCAGAACGAAGAGCCGTGAACTTGAGGTTTGAGTCAGGCTTATTGGTTGCGTGTGAAGCTTGATGATCAAGTGACAGAAACTCCATGGACTGATAATCTGAACTTATTGTTGTTGGGAATCACTCTCATTATGTCCGTGCGGTATCAAACAGCCATGAGGCGTCGCTGGTCACTATCTCTGATAGTGATCATGCTGCTGCATTGGTCGCTTGGTGCCTGCGCTGCGCTGGCCGACACCATCTGCCTTGAGCCTGATGGCAGGGTGGTCTGGGAGCAGGCTGGCAAGCCATGTGCTGCTGAAGCCTTGGAACAGGCCACGGGCAAGCCCTGCATCGATATTCAGACTCAAGACGGCCATGACGATCACTCGCCAGTCCCCTCGAAGCTGCAACTCGCAGACCTACAAACGCCACACCTGATTCCGGCCCTGACTTGGCTGCTACCCAGTATTCCCGCGCACCATGCGGTGAAGCCGGATGCGACCGGGCCACCCACAACGCCGTTCTCCGTCATCATTCGCGAAACTGCTTACCTGCTCATTTGATGCTTCCTGTTGACCACTGGAAGCAGGCCTTGGCCTGCGTTCTTTCGTCTGCATGGGAATCATCATGTCTCGTATTTTTGTTGTATTTGTATCCCTCATGGCCACGCTGTGCGCTGGCCTGCTTCATGCCGACAGCCTGAGTCTGTCGGAAGCCACCCGTCGGGTGCTTGAGAAGAACCCGCAGACAGCGGTCAGTTCTGCGTTGCAAGACGCCGCTGCCGGGCGCGTCAGGCAAGCCGGCGTACTCCCCAATCCTGAAGTGAACTATCTGTTGGAAGATTTTTCGGGCGACACCAATCGCTCGGCCAGCAGTGCCACAACGACCTACAGCGTGAGTCAGCGCTTTTCATTGCCTGGCAAACGCAGTGCGCGAACCTCTGTCGCGAGCGAAGAGCGCACCCTGACCGCGTTGGAAGCTCAAGCTGAGCGGCTGCGGCTGATTCGTCTCACCCGTGATAGCTATGTCGATGCCTTGGCCAGCGCTGAAAAGCAGTCAGCGGCTGAACGGAACTTGCTTCTGGCACAGCAACTGCGCGATGCCGTTGCGGCTAGAGTGACGGCCGGCAAGGTGTCACCCATCGAGTTGTCACGAGCCACTGTTGCCTTGGCAGGCGCTCGTCGTGCGGTCAATTTGGCGATGCAGGAGAGTCAATTGATGCGCCGGCAGCTAGCAAGCTTGTGGGGTAGTAGCCGGCTTGAAGAGCAGCTGATGGACATATTGGTATTGCCTGAGCAGTTGTCCGAGCCGTCAGACCTCGCCAGTGTGAGTCCCTACCTGAAACAGGCGGAGGCGCGTATTCAGCTTGAACGAGCTGCCCTGACGCTGGCCGAGCGTCAGCGGTTGCCGGACTTCACCCTGTCGGCTGGCACGAAGCGCGAAGCCATCACCCGTGAACAGAGTGTTCTGCTCGGAATCTCCGTGCCCATTCCCTTGTTTGATCGCAACCAAGGAGCTCTGCGCAGTGCGCGTGCCGAGCTGACGGCTGCCGAAGCCAGCTTGATCCTCGCACAGCAGCAATGGCAACGGCAGCGTGACCAGCTACTGGTGCAGCGCGAGGCCAGCTATCAGGACGCGCTGCAACTACGGGATGAAGTGCTGCGTATTGCCAGCGAGGCTTTGGAGGCAACACGCGAAGGCTACCGCGCGGGCAAGTTCTCGCTGATCGATCTGCTTGATGCCCAGCGCAGTCTGGTCGAGTCACAGGGCGTGTATCTCGCCGCCCGCATCTCCTATCACAAAAGTGAGGCCGCGCTCGATGAGCTGCTGGGCCGCGCTACTTTTTCTGGAAATACGCCATGAACATTGTCATCAAGTCCTTGCTGCTGTTACTGGCAGTAGCCGCCGGCTCTGGCCTGACCTGGGGCCTGCTGGAGTACGGCCCGTTCCGGCATCAGCATGAAATCCATCTCACTGCTCCGACTGGCGAGACTCATGCGGAAGACACGGAAGCAGCTCATACGGAAGGACATGCCGAAGCCATCAAGCTGACAGACGAGCAGCTGGTCGCCAATGGCCTGCGCATCGAGACAGCCGCACTTGGCAATTTTGCCAGTGGTTTGTCGCTGCCGGGGCAGCTGGTGTTAAACACGGATCGCGAGGCTCGCGTGTTGTCACCGATTACCGGGATGGTGCGTTCGGCTCCGATTCAGATTGGCGCACAGATCAAGGCCGGCACGGTGCTGGCTGTGATCGAAAGCCCTCAGCTCTCCGATGTGGCGGCGCGCTATCTGGCTGCCAAGGAGCGGCAAGTCATGGCGCAATCGTCCTTTGCCCGTGAAGAGAGCCTGTGGCAAAAGAAAATTAGCGCCGAGCAGGACTATCTCGCCGCTCGTCGCGAGCTCAATGATGCCCGTATCGAAACTCAAAGTGCCTTGCAGAGCCTGCTGGCACTGGGCATGAGCGAGCATGATGCCAAAGCACTGAAGCCGGGTGGCCGTCTGGCCAGCTATGCCTTGCGTGCGCCGATCTCGGGCACGGTTCTGTCCAAGGACCTGACCCTTGGCGAGGCCGTGACATCCGACAAGCCTTTGTTCCGGCTGGCGGACCTCTCGACGCTCTGGATTGATCTGGCGGTGCCGGTCACTGACCTGCCCAAGATTCGTGCAGGCCAGACGGTCGTTGTGACTGATAAAGCCGGCATGAGCAGCCAAGGCCGTGTGATTTTCGTACAGCCTGAGCTCGATGAAGCCAGTCGCAGCGGCTCTGTGCGCGTGCAAATCGACAACAGCCAAGGGCTGTGGCGCTCGGGCCAGTTCGTGCAGGCGCAAATCCAGACGGGTGCAGTCTCTCAGACACTCAGTGTGCCGTTATCCGCCATCCAGATGCTGGAGAACCAGCCGACCATCTTTGTGGCTGACAAGGATGGTCTGGAGCCGCGCACAGTCGTGCTCGGTCGGCGCAGTGGTGATCGGCAGGGGGTGATCAGTGGTTTGAAGGTTGGCGAACGGTATGCCAGTGGCAATGTCTTCGTTCTTAAAGCTGATCTGAAGAAGGGAGAGGCCGAACATGAAGATTGATTGTTTGCGCCTGTCGCAGGAGAGAAGCCATGTTTGATCGCGCCATTGGCTTCTCCCTTTCGCATCGTTATCTCGTACTGGTGATGGTCTTGATGCTGGCTGCTTTCGGGATTTTTTCCCTGCAGAAACTGCCCATCGACGCCGTGCCGGACATCACCAACAATCAGGTGCAGATCAATACCGAGCTGGCCGGCTTGTCACCCGAGGACATCGAAAAGCAGGTTACTTTTCCGATTGAAAGCGCATTGGCCGGGATATCCGGATTGGAATCCACGCGCTCACTGTCACGCAATGGTTTTTCGCAGGTCACGGCCGTGTTTCGTGACGATGTGGACATCTATTTTGCCCGCAACCAGGTCACGGAGCGCCTGAACGAGGCCAAGGATGTGTTGCCGCCGGAGGCGTCGCCACGCATGGGGGCGATTTCGACGGGTCTGGGCGAGGTCTACATGTGGGCGGTGAAGTTCGCTCACCCGAGTGGTCAGGGGGCCAAAGTTAGCAATGGGCAGCCCGGCTGGCAAAGTGATGGCAGCTATCTCACCCTCGAGGGCGAATACCTGCGTACTCCGGTAGCGCAGGCCGCTTATCTGCGCACGGTGCAGGACTGGATCATTCGGCCCCAGCTCAAAGGCTTGCCGGGTGTGGCCGGCATCGACAGCATCGGTGGCTACGAAAAGCAGTATCACATCCAACCCGATCCGCTGCGGCTGAGGGAGTACAACCTGTCCGTCACCGATCTGGTCGAGGCCTTGGAAAAGGCCAATCAGAGTCGTGGTGGTGGATTCGTCGAGCAGCGTGGCGAGGCTTATCTCGTGCGCGCCGATGGTCGCTTGAAGCGAATGGAAGACATTGCCGCCACGGTAGTAGCGACACGAGGCAATACACCGATCTATGTGCGTGACCTGGCCAAGGTCGAGATCGGCGAAGAGCTACGCACCGGTTCGGCCAGCGAAAATGGCCACGAGGTGGTGGTCGGTACGGCATTGATGCGTATCGGCGAGAACTCGCGCACGGTCGCAGTCACTGTCGATGACAAGATGATCGAGATACGACGCAGTCTGCCGCCGGATGTTGAAGCGCAGACGGTGCTCAATCGCAGCAAGCTGGTCAATGCGACCGTGGCTACGGTGATTAAGAACCTCAGCGAGGGCGCATTGCTGGTGATCGTCGTGCTCTTTCTGATGCTCGGCAACATCCGCGCAGCCTTGATCACAGCGGCAGTCATCCCGCTCACCGTATTGCTGATGAGCACGGGCATGGTCAAGGCCGGTATCAGCGGCAACCTGATGAGTCTGGGCGCATTGGACTTCGGCCTTATAGTCGATGGCGCGGTCATCATCGTTGAGAACTGCCTGAGTCGTCTGGCGGCTCGCCAGCATCATCTCGGCCGGCTGCTGAGTCTGGAGGAGCGACTGTCTGAAGTGCTGCATGCCACCCGTGAAATGGTGCAGCCCTCGGTTTTTGGCCAAGCCATCATCATCACGGTGTATCTGCCCATCTTGGCTTTGGAGGGCGTCGAAGGGAAGATGTTCCACCCCATGGCCGCGACGGTGATCATGGCGCTAGTTGCCGCCTTCGTGTTGTCACTGACGCTGATCCCGGCACTCGTCGGCATCTTCTTCACCGGCTCCATCGAGGAAAAGGAGAATCGATTTCTCGCCAAGGCTCATGCGCTGTATGTGCCGGCCTTGAGCTGGGCGATGCGTGAGCATAAAAAGGCGATGGGCATGGCGCTGGGTGCTTTTGCCGTCGCCGTGGTGATCTTCACTCAGTTGGGGCAGGAGTTCGTGCCGACGCTGGATGAAAAAGATGTCGCCATGCATGCGCTACGCATTCCCAGCACGGGCATCAAGCAGTCCAGCAGCATGCAGCTGCAGGTCGAACGCACCGTCGCGCAGTTCAAAGAAGTGGCCTATGTCTTCTCCAAGACCGGTACCGCCGAAATGGCCGCCGACCCGATGCCGCCGAGTGCATCAGACACTTTCATCATCCTTAAACCGCGCGAGGAATGGCCGGATTCGAGTCAGACCAAGGCTGAGTTGATCGAACGCATCGAGCAAGCGGTCAGCAAGCTGCCCGGCAACAACTACGAGTTCACTCAGCCGATTCAGATGCGCTTTAACGAGCTGCTGTCGGGTGTACGCGCGGATGTCGCCGTCAAGGTGTTTGGGGATGACTTCAACACCATGCTGTTGACGGCCAATCAGATCGCGCAGACTTTGCGAGGCGTACAGGGGGCCAGTGAAATCAAGGTTGAGCAGGTTGAGGGGCAGACGCTGCTCGACATCAGCTTTGACCGCGATGCCCTGGCGCGCTTTGGGCTTCGCATGGCCGATGTGCAGGACACGGTGGCGGCTGCCATTGGCGGGCGTCAGGCGGGCGAGATTTTCGAGGGTGACCGTCGCTTCGATGTGATGGTGCGTTTGCCGGAAGCCGTGCGCACCGATCTCGATCTTTTGCGCAATCTCCCCATCCCCGTGCGTGATGCCCAATCGGATCAAGGCTTCATCACCTTGGGCAGTATCGCTACACTGTCTCTGCGCGATGGTCTCAATCAAGTCAGTCGGGAAAATGGCAAGCGCCGTGTCGTGGTGCAGGCCAATGTCCGTGATCGCGATTTGGCCTCATTCGTTGAGGAAGCCGAGCAGCGCATCAATACGCAAATCAAGTTGCCGGCTGGTAGCTGGCTGGTCTGGGGTGGGCAGTTCGAGAATCTGCAGGCGGCCAAGTCTCGCCTCATGATTGTCGTGCCGGCCTGTTTCGCCTTGATTCTGATGCTGCTGTTCATGGCGCTGGGCACGGTACGGCAGGCATTGTTGGTGTTCAGCGCGGTGCCGCTGGCCTTGACGGGTGGCATTCTCGCACTGTGGATATGCAGCATTCCGTTTTCGATCACTGCAGCCATTGGCTTCATCGCGTTGTCTGGCGTGGCGGTGCTCAATGGTCTGGTCATGGTCAGCCGCATCAATCAGCTGCGTGCTAACGGCATGGCGCTCACACAGGCGGTGCAGGAAGGCTCGCTCTCGCGTCTGCGTCCAGTATTGATGACAGCGCTGGTTGCATCGCTGGGCTTTGTGCCCATGGCACTAGCCACAGGCACCGGAGCCGAGGTGCAGAAGCCGCTGGCCATTGTGGTCATTGGCGGTCTGATCACCAGTACGCTACTGACGCTGGTGGTGTTGCCGGCGTTATATCGCATGATTGAGCAATGGCGAGTGGAGAGAAGCAATGTCTGATAGTTGCGGTGATTCTTGTGCTAGCAAGGTGCCGGTCGTTGACCCTCAGTATCGCCGTATATTGGTGATTGCGCTGCTGGTCAATCTGGTCATGTTTGTCGTCGAAATCATGGCGGGTTCGGCGGCAGGCTCTAGTGCCTTGCTCGCCGATGCACTGGACTTTCTTGGCGATGCCGCCAATTACGGCATCAGTCTGTATGTGCTGGGTCATGCCATGGTCTGGCGCGCTCGCGCGTCGTTGCTGAAAGGCCTGACCATGGGGCTGTTTGGTTGCTGGGTGTTGTACGCCACGGTTGGGCGCTTGCTGGCCGGGCAAGTGCCCGAGGCCAGCACCATGGGCATCGTGGGCTTGCTGGCACTGCTGTCAAATGTGGGCGTGGCTTTGATGCTCTATCGCTACCGCACGGGCGACAGCAACATGCAGTCGGTGTGGATCTGCAGCCGCAACGATGCCATCGGCAATATCGCGGTGATGTGCGCTGCCGGTGGTGTCTGGTTGACGGCAAGTGCTTGGCCGGATGTGGTGGTTGCACTGGGTATGGCAGTGCTGGCCATTTCGGGTGCAACTCAGATCATCCGAGCGGCTTTACACGAACTTCGAGAGGAGAAAGACATCGCATGAGCAGTCTGATTCTGCTGAAAACGCTGGGGCTGTTCGTGGTGACGGCCTTGGCCGAGATCATTGGCTGCTTTCTGCCCTATCTCTGGCTGAAAAAGCAGGGCTCGCCTTGGTTGCTGCTGCCGGCCGCAGCCAGCCTGATGCTGTTCGCTTGGCTGTTGACCTTGCACCCAGAGGCCAGCGGTCGTGTGTATGCAGCCTACGGTGGGGTTTATGTGGTGGTGGCGCTGCTCTGGTTACGCTGGGTTGATGGCGTAGCGCTGAATGCCAGCGACTGGATGGGTGCAGGCATTGCACTGGTGGGCATGGCCGTCATTGTTATGGGTTGGAGATCTGCGACATGAATGCCGAGCATGAAATCGCGGAAATATTTCGTCAGTTAAATGAGCAGCTGACGGTCAATGACCCTCGTGCCAAGCGCGATGCTGCACATGCCTGTTGCGAGAAGCTGGAGACACTGTTGAGCACCGTCGATGCGGAGCAGAGATCATTGGTTGAGCAGGCTTGTCTGCGTGCCCGCTGCACCTTTGATGCGTTGCACCAGGACTTGCAGGAGACGCTGGAGTGGGCAAGCTCCGCCTCCGTTGATTGATGCTGCGACGATCCGAGCCATTGCCAAGACTGAAAACGGGCGCATAATACTTTCCATGACTGCCGTTCGACGCAAATCCATCTCGCTCCTCATGAGCCTTGTTCTGACGATCTTCTCGATATGTCAGGTACAGGCTTGGGCGGCTGTGCCTGCGCCAGTTGAATCTGCAAAAATGGAGTCCATGACGGATTGCCATGGTGGGCAAACGGACACGCCTTCTGCCGCGCAGGATTGCCACAATACCTGCCAGCATCTGCAGCAACACAACGATGTAGCTCAAAAGCTGCCGCTGCCAGATGTCACCCCCGTTCTGCTGGTCATTCTCCAGCCATTCGACCTGCCTGATGCCGGCTATATCACCGCATCGGCCTACCGCCCTCCTGATCCTTCCATCATTCATCCCTCGCCAACGATTCGCTTCCATCGCTTCCTGAATTAAGCCCTCGTTTTGGCCGGCTCCCGCTTGGCCATATCAGCTCGTATGCCTGCAAGGCATGTGTCGTTCATTCCATTGAACCTGATTGACGAGGCAATACCTCATGAATTTCCGTATTTCCCGGCCAATGGGTCGGGTGGTGCTAGCGCTGATAGCGCTGGTGCCTGCCGCCTTGTCGGCGGCATCGCTCAGCTTTCTTGAGGCCCAGCAAGTCGCCTTGAGCCAATCGCGTCAGCTGGTCGCCCAAGATGCTGCCATGACTTCGGCCCGTGAGATGGCAGTCGCTGCTGGTGAGCGCCCTGACCCAATGCTGAGCATCGGCATCGACAACCTGCCGGTGAATGGCAGTGACCGTTTCAGCATCACCCGTGACTTCATGACCATGCGCAAGGTTGGCGTGGCGCAGGAATTTACTCGTGGCGAGAAACTGGACTTGCGCCGACAGCGCCAGGAGCGCGAGGCTGAGATTGCCGCTGCTGGCAAAGCGCTGGTGCGTAGCGAGGTCTTGCGCAGCGCTGGCAAGGCTTGGCTGACCAGTTACTTCCTGAGTCAGCAGCGTGTGTTGTTGCAGGAGCAGTTGCAGCAGGCGCGCCAGCAATTGGTAGCCAGTGAGGCCGCCTATCGCGGTGGCCGCACCGCATCGACCGACACGATAAATACCAGAGGCGAGTTGCTGTTGCTGGAAGACCAGCTGCAAATCATGGCTCGCCAGCTCAAGCAGGCAACCGCTGCGCTGGCGCGCTGGGTGGGCAATGAGCAGAGCAGGCAGCCGTTACTCGGAAAACCGGACTTTGATCGTATTCATTTCGTGATCGACGATCTGGAAGGTCATCTGACGCGCCACCCTGATCTGGTCATGCAGGATCGCCGGATCGCTTTGGCAGATACCGAGGCCCATCTGGCCGAAGCTAACAAGCGGGCTGATTGGACCGCCGAACTCAGTTATGCCCAACGAGGCTCGGCGTTTTCCGACATGGTGTCGCTAGGCCTATCTGTACCTCTGCAATGGGATCAGGCTCGACGCCAGAATCGTGAGCTTGCCGCTCGTCAGGCGCAAGTCGAGCAGGTCAGAGCTGAGCGTGATGACATGCTGCGTGCTCATGTCGCGGAAGTACGCGCGATGGTTGATGACTGGCAGTCGGGGCTGAGTCGGCTGCAACGCTACCGTGAGCAAATTCTGCCACTGAGCAAGTCGCGCACCCAGGCCGCTCTCGCTTCTTGGCGTGGCGGTCGAGGCGCGCTCAGTGATGTCTTGGCGGCACGCCGTGCCCTGCTGGATACCCAACTACAAGCATCGCAACTGGAAATGCAGACAGCCCTGACCTGGGCTGATCTGGAGTTTTTACTGCCTAATGAAAGCCGGAGCGCACCATGACACGCAAAACTTTGATGATTTCCGTGGCTGCTCTCACCTCGCTCGGGCTGGGGGGCTGGGGCCTCTACAGTCTGGGCATGCACCAAGGCATGGCCATGTCAGCGCCTATCAGCACCGAGGCCGGCAAGGCTGAGTCCAAGGTGTTGTACTGGCATGACCCGATGGTGCCGGCTCAGCGCTTTGACAAGCCCGGCAGGTCGCCCTTCATGGACATGGATCTCGTACCTGTCTATGCCGATGAATCTGCTGGAGAGAATGCCGAAGAAGGCGGTGTCAGGATTGCTTCGCAGGTTCAACAGAATCTTGGTATCCGCACGGCGGAGGTCAGATCGGGACAGTTGTCGTCCGGCATGACAGCGGTTGGCAGCGTGACATGGAACGAGCGCGCCGTTGCGGTCATGCAGGCGCGAGCCTCGGGGTTTGTCGAGCGCCTGAGCGTGCGGGCATCCATGGACAAGGTGCAGCGCGGCCAAGTGCTGGCCGAGCTGTATGTCCCGGATTGGGTGGCGGCGCAGGAGGAGTTTCTGGCGGTACGCGGCATGACCGGTGAAGGCAGTGCTGATTTGCGCCAAGGTGCGCGCCAGCGTATGCGATTGGTGGGCATGAGCGAGGCACAGATTGCCTTGGTCGAGCGCAGTGGCAGAACACAGGCGCGACTGGCCATTGTCGCCCCGGTCAGCGGTGTGGTGGTGGAACTGGGCATACGCGAGGGTATGACAGTGACACCGGGCATGACCCTGTTCCGCATCAATGGCCTCGATAGTGTCTGGGTCAACGCCGAGGTGCCTGAGTCGATGGCTGCGCAGGTGCGTCCTGGTAGTCGGGTAGAGGCCAGTTCATCGACCTGGCCCGGCAAGGTCTTCACGGGCCGCGTCAGCGCGCTGCTGCCGGAGGTGGATGCGACCACACGCACCCTTAAGGCGCGCATCGAACTAGCGAATCCGAACGCCGAGCTGGTGCCGGGCATGTTCACTAACCTGCAACTGGCAGGCGCAGTGCGTGCTAATGCCTTGCTGGTGCCTGTCGAGGCAGTTATCCGCACCGGGCAGCGTAGTGTCGTGTTCACGGTTGATAAGGCTGGGAGCTTCCATCCAATAGATGTCACCACCGGTCTGGAGCGTGAGGGAGAGGTCGAGATACTCACCGGCCTAGAGAAGGGGCAGAAGGTCGTTGTATCAGGCCAGTTCTTGGTGGACTCCGAGGCCAGTCTAAAGGGTGTTAGCAGCCGTATGCAGGCTGAAGACATGCCAGCTGGCATGGACGGCAAGATGGACATGCGGGGGATGGGGCAATGATCGCGCAATGCATACGCTGGTCCATCGGAAATCGCTTTTTGGTGCTGCTGGCAACCTTGATGCTCACGGCTGCGGGGCTTTGGTCGGTTAATCGAACCCCGCTGGATGCCTTGCCCGACCTGTCGGATGTGCAGGTGATCGTACGCACGACATGGCCGGGGCAGGCACCACAGCTGATTGAAAACCAGATCACCTACCCACTGACTACCACCATGCTGTCGGTGCCGGGTGCGAAGACTGTGCGCGGCTATTCGTTCTTCGGGGACTCCTATGTCTATGTCCTGTTTGAGGACGGCACTGATCCGTACTGGGCGCGCTCGCGTGTGCTGGAGTACCTCAGCCAAGTGCAGTCACGCTTGCCCTCGCAAGCGCGAAGCGCGCTGGGGCCGGATGCCACAGGCGTGGGTTGGATCTATGAATATGCACTGGTAGACCGGACAGGCCATCTCGATCTGTCGCAGCTGCGCGCCTTGCAGGACTGGTTTCTCAAGTACGAGTTGAAGACGGTGCCGGATGTGGCCGAAGTGGCCAGCATCGGCGGCATGATCAGGCAGTCCCAGATCGTGCTCGATCCTGACCGACTGCGGGCATTCAACATCGCCCACACGCAGGTCATCGACGCCGTGCAGAAGGCCAATCAGGAGGCAGGCGGCTCGGTGCTGGAGCTGGCCGAGGCCGAGTACATGGTGCGGGCCACCGGTTATCTGAAGACGCTGGATGACTTCCGCAGCATTCCGCTGATCACCACGCCGGCAGGTGTTTCCGTGCGTCTTGGTGATGTCGCACAAGTGCAGATCGGCCCCGAGATGCGCCGTGGCATCGCTGAACTGGACGGTGAAGGTGAAACTGTGGGTGGCGTGATCATCATGCGCTCCGGACGCAATGCGCTGGCAACCATCGAGGCCGTCAAGGCCAAGCTTCAGTCGCTCAAATCCAGTCTACCCAAAGGGGTCGAGATCGTACCGGTCTACGATCGCTCGCAGCTGATCGAGCGTGCCGTCAGCAACCTGGGCTACAAGCTGCTGGAAGAGTTCATCGTGGTCGCGCTGGTTTGCTTGGCCTTCCTGTTTCATCTGCGCTCCGCGCTGGTAGCGATCATTTCGCTGCCGCTGGGCATACTCGCGGCCTTCATTGTCATGCGCTATCAAGGCGTGAATGCCAACATCATGTCGCTGGGCGGCATCGCCATCGCCATCGGGGCCATGGTCGATGCCGCCGTGGTCATGATCGAGAACGCCCACAAGCACCTTGAAGCTTGGCGTCATGATCATCCAGATCGCGAGCCCGAGCCTGATGAACACTGGCGGGTGATTGGCGAGTCAGCGGTCGAGGTCGGGCCGGCACTGTTCTTCTCGCTGCTCATCATCACTTTGTCGTTCATTCCGGTGTTCACGCTGGAAGCGCAGGAGGGACGGTTGTTCGCGCCGCTGGCCTTCACCAAGACCTATGCCATGGCCGCAGCAGCTGGACTGGCGGTGACGCTGATTCCGGTACTGATGGGCTATCTGGTTCGCGGACGCATCCCGGCCGAGCGTGACAACCCGATCAACCGAACCTTGATTCGCTGGTACGAGCCGGTACTGGCCATGGTCTTGCGCCGGCCTGGCCGAGCCATGGCAATCACAGCCTTGGTGGTTGTCGCCAGCCTGTGGCCGCTGTCCCGTCTCGGTGGCGAGTTCATGCCGCCGCTGGATGAAGGCGATCTGCTCTACATGCCGTCGGCGCTGCCGGGATTGTCAGCTGGCAAGGCCGCGCAGTTGCTGCAACAGACCGACAGGCTTATCAAGACCGTACCCGAGGTTGCCAGCGTCTTCGGCAAGGCCGGGCGTGCCGATACCGCGACTGACCCGGCCCCGCTGGAGATGTTCGAGACCACCATTCGATTCAAGCCGCGCGAGCAATGGCGTGCTGGCATGACGCCGGACAAGCTGGTGGCGGAGCTGGATCGCGTGGTGCGCGTGCCAGGATTATCGAATATCTGGGTGCCGCCGATTCGCAATCGCATCGACATGCTCGCTACGGGCATCAAAAGCCCGGTCGGCATCAAGGTCTCGGGGGCCAGTCTGGCCGAGATCGACCGCCTCACTGGGGAGATCGAGCGTGTGGTGAAGCAGGTACCGGGCGTCAGTTCGGCGCTGGCCGAGCGGTTGCGCGGTGGTCGCTACATTGATGTCGATATCAACCGCGACGCCGCTGCCCGTTACGGCCTCAACATCGCGGATGTCCAGAGCGTGGTGTCGGCGGCGATTGGCGGCGACAACATCGGCGAGACGGTCGAAGGCTTGCAGCGTTTCCCGATCAACCTGCGCTATCCGCGCGAGCTTCGCGACTCACTGGAGGGTTTGCGTAATCTGCCGGTGGTCACCGAACGCGGTGCGCAGATCCGTCTTGGCGATGTCGCCGCACTGACCATCAGCGACGGTCCGCCGATGTTGCGCAGCGAGAATGCCCGGCTCTCAGGCTGGGTCTATGTCGATATCCGCGACCGCGACCTCAAATCGGCGGTGCAGGACATGCAAGAGGCCGTAGCCAAGAAGATCAAGCTGCCACCCGCCTATGCCATCTCTTGGTCAGGCCAGTTTGAGTTTCTTGAGCGCGCGACAGCTCGCCTCAAGGTCGTGGTGCCCGGCACGCTGATGATCATCTTCGTCTTGCTCTACCTAACCTTCCGTCGTGTCGATGAGGCAATGCTCATTATGGCGACCTTGCCCTTTGCCTTGGCCGGTGGGATCTGGCTATTGTGGCTGCTCGGGCACAACCTATCGGTGGCCAGCGGAGTTGGCTTCATTGCTCTGGCCGGTGTTGCTGCAGAATTTGGTGTGATCATGCTGCTGTACCTGAAGCAGGCTTGGCAGCGCCGTGTCGAGCAAGGCCGGACCAGCCGTGCCGATCTGCTGGAAGCTATCCAGGAAGGTGCCGTGCTGCGTGTGCGCCCAAAGGCAATGACGGTGGCGGTCATTGTTGCAGGTCTGTTGCCGATTATGTGGGGCACTGGCACCGGCTCTGAGGTCATGCAGCGTATCGCCGCGCCCATGGTCGGCGGCATGCTTACTGCACCTGTGTTGTCGATGCTGATCGTCCCGGTTGCTTTCTATTTCATGCGGAGAAAAGAAACGCGATGAGTAACCGTTCTTTTACTCATTCCACCAAGCAAGTGGAGCAACGCCTCATTGAAGAGCTGAGAGCGGGCAATGCTGCTGCTTGGCGAGAGGCGATGACGCTGTATGGCGGTGCGATGCTGAGCATCGCGCGCAACTTTTCGCCACACCAAGCGGACGACATCGTGCAAGAAGCTTGGATTGCCGCCTATAAGGGCATGGAGCGCTTTGAAGGCCGAGCAAGCTTGAAAACCTGGCTGATTCGTATTGTGATGAATTGCGCCTACAGCTACCTGCGTCGAAAAAATACCGTGCTATCGCTGGAAGGGCTTGAGCCACAGCATGACCCGCTGGACGGCGCATTTCTGGCGGATGGCCATTGGCGACAACGCTTTGAGTCCTGGACGGATGATTCCCCGCAGGCACTGCTCGAATCCCATGCGTTGGGTGACTGCCTTGAGCGCCATTTCGATGCACTCCCGACCGGGCAGCGCATGGCGCTATTGCTGCGAGATATTGACGGCCTGGGTGCCGATGAAATTTGTGAAACACTGAATATCAAGCCTTCGCATTTCCGAGTGCTGCTGCATCGCGCTCGTGTGCGTGTGCACAGCATGGTGTCGAATTTTCAGGCGACTGGAGAGTGCTGAGCGTATCTAGCAGCCAGGGTCAGGCCAGTGGCAGCGTTATCGTGAATTGCGTCATTCCGTGCTGAGAGCTGACCTTAATCTTGCCTTGATGAGTAAATACGATTGAGCGTGTGATGGCCAGCCCGAGTCCGACCCCTTCTTCTGTGCGCTGGCGCGCGCCATCCGCTCGATAGAAACGCTCGAAAAGATGTGGCAGATGCTGCTCGGGAATGGTGTCTCCCACATTCTGGACGGTGAGGCAGGCTTCGTTTCCCTGTGTGGAGACAGCCACATGGATGACAGTTTCCGGGTAGGCGTGACGCACGGCGTTAGACACCAAATTACTGATCACCCGACGCAGCATCAGGGCATCACCCATAACCAGTGCTTGCCCACTGGTGTTCAGAGTAAGCGATTTGTCAGCGGCAAGTGCCTCGTAGAAATCCAGCACGGCCGTGATTTCGCTGGCCAGCTGCACGGTTTCACGGTGTGGAATGATCAGGCCATTGTCAGCTTTGGCTAGGAACAGCATGTCACTGATCATGCGCGCCAAGCGCTCGAACTCTTCCAGGTTGGAATACAGAACCTCACGGTAGTCATCATTTTCTCGGGGCTTGGAGAGCAGCACCTGAGTTTGCGTCATCAGATTGTTGACGGGTGTCCGCAGTTCATGAGCTAGGTCGGATGAAAAAGCTGACAGTCGCTCTAGGGAGTCACTCAGCCGATCCAGCATAGCGTTGAATGCACGAGCCAGTGACTCCAGCTCGATAGGGATGGTCTCGATGGCGAGCCGGTTGTGCAGCCGCTGAGCAGAAATACTTTCAGCAACAACAGCCATTTTCTGTACAGGCCTTAAGCCACGCCGAATGGCTACCCAGCCGAACAAGGCCATGCACAACAGACCCCCAGAGCCAATGAGTAGCAGCTCGCGTTCAAAGGCCGCGAGAAACTTTGCATGGTGCAGCGTGTTGATGGCGATGCCGACGCGCCATTCCGGTTTTCCGTCCGACATCAAAATGTCGGTCACTACCAATCGGTACGCTATGGTGCCATCTGACCATGAGCGCAGAGCAAGAGAGCCTGTCGCGGTCATCATGGCGGCATCTGGCAAGCGATCATGCCCTGCCATGAAAACGTCCTGACCTGCGCTGTTCTGAACTCGCACCACCAAATCGTGATGGCCCACCAGCGCACTGCTCAGTTGCCGCTGGATGCGTGTTGTATTGTCGGTCGCTGTCGCGTTTTGGAGGATGTTATTGATGAGCTCCAGTTTGCCAGTGATAACGGTTTTATCCTGCTCGACGAAGTGGCGATTAATCGAAGCTTGAATCACCAGCCCCATCACCGAAAAAACCAGCGCAGCCAGCAGCGTGAAGAGCATGCTGGTGCGTGCGGTAATGGAGTCAGGCAGTAGGCGTATCATTTGTCTTTTCCTCCATGACATAACCCATGCCGCGTAGTGTGTTGATCAGCTTGGTGTCAAAGCCGGTATCAACTTTGGTGCGCAGTCGCTTGATGGCGACTTCGACCACATTGGTGTCGCTCTCGAAGTTCATGTCCCAGACCTGAGAAGCGATCAGCGAACGCGGTAGCACCTCGCCTTGGCGGCGCATCAGCAATTCCAGCAGCGCGAATTCCTTGGCGGTAAGGTCAATGCGGCGACCAGCACGAATGGCACGACGGCGCAGCAGGTCCAGCTCCAGATCGGCGACCTTGAGTGTGTCGGTATCACGCGAGCGCCCACGGCGCAGCAGGGTACGCACACGGGCTAACAGCTCGGCAAACGCAAAGGGTTTGACGAGATAGTCGTCGGCACCTAGCTCAAGACCTTTGACACGATCCTCTACCTGGTCGCGTGCTGTCAGGAAAAGTACCGGCATCGACAACCCAGCCTTACGGATACCGGCCAGCACTTGCCAGCCGGTGATTTCAGGCAACATGACATCGAGGATAACCAGATCATAGTCGCCAACCAGCGCCTGATGATGCCCAGTCAGGCCATCGGTGACCCAGTCCGTGCTGTAGCCGGCTTCGCTCAGGCCCTTTCTCAGGTACTCGCCTGTCTTGGCTTCGTCTTCCACCAGCAGGATCTTCACATCCAGCCTCTCATGCTTGCTGTATTTCAAACGAACAATAGCGGGTTTGCTGAAGATTAAGTAATGCTGACAAAAATGTAATTTTGGGGTCAGGTTGGCGTCCCGAAGCCCACCGCATGATGCACTCATCAAATCGCTGTTGATGAGGTCACGCATGCCGCTGTTCATGTCTACTCAGACACCTACCGCTGCCAAGGTTCTATCAAGCCACTCTGGCATGCGCCTGTTGCCGCTGGTGGCGGTGTTGGTGTTGGCTGGCTGCGCTTCGCTGCCAGCAGATCGTGGTTTGTCCAGCGTCAATGCGCTGGTCAAGGCGCGTGATCCTGCACTGGCTGCTAGGCCAACGAGTATTCATGTTTCGGATGCTGATCTGAATCAGCAGGTGGACAGCCTGCTGTCACAGCCGTTGACGGCTGAACGGGCGGTTGGTGTCGCCTTGCTGCGCAATCCCAAGGTACGCCTGGAGTATGCACGCCTCGGTCTGAATCAGGCGGACTGGGTGGAGGCCAGTAGGCTCTCCAATCCTGTGCTGTTGTTCTCTGCGCTGCGTTCCGATGTTAGCGGCGATGCCACGCGGCTGGGTTATGGCTTAGCGCAGAACTTCACTGACCTGCTTTTCATTCGCAGCCGTGGTCGCTTGGCCAAGGCTGAGATGATCAATCGACAGGCAGAAGCAGCCTTTGCGCTGCAAAGCCTGGCGGCTGATGTGAACCAGGCTTATTTCGAGGCGGTTGGCAGTGCCCAGATCGGCCAGATGCGTACCGTGATTGCCAGGGCCGCGCGAGCATCGGCCGAGCTGGCTAAGCGCTTTCATGACGCAGGAAACATCAATGCCTTGGAGCTGGCGCGCGAACAGGCGGCGGCTGAGCAGGCCGAGCTGGATCAGGAAGCTGCGCAGGCTGAGGCGGAGTCGGCTCGGGTGTCACTAAATACCTTGATGGGTCTGTCCACCAACACATCATGGCATCTGGAGGCGCGCCTTCCGTTGCCGGTGGCTGATGAGTCGGCACCACAGGAGCTCATCGATCTCGGTTTGAAGCAGCGCCTCGATCTGGTCGTCGAGCGCATGCGGGTCGAGCGCTCAAAGGATGCTCTGGGGCTGGCCAGAGCTTTGCGCTGGGTGCCTTTTCTGGAGATTGGCATCGAGGGCGAGCGTGACTTTGATCACTCCCGCTCTCTCGGGCCGACGGTGGCTTTTGAGCTGCCGATCTTTGGCAAGTCCGGCAGTGGTGTTTTACGCGCAGAGGCTTTGCAGGAGCAAGCCAAGGCCACTGTTGCCTTGCTGGAAGGCGAGGTCGCCAACGGTATCTCCAACGCTTATGCCCGTATGGTTTCTGCCCGAAGCCGTGTCTTGCGCCACCAGCGCGGGCTCATTCCGCAGCGCGAGGCCATCGTGGCTCGGACACAGGAACTGCAGAACTACATGATCGTGGGGCAATTCGAGCTGCTGTTGGCCAAGCGTGAGGAATACAGCGCTTATGAGGGCTATCTGGCGACCTTGCGTGATTACTGGCAGGCGCGTGTGGGATTGGCCAGGGCCGTCGGTGGCGCATTGCCCAGCGACGTTCGTATCGGAGCGCTCAGCATAAGTCCAGTTGTGCTGCCGGAAGACCCCCCTACAGGCGCGGGCCATGCGGGTCACAACATGTCGGCGATGGAGGGCATGAGCATGGAAGGCATGGATCACAGTCAACATGGTGCTTCCACGCCGCCGAAGCCGCCTGTTACGACTGGCCATGACATGAACAGTATGAGTGGCATGAGTCACGGCAGCATGACGGACATGGGCGCTATGGAATCAACCCCAGCACCTGCACCTGAAACAACGCCCACCACATCGCCTCACCAAGGTCATTGAAACGTCACTCACGATAACTGAGCGCCAAGGAGCTACATCTTGAATATCTCAACCCGTACCACACTGATTGCTGGCCTACTGCTGGCCACCCAGAGCGTCTTTGCTCATGACCCCGCCATGCATGCTGCACAAGCGGCTGCCAACAAAGCTGGCCCAGACTGCGCCTCGATGGCCAAAATGGACATGGCAAAGATGGACATGAATGACCCAGTCATGAAGGCGATGCACATGAAATGCATGCCTACTCAGAAGCCAGCCGACGACAAAGCTGCACCCATGGATCACAGCAAGATGCCCGGCATGGGCAATGACATGACAATGCCGGAGCACGGAGGCCACTAATGATTTCTCGACGAGATTTGCTGCAATGGGCGGGTGTGGGCGGTGTCGGCCTGCTGGCAGGGGCTGCTCGCAATGCCTCGGCCCAGCCCATGAGTCATGACATGTCCAGCATGGAGGGGATGTCTGGCATGAGCATGGCCAGCATGCCGGCAACGCCGAGCCCAGTCGCGGCCAAAGCCAAGCGGCATGCCCAGGGTTATCTGCCGGTACGCACCCTCAATGGCTGGACGCTGCCCTACAAGATGAACGGCGGGGTCAAAGAGTTCCATCTGGTTGCTGAAGAGATCGAACACGAGTTCGCGCCGGGCTCGCGTGCCAAGTGCTGGGGTTATAACGGCACCACACCAGGACCGACGCTGGAGGTTGTTGAAGGTGATCGTGTCCGGATCTTCGTGACCAACCGGCTGGGCGAACCGACCAGCGTGCATTGGCATGGGATTGATCTGCCGGCTGGCTATGACGGGGTATCGGGTCTGAATCAGCCACCGATCAGGGCCGGAGAGACCTTTGTCTACGAGTTCACACTCAAGCAGCACGGCACCCACATGTACCACCCACATGCGGATGAAATGACCCAAATGGCTTTCGGCATGATGGGACTGTTCATCATCCATCCCAAAGCTGGAGAAGAAGTTCCCATTGATCGGGACTACGCTTTCTTGCTGCACAACTGGGCGATGCACCCAGGCACTTATCGGCCAGATCCTTCCGTGATGCAGGATTTCGACCTTTGGTCCTTCAACAGCAAGGTTTTTCCGGCGATTGATCCTCTGGTCATGCGTACTGGCGAGCGCATGCGCATTCGTATCGGCAACTTGTCGATGTGGAATCATCCTATCCATCTGCACAGCAACCCTTTCTGGGTCACCGGCACTGATGCGGGGCGCTGGCCGAAAGCCCAATGGCGCAGAGAAGTGACTGAAATTGTTGGTGTGGGCCAGATGCGCGACATCGAGTTTGTGGCCACAGAGCCGGGTGATTGGGCGCTGCATTGCCACATGGCTCACCACACCATGGGCCCGATGGGTCATGGGATTCCCAACCCAGCCGGAGTCGATCAGTCCGGTGTCGAGGCTGAGATTCGCAAAATGTTACCGGGCTATGGCGCGATGGGGCGCAATGGCATGAGCGAGCACAGTGGTCATGTCGCCATGGGCCTGAAGGGGCCAGAGAACACACTGCCGATGATGGCGGGCGAAGGTCAGTTCGGTCCCATCGAAATGGGTGGCATGTTCACCATAGTCAAGGTCCGCGATAACCAACCAAGCAACGACTTCACCGATCCCGGCTGGTATCGCTACCCCAAGGACAAGATTGCCCGGCGTGTCAGCAAGAGCCCCGACTTCGGTGAGCCGGTTCGCCGTAATCCTTATGGCACAACTGCCGACAAGCCAGCGGCTACGCCGAACACCATGCCCGACATGCCGGGCATGGATCATTCAAGTCATGGTGGTTAAAGCAGGAGTTGACTCATGAAAACGATGAAGATCCTGTTGGGGCTGGGCGCGCTGGGTGCGCTTGCAGGGCTGGGCTTTCTCTACTCCGGCATCTACTCCATGGGGGCGGATGACGAACACACCAAGCCGGTCTATTGGGCGCTGGAGACATTGCGTGAACGGTCGATAGCGGTGCGCAGCAAAGACATTGCCGTACCACTTCTTGATGATGCTCAGATGCTGCTCAGTGGGGGCGCGGATTACAATGACATGTGCGCGGGCTGCCATCTCAAGCCCGGTGTGAAAAGCTCTGACATGGCCATGGGTTTGTATCCACGACCGCCTAATCTGGCGAAGGGCACCGCTGAGCATGGCCATGGCGGTGATGATCATGGCGATGCAGCAGTCAGTGCTGCCCGCCAGTTCTGGATCATCAAGCACGGCATCAAGGCCTCCGGCATGCCGGCCTGGGGCAAAACCCATGATGATGCGAGGATCTGGGCCATGGTCGCTTTTCTGCAAAAGCTGCCGCAGCTTGACGAGACCCAGTATCAGATTTTGACGGCCCGCGCGGAGCCCGTGAGTGGTCACGCGAAGCATACCGAGGACGGCATGACACCATGAGTCGATCACACAACACATTCTGGGCCATCGGCCTGCTGGTCTTGATCATTGGCGGTTTGGGTGCTCTCAGTCTGCTTTCTGACAATGCTCCCCAGCCAATAGCCCAAGCGGCGGCTAATACCATCGTGGTTCACAAAAGCCCGACCTGCGGATGCTGTGGCAAGTGGGTTGACCACCTCAAGGCTGAAGGCTTTGCTGTCGAGGTCCGCGATGAAGAGGAAATGAATGCCGTTAAGTCGCGCTTGGGCATCCCGGCGCGCCTGGCGTCCTGTCATACTGCCACGGTCGGTGGTTACCTGATCGAAGGGCATGTCGCTGCGGCGGACATCAAGCGACTGCTACAAGAGAAGCCTAAGGCTCAGGGGCTGGCAGTGCCCGGTATGCCGGTAGGTTCACCGGGTATGGAAGTGGGGGATAAACGCATGCCGTACGAGACTCTGCTCTTCAGCGGTGAAGTGGCCACAACTTATGCTCAGCATGGCGAGTGAGCGATAGGTCACCGATTCTTGAGCGGGCTCAGGTGTCAGGAAAGGAAAGCGACTTCACGCCATCAATGACGGCGCAGTCGCTGATCAAGCTATTGTAATGGCGTAACTTCTCAAGGCATACCTGTTGACCTAGGTTGTCTGGATATAGACCTCAACGGTCTTTGACCAGCACCACTCCGACACCGACTCTCGACGAACAGCACGCAGCTCCGCGTGCTGGTTCGCGAGCTTCGGGAGGTCGCCATGCAGGCGTCCGGTGTGCTGGTTGGTCAGGTGCTGCTGGTCCTCGGCATTGTGCTGCTGGGGACTTGGGGCGCGACACAGTATGTCGCCATTGCACTGGCCTATCAGACCCAGCTCGGTCTGCCATGGTTCTTCCTCGCTGATACCCCGATCTACTACCCGTGGCAGCTGTTCCACTGGTGGTACTTCTTCGATGTCTATGCCCCGCATGTCTTCCTGACCGGCGGCCTGATTGCCGCTGGCAGCAGTCTGGTCGCTGTTGGCTTCGCCATTTCTGCATCTGTTTGGCGCAGTCGTCAGTCTCAACTGGTCACTACCTATGGATCAGCACGCTGGGCCACTGAGCCTGAGATTGAGCAAGCCGGGTTGACCGGTTCGGCCGGCGTGTTTCTGGGCAAGCTGGAGTCCAGCTACCTGCGTCACGAAGGTCCGGAGCATGTCATGGCCTTCGCGCCGACGCGCTCTGGCAAAGGCGTTGGCCTCGTCGTGCCGACCCTGCTGACCTGGCCGGGCTCCGCCGTCATCCACGATATCAAAGGCGAGAATTGGAGCCTGACCGCTGGCTGGCGCTCACGTTTCTCGCATTGCGTTCTGTTCAACCCTACTGATGCTCGGTCAGCTGCTTACAACCCGCTTCTGGAAGTCCGTCGCGGTGCCCATGAAGTGCGCGATGTGCAGAACATCGCCGACATTCTTGTAGACCCCGAAGGTGCGCTGGAGAAGCGCAACCACTGGGAGAAGACCAGCCATGCTTTGCTGGTCGGAGCCATCCTCCATGTGCTCTATGCCGGCAGCGACAAGACGCTGCGCGGTGTCGCCAACTTTCTGTCTGACCCGGCACGCTCTTTCGATGTGGCACTGCATCTGATGATGACCACACGGCACCTGGGCGAGGTCGTGCATCCGGTGGTGGCATCAGCCGCACGCGAAGTGCTGAATAAGAGCGAGAACGAGCGCTCTGGCGTGCTGTCCACGGCCATGAGCTTTCTGGGGCTGTACCGTGATCCGACGGTGGCCGAAGTCACTTCGCGCTGTGATTGGCGTATTGCCGATCTGATCAGCGCTGAGCATCCGGTGTCGCTGTATTTGGTCGTGCCGCCGTCCGACATCAGCCGCACCAAGCCGCTGATCCGTCTCCTGCTGAATCAGATTGGCCGGCGCCTCACCGAGTCGCTCGATGGCAGTGACGGCATCGAGCGTAAGCACAAGCTGCTGCTTATGCTCGATGAATTCCCCGCGTTGGGCCGGCTCGACTTCTTCGAGAGTGCGCTGGCCTTCATGGCGGGCTATGGCCTGCGTGCCTTTTTGATTGCGCAATCGCTAAACCAGATCGACAAAGCCTACGGCCCCAATCACGCCATCCTCGATAACTGTCATGTCCGCATTGCCTTTGCCACTAACGACGAGCGCACCGCCAAGCGCATCTCGGAAGCATTAGGTACCGCCACTGAGCTGAAAGCACAGCGCAACTACGCCGGCCACCGACTTGCCCCGTGGCTCGGGCATCTCATGGTCTCGCGTCAGGAAACAGCACGCCCCTTGATGACGCCGGGCGAAGTCATGCAGCTGCCGCCGGATGATCAAGTGGTGATGGTCTCCGGCCATCCGCCGATCCAAGCCAAGAAGATCCGCTACTACGCCGACGCCAACTTCACAGGCCGTGTGCTGCCACCGCCCGTGCTGACGGAGAGCGGCTTTACCGACTCGCCAGCCGCACGACCGAACGACTGGTCCGGTCAGCTTGCGCTCTTCGCTGATCAGAGCAGTGCCTTGCTGTCCTCTGGCTTGCCCGCAGGCAGTGACCTGCCAGCCCTGACACCGCGCGTCAGCACCGATGTCGGTCTGCTCGATGACGACTCATCTGCTACCGCGTCACGCCCAGCTGCTTTGAAGGCCTTGCGCACGGCGCGCATGGCTGCCCTCGACCCCAATGACGGAATCTCGCTATGAGCCGCGCTCGCCTGAACATCTTCATCGAAACCGATCACGCCCGCCGGCTGGAGGAATTGGCTGCGCTCAAGGGCTTGTCCAAATCCTCCATCATTGCCGCTGCCTTGGCCTCGTTCCTGTCGCCGGATGCGGCTGACCGTCGTGAGGCGGCGTTCGCTAAACGGCTGGATCGACTGTCGAACCAGTTCGACAAGCTGGAGCGTGATCAGAACATCCTAATCGAGACATTGGCGCTCTACATCCGTTACTTCCTGACCGTCAGTGCGCCGGTGCCCGAGGCACAGCAGGAGGCCGCGCGTGCTCAAGGCCGGTTACGCTTTCAGCAGTTCATCGAGCAGCTGGGCCGCAACCTGATGCGGGGTCGCAGTCTGGTGAAAGACATCCAGGAAGAGGTCTTTCCGGATGCCGGCCAGTTCTTTGCGATGGACGATCCGGCTGCACCGGCCACGAGCACACCGGATGACGGTGGGCTGATATGAACAGCCCAGCCTTTGTCATTCCAGTCACGCTGGAAACCACCGCGATTGAGCGGCGCATCCGCATGCTGCGCACGGCCATGGGGCCGATCATCACGCAGGCCTTGGAAGACCCCGAGGTCGTTGAGGTTCTGCTAAACCCCGATGGCTCACTCTGGCTCGACAAGCTCGGCTCTGGCCGTGCCCCCGTGGGCATCTCGATGACCCCAGCCGATGCCGAACGCATCATCCGTTTGGTCGCGGCGCATGTCCGCGCCGAAGTGCATGTCGGTGCGCCGATTCTCTCGGCGGAATTGCCAGAGACCGGCGAGCGCTTTGAGGGCGTGTTGCCTCCGGTGGTAAAAGCCCCGGCCTTCGCGATTCGTAAACGCGCCATGGGCGTGATTCGGCTGGATCACTATGTCACCGACAACATCCTCACCGCGCATCAAGCTGACTTTCTCAAGAAGGCCGTGCGAGGCCGGCTGAATATCCTGATTGCCGGTGGCACCAGCTCCGGTAAGACCACCATGGCCAATGCCTTGCTGGCCGAAATGGCAGTCACGGGTGATCGCGTGATCATTCTCGAAGACACGATGGAGCTGCAGTGCTCCGCTGAAGACCATGTGCCGCTGCGCACACGCCCCGGTGTGGTCTCGATGAGCGAGCTGGTGCGCTCGACACTGCGCCTGCGCCCGGATCGCATCGTCATCGGTGAGGTCCGAGGCTCTGAAGCACTGGACCTGCTCAAGGCCTGGGGCACGGGTCATCCCGGTGGTGTCGCCACCATCCATGCCGGCTCCGCCATGGGCGCGCTGACCCGCCTCGAACAACTCATTCTCGAAGTGGCACTCACGCCACCTCGTGCGCTGATCGCTGAAGCGGTCAACGTCATCGTCTTCATTGCCGGACGTGGCCGAGAACGCCGCGTGCAGGAGATCGCCTGCGTCACTGGCTTTGATGCTCACAGCTACTCGTTGACCGCTGTTTCCCTTGAATCCGGAGATCCGACATGACGCATCCACGCGTTTCAGTAAACCCGTTTTTACGCCTTTACCAGTCTGCCGGCTTGCTGGCGCTTAACCTGATGCTGGCCGCCCAGGCGCATGCCGCCGGTTCCAACATGCCGTGGGAGGGGCCGCTGCAATCGGTGCTCGACTCGGTACAAGGGCCGGTGGCTCGCATCATGGCGGTCATCGTCATCATCGTGACCGGTTTGGCGCTGGCCTTTGGCGATAACAGCGGCGGCTTTCGCAAGCTGATCCAGATCGTCTTCGGCCTCTCGATTGCCTTTGCTGCCTCGTCGTTCTTCTTGGCCTTTTTCAGCTTCTCGGGCGGGGCGGTGGTGTCATGACACTGCCCATCGCTCAAGGCTTTGAAGTGCCCCTGCATCGGTCACTGACCGAACCCATTCTGCTCGGCGGTGCGCCGCGCACGGTGGCCGTGGTCAACGGCACCTTGGCGGCCGCTGTAGGACTGGGACTACAGCTGTGGTTGCCGGGTCTGGCCTTGTGGCTGGCCGGGCACACGCTCGCGGTGTGGGGAGCCAAGCAAGACGCGCAGTTCATGGAAGTGTTTGCGCGCCACCTCAAACACAAAAACCTGCTCGATGTCTGAGGTCGCCATGATCAATCTTGCCGAGTTCAGAAAGCGTCCTGCCCAGTTGGCCGATTGGCTGCCGTGGGCAGGCTTGGTCGCACCCGGTGTGGTGCTCAACAAGGATGGCTCCTTTCAACGCACGGCACGCTTTCGTGGGCCGGACCTCGACAGTGCTACCGAGAGCGAGCTGGTCGCCACAACGGCACGGCTCAACAATGCGCTGCGTCGGTTGGGCTCGGGCTGGGCATTGTTTGTCGATGCCGAGCGGCAGGCTGCTGCTGGTTATCCGCAATCGGACTTCCCGGATGCCTTGTCCTGGCTGGTCGATGAAGAGCGCCGTGCCGCCTTCGAGGAGGCGGGCAGCCACTTCGAGAGTCGCTATCACTTCACGCTGTGCTATCTGCCGCCGGAAGAGTCGCGCGCGAAAGCGGCTCGATTGCTCTATGAGCACAGTCACACGCAAGGCGTGGACTGGCGTGAGCAGTTGGCGTCCTTTCAATCGGAAGCGGAGCGTTTCTACAACCTGCTCGATGGCGTCATGCCGGAGCTGGACTGGCTGGATGACAGCCAGACACTGAGTTACCTGCATCGCACGGTCTCGACACGCCAGCATTCGGTGGCGGTGCCTGAAGTGCCGTTCTATCTGGATGCCTTGTTGGCTGACGAGCCCTTGGCCGGTGGGCTGGCCCCGCGATTGGGCGATCAGCATCTGCGTATCATCTCGGTACGCGGCTTCCCGACATCGACTTGGCCCGGTCTGCTCGATGACCTGAACCGACTGGGCTTTGCCTATCGCTGGAGCACGCGCTTTCTTTGCCTCGATAAGTCGCAGGCGGAAAGCGAATTGGTTCGCCTGCGCCGGCAGTGGTTTGCCAAGCGTAAGGGCGTACTCACGCTTTTACGGGAATCCGTCTTTCAGCAAGAGAGTCCGCTGGTGGATTCGGATGCTGACAACAAGGCGGCAGACGCCGATGCAGCCTTGCAGGAGCTGGGCAGCGATGAAGTCGCCTTCGGCTATGTCACCGCCACGGTGGTGGTCATGGATGCCGACCCGGTTGCAGCGGATGAGAAGATCCGCGCCATCGAGCGCGCGATTCAGGGCAGGGGCTTTGTCACCATTACGGAAACCCTGAATTCCGTGGATGCGTGGTTATCGTCATTGCCCGGTCATGCCTACGCCAATGTCCGGCAGCCGCTAATTTCGACACTCAATCTGGCCCACCTGTTGCCGATCTCAGCGGTCTGGGCCGGTCCTGAGCGCAATGAGCATCTCGATGCGCCGCCGTTGATCGTGACGCGCACCGATGGCGCGACGCCGTTCCGGCTGGTCACGCATGTCGGCGATGTTGGCCACACGCTGGTGGTGGGGCCGACCGGCATGGGAAAGTCGGTATTGCTGGCGACACTCATGCTGCAGTTTCGGCGCTATCCCGGATCACGCCTGTTCGTCTTCGACAAGGGCGGATCGGCTCGTGCCACCGTGCTGGGCCTCGGCGGTGATCACTACGACCTGGGACAGGAGGGCGCGATTGCCTTCCAGCCACTGGCACGCATTGATGAAGACAACATGCGCAGCTGGGCCGCCGAGTGGCTGGCCGGACTGCTTTTGCATGAAGGTGTGGTGGTCACGCCCGAGGTCAAAGATTCGCTGTGGTCGGCGCTGGGTAGTCTCGCCAGTGCGCCGTTGGAGCAGCGCACGCTGACCGGCTTGCTGGTGCTGCTGCAATCCAATCCCCTGCGTCAGGCTTTGCAGCCGTACACCTTGGGTGGCCCCTTCGGCCGTCTGCTGGATGCCGACGCCGACCGGCTCGCGCTGTCGGATGTGCAGTGCTTCGAGATGGAAGAGCTGATGCACAGCCCGACCGCCGTGCTGCCGGTGCTGAGTTATCTCTTCAAGCGATTGGAGGAGCGCTTCGATGGTCAGCCGACACTGCTGATCCTCGATGAGGCGTGGGTGTTTCTGGATGATCCGGCTTTCGCCGGTCGTATCCGTGAATGGCTCAAGACCCTGCGCAAGCGCAATGTCTCGGTGATCTTTGCCACGCAGTCACTGGCCGACATTCAGCGCTCCACCATCGCTCCGGCCATCATTGAAAGCTGTCCGAGTCGCATCTTTCTGCCTAACCCACAGGCGGTGGAGCCGCAGCTGCGGGAGATCTACGAAGGCTTTGGCCTCAATGCGCGCCAGATTCAGTTGATTGCGCGGGCGGAGCCCAAGCGCGAGTACTACTACCAATCCCGTCTTGGCAATCGCGTCTTCGAGCTGGGCCTCGGCCCGGTCACGCTGGCCTTTGCTGGTGCTTCGAGTCCCCAACACCAAAAAACCATGAACGCCTTCCAAGGCGTCATCGATCCCGCCGATTTTGCCTTGGCCTGGCTGCGTCATGCCGGGCTGACCTGGGCCGCAGACCTGTTGGCCCGCTATCCCCGCCACCCGGAGAAATCCTCATGAAAACTCGTCTCGCGTTATCCCTCGTGATCGCCTTGGGCCTGTCGCAACAGGCATCCGCCATTGTGGTCTTTGATCCCAGCAATTTCTCGCAAAACCTGCTGACAGCGGTTCGCACGCTGGAGCAGGTCAACAACCAGATTCGGCAGCTGCAGAACGAGGCGCAGATGCTGAGCAACGATGCCAAGAACCTGCGTGGCCTGAACTACAACGCCAGCGGCCGCTTGCAGTCGACGCTGGCGACCACCAATCGCTTGATCCAGCAGGCGCAAGGGCTGGCCTACGAGGTCTCGCAGGCGGACAGCACCTTTGCGCGTCTCTACCCCGAAGCCTATGCCGGCACAGTCTCGGGCAGCCGTATGGCCGCTGACTCGCGCGAGCGCTGGAGCAACTCCCTGCAAGCCTTGCGCACCTCCATGCAAATGCAGGCGCAGGCCGCGCAAAACTTTGCAGCGGACGAAACGGTGCTAACCGACTTGGTGGCGCAGAGCCAGGGTGCCGTCGGCAGCTTGCAAGCCACACAAGCGACTAATCAGCTGCTCGCTTTGCAGGCACGACAGTCGATTCAGGCGCAGCAGCTACAAATCACCCAGGGGCGGGCAGCCGCACTTGAGCAGGCCCGCACGGTGGCCGCTGAAGAGCGCGCTCGTGAGGTTCGTCAGCGCTTTCACAGCGACAGCACGCGCTACACGCCGTTCGCCGTGAACTTCTACAGCCACTAAGGAGCGTCGGATCATGACGACCCGCCATCTTGCGTTGTGCCTGTCTCTTTTCATGTCGGGGGCTCTCGGGCTGGTTGGCTGCAGCCAGCCGGCACCGGATATCACGGTGGAGTATCTCGTGGCTCACCCTGACGAATTGAAAGCGCTTCAGCAAAAGTGCCGATTGGAGCGTGACACGCTGGATGAGCGTGTCTGCGTGATCGTCAGCGAAGCGCAGCATCGCCGCTTCTGGGGCGATGGCAAGACGCGATACACGCCGGGTGGCGGAGTTCGCCATGAATGACATCGGGGTCATTGATCGCTTCCTCGATGTCTTCTCGCGCTACATCGACTCAGGCTTTGGTCTGTTGGGTGGCGAGGTGGCCTGGCTCAGTGCCACCTTGATCGTCATCGACATGACGCTGGCTGGATTGTTCTGGGCTATGGGCGGCGATGAGGTGTTAAGCAAGCTGCTCAAGAAGATCCTCTATGTCGGTGCCTTCGCCTTCATCATCGGCAACTTCAACAGCTTGGCCGGGATCATTTTCAACTCGTTCTCGGGTCTGGGGTTGGTGGCGTCTGGCAGCAACATGACGCAAGCCCAGCTGCTGCAGCCCGGTCGCTTGGCCGAGGTCGGCATCGATGCTGGCCGGCCGATCATGGCCCACATCAAACAGCTCTCCGGGTTCCCCGACTTCTTCATGAATATCGACACCATCGCGGTGATGTTCTTCGCGTGGGTCATCGTCATCATCAGTTTCTTCGTGCTCGCTGTGCAGCTGTTCGTCACGCTGATCGAGTTCAAGCTGACCACCTTGGCGGGTTTTGTGCTGGTGCCTTTTGCGCTCTGGAACAAGACGGCCTTTCTGGCCGAGCGGGTGCTCGGCAATGTCGTCTCATCCGGCATCAAGGTACTGGTGCTGGCCGTGATCATCGGCATCGGCTCGACGATCTTTGGTGAGTTTCAAGCGCCGCAAGGTGCGGAGCTATCCATTGATGAAGCCTTGGCCATCATGCTGGCTTCGCTTTCACTGTTTGCACTCGGCATCTTCGGACCGGGTATCGCCAGTGGCCTGATTGCTGGAGCGCCGCAACTCGGTGCAGGTGCTGCTGCCGGTGCAGCGCTGGGCGCAACCGGGATTGCTGTTGGTGCCGGAGCCGCCGCCATGGGCGGTGCCAAGCTAGCCGGATCAGTCGGTGGCTCTGCGGTGAAATCAGCCAGCTCCATGGCCGATGGTGCTCGCGATGCTTACAGCGCGGGTGCCGCCACCACCGATGGGGGTTGGCGTGGAGCGGCAGCAGGAATGGCCAATGTCGCCCGCTCAGGCGCTGCTTCGGTGCAACGCGGAGTGCGCAGTGCCGTGGGTTCATCCGATACCAGTTCCGCTTCAGACGGACCACAAAGCGCAGGTAGGTCGCCCGAATGGGCGCAACGACTGCAGCGCAATCAACGCATCACCCAAGGTGTTTCCACCACAGCCCATGTCATGCGCTCGGCCGATCACGGCGGTAGCGGTGCTAGCCCCAGCTTGCGTGACGACTCGGAGAAATGACCATGCGATTCAAACGCGCCCAAGTGCGCTACTCGGAAACCCCCGAACCTGTTACGCCTTATCAGGCAGCCGGGCAGGTCTGGGATCAACGCCTCGGCGCAGCCCGCGTGCAAGCGCAAAACTGGCGACTGATGGCCTTTGGCTGCCTATCACTGAGCCTGATCATGGCCGGCGCACTGGCGTGGCGATCCGGCCAGTCGCTGGTAACGCCCTATGTGGTCGAAGTGGATAAGACTGGGCAGGTGCGCGCCATCGGTGAAGCCCTCACGCCTTATAAGCCGGCGGATGCCCAGATTGCCTTTCATCTGGCCCACTTCATCAGCAATGTCCGCTCGCTGGCCATCGACCCGATTGTGGTGCGTCAAAACTGGCTGCAGGCCTACGACTACACCACCGACAAAGGCGCGGCCACGCTCAATGAATTTGCCCGTGTGAACGACCCGTTCGCACAGGTCGGGCGCAAATCCGTCTCTGTGGAAGTAACCAGTGTTGTCCGCGCTAGCGACAACTCGTTCCAAGTGCGTTGGATCGAGCGCCACTACGACAGCGGTACGCCCACCGGGCAGGAGCGTTGGACGGCGGTGCTGTCCATCGTGCAGCAACCGCCGCGTGACGAAGCGCGCCTGCGTAAAAATCCCCTCGGCATCTACATCAACGGGTTGAGCTGGAGCCGCGAATTGGGCTCGGTCGACACCGCTACCCCTCGCTAGGAGTCACACCATGAAGCGATCCACTGCGTTTGCTGTTCTGCTGCTGGCCGGCTGTGCCAGTCAGCCACCCGTTTCCTTAGATGATGCTGTGCAGGCTGAGCCTTTGCCGGAGATCCCTAAACCCATTCAGGTCGTAGAGGTGCCCAAGCTGTTACCACTGCCGAACCAGCTCAAGCGTCTCCCGGTAGAAGGCAAAGAAGGCATCAAGGAACCGCTTGATGCCAAGTCGCGTGTGGCGCGCGCCAATCAGGAAGCTCGTGTTATTCCCTCGCAGGAGGGCTACATAAATGCGATTCAGGTCTGGCCCTATGCCGATGGCGCGCTCTATCAGCTCTTCACCAGCCCCGGCCGCGTCACCGTGATTGCCCTGCAAGCGGGCGAAGAACTGGTGACGGTCTCGGCCGGCGACACAGTCCGCTGGATCGTCGGTGACACCACCAGCGGTGCTGGTGCGACCCAACGCGTGAACATTCTGGTCAAACCCACGCGCAGTGGTATCCGAACCAATCTGGTCATCACCACCAGTCGCCGTACCTACCTGCTAGAGCTGACCGCCACCGAGAAAGCCTGGATGGCATCGGCCTCGTGGGAGTATCCCAAGGACCGCATGCTGGCGTTGCAGAAACAGGCCAGCATTGCCGATGCCAAAGCGCCGGTCGCGCAAGGTCTATCGCTGGAGCAGCTGCGCTTTCGTTACGAGATCTCAGGCGACAAGCCAGCTTGGCGGCCGGTGCGTGCCTTCGATGATGGCGAGCATGTCTACATCCAGTTCCCGGCTCGCATCGCTCAAGGTGAACTGCCGCCGCTGTTCGTGGTTGGCCCGCAGGGCGATGGCCAACTGGTGAACTATCGCTATCGCGCGCCGTACTACATCGTGGATCGCCTGTTTGGTACCGCTGAGCTGCGCCTTGGTGGCGATAAAGCGCAAGCCGTCCGGATTGCCCGTAACGATTTGAAGGGAGGTCGCCATGACGACAGCCACGATTGATCCCGCTAGCCTGCCACCGAAAGTTGATCCCGAGAGTCTGGCGCTGCGCGCCCAACCGCGCCCGGTGACGCGACTCAATCGCAAGGTGCTCATGGCCGGTGCTGGCACCGTCTCGCTGGTCTTGCTCGGTGTCACAGCATGGTCGCTGCAGCCGGTGCAGCGCAAAACCTCCGAGCAAGGCCCGGAGCTGCACAATGTCGAGCGCGTGGCTCGCGCAGAAACCATTGATGCCTTGCCGCAGGACTACAACCAGATGCCCCAGCAGCTCAACGGTTTACCACCCGGTGCGCCGCCGTTGGGCGATCCGTTGCCGGGCGATTTGGCCAAGCCGATGCTCGATGCCCATCGCGCCGGCACCTACACTCCGACCTATCAGGGAGGCTCACCGGCGATGGCCAACGGCCAGTATGGTCGCAGTCAGGAAGAAGTGGCGAAGTCCTCGGTATTCTTTCGGAGTAGTCAGGCCGGGCAGGGAAGTGCTGTCGCTTCTGCCGCAGCATCATCAGCCACTGCAAACTCAGCCGGCCCCTTCGATGCACTGTCGGCACAGCTGAGTGGCGGCACGCAGCAAGCCGATCCCACCGCTACTCAGAACATGCAGGACCAAAAACAGACCTTCACTGAGCGAGCCGGAGATACGGAAAAGCGTAATACCGGAAATCTGGAAAAGCCGGTATCGCCGTATCAGGTCATGGCAGGAACGCTAATTCCAGCGGCGCTGATCACTGGCATTAACTCTGATTTGCCGGGCCAGATCATCGCTTCCGTCACCGAGCCGGTCTACGACACGGCCACCGGCCGTTATCTGCTGATTCCGCAAGGCTCACGCCTGATCGGTCGCTATGACAGCAAAGTGGCCTTCGGTCAGCGCCGGGTGCTGCTGGTTTGGCAGCGCGTCATCCTGCCGGATACCTCGTCAATCTCGCTCGATCGCTTGCCCGGCGTTGATCTCGCCGGCTATGCCGGACTTGATGACGGCGTGGACTGGCACTGGGATCGGATTCTGTCTGGCGTAGCACTTTCCACGCTGCTGGGTGTCGGAGCCGAGTTGGCTGCACCAGATACCAGTGGCGCAGATGGCCGAGTCGTCGTGGCTACCCGTGAAAGCATCCAAGAATCCATCAATACGGTCGGTCAGGAGCTGACGCGCCGCAACTTGAGCATCCAGCCCACGCTGACGATCCGGCCGGGTTTTGTGATGCGTGTCATGGTCAACAAGGATCTGGTGCTCAAACCCTATCAGCCGTTGTTTTTCAACAAGGGGATGCCGCAATGACTGCACTGAGACTCGGGCCGCTGCCTAAGACAGAAACCTTGAAGCTCACCATCTCGCTGACGGTGGAGCTGAAAGCACAGCTGGATCGCTATGCGAAGCTGCATAGCCAGACCTGGGGCGAGACCGTCGATGCGACAGCCTTAGTCCCGCACATGCTGGAGGCCTTCATGGCGCGGGATCGAGGCTTTCGGCAGGCCAAGAGCAAGCGTGAATAGCGCATTTGTCTACATAGATGGAATTCTGCTATTCTTTGTTCGCGATTTGCGAATATGGAATAAAGAAATGAACCTCAAGCCACAAGATGTCATGGTTGTGCTCGGTGCGATGCTCAAGCCACCGGCAACTTCGACCTATCAGGATCGATCCTGGCAGCTGGCCATGAGCGTGTCAGAGGTTCATGCGGCGGATCGTCGCCTGAAGGCAGCCGGCTTGCTGGCAGAAGGGCGTCCGGTCAGGGCCGCGCTGGAAGAGTTTCTAGTTCACGGCCTGCGCTATGTCTTTGTGCCGGAGCTGGGCTCTGTGGTCAGAGGCATGCCAACTGCCCATGCCGGCCCCGGCTTGTCAGCACTGTTTGCTGAGGATGATCTGCCACCGGTATGGCCAGATCCTGAAGGCGTGATTCGTGGCTTGTCGTTCTCGCCGTTATATCGATCAGCGCCAGAAGCTGCCCGTCGCGATATCAAGCTGCACGAGCTGTTGGCACTGGCAGATGCTCTACGTGGTGGCCGTGCCCGCGAGCGCAAATTGGCAGCTGAGTTGATGCACAAACATTTGAAAGGTGAATTGCATGCGGCCTGATCCGAATCGCGAAATGATGCGCCAAGTAGCCCTTCAGCTGGGCGACCTGACTGAGCAGCTTGTCTTTGTTGGCGGCGTGACAGCAGGGTTGCTGATCACCGATCCCGGTGCGCCAACAGTACGCCCGACTCAAGATGTCGATGTTATAGCGGTCATTGAGTCGCATACCGATTACTACCGATTGAGCGAGCTGCTGCGGCAGCGTGGGTTCAGTGAGGACCGCTCTGAAGGCGCGCCGATGTGTCGCTGGATTTCAGGAGGATGGCAGCTTGATGTCATGCCGACTGATGAGAGCATTCTGGGGTTTAGCAATCGTTGGTATGCCTTGGCCGCATCAACCGCCGAGACCATGGAGCTTGATGGTGATATCAAGATTAAGGTCATAACGGCACCATGCTTTATCGCCACCAAGTTGGAAGCTTTTCACGGGCGCGGGCAGGGAGATTACCTAGGGAGTCACGATCTGGAGGACATTATCGCCGTGATTGAGGGGCGGCCGGAGATTCTGACTGAATGTGCTGCAGCTTCTGCTGAACTACAGAGTTATCTGAAAGTTGAGCTGTTCAAGCTGATGAAAAATGATGCCTTTATGCAGGCATTGCCAGGCCATATTCTCGAAGAGAATCGCTTGCCTGTTGTTAAAAGCCGACTTCAGGCATTGGCGGGGCCCGCCATGGCATTTTTGGCAAATCAGGCCAAACCGCCAACAGCTCTATAAACGGCTGCACGATATCCGGGATGTCTTGTGCGTATGTAGACCTCCGATATAGGCGAAAAATTGATTAAGTGCCGTGATTCCATCGGCGTTCTCACTAACTCCTAGATTGCGCTGGAAGCGCCTCATAGAGATGTGACGGGTACGGCAGCGCTTTCGCGAATCCTCTACGGCACAGCATCAACCAGTTCGAAATGATTAGATAGAGTGCTATTTTTAGCCAATGACTATAAATTTACGAAAAAATCTAATCAAAACGCTGCAGGTCACCATGCCACGCGGTGAGCCATTCGATCTGGCTGGGCTTAAAGCGCTGGAGATCAGCGCAGTGCTTGCGGCCAAGTATGCCGAGAGCGGTTGGCTGGTGCGTCTGGGGCAAGGCGTGTATGCCTTCGCCGGAGATGACTGGACAACACATGGCGGCCTCAAGCTGTTGCAACGTCGTGTGCCCGGCTTGCATGTCGCGGGCAAGTCAGCGCTTGCGCTGCAAGGCGTTCGCCACAACCTGGCACTACGTGAAACGCTAGTGTTGTGGGGAGACTCTCGTCTCTACAGGATGCCGGAATGGTTCACACAGCGCTATCCCGCGCGATATGTCGGTGCTCGGCTTTTCGACTGGTCACAGCAGGAAAGCCTTGAAGCAAAAACTTTGCATACTCCACCGGGTGTTACTAAAGAACTGGTCGTCTCCGTGCCGGAGCGTGCTGTGCTGGAGCTGCTGCATGATGTCGGCACCAAGCAAGATGTGGAGGAGGCGATGGCATTGTTCGAGAGCCTCAGGAGCCCTCGAATAGCAGTTATGGGGCAATTGCTGAGTTGCTGTACCAGTGTGAAGACAGTGCGTTTGTTCCTGACCTGGGCACGGGAAACTGAGCTGTTGGATGTGGATGCCTTGTTATCGGTGTATTCGATACCTGTCGGTAGCAGCAGTCGCTGGGTCACCCGTCTCAAGGACGGCAATTTGATGAGTTTGAAGCCCCTTGGATAAATTCTATGCCGATACTGTTCGCATGCCGAGGAGCTACCAGCACTTCGCTGGAAGCTCGCTAATTTTCAGACATTCCAAAGCAAGCGACCGGATGATTTCCATCATCAATCGGCGCAGCTGAAGGCGCTGTTCTGGCTCTGATTGAGTGATTGATCGTCTGGCCTCTGGCTAGGCGAGCTTAGGCAGTGCGGGTATGTCGTCTTCCAGCAATTTCATGAACGGCAGAACCGCGAGAGGGATTTCTTGCGCATGGTGCAGCATGTAAGTCGTGATAACCGGGGAGTGTCCTGTCAATGGCTTGATCACGACATCATCTTGGCCATGTCCGCTGAGCTGTGCCATAGAGGCAAATCCGATGCCGAGACCTGATGCGACCAGAGTAATCATCAAGTTGATGCTATCCGTGAGCTGGACAACATTTACATGCTTGTTGGTCTGTCTGACCAAACGATGAATTTGCGTATGAACTGAGTTCACACCCTTCGCAGCCGGCAGAATCAGTGGATAGCTGCTCAACTCGGCGATTGTGAAATCATTGCTTCGTGCCAACGAGTGATGATCAGGTAGCAGTGCGCAAAGTCCGTCGTGCCACAGTGGCGCTGATTCAATGTCAGGATCATCGGGGGCAACTAATGCAAGGCCCAAGTCAATTTCGTGACTGTGAATGGCTTCTTGCAGCTTGTTCTGTGTCATTTCATACAGGCGCACATCCAGCTCGTGATTGTGCTGGCGAAGCTTGCTAATCAAGGTACTGACACGATGCTGGGGCACACCGTCGGTGATGGCTATACGCAGCTGCTGGTTGTAGCCCAGCGAAGCAGACTTGATGGCTGATTTTGCTTGTTCAACGGCAGCCAGTATTCGGCGGGACTCGGCTAGGAAGACTTGCCCTGCTTTTGTGATGGTTGTACAGCGTGTGGTGCGTTCGAGAAGCCTGACGCCCAGGTGATTTTCGAGGTCTTTGATAGCGCGCGATAAGGGTGACTGCTCGATGTGCAGTCGTTTTGCGGCGCGTTGAAAATGCAGCTCTTCAGCAACGGCAATAAAGTAGCGTAGGTGGCGCAATTCCATCAGCAATGCCTCCGATCCTTGGATTACTTATCAAGTAATGTCATGTATTTGTAATGTATGACTTTTTTGCTTAAATCCATCTTATTGACTTTTGTTTGGTTGATTTGCTGGCTTTGTGTAACTTGTGCGTGGTTTATTAGTAACGGAGAGATGATTTATTGGTTCTCGGTCAGTGATTAAGACCTTTGGTGTTTTAGTGCGCCTTTTTGTCGGGTCTTAAAAGATCCACCGGGATTGGTTTAGGCCTGTGATTGCGTAAGAAAAATCAAAAAAGTACCGGAAATTAGTTGATCACTACAGAACGATCACAATCATCTAGTCAGGGGGCTGTGATGCCCCCTGACCCCTTACTCATCGTGTGTGACAGGTTGGTGAGCAGTAGTAGCAGCCATCTGCCCGAGGGTTCTTAAGCTTGGCTGCAGATACAGCTTCACGGCATGTGGCATAAATGCCAATGTATAACCGGTTCACAGGCAATGGCAGTCTGGTGCAGCTGGACTTATGAACCTCGTGGTCGCCGTTATACTGTGCGTTTAGGTTTGCATAGTAATGATCCATCTGTACCTCCTTATCGAGCCTTGTTGGATTGCGACACCAAAGACCCGGCAAATGCCTTCGTTTCGGCGCTGTACTTTTCACTACGCAGCACGGAGGAGGCTATCGCCTCCATTTCCTTGCCAGTTTGATTTGCTGAGTTGGCTTGTGACATAACAGAGCCTGCGAGCGTTTTCTTGATCGCAGAGGCACTGGGGTCACGCAGCGTAGCTGCAGCCTTTGAAGTCAGCTCGGGGGAGCTGGTTTTTTGGGGCATGATAAAACTCTCCAATCATACAGATCTGGATTCATCTGCAAACCTAAGAGGGTAGCGTTGCTACCTGATGTCAGATCGGGTGGAGCTCCGATCAGTTGAAACATGGCTGGCGGCTCCGCAATACCGATCTCCAGCCGTCATGTGCTTTGCTTTGACCTCACCACGGGTCATTCATTCCTACCGCCCCATGAACAGAGCACACGACTGTCCTTATGGACAGCAATAAGTGTCGGGTGTTTATCGATTAAAAAGCAAGCTATTTTTCGCTAAAACACTATATCTAGTGTTTTTTTAAATTTTTTAAACTATATAGTGTTGATGAACGGTGGGTTTGACGAGTATTTCGATGCTGAGAAGAGCCTCTGCAAGACCTCGTAGCTTCTGAGGGAAGTTTGATGTACTTCTGATATGCGTGTGTGTTGTGTCACACCCGAAAATATTCGTGGTTTAAGTAAGCCATAGATGTAGGCATATTTGGCGGCATTTCATCAAAAAATTATCTCAAGCTTTTGATTTTAAATAGCTAGTGAATCCCTCCTTCTCCTCCAAATTGAAAACCCTTGATTATTGATAAAATCAAGGGTTTTTTGTTTTTAAGCCATCATTTTTCCCCGTTGTATTTGTGCGTTAACGCACCGTCAGACCCTCTTCGAATGCCCAGTCTTGCCAAGGTACAGGTACCTCTGGAGACCTATCGTGGAATGCTTCGAGCAGGCGGGCGACGAGTGTGCAGCCAAGCCAACCCTATTGGCGATCAATGGTGGCTCCTCCAGCATTCGCTTCGCTGTTTATGACGCGGATGCGGCACTGCACAGAATACTGCACGGAAAAATTGATCGGATTGGTCTCAGTGATACTCGGCTGCGTGTCGAGGCGAGCGGGAAGCTGAATGAGATTGCGCTCAGTGCTCCCGATCATCGCACTGCGGCGATCTTGCTGCTCGACTGGCTAGAAGAGCGGCCGGAGGCGGGATCGTTGCGAGCGGTGGGGCATCGTGTCGTGCATGGCATGACGCACAGCGAGCCCGAGCGCATCACTCCCGATTTGCTGGCGGAGCTGCAGCGCATCAGCGGCTATGACCCTGAGCATATGCCGGGCGCATTAGCCTTGATTAACACCGTTGCCGAGCGATTGCCGAGCGTACTCCAAGTGGCCTGCTTCGATACCGCCTTTCATCGCGACATGCCGCGTGTTGCCCGTCTGCTCCCCATTCCACGGCGTTACCAGGACAAGGGTGTTTGCCGTTATGGCTTTCATGGCTTGTCCTATGCGTATCTGATGGAGGAGCTGCACCGACTGGGCGACCCAGCGGCACAGAGTGGGCGCGTGATCCTGGCGCATCTCGGTAATGGTGCCAGTCTTGCGGCGATCCGCGATGGACGCAGCATCGACACCAGCATGGGCTTCACGCCGGCCTCGGGCATTCTCATGGGGAGCCGGTCCGGCGACCTTGACCCTGGGCTAGCCATATTCTTGTCGTGCACCGAGGGCATGAGCCCGGCGCAGTTCCACGCAATGACGACTCACCAATCCGGCCTGCTCGGTGTCTCCGGTATCAGTTCAGATATTCGCGACCTGCTGGCGTGCGAGCACACTGAGTCATCCGCTGCCGATGCTGTGTCTCTGTTTTGCTATGAGGTCAGGAAGTGTATCGGTGCTTATGCCGCAGCACTCGGAGGTTTGAACACCTTGGTCTTTTCCGGCGGTATAGGCGAGAACGCCGCACGGATTCGGACGCGAATCTGCGAAGGCTTGGATTTTCTCGGCATCGCATTGCAGCAGGACAGGAATGCCATGCATGCCCCGCTGATTTCGGCAGAGGGCGGGCAGGTTGCTGTTCGTGTCATCCGCACCAATGAGGAGCTCATGATTGCTCGCTCGACTTACCGCCAACTGAGTGCTCTGCCGCACAGACGATCGATTGAGTCGTGTCATAGGGTCGATCAAGCCCCCCAGTGACGGCAGGAGAGACCGCTATGTTGCGCAGCATAAAAGAGCTTGAAGGCTATTCCGTAATAGCTATCGACGGCTATATCGGAGAGGTCAAGGATTTCTATTTCGACGATGCCACGTGGGTGGTCCGCTATTTAATTGTGGACACAGGGACTTGGTTGCAGAGTCGAAAGGTACTGGTCTCGCCGATTGTCATCGACCGGACGAACGCGTCGGAGCATGTTTTACAGGTCAAGATCACCAAGGAGCAGGTGGAAAACAGCCCAGACATCAACACAGACAAGCCGGTATCGCGGCAGCACGAGGAGAGCCATCTCCGCTATTACGGCTACCCGCCTTATTGGGGCGGCATAGGGCTTTGGGGCGATGGCATGAGCCCTGAACTTTACGTGGAAAATCTTCGTGTCCTCGCGGCAGCCGAAGAGGCGAAGCACCGTGATGACGACCCTCATTTGCGCAGTTGTAACGCGATCATCGGCTATCACGTTCATGCCAGTGATGGCGATATCGGCCATGTTGAGGGTATGTTGATTGATGAAGAAACGTGGTCCCTGCGGTATCTGGTGGTGAATACCAGCAATTGGTGGCTAGGCCATTCGGTGCTGATCGCGCCGCCTTGGATAACGGCCATAAGCTGGACTGAGGAGACGGTCACGGTGGATATGAGTCGGGAAGCGATACAGCTGGCACCGCGTTATAACCCCTTGAATACGCTACTCCGGCAGCAGGAAAGTGACACCTATAAGCATCATAAACGCCGTGATTACTGGTCGGAGCCTTGAGCGTGACGGTCTATACCTGCCCCATGCACCCGGAGATTGCGCAAGCGCATCCGGGGGCTTGCCCGAAGTGCGGTATGGCGCTGGAAGCGAAGACGACGATCGTGGCTGATGTGCCGGAAGATAACGCTGAGCTGAGCGATATGACGCGGCGCTTCTGGGTCGCCGCTGTGCTGACGTTGCCGGTTTTTTTTCTGGCCATGTCGCATCTGATGCCCGGGCTGGTGCATGACGCCTGGGTCAACGGTAACCCGTCGCGTTGGCTGCAATTCGCACTCGCCACGCCCGTGGTGGTTTGGGCGGGCTGGCCGTTCTTTGTGCGTGGCTGGCGCTCGCTGCTAACGGGCTATCTCAACATGTTCACCTTGATCGCTATCGGTGTCGGTGCGGCGTATGTGTTCAGTGTGGTGGCGATGCTGGCGCCGGGCCTGTTCCCCTTCAGCATGAATCACCAAGGTCGTGTCGCGATTTACTTTGAGGCCGCCGCCATGGTGGTGGTGTTGGTGCTGCTCGGCCAGGTGCTTGAACTACGGGCGCGCAGTCGTACTGGCAGTGCCATCAAGGCGCTGCTCAATCTGGCGCCAGCCGTGGCGCGCCGGATTGAAGCGAGTGGTGATCAAGAAGTCTCGCTGGATCAGGTCTTGGTCGGCGACCTTCTGCGCGTGGTACCTGGCGACAAAGTCCCGGTAGATGGCGTGGTGACCGAGGGACACTCCAGTGTAGAAGAGGCCATGGTCACCGGTGAGCCGTTGCCGGTCGAAAAAGTGCAGGGCGACAAGGTCACGGGGGGCACGACGAATGGTACGGGGAGTTTCGTCATGCGTGCCGAACGCATCGGCAGCGACAGCCTTCTCGGTCAGATTGTCAGCATGGTGGCCGAGGCACAGCGCAGTCGTGCGCCGATTCAGAGTTTAGTGGACAAGGTAGCCGCCATTTTCGTGCCGGCAGTGCTGGTCATTTCAGTGCTGACCTTCGTGGTCTGGATCTGGATCGGACCTGAGCCGAAGCTGGCCCATGCCATGATCAATGCGGTGGCGGTGCTGATTATCGCCTGCCCCTGTGCGTTGGGGCTGGCCACGCCGATGTCAATTATGGTGGGTGTTGGTCGTGGCGCGCAGATCGGTGTGCTGGTGAAACATGCCGAGGCACTTGAACGTTTGGAGAAGGTGACCACACTCGTCGTTGACAAGACCGGGACGCTGACCGAGGGCAAGCCGACGCTGATCGATGTGCTTCCTGCCGATGGTGTCGACGCTAACGAGTTGCTGCGCCTCGCGGCCTCGCTGGAGCAGAGCAGTGAGCATCCACTGGCAACTGCCATTATGGCGGGCGCGAAGGACAGGGCTATCGCACTGGGCGTCGTGACGGATTTTCGTTCGGTAACGGCCGGTGGGGTTGTTGGCCGTGTGCATGGGCGTGCTGTGATGATTGGCAAGCCCGAGTTTCTGCGCAATGAACATGTTACGGACCTGGAGGCCTTAGAGACCATCGCCGTGAAGCTTCAGGAGGATGGCAAGACCACCTTGTTTGTAGCGATTGATGGTAAACCTGCGGGCATTCTTGCGGTCGCAGACGCGATCAAGGCCACTACTGCTGAAGCAATTCGGGCACTTCACGACTTGGGTCTGAAGCTGGTCATGCTGACCGGCGATAACCATCGCACGGCCGCTGCGGTGGCGAAGTCACTGGGTCTGGATGCCGTGGAGGCAGAGGTCGAACCGGCGGGCAAAGTCGAGTACATCAAGATGCTGCGCGCGCAAGGACAGAGTGTGGCGATGGCTGGGGATGGCATCAACGATGCGCCAGCACTCAGCGAGGCCGATGTCGGCATCGCCATGGGCACCGGCACGGATGTGGCGATGCAGAGCGCCGGCATTACCTTGGTGAAAGGTGATCTGCGTGGCATTGCGCAGGCTATTCGCTTAAGTCGCGCCACGATGTGGAATATTCGCCAGAACCTACTGTTTGCCTTCTTCTACAACGCGCTCGGTATTCCGATAGCCGCTGGCGTGCTGTACCCGTTCTTCGGTCTGCTGTTAAGCCCAATGATTGCCGGTGCTGCCATGAGTCTGAGTTCGGTTTCGGTGATCGGCAATGCCCTGCGACTTCGGTCGAAAAAGTTCTAGTGCATCTACGGAAGACCTGAGCCATGAACAGCACAACGCTTGCAAATAAGACCTTATCGCCGGAGTTGCTGTACCAGATCGATGCTTACTGGCGTGCGGCTAACTACTGCTCCGTGGGTCAGATTTATTTGTTCGATAACCCCTTGCTCAAGCGTCCGCTGGCGTTCACCGATATCAAGCACATGCTACTGGGACACTGGGGCACGACGCCGGGCCAGAATTTCATTTATGTGCACCTGAACCGAGTCATTCGCCAATACGACCTCGACATGATTTATATCTGTGGGCCTGGGCATGGTGGTCCTGCGGTGGTCGCGAATACTTATCTGGAGGGCAGCTACAGCGAGATTTATCCCCACATCACCCAGGATGAGGCGGGTCTGCAAAAGCTGTTTCTTCAGTTCTCATTTCCCGGCGGTATTCCCAGTCATGCATCGCCCGAGTGCCCGGGGTCGATTCACGAGGGTGGGGAGCTGGGTTATTCGCTCAGCCATGCCTTTGGCGCGGCATTCGACAACCCGGATCTGATCGTTGCTTGCGTGATTGGCGACGGCGAAGCTGAGACCGGTCCGCTGGCCACCGCTTGGCATTCCAACAAATTTCTCGATGCCGCCAATGACGGCGCAGTACTGCCGATTTTGCATCTCAACGGCTACAAGATTGCCAGCCCCACCGTGCTGGCGCGCATCACGCATGAAGAGCTGGATCAATTGCTCCGCGGTTACGGCTGGACGCCGCTGTTTGTGGAGGGCTCTGACCCAGCGCTGATGCACGAGGCGATGGCCGCGGCGCTTGATACCGTGCTCGCGCAGATCAAGGCCATTCAGTACAACGCGCGTGTTGACGGAGATCGTGCCCGTCCCCGCTGGCCAATGATCGTGCTCAAATCGCCCAAGGGTTGGACAGGCCCGAAAGTGGTTGATGGTCTGGCAATCGAGGGAACCTTTCGGGCGCACCAAGTGCCAGTCAAACATGCAGCCACCAATCCCGAGCATTTGCAGTGGCTGGAAGATTGGCTGCGCAGCTACAAACCGGAAGAGCTGTTCGATGAACAGGGTCGCTTCAAACGCGAGCTCGCCGAGCTTGCTCCGCCGGGCCAGCGACGCATGGGGGCAAATCCGCATGCCAATGGTGGCGGCCTGTTGCGCGAACTGCAGCTGCCGGATTTTCGCGACTATGCCGTTGACGTGCCAGTGCCGGGTGTCGCCGGCATCGGTGATACGCATGTGCTGGGTCCGTTCTTGCGCGATGTCGCAGTGCACAATGATGCGCAGCGCAACTTCCGCGTTTTCGGCCCCGATGAAACCGTGTCAAACGGATTGGCGGCGCTGTTTGAAGTGACGCGTCGCCAGTGGAATGCCGCCACCGAGCCCAACGACGAGCACCTAGCGACCAGTGGTCGCGTACTGGATTCGATGCTCAGTGAGCACCAATGCCAAGGCTGGTTAGAAGGTTATCTGTTAACCGGGCGTCATGGCCTATTCAACTGTTATGAAGCCTTCATCCATATTGTTGATTCGATGTTCAATCAGCACGCGAAATGGCTCAAGGTGGCGTCACAGCTGCCGTGGCGTAAACCGATTGCGTCGCTGAATTATTTGTTGGCTTCGCATGTCTGGCGCCAGGATCACAATGGGTTTACACATCAGGATCCCGGCTTCATCGATCACGTTGTGAACAAGAGTTCGTCGGTGGTGCGGGTCTATCTGCCGCCAGATGCGAATTGCCTGCTGTATGTAATGGACCACTGCCTGCGCAGTCGAAATCACGTCAATGTCGTCGTTGCTGGCAAGCATCCTGCGCCACAGTGGCTGAGCATGGACGCGGCGGTTGAGCATTGCCAGGCCGGTATCGGTATCTGGCACTGGGCGAGTAATGATGCCGGCGCAGAGCCAGATGTTGTCATGGCCTGTTGTGGCGACGTGCCGACCTCGGAAACTCTGGCTGCAGTCTCCATTTTGCGCGAGCAGCTGCCGACACTGAAAATTCGCGTGGTGAATGTGGTGAATCTGATGCGCCTGCAACCACCGCATGAGCATCCGCACGGTCTGAATGATGCGCAATTCGATGCGCTGTTCACGGCGGACAAACCGGTGATTTTCGCGTTCCACGCCTATCCTTGGCTGATTCATCGGCTCACCTATCGGCGTAACAATCATCGCAACATTCACGTCCGTGGTTACAAGGAGGAAGGCACTATCACCACGCCTTTCGACATGACCGTGCTCAATGAGCTGGATCGTTTTCATCTGGTGATAGACACCATTGATCGCGTGCTGGTGACGGGCGAGCCGGGCCAAGTGCTGAAGCGGAAGCTCCAAGACAAACTCATTGAGCACAGGACCTACATCAACAAGCACGGCCAGGATATGCCCGAAATTCGCCACTGGCGATTCGGCCATTTTTAAATGTCCGTGCGATAGCGAACAGACAGTCTTTGCCGTCAGGAACATGGTTGTTATTCATCGATTTTGGAGATTCACCATGCACGTTAAAAATACATGTCGGGTTATTTCGGTCGCTTTATTTCTGAGCGCAAGTGCTATGGCTGCTGCTCAGTCCGGTAGTGCCACGACTCAGCCGAAAAGTGCAATGAGTACGGCTGCCAGCGATAGCGTTATCACTGCCAGAGTGAAGGCCAGCTTTGTCAATGATGCTAGGTTGAAGGGCGCTGATATCAGTGTCAGTACGGTTAATGGCATCGTCATCTTGCATGGTTCGGCACCCACGTCAGATGCGCGTGGCACCGCGGGATATATTGCACAAAGCACCGCGGGCGTTGGTGGCGTTAACAACAACATCCAGACTCCTTCTATGGCGAACAATCTCGAGAAAAATACCAAGCAGGCGGTGAAAAAGACTGAGCGTGTGGTCTCGGATAGCTGGATAACCACCAAGGTTAAATCGGCGTTGCTCGCGAATAGCATCACCAAAGGTCTCAAGATCAGTGTGTCGACTACCAATCACGTCGTGACCTTGAGCGGAGCGATTTATACGCAAGAGGCCATTGATCGCGCCATGAGCTTGGCCCTGCAAATTCAAGGTGTTGCGAGTGTCAATGCAGATGGTCTGACTATTGTCAGCAATTGAACCTAAACCAACGATGTAACAGGAGTCGATCATGAACAAGGACACCATCAAAGGCGATTGGAAACAGCTCTCTGGCAAGATCAAAGCGAAGTGGGGTGAACTCACGGACGATGATCTCAAGCAGAGCGAAGGCAATAGCGAGTATCTCCTTGGCAAGTTGCAGGAGAAGTATGGCCTAGCAAAAGATAAGGCCAAGCAGCACCTTAAAGACTTTGGGCTCTAACGAGCCGGACTGACAAGCGGGAAAAGAGGCCACGATATTCCACTATCTGTGGCCTCATTTTTTTGCGGCTCCACCGTGGTGCTGAACAGTTGCCGTATGGCAAGGAGATAATATGAAGCTTGGCATGATCGGACTGGGGCGCATGGGCTCCAATATGGCTCAGCGACTCGCGCTGGGTGGCCATGAGCTGTGTGGGTTCGACCCCAATCCACAGGCTTATACGGCGCTGAAGAACAACGGAGTGTTTTTGGCCAACTCACTGGCCGACTTGATCGCAAGCCTGCCAGAACCGCGAACCGTGTGGTTGATGGTGCCTGCGGGTGTAATTACAGAATCTACATTGGCGATGCTTTCGCCGCTCTTGGTTGCCGGGGATTCGATCATTGATGGTGGCAACTCCAACTACAAAGATACGGTGCGTCGAGCCAAGGCCTTGGCTGTTCAAGGCGTTCATTACCTGGATTGCGGTACCAGTGGTGGTGTGTGGGGGCTGACTGAGGGCTATAGCCTAATGATTGGCGGTAACGCGACCGTCGTTGAGCGACTGACACCGCTTTTCGAGACACTGGCACCTGCCAAAGACAGGGGCTGGGGGCATGTTGGCCCTTCCGGAGCAGGTCACTTCACCAAGATGATCCATAACGGTATCGAGTACGGTTTGATGCAGGCCTATGCCGAGGGGTTTTCGATCTTGCAGCACAAAGCTGACTTCACTCTGGATCTGCATCAAATCGCGGAAATCTGGCGTCATGGCAGTGTGGTGAGATCGTGGCTGCTGGACCTGACCTCGGTGGCGCTGGCTGGCAACCCGGCCATGACCGGGATCGCGCCGCGGGTGGATGATTCCGGCGAGGGTCGCTGGACGGTCGCCGAGGCCATAGACCTGGAGGTATCGGCCCCGGTCATCACCATGGCGTTGTTGGAACGCTTGCGTTCGCGAGACCCGGACTCTTATACGGACAAATTGTTGGCCGCGATGCGCCAGCAGTTTGGTGGCCATGCCGTGGGTACGCCATGAATCATATCGAGCTTAAGCATGAGCCCTGTCGCGTCAATCAGCGCTGGCTCCGGGTTACTGACACCCAAGCACTCCAGGAGCTCGCAGCCTGGCACATCTTCACCACGGCTGTGCGGGCGATCGAACAGCGCGGACGCTTCCTGATCGTACTGGCTGGCGGCAACACGCCACAGGCCACGTATCGCCTGTTACGCGAGGCAGTCACTGACTGGTCCTGCTGGCATGTCTACTTTGGCGATGAACGTTGCCTGCCGATTGAATCGGCTGATCGCAACAGCCGCATGGTACTGGACAGCTGGCTGAACGAAGTGCCAATTCCCGCCGCGAATGTTCACATCATCCCTGCGGGCCTTGGTGCTGAGGCGGCTGCGAACGCATACTCGGCAACACTGCAAGATGTGGGTTGCTTTGATTTGGTGGTGCTTGGTCTAGGTGAGGATGGGCATATTGCAGGTCTGTTTCCGGGGAATGACCTAGGCAGCCATGCGCAAGCACCGGATGTACTGGCGGTATTTGATGCGCCCAAGCACCCGTCTGAGCGGGTGTCACTGAGTGCCAGACGCTTGAGCCACACGCGCGAGGTACTGATGCTGGTAACGGGTGAGGCCAAACGCAACGCGGTGCTGCAGTTACGCACTGGCGCCGATATCCCGGCACAGCAGATCTGTCGTGATGCGGTGATGGATGTGCTGGTGGAGTCGATGCTGTTGCCAGACGAGAGCAATGGCTCAAGAGCGCAGTAGTGTCTGATCCACCATTTGCTGGGCTTCAAACAGAATAGCGCGCAGATGTGCCTCGTCACGAAAGCTTTCCGCGTAGATTTTGTAGATGTCTTCTGTTCCGGAGGGGCGAGCCGCGAACCAGCCATTGGCCGTGATCACCTTGATGCCTCCGATGGCGGCATGATTGCCCGGAGCCTGATCAAGCACCGCCTCGATTTTTTCGCCAGCGAGTTCGGTATGAGTTATCTGCGTCGGCGTCAGTTTCGCCAGACGAGATTTTTGCTCGACGGTGGCCGCCGCCTCGACACGATCCGCGACAGGTTTACCGAGCGCGATGGTCAGGTCGGCGTAAAGCTCGCCGGGATCACGCCCGCCGCGTGCCGTGATTTCGCCAGCGAGCAGCGCCAGCACGATGCCATCTTTGTCGGTGCTCCAGACCGTGCCATCCCGGCGGCTGAGTGATGCTCCGGCACTCTCTTCGCCGGCAAAAGCGAGCGTGCTGTCCAGCAAGCCATCAACAAACCATTTGAAGCCGACCGGCACCTCGTAGAGCTTGCGTCCGAGCTTGGCTGCCAGACGGTCAATGATCGCGCTGCTGACGACAGTCTTGCCGATTCCGGCCCGTGACGACCAGTGCGGTCGATGGCGGAAGAGGTAGTCAATGCAAGCGGCAAGGTAGTGATTGGCGGGCAGCAGCCCGGCGGTTCTGGTAACGATGCCGTGGCGATCATGATCCGTGTCGCAGGCAAACGCGATATCGAAGTCGGCCTTAAGTTTCAGTAAACGCTGCATGGCATAGGGCGATGAAGGATCCATGCGGATTTTGCCGTCCCAGTCGGCGCTCATGAAGCGGAAGGTAGGGTCGATGGCATCGCTGACCACCGTCAGGTCGAGGCGGTAGCGCTCGGCGATGGCGGCCCAGTAATGCACGCCCGCGCCACCGAGCGGATCAACGCCGAGACGAAGGCCGGCACTGCGGATGGCGTCCAGGTCGAGCACGCTGCTCAGGTCAGCGACATAGGTATCCAGGTAGGGGTATTCGCGCGTGGTGGTGCTCTGCCGTGCCTGTATAAGCGGCAGCCTGCGCACCCCTGTCAGGGATGCCGCCAGCAAGGCATTGGCTCTGTTTTCTATCCAGCGGGTGACGCGGGTGTCGGCTGGCCCGCCATTGGCCGGGTTGTATTTGAAGCCGCCACTATCGGGCGGATTGTGCGAGGGTGTGATCACGATGCCATCGGCAAACCCTGAGGTACGGCCTCGGTTATAAGTGAGGATGGCGTGAGAGATCACCGGCGTGGGGGTGTACTCGCCATGAACGGCGATTCGGGTTTCCACGCCATTCGCAGCCAGTACCTCCAGCGTGGTGTCAAAGGCCGGCTGTGACAGTGCATGGGTATCCATGCCGAGGTACAGCGGCCCACTGATGTTGCTGTGCTGGCGGTAGTCACAGATCGCCTGGCTGATCGCGAGTACATGCCATTCGTTGAAACTGCGCTGCAGGGAGCTGCCCCGGTGCCCGGAGGTACCAAAGCCGACGCGCTGAGCCGGCACGGCGGCATCCGGGCGCAGGTCGCTGTAGGCAGCCAGCAGTGCGGGCACATCCACGAGCAGTGAGCTGGGCAGCAGCTTGCCGGCGAGTGGGCTGGCTTGGTTGCTCACGGCGCAGCCTCGCGCCGTTGCTGATAGTGTCGGATCAGTGCTTCTGTCGAGCTGTCATGGCAGGGAATTGAAGGATTCAGTTTAGCCATTTCAGTGGCGGTGCTTTCGGCCAATATTTTGCCCAGCTCAACACCCCACTGGTCGAAGGAGTCAATGTCCCAAATCACGCCCTGCACAAACACACTGTGCTCATACAGGGCGACCAGGCTACCCAAAGCATGCGGTGTGAGTTGCTCCGCGAGAATGGTGTTACTGGGGCGGTTGCCGTCAAAACTACAGTGCGACACCAGCGCATCGGGCGTGCCAGAGGCTCGTGCCTCTTGGCCCGTCTTGCCGAACGCCAAGGCATGGCTCTGGGCAAACAGGTTGGCCATGAGCTGATGGTGCTGATCACCGAGTGGGTTCAGTGAGCGGCAGAAACCGATGAAGTCACAGGGAACCCGCTGCGTGCCCTGATGCAGCAATTGGTAAAAGGAGTGCTGACCATTGGTTCCGGGCTCTCCCCAATAGATCTGCCCCGTCGGGTAGTCCACCCGTGTGCCGTCGCGGGTGACATGCTTGCCGTTGCTTTCCATGGCCAATTGCTGCAGGTAGGCTGGAAAGCGTTTCAGGTATTGCTCGTAGGGCAGTATGGCTACGGTTTGTGCGCCGAGAAAGTTGCTGTTCCAGATTGCCAGCAGACCGAGCAGCACGGGCAGATTGCTGTTGGCTGTTGTGTCGCGGAAATGCATGTCCATGGCTCTGAATCCGGCCAGCATGTCACGGAAGTTATCGGGTCCGATGGCCAGCATGGTAGACAGCCCGATGGCCGAGTCCATCGAGTATCGACCACCGTCCCAGTCCCAGAGGCTGAACATGTTGTCGGTACGGATGCCGAATTTGATGACCTCTTCGGCATTGCTTGAGGCGGCCACAAAATGACGGGAAATGGCTTGCTCATCACCTAGGGCCTGCAGGCACCAAGCGCGTGCAGCATGAGCATTGGTCAGCGTTTCCTCGGTGGTGAAAGTCTTGGAGCAGATGATGAACAGGGTTTCTGCCGGCACCAGGCCCTGCACGGCTTCGGTGAAATCGGTGCCGTCGATGTTGGCAATGAAGCGAAAGGTCAGGTCGCGTTGACTGAAGTGGCGCAAGGCCTCGAAGGCCATGACGGGGCCCAGATTGGAGCCTCCGATGCCGATGTTGATGATGTTGCGGATAGGCCTGCCGCTGTGCCCCAGCCAGGCACCACGACGCACGCAATCGCAGAATACGGCCATTCTGTCGAGTACGGCGTGTACATCCGGAACAACATTTAGGCCATCGACCAGAATCTGCTCATTGCGCGGGGCACGCAGCGCGGTATGCAGCACGGCGCGCTGTTCGGTGGTGTTGATACGATCCCCGCGAAACATGGCCTGAATCCAGCCATCTAGGTCACATGCCTGTGCCAGTGCCAGCAGCAGACTCAGTGTTTCGTCGGTGATGCGCTGTTTGGAGTAGTCGAGATAGAGCCCGGCTGCTTCGGCATGCAGGCGTTCGCCGCGATCGGCATCGGCAGCGAACAGTTCTCGCAGATGATGCGAACTGATCTGCCCGGCATGTTTCTGCAGGGCCTGCCATTGCGGGCGCTGGGTCAGCGTCAGGGCTGCCGGCGCTGCAACAGGACGTGTCATGAGGATATTCATGGCGTGCCGCCAAGCCAGAACAGCGCCGGGTCGAGATCGCAGATATCTGCGATTTTCGCGACGCAGAGGTCGGGTCTGGGCGTGACGGCAGTGCTTTCGGCGTCCATCGCGTAATGACCCTGGCGAACTAGGACGGTCGTTAGCCCGTGGCCCATCGTGCGCTTCATGGCGGCCAGCAGGTGGGGCTTGTCGTCGATCATGACATGGTGGCTGCCGGGAAAGCGCCGTTGCACCAGGTCCAGGCAGCGCTCTTTGTGAATGACGATCAGAACCTGGCCATCGACCCTCTCGCTCAGTCCGGCGCGCGTGATCTTGCGCGGCTGAAAGACAATATCGCCATCGGAGAGTATGGCCGTGCTGCCCAGGGAGCGCAGATGCTCAATCACCTTGAGAGCCCCTGGGTAAAGTCGGTCCTGGAAGGGATATTCCAGCAGAAATTCGGCCATTTTTTGCAGGGCCGTATCGTCTTCACAGTCGTTGCGCAGTTTTTGCAAGACGCCCAGGTAATCGACATAGCCGAGTGAGTCGCGTAGCTCGGCATGGATATGCCAATAGCGTTCGCGTTCTTCGCGGCCAAGCTCGCGATCCAGTTGTTGGGTCAGGTCGGCGGTGAAACGGTCGTTATCGAGCAGGGTGTTGTCGACATCCAGCAAAAACACGATACCGATAGCGGTCAGCACGGTGTGGCCTCCTCGGGTTTGGGGTCATGCCAGCCTTCCTCGTCACTGACGATATTCATCGCGGCGGTGGGCCCCCAGGTGCCCGGGAGATACTCATGGATCGCTGATGCCTGCGCGAAAATTGGGTCAATGACCCGCCAGGCCGCTTCTACGCTGTCATCACTGGTGAACAGCGACGGGTCACCGTGAATGGCATCACGCAGCAGGCGCTCATAAGGCAGTTTTTCGCTGCGCGACTGATGGCGTGCAATCAGTTCGACGGGCTCGCCGCGCATGGCTTCGCCGGCCTGTTTGACTCTGGCGCCGACCGAAATAACCACCTCCGGGCTGAGTCGGAAGCGGAAGTAGTTAGACGTTGCCAAACTGATTTCGTCAAAAATGGCTAGGGGAGGACACTTCAAGTGAATCACCACTTCTGTGGCGGTAATGGGCAGGTGTTTGCCGGCGCGGATGTAGAAGGGCACACCCGCCCAGCGCCAGGTATCGATATACAAACACAGTGCCGCGAAGGTCTCGACCTGCGAGTCTGCCGCCACGCCCGCTTCGCCGAGATAGCCCTTGAACTGACCACGGACTACCTGGCTGGGATCTAGCGGCCGCATGGCACGGAGCAGACGCAGCTTTTCGGCACGCATGGCTTCCGGCTCGCGTCCGACCGGCGCATCCATCGCCAGCAGCGCAATCACCTGCAACAGGTGGTTTTGCACCACGTCGCGGAGCGTGCCGACCTCGTCGAAGAATGCACCACGACTCTGCACACCAAAGCTTTCGGCCATCGTGATCTGGACGTTGTCGATGTGGTCTCGATTCCAAACGGGATCGAGAAAGGCGTTGGCAAAGCGGAAGTACAGCAGATTTTGCACCGCCTCTTTGCCCAGATAGTGATCGATCCTGAACACGGCCGACTCTTGAAAGACCTTGTGCAGCGTTCGATTCAGCGCTTGCGCGGAGGCGAGGTCGCGCCCGAACGGCTTTTCGACAATGACGCGGGCATTCTTCACGCAGCCTGCGTTAGCCAGTCCCTGCACAACAGCGCCAAACATGCTGGGGGGAATCGCCAGGTAATGGAGCGGGCGTTTAACATCGCCCAGAAGCAGCTTCAGGCTTTCGTAAGTGGCGGGGTCGCGATAGTCGCCATCTACATAACGAAGCTGTGCCGACAGCTTGGCGAAAGCATCGGCATCGACCCCCCCGTTGTGTTCAAGGCTGTCGTGCGCTCGCTCGCGCAACTTGTCCAGACTCCAGCCGGCACGCGCCATGCCGATGATGGGCATGGACAGCTCACCGCGCTTGATCATGGCCTGCAGGGCTGGGAAGATTTTCTTGTAAGCCAGATCGCCGGTGGCACCGAAGAAGACCAGTGCGTCGGAGCAGGGAGCAGTCATCGTGGCGCATCCGGCAGGTGTGCCCGTTGAATACGCACATCGACGACATGATCCTGATGGTCGTCGGTGAGCGGAATGACGCTATCAAGCTGCGCAATGCCATCGAGTGTCATGGTGATGGTGTTACTGGCCTCTGGAGTTGAGATCTGCGTTAGCTGAATCCGATAGGTCGTCTCGCGATAGCGATAGCGCAGGGATAGCGTTGGCCATTCATCTGGCAGGCAGGGAGCCAAGCGCAGCGTGTCACCTTCCAAATTCAAGCCCAGCAAGGACTCCACGATCAGTCGATAGAACCATCCTGCCGAGCCGGTATACCAGGTCCAGCCGCCACGACCGGTATGCGGAGACACGGCGTAAACATCGGCGGCGATGGCATAGGGTTCCGTCTTGTAAATGGCGACAGCATGAGCATCTTGGGTGTGATTAAGCGGATTGATCATCCTCATCAGCTCCCAAGCGCGGCGACTATCTCCCTGCTTGGCAAAGGCCATCGCGGCCCAGATCGCCGCATGGGTGTATTGGCCGCCGTTCTCGCGGACACCGGGGACGTAACCCTTGATGTAGCCGGGATTCATGGCGGAGGTGTCGAACGCGGGATCGAGGAGCTGGATCAGGCCTTTGTCGCGACGCACCAGACGGCTATCGAGGGCATTCATGGCCGCGGTTGAGCGATCTTCATCGCCAGCGCCGGATAGCACGGACCAGCTTTGCGCGATGGAATCGATGCTGCATTCCGGATTGGTTGCCGAGCCCAGCGGGGAGCCATTATCGAAATAGGCGCGGCGATACCAGTCGCCGTCCCAACCATGTTGCGCGAGGTTGTCACGCAGCTTGGCGGCTTCATCCAGACAGCGCTCGCCGAACGCGGGGTCACCCTGCTGGTGTGCCAGATCAGCAAACGAGATCAGGACGTCATACAAGAAGAATCCCAGCCACACGCTTTCACCCTGGCCATGGATGCCGACCAGGTTCATGCCGTCGTTCCAATCGCCGGATCCCATCAGTGGCAGGCCATGCTGACCAAAGCGAAGTCCATGCTCAATCGCGCGGACACCATGCTGGTAAAGGCTGGCTGTTTCCGAGGTATGCCCGGGCAGGTCGTAATAAGACTCTTCTTCGGTGCCCAGTGCTCGGCCCTGGAGAAAGTGCAGCTCAGTATCCAAGACGCCGATGTCGCCTGAGCTGAGCACATAACGGCAGGTTGCCAGCGGCAGCCAGAGGTAGTCATCAGAACAGCGTGTGCGAACGCCGCGCCCGGCGGGCGGGTGCCACCAATGCTGCACATCACCTTCCTCATACTGGCGTTCAGCACAGCGCAGCAAGTGCTCACGTACGAGCTGGGGTTGCGTATGCACCAGCGCCATAACATCCTGCAACTGATCGCGAAAACCGAAGGCACCACCGGACTGGTAGAAGCCGCTGCGCGCCCAAAGTCGGCAGGCCAGCGTCTGGTAGACCAGCCAGCCATTGGTCAACACATTCAGGGCTGGATCTGGGGTGTCCACCTGTATGGCGCCGAGCGTGTGCTGCCAATAACGCTGAACTTTTTCCAGAGCGGCACGCGCCGAACCCGTGACACGCAGTCGTCGTGCCAAATTGCGAGCCTGCTGGAGGTCACGCCCGGCGCCAAGACGGAAGATGATTTCACGCTCCTGGCCGTCGGCGAGATCGAAGGGAACCTGAATCGCCCCACAGGGGTCCAGGGCAGCGCCGAGCTTGCCGGAAAGTCGTGACTGCAGCATCGCCTCCGGAGACCTGAGCGATCCGTTGCGGCCCATAAACTCGGTGCGATCGCCCGTCAGGGTTCGCGACAGATCGTCAACATCGAGAAAAGCGACACGCCCATCAAACTCCGTGTTGTAGGCATTGCGCGCGAACAGGGCACCACTGCCAGGATCCAGCTCGGTCACGACATGCATGGCCGATTTCGAACGAAGATCCCCCAACACCCATTCCACATAGCTGGTTGCCGAGAGCCGGCGCAGGCGGCCGGAACCGTTGCGTACTTTCAGTACTGAGAATTTGACGGCATCGACCAGATCCACATAGACCCACAGCTCCGAGTGAATGCCGCCGGTGGTATGTTCGAACACACTGTAGCCAAAGCCGTGCCGAGTCACATAAGGCATGGCGCCGCTACACGGCAGCGGCGAGGGCGACCAGAAATGTCCACTTTCCTCATCGCGCAGGTAGATGGCCTCACCGCCGGACGCTCCTACCGGGTCGTCGCTCCACGGCGTCAAGCGGAACTCATGGGCATTCTCGCTCCAGGTGTAGCCCATCCCGCTTTCCGAGATCACCGTGCCGAAATTTGGATTGGCCAGCACATTTACCCAGGGGGCGGGGGTCATCTGAGCCTGTGCCGTGGTGATGACATATTCGCGACCATCTGCCGTGAAGCCGCCGAGTCCGTTGCTCAGAATCAGGTCTGCTCGGGGGGGGGCTGGCGTTACGGCTGGCTCGGATCGATGGGTTCGGGTGGGTACAAGCCGTATCGATTTTTTCTCTGAAATGTCCCGGCGCTTGATCTGCTCTGCCAGGCTGCCTCGGCTGTCGGCAATGATCACGCGCGCCACGGCTTGCAGCAGGATGCGATCCTCATTGGATATCTGCTCGGCAGAGCGCACGAAGATGCCACCGGGTCGGTCAATGAGATTGGTTTCCGTGCCGGTGGCGATCAGCCCCATGATCCGATCTTGCAGCTGCTGTCGGTAACTGATGTGGTCTTCGTTCCAGATCACTAGATCCACCGCCAGACCCTTCAGGCGCCAGTAGGCATGACACTGGATCATCTGGCGCGCCAGTTCGATGTGAGCCGCATCGGCAATTTTCAGCAGCACAATCGGTAAGTCGCCCGAAATGGCATAGCCCCATAAGCCGGATTGCCCTCGCCGATTTTGCATGAGCACGCCGGCGTCGGCGCGCAAGGAGGCATTGGCATAGAGTACGGAGCCGGCCAGGTGTCGGTATACCTGGGCATCGGATTCGCTGGCGTTAATTTGTCGCAGGGTCACGCCATTGTGTGTCCAGGCGAGGTCGAAAACGCGATCGGCAAGATGACGGTCCTGATATTTATCCACCAGTGCCATGCAGGTATCGCGACTGTCCGTGGCTCCCGAGACCAAATCAATCGTGGCCGATGCGCCGGCTTCGACGGTGATCCTGCAGCGAATGGCGACGATAGGATCGAGCACGGAACCCTGCGTGTCGGACAGCGCACGGGTATCACTCATGGCCAGTGGTGCTGCTAGGGTGCGGCCGCGACCCAAGAAGCGCATGCGATCGGTCTCGTAGGAGACGGCAGTGACGGCGGTGCCGTTTGTTGCTAGCAGGTGAAACATCCACGGCGATGGCTCGCCGCTCGAACGCGGGCGTCGGGTGCAGAGAATGGCCCGGCGACTATCGAGAATCTCCGTTTGCACGAACAGATTTCCGAACGCCGGTTGCATCAGGTCAGCGGCCGGTGCTGCCAGAACGACTTCCGCGTAACTCGTGATCTCGATGATTCGTGGAGATTGACTACGGTTGCTGATGCGAACTCGGCGCAGCTCGATGTCATCCTCGGGCGAGACGACGATTTCGGAGTAAGTTTCGATGTCGTGATCGCGTCGCCGATATTCGGCGCGGCCCTCGGAAAACAGGGTCTCGTAACTTTCTGCAGGCTTGACGGTGGGCTGATGCGTTGCTGACCAGAATTCGCCGCTGACCACATCACGGACATAGATGAACGAGCCCCAGCCATCACAGGTGCTGTCTTCGCGCCAGCGAGTGACGGCGAGATCCTTCCAGCGGCTGTAGCCACCTCCGGCATTGGTGACCATGACCTGATAGCGCCCGTTGGACAGCAGGTTTGCTTCGGGCACGGGCGTGTCCAGTCCGATGGACATGTGCGTGGCGGCTTCCGAGGTGTCGCAGAAGGCGCCACCTTCGGCATGCTCGGCCATCTGCACTTGCATCGTCGAGACTTTCGGAATGCGCTCCTGCAGCAAGAGCAGGGTGGCCTGGAGCTGAGGGTCAGACTCGAAGCGCCGCTGCATAGGCCGGTCGAGCAGCACATAAGCCAGTGACAGCAGATTCATGCCCTGATGATGCGCCATGAACGATTGCACAATCACGCTGGTCTGGCCGTTCCCGAGGCGGGAAGGTGTGTAGTCGATGGCTTCATAGAGTCCGAAACGACCTTCCAGACCGCTGGCGGCCAAGCGTTGAAGGTTGGCGCAAGCTGCCTCAGGCTCGACCATCAACGCCATTGCAGAGGCATACGGCGCGATGACGGAATCTTCTGCCAGTCCACGTTTCAGCCCGAGCCCGGGCACGCCGAACGCGTGATACTGATAATTCAGGCTGGCATCAATAGTGTTGTAGCCAGACTCCGAGATTCCCCAGGGCAACATGCGCTGGCGTCCATAGGCGATCTGCCGAGCTACAGCGGCCTGACAGGTCTGATTAAGCAGCGTGCCATCGTAAGTGGGCATCACCAGCAGCGGCATCAGATACTCGAACATCGATCCGCTCCAAGACACCAGCGTTGGCGTGCCCCCTACCGTTGTCAGTAGTCGGCCCAGCGCAAACCAGCTTTCCTGCGGCAGTTGCCCTTGCGCAATGCCAACAAAGCTAGAGAGCCTGGCCTCCGAGGCCAGCAGGTCGTAGAAGTTGTTATCTCTTCGGCATTCATCGACGTTATAGCCGATGGCCAGCAGGTGCCGCGTTCGGTCATAAAGCAGTGCGTACTGCATATTCGAGAAGTCGGTAGCCGCCGCGATCAGGTGCTCGATGGCGGCCATGCGCTGAGTCGCGTGCTCGTGTCCGTTCATGAGCAAGTCGTTAAACTCGCGAAGCCACTGGGCTTCCTCTGCTGTTGTGGCCACCTGAAGTCTTGTCTTGATGGCGGCTTGATGTGCGGCGATACGTTGCGGTAGCTCACGCAGGCTAGGTATCTCGGCCACATCCGCGAAGCTGTCGAGCCCTGCAGGAGGGGCAGGCAGATGCAACCAGGGCGTCAGGTGGTGCAGTTCTGCCAGTGCTGCCTGGCACTGCTGTTGAAAGGCATTGGCCCAAATGTGCACCTGATCTGCTTGGCTATCGTCGAGCTCAGCGAGCAGCTGGGTGGCATCGCAAGTCAGTGCCTCTAGGCATTGCATCAGCGTGGGCAGCGTCGTGGGCGGAAGTCCGCCGCTGGCCTCCAATCGTGCTTGAATGTGCGTCGTCAGTGCCGCTTTCGTGTCGTTGGCGGCATCAACATGGATGCTCAGCGTATCGGTGAGTCCCTCGAAAAGACGAGTGCCCAGAAGACGTTCATCGGGCAGCGCGATCAGCCCGGCACGCAGGGTCAGCAAATGGCCGGCGAGGTTGCCGCTATCGACCGATGAAATATAGCGAGGCGGCAAGGGTTGCAGCGATTGCGTGTCATACCAGTTGTAGAAATGCCCTTGATGCCGTTCCAGTTTCGCCAGGGTACGAAAGCTGCTTGCGGTTCGTTCAACCAGCAGGCCGGCAGTAATGAAACCAAAATCGTAGGCGGCCAGATTGGCGAGTACCGCCAAGCCCATGTTGGTCGGAGAGGTGCGGTGCGCGGTTGTCGGGCCCGGGCTTTCCTGGAAATTGTCGGGCGGCAGCCAATTATCGTCGGCGTTGACAAAGTGCTCGAAGAATGACCAGGTTTTACGCGCGATCTTGCGCAAGAAAATGCGTTGCTCTGCGGCCAGCCTGGCCTCACGCCGCTGCTGAGGCTGGCTGAGCCACCAGACGATATTCGGTGCGGCAAGCCAGAGGCAAAGTATGGGACTGGCGGCCAGCAGCGCCTCAGGTCTTGACCAATTCAAGGCAACTGCCGCGACCACGGCAACAGGCGTGATCCACAACGTTCGGTATGAGGCTGCCAGACCGGTGCCGGATAAGCGGCTTGAGTCATCGGATACCTGCCACTCCAACAAGTGCCGATGGCTGATCAGCATGCGCCAGCTAGCACGCAAGATGGCACTGAGGCTGAGTAGGGCCTCATGAGGCAGACAGGCTATTCTCAGCCCAGACAAGGCGAGGTTGTGTATGACTGCGTGCAGCACATAATTGAGATGCTGACCCAGGGGCGCATCCTCTGCTTTGCGGAGCGTGTCTGCGCAGGCACTGAGCAAGGGGGTGACCAAGACGATCCCGAACACGGCTAAGGTCCAGAACCACGCGTAGGATGTTGCAGACCAGCCCAAGATCAGCAACAGCACAAGCGCGACGGGCACGGTGCTGCGACGCAAGTTATCGAAAATCTTCCAGCGTGAAAGTGCTGACAGCGGGTTGGCCAGACGGCCCTCTGGCCCCGGAACGCTTGGCAGCAACCATTGCGCGATTTGCCAGTCGCCGCGAATCCAGCGCTCTTGGCGACACATATCAGCGTCGTAGCGGCTCGGATACTCGTCATATAAGTACAGATCGCTGATCAGTCCGGAGCGCGCATAGCAGCCTTCGAGCAGGTCATGGCTGAGAATTCGGTTATCGGGAAATCGCTGTTGAAGCGTGTGCTCAAAGGCATCGACATCGTAGATGCCTTTGCCGATGAAGGAGCCCTCGCCAAACAAATCCTGATAGACATCAGAAACCGAGCGCGTATAGGGATCGATGCCGGGCTCGCTGCCACAGAGTTGCGCATAGCGGGATCGACTCACTCCGGACAGGCTCGCGGCCATACGTGGCTGCAAAATGCCGTAGCCACCAGAGACACGCTGTGTGTTTTCGTCATAGCGCGGATGATTCAGCGGATGTGCCATGGCCGCGATGAACTGTCTTGCGGAATCTCTGGGCAGCTGCGTGTCGGTATCTAGCGTGATGACATATTTAACGCTCGTCAGGGCAGCAATGTTGCCGACTAGCACTGAAAAGCGATTCTGCCCTCGGCCGCGCAGCAGCGCGTTTAAGTCTGCAATTTTCCCGCGTTTGCGTTCATGGCCCATCCAGACGCGCTGGGAGGCATCCCAGGTTCTTGGGCGATGAAACAGAAAAAAGCGATCGAGAGCCGAAACTCTGTATTTTTCGTTCAACTTTTCGATACCCTGGCGAGCGACCTGCAACAGAGCAGCATCCTCAGGCAGCGTTTCTTGATCAGCGTCAGGGAGGTCTGTCAGCAGGCCGAAGTGCAGATGCTCGTCTTGGTTACCCAGAAAGCGAACCTCCAGTGCCTCGATGAGATCATCGACCTGTCGGGCATTGCCGAGCAGCGTCGGTATGACCACCAGCGTTCGCAGTGCTGGCGGCAGGCCATCCTCAAAACTCATGCGAGGCAACAATTGCGGTGTGGCCCACTGGGTCGCCAGCCAATGCGTCAGCGAGGAGGCGAGTTGGCTAGCAGAAAGTACGCACAACAGCCCGAAAAATAACAGGCGCCAGCCCTGCATCCCATCTTCATAAGCCAAGGACACTGCACTGGCAGCGAAGACGGTGGTCATTGCCAGAATGGCACCAAGGTAGAGCGAAAGCGGGTGTTGACTCAGCCAGAATTGCAGTTGCTTTAGCTCGGATTTTTCGGCCGCGATGGCTCGTTCCAGCTCGAGTAAGCCCTGATCAATCAGGTAATAGCCCACATGGCGGGTCTGCGCGTTGCTGTTGTTGATCGTCTGCTGGCGAGCCAGCTCTATGGCATGGCGAGCCACTTGGATTTCGGATAGATGACTGTGTTTGGCCAGATTGGCAACAGCATGTCGATAGCGATCTCGGGTCGAGAAGTCCATGTCACCATAAACTCCATCAACGTCCTCACGCAGGGTGTGTTCCACAATGCTCATGCTTTCTACGAAGACGCGCCAGTCAATGGCACTTAGTGCGCGTAGGCTGCCAATCGTATTGCTGATGGAGACTTGGTCAGCTGCCTGTTGCTGATTTTCGGAAATCACCATCTGTTCGATGGTCATGCTCGATTCGGCCAGTCGTTGCTCAATCCATGTCAGGGGCAATGCTAGCGCAGGGCCATGGCCCTGTAGGCGTCGGGCTAGCTCGGCAATAAACGGACTGACCATCGGCGGGTTCGAACGCGCCATGTCAGCGATGATTAAAATCAGACTCTTGGGGTCACTTTCCGCGGTATCCATCATGAGAGTTGCCCAGTCTTGGGCCTGATTAACATGAATTCTGGCCGCCGTGATGCGTGCGCCAACGCGACGCAAGTTCTCGATAAGCGCCAGGCGTAGCATGATCGGTATAGCCCAGAGCTCGCCGAGCGTGAGTGGCGTTACGGTCTGATAAGCCAGAATAAAGCGTTCGAGTGTTTCCGGATCAACGCGTCCATCACCATGCGAAACGGCCTCCAGCGCAAGGTCATAGACACGAGGTAAATCGCAGGATGGCCCTTCTGCCAGTCGTGGTAGTTCGCGGCTGTAGCCTTTGGGCAGATGCTTTCGTGCCGTACGAATTTGATCATCGATTAAGTAGAAGTTGTCGAGTAACCACTCCCCGGCTGGCGTGATGCGCAGCTTCGTCTTTACGGCTGTTGTCAGCAGGCCGCAAGCACGAATCAGCACCTGTTCGTTTTCATCCAGTCGCGTTAGCAGTCGATCCTGCAGGGAGGCTGTACTTAAGCTATGTCTTCCTGCCAACGCTTTGCCATGTTGCTCCATTTGATCGGCGCTGAATAGTTCCGCACGAAGCGGAAGCTGCTCGTCGTTGTCATTCAATACGACCGGTTTGCAGCTTCTGTTGTTCATTGCGTGTCCTTTCATCGACGGCTCATATGACCCGCCTGCCTTGGATAACGCGAATCAGCAGCACGATGATCGCCACAACCAACAGGAGATGAATGAAGCCACCCATGGTGTAGGCCGAAACCAGACCCAACGCCCACAAGACAATAAGCACCAGCGCGATAGTCGAGAGCATGTTTGTATCTCCAGTCACTAGTTCAATGCGATATGCACATCTGCAGACTAGGCCGGGAGTCTTCATGGAATCGGTGCGCCAGCACACACAAGGCGGTCGCTGCATCGGTTCCTTGTGTGTCCTGGCGAACAGACCCTGAACAGAGCATCACTCAGGCTGCGCTACATCAAGAGGCAAGGCACTACTCCCGTGTCATTTACAGACGAGCGCTTTGCGAAAGGATGATCCTGTGACAAACACGAATGTGGCACGCGTAGTAAATCGATTGATCGAAGGCTTGCCGCGCAAGGAGCGGGGCAGAATGCTGGAGAGCTGTGACGTGGTGAATTTGGATTTCGGTTCAATTCTCTGTGAACCTGATCAGCCCTTCAAACATGTTTACTTTCCATTGACGGGCTTCATCTCCTTGGTCGTTGCGGTGAAGGGGCATCAGCCGCTGGAAATGGGCCTAATCGGTAATGAAGGCATGTTGGGTGTGACGCTGGCGCTCGCGGTGTACAACGTACCCCTGCGCGGCGTCGTGCAGGGTTCTGGCACAGCCTTGCGCATGTCAGCCGTGCAACTGCGCAGTGCCTTGCGCGACAGTCCTATCTTGGTTCGCCGCCTGCATCGCTATTTGTACGTATTGATGGCACAGCTATCGCAAGGGGCCGCCTGCATCCATTTCCATGAGGTCGATGCCAGGTTGGCGCGTTGGCTACTGATGACACACGATCGCGCACATGCCGATCACTTTCACCTGACACACCAATTTCTGGCTGACATGCTCGGCGTTCAGCGCAGTGCAATTACCATCGCGGCAGGCGCATTGCAGAGAAGTAAGCTAATTGAATACACCCGGGGTGAGATTCGAATTCTTGATCGCAGCGGTCTGGAGGCTGCCTCGTGTGAGTGCTACCGGGCGCTGGTGGCGGACTATGCTGAGCAACTTGATTAATACAGGCGCATGACTGGCTTGGTACGAACCTCCGTGTAAGCATGACAATCAGTCCTGCTGTTAGAGAGCGCACACAAAAATCGGCTATCTCAGGGCTATGTGCGGTACCGTACATACCTATCTGTTGTTTCCGGCTAATGTCGATACCATTGGGATGATATTTCCCCTTGTCTATTTTGTAGCATCTTTGTCTTACTGGTATTGATATGTCCCCAACCCCTGAGCCGGAAGAAAACCATCTTCTGGCTGCCTTGCCACCTGAAGTACAAGCGCGCATTTTCCCGCATCTATCCCTCGTGCCATTGCCGTTGGGCAAAGTGCTCTATGAATCGGGTGATGAGCTGCGTTATGTCTATTTCCCCACAGACGCCATCGTTTCCCTGCTTTATGTCATGGAGAGTGGCGCGTCTGCCGAGATCTCAGTGGTTGGCAATGAGGGTCTGATTGGTATTGCCTTATTCATGGGTGGCGAGAGCACACCGAGCCGAGCCATTGTGCAGAGTGCCGGCCATGCCTATCGACTCAAGGGGCAATTGCTCAAAGATGAGTTCGGTCTCCATGGTGATCTGTTGTTGCTGATGTTGCGCTACACCCAGTCATTGATCACCCAGATGGCGCAGACAGCAGTGTGCAATCGCCATCATTCGGTAGATCAGCAGCTGTGTCGCTGGTTGCTATTGTCGCTGGATCGTCTGCCAAGCAATCACTTGACCATGACCCAAGAGCTGATTGCTAACATGCTGGGTGCCCGTCGCGAGGGTGTTACGGATGCTGCCGGTAAGCTGCAGAAGCTGAATGTGATCGAGTACAGCCGAGGTCATATCACCGTGTTAGACCGCGCGCGTCTCGAAGAATTGAGCTGTGAGTGCTACGCCGTCGTCAAAAAAGAAACAGATCGCCTCCTACCATACGTTCCTCAGCGCTCGCTGTCTGTACTGTAGCGAACAGAGCAGAGATCAAAAGCTCGTCATACTGACGGGTGGGACTGAGTTCAGCACCTTTTCCGCGTCACGCTCGACTTTTGCTGTGCTGCAGGAAAAGCTCGTGCCACCAGAGAATGCTGGGCAAGTTACCAATGATTTGATCGATGCATTGCCAAACCGGGAGCGCCTCAGCCTATTGGCACTGAGTGAGCCGGTTGATTTGTTGTTCGGAGAGGTATTGTGCGAGGTCGATGAGGCCTTTCATCATGCCTACTTTCCGCTAAGTGGCTTCATTTCCTTGGTTGCGCAGACTATTGGCCACAGACCACTGGAAATGGGACTCATCGGCAGTGAAGGCATGTTGGGCGCTACCTTGGTGCTTGGCATAGCAGAAGCGCCATTGAGAGCAGTGGTGCAGGGCAGTGGTACTGCCTTTCGTATCGAAACGGGTCAGCTAACGCGTGCGCTGCAAAACAGTTCTGCCTTGCAGCGTGTATTGCTTCGCTATGTTTCCGTGACCATGGCCCAGCTCGCGCAAACAGCCGTCTGTAATTGCTTTCATGAAGTGGATGCGAGGCTCGCCCGCTGGCTGTTGATGACGCATGATCGAGCACATGCCGATCATTTTCAGCTTACCCAGCAATTTCTGGCAGGCATGTTGGGCGTGCAGCGAGGTGCGGTTAGCGTTGCCGCCGCCACGCTGCAACAGAAGGGTCTGATTCACTACACCCGGGGTGATATCACCTTACTTGATCGGATTGGTTTAGAAGCAGAGTCCTGCCTCTGTTATCGCATCATGTTAAACAATCATTTGCGCTTATTCAGCGGTAGTCCCTGAACGTGGGATGCCAATCAGCAGAATAAGCAGCAGCATGACCAGCACAATGAAAACAATGCCCAGCGGCTTTTGTCTAAAGTTTCGCTTGATCATCAAATTACCCAGCAGTTCATGATCAACCTGAGTTTGTGAGGTGACTTTCATCGCGGGTCTCCTTGGGTTGAAGCGGTTATCGTGCGGTCGGTAAATCTTCCAGCATGCTGGCCAACTCATCCGCGTGCTTTTCTTCCACAGCCAAAATAGCCTTAAGCATCTGGCTGGTTGTTGAGTCTTGCTCAGCCAGGTAATCAATCACTTCGCGATAGCTGTCGATGGCAATGCGTTCCGCAATCAGGTCTTCTTTGATCATGTCTGCCAAGGAGTGCCCGGTTACATATTCCGCATGACTGCGCTGGCTCAAGGTGTCTGGGCAGAAGTCAGGCTCGCCGCCCAATTGCACAATCCGTTCGGCAATTTGATCGGCATGACCCTGCTCTTCATTCGCGTGTATTAAAAACTCTTCGGCAATGCTTTTGGCATGCATCCCGCGCGCCATAAAATGATGGCGACGGTAACGCAATACGCAGACCGTCTCCGTCGCCAAGGCATCGTTCAGCAGCTTGATGATCATGACCCGATCAGCGGCATAGCCGTGTGTGATGGCGCCTTCCTGAATATGCTGCCGTGCTTGCTGGCGCAGCGTTTCAACGTTGCTCAATACCGTTTTTTCGGTCATGAGATCCCCCAGGCTGAGTACTACACCAGTCTCTGATGTCTGAATGAAAGCTTCGCGATTTCGCTTGATCAGATCGGGCGCACGCCATGACAGGCCTGGAGCACCAGTCGCAGGAATCCTCTTGTGCGCCAGCGTTGCTTTGACGCGACTTAGTACCAGAAGCCCAATGATGATGACAGCGGCTACTGCGTTCCATTCCTGATTTACATTCAGCACTTCAGCGCCATAAATGAGGCCGCTCATTAACAGAACGATCCCCACCAGATGCATCAGAGACATGGTGTGTACTCCGTTAGGCTCCCGAAGGAGCAAGAATCAAATAGCCTTATGAGTCAGGTCATTTTTCACTGAAGTAACGCCATGAACGGCGCGTGTAACTTGCATGGCCTTGTCAATTTGCCACTGTGAGTCAACAAAGCCCGAGAGCTGAACATTGCCCTTAAAGGTATTGACCTTGATGTCCATTGAGTTGATGTCTTTTTCGGCCAGCAATGCCGTCTTGACTTTGGTGGTGATGGCCGAATCAGACATGACGGCACCGGCGCTGCGCTCGTGGCCGTGGTGGCTACAGCCGGTGATGACCAGACCACTGGTGGCTAGCATGATGGAGGCAAATAGGGTCGTGATTTTCATGAGAGTGTCCTGGTGCAGAAAGTCATGCAGGCTTGCATATCACCGAGACTGACCTGGCAAGGCGGTGTCGTCTGTGCGGCACCGTACGTTCAAAGCCAGTAGCTGCCGAGTCGTGCCAGTTGCTCTTGCAGACGCAGCAGCCATGAGCGTCGCTGCCATTGTTTCAGCAGGATTTCATCGGATGCCGCGAGATCTTCGGCGAACATGACATTCATCTGTTGGGCGAAGTCGCGGCTCAGGATGACCGCATTGATTTCGTCGTTATGCAGAAAGCTGCGCCAATCGAGATTGGTGGAGCCGACCGTTGACCAGACATCATCAATACACGCTGTCTTGGCATGCATGATGGCACCACGACGCTCATAAAGCCTGACGCCAACCCGCAGCAAGGCCGTGTAGTGGGAGCGGCCGAGCTGGTGTATGGCCCAGGAGTCTGTATGACTGGGTAGGATCAGTTGAACCGTGACACCCCGTTTGGCCGCTGCGCCAAGGGCTTCAAGCAACTGCGAATCGGGTGCGAAGTAAGCGATGGTCAGGGATATGTTTTTCTCCGCATGGCGGATAGCTGACATTAAGGTCAAGTAGATGGGGTTAAGGGCATCATCCGGCGTGCTGCCGATGACTCGAACAATCTCATTGCCTCGTGGTTTGAGTTCGGGGAAGTAGTTTTTCGAACGCAGTGCCGGGCCACGTTGCCGTTCCCAGGAGGCCATAAACAATTTTTGAAATTCGGCCACCACGGGCCCTTCGATCCGGATATGCGTATCTCGCCAGCTGGTTGTATGGTTAGCGGTGCGTTGCTTAGCCTTCGGCATATGCCCAGAGGGTGCACTGGAATAGCTTTCGCTGATATTGACGCCCCCGGTAAAGGCGACAGCACCATCGATGATCAGTTGGCGACGATGGTCGCGATTGTTGAGCCGCCATTCACGCTGATTGCTGGTGAGCGGATTCAGTGGATTGAAGGCCAACACGTTGATGCCGCCCTCACGTAAACGATCAAAGAATGCGGCGGGTGTCATCACGGTGCCAAAGCTGTCATGGATGATATTGACTTGTACGCCTGCCGCTTGCCGTTCCAGCAGTAATGCCGAGAACTGACGACCGATGTCATCGTCATCGAAGATGTAGGTTTCGAGATTGATATGATGCTTCGCTGATCGTATGGCCTTGAACATGGCACGATAGGTGTTTGGGCCATTTTGTAGCAGGCTTAGTCGGTTGCCCAACACCAGCGGGTTATCGATATTGACAGCCTGTTCGTACGCCAAGTGGCGAGCCAGAATATCGGAGTCACTGTTTTTACCTTTTAGCTTGCGCAGTGCGGTCTTGGCGTCAGCCACGGACACCTGACCCTGAGCAGTGCTAAAAATGACCTCTGAGTTGGTGCGCCTGTTCTGTGCCGACTCCACATCCGGTAGCGAAGCACACCCTGTAATCACAAAGGTCGCTGTGGCTAAAAAGGTGGCTAGGCTGTTTGGTCCGAAGAAGGTCATGGTGGTCGGTCATGACCTAGTTCTGGGGTTACTGTGCTATGGTCATCGCGTTGTTCGAAATGATGACCTCGACGCGGCGATTCTGCTGCCGACCTGTGGCCGTATCATTACCTGCTACTGGCGAGCTTTCACCCAACCCGGTAGCCGTGAGGCGACCACCATCGATACCCTTGCGTGCCAAGTAGGCTTGCACAGCATTGGCACGGCGCTGCGACAGTCCCTGATTAGCGGCATCGCTGCCGACGCTATCCGTATGACCCTCGATGATGACGGTACGATCCTTGTACGTATTAAGAAAAATGGCGAGCTTGCTGAGATTAGTAGTACTGCCGCCCTTTAGACTTGATTTGCCCGTTTGAAAAAGAACGTCACCCAGCGTAACCACCAAGCCGCGTTCGGTTGCCTTGGCATTGAGTGCGTCAATTTCCTGCTGCAAGACCGCTGACTCTGAGCGCGCTGCAGCACTATCTCGACGGGAAAGCTCAGCGTGGGCTCGAGCGTTTTGTGCATCCAGACGAGCAGCGTTGCTGTCACTGCGTGCCACGTTGGCTTCTTGTGTGCGGGCGTCAAGACGCGCTGTCTCACCTTGTGACTTCAGTTGTCCGCGTTGGTCTTCAGCCAAGCGAGCCTGCGCCAAGGCGATGGCGGTGCTGACCTTGCGCTCAGCCAGTATGACTAAATGCTGTGAAAGCTCCTTGTCTTTGCGGGGTTGCTCGGCGGCGACCACGGCAGCTTCGGCTTCCTCAATCGCCACCGGTGCACGGCTGGCCAGTTGCGAATCGGACTGCAGGCGGCTCAAGTCAGCACGAACATTGGCGGCTCCTTCCGGTGCTGCCCTATTCATGGCACAGCCACTCATCAAGAGAATTGCCAGGGAAACAGCTAGGGGTTTTGCGACGGTATAAAGAGGCATGTTCATGGGGTGACTCCCGAGTTATTGCGCTGCATTTCCTGTTTCAGGATGGTGTTGCTTTTGCGCATATCGTCATTGACGACAATGGCTTTGGCCGCTGCTGCTTTGGCGGTGGCCAGTTCGGCATCGGCCTTGGCTTGCTCAGCCAGTCGCAGCGCTAGCACCATTTTTTCGTCCTTACTGGCGGCATTGGCGGCAGCCAAGTTTTGGCGTGCCGAGTTCAGCTCAGGCGACGCGTAGTCAGCCACGCGCGCATTTTCTGCATTGGTAATCGCTTGTTCGGCAGCTTGCAGGGCGCTGGTTGGAGGCGGAGCAGATGCGCAGGCTGCCAACAGAAGCATGCCGGCCGTAAGCGTGACAAAACGCCACGGTGAGCTTAGACGTTGTGACGATGCCGATGATGCTGAATTCTGGCTCATGATCTTTCTCTTGAGAGTCTGCCAGCATGCCTGATGGCATCTGGTCTGCTATGGAGTGTCACGACCTGTGTGAACGAGTTCGGTGCGCTGGCGCACACAGGCGCGATCTTGTGAAAACCAAAAGGCATTAGGTGTTACAGCGTGAGTCCTTTCGATTGAACACGTTTAACGCCACGGACGTTGCTGGCTAGCTCGACGGCCAGGGCATGCTCGACAGCGCTGCCGACCTTGCCACTCAACAGGACGACACCTTTACTGGTCGTTACCGAAATTCGGTTGCTATCAATATTGCTGGAGTAGAGCAGTGTTGATTTCACCTTGGTGGTGATCCAGCTATCCGCTACTTGAAGCGCTGCCTTGTCTGCTTTGCGCTTCGCGGTCTCAGCCGCTGTTGGCTTGTCAGGATTAATCGTCAAAGTGTTGTTGATGCTGGTAACACCGCGTGTATTGAGAGCTAGGCGGCCCGCCAGATCCTTAGCCACGCGGCTTTCAGCCGTACCGCTCAGCGTCACTTTGCCGCGCTGTGTATCTACATTTATCGCCACGCTGCTGGTGTGATTGCTCCACAGCAGCTTGGATTTGACCGCTGAAGTGATCGTGGCGTCCTCAATGACTTCACCGTAAGTGCGTGTGGAAGAAGGCACGGTGGGTGCGTAGTCCGCTTGCACTACGATCTGGTTGTCTACGGACTTGATGCCGCTAACGCCCTTAGCGATCTCGGTGGCAAGGTCTTTGTTCACATCCTCGGCAACTTTGCCGGTTAAAGTGGCTTTGCCATTTTCTACGGTGACGGCGAGGTCATTGGCCCGCAAAAAAGGGCTCAAGGCGTAGGTCGTCCAGATCTGAGATTCCTGACGTGCATTGATAACGTCCTGTGAAGGCTTGGCGGCTGCAAATGCACCCGATGATAAAGACGTAGCGATAGCAATACTGGAAGCCAGTAATAGTTTGCGAAAGGGTGTTGGCATGATAATTCTCCGGCATATGGAATGCGGTTATGACAGGGAAAACATAGGCCCGGCACATCCATGACCTTGTGCATGAAGGCAGTCTCTGGTGTGCCGGGTGGTTACGCGTGCTGGCTGAATGCTTGAGTCAACAATCAAGTCTTGTGTTTGTCGAAGAACGCTTTGACTTGCTTGTCTGCTTCTTCGTGAGCGATGGTGTAGCGCTCCTGAACAAGTCCAGCTAATTTCTGCGCGTGGCCTTCGATCTTGAGCAGCTCGTCATCCGTTAGCCTGCCCCAGACGACTTTTGCAGCACCCACTTGTTGCTTCCATTGGGCTTTGAGACTCTCCACACTGGGCGTATTCATGGGGTCACCTTCTGTTCGAATTCATCATCTTCGGGCGACGCTGGCTGCGTCGGCTTTTTACCCTTCACGGGAAGAATCAAAGGCTTTTGATTGGCGTTATCGTCGGCCTGAGATGTCTTTTTCTGTCGTCCCGATTGGGTCAATTTACTATTTGAACTCTGATCATTTGATACGTACATGGTGTACCTCGTGGGAATTCCACTCATCGACAAATGCCGGGGAGCTGGCAACAAACACTAGGGAGATCGGAATCGATGGTCTGTGCGGCAGCGTACCGAGAGGTCGTCCGCACTGGACTAGGGTGTTTTGAGAGCGCTCTTCGGCGCTTACAAACTCGGGAGGTCATCATGAAGCTATCCCATCATTGGGCTTCACGTGAAAGGAGGAGGTTGATATGAACCACGCACACCATCCCATGAGTGAACTCTTCAAACAGCTCGGGCTCCCCTTTAAGCATGGGCAGATTCAGACGTTTCTCGCCGAGCACAGTCCATTGCCCCCGGGAAGATTGTTGGCAGATGCCTGCTTCTGGAGCGCGTCGCAAGCCAGCTTTTTGCGCGAGGCAGTGGAGCAGGATTCAGATTGGGCTGTCATTGTGGATCAGTTGAGTCAAGCCTTAAGAGGGGCTGTGTCATCCGTTGATTGATGCCGCCGTGTGTCAGGTTACATCCCCCATTCGCAGAGCAGGACACCCATGAATACAGTTGTCGCTAAGTCTTCTTTTACCGCAGCGTTGAAACGCAAGCCTCGCGTTATGTATGTCGATAACGAGAGTAATCGCCGCATCGTGGCATCGTTGCAACAATTACATGAAAACTTCACGCCCACGCCGTGGCTATCCAACCCGCATACGCAATTGCTTTTTCATAGCCTGCGCAAGAACTTCGGTCGCCAGAGGCGGCAGAGTGACATGCTCTATGATCACCAAGATGTTTTAACCATGCGAGATAGCGGCCGCACGGCGTTGCTCTGGTCTGGCCATGCACTGCCGGTGATCACGCCAACTATTGTCGTGCTCCATACCATCACTGGAAGCCCGGCGAGCATGGCGGAGCTTGTGCAGGATCTCCGCGTTGCCACCGGATGGCGAGTGGTGCTTTGTCTGCGTCGGGGGCACGCCGATTTGCCCTTGCTCACGCCGCGTCTGAACATTCTGGGCTGCACCGACGATCTGCGCGAGCAGCTCGAGGTTATCCGCACGCGTTATCCCGAATCACCGTTGTATGGGGTAGGCTCGTCTGCAGGCTCGGGTCTGCTGGTACGTTATCTGGGCGAAGAGGGCACTGCATCGCCATTTCGCGCCGCATTCGCCTACTGCCCTGGTTACGATACCGATATCGGTTTTGATCAAGTGCGACCGTTCTACAGTCGTGTCATGGCAAAGCGGCTGGTCCGACAGTTCATCACGCCGAATTTGCCCAGCATCGGACACCTGCCCACGGCTGCCCGTCTGAGAGGTGCCAAGGATTTGGCCGCTTTTCATCGAGAGATCTACGAATTGGCCGGGCATAACAGCTATGCCGCTTACGATCAGGCCAGCAACCCGATGCATGTTTTCAGGAATGTGACCACGCCGTTAATGTTGCTCAATTCGGAAGACGATCCGGTATGCCGTATCAGCAATCTCGCCCCTTGGATTGAGGGCTTAGGTCAAATGCCGAATGTCATTTTGGTCACCACGGCTAAGGGCAGTCATTGTGCACATTACGAAGGTTGGTCGGCACGCTCTTGGTCAGCGCGACTCATGAGCGAATATTTTGGCGTCATGCAGAGACTGACCTAGCGATTGGGACTCAAATATGGGGAGCCGTTGAGAACTTAGGCAGTACTCAAGACCGAGCGAAATCTATAAATTGCACTTGCTGCGAAGCGCCTCAAGATCAATGGCGTCGGCCATTAACTTAAATCCAGCGGCGTTTGGGTGAAGTAAGTCCGGTGTGAAGAGCACTGGGTTGGGCACGCTAGGCAAGCCTGGCATGGCGAGCACGTTGGCAAAATCGATGACGCCATCGACCTTTGCTTCTTGTCGTATCCACTCATTGATTTTCACGCGCTCGGGCTCTTTGACGGTTGGGCCATCTGGAAACCAGCCAAAGGCAACATCCATTCGCGGTGCAATAGTGGCCATAAAGACACACAGGCCAGCATTTTTGGCACGGCGAGCCATGTCTTCAAGGCCAGCAATGACGGGCTCTGCCTTAATGCCGCCACCCAAGTCATTGGTGCCTTCGAAAATGATTACGCCGCGAACACCGGATCGTTGCAGTACATCACGCTCAAAGCGAAGCACGGCCGGACTGCCACGGTTAGGGTCATCCTTGGGCATTTCTGTCACCGTATTGCTGTTTAGGCCTTGATTAAGAATGCCGATGTGCTGACCTGAGTCATTCAGCCGCTTTGCGAGCCAATCTGGCCAACGCTGATTCAATACTTGATAAGCGCCGTCGGTGATGGAGTCGCCAATCGCAACAAGGGCTCCTGGAGATGCTGTGTTAACGACATCGAGACCCGTTAGGAAGAACCAGCCAATCGACAGATCAAGAAAGGAAAGTCCGGTTTTGTCTTGGGTCACATCGCCACTGCCAGGGGCACTGATGTATTGCGGGGCGAAGCTTACGGCATGCCATGTCATAGGCCCTGATTCGCCTGGAATGTAAAAGCTAACCGCCAGATCTTCTTGCGCATTCAGTGTGAACACAACGGGGTCGCTGATGACCTCTTCGCCGGGCTGGGCAACGACAAAGGGTTTTCCAGCAAAGCTCAGAGGTACGCTAGCGCCATTGAGGATCGGTGTCTGTGGCAGTACGCGGGCAAGACTGACGGACTCAAATCGAATAGGGCGGTCGCCTTTCAAATTTGAAAGGCGAATGCGAGCTTGTGTGCCACTAATAGTGGGGTTGATGATCATGCGAAAGCTTTGATCGCGTGCTTGATTATTCTCAAAGCGTGCCGTGGTGATGGAGCCCGGTGTTTCGCCCACAGGGGTATCACGTGCCAACGGTCCAAAAGGATATGGGCCGTAGGGTGCAGTAGACCAAGCGCCAACCAGATTATGGTGTGTCTTGGCGGCGGGTTGAGTCGGATCACTCTGTGAAGAACCACAACTGACTAAAAAGAGCGCAATTAAGAGGGCAAAAAATGGACGCAACATGGATCGTCTCAACAGTAGCGAATCATTATTATTTTTTTATCGCTTTAACGCTGGCGAGTGACACGAGTTCGCTAGCCAGCCGTCAATTAGTCTTAATGCAGCAAGTTAAACTGAAGTACGTAAACCAGAGCGCCCGCCATGTAGCCGGCCAATGCCAACAGGCTGATGTTTTTCATATACCAAACAAATTCGATTTTCTCTAAGCCCATCGCAGCTACCCCCGCGGCTGAACCAATAATCAAAATCGAACCGCCAGTGCCCGCGCAGTAAGCCAGAAACTCCCACAGGAAGCTGTCGGTGGGGAATTGTTCCAGGCTGTACATGCCCATGGCAGCAGCCACGAGGGGAACGTTATCGACAATCGCGCTGGCAATGCCAATCAAAAACACAATGATGTCTAAGCGGCCTACGGTGGTGTCTAGCCAGCCCGCTAAATCAGTGAGGACGTGCGAGTGCTCTAGGGTCGCTACCGCCAAAAGAATACCAATAAAGAACACGATGGATGCCATGTCGATACGGGTTAAGGCATGCACTAGCGTCAGGTGGTGCTTGTCCTCTTCGGCCTTGTTGCGATGCAGAAGGTCGGCGACTAACCAAAGAATACCTAAGCCGAAAAATACGCCCATAAAGGGGGGTAAATGCGTGACGGTTTTGAAGATGGGCACGGCGATGAGTGCGCCGAGCCCCAAGAAGAACACCAAATTACGCTCTAAGGCGGTCGTAGAGATTTCCTTGGCCGAATTAACCGGCTGTGCGGGCGGCACAACGGGCTTTCCGCGCAGCATGAAACTAATGATCACGAGCGGGACCGCGAGACTCACGATCGAGGGCAAAAACACGCCTTGAATAATATTGACTGGGGTGATCTGGCCGCCGATCCACAGCATGGTGGTGGTGACATCGCCGATGGGCGACCACGCACCACCCGAGTTCGCGGCAATCACGACCATTCCCGCAAAGAGCAGGCGATCACTGTGCTTATCAATGAGCTTCTTCAGCAGCGAAATCATGACAATGGTAGTGGTGAGGTTGTCGAGAATGGCGCTTAGAAAAAACGTCACGATACCCACCAAAATCATCAGGGAGGAGAGTTTGGTGGTTTTGATGTTGCGAGTAATCACTTCAAAGCCGTTATGCGCATCAATCACTTCAACAATGGTCATGGCGCCAATCAGGAAGAAGACAATCTGTGCGGTGCTGATGAGCGTTTCTGACAGCTCATGGCTGACAACTTCAGTGTTGTTAGTGGCGATGGCGTAAATCGTCCACAGCAAGCCTGCGCCTACCAGCGCTGAGGCGGATTTATTGACTTTAAGGGGATGCTCAAGCGCGATGGCTAGGTAGGCTAAAACAAAGATCAGAATCAGTGCAGTGATCATGGTGTTCCCGAATTGAGTGCTTTTAATCAGACTGAGAAGGCACATTCTAAGCTTGGCACTGGGCTAAAGCAGGCCAGAAGGCCTACCGTTCGTCTTGGCGATCACTAGCAGAGCCGCGTTCAGCTTTCGGTCTGTGTCGTTGCTGCAAGGCCCGCCTCAAGCAGGGCACGATAACGTGCGTCGAGCGCCGGGTCGCTGTCGGGATATTCCGGTGCGAGTTGGCTTAAGTGCTCCCGTAAAATGCCCGCAACGGCCGCTCGTGCCTGCGCTTTACTGTTTGCAGGAATTAGGTGCCAAGGTGCATCAGGCGAACTGGTCGCCTCCACCATATCGGCCATGGCGCTGAGGTAGGGCTCGCGCTGAGCAAAGGTGTCGAGATCGGAGGGGTCGAATTTCCAGCGTTTTCTCGGTTCATCTAAGCGTTTCAGCAGGCGTTGCTTTTGCTCGGCTTCCGACTGATGAAGCCAGACTTTAATGACTTGTGTGCCGTGGTCCAGCCAGTGTTTTTCGAGGGCATTGATGGTGCGGTAGCGCGCCTGCCAAAAGCGTTTGCTGGTTTCAGCACCCGGCAGCAAGCGTTCGGCCAGCACGGCTTCGTAATGACTACGGTTAAACGCCACCACCTGCCCAAACGCGGGTAGCTTAGGGATGACGCGCCACAGGAAGTCATGTTTCAGCTCTTCCGGGCTAGGGCGACCGAAGGCGTAGACGCGAAAGCCAGCCGGATCCAGCCCCTGTGCCAGGGTACGCAGAAGGCTGTCTTTGCCGCTGGCATCCAAACCTTGCAGAATCAGTAAAACGGCGTGCTGTCCATTCGCGTGTAATTTACGCTGGGCTTCAGATAAACCGTCTAGGCACTCAGACAGTTCGGGTAGCGCCGCTAAATCAGCTTTGGACATGGCCGTGGCGAGTTTGTCTGGGTTTGGCCGCCCCTCACTCCAGGCCCAGCGTGTTAGTAGCGAGCTAGTCATGTGCTAACCGTTCTGGCGCAAACCACGCGAACCACATCTACGCCTGATGTGCGGCAATCTGGAAGTTGCTCACGAAACTCGCTGGGCTTGAGCAATACGCCTTGGCAAAAACCGGCATGAGCCAGGGCAGCTTCTGCCGTGCCCGTATCTTTGAAGTGAAGGTGTACGCGGCCACCAACAAAGGTCGATAACAAACTCATGAAGGTGCGTGTGGCGGGCCCGCGATTATTGGCCTTGATGTGTAGATCTGATAAATACAGCCCGTGTTGAAAGCCACTGAGCACACCGGCAAAACGCGCCCACATGCGCTCTACGGTCGGCGTGTCGAAATAGTTCACCAAGCCTTCGGTAATAATGGCTAAGCCTTTGTTCGGATCGAGTTTGGCGGCAATTTCAGCCAAGCTGTCGGCGCCGGTATCCGCGAGTGCATTGATGATGCGGACATGATGCTGGTCTGAGTTCAAGCCACCTGCTTGCAGCAGGCTGTGCTTGTATTTAGCCATATCAACGAGATCGGCTTCGATATAGGTAATTCGGTTGCGATGGCGCGATGCAAAGCGCCAGCCCCGAGGGGATAAGCCGGCCGCAATTTCGATGACTTGAGAAATTTCACCCGACTCAATGGCGCGTTCAAGTTGCAAATCGATCAGGCGATGGCGAGCGAGTAAAAACGCTTCTAGCGTGGGGCCGCCCAACAGTTTAGCCGCGGCCATAGGGGCTTTAAGCGCGTAGTAAAATGCCTGCCCCTGAAGGGTCGCAAATGCGGGGTGTGATAAGCCATGTTGTAACCAGACCGTTCCTGTGTAGTGCGCGGTGGGGCTAATCAGTTCCGGGTTATCGCGGGGCATAGTGATACGGCTCTATGAGTGAATAAGCCCCGAGATTACTTGGAGGGTGTGCTCTCTGTCATCCACGATGTATTACGAACCATCACACCCCATTTCGATTCCGATTTTCGCAACCATTGCCAAGTGCCCTGCAAACGCCACCACGAATTCATTTGGCGATAACCAAAGTTCTCCAGTACGGCCCAGAGGAACAGCGTGGCGGTATCTCTATAGCTGGGGTAGACGTGAAAGCTACGCTCCTCCAGCACCAAGGCCAGTGAGGATAAGAGCAAGCCTAAACCGACCACGGCAGCTAAGAACAGTAAGCTGGCGCCGACATTTAAATAGCCGAAATATGCCAGCAAAATGGTGAAAATCATGCCCAGCACTTCGATGATAGGGCTCATGGCTTCCACAATGACCATGAACGGGAAGGCTAGCCAGCCCACTTTTCCAGAGCCTTTTTGAAAGCACAGTTTGCGATGGGCATACAAGGTTTCTAAAAGCCCGCGTTGCCAGCGTATGCGTTGCTTGCGTAGGGTCGGTCGATCTTCCGGTGCATCTGTCCAGCACACGGGGTCAGGAACGAAATTAATGGTATAGGGGCGCTTTTTATCGAGCGCGTAGCGGTGCAGACGCACCACCAACTCCATGTCTTCGCCTAGGCTAGTAGACAGGTAGCCGCCCACTTCAATGACATTTTCACGTTTAAAGACGCCAAACGCGCCGCTGATGATGAGCAAGGCTTGCAGCCGCGACCAGCCTAGCCGACCGAAGAGAAACGCCCGTAAGTATTCCAGTACCTGAATTCGCGATAACCACGAGTGCGGTAGCCCAGTTTTGATGAGACGGCCATCGTGAACCTGGCAGCCATTAACAATTCGCACACTGCCGCCAGCCGCGATGGTGTTGGGCTTTTCTAAGAAGGTTCGCACCACGCGCAGTAGGCTGTCGCGATCCAAAATGGAGTCGGCGTCCATGCCGCAATACAGCGGCATACGCGCTACGTTAATGCCGGCATTGTTGGCATCCGCTTTACCGCCGCCATTGGCCTTATCCACCATGATTAAGTTGGGGTGGTTGTGGGAGCGGTAGATCTGTTTAATGGGTTTGCACGACACCGCGTATTCAAACGCATAGGGGCAGGGGTACATATTAAATTCGCGTTGCATCACGCCGAGAGTGTCGTCACTGCCGCCATCATGAATCACAATCAATTCAAACAGCGGGTAGTCCAGTTGCAGCAGGGAGCGAACCGAGGTGGCAATGAGCTGCTCTTCGTTATAGGCGGTGAGCAATATGCTGACGCCGGGCAGGCTGCTTTCATAGACGCGCGGCAAATGCAGGTCCTTGCCCCCGCGAGTGCTTTTTTTCACCACATACAGTGCAACAATATTCAGCGAGATATAACTCGTGCCCACAATGATTTGATAAATCAAAAAGAACCAGAACAGTCCATTAATTAATTGCCCTTGCCAACCAAAGCCAATAGCGGCGGGAGCGACCCAATACCATTCAACCATGATAGGCCACCTGAGTTAGTGGGCTGGTCTCGCTACAAACCCACACCGATTCAGTAGCCGGCAAGAGCCACCCCTTCTGAAACAGTAACTCCGACCAATGAAGGCGTGCTGACTCGGTGGTTAACACGGGCATGATGGCTTGCGCGGCGGCTGCCTCATTAACAATGGTCATGAGACTGTTAGCGGCTGCTTGTTGATTGATCCAGATGTCGCCATTGAGTGCTTGAATCAATTGGGCCATGTCGTCTTGGTCCCCCATGCGCCCCAGCGCGGTGAGGCTTTCATGACGCAAGGGAGGATGGCTGTTTCTGCAACTGGCTCTGACTAAGGGCAAAAATTGTGGGTCTGTGGTGTGTTTAATAATGACCAGTAGCAGTGGCGCGCTGTCGGGGTGCCGTCTTAAGGCGAGCTTTGCCGCGTCACTCGCTTCTGAAGGCGCGAGGGCGTAGATCAGCTCAAAGAGCTTAGGCAGCTGTTCTTCGCTCAGTGTTTCTGCTGCCAAGGTGACGTAGTGTGTCTGCAAGGTACGCGGCGCGGCACTAATCAATTGGCGCACTCGACCAATGGGCCAGCCTGGTGTGTCTATTCGTTTTAAAAGCTCGGGCAAGCCTTGTTCCGGCTCAATTTCCATAAATGCTTTCATGGCCGCGAGCGAGATGAGTGGGTAAGGGTCATCGATGCGCTCACGGATAACTTCCAATGCTCGGCGTTCTTTCAGTAAGCCGAGTGCCATGATGGCGAGGAGCTTTTCATCAATGGTGTTTGATTTGAGCCAAGGCAGCAGTCGGTTCTCAAAGTCCAGCCATTGCCCGAGCCGAATAAGGCCTTTGGCGGCATCTGCGCCACGAATGCGGTCAAAGGTTTGCAACCACATTTCAACTAAGTCGTAGAGGTCACGCTGATCCATCGGGGGCAGCTTTTCAGGCTCTTGGACCATGAGCGCTTGAAAGCAAAACTCTCGCCATTGTTGCTCGACTTGAGCGGAGCGAATCTCCTTGCGCTGGCGTTTTATCCGCATAAAAAAACAAAATAACAGGCTGACTGCACTTGCGAAAAAGAAGCTGAGGGTGAAGTAAAGAACACTACTGAGCGTAGCGTCAGAACTGGTGGCGAATTCCAAGACGTGCTCCCTGCTGCCGGAAAATGTCGCCTTGATCGGTATGCTGCAGTTGCCAGAGCAGTTGCCAAGTTGGGCTCAAGCTGTGGGCACCTGCCACAAAATAGTTGCGCACGGGGGTTTGAATGACCTGTCCATTCGGTAATACCTCTTGGTCGTCACCAAACGCAAAGCCGGCACTCAACTTGTCTTGGTCACGATAAAACCAATCCGCTTGCAGGCGATGATTGAAGGCGGTGTCGCCAGCCAGTGATACTTGCCCTGCGCCATAAACAAAACGGTAGGCACCGACGTATTTTTCGAAAACCACGCTGGCCTTTTCAACTGAAACAGTCTCGTAGCTGGTCCATTGATAGCCGGGCTCAACAGTCCATCCGCCGGGCAAAGACTGATACCAGCCCAAGTAGGCTTGATGTTTGGGCTTAATCAGTGGATTGGCAGTCCATGTACCTTCTACGTGCAGGCTGCCGGTGGCTGTGACCGATTGATAGGCCCCAACCTGAATGGGAGCATCATGCGCCTCACCGCGCTGGTAGTCGCTAACCTCGCCATACAGGGTGCGCGTAGCTTGTTTCAAAGAGCCCGCCACGCTGAACGTCTGTGCAGAGCTCAGGCCTTTGCTGTAGTGCTGATAATCGCCACTGAGCTCGACCCAGCCCGTATCTGCCAGCGCGGTTAAAGGCAGGCAGCATATGCAGCAAATAAGGGTTTTCATGGCGCGACTCGCACGATGCGCTTAAGTCTGGCCGCCAGTTCGGCGGGCTGAAAGGGTTTGGCAATAAAGTCATTGGCGCCAGCATCGAGGGCTTTAACAATATCTTCTTCACGTGTCTTACCCGTCAGGACGAGCACAGGCACATGTGACCAACGGGGTGATTGGCGAATGGCCTCAAGCACCACCATGCCATCCACAAAGGGGAGTAACCAATCGAGAATGATCGCAGCCGGTGGTTCCTGGCTGCTCAGCATGTCCAGCGCTTTTTGACCATCAGCGACATGCGTAAACTCAAAGCCTTGGCGCTGCACAATGAAACGCACCAATTCAGCAGACATTTCATCATCTTCGACAAGAACAACCCGAGGGGAGGGCATGACGAGCTCCTTGACTGCAAATTTTGTATATTAAGTTACATTATGCAATAGAGCTGCTGACAGGCATGTAATTGCGCTGTCGCCCAAGTGTTTAATCTTTGTAGATAAACTTGGGTATTTCCCAGCCTTTGTAAATGGCAACCATACGCAAACTAAAGCCGCCCATCAAACAGGCAAAAATACTGAAATTGGGCGCTACAGCGCACTCCAACAGTAACCAATAAGCGCCAGCAGTCAGTAAAGAGACCACCGCATAGAGCTCCTTTTGAAACACTAACGGAATTTCATTACACAACACATCCCGCAATACACCACCAAACACGCCGGTCATCATGCCGCTAATCATGCAGATCAGTGGGGAGAGCTGCATGTCACGGGCAATGGCGCAACCAATGAGGCTGAAGGCAACTAGACCGAGCGCATCTAGTACTAAGAAGGCGCGCTTGAAATGATGCATGACCGGGGCAAGCAGCACGGTGACTAACGCGGCAATAACCGTAATTAAGAGGTACTTGGGGTTAGCCACCCAACCAACGGGATAGTGCCCCAGCACGACATCCCGTAAGGTGCCGCCGCCTAGGGCCGTAACGCAGGCAATAATGATGACGCCAAACAGATCCATGTGGCGACGACCGGCCGAAAGTGCGCCGGTCATGGCTTCGGCCGTAATGGCGACCAAATAAATTATCGACAACATGAGGATCTCGTTGGGAAATTTAGCCGAGTAATGCGTGGATTATCGTGTAACTCGTGCGAGCCACAATGCTACGGCCGAGAGAGTTTGATTTCGGCAGCCGGCGTTGCTGTGAGTTGCAGCTCCATGGCCACATAGTGGCTGAGCATTTCCGACAGCCCCTCGATCAGCTCTTCGGTGCTGATCAGGGAGGATGGTTCGGTGAGGTGGCGCAGGATCACGAAGATGCTGCCATTGACGAAGATATAGCTCATCGTGGCCATGCGCCGCATCCGCATCAGTTCCGGATGGTGCATCACATAGTGCACGATCATCTCCTGCAAGATACGTATCACCGGGTCCAGCCCGACCCTCACTTCCAGACTCATGGCACTTTGCGCGTAATGCAGATAGCGCGAATCGTTCTCACGGAGTAAGGCCTGCAAACGCCCGATGATGGTGGTGACAGCGCCTTGGATGTCCTGCTTCACGATCACGGCGGATAGCTGCTGCAGAATGGCCACCACGTCGGCCACAAAACGCTCGTGCATGGCCGCGTAAACCGCTTCTTTATTTTCAAAATACTCATAGAGCGAACCCACGCCAATGCCTGCAATGTCGGCGATATGCCGAGTCGTTGTTGCGGCTAGACCTTGGCGGGCGAGGCTGATGAAGCCAGCCTCAAGTATGGCATCGACGGTGGCGATGGCGCGTTGCTGGCGTGGTGCGCGAGGCATGAGCAGTATCCGAGTTGAATCCGAACAAGAGTTCGGAATAATTTCTCATGGTCGGTTGTGCCAGTCAACAATGTCAATATAAACCGATCGGAGAAACATCATGTCTGTCACTTTCCAAGCCACTACCCGTAGGCTCAGCGGTGCCCAAGTGGGTATTCCACCGCGTCACGTGAACTTCAGTTTCCCCGTTGAGGCCGATCGTTACTTTTTCTTTAATCAGAACCCACTCGCTAGCCTAATTTTTGTGGTGTTCTCTGGCGTATTTCCGCCTGGAGAGCGATTTTTTGTGGAGTCTGTTCGGCGTTTTCGGGATCAAGTCAGTGACCCGGTACTTCAGGCGCAGATTGCCGGCTTCATCGGCCAGGAAGCCTTGCACGGCCGTGAGCATGACCGTCTGAACGCCTTTTTTTCAGCGCGTAATCTAGATGTTAAAACGCCCGACCGTGGCGTGAAGTGGGGCTTGCGGCAGCTCGAGCGATTCTCGCCACGCTTGCAGCTGGCCTGCACCACCATGATGGAGCACTTCACCGCCCATCTCGCTGAGCAATGGCTTACGCATGAGGCGTTTCGAAACGGCTCCGATGGCGAAATGCTAAAACTGTGGTACTGGCATGCACTCGAGGAACTCGAGCACAAGTCGGTGGCCTACGATGTGTTCGAGCAGGTTGGAGGCACGGTGGCCGAGCGTCGGATCGCGCTTGGGCTTGTGCTGGCGCTCTTGGCGCCGCCGATCATAGCCAGTTGGGGCGTATTGCTGGTGAAGGAGGGGCAGGTATTGAATGTGCAGGAGAATGTGCGTGGTTTGCGCGCCCTGTTTGGCAAAAACGGGTTTATCTCCGGAATGCTTAAGTACATGCCTGCTTATGTGAAGCCCGGTTTCCACCCGTCACAGCAACAAACGCAGGCGCTAGAGAATGAATGGCGCGAGCGTTTGTTTGGCCGTTACGGCGAGCTGCTGGACGAGTATAAAAACCCTGAAGCCTTAGCTTCCGCTTGAAGTGCTGGCGTGCTTCCTCAGGCTTTGCGTGGCAATGATCAGCAACGTAATGGCCGTTAAGGGCAGCGCGAAGTACAGCAAGCCATCGCGCAGCAGGGAGAGCTGCGCATGTTGATTGGCGGCCATAATCAGATACAGCGTATAGGCCACGTAATAGCCCAGAAACAATGCGCCTTCACCGCGGCTAATGATGCCGCCGGTAAAGAAGATGGGTAAGCAAGCCACGGCCACGGCAATCATGATGGGAATGTCGAATGCGATAGCGGAGGCCGACACAGGCAACCCGGCGGGCGCCACCATGCTGGCTAAGCCCAAGACACCCATCAGGTTAAACAGGTTACTGCCCACCACATTGCCCACCGCAATGTCGCGCTCACCGCGAAGGGCTGCAATGACGGAGGTAACCACTTCTGGCAGCGAGGTGCCTGCAGCCACAATGGTCAGGCCAATCACCAGCTCGCTCACACCCATGTGCTGAGCAAAGGTCACGGCGCTTTCCACCAGCCAGCGCGAGCCCAGCACTAACATCGCTAAACCGCCCAGTACTAAGGCGAGGTTGCTCAGCCAGTTCACAGGCTCGTTTGGCGCTGCAAACGCTTCATCGTATTCCGCTTTAATGGCGGCCGTTTCTTTGCGGCTCTGGCGAATGAGCAGCGTGATATAGGCGCTGAGGCCAAAAAATAAGAGGGCGCCGTCTAGGAAGCTCAGCGTGCCATCTTGCGCGAGCACCCAAAGCAGTACGGATGCACCAATCATGATGGGCACATCGAGCTTAATCAGCTGTTGAGCCACAATGAGTGGCACAATGATGGCGGATAAACCCAGAATAAACAGCACGTTAAAGATGTTGCTGCCTACCACATTGCCAATGGCGATGTCGGCTTGGCCGGCAAAGGCCGACTTCACGCTCACGGCTAATTCCGGTGAACTGGTGCCGAACGCGACAACGGTTAAGCCCACAACTAACGGCGAAATGCCCAAGGCTGCGGCCATGCGGGAGGCCCCGCGCACTAAGGCTTCCGCGCCAAGAACGAGTAAGCCTAAGCCAACAATAAACAACACGATCGTCATGACACGTTCCCCGAAAATATCTTGGTTGATGAACTTGCCGAACTTTAGCCGATCAGTTGCGCTTTAGGGGAAGCCTGCCGCTGCAGAGGCATAAAAAAACCGGCATGAGTTGAAGCCCATGCCGGTCACTGTTCAGCGAGTAATCAAATCGTTGCCGGTGGAGTTAGCTCGCGTACTTCGCCAATATTTCTTCACGACGCTCAGGGTCCATGTTGATCTTGCTGAGATCGCCTTGGTAGTGATCCACCACGCGCTGATCCATCATGCCGAACCACCACGATGGGAAGTAGGCGGGTAGCAACATCGAGGCGTATCCGCCGGGCAGCTGCGGCGCATTTTCGAAATGGCGCAGGGCTTGGAAGCTGCGCGTGGGGTGAGCATGGTGATCGCTATGGCGCTGCAACTGGTACAAGAACAAGTTGCTCACCACTTCATTGCTGTTCCAGCTGTGCTCCGGCAGCGTGCGTTCGTACTTGCCGTTTTCATTCTGAGCGCGCTTCAGGCCGTAATGTTCGATGTAGTTAATCACTTCCAGCAGCGAAGCACCGTAGGCGGCCTGACCCACTAAGAAGGGGATGGCACGCGGGCCACCAACGAGGGTCGCCGCACCGAAGAAGCCGGCGCTCATGGCCCAGCCTTGCAGCAACTCGTTCTCTAAGCACCAGAAGCTCTTGCCCTTGCGCTCCAGACGGCGCTTTTCGATCTCATAAGCGGACTTGAAGCCACCGATGACAGTACGCGGCAGGAACTTCCAGAAGCTCTCGCCCATCCGGCTGCTGGCGGGATCTTCCGGTGTGGCTACGCGCTTGTGATGGCCGAACGGGTGCTCAACCGCGAAGTGCGTGTAGCCCGTGGGGGCCAAGGCCAGCATGGAGAAGAAGCGATCGAGCTTGTCATGCTTGTGCGACAACTCGTGACCGGTATTGATGGCAATACCATTGACAGCGCCCACGGTCAGGGTCAGGCCGAGATAGTCGGTGAGCGGCATGTCTTTACGACGACCCACCAGCCAAGTCGCTAAAAAGGTGGTGGCGTATTGCGCGGGAATAAACGCCTTCACAATGGCTTGGTAGTACTTGTCGTTTTCCAGCTTCTCAATCATGTCTTCCGGCGGATTGCTGGTATCGGTACCGATGAGGCGATCCAGTGCCGGAATGATGCCATGCACCAAGGCCGGACCCGCCCACGACAAACCGCGCAGCGTCTTCGGCGCAACGGCATAGGCGGAAACGGCCGCCAAGCCAATCACCGGCAGCGCCGGGCTGAGCAGCCAGAGATAACGCTTAGGGTCTTTCCAATCGGGCTTGGCAGATTCGTTCTGCGCCGTTTGCGCGTTCAGGTGTTCGGTTACGGTGGCGTTCATGGGCTTATCCAGCGGTCAGTTGACTGTGGGGTCATTATCAACAGATCGTGTGGAGGCAATAACTGCAAAAAGCCGCTTTTATCTCTTAAAACGCCGGTATGCCATGATGTTGTGTGACATCGAGCGATGTCACGATTGGCGATTGAGGCTGCGTGGTCTAGCCCTTGAGTTCTCTGCATTGATCTTCGTAGCGAAAGGGTGAAGTGCTGGCTGATGAATTGCCCAAGCAGGCCATGTCGGACCTCTGTTTTTTAAGAGCGATCCAGACTTTCAGATAGCAGCAGGCGACCGGCTCGCATCACATGAACGATATAGACGATCTCGCCGTGCAAGCGGTAGAAAATTCGGCACGGTGGCTCGACAATTTGACGATAACGCCAGACTTCTGGCTCCGGGGGCTTTGCGCCCATTTCCGGATGCGTTTCCAGGTTATCGATGTGCTGAAAAACGCGCCTCACCAGTGCCTGCGCTGCGCTCGGGTTGTCCAGCGCGATGTAATCTGCGATGGCATCCAGGTCGTGCAGTGCTGGCTCTGACCAGATTATTTGAGCCATCGTTTCATGCGTTCCTTCGCATCGGCGTGTGAAACGACGCGCCCGTCATCAATGGCGCGTTCCCCGCGAGCAATGCCCTCCAGCAGCTTCATGCGCTGCTGCAGTTGCTCGAATGTCTCCACATCCACGAGGTAAGCACTTGGCAGCCCATGCTGAGTGATGAGAATGGGCTCCTTGTCTCTTCCCAGATCAGACAGGAGTTCCGTGGCTTGGCGCTTGAGTGTGGTGACGAGTTCGGTTCGCATGAAGTGACACTAAAGTGTCACTTCATGCGGGGCAAGCGGTTTGTATTGTGCGGTTATGACTTGGGAGCGCCAACGCGAGGTGTAAGCCTGCAAGGCAAAGTTAGGTTGGTGTGAGATGCGTATGAGGTGCATGTCACAGCTTCTCTTTGGTAGTGAGCACATGCGCAACGATTGCGTTCGCGTGGCCATGACCCAATCCATGCTCGCTTTTCAGCCAAGCGACAGTTTCCATGTGCTTCATGTCCCTGAGCTTTCCAGCAAGCTCAAGCCAGTAGCCAATGGGGTGGCCGAACTTCTTCTCGATGGATGGGAAGTAAGAGGCTGGACCTTTCAGCTTTTCATCAGTGCTCATAACTGATTCTCGTTTGTGGGAGCCTTACGCCCGCATTTGCGGCTGGATTGGAGCGAAGCGGAAAACTAGTCCGACAACATGCGCTTGTTACATGCCTTACTCACGATTTTGCTGCTTTTATTAACTTTCCTATTTGTTCCATACCATCAAATGTTGATGGTAGGTTTCCATCATCCGTGACTATCCCGGAGAATATAATGCTTTCGAATCTATCTAAGGAGCTCGCATCATTCTTCTTTATATTTCTAGAATACTCCGAGTAATTCTGGATAAATCTACACAATGTTTTTCTAAGATCTATCTGTAAAATCTGTGACTTTACAGACTTATAGTTAAATAGAAGAACTCTAAAGTAGTAAACGGAAATTGCAACAAACGAAACTGTAGGGAAAATTGAAACCAAAATACCGTCTCTAACTGCGGCAATGTTATCTAGATGCAAATATACAACAATTAGTCCTGAAATTATAGGTAATACGATTAAAACCGACAAATCCGAAGCCAAAATAGTATTCCATCTCGCTCATTTTTCTTCTCTGTCGACAGTTCATCAAACCCTTGGTACAGGCCAACAAAGTTGAAAGCATTTTCATATTTAGATAAAGACTCTTTAAGTGAGTCGACTTTGGCTTCTCTTTTAGCCAGGTCTGTATTCCAGTCATCTTTTAGCTTTTCTGCTTTAGCAGATACTGCATTAAAGTTTTTTAAACTTTCTATAGCGTTACTATTAGCTATAGCCTTAAAGATGTTGATCGGCATTTCACGAATAGCATATTCGATTTGCACTTTAGCATTGTGTTCAAATGAATCAACGTTGTAAAAAACAAAACGTCTTGCAGCTTCAAAATCCATTGCCAAATCATTTTTCATAGAAAGATAAAGCTCGAACAGGAAGCGGAAGCACATGGAACAAATATTATCCAATTTTTCCTTTGTTAGTTCTTTCTCCTCATGAGCCAGTCGACTAATAAATTGGTCGCCAATCCATTGAATATTTATTTCACAAAGCTCATCCCATTGATCAGGCTTGTTTTCCATGGAGCCAACAACTAATCGGATAAGGTTATTCCGTTGCTTTTCGAAATCGTCAGCAGGAACCAAACCATCAATTTTGTGTTTAAACTTTGTGAGAACAGTTTTGCTCTGGTTCGTACTAAAAAATTCTGCCATGTGGCTACCTATTAATGATGCATGTAACGTTTGAATTGAGCGGCCCGCGAAGGCAGGACGGCTTTTGCCCAGAATGAAATGAGGAGCAAAACCGGCCTGCCGGAGTACGTCCGCTCGAACGAAGTGTTAGGCGTAATTAGTATAATGACGGACACTTGTATAACTCAATTCCAGACTTCTTTACATCTCCACCCATATTTTCTATTGTGTACAGATAAGGCATTTTATCATCGCCAATCGCAATCAAACCTTTGCATGAATACGAACAAGATATGTAGCGGGTTGGTTTGAAGCATATGTCCTGGCCGCGCTTTGTCTTGTATAAGTCCATAGGCCATTTGAGGCAGTCGTAATTACCACCTATCGGACAGGTAATTTGTTCATATTCGCCCGCATAGGCGACCACTTTTCCCTGAAGATCCGGCAATTCGTCGAAAATCCCCGCATAGGCGCTAGCGCTTGCATATGCGAGAAGAACGAAAACAAGGTTGCGCATTATTCCTCCAATTTGTTGGTTTTACGTACCCGGGGAGAGTATAACGCCTAACGCTAGGTTAGCGCGCGGCCGGATTTACCGGCCGTCGCGTTGAACCACTAGTTAGCCACCAGTTACTCCGCGAACCGCGATTGTTTTTACGAACTCGCTAGTAAAAATGAAGAACCCCATTGCAAGCGCCAGATAAACGACGCCAGGAATTGTGAGAAGTGCGCGTAAAGGTTGATGCACAGCAGAACGCCACGTGAGTGGTGGCTCCGAATTTGGAAGCTGCCCCTTCATTGCGTTTTCGAGCGGTAGAGCAATGTATTTGGCGACGTAAAACAGAAGTAGCGCCGATAGGATGATGAACACGAAAAAGCATAGAAGCCCAAAGAATACCGAGCCTGACTTCAGGGTGGAGAGGCTTACCTGGAAAACAGCCGCGGTAACCAGAACCCAGGCCCAACTCTTAAAAATTGACTCAAGTGTTTCTTGCTTTGTCAGATGCTCAAAGAACTGATCACGTTTGCGTTTCATTTGTCCTCCTAGTGGCTAACGATGCGAGTCACCGGCCACAGGTGCAAGTAAAATTAAAATTTACAACGATAGCTAGGCCCTGTGATCTGCGTGCAATCGATTGTTAGGCGTTTTTTCGATTTTTGCCCCACATTTTGGGCAATATTTTATTTTTGAGAATGGCTGAGTATGCTCATAGCCGCAAGAGCCGCAAAAGGAAGTTGATTTTGATGAGGCATATGTTATGAGCACTCCAATGCCAATAAAAATAATTAATGGGACTATTGGAAAGCCCATGATATATCCTGAAAAAAACATAAGGATACTTAAAAATAAACTGGAAATATTATTTATTTGTTTTTTCTTATTAATATTTTTTGCTCTCTTTTTTGCCACATAAAATATTGCTGCAGCAACGCCCAATACTATTGAATAAATTAGTAGTACTAGCCCATCTGTTTCTTCGCTCATTTTATTTATTAACCACTAACTTGGTTTATACAGCACCCACTGCTGCGTAATAATTCCAGATTGCCGCATAACGATTGCTGCATAACATCGAAGGGAGAGTACAGACTTCAGTCAATTCAATGGCTTAAAAAACCTGACGCAGCACTCCCTGCCGACAAATACTGCAATTCCATTCACATCAAGCATGCCAGCCGACTAATTCGCCGGCAAGCGCTATTTGCTACCGCTTATCGCCCCAGCCTCCTGCTCCAACAACCCCAGCATCGCCTGCGCCGCCCGCGACAGCGCTCGCCTCGGGTGATGCACCACGCCCAGGTCACGACTCAGCGCCACGCCTTGCACCGGCACGGCCACCACCTCGGCATCGCACATGCTGGCCGGCAGCACACCCCAGCCGAGGCCGATGGACACCATCATCTTGATTGTCTCCAGATAGTTGGTGACCAGGCTCACGTTCAGCGTCAGGCCTTCGCGCTGGAACATCTGTTCGGCAATTTGGCGGGTAAAGGTCGAGGATGACGGCAGGATGGCGGAGTAGGGCGCTAGATCAGCGGCGGCAATGCCAGCGCGTTGCTTCTGAGCGCGCAACGCCAGTGGGTGTCCGGCGGCGACCACGAAGGCCAGCGGATCGGGCCAGATCACTTTGGCCACCAGGCGATCGTCCGGTGCTGGCGGCAGCGTCACAATGCCCAGCTCCAGCTCGCCGGAGAGCACGGCGTCGTAAGCCTGTTCAGAGTCAATGAAGCGAATGTCTAGCCGTACTTGCGGATGTGCGGTGCTGAAGGCGCGCAGGGCGGGCGGCAGGCGATGCAGGCCGATGTGATGGCTGGTGCCAACGGTGAGCGTGCCGGTGAGCTGGCCGGTCGCCGCTTCGGAGTAATCGCTGACCAATCTGCGCATGTCGTCGAGCTCGTGCAGCCATTGCCGGGCGCGGGGCAGCAGGGCGCGACCGGCTTCGGTGAGCGTGACGCGGCGGCCGACCCGATCAAACAAGGGTGCATTCAGTTGCTCTTCCAGCACTTGGATGCGCTTGGTCACGGCGGGCTGAGTGAGGTGCAGCGTTTCCGCCGCTTTCGAGAATGACTCGTGACGAGCGACTTCAATAAAGGCCTTGAGGACGGCGGTATCCATGCGGGTGTGTCACTGCTGTATAGGTTGCGCTGAAGAATGAGCTGGCCTGTGTGTGCTGGCAAGTGGCTTGGCGTTATGCTTTGCGGCCAGCAGGTGGCGAGGCAGTGAGACTTAGGCATGATTAAAGGATGGTGGTGGGCCTGTCGGCATGTGCTGGGCATCGCGGAGCATGCCGTGTCATGGCGTGAGCGAGTTATTGCAACGGCGGTGGCCGGTGTAGGCGTGCTCATGGTGGCATTGCTGAGTCAGCAGTTTATGTCTGAACTGGCAGCGCCCAGTTTCTGGCTGGTCGCCTCCATGGGGGCGAGTGCGGTGCTGGTTTTTGCGGTGCCGCATGGGGCTTTATCTCAGCCATGGCCTGTGCTGGCGGGGCAAAGTTTTTCTGCATTAGCGGGTCTGCTTGTAGTGCATCTGCTGGGCCCGAGTTTGCTGGCGGGGGCCTTGGCGGTTGCGTTGGCCATTGCCGCGATGCACAGCCTGCGCTGCATTCATCCACCCGGCGGTGCCACGGCCTTGTCCGTGGTCATGCTTGCCGATAGCGGCCATATGCCCGATTGGTCTTATATGCTGAATCCGGTCTTACTGAATTCACTGCTGATGGTACTGCTGGCAGTCGTTTTGAATGCCCCATTTGCGTGGCGGCGCTATCCGGTGGCCTGGGCCTTCCGTAAGGCGGGTGTCATTAAGGGTGCCAGCTTGGCGCCTGAGTCTCCTTTTACCGCGAAGCAGCTGCGTCTTGCATTTGATGAGCTGGGCTCGATGATTGATATCAGTGATGACGAATTGCAGGCGCTGTTTCAGGCGCTGCGGCGTCAGCAAGTGGATGATGTGTTGAGTGAGCAGGACCTTCAGGTAGGGCGCTATTACAGCAATGGCGAGGTCGGTGAGCGTTGGTCAGTGCGCCGTATTATTGATGCCAGTGAGCCCGGTGCGCGCCGACCGCAATTGATTGTAAAAACCGTGGCGGGTCCCGGGCGTGGGGACATGCAGGTGGTGTCCAGGCAGGCTTTTTTGAGCTGGGGGAAGTATCCGGTTGTGCCGGATGGGGGTGTTTGGCGACGCTTTGAAGAAGGTGACCTAGACCTCAAATGATTCTTTATGGTTATTTATAATATAAAAACTATAAATTGGATTTATCTATAGCGGCGCATTAGTCTTGCCTGATCCGAAATCCCCCATTGCCTGTGCAGTGGGGCGTGACCTGCAAAGGAGGCTGTGATGGCCGGCAAGACCCTGTACGACAAGCTGTGGGATGACCACCTCGTGACCCAGCGCGATGATGGCTCCTGCCTCATCTATATCGACCGTCAGTTGCTGCACGAAGTGACCTCGCCGCAGGCGTTCGACGGCCTGCGTTTGGCTGGCCGCAAGCCTTGGCGCATCGACGCCAATGTCGCCACGCCGGACCACAACGTACCGACTGACCGCGAAGAGCGCGCCGGTGGCGTTGCCGCCATTGCCGACGAGACCTCGCGCATCCAGGTGCAAACGCTCGATGACAATTGCCGTGATTTTGGCGTGGTCGAGTTCACCATCAATGATGTGCGTCAGGGCATCGTGCACGTGGTCGGACCGGAGCAGGGTCTGACCTTGCCGGGCATGACGGTGGTCTGCGGCGATTCACACACGGCGACCCATGGCGCGTTTGCCTGCTTGGCGCATGGCATCGGCACTTCCGAAGTTGAGCATGTGCTCGCTACTCAGTGCCTGATCCAGAAGAAGTCGAAAAACATGCTGGTTCGCGTGGATGGCGTGCTTGGCGCCGGCGTGACGTCCAAAGATGTGGTGCTCGCCATCATCGGCAAGATCGGCACGGCAGGCGGCAATGGTCACGCCATCGAGTTCGGCGGCCAGGTCTTCCGCGACATGAGCATGGAAGGCCGCATGACGGTCTGCAACATGGCCATCGAAGCCGGTGCTCGCGTGGGTATGGTTGCCGCCGATGAAAAGACCATCGCGTATTTCGAGGGCAAGCCCTTCGCGCCGACCGGCGAGCAGTGGGATGCTGCGGTGGCCTACTGGCAAACCCTGCACTCCGATGCTGATGCCGTGTTCGACACCGTTGTGGTCATGGATGGCGCTGCCATCGAGCCGCAGGTGAGTTGGGGTACCAGCCCGGAGATGGTGGTGCCGGTTACCGCCACGGTGCCGACGCTGGACGACGCCGAAGATGCCGTCGAGCGCAGTTCCTTCGAGCGCGCTTATCAGTACATGGGCCTCAAGGCCGGGCAGAAAATCACCGACATCCAGCTCGATCGCGTGTTCATCGGCTCCTGCACCAACTCGCGCATCGAAGATTTGCGTGCGGCCGCTGCCGTGGCCAAGGGCCGCAAAGTCGCCAGCACCATCAAGCAGGCCATGGTGGTGCCGGGTTCGGGTCTGGTGAAGCAGCAGGCCGAAGCCGAAGGGCTGGACAAGATTTTCTTGGATGCCGGCTTCCAGTGGCGCGAGCCGGGTTGCTCGATGTGTTTGGCGATGAATGCCGACAAGCTCGGCTCAGGCGAACACTGCGCATCCACGTCCAATCGCAATTTCGAGGGTCGTCAGGGTAACGGCGGTCGTACTCACCTAGTCAGCCCAGCGATGGCAGCGGCGGCAGCGATTGCCGGCCACTTCGTTGACGTGCGTACGTTCTGAGGCAGGCCCCGGGCCAGAGGAGATAAATCATGCAAAAATTTACGGTGGTGAAGGGCTTGGCAGCTCCGTTAGATCGCGCCAATGTCGATACCGACCAGATCATCCCGAAGCAGTTCCTGAAGTCGATCAAGCGCATCGGCTTCGGTGTGAACCTGTTCGATGAATGGCGCTATCTGGACGAGGGTTATCCCGGTCAGGATTGCTCGACGCGTCCGCTGAATACCGAGTTCGTGCTTAATCAGCCGCGTTATCAGGGTGCCAGCGTGTTGTTGGCACGGCAGAATTTCGGTTGTGGGTCGTCGCGCGAGCACGCGCCGTGGGCGCTGGACGAGTACGGCTTCCGTGCTGTGATCGCGTCGAGCTATGCCGACATCTTCTTCAATAACTGCTTCAAGAACGGCATGTTGCCGGTGATTCTTGAGGAAGCGCAGGTCGATCAGCTCTTCCGCGAATGCTTCGCGAGCGAAGGCTACGAGATCACGGTCGACCTGGAAAAGCGCCAGGTCATCACGCCGAGCGGCGAGGCTTTCGGCTTCGAGGTCGATGACTTCCGCCGTCACTGCCTGCTCAACGGTCTCGATGACATTGGCCTGACTTTGCAGGATGGTGATGCCATCAAGGCCTTTGAAAGCAAGGCTCAGCTGGCTCGCCCGTGGGTCTTCAATAGCTTGCATCGCGCTTGAATAAACGAATTTAAGAGATTGATTTAAATGACTAAACATATTGTTATTCTGGCCGGTGACGGCATCGGCCCGGAAATCATGGCGGAAGCCGAGAAAGTGCTGGCCAAGGTCAACGACCAGTTCGGTCTGGGCTTAAGCTGGAGCCACGAACTGCTCGGCGGCTGCGCTATCGACACGCATGGCGTGCCTTTGCCTGATGTCACCCTGGATGCCGCCAGCAAGGCCGATGCCATTCTGCTGGGTGCCGTCGGTGGCCCGAAGTGGGACCAGATCGAGCGTTCTATCCGCCCGGAGCGCGGTCTGCTGAAAATCCGTTCCGAGCTGAACCTGTTCGCCAACCTGCGCCCGGCCATTCTGTATCCGCAGCTGGCGCATGCGTCGTCGCTGAAGACCGAGCTGGTTGCTGGCCTCGATATTCTCATCGTGCGTGAGCTGACCGGTGGCATCTATTTCGGCCAGCCGCGTGGTATTCGCATTCTCGAGAATGGCGAGCGTCAGGGCTACAACACCGATGTTTACAGCGAATCTGAGATCCGCCGCATCGCCCATGTCGCCTTCCAGCTCGCGCAGCAGCGCAACAAGAAGCTGCTCTCGGTAGACAAAGCCAACGTGCTGGAAGTCACTGAACTGTGGAAGCAGGTGGTGACCGAGATTGCGCCGGAATACCCGGATGTGGAGCTTTCGCACATGTATGTCGACAACGCCGCGATGCAGCTGGTGCGACGTCCGAAGCAGTTCGACGTGATCGTGACCGGCAACCTGTTCGGCGACATCCTCTCCGACGAGGCCGCGATGCTCACGGGCTCCATCGGCATGCTGCCGTCGGCGTCGCTGGATCAGCACAAGAAGGGCATGTACGAGCCTTGCCACGGTTCGGCACCGGACATCGCCGGGCAGGGCGTGGCGAATCCGCTGGCCACGATTCTGTCGGTGGCGATGATGCTGCGTTACACCTTCAAGGCCGACGCTGCTGCGCTGGCCATCGAGGCAGCCGTCGGCCGCGTGCTCGATCAGGGCTTGCGTACACCGGACATCTATAGCGAAGGCACGACCAAGGTCGGCACCCAAGCCATGGGTGAAGCTGTCGTTGCCGCGCTTTGATTAGCGCTGCGCCTTAAATGAGCGCCGCGCTTTAACGAATTCTCAGGAGAACGAACATGAAAGTAGGTCTGATCGGTTGGCGCGGCATGGTGGGTTCGGTGCTGATGCAGCGCATGGTGGAAGAAAACGATTTCGCCGTGATTGATCCGGTGTATTTCACCACCTCAAATCCGGGCGCTGCGGCACCCAGCTTCGGTGGCAAAGCCGGCGGTACCCTGCAGGACGCTCACAGCATCGACGCCCTGAAGGCGATGGACACCATCATCAGCTGCCAGGGTGGCGATTACACCACCGAGATCTTCCCGAAGCTGCGTGCGGCGGGCTGGAACGGCTACTGGATCGACGCGGCCTCGACGCTGCGTATGGAAGATGACGCCGTCATCATCCTCGATCCGGTCAACGGCGGCCTGATCGAGTCGGCGCTGGCCAAGGGCGTGAAGAACTTCATCGGCGGCAACTGCACCAACTCCATTCTGCTCATGGGTGTGGGCGGTCTGTTCCGCGAAGGGCTGGTCGAGTGGGTCAGCTCCATGACCTACCAGGCGGCATCGGGCGGTGGTGCTAACCACATGCGCGAACTGCTCAAGGGCATGGGCGTGATCAACGCTGCGGTCGCAGACGAGCTGGCGACGCCGGCTTCAGCGATTCTGGAGATCGACCGCAAGGTGGCGCAGACCATCCGTCAGGATGTGCCGCGTGAGTTCTTCGGCGCGCCGCTGGCGGGCGGTCTGATCCCGTGGATCGACAAGCAGCTCGACAACGGCCAGTCCAAGGAAGAGTGGAAAGGTCAAGCCGAGGTCAACAAGATCCTTGGTACTGAGGCCGTGATTCCGGTCGATGGCCTCTGCGTGCGCATCGGTGCCATGCGCTGCCACAGCCTGGCGCTGACCCTGAAGCTGAACCAGGATCTGCCGCTGAGCGAGATCGAACGCATCATCCAGTCCGGTAACGACTGGGTGAAGTGGGTGCCGAATGATCGTGACATCACCGTCAACGAGCTGACCCCGGCGAGCATCACCGGTGGTCTCAAGATCGGTGTTGGCCGTGTGCGCAAACTCAACATGGGCCCGCAATACATCTCTGCCTTCGTGATCGGTGACCAGTTACTCTGGGGCGCGGCTGAGCCGCTGCGTCGCATGCTGCGCATTCTGCTGGCGCGCGGAACGGCAGCCTGATGGGCGCCATCACGCAGTCCATCGGTCTGTTTGGTGTGACCGGCGAGCTTGGTCGCGCCTTCTTTGATGCGCTGGAAGAGCAGGGGGCCTTTGTTGGCCGCCTGCGTCTTTTTGCCAGTGCGCGCTCGGCGGAAGAGAGTCGCGTTTTCCGCGACAAGCCGCTGGCGGTGGAAGAGGCCGATACGGCCGATTTCGATGACCTTAATGAAGCCATCCTCGCGGTGCCGGCGGATGTCGCCGACGAACTCGCTGGTCGCTTGCTGGCACGCGGTGTGCGTGTTTGGGATGCCAGTGGCAGCCTGCGCTCGCATCCGCAGGCGGTGAGTCTGGCCGATGCCGGTCCGGACAGCCTGCTCATCGTGCTCGATGAGCCACTGGTCAATATCCTGTCGCCGCTGGTGCAGAAGCTGAATGCGGCATCGCCGCTGCAGCGTCTGGAAGTGACCGTGCTGGCGCCGGTCTCGGCGCGTGGCCAGAAAGGCGTGCGCGAGCTGGCGCGCCAGACCGGCGAGCTGCTCAACGGTCGTGGCATTACGGTAGAGACTTGGCCGCAGCAGATCGCCTTCAATGTGCTGTCTGCCGATGGCAGTTTCGAGCCGGCGACGGGTACGCTGCGCGAGCGCCGCTTGCTGGCCTCGCTGCAAAAGCAGCTGCCGAGCACGGTTGTACGCGTACGTCAGTTCATCGTGCCGGTGTTTTACGGTGCCGTGCTGGACTTGCGCTGGACGCATGCCGATGAGCTGAGTCGTGCAGATGTGCTGACGATTTGCGAGTCGGTGGATCATCTGCAGGTGCATGAAGATCGCGATGGCGAGACACTGCCCACGCCGGTCAACCAAGGGGTGGCGAACATCACCGGCACCTTGTCGCGCCTGCAAGTCGAGGCGCAAGACGCCATGGCCTGCGTGCTCGCCGACCCGCTACGCGTCGGGATTGTGCAGCCGCTCTTGGCAACGCTCATGGTTCAGGGTTAACTCAGCGCAGCAATAGTCGGTTGGCGCGGATAGCGTCATGGGAGCGGGGATGAACAATCGCATCGTGTCATGGGCAGCAGTAGCTTGCTTAAGTGCCTACAGCTGCTCCACTTATGCGGTGGCACTGGGTGAAATGCGCGTGCTGTCTGCCCTGGGCGAACCACTGAAAATTCAGCTGGTACTCAGTGACTTGGGCGCAGTGGCAGCGAGCGATACGCGTGTCATCCTTGCACCCGCAGAGGACTACAGCCGCCTTGGCCTGATCCCACCGGTGGGTTCCGATCAGTGGCAAGTGATCATGCAAAACACGGGTTCGGTGACGGCGGTGATCTCTGGTGTGGAGCCACAGCAAGAGGCCAACCTGAATTTTTTGGTGCAATTGATCTGGCCTGGCAATATTCGCGTTCAGCAGGTGACCGCAGTTTTACTGCCGGAAATGACCCCGGCAGCGCCCGCCCTCGCTGAAACTCCTCAGTTACCAGAGACCCCAGCCACCACTGACATCACTGCACCCGGCACCGCGACATTAACGGTCGATAGCGTAGCGCCGACCTTGCCGCCACCCGTAGAGCCCGCACCAGGCGCAAAAGCCTTTGTTGATCCAATAGAGCAAATTGCGGCGGAGCCGGTGACAGGCCGGGTGAAGGCGGGAGATACCTTAACGGGCTTGGCGAAAGCGTGGCCGTTACCGCAGGCATCGCTGGAGCAAAAGCAGCAATTGCTGGCGGAAAGTAATCCCCGAATTTTCGTTGATGGCAACATTAACCAGCTCAAACGCGGTGCCTTGCTGCGCTATCCCTTATCCACCGGCTTAACGCTGCCCGAGTCTGAACAAGCGCGCGAATGGCTGGCGGCAAGACAGGCAGCGGCAAATAATCAAACCCATGCGCCCTTAGATCAGCCCGCGCTTTCAGCTGCGCCTGCAACCTCAGCCACAGAAGGCAGCGAGGAAGTGACGCTGACGCTCATCAGTCCAAAAGCGGCAGATTCGACGGAAGCTGCGCAAGCGGAAGCACTGATTGCCGATGAGCTGGCCCAATTAGCGACACAGAAAAATACGCTACTCGCCGAGCGAGCAGCGCTGCAAGCGGAATTGGCGGGTCTGGAAAACGCAGGTCAGGATAAAGATGCGCGCTTAAAGGTCTTGGATGCCAAGCTGGCCCAGCTTAATGCCGTCAAGCCCAGTGCTGAGCCCATGACCACTGCACCGAAAGAGCCTGCGGCTGAAAGTAGTATTCGCCCGAGTTGGGTGGCAGCGGCGGTCGGTTTTTTTATCGCCTTGCTGATTATTCTGCGTCGTCGTGCAGCGGCGGCTAGCAATGCCGCACTCGTTGCTCGGGCAGCACCTATCGTACCGGTTGCCAATGATTATGTGGCGTTCGAGCCCCTTGAGTCGCTGCCAACACCACCGTGGACGGCGGCACATTCCGCACCGGAACCAGAGGTGTTGCCAGAGCCGGAAGTTGAGGCTGAGGCAGAGTACGACTTCATGAGTGATGCTGAGTCAGCGGCCTTGCAAACCCGTTTAGATTTAGCCCAAGCCTATATCGACATGCAGGAAACTGATCTGGCGAAAGAGTTGCTGCAAACCGTCATCACCCGAGGCAGTGCCGAGCAACAAACACTGGCCAAGCAAATACTCGATAGTTTGAGCTAATCGTGTCTGAAATGATTACGCCGCCCAGCACGCGCTGGGCGATAGGCGTTGAGTTTGATGGTCGTGCTTTTCGCGGTTGGCAAACACAGCAAGCAGGTGTTGTCAGCGTCCAAGAAACCTTGGAAACAGCCATATCCCGCGTCGCCAATCATCCCATTACCTTGCATGGCGCTGGTCGTACGGATGCCGGGGTGCATTGCTCGGGCATGGTCGCGCATTTTGATAGCAGCGCAATTCGCAACGAGCGCAACTGGCTCATGGGCATTAACACGCTGTTACCCGAAACCGTTGCAGTACGCTGGATTCAGCCCATATCCGGCGATTTTCATGCGCGTTTCAAGGCCATCGCACGACGCTATCACTACTTTGTCTATAACCACCCGCGACGCTCTGCGCTGCTGGCGGGGCGAGCGACGTGGCATCACGCGGCTCTGGATGTCTCGCGTATGCAAGCGGCAGCGAATGCCTTGGTCGGGGTGCATGACTTTAGTGCCTACCGCGCCGTTGCGTGTCAGTCCAAGCGCCCGGTGCGGGATGTTCACTTCCTGAACTTAAGTCGGCGGGGTGAATTGATCCGCCTGGATATTCAGGCGGATGGCTTCTTGCATCACATGGTGCGCAACATCATGGGCGTGCTGCTGGCTGTGGGTGATGGCCGTGCTGATGTGGAGTGGGCAGCGCAAGTGCTGGCTTCACGCGACAGAACTCAGGCGGGCATCACAGCGCCGCCAGATGGTCTCTATTTTGTCGATGCACATTATCCGCCGGAGTTTCAGTTGCCGCGTGGCCCTATTGGGCCGATTTGGGCTGCCGCTTGGTCGGAATAACGCCATTCTTAACCAGATATGTTGGTTTTAAGTAAAAATGCATCTTGGCAGCTGCGAGTGAAAACGCTTTACTCAGCAGCACTGCAAGACACTGATAATGAGGATAAAGTCATGCCCCGCACTCGCTTCACTCGCGCACCCCACGCCCTTGCTCTGGCCTTGATGATGGCTACCGTTTCTACGCCCGCACTGGCGGTTTCTGTCAATGACATGGTGGTGTGGTCAGCAACGAATCAGCCCCTGCGTATGGACATCGAGTTGGTCGATCTTCAGGGTGCAAATTTGCGTGATCTGAGCGTATCCGTAGCGTCCAGTGCAGAACATACCCGAGTGGGTTTGTCGCGCCCAGACTGGGCCGATAACGTGCGCTTCAAAATCATTGCCTTGCCCTCTGGCAAAGTTATTGCGCGTGCCACCTCGAGTACCGCTGTGGAGGGCGACTTTGTCAGCTTCATGGTGTCGATCCGAGCGGCCGGCATTGGTCAGCTTCAGCAAGTGGCCTCGAAAGTATCCAGCGATGGCGCTGAGCCTTTGGCTCCCGCACAGGCAGCTGCCGTGGCCCCTCGCAGCGAGCCAAGTCAGGTTGCAGCGGCTGCATTTACCGATAAACCCGCCGCAAAACCGGCCGTAAAGCCCGTTGCGAAACCTGCGGCAGCACCAGTAGCTGCACCCAAGGCGGCTCCTAAGCCTGTCGCCGCACCGGCTCCCGTTGTCGCTGCTCCGGTTGCGGTCCAGCCCAGCCCAGAGCCAGCTGAGCTGGTGGCTGCTGCCGAAGCCGATAACGCCGAAGTTTTAGCGGATGTGGGTGCTGAACCCACGCTGGAGTCTTTGCAGTCTGAGCGCACTCAGATGCTGCAGCAGATTACCGATTTGCAGACGCGAGTCACTGAGCTCGATCAGCAGATCTCCGCCCTTAATCCTGAAGCTATGCCTGAAAGTGAGACACCCACAGCACTCGCCGAAACAGGGACCTCGCCCGCAGAACTGGACGAGGCGGCAAAGACGAAGCTGCTGGGATACAGCTATTTCTCGAATGTGCTGCTGGTATTTTTAGGCTTGTTTTTGACGGGTATGTTTATCACTGAGCGTATCAGCGCCCGCAAGCGTTAATTTCGCTGGGTAAAGTCGGGCTAAGGCACGACAAACCTCGCACAAAAGGCAGTGTCTGGTGCAACTTCACCTGACGCTGCCTTTTGCCTTTGCTACACTCGATTTCTGTTAAAACTTTCTCACTGAGCGCACCTTGTCCACTCAAGCTTGTTCCCGTGTTCGCGTCAAAATCTGTGGCATCACACGAATTGACGATGCACTTTCGGCAGTGGCGTCGGGCGCAGACGCTCTCGGCTTTGTGTTTCATTCCACCAGTCCGCGTGCGGTGACGCCAGCGCAAGCGGCTGCCATCATCGCCGTCTTGCCGCCTTTTGTGACCACGGTGGGATTGTTTGTAGATGCCAGTGAGCAACGTATTCGCGACACCCTCGCGGAAGTCCCTTTGGATTGTTTGCAGTTCCATGGTGATGAGCCAGAGTCAGCCTGCGTGATATACGGCCGCCCGTGGATCAAGGCCTTGCGCGTGCAGCCTGGCCAGGATGTGAGCGCGCTCATGGCGCAGTGGCCGCTGGCCTCGGGCATTTTGCTCGACGCCTATCACCCCACGCAGCATGGCGGCACGGGCTTGCAGTTCGATTGGGCCTTAGTGCCCAAACAAACCTCGCGCGCCATTATTCTGGCCGGTGGTTTAACCCCGGAAAATGTCGCGCAAGCCATTATGCAAACACGGCCCTATGCGGTGGATGTGAGTGGCGGTGTTGAAGCGGCAAAAGGCGTAAAAGACGCCGTCAAAATTGAAGCTTTTCTGGCAGGAGTTCGCTCAGCATGAGTCAACCGGTAGATTTCTCGCAGTTCCCCGATGCCCGTGGCCGTTTTGGTAAGCACGGTGGCCGTTTTGTCTCGGAAACGCTGATGGGGGCGTTGGATGATCTCGACAAGCTCTATGCCCGTCTTAAGAACGATCCAGCCTTCATGGCAGAGTTCGATCACGATCTGGCGCATTACGTGGGTCGTCCATCACCGCTGTATCACGCCGAGCGTTTGAGTCGTGAGCTCGGTGGCGCACAGATTTACCTCAAGCGCGAAGATCTGAATCACACCGGCGCGCACAAGATCAACAACACCATCGGGCAGGCCTTGCTTGCCAAGCTGTCCGGCAAAACCCGCATCATTGCAGAAACCGGGGCAGGGCAGCATGGCGTAGCAACAGCCACTATTGCGGCACGACTGGGCATGGAATGTGTAGTCTATATGGGCGCCGAAGACGTCAAGCGCCAGTCGCCGAATGTCTATCGCATGAAGTTGCTGGGCGCCACTGTGGTGCCGGTGACCTCGGGTTCGAAAACACTGAAAGATGCCCTCAACGAGGCCATGCGTGATTGGGTCACCAACGTTGATGACACGTTCTACATCATCGGCACCGTCGCTGGCCCTGCGCCTTACCCCATGATGGTGCGTGACTTCCAATCGGTGATTGGTCGTGAAGCGCGCCGCCAATGCCTTGCGCAAACGGGAAAACTGCCCAATGCCTTGGTCGCCTGTGTCGGTGGCGGCTCTAACGCCATTGGCTTGTTCCACCCGTTCCTGGCCGATGAATCGGTGAAAATCTATGGCGTGGAAGCCGCAGGCCATGGCATTGCGGCTGGCGATGGCCAGCATTCGGCTCCACTGAACGCGGGTCGTATGGGCGTCTTGCACGGTAACCGTACCTACCTCATGGCCGACGACAATGGCCAGATTATTGAAACGCATTCCTGCTCGGCCGGCTTGGATTATCCCGGTGTGGGCCCGGAGCACAGCTGGTTGAAAGATATTGGCCGCGTGCAGTATGTCGCGATTAATGACACGGAAGCGCTGAATGGCTTCCACACGCTGACACGCAAAGAAGGCATTATTCCTGCGCTGGAATCCAGCCATGCAGTGGCCTACACCGTGAAACTGGCGCCGACCATGGCGAAAGACGAGATCATTATTGTGAATTTATCGGGTCGTGGAGACAAAGACTTGATGACGGTAGCCGCGTTGGACGGCCTGGAGATGAAGCTGTGAGTCGTTTAGCCCATCGTTTCGCGGCTCTGAAAGCGGCCGGACGCAAAGCCTTAATTCCGTACATTACGGCCGGTGATCCGGAGCCGGGTGTCACCGTGGCCGCCCTGCATGCGCTGGTGAAGGCGGGTGCTGACGTACTGGAATTGGGCGTGCCCTTTTCCGACCCCATGGCCGATGGCCCGACCATCACCTTTGGCCACGAGCGCGCCCTCAAGCATGGCGTGAGTCTGCGCCAAGTGCTGGCTATGGTCAGCGAGTTTCGTCAGCAAGACGACCACACGCCGGTGGTCTTAATGGGCTACCTCAATCCCGTTGAAATTATGGGTGTGGCGGCCTTCGCCGATGCGGCTAAAGCGGCGGGCGTGGATGGTGTGTTGACCGTTGATTTGCCGCCGGAAGAGGCCGAAGACCTCGACCTTGAGCTCAAACGAGTCGGTTTGGACCCCATTTATTTGTTGGCACCCACCACGTCGTTGGCACGGGCTAAACTCATTACCGATGCGGCCAGTGGCTATGTCTACTATGTGTCGCTGAAGGGTGTGACGGGTGCCGCCACGCTCGATACTGACGCCGTTGCGGCGCGAATTGCTGAATTACGCAGCATCACGCAATTGCCCATTGGCGTTGGTTTTGGTATCAAGGACGCCACAACGGCAGCGGCCGTCGCGCGCCATGCCGATGGCGTGGTGGTAGGCTCGGTGCTAGTGCAGCGTTTGGGCGAACTGGCCCACGATACTGCAGCGATTCCCGCTGCTTTGACCGCGATCTTGGCGCCCATGCGCGCCGCGATTGATCAGGCCTGAGGGCCATCTGAGCCGCCGCGATCCGGTGGCTCTTGGGAGTCAACATGAGTGCAAACTGGCTGGAACGTATCCTGCCGAATGTGGGGCAACAAGGCCCGACAGATCGCCGAGCTTCAGTGCCGGAAGGCCTGTGGCGTAAGTGTCCTAAGTGCGAGTCCGTGCTCTATGAGGCTGAGGTGGAGCGCAATCAGCACGTCTGCCCGCGCTGCCAACATCATTTACGTATCGGCGCTCGTGCGCGCATTGCGCTGACCCTAGATGCTGAAGGCCAAGAAGAACTCGCGGCCGATCTTGAACCGATTGATATCCTGCGTTTTAAAGACTCCAAGCGCTACGCCGACCGTATTGCTGAAGCGCAAGCCAGTACCGGCGAGAAAGATGCTTTGGTGGTGATTAAAGGCACGCTGAATAATTTACCCGTGGTGGTGGCGGCGTTTGAATTCGATTTCATGGGCGGCTCCATGGGCTCGGTGGTTGGTGGTCGTTTTGTGGCCGCCGCTGAGTACTGCTTGATCCACCGTGTGCCACTGATCTGCTTTGCCGCCTCGGGTGGCGCGCGCATGCAAGAAGCCTTGTTCTCGCTGATGCAAATGGCGAAAACCTCCGCCGCGTTAGAGCGTATGAAGCAGGCTGGTGTGCCCTATATTTCTGTGCTCACCGACCCGGTCTATGGCGGTGTGTCGGCCAGTTTGGCCATGTTGGGCGATGTGAATGCGGCGGAACCTCATGCGCTGATTGGTTTCGCTGGCCCTCGTGTCATTGAACAAACCGTGCGTCAGAAGCTGCCGGAAGGCTTCCAGCGATCGGAGTTTTTGCTAGAGCATGGCACGGTAGACATCATCATTCACCGCCATGAAATGCGCGATACGTTGTTCCGTTTGTTGGCCAAGTTTACGCATTTCCCGGTGTGAGCTCGCAGTCTAAGGCCGACTGGCTACACACCTTAGAGCGCCGTCACCCCAGTGCCATTGATATGGGGCTGGAGCGTGTCGGTCTTGTGGCGAATCGTCTCCATGTGCGTCAGTTTCAAGCGCCCGTGATTACCGTGGCCGGCACGAACGGCAAAGGCTCAACGGTGGCCACGTTAATGGCCCTGGGTCGTGCTGCGGGTTGGCGCGTCGCACACTACACCTCACCCCATTTAGTCGATTTCAATGAGCGCATCGGCATCAACGGCACGCTCATTAGTGATGCCGAACTCGTCTCCGCATTAGATGCCGTTGAAGCCGTGCGGGGCGATATTTCGCTGACCTATTTTGAACACACCACCTTGGCGGCCTTCTACTGGTTTCAGCAGCAGGCGCCGGACTTAGTCGTGCTGGAAGTGGGCTTGGGCGGTCGCTTGGATGCCGTGAACTTAGTCGATGCCACCGTGGCCGTGATCACCAGTGTCGATCTCGATCATCAGGACTGGCTGGGCGATACCATTGCAGCCATTGCCAAAGAAAAGGCCGGTGTTATGCGTGCAGGATGCCCGGTGGTCCTGGGTGAGCGTGAGCCGCACTCGGTGTTGTTGATGCAGGCACAGTCACTATCGGCACCGATGTGGCAAAAAGGGCAGCATTACGATTTCGCAGACCTCGACGAGGCCGGCGCATGGTCTTGGCAAGCTGGCGATACGCTTTACACCGACTTGCCTGCACCTAGTGTGGTCTGTGATAACGCGGCCACCGCCATAGCCGCTTTGCACGCACTGGCAGCAGTAAGCGACCTACGCATCAGCGAGGCGGCGATTCGGCAGGGCTTGCCTCACGCCTATGTCACCGGGCGCTTGCAGCGCTTAACCGGGCTGCCTGAAGTCTGGGTCGATGTCGGGCATAATCCGCACGGCGCACGCTTTCTTTGGCAGCATTTGCCGAAACCCCTGCCGGGCCAGCGTACCCATGCTGTCTTCGCTATGTTGCAGGATAAGGATGTGGCGGGCGTGATCGCGGCATCGGCAGAGTCGGTGGATTGTTGGTGGTTGGCGGACTTGTCGGGCCCGCGAGGCCAAACGGCAGCGCGATTAGCCGACCAGCTCCAGCAAGCGCTCAGCAACCCCTGTATTGGCGGGCAATTTACAACGGTGGAGTCGGCGCTCAGCGCAGCTCGCCAAGCACTTCAAGGAGGCGATAGAATCGTTGTTTTCGGATCATTTCTAACGGTCGCGGCCGTTTTGTCAGCAGGTGCGTGAGTCATGGATATCGCAGTGAAGCAACGAATTTTAGGTGGCGTGGTGCTGCTGGCTGCCGCGATTCTGTTTCTGCCGGTTTTGCTTGAAGGCGCCGGGGTTCAAGCGCTGCGTCCACCCACACCGCCTTCGGCGCCATCAACGCCAACCACGCAGGACTTAGCCCCAGCGCTGCAGCAGCAAGCGCAAGACATGGCGAAAGAGATCAGCGCCAGTCACGGCGAGCCCACGTTTTATCCCGTAGAGCCCGCGATCACGGAAGAGCCAGCGCCCACACCGGCCACGCCAGAGCAATTCCGTTTGCAAGAACCCGCCACTCGTCCTGCGCCCGGCACGGATGCATTAGCCGAGCAACAGCTCGCGGCAAATCTTGCTGCCGAGAAGGCCGCAACGTTAAAAGCTGAGGCTGCTGCAGCGGCGGCTGCACAAGCTAAGTTAGATGATCAGTCCGTGGTAAAAACGGCAGCAGAAAAGAAAGCTCTAGCTGACAAAGCCCTAGCCGAGAAAAAAGCCTTAGCCGAGAAGAAGGCTGCTGCAGAAAAGACCGCTGCAGATAAGGCCAAGGCCGAAAAACTTGCGGCCGAAAAAGCGGTAGCCGATAAAAAGGCAGCTGTCGCACAAGCCACCAAAACACCGACAGATCCGGATCCGGCCTTGCCTCAGGCCTGGGTGGTGCAGGTGGCCCGTCTTAATGCGCCCGAGAAAGCCAATGCCTTGGTGGAGAAGCTGCGCGCCAAAGGTTATCGCGCCAGTTCGGCAGGTACGGGCGATAGCTGGCGCGTCATTATTGGCCCAGAGCTCGATAAGTCAGTGGCCGAATCTATTAAGCGGCGTTTAGCGGAAGATCCCCAGCTAAAATTGAGTGGCTGGATTCAAGCCTATCGCCCGTGAGTTTGGTATGATGCGCGCCCAGATTGCTACCCCTTACTGTCCCTAATACGGGCAGGTTAGCGAGCCTTATGCATCCTGCAGATTTAGTCATCTTATCGGTTCTGGCGCTTTCGCTGATTTTTGGCTTTATGCGCGGTTTCGTGCGCGAAGCCTTTGCCTTAGCGGGCTGGGTGCTGGCCATCATCATTGCGCGCAGCTTTAACGAGCCCTTAGCCGCTTGGTTAGCGGGTTTTGTTAGCACTCCCTCAATACGCCTCGTGTTGTCTTATGGCGGTCTATTTTTTGGCACTTTGTTGACCTTTAGCCTACTTGGCACCGTGCTGCGTCAAGTGGTGCATGGTGGTGGCTTGAGCTTGATCGATCGCTTTATGGGCGGCATTTTTGGGGCGCTACGGGGCGGATTGCTGGTGCTTATCGCACTCATGCTCATGGCGCCTTTCGTGAAGCATGACAGCTGGTATCGCAACGCCTTGCTGCCAAAAACCTTTTTGCAATATGAATCTCTGGCGCGCTCGCTACAGCAGCAAGCGTTAACGCTGGTTCGTCCTATCCCTTCGGCGTCTCCGACGTCGAAATCGTCACCCTGAGAGGTTGCCATGTGCGGAATTGTTGCCATTGCCGGAAAGACGCCGGTCAATCAGGCGTTGTATGACGCCCTGACGGTATTGCAACACCGAGGCCAGGATGCTGCCGGTATTGTTACCAGTGAACATGGTCGCCTATTTTTACGCAAAGAAAACGGCATGGTGCGCGACGTGTTCCATACCCGTCACATGCTGCGCTTGGCTGGCAACTTTGGTATTGGCCATGTTCGTTACCCCACTGCGGGCTCGTCCAGCTCGGCTGAAGCTCAGCCGTTCTATGTGAACTCGCCATACGGCATTACGCTGGCGCATAACGGTAATTTGACCAATGCCCAAGAGTTGGCCAAGGCCATCTTTCTCACCGATTTGCGCCACGTTAATACCGACTCCGACTCCGAAGTACTGCTCAATATTTTTGCCCATGAGCTGCAAGCCAACGGCAAAATCGCCCCCAGTGTGGATGACATTTTTGCTGCCGTGAGTGGCGTGCATAAGCGCTGTCGTGGTGCTTACGCGGTGGTGGCCATGATTACTGGCTATGGCATTGTGGGTTTCCGCGACCCCTTCGGCATTCGCCCCATTATTTTTGGTGAGCGCGATACGCCAGACGGCAAAGAGTACATCGTGGCCTCGGAATCGGTGGCTGTAACCTCGCTGGGCTTTCGCGTGGTACGCGATTTGTTGCCGGGCGAAGCGGTCTTTATTAACGAAGCGGGTGAGTTGTTCACGCGCCAGTGCGCGGAAAATCCCGTGTACTCGCCGTGCATTTTCGAGCACGTGTATTTCGCACGCCCCGACTCCATCATTGACAATATTTCAGTGTACAAAGCGCGACTGCGCATGGGTGAGAAGCTAGCCAATACCATTACCCGCGACTATCCCGATCTGAACATTGATGTGGTCATGCCTATTCCAGACACCAGCCGCACGGCGGCTCTGGAGCTGGCAAACCAACTCAATGTCAAGTATCGCGAAGGTTTCATGAAGAACCGCTACATCGGCCGTACCTTCATCATGCCGGGGCAGGGCCAGCGCAAAAAGTCGGTGCGTCAAAAGCTCAACCCGATTGAGCTGGAGTTTGCTGGTAAGAATGTACTACTGGTGGATGACTCCATTGTGCGCGGCACCACCTGTCGCGAAATCATTCAAATGGCGCGCGATGCGGGCGCGAATAAGGTCTATTTCGCCTCGGCAGCGCCTGCGGTCAAGTTTCCGAATGTCTACGGTATTGATATGCCAGCCAAGGACGAGCTCATCGCGCACGGTCGTACCGATCAAGAGGTCTGTGATTTGATTGGTGCGGACGCGCTGATTTATCAAAAGCTCGAAGATTTGATCTCAGCCGCGCGCGAAGGCAATCCGGACATTCAACAATTTGATTGCTCCGTGTTTAACGGCGAATATGTGACAGGCGATATTGATGATGCCTATCTCGATAAGCTACAGGCGTCACGCAGCGATTCGGCCAAAAAGCAAAGCCGTCACGGCTCCACCATGGTAGACCTCGCCAACGGCTAAGCCCGTTGGGCTTGGGAGAAAACGATGTCTGATGTGCCCGAGAACACCACGCCTGCGCCGTTTGATATTGCAGGGTTTGATACCTTGGCGGTGCGTGCCGGTAATTTTCGTTCGGCTGAAGGTGAGCACTCCGAGTCAATTTACCTGACCTCGTCGTTTGTCTTTGCTAGTGCCGCCGAAGCGGCGGCGCGATTCGGCGGTACCGAAGCCGGCAATATTTACTCGCGTTTTACCAACCCCACGGTGCGCGGCTTTGAAGAAAAACTGGCAGCCTTGGAGGGTGGAGCCCGCGCCGTGGCCACCAGCTCGGGCATGGCCGCCATCCTTGCCACCGTGCTCGGGTTGCTGAAAGCCGGCGATGAGATCGTCGCGTCGCAAAGCCTGTTCGGCACCACCAATGTCTTGTTCGACAAATACGCTCGCAAGTTCGGCATCACCACGCGCTTTGTGCCGTTGGCGGATCTGGACAGCTGGCGCGCCGCCATTACGCCGGCGACCAAGCTGTTCTTTGTGGAAACGCCCAGCAACCCCTTGGGCGAGCTCGTGGATATTTCGGCCTTAAGCCAGATCGCGCATGAGCACGGCATCTTGCTCGCGGTCGATAATTGCTTTTGTACGCCGGCGCTGCAAAAGCCGCTGGCCTTGGGCGCTGACTTAGTTATTCACTCCGCCACCAAATACCTTGATGGCCAAGGTCGTTGTTTGGGTGGCGCGGTGGTGGGGCCGCACAAGCTCATGGAAGACATTTACGGCGTGGTGCGCACCTGCGGCCCGTCACTCAGCCCGTTCAATGCGTGGGTGTTTCTGAAGGGCCTGGAGACCTTGCGTTTGCGTATGGAGGCTCACTCAGCGCAGGCGTTGAAACTAGCGCAATGGCTGCAAGCGCAGCCGGGCATTGCCGCCGTGCATTACCCCGGTTTAGCGTCACATCCTCAGCATGAATTGGCTAAGCGCCAGCAGCGTGGCTTTGGTGGCGTGCTGTCGTTTGAATTGGCGGGTGGGCGTGAGGCCGCATGGCGATTTATCGATGCCACCCAGGTCATGTCCATTACCGCTAACTTGGGCGATACCCGCACCACCATTACGCATCCCGGCTCCACCACGCATGGCCGTTTAAGCCCGGAAGCGAAAGCGGCGGCTCGCATCAGTGAAGGCCTAATTCGTATTGCTGTGGGCTTAGAAGATATCGACGACCTGATCGCGGACTGTCAGCGCGGCTTACTGGCGCAATCATGAAGCCGCTAGCGTTCAAAGATCGCCTCTCGCTGGCGCTACTCCGCTTCTTTGCGCGTTTGCCGTTGCCGCTATTGCAGCGCATTGGCGCCTTTTTGGGCGGCATCGTGGCTTGCTTTCCCCGTTCCGGTATTTATCAAACCGTGCTGCGTAACTTGCAGCTGTGCTATCCGCAGCAATCGGATGCCTGGCATCAAACCATGGTTAAGGCCTCATTGCGGAGTACCGCTATGACCGCCTTTGAGTTTGCCAAGACTTGGGGCATGCCGCCAAGCTATAGCGTATCGCAAATCCGCGATACCCACGGCGAAGAAATCTTCCACGAGGCATTAGCGGCGGGGCAGGGAGTAATCGCTATTGTTCCGCATTGGGGCACGTGGGAGTTCATGAACGCGTGGATCAATCAGTACACCGCCCCCATCATTATGTATAAGCCGGGCAAGCAGCCCGGCGTGGATGCCTTAGTGGCGGAGTCGCGTGGTCGTTTGCACGCCACCGTGGTGCCTACTGATGACAGCGGCGTACGCGCTGTGTTTAAAGGCTTGCGCAAAGGCGGTTTCACGGCCATTTTGCCCGACCACATTCCAGGCCAGAATGGTGGCATATTTGCGCCGTTCTTTGGGCTCTCCACGTGGACGGGCGTGATGGTGCCCAAGCTCGCGGCGAAAACACAATGTCGTGTCATCGTTATGGGTTGTATGCGTCGCGCCGATGGCCAGGGTTTCGATTTGTATTTCCACGCAGGCGACCCCGATATCAATCACGAAGACGCCCTGCGAGCGACCACGGCCATGAATCGCGCCATGGAGCGCTTTATCAATATTGCACCCGAGCAATACCAGTGGAGCTACAAACGTTTCAAGCGCAGCGAGCACATGCCAGATCCCTATCGCGGCGTTGGCCTGACCTATCAGGCGGATTACCTCACCTCTGGCGATTAAAAGCAGGCGATTGATCTCAGACCAATAGCCTTGTTGGCTTTTTAAGCAATCAGGCGGGCGAGTGGTTGTCAGTCACGTACAGCTTGAGTATCATGCGCGCCTCTTCAGGATGTACTGAAGCGACTTAGGCGCTTAGCTCAGTTGGTTAGAGCACCACCTTGACATGGTGGGGGTCAGCAGTTCGAGTCTGCTAGTGCCTACCAAATTACGGAACCCGCATCGCTTCGGCGCTGCGGGTTTTTTTTGGATTGTTCAAATGGCGAGTTCAAAAGTGAATGGCAAAAAGAGCATGTGGCTTAAAGTCCTCTGGCTTTCCCATGTGCTGGCCATTTGGCTGCTCCTGTTGGTGCCGGTGGCGGTGCCTGAGCCGCTGGCGTTTAGCTACTCCGACAAACTGATTCATGCCGCCCTATTTTTCTGGCTCACAGTCTCGGCGTTTTGGCTTTGGCGGCAGGGCCGGGTGGTGTGGATACTGCTCGTGGTGGCGCTACTGACAGAACTCACACAGGCCATGACCCCTTGGCGAAGTGCCGAGGGGTTGGATGTGTTGGCAGATGCCGTGGGCATTGGCTTGGGGTGGGTTCTTTTGCGCTGGCGAGCTCGAATACCGCGCTGAAAATGGTTTCGCTAAAACCCGCCTCGGCAGGTTTTAGCGTTTTAGGGTTAATGGTTTAGTCCCAGCGACTCTCATCACGGCGTCCTTCACGATACCCGTGCTGATACCCAGGCTTATAGTCTCGGCGAGACTCCCGCCACTCACGGCGCTCTTGGCGCCAGTGGCGCGGGCGGTAATCATTTTCGCGATACACCACCTGCACTGGTTGAGTGTAGGCCGGGTGCACATAAATGGGTTGTGCATACACAGGCTGGTTATGGACTGGCCGATAGCGCACGGGCGGATAAGTGGGCTGGGCATAGACAGGCTGTGCGTAAACAGGCTGTGTATAGCCGTGCGACTGATGCGTTGGCTGGCGGTTGTTTGCCAACGCAGTACCGGCCACGGCACCGATGGCGCTGCCGACGAGTGCGCCTTGGCGACCGTCCAGGCTGTGACCAATGACAGCTCCAAATCCGGCACCAATGACGGCTCCGACGACGGCGTCCGATGAGCCCGCGTAAACGGGTTGAGTCAGTGCAACGACCATCAGTGCACTAGCAACGGGTTTCCACATGGTGAAGCTCCTTCGTTTGGGTCCACCGTATTAATGTCTGAGTCTCTGCTTCGGTTGACGTTTTTACAAAATTGCGTTTCCCGATAAATGGTGTTTGTAGTACTTTCGTAACACCGCACGGTTGTCATCAACCGTGAAAATAAAAAAGAGAAGTTGCTTATGAGCATCCCTGTATTTCGCGTGGCAGCCCTTGCTGTCACCTTGGCTACGACTTTGGCTCTTACCGCGTGCTCACGCCCTAGCACCAGCGATGGCAATGGCGCAACGCCTCGCGTGAATGACGGCGCATGCATCAAGCCTGACGCCAATGCCCGTAACAACATTCTCTCGGCCATTTTTGAGGCCAGTGCCGGCGATACCGTGCTGCTCTGTGAAGGCAAGTTTGATATGCCGACCGGCTTGCTCATTAACAGCAAGCAGGGCCTGACCCTGAAGGGCGCGGGCATGAAGAAAACTTTCCTAAACTTTGCCAAGAGTGATAGTGCCGAGGGCATTAACGCGTCCTATTCCGACGGCCTGACTCTGCAAGACTTCACGGTAGAGGACACGCCGGGCAACGGGATTCGTATTTTCCGCTCGAACTTCATCACCATGCGGGGTGTGCGTGCGCGCTGGCACGATCTGGCAGGCCGCGATGAAACAGACCCCGGCTATACCCCGCGTTCGGATGTGGGCGCGTATGCGCTGTATCCTGTGGAGACGCGCCATATTCTGATGGAGAACTGTGAAGCTCACGGTGCGTCCGATGCGGGTGTGTATGTGGGCCAGTCCAACGACATCATCGTGCGTAATTGCTTGGCCACCTACAATGTGGCGGGCTATGAGTTTGAGAACACCTACCGGGCGATTTTCGAAAACAACGTGGCCACGAAAAACACGGGTGGCTTTCTGATTTTTGATTTGCCCGACCTGCGTCAGTACGGCGAAAAGAACATCGTGCGAAATAACAAAAGTTACGGCAATAACACCGAAAATTTTGCGCCGATTGGCAACATTGTGGGCCTGACACCGCGCGGTACCGGCATGCTCATTTTGGCCTCAGACCAGCTCGAAATTTACGGCAACGAAATTTACGACAACGACACTATTGGCATCGCCGTGGTCAATTTTGGTTTGGTGGACAACAAGTATCCGGATCTGCGCTACGATTTCTACCCCGAAGGCGTGGAAATTCGCAACAACACCTTCCGTAATAACGGGAGTAACCCGCAATTGCCTAGCGCGGATCGTGGCGTGGCTTCAGCGCTGCCGCTCTTGCTGCGGGTGAAAAATTTCGGGCGCGGTGCGGACATTGTTTGGGATGGTGGTGAAGACACGCCCAACGGCTGTACCGAGTACCCGAAAGATAAAGACGGCATTCCATTGAATCAGCCAAACCCCAATGAAAAGGGTCGCAACGAGGCGCGTGTGGATGAGCGTGGCCGTCCGAACTGGGATCGCTCCGATAAAGAACCTACTTGCAAATACAATGCGTGGAAGTTCAATGCCCAAGGCAAGCTGAAAAAGCCAGAAAATGGTCTGTGCATCTCGAATAACAAGCATGACGGTAACCCGCTGAACACGCCGTTCCTGAATGCCAAACTCAACCGCACGGACTTGGGGCCGGAATTGGCGCAGCAGCTCATTACCCCTGGCTCGACCGATTTAGCGCCGCATAATTGCGATTTGCCAACGCGTGCGGTGCCGGTGCTGGAGTTGCCTTACAAAGCGGCCAAAGAAGCCGCGCGTCCGTCCGATGCCGAAGTGCAGAAGGCCTGTGCTGCCGTGAAACCGGGTGAAGTGAACTGGGCGGCGCTGGCCACCTACAACTGCCCTGAGTTGAGCCAGTATGGTTTGTTCTCGGACCCTAAAAATCCGCTCTCGGCGGGTAATGGCAAAGACGGAGTGATGCCTTATGAGCTGAACACCACGCTGTTTACCGATTACGCCAGCAAGTACCGCGTGATTTTCTTGCCGCCGACGGCAGCGGGGAGTGCTACGGCGCAGCAAGCCAAATACCAGGACAGTCGCCAAGGCGTTACCGAGACCTTGTTCTTCCCCGTAGGCACGGTGATTTCCAAGACCTTCACATTCCGTAAGGAAGATTCTGCTGGCAAGTTGCTCAGTGAGAATGTGGTGGAAACGCGTTTGCTGATTAAGCGTAAAACCACGGCGGGCGATAACTGGGTGGGCTTGCCGTATATCTGGCAGAAGGATGCCAGTGGTAACAACACCAAGGCGGTGCTCAGCCTGGCCGGTGGTTCGGCTTCGGTGTCGTGGGACTACCTCGATCCCAACCCGAATGTTAAGAAAAATGGTGCGCGTGCGCGTTACACCGGTACGGCTACGCAGTACACCATTCCGGCGGCACTGAACTGCATTAGCTGCCACGGTGGCGACGACCGTGAAGCGGGTTCGGCGCCGATCGGCCCCAAAGCCCGCAACTTGGATCGTGGCATCAACAAAGACCTGAGTGGTGAAAACCAACTGGCCTTTATGGTGGGTAAGGGCTGGCTCAATGAAGTGCCGGCCACGCACGATGCTAAATTGCCGGTCTGGGATTTGCCGGGTAGCACCGGCGAAACTGCGGGCTCACCGTTGGACGTTCACAAGCGTGTGCGTGCCTATTTTGAAGTGAACTGCATGCACTGCCATAACCCCAATGGCGGCGGCTCTAACTCCGGCCTGTTCTTGGATAGCTACCGGACCGTCGATAAGCGTTATGGCATCTGCAAAAAGCCGGTGGCTGCAGGGCGTGGCTCCGGTGGCTTTAAGCACGACATCGTGTTGGGCCAGGCGGCATCGTCCATCCTGCCATTCCGCGTAGGCTCGGCCGAAGCCGGTATTCGTATGCCGTCCATTGCCCGCACGGTGGTGCACGGTGAGGCGTCTGCCTTGGTCAATGACTGGGTGCAGAACCAATTGCCGGCGGTGAACAACCTAGACGACAACTTGGTTCAGAACGAAGAGAGCTGTAACGACAGCCAGCTACCGTTACTGGTCACCGAGCTGCTGCCGGGTGAGTTGTTGCAGGTCATTAACCAGCTGCAGAAATTGGGCAGCGGCGGGTTATCACCCGACCAGCTCACAACAATTCTGAGCGGTTTTGCGGGCTCGCCACGCATGAACTCGGCGGATCAACGCCGTGAGCAGTCCCTGCCGAAGCGCGTTTCGCACTAAGCTTGCCTAAAAACCGCGCACTGCAGTGGATGCAGTGCGCGGTTTTTTTATGCGCGAAAACATAGTTTTATGTCTATAATGTAATTTATAAACTACGGATGGTTTATAATGCAGGACATCATACAAACAGCCGCATTTAAAAAATGGCGTGAAACACTAAAAGATCCGGTCATAAGAGCACTCATCGCTTCACGACTGGATCGCTTAGCCTTTGGCCACAGCGGCGATACAGTGCTTATAGGCAACGGCGTTAGTGAGCTACGAATTCACTATGGTTCAGGCTTCCGGGTTTACTTTATTAGGCAGGGCCGTTGTGTTGTTGTGTTGCTGACCGGTGGTGATAAGGGAAGCCAAACGAGTGATATTAAAAAGGCTTATGAACTTGCAGAAAAATGGAGAAAAGATCATGCCTAAAATGATGAACTATGATCCGGCAGAAGATTTAATCTCTGAGCAGGGCATGGCAGTGTTTATGTCTGAGGCATTCAAAACGGGCGACGTGAGTTACATAGCCCATGCATTGGGTGTGGTGAGCCGAGCAAAAGGCATGTCAAAAATTGCCGGTGAAACTGGGCTGTCACGTGAGCAGCTTTATCGTTCTTTTAGTGCTACTGGCAATCCAACATTAAAGTCGACATTGGCGGTAATTAAGGCGTTAGGCTTAACGCTGTCTACAAAAACGGGGACCGTTTGAGTCAGGTTTATGAGTGAAGCAGTTATACTGCGCGCCTCGTGATTTTTCAGTGAAGCCCAGCCCATGACTGCCCTGACCAAACCTGTTCGTACCCGTGTTGCTCCGTCGCCAACGGGCGACCCGCATGTGGGCACCGCGTATGTGGCGCTGTTTAACGTCTGCTTTGCGCGGCAGCACGGCGGGCAGTTCATTTTGCGTATTGAAGATACCGATCAGCAGCGCTCCACGCCGGAATCGGAGCAACAGATTCTGTCGTCGCTGAAGTGGTTGGGTTTGAATTGGGATGAGGGTCCGGATATCGGTGGCCCCCACGCGCCGTATCGGCAGAGTGAACGCAGCGAGATTTATAAGAAGCATGCCGCCATCCTACTGGACAAGGGTCATGCCTTCCGTTGCTTCTGCACCAGCGAGCGTCTGGATGCGCTGCGTGCCGAGCAGACTGCCGCCAAAGGTGCGCTGGGCTATGACGGCCACTGCGCCAACTTGCCCGTCGCAGAGGTAGCGGCCCGAGTCGCGGCGGGTGAGCCCCATGTGATTCGTATGAAAGTCCCACGTGAGGGCGTGTGCGAGGTCAATGACCTGTTGCGCGGCACCATCGCGATCGACTGGAAGGAAGTCGACATGCAGGTACTGATGAAGGCCGACGGTCTGCCGACCTACCATCTCGCTAATGTGGTGGATGACCATCTCATGGAAATCACCCATGTGCTGCGCGGCGAGGAGTGGATCAGCTCGGCGCCCAAGCACAAGCTGCTCTATGAATACTTCGGCTGGGATATGCCGCAGCTCTGCCACATGCCGCTGCTGCGCAACCCGGACAAGTCCAAGCTGAGCAAGCGCAAGAATCCGACCTCGATCACCTATTACGAGCGCATGGGCTATTTGCCAGAAGCGCTGCTGAATTACCTGGGCCGCATGGGCTGGTCCATGCCGGATGAGCGCGAGCAATTCACCTTGGCTGAGATGATCGCGCATTTCGATGTGCAGCGTGTGTCGTTGGGCGGCCCCATCTTTGATGTGGAGAAGCTTGCCTGGCTCAATGGCCAGTGGCTAAAAAGCTTGCCGTTGGATCAGTTTGTGGCGGCGTTTCAGCGCTGGGCATCGCCCGAGTTCCTGGCACGCGTGGCCAGCCAGATTCAGACCCGTGTTAGCACCTTGTCGGAAGCGGTGGACAAGGCCGGCTTCTTCTTTGCCGGAAAGGTTGTGCTAACGCCGGAAAGCTTCACGCATAAAAATCTGAGTGCTGAGCAAATCAAGGGCCTGTTGCAACTGGCCCTGTGGGAGCTGGAAGCGTTGCGGCACTGGGAGCACGCGCACATCAGCGAGTTGCTGCAACGCCTGAGCGGTGCGCTGGGCATTAAACTTCGCGACTTTATGGCGCCGTTCTTTGTCAGCATGGCGGGTACGCCATCGGCACCGCCGGTCATGGAAGCCATGGCTATTATGGGGCCGGACATGACACGTGCACGCTTGCGCGAAGCCATTGCGGTACTGGGTGGCGTATCGAAGAACGAAACTAAGGTGCTGGAAAAGCAGCTCGCCGCATTCCGTCGCGGCGAGTCGTTAGTGGCTCAGCAGCCTGACGCGTGATCAGGCGCTGAGCGCCCGCCCGGCAGCCGATAACACGGCTTGCAGGGCGGCGGCGGTGGTGTCTTCGGCGAGCGCCACGGCCTCGCCAATCTGCTCGCCTTGACGGATTCGCACGCAGGCCATGGCATTGGCGCCGGTGTTATTGCCCAGCGAAAACTCATCAAAACCTTCCACCTCCAGCACTAAGCCGGTTTTCAGGCTAATGGCAGCAATGAGCGCGCCCACCACGCCACTGCCTTGGCCTTGAAGAACCGTGCCTTGGCTCAGTGTAATACTGGCCGTCACGATGTCGTCGGCTCGATCCAAGGTGTAGCCATTTAAGCGCCAGCCTTCGGGGGTGGCCACATAGTGCTGCTGGAATAGGGCATGGATGCGGCTGGCATCGACTTCGCCGCCACCACGCTCCGCATCCTCCTGCACCACACGCGAAAACGCGATCTGCAACCAGCGCGGCAGGGTGATGCCGAACTGCTGCTCCAGCACATGCAGCACGCCGCCTTTGCCAGACTGCGAGTTAATGCGCACCACTTCCTCGTAGCGACGACCCAAATCACGCGGGTCTATGGGTAAGTAGGCCACATCCCACGGGTGTTCGGCGGAAACATCTTCAGTCTGGTTGTTCAGGCATTTGCGGATGGCGTCCTGATGGCTGCCGGAAAAGGCTGTGAACACCAGCTCGCCGGCATAGGCATGGCGCGGATGCGTGGCTATTTCGGTCACGGCCTGCACGGTGTCGATGACGCTGCGCATGTCGGAGAAATCCAGCTTAGGGTCCACGCCTTGGCTGTACAGGTTCATGGCCATGGTGACCAGGTCCATGTTGCCGGTGCGCTCGCCATTGCCAAGTAGGGTGCCTTCCACGCGATCAGCACCGGCCATAACACCGAGTTCGGCTGCTGCCACGCCGCAGCCGCGATCATTGTGCGTGTGCAGCGACACCGTGACGTGCTCGCGATGAAGCATGTGCTCCAGCATCCATTCCACACTGTCGGCAAAGACATTGGGCGTGCTGACTTCAACAGTAGCCGGCAGATTAATAATCACGGCTTGCCCGTGTTGTGGCTGCCACGCCTCAATCACCGCATTAACGACCTCGGCGGCCACCGGCAGTTCGGTGCCGGTAAAACTCTCAGGCGAGTACTGAAATGTCCATTGGGTTTCTGGGTGTTGTGCCGCGTGCTCGGCCACACAGTGGGCGCCCGCAACGGCAATGGCTTTCACGCCGGCCACATCGGTACGGAACACCTGCTCGCGCTGTGTGCGGGATGTGGAGTTGTAGACATGCACAATGGCGCGTTTGGCGCCTTTCAGCGATGCGTAGGTGCGTGCAATCAATTCCGGACGCGCCTGCGTTAAGACTTGAATAGTGACGTCGTCCGGAATTTGCTGCTGCTCGATGAGCTGGCGCACGAAATCAAAGTCGGGCTGTGAGGCCGCTGGAAATCCAACCTCAATTTCTTTGAAGCCAACCTTCACCAGCAACAGGAACAAACGCGTTTTCTGCTCAACCGTCATGGGCTTGACCAAGGCCTGATTACCATCGCGCAGATCCACGGCGCACCAGCGCGGGGCTTGTGTGATGACCTGGTCAGGCCAGCGGCGTTGCGGGCGAACGACCACGGGCGTGGGGCGGTATTTGCGGAAATCGTAAGCCATGGTGCTGCTCCTGACTGAGCGTGGTCTGAATAGGTGAGCAGTGTAGGGCGGCCGTTGCGCAATGTGCTTGCGAAAATCTGGCATTAAGACTATTAATTGGTGAATGCTGCTAATTTATTTGATTTAACCGGTGATAAATTGTGATGAGTGGGGTTTCTACGAAATTTGATCGGCACGATAGGCTGATTTTGGCTGCTTTGCAGCAGGACGGCAGTTTGTCTAATTTGGAGTTGGCGGATCGTGTCGGCTTGTCGCCATCTCCCTGTTCTCGGCGGGTGCAAAAACTCGAAGAGAGCGGGGTCATTCGCGGGCGGGCTGCGCTGCTCGATAGCAAGTCGCTGGGCTTGGGCCTGACGGTGCTGATTCAAATCAGCATGGATCGCCACACGCCCGAGCGCTTCGAAAACTTCGAGGCTACGGTGCGCGCGTTTGAAGAAGTGCAACAGTGCTACCTCATTACGGGTCAGAGTGCAGATTACCTGCTGAAAGTCGTGGTGCCAGACATGGATGCCTACCAAGCGTTCTTGCTCGACAAGGTCACACGCATTGAAGGGGTGAGCGGCGTGCATTCGAGCTTCGTCATGCGAAAAGTGGTGGATACCACGGCCTTACCGCTGAGTTATCTCTGAGTTTTCCACTGACTTGCACATTCCTTGCGCAGACGAGCATCTTTTTCTGACAAGCGTGTTGACAGCCTTACTCGGCATCCCTAAGATTCGCGCCACTGAACGACGACACACCCAGATGTCGTTCTGTAACGTGGGGCTTTAGCTCAGCTGGGAGAGCGCTACAATGGCATTGTAGAGGTCAGCGGTTCGATCCCGCTAAGCTCCACCACGTTTGGCCCCATCGTCTAGCGGTTAGGACATCGCCCTTTCACGGCGGTAACCCGGGTTCGATTCCCGGTGGGGTCACCATATAGCAAAGCCCAGTCAGCAATGACTGGGCTTTTTGCTTTCAGAGCGGCGCGGGTTCATGATGGTTTTCTCGACGCAAAGGAACCGGTCATGGATACTTCCGCGCACTGTCTCAACAGTCTGTTTGCTCAGTTAGGTTTGCCCGGTAGCGATGAGGCCATTGCCGCCTTCGCTGCGCAGCATCGCGTGGCCAGTGACGTACTGCTGCATCGCGCCGAATGCTGGTCGCCGGTTCAGGCGCAGTTCATTCGCGATGCCATGCGCGAAGACTCCGACTGGGCTGCCGCCGTCGATCAACTCAATGCCTTGATGCACCGCGCATGAGCGCCCAGATCACGCGCACAGAGACCGACAGCTTCGGAGCCATCGAGGTGCCGGCAGATCGTTATTGGGGCGCGCAGACGCAACGCTCGTTGCAGAATTTTGATATCGGCGGCGAGCGCCTGCCTGCGCCGTTGATTCGTGCGCTGGGCATGGTCAAACACTGCGCCGCCCGCGCCAATCTCACGCTCGGACGCATCGAGTCGAGGCTGGGCGAGGCCATTGCTGAGGCAGCGCTGTCGGTGATGGATGGCAGCCTGGATGAGCACTTTCCACTCGTAGTTTGGCAGACCGGCTCGGGTACACAGTCGAACATGAACGCCAACGAGGTCATCGCCAATCTCGCCAGTCAGCGCCTCGGCGGTGTCATGGGCAGCAAGCTGCCATTACACCCCAACGATCACTGCAACCTTAGTCAGTCATCCAACGACAGCTTCCCGACGGCCATGCACATTGCCGCTGTCGAGGAGATTCACGGCCGCCTGCAGCCGGCGTTGCGGCATCTGCAGCAGGCGCTGGCTGCGCGTGCCGAGGACTGGCAGCACATCATCAAGATCGGCCGCACGCATTTGCAGGATGCCACGCCGCTGACGCTGGGCCAGGAGTTCTCCGGCTATGCTATGCAGCTGCAGCTCGGTCTGGCACGTGTGCACGATGCCTTGCCGCGTCTGTATCCTCTGGCGCAGGGTGGCACCGCCGTGGGCACCGGCCTGAATGCGCCCATCGGTTTCGACAAACTGTTTGCGGCTGAGGTGGCGCGCTGTACCGGCCTGCCGTTTGTCACGGCGCTGAACAAGTTCGAGGCGCTGGCCAGCCACGATGCGCTGGTCGAGCTGTCGGGCGTGCTCAACACGCTGGCGGTCAGCCTCAACAAGATTGCTAACGATATCCGGCTGCTTGGTTCCGGGCCGCGCTCCGGTCTCGGGGAGTTGGCGCTGCCGGAGAATGAGCCGGGCTCGTCGATCATGCCGGGCAAGGTCAATCCGACCCAGTGCGAGGCGCTGACCATGGTCTGCGCGCAGGTCATGGGCAACCACGTGACGGTTACCATTGCCGGCGCTCAAGGGCATTTCGAGCTCAATGTGTTCAAGCCCGTCATTGCCTACAACGTGCTGCAGTCCATTCGCTTACTGGCGGATGCTGCGCGCAGCTTAACCGATCATTGCATCAGTGGCATGACCGCCAACGAAGCGCGCATTGCCGAGCTGGTGGAGCGTTCGCTGATGCTGGTAACAGCGCTGGCGCCGGAAATTGGCTACGACAACGCGGCGTTGATTGCCAAGCGTGCGCATCACAACGGTACAACGCTGCGTGAGGAGGCGGTGGGCGGTGGCTTTGTCAGCGCCGAGGCCTTTGACCGCGTGGTGCGGCCAGAGCAGATGCTGGGGCCGTGTTAAGTGCCAAGCCTGTTAAAAGGATGTTCTTAACTCATTAGGCTTGGATGTACCATCAGCGCATCACCGCACAATAACTAGAAGAAGATCATGATGCGTCAAATACTTTGCTTGTTGCCCTTGCTGCTGGCTGCCTGCGGCGAAGAACAAGACTCTGCCCTTACGCGAACGCTGCCGCCTTTGTGTGTTTCAACTACCTGTGGCCAGGTGATGGATATCGCCACCATTCCGGATGCGGAAAACACACTAACAACGCCCGATGGTCGAGTTTTTGTGTCGGGTGGCACGGGCGTTTTCGAGTTGAAGCGCAGTGGTGATCGCTACACGGCCACACCGATTAATGAGGATGCGGGTAATTTCACTGGCCTGGCGCAGCGGGGCGATGTGCTCTACGCCAACGCGTTTGATGGCCAACTTTATGCGGCACGCCTAACGGCTAGCCCTCAGTTGCACGCCATTCATGATTTGGGCTTGGCCGCACCCAATGGCCTCGCTACCGGCCCAGAGGGTGCGCTCTACTTAAGTAATGGCCCGTTGGCGACCAGCGCATTGCCAGATCCCAAAATTGTGCGAGTACAGCTGGATCCGGCCGACCCGTTTAAGGTCACAAAACAAGAAGACTGGCTGGCGACTGGCCTGACTGCGCCTAATGGCGTCGCGATTCGTGGCCGCGAACTCTATGTGACCGATAGCAGCCTGTTGCCACCCGCCTTGGGACGCATTGAGCGCATTCTAATCACCCGTGATGGCTTGCCCGGTGAGCGCCACGTCATCGCCACGCTGCCTTCCATTGCCGATGATTTGAGTGTGGTGGGCGAGGGCCTGCTGGTGTCGCTTTTTGTGCAGGGCAGTGTGGCGCTGATCGGCTTTGATGGCGCGATACTGCAACAGACCCATCCGCTAGGTTTGGCTTTCCCCTCCAGTGTGCGCCTAACGAGTGGCCCCCTTTTTGCGCCAGGCGATGTGCTGATTACGCAAAAAGGCATCCTGGGCGATACGTCATCGCCTTATGGCAACCGCTTGAGTATCCTCAGACCGAACGCGCGTTAATGCGTGTATCGATTTAGTGTTTCAGACAAGGAGTTTGTGTCATGCAGATTATTGGTTTTTTGATTATTGGTGCGATTGCCGGTTGGCTGGCCGGACTCATCATGAAGGGTGGCGGCAGTGGGCTGCTGGGCAATATGGTGATTGGTGTACTCGGGTCGGTCATCGGCGGCTTCTTGTTTCAATCGGTGGGCATTGCCGCCGGGGGCTTTGTAACGGCATTGATTGGCGCCATCGTGCTGTTGTTTGTGGTGAACCTACTTCGCTCTTAACGAGCCTCCTTGCCACACGCGTTATCCACGCATTTCGTAATTGACTTTGCGGTCATGCTCTTGTGTCATGTGCGGGCATTTTCTGCCTGCTTTTGTCATAGGGATTTCTCATGTCTTATCGTTCTGTATTTCGCACGGGCCTGTTTGCGGGCCAAACGCATATTGTGACCGGCGGCGGCTCCGGCATTGGCCGCTGCACTGCCCATGAGTTGGCTTCGTTAGGCGCGCATGTGGTGCTGGTGGGTCGCTCGGTTGAGCGCTTAGAAAAAACCGTGGCCGAGATTACTGAAGACGGCGGTTCGGCGTCGTATGTCAGCTTGGATATTCGTGAAGAGCAGGCGGTGAAGGATGCGGTAGCGCAGGTATTGGCTGAGCGCGGTGCCATTCATGGCTTGGTTAACAATGCCGGCGGCCAGTTTCCATCCCCACTAAGCATGATTTCTAAGAAGGGTTGGGATGCGGTGGTGAACAGCAATCTCACCGGCGGTTTCCTGTTTGCTCGCGAAGTATTTAATCAATACATGCAAGCGCATGGTGGCAGCATCGTAAACATTATTGCTGACATGTGGCGTGGCATGCCGGGTATGGGTCACTCCGGAGCTGCACGGGCCGGCATGATGAGCTTTACTGAAACCGCTGCGGTGGAGTGGGCGTTTGCCGGTGTGCGCGTGAACTCGGTTGCGCCCGGATTTATTGCCTCCAGCGGCATGGATCGCTATGACCCGGCTTTCGCTGAAACCGTGATTCCGCAAATGCGTGGCTATATTCCCGCTAAGCGCATGGGCGATGAAGATGAGATCAGCAGCACTATCGTGTTTCTGTTGTCGCCAGCGGCATCCTATATGACCGGCGCTTGCCTCTGTGTGGACGGTGGCTCGTCGCTCAATACCAAGCTATTCCCCTTGCCAGAACATAACCGTATGCCAGCTCAGCACGCGTTCCATCGTGCCGTGAAGCCCAAGGCGGTTAAAGACTAAAGCCGATATAGACTCAGGCCGCATTAGGGCAGTTGGCGTGTCTCACCAATAGCCCAGTGTGGAAACCGCTCAGGATCTACATCGGCGTTTGTTAAGGCCTGTGCTAGATCCTGGGGCGGTTGCTGAATGGTTTCATCCGTCAATATAAACGTACCCCAATGAATGCCAAGGCTCAGGCGCGACTGCACGTCTAAGTGGATTTGCACGGCTTGCGCTGGATCAATGTGTTGGCGCTGCATAAAGTCGCGTGGCAAATAGGCACCAATGGGAATCATGGCGAAATCCATCGCGCCGAAACGCGCATGGATATCGCGGAAGTCTTTGGAGTAGCCCGTGTCGCCGGCAAAAAATGCGTGCTTGCCGCGATGCTGAATCACGTAACCGCCCCACAGCGCTTCGTTCCTGTCCCCGAGCAAATTGCGCTTACTCCAGTGCTGCGTTGGCACCAGCGTGATACGCAGGTCATCGCGCAGGGTATGGCTGTGCCACCAGTCCAGCTCTTTGATGTGGGTAATTCCTTGCTGGCGCAGCAGTGCGGCATTGCCCAGAGGCACAATAAATAACGGTGGCCCACCGAGCTGCGCGTTGAGCTGTTTTAGGCTGGGCAGGTCGAGATGGTCGTAATGGTTGTGGGAGATCACCACCGCATCAACAAAGGGCAGTTTTTCCGGCGTTATGGGCGGCGGAGTCAACCGTTTCGGCCCTAGCCACGATAGGGGGGAGGCGCGCTCAGAAAAGATCGGGTCAGTGAGTACGCGAACGCCGTGACTATTCAGTAACACACTGGCATGGCCTAGCCAGGTGGCCGAACGACCTTGGCTGGTCGTGAGTTGGGATGGGTCGACGGCTTGCCAAGGGACGAGGTCGGCACGTTGCTCCGGCGCATCACGCAACAGTCGCTGCCATTGCCAGCGAAAGAAGTCGCCCATGTCGGGCTCGCGACCCGGATAGTTATTGTGAAAACCCTCGCGGCTGTGATGTGCTTTTTGGCTATCGAAGTAGGCATTTTGTGTCTGGCAGGACACAAGCAGCGGAAAGCCTAGTAAGAGTAAGAACATTTTCAACGGCATAGCGGCTATCGCAGTCAATCAGTTAGTTGCGATAGTGCCGATAATTGCCGGTATTGACAGCTGTTCAGGCGCGCAATTTCCGAGATTTGGCCTAAACTCAGGTCAACTGTTTTTACCCATTTTTATCAGGGAGCCAGATTTGGCGCATACCGAATTTCTAAAAGACCTCGCCATTATCATGATGATTGCGGGTCTGATTGCACTGCTGTTTCATCGCTTGAAACAGCCTGTAGTGCTGGGCTATTTGCTCGCCGGTATGATCGTGGGGCCTCATACGCCGCCCATTCCCTTGGTTACTGACATCGCTACGATTCAAACCCTGGCCGAGCTGGGCGTGGTGTTTCTGCTGTTTTCCTTGGGCTTAGAGTTCAGCTTAAAGCGCTTAAAAGCTGTGGGACTCACCGCCATTATTGCCGCCATCACGGAAATTGTGGTGATGATGTGGCTGGGTTATCAGATCGGCCTAGCGTTTGGTTGGTCAGAAATGGATGCCTTGTTCCTGGGCGCGATGCTGTCGATTTCCTCAACCACCATCATCGTGAAGGCTTTGGAGGAGTTGGGCCTGAAGCGTCAGCGTTTTGCCCAGCTCATTTTCGGCGTGCTCATTGTTGAAGATATTTTGGCTATTGCGCTCATTGCCTTGCTCTCGGGCTTGGCCGTAACCGGTGTGGTCAGTGTGGGCGCAGTGGTCGGCACCTTAGGCAAACTGGGGATTTTTTTGGTGGTGGCACTGCTGGCGGGGCTGTTATTGGTGCCGCGCCTGCTGGCACTTGTTGCCCGCTACAAAAGCCGTGAAATGTTGTTAATTACGGTGCTGGGGCTGTGTTTTGGCTTTTGCCTGTTGGTGGTGGAGATTGGCTATAGCATGGCGCTAGGCGCTTTCGTGATGGGCGCCATCATGGCTGAGTCGCGGCAAATCAAGCAGATTGAGTCGCTGGTTGAACCCCTGCGCGACATGTTTAGCGCGATCTTCTTCGTCACCATTGGCATGCTTGTAGACCCCGTGGTGATTAGCCAGTACTGGCAGCCAATTTTGCTCATTACACTGGTGGTTGTGGTGGGGAAGGTGGTGAGTTGCACCGTGGGCACCTTAGTGTCGGGAACGGATGCGCGCACCTCGCTGAAGGTCGGCATGGGCTTGGCACAGATTGGCGAGTTCTCTTTTATTATCGCGACCTTGGGTTTAACACTGGGGGTCACCAGCTCCTTTTTGTACCCTATTGTGGTGGCCGTGTCGGTATTAACCACCTTGCTCACACCGTATTTGATTCGCGCTTCCGACCCCTTGGCCGACCTGGCCCGGCGCTATTTCCCCGGCAGTTGGCATGACAGCCTAGCGGCCTACAGCGCGTGGCTCAGCGGCTTGGGCCCAAGTGCGGCTCAAGCCCAGATGACGGCGATCATCCGTCGCATCTTGGTGCATGTGCTACTGAACTTCTGTGTCATTGCCGGCATTTTCCTCGCCGTCGCGTTTGTGCTGCGTGAGTCCGATTTCAGTCAGAACCTGCCGCAAATTTCGCCGGCCTGGCATAACACCGCTTATTGGCTGATGTCGCTGGTGTTGTCAGTGCCCTTTATGGTGGCGGCTTACCGTAAGTTGGAGGCGCTGAGTTTGATTTTGGCGGAACTGACCGTGGGTGGTCCGGCCGTTGGCCTGCAAAGTTTTAAGCTGCGTCAGTTGTTGGCGCGAGTGCTGCCGGTTTTGGCTTTACTGGCCATGCTGCTACTCATTGCCGGTTTAAGTTCTATTTTGTTGCCGCCACTGCATTTGTTCGTGGCCGTGCTGGTGCTGGCCATGCTGCTGGCATTGACGGTCTGGCCTGCCGTGGTGCGCTGGCATTCGCAAGTGCAAATTGCCTTGCGCGAGACGCTAGCGGAAGAGCCTCCGGCGGCCGGGCAGTCCGATAAACATCACTAAGGCGTATTCAATGAGGTATTAGGTCAGCATGAAGCCCTGATGCTGGTCTTGCTCTAATTGCAGCAGCCGTTGTTTAAGCTCTAGCCCCCCGCCGAAGCCATGCAGTGCGCCATTGGCGGCGATCACACGGTGGCAGGGCACAATGATTGGGATAGGGTTCGCACCATTGGCAGCGCCCACGGCACGAACCGCATTGGGTCGCCCGATGTGACGTGCAATATCACCGTAGGAGCAGGTTTTGCCGTAGGGGATGCGCATCAAGGCCTGCCAGACTTCGCGTTGGAATTCGGTGCCGTGGAAAGCGCAAGGTAACTCAAAGGCCTCAAGGTCAAACATCTGTCGCTCGCCAGCAAAATAAGCGTTTAGTTGTTCAGCCACCGAGGGCAGGAGATCGGCTTGGTGTTGCCAGTCGGGCTCGGCGGCTGCAAGTGGCTGAAGCTCGCCATTGCGACGACGAAAGGGTAGCGCGAGGCCGGTGAAGTGCGTGTCATTGGCGAGCAGGCGAAGCGGGCCAATAGGGCTATTCAAGTCGCGATACCGTTGAGTCATGGCGTGGCCTTTCTGGGACGAGTTCTGTCAGCTATCCTATCGCAGGCGTTGAGCCTGCCCATCACTACTTATAAAAATGACAAAGGAGCTGCACTCATGGTGCAAGAGCAAGGATTTACCGGCCATGGTCGTGGCTTTTTCAAGGCTTTCCTCATTGAGGCTGCGCTGTATCTCGGTATTGGTAGCTATGCCGTCATGGCTCAAGGGGCATCACCGCTCCGTGTTGTGAGCATTTCTTTGCTGGTCTTCGTGTCCTTACGCTTTCTGATGACGCTGGGTAACTGGCTGCCCACGTGGAAAAACCGCTCACCGAAGCTCGCAGAGCATGAAATTGGCTGCACAGCGACCGTGGCCATGCTGTTACGCGAGTGGTGGGCCGCCATTCTGACCTATCCCTTCTTGTTTGCTTTCGAACCCTGGCTGGTGCCCAACAATCCCCCGTCTGGCCTGCCACACAAAGGCTTGCCGATCGTTCTAGTCCCTGGCTTCTTCACCAACCGTGGCTACCTCTATGCGTGGCGCAAATACTTGCTGCGTAATGGTTACGGCCAAGTGTATTGCGTGAGCCCCGAACCTATTTTTGCCGGTGTTGAGCCGAATGCTGAGCATCTGGCGCGGTTTGTAGATGAGGTTTTGCAGGACACGGGAGCCGAGCGCGTCATTCTGATTGGCCACAGCATGGGCGGTTTGGTCATACGCCTGTATCTGCATCGCTTTGGTGGTTTGGCCAAGTCAGCGTTAGCCATTGCAGTGGGCTCGCCCCTAAATGGCACGGTGCTGGCGGAGGGCAAGGAAAACATGGGCCCGATTATTCAGCAGCTAACGTCTGGCAATGCCTGGGCTGCTGCGCTGACCGCTGAAGCAGAGGCTCAGCCATGCCCGATCCCGTTTATTACGCTGGTATCTCCCCATGACAGCATTGTGGCGCCGCAGAGCAATGCTCGCGTGGCAGCGCACTATGGCCGCGAAATTACGCTGCCCGGCGTGGGCCACATGGAAATGGTGAACTCCACGCAGGTCATGCGCGTACTCAAGCAAGAGCTCGATGCCTTCAATCGCGATTGAGTTTATTTGAACCGGAAAAGCGCTCGCCAGCGTTTGCAGCGCGGGGGCTTTTCTCTATACTGCGCGCTCGCTCAGCCATGAGCGACGCTATGGTGACCCTGCCGGTCTCCTCGCAAGGTGAAATGGTTAATCCCGCCAGGTCCGGAAGGAAGCAACGGTCGCCATGGAGTCTGTGCCGAGGTCGGGCTGGTAGGGTTGCCACCCAACCCCGCTTTATCGTGTTGGCGGAGGCATTATGTTTCTGACCCTCTTGTTTGTGACCTTGATGCTGTCTGCACTGGTTTCCCTGCTCGCCGCCCGTGCCTTTGCACAGCCGCTGCAACGCATTCTGCAACGCCTCATCGCGGACGATATTTTTCAGGCCTGGCAGCGCTATATGCAGTTCGCCATCTTCGTGGTGGGTATTTCCTCTGGCGTGCGCATTTACGACTTAGAACGCTATATCTCGCCGATGGCCGGTGACAAAGAAGCCATGATCCTGACGCTGACCACCGAGCGCTGGGTGCTAGAGCTTTACCGCACGGTGATTGAAACCTTGCAAGGTATTGCTTGGATGCTGCTGGTGTTCTTCGTGGTGTCGCTCATTGCCTATGTCATTGTTCGTCTTGCCGAACTGAAGCGTCTCGGCCGTGATGACGGATCGCGTGACTGACCCTTGGCGTGAGCAGGGCGCTGAGCCACTAACAGCAGTTGTTATTGGCGGTGGGCCTGCCGGCCTGATGGCCGCCGAGCAGTTGTTGTTGGCGGGGCATCGTGTTGATCTCTTCGATGCCATGCCGTCGGTGGGTCGCAAGTTGCTGCTCGCCGGTATCGGCGGCCTCAATATCACCCATGCTGAAGCGGCTGACGCGTTTCTCGCACGCTATGCCGAGTCTTCCCCGCAGTTAGCGCCCATGCTTTCTTCGTTCGATGCCGCCGCGTTGCGCGACTGGGTGCATGGCCTTGGCGTGCATACTTTTGTGGGCAGTTCGGGTCGTGTGTTCCCACAGGAAATGAAGGCTGCACCCCTGCTGCGACGCTGGTTGCAACGCCTGCGCAGCCAAGGTTTGCAGGTTCACACGCGACAGCGCTGGACGGGCTGGCATGCGTCTGGCGCGCTGACGTTTACGGGGCCGTCGGGTGAGTGCTTGGTGACAGCCCGCGTGACTGTCTTGGCGCTCGGCGGTGGCAGCTGGGCTCGCTTAGGCTCTGATGGCGCGTGGCTACCTTGGTTACAGCAACGTGGCGTTGCTGTGCAGCCCTTGCGACCGGCTAATTGTGGTTTTGAAGCGGCCTGGTCGCCGATTTTGCACCAACGGGCCGGCTCGCCGCTCAAAAATATCAGCTTGAACCTGCCTTGGTTGTCGATGCCGGCGCGTAAAGGCGAGTGTGTGCTGACTCAGTGGGGCCTGGAGGGCAGTTTGATTTATGCCCATTCAGCGGCCATTCGCGATCGCATTTCCACACAGGGCCGTGCGGAAATCGTGCTGGATTTGCTGCCGGATATGCCGTTAGCCCAGCTACACGCGGCCTTAGCAAAGCCACGCGGCAAACTCACGCTGGCGCGTCATTGGCAACGCATCGGGCTGGAAGGTGTTAAGGCGTCGTTACTACGTGAAATTGTTTCCGAGTCTGAGTTAGCCGATGCCGCTGCGCTGGCCGCTCGTTTGAAGGCACTGCCCATCATGTTGCGCGCACCGCGACCTCTGGATGAAGCCATTAGTTCGGCTGGCGGAGTGGCTTGGTCATCACTCACTCCTACGCTCATGCTCCAGGCCATGCCCGGTGTGTTTTGTGCGGGAGAAATGCTGGACTGGGAAGCGCCCACCGGAGGGTATTTGCTAACGGCGTGTTGGGCTACGGGGCGCGTTGCCGGGCAGGCTGCGGCTGACTGGTTGGCTACAGCCCTTAGTCGGTGAGGCCTTTACCCTGTGTAGACATAGGTTTATAAGAATAGGCCTTGTGCGGAAAGTATCCGCATAACTCAATCGACTCAATCGCAAAACAGGAGTTCATCATGAGTGCATTAGACGCATACCAGCAGAAATTACAAGCTCAGCTTAATGAATGGAAAGCACAAGCCGAGGTGTTAAAAGCCAAGGCCGAAGGCGCCAGTGCAGACGCTAAAATTGAACTGAATAATCAGTTAGAAAAATTAAAAGGGCTACAGGCTGATGCACAGGGCAAGTTTGATGAGCTGCTGACGGCTGGTGAAGGCAAAGTGGACGAAATTAAAGCCACCGTTGAAGGCTTGGTCGGTGAAGCGACTAACACCGTTAAGTCCCTGCTGGACAAACTCAAGTCCTAAGGTGGTTTAAGCCGGCTTGTACGTCAGGTACAAGCCGGTATCGCACACACTAGCCCGTTCAGGGCACAAACTTAATGTGTTTCAAAAAGCTGCGCATGGCGTGCAGGTAGCGACCTTGATCGAGATGAATCAGGTGGTTGCCCGGAAACCAATGCAGACGGCAATGCTGCCAATGTTCCCAGAGAATATGCGTGTGTTTTGGTGGTGCAAAGCGGTCGCCGGCACCGGCAATCAGCATCAGCCGCTGACGTTCAATTTTGGGCTTAAAGCTCAGCGCAGATTGAATCGCCACTGAGGCGCGAGCCTCTGCCACGGAAATATCCCCTAGCTTCATGCCCGCGCGAGCAATCCAGCTGGCCGGATACCACTCCAACACAATGTCCATGATGCTCACCACCGGCACATTTGGGATGGCGCAGCTCAGGCGCTCATCGACTGAAGCCAACAAGGCCGAGGTATAGCCACCGAGGCTGATGCCGGTGACGCCCATCTGCGGCACGCCTCGTTCTTCCAGATAATTCATAAAGACGCGAATATCGTGAATGGCGTGGCCCATGGTTTCATTCATGTGGCTGAAGCCATGCGAGAACCAGCCGTGGCCGCTGAAGGGCGAGCTGCGCTCTTGACGGCGACCGTGAAATGGCAAGGTGACCAGCAAGATGTCGTAGCCCTGCTTATAGAACCAAGGCAGGGCGAGGAAGCGACTGTTTAGCCAATACGGGTCGGCAGTAAAGCCATGAATTACGATTAAGGTTGGCCGGGGGCGGTCACCGTGTTGCCAGTGTTCGGCCCAAGCGGTGCGATTGCGGGTGAACTGGCTGTAATGATCTTGCAGTGCCGGATTCAGGGTTTTGAAGGCGCTCTCGAAAGACAGCACCTCCACATGACCCACGTCGGGTCGGTAGTCTAAAAATCCGGGCTTGTGACGGGTCATGCTGACGCCGCGCGCGGGTTTCGGATAGCAACGTGCGGCATCTCCCTCCGCAGCAAGCTGCTGATAAAAGCCCCGATTAGCTTTGTCGAGTGCCACTAAGCGCGGGCGCAGCGTGGTGGGAATAGCCAAAATACCAGCGAGGGTGGCTAGGCCTGTTCGCAACACGGTGTCGACGGCGGCAGTGGATCGCACCATCAATTGCGGCACTGCATCTAAATCAAAGCGATCGGGCCATTGCGCAAAGTCTTCGGGCAGGCCCAGCCACCACGGTTGGTGGCTAATGATTTTACTGGCTCGCTGATAGGTTTGATTGGCAATTCGTGAAACGCGCTGGGCAGGCGAGGACATAACGATCCCTGTAAAAAAAGACGATGCGGGAAAGTAGCGACTCATGAGTCATTGTGCAATAGCGAGTTGTCAGTTGTGCCGCCATGCGGATTTTGCTGACCAGAACAGGTCACGAATGGCTTGGGCCAACGCGATGCATCCGCTACGATAGGCCAGATTTCATTGTTAACGGATATTCGCATGAGCTATCAGGTGTTGGCCCGCAAATACCGTCCGCGCCGCTTCGAGGAGTTGGTCGGACAGGATGTGGTGGCGCGCGCGCTCAGCCATGCGCTGGAACAGAACCGGCTGCATCATGCCTATTTGCTCACCGGCACGCGGGGCGTGGGTAAAACCACGATTGCGCGCATTCTGGCGCGCTGCCTGAATTGTGAAACCGGCATCACGGCCACGCCCTGTGGCGTCTGTAGTAGTTGTCGGGAAATTGAAGATGGCCGTTTTGCCGACCTGCTGGAGATCGATGCGGCATCTAATACCGGTGTCGACAATGTGCGCGAACTGATTGATAACGCACAATATTTGCCTACACGCGGGCGCTATAAGGTGTACTTGATTGACGAAGTGCACATGTTGTCCAAGGCCGCGTTTAACGCGCTGTTGAAGACCTTGGAAGAGCCGCCGCCCCACGTCAAATTCTTGCTCGCCACCACCGACCCGCAAAAACTGCCCATCACGATTTTGTCGCGTTGCTTGCAGTTTGCCCTGAAGCCCATGACGCCAGAGCGTGTGGTAGGCCATTTGCAGCATGTGCTGCAAGCGGAGGCCATTAGCAGTGATGAAGGCTCGCTCTGGCTGCTGGCGCGCGCGGCGCAAGGTTCTATGCGTGATGCCTTGTCGTTGACCGACCAGGCTATCGCCTTCGGTCAGGGCGAGCTGCGCGAAGCCGAAGTGCGCAGCCTGCTCGGCTCTATTGACCGCGATCTGGTGTTCCGCGTGCTGGATGCTATCCACGCCGGTGACGCCGCGGCCTTGTTGCAAGTTGTTGCAGGCATGGCCGATCAGAGTATTGATTTTGCTGGTGCGCTAGGGGAAATCATTACTGTGCTGCATCGCTTGGCGGTGGCACAGGCCGTGCCCGATGCTATCGACAATGCCGAGGGTGATCGCGATCGCCTGCTGAATCTCGCAGCGGCGCTGACTGCCGAAGATTTGCAGCTGTATTACCAGATGGCGATTCAAGGCCGTCGAGACTTACCACTGGCTGTTGATCCGCGTGCGGGCTTTGAAATGACGGTGCTGCGCATGTTGGCCTTTCGGCCGCTGAACCCAGCCGTAGCGGGTGGCGGTGGTGGTGTGGCTGTGAGTGCGCCCACTCAGCGTGCGCCTGTCGCGGTGGCAGCTAGCACGGTGAGCGCGGTTTCTGCTGCACCAGCTTCGGTTGCACCAGTTGCGCCCGTCATGCCTGTACACGTCGCTGCCACTGAGCCTGAGCCTGTTCCCGATGCTGTGTCGGCCACTATCTCAGCGTCGGTGCCAGCGGCTATGCCAGAGGCTATGCAGCCTGCGGTGGCGACTTCCACTTGGACAGGGGAGCGTTGGGCCGATTGGGTTGAACATTCAGGTTTAACCGGCGCTGCCATTAATTTGGCGCGTAATGCCTTGCTGGTGGAGCGCTCACCAAGCCGTTGGGAGCTGCACGTCTCGCCACGCCATCAGATGCTAGCGGGCGGTCAAGCCTTACCGCAGTTGCAGCAAAAGTTGGCGCAGCAGTTTCCGGATCGCAACATCCCTCTCGAGTTTGTTGAGCCCAGCGAAGAAACACCGGCTCAGCGTCGCCAGCGCCTGCAGAATGAGCGCTTAGTCAACGCCGAGGCGGCACTGCGCCAAGACCCGGTGGTGAAAGCGTTGATGACCACATTCGATGCAACGCTGGTTGCGGACTCCATAACACTTCCTCATTAACTGTTTAGATAGGTTATATAAGCCAATGAATATGCAGCAATTAATGCAACAAGCTCAGCGCATGCAGGAGCAGATGCAAAAGAAGATGGCCCAGGCACAAGAAGCCTTGGCGAAAGCCGAACTGGTTGGCGAGTCCGGTGCGGGACTGGTGAAAATCACCATGAATGGTCAGCACGATGTGAAGCGTGTGGCCATTGATGACAGCCTGCTCAGCGAAGATAAAGAAGTGCTGGAAGACCTGATTGCTGCTGCGGTGAACGATGCTGTGCGTAAAGTTGAAGCCGCGAGTAAAGATGCCATGGGCTCGGCTACGGCCGGCATGGGCTTGCCGCCCGGCTTCAAGATGCCGTTCTAAGCCATGCCTAGCCCGCTGCTGCGCGAACTTATTGATGCCTTACGCATTCTGCCGGGAGTAGGCCCGAAATCAGCGCAGCGCATGGCGTTGACCCTGCTGGAGCGTCAACGACCGGGCGGACTGCGTTTAGCCCGTGCGTTAGAGCAGGCGCTGCACCATGTTGAGCACTGCAGTATCTGTCGCAACCTCACCGAGCAGGCCATTTGCGATATCTGCAGCAATAGCAGCCGCGAGCAAAACCTGCTCTGTGTGGTGGAAAGCCCCATGGATGTAATTGCGCTGGAGCAGAGTGGCAGTTATCGGGGGCGCTATTTTGTCTTGCTGGGTCGTCTATCGCCCCTCGACGGTATCGGCCCCAACGAACTGGGCTTGCCGGCGCTGATTGAGCGGTTACGGGCAACTCCTGAGATCGAAGAGCTGATTATCGCGACCAATCCCAGCGTGGAGGGTGAGGCGACTGCGCATTATCTGCGTGAAGCCACGCGTGGCTTGCCGTTGATGGTGACGCGTTTGGCGCAGGGCGTGCCCGTGGGTGGCGAGCTGGAATATTTGGGCGGTAGCACACTGACGCATGCCTTAAGTGGGCGACGGCCGGTTTAGCCCAGTGGCCAGACATGACTGCTAATGGACTTCCGCGTCTCATCATCGGTTTTCATGTGGATGAAGAGGGGCATTGGGTCGCTGATTTGTCGTGTGGCCACGCCCAGCATGTGCGCCATGATCCGCCCTGGCAGAATCGCCCGTGGGTCACAACGCCGGCAGGCCGTCAGGAAAAACTAGGGCAGACTTTGCTCTGCGCGAAATGCCTCTTATGACAGGCCTTTTATGACACGCCTCTTATGACAATAGCCATTGCGATTTACCTTTTCCCCAATGCGGAAATCCTGGATTTCGCAGGCCCCTACGAATTCTTCACCACGGCATCGCGTGTGTTCCAACGCAATAACCCCGCCCAGCCATTACCGTTCTCCGTTTTTACGGTAGCCCAAGCGCGGGCTCCGGTTCAGGCTCGCGCAGGCCTCGTGGTTCACCCAGATTACGGTTTCGCCAGTCATCCGCCAGTGGATGTGTTGTTGATTGCCGGCGGCGTGGTGGATGCTGAACTGGCAAAGCCCGAGGTGGTTCGTTGGATTGCTGCACAGTCGCAGCAGAGTGAATTGACCGCATCCGTCTGCACGGGGGCTTTTTTGTTGGCTGAAGCAGGGCTATTACAGGGCGTCAGCGCGACCACGCACTGGGAAGACATCGCAGCGTTGCGTGAATGCTATCCGGCCGTCACGGTGGTGGCCGGCCCGCGTTGGGTGGACGAGGGCAAAATCGTGACCTCGGCGGGTATATCGGCTGGCATCGACATGAGCCTGCATTTGGTTGAGCGTTTGGTCAGTCGTGAGCTGGCACTGCTCACGGCCAAACAAATGGATGTTGTTTGGAATGAAAGCGTTGGTTAACCGCAAATAATCACGTTAGCTGCGCGTTGATCAGGTTTCACTCCTTGCTGTCGCAAAGCCTGATTTATGGGGCCGCCGTGTTGGCCCTTTATTTTCTTTGGCTTAGCCGACACAAATTCCTTGATACACCGACATCTGAATGATAGAACCGCCCGGTCACGCCGCTATTCCTCGCGGCGTCTGGGAGTATTTTCATGAGTCTGTACACGCATTATTTCAACGATATTCACGAGCAGGCCCGTCTCACGGCCCGCCAATTCAACGAACGCGAAGTGCTGCCCTTCATTAATGACTGGGAAGAAGCCGGTAGTTTTCCGCGTGAAATCTATAAAAAAGCCGGTGATGCCGGATTGCTGGGCGTCGGCCATGACGCAGCCTACGGCGGCACCGGCGACGATGTCTTTCTGAAAGTTGCCGTCACCGAAGAGCTGATGCGCTGTGGTTCCGGTGGTTTCGCGGCCAGCCTCGGCTCGCTCGATATCGCCTTGCCGCCGCTGGAAAAGTGGGGCAGTCAGGCACTGAAAGATAAGTTCGTCCCGCCGGTGCTGGCCGGCGATATGATCGCGGCGCTGGCCATCACTGAGCCGTCCGGCGGTTCCGATGTGGCCGGTTTGAAGACCCGTGCCGTGCGCAGCCACAGCGATGAGCATGGCGATCACTATGTGGTGAATGGCTCCAAGACCTTCATTACCTCTGGCATTCGCGCCGATTTCTATGTCACCGCCGTGCGCACCGGCGGGCCTGGCTATGCCGGCATCAGCTTGTTGCTGATCGAGCGTTCCCGGGCGGGCGTGTCCACCGGAACGCCGCTGAAGAAGATGGGTTGGTGGGCGTCTGACACGGCCGAGATTTTTTTCGACAATGTCATTGTGCCGGCGGAAAACCTGATCGGCAGCGAGAACGCCGGCTTCCTGCTGATCATGAGCAACTTCCAGATGGAGCGCCTCAACCTCGCGGTGATGGCCAATATGACGGCGCAGCTGGCGCTGGAAGAGAGCCTGCGCTGGGCGCGTGAACGTCAGGCCTTTGGGAGGCACCTGAGCCAGATGCAGATCATCCGTCACAAGCTTGCTGATATGGCAACGCGTATCGAGGCCAGTCGCGAATTCACCTACCGCGTGGGCGCTCGGATTGCGGAAGGCATTCCGTCGATCAAAGAAGTGTCGATGGCGAAAAACTTTGCCACGCAAACCAGTGACTTTGTCACCACCGAGGCCGTTCAAATTTTTGGTGGCATGGGCTTCATGCGCGAGTCACTGGTCGAAAGACTTTACCGCGACAACCGAATTCTCTCGATTGGCGGCGGCACTTACGAGATCATGAACGAAGTGATTGCCAAACAACTGGAACTCTAGTGACTGAACCTGTTTCTGAAACGATTTACCTCGATAGCGCGCAGGGTCTGCAAGCGACTCTGCCGCGCTGGCAAAATGCACAGCCCCTCGCCTTAGACACGGAGTTTATTCGTGTTGATACCTTCTACCCGAAAATAGGTCTGATTCAGCTGGGTGACGGGCAGGGCGAGGCGCTGGTCGATCCGGTCGCCATTTCGGACTTGAGCATGCTAGACGCCGTGCTGGGGCCGCAAGGTCCGCTGAAAGTGCTGCATGCCTGCTCGGAAGATCTGGAAGTGTTAACCCCGTTGACCGCACAAGGCTTGGGGACGATTCACGATACGCAAATTGCCTTGGCGATGCTCGGCGAAGGCCTACAAGTGGGCTATCAGAAGGCCTTGCAGCTGATCTTAGACATTGAAATTCCGAAAGATGCCTCGCGCACGGACTGGCTGCAGCGGCCCTTAACGCAGCACCAGCTCGACTACGCGGCCTTGGATGTGCGCCACCTGCCAGCACTCTATGCTGAACTTATGCAGCGCTTGCAGGCACGGGGGCTGGCCTCAATTTACGCGGCGGAATGCGCGGAGGTTTGCCGTTTACCCCAGCCGGTGAATGCCGAGACCTGCTATCAAGAACATGGCAATGCCTGGCGTTTATCGCCGCGTGAGCTTGCTGTGCTGCAGGCGTTGATGGCTTGGCGGGAACAAGAAGCGGTGGCGCGCGATGTGCCGCGTGGGCATTTGCTAAAACCACTGTCTTTGTTTGAACTGGCTCGTCGTCAGCCGAGAAGTGCCGCTGACTTTCAAGGCATTCCTGAGCTGAATCCTCGCGTGGCGCGTCGCGATGGCGCCGAATTACTGGCGTTAGTCGCTGCTGCGCGTGCCTTGCCGGAAACGGCGTTGCCGTCGCGACTTTCACCGCCGCTGCCCCGCGAGGCCAGTAGCGTTTATGATGCGCTTAAGCAGGGCTTGGCGGATGTCGCTCAAACCTTGCAACTGCCATTGGATGTTCTATGGCGCAAACGTTTGGCCGATAAGGTCGTGTTGGCTGCTGTTGATCACGATATTGCCGCCGGTATCGCGCAAATTCCGGGTTGGCGCGCGCCGTTACTCAGTCTGAGCGTGGAGCAAGTCCTGCTAAGCTATCGCGATGAACTGGCGCAGTGGTCGCGTGTGAGGAAAGTGTCATGAGTCGTGTGCTGTGCTCGATTTATAAGAGCTCGAAGAAAGATGAAATGTATTTGTACGTGCCTAAAGCCGTGGGCTTGAAGCAGGTACCTGAGGTTTTGATGCAGATGTTCGGCACACCGCGTCATGTCACGGATATGTTCTTAGTGCCCGAACGCAAGCTAGCCCGTGCCGATATTGAGCAGGTCTTGGAAAAATTGGCGAGTCAGCAATTCTATTTGCAGATGCCACCCCCTCCGGAATCGTTTAGTGCCCATGCGCAAGACGCGCCGGCCTGGCGTCGTCGCTCGGCTGCGGATAACGCCGACTCGGAGTCATCAACATGAGCTGGATGATTTACCTGATTTGTTGGCTGTTGTATTTGGCGGCGGCCACCGTGTTGTATCGCGTCTTTATCACGCCTCACCTCGCGGTTTGGTTCCCCAACAGTGAACGGCTCGCGCGTCTGTTTTTTCTGGTGGTATTGTTTAGCCCCGCCTTGCTCGCCGAGCAGGGCAATCTGAGTTTAGCGCCTGCGCTCATGCTGGTTTTATTGCAGCTACTCATGAAGTCGCCGCTGGGTGTGTTTAAAGCGATATTGCCGTGGTTTTTGTTTGGTGGTTTGGCATTAGTGCTCGATGCGGCTCGGCGCCGTCGCGAGTCGATTTAATTTCGCTGAATACTTGTTTGGCTGACACGCAGTCTGCATCACGCTAGTCTGCATTTTTGATTGTGGATTTATTGAGGGAATACCATGGCCTTTATCGGGACCGACCGTTACATCACCACGCCGGAGCTGTCGCTTGCGGTCAATGCTGCCGTTACGTTGCAAAAGCCGCTGCTGATCAAGGGTGAGCCCGGCACCGGTAAAACGCTGCTGGCCGAACAAGTAGCCGAAGCCTTTGGTGTTCGCTTGATTCAGTGGCACATCAAGTCCACTACTAAAGCGCAGCAAGGTCTCTATGAGTACGATGCGGTGTCGCGTTTGCGTGACTCCCAGCTTGGCACCGAGCGCGTCCACGATATTCGCAACTACATCAAGAAGGGCAAGCTCTGGGAAGCTTTTGAGGCGGAAGAGCGTGTGGTGTTGCTGATTGATGAAATTGATAAAGCCGACATCGAGTTCCCTAACGATTTGCTCACCGAACTCGACAAGATGGAGTTCTTTGTCTACGAGACCGGCGAGACCATCAAAGCCAAGCAGCGTCCCATCGTCATCATCACCTCGAACAACGAGAAGGAATTGCCGGACGCCTTCCTGCGTCGCTGCTTCTTCCACTACATCCAGTTCCCCGATGCCGACACCATGAAGAAGATCGTGGAAGTGCATCACCCCGATGTGAAAGCGCAGCTGTTGAAAGAGGCGCTGGATATTTTCTTTGATCTGCGCAAAGTGCCGGGCCTGAAGAAGAAGCCAACCACATCAGAACTGATTGACTGGCTGAAGCTGATTCTGTCTGACGATATTCCTGAAGATGTTCTGCGTAACCGCGACACCCGTAAGGCGATTCCGCCACTCTACGGTGCGCTGCTCAAGAACGAAGCCGACGTGGCGCTGCTTGAGCGTCTAGCCTTTATGAATCGACGCGAAACTGCACAGTAAGGCGAGGGCGCTCCCATGCTGGTCCATTTTTTTCAGACGTTACGTGACTTCAAAGTGCCGACCAGCATTCGTGAGCTCATCGACCTCAATGCGGCGCTGAAGTCTGGCTTAGTCTATGCCGATCAAGAGGCGTTCTATCAGTTGGCCAAGCTCACGCTGGTCAAGGATGAGCGCCATTTTGACAAGTTTGACCGTGCGTTTAAGGCCTACTTCGATGGCCTCGATAGCCTGTCGATGGACGATCTGAGCAAGCAGATTCCGGAAGACTGGCTGCGTAAAGAGCTGGAAAAGCAGTTGTCGCCGGAAGAGCTGGCCGAGCTGCAGAAGGCTGGTTCGCTGGAAGAGCTGCTGAAGAAATTCATGGAGCGCTTGAACGAGCAGGAAAAGCGCCATCAGGGCGGCAATAAAATGATCGGCACCGGCGGCACTTCACCGTTTGGTGCTTACGGCGCGAATCCGGAAGGCATCCGCATGGCCGGGCCGTCGCGCAACAAGAGCGCGGTCAAGGTCTGGGAGAAGCGCGAGTTCCGCAACCTCGATGACAATGTTGAGCTCGGTATTCGCAACATCAAGCTGGCACTGCGCCGTCTGCGTCGCTTTGCGCGTCAGGGTGCGGAAGAAATCCTCGATATTGATGACACCATCCGCCACACCGCCCACAACGCCGGCATGCTCGACATCAAGCTGGTGGCTGAGCGTCGCAATCGGGTGAAAGTGCTGTTGTTCTTTGATGTGGGCGGCTCCATGGACCCGCATGTGCGTGTCTGCGAAGAACTGTTCTCGGCGGCCAAAACCGAGTTCAAGCATCTGGAATTCTTCTATTTCCACAACTTCCTCTATGAGTCGGTGTGGAAGAACAACTTCCGGCGCTGGAGCGAGCGCACCTCGGTCTACGACATCATCCACAAGTATGCGTCGGACTATCGCGTGATATTTATTGGCGATGCCAGCATGTCGCCCTATGAGATCCAGTCGGTGGGCGGCTCGGTCGAGCATTTCAATGAAGAGCCGGGCGCAGTCTGGATGCAACGCTTAACCAATCATTTTCAGAAAGTGGTGTGGCTGAATCCGGAGCCGGAAAAGCACTGGAAGATGACGCCATCGACCGAAATGACGTTGCAGCTACTGGAGAATCGCATGCATACCTTGACGCTGAAAGGCATCGAAGACGCCATGCGTTATTTGAGCAAATAAGCCGTGAGCCAATACCAATGACAGCACCACGCCGCACCGGCCTTTTTTTCCTGCTGATGCTTTGCGTCAGCGCAAACTCTTGGGGAAGTATGATGGGACTATTCTCTGGCAGCAGACCCACCGATTTGGGCTTTCATAATGGCTATTTGAAGCCCCCTTCAAGTAAGCCTAACTCGGTGAATAGTCAGGCAGCGCCCGGCCATTACGCCGCTATTTTGCCGTTTAAGGTGCAGGGCGATGCCAACGTATACTTCGCCAAAGTAGCTCGCGTGGTAGCGGCGCAGAAAGGGGCTAAGGTGATTCAGCAAACGCCTAGCTACGTGTATGCCGAATTCACCAGCCCACTCATGGGTTATGTGGATGATGTGGAGTTTGCACTTGATGCCGATCGCGGCGTGGTGCATGTGCGTTCAGCGTCGCGTTTGGGCTACAGTGATCTGGGTGCCAACCGCAAGCGAATTGAAGCGATTCGATCTCAGCTTTAAGCGCCGTCAGAGCAGGATGGTGCTGTTGGGCAGTTCATTGCCTGCATCAGGCAGGGCCGGTGGGTGTCGCTGCAAAACGGCTGCCACAGCCTGAATACCTGCAACAGCACCGGCCTCAAATTCACCTCGGCGGAAGTGCTCTTCCATCACCTGGCAGCAGGCCTCCCACTCACGGGCATTGACCCGCGTATTCCCCACGCCGCGATCGGCAACGATTTCAACATCCCGCTCGGCCAATAAGACATAAACCAAGACACCGTTGTTGTGTTCGGTATCCCAGACATGCTGCTGTGCAAAAATCGCTATGGCGCGTTCGCGCGGTGATTGGTTTTGCCACAGTGCCCGAAAGGGCAGCGCGGTTTCCACGGCAAAGCGAATCTCACCGGCATGAGCCGACTCACAGTCTCGGATGGCCGCCTCGATCTTATCCAAGCTCTGACTGGGGAAACATTTACGCCGCTGCCAGTCACTGCTTAGGCCGTGTTTAAGCATACGTTTCAATCGTTGCATTACCATCTGCCGGATGCTCCCCCGCCACCAAAACCACCACCGCCGCCGCCAAAACCACCACCGCCCATTCCACCGCCCATGCCGCCAAAGCCGCCGCGTCTGCCGCCTTGATTGAGTAAGCCTATAATGCCCAGCAGCGTGACAAAAAATCCGCTCAAGCCGAGCATGAGGGCCATGCCCAGCGCACCCGTGATGAGCCAGGTCAGCCCAAACAAGCCCAGCCCGATGATGCCGCCGGCTAAAACAGGCCCCAGTAGGCTGCGTAAAATTTGCCCGACCACCATCGCGGCCATCAGTGCCATGCCCAGCGGGTTATTTTCTGAGGACTGTGAAGCCTGACGAGAGGGAGGGGGAAGAGGCTCGCCGTCAATCAGCGCCATGAGCTGTGTCATGCCGGCATCAATACCACCGGCATAGTCGCCCGCTTTCAGGCGAGGCACGATGGTTTCACTGATCACGCGCTTGGCAATGGCGTCTGGAATCACCCCTTCTAGGCCATAGCCCACTTCGATGCGTAAACGACGGTCATCTTTAGCAATGACGAGGATGAGGCCGTCGTCGACACCTTTGCGGCCTAGTTTCCATTGCTCTGCGACGCGAATCGCAAAGGGTTCAATGCCCTCAGTGCCGGTAGTGGCGACCATGAGCACCGCAAGTTGGCTGCCCTTTTCTTGCTCGAAGGTGGCTAGTCGCTGCTCCAGTGTTTGTAGGTCGCTGGCGCTGAGCGTTTGGGTCAGGTCAGTGACTCGCTGCTGCAAGGCGGGAACAGGGGTTTCTGAGCTAAGGCTGGCAGGCGAAAGTTCGGCTGCCGCCATGCTCAGCGCTGAGCTGATACTTAATATCAGGCCCAAGCTCAGCCTGAGCAGAACAGCGCCGAAAGCCCGCACTTATTGACCGAAGTTCACGGCAGGTGCGGTGCTCACTGCCTTTTCATTTTCAACGGTAAAGCTCGGCTTAACCTGCAAGCCAACCACCATGGCGGTGAGGTTGCTGGGGAAGGAGCGAACCGTGGTGTTATAGCTCTGCACGGCTTGAATGTAGCGGTTACGCGCCACCGTAATGCGGTTTTCAGTGCCTTCTAGTTGCGCCTGTAAATCGCGGAACAAGGCATCAGACTTCAGCTGCGGGTAGTTCTCGGTAACCAGCAAAAGCCGGGACAACGACGAGGTGAGCCCGCCTTGGGCTTCGCTAAAGCGTTTCAGTGCGGCCGGGTCATTGACGCTGTCTGCATCCATTTGAATGCTGCCAACTTTGGCGCGCGCCTCGGTAACCTGAATCAGAACCTCTTTTTCATGCGACGCGTAGCCCTTCACCGTATTCACCAAGTTGGGCACTAAATCGCTGCGCCGTTGGTATTGGTTAAGCACCTCGGCCCAGCTGGCCTTAATGGCTTCGTCTTGCGCCTGCAATGTGTTGTAGCCGCAGCTGGTCATCAGCAGTGAAGTGAGTAGGGTGAAGAAAGCAAATAGCGAGCGTTGTATTGTCATTGTCTGTCCATTACTTAGATTAGGCGGAACCAGCCAGCCAAGCTGCGGGCTCTTGGGCGGGTTTCAGGGTGCAAGCGGGCTGAGCTACACGCACTAGGGTGTCATCCAGCCACTGAATGAGGTCGCTCAGGACTTCAGCACGATTGGTTTCGTGGAAAAGGTCGTGGCGGGCATCTTCATAGATTTTCAGGGTGACGTCGCGCATGCCAGCCGTTTCGAGCTTGTCATCCAACGTCGCAACGGTCACACCTTCTTTACCCACGGGGTCTTTGGCGCCGGCAAACGAATAAATCGGCAGGTCCTTACGGATCTTACGCAAATTGCTCATGCGTTGGGTTCGGCTTAAACCTTCCAGTAGGTCGCGCCAGAAGCCATTGGAGCAGGTCACCCCACAGCGGGGGTCATCCAAGTAACGTTGCACAAACTGCGTGTCTCGCGAGAGCCAGTCGTAGTCGGAGCCCGGTTTAAAGGCGCGCGCAAATTTGCCAAAGGTGAGCGCGTGAATGATGGGGCTGCGGGCATTCACGCCTTGACGCCAGCACTCAAACGCGGCGAACCAGTGCGCGGCCCAGGTGAACCAGGGGGCTTCGTAGTTCGTGCCTTGGAGTACGAGAAGATCAATATGTTGGGAGTGACGCTCGGCGAAAGACAGGCTAATGAATGAGCCCATGGAGTGGCCAATGAGGATCCAAGGCACATCGGGATAGACCGATTTGCCATGCACATTCACGCTACGCATATCAGCGCAAACGGCTTCCCAATGCTGGTGCTCACTGACTTGCCCCAATTTGTCGATGGGAACAGACAGTCCATGGCAGCGGTGATCGTGAGCCATGACCGCGTAACCGGCGGCGTTGAACACCGCTGCGGCATCAGCATATAAGCCACTGTGTTCAGACATGCCGTGCGCGATATGAATAAGCGCTTTGGGGTGCGCGACGGGCCAGTGTCGCAAGGGAATGGCGTGACCATCTTCGGCCAGCAAGAACTCAACGCCTTGGGCATCGGTTTCGGTAATATGTTCAGCAGGTGCGATATTCATTATGCTGCCCGACCTCAGTAAGTATCGTCTTTTTAGTAGGAGCTAAGCCGGTATGCAAGCGGCTATTCATTACCGGGTTGCCAGCGCCGTACCCGCGTCGCATCGGTTTCAAGTCACGCTGACCATCGCACAACCGGACCCACAAGGCCAATGTCTCTGGCTGCCTGATTGGATACCCGGAAGCTACATGATTCGCGACTTTGCTCGCAACATCACGAAATTGAATGCCTGCGATGCGAATGGACAGACGGTAACCTGCCGCGCCTTAGATAAATCGTCATGGCAATGTGCGCCGGTTACAGGGCCATTAACCGTGCATTACGAGGTCTATGCTTGGGATTTGTCGGTACGATCCGCGCACTTAGACCAGCATCACGGCTATTTCAATGGCACCTCATTGTTTTTGGCCGTGGCCGGCCAGGAGGCCGATCCGGTGAGTGTGGCGCTGTGCTGTCCAGAAGGGGTGAGCGATTGGCAGGTCGCCACGACTTTGCCCAAGCTAAGCGCTGAGTCGTTGGGCTTTGGTCTGTATGGCGCTGAAAACTATGACGCCTTGATTGACCATCCGGTTGAAATGGGGCGCTTCACCTATGCCGAGTTTGAAGCGGCGGGCGTTCCACATGCCATTGCCATTACCGGACAGTTTCATGCCGATGTGCCTCGCCTAGTCCGTGATTTGCGGGTTATTTGCGAGGCGCAAATCGCTTTCTTTGGTGCACCCGCGCCGTTTCAGTCTTATCTTTTTCAAATCATGGTGGTGGGGCAGGGTTATGGCGGCCTAGAGCACCGCAGCTCCACCAGCTTACTGTGCAGTCGTGACGACCTGCCGGCGTTGGGCGAGTCCGAGAGCAAACCCAGCGATCGTTATCGCGCCTTGTTGGGGCTATGCAGTCACGAGTACTTCCACAGTTGGAATGTGAAGCAGCTCAAGCCTCAGGCGTTTATGCCCTATGACCTGCGGCGAGAAGTACATACCGACTTGCTTTGGTTCTTTGAAGGCGTGACCTCGTACTACGACGATCTGTTTCTGGTGCGTACCGGTCTTATTAGTCCCAGCAGCTACTTAGAGCTCTTAGCTCAGCATATTACGCGTCATATCCGCACACCGGGACGGGAGCACCAAACGCTGGCTCAGTCCAGCTTCGATGCGTGGACGAAGTACTACAAAAGTGATGAGAACTCACCCAATAGCGTCGTTAGTTATTACATCAAAGGGGCGTTGTTGGCCTTGTGTCTCGATTTAACCCTGCGCGCCCTGACGCATCAGCAGCACAGCTTGGATACGCTGATGCGCCGTCTTTGGAGACGCTTTGCGTTAACGCAAACCGGAATTGTGGAGCAGGATATTCGCGACATATTGGTTGAGCTTGCCGGTCCCGCCATGAATGACTTGCTCGACAAGGCCCTGCACGCCACGGAAGAGTTGCCTTGGCAGGGCCTGCTCCGTGACCTTGGGTTAAAGCCGACACTGCGCGCAAGCGAAGGGGCTAGCGATGCCGGCGGACGGCCCGGCACCGGGTCTGCACCCCGACCCTGGCTGGGCGTGAAAACGCAGGCCAGTGAGGGCGGTGTGCAGCTGACCTTTGTGCAATCCGGCAGTCCAGCCGAGCAAGCAGGCCTATCCGCAGGCGATATTGTCGTGGCCATCGACGGTTTGCGTGTAAATCACTCAACTTGGGACAAACGACTGCAGCAACGAGCTGTCGGCGACACTATCTCAGTGTATGCTTTCCGTCGCGATGAATGGCTGGCGACCCGCTGTCAGCTTAGTGCGGCGCCAATGGATACCTGTTACTTGCCCTGGCCTGATGACATGGCTGAGCGCCAAGCCGCTGAACAATGGATGTTGACGCCCAGCGTGGCATTACCTTTACCCTGAACCACCAACAATAAAAACGACGTGAGCGTGCCCTATGTCTGCTGAATTTTGGAAAGATAAATACCCAGCTTCTGTACCGTATCAAATTGATACAGCGGCTTACCACTCGGTGTTGGAAGTGTTCCATGAGGCCTGCCATCGTTTTGGCGACGCGCCGGCATTTACCAATAGTGTGGCCTTTGCCAGCCGAACCATGAGCTATAACGACTTGGATCGTTTAAGCAATGCGTTTGCGTCCTATATTCAAAACCATACGGATCTGAAACCGGGCGACCGTATTGCTGTGCAAATGCCGAACCTGCTGCAATACCCGGTGGTGGTCTTTGGTGCGATGCGCGCCGGTTTAGTGGTGGTGAATACCAACCCGCTCTACACCGCCCGCGAAATGTTGCACCAGTTCAATGACTCCGGTGCGAAGGCTCTGGTTGCCCTGGCCAACTTTGGTGATTTGGTGCAGGAAGTCCTGCCGCAAACGGGCATCAAATACCTGTTCCTGACAGAGCTGGCCGATATGATGCCGACGCCTAAGCGTCAGGTCATTAATGCCTTGGTAAAGCATGTGAAGAAGATGGTTCCCGCATTCTCACTGCCTACCGCTATTCCGTTCATTCAAGCGATGAAGCTCGGCAAGCGCCGCCCCTGTGTGGATCAAACCGCACAGGCAACCGATATTGCTGTGCTGCAGTACACCGGCGGCACCACGGGCGTTTCCAAGGGCGCCATGCTGACGCAGGCCAATCTGGTGGCCAACTTGCTGCAGATGCGTGCCGTGCTGACCTCCAGCTTTAATCCCGGCAAGGAGATCATGATTGCTCCGCTGCCGCTGTATCACATCTTTGCTTTCACCGTGTGCTGTTTGGGCATGATGGAGCTGGGTGGTCATTCCATTCTCATCACCAACCCACGCGATATCCCCTCGTTTGTGAAGGAACTGGCGCGTTGGCCATTCACCGCTATGGCAGGTCTGAACACGCTGTTTGTGGCGCTACTGAATAACCCGGAATTCCGTCAGCTCGACTTCTCGACCTTGAAGCTGACCGTGGCGGGCGGTATGGCCATGCAAATGAAGCCAGCGGAAGAGTGGGAAGCGCTGACTGGCTGCCGTATCTGTGAAGGCTTTGGCATGACCGAGACCTCACCGGTGGTGACCATGAACCCGTTGGATGCCATTCGCCTTGGCACCATTGGCATGCCCGTACCGAACACCGAGCTGAAAACCATCAGCGACGATGGCGAAACCACCCCAATCGGCGATGCCGGTGAGCTCTGCGTGCGCGGCCCACAGGTCATGAAAGGCTACTGGCAGCGTGCCGATGCCACGGCCGAAACGATTGATGCCGACGGTTGGCTGAAAACCGGCGACATCGCAGTGATTCAGCCCGATGGCTATCTGCGTATCGTAGACCGTAAGAAAGACATGATTTTGGTGTCTGGCTTTAACGTCTACCCCAATGAAATTGAAGATGTGGCTGCGCTGCATTCCGGCGTCTTGGAGAGTGCAGCGGTGGGTGTGCCCGATGAGAAGTCTGGTGAAGTGGTGAAGCTGTTTGTGGTCAAGAAAGACCCGGCGCTAACTTCAGAGGCTCTGATGGCACATCTTCGTGCCAACCTGACGGGCTACAAAGTCCCGCGCACTATCGTGTTCCGCGCAGATTTGCCTAAGACTAACGTCGGCAAAATTCTGCGTCGCGAGCTGCGCGGCGCCTGAGGCTCGTGGTTAAAGCGTACCAAGGCGCCGCGCAGGTTCCGACCGAGATTGACTGGTCGGCCGATTTGCCGGTGCTGGCGGTACGCGATGAACTGATCGCTGCCATCGCGCAGCATCAGGTGGTAATCGTGGCCGGCGAGACCGGCTCCGGTAAAACCACGCAACTTCCTAAAATCTGCCTGGCGGCCGGTCGTGGTCGCCACGGCTTGATCGGCCATACCCAGCCGCGCCGAATCGCGGCACGCACAGTGGCCACGCGCATTGCCGAAGAACTGGGCACAACCCTCGGTGCCGGCGTTGGCTATAAGGTGCGCTTTACCGATCAAACGGCTGAAACCACCTACCTCAAGTTGATGACCGATGGCGTTTTGCTGGCCGAGCTGGCCAGTGACCGTCTGCTCAAAGCCTATGACACCCTGATCATCGACGAAGCCCACGAGCGCAGTCTGAACATCGACTTTCTGCTCGGCTATCTGCGCACGCTGTTGCCCAAAAGGCCTGATCTCAAAGTGATCGTGACCTCGGCCACCATCGATGTGCAGCGCTTCAGCAAACACTTTGCCGATGCCCCGGTGTTTGTCGTGCAGGGGCGCAGCTACCCGGTGGAGATGCTGTATCGCCCGATAGCGCTGGACGCAGCGGCGAGCAGCGAAGACGAGGGCTTTGACGAGATCGAGGAGGCCATCCCGCGAGCGGTGGTGGCAGCGGTGGAGGAGTGCCTTCACTACGAGAGCCTTCAACACGAGCGAAAGCAGGGTAAGGTCGGCCGTGGCGACATTCTGATCTTTTCGAGCAGCGAGCGCGAAATTCGTGTGCTAGCAGATACCTTGCGTAAGTACGGCCCGCCACACACCGAGATTTTGCCGCTGTATTCACGACTGTCCGTGAGCGAACAGCAAAAGGTGTTTGCGCGGGGCACGGGCCGGCGCATCGTCATTGCCACCAACGTTGCAGAAACGTCGCTCACGGTGCCGAATATTCACTTCGTCATCGATCCTGGTTTTGCGCGTCTCAGTCGCTACTCGTATCGCTCTAAAGTGCAGCGCCTGCCCATTGAAGCGATTTCCCGTGCTAGCGCCAACCAACGCGCGGGTCGCTGTGGCCGTATCGCGCCGGGGCTGTGCATTCGTCTCTACAGCGAAGCGGATTTCCTAGCCCGCGACGAGTTTACCGACCCCGAAATTCACCGCACCAATTTGGCGGCAGTGATCTTGCAGATGCAAACGCTGGGGCTTGGCGAGCTTGAGCGCTTTCCCTTTTTGGATGAGCCAGACTCTCGCCTAATCAACGATGGCTACCGCTTGCTGGATGAGCTGGGCGCCGTGGATAGGCAGCGTCGCATCACGCCGATTGGTCGTCAGCTCTCGCGACTGCCGTTGGACCCTCGTTTAGCGCGCATGGTGGTAGCGGCGGCCCCATTAGGTGCCTTGCAGGAGGTACTGATTATTGTGGCGGCCATGTCGGTGCAAGACCCGCGTGATCGTCCGCATGATAAGCAGCAAGCAGCCGATGAGCGTCATGCGCAATTTCGTGATCCGGATTCGGATTTTCTCTTTTTTGTGAAGCTATGGCAGGTTTTGCAGACGCAAAAAGAGACCCTGACCGAGCGCGAGCGTCGCGAGTTTGCGCGCAAACATTTCCTGTCTTGGCTGCGCCTGCGCGAATGGCGAGAGACGTATCGGCAGCTCGTGCAAATGGTGGAGATGTTGAAGCTACCCATCAATCGCGAGCCCGCGCCCTATGAGGCCGTGCATCGCGCCTTGCTGACGGGGCTGCTATCGCAGATCGCACAAAAGGGCGAGGATCGCGAGTATCTGGCCCCGCGTAATTTAAAGGCGATGATCTTTCCCGGCTCGGTACTGGCACGCAAAGGACCGCCATGGATCATGGCCGCGGAATTGGTGGAGCTGCAGCGTGTGTATCTGCGCCTGACTGCGCGAGTTGAGCCGGAATGGATTGAACATTTGGCGGGCAATCTGCTTAAGCGCAGCTATGCCGAGCCGCATTGGGAGCGTCGCCAGGGTCGGGTCATGGCCTATGAGCAAACCTCCCTGTTCGGCTTGATCCTGCATGCGAAGCGTAAGGTCAATTACGAAAAGATAGACCGCAGCATTTGCCGTGAAATTTTTATCCGCTCCGCTTTGGTGGCAGGAGATTGTGACCTCAAGGCGCCATTCCTGAAGCACAACCAAGGGCTCGTCGCTGAAGTTCAGCAGCTCGAAGACAAGGCCCGCCGCCGCGACTTATTGGTGGATGAAGAAACGCTATTTCAGTTCTACGACGCCCGCTTACCCGACGATATCGCCAGCCTGAAAACGTTTGAAGACTGGCGTCATCGCGGCGAAAAAGACGAGCCGCGCCTGCTCTTCATGCAAGAAGACGATGTGCTGGCGAAGTCTGCCGAACATCCCGCCCATTTGTTCCCCGACAGCCTGCGGTTGGCCGGCCATGAGCTGCCCCTGAGCTATGTGTTTGAGCCTGGCCATGACGATGATGGTGTGACCGTCACCGTGCCGCTGGGCCTGCTGCAAGATATCGAGGCGCAAAAACTGGACTGGTTGGTGCCGGGCCTGATCGCCGACAAAATTGATGCGCTGTTACGTGCTCTGCCTAAAGCCCTGCGTCGTCAAATGGTGCCCTTGCCCGACACGGTGGCAATGGTGCTGGATCAAATTCGCTTTGGTGAAGGTCAGTTGCTGCCGGTGCTGTCGCAGGCATTGACGCGGCGGGGTGTGGTAATTCAATCCGCAGACTGGGCCGTGGACATGCTGGACCCGCATTTCAGGATGCAAGTTCGTGTGCTTGGCGAGCGCGATCAGGTGCTGGCCAAAGGTCGGGACTTAGGTCGTTTGCGCGTTCAGCTCAGTCAGCATCCGCAAGCGCAAGCGGTGGCCGATCAGCCCACCCGTCAGCAGTGGGAGCGCAGTGGCATTACGCGTTGGGATTTCGGTGATATGCCCACGTTAATTGAAACGCAACAACGCGGACTACCGAGTCGTGCCTATCCCGCCTTGCAACTGACGGAGCAGGGTCTGGCGCTGCGCTTGATGGCTCGCCAAGAGGAAGCGGAGCAGCTGCACCGCGAGGGTGTGGCGGAGTTGATGCGCTCGCTCTGTGTAGCGGAAATGAAGTCATTAACGAAAGCGCTTGCCGATCAGCCCGGCTTGCTCTTGCAGTCCGCACAGTGGCTGAAAAAAGAACAACTCGCCGTCGATTTCGGACGCGCGGTGGTGACGGCAATCTTGGTCACTGAACCTGCGCTGGTTTACACTCAGTCACAGTTTGATGCGGCCTTGCAAAAGGTGCGACCGCGCCTGGTGCCGGAAGGTTTGAAGTTGGCTGTGGTGGTGGCGCAGATTTACAGTTTGGCGCATCAAGTTCGGCAGCGCTGTGCTGCATTGCAGCAGCCGGTTTTTGCCTTAGCGCGAACGGATTTGGAAGGGCAGTTGGCGGCATTGAACTTAGCCCAGTGTTTGCGTAGTTTTCCGGCTGAGCGTTGGCAGCAGTTCCCGCGCTATTTAAAGGCCATGTTATTGCGCTTGGATAAGCTCAGTAACAATCTGCTGCGCGATGATAAAGGCAGCGCAGAGTTGCAGCGGCGCGAGCTACTATTGCGCCAAGCGTATGAAGATAAAATTCGCCGAGGGCAAGATATTGCGCCTTTGGCATCGTATCGATGGTTGCTAGAGGAGTATCGTATCTCCGTGTTCTCGCAGCCTTTAAAGACCGCCGTCCCGGTATCTGCCGAACGCTTAGATCGGCTGTGGTCGCAACTCATGATGTGAGGTTTTTATGCAACGTGTGGTGATTAGCGGAACGGGTTTGTATACCCCCAGTGAATCCATCAGTAATGATGAGCTGGTGGTTGCCTTTAATGCCTATGTACAGCGTTTTAACGAGGCGAATGCCGACGCTATTGCTCAGGGCACTGTGAGCCCGCTCGCCGAATCCAGCTCCGAGTTTATTCAAAAGGCATCGGGCATTAAGTCGCGCTATGTCATGAATAAATCGGGTGTGATTGATCCGAATCGCATGTTTCCGCACATTCCTGAACGTGCCGACGATGAGCTCGGTATCCAAGCCGAAATTGCCGTCCTGTCCGCGCGTGAAGCCTTGGCTCAAGCGGGTAAAACGCCGGCGGATGTCGACGCCATTATTGTGGCTTGCTCAAACATGCAGCGCGCCTATCCAGCCGTGGCCATTGAGGTTCAGCACGCACTGGGTTGCGGCGGCTTTGCTTACGACATGAACGTGGCCTGTTCGTCAGCCACCTTTGGCTTGCAGAATGCGGTCGATGCCATTCGCTCGGGTTCAGCACGCTGTGTGCTGGTCATTAGCCCAGAAATTACCTCCGCTCACCTAGAGTTCCGCGATCGCGATTGCCATTTTATTTTCGGCGATGTGGCCACCACCATGGTCGTGGAAGCGGCGGAAACCTGCACGGTAGACGGCGCGTATGAGGTGCTGGGGACTCGTCTGGTCACGCAGTTCTCCAATGCCATCCGCAATAATTTTGGCTTTTTAAATCGCTGCGATGAGTCTGGTGTGGGCACGCGAGATAAGCTGTTCCGTCAGGAAGGCCGAAAGGTGTTCAAAGAGGTCTGTCCGATGGTGGCGGAACAAATTGTGGCGCACAGTACGTCACTGAACCTAAACGTGAATGACCTGAAACGGCTGTGGCTGCATCAGGCAAATTTGAGCATGAATGAGCTCATTGCCAAGCGTGTACTGGGGCGTGAGTTTAGTCGTGATGATGCACCGGTCATTCTGGATGAATACGCCAACACCAGCTCGGCGGGTTCTATCATTGCCTTTCACAAGTACCGCCGCGATTTGGCTGCGGGGGATGTGGGGGTGATTTGCTCCTTTGGTGCAGGCTATTCCATTGGTAGCGTGGTTGTTCGTCGCTGTTAATGACAGCTTTTAAGGGTAGGGAGATGCACATGAAGGCCATCACGAAATTCACAGGGATAGTCGCGCTTTGGGCGTTCACCAGCGTCTCCGGCGCAGCGGCGGCGACACATGATCCTGCCGACCCTTGGGAGTCGTTTAATCGGGGCGTGTTTAGCTTTAACGAATCTGTTGATCGTTATGTCGCTAAGCCTGTTGCAAAAACCTACCAATTCTTAATGCCTGCCGTGGTCGATGATGCTATTACCCGGGTCTTTAATAACTTGGCTACGCCCATCACCATTGTGAACCAGCTGCTGCAAGGCAAACCGCACGATGCCGCCGGGCAAACCGCTCGCCTGATGTTTAACAGCACGTTTGGCCTGGCGGGTATTTTGGATGTGGCGCAACACATGGACTTGCCGCGCCAGAAAGAAGATTTTGGGCAAACGCTGGCCGTGTGGGGCGTTAAGCCCGGCCCTTATGTGATGCTGCCTTTGTTGGGTCCTAGCACCGTGCGCGACACGGGTGGGCGAGTGGCTGATATGACTTGCGATCCGCGCCGCTACGCAGAACAAACAGCGCGCTTTGTTATGACTGCACTGGATGTGACCGATACGCGTGCGGACTTGCTCAATGCTGAAAAAGCCATTGAGGGGGATCGCTATCTGTTTATTCGCGACTACTACCTACAGCAGCGTGAATTTGCCATTGCCGATGGTGTTTTAACGAAAGATGAATTTCTGGATGATTCACTCAGCAGTGATGCTGCTTCGGGCCCCTTCTAACCATGAGTCGCACATCGCCAGGTACTATCCTGGTGATCGACGCGGACGCTGACCAACGCAAGCGCATCTCAGGCTGGCTGCAGCTGGATGGCTTCTCGGTGGTCAGTGCGGCGGATGCCGATGCCGGCTTTGCCTTAGCTCGGAATTTGCAGCCTTCGCTGATCATTGGCGACCTCGTGCTAGCCCTGGCGAATGGCTCGCAATTATTGCGAGCCTTGCTGCATGAATTGCCCGAATCTGCGGTGATTGTTATCACCGAATCTGCCTCCTTAAATGAAGCCGTTAATGCACTGCAAGAAGGTGCCAGTGACTTTCTCATTAAGTCGCTATTGAACGACGATATTCTGCGGGTGTCTGTGCATCGCGCCGTTGAGCGTTTTAGTTTGCGAAAAGAAAATCAACGCGTCCGGTTGGAGCTTGAGCAAACCAATGAGCGATTGGCACACAGCTTAAAACTGCTGGAAATGGATCAGCGAGCAGGGCGCAAGGTGCAAAGCCGTATGTTGCCGCCCAGCCCGCATGAAACCAACGGTTTGCGGCTGAGTCACTTCACCTTGCCCTCGCTGTATTTGTCTGGCGACTTTGTCGATTACTTTAGTTTGGGCGCGGGCCGAACCGCCTTCTATTTGGCGGATGTGTCGGGGCATGGCGCCTCCAGTGCCTTCGTCACCGTCTTCCTGAAAACCTTAACGAATCGCATACGACGCCACTTTGAAAAGCGAACGTCCGTGTCTTTGTTGTCGCCCGCACGCATCATGGCCGCGATGAATGAAGAGTTGCGCGCCCTCGATACGGGTAAGCACCTCACGGTTTTTTGTGGGGTTATTGATACCAATGTGCAAAAACTAACCTACGCCGTTGGCGCGCATTATCCGCCTCCCATTTTATGCAATGGCAATGAAGTCATACAGTTAGCTGGATCTGGCCTGCCCTTGGGCCTGTTTCAAGACGCAAAATATGAAGAACATGTGGTGGATTTGCAGCATCGCTTTTCGCTTGTCGCCGCTTCCGATGGTATCCTAGAGATTCTTTCCGCCAGTGACTTAGTCGCCAAGGAGGCACTTTTGCGAGCGGAAGTAACGGCCGCCAACGGTCAGCTTGATGTCCTTATCGAGCGCCTTGGTCTGCCATCGGTACGTGACGTCCCGGACGATATTGCGTTGCTTATGATTCAGCGTGACGAGTAAAAATGGACGCCTGCAAAATGCAATATGCCGTTCATAACGGCACCTACGTTTTAAAGCTTCGGGGCGACGTGCGCGTTCCGTTGTGTACCTCGCTGGAAAGTTTTGTAGAAGATCATTTGCTGCATGACGCCGGCCTGCGTGCCGTGCTAATTGATCTCACCGAAACCGAAGCCATTGACTCAACGGCCCTAGGCCTGCTGGCGCAAATTGCGGTTGCCCTGCAAACGCGCAAGCTGGGTAAGCCTGTCATTCTTTGCATTAATCCGGACATTGAGCGGATCTTGGAAAGCATGGGTTTTGATCAAGTCTTTCGCATTCTGCATACCACGGCAGCCATTCGCGACAAGCTGGCCGAGTTGCCGGTGGAGTGTTTAAGCGAAGATGAAGTTACCCAGAGTGTGATTGATGCGCACCGCACATTAATGAGCTTGAACGAGAGTAATCAAGTGTCTTTCCGCAGCTTGGTTGACGCGCTTGAGAATGAGCAGCGTCAACGTCATTAAGCCCGTATTCAGGTTAAGCGTGGGGCCATCAGGGCTTCCAGTTTGACCAAGTCTGCAGCAAATAAGCGTATCCCTTCTGACAGCTTTTCTGTGGCCATGGCGTCTTGATTTAACTGCCAGCGGAACGCAGCTTCGTTGAGTGCGGGGCGACGTGGCTGCTCGGCCAGCGCACTGGCATTGAGCTGTGGGCTGAGGGCCTCGGTTTCCAGCGCCAGGGCATCGAGCAGGGCGGGGCCAATGGTGAGCTTGTCGCAGCCAGCCAGCGCACGAATCTCGCCCGTGTTGCGAAAGCTTGCACCCATGACTACAGTCTTATGCCCACAGGCTTTGTAATAGCTAAAAATCTCGCGTACCGAAACCACGCCAGGGTCTGTTTCCGCGCTGTAGTTTTCGCCGGTCTTGGCCTTGTACCAATCCAAAATGCGCCCCACAAACGGCGAAATCAGAGTAGCTTCGGCTTCGGCAGCCGCTTGCGCTTGGGCAAAGTTAAAAAGCAGGGTGAGGTTGGTGTGAATGCCTTCTTGCTCGAGCTGCCGAGCGGCTTGAATGCCTTCCCAGGTACTGGCAATTTTGACCAGCACACGCTCACGCGGCACGCCGGCTTCACGGTAGCGTTGAATCAAGCGACGCGCTTGCGCCAAGCTGGCTGGCACATCGAAAGACAAACGAGCATCCACTTCGGTCGAGATCAGGCCGGGAATGTGTTTCAGAATCTCCACACCAAAGCCGACCGACACCGCCTCAATAGCGGCAGTCATACGCTGACTGGGCGCGAGCTTGCTGGCACTGGCGATGCCTTGCGTCAGGATGTCGGCATAGGCCGGGTCGCTTGCGGCCTTGAGAATCAGCGACGGGTTGGTGGTGGCATCGACCGGCTTCAGGCGGCGAATGCTGTCGATGTCACCGGTATCGGCAACCACGATGGTGCAGGCGTGTAATTGTTGTAGCGGATTCATGCACGGACTCGCGTTAAATGATTTGCTCAGTTTGCGCCGCTGCATCCCGCAAGACCTCTAAACCAGCACCGGGAAGATGCGCACGGGTGCTCAGGACTTGGCGAAAGCGTCGGCCCCCGGGCATGCCCAAGAACAGACCTAGAATATGCCGTGTGATTTGATTCAAAGGAACACCACTGGCCAGTTCTTTTTCCACAAAGGGTAAATAAGCCTGAAGAATATCGGCCCGCGAAGGTAAATCCGTGGCACCCCAGAGTGTTTGTGCTTGCGTGAGCAAGTAAGGGTTGTGATAGGCCTCACGGCCAATCATGACGCCATCGGTGTGCTGCCAATGCCCCACAATTTCATCCACCGTTTTAATGCCGCCGTTAATTTCAATGCAGAGGTCCGGCCGGTCCTGCTTTAGGCGATACACATCGGTATAGCGCAGCGGCGGAACTTCGCGATTTTCCTTGGGGCTAAGGCCCGCCAGAATAGCGATGCGTGCATGCACAATGAAATGCTTACAGCCTTGCGCGGCCACGGTATCGACGAAATTAAGCATATCGTCGTAGTGCTCTAAACCATCAATACCAATGCGATGCTTTACGGTGACCGGCACGCTCACAGCGGCTTGCATGGCGGCAACCACCTCAGCGACATGGGCTGGCTCGGCCATCAAACAGGCGCCAATACGCCCCTGTTGAACGCGATCCGAGGGGCAGCCCACATTGAGGTTAATTTCATCGTAGCCCCAGTCCTCGCCGAGCTTGGCGCAATGCACTAAGTCCTTCAGATCACTGCCGCCGAGCTGTAAGGCAATGGGGTGCTCTTCGGCTTCAAAGCGCAGGTGGCGAGGCACATCGCCGTAGATCAGTGCTTGCGTGGTGACCATCTCGGTATAGAGACGAACCTGCGGATTGCACAGGCGCAGGAAGTTGCGCGCAGCACGCGTGGTCCAGTCCATCATAGGTGCTACAGAGAGATTTTTAGGGGTCAACATGCTGGGAAGTATAGAAATTGGGTTGGTCCAAACTCGGCGCTGAGTGACTAGCGCAGGTCAAATATTTCAATCGATGTAAGCTTGAGCATAGTATGTCATGGGATAAAGATTACACCTACCCAGTTACTCATTTAGGCTGTTTGATGTTTAGTGATTCTCTCATCCGCCTAGCGCCCTTTCTCCTCACTTTGTTGGTGATGGCGAGCCTTGAGCAGATTTACCCTTGGCGTAGGGCTACGCAAAATCTCGCGCGGCGTTGGCGTAATCACCTCGCGCTGCAAGCCATAGCCATTGTTCTGCTCAGGGTTTTCTTGCCTGTTTCCCTCGTCACCGTGGCGTTGTGGTCAGCGCAGCAAGGTATTGGTCTGTTTGCGGTGTGGTCGCTGCCGCCATTCCTAACCAGTATTATTTCTATTCTCGTGCTGGATTTATGCATCTACGCCCAACACCGGCTATCGCACGCTTGGCCCTTGCTCTGGCGTTTGCACCGCTTACATCACAGCGATCGTGTGCTGGATGTCACTACCGCCCTGCGTTTCCATCCACTGGAAATGTTCTTCTCTATGATTTGGAAGATGCTGGTGGTGCTGGCATTAGGTGCTCCGGCGGAAGCCGTGCTGCTTTTTGAGGTTTTATTGAGCAGTTCAGCCTTGTTTAATCACGCCAATATTCGTCTTCATCCACGGCTCGATGCGGGGTTGCGCCGCGTATTGGTCACGCCCGACATGCATCGCGTACATCACTCGCGCCGTCCGGAAGAAACCGATACTAATTTTGGCTTTTTAGTGCCGTGGTGGGATCGGCTGTTTTCGTCCTATCGCGCCGTCTCCGCGCAAGGGAATGCGCTTGAGATTGGCTTAACCACTTTACACGAGGACCGCGACAACAGCTTTACCGGCATGTTGTCGCAGCCGTGGCGCTAATTAACTTGCAGTGCTTTCTGCACGAAATTCATTGAGTTGAGCGCTGGGTGTTTTCGATGGAAATGCATAGCGAAGGATACGCCAAGTCACCTGACCGGCCTGCTTCATAAACGAGCCGGTATTGTAATGAAGGCCATGACGATTACAGATGGCGCGGACCTCTTTGGCCATCTCGGCATAACGCCAAGCCGGTACATCCGGGAATAAATGGTGCTCGATTTGGTGGCTGAGGTTGCCCGACAGCAGGTTGAGCAATTTACCGCCTTCCAGATTCGACGAGCCCTTGATCTGGCGCATATACCAGTGGCCACGGCTTTCATCCTTGAGCACGCTCTTTGGGAAAATCTCGGCATCACGGGTGAAGTGACCACAGAAAATGATCGAATAGGTCCAGACATTGCGGATGCCGTTGGCGACGAAGTTACCGGCCAGCACTGGCAGAAAAAACGGGCCGGCGAGGAGCGGGAAGAACACATAGTCCTTGAACATCTGCTGGCGCATCTTGCGCTTCACCGGTGCGAACTCTTCGGCAAACTTTTCCTTGGACTTCTTGCCGCTGAATAGCTGGCCCAGGCGCAGTTCCTGAATGGCGATGCCCCACTGAAATAACAGCGCAAAAATCACGGCATAAAAGGGCTGGAACAGGTAGTGCGGCTTCCAGCGCTGCTCCGGGAACAGGCGCAGCACGCCATAGCCCACATCGTCATCCATGCCCTTAATGTTGGTGTAGGTGTGATGCATGAAATTGTGTGAAGTGCGCCAGTTGTCGCTGGTGCCGACCAGATCCCATTCGTAGGTCTGGCCGTTCAGGCTGGGGTCGCCCATCCAGTCGTACTGGCCGTGCATGACATTGTGCGCAACCTCCATGTTTTCCACGATTTTAGATAGCGCCAGTAGTAGCGTGCCTAGGACCCAAGCTGGGGGAAAGAAGCTGAGCATGAGCAGGGCGCGGCCGGCAAAAGCGCTATAGCGCACCAGTGCGACGACACGTCGTATATAGCGTGCATCTTTTTTGCCGACATCGGCCATTGCACGTGCGCGCACGGCATCCAGCTCTTTGGCGAGTTGATCTAACTCTAGGGCAGACAATGTGCGTTTATTCAGGTTTTTCATGAGCATGTTCCGATGGCTTTAGAGGTCTAACGTCAAGTCTGAGCAGGCTGTACTGATGCATAAGCGCAATCCGGAGACCGCTTCGTGCTGCTCTTCTTGGGTCAAAATGTTGCGTGTGGTGCCGCTGCTCTTGGGGCAGGCGCAGGTATTGCAAATGCCTCGGCGACAGCCGTGGGCAGGTTGAATGCCGGCATTTTCCAGCGCACTTAACAAGGGTTCACCCGAAGGCACTGAAATCGTTTTACGGCTTTTCAGCAGATGGATTTGTACGTGCTCGCCTGGGCTTGTCGCCAGCTCAGGTAAGCTAAAGGCTTCCCCCAGAAAGGGCCGACTGAATTGTTTGGCCAATCCAGCGGCAGTGCTAACAAAGCCCTCCGGACCACAGGCATACCAATGTGTGTTGGCTAGATCTGGCACCAGTGCCTGTATTTGTGCGAGATGAATTCGACCAGAGGCGTTACCTTCTTTGGGTCGTGTCATCAGAAGATGCAGGCGAAATGCCGGGTTTGCTTGTTCAAGTTGGGTAAGTGCTTCAGCGAAGCAAGTAGAGGCGTCATCACGTACCCAGTACAGCAATGTGATGTGTTGGCCCGTCTTCGCATGCGCCTGAATCAAACTTATGAAGGGCGTGATGCCACTTCCCGCGGCAAGAAAAATAGCGTGGCTCGGGTTTTCCTTTAGCGTCATTTCGCCAAAAGGAGCATTCAATTGCACGATATCGCCCTGCTGACTCTGATTACAGAGCCAGGTGCTGACCTTGCCACCTTCTATGCGTTTGACGGTAATAGCGATGTGATTGTTTGCGAGATAACGTGGGCTGTAACTGCGACTGTGCTGGCGGCCATCGATTTCGACACTGACGTTGACGTGTTGCCCTGCAATAAAGGCGCTGACGTGACGATTCGGCTTCAAAACGAGGGTTACGGCATCCTCTGACTCTGGGTGTTTTGAAACAATCTGCGCGAGTGGCTTTTTACAAGACCACAGTGGATGCACTTTACTCGACCAAAAATCGAAAGCATCGGCACTAAATAATGCATCTAATAGGAAGGAGGTCGCTTGGTTGGGAGGCACAGATGACATCCGAGGGTAAGAAGTAATGCATTTATTATACACTTGTATAGACATATGTCTATTGGTGCTGCATCGTTGTTTCTGCATGAATGTCTGGGCTCATTAGCTCTATACTTTGTTCATGCCTGCCAACCAGAGTATGAGCAGAATGAATGACACTACCGCGTTGCCAGCACCTGCAGCTGAGCGTCTAGCCCGGGGACCACAGGGGCGTCGGGCCGTCATATCGCGCGAAGAGCTAATTGCCGCCGCCATGTCCCTGCTGGGACCAACCCGCAGTGTGTCTACACTGAGTTTGCGTGAGGTGGCGCGTGCGGCTGGCATCGCCCCGAACAGCTTTTATCGCCATTTCAAAGATATTGACGAGCTTGCCATCGCTCTCATCGAGCTGGCCGGTAGCAGTCTGCGCCGTATTTTTAGTGAAGCGAGGCAGCGTGTCAGTCGTGAGCGCAGTGTCGTTCGCACCTCTTTAGAGGTGTTTATGGAGCAGCTCAATTCGGAGGCGGGTTATCTCGATTTATTGTTGCGCGAGGGCAAGGTGGGTTCGGATGCCTTTAAGCAGGCCGTGGAAAAGCAGTTGGTCTTTTTCGAAGACGAGTTAATGAATGACCTGCTGCGACTGGAGGCATTGAATGGTCATAAGTTGCATCGTGCTGATGTAGTGGCGCGTGCCATCACCCGGTTGGTATTCGTTATGGGTGCCAGCGCTGCGAGCCAGAGCGCACAAGCACAGGTTGACACCCTAGAGCAGACCGCACTCATGTTAAAAATGATTTTGATGGGAGCTCGCACATTGGCCGTCACGGAGTCTTAACGGGGTATTGTCTTTGCCCTATGCCACAACACCCACGTGCTCTCTGTTTAATGCGAAGGATGGCTCGCATTCTGAAGCGAGTTTCGGCATGATCCGGCCAGTCTAAAAATTTGAACAAGAGAGTTGCGATGAACTTTGCCTTATCCAGTGACTTACTCGCCTTACAGACCAAGGTTCGTCATTTCATTGCTGAGCAAATCATTCCTTACGAGCAGGACTCTCGCCAAACCGCACACGGCCCAAGCGTCGAGCTGCGCAACGAGCTGATTGCTAAGGCTCGTGCTGTTGGCTTACTCACGCCGCATGCCTCGGTTGAGCTAGGTGGCCTGGGGCTATCTCATCTAGCTAAAGCCGTGGTTTTTGAGGAGGCGGGGTATTCGCCACTGGGCCCGATTGCACTGAATATTCATGCGCCAGATGAGGGCAACATTCACCTCATGGAGATCGTGGCTAACGAGGAGCAGAAGCAACGCTGGCTTCAACCCTTGGTGGATGGCCGCATTCGCTCTTGTTTTGCCATGACCGAGCCCGATGATGGCGCAGGCTCTGACCCCAGCATGCTCGCTACAACGGCCACGCCGGATGGTGATGGCTATCGCATCAATGGCCGCAAGTGGTTTATCACCGGCGCGGAGGGTGCCAGCTTTGCCATCATCATGGCAAAAATGCCCGATGGATCAGCCACCATGTTCCTGTCCGATACCAACAAGCCCGGCTTTCATCTCGAACGCATGATGGACTCATTGGACTCTTGCTTCAGCGGCGGCCACGGTGTGATTGCCCTCAAGGATCTCTATGTGCCGGCTGAGGATGTTCTGGGAGAGATTGGCAAGGGCTTTCGCTATGCCCAGGTGCGTTTGGCGCCCGCGCGTTTGACACATTGCATGCGCTGGCTGGGTGCTGCTCGACGAGCCCACGAAGTGGCCACGCGCTATGCCCAGCAGCGGGAGTCTTTTGGCCGAAAGCTCCTTGAGCATCAGGGCGTTGGTTTTCCGTTGGCCGACAATGAAATGGACTTGCACACAACGCGTCTAACCATTCAGCACTGTGCTTGGGTTTTGGATCAGGGCGAGCAGGGCAATGTGGAATCGAGTATGGCCAAGGTCATCAGTTCGGAAGCGATTTGGCGAGTCATTGACCGCAGTGTGCAAGTGTTGGGTGGCCGGGGCGTGACGGGAGAAAGCATCGTGGAGCGTATTTTCCGTGATGCGCGTTCGTTCCGGATTTACGATGGCCCCAATGAAGTTCACCGCATGAGCTTGGCCAGGAAAATTTTTAAACGTATTTAATTCAGGGGCTTGGCGTGTCTTCTTTAGAAAATTACTACGCTTTAGATAAAAACACCGTGGTGTCTTGGTTGCAGAAAACCGGCTTAGCGAATCAACTGCTGGGATCTAACGAGCACTTGCACAGCCAAGACCTAGCCGATGGCAACGTGAACTTGGTCTTTCGCGTCTCCAACGCCGCTGGCCGCTCCCTTATCGTGAAGCAGTCGCTGCCGTGGGCCCGGAAATATCCGGACTTTAAATTACCCCTGGATCGCGCCGTTCGTGAGTATGGCATTTTGCAAAGCTATGTGAGGCATTGCCCGGAGTTCGTGCCCGAGGTCTATCACTTTGATGCCGATATGTATGTCTGCATCATGCAGGACCTACAGCCGCACGTGATTCTGCGCACCGGACTGCAATCACAGCAGCATTACCCATTGCTGGCCCAGCATTTGGGTGAGTTCCTCGCCAAGTCGTTGTTTTTCAGCTCCGATTTAGCCTTGCCCTCGGCAGAAAAAAAAGCACGTGTTCCGCAGTTTATTAATCCCGTGCTGGTCAAAGCCCAGGAGGATGTCTGCTTCACGCAGCCTTTACAGCAGCACGCGCACAACCATTGCCATGCAGAGTTAGAGCAGATGGCTGCCGCACTTCGCGCAGACCAAGATTTGTATGCTGCAGTTCTGCGCATGAAGCGTGTCTACATGACATCGGCTGAAGCCTTGTTGCACGGTGATTTGCATACCGGCTCGATGCTGGTCACCCCCACAGAAACCCGTATTTTCGACCCTGAATTTGGCTTTTACGGCCCAATGGCCTACGACTTAGGTTGTCTTGTAGCGCACCTCTACATAGGCCATGTTTGTCAGCCTGTATTTGCTCGCCGAGCCGGTGCCACGCCAGGCTCAGGCATGGATATGCTCGAATTGATTCGTCAAATTTGGCAGGTCTTTAGTCAGCAATTCGCTGAGCTGGCGCGATCGCAGTCGGTGCTGGGTGAGTGGCAGAGTGAGCGCTATATCCAGCGCTATTTAGATGAATTACTGCAAGACACCCTAGCATTCGCAGGTGTTGAGTTAATCCGTCGCACCATCGGCCTGGCGCATGCTCCGGAGTGGGAGCTGATGGCCGAAGAGCCGGCATTGATTCCAGCCGCTCAGCAGAGCTTAGGCATGGCAAGACACTGGCTACTCCGAACCCAGCCTTGGTCTAATATGGATTCGGCCTTGCAGAAAGGATGTGAAGCATGAATTGGCATACCCGTGTGACCGACTTATTCGGCATCCAATATCCGTTTATTTGCTCGGGCATGACGTATGTATCTAACGCTCAGTTAGCGGCGGCAGTGAGTGAGGCGGGTGGTCTGGGGCTAATCCAGATCGGGCATCTCAAGCCTGAACAAGCGCGTGCTGAAATTCGACTGGCGCGTAGCCTCACCTCAAAGCCTTTCGGTGTGGGTTTGGCCTTGCTGATGCCGGGCTCGCGAGAGAATGCTGAAGTGGCATTGGAAGAGCAGGTGCCGGTCATTAACTATTCGCTGGGCAAGGGCGATTGGCTGTGCCAGCGCGCTAAGGCCTATGGCGGCAGAACCATTGCCACCGTTATAACCGCAAAACATGCGCAAGCTGCCGAGCGAGATGGTGCCGACGCGCTTATCGTTACTGGACATGAGGCGGCGGCACATGGTGGTGAAGTCACTACGCTGGTGTTATTGCCGGCCATACGCGCTGTCACGTCATTGCCGCTCATTGCGGCCGGTGGTTTTGCCCAAGGCTCGGGCTTGGTGGCCACATTGGCGTTGGGTGGCGATGCGGTAGCGATGGGTACGCGCTGGGCCATGACCACAGAAAGTCCATTGCATGCTAAAACTCAAGCGATGGTGTTGGAGAAAGCCGTTGAGGACACCCTCTACACGCGCAATTTCGACGGCATGCCCTGTCGCATCATGCGCACCCCAACTGGGTTGGCGGTGAGTCGTAAACCGCTGACGCTATGGCGGGCTATGTGGCAGTCCTTGCTGCTGATGCGCCAACAAGGCACAAGCTTGAAGCAATTGTGGATGACCTGGCGTGAGCAGGGATTCGCCAATACGTTGAAGCTGAGCTATTTCGGTGCTGCAGTGGAGCGGATTCGCCTCGCCATCTTAGACGGCGATCAGGTGCGCGGCGTGCAGCTGATTGGCCAGGCCCAAGGCCTAATTCAAGATATTCCTAACTGTGCCGAGCTGATGCAGCGCTTAGTTGCAGAGGCCAATATCGCGCAACAACGTGTGCAAGGAGCCCAACGATGAATGTCCACGAAGCCATTATGACGCGTCGCTCCATTGCCCAGCTGGTGTTGCCCGTACCCGATACCGACGCTCTGAACCGGGTCTTCGACGCAGCGGGTGCGGCGCCGGATCATCGCGTATTGCGGCCTTGGCGCTACCTGACAATTCAGGGTAATGCGCTCTCGGCATTGGGCGAGTTGTTTTACCAAGGCATGCGCGAGGTGAATCCCGATCGTGCTGAGTTAGAGCAGAATAAATTGCGGCAAATGCCGCTGCGCGCGCCCATGATCATCGTGGCGATACTACGCCGCCAGGATCAAGCTAAGGTGCCGGAGTGGGAGCAATGGTTAAGCCTAGGCGCGAGCGTGCAAAATATCTTGTTAACCTTACATGCCGAAGGCTATGCGGCCATGTGGCGCACCGGTGATACGACGGCGCTAGATCGCGTGAAGCAGGGCCTGGGTCTGGTCGCTGGCGAAGACATCGGTGGTTTTATTTACGTCGGTACGGCGGCGGGCACTAAGGCTGCACCTCCGCGCCCAGAGTCATTGTATGACGCTTGGTCGGGCGCAACGGCATGAGCCGGCTGGCTGAGGCGCAAGCGTTTTTGGCCGAATTACGGCGTGATATCCCGCTGGCGGCGTTTATGCAGTTGGAAGCCGTCGCTTGGGATGGTCAGGCGCTGACCCTGAAAGCGCCTTTGCAGCCCAACATCAACGATAAAAGTACCGCTTTCGCTGGCGCGCTGGCGAGCCTAACGACGGTGACAGGCTGGGCTGCGCTCATGCTGTGGGCGCGAGAGCACTTAGGGGCTTGCCATGTCGCTGTTTACGAGTCCGAAATTAAGTATCGCATTCCGGTTAGTGAAGACTTCTCGGCCACGGCAATCTTGCCCGATGCCGCTGTTCTCGCTGCAGTGGCCGCGCAAATTGCTAGTAAAGGCAAGGCTCGCGCCACGTTAGCCGTGAGTATTGAAGAGGCGCAGCGCGCTGCTGTGTCACTGTCGGCCAGTTATGCGATTTGGCGACTCCCCCCTGAGTCGGTCTAGCGCTGTGGGGGCGTGTTCAAGCTGTGGCATACTTGGCGGTATGTGATTGTATGGATCCCCCCATGTCTCTGTGTAAGCAACGTGCCGTGAATGAGCGACGTGAGCAGCCTAGTGAGTCTCGCGAACGTATCTTGGCGGCCGCCGTCAGTGTATTTGCGCTTAAAGGCTTTCAGCGCGCCAGCTTGGATGAAATTGCTGCCGAGGCTCATCTGACTAAGGGGGCTATTTACTGGCACTTCCGTAGTAAGAATGACTTGTTCACATCGCTACTGGAATACCGGTTTCAACAGCACACGGCACCTTTAGCCGAAGAATTGGCGCTGGCGCTGGCGGCCCCAACGATTCAGGCACGGCAGCAGGCCATTGCGACTATGCTGCGGGATATGTTGAACCGATTTCACGATAACGCCGCTTGGCCGAGGCTCTATTTGGAGTTTGTCTCGCAAACGCGGGATGCCCAGATAGCCAGCAGTATGGCGCAGCTGTATGACCATGGGCGGCTGTTAGCGAAGCAAATGATTGAGCGTTTGGTCGAGGCGGGTATCACGGACCCTGACTTAGATGCAGATACAGTCTCGATTTTTTGGTGTGCGCTAATTGATGGTTTTATGTTGGCTTGGGTGATGAAGCCGGAGACATTTGCGGATGGTCAACTGGTAGAGCGTACGGTTGCCATGTTGTGGAATGGCCTAGCCCCGAAGCAGGTCTGATTCAGCGGTTTCTGAATCAGGCTGCTTGCCGACGATCCGGGAACTGGCAACGCTTCGCTAAGTCAGCGCAAGCCTTTTGAATCATTTCTTCTGTGATGGCCAACTCGGTACCCTGGTCATCTAACAGGATGGCGAAATGAAACGGATTGCCCACAGTGCGGGTCTCGTTCATGCTCTTCTCCAGATTAGTGTTGGTCATGTTGCACCTCAAGTTGTGTTTCCATGAGTTCACTATAGGAAGGCCAAATCGCTGCGTCTTGTACTTTCGCCTCTAAGTTGTAACCAACTATGAAATCATTTCTGAATGTTTCCGCACGGTTGCGCGTCGGGCTCATCATCAACCCCTACGCTGGTCTTGGCGGGCCACTGGCGCTGAAAGGCAGTGATCACGTGAGTGACGAGCTGCGTCAGGAGGCGCGCAAAAGTGTTGAGCAGGGGTGCTCTCGCGCGCAAACGCGTTGTGCCAGCTTTCTGGCGGCGACCGCAGACTTGCCTGTGCAATGGGTCACGGTGGCGGGGGCCATGGGGCAGGCCAGCCTAGGCGATCGAAGCGCAGAGATACTCGACGTTCAAGCTCAAATGCCCTCAACCGCTGAAGATACTCAGCGGGCGGCGGCCATGCTGATGCAGGCGAGCCTTGATTTGCTCATCTTTGTGGGAGGCGACGGCACAGCCCGAGATATTTGCTCAGTCGTTGGTACGCATTTGCCCGCGCTGGGTGTGCCCGCAGGCGTGAAAATGCATTCGGGTGTGTTTGCCATTAACCCCCAGAGCGCCGCGGATTTAGTGCGCAGCTTGTGTGCGGGTGAGCTAGTGGCCATGGAGCTGGCAGAAGTCAGAGACATTGATGAGCAAGCATTAGCCGGTGGACGCGTACGAGCGAGGCACTTTGGCGACTTACGTGTGCCCGTCTCGGATAGCTTAGTGCAACAAGTGAAGTGCTCAGGTCGTGAAGATGAAGGCCTAGTGCAGGCAGAAATTGCCGCCGGAATTTTGGACCTGATGCAGCCAGGGCAGCATTACGCTTTAGGTGCAGGCACCACGGTGGCCGCTGTGATGGCGGCGTTGCAGCTGCCGAACACTTTGCTCGGCTTTGATATTGTGTGTGATAACCATTTGGTTGCCTCAGATGTTTCTGCTGAGGTTTTGGAAGCCTGGGCTTCACGATCAGATCTCACGGTCATTATTACCCCTACGGGTGGGCAGGGCAGTCTCATCGGACGCGGTAATCAGCAATTGTCGCCTCAACTATTGCGTCAGCTAGGGCGCGAACGGATATGGGTGTTAGCAACGCGCAATAAGCTTGCCGCGTTATCTGGCCGGCCACTCAGGCTGGACACGGGGGACGCTGATCTTGATCGGACCTGGTCTGGCTGGTGGCCCGTCCATAGCGGCTTTCAGCAACAGTTGTTGTATGCCGTGCAGGGTTAGCCTTCGGCGCGTTGACACTAGACGACCGGTCTAGTATTGTGCCGGCATGATTAAGCCACGCGAATTTTCCGACACCCGAGAGCACTTGCTGGCGACAGGCGAGGCCGTCTTTCGTGGCAAAGGTTTTACCGCCGTAGGCCTGACGGAAATCTTGGCCGAAGCTGGCGTTCCCAAAGGCTCGTTCTATCATTATTTCCGCTCCAAAGAATCGTTTGGCGTTGACATGCTGACGCGCTACTTCAATCGCTACGATGAGGATTTGCGTGCCTTGCTCCTGGAGTCTCCCGGAACGGGACGTGAGCGCTTGCTGCATTATTTCGGGCGATGGGCAGCACGCTGTGAACAAAGCGATGCTCAAGCGCGCGCCAGTGCCTGCCTTGCGGTGAAGCTCTCTGCAGAAGTTTCAGACTTATCTGAACCCATGCGAGTGGTGCTGGTGGCGGGTATGGAGCAGGTGCAGCAACGTTTAGCTCAGGCGCTCGTCGCTGGCCAGGCTGATGCATCGCTGGATTCAGACTTACAGCCCGACTCGTTGGCGGGTGCGCTCTATCAGTTATGGGTCGGGGCAGAGTTACTGACCAAAATCCGACGTGATAGCCAGCCTTTTGCTTGTGCTTTAGCTCAGACCCAGCGCTGGCTGAAAGCTTCATCGCATTAAAATTTATGTCATATCAAGTTGACCGGTCTAATTCTGGCAACCCATTGGAGAAAGTGTCATGAGTCATCGTTTATTTACGCCTGTGCAAATGGGCAGCATCACGCTGCCAAACCGCGTGTTGATGGCGCCGTTAACGCGTATGCGTGCTGCCGCAGGTGATGTGCCAACGCCTTTGATGGCTGAGTATTATCGCCAGCGTGCGAGTGCGGGGCTAATTGTTACTGAAGCCGCTCAGGTATCACCTCAGGGCAAAGGCTATATGCAGACACCCGGCATCTACAGTGCCGAGCAAGTCGCCGGTTGGCAGCAAGTCACGCAGGCCGTACATGACGCGGGTGGACGCATTGCGATCCAGCTCTGGCATGTAGGTCGTATTTCACACAATAGCTTGCAGCCTGACGGGCAAGCACCGGTTTCGGCCTCAAACCTGCCCGCACGAACCAAGACGACAGTGCTCGGGGAAAATGGCCGTCCCGAGCGCGTGAATTGCTCGGTGCCCCGTGCTTTAGGGCTGGATGAAATTCCTACTTTGATCGAAACCTATGTTCAGGCCACGAAAAATGCTCAAGCTGCGGGCTTTGATATGGTCGAAATCCACGCCGCACATGGCTATTTGCTGCATCAATTCCAATCCACAGAAAGCAATGACCGTAGCGATGCCTATGGCGGCTCTTTGGAAAACCGTGCGCGTCTGACCTTAGAGGTGTTGGATGCAGTGATCGCTGCTTGGGAGCCGGGCCGTGTTGGTATTCGCATTTCGCCCATGGGCAACTTCAATGCCCTTGACGATATTGACGGTGAAGCCATGGGGCTCTACCTCGCAGAGCAGTTTGAGCAGCGTGGTGTCGCCTATTTACATTTGTCCGAGCCAGACTGGGCGGGTGGTCCAGTACTGCCCGAGAGCTTCCGAATGGCTCTGCGCTCACGCTATCGCGGTGTGTTGATTGGTGCGGGTAACTACTCGCTCGCCAAAGCCACGGATCTGATGGATAAGCAGCTGATTGATGGCGCAGCGTTTGGTCGTACCTATATTGCTAACCCGGACTTAGTTGAGCGTTTACAACAAGATGCGCCACTCAATGAACAGCGGCCTGAGCTGTTTTATGGCGGCGGTGCTGAGGGCTACACGGATTACCCCGCGTTGGCCGCTGTTTAATAGGGTATCGGCTTAGCTCTCTCTAAGCACAATGACGGGTGCGGTTCGCCACACCCGTCGAGTTGCTAGCATGCCGGCGATCCCGGTCAGGCTGGCGGCGAGTAGTGGGGTGACCAGCCATAGGGTGCCATGCCAGGTGGGTGGCAGCTCAAGTATCGTGACATACAGCGCCGCAGCCAAGGCCTCGGTCATCGCTACCGCGACGAGCCCTGCAAAGCCGCCCAGTAGCATCATTTCCGAGAGACCGCGCTGCATGAGCTGACGCCGGCTGGCGCCCAGTGCGCGTAGTAAGCCGGCCTCCTGGCGTCGCTGGTCTTGACCGGCGGCTATGCAGGCCAAGAGCACTAATACGCCGGCCACCAAAACAAAGACTAAGACGAACTCAATCGCCTGCGAGACCGTATCTAGCAGCTGACGAACTTGCGTCATGATGGCATCGACATCAATCAACACGACGGTTGGAAAGCGCTTAACCAACGTGTTTAGCACCTCTCGCTGCGTTTTCGGCACATGAAACGCCGTGAGGTAAGTGGCTGGGAAAGGTGCAAGCGCGGGGGCGGGGAAGACCATGTAGAAATTGGGCTGAAAACTGTCCCAGTCGACTTTGCGAAGACTGGTGACGGTGGCTTCAACATCGCCCTCTGCCAACGAGAAGCGCAGTCTATCGCCTAAGGCTATGCCTAGCTTTGAAGCCAATCTGGACTCGACAGAGACAGGCCAGGGCGCCTGACGGGTGTCTGTCCACCATGCGCCTTCGACTAGCTCATTTCCTTTGGGCAAGGTGGTGGATGTGGTCAAATTGGGTTCACGATTCAGCGATTCATCGCGTTGATCTTCACTTTCTTTGCTAATGGCGCTAACCACTGCCTTGTCATTGATGGCGATGAGCCGTCCGCGCATGACCGGATATAGCGCATCGGGCACGATGCCAAAATCGGCCAACGTTTGTTGGAATGCCGCACGGTCTAGCTCATCAATTCCCAGTGCAAATTGATTGGGGGCGTTAGCGGGCAATTTACCTTGCCAGGCACTCATAAGTTCGCCGCGCACACTGGTCACTAATAGCATGGCAGCAATGCCCACACTGAGCCCTAAGATCTGTAGTGTCGTGTTCTGCGGATGGCGCCAGAGTTCACGGAGCCCGAGTAAAGATCTGGGTAACGAACGTTCAGCCAATAGGTGACGCATCAGTGCTAATAGGCTGCGCAACAGCAAGGCGAGTAAAAAGCCCAGCGCGCTTCCGCCCACGAGCAGCATGAGAGTGAGCTGCCAGCGGCCCGTCTCCAGAGTCAGCAAGCCTGCCAAGGCCGAAATAGCCAGTGCAGTGACTGTCATCAAGCCCAATGAGTTCGGTGCAAGCTCGCGGCGAATAACGCGTAGTGGTGATACTCGAAACAAGCCGATAAGCGCGGGCAGGGCAAAGCCAATCAGCGTTAGCGTGGCCGTGGCGATGCCCGTAAGTAGAGGGCGTTGCCAGGCAAAGTCGAGCTCGGCATTTGGTAGCAGGTTTGACAGAATCTGAAACAGGATTTGCGACGTACCCGCGCCTAATGCCGCGCCAACGACGATGGCTACGGCCCAGATTAGCAACAGTTGCGTCAGAAAAATGCCCTGCACGCGGCGTCGGTTAGCCCCTAGGCAACGCATCAGCGCCAGCGTGTCGTAGTGGCGTACAGCGTGGCGTTGTGCGGCCAATGCGACCGCAAGTCCCGATAAGACCACGGCGGCGATAGCCGCAATGCTCAGGTAGTCGCTGGCCCGCGCGAGTGGACCGCCGATCTCCGAGCGTCCACGAGCGACATCCACTAGCCGCTCCCCGGTGACCAATCCAGGCTCTAGGTAGCTGTTCACATCGGAGATGGCCCGAGCCGAGCCCGCTAAAAGTAAACGGTATTGCACGCGTGAGCCGGGCAAAATGACGCCAGCGGATGCTAAGTCGTCTGCATTCATCAGCGCTCGCGGTGCAAATGCGGAAAAATTACCGCCTCGGTCCGGCTCTTGTAAGACGACGGCAGCGACGCGTAGTTGTCTATCGCCTAATTGAATTTCATCGTTGATGGATACGGCCAACAGACCCATGAGGCGTTGATCCAACCAGATGGTGCCGGGGCTGGGAATGCGAGAGCTTTTCGCCTCTGCCTTGCGGTGTGAAGCGACCAGCTCACCGCGCAATGGGTAGTCGGCGGTCACGGCTTTCACGGCAGCCAGCTGAAACGCATCCTGACGTTGAATCATGCTGGAGAACTCAGTCACAACAGCCGTTCTCAAGCCGCGTTGCTGTGCTACTTGTTCCACTTCTGGCCGCAGCGGGCGACTGCTTTGCAATACGAGATCAGCCCCCAATAAATTAGCGGCCTGACGGCTGAGTCCTTGCTCCAGACTGGCGCTAAAAAACCGCAGGCTGCTCGTGGCGGTGACGGCGAGTATGAGGGCGGCAAGTAATAGCCAGATCTCACCGGCACGGATATCCCGCTTTAATAGTCGCCAGGCCAGGATCATGTCAGCGCACCTGATGTCACGCGTCCAGCCTCCAAATGCAACTGGCGTTGGCAGCGTGACGCAAGTGCGTGGTCATGCGTCACTAAGACGAGTGTTGTGTGGGAAGCAGCCTGAGCCTCAAACAGTAGCTCAATGATGCTGGCGCCAGTCTGGCTATCGAGGTTTCCGGTGGGCTCATCGGCGAGCAGGATTTTAGGTTCGGTGGCGAAGGCGCGTGCAATCGCGACGCGCTGTTGTTCGCCGCCGGATAGCTGCCGTGGTGTATGGGCCTCGCGGGCAGATAAACCCACCCGCGCCAGCCAATGTTTGGCACGCGCTTTGGCGGGAAGGCCCGCGAGTTCCAGCGGCAACATAACGTTTTCAAGCGCGGTGAGGTGAGGCAGTAGTTGGAAGTTCTGAAAGACGAAGCCGATAAGGCGCTGTCGCAATGCAGCGCGTGCATCTTCATCGAGGGCGCCGAGATCGTGGCCCGCCAGTAAAACACGACCTTCTGTGGCCGTGTCTAATCCCGCCAGCAGCCCTAATAGCGTAGATTTGCCTGAGCCAGAGCTGCCGGTAATGGCTACACTTTCGCCAGCCGAAATGACGAGATTGATGTTATTTAAGATGAGCAATCGCTCGTGTTGAATCAATACAGACTGCGTGAGCTGGCGAGTTTCAATCAACTGTTGGGATGGCGTTGTCATGATGACCTGGTTACGAAGTGTAGGTGCGTTAGTGTTTTGCTTAGCCATGATGCCGGCATCCGCTGCGTCGATACTCATCTTTGGCGATAGTATCAGTGCAGCTTACGGCATGAGCATTGAACAGGGCTGGGTTTCCTTGCTGAGCCAGCGCTTAGAAGTGCGTCATCCGGGGCAGCATAAAGTCATCAATGCCAGCGTCAGCGGTGAAACCACGTCCGGTGGTGTGCGTCGCCTACCTGCATTACTGAAGCAGCATGAGCCGGATATTGTGGTCATTGAGTTAGGCGGCAACGATGGCCTTCGTGGCCAGCCTCCAGCGATGATGGAACGTCATTTGGCCAGCATGATTCGCCAATCTCGCCAGACGGATGCACGTGTCATTTTAGTGGGGATGCAGATTCCTCCGAACTATGGAAAGCCCTACACCCAAGCTTTTGCCGCCGTTTTTCCTCGGGTGGGGAAGGCGGAGGGCGCAGCTGTTTTGCCGTTCTTTTTAGAGGGTATCGGCGGCGTTTCAGCGTTAATGCAAAAGGATGGAATTCACCCGAATGCCAAAGCGCAGCCTAAGTTGCTGGAGTTGGCTTGGCCACTTCTTTCAGCTGCTCTTAAAGACCAAAAAGCCCGCAAGTAGCGGGCTTTTTGTCTTACAGAAGTTCGTGTTAGGCGATCTGCAGGTTCTGCAGAGCTTCAATACGCTTCTCTAACGGCGGGTGAGACATAAACAGCGAAGCAAAGCTAAAACCTTCGCGCTTGCCTGTGGTGATCGCCATAGCGGTCATTTCGGCAGGCATCTGATCCGGCACTTCTTGTTCACGCTGCAGTGCACGCAGGGCATTAATCATGGCCTGACGACCGGCTAGCTGTGCACCGGCTTCATCGGCACGGAACTCACGGTAGCGCGAGAAGTACATGACGATAGTCGAGGCCAGAATGCCCAGCACGATGTCGGCGACGATGCTGGTGACATAGTAGGCAATGCCCGGACCTTCTTCGTTCTTGAAGATCACGCGATCGACGAAGTTACCGATGATGCGCGAGAAGAACATGACAAAGGCGTTGACCACACCTTGCACCAGCGCCAGGGTAACCATGTCACCGTTGGCCACATGACCGATTTCGTGGCCGAGCACGGCGCGCACTTCATCACGCGTCATGCGTTGCAAAAGACCGGCCGAGACGGCAACGAGTGCGGCGTTCTTGTTCCAGCCAGTAGCAAAGGCATTCGACTGATAGCTTGGGAAAATACCGACTTCTGGCATTTTAATGCCGGCTTTTTGCGAGAGCTCAGCGACGGTATCTACGAGCCAGCGCTCTTCGCCCGTGCGTGGGGACTCGATGATTTGGACGCCCATGGAGCGTTTGGCCATCCATTTCGACATCAGCAGCGAAATAAGCGAGCCAACCGAGCCGAAAACAAAACACATGACCAGCAAATTGCCGAGTTGCAGGGTATTTCCGGCGCCATGAGTCGAGCCCACGCCAAGTAGGCTGAGTACGACACCCGCCACCAGCATGACCGCGAGGTTGGTCAGCAGAAACAAAACGATGCGTAACATGTGTTTTTAAGCTCCTATCATGATTGTTGTTAATAAATTATGGGCAGTTGATGTCAGTTTCAAGTCTTCATCACACTATTTTGCTGCGTGCCGTTGGCGATAACCGGCTAAGAATCGCGCCAATCGGTTAATCGCCTCTACCAGCTCCTCTCGGTGCGGCAGGAAGACCACACGGAAGTGGTCTGGCTTGGGCCAGTTAAAGCCTGTGCCTTGCACCAGTAGCACCTTTTCGGCTTGCAGAAACTCTAAAATAAACGCCTGATCGTTCTCGATGGGATACATATCCGGATCGAGCTTAGGGAACAAATACAACGCACCTGCTGGCTTCACACAGGTCACGCCGGGAATAGCGGTGAGCATTTTATGCGCCAGTTCACGCTGCTCGTACAAGCGTCCGCCCGGACGAATTAAGTCGTTAATGCTCTGGTAACCGCCCAATGCCGTTTGAATGGCGAACTGTGCTTGCACATTGGCGCACAGACGCATGGAGGCGAGCATGTCTAAGCCTTCAATGTAGTCTTTAGCGATGCGCTTATTGCCACTGACCATCAGCCAGCCCGAGCGAAAGCCCGCGACGCGGTAGCTCTTGGACAATCCGTTGAAGGTCACGCAGAGCAGGTCAGGGGCCAGCGTTGCGATAGAGGTGTGCTGCGCCTCATCGTAGAGAATCTTGTCGTAGATCTCGTCGGCGAAAATGATCAGGTCATGTTTGCGGGCGAGGGCGACGATACCCTCCAACACTTCTTTCGAGTAGACAGCGCCGGTCGGGTTATTTGGGTTAATCACCACAATGCCGCGTGTGTTAGCGGTGATCTTGCTTTCCATGTCTGCTAAGTCCGGGAACCAGCCCTGGTCCTCGTCGCAGAGGTAATGCACGGGGGTACCGCCAGACAAAGTGACAGCAGCCGTCCACAGCGGATAGTCGGGGGCAGGCACCAACATTTCATCGCCGTTGTTGAGCAGGGCCTGCATGGCCATAACAATCAGTTCTGATACGCCGTTACCGATGTAGATATCATTGACATCCACATTGAGCAGACCCTTGGTCTGGTAGTAATGCACGATGGCTTTGCGTGCCGCGAACAGACCCTTGGAATCGCAATATCCCACGGCATTGGGCAGGTTGCTGATGACATCCGAGAGAATTTCCTGCGGTGCCTCAAAGCCGAATGGCGCCGGGTTTCCGATGTTGAGCTTGATGATGCGGTGACCTTGCTCCTCCATGGCATTGGCAGCTTTTAGCACCGGCCCACGAATGTCGTAGCAAACATCTTTCAACTTATCGGATTTGGCAATGTCCATGATCGTCTCAACGCAGGTCGGGCCTGCACAGGGCCTGTGGGAAAGTCGCAGTAGTGTAACGGAAACCTAGGCAAGATAGCGTGTTGCCGACTTGTGAGTGTGATGCGGTGTTGTTAGCCTGATCACTTGCCGAGGAAAAATTTATGACGCATGACGAGAGCCAAACACTACCTAAAACGGATGAGGAGTGGCAGCAGCGCCTCAACCCAACAGAGTTTTATGTGTGCCGCCAAAAGGGCACAGAGCGTGCGTTTACAGGCGAGTACTGGAACTGCCATGACGACGGCATTTACGCTTGTCGCGCCTGTGGCCAAGCGTTATTCGATGCCGAAACAAAATACGACTCCGGTTCGGGTTGGCCCAGTTTTTATGCGCCCTTAGCCAAGAATGTCGTAGATGAGCACAGAGACATCAGCCATGGCATGATTCGGGTAGAGGTGGTGTGCAGCCAGTGTCAATCGCATCTGGGGCATGTTTTCCCCGATGGTCCAGCGCCCACGGGCATGCGCTATTGCATTAACTCAGTATCGCTAAAGTTGCACCCTAAATAATTAAGCTGAGCTACGTTCTGACAGGAATAAAATTATGAGCACGATTTACGACCACCAAGCAACGCTAATCACCGGGGAAGTGAGTCCGATTGCCGATTACAAAGGGCAGGTCCTGTTGATCGTCAATACCGCCAGTAAATGTGGCTTCACACCACAATTTACGGGGCTAGAGGCCATTTACGAAAAGTACAAGGATCAAGGTTTTACGGTGCTCGGATTTCCCTGCAACCAATTCCTGAATCAAGATCCGGGCAATGAAGCGGAAATTGCCTCGTTCTGTTCGCTCAACTACGGCGTTAGCTTCCCGATGTTTGCCAAAATTGATGTGAATGGCCCTGGCGCACACCCGTTGTTCCAGCATTTAGCCGCCGAAGCCCCGGGCCTGCTGGGCAGTCAAAAAATTAAGTGGAACTTCACGAAGTTCTTGGTCTCGCGAGATGGCCGCGTGCTGGATCGTTATGCGCCTACCACCAAGCCCGAAGACCTGGTGAAGGACATTGAGAAAGCCTTGGCTTAAAGGCCGGCAATTCGCTCGCTAGCCGCCCACAGGCTAGCAGCGAGTGCTTTGTTGCGACTGGATGGCTTGCTGAAATCGGCTTTGCGTCGTGTGAAATAGCCGCCGTGGTGATGTTTCGCTGCTTCGCTGGTGGCAAGCCAAATCGCTGTATCAGCGCCTTTCGCAGGGGTGATAAGTACTTTATCCACGATCCGTTGAATCGGCCCCGGCATTTCACGCCAGATGCCCGTGGCCACTCCGCCCGGATGAAATGCGTTTACGCGGATCGCGCTGCCTTCCACTCGTCTGGCCAGTTCGCGGGCATAAATCAAGTTGGCCAGTTTGGCTGAACCATAGGCCACGATATCGGAACCGTAACGGCTGTAGTCGGTAAAGGCGGTTTCATCAATGCGGCCAGTCCAGTGCGCGACGGATGCCGTCATGACCACGCGAGCTTCGGTGGCAACCTTCAACTGCGGCAACAAGTGCTCCATGAGGCGGAAATGCCCAAAATGCATACTCCCCATCATGCTTTCTAGGCCATTGGCTTGGCTGCGTAGCCCGCGCGTAAAGCTGCCGGCATTCAGCATCACGGTGTCGAGTTGAGTGAGTGTGTTGAGGATCTCTCGGGCCGCGTTGTCAATGCTGGCAAAGTCCGCAAGGTCAAGTGCCACAGCATGTAGACGAGCGTTAGGAGTCTCGCGCTTCAAGGATTGAATGACGCCCAGTGACTTACCTAAATCGCGGGCGGCAATCATGACCTCATGACCTTGGTGGATAAACGCGCGAACCATTTCCAGGCCAATGCCACTGTTGCCCCCGGTCACTAGAATTTGTTGTTGCATGATGCGCATTCTCCTTAACGTCAGTGGCGTGGGCAGCTGCTATGCTGCCATTAAAAGATGAGTTTAGCAGAGGGGTAGGCAATGCATAGCGTAGGAATTATGGGGGCAGGGAGTGTCGGGCTATACCTTGGCGGCTGCTTACAAGTTGTAGGTGCCTCAGTGGTCTATGTGGGACGACCAACTCTGTTGAGCGCATTACAAAATACGGGTCTCCGTGTCACCGACTATTTGGGGCGGGACCAAACGCTTGCCGCTGACGCACTCAATTTAGCGACCCACGTGAGCGCGTTGGCTCACTGTGACCTTGTTTTGGTGACGGTTAAGTCGGCCGCCACCGCCGATGTTGCCCTTGATCTGGCCCAACACCTAAAGCCGGGAGCGATAGTTATCAGCTTTCAAAATGGCGTGCGCAATGCGGAAGTGCTGCGCGCTGCTATGCCGAGTCAGACTGTGCTGGCGGGCATGGTGCCTTTTAACGTGCTGAGTTGTGGCGACGGTCGCTTTCACCAAGGCTCTTTCGGCGCGCTGGATGTGGCGGCGCATGAAGGGCTATCGGCGTATTCGGGTGTCTTCTCCCGCGCTGGGCTGGCGTTTAACGCCCAAAACGATATGCCTGCCGTGCTTTGGGGCAAGTTACTGTTGAACTTGAATAATGCGATTAATGCACTGTCGAATTTGCCCTTAAAGGCGGAGTTAAGTCAGCGTGACTATCGCCGATGTTTGTCTTTGGCGCAGCGTGAAGCGTTGGCCTTGTATAGCGCGGCGGGCATAAAACCCATGCAACTGACTGCGTTGCCTCCGCACTGGTTGGCGCGTTTGCTCACGGTGCCAGATTGGCTATTTAAGCGGTTAGCGCAGCGTATGTTGGCCATGGATCCGTTGGCGAGATCGTCAATGTGGGAAGACCTTGAAGCTGGCCGCCGAACGGAGGTGGACTGGATTCAAGGGGAGGTGGTGACGCTGGCATCTGAATTGGGTAGCAGGGCGCCGGTTAATGCGAGCTTGCTCCAACTTATCCGTGAAGCAGAGCAGGCGGGTGCCGATCGTCGATCCTGGTCTGGCGCTGAATTGCTCGCCCGATTGCAATCGACGTCGGCTTGACAGCAAGACACTCGCTGCTACCATCGCCTCGCTCATTCGTCCCTATCGTCTAGCGGCCTAGGACGCCGGCTTTTCAAGCCGGTAACCGGGGTTCGAATCCCTGTGGGGACGCCACAATCCTGCTCCTAGTACTTAAATGCTGGCGATCGCATGCCCACGTCAGACAACGCAGGTATGGGAGGCAGTTTTTTACCGCCAATAATCCGCTGACCTTTATTGTCGATGTAAGTCAGCCAGGTTTGCGTTGGCACAAGCCCTTTAGGGGGCTTGCTGTAGTCGCAAACGCCGTCTTTAAAGACTTCTTTCAGCGCTTTGAGCTGGTCTGGCAGGATCAAGTTGGCCAACGGGCCATATTCTTTCGCCGGATCATAGGGCTTCAGCACGCAATCCAAGTTATCGCCGTAGATGGCATCGCCAGCTTGTGTGCGCGGAGTGCCATAGGCATAGAGCGTCTTCAGCGCATCAACGCAGGCTTCGCCTACGGCAGCGACACCGGTCGGCATTAGGCATCGGTCTTGTAGGTCGGCCGGTTTATTGGCCACCACTTTCTCAGACATCGGTCGATTGCTCGTATCTTTCTCCATGGCAGCAACCCACTTATCCATAGCGACTAAGCCTTCGTGCACCCAATTTAAATCGCCCATGAGCGGTGCGGCACCTGCCCACATGACATGGTTGTCATGATTGCCATGCTCGCGGTCAAGACGCCAACGCACCCACCAGGCATGCAGGGAGTCATGAGCCAGTCCCGGATCAGGACCAACAAAGTTTAGGATCGGCACGGTGTTGAGGTTATTTCCAACCATCATCATGCCGCTTTTATACAAATTGCTGACCGCTATGGGGTCGGCTTTGCTGCGCGCCGCTTGAGGTTGGATATCGATATCCAAGCCGCCAATATGAATGTTCAGATCCGCAAATTGTAGGCCGGTAATTCGTCCTTGCAGAAAGGGCAGTAAGCCATATTGAATGCCGGTGTTGCCAAGCGGGAGGCTCGCAAAGCCAAAGCCTGCAGCCTTTTCCATGGGGGACCATATGGCGGGCTCGCGAAAACCAACAATATGGCTTAGCCAGTCAATAAGGCCGCAGCGCTGACCCTTGGGATTATTTTGTGGGTGGTAGCTGTTGGGGCCATAACAGGTACCGACGGGATTCGTTGCTGCTTTGAACAGACCTTCATCGGCGACGACGGCATTAACGTGCGTGAGGTGACCTTCAATATCTCCCCATTGCGTGGGCAACCAAACAACACCACGGCTCACACTATCGGGGCTTTCAAAGTATCTGCGCATTAAATGCGAGTCGGTGAACTGCACGCCTGCCGACATGGAGTCAGGGTAGGCACACATGGTAATGAGGCCCTGATAAATACCTGGATACGCATTGGCAACGGTAGTTTGAACAATAGAACCACCCGAGCAGCCCGTACCCAAGGTGTAGCGAATCGGACCGTATTGCTCAACGATGCGTTCCTTGGCCATGATCATGGACTCTGCCTGCAGCACCACATCACAATTGTGCCCCGCGTTGTTTAAGGCAGTGGCCATGACGGCAAAGCCAAGACCTATGCCCGTGACATAGCTTTGCTCGACAATGGGTAGATCATTAAAGGTACCCGAAAAGTCATTAAGCCTGGCCGTGCCTGGGGTAAAGGACACGCCGCAATTACCGCCATGCGTGACGAGCACCTTACGGTTCCACTGGGGCTGCGGCTGCCAGGGTTGCCAAGGCTGCATGGGGTTGTACAGGGCGAGAATGAGGTACTCATCCCGATCTTGATAGCCGCGCTCCTTTCGCACAATAAATGGCACGGTCACGCCGTGATCTGTGGTGGTGTTAGCGACATCACTGGGCGGGCTTTTAGGGTCGTAAGGCTTTAGTCCAATGCTGCCTGGCTGAGACGACTTGTAGAGAAATGTGTACTCAGGCGGTTGGTTACAGGTCAGTGGCTGGCCACCTTCTTGGCAGCGTAAGCGAGGAACTTGTGGGCCGGTAAAGATAGGGCCTTCATTGGGGTGATTGGTGAGTGTGCTTTTCACCGCGTCCAGCGAGTTGACACGAACGCTTAGGGTGTTCTCACCCAAGGTCATGCCTTTGATACGCCCCATCCACCGTTTATTTTGACGCAATGCAAATTCGTTGCTGACATCGGTGTTGTTCAGGGTTGCAACCAGTTTGTTGATGGCTTCATCTTTCGGCGGGATGATTTCAATCAGTGCATCGCCATCACTGAGCATGTCAGCACGGTTTGATAAAACCACAATCTGTGGACTTTCTTTGGCCTCTACGCCACCACCCTGGTCGTCGGGTTGATCAATGTCAGGGTCGGCTGGCCCCTTGCTACCGGTGGACTTATCGGAGAAATTGCAGGCCGTTAAGAAAATAATGGCGACAATCATGGCCAGTGATGCAAAGGTGCGACGCATAGTAGTAACCCGATGTTTTTATGATTTTTGGTTAATAATTAGAAACATAAACTAAACACTTCTTAAAATAAAGCAAAGGCGACGAATCCGACTTAGACTGCAAGTAGTTACTTTTTAGTCAGAGCTAAATACATGAAAACCTTACTATCTGATCAGTTAACCCCGCCCGGGGGCTGGAGAACGCCAGGCCGTGTGCGTTTAAAGCCGCTCACGGTGGAGACCTCAACGCGAGCGCAACGTTTGCTCATGCACACCATTTGTATTGACCCACTGATTTCTGCTCAGTTAAGCCGCTAATTTATACATCTCTGCCGGCGTTTTCATCTTCAGCGCCTGATGCGGGCGCTGATGGTTGTACCAGTCGACCCACCGGCCGATGACCGACTTGGCTTCATCCAGCGACTCGAACCGACGCAGCCAGATGCATTGCTCTTTCATCGTGCGGAACAGACGCTCAATCATCCCGTTCTGCTGTGGCGTATGCGGCTGGATGAACTCCTGCTCCACGCCGTAGCGCCGCACCGTCACCGTGAAGCGCTTTGACGTAAAGACTAGGCCATTATCCGATCGCAGAGCCAATGGCTGTGTCAGACGCGCCAATGATCCGAAGCGACCAATCAGAGCGTCCTCCAGCGTGGCCTCGGCCGCCTTGGCATTGCCACTGCGGGTCAGACGCCAACCCAGAATCTCTCGCGTGTGGCAGTCCATGACCGCCGTCAATGCTACCCAGCGATCCTGCTGCCCGCACCAGACCCGCGTCATGTCTGTAGACCAGCGCTCGTTCGGACGCGATGCCACCGACGGCATGGAGCGGGCTCGCGGCCTGAAGCCAACGGGCCGCGTGCGTACCTGCCAGCCCTTGATGCGGTTGATCCGCTGCACCGTGTTCTTGTTCAGCCCCAGCGCATGCGCAATCGTCCGGTAGCCGGCATAGCACTCACGCTCGATCACCTGCTTGATCCGGGCAGCCAGCAGCTCGTTGACCCGAGGACCGCTCTTCACGGGCTTGTAGTAGACCGTGCGGCGCGGCACCTCGAACCAGGTGCACAACTGGCAGACACTAACCTTGTCGCCGGCTTCCGCCATCTCCGCTTGAACCTGGAGGATCAGTCCTCGTCCAGGCCGAGATGGCGGTGCAATTTTTTTAAGGCTTTTACCTGCAGCATGGCCTCGCCATAAGCGGAGTGCAGCTCTTCGAGCTTCTTCTCATACTGCTCGCTGACATCGCGTGGATTGGTTCGGAGGGCATTCTCCATGCCAGTCTCGGCTTCATCGACCCACTTCTCGATCTCGGAGGGTGTCAGGTCATGCAGTCTGGCGGCTTCGGCAATGGTGGTTTGACCTCGCATCAGCTCTTTGACCAAAGCGGCCTTGCGCTTGGCCGTCTAACGCTTGAAATCCAATGGTTCGTTCACAGCTCTCTCCTCGTATGGAGCAACTATAAACTGAGCAGGATTTCAGTGGGTCAATACAGGCCACCCCGGCGAAAATTGTCGGAAGCGATGGAATAGTCCACAACACTTGCATGTTTCGTATTGATGAAAATCGATTTTACACACAGATGGAGCATATAGCGAAGGCGATCTACTTCAGCCACTATGGGAATAAGTGGATCTCCAATGTAATTATAGTCCCCATCCAAGGATTGTTTACTGATAACTATTCGGCAAACATCGCAAAACAAAAACATGTGAGCTATCAGTTGATCTGTTTTCCGGCATGGCTAAAAATGGCGAAAACCAAGACGTATTTTATTATCAGGTAGCAGGCGGGCAGTCTGGGGTATTGGTTTTGGCTGCATTTTATGAAAATATAAAAGTCGTTTTTCTGTACTCACAAAATGGCTAACAATGCCTAGGACTTCCCCCGTCAACCCCTGATTAAGCCTCTCCATCACGGCCCGGTATTCCGAGCCGCTTTGTTTGTTGTTGCGGCGAAACCGCTTGAAAGGTGCACAAGGCGATGCGATCCACGCGGTGGCGTGACTGCCGGCTTGAGATGGGATTGTTCAGGAACGACTAAATACGGGCCCTAAAAGGGACATAAGAGAGGCAGTGCCGTTAGAATATAGATGATCTATATACTTGCGATATAGAATTCTGCGGATTGAGGTTTCGTCAGAGCCACAGGAATAACGGGTGTATTCAACAATTGAGTCTAGTTTCTTTTTCGCCACTTTTCGTGGCGAATCACCAGTAATGCTCTGATAACTAGAAAGCATGATATGGTTGGTTAGGTTTACGATTGATCCATAAATATCGATAATCAGTTCATGTACATCCGTATTTTTATGAAAAGCATCAAGCATATCTATAACACCAATCTCGGGCGTGCATGGAAGAAACGAAACCGAGCTCACTAGTCGATCATATAAATCTGTTAGATGCCGATTACCACTGGTCCTAGCTTCTGGTATTGCATCAGTCCGGACATCATCATCCAAGAAAACATGGCGCTTAACATGCGTTGGGATAATTAATGCTGATCTTTCTAGCATTTGCATGACTTGATAGTAGCCGCCAACGGGAACAATTTTGTACATTGGTTTATGGGCGTTCCTATTTTCCTCGAACTTTCCACAAAGTTGTTCCAGCAATAATTTTGCTTCTTCATCTTCGACAAAGAAGATGAAATCACTTTTAATTTCTTCATCAAATGCAATTTCACCAAGCACTTGAGCAGGAAATACATTTGTTTTTGTTATATGCGCCCCCTGGCTATCTTTAGAGATAAAAATTATCTTTCTTCTATTGATATTTTTTATAAGAGTTGATGAGTGCGTTGAGAAAATAACTGTTAAATTTTTATTGGCAACTATTTGACTTATTTTATTTAAAAGTCGTACTTGTGCCTGAGGATGCAGCGCCATCTCAACCTCATCGATTAATAGTAATGCGTTGTTTTCAGCAACGGTAATTTTTTCAGCGAGCTTAAGTAGGCATAACTCGCCAAGGCTAAAATTCTTCTCTGAATAATAGTGAGTTTCTCTTCCTGCTCTGTATGGTACTAGAAATGCTTGGCTTCCGGTTCCTCTCCTAGTGTTAACGAATTTTAAGTCATTCCATTTATTATCATGAAGTACAGATGATAGAAAGTCTTTCATTTCATTGCTGGCTTGGTAAATTCTCCTTGGAATAATTTCTTCTGCGTACGGCTCTATTCTAGCTCCATTTGCTTGAATAAAATAAATGCTTGGATATGGGAACAATGAGAGAATTTTTGCATTGATCCTTGGCGTTGGTGGCCAGCGTTTTCCCCCGTAGGAATATGTAACCTCTTGATTATTAATTTTGTACCGAATTTTCGCATCTTTGAATGTATCTAATTTATCTTGCGTAGCGGTGGTTTTGTAGTGATCTTGAAATGCGCGACTATGCCTTATTCGATATAAGGCGGCTAGCAGGCTGGTTTTTCCTGATCCGTTTAATCCTGTAAGAAGCCAGAGCCCACTATTTGGAATATCAAATTCAAGATTGGAGATACCTTTCAGATTTTCTAACTCAATTCTCATTTATTACTCACTGTCTATAATTTATATAAATTATCTGATAAATAACTAACTGTTGCAGATTTCTGCATAACATCAAAGGATAAATATGATGCTTTAGCCGCTTTAAAGGCTTCAAAATCTGATGCAGCACTCCTTGCCGAAAAATACCGCAAAATCATTATGACTTAAGCATGCCAGCGCAGCCCAAATGCGGCAACCATCAATGATGACTCAGATGTGCCACCCGTCTGCTCTGGGTCGAAATCGGTCAGTCAGTAAAACCATAACTTGACCAATGCTTGGCAATAAAGCGCTGCTGTCGGTTTATTCACCATCTATTTATGGACTCTCTCATCGCTATGCCAGTGGCTAATACAAATATAGCAACGTGCAAGGCTAGCCCGTCAGTGATCATGCCCGTATCGAGTAAGTAGACTGCGCGAGCTGCGGGTCTGTTCGCCTAATGTGTACTATTCTCACAGCCCCATCTTCAGTTTTTTAGGGCTTCAGCATGACAACAAGAACAATACCCGATCACGAAGTCATCATTGTCGGTGCCGGCTTCTCTGGCATCGGTTCTGCAATCAAGCTCAGTGAAATCGGCATCAGCGATTACCTCGTGCTGGAGCAGGGCAACGGAGTCGGTGGTGCCTGGCATTTCAATACTTATCCGGGCGTGGCGGTGGATATTCCGTCGCTCAGCTATTCGTTTTCATTCGAGCGCAACCCCGAGTGGTCACGGCTGTTTGCGCCGGGGGCCGAGCTCAAGGCCTATGCCGAGTATTGCGTCGATAAATACAACATCCGCTCGCGGGTTCGCCTGAATACCTCCATTACCGGCGCGGCGTTTGATGAGGCCGGCGATTTCTGGCGGCTGACCACGAGCTCGGGCGAGGTGCTGAATGCACGTCATGTGATTGGCGCCACCGGGGTGCTGACGCAGCCGAAGAAGCCGGATATTCCCGGCATCGACAGCTTCAAAGGCATCACCATGCACACAGCGCGTTGGGACCACGGAGTCAGTCTGGCGGGCAAGCGCGTGGCCATCATCGGCACGGGGGCATCGGCGTTGCAGGTGATTCCGGAGATCGCGCCAACGGTTCAGCACCTGACCGTATTTCAGCGAACGCCGATCTGGGTCATCCCCAAACCGGACTTTGCCATTCCAGCGATGGCGCAGGGGCTAATGAAGAAAGTGCCGCTGCTGCAGGTGCCGGCTCGGTTGATTAGTCAGGCCATCGTGGAAGTGGGCTTTGTGCTGACGGCGCATTACCACGGCTATGTGCCGCTGGCCAAGGGCTATGAAAAACTGGCGCTCGATCATCTGCAGAAACAGGTCAAGGACCCGGCCACGCGCGCCAAACTGACGCCGAACTATGGCTTTGGTTGCAAGCGCCCGAGTGCGTCCAATACCTATCTGAAAGCGTTCAATCGCGACAATGTGGCGCTGGTGACAGAGCCGATTGCCGAGGTGGTGGCGAACGGGGTGCGCACGCAGGACGGCCAGCTGCACGAGATCGATATTCTGATTTGCGCGACCGGCTTTAAGGTTTTCGAGAATGGCAACATGCCGCCGTTCTCGGTCACGGGTCGGGCCGGTCGTGATCTGGAAGCCTGGTGGGATGACAATCGCTATCAGGCCTATGAGGGCGTGACGGTGCCGGGCTTTCCGAACTTCTTCCTGATTCTGGGCCCGAATGGGTATAACGGGGCGTCGTACTTTCAGCTCATCGAGCATCAGGTGCGCCATATCGGGCGATGCCTGAGTCATGCCCGCAAGCAGGGGGCGCAGCGTATCGAGGTCACGGAGGAGGCTAACGATAAATACTTCCGCGACATGAAGGCGCGCAGTGGTAAGCAGGTGTTCTTCAATAACAGCTGCAGCACGGCGAACAGCTACTACTTCGACAAGCACGGCGATGTGCCGTTCCGGCCATCGACCAGCATCGAGGCGCATTTGCGCAGCATGACGTTTTCGATGCGTGACTATCGGTTCAACTGAGTGTGGTCTTTACTGTATTAACAAAAGCCCTTTGACGGCGCTCAATTAATGTTAATACAATAATTATGTTGAAGATCACATTTGGCCAAGCCAAGGATGCTGCCAACATCAGCAAGCATGAGGTATCGCTTGCTGATGCCGCCGATCTGGAGTGGGACACCGCTATTTTCTGGCCAGATACGCGCCGGAATTATGGCGAGGTGCGAATGGCAGCCATTGGCTATATCGGCTTACGTTTGTTTTGCGTGATCTTTGTGGATCGTGCAGACGGTCGTCGCATCATTAGTTTGCGCAAAGCCAACATCAGAGAGGAGAACCGCTATGCCAGCACTTAAGCCGGGTACGATCCGCCTGACGGTTGCTGAAGACGCCGAAATTACAGCGGCTGCTTTGGCTGATCCGGATGCACAGCCGCTGAGTGATAGCGAGCTGGCGCAGTTTCGCGTGATGCCGGGCCGGCCCAAGTCCAAGACGCCGGTCAAGATTGCGACCACGATTCGCTTTGATGCGGACTTGCTAGACGCCTTGAAAGCCTCAGGCAGAGGCTGGCAGACGCGTGTCAACGAGGCTATGCGCGAATGGATAAAGTCACACCCAGCAGCTTGAGACGAAAAATATGCAACACGTACTGATTATCCACGAAGTATCCGATTATGCGGCTTGGAAGCGGGTACCCTCTGACTACTTCATGCGAGACTTGCCCCCCTATGTCATCTAAGCCAGCCGATACGCCGTACTCCCTATCCGAAGAAATTGCCAATGCGGTGAGTCACGGCCTGGGCACCATTGCTGCCACGGTAGGCGTCACACTGCTGATGGTGAAAGCCATTCCCGTGCTGGCGGCTGCTGAGTTAGCCGGTGTAGCGATTTATGGCGCCAGCCTGATTCTGTTGTTTCTGTGCTCCACGCTCTATCACAGCATGACGCATGTCGAAACCAAGGCACTGTTTAAGCGACTCGATCATTGCGCGATTTATTTGCTCATTGCGGGTACGTACACCCCCATGTTGATGCTGACGCTGAATACCCAGGCAGCACAGATCATGCTATGGGTGATTTGGGGTCTAGCACTGGCTGGCATCGTATTCAAAATTTACTTTATTCATCGCTTCAAGCGCATGTCGCTCATTACCTACCTGCTCATGGGTTGGTTGTCGATGCTGCTCATTCAGGACCTATGGCAAGCCATGCCGCGTGAAGGCTTCTGGCTGCTGTTGGCGGGCGGTTTGTGCTTTACGCTGGGCGCAGCGTTTTATGCGGCAAAGCAAGTGCGCTATACCCATGCCATCTGGCATGTCTTTGTGGCCGCTGGTGCTGCTTGCCACTGCGTCATGATTGGGCTGTATGTCATTCCTTCTGCTTAAGGGTGTTTTGTTATGACGTCATCTAAAACGGGACTTACGCTGTATACCGCGCCAACGCCCAATGGCTGGAAAGTGTCGGTCGCGCTGGCAGAGCTCGGACTTGCCTACGAGACAGTAGCGGTCAATCTATTGGGAAATGAACAGAAGCAGCCTGAGTTTTTGGCACTCAACCCCAATGGTCGTATCCCTGTTCTGGTGGACCACGATGCCAACGATTTGGTGATTTTTGAGTCCGGCGCCATTCTCATTTATCTCGCTGAAAAGACCGGCAAGCTGTTGCCGGTAGACATGTGTAGTCGCATGGCGGCCCTGCAGTGGCTGATGTTTCAAATGGGTGGGGTCGGGCCCATGATGGGACAGGCCAATGTTTTTTCGCGCTATTTGCCAGAGAAAATTCCCGTAGCGATTGAGCGTTATCAGAACGAGTGCCGACGCCTGTTCGAGGTATTAGATACGCGCTTAGGACAGGCGGAGTGGTTGGCGGGTAGTGAGTACTCTATTGCCGACATTGCTAACTGGTGTTGGGTAAGAACCTATCGTTGGTCGGGCGTAGAAATTGAAGGACTTACGCATTTACGTCGGTGGCTGGATGCTATGAAAGTTCGTCCGGCCTGTCAGTTTGGTGTAACCGTTCCTGTCGCTATGCCTGCATTAAGTAAACCCGACGATAAAACCGCCAGTGATTTTGCCACCGCTGCGCGGACCTTAGTTCAACGTTAAACCCTCAAAAAGCGACCGTAGTTACTTGGTGTTTCGATTAACTACGGTCGACCAACATTCCTCTGCAATTCTCCTAAGTATCTCCCCCTGTCATTGACTCAAGCGCGACAGAACCCTGCCGAGAAAGCCTGCAAGCTCAGGTCTTAGACAAAGCAGGGACAAAACAATGAAGTTACTTATTGCCGACGACAGTAAAGCCATGCGGTTGGTGATCGGCCATATGCTGCGCCAGGCTGGATTTCGCGGGCACGAGATTGTAGAAGCGGCTGATGGTGCAGAAGCACTAGAGCTGGCGAGAAGCCAACGACCGGATGTGATTTTGTCGGACTGGAACATGCCGAACAAAAATGGCATCGAGTTTCTCCAGGACCTTCGTGCCGACGGAGACAAAACCCCCTTCGGATTTGTGACCACGGAAGTGAGTCAAGAAATGCGCGAGCTTGCCGAAAGCTCTGGCGCGGCCTTCCTGATTGGCAAGCCCTTTACCCCGGAAGATTTTCAACGCGCCCTCGAAACGTATTTGGGTTAAGGAGCCTCGCCATGAGTGACTACCAATTACCCAGCCCAGAAGCGGTTGCTCAAACGCTCTCAGCCTTTGTGCGCCGCGATGTCTATGTCTCTTTAAGTAAGCAGAGCGGAGATGGCCACTTGCCGCTGGCGGGCTTGTATCACGATGGCCACCAGAAGTTGGTGGTGGCGTGCATGGCCGATGTGGCTTTTGCCGCATCTTCAGCTGCTGCTTTTGCACTGATTCCGGCGCGGGTTGCTGCTGAGTCAGCCGCAGCCAAAAAGCTCGATGAGTCGCTTGCCGAGATATTTGCGGAAGTCTTAAACGTGATGTCGCGGCTCTTTACTCACCACGACAACGTTCGCGTCACGCTGGCCGAAAAAGTACTGCCGGGTCAGCCGTTGCCTGCTCAGTTGGCAACACTCAGTAATGAGCACTGCTTGGATTTAGTCGTCGATATTGATGGCTACACCAAAGGTCGACTCATCTTATGCCTCTTAACCAGTTGATGTTGGAGGCATAGCCATGAGCTTTGATGATGATCTCAGTGAGTTTCACGCCATCTTCTTTGAAGAGGCAGCGGAGCACCTAGCCAGCTTGGAAACACTGTTGCTGTCACTGGATCTTAATCAGCCTGATAGTGAAAAGCTCAATGCCATATTCCGCGCTGCTCATTCAATTAAAGGCAGTGCATCGACATTTGGCTTTCCCGATATGGCCTCGGTGACGCACGACCTTGAGACCCTGTTAGATCGGGTGCGAAAGCAAGAGCTTCAGCTGTGTGAGCGCATCATTGATATCACGCTGGTGGCGCGTGATGTGCTGCTGGATCAGTTGGCGGCTCACCAAGGCGGTGAGCAGGTGCCAGAACAGCGCGTGACAGATGTCATTGCCAAAATACGCGCCATTGCCAACGAGGAAGAATCTGCGCTCGTCCTAGCCGCGCCTGAGGTCAGCGACGGCACTGCTTCAGTTGAAAGCAATGTGGTCGCACTGGACGTAAAAGTTGCGACGGAAAGCAAACAACAGGCAGCAGCACCGGCGAGTGAGAGTAGTTCGATCCGCGTCAGCATTGAGCGCGTGGATCAGTTGATCAATTTAGTCGGCGAATTGGTTATTACCCAATCCATGTTGGCGCAAACGGCACAGCTCAATCAGGTCACGGATGAACCCATAGACTATGAGCGTCTGCAAGAGCGACTTCAGCAGCTCGAGCGCAATACGCGTGAGTTGCAAGAGTCGGTCATGAGCATACGCATGTTGCCGGTCAGTTCAGTGTTCAGCCGCTTTCCGCGCTTGGTGCGTGACTTGGCCGGTAAGCTCAATAAGCAAATTGAACTGCGTACCGTGGGCGAAGGAACTGAAATTGACCGGGGTGTGATTGAAAAAATTACAGACCCTTTAACGCACCTCATTCGAAACAGTGTGGATCACGGCATTGAAACCGTGGATGAGCGCATCGCGGCCGGTAAGCCGGTAAAAGGTTTGGTCACACTCACGGCGTGTCATCAGGGCGGCAGTGTGGTGATTGAGATTCGCGATGATGGTCGCGGATTAAACCGAGACAAATTACTCGCCAAGGCGCGCGAACGAAATGTCTTTGTGCCCGATAACCCCAGTGATCAGGATGTTTGGCAGCTTATCTTTGCGCCGGGGTTTTCCACCGCTGAAACGGTGACAGATGTGTCGGGTCGTGGTGTGGGCATGGACGTGGTCCGGCGCAATATCGAGCAACTGGGCGGGCGTGTAGAGCTCACCTCGGTCACCGGTAAAGGCACCACCATCAGTATTCGTTTGCCACTGACTCTGGCCATTATGGATGGTATGTCGGTTGGGATTGGCGACAACACCTATATCGTCCCACTCACCACCATTATTGAGTCGCTACGACCTCGCCAGGAAGATGTGAAAACGGTCGCTAGCACGGGCCGGGTCGTGTTTGTGCGGGGCGAGTACTTGCCGCTCGTTGCACTGCACGAGGTCTTTGGTTTAACGCCCATTTCCAATCGCCCGGAGCAGGGCATTCTCATCATTGTTGATACCGAGTGTGGGCGCGCTGCGCTCTTCGTGGATGAGCTATTGGGTCAACGTCAGGTCGTTATCAAAAGTCTGGAATCTAATTATCGCAAGGTGCCGGGCATTTCGGCGGCCACCATCATGGGCGACGGCAGTGTCTCCATGATCCTCGATGTGTCTGAAGTTGTTCGGCTGGCCAAGCGTCCGCCATTAGCGTGTGCGGTATAGGAGAAAGTAATGGATCGTCAGCAATCCCAAGATGGAAAGCCTCGTACCGGGCAAGAGTTTTTGACCTTTGCACTGGGCGCTGAGGAATACGGCATCGATATTTTGAAGGTTCAGGAAATACGTTGCTATGAAAAGGTGACGCACATTGTTAACGCGCCTGGCTTTATTAAAGGCGTGATTAATTTGCGCGGGATCATTGTGCCCATCGTGGATTTACGCCTGAAGTTCAACCTCGGCAGTGCGGAGTACACCGCCTTTACCGTGGTCATTATTTTGAATATTTCCGATCGCGTGGTGGGCGTGGTGGTCGACAGCGTGTCGGATGTGATTCAGCTCGATCCCGAAGAAATTCGTGAGGCTCCCCCGCTGCATGGCGATTTGGACACCCGCTTTATTCGCGGCTTAGCCACCCTGAATGAGCGCATGGTGATTTTGATGGACATAGAAACGTTGATGAGCAGTCCGGACATGGCGCTAGTCGCCGATGCCGCCTGACGCACACTACCGGAGAGAAAACATGAGAACGAATCTGCCAGTGACCGGTGTAGAGCGTCACTTAGAGGAAGGCCAATACATCCTGTCTAAGTCTGACTTAAAGGGCTCAATTACCTATGTGAATCGAACGCTCATTGAAATGAGCGGATTTACAGAGGTTGAGCTGATGGGGCAGCCGCACAATATGTTGCGCCATCCCGATATGCCGCAAGAGGCTTTTCGGGATTTTTGGGAAACGCTGAAGGCGGGGAAATCCTGGAGCGGCATCGTTAAAAACCGGTGTAAGAACGGTGACCATTATTGGGTCATGGCGAATGCCTCACCGATTTTCCAGAATGGTACGGTTGTTGGCTATATGTCGGTGCGTTCAAAGCCAGACCGAAAGATGGTTGAAGCGGCGGATGAGCTTTATCGCAAAATGCGAAATAAAGAAACCGACTCGAGCATGTGCGAAGGCCGCTTGGTGCCAACGGGCTTAAGAGCCATTTGGCATCGTATAAATGAAATGCGCCTAGCTAGCCGCATGGCGCTGATCTTTTCAATGACAGTGTTGCTTTGGTTACTCGTTGGCGGTTTAGGCTTAAGTGGTATCAACAGTTCTGATCGTGATATCGACGAAATTACTCAGCAACGTTTGCGGGCTAACACATTAGTTAGTCAGATCTCGGCATCGTATGCGGTGGATATTATTGATGCAGTGAATAAGGCCAATGGTGGATTAACCAATGCGGCTGAGGCGCTGAGTCGAGTCGAAAAAGCGGAAGCTGATATTGAGAAAAACTGGACCTTATTAAAGACGCTACAGCATTCCGAGCAAGCTGAAATTCTACTTAAAGAGGCTGAGGCGCTGCGTCAACAAGCAGAGCCGGACATTACTCGCCTGAAGCAGCGCTTGGCTCTTTCGTCAGGCCTAGTGACGGGACAGTTGGGGGAGTTCGATGGGCCACTGTATCGCCGAATTGATCCGCTCAGTACCAAGTTTTCCGAAATCACGGCGGTTAAAGAGGCGACTATTGCTCGGGTCGTAACAGACATCAAAGCAGAGTATGACAGCCTGCGTAAAGGCATGTGGGCCACCATTATTCTGGGCGGATTACTGATTGCAGCCTTGATGTGGCGACTCTATGGCGTGATGACCGAGCCGCTGTTGCGTATGCGCAAGCAGATGCAGGAGATTGGTCAGGGCAACTTCTCACTGATGGTAGTTAAAGACAGAGCCGACGAAATTGGCGATGTTTCAGATGCCTTTAAGTCCATGTTTGTGAAGCTGCGATTTGATATGGCCGATAGTCAACGCGCCGCCGATGAAGCACAGCGTGTAGGCTTCGCGCTAGACAATGTCAGTACCCCAGTCACCTTGTCGAATGAAGAAAATAATCTCTTCCACATGAACACGGCCGCTCGAAATCTTTTGGAGCAGATTTTCAAGAGCTCGGCTGCAGTAGACAAATTGTTTGGTCATCCATTGGCGGAATCTTTGACCGATGAGGCCTTATTAGCCATTACGCGGGGTCGTTTGAGCAAGCCCATGATGGCTGAAGGCCAGGTTGGGGATCGCATCATCCGGCTTTCGACGAACCCAGTCATTGATGAGCGCGGTGTTTATCTAGGACGTGTTTGCCAGTGGTTGGACAGAACAGCTGAACTGGCCGCCGAAAAAGAAGTAGCGACTATGGTGGAAGCGGCCGCAGCAGGAGACTTCTCTCAGCGCATTCGGGTCGATGACAAATCCGGCTTCTTTAAAACGCTGGCGCAAGATTTAAATCTGTTCGTGGAGGCCGCAGATAATGGTCTCGCAGATGTGGTGCGCGTACTGAATGCGTTGGCGCAAGGTGATTTGACGCAAACCATCGATCGCGATTATCGCGGCACCTTCGCGCAAATGAAGACCGATGCTAACGCCACAGTGGCGCAACTGAAGCAAATCGCCAGCACGATTACCGAGGCGACAGAGGCCATTAACAACGCAGCGAAAGAGATTGCTGCGGGTAATGCAGACCTGTCGCGTCGTACCGAGTCGCAAGCGGCCAGCCTAGAGCAAACGGCGTCGAGCACGGAAGAGCTCACCAACACCGTGCGTAACAACGCAGACAATGCCACTAAGGCCAGCCAGCTGGCGCGGACCTCATCGGAGGTGGCCGATCGTGGAGGGCGTGTGGTGAGTGAAGTGGTCACCACCATGGGTGCTATCGCGGAGTCGTCGAGCAAAATTGCTGAAATCATTAACGTCATTGATGGCATTGCTTTCCAGACCAATATCTTGGCGCTGAATGCGGCAGTAGAGGCCGCACGAGCCGGTGAACAAGGCCGGGGCTTTGCTGTTGTGGCGGGCGAAGTGCGTAACTTGGCACAGCGTTCTGCATCGGCAGCTAAGGAGATTAAAGAGCTAATTTCCGAGTCGGTTAATAAGGTGTCCAACGGCTACAAGTTGGTTGAAACCGCCGGTAAGACCATGGAAGAAATCGTTGAATCGACGCAGCGTGTGTCGTCGATCATGACGGAAATTTCCAGTGCATCCGAGGAACAACGCACCGGCATTATTCAGCTCAACCAAGCCATTACCAGCATGGATGAAACCACTCAGCAGAATGCGGCGCTGGTGGAAGAAGCGGCAGCCTCTGCTCAATCGCTGGAAGATCAAGCCTCTAGTCTCACGCAGGCGGTGAGCGTGTTCAAAATATCGGGTCGCACCGATCGTGTCACAAACACCAGGCCATCAAATGTGGAGCGTCTGCCGGTTCGTCAGGCCATGCCAAGAGCTGCAACGCGGTCTTCCGCTGCGGCCAAACTAAATGATGAGTGGGAAGAGTTCTAAGCAAGTCCAGGGGCTGCTTCGGTAGCCCCTTCGGCCATGAGCGTTTAGAAAGGATGAGTTATGAAGGCCCATATCGGTATTCTCGATAAAGAAGAGCGCAGTTTCGAATTTAATCAGCGCGACTTTAAAACTGTGCAGAAATTGATTTACGAGCATGCCGGTATTCGACTGTCTGACGCGAAACAAGACATGGTCTATAGCCGGATGATTCGGCGGTTGCGAGCCACTGGCCTAAACAGTTTTGCCGACTACCTACGCCTCATTGAAACCGATAAAGCAGAGTGGGAGGCCTTCGTGAACAGCCTCACCACAAACCTCACGTCCTTCTTTCGGGAGGAATACCACTTCCCGATGTTGGCAGAATTTCTTAAGCAGAAATCGGGTCAAATTCGCATTTGGTGTAGCGCAGCCTCTACAGGGGAAGAGCCATATTCCATTGCCATGACGGTGATTGATGCCTTAGGCGCCGATGCTGATCGTGTTGAAATTGTGGCGACCGACATTGATACCAGTGTGTTGGCGAAGGCCGAGGCGGGTGTGTATAGCGAAGATCGCATTGAGCGTATTGACGCCAAATACAAAAAATACTTTCTCAAAGGCTCTGGCTCACGCGCCGGTTTGGTTCGCGTAAAGCCCGAGGTTCAGCGCCTGGTCAGTTTTCGACAGCTCAACTTGCTGGCGTTGGATTGGCCCGTTGAAGGCGAGTTTGATGTGCTCTTTTGCCGAAATGTGCTGATTTATTTCGACAAAGAAACCCAGCGCAAAGTCCTGGAGCGATTCATTCCACTGATGTGTCGTGATGGCTTGCTCTTTATCGGCCATTCAGAGTCGTTATTGCACTTGAGTGAGCTGTTTAAGCTGCGCGGTAAAACGGTTTATGAGTTGCGTCAGACGGGCAAAATGACATGACACGCCTACTGCAGCGTGCCGTTAGAGGTCAGTCCTTACCGGGGGATGACTATCTCGCACGCAATCGATTTCATGACCATCAATTCAACTGTGATGTCGTGAAAATTATGCCCGGCGAATTTTTCGTCAGTTCCGGCAATGTTGCGCTAGCGACGGTGCTGGGTTCGTGTGTATCTGCGTGCCTTTGGGACCCCGTCACCCGAGTCGGTGGCATGAATCACTTTATGTTGGCCGATGCTCGGGGAAGAGCAGACAGCATGCGCTACGGACAGTTTGCGATGGATACCTTGCTTCAACATCTCTTAGCTGCCGGTGCGTTGGCGCATAGCATCGAGGCGAAACTATTTGGCGGTGCTCGTGTTATGCGAGGACTCACGCACAGTGAAGTCGGACGCCAAAATGTGAGCTTTGCCTTGGCGTATTTAAATGAACAAGACATCCCGCTGGCCGCTAGTGATCTCGGGGAAACCTGCCCCCGTAAGCTGTATTTTTTTCCGGATAGCGGCCAGGTCAAGCTCCGGCGCCTGCGAGCGGATGAAAGCTCGTTAGTGATTCGCGAAGAGCAAGAATACCAACAGCGCATGATTCGAGGAGTCTGAAATGACGAGTATAGCTTCTGATACAGACTCACTGAGCGCACAAAAAATCCGTGTGGTTGTAGTGGATGACTCGCCTTCGATGCGCTTATTGCTGGAAAAAATGATTAATGCCGAAAGCGATATGGTGGTGGTGGGGCGCGCAGAGGACCCATTTGCTGCCCGCGAAATTATTCGTGAGTTACAGCCGGATGTGGTGACCTTAGACATTGAAATGCCTGGCATGGATGGTCTGGATTTTCTCGAACGCCTGATGCGTCTGAATCCCATTCCGGTGCTGATGATTTCCAGCCGCACCGAGCAAGGTAGTGATTTTACCTTGCAGGCGCTGGAGCTGGGCGCGGTAGATGTGGTGTGTAAGCAAGGGTTGGGAGGAAAAGACGGCTTATCCGCGATGGCTAAAGAGGTCACGGATAAAATTCGACTTGCTGACCACAATGCTTCCCAGTCCCGGCGCAGAAACCCCATGCAAGTGATTGACTCTGCCCTTGTTAGTCCAACGAATGCGGGCTTTAACGCGGCTAAAATTATTCTGGTGGGCGCATCAACTGGTGGCACAGAAGCCCTGAAGCAGTTTATTGAGGTTCTTCCCCCAAATTCGCCGCCCGTCTTGATTGCACAGCACATGCCCGAAGGCTTTACGGCACGCTTTGCCAAGCGCTTAGACGATTGTTGCAAGGTAAGAGTAAAAGAAGCCGTGGATAAAGACATTGTGCAAGCAGGTTGGGTGTATATCGCGCCCGGTCACTCACACCTTGAAATTCATCGTCGCAGCGATGGTCGTTTTGAAACGCGTTTATCTAGCGCGCCAGAGGTGAATCGTCACCGCCCTTCAGTCGATGTGCTCTTTGATGCAGCGGCTAAAACCGTAGGCGCCAAAGCCATTGCCGTGTTGTTGACGGGTATGGGAAAAGATGGCGCCGCTGGCTTGCTGCGTTTGTGCGAGCAGGGCGCTTATACGCTGACTCAAAGTGCTGAAAGTTGCGTGGTCTACGGTATGCCCCGAGCGGCAGTGGAGATGGGTGCATCGCAAGCCTCCGGCGCGCCTGCCGAATTGGCGAGCAAGGTGCTTGCCGCAGCCCGTCAGGCCTAAACCTAAAACTCCGCCAGTATTTTGACGATCGTCAACGAGTCGACGCTTTAAAGTGGCTATGTTTTTATAAGCCATTGAATTATAAACTTAAATTAGTTGGCACATGAGTTGCTTTGTTAACAATATGGCGGGTCAATATTGTTAGGAAATCAACTCATGAATAAGAAAGTCATCATCCTTAGCCTCGTGGGTGTGCTGGTTTTAGCCGGCACTGTGGGTGGCACCTTACTTCTTGCTAAAAACTTTTTGATGCCTCACGCAGTCAGTGCTGCGGTCACAAGCCCTGCCGCTGAGCCTAAGCCAGTGGTAAAGGACGCTCAGTACAAAACCATTGATCCCGCTTTTGTCGTCAACATTCAAGACGGCGCACGCTATCGCTTTTTGCAGGTGGAAGTAGACGTGATGACGCGCGATACCACCGCGATCGCACGTCTCGAAAAAGTCATGCCCCGCGTGAAGAGTGAGCTGACCATGCTCTTTGGTTCCTTGCTTCGTGAAAACGTACAAACCATCGAGGGGCAAAAAGCTTTGCAAGCGCAAGCGCTGGAGCTGATTAACAACGTCTTAAAAGAAGAGACAGGGAGTGACGGAATAGCCGCCGTTTATTTCACCAAATTTGTTGTGCAATAAACGGAGCAGGTCATGAACGAGATTCTAGAACCGGCTGAAATTGATGCGCTAATGAATGAAATGCGTGGACCGGAAACGGCTCAGCCTCAGGCTGCCGATGGCCGTGATCGCTATGACTTTGCCACACAGGACTATGCCGTTCAGCGCCTCATTCCTGCGCTTTCGTTAGTGCAAACGCAATTTGCCGAGGCGTTAAAGCAGCGCTTGCGCCAGCTATCCCCCGATATCCAAGGTGTTAGAGCCGAGCGTATTGCGGTCATGAAATTTGGTGAGCTGCAACGCATGCTCACGCCGCCCTGCGATATCAGTGTGATCCTCGCATCTCCCTTGGGAGCTCCCATTTATTTGGTGTTTGAGGCCGACTTGGTCTTTGCCCTTGTCGATCAATTTTTCGGTGGTCGAGGCGGGGTAGGAATTAAGCGTCTGCAAAGTGAGTTTTCGCCTTCTGAGGCGCGCTTTATGCAACAGCTGGGGCGAACCTTGCTGCCGGATTTAGGGCAGGCCTGGCATAGCGTGGTGGATATTTCTCCGACGCTGTTAGAGCGCCACAGTGACCTGCGCTTTGTCGATCACCTCAAGCAAAGCGACAACCTGCTGGCCGCGCGATTCGCGATCACCATGCCCGGCCATGACTGTGGCGTATGGATGCTGGTGCCTTGGGCAGCCATTGATCCTGTTCGGGAGCATCTGGGCGGGCAGGGTCGTGCCAGCCGCCAAGAACATGATGAGCAGTGGCGTCAGCGCTTGCTGGCCGGAATCGAGGCCACCAGCTTGAGTTTGGTGGCACGGTTGAATGAAAGCACGATGTCGCTCTCCAAGGTCTCACGATTGGCCGTTGGCGATGTGTTGCCCATTGATTCCCCGCAAGGTGTGACGTTGCTCATTGAGGATCTCGCGCTGATGGCCGGTACGTTCGGTACGCATCAAGGGCAGTTAGCCGTGAAAGTTCATCATCAAATTCACCCCATGTCACGAAGTGCCTAATCATGAGTCACGACCACGAGGATAACGCCATGTTTGAAGATTCTGTTGCTGGCGTCACCAGCGAAGCGGCTGAGTTAAAGGAATTAAAGGATGGCGGTGGCCAGGCGGAGCGGCCTCTGGCGAACGTCAATCTCGACATGATTATGGATGTCAGCGTGACGGTTTCAATTGAAGTGGGTCGCGCACGCATGAGTATTAATGACCTGCTGAAGCTCAGTCAGGGCGCCATCATTGAGCTGGATCGCATGGCCGGTGAACCGCTGGATGTGCTTGTAAATGGCACCTTGGTGGCTCGGGGTGAGATTGTGGTGGTGAAAGAAAAGTTTGGCATCATGCTGACCGAAGTCGTCAGCCCTGAAGAACGCTTACGGCGTTTGCGCTGAGGGCCTGGACATGAACAAGCTCCTATTGACTCCTCTGCTGCTTCTGTCGCTACCAGCGCAGGCATCCGCTAGTGCCAGTCAGGTCACGCCGCTGTCGTTGGGCGGTGTGTTTTCGGTGATTTTTGGCTTGATCGTGGTGCTGGCCTTACTGCTCGGTACCGCCTGGATCGTGCGTCGCTTGCAGCGCTTACAAACCACCTCTCCCGGCATTTTGCAGCCAATTGCACAGCAGCAATTTGGCTTGAAAGAACGCGTGATGCTGCTGCGTATCGATCAAGAAAATATCCTCATTGCCTGCACCGGCAATGGCATTCGCACCTTGCATACCTGGCAAGGGCCGCTACCTGCGGGAATTAATGCCCAGACCGTAGCGCTTGAAACGGCGCCTTTCGTGGACTATTTGAAGCGGCTCATGGCGGAGCGTCGGTCATGACGCAAGGACTAATAAGCCCTCGAATGGGGGCGCGGAGGCCGCGCCTAGGCAAGGGACTGTTACTGCTCCTGTGTCTGCTCATGCCCGTATCGGTTTGGGCTGAAACCAAGGGCTTGCCAATGATGTCCGTTGGCCCAGGGGCTAAGGGCGGCCAAGAGTACAGCGTGTCAATTCAGCTGCTCGCCATCATGACCATGCTGACGCTGTTGCCCGCTATTTTGTTGGGTATGACCGCGTTTCCTCGCATCATCATTGTCTTGGCACTGCTACGCACGGCGCTTGGTACCGGCCAAACTCCGTCGAACCAAATTCTGCTGAGTGCCGCCTTATTTTTAACCCTGTTCATCATGTATCCGATTATGGAGAAAGTGCATGAGCAGGCTGTTGTGCCCTACATGGAAGAGACGCTCGCCTTTGAGCCTGCACTCGCCAAAGCAGCCGAGCCCATGCGTGCCTTTATGCTGGCGCAAACTCGGGAAGATGACATTGCCTTGTTTGCAGGCATTGCCAAATTAGACAACTTTCAAACGCCCGCCGATGTGCCATTTCCGGTGCTGGCTGCTGCCTTCTTAACCAGTGAACTCAAAACAGCCTTTCAGATTGGCTTTCTGCTGTTTATTCCCTTTGTCGTGATTGATTTGGTGGTCGCCAGCGTACTTATGGCCATGGGCATGATGATGCTCTCGCCCATGATCGTCTCGCTGCCGTTCAAAATCATGCTGTTCGTTCTGGTGGATGGTTGGGCCTTGCTCATGGGCTCGCTCGCCGCCAGTTTCCAAAGCTGAGGTTTGCTATGACACCCGATATGGTGATTGAAATTGGTCGGCAGGCCCTCGTGGTGACCGCGCTGTTATCGGCGCCGCTCCTGATCTCGGCACTGGCGGTGGGTTTGCTGGTGGGTATGTTCCAAGCGGCCACGCAAATTCAAGACATGACGCTCAGCTTTATCCCCAAGCTCATTGTATTGGTCATCGCCCTAGGCCTTACAGGTCATTGGATGCTGGGCTTACTCATTGATTACACGCGGAATTTATTTCTCATGATTCCAGGCATTGCCGCCTAGTGTGAGGCTGAATGTGATCATTACCGATGCTCATATAGCGACATGGATTAGCGCGGGTTGGCTGCCATTCGTGCGCATCAGTGCAGCGATGATGGCCGCGCCGCTGTTTAGCCATCGGGCCATGCCTCGGCAAATTCGACTGGGGGTGGCGTTGATGGTGGCGGTTTTACTCATGCCTTGGCAGCCGACCATCGCAGACTTTAATCCCCTGAGTTTGCAAGGTCTGCTACTCACCGCCAATGAGTTACTGCTGGGTATTTGTTTGGGCTTTATGGTGCAGCTGGTGTTCGAGGCGGTGATGTTTGCCGGTCAATTTATTGCCACTGGCATGGGTTTAGGTTTTGCCAGCGTTATTGATCAGCAACAAGGCATTTCAGTGGCCGTGGTTGGGCAGTTCTACATGCTCATCACCATGCTGCTGTTTCTTGCCATGAATGGTCACTTAGCGTTTATTCAATTGATTGCCGACAGCTTTGCCGTGTGGCCAGTGGGTGCGGCCGTCGTACAGCCCGAGACATTTTCAGTCGCCTTTAATGCCATCGGCGGCATGTTGCGTAACGCACTGGGCATTGCCTTGCCGGCGGTTGTCGCACTCTTGGTCGTGCAAATTGCCATGGGCGTGATGAGTCGTGCGGCACCGACCTTGAATCTCTTTGCGGTCGGCTTCCCGGTCACGCTCATGTTGGGCTTGATAGTGTTGGAGCGCACCTTGCCGGCGTTATTGCCCCAGGTTGAGCGCTTGTTAAGTATTGCCTTCAGCAACATGGGTGCCATTTTGGAGACCGCTCATGTCATCCGGTGACGACGGTCAGGAACGCACCCAAGATCCTACGGCTAAGCGTCTGCAAGACGCCAAGGACAAAGGCCAAGTTGCTCGCTCACGCGAGCTCTCGACCATGATGGTGATGATTTCCTGCGCCGCTGCCTTTCTCATTTTGGGCGACAGTCTGGGGCAGGGCTTTATGAGCCTCTTTCGCTACTGCCTTTCGCCACAATTTCTTAGTGGTCGCAGCAGTGATGAGTTGCCCGGGGCCTTCATGGAAGTCTTGGTCGATGGCCTGTGGCTAACCTGGCCCATTATGGCGGTGTGCATCGTGGCGGCTATTTTGGCTTCGGTGATGTTGGGCGGGATGGTGTTTTCACTTTCTTTTAAGCTTGAAAAGCTCAATCCCATTACGGGTATTGGGCGGCTTTTTTCCATGCAAAGCGTGGTTGAGCTGATCAAGTCCGTGGCCAAAGTGGTCTTCATTGGCGGCGTGGCTTGGATTTTATTGAATCAACTCACCGACGACATTCTTGGGCTGTCACTGCAAACAGCCGACATGGCCGTTGCCAGTAGCGCGCGCTTGATGCTGTGGTTCCTGTTGATGGTGAGTTTGCCCTTAATCCTCATCGCGCTGATGGACGTGCCGTGGCAGCTGTGGAGCCATCACAAGCAGTTGCGCATGACTCGCCAAGAAGTCGTTGATGAACACAAAGAAAGCGAAGGGCGACCCGAAGTAAAACAAAAAATTCGCGAGTTGCAGCAGGCAGTTGCGCGGCAACGCATGATGACCAAGGTACCTACGGCCGACGTCATTATTACCAACCCGACGCATTATGCCGTGGCCTTGCGCTATGACTTGCGCCAAGGCCAGGCACCCATCTTGGTGGCTAAGGGCATTGATGAAGTGGCTGCCCGCATTCGCGCCTTGGGTGAGCAGTCTCAGGTGCCGTTAGTGGCATCTCCACTGTTAGCACGCGCGGTCTATGCCAGTTGCGACTTAGACCATGAAATTCCGGCAGGGCTCTACCTCGCTGTGGCGCAAATTCTGACCTACGTCTATCAACTCAAGCAGTGGCAGGAGCAGGGCGGCGATATGCCTGATGCGCCCGTGCCCGAGGTTGATGAGCAATATCTCAAAGGCCATGCCATGGCCCCAACACCGACTGAGGAAACCCCAAGATGAGCACGCTCAATAACGCGTCGGTGCGAAACACACTCACGGATTTTGCCGGAAATGGCCTGGGGATTTTGCTACTGCTCATGGCGTTGTTGGGCATGTTGGTATTGCCCATTCCTCCCTTCTTATTGGATCTGTTTTTTACCTTCAACATCACCTTGTCGCTGGTCATTGTCTTTGCCGTGATCTATGTGAAACGACCCATGGATTTCAGTGCCTTCCCCAGTGTCTTGCTCTTAGCCACCTTGCTACGGCTAGCTTTGAATGTGGCCTCGACGCGTGTGGTATTGCTTGAAGGTCATCAAGGCCCGGGCGCTGCGGGTAAGGTGATTGAGTCATTTGGTCACTTCATTATTGGCGGTAACTTTGCGGTTGGCATCGTGGTGTTTGCCATTCTCGTCATCATCAATTTTATGGTGGTTACCAAGGGCGCAGGGCGAGTGTCTGAAGTCACTGCGCGTTTCACGCTGGATGCCATGCCGGGCAAGCAAATGGCCATTGATGCGGACTTAAATGCGGGCGTGCTGACGCAAGAAGAAGCGCGCACTCGACGCGAAGAAGTGCGCATCGAAGCGGATTTTTATGGCGCGATGGATGGTGCCAGTAAGTTTGTTAAAGGCGATGCCATTGCCGGCATTCTCATTCTGTTTATCAACCTCATCGGCGGCATGATGATTGGCATGATGCAGCATGATTTATCGGCCGCTAAAGCCGCTGAGTACTATGTTTTGCTCAGTATTGGCGATGGCTTGGTGGCGCAAATTCCTGCGCTGCTCTTATCCATTGCCGTAGCCATTATTGTGACCCGCATTTCCCGCTCGGGCTCCATGAGCGATCAGGTCATGGGGCAGATGTTTGATAACCCCCGTGTGCTGTATTTATCGGGCGTGGTGCTGTTTCTCATTGGCATTATCCCCAACATGCCACATTTGGTGTTTCTGTTGTTGGCCGGTCTCTGCTTTGGCGGAGGTTGGCTGATTCAGCAACGGGCACTATCGCCCGAGTTTATTGCGGCGGGGGAGTCTGCATTACCGGAAGCCAGCACGAGTTCAAAAGCCGCCACCGACATTCAGTGGGAGGATGTGACTCAGAATGATGTGATGGGTCTGGAGGTTGGCTACCGGCTGATTCCGTTAGTTGATCGAAACCAAGGTGGCGAGCTCATCGCCCGAATTACCGGGGTGCGCAAGAAGCTCTCGCGAGACTTAGGCTTCTTGGTGCAGTCCGTTCATATCCGCGACAACTTAGACATGTCGCCCACGGGTTACCGCCTATTAGTGCTGGGTGATGTGGTGGCTCAGGGTGAAATTCAGCCCGGCCTAGACATGGCCATTAATCCGGGGCAGGTGCATGGCAATTTACGCGGCATGCCAACGCGTGACCCGGCCTTTGGTATGGAGGCCTTGTGGATTGAGCCCGCGCTACGAGATCAAGCGCAAACCCTGGGCTATACCGTCGTCGATGCGGGAACGGTCATTGCCACGCATTTGAGTCAGGTCATTCGCCAGCACGCACATGAATTGCTCGGCCATGAAGAGGTTCAGCAATTGCTGGATCGCCTGGCCGAAACAGACCCAAAACTGGTCGACAACTTAGTACCCAAGCAATTGCCCTTGAGTGTGGTCGTGCGTGTGCTGCAGAACCTGCTGCGTGAAGGCGTGTCCATTCGCAGCCTACGGCTCATCGCCGAATCTTTGGCGGAGCAAGCCCCCCGTAGCAAAAATCCTGACGAGTTGCTGGAGGGTGTTCGTGTTGCATTGGGCCGAATGATTGTTCAGGAAATCAATGGCTTAAATGAAGAATTCCCCGTTGTTGTTTTAGATCCAGAGTTGGAACAGATCTTGCTCAATAGCATTAGAGGGGCAGCAGGTGCTGTGGGTTTAGAGCCGGGTTTAGCCGAACGATTACAACAGGGTCTGGCGGAGTTTACGCAACGCCAGGAGCTAGCCGGTGAGGTCGCCGTGCTACTGGTGTCACCCAATATTCGGTCTTGGCTGGCGCGATTTATCCGCCGCAGCATCCCCGCGCTAAATGTGCTGTCTTACAACGAAGTGCCTGATAACAAGCAGGTACGCCTGGTATCCAGCATCGGCCCACAAGGTCGCGCTAGCCAGAATTGATGGGGGTTTGCGCTGAGGCGCAGAGGAGCAAGCAGTAATGAAAATCAAAAAATTTCGTGCCATCGATAGTCAGCAAGCCATGCGTCAGATCCGCGCGGAAGTGGGGCCGGATGCCAGTATTTTGACGTGCTACCAAGTGCCGGAAGGCATCGAATTTGTGGTGGCGTTGGATGCACCTTCATTACTCGATTTATCGGCGCCCTCGGCTTCTAGTGCCAATGTCAGCTCAGCGATACAACGTCAGAAAATTGACAAGGTAAATCCCGCCGTAGAGGCCGACATGGCGAGCTTGAGAGAAGAGCTAGGTTCCATGCGCCACCTGTTGGAAAAGCACTTAAAACGGATCACGGTGCGCGAAGCCTCAGGCCAGCCAGAGAGCGTGGAGAGCAAATCGTCGACTGGGCAAATTCAGGCTCAGGGTTTCTCGGGTCTGCTTGAACAGCGATTACACGCTTTGCTACCCGAGCGTGCGCAAGTGGACGACTGGATGTTGGCATTAGAAACCAGCTTATCCGATCTCGACATTGCAACACTGCCGCAGACAGGTGCGATCGCTTTGGTGGGAACGCCAGGTGCGGGTAAGTCGCAGCTGATGGCGACGCTGGCTTTGCAAGCCATTGCTCACGGACAGGGGCGACACCTTCATCTCATCAGCATGGACAACCAGCGCTTTGGTGCTCGTGAACAACTTCAGGCATTGGGACGCGCCCTGGGCACATCGGTGAGCTTTGCGGTGGATGCACTGGCCTTGCGTGAACAGCTTGCCGAGTTGCCGGGAGATACCCAGGTCTTGATCGATACCGCTGGCGTGGATCACCACGATCACACCGGATTAGAAAGTTTAGCGGCTGCCTTAGCGTTTGCAGGTGTTGAAAACCGAGTGTTGGTGTTGGCTGCAGATCGTCAACGCAAAATTCAAGAACAAACCCTGAGCGCCTTTGCCCGCGTGGATGTGACCGGTCTGGTGGTGACATGGGCCGATAGCCTGTGTCTGCCAGGAGAGCTGGCCTCCTGGTTGTTGAGCTCACCGCTGCCTTGGTTAGGGGCGAGCATCAACCGGGATGCCACCCAAGCTTGGATGCCTGCAGACAAGTCCCTCCTGATGACGCACACCCTGACCGATTTAGAGTTTCCAGCCCCTGTCGCTGTCACCCGTGTGCCGGACTCTTCCACAACCGAGAGCGTTTCGCGCTGGCGTTGGAACACACGCAGTGTGCCGGCATGAACTCAGTCACTAAAGGAACGACGGCAATGAATCCAGTCCAAGTAATTGCAGTGACCAGTGGTAAGGGCGGGGTAGGGAAGACCAATGTTTCGGTGAATTTGTCCTGTCAGTTAGCCAAGCAAGGTAAGCGCGTGCTTCTGATGGATGCCGACTTGGGGCTAGCTAACGTCGATATTTTAATGGGCTTGCGGCCGGCTAAAAACTTGTCGCATGTTCTGGCGGGTACGTGTGAGTTGCGCGAGACCCTGATGGTAGGCGCTTTCGGTGTAACGCTTATTCCTGCTGCATCGGGCATGCGAGGCATGGCTGACCTCAGCCCCTCCCAACATGCCCGTTTGGTGCAGGCGTTTAGTACGCTGGAAGACGACTACGATGTTTTGGTGGTGGATACCGCCGCCGGAATTTCGGATAGCGTGGTGACCTTCAGCCGAGCCAGCCAACATGTGTTGGTGGTCATTACCGAAGAGCCAACATCGCTGGCAGATGCCTACGGCCTAATCAAAGTCTTAGCCCGCGATGCCGGGGTTAAAAAGTTCCGAATCGTCTGCAATATGGTGAGCAGCGATGCCCAAGCGCGAAAGGTGTTTGAACGCCTGTGTGCCGTCACCGAACGCTTTCTGGATGTCCAGCTCACCTTAGAAGGTGCGATTCCTCGCGACGAATTTCTCCTGAAAGCCGTATCGCGCCAAAAACCCGTGAGTGAATTATTCCCTGCCACCGAATGCGTGCAGGCCTTTAGTCGATTGGCAACGTCTGCCACTGGCTGGCGTTCAACCTCCAGCTTGCGGGGTCACATCGAATTTTTCTTTGAACGAATGTTGCCGGCGCCTGAGGTGAGCATTGCATGCTAAACGCTCACGCAACGTATCAGCAGTACCAGCGCGGCAGTCGCGATGAGCTGGTATTGCAACATGCAGCTCTGGTTAAGCGAACGGCTTTGCATCTGAAGGGACGTTTGCCCCCCAGTCAGGATTTAGATGATCTGATTCAGGCCGGCATGATTGGTTTATTGGAGGCAGCGAGTCACTTTTCTGCCGATAAAGGCGCGAGCTTTGAAACCTATGCCGCCATTCGAATTCGCGGCGCCATGATGGATCAGCTTCGTCGTGGCGGCTGGGCACCGCGCTCGGTCGCGAAATCCGTGCGCGACATCAGTAGTGCCAGACAAAAGGTTGAGCAGCGTGTGGGACGTTCAGCCACCGCAGCAGAGGTGGCACGCGAGTTAGCCATTGATTTACAGACCTATCACGACTGGTTGAACGACGGCGAATCACTGTATTTGTCCAGCTTGGATCAGTTGCTGGAAGTTCACGCAGAGTCTGGCTTGATGGCCGATCAGGATCTCTCGAGTCCGCTACATGAACTAATGCATGAAGGGTTTGAAAGCTCGTTGGCAGACGAAATTTCGCGCTTACCGGAGCGCGAAAAAATGGTCATGGCGCTGTATTACGAGCAGAGCCTGAACATGAAGGAAATTGGCTTGGTTTTAGGCGTGAGTGAGTCTCGGGTTTGCCAGCTACACTGCCAGGCCGTGAGCCGTTTGCGAAAAACGCTGAATGAATGGGCGAGCGAAGCCACATGAGTCAAGACTGGAGGCATTTACCATGGATTTGATGACAGTCATTGGCGTCATTCTGGCCTTTGTGGCCCTGATTCTTGGCAGTATTTTGAAGGGCGCGGGCGTTAAGGGGCTTTTAGGCGGCGCTGCCTTCGTTATTGTGATTGTTGGGACTGCCGCAGCGGTCATGGCACAAACGCCGAAGTCCGTCATTATGCGGGCCATTAAAATGGGTAAGTGGCTATTTAAGCCGCCAGAAATTAATCCTGATGAGGCCATTGCCAATATTGTGGAATGGAGCCGAGTGGCCAGAAAAGACGGGCTGATGGGGCTGGAAGCAAAAATCGATGAAATTGCGGATCCCTTTACCCGAAAAGGCCTTCAGCTTTTAGTGGATGGGGGAGAGCCGGAAAACATTCGTCACATTCTGGAAATTGAGGTTGAGGCCTCAGAAGAGTTTGATACAGCCGGTGCCAAAGTGTACGAAGCCATGGGCATTTATGCACCCACGCTGGGAATTGTGGGCGCGGTATTGGGCCTCATGGCGGTGATGGCGAACCTGGCTGACCCCAGTAAGTTAGGGGCCGGTATTGCCGCAGCATTTACCGCCACGATCTATGGCATTGCCTCGGCCAATTTGTTCTTCCTGCCCTTTGGCAACAAATTGAAGTACCACGTTAAAGAGCAGGCAAAAATGCGCACCATGATGATTGAGGGGCTGGTGCTGATTGCGCAGGGCGATAACCCCCGCAATATTGAAACGCGCTTACAAGGCTATTTTGTGGGACATGCCAAACCTGAGGCGAAAGCCAAGGCGAAGGAATAACCATGTCACGCAAACATAAGCATGAGGATCACGTAAACCATGAAGCCTGGGCGATTCCCTACGGCGATTTGGTGACCTTGCTCCTCGCCTTATTTGTGGTGATGTATGCCATTTCTTCGGTCAATGAGGGTAAGTTTCGGGCCGCGTCTGCCTCCCTTTCGGAGGCCTTTAAGGGTGTGCCTAGAACGGCTGTGCCCGTTCAAATTGGCACGATTCCCGTGCTATCTAAAGGACGAGAGTTGGACGTAAACCTAGTCGAAAGCGAGCGCATCGAAGAGGGCGGCGCCATGACTGAAAATCCGAATGACAACTTGTCATCCAAGGAGATGGCGGAGCAGCTCAATGCAGCGATGGCGGATTTGATAAAAGCTAAAGTCATTGTTGTTAGGCAAAATCCCTATTCCATCGAAGTGGAAATTCAAACTGATTTGCTTTTCACCAGCGGTGAGGCCAAGTTGTCGATGAAAGCACAACACATTCTGCAACGCTTGGCAGATGTGCTAAAAGGATTTCCTAACCCGATTCGTGTCGAAGGCCATACCGATAATGTGCCGATTAACAGCAGCGCTTTCCCATCGAACTGGGAGCTTTCAGCTGCACGTGCAGCGACTGTCGTGCACTTGTTAATGAAGTCTGGTGTGGCACCGAATCGCATGTCAGTCATCGGCATGAGCGAGTATCGACCGTTGGCGGACAATATCGACGAGGCAGGGCGCAATCGCAATCGCCGTGTGCAATTGATCATTCCTACGCCGGCTTCGGGCCTAAAACCAGCGGCAGGCTCTCCCGCTGCGCCGCCTGTTGAGGATGTAAAAAATGAAAACAAGTCCTCCTGAAATTACGTTAATTGAGTCTCTGCAACTCAGTGCGAGTTCATTCGCCGAAAACGTTAGCGAATCGCTAGTCGGTTTAAATCACTGGCTAGAGCAGCAATTGGGCGCTGAGCTGACAACTGCTTTAGCGGTAGGGCTTGGATGTGTTTCATTGTTCCTAGCCATCGTGCCGTTATGGTCTGCTTGGCGACGACCAGCACGAGAGCCAATGCTTAAAGAACAGGCCGACACCGAAGTGGTGCAAATGCATCCCGAGCGTTTGCAGCAACTCTACGGTGTGCCGCTGGCGCCCACGATGTCGACGCTTAAGCCAGAGGCTCCTGTGGTTAATGACCCCCAGCCTATGGATAAACCTGAGATGTCGCCCAGTGCCTCGGATATGGTGCTAGGTCTAATTGCAGACTTGAGTGAAGCCTTAGCGAAACAGCAGACAGAGACAGCGGCCTTACGTCAGCAAGTCAGTCAGCAGCAGCAGGTTGTTGAACTCTTAACGAGTCAAATGAAAGCCCAAGCATCGGCGTTTTTATTGCAGGGCGAACGGCTCTTGCAACTGGAGAATGGCGCGAGTAATGAAGCGGCTTCAGAGCCACAACCGGTAGATGATTCACAGCGCTTATCCACCTTTGACCAAGCGATTAGTTTGGCCTCATCGGGTGCCAATGCGGAACAGTTGATGGCTGAGTGCGGCTTGTCACAGTCTGAGGCTCGTTTAGTGGTGCTGGTACACGGCAAGCCCGTCTAGCACTTAAGTTAGCGTCTTAGGCATGACCACTTCAGGCATGACCAATCGTGCCCAAACGGCGGCCACCCTGACAGCTACCCTGGCGCCCATAGGTAACATCCTGATCAATTTTTAAAATCAACAGCTCCAGTGACTGCTTTAGTGCCAGCTGTTGCTTCGCTAAGCATTGCTCATGCGTGGCATTCAGTTGCTGACAGGCAGCGAGCTCTGCTCGCAAGGACTGCCAAACCGGCATCAGGTCAGTTCCCAAGGTTGCGGGGCTGTTCAAGTCTTTGCCATGCGCTTGAATGACGCTAGTGAGTTGCGCGTGAGCCACTTCCAAGTCGCGCACTAGGCGGACTTTCTCTTCTTGAATTGGCCATAAGCCTTGTGGAGGCCAATGCGCTAGCACGGATGCCTCCTGCTCTAAACACGCTTTGAATTGCGCGACGAGGTTTTGAATGGGGCTAATGGCCTTGAGAATCATGAGATCAACGGGCGACATGTTATGACTCCGGTAGCGAGTGATTCAAACTAGGCGCTTTCCATCGCGATAAAGGCACGCGCAACGGCCTTTGCATCAATCGTAAATTCACCGCGTGAAATGGCATCTTTAATGTCACGTACGCGTGACATATCCACGTCTGGGCTCGCTTTAGCTAGGCTCTGTGCGCGCTCCGTCAGCGTGGGTAATACGTCTTTGTTTGCGTTCGACGAGGTGCTCGTTTCAGCCTTAAACGGTGACGGGGACTCACTGCTGCGCGATTCAATGCGGCGAATGACATTCGACGACGCACCATCCACTTTGTTCAGCATGGCTGAAACTCCTTAAAACAAGATGCTATGGATTGATATCGGCACGTATTCGGCAAACTTTAGAAAATATTTCCAGTATTCAGGGCTAATTGGCTCGAACCAATTCCACATCGGAGGCACTGACAATCACGGCATCAATGATCCGCCCGGTACTGTTGTTTCTAACGCGAATGCGTTGGCCTATGCCGCCGTTGTCCAGCGCCTCAACGACGGCCCGAATTTGGATGCTGCCCTGATCGGCCGTGAGGGTGAGCGATCGGCCACGCTCCACAATTGTTTTCGCGCGCAAGACGTTTTCACAAAGTACCGTTCCCGAGGCCAAGGTCATTTTCGCTTCGTAGGCCGTGAGTGTGTCTTTATCAAAGGCGGCGCAGGGCAGGCTGGCGACATCTCGGCGCTGCCGTTGCCAATGTGCGGCATTGAAGGGTGTTGCCGCCATGATGGTTCGATTAGCAACCCAGACCCACTGTTGCCGACTCAGGCTCATCGGTAGAAATAAGCGCCAGCCCGGCTTGTCGCTACATGACACAGCAACATGAACTTTCTGCTGGGAGTTTTGGCCTGGCGCAATAGTGAAACTTAAGGGTTGTGTACAGGCGGCGAGTTTCACTCTGGGGTCGAGTTCGCCGGCGCGCACCATCGCGGGCTCTTCACCTGAATGAGCCATCTGCGCCAATAGCCATTGTTCTGCTTGTAGGCGCAGTGCCGCCACGTTTTGCACAGAAGCAGACGCGGCACTCACGTTTTGGCCAAGCAAAAATGCCGTCAGGGCTAGCGCCAATCCTGCGCGATATGTCCAAGGAGCGTGATGCATAGCGTCAGATTTCCGACAGCCTGTTAGGCGATACCAGACACTACGCAAAGCCTGTGCCAGCTCCCCGCCAGAAATCTGGCAGTCCCGACAAAGCCTTGTCGTTGCACGCAAAAATCGAGTTCAAACTTTAGATAAGCAATTGAAATATTTAGCTAAATAAAACTGGCACATGCCTTGCTTTGATCGCTTACGACGGTGTTATCGGCAGCGCATCGAGAAACTTTAGGCGGACCAGATTATGGCCATCACATTCGATAAAGCATTAGGCATTCATGAGCAGGCCCTTATGTTGAGGACCCAGCGTAATGAAATTTTGGCGACCAATATCGCTAACGCCGACACGCCTAACTATAAGGCCAGAGATATTGATTTCGCTGCCGCGATGGAGCGTGCTCGTCCAGGGTCTGGGACTCAGTCCGTGACACTGCAGGCCACACACAGTGGCCATATCGGTGTAGATGGTCAAAGCCAACTATCTCCACTGGGGGCACAACTTCAGTACCGCACACCTCACCAACCCAGCCTGGATGGCAATACGGTTGAAATGCATATCGAGCAATCGGCCTATGCCGATAACGCGTTGCGGTATCAGGCCTCGCTGCAGTTCCTCGGTAGCAAATTTTCCAGTCTGAAAAATGTCATTACGGGAGGTCGCTAATCATGGCCAGTATTTTAGACATTGCCGGTTCTGCCATGAATGCTCAGATGCTGCGGCTCAACACCACGGCCAGTAATTTGGCTAATGCCAATACGGTCAGCTCCACCGAGCAAGGGGCATACCGTGCAAAGCAGACGGTATTTGCCACGGTCATGGAGACCTCCAATGCATTGTCGGCTAGTCCTGCAGGTAATCCTGTCGGGGGCGTCAATGTGCCGGAAATTGTGGAAAGCCAGGCGCCCGTTCCCAAGCGCTATGAGCCGGGTAACCCGATGGCGGATGCCGACGGCTATGTCTATGCCTCGAACGTGAATGAGGTGGAAGAGATGGCCAACATGATCTCGGCCTCACGCAGCTATCAAAGCAATGCCGAAATTTTTAATACCACCAAAACCTTGATGCTGCGCACCTTGCAGCTCGGCCAATAAGCAGGAGTTGAGGTCATGGATATTGCAACCTATCTTGGTAATAGCACTAGCGCTGCTTCTGGTGTGGCGCCAACAGGCACTGCACCTGCGCGTAAAAAGGATTTAGGTGCGCTGAATCAAGAAGACTTTATGCAGCTCATGTTGCAGCAGCTGAAGTCGCAGGACCCGTTCAAGCCCACTGATAACACTCAGTTCATCGCGCAAATGGCTCAGCTCAGCAGCGTGACGGGCATTAGTGAAATGAAAAACTCGTTGGTGGACGTGGTGGACTCATTGCGTAGCTCACAAGTGCTTAGCGCCTCGAACTTGCTAGGACGTGACGTCTTGGTCAGTAAGGACACCTTCAGCCTGAGTGCTGCAGCGCCCAGTGTTATGGGTCAAATTGAGTTAGCCAAGCCCTCGCAGCAGGTAGACATCGAAATCCGTAATGCGGCTGGAGAGGTCGTGCGTCGTATGCAATCTGGCGCACAAGCTGCCGGGCCATTGCAGTTTGCTTGGGATGGCAAAGATGACAGCGGCGCAACCGTAGCGGCTGGAGACTACAAGATTCAAGCCACTGCCATGACCAATGGTCAGCGCTTGGCCATTGAAATGCAGATGCGAGCACCCGTAACGGGCGTGAGCTTACCGACCGGGGGGCAAGGCCCGCAGTTGCAAGTGCAAGGCCTCGGCACACTTAAATTATCTGATGTGAAAGAAGTGGGCTAAGCCCACATACCGTCTAATTTCGGAGAAATACCATGAGCTTTCGTATCGCACTCAGTGGCTTGAACTCAGCAGCCACCCACTTAGATGTCACTGCCCACAACATTGCCAACGTCAACACGGCCGGCTTTAAGTCCTCGCGCGCGTTGTTTTCGGATGTGTTTGCTACCGCCAGTAATGATCTGTCGGCCACGGCGACCGGGGCAGGTGTGCAGGTGGCCTCGATTCAGCAAAAATTTGGTCAAGGTAATGTGGATTTCACCAACAACAACCTCGATATGGCCATCAGTGGCGAAGGCTTCTTTGTCATGAAAGGGCGTGAGGGCACGGTGTATAGCCGAGCCGGAGCTTTTAGCGTGGATCGCGAAGGCTTTGTGGTGAATAACGATTTGCAACGTCTACAAGTATTCCCGGTCTCTGAAACCGGAGAATTCGCTACGGGTGCCCTCAGTGATGTGCGTTTGCTCACCACCGAAAGTCCCCCCAAGGCCACCAATAAAATTGAAGTGGGTGTGAACTTGCCCGCTAACGCGCCTCAACCTGCGGGTGTCTTTAGCAGTGCTAACCCCAGCACCTATAACCATGCCACCTCCATGACGGTGTATGACTCGCTGGGCACGCCACACACCAGCACGATCTATTTCATCAAAGAGCCCGCTGCCAATACCTGGACTCAGCGTCTGTTTGTGGATGGCAATGAGCGCGGCTCACCCCAGCAGCTCACCTTTGATTCAGCCACGGGCAAATTGGCGACCCCTGCCGGTGGGGCATTACCCACGGTAACGGTGACGGGAGCTCAACTCGGTACCGGATCTGCCGATTTGGCATTGGATTTCAATTACAACGGCTCCACTCAGTATGGCCAAGGGTTTGGTGTGAATAGCCTGTTCCAAGACGGCTACACCACGGGGCGTATGACGGGCGTGGAAGTGGATAAAACCGGTGTGGTATCGGCCCGATTCACCAATGGTCAGCTGAAATTGCTGGGTCAGGTGGCCTTGGCCATTTTCTCTAATCCGAATGGTTTGCAGCAGCTCGGTGAAACCTCGTGGGCAGAGACGTTCACATCGGGTGGCCCGCGTTTAGGCCAAGGCGGAAGTTCTAACTTTGGTCTGTTGCAGGCCGGTGCCTTGGAGTCGTCAAACGTGGACTTAACCGAGCAGCTGGTAGAAATGATCACGGCCCAACGCAACTTCCAAGCCAATGCCCAGATGATTTCCACCGCCGACCAGGTCACGCAAACCATCATCAACATGCGTTGATGAGGGGGCCGTAGCAGGAGGGTAGAACCATGGACCATATGCTTTATGTCGGCATGACCGGTGCGCGCGCCATGCAGTTAGCGCAAGCCACTAACGCCAACAATTTAGCCAATGCCAGTACCTCCGGTTTTCGCGCCGACTTTCATCAGCTGATGGCAGAGGCGGTGACAGGCCCCGGCTTAGCCACTCGCGTGAATGCCGTGGCCGGTGAGCGTGCCAGCCAATTGCAAGCGGGCCCCATTCAGCAGACCGGTCGCGAGTTAGATGTCGCGATCACGGGTGAGGGCTGGCTGGCCGTGCAGGATGGCCAAGGAAAAGAGGCGTATAGCCGTCGCGGGGACTTACAAATCACGGTGACGGGGCAGCTGCTAAACGGTGCCGGGCAGCCGGTTTTAGGTGAAAACGGCCCCGTCTCCATTCCGCCTCACAGCAGCCTCACCATTGGCCGGGATGGTTCTGTTTCGGTGATTCCATTGGGGCAGGGGGCGGACACGCTCGCCGTGGTGGATCGCATCAAGTTAGTCACCCTTGATCAATCGCAGGTCATCAAAGGCAACGACGGCTTAATGCGCCAACAAGACGATAAGCCGGGTGAAGTGTCGGCAGCCATTGGTCTGCAGTCCGGCAGTTTGGAAGGCTCCAACGTGAATACGGTTGATGCCATGGTGAACATGATCAGCCTGTCTCGCTCTTACGAGATGCAAGTGAAGATGATGCAAACCGCAAAAGATATGGCCGATACCGGCACGCGCTTAATGCGTCTGGAATAACTCTGAGGATGTCACTATGAACGCAGCACTTTGGGTCGCCAAGACCGGCCTCGATGCCCAGCAAACCCGTATGCAGGTGGTCAGCCATAACTTGGCCAACGCCAACACCACAGGCTTTAAGAAAGATCGTGCGGTCTTCGAAGATTTGCTCTACCAGAATGTTCGCCAGGCCGGTGGCCAAGAAACACAACAGACGCGTCTACCCACGGGCCTGCATTTAGGTACGGGTGTGCGCGTTGTGGCCACAGAGAAAATTCATGCCCAAGGCACGGTGTCGCAAACCGGTAATAGCCTAGATGTCGCCATTGATGGTCGCGGCTTTTTTCAAGTGCGTCAGGCCGATGGCACCGCTGCCTATACCCGTGATGGCAATTTCGAAGTGGATAGTCAGGGCCAGCTAGTCACGGCCAGCGGCAATATTGTGGAGCCCGGCATCACCATTCCCCAAGGCACCCAGTCCATCACCATTGGTAGCGATGGCACGGTGACCGCACAGCTTCCTGGACAGGCCACGCCCGCGCAGATCGGCAGCTTGCAGCTCACCGACTTTGTCAACGCTGCGGGTCTCATGCCTAAGGGTGAAAACCTCTATGTTGAAACGGCTGCCAGCGGCACACCGCAAACCGGTACGCCCGGACTCAATGGTATCGGTAGCTTGGCGCAGGGCGCGCTGGAAGGCTCGAATGTGAATGTGGTGGAAGAGCTGGTGAATATGATTGAGACCCAGCGTGCTTACGAAATGAATTCGAAAGCCATCTCCGCCAGCGATCAAATGCTGCAATACCTGAATAACAATGTTTAAGCCCGAGGGTCTAACCATGCCAAGTTTTAGCGTGCTACGCGGGCTGGTGCTATGCCTCAGCATGACCTTGTTGGCGTGTCAGCATAATGGGCTCATTAAGCCCGGTGATAAGGCTTGGCAGGCTACGCCACCGGTATTAGTGAATCCTGCGGCCGCCACGCCGGGTGCGATTTTTCAGGCCGGGCGGGGTGCCAATTTGTTTGTGGATCATCGCGCCAATCAAGTCGGCGATGTTGTCACCATTAACTTGGTGGAAAAGACCGATGCCAGTAAGCAGTCCACTACCACCACGGCGAAGGATAGCAGTGTAGCTATTCCCACCGGCAACCTCTTGGGCGGCCCCGTGACCTTCAAAGGTCGTGACTTACTCGACACGTCGATCAGTTCAAATCAGGACTTCAAAGGCCAAGGCGCTAGCAGTCAAAGCAATCGCCTCAGTGGCAGCATTACCGTGACCGTGGCTGAAGTGTTGGCTAATGGCAACCTGCGTGTTCAGGGCGAAAAATGGGTCACGATTAATCAAGGCGAAGAATTTATTCGTGTGGCCGGCACCATTCGCCCGGTAGATGTGGGGCCCGATAACAGTGTGCCGTCGTGGAAAGTGGCCGATGCGCGCATTACCTATAGCGGCAAGGGCATGCTCAATGATGCCAATGCCATGGGCTGGCTAGGTCGGTTATTCCAATCTGTTTTAGCGCCATTGTGAGGACATGACCATGACACCGTTTAAGCATTTGCTCTGGGTCACCGTGCTGACCCTAAGTCCGCTCATGGCGCAGGCGGAACGTATCAAAGATTTGGTGTCGATTACCGGTGTGCGCGAAAACCAACTCGTCGGTTATGGCCTCGTTGTGGGTTTGCCCGGTACAGGCGATCAAACCAGTCAGGCGCCATTCACGATTCAAAGCATTCGCAACATGTTGGCGCGCTTTGGCATCAAGGTGCCTGATAACGTCAATCCGCAGTTAAAGAACGTGGCGGCTGTGACGGTTCACGCCATGTTGCCCGCGTTTGCCAAGCCCGGCCAAAGCATTGATGTCACTGTTTCTTCTATTGGTAATGCCGGTAGTTTGCGTGGCGGCAGTCTGCTCATGGCCCCGCTTACCGGGGCTGATGGTCAAGTCTATGCCATGGCTCAGGGTAGCTTGCTGGTCGGTGGCTTAGCGGCCTCGGGTCAGGATGGTTCGCGGATTACCGTGAATGTACCCAGCGCTGGGCGCATTCCAAATGGCGCGACAGTGGAGCGACAGGCGCCGGGTCAAATTGCCAGTAACGGTGTTATCCAGCTCAATTTAAAAAACTCGGACTTCACCACTGCGCATCGTCTGGTGGAGGCTATTAATGGTCAGTTTGGTGAGGGTGTGGCAAGGGCAGTTGATGCCACCTCCATAGCCGTTACGGGGCCGCTAGATAGCGACAAACAAATCACGTTTCTCTCTTTGCTAGAAAACCTGCAAGTGAAGCCGGCCGAGGCCTCCGCCAAAGTCGTCGTGAACTCACGCACAGGCACCATTGTCATTGGCGGCACGGTAAGAACCTTGCCAGCCGCCGTTACCCATGGCTCGCTCACTGTCACGATCAGTGAAAAGCCGGAAGTCAGTCAGCCCGGGCCCTTCTCCAAAGGCGAGACTACGGTCGTGCCCCGGTCCGAGATTGCCGTTGAGCAAGCCACCCCTCGCATGTTCAAGCTCGACACAGGCAACACGCTGGATGATGTGGTGCGAGCCATCAATGCCGTGGGCGCATCACCTTCAGACTTGGTCGCCATTTTAGAAGCGCTCAGCCAGGCCGGCGCCTTACGCGCTGAGCTCATCGTGATCTGACCATGCCTATCTAATCATGGCGATCTAATCATGGCGATTTCAAACTCAACACCTGAAGTTATGTTTCATGACCCGCAGGCCTTACAGGGCCTTAAGCGTGAGGCCAATGCTGACCCAGCAAAAGCCTTGCTACCGGTCGCCAAACAGTTTGAATCGGTCTACCTGCAAATGATGTTGAAAAGCATGCGCGCAGCCGTACCGGAAAGCGGCTTGTTTAGTGACGAAGCAGGCAAAACCTATCGGGATATGTTCGATAACCAACTCTCGGTAAACCTTGCTGAGCAAGGTGGCATAGGCCTTGCAAAAGTTATGGTGAAGCAACTCACGCCCGCGCCGCAAAGCGCACAAACACTGGCGTTGCAGTTGTCCCTGCGTCAAGCCGCCGTGAATACGCCGACCACGACAGGGCCCGTCGAACAGTAAAGCGTCAAGAAACCGTCAGGTGGCTTTGATGCGCAGAGGTGGTCAATGGCAGACATGATGGGTACCGCGCTTTCCGCGCTCACCACGTATCAACGGGCGTTGTCCACGACCAGTCACAACATTGCCAATGCCAACACCGAGGGCTATAGCCGCCAGCGCGTTGACATGAGCACGCGAGTGGTCAATCAAGCGGGATCGGGTGCCATTGGCTCAGGCGTGCAAGTGTCTTCCCTGCGTCGTGTCTTTGACTCGTTTGTTATCGATCAGGTGCGAAGCAATACCGCCGGCCTTGCCCGAGAAGAAACCTTTTCCGGCTTAGCCACGCGTGTTGAGTCCGTGGTGTCTGACCCAACCACCGGCATCAATGCCGCCATGTCGCGTTTTTTTAATGCTGTACAGGATGTTGCAACAGATCCTTCGTCCTTGGCCGCTCGCCGTGTATTGCTGGGCGAAGGTGAGGCCGTTACCGCCCGCGTTCGCGACATTGATAGCCAACTTGAACGCGTCGATTTAGAAGTGAACCAACGCTTACGAAGCTCGGTAGATGAAATTAATGGCTTTGCTAAACGTATCTCCGATTTAAACAAAGCCATTAGTGAGGCAACGGGGGCTAACCCCGGCATGCCGCCTAACGATCTCTTGGATGCGCGCGATCAAGCTTTAATCGGACTGAATAAGTTGGTCAAGGTCAGCACCGTTAGCCAATCGGATGGCGCGCTCAATGTGTTTATTGGTAATGGCCAGTCGCTGGTGTTGTCCAATATTCCGCAAATGCTGACCGTGTCCGCAAATCGCTTTGACCCCAGCCGCCCTGATGTGACGCTGCCCAGCGGCGGTGTTATTACCGACGCACTTGAAGGTGGGAGCTTGGGCGGTCTCATTGCCTTTCGAGAGGAAGTGCTGGCGCCAGTGCGCAGTCAGGTGGGCTTGCTGGCGTTGGGTTTGGCCAGCCAAATCAACACCATTCAACAAGGCGGACGTGACTTGAGTGGCGCCATGGGTCAGGCATTTTTTACCGTGCCGCCCGTGGTCGTGCAAAACAGTGGTTTGAACGCAGGTTCGGCGTCCGTTACCGCCAGTATTTCCCAGGTGAGCCAACTGACCGGTGACAACTACAGTGTGGTCGCCGATGGTGCGGGCGGATTCATCCTGTTTACCCAGCCCGGCAACACGCCCGTGAGTGCGGCTGCAGTGGGCCTGAATATTAGTCTCAGTGGCACAGCAGTAGCCGGCGACACCTTTCTCATTAAACCCACGGGCGGTGTGGCGGCTGGTCTGCGACTCAACCTAACGGCATCGAGTCAGGTCGCAGCAGCAAGTGCCTCCGGCACATTTGGTGTGGGTGACAATCGCAATGCCTTGCTGATGGCAGCAGCGGAAAACCAACGCGTCTTTTTCGGGGGCACAACTAGCATCGCCGATGGCATGCAAAACCTGATCAGCGAAGTGGCCTCTACCGTGCGCTCCAGTGAGGTGAGTATGGCCTCACAAAGCCTATTACTCGAACAGTCGATGTCGCGTCGCGACTCCATCTCTGGCGTGAACTTAGATGAGGAGGCCGCCAACCTCATGCGTTTTCAGCAGGCCTACCAAGCGGCAGCTCAAGTGGCCTCGGTAGCGAACTCCGTCTTTCAAACCATGATCGACACCTTCAGGCGCTAAGGGAGATTCATCATGCGTATTGCCTCCTCACAGTGGTTTCGCCAAAGCATGAGTAGCTTGTTGGAACAGCAAGCGGCTGCGGCGAAAACGCAGCAGCAATTAGCGTCGGGTAAACGACTGTTAAAACCCTCTGATGATCCGGTGGCCGCTACGCGTGCCGTGGATGTGACTCGTGCAGTGGAAAAACTGGCTCAATACGAGCGCAACGGTGTGCAAAGTGAGAACCGTCTGCGTCTGCAAGAAACGGCGGTGGGCGGTAGCCTCGATGTGCTGCAACGCGTGCGCGAGCTAAGCGTGCAGGCCAATAACGGCACGCAAAGTAATGACACCCGTGGCGCCATTGCCGCAGAGGTTGAGCAATTACGTGATGCCTTGCTGCAACAAGTGAACATGAAAGACGGTACGGGCAAATATCTCTTTGGCGGCTTTGGTGAAGACAAGCCACCCTATATGAGCTTCGCCGGTAAAGCCTTTCCCGTATTAGAAAATGCTGCCGGTTTGCGCGTGCCTGGTTTATTAGATGGCAGTGGTCAGCTAGTGCCGGCCACCTTAGTCGCGGGCGAAGTGGTGGTAGATGCCAGCTTGAATCCCGCAGACTTTACGCCATCAGCAAATGGTCAGCGCCAGGTCGATATTGGCCCTTCAGCGACGCTGGCTGATGTGGATCCCGCCCTCTCGGTATATCAGCAGGGTACAGGCAGTGGCCGCCGTGATGTCTTAGCGGATGTGCAGGCTTTAGCCGAGGGTCTACGCAAGCCAATCGTGTCGGATAGCACCTTTCCTGTGCCGACGGGCTCGCTTACGCAAACTCAGTTTGCCTCACTCATGTCTGATGGGCTAAGTCGCCTAGACAGTCATATCGGGCATCTTTCTGACGTGCGTACGGGTATCGGTACGCGCCTTAATCAACTCGATGTGCAAACCAATATTCGTGCGGAATCGAGCCTGCAGTTACAGACGACCTTGTCGTCATTGCAGGACGTGGATTACGCCGATGCGATTGCGCGATTAAACCAACAGCTCACCGGTATTCAAGCCGCCCAGCAGGTGTTTACGAAAGTGCAGGGCTTGTCTTTGTTCAATTATTTGTAACCAAACGGCACGCCGGGAGGCTCCGTGTCAGCGATTGCAGTGATTTGTTGAGACCGTGTTAAAGCCCCTAAAGAAGTGCCCGGGGCTAACGATAAACAGGGTGTTAGCGAGATGAAGCCACTCCGGCAGAGACCGCTACCGCCTAGTCAATAAAGACCTTCGGAGAAACATCATGGCTCTGTCCATCAACACCAACGTGGCCTCCCTGAATGCTCAGCGCAATGTCGCCAAGTCACAGGAAGGTCTAGCAACTTCGCTGCAGCGCCTGTCGACCGGCCTGCGTATCAATAGCGCCAAGGATGACTCGGCTGGTCTCGCCATCAGCGAGCGTTTCAGCAGCCAGATCCGTGGCCTCAACCAGGCAGCCCGTAACGCCAACGACGGTATCTCGCTGGTGCAAACCGCTGAAGGTGCGTTGACCGAAGTTGGCAGCAACCTGCAGCGTATCCGTGAGCTGGCAGTTCAGGCCTCTAACGGCACCAACACACAAGCCGACCGTGATGCACTGAATTCGGAAGTGACTCAGCTGAAATCGGAAATTCAGCGTGTGTCCGAACAAACCAACTTCAACGGCACCAAGCTGCTTGATGGTTCGTTCTCGGGTGTCGCCTTCCAAGTGGGTGCTAATGCCGGTGAAACCATCACCATCGCCAGCATTGCCAACACACAGGTGGCAACACTTGGCGGCACCATCAACCGTTTCAGTGCCTCAGTGTCGGCATCGGCAATTACCAGCTTCGCTACCGCGATTCCAGCCGGTGGTCTGACCATCAACGGTACCGATGTAGGTGCCATTGCTGCGGCAGGCAACTCGCAAGAGCGTGCAGGCCAAATCACGGAAGCGATCAACCGTGTTTCGTCCACAACGGGTGTCGGTGCATCGTATGACGCGACCTCCGGTCAGGTGACATTGACCAGCTCTGCTGCAGTCACCGTGGGTGGTGCGAGTGGTACGGTGGCCATCGCAGGCTTCGCCGCCGGCTCAGTGGGTACATCGACTCCAGCCGTGGGTGTGAACTCGGTCAACGTGTCCAGCTTCACCGGCGCACAAGACGCGATCGCCATGATGGACGCGGCCTTGAAGTCGGTGAACACCTCGCGCGGTAACTTGGGTGCCATCCAAAACCGCTTCTCGTCCACCATTGCCAACTTGCAGACCACCTCGGAAAACCTGTCGGCATCGCGTGGTCGAATTGTGGATGCGGACTTTGCGGCGGAAACGGCCAACCTGTCTAAGGGTCAGATCCTTCAGCAGGCAGGTACCGCGATGCTGTCGCAGGCTAACTCCTTGCCTCAGGGCGTGTTGGGTCTGCTGCGTTAAGCACAGCAAGTGGAGTGAGCTTAGGCTCACTCCATCCGTTCCTGGCTGGCAGGGAGTGAGCGTAAAGCTCATTCCCTGTTGGCGTTGGTGATGTGTCGAGGTCATCATGAATAGTCTCAATGCGCTGAGCGCCATCCCCAACGCGCTGCCTCAGCAAAAAGCACCGCAGTTAAGCGTGGTGGCCAATCTTCGCAATTTAGATATTCCAACTGCCGAGCCGGCGGGTGCGTTGGAGCGAGAAAACCCGACCAGTCCCAACGCCTCTGAATTACAGGGATTGACCGAGCTATTGCAGCAACATCAACAACACCTGGCCTTCTCGATTGATGAAGGCAGTGGCACCACGGTCATGCGCGTTATTGATACCGACTCGGGCGACATCATTCGCCAAATGCCAACTGAAAGTTGGCTCAAGTTAGCGCAAGAATTAGCGGATTCAACATCGGGCCTGATAAGTGATCGGGCCTAGTGTGAGGTTTAACGAACGAGGGTAGTGCTATGCCAGGGTTAACCACGAATGGCCTAGGCTCCGGCTTAGACGTGAATAGTTTGGTGACGCAATTGGTGCAGGCAGAACGTGCGCCAACGGCTAACCGAATTACGGCACGTGAAAGTAAAGTGCAGTCTCGACTCTCCGCATATGGTGGGTTGCGGGCCACGGTGGCCGAATTTCAAGACACCCTGAAAAAGTTGCAAAGTGAAGCCGTGTTTAAGGCAAGAACGGCACAAGTGAGTAACGAGAGTTTAGTGAAGGCCAGTGCTAGCCCACAGGCAACGCCGGGCACTTACAACCTGTCTGTTGAAAGCCTAGCGAGCACACAAAAACTCGCTTCGGGTGCCTTTCTCAGTGGCTCAAGTGCTGTCGGCACAGGGCGATTAGATATTAGTGCCGGGACGAGTAACTTCAGCGTCACTATCACGGCGGGTAATGACTCATTAAGCAGTATTCGCGATGCCATTAATACCGCATCGGGAAATCCAGGCATTCGCGCCACGATTGTGACAGCAAGTACGGGCAGTCATTTGGTGTTAACTGCAGCAGGCAGTGGCAGCGCACAAGGCATCACTCTAAACGCCGTGACCACGCCACCCGGCGATACCGGCGACCTGAGCTTACTCAACTACAACCCCAGTGCTGGCAGTAACCCCATGACGGTGAAGTCGCCCGCTGCGGATGCCCGAATTTTGCTCGATGGCTTTAGTATTACCTCGCCAACAAATACGTTTAGCCAGGCGGTTGAAGGGGTTACGTTGGTCGTCGCGAAAGCATCCCCCGGTGAGAATGTCACGATCAATGTGAATGCCGACAAAACCACAACGCGCACGGCGATTGACCAATTTGTTGCGGGCTATAACAAGTTGCAGACCCAGATTAATAGCCTGACGGCATATAACCCAACGACCCAGGTGGCCGGTCAGTTACAGGGCGATGCCGTCACTCAGCGTCTCGCCAGTACCTTAAAAAATGAAATTAATAACGCCTTAGCTGGCGCAGCCTTAGACCTCGATAGTCTCGCCGAGTTAGGTATTAGTAGTCAGGCCAAAAACGGGCTGCTCACGGTGAATGCCACACGAATGGATGCCGTGTTAACAACTCGTATGAGTGATGTCACCGCGCTATTTAGTGGCACGAATGGTTTGGCGGCGCGGTTCGCACAAACGATGGATGGCTACTCGAGTAGTACCGGTGTGATTGAAAGTCGTAGCAGCAGTTTACGCGGTGAAGCTAAGTCACTGGCGGCACAAAAGCAGGCTTTGGAGTTACGTATGACGGCAGTGGAATCACGTTACCGTAAACAATTCACGGAATTAGATTCGCTGTTATCCGGCTTTGCCAGTACCAGCTCATTTTTAACGCAACAACTCGCAAAATTATCGTCATGAGCGTCAAGTTTTCTTTGCCAGCGCCGATAAAGCTAACAGGTACAACGGGCTGGCAAGGGGAATAATCATGAAGTCTGCAAATGCATTTGGCGCTAAGGCTTATGCCGATATCAATCGACATGCCAACGTGGAAGCGGCCAGCCCACATCGATTAATTCAAATGCTGTTTGACGGCGCGTTGGACCGTATCGCGAAAGCGCAGGGTCATATTGAGCGTCGCGACATTGCGGCCAAAGGCCACGACATTGGGCGTGCCATTGGGATTGTAGAGGGGCTACGCATGAGCCTGGATCGCTCCGTTCAGCATCCACTGACGCAACAGCTAGACCAACTCTATGACTATATTTGCCGATGCCTATTGCGCGCCAATTTAGAAAGTGACTCGTCATTGTTAGCGGAGTCCGCGGGCTTACTGCGAGAAATCAAATCGGCCTGGGATGCCATTCCCGAAGGGTATCGTCATGGGGTGCCTGTAGCGGCCATGACAGGTGATGACAGCCGCATTGCCATGGGAGCACGATAATGAAACCGGCCGATATCATTCATTTTCCACGCCCAGCTTCAGAACAACGCCTGACCTGGAATGCCCTGTTAGCCATGACCCATGATTTGCTCGAGAGCGCGAAGCGAGGTGATTGGACTGCTGCCCTCAGCATTCAGCAGCAGCGTCGCCCCTTGTTAGAACATTATTTCCAGTCACACCCCGAGCTCATCGATAAAAAATCATTGGCCGATGGCATTCGTGTCATGCTCAATCTGGATGCCGAAGTCGCCGTGCTTGCTGCCGATCAGCAAGCCATTATTCGTCAAGAGGCGAGTAACAACTATATGGCGGGTGCGGTGGCGCAAGTGTATTTACGTCATCAAGGTTTGTAATTTTGAGGCCCAGCCTACTCAGGAGTCGCTCCATGGATGTCATTGAAACAAACCCTGTGACGCCGGTAGCCACCGATCTGGCCGACACCATTTGCCTAGAAGGTGTTCTGCCTGTGGCTTGGGCTGCCATGCCCGCAGGCTTTACCGACCACGAGTTCAGTGCCATGCATGAGGGCAACCTGATGTTGCTGAATGCCATTGCGGTGATTGATCAGCCCCAGGCTCATGACGGCGATGAGAGTGGCCTGCTGCATCAGGACATGTTTCGTATTGAAGCCAAACTGGATCTCTTAACCAGCTTAGTCACCCGCCTGTTGGATAAATATGCCTTAGTGCCGCCACTGGCTTCGGTCAGGCTGACCGCGCGCCAATTTCTCTGGCATGGTCAGGTGCTGCCTGCCGAGCCGGGCACCTCCGGCATCATTGAGATTTATGTGCATCCGCTTGTGGCGGCACCTTTGCGCTTACCGGCACGGGTCGAGTCTGCGGGAGTGGCGCTACTGTCAGAATTACCACTATCGATGAAAAATGCCTTGGAGAAATTTCTCTTCCGTCAACATAGACGCCAGGTTGCCGAGCACCGCTCATCACGTTAATTACGCATACAAGCGTTAACGCCGATGGGCGCAACACAACGAAACATATACACCCCTGAATCCCACAAGTAGTTGCCAATTCCTCACTGAACTCTGCCGTCAAATAATCGACATTCGATGCATAGACGCAGAGACGGGCAGAAGCTCGCAGGGTGAATGTGATGGGATTGGGTGCAGTTGATACACGTCAGAGTCCATTACCGACAGTGCTTTCGCCACTGGGTAATTCACCGGCCATTTCACAAGTTCGTCGTCTCATTAGCCAGGTGGCCAATCACAATACGGTCGTCCTGATTCAGGGTGAATCGGGCAGCGGCAAGGAAGTCGTTGCGCGTTCCTTGCACCAAAATTCCGAGCGCGCCAAATGCGCCTTTGTGCCGGTAAATTGCGGCGCTATTCCCGCTGACTTACTCGAAAGTGAATTGTTCGGCCATGAAAAAGGCGCTTTCACCGGTGCGGTGGCTACGCGTAAAGGTCGTTTCGAAATGGCCGAAGGCGGCACGCTATTTCTGGACGAAATTGGCGACATGAGCCTGCCCATGCAGGTGAAGATTTTGCGTGTATTGCAAGAGCGTTGCTTTGAGCGGGTCGGCAGCAATCAAACCATTCGCTGCAATGTGCGCATTATTGCGGCAACGCACCGTGACCTAGATGCCATGGTCGATGCCGGCACCTTCCGCCAAGACCTGTTCTTTCGACTTAATGTGTTTCCTATTTACGTCCCCGCACTGCGTCAACGCATAGAAGACTTGCCGTTGTTATTGCAGCACTTCCGCCGCAAGCAAGAAGCCAATGGCGACCTGTCTGCGGACTTCAGCCAAGGCGCTTTGCAAGCGCTCATGCATTACGGCTGGCCGGGCAATATTCGTGAGTTGGAAAACTTGGTCGAACGCTTAGGCATTACGCACGGTGGTCAACTGGTGCGCGTCAAAGATTTGCCAACACGCTATGTGGGCCAAGTCTGTGACGATGAGGAAGAAGCAAAAGCTCTGCTGCTGGATAAACCGCTGTTGTCTGCCATTAGCACGCAAATGTCGGTGCCACGCAACGACGCACCCACGGTGTTGTCGCAAGAAGGTATGGACCTTAAGCAATACCTGCAAGACCTTGAAGTGAATTACATCAACGAAGCCTTACGTCAGGTCGATGGCGTGGTGTCGCAAGCGGCCCGATTGCTAGGGCTGCAGCGCACCACGCTCGTGGAAAAAATGAAGAAATTTGGCCTCCAGGTGATCTGGTAAGTCAGGAGTACAACCATGTCGAGCATATCGGGTGTCGATCAGGTTTTAGGTCAAATCCGCGCCATGCGTAGTTTGACTCAGCCCAATCAAACGTCAGCGAGTGGCGTGGGTGGTATCTCACCGTTAGCCCCGTCTAATCCGGTGCGAGGGGTAGAGCCCAGTAACGATTTTAGTTCTGTACTCAGAACCTCGGTGGATGCCGTGAATGCCACTCAACAAAGAGCACAGCAAGCCACCAGTGCCTGGGAGCGGGGCGACAGTGAAGCCAGCTTGACGCAAGTCATGGTGTCTCTGCAGAAAGCCGACGTGTCTTTTAAAGCCATGATGGAAGTACGCAACAAAATGGTGGATGCCTACCAAGAAGTCATGCGCATGTCGATTTGATGGCGTTGTTTATTAGCGTAATGAGGTTAGTACCATGGCAGAAGCCACGCTCTCACAGATCACCAGCCGTTTAATGCCAGCCGTTATGCCGGCCTGGTTAAAGCAAATCATTTTGCTTGCCGGTGTGGCGGGCAGCGTGGCAATCGGCTTGTCCATGGTCATGTGGTCGCAACAGCCGCCCTACAGTGTGCTCTACAGCAGCTTGCCGGCCGAGCGGGCCAGCGCCGTCATGGATACCCTGACGACCCTGAATATTCCTTATCAATTAGAAAAAAACACCGGTGCTTTAATGGTGCCCGAAGCCGAGCTGCACAACGCGCGCTTGAAATTGGCCGGCAGTGGCATTGTGCAATCGGAAGATGGCACCGGCTTGGAAATGATTCGTGCTGAAAAGGGCTTTGGTGTTAGCGAGTTTATGGAGACGCGTAAGTATCAGCATGCGTTAGAAGTTGAGCTGAGCCGCACCATTGAAAGTATTCAGCAAGTGCATAAAGCCCGGGTGCATTTGGCGCTTCCTAAACAAAGCGTCTTTATTCGTGATCGCAAGCCAGCCAGTGCGTCGGTGATGGTCGATATTCGTCCGGGCAGCACGCTGGATCAGCAAAACGTGCGTGCCATTATGAATTTGGTTGCCGCCAGTATTCCTGAGTTGAGTTCAGAGCAGGTCACCGTGGTGGATCAGCAGGGCAATTTGCTTTCGCGTGTCGAGCGCGATGATGCCCTGGAGCTGAGTAATCGCCAGTTTGCCTATCGGCAACAAGTGGAGAAAGCCTACGAGGAACGCATTGAGCGTCTGCTCTCGGCCATGGTGCCATCGGGTTTAGTCCGTGTGCAGGTGTCTGCCGATATGGACTTCTCATCGCTACAAGAAAGTCGCGAGTCGTTCACGCCCGATCGCAGCGTGGTTCGCAGTGAGCAAATTACCTTGAACGGTAGCGATAAAGCGCTGCCACCTGCGAGTGGTGTGCCCGGTGCGCTGAGTAATCAACCGCCATCTGCTGTCACGCCGCCACCGGCCAAAGCAGGAGAGGCTGCGGCTACGGCCACCACAGGTAGTCAGGCCGTGACACGAAATTATGAAGTTGAGCGTGTCCTGAACTACACCAACACGCCCGCAGGAGCGGTGCGTAAGCTCTCTGTGGCGGTAGTGGTTGATAGCTCGTCACTGCGAGATAGTCAGGGCAAAATCGTGCGTGCGGGCCCATCGCAAGCCGAGATGGATCGTATGACCAGCGTGGTACAAGGCGCGATTGGCTACACCGTGGATCGTGGCGATCAAGTCACGGTGGTCGGCTCCAACTTCTCGGCACCAGAGCCACTAGGTGAGAGCGAGTCCGCTACGCCCATCTGGCAGGAGTCGTGGTTTGCCAGTTTGGTGAAACAGTCCTTGGTAGGTCTGGCGGTACTGCTCTTAGCGTGGGGTGTGTTACGCCCGTTGCTGAAGCAGGCCTTAGCGCCCTCGTCAGCACTGCCTGCGTTAGCTCCTGGCGACTCACAGTCGGCATCGCGTCAGTTCTCGAACAGTCCCGATAGTTATTCACCCAATGCCATGCAATTCAGCCATAGCGGCATGAATGGGTTGCCCGCGCCGGCACCGCTGACCTTAAGCAACGCCGAGCTTGACCAGCGCATGAACGCGGTGCGCTTGGCAGCCTCCGAAGACCCTCGACTGGTCGCACAAGTCGTTAAAACCTGGGTGACTCCTCATGACGCCTGAAACTGCCGTGACCGCTCAAGCACCCGGTAGCCATGAGGCCGCCATGCTCCTGCTGATGTTGGGCGAGGAGCGGGCAGCGGATGTGTTGAAGCATGTGGACTCCGAAGCCGTGGAGAAAATCGGCATGGCCATGGCAGGGATTCGTGAGGTCAACAACGACCAAGCCTTGGCGGTGATTACCCAATTTGGACATGCCTTGCAGGCGCAAACGCCGCTCGGTGTGGGCGTGCCGGACTATGTGCGCCAGGTCTTGGTCAGCACCCTCGGCGAGCAGCAGGGCCGAACGCTGGCCGATCGTGTCTTGGGCGATAGCCAGCCGGTGGAGATCGACTCCTTACGGTGGCTAGATTTCGACACGGTGGTGCACATGCTGCGCGACGAACACCCCCAGATCATTGCCATCACCTTGGCGCATATGGCGAAAGATCAAGCCGCCATGATTCTGGATCGACTCGCCCCTGAATTGCAGGGAGATATTGTGCTGCGCATCGCTACGCTGGAAAAAATCCCGCAAGCGGCACTGGTCGAACTGCAAAATATTCTGCGCAACAAACTGTCACTGTCGGGTTCGTTCAAATCGAAACTGATTGATGGCGCGAAAGCCGTGGCCGACATCATGAACTGTGTTGGATCGGAGACGGAGGCGCGAGTGATTGCGGCCCTTAACGAAGCCGACAGCAGCCTGACCACCAAGATTCAAGACCTCATGTTTGTCTTCGATAACCTCATTGGCCTTGATGACAAAGGCATGCAGGTGCTGCTGCGTGAAGTCTCTAGCGACCTGTTGGCGATGGCCCTGAAGGGTGCCATTGAACCCATGCGAGAAAAGATTTTCCGCAACATGTCTAAGCGTGCGGGCGAAATGCTTAGGGAAGATATGGAAACGCGCGGCCCGGTCAAAATGAGTGATGTGGAAAGCGCGCAGAAGGAAATGGTTGCGATTGCTCGACGCATGGCAGAAGCCGGTCAAATTACCTTAGCGAGTGGCCGCGATGACTATGTCGAATAATGCAATGTCGAATAGTGCTACGTCGAATAAGGCGACCCCCATGAATAACACCGCGAAAGCCTGGGCGCGTTGGCAAATGCCGCCTATGCACACAGAGCCGCTGTGTATGCCCGAAAGCCAGGAGGCTTCAGCGTATTTAACTGACGAAGCGTCGTCGGACGCTAGAGACGAAGCCCGACGGGCTGGCTGGGAGCAAGGGCTGAGCGAAGGTCGTATGGCGGCGCGAGGCGAATTGCGTCTGCAAGCTGAGCGTCTGCAGCAGCTGATTGAACAAATGGCAGCGCCTTTGTCGCAATGTAATGACGAAGTGAAAGAAGAGTTGGTGCTGTTGGCCATGGTTATTGCTAAGCAGGTATTGCATCGCGAGCTGACGTTGCAGCCGGCCGACATTCACGAAATGGTCTCTCAAGCCATTAAAGCCTTACCTGCGGGTACGCGGCATGTGCGTATCCATTTACACCCCGAAGACGCGCACTTGCTCTCGTCCAACCTCGAAATGAACGAAGGCTCGACCTGGAAAATGATCGAAGATGCCAGCATTGCCCGCGGCGGCTGCATGGTCGATAGCGGTGCTTCGCGTATAGATGCCCGTGTCGAAACGCGCTTGCAAGACATGCTGACACGCATTCAAGGGCATAACAGCCCTAGGGCAGATGTCGCATGAGCCTGCACGCTGCGGTCAGTCGCAGCGCGCCCGATTGGGCGGCGCACTTGCATGCCTGCCGCGATCGTTTGAGTGAAGAGACCCCCGTTCAAGTTGAAGGTCGCTTGCGCCGAATCGTTGGTATGTTGCTGGAGGCGGAGGGCTGTAGTGCCGCGATTGGCTCACGCTGTTTGGTTGAAACACGGCAGGGCGGCTGGCTGGAAACAGAAGTCGTGGGCTTTAGCGGTGATCGCTTGCAGCTCATGCCCACCGGTGAACTGGGTGGCATCGAACCCAATGCCCGCGTGCTCCCGATCAATCGCGTGGTGGATGTACCGGTTGGGCCTAGCCTGCTGGGGCGTGTCATTGATGCCTCTTCGCAGCCGCTAGACGGCAAAGGCCCTCTGAACACCACACATTATCAGCCGCTACTCGCCACGCCCATTAACCCCTTGCAACGACAACCCATACGCGAGCCGCTGGATGTGGGTCTAAGCGCCCTCAATGGCTTGCTCTGTGTTGGGCGAGGGCAGCGCTTGGGTTTATTTGCGGGCAGCGGCGTGGGTAAAAGCGTGCTGTTAGGCATGATGACTCGGTTTACCCGAGCTGACATTGTGGTGGTGGCGCTGATTGGCGAGCGCGGCCGTGAGGTGAAAGAGTTTGTAGATCATATTTTGGGTGCCGAGGGCATGGCGCGCGCGGTGGTTGTGGCCACGCCAGCCGACCATTCGCCCCTCATGCGCCTTCGAGCGGCGTGGGTAGCCACAGCCATAGCCGAGTATTTTCGTGATCAGGGCAAGCAAGTGCTTCTGCTCATGGATTCGTTAACGCGCTTTGCTCAGGCCCAGCGTGAAATCTCCCTAGCAGTGGGCGAGCCGCCTGCCACTAAGGGCTATCCGCCCAGTGTTTTTGCTCGCTTGCCGGCCTTAGTGGAGCGTGCCGGTAATGGCCCGGCGGGAGGCGGATCAATCACCGCCTTCTACACCGTGCTTGCCGAGGGCGATGACCAACAAGACCCCATTGTGGATTCCGCACGCGCCATTCTCGATGGCCACATCGTGTTGTCGCGCGCCTTGGCCGAATCTGGTCACTTTCCCGCTATTGATATTGAGCAATCGGTGAGTCGGGCCATGAACGACATCACCCAACGCGATCACAAGCTGTTGATCCGCCGCTTTCGTCAAACCTGGGCGTTGTATCAACAAAATCGCGACCTCATTTCCATTGGTGCTTACCAGCGGGGCAGCGACCCGCGAGTGGATGAAGCCGTGCGCTTACTGCCACTCATGACCCGGTTTTTGCAACAAGACACCGATGACGCGGTATCCGTCGAGCGCGCTAAAGAGGCGCTGAGTGCACTTTTTGGCGATGAAGGGGGAGCAGCATGATGAAACGATCACAACGCATGCGGCCTGTGCTGGCCGTGGCACAACGTGCCGAAGATGTGATGCTGAAAGCCTATGCCCGCAGTCAGCAGCAGCTAGCGGATGCCGAGCATAAGCTGAACCAGCTCGTGGACTATCAATTGGAATACGCCCGTGGCCTGCACGTGGTGTCATCTCAGCTAGTCGATTTAGCGCAACTGCAAGCGCGTCGCCATTTCATGAACAAGCTCATGGCGGCGATTGCGTCTCAGCAAGCGGAAGTCGCTCGCTTTCAACAACTCGTCGTATCGGCACGCTTAGCCTGGCTGAAAACCCGTGGGCATAGTCAAAGCATGAGCAAGCTCACGGCTCGCTACGAGTCAGAAGAGTTTGTTCTGCGCGAGCAGCAGGCTCAGCGACAAGCAGATGAATTATCGGGTCAGCGTTTCACTTGGCGGCAACAAGCTGAGCAAGATGACTGGCAGCAAGGAGCAGCATCATGATGCCTAGCCTAAGCACACAAACAGAAACCCTAGTTAATCCGTTGGCCGCCAGCCCTTCAGGCTCAGCCGAGGCAACGCCTGCCGGCTCAGTCTTTGCTGAACTGTTCCAGGCCTTACAGCCCGGCTCGGCCCCCGCAGCAGATGCCACGGCGTTGCTGCCACAGACTGCAATGTCAGAGGCTTCACTGTCAGAGGCTTCGCTGCTCAAAGCGCCCGAACTAACCACGGCGGCCATCACGCCCGAGCTTTCCGAGGATCTGGCTCACGCCTCCGTGCTCACGGCGTTGGCCAGTGCTATTCACGGCTTGAATCAAGGTCTGCCTCGCCACGAGGCAGCCCTTACCGATGGGGTCGCGAGCGAGGAGTTGCCAGAGGAAGCATTGCCCACGCCGACGCTTGAAGCGGCAACGCCAAGCCTAGTCACATTGCCATTTGCTATGAGCCTGCTGCGTGTCGAAACACCGGCTTCCATTACCCGCTCAAGTGCAGCCCCCGCAGGAAAAGGGGCTTTGCCTCCTGTTGAGCAAGCTCTGGCGGCGACTGCAGTGCCCACTAGCTCCGTTGCCAACGCAGGCACCGCATCCACGGCAGTTAATTCGCCGCCGTTAGCATGGACCAATGGCCTGCCGGCTAGTTTTTTAAACACCCCAGTTAAGCAAGAAATGACCCCTCCTATGGGGCGTGAGGTATTGCTGGCCTTAAGTGGCGATTCGGCCTTTACGAGTGGCAGTCCTGAGTTGCCCAAGGTCGCGCTAACATCGGTCGGCCTCGCCACGGGTTTAACCTTAGCGAACCCCCAAACGACTAGCCCTTTACCCAGCCTGGTAACGCTAACGCCGAATGCCTTGCTCGACCCCAGTTGGTCCGATGCCTTTGGCCAGCGCATAGCGCTGCTGGCTCAGCAAGGCACGCAAACCGCCACGCTGCAGATGAATCCCTCCGACCTAGGGCCTATTCAAGTGCGCATTTCACTGAACGAGCAAAGCGCAAAAGTGGAATTCAATACCTTGCAACAAACCACCAGCGACTTAATCACGGCCGCTATGCCACGCCTTGCCGCTGCCATGGAGCAGCAAGGCATGCGTTTGGATGACTCGCGTGTCAGCCTGATGAGCCAACGCCCAGACAGCTTTGCATCCCAGTCGGGATTCTCGCCGCGACAAGACTCATCTGGCCAGCAGGGCGGTGGCTCGTCACCTCAGCCCAATGCCTTAGAGCACCGACAAGCGCTTGAATTGCGTCAGGAGCGCGCGGCCCAAGCACGAGAAGCCACCCACAGCAGGGCGAATACTGGCGTAGATTATTACGCCTGAGCTTGTCATTTAGCGCCGGGCGAAGGACTATCTGCTCATCTTTTTAGGTGAGTTCGCTATGAATGTTTTGATTGTCCATGCCCATCCTGAAGCACAGTCTTTTACCTCTGCCATGAAATCGGCCGCAGTGGCCGATTTCACCGCTGCCGGTCACACCGTCGTGGTGTCTGACCTATATGCCATGAATTGGAACCCGGTGGCCAGCGCCGCAGACTTCGGCTCGCGTGGCAATGCCGAATACTTAAATTACGCGCTAGAGCAACGCACCAATGCCGACGCGCAAACCTTAGCGCCCGACATTGAGGCCGAGCTGAAAAAGCTCGAAGCCGCTGACCTGGTGATTTTCAGCTTCCCGCTGTATTGGTTCTCCGTGCCGGCCATCCTAAAAGGGTGGTTCGACCGTGTGCTGGTCTCTGGCCGAGTGTATGGCGGTCGTCGTTTCTATGACCAAGGTGGCCTGAAAGGTAAGCACGCCATGCTCGCGCTGACCTGCGGCGGTCGTGACTACATGCTGGCCGAAGGCGGTATTCACGGTGATATCGACAAGATTTTAATGCCCGTATTGCAAGGCACGCTGGCCTATACCGGCATGACCGTGCTGCCCACGTTTGTGGGCTATCACGTGCCGTATTTAAGTCAGGAAGCGCGTGGTGACATTCTGCAAAGCTTCCGTGAGCACGTGGCCAATTGGCAGCAGCTCAAGCCCATGAGCATGCCCGTGCTGGCCGCGTTTGACCGAGAAATGAAGCGCCTACCCAGCGCTTTGGAGTTCTAAAATGGATGCCTTCATGCACAGCCTCGCGCTGCCATTGGAGCAGTGGATCGGTGGCCCCGTGGATTGGAAGCAGATCATTCTCATTGGTCTGTCGCCCATCTTCCTTGCGACGTTCGTCATTGAGTGGCTGTACATGCGACGAGCAGGGCGCACCGAGCAGTTCAACGGCAAAGATATTCTCACCAACCTCAACCTCGGTGGCAGCTATCAGGTCTTTGAAATTGTGGTGCATGCACTGTTCTTCATGACCGCCATGCACTGGTTCTATGACCACCGCGTAGCCAATGTTGAACTGAATGCCTGGACCATCCTGCCCTTATTTTTGCTCGTGGAGTTCTGCTACTACTGGTTCCACCGCACCAGTCACCGGGTGCGCTGGTTCTGGTGTGCCCACGTGGTGCATCACAGTGGCGAGCACATGAATTTCACCACGGCCATGCGCCAAAGCATGCTCTACCCACTCACGGGTTACTGGCTGTTCTTCACGCCACTCATGCTTATTGGCATCAAGCCCGAATACACCATGGCGCTCTACGCCATGAATTTGGGCTACCAGTTCTTCGCGCACACGGAGTCCATCCGTAAGTTGCCGGCGTGGTACGAGTACGTGTTCGTCACGCCATCGCACCATCGTGTGCACCATGGCCGCAACCCGCAATACATCGACAAAAACTATGGCGGCGTGCTCATCCTCTTTGATCGTCTGTTTGGCACCTTTGCCGAAGAAAAAGAGACTGTGGAATACGGCATTGTGCGTCAGGTTAAAAGTCACAACATCCTCACGCTAAACCTCCACGAATTCCGGGATATGGTGAAGGACATGGCCAAGCCCGGCCCCGTTTGGCAGCGCTTGAAGCACCTGTGGGCGCCGCCGGAGTGGGAGCGGTAAGGGGAGACAGAAAGTGTATTGACAGTGTACTTACGGATAAGTATTTTATGACAATGGATGTTGAGTTCACGCTGAACGGTATTGGCTTTGTAGCAAACAAAGCCAAGAAGGCGGGTAACCCAAAAAAACATCAAGGTGTGACCTTCGAGCAAGCTGCAGAGGCTTTCTTCGATCCTTTTTTAAAAGTCGTTGATGCCAGTCGCAACGAGGAAACTCGTGATGCCGTCATCGGTTTGGACCGAACCTCAAGGCTGCTATTCGTTGTTCACTTAGTTCAAGAAGATGACCGAATCCGTGTGTTGTCTGCACGAAAAGCGACTCGAGAAGAATGGAGGCTATATGAAAATTGCTGAACTAAAGCATCGCCTGCACCGTGATCGGCCAATGGTATCGGTCACCCTTCGCATGCCCGACGATGTGCTCGTTGACTTGAAGCGAATAGCGCCACTGCTAGGATTTTCAGGTTATCAGCCTTTAATGCGGACTTACATCGGCCAAGGTCTGCGTACCGACCTCGAACGACTGGACAATACACCCATCGCGAAATTTGTTGAGGCCTTGCGCCAAAACGGAGTGCCTGATGAAACAATTCAACGGGCCATCAATGAAATTGCGGCTTAGGAATAGAGCATAAAGGGCAGAGCTGCTGCACCGTGCGAATCTCGTAGCCACCCATGAGGCCGGTTACGCCACTCATATTAGCCAGCAACGCCGCAAACGCCTGATTTTGTGTTGAGGCCGACACCTCGCGATCAGTCGCCAACGGTAATCCCCCCATTTTTAACTGGCGCCAGAAGTTGAACCTAGGCCAACATGGCCAACTTCTGTTTCGGGGGGATTACCACAGGATTTGCCCTCGGTTACTGTGTTCGCGGTTTAACAACTCAAAGTAGGTCTCTGCCATGAATGACTCACTCCAACTGCTTGGCCCTGTCATTGCTTTAGTCGCTTGGTCTCAGGTGATGTGGTTATGGATGTATGCCACGCGTATTCCGGCCATGATCGCGGCCAAGATGAAGCCGGACCCGAATGCGCCTCGTGGCGAGCAAATGGCTCAGCTGCCGGCATCCGTGCGCTGGAAGGCGGACAACTACAATCACCTCATGGAACAGCCCACGGTGTTTTACGCCATCGTGATCACGCTGGTGTTATTAGGCCCGTCGGGCGATACCGCGTGGGTGCTGGCGTGGAGCTATGTGGCGTTGCGGGTGGCGCATAGTCTGACGCAAGCGCTGGTGAACAAAATTGAGCTGCGCTTTTTGCTCTTTGTGTTGTCGAATATTCCCTTGATCGGGCTGACCTATGAGGCCGTAATCACCTTTCTGCGCTAGAATCCGGCCTCCCATATTTTTGCCACGATCATTTTTGACACGATAGAAGAGGCCGCCATGTCCCAGCCCGTCGATCACGCTGCCCAGCGTTTGGTTCAGGAGCATCTGGCTCATTTGCATGAGGTCGTCGATACCCATACGCCGGCAGAGAAGCTGGCGCTGCGGGAGCGCATTAAAGCGTTGTTGAAGGCGCAAGATGCGGTTTTAGTCGCGCATTACTACACCGACCCCGAGTTGCAGTCGCTCGCTGAAGAAACGGGCGGCTGTGTGTCGGACTCGCTGGAAATGGCGCGCTTTGGCAATGCCCATCCGGCGAAAACCCTGGTGGTGGCGGGCGTGAAGTTTATGGGGGAAACCGCCAAAATTCTGAATCCGGAAAAGCGCGTGCTCATGCCGACCTTAGAGGCGACCTGCTCGCTGGATTTAGGTTGCCCCGTCGATACCTTTACCGCGTTTTGCGATGCGCACTCTGACCACACCGTGGTGGTTTATGCCAATACCTCTGCGGCGGTGAAGGCGAGGGCGGATTGGGTGGTGACGTCGAGCATTGCAGTGGACGTGGTGGATCATCTATCCAGTCTGGGTGAGAAAATTATTTGGGCTCCCGATAAGTATTTGGGCGCTTACGTGCAAAAGGTCACGGGCGCCGACATGTTGCTTTGGGATGGCTCCTGTATCGTGCACGAAGAGTTTAAGTCCAAGGGCATTCTCGACCTGAAAAAGCAATTTCCAGATGCTGCTGTGTTGGTTCACCCGGAGTCTCCCGCTTCGGTGGTGGACGTAGCAGACGCAGTGGGCTCGACGTCGCAGCTCATTGCGGCAGCGAAAAACCTTCCGAACCAACAGTTTATTGTGGCTACCGATCGCGGCATTTTCTACAAAATGCAGCAAGCGGCTCCCGGCAAAACCTTTATGGAAGCGCCCACCGCGGGTAATGGTGCAACCTGCCGTTCCTGCGCACATTGCCCGTGGATGGCCATGAACGCGCTCGACAATTTGGCGCAGGTACTAGAGAGCGGCGGTCAGGAAGTGTTTGTTGATGAAGCCTTGCGCGTAAAGGCGATGCAGCCACTTCAGCGCATGCTCGATTTTGCTAAGACCTTAAAGCGCTAAGCCCAGTGGCTTAGCGTTTGAATTCCGCGTCTAAAATTTGCATGTCATTCAAACGCTGATTGAGCTGGGCGGTCAGCGAGTAGTTGTTTGCGGCCAGTCGTAAGGCGTTTTTCAATTGATCTTCGGCGAGCTTTTGCCGATTCGTTAAGAAGAAGATCTCAGCTCGCGCACGAAATACGGCTAGGGCATCTTTTTGTTTGGCGGCGCAGTCAGCCAGCAGACGCCATACCAGCGTGTCGTTGCTGTAGTCGCGTGCGGCTTTATCCAGTAATGGCCTGACCAACTCGGGTTTATTCAGAATCAGGGCTGCTCGCGTCATTGCCTCCAGAACGCTGCGTTGACCGGGATAAATACTCCACGCGGTTTGGCTCAAACTCAGCACACGGGGGTAATCCCGCTGAGCAAAGGCAATATCCATTTCAGTGAGTCGATACAGCAGGCGATTGGGCTCGGCGGTGAGCAAGGGCTGAAGGGTTGCCTGAGCCTCCGCTAGCCGCATTTGCCGCAGATAGGCCAGGCTCAGGCCGTAGCGCGTGGCTTCAGGCGCGTTGCCATCACTCAGCGCGCTTTCAAAGGCGCGGATATTTTCACCGAGCTGATCGCTGTAGGCCATTTGCAGGCGCATTTGCAGTAGTCGAAAGTTCGCGTCGGGTTGTCGCGGTTGGCGACGAATCTCGCTGACACGACGCTCTAAGTCAGACAGTCGGCTGCTGCTTAAGGGGTGAGTCAGCAAAAATTCCGGCACATAGCCGAGTTGCCGTGTATTGCGATCGAGCTTGGCAAAAAAAGAAGACATCGCACGCGGGTCATAACCACTGTCGGCCAAGGTTTGCAGGCCAATGCGGTCGGCCTCCTGCTCATAGTTACGGCTGTAGCGAAGTTGGTTTTGTGCGGCTAAGGACTGAGCCGTTGCGCCCACGGCTAAGCCGATATTGCCGGCCTGAGAGCCGCCGGCAGAGGCCGCAGCGATGCTGGCTAACAGCCCGCCTAGCGCGAGCCATTGGTTGTACTTATTCGCCTCTTGCGAGCGGGCAAAATGACGCTGGCTGAGATGGCCCAGCTCATGCGCCAGCACGCCCGATAGTTCATCTTCGGATTCCGAGGTGAGCATCAGTCCGGTATTGACCCCAATAACCCCACCCGGCACGGCAAACGCATTGACCTGGCGATCATCTACAACGATCAAGGAAAACGTAGGATCGACCAAGGGGCTATGCGCCGCGAGCTTGTACAGCTGGCTTTCTAAATACTCGCGGAGCGCGGTGTCGGTGTAGAGCGGAGTGCTGGCACGCAATTGCCGTAAGAAGGCTTGGCCTAAGCGCTTTTCGGTAGCGGCATCGGCAATGAGATCGGCAGGCTGGCCGAGTTCGGGTAAGGTGGCTACATAGGCGTCTGAAGGCGTTTTGGCGGGGCCACTGGCCTGTGCTGGCAGCATGAGGCTGAGGCTGATGGCAGCGACCAGCCAACGCGCGCCCAAGGCCCGATGCGCTGTCGCATGATAAAATCCATCCACCATTATATTCAGAGTGTGTTTGCCTTGACTGAGCCCTTGGATTTTCGTCACTTACGCTGCCCCATGCCCTTACTACGCCTGAAGCAAGCTCTGCATGCGCTGCCAACGCATACCGAGGTGATTGTGTTGACTGCGGATGCCGGGGCGCTCCGAGATATCCCTGCTTTTTTGCGTCAAGCAGGGCATGAGCTGAAGTCGCAAACCACCGACTCCGCCGGCATCACACAGTTCTGTCTGGTGAAACGCGTTTAGCCTAAGCCTTGCACGGCTTGCAAGACCTCGGCGGCATGGCCATCGGCTTTCACCTTGCGCCACGCCTGCCGCAACTGACCTTGACCATCCACTAAAAACGTACTGCGCTCAATGCCCTGCACTTGTTTGCCGTACATATTTTTGGTTTTGATGACATCGAAGATACGGCAAAGCGCTTCATCGCTATCGCTGAGGAGCTGAAACGGAAAGCACTCATTCGCGCGAAACTTTTCATGCAGTTTCAGGGTGTCGCGGGACACGCCGAAAATCTCGCAGTTCAGCGCTTGGAATTGTGCGTAGAGTTCCCGAAATTGCTGACCCTCTAGCGTGCAGCCAGGTGTGGCATCTTTCGGATAGAAGTACAGCACATAGGTTTTACCCGCCAAAGATTCCGAGCTGACCTCAGCCAATTCGCCCGTGCTGGCAACGGAAAAAGCAGGAATGGTCTGACCGATTTCAAGTGTCATATGCAGTGGCTCAGGCCTTAAAGGGCTCAATGATGGCGTCTAAATTACGGTCATCACAGAAAATCATGAAGCTCTCGCGCAAGCTGGCGATGTGCACGCTGGCTGGGATATTCACGGTCATGGACAGCGCAAACATTTGCGAGCCCGTGTGAGGGGCGGCGTAGGTATTGGTTTCCATGGCTTCAATATTGATGCCTTGGCTGGCAAAGAAATTGGCAATTTCATGCACGATGCCGGGGTTGTCCAACGCAATAACGTGCACGTTGTAGGGAATGGCTTGCTTCTGCGGCGCGCGCGACTCTGTTCGCTTGGAGATGACCTCTAAGTTGAGTCGACGCCCCAGCGCTGGCAGCTGCACTTCTAATTTTGCAATGGCGTCCCAGGTGCCTGAAACCATCATGATGATGGCGAACTCCTGGCCCATCACAATCATGCGCGAGTCGGCGATATTGCAACGGCAATCGCTGGCAACACGAGCCAATTCATCAATGATGCCGGTTTTGTCGGCGCCGAGTGCAGAGATAACAAGAAAGTGTTCGGAATCGGGTTTCATAACAGCCACTCGTTAACGGTTGCCCAGAGTCTAGTCGTCACCTTGCTTGCTCGCCAGAGGGCAAGACGACGAACAGTGGAATTAAAACGGATTCGCTTGATAGCGCGTTGGGTCAGTCACACCGGCATCATCAAAACCTTTGCGACGCAGGCGACACGAGTCGCAGCGGCCACAGGCATGGCCTTCAATATCCGCCTGATAGCACGAAACGGTTAAGGCATAGTCCACCCCTAGAGCCATGCCTAAGCGAATAATTTCGGCCTTGGTGAGGTGCATGAGCGGCGTTTCTAAGGTCAGCGGTTGGCCTTCCACGGCGGCTTTCGTGGCTAAGTTAGCCATGTGTTCAAACGCAGCGATAAATTCGGGGCGGCAGTCGGGGTAGCCGGAGTAATCCACCGCGTTCACACCAATAAAAATATGTCGGGCTTGCGTGACTTCGGCCAGACCCAAAGCAAACGAGAGGAACACCGTATTGCGCGCGGGCACATAGGTCACCGGAATGCCGGTGGTTTCACTTTCCGGCACGGCGATGCGGTTGTCGGTGAGGGCTGAGCCGCCCATTTGACCGATCTCTAAGCGCATGGTGCGATGATCATTAACGCCCATGGCCTTGGCTAAACGCACCGAGGCAGCGAGTTCAGCATTATGGCGTTGACCGTAATCAAAGCTGAGCGCCGTGATGCTATAGCCCTGAGATTTGGCTAAGGCAAGGCAAGTGGCGGAGTCGAGCCCGCCCGATAACAAAACAATCGCATGCGGCATAGTTCAGTGTCCGGGCGCGTTATTCCAAAGGTATTTATGTAGCTGAACTTGCAGCCTGACCGGTAAGCGATCCGCCAATATCCACTCTGCTAACTGACGCGGTGCCAGGGTGTCATGACCCGGTGAAAACAGCACATCGCTCACGCGGGAGTACAAATCATATTGATCGCATTGCAGCCGCGCCCAGTCATAGTCTTGCTTATCACAGATGACAAATTTGACTTGGTCGTTCGCCGTGAGGTGAGCCACGTTCTCATAACGATTGCGCTGTACTTCACCTGAGCCGGGCGCTTTTAGGTCCATGACCTTAACCACGCGTGGGTCCACCGCATCGACCGCTAAAGCGCCACTGGTTTCTAGCGATACTTCGTAACCGGCATCACACAGTGCCGTGAGCAGGGGCAGGCATTCGGGTTGGGCCAAGGGTTCGCCACCTGTAACGGTGACATAGCCAGCACGATACTGGGCCACTTCAGCCAAAATAGCCGAGAGTGTCCACTGGGTGCCGCCTTGAAAAGCGTAGGCGGTGTCACACCAAACGCAGCGCAGCGGGCAGCCCGTGAGCCGCACAAAAACGGTAGGGCGGCCAACGGTTCGCGCCTCACCCTGCAACGAATGAAAGATTTCGGTAAGCCGCAGGGTAGGTTCGGATTGGCTCATCATTTCGCCGGGTTTTGATCAAGAAAGGATTGCGCGAGGCGTGCTTCCGGGCTGCCCGGAAACTGCTTCAGCAATTTAGTCATCCAGTTTTTGGCGGCGGCTTTATCGCCTTGCAAGTCTGCGATGGTGCCGAGTTTGTAGTAGGCCGAGGCCACTTTAGGGCTGGCACTGAAGTCGCGCAGCACGCGCTGGAAATTAGCTTCTGCTTTTGCATAGTCTGCCGGTTCAGCCGCTAGGTAAAACTCGCCTAACCAGTAAAACGCATTCGGGGCGAAGACACTGTCTGGGAAGTTTTCCAGAAAGCGCGTCATGGACACAATGGCAGGTGCGGCACCATCACGGCGGAAGGTTTGGTACGCAGCCAAATAGGCCGATTTTTGGCGCTCAATCTCTTCGGTGGTGAGCTCAGCTTTAGGCTTACTGGCAATCACAACTGGGGCGGCGCTGGGCTCCGTTGGCTGAACCTGAGGCGCGGGCTCACTAGGTGCAACGGGCGCTGGTGCGGGCTCTGCCACCGGTTTGCTGAGCTGTTCTAAGCGTTGGTCCAAGTCGGTGTAACGCGTGCGTAAGTCACTTTGCAAACGCTCAATGAGTTGCTGTTGCTCTTCCGTTGTACCTTGAAGTCTCGCCACCGTAGCTCGTAGCTCTTCGATTTGCTGAAACATATCCCACGCAGGGTTAACGGCAACTGGTGCGACTTTAGCAGGCGCTGGTGCTGGTGCTTTGACCAAAGCAGGAGCGGGCGCGGGTTCGGTCGCCTGCACGGGTCTAGGTTCTGGCTCTGGCTTTGGCTCTGGCTTAACAACGGGCGCAGGCTCTGCATTGGTGCTTAAGGGGCGCTGCTCAATTTCAATAGCGTAAGCTGAGCTCAGAAGCAGGGTGCTGGATAAAACGAGGCTGGATGCTAGTTTATTCAGCATAAAGGGTGCGGAACGCATATCGTCTCCGAGTCAAAAGCAAGTACTGCAAATGATAAACGGGCCGAAGCCCGTTATCGTGAAACAAAATGACTTTTTTCAGTTATTGCGCAGTGTAGTCGAGTTCTACGCGGCGGTTTTTGGCCCAGGACTCTTCATCGCTGCCATCCGCTGCGGGCTTTTCTTTGCCGTAGCTCACCACACTCAGTTGATCCGCCGAAACACCTAAGCCCACCAGGTAGCGAGCCACCGCATTGGCACGACGCTCACCCAGCGCCAAGTTGTACTCGCGGGTACCGCGCTCATCGGTGTGACCACCAAGCTGCAACTTCGCTGCTGAATTGCCTTTCAGGTACTGGGCATGAGCATTCAAGCCACCGTAGGACAGGGCAGTGATGTCGCTCAGGTTAGTGCCGAAGTAGAAGACACGAATTTTCAGCAAATCGTTTAACGCACCAGCAGTGTTAGCGGTAGTTGCGCTTGAAATGGCTTGAGGTTCAATCACAGAGCCTTCAATCGGGCTGGCCAAGTTGGCAGAACCGGTTTCTGGCGCTTCTGGTGCTGCCTCTGCAATCAGGCCGGGGTTGGGCTCAGCTTCTGGCGTTGCCGGGATGGCTTCAACCGCAGGAGCAGGCGGGAGGTTTTCAAACTGGCTGTCATCATTAGGGTTGATCGCCCGCGGGCCACGAAACGTAGAACAAGCAGCCATGCTAATGGCGAGCGTCGCGATGGTTACGATTTGAGCAGTTTTTTTCATGTTCACGTTAAGCTCCTTAGGGCTCTTTATTCTTACTTGAATCAAAGGTTAATAATGGGGTGGACGGTATCTGACTTAAGCGTCAGCGTAAATAGGGAGACCATACCGGTTCACGAACTTCTCCATCAACAGCGGGTAGGCGGAGCTTGAAGCGGCCATCCAGCGACATGATGCCCAATACGCCTTTATTACCCTTACGAGTGGCATAGACAACCATTTTACTGTTGGGGGAGAAGCTTGGGGACTCATCCAGCGGCGTGTCGGTCAGCGTGCTGAAGATGCCATTGCTGAGGTCTTGCAGTGCAATGGTGTAATTATTGCCGCCCGCCTGATGCACCATGGCTAAGTGGCGATCATTGGGGCTGATATCGGCGCGGGCATTAAATTTTCCTATAAACGTCAAACGCTTGGTATCGCCGGTGGCAATGTTCAAACGATAAATCTGTGGGCCACCACTGCGATCAGACGTGAACACGAGCGACTTACCATCGCTGGTCCAGCGCGGCTCAGTATCAATCGCCGGGTTATTCGTGAGTCGCGTTAATGCATTCGTAGTGAGGTCCATGACATAAAGTTCAGGGTTGCCGTCTCGAGAGAGTGTCATGGCCATGCGTTTGCCGTCAGGTGACCAAGAGGGCGCGCCGTTTAAACCACTAAAATCGGTCAACTTGGTGCGTTGGCGAGTGCTGAGGTTCTGCACAAAAATAGCAGGCTTACGACTTTCGAAAGAGACGTAGGCAATTTGTCGGGCGCTCGGTGACCATGTCGGTGAAAGAATAGGCTCCACTGAGTCGAGCAGGGTCACTTGCCGCGCCCCATCAATGTCGGAAAGCTCCAAGCGATACCGCTTTCGGCCATCTCGGTTGTACTGATTTACATACAAAATTTTGGTGGCAAAAATGCCGGGCTCGCCCGTGGCCTGCTTATAAATTTTGTCGGCAATGTAATGGGCAGCATCGCGAGCGCGACCCGAATCTACGGTAAAAGTTTCGCCTAAAACGCGTTCTAAGCCACCGCGTTTAAGTAGTTCGTAACGATAACTTAAGCGCCCATCGGGTAAGCGACTAACGCTACCGACCACAATATAGTCAGCAGGAACGCTCTGCCAAACACTGGGTAAAATTTCTGCACTGCTCGAGGGGAGGGAAGGCAGCTTGCTGCGCTCCACCACATTAAATGAGCCGCTACGATCGAGGTCCGCGGCAATAATGGCGCCGGTATTGTCGGCACTCTGAACGCCGCCAAAGGGCACGACCGCAATCGGTGTGGCTTCGTTTAAACGCTGGGTAATTTCAATTGTTAAGGCAGCATTAGCTAGGCTAGCTGCACTGATGCCGCATGCGAGTAGACAAAATTTGAGTAAGCCGAATGGGCGGGTGAGCATAATCATTCCTCCGGCTTGAACTTGAGCAGTAACACTTTAAATTGCTCGCGAAATAAAACAGCATCTGACGGAACGGGTAAAGGGTTAGCGCGGTTGACCGCATCTTTAGCACTTTCATCAAATGCATCGTTACCGCTGGACTTTACCACGACCACTGAGGCGACTTCGCCACCTGGCAGCAAGGTAATGCGCAGTTCGGTCATTAATTTGCCAGAAACAGCCGCAGGTCTGCGCCAATTACTTTTAACTTTTCGATTAATGGCCAGTTGGAATTGTCCAATCTGAGCACTGAGCAATCTGGCTCGTTCTTTTGCTGCATCGGCAGCAATGGCGTCGGCTTCCGCTTTCAGGGCATCAGCTAATGCTTGCTGACGTGCCTCTGCCTCGCGTTGCTTTCGCGCGGTCGCTTGCGCTTCGGCGAGACGTTTAGTTTCTTGCTCTACCGCTTCTAGCTCCTCATCGACAGGTTCAATGATGGGCTTAGGCTTCGCTGGCACGGTTGGCTTGGGTTCGACCTTGGGCTCTGTCTTAGGTGTGGGCTTAGCTGTGGGCTTAGGCGTAGGTAAAGGGACTTTTTTAGGCTCGGGTTTGGGCTCAGGCTTAGGCAAGGGTTTCGGCGCGGGCGACTCAACAGGGGTCGTTGCGACAGGCTCGATGGGTGTGCTGGTCATGGGCGCTTCGGTAGCCATCGCTGCGGGTGCCGACATCAAAATAGCCTGCATGACTTTGGGCGGCTCAGGCAACGATGCCGGTTTTGCATAGACCCAAAACAGCGCCAGCACGACGCCGTGCAGCAAAAGCGATAACAGAATGTTGGGCAGTGACAGCTTCATTTAGACAATCATTGGGCGCTGGGCAATTCAGTCAACAGACCGACTTGCTTCACCCCGCCTTGTTGCAACGAAGACATCAGCTCAATCACGCGGCCATAGCCGACTTCGCGATCGCCATTGACCAGCACTGGCACATCGCCACGCACTTCACGAAGCGCTCGAATTTCGGCGGGCAGGCTTTCAGGGCTGACCGGATGACGCGACTCCGGATCAGACTGTAGCCAAAAGCTGCCATCCGCTTTCACGGTCACAATGAGTGGCTGTTGATCTTTCAGGCTAAGCGCATCGGCTTCGGCTTGTGGCAGATCGACCTCTATGCCCTGCGTCAGCATGGGCGCAGTAATCATGAAAATCACTAACAGCACCAACATGACATCGATATACGGCACGACGTTCATTTCAGCCATGGGGGCTTTGCGTTCCCGCCGGAATTGGCTCTTGAGGCTCATGATCAACGTCCGGCGTGGGCTTCGCGATGCAAGATGGTACTGAGCTCTTCAGCAAAAATTTCGTAGCGCGATAACAGGGTGTTGCTGCGGGCAGCAAAGCGGTTGTAAGCGAGTACGGCGGGAATGGCAGCAAATAGGCCGATGGCAGTAGCAATAAGTGCTTCGGCAATGCCAGGAGCAACGACCGCCAAGGTGGCTTGTTGCACTTTAGCCAGGCCAATAAAGGAGGTCATGATGCCCCAGACGGTACCGAACAGACCCACATAGGGGCTGGTAGATCCTACGCTGGCGAGAAAGGGCAGTTGAGCTTCTAACTTACTTTGCTCCACGCTAAGGGAGATACGCAGCGCACGAGATACTCCCTGCATCAAGGCATCGGCATCGGCGCGCTTATCGCGTAAGCGCTGAAATTCTTGGAAGCCGGCGCGGAACAGATTTTCACAACCGGAGTCTGGATTGGGCTGATGGTTGACTTGCTCATGCAGCTGCTGCATGTCCACACCCGACCAGAAACGCTCTTCAAAGGCTTTGCTCAAGCCATCAGCACGGTGAAAGAAGCCAGAACGCTGAACAATGATGGCCCAGGAAATGACCGACGCCAGGACCAGTAACAGCATGACGGCCTGCACGACAGGGCTGGCATTAAAAATCAATGAGGTAACGGTCATTTCAGGTGCGGCGGTCATGTCACGTTTTCCAGAGCAGTGGTCAGCAGTGCCGACAAGGTAGTGGGGAGTGCGCGTGGTTTCAAGCTAATGCGATCGACGCAGGCAACTTCGATCACTCCGCAGGCTATTTCCACGCCGTCCCGCAGAATGCGTTGACGAAAATGCAGCGAGGCTTTGCCAATTTTGGTGACTTCTGCACACGCCATTAAACTGTCATCCAAGCGGGCGGGTTGGCGATAGTCCACTTCGGCGCGCCGAACCACAAAAAATACAGGTTCGTCGCTGACTAAGTAGTGATCAAATCCTAAGTGCCGTAACCATTCGGTACGCGCTCTTTCCATAAACTTCAGAAAGTTAACGTAATAAACAATTCCGCCGGCGTCTGTATCTTCTATGTAAACCCGTAAGGGGTGTTGATATTCGGGCAGCATCAGAGCGCGTTCCCGCTTTCCGGTGGCTTGAGGCCGAGTAGCAGCCAGCCCTGTGCACTGGCCATGCGACCTCTCGCCGTGCGCAAGATCAAGCCTTGCTGAATCAAGTAGGGTTCAATGACATCTTCCAGCGTGCCAGCATCTTCAGACAGTGCAGCCGCTAGGGATTCGACACCCACGGGGCCACCGGAAAATTTATCGATGAGCATGTGCAGAAAGCGACGGTCGAGGCCATCGAGACCTTGTGGATCCACATCGAGCATGGCCAGTGCGGCCGCTGCGACTGTCTGACTGATAATGCCATCGGCTTTGAACTCGGCGTAATCGCGGACGCGACGCAGTAAGCGATTGGCAATGCGTGGCGTGCCGCGTGCGCGGCGGGCAATTTCGGCGGCGCCAGCAGGATCTATCTGCAAGTTCAGCAAGTGCGCCGAGCGCGACACAATGTGAGTCAGGTCAGCGACATTGTAGAACTCCAGTCGCTGCACAATGCCAAAGCGATCGCGCAACGGGGAGGTCAACAAACCCGCTCGCGTGGTCGCACCGACCAACGTAAACGGCGGCAGGTCGAGCTTGATCGAACGTGCGGCCGGGCCTTCACCGATCATGATGTCGAGTTGATAGTCTTCCATGGCCGGATAGAGGATCTCCTCCACGACCGGCGATAAGCGATGAATTTCATCGATAAACAGCACATCGCCGGCTTCGAGGTTGGTCAGCAAGGCGGCGAGATCGCCGGCGCGTTCCAGCACGGGGCCGGAGGTCGAGCGCAGCTGCCCGCCCATTTCACGAGCAATGATGTTGGCTAGGGTGGTTTTACCGAGGCCGGGTGGGCCAAAGATCAGGGTGTGATCCAGCGCTTCGCCACGCGCATTCGCGGCACCAATAAAAATCTCCATCTGCTCGCGCACAATGGGCTGGCCGACATAATCCGCCAGGCGGGTAGGGCGGATAGCGCGATCTATCAGTTCTTCTTGCGGCTTGCCCTGGCTGGTGATGAGGCGGTCTGACTCGATGCTCATTTCAGCAATCCTTTCAGCGCGGCACGAACCAGTTCCGCCGTTTCACTGTGCTGGCCCAAAACCGCTTTAACGGCTTTTTGTGCTTCCAACGGCTTATAACCCAGAGCCACCAAGGCGCTTTCAGCTTCTTCCTGCGGGCTGGCAGGCTCAACAAACAGCGGCGTTGCGGGTGCATTCAGCGTCACTTTCTGCACCAATTCGAGCTTGCCGATTTTATCGCGCAGCTCAATGACTAAGCGCTCGGCGGTCTTCTTGCCCACTCCTGGAATCTTGGTCAGCATGAGCACATCCTCGCGGGCAATGCAGCCCCGGAAGGTGTCGATTTCCATGCCCGAAAGCAGCGCCAGCGCGAGCTTGGGGCCAACGCCACTGATTTTGATGAGCAGGCGAAACACTTGCAGGCTGTCGCGATCATGAAAGCCGAAGAGCTGATGGGCATCTTCGCGCACACTCAGGTGCGTCCACAGCGTGACTGTTTCGCCGAGTGCAGGTAATTGATAGAACGTGCTCAGCGGCACATCCACTTCATAACCCACACCATGCACATCGAGCACGACATGGGGGCTGATTTTTTCGATTAAGACACCGTTTAAACGCGCAATCATGCCAACTCTCTTTGCGGGGCTTCAGGCTTGATGCCAGCGTAACTACTAGGGCTTAGCGGCCACGACCGCGGCGCAAACCCGATAAATCCATTCTAGCCAGATTTGCACTGGCGTGGGCGTGACAAATTGCCGCAGCGAGGCCGTCGGCGGCATCGGCCTGGGGTGCTTTGTCGAGTTTTAGCAGGTGCATGACCATGTGCTGCACCTGCGCTTTTTCTGCTGCGCCGGTACCCACTACGGCCAATTTTATTTGGCGGGCGCTGTACTCGGCGACGGGGATATTCTGGCTGACCAGTGCGGCCAATGCGGCGCCGCGAGCTTGGCCAAGTTTGAGCGCGGAGTCGGCATTATTAGACAGGAATACTTGCTCAACGCTGGCTTGCGTCGGCTGCCATTGCGCGATTAGCTCGATCAGGCTGTTGAAGATAGTTTTCACACGATCGGGCAGGGCTTGCTCGGTGTTCATACGGATGCAGCCACTGTCCACATAGCGCCAGCCTCGACCTTCGGCGGCAATGATGCCGTAGCCGGTAATCCGCGAGCCGGGATCGATGCCGATGATGATGCTCATGTCAGCGTTTCCGTCAGTGACATGAGCATCGAATCGGACTCAGGCATTCAGTGCAGCCATCACGGCATCACTGAAACTGGCGTTGGAATAGACGTTTTGCACGTCGTCCAAGTCTTCCAGCATGTCGATCATCTTCATGAGTTTTTCGGCCTGCTCGAGGTCAGTGATCTCGGCTTCGGTCGAGGCCTTCATGGTGACTTCAGCATTTTCCGGCTTCAGCCCCGCGCTGGCGAGGGCATCCATGACGGCACCGAAGGCTTCCGGTGAGGTCACCACGGTGATGCCGTCTTCGTCGCTTTCCACATCATCGGCACCGGCTTCGAGCGCAACTTCAATGATGCGGTCTTCATCCGTACCTGCCGGAAAGCTGATCTCGCCGCGCTTGGCGAAAAGGTAGGCCACGGAACCGTTGGTGCCGAGATTGCCGCCATTCTTGTTAAAGGCATGACGGACTTCGGCCACCGTCCGGTTCACGCTGTCGGTCATGGTTTCAACCAACACAGCCACGCCACCGATGCCATAGCCTTCGTAGGTCAGTTCGTCGAGCTTCTTGTCATCGTCACCACCCGCACCGCGTTGAATGGCGCGGTTGACGACATCGCGGCTCATGTTCGCACCCAGCGCCTTGGACACGATGGCGCGCAGACGCGGGTTGTCAGCTTCCGATGGGCCGCCGAGGCGAGCCGCTACGGTAATTTCACGAATGAACTTCGTGAACACCTTGCCACGCGAGGCATCGGTACGTGCCTTTTTGTGCTTGATGTTCGCCCATTTGCTGTGACCGGCCATGACTCAGGCTTCCTTTTTAACTTCTTCGCGCTTAACTTCTTCGCGCAGACGAATACCCAGTTCGCGCAACTGCTTGTTCTCGACCGGAGCCGGGGCGTGCGTCATTAGGCACTCAGCGGTTTTGGTCTTAGGGAAGGCGATGACATCGCGAATCGAGGTCGCACCGGTCATCAGCATGACCAGGCGATCGAGGCCGAAGGCGAGGCCGCCGTGGGGCGGAGCGCCGAATTTGAGGGCATCGAGCAGGAACTCGAACTTCTCGTTGGCTTCTTCATCGCTAATGCCCAGCGCTTCGAACACGGCCTTCTGCATCTCCATGTTGTAGATACGCAGCGAGCCGCCACCGAGTTCGGTACCGTTAAGCACCATGTCGTAAGCGACAGACAGAGCCGAGCCCGGATCGGTCTTGAGCACGGACACATCGCACTTGGGCAGCGTGAACGGGTGATGCACCGAGGTCCACTGGCCATCAGCCACTTCTTCAAACATCGGGAAATCAACAACCCAGAGCGGGGCCCACTCGCAGGTTTGCATTTTCAGGTCATGACCGACCTTCACGCGCAGCGCACCCATGGCGTCGTTGACGATCTTGGCCTTGTCGGCACCGAAGAAGATCAGGTCGCCGTTTTGTGCGCCCGTACGCGCAATAATTTCAACCAGAGCTTCATTCGGCAGGAACTTCACGATAGGCGACTGCAGGCCGCTGCCCTCACCGTTGTGAATGTTCGATACGTCGTTGACCTTGATGTAGGCCAGGCCCTTAGCGCCATAAATGCCAACAAACTTGGTGTAGTCGTCGATCTGACTGCGCGGCATGGTGTTACCACCGGGCACTTTCAGCGCCACAACGCGACCTTTGGGGTCTTTGGCCGGGCCGGCGAAGACCTTGAACTCGATGCTCTGTAGCAAGTCGGCAATGTCTACCAATTCCATGGGAATACGCAGATCGGGTTTGTCCGAGGCGTAGCGGCGCATGGCCTCGTTGTAGGTCATGCGCGGGAAGGCATCGAACTTGACGTCTAGCAGCTGATCAAAAAGCTGCACGATCATCTTTTCGGTTAGGCTCATGATCTCTTCATCGGACATGAACGAAGTCTCGATGTCGATCTGAGTGAACTCCGGCTGACGGTCAGCGCGCAGGTCTTCGTCACGGAAGCACTTGGCGATCTGGTAATAGCGGTCGAAGCCCGACACCATCAGCAATTGCTTGAAGAGCTGCGGCGACTGCGGCAGAGCGAAGAAGCTGCCCGGCTGGGTGCGCGATGGCACCAGATAGTCGCGTGCGCCTTCCGGCGTGGCACGGGTCAGAATGGGTGTTTCTACGTCGAGGAAGCCATTGTCATCGAGGTAGTTTCGAATCAGCGAGGTGACCTTGGAGCGGAAGCGCATGCGCTCCAGCATTTCCGGGCGACGCATATCAAGGAAACGATACTTCAGGCGGACTTCTTCGCCGACGTTGGTGAAATCGTCGTTGAGCGGGAATGGCGGCGTTTCCGACTGCGCCAGAATCTCAATCTCTTTGCCCAGCACTTCGATTTGGCCGGACGGCATGTTGGCATTTTCGGTGCCGGCATAACGCTGACGGACACGGCCGGTAATTTTAAGCACGAACTCTGAACGCGATTTGTCGGCGAGGGCAAACGCATCAGGGGTATCCGGGTCGATCACTACCTGCACCAAGCCATCGCGATCGCGCATGTCGAGGAAAATAACGCCACCATGGTCGCGACGGCGGTGTACCCAGCCGCAGAGCGTTACGGTCTGGTCGATATGGGATTGGTTGAGGCTGCCACAGTAGTGACTACGCATGATGCAGGCTTCCGCTGTAAAAATGTTGGGCCAAAGGGAGTCTGGCCAATCGAGCCGGCGAGTATAGCCTTCCTGACAAATATCTGAGAACCGTCTGTGTTAACCGTTTGCCTCTTTACAGCGGAAAAATCTTCGCGCTATGTTCCGCCAACGGTGATTTAGTGCCAAAAGTTCTGGTTTTTTTCAGTGCATCACGAGGACATAGGAATGGAAGAAGGTTTCCTAGATGAAGCGGCAGAACCTGAAAATGAGCCTCTCAGCAAAGCTCAAGTGGTAAAAAATACGCTGGAAAAGCGTCGCTTACTGGATGATGTTCTCATTGAGCACCGCTTGCGCCGTGAACTCAAAGATTATGACTTTGACTTAGATGATTAACATTGCTGGCTTGCGCCGTGTGCGTCTGTGGGCATAATGGCGACGCCCTGCGATGTATCGCACGAATTCATTGATTAAAAGGAAACCGATATGGCTATTGAACTGCCGGCTCTGCCGTACGAAAGCACTGCTTTGGAACCATTCATCACCGCTCACACACTGAGCTTTCACCACGGTAAGCATCACAATGCGTATGTGGTTAACCTAAACAACCTGATTAAGGGTACCGATCTGGAAGGTCAGAGCCTCGAAGCGATTGTTAAAGCTTCTGCTGGCGATGCCGCTAAGGCCGGTATCTTTAACAACAGTGCTCAGGTTTGGAACCACACGTTCTACTGGAACAGCATGAAGCAAAACGGTGGCGGTCTGCCAACCGGTGCTATCGCTGCCAAGATCGACGCTGATTTCGGCTCCTATGACAAGTTTGTTGAGCTTTTCAAAGCTGCAGCAACTACACAGTTCGGTTCCGGCTGGGCATGGTTGGTTGTGGGTGCTGACGGCAAGCTGGCCGTGACCAAAACGGGCAATGCCGATTCGCCCATCGTGCACGGTCAAAAGCCGCTGATCACCATCGATGTGTGGGAGCACGCCTACTACCTGGACTTCCAGAACCGTCGCCCAGACTACATCTCGACCTTCCTCGACAAGCTGGTTAACTGGGACTTCGCTAACGCCAACCTGGCCGGCTAAGCTCAAGCGTGTTGAACTGGTTGTGAGTGAACAAAGCAGGGCACCTTCGGGTGCCTTGTTTGTTTTTGCAGTAGAACATGGGAGCGCAGATTCAATATGCCTGAGGTCATGCGGCGAAACCTTGCTGAACTCTGTTGGCTTCGTACGGCACTGATGGCGTTGTTTGGCCTGACCCTGCTTTATGGCCAACTCACGGGTCTCGCACTGGAATCGGCATTCCCCTCGTTACTGTTGATCTTCGGCCTATTGCTGCTCATTAATGGCCTAACCACTCTTCGTTTGCGCCAGCCGGAGCCGGTCGGTGATGACGAGTTGTTTCTGCAACTACTGTTTGATCTTCTCCTTCTGACCTGCTTGTTCCGAGTCAGTGGCGGGAGTAGCAACCCGTTTGTGACTTACTACTTAGTGCCTTTGGCCATTGCGGCATCCACCCTTGCCTTACGACAAATTCTGCTTCTAGTCGGTCTGATTTTGACGGCGTATTTCAGTTTGTTTGTCTGGCCGCCTGCCGCACAAACTGTGCAATGGCCTTGGCAAACGTATCAAGGCCATCTCATGGGCATGATGGTGAATTTCGCGATTAGCTCCTGGCTACTGGTGTTTTTCTTGCACCGCATGCATCGGCGGCTGCGCGCGCAGGAGCGCTATCTGGTTGAGCAGCAGCGTCGCCAGCTTCAGCGCGATCAAGCCGTGGCCATGGGCACCTTGGCGGCAACCGCTGTACATGAACTGGCGACACCTTTAGCCACGGTCTGTCTGATGGTGGATGAGCTAGAAGAGGACATGCCCGCTCAAATGCAGCCCCTTCAGCTTCAGTTGCAGCGCTGTCGCGATACTTTGGCGCGCCTCCGGGAACAGGCCGCACAACCCTCGCAATTACCCAGTCAGGCGCTGGCTGAACACCTGCAGAACTGTCTGCAACCCATTCAAGTGGCTTTCCCGGCGCTGAACGTAGAATCAACAATGGCTGCTGACGCAAGTCAGTCTGTTGTTATGCCGTGGCTACTACAACAAGCCCTGAGTAATGTTTTGCGTAATGCAGCCGAGGCTGCCCATTCTCGCGTGCGCCTGGTGGTGAAAAAAAATCCGGGTGAGTGGCTTTGCCAAGTCTGCGATGACGGTCCTGGTTTTCCGCCCGGTCTGGTGTCTGCGCTAGGCCAGCCCGTGCTCAGCAGCAAACCTGAAGGCCTGGGTATTGGTTTGTTTTTAGCGCAGTCCACGTTGTTGGAGCTGGGCGGATCACTGAGCGTGGCATCCAGCGAGTGGGGCGGTGCCAGCGTAATGTTGCGCTGGCCTGCCGCCATCGTGACCACCCAGGTTATTGCGCCATGAAGATATTACTCATTGATGATGATGCTATTTTTCGGCAGACCTTAGCGCGGACCTTGACCCGACGCGGCTGTGTCTGCGTCGAAGCCGCTGATAGCGCCCAAGCCTTGTTAGAACTGCAGGCGCACCTGCCAGATGCCTGTGTGTTGGACTTGCGCATGGGCAATGAGTCGGGCTTACAGCTCCTGCCGCAATTGCTTGCCATCAAACCGGAGCTAAATGTTTTGATGCTGACGGGCTATAGCTCAATTGCTACGACGGTCGAAGCCATCAAGCGCGGTGCAGTTAATTACCTCGCAAAGCCCGCCAGTGCAGACGACATTTTGCGTGCCTTAAAGAACGCCAGCTCATCACCCGACCTTGAGCCCCGTTCGGCAGGTCAGGATGCGCTATCCGTGGACAGACTGGCCTGGGAACATATTCAGCGCGTTTTATTGGAGGAGGATGGCAATATTTCCTCGACCGCTCGCAGGTTGAATATGCACCGGCGCACGTTGCAGCGCCGGTTGAGTAAGCGCCCGGTGTCGCAGTAGTTAGCTGGCCTAGCCAGCCTGTTGCCGTGCCTTAATTGCCGCTATCACCCCGGGCATAACACTTAGGCCGATAATGACAAAGATAACGACCATGAAATTATCTTTGACGATGGGTAGGTTGCCAAAGCCATAGCCCAGCGCGATAAAGCTGCCGATCCACACGAACCCACCGAACACATCAATTAAGAAAAAGCGGCGGTAGGGCATTTTCCCGACGCCAGCCACAAATGGCGCAATGGTGCGGATAATCGGCATAAAACGAGCGAATACAATGGTTTTGCCGCCGTGACGATCGAAGTAACCCTGAGTTTTAGCGAGGTGCTCTCGCTTAATCCAGCGGGAATCCCATTCATAAACACGTTGGCCGATGGTACGCCCAACCCAATAGTTACAGTTATCGCCCAATACGGCTGCGAACCAGAGCAGGAAAAATAGCGCCCAAGGGTCCATCACGCCGGTGGCGGCTAAGGCGCCTGCGGCGAACAAAAGACTGTCTCCGGGAAGGAAAGGCATGACGACAATGCCCGTTTCCACAAAGATAATTAAAAACAGAAGGCCGTAAATTAACGCGCCATGAGCGTTGGCAAACTCTTGTAGGTGAACATCTACATGAATAATAAAATCAATTAGTTCCATGCTTTTTTAAGACTCGACTCAAAGGTTTGTTTTGTGCTTTCGCCAATCAGGCTGTCTTGTTTTTGGCCCTGTGCATTCCAGAACAGAAACGCCGGTGGGCCAATGATTTTTTCGCGCTGCAGCCAAGCCAGCTGAGCGCCGGTGGTATCGGTGATGTCGAACTTAATGCGTACGCCGGGCTCGAGCAGTGTGATGATCTCGGGCAAGATCAAAACCTTCTTTTCCATCTCGATGCAGCTGACACACCAGTCGGCAAATACGTCCACGATGACGGGTTTTTGTGCTTTTGCGGCCTGCGCAATGGCAGCATCCACGGCGGCGGGGTCGGTGAGCTTAATAAAGCCGGTGACCGTATTGGGTGGCGCTTGAGTGTTAGCAACATTTTGTGAAAACACCGTCCACGGTGTCCATGCCGAATCACCACCGCGTGCGGCGGCAAAAACCAGGAACATGGCCCACACAATACATACCAGCCCCACGGTTTTACTCAGTCGGCTGAGACGGGCCACTAGGCTGCTGCCGATCAAGGTAAAAAAGCCTGCCCAAAGTAGTAGCTGAACCAGAGACGGTAGCAGTCGATTGACCAGCATGATGGCAACGGCAACCAGCAGGAGCGCGAAGAAGCGCTTACTGGCCTCTAGCCAAGGGCCAGAGCGTGGTATCCAGCGCCCGCCACCCAGGCCGAGCAGTAACAATGGCACGCCTAGGCCCATGCCCAGTGCAAACAGGGCGCTGCCGCCTAACACCATGTCTTGACTCGTACTCACAAACAGCAGAACGCCGGCCAACGGTGCAGAGACGCAGGGTGAGACGACTAAGCTGCTAATAGCACCCATGATAAAGACGGAGCCGTATGCGCCGCCTTGTTGCTGAGCCTGCCAACGCTTCAAGGGGGCGTCTATAAAGTGGGGCAATGTGAGTGCTTTATCGCGCCAAAGCAGCCAGGCAAGAGCAACGAATAAGCCCGCAAAGGGGATTAATACGGCTGGCTTTTGCATCCATGTGGCGAGGTTGGCGGCAGCGCCAAAACGCGCGATGAGTAGGCCGGCTAGGCTGTACATCAGCGCCATACCCAAGACATAGCTCAGTGCTAACGCAAAGCCGCGATAGGCCGAAGCCGATTGGCCACGTTGGCCGGCAATAATGGCGGACAGAATCGGCAGCATGGGTAGGACACACGGCGTTAGGGCCAGACCTAAACCGAGGGCAAAAAAAGCGGCTAAAACGGCCCAAAAGTTAGCCTGGGCCAACCAAGTCGCAATGCTATTGGCATTGTCGCCATTAAGTTGGGGCTCAGGGGCAAGGCTAGTCGTGGCCGTTACAGGGATTTGCCAGATCTGGGGTGGATAACAAAGGCCGGCATCAGCACAGCCTTGGTAGCGCACGTTGAGGACAGAGCCAGCATCTTCAAAACGCTGCGCTTGAACAGTGCTGAGTTCTGGCAGTCGAAGGGGCCAGTCCACACGGTCGCGGTAAATTTTAACGCGGCCAAAGGTGGGATCATCGTGCCAGCTGGCCTGACTGTCGCTACCTGAAAACGTCGGTAATTCGGGCAGGTCTTCTAAGCCGGCAGGCCATGTCAGTCGAAATTGTTTTTCATACAAGTAATGTTCTGGCGTGATGTCGAAGTGCAAGGTCAGGCCATCAGCCTCTGTGGAGAGGCTGGTTTGGAACGCCTCTTCGACCGGAAGAAACTCGCGTTGTTCGCGTTCAAAAAGTCCCGCAGCGGATGCACTGAAGGCGCTCATTAAGCCGAAGCAGAAGATCAGCAGGGCATGCGCAACGGATAGTTTTTGGGCAGAACATCGCTGTTTCATAGAAACCAGTGCCTAGCGGAGAACACGTCAATTATGCTCGATACGCCTGTCTTAAACACAGGCAATAAAGAGCTTTTGTGTCAGACGTTCCTTAACGTTGCCGGGTTTATCCAGCTGCATCCGCTCAAGCCAGCCGGCGGGTGCTTGCTTGCCGCGAGCAGACCACAGCGCTTTAGCGATGGCTAATTTGTCATCTTTAATGGCCTTCATGCGCTGCAGCACCTTAGCGATTTTTAGCTCTTCGGGGGTCAAGTCGCAGCTGAATGGGAAGTCAGGTAGCAGACCTTTATCCTTGAATGGCTTGAGTTTCGCCGCTAACACCTCGGGTAAGTTCTGTCGCTGATGAGCCGGGATTTCATAGGCGGGATCAAGTTTGCCATTGGCTTTGGCTTGCGCCATTAAGCTGTCCTGGAAGCGAGAGTCGGTAATGGCCAGCAGAGCCTGGACGACTTCGTTATCGGTACGGCCGCGTAAATCTGCAACGCCGTATTCAGTGATCACCAAATCGCGCAACTGACGCGGGATAGTGGTGTAGCCATAATTCCACACGATGTTCGAGCTCGCGGCACCGGCGGCTTCACGACTGGCCCGCAACATCAGAATGGACTGTGCATCAGGCAGCGCATGCGACATGGCGACAAAGTTGTACTGTCCGCCCACACCACTGACCACGCGGCCGCTTTCTAAAGCATCGGACACGGCGGAGCCAAGCAGCGTCATCATCATGCACGTATTGATAAAGCTGGCGTCTTTGCGCTGGGCGCGCCCGAGTTCATCTTGACCATAGAGCTGGTTGATAAAGCCAATGGCGGTCATATTGATTTTGGCGCGGTCAGCGTCGCTGAGGTCGCGCAAGGCCTGATAAAAATCGCGAGGGCCAAGGAAGAAGCCGCCCGTCATGGTGTGGCCGCCCTGTAGCTGTTCGCCTAAGCCTTCTTTTTGCAAAGTAGCGCGAGTGATCGGGTCGTCCAAACGGGCAGGCATAGCAATGCCATTAATCATCAGCGTGTTACCCGCGATACTAACGGTCGCGTTAACAATACCGAAGCGGCGCAGCAGCGCCACATCCGCTTCATTTAAGACCGTACGAATAGCGCCAATCTCCACCAAGGCATCGAGGGTGTCGAGGCTGACTTGCTCGTTGATACGGCCACGATTAATGAGCTGTTGAAGGCCGGCATGAGCATAGACCGCTCGGCGGATGATGCCGGCGCGCATCAGCTCCATAAAGCCGTTAACGAACATTTCACTGCAGCCGTAGAGGCCTTTGGTAAAGGGAGCGAGCTGGGCGGGTGCTTGCTGACTGCCCAGGCTTTGCATCATCGCTTGATAGTCATCATTTTGACGCTCGCGCAGGATTAGGCCTTGAGTAATGGCATCGCCTAAGGACCCAATGCCGATTTGTAAGGTGCCGCCATCCCGCACTAAAGAGGACGCATGCAGACCAATAGCGTATTCCGCCAAACTCACGTTCATATTGGGTGCGGAGAAGAGCGTGTGTGTGCCTTCTGGGCAGTCCACGATGGCATCCACGAGGTCGAGATTCGCAATGGCATCATTTTCCATGAAGGGCAGTTCTTGATTCACCACTAACACGCGAAAGACTTGGGTGCCGTTGGCGGCAAACAGCGGGAGCAAATCCAAGGTGACATCCGGATTACACGACAGCGAATATTCCTTGATGCCATTTCGTTCCCGCATCGCCACGGCTTGCGCCACCACATTGACGCCCTGTAAGAGCATGTCGCGGGCGGCATGGGTGTAATGCGTTGCCATGTATTGGCGCTGGGCGTAGTCATTGCGCAGGTAGTCGCCAGATTTTAGGAAGAACTCCGACACTTCAATATTGGCGGGTAGCTTTTGCTGGCGTAGGTCGGTGACATAGTCGAGATCGGGGTAGTTGCCAAAAACACGATCAATAAATGGTCTTAAAAAGGCTTCTTCCAGTGCGCTGCTGGTTTGCGGCGTTTGCAGCGACAGCGCAGTCAAAATTCGTAGGCGTCGGCTGGGGTCAGCCTTAATGCGCTGATAAAGGGTGTTTAGCAGGGCATTCGGTTTGCCAATGCCCAAGGGCGTGCCGATCACCACGCGCTCGCCGGCAAAGGTCATTAAGTCATCAACACAGCTATCCAAGTTGCTATATAGGCGAGGCATATCACGTCCTTATTAGAGTTTTTAATGGGCAGCGCTAGGCAGGATAGCGTGGTCTAGTGTCGACTAGGCCATTAGTCAATCGGCGGCGCGACTGAATCATAAGAAAAATGAACGCATTGGGCTACAATGCGGCGATGAAACCGGACTGAGTGCAGTTATACGGTTCACTTATGTGTGGAGACGGTCTGTGCTGGAACTGCAAAACTTGGAAGCCTGGCGAGATGACCGCTGCCTGTATCAGGCCCTGTCGTTGACGCTGCGTCCGGGGCAGGTGGCGCAGATTTTGGGGCCTAATGGCGTCGGGAAAACAACACTACTCAAGCAAATTGCCGGCTTAAGCCAATTTATGAGCGGAAATATCCGCTGGCAACATCAATCGGTGAGTGCTGACTTGCAGCAATTTCAGCAGGATGTCTTATTTTTAGGGCATCTCGCCGGCATAAAATCGGTACTTACCGTGGCGGAAAATCTCAACATCCTAGCGGCATGCCGAGGTCAAACACTGACGGTAAGTCGCCTGGACCTGGCATTAAGCCGAGTGGGCTTGCGCGGCTATGACGATACGCCGGTAGCACAGCTCTCGGCAGGGCAAAAGCGCCGCGTGGCGCTTGCCCGCTTGTTCACCGAAGCGCCGTTGTTATGGTTACTCGACGAGCCGTTTACCGCCATTGATCAAGCCGGAGTTTGTGAATTGGAGGGCTGGCTGGCAGACCATGCAGAGCAGGGCGGTATGGTGTTGTTGACTACCCATCATCGCCTCAATCTTCGCTGCCCAGTGACCCCTATTGAGTTGATCCCGGCATGATGTTGCAGGCTGCTTTTCAGGTCTTTAAACGCGACCTTCGTTTGGGTTGGCGCCAGAGTGGTGAGTGGCTCAATCCACTTATTTTCTTTCTGATGGTGATTACGCTAGTGCCGTTGGCTATTAGCCCCGACCCAGCCCGTTTGCGCGAGTTAGCTGGCGGTATCATTTGGATTGCGGCATTGCTGGCAGTGCTTCTCGCGATGGATGGTTTGTTTCGTAGCGACTTTGATGACGGTACCTTGGAGCAATTGCTTCTCACCCCCGCGCCCTTGCCCTTGCTGGTCTTAGCTAAAGTGTTGGCGCACTGGCTGCAGACAGGCGTGGCGCTGGCTTTGCTGGCTCCGCTGGCGGGCGTGTTGTTGAATTTGCCGAGTTCAGTGCTTGTGGTGTTGGTGATGTCACTGCTCTTGGGCACGCTTACGCTGAGTCTGATCAGTGCCATTGGTGCGGCTTTAACGGTGGGTTTGCGTCGGGGCGGGGTATTGGTGCCACTGATAACCCTGCCCATGCACATCCCCGTACTCATTTTTGCTACGGCAAGCGTTCAGGCGTCGTTGTCGGGCTTGCCGGTAACGGGTTATTTAGCTTTACTCGGCGCGTTTCTCATACTGGCGTTGTGCTTGGCACCGCTGGCAGCTGCTGCGGCCTTGCGTTTAGCCGTGAGTGGGACTTAAGCATGTGCAGGAGACTGAGTTGATCGATTGGCTGCGTCGTCTCTGGGCGGCATTTGAAAGTACCGTAAGCCCTCGGCATTTTTATCAGCTTAGCGGTCGCTGGTTGCCCTGGTTTGCCTGGCCTGCTGCGCTGTTAATTAGCGTGGGCTTAGTCTGGGGGCTTGGAATTGCGCCTGCGGATTATCAGCAGGGCAATAGTTACCGCATCATATTCATTCATGTGCCTGCCGCGAGCCTGGCCATGGGTGGATATTTGCTGCTTGCCATATGCGGCGCCATCACATTGATTTGGCGCGTTAAAACCGCAGAAATGGTGGCAAAAGCGGCCGCGCCGGTTGGCGCCTTGTTTTGCTTGATGGCGCTAATCACGGGCTCGCTTTGGGGTAAGCCGACCTGGGGAACGTATTGGGTTTGGGATGCGCGACTCACCTCCATGTTGATTTTATTGTTCTTGTATTTGGGCGTCATGGCCTTGCAAAACGCCTTTGAGGAAGTCTCCCAAGGCAGTAAAGCGGCTGCCTTATTGGCGGTGGTGGGGGTGGTGAACCTACCCATCATTAAGTATTCCGTGGAGTGGTGGAACACCTTGCATCAGGGCTCGACGTTTCGCATTACTGAACGACCCACTATGCCGCCGGAAATGTACTTACCTTTACTGGTGATGTTTCTGGGTCTGTATGCCCTGTTTGCATCGTTAATATTGCTGCGTAGCCGTCAGGAAATTTTGCAGCGCGAGCGCAGAAGCCAATGGGTTCGTCAGCTTATTGAGGAGCCAAACCAATGAACTTTTATTTTTCCTCGTGGGCCGATTTTTTTGCGATGGGCGGGCACGGTCTTTATGTCTGGCTTGCCTATGGCGTGTTCTTCGGTGCGCTGGGTGTGTTGACCTGGCGCAGTGTTCAGGCGCCAAAGCGCTGGCGTCGGGAACAACAATTGTTGCTTAAACGTCAGCGTCAACATCAATAGGAGCTGTTATGCATCCCCAGCGTCGTCGTCGTCTGATTTGGATACTGTTGCTGCTGGCCGGTATTGGTTTGGCTGTCGGGTTAGCTAGCTATGCGCTGCGTCAGAACATCAATCTTTTTTATACGCCCTCACAGCTCATGGCTAAAGAGGCACCGGAAGGCGCACGCATTCAAGTAGGCGGACTGGTGGTGCAGGGTTCGGTTCAGCGTTCGCCGAATTCACTGGCTGTGCGCTTTGCTCTGAGCGACTTAAAGCAAACCGTATGGGTTGATTTCGAGGGCATCCTGCCTGACCTGTTTCGCGAAGGGCAGGGCATCGTGGCCAATGGCCGCTGGCAGGGTGGGGTAGTTAAGGCCGATGAGGTCTTGGCAAAGCACGATGAAAACTACATGCCACCCCAGGTCAAATCCGCTATCGAAGAGGCGGGGCATCCCGTTAAGCCCTGAGTGTTGGCTGCATGAAGTCTCCTTTGCCGGTTCGCCACGGCGTGGGTGCCAGCCGGCATGGGCTGCCCCCCGGTCAGTGGCCCAATCTATTTGCCTATTTGCTCCAGCGATTTCCCGGTGTTGCAGAGGCAGAGTGGCGGCATCGTTTTCTTAACGGCTTAGTTTGTGACGAGACTGGTCAGGCGTTAACGCTGAATAGTCCGTATCAGGCGGGGCGTGTGGTGTTTTATTACCGCGATTTGCCACCAGAGCCTGTTATTCCCTTTGCCGCGAATATCTTGTTTGAAGACGATCATCTGTTGGTAGCCGACAAGCCGCATTTTCTGCCTGTCACGCCCGCTGGGCGTTTTCTCTCTGAAACCTTGTTAACGCGGTTGCGTCGTGAAACCGGTATTGATGATTTGGTGCCGCTGCACCGTATCGATCGGGAGACTGCAGGTTTGGTGCTTTTCTCCAAACGTCCAGTGAGTCGCGAGCAGTATTCGGCACTATTTCGAGAGCGCCGAATCAATAAAGTCTATGAAGTGATCGCACCGCTTAATCCGCGCCTTAGCTTTCCATTGCGTTATTGCTCGCATCTGCAAGCAGGCACACCGTTTTTCCGAATGGAGACGGGTGACGGCGTGGCCAACAGTGAAACTTTCATTGAGCTGTTAATGGCTCAGTCCGGGTGGGGGCATTTTCTCGTGCGGCCTGTCACCGGCCGAAAGCATCAGATTCGCGTGCATTTTGCGGCGCTCGACATGCCGATTTTATTTGATGCGATCTATCCCATCGTATGGCCCGAAATCGAAGCAGATCAGATAACCTATGATCGTCCTCTGCAGTTGCTGGCTTCACAGTTGTCTTTTGATGACCCGTTGACTGGAGCGCCGCGCAGCTTCAAGAGTGAGCGTCAGCTGCTTTCATTAAGTGATCCCTTATTGGCCAATTTAAAATGACCGCCCATGAATAAGCGCGTATTACGCCTGTTAGTCGCGTTGTTTTTATTACCCGGTTCGGCGTATGCGGAATGGCAGGTCACGGTCACGCCTGAACATCTTCAGGATGCGCTTGAGCTCAGTGTTTCCGAGCTCAACCTGACGGATGCCAGTAAAGCGGATGTTTTCGTGGCCGATGCCACGAGCAAAGTGAAGCAAACCTTGGAGGCCTTCGGCTATTACGACCCCGAAGTTTCGATTCAGACCCATCAAAATACACACAGGTTGGTGGTTAACGCGGGGCCACCCGTTCGTTTGCGCGTGATCAATATCCAGGTGGTGGGAGCGGCTGAGCGCGATGAGCGTTTTAAACCCCCGGCATTCCCACAAGCCACCGGAGATGTGCTTCAACACAGCCAATACGAGTCTTTTAAGCAGCAACTTGAAGAGCGCGCGTTGGAGCGAGGCTATTTTGATAGTCGCTGGTTGGTCAGTAGCATCGAGGTCAATTTACAAGAGCGAGTCGCCGATGTGTATCTGGGTTTTGATAGCGGTGAGCGTTATCAATTTGGCCCCATCAGTTACCGCGAAGTCGATGGCAAACCCCTGCGCGCACTGAATGCGCTGCAATTGGCGACGCTAACACCTTTTAAAACGGGGGATGCCATTAGCAGTCGCCAGCTTTTTCAGCTGCAAAAAAACCTGATCGAAACCCGCTATTTTCGCGAAGCCCAAGTGTCTTTTCGGCGTGACCAAACCCTGAACCGACAAGTGCCCGTTGAGGTAGTCGTTGATAGCCGCTTACCCAGTTTGTATTCCTTCGGCTTAGGCTTCGCGACCGATGTTGGTCCTAAATTACAGGGGGAGTGGCAGCGACCCTTGCTGAACCGTCAGGGACACGGGGTGCAAGTCACAACGGAGTTGGCTGCGGCCCGCCAAAGCGGCGAGATTCGCTACCGTATGCCGTGGAAGCATCCGTTGGAGGATCGGTTGGAGTTTGCCTTAGGTCTGCAAGAGGATCGAATTGAAGATACCGATTCCGTGCAAACCGTGGTCAGTGTGCAGCGTGTGTTGGATCCACGGCGGGGGTGGCAACGAAGTTTTGGTCTGCGCCTAGTCGATGAGCGTTTTCAGCGCGACAGTGGTGAAAAAGGGGCTGAGCGTATCCTGGCACCGTATGCCTCGTTTAATCGAGTACAAAGTCAGGGAGGTATTGATCCCCTTCGTGGTACCCGCCTGTTCTTTCAGACTGAATTTGCCAGTCAAGCCTTGGTGTCGACCTCAGATTTTGTGTCTTTACGCAGTGGTTTTCGCTGGCTGAATACCTATCAAGATCGTCACATGTTGTTGATACGTGGCGATGCTGGCGCGATTCTCAGCACCGATTTTGAGCGTGTGTCTCCCAGCCTGCGATTTTATGCCGGAGGCGATAATAGTGTGCGAGGCTTTGATTTCCGTAGCCTGTCGCCACGCAACAGCCTCAATGAAACCATAGGCGGGCAGTACCTGTTGGCTGCCTCAGTGGAGTACAACTGGCGCTGGCGTCCTACTTGGCGTCCCGCAGTCTTTGTGGATGTAGGTAATGCCTTTAGTCAGGCCAGTGATGCCAATCTCGGGACTGGTGTGGGTGTGGGCATTCGATGGATATCCCCTGTGGGTCCGATCCGAGCTGATCTGGCTTCAGCGGTCTCCGAGCCAGGAGCTCCATTGCGCCTTCATTTAACCATTGGCTCGCCCCTATGAGCGATACAGCCATACCCATGCCAAGCCTAAAGGCCCGTGTGCTGGGGGTTGCCCGTTTCTTGCTGCGCTGGACCCTGCGCGCTCTGTGGATGCTGAGCATCCAAGTCTTTCTTGCCCTCATGTTATTGCTGGTATGGGTCGGCGCCAGTGAGTCGGCTCCGCGTTGGCTTTGGCAAGAGTTTGGCCAAGCGGTGCCGGCACTGCGCATCAGCGGCATTGAAGGGCGGTTTTTGACGGGCTTGTCCCTGCATTCCGTGCAATGGCAAAACGACAAGCTGGGCATTGAGGCCAACAACATTACGCTCAGTTGGCTACCCACAAATCTGTTGCACGGCAGTGTTGATATTGCTCAGGCCCATATTGAGTCCTTGAGAGTAGAGCAGTTACGTCAACCCGATGAAACCACGGAGCCCTTAGCGCCCATTCACGTCGATTTGCCATTTGCGTGGTATTTGCACGATGTGCAGATGAAGAAACTCACGTGGCAAGGTTGGCAGGCTGAGCCTGTGGAGTTTAATACGCTGGCACTCAGTGCCTCTGGCTCCGGTACACAGGTGAATATCGATTCCCTCTCGCTGGCCGCTTTCGATGTACAACTTCAGGCATCGGGAAAACTTTCCCTGCAGGATTATGTGCCCATGGAGTTGGCTTTATCCGCTAAAAACCCTGTAATTCCGTGGCAAAAACAAGCGCTTACTGTTCAAGGCGCTCTCGATGCATTGCAGATAAAAACCCAAGGGCCGGCAAAATGGCCGTTGACGCTGTCTGCCCAATTGAATCTTGTGCGGGTCCAACCAAGCTTCAAGGCGAATCTATCGTGGCCGTCCTGGTCACCTGAAGGGCTGACGGATTGGCTAATTCAGCCTGGCAAGCTCATGGTTTCCGGAGACCTGAAGCAGGCAAAGGGCACGCTCGATTTAAACCTGCGCTTAAAGGAGAGTGCCGCGTTACCTTGGCCCAAAGCGTGGCCACGGCGTGCACAGCTGGCAGGCCCATTTTCGTGGCAGCTAGATCAAGGCGCAACGAATGCTCAGGTGAACTGGCTGGGTCAATTTGGTGGTATGCCCTGGCAGCTCAAGGGGAGTTATCAGCAGGGCAATTCGGGCGCTGCCGAACTGGACATGCGTTTAGCCGATAGTCGCTTACGCGTCAGTGGGTTGCCGGCTACGGGTTCGCGTTTTGAGCTGAATGTGCCGGCATTACAGCGTTTTCAAAGTGAGTTTTCCGGTGCGGTTAAGTTGCAAGGCCAGTGGCGCGGCTTGATCGATGGCAAGGGTCAGATGACGGCCCAGCTCGACCAAATTGGGCAGGGTGAGCAACAACTCTGGCGTCAATTAGTGGTGGACTTGCGTGGCAGTGTGAAGGATCAAACCACCGATATTCGCTTGAGCCGGGACGACGTAACCGCTCAGGCATTGCTGCGTGGCCGCTTGATCACCAATGACCCGTTAAGCTGGCAGGGCCAGTTGCTTCGAGCGGAGATTGATACGCCGGCGGCAGGACGCTGGTTTTTACTGGCACCCTCGGCAATGCGACTGTCGGCGACCACGCAGCAACTCGGCCAGCAATGCTGGCAGCAACAGCCCTATACGATTTGCGCTGACGCAAACTTAAGTCCTGAGCGCTGGCTGGCCAAATTGACGCTGGATGGCGGTCGCCTTGGCAGTGCGGCCATTAACTTGCGTCGTAACCCCAAAGTCGCAGAGCCACCGCTGGATATCGATGTTGTGATTAAGGCGCTGCACTTGAGCGCTTTGCCGGTGGCATTACCACAGGGCCTATCTGTCGCGGGGCAGGTCTCGGGTGCGCTACGCGCGTCGGGCAACCTGAAACAACCGAAAGCGAATGGCCAATTAATGTGGCAGGACGGCGAAGTTAAGTTGCCGGAATTTGCGATTGACTGGCGGCCTATCACACTGAAAGCTAACTTTACGGGCGACCGCGTAAATTGGGTCGGGGATTTGCGCGACCAAGAACAGGGAAGGGCCACCCTCACAGGCACGGCCTCGCTCAGCAAAGAGTGGCAAGCCACCCTGCAAATTCAAGGGGAGCAATTAAGTGCAGGCTTAAGACCGATGGCGCGCTTTCGCTTTAGTCCCGATTTAACCCTCGACGCCAGTGCCAAAGCGGTCAAAATCCGAGGCCAAGTCCAAGTGCCGTTTGCGCGGGTAAAGCTGGAGGATTTCAAAGCGGCTGCGGCCAAGCCTAGCGCCGATGCCGTCATCGTGATGAACCGTCAGGGGCAAGATCCGCGACTGAAAACCACGCCGTTGGAGGCGATGGCGATTGATGCCTACGTCACTATCCTGATGGGTGACGATGTGCGCGTTTCCGGTCGTGGTTTAGATACCTCTTTACAAGGTCGGTTAGCGGTTACGCAAAGCCCGGGGAGCTTTGTGGCGGCGAATGGCGAGTTGAGATTTGGCTCGGATGCCTACTTTGAAGCCTATGGTCAACGCCTGACTATTCGTACCGGACGCTTCTTGTTTGCCGGTCCGATTGGGCGCCCTGATATTAATCTCGAAGCGGTGCGTGTCGTCGATGATGTTACTGTGGGGCTACGAATTACGGGTCGTACTCCGAATACCAGCGCGTCGCTTTTTTCTGACCAGAGCATGTCCCAGGAAGAAATGCTTTCTTACCTCGTGCTGGGCCGATCATTAAGTAATACCGGTGCACCGACCCCCGCCGAACAACAGGCACTTGCGTTGGGCGCAGCCCTCAAGCTCACCGGTCGCACCGGAATTTTTGAGAAGCTGGGCTCGCAACTCGGCGTGGAAGGCTTTGCGTTAAGCACGGAAGGCGACAGTAGCGACACCAAAGTCGCTATCTCCGGCAATTTAAGCAAGAAGCTTTTTATTAGCTTTGGCATTGGCTTATTCGACCAGTCCCAGTCCGTGAAATTGCGCTATCGCCTATCGCCTAAGCTCTCACTGGAGGCATTGACCTCGCTGGAATCGGCCGTAACGCTGTTCTACACCTTCAGACGCTAGTATTTACGCTGAATTTTCGCGTTGCTTTTTGCGCTGAGAGGGGGCTTTCGCTACACTCCAGCGCTTAATTTCGTGCCCCTACGCGGGCCTTCATCCAGACAGAGGACATACCATGCCGGTCATTACCTTGCCCGACGGCTCGCAGCGCAGTTTCGATCATCCGGTCAGCGTGACCGAGGTCGCAACGAGCATCGGCCCCGGTCTGGCTAAGGTCACTCTGGCGGGCAAGATTTCTTACGCCGGTGCTGAGCCTCGTTTGATCGATGCCTGTGACCTCATTGATGCGGATGCGTCTTTGCAGATCATTACGCCCAAGGACGAAGCCGGCCTGGAAATCATTCGTCACTCGTGCGCGCATTTGGTTGGTCATGCTGTAAAGCAGCTGTACCCCACAGCCAAAATGGTGATTGGCCCGGTCATTGCCGAAGGTTTCTACTACGACATCGCTTTTGAGCGCCCCTTCACGCCAGACGATATGGCCGCCATTGAAGCGCGCATGAACGAACTCATCGCCAAGGACTACGACGTCATCAAGAAAATGACGCCACGTGCTGAGGTGGTGGATGTGTTTACGGCGCGGGGCGAAGACTACAAGCTGCGTCTGGTCGATGACATGCCGGACGAGCAGGCCATGGGCCTGTACTATCACGAAGAATATGTGGATATGTGTCGTGGCCCGCACGTGCCCAATACCCGCTTCCTTAAGGTCTTTAAGCTGACCAAGCTCTCTGGTGCCTACTGGCGCGGTGATGCCAAGAATGAGCAGTTGCAGCGCGTCTACGGTACGGCTTGGGCCGACAAGAAGCAGCTTGCTGCCTATATTCAACGCATTGAAGAAGCTGAAAAGCGCGATCACCGTAAAATCGGCAAGGCCCTCGACCTGTTCCATCTCCAAGAAGAAGCGCCGGGCATGGTGTTCTGGCATCCGAATGGCTGGACGATTTATCAGCAAGTCGAGCAGTACATGCGTCGTGTGCAGCGCGAGCACGGTTATGTTGAAGTGAAAACCCCGCAAGTGGTGGACCGCGTGCTCTGGGAGCGCTCGGGCCACTGGGGCAACTACGCTGAAAACATGTTCACAACCAGCTCGGAAAACCGTGATTACGCGGTGAAGCCGATGAACTGCCCCTGTCATATCCAGGTGTTCAATCAGGGCCTGAAGTCGTATCGAGATCTGCCGTTGCGTATGGCCGAGTTCGGCGCCTGCCATCGCAATGAGCCATCGGGCGCATTGCACGGCATCATGCGTGTGCGCGGCTTCGTGCAGGATGACGCGCATATTTTCTGCACTGAAGAACAGGTGCGTCAGGAAGCCGCTGACTTTATTAAGCTCACACTGAAAGTCTATGCTGACTTCGGCTTCACCGATGTTTCGCTGAAGCTGTCCACACGCCCGGCCAAGCGTATTGGCAGCGAAGAGCAATGGGACCGCGCCGAAAGTGCTTTGGCTGCAGCATTAGATGAGTCGGGCTTGGACTGGCAGTACCAGCCGGGCGAGGGTGCTTTCTACGGTCCTAAAATCGAATTTACCTTGCACGACTGCATTGGCCGAGCGTGGCAATGTGGCACCTTGCAGTACGATCCGAACTTGCCAGAGCGCCTAGATGCCAGCTTTATCGCCGAAGATAGTAGCCGTCAGCGCCCCATCATGTTGCATCGCGCCATCCTCGGTTCTTTTGAGCGATTTATTGGCATGTTGCTGGAAAACTACGCGGGAATTTTGCCACCGTGGTTGTCGCCGGTCCAAGTTTGCGTGATGAATATCACCGACAAACAGGCCGATGAGGTGCAAAACATTGAAAAAGCATTGAAATCTCAAGACATTCGCGCCATTAGCGACTTGAGAAACGAGAAGGTTGGCTATAAAATCCGCGAGCGCACGCTCCAACGCGTCCCCTATTTATTGGTGGTCGGTGAGCGTGAAGCAGAACAAGGTACTGTGGCGGTACGCACACGCAAAGGCGACGATCTCGGGGTCATGACCGTAGACGCATTTGTCGAGCTATTAGCTGCAGACATCGCCCGTAAGGGTCGGACTGTGGAGAACGAACATTAAGCCGGAAAAGCAGCAGGGTCGCGATAAGCGCGCACTCATTAACGCGGACATCAAGCACCGTGAAGTTCGACTGATTGACCAGAATGGCGAGCAGGTAGGTATCGTTGCCATTCGTGAAGCACTGGCTGCCGCTGAGGCCGTCCAGTTGGATCTGGTTGAAATCGTCGCCGATGCCGAGCCGCCTGTTTGCCGGATCATGGACTACAACAAGTTCGTGTTCGAGAAAAAGCAGCAAGCTAAGGAAGCCCGCAAGAAGCAGCACCAGGTGCAGATTAAGGAGATCAAACTCCGTCCTGGTACTGAAGAAGCCGACTACCAAGTGAAGCTACGCAATATCGTACGTTTTCTTGAAGACGGCGATAAGTGCAAGATTACACTGCGTTTTCGCGGACGCGAGATGGCGCATCAGGAGCTGGGTCTTAAGCAGCTTCAACGTATCGAGGTCGATCTGGCCGAGATCGGGGTTGTGGAACAACACCCGAAACTGGAAGGGCGCATGATGGGCATGCTCATCGGCCCCAAGAAAAAGCGGTAAGTCGGCAAGACGCTGATTTGCAACTTACCCCCAAGTCTCCCGAACGCTATCTGCGGATCGTTCGGCAAAGGCTGCAAGGGTCACTAACGAGGTAAGATATGTCTGCAAAGATTAAAACCCGTCGGGGCGCTGCAAAGCGTTTCTCGAAGACGGCGAATGGCTTCAAGCGTAAGCAAGCTAACAAGCGCCACATCCTCACCAAGAAGTCGGCGAAGCGCATTCGTCAGCTGCGTCCTATGTCCATGGTTTCGGCCTCGGATACCGGTCGTGTGCTGGCTATGTTGCCGAACCTGTAAGCTGACGGAGGATAGAAAATGGCTCGTGTAAAGCGTGGCGTAGTTGCCCACCGTCGTCATAAAAAAGTTCTGGATCGCGCTAAGGGTTACTACGGTGCCCGTTCACGCGTTTATCGCGTAGCGTTCCAGGCGGTCATCAAGGCTGGTCAATATGCCTACCGTGACCGTCGCCAGAAAAAGCGTCAGTTCCGTGCCCTCTGGATTGCTCGTATCAACGCCGCTGCGCGTCTGAACGGTCTGTCCTATAGCCGTCTCATCAACGGCCTGAAGAAGGCATCGATTGAAATCGACCGTCGTGTACTGGCTGATATCGCCGTGCATGATGCTGCCGGTTTCAGTGCAATTGCCGAGAAGGCGAAAGCCAGCCTCGCAGCCTGATGCGGTCAGTGTTGATCAGCGCGCTGTGATGGCGTGTTGACAGCACGCACGAAGGGGAAGGGCATTGCGTTCTTCCCCTTTTTGTTTTTCTAAAGCATGCCTACTTGAGGCTGCAGTTGAGGAAACAGTCGGTCATGACGGATTTGCACACTCTGGTAGCTCAGTTACAGACTGATGTCGCACGGGCACAAGATGCCGCCGCCGTTGAGGCGCTGCGCGTTCAGTATCTGGGCAAAAAAAGTCAACTCAGCGACTTATCAAAGCGCATGGGTCAGCTTGGCGAAGAAGAGCGTCGAGCCTTTGGGGCTGAGTTAAATGCCGCACGTGAAGCCATCACCAGCAGTCTGAATGATCGCAAGAATGTTCTGGCGGAGGCGGCCCTGTCAGCGCGTCTGCTAGCAGAACAGGTGGATGTAACGCTGCCCGGACGCGGCCAGTTGCCCGGCGGTCTGCACCCAGTGACACGTGTCATGGAGCGCATCGAAGACTTCTTCACCCGTGTGGGTTTTACCGTAGCCGATGGTCCAGAAGTGGAAGACGATTTCCATAACTTCGAAGCCTTGAACATTCCCTCGCACCATCCCGCACGGGCAATGCACGACACGTTTTATTTCGACGCCACCCGACTGCTGCGTACGCATACTTCGCCGGTCCAGGTACGTGTCATGGAAAGCCAGCAACCACCTATTCGTATCGTCTGCCCTGGTCGCGTTTACCGCTGCGATTCCGACCTCACGCATTCGCCCATGTTCCATCAGGTCGAAGGCTTGTTGATTGATGAAAATGTGAGCTTTGCCGACCTCAAGGGCGTAATCGAGGATTTCCTGCGCGTGTTCTTTGAAAAAGAGCTTCAGGTGCGTTTCCGTCCGTCCTACTTTCCCTTCACCGAACCTTCTGCCGAAGTCGATATTCAGTGCGTGATGTGCAACGGCGCCGGGTGTCGTGTCTGTAAGCAGACCGGCTGGCTGGAAGTCTTGGGTTGCGGCATGGTGCATCCGCAGGTGCTAAAGAACTGTGGTATTGATCCAGACAAATTCCAAGGCTTTGCCTTCGGCATGGGCGTGGAGCGCTTTGCCATGTTGCGTTACGGCGTGAATGATTTGCGTCTATTCTTTGACAACGATGTCAGGTTCTTACGTCAATTTGCCTGATGTTTGTTTGTTAAACTATTGATATTAATGTTTTTGTCTGACCAATCAGACGAGTGAGCCAGCCATGCAATTCAGCGAACAGCGCCTACGCGCCCTCGTTAATCCAGCCGTCGATACCGCCGCGCTGGCGCACCAGCTCACCATGGCAGGTTTAGAAGTTGACGCCATCGTGCCGGTTGCTCCTGCGTTTAATGGGGTGGTGATTGGCGAAATTCTCAGTGCCGAGCAACACCCAAACGCCGATAAGCTGCGCGTCACGCTGGTCAATATTGGTGCTGAGCAACCTCTGCAGATCGTCTGTGGTGCTAGCAATGCGCGTCCTGGCATTCGCATCCCTGTTGCGACCGTGGGCGCAGTATTACCCGGTGAGTTTCGCATTAAAGATGCGAAACTGCGCGGGGTCGACTCTTTCGGCATGCTCTGCGCTGAGCAGGAGCTAGGCTTGGCGGAGTCTTCCGATGGACTTTGGGAGCTCCCGGCAGATGCACCTATTGGTCAAGACATTCGCCACTATTTGCAGCTCGATGACCATTTAATTGAGCTCGGCTTAACACCCAATCGTGGCGACTGTTTGAGTATGCGCGGTCTGGCTCGTGAAACGGCAGCCGTTTTTGGTCTTGACTACACTCCATCGCCGATTGCGGCCGTGCCAGCGAGTCATGACCGTTCTTTGCCGGTCTCGATTAATGCGCCGGTAGCTTGCCCGCGCTATGTATCCCGCGTGATTGATGGTATCGACAATACTCAGGCCAGCCCTTTGTGGCTGGTGGAAGCGCTGCGTCGCTCAGGCGTGCGTAGCTTAGGCCCGGTCGTGGATGTCACCAATTTCGTCATGCTGGAGCTGGGTCAACCCATGCACGCGTTTGACCGTGCTCAGCTCGCCGGTGGTTTAACCGTGCGTCAGGCACAAGCCGGTGAAGCGCTGACGCTGCTCGATGGTCAAACCATAAGCCTGCGCGAGCAAACAGTGGTGATTGCCGATGAGCAACAAGCCTTAGCGTTGGCTGGCATCATGGGCGGCCAATCCAGTGCCGTGAGCACCGCGACGACGTCTATTGTGCTCGAAGCGGCCTTCTTCCAGCCCTTGGCGTTGGCTGGCGAGGCGAGACGCTACGGCCTGCACACCGATTCATCGCATCGCTTTGAGCGGGGCGTGGATTTTGAGTTGCCACGACTGGCCATTGAGCGCGCAACTGCCTTATTACTCGAGCTCGTAGGTGGTGCCGCAGGGCCAGTCACTGACGTGAATGATGTGGCACAGCTGCCCAAGCGTGAGGCGATTGTCTTGCGCGCCCAGCGAATTGCTCAGGTGCTGGGCTTTGCTCTCGTGGATGCGGATGTGGTTGCCTATCTCGGTCGTCTTGGCTGCCGCGTGACTGCTGCAGAGCAGGGCTGGCTGGTGGTGCCGCCTAGCCACCGCTTCGATTTGACGATCGAGGTCGATCTCATCGAAGAGCTCGCCCGTCTTTATGGCTACAACCGCTTGCCAGTGACAGCACCGATGGCGCCTGTTCGCTTGTTGCCTCAGCCCGAGAACCAAACCTCTCTGCGTCGCCTGAAGCGCGCGTTGGTAGACATGGGCTATCAAGAGGCCATCACCTTCAGCTTCATCGAGGCAGGTTTACAACAGCAATTCGATCCCGGCATCCATCCGTGGGCATTGGCCAATCCGTTATCGGCAGAGCTTGCCGTCATGCGCACCAGCCTGTGGCCAGGCCTCGCCATGGCCGTATTGCACAACCAAAGCCGTCAGCAAAGCCGCGTTCGTTTATTCGAGGCCGGTTTGCGCTTTACACCAACGGCTGATGGTCTTGAGCAGGTGCCAATGCTGGCAGGTATCGTGAGTGGAGATGCCTTTTCAGCGTCGTGGAATAACCCGAAGAATTCGCTCGATTTCTTTGATGTAAAAGGAAATATTGAGGCCTTACTGCAATTGTGCGGCATACAGGGCGAGTTCTCCGCCTGTGCGCATCCCGTGCTGCATCCGGGCCAATCGGCAGCAATTAGTGTAGATGGCAAACGCATTGGCTCTATGGGCGCCTTGCATCCAAGCGTTATTGAAGCACTGGGTTTAACGGGGCCGGTCTATGTGTTTGAGCTGCAGCAGTCAGCGCTCGTGCTGGGCAGTCTCCCGAAATTTAAGCCACTGTCGCGCTTTCCAGCCGTGAGCCGAGACCTCGCCTTAGTTGTTCCTGATACGGTGTCTGCCGCTGACGTTTTAGCGGTGGTGCGTCAGCAAGCGGGCGAGGTGTTGCGTGATTTGAGCGTGTTCGATGTGTACCGCGGTCAGGGTGTTGCTGAAAATCATTACAGTTTGGCCTTGTCATTGACTTGGCAAGACACGGAACGCACACTACAGGACGCTGAAATCCAAGCTTTGGTAGATACTATTTTGCATTCTGCATCAGCGACTTGCGGCGCAATATTGCGTAGCTAATGAGCTTATGTAGTTGATAGAGAATTTAACATGAGCGCATTGACCAAGGCCGAAATGGCTGAACGCTTGCACGATGCTTTGGGCTTAAACAAACGCGAAGCCAAAGAGTTGGTCGAGCAGTTTTTCGAAGAAATTCGGCAGGCGCTGGTCGATGGCCATCCCGTTAAGCTGTCTGGCTTTGGCAATTTTGAGTTGCGCGATAAACGCCAGCGCCCGGGTCGTAACCCTAAAACGGGTGAGGAAATCCCTATCACTGCGCGTCGCGTAGTGACATTCCGTCCAGGCCAGAAACTCAAGCAACGGGTAGAGGGTCATGTCGGACATCCATCTGCCTGATAGCTCACTGCCAGAAATTCCAGGCAAACGTTACTTCACCATTGGTGAGGTCAGCGACCTGTGCGCGGTCAAATCGCATGTCTTGCGCTACTGGGAGCAGGAATTTACCCAGCTTAAGCCGGTAAAGCGTCGCGGCAACCGTCGTTACTATCAGCGTCAAGACGTCCTGCTTATTCGGCAAATTCGTGATTTGCTCTATCTGCAGGGCTACACCATACAGGGTGCACGCCAGCAGTTGTTAGACCCTAAGGCGGTGGTTTCTGCCGTGCTCAAGCGCGAGTCAGTGACAGCGCAAGCGGGTGATGACGTTGGCAATGACCCTGAAGCGCGCTCGACGGATAGTGCTACATCGGCAGCGCCGAGCTTAGGCAGTCAAACGCCCGAAACGGTTTGGCACTTGGCCGTTGAAGAAATGATTGATGACTTGCAAGATATTGCTCAGATGTTGAGCCATCCGCACTGATTCAGTCTAGACAAGCCCAAGCATTTCAGTATCATGCACTCTTCGTGAATATGTCGGGGCATAGCGCAGCTTGGTAGCGCACTTGCCTGGGGGGCAAGGGGTCGCAGGTTCAAATCCTGCTGTCCCGACCACGATTCCACTTAAAAGCCTGTACTGCGTACGGGCTTTTTTGTTTTCAGCCCTAGCGAAACATCAATTCCTATCCTAGAACTCCTGAGCAAGCTCAAGTAGTGGGTTTAGCATCCCTTCGTTTAGGAGTTTCATCATGAAGAAATGGATTTTGATTAGTGCACTTGCGTTGGCTAACCCTTTGTTCACGTTGCCCGCCTTGGCGTCTCCGACGGCCGTGAGTAAGGCTAGTGCGACCACGCCATCGTCTCGTTCCGCAAGCAACCAAGTGAATATCAATACGGCAGACGCCAAGACGCTATCTGATGTATTAGTCGGCATTGGGCCTGCGAAAGCTCAGGCGATTGTTGAGTGGCGTAAAAAGAATGGCCCGTTCAAGTCATCAGCCGCTTTGGCAGATGTTTCTGGGGTTGGACCAGCGCTCATTGAGCGAAATAAGGACCGAATTAGGCTGAAGTAGCCGCAAGAAATGCTGAGCAGGCGCAAGCAGACTGCACTTGAGATGGGCTATCTGCTTGCATCGCTTTTTCGTTTTTTTATGAATTTAGTCACAGCATGTGTTTAGCGAGTAGGCGAATGCGCATCGAACTTCAAAGACTTAGCTGAAATCCAACATTTGCATATTTGTTTCAGGGTTGACAAATATAAGAGTTTGTTTTTATTGAATTATTTTAATTTGGTTAAAATTTAATCAATATGTGTTGGAGCCCGCATCTGTGCTTGTACAAAGCAGATACAATTGAGCTATCAACAGACTTATCCACAGCTTTTGTGGACAACTTCTGACGCCTTACAAAGCCTGTATTTATGCTGGATTCGCTAACCGCTCAGGCAATATGCTGTGTTTTTGTATGCGGTTTTAATCCCGTTGACCCTCAAAAGTTAAACGGTAGTTTTTTGGCGATGAATGGTAAATTGATGGTCATCAGGCATGCGACAGTCAGTATTCACCGTGACTGGGCCATTGTTTCTTCCGTTTGGAGAACTTGTTTGTGTTAAACGCGTTATGGCTTCTATTTTTTGCGCTCAGTGTTGCCATGACGGCCTACCAAGCTATTTTTCTAGGCGATATCGATAGCTTTGGACGTTTGGTTCAAGCTTGGTTTGCCGCCGCCAAAACCAGTGTTGAAATCAGTGTCGGCTTAGTTGGCATCATGACTTTGTGGTTGGGGCTTTTTAAGGTTGCGGAGCATGCGGGTTTAGTTAGTGTGCTAGGCCGCTGGCTTCAACCCTTGCTCAGCCGGTTAATGCCCGAGGTGCCGGCTGGTCATCCGGCATTTGGCGCCGTCACGATGAATTTGTCTGCTAACTTTCTTGGACTAGACAACGCCGCAACGCCTTTAGGCTTGCAAGCTATGCGGGAGTTGCAAAAGCTCAACCCGGAGCCTGAACGTGCGACCAAGGCTCAGTCCTTGTTTTTGGTCTTGAATGCGTCTTCTGTCACGCTAATTCCTGTATCTATTTTTCTGTACCGTGCCCAGCAAGGCGCCCCGGATCCGGCTAGTGTTTTTCTGCCGATCTTAATGGCAACTTCGGCCTCAACGATCGCTGGCCTATTAGCTATTTGCTATATGCATAAAATTTCCCTTTGGGATCGCGTTGTACTCGCTTATGCCGGCGGATTTGCTGTGATCATGGCCGCCATCATTTCCTTGTTGACGAGTCTGCCGCCAACGCAAATGGGACCCATGTCGGGCGCGCTGGGGAATACCTTGCTGGTTGCGGTCATAGCGATTTTTCTCTTCGCTGGTTATGCCCGCAAACAACCGGTTTATGAACAGTTTATTGACGGTGCACGGGAAGGCTTTCAAACAGCGATTGGTCTCATTCCCTATTTGTTGGCTATGTTGGTCGCGATTGGCGGTCTTCGCGAGAGTGGTGTCCTTACCCTCCTGTTAGATGGCATGGTGTTTCTGCTGGAACTTTTTTCGCTACCAACGGAGTTTGTCCCCGCGTTAACCACGGCGTTTATGAAGCCACTGTCGGGCAGTGGTGCCCGCGCCATGATGTTAGAGACCATGCAAACCTATGGTGTAGACAGTTTTCCTGCACTGGTGGCTGCCATTGTGCAGGGCTCATCTGAAACCACGTTTTATGTCATTGCGGTTTACTACGGCGTGGTCGGCATTAAGCGCGATAGAGGGGCGTTGGCGGGTGGTTTAATTGCCGATCTGGCAGGCTGCTTAACGGCGATCTTTGCAGCCTATTGGTTTTTCCCTCCGACGCTCTAAACCCTCGTCGATGTTGGGTCTTGATGCGCTAGAATGTTCAAAGTGCTTATTTATTGAGGTTGTTTTATGCGGCGCGTGGTGTTCAATCAAAAAGGTGGCGTAGGGAAGTCCAGTATTACCGTTAATCTCGCCGCCATCAGTGCTGCACAAGGTCGACGCACACTGGTGTTAGATCTAGACCCTCAGTGCAATGCGAGTCAGTATTTATTGGGTGATGCCGCGATTTTTGAACGAGACAAGCCGGAGCTAACGCCCAATATTGGGCAATTTTTTGCGCAGTCACTGACGTTTAAATCGAAGGAAAAGCCACTTTCAGAGTTTGTGCATCCCACACCGTTTAGTCACTTGTTTGTGATTCCTTCCAATCCTGAGCTTCGTGAAATTGAACACCTGCTGGAGTCTAAGCATAAGATCTATAAGCTATCTGCTGCGTTGCAGCAGCTGACTCATAGCTATGATGAAATCTTTATTGATACGCCACCGGCATTCAATTTTTATACCTTGTCGGCATTGATTGCGGCGGAGCGTTGCCTGATTCCTTTCGACTGTGATGCCTTTTCAAGACGCGCACTCTATACGTTAATGGAAAACGTCCATGAGACTTGCAGTGATCACAATAAGGACCTGAGCATCGAAGGTATCATCATCAATCAATTCCAACCCAGAGCTTCCCTGCCTGTAAAGCTCGTGAATGAGCTTCGTGCTGAAGGGCTGCCGGTGCTGGATCCTGCGCTGTCATCTTCCGTGGTTATGAAAGAGTCGCATCAACTGTGTATGCCTTTGATCCACCATGCGCCTAAGCACAAATTGACCCAGGAGTTTGTCGCCCTGTTTGCCACCTTGTCGGGTGCGGCGGCGTAACCGTAGTGCTCCTAGCCCAGGGCTTTAAACTGGGCTAGGGTGAACTCGCGCGCTTCCGCGTGGTTTACGATCGGACGCGGGTAGCGTGCAAAGAGGGGGCTCATGCCTTTGCTATGTGGCTCGTGCAGTAGCTTCCCAGTTAGCCCCTTAAGCTCTGGCACAAATCGCAAAATGAACTCACCATCGGGGTCAAACTTTGGCCCTTGCAAGGTCGGGTTGAAGATACGGAAGTAGGGCGCCGCATCATTTCCAGTGGAAGCCGCCCATTGCCATCCGCCATTATTTGCCGCTAAGTCGCCATCAATCAGATGTTGCATAAAGTGACGCTCACCCCAGCGCCAATCAATAAACAAATCCTTGCTTAGAAACATCGCCACAATCATGCGCAGACGATTGTGCATCCAACCGGTAGCTTTTAACTGGCGCATGGCAGCATCCACAATGGGATACCCCGTTCTGCCTTCACACCACGCTTGAAACAGTGCGTCATCGTGACGCCAAGGCAGTGCATCGGTTTCTCGTTTGAAGGCCTGGTGTCTGCACACATGAGGAAAGCCAATCAAAATGTGCTTATAAAAATCGCGCCAGCATAACTCGCTGATCCAGACATCACAGCCCGCCCGTGCTGCAGCGCCTTGCTGCGCCGCTTGCTGAGCGAGCACGAGGCACTGGCGTGCAGACAAAATCCCCGCAGCTAAATATGGCGATAAGGTACTGGTGCCATTGATAGCCGGGTAATTACGTTTTTGATCGTAGAGGGCTACATCATCGGCAATGAAGGCTTGCAGGCGCTGCCAGGCATGAGCTTCGCCCACTGGCCATAGGGTTTCTGCGGTTTCTGCACTGATAATGTTGGGCAAGCCACCCCATTGATCCGGGATGATGTCCGACACACTAAGACGTTGAACGCGAGCTTTCGGTACGGGGAGTAATCGTACGGGTTGCTCGTGAAGCTGGACTAACCAGTTGCGTTTAAACGGCGTAAAAACGGTGTAATAGCGCCTATCTTGGGTCTGCACGCTGCCCGGCGGCAAAATGCATAAGTCTTCATGCCAATGGCAGTCTATACCTAGGTCGCTAAGGGCATCCTTCACTGCGCTATCGCGGCGTTGCTCATGAATCTCATACTGGCGATTGGCGTGTAAAACGCTAATGCCGCTGGATTGAACAAGAGCAGCAATACGCTTGGGTAAATCGGCGTAGCGGGGTGCTTGAATAATGACGAGCGGAATATTTAAGGCGTCTAAGTCGCGCTGTAACTCCGCGAGATGACGGCGCTCAAAATCCACGCGAACACCGGCAACATCGTGCTCAATCCATTGTTCTGGGGTAATGCAATAGAGCGCGGTGACAGCAGTGTCTTTGGATTCACAGGCAGCGAAAAGCGCACGGTTATCGGCACAGCGCAGATCTTGTCGGAACCACATTAAGGCATGCGTCATGATGATTTCAGTGCTCTCGACGCCATGCATTAATGGCCTGTCGTATGGAAGGTAAATCATGGAAAAAGCGAACCGCTTCGACCGTTTTCCGTGTTGATCTCAAGGATGCGCCACCGCCCCATATTTGCACAGACAAAGGTAATCGAAAGCGCAGTTCTTCCAAATACTCAATAGCCTTGCTGGTGGGGTAGGAGGCACTAAACGATATGGCCACGATGTGCATCTTGTGACGCGTAACGGCTTGAGCGACATCGCGCACAGGCATCTGGGCACCGTAACAAACGGCATCGACGTTATCTAATCGTAGAATGGCTTCCACCATCAGAATACCGAGGGTGTGGGTTTCCTCGGGGGGCGTCGCCAGTAAGACGCGGGGAGGTTGCGTCGCCTCTCGAAGATTACTGATGGCTTGTCGCATCAGCGATTGCACTTGTTCGGTAAACAAATGCTCCTCATGAACTTCCAGCAAGCCCCGCATCCAGGCATCGCCCACAATAAAATTGGCGTACTGCAGGAAATCGAGGACAAAGCTCTGCAGACCCATTTTAATGAGTTGATGCGACAAGTAATCTCTAAGTTGTCCTAAGTCACGGGACTTCAGGGTACTTAGTAGTTCTTGCTCAAGCTCAGGTGAGCTATCAAAGCTGGCTTTACCTTGCGATTTAAGCAGCCGCTCCAACTCTTCTGTATTGAGCAAAATTATTTTGCCCGGACGAAAGCCAAAATCGATGAGACGGCGGAGCAGGCGCAACTTGGCCACCTGAGGCATGGGGTAAATGCGATCGCCTTGCGCATCGCGTTCTGGCACGGGAAAGCCATAACGCCGCTCCCACATACGCAGCAACTCTTTAGAGACCCCTGTCTCACGTTCTACGGCGTTAATAGGGAGTCGTACCGCTGTCTCTTCTGCGAGGCTGAGTGCCTCGGGGATGCTTTCGGCTACCACGGTCATTTTTGCGCTCGCTTTTTTAATGCCTTAAGTACAAACCCAATAACGGGGAGCTTTTCGTAGAGCTCCTCTGAGGCATCCCAATAATCTCGGTGGTAAATCACTAACCCCGTGCTGCCGAAGCGCAAATGTGAGCTGCCAACAATGCACCATGCTTTGCCGCGCCAGTTAAAGAGGAAGTGCCAGGTCAAAACCGATTGGCGTTTATCGTCGTCACAAATTTGCTCTTGAATGACAAAGCGGGGCTGCTCAAATTCAGTAAACATATCCTGAAAAATCAATTGAATACGAGCAACATCGCGGACTTCGTTAAACGGGTCTTTGAAGTAGGCTTCGGCCTCGTAAAATTGCTCAATCTGGCCCAGTGATTGGGGGCTAAGCGACTCAAACCAAGTCGCAAGGTTTTGCGTTAAGGCATGTGTGGATGTGCTCATAGGGCGTCTCAGGAGTTTTTAGCAATGCGAGCGAGTACGGCAAGGCGTAGCCGATCTGGCAAACGACGAATCAAGCGCAGCACACGGGTAAAACGCTTGGGAAAATGAATTTCGTAGTCACCCCGTTCAAGCCCTTGAATGATTTCAGCTGCAGCAGCCTCTGGCGTCATTAAGGCGGGCATTTCAAAATCGTTTTGCGCTGTTAAAGGGGTGGCCACAAAGCCTGGGTTGATGATGCAGACATCCAAGCCCTTAGGCTTAACGTCTAGATATAGGGACTCGGCAAAATTGATTAGCGCAGCCTTGGTTGGGCCATAAACCAACGATTTAGGTAAGCCCATATACCCAGCCACACTGGCAACCAAGGCAATTCCGCCCTGGCCCTTCGCTAAAAAGTCAGGCAATACCGTGGCTACACCTCGCAAGGTGCCTGTTAGATTCACATCAATGAGTTTAGCGGCGCGATCGCGATCTAGTTCCCAGGCTCGGACAGGGGTGTAGTCAGCGGCGCAAAACACGACCCAGTCAACACCTTGCCACGTGGCCTTAAGCGTTGCCCATGCGCGATCCCAGTCTGCGTTTTCCGTCATATTGAGCGGAAGGGCGAGCACATGCTGTGGGCTTGCTGAAGCTAGTGCTTGTAATGGCTCTGCACGTCGGGCGCTAACGGCTACACGAGCACCTAACGTGACGAGTGATTGCACTAAAGCCAAGCCAATACCCGAACTCGCACCGACCACCCAGATACGCTGTGATGACCAATCGCTGATCGGCGTGTTTAAACTCATGGCGTTACCTTTCGGAAAAATAGGGTGATGTCGGCTAAGTGAATGCCGAATTTGCTCATTTCGGCACGATTGACCAAGGTTTCAGCATCATGCAAATACATCCAATCGTTGAAGGCCACCTCGTAGGTTGTGCCATCAACCGGTAGCCTCAAGGTATAGCGCCATTGCAGGGCATTACCCTGTGTGACCCCCTCCGCGACACCGACAACATCATCCGCGCGGCCTTCATAGCGCCCACCACCTAAATCCTTTAAACGCCAGATGCGCTGTTCTTTCTTGCCGTCTGAATAAATAAAGTCTTCGGTTAAGACACCTTCTTGCCCTTGCCAAACACCCACCAAAGACACCTTGAAGCGCTTAATGACCTTACCTGAGCGATCTTGCACCTGTCCCCAAGCCTCAACTTGGCCATTAAAGTAGTCCCGCAGTGACAGCGCCGGTGTTTCGTTTGCGTAGTCTGCGATTTTGGCTGTGCTACAAGCACTGGCCACAATCGCCATGAAGACAACAATCAGACTGAGACGAAAGAACTTGATCATGATTTAGCCCTTGCGCTGTAAAACCACTTGGCGAACACCGGTGCGATCGGAGTCAAATCCTGCTTCGCAATAGGTGTAATAAAAGCGCCAAATTTTTAGGAAGGCCTCATCAAAGCCTTGCGCCCGAATAGCCGGCAATTGAGTTTCAAAATCAGCGCGCCAGCGTCTGAGTGTCTCGGCGTAATCGCGACCAAACTCGAACTCGTCCACTATTTCTAAATGGGCTGAAAGGGCTTGCTGCGCCAAAATTTCAGGTGAAAGCAGCATGCCACCGGGGAAAATGAATTGTTGGATAAAGTCTGTATTCACTCGGTAAGCTTGGAAACGCTCGTTAGCAATGGTGATGGCCTGGATGCCGGCACGACCATTGGGCTTTAATACCTCATAAATTTTGCCAAAGTAGGAGGGCCAGTAGCTTTCGCCTACTGCCTCAATCATCTCAATAGATACCACGGCATCAAAACTACCGGTGACATCGCGGTAGTCCTGGAACCTAAATTCACACAGCGCCTCTGCGGCAGTGCCCTTAACGCGATTTTTAGCCCATACCAGCTGTTCTTTAGACAGCGAGATGCCCGTCACTTTAACACCGCGTGTTAGAGCGGCATGTTCGGCAAATCCGCCCCAGCCACAGCCAATTTCTAAGATGTGATCACCCACCGAGACATTGAGTTGATTTAGCAGGCGCTCATATTTCGCCGTCTGAGCCTCGGCAAGGGGCATGTTGGGAGTAGAAAAAATGGCCGATGAATACGTCATCGTTTGATCGAGCCATAACTTATAAAAGTCGTTGCCCAAATCGTAGTGCGCGTGGATATTCTTTTTGCTGCCTTTGCGGGTATTACGATTGGCAACGAAGTGCTTGAATTTATAGAAAATCTTTCCCCAGAAGCTGCCATAAAACGCCTGACTTAGCGCATCTTCATTAGCCATTGCCATGAGCAACAAAGCGGGAATGTCTGGTATGTCAATCAGATTATCGCGATAGGCTTCGGCTAGCCCAATATCGCCAGAGCGCAAAATCAGGCTGCAAGCCGACCAGTCATTTATGTCTAGAAACGCGTTATGACCGGGCAGCTTCCCGCCATAGACCTGATGTCCGCCACCGGGAAACGTCACCGTTAATGTGCCGATCGTTAGGCGCTCAAACAGCTTTAGCATGAGCTTGGCCATTGCCGGTGCGCGAGCGAGATCAATAGCGGTATTTTCAGACATGCTCATGAGGAAATCTCCAAAGTAGGGGGAGTGGGCTTGCGGTGAAAACTCACCCCTTGCCGCCAAAGTTTTAAGGCTTGCCAATGAATGCGGGCGACCACCACGACGGTGGCCCAGCCCAACTGGCCAAATAATTTCAATAAATGACGATCCGTCATGGCCATGGCATGACCAGAAACATGCGTCTTTAAGGACAACTGGCCGTCCTGCCAATAATCAATTTGCACGCGCCTAAAGTTCGCTTGCTGTGCAAATTGGAATTCGTAATGACCGTTCACGGGGTAGAACGGTGAAACATGGAAAACCTTTTCCCGAATCAGCACGGTTTCTGCATCAATGACACCTTTATCTTCTGCCGTCAGTAAGTAACAGTGGCGTTCGCCAAAGGTATTGTTGACCTCACACAACACAGCTCGCAGTTGCTTCTGCTGATCGTGGCAGTACCAGAAGCTGACCGGGTTAAAGACAAAGCCCAATATTCTGGGCAGCGCATGCAGGTATATATCGCCGTCGGCAAAGTCGATGTGATGGTCTTTTAAAATGCGGCGTATCCACGGCTCAGGATCTCCACCATCACCATGGTCAGCGTCGTAATAGCCAAATAAACGCCATTGGTTATAGCCAAACAACCGGCTGGCCAGTTCTTGGCGCCGATGAATCGGGAAATAAATAAACAGGCTTTCATAGGCAAATGCGTTGCTTATGCCACCTAAGCGGGCATGGCCAACCTTGCCTTTATAAAGCCAAGGCTTATTCATGCCGCAGCCTCGTTTGCCTGCTGCCAAGGGGCAAAGGCGCCCAATAAGTTGGCGACGGCCATGCCAGCCTTAAGGCCGTCCTCGTGAAAGCCGTAACCGGTCCAGGCACCGCAGAAATAGACACGATCTAAGCCTTGCACCGCAGGTAAAGCTTTTTGGGCTTCATAGGCCGCGGTATCCAACAAGGGATGAGCATATTCAATCACTTGAATTGTTTTATCGGCCTTCGGTGGCGTGGGCGGATTCAGCGTGACCATCACATCCTGAGCGAATGGCAGCGGTTGAAGGAGATTCAGCCAATACGAAACGGCCACAGGATATTGACCCTGTTGCTCGGCGCCGCTGTAGTAGTTCCATGCCGACCAAGCTGCGCGCCGTTTCGGCATCAAGTCCGAGTCGGTATGCAAATAAGCGGTGTTCGCTTGGTATCGAACCGCCGACAAGACGGCTTGTTCGGCAGGGTGAGCATCCTGCAAGATCGCCAGGGACTGATCGCTGTGCGTGGCTAAAATAACCCGATCAAATAGTTCCGTACCTTGGGCAGTGGTAACGGCGACCCCAGCTGCTTCACGCCTAACCGCACTCACGGGTGTGTTCAATCGAACATCACCAATCGCGGCGACCAAGCGCTTTACGTATTCCCGCGAGCCACCACGAATGGTTTTCCATTGCGGACGATCATTGACTTGCAGCAGGCCATGATTGAGGCAGAACTGAATAAAGGTTTCGGCAGGGAAGTCCGCCATTTCATCCATGGGACTAGACCAAATCGCGGCACCCATGGGCAAGAGGTACCAATCACGAAACTCTTGGCTGTAGCCTTCACGCTCGAGGAGCTGACCCAAGGTCAAACCCGAACCCCGCATTTCATCGAGTAATGCGTGAGAACGCTTATTAAAGTTCAAGATATCCCGAATCATTCGCCAAAAGCCGGGGCGAACTAAGTTGCGCTTTTGCACGAACAGGGTGCTTAGATTGGCGCCCGCCCATTCCAGATTCAGGTGAGGCAGCTTCACGCTAAACGACATATCACTGGCGGGGGTGTCCAGCTTGAGTAGTTTGAAGAGCGCGATGAGGTTAGGGTAGGTACGATCGTTATGAACCAAGAAACCGGTATCTACGGGAGCGTTCAGACCATCCAAGGAGACATCGACGGTATTGCTGTGACCACCGGCGTAGTTTCCCGCTTCATAAACGGTGACTTGATGTGACTTGGCTAACATCCAGGCTGCGCTAAGCCCTGCAATGCCCGAACCCACGACCGCAATTTTCATTCGTTGTATCCTTCTAAGCTTAAGCAATACCGCTTAATTTCTTTAACTGCTGTTGATCATCTCTGCAAGCTGTATGCATTTGTGCTGGACAAACGGCCAACAAGCTAAGCTTTGTCCGCTCGCTGTTCAGGTGAACACGCGTGATAGACTGGAAACGAATGGTTTTGTTACAGCGCATATCCAACTTTTTTTCAATTTCTAAGGAATTTTTCGCATGTCCGTTGCTCTTCAGCTTTCTGGCGTGACCAAAACCTATAAATCCGGCGTTTCTGCGCTCAAAGGCATTGATCTGACGGTGGCCGAAGGGGATTTCTTTGCACTGCTTGGTCCGAATGGTGCGGGCAAATCAACCTCCATTGGCATTGTTAGCTCGTTGGTGAAAAAAACAGCAGGTCAGGTACGCATTTTCGGACACGATCTGGATGTAGACACCGAGGTAGCAAAACGTCAGCTGGGTGTCGTCCCGCAGGAGTTCAACTTCGGTCAATTTGAAAAAGTCATCGATATTTTGGCTACGCAAGCCGGCTACTACGGTGTTCCGGTGAAGAAAGCCTATGACCAAGCAGAGAAGTATCTGCATTTGCTGGGTTTATGGGACAAGCATGCTCAACAAGCCCGCATGTTGTCTGGCGGCATGAAGCGTCGATTAATGATTGCCCGAGCCTTAGTGCATGAGCCGCGGCTGTTGATTCTGGATGAGCCCACGGCGGGTGTTGATATCGAGCTTCGGCGATCCATGTGGGACTTCTTGAGCAAGCTCAATCAAGAGGGCACAACCATTATTCTGACCACCCACTATTTAGAAGAAGCAGAGTCTCTGTGTCGCAACATTGCGATTTTAGATAAAGGCCAAGTGGTCGAAAACACGGACATGCGATCCCTGCTGGCCAAGCTGCAACAAGAAACCTTTGTGCTCGACTGTGTGGGTGAGCTCAGCACACTTCCCCAATTGCTTGGCTATAACGCACGCCTCAGTGCCCCTGGCTCGGTTGAAGTGGATATTCAGCGAGGGCAGTCGCTCAACGCCGTTTTCGCTGAGCTGAGCTTGGCCGGCATCAATGTCACGAGCATGCGTAACAAAAGCAATCGTTTGGAAGAGTTGTTTGTCCGTCTGGTTGAGAAGAATTTAGTGGGAGATGCAGTGTGAGTTTATTATCGACGGCGAATCAAATTGCGCTGCAAACGATTGTTCGTAAAGAGATTAGGCGCTTTACCCGGATTTGGGTGCAGACCTTACTCCCTCCGGCCATCACGATGACGCTGTACTTTGTGATTTTTGGCAATCTGGTTGGACGCAATATCGGCAGCATGGGCGGCTATAGCTACATGCAGTTCATTGTGCCCGGCCTGATCATGATGAGCGTCATCACTAACTCCTATGCCAATGTCGTCTCCAGTTTTTTTGGGGCTAAGTTTCAGCGAAGCATTGAAGAGCTGCTGGTCTCGCCCGTACCGCCGTCCATTATCCTGATCGGTTTTGTGCTGGGCGGCGTGGCGCGTGGCCTAGCCGTGGGTCTCATCGTTACCTTACTGTCGCTGTTTTTCAGCGACCTATCGCTGCATCACACCTTTGTCATGATCTACAGTGTGTTTATGACGGCCGTGCTGTTCTCTTTAGGCGGTTTTATTAACGCGGTGTATGCCAAAACCTTTGATGACGTATCGATTGTCCCTACCTTTATTCTGACGCCATTGACCTATCTTGGTGGGGTGTTCTACTCGATGACTCTGCTGTCTCCGTTCTGGCAGGGCGTGTCTTACCTGAATCCTATCGTCTATATGGTCAATGCCTTCCGTTACGGCGTGCTTGGCCACAGCGACGTGTCCATTGTGGCCTCATTGAGCTTTATTACCGTCTTAGTCGTGATTTTGTACGTCGTTGCCCTACGCTTATTGCAGCAAGGCACGGGTATGCGGGAGTAACGGCATGAACCTGCATGAAATGACCCAGCTCGGGCAGGTGACGGACTATCCCGATAGTTATGATGCCAATTTGCTACAGCCCATCCCACGAGAGCTGACCCGCGCCAGTTTGGGTTTAGATAATGACGCTTTGCCCTTTCATGGCGTGGATGTGTGGACACACTATGAGGTGTCTTGGTTGGACTTGAGTGGTAAGCCTGTGGTTGCCATCGGTGAAATTCGTGTGCCCGCAAGCTCAGCCAATCTCATTGAGTCAAAATCGCTAAAGCTTTACTTCAATGGCTTGAATTTCACCCCATTCGAGTCGGCAGACGCGTTTATTCGCCAAGTTGAGCACGACCTGTCTGTAACGGCCGAAGCACCCGTGCTACTTACGCTGCAGCCGGCACATGAAGCCCAATCCCTAGTGGATTTTCCTGGTCAATGCTTAGATGGCTTGGCGCTGCAAACCACGAGTTATTTGCCCGACCCCAGTTTGCTGAAAATCGAAGAAAACACCTGGGTGGATGAGGTTTGGCACTCGCATTTGCTGCGAACCAATTGCCCGGTCACGGACCAACCGGACTGGGGCAGTATGCTCATTCATTACCAGGGGCCTCGTATTCAGCCGGAGTCTCTGTTGGCGTACCTGGTGTCTTTTCGCCGACATTCAGATTTTCATGAGCAGTGTGTAGAGCGCATATTTGTGGACTTGCAGCAGTATGCGGGTGCTCAGGCGCTATCGGTGTATGCACGCTATACCCGACGCGGCGGGCTGGATATCAACCCATTTCGTTCCAACTTTGAACAGTTAACAACGCGCTGGCGTACGTCCCGGCAGTAGTTCTTGCCAAATGCGAAGGGCGTCGCCAAGATGCGTTACCTAAAACTAATAACGAACTCATTTCTACTTTAAGGAAAAATTATGAGCGCTTACTTCTTCTCATTTCCTCTCGATGCCAAGCTTCAACAGACCTTGGACGACCTGCTGACCAATCATGCCAAAGGCCAATATGCAGATGCTTCGGTTCCAGTGGCATTAGCAGTTGGCACCACCGATGGTGTGATTAAAGCCTTAGCACTCGATGTCATTGATATTTTGAAAACCAATGGCGAGGGAGCTGGCATCTTGGGCATGCTTGCGAATTTGTTGAAGAGCACCATGCACACGCTGATTAAGCAGATCATGGGCAAGGTCAGTCCTGCTGAGCAGGATAAGTTAGCAGCCTATTTGTCGCGCCGTCGGGTCATGGTGAATGGCGCCGCACGCTTCGGCTTTAGCATGCCAGATGCCGTGGGCAGCCGTTTTGAGGCCGTATTAAAGCGCATTGCAGCAGGTGACATGGCTAACAGTCGTGAAGACTTAACAACGGCTATGAATGAGTTCGTTAACCTCTCAACGGCGTGTTTCTATGACGAATTTACCGGCGCCTTAGAGTTAGGTTTTGTCAAACAAAAAATGGTTAACCTCGGTCGTAGCGCCATTCTCAAAGGCAGTCAAAGCGCCGTCGCCAAACTTTTTGTTAGCATGAGCGATGACGATTTAAAGCGTGTTTGCGCACATTACGACTCGATGTTCGTGAAGGCTTAAGGAGCGCATTTTGACCAAACTGTTTGCCTTCGCTGCCTCCACAGAATTGCAGCAAGATTTTCACGCGGTAATTACGGCCTATGCGGGCGGGCGTATTCCGACGGAACCGCAGGCACCTCGTGTTGTTCAGTTAGCTCAGCGTTATGCGGATGAAATTGTGGACGCGCTGATCCTGAATCTGCTCAACGGGGCGTCTGCGGACAGTGCCGCGCCAAAAGCGCTAGAAACCGTAGCCAGCCTGATTAAAAGCACGGTGCACTCCTTAATTAAGCAAGTGCTGAGTAAGCTCGATAATAAAGAGTTGCAGCCTGTTGCCGCCTATATCAATGAGCGTCGCACCTTATTGAATGATGGTGAAGGTGTGCGCGAGTTCATCAGTTTTGAGTTATCTGAAGCGGATTACGCTAACTTGCATTCCGTTTGGTCTGCGACTGCTCAAGGGCAAGTCAATAAGAAAGCACTGAATGACAGTATGCTCAGGTTTTCTGCCTTGGCAATTGCTGCCTTTTATGAAGACTCTGCAAAAGCTCTCAAGCTGGGCTTTATTGCACGTAATGTCTTTAGCGTAGGGCAAAGCGCGATTAATAAGGGCTCACAAATGGCCATTAACCGTTTAATCCCTGCGTTGCGGGAGCATGAAGCTAAGGATTTTGCGACGTACTTCTTGAGTATGTTGCGAGCAACCTAAAGCTTAACTCGAGCAACTAATCGTTAAGCAGCGTCCCCATGCCGGTGCAAGTCCGGCATAGGCGGACCACTCATCGCGAACCTGAAATGGCGACTGTACTACCGCTAAAAGAGTATTCAGGGGTTGGGCATCACCGGCTTCAGCCGCCTTAATGGCTATCTCAGCTAAATAGTTTCTCAAGACATACGCTGGCACAGACTGCTGAACACGCTGTTGCCGATCCACTTCTACAGACCGTTCACGATGAAGTCGCGCTTGATAGCGAAGCAGCCAATCCGTCGCTGACGCCTCTTGATTCGGCCAGTCCTGCTGTACGGCTTTTAATTGCTCTTCAACACGCGTCATGCCTAGCTGACGAGTTGTGCTGTGATAATCCTTATCACCTGCTCGCAACAGGTCTAACCACGCCTGCACCAGCGTTTTATCTTCCGCTTCGAGCGTTGTAAGCCCTAGGCGTTGGCGCATGCGCCCGTCGTAATGCTGTGTCAGCACGGGTTCGTATTGTTCGAGTGCGGTTCGCAAGTCTATGACCGACACGAGGGGGGTAAAGGCTTGCGCTAAGGCGTTAAGGTTCCAAAAGCCCACAGAAGGCTGCAAGTACCATGCATAGCGCCCGTTATGATCTGAGTGATTGCAAATCAGCGCTGGATCATAATTTTCCATGAAGGCGTAGGGGCCGAAATCTAAGGTCTGACCGCTGATAGAGAAGTTGTCGGTATTCATCACGCCATGTGCAAAACCAACGGCCTGCCAATCTGCCATCAACGTGGCAGTGCGTTTAACCACGGCGGCAAACAGCGCTGCATAGGGCTTTTCAGCGCCTAAGCACTCAGGGTAATGCCTTGCAATGACATGATCTGCTAAGGCCGCTAATTCAGTGTGCTGTTGGCTATGGCAGAGCCACTCAAAATGCCCAAAGCGAATATGCGAGTTAGCAACTCGTAACAGAGTGGCTCCCGTTTCGCGCCGCTCTCGTTGCACGGGCTCGTCAGAGCCAACCAAGGCCAACGCCCGAGTGGTTGGCACACCCAGTGCGTGCAAAGCCTCACCGGCCAGGTACTCTCGAATACTCGAGCGTAAAACAGCGCGTCCATCGCCCATACGGGAGAAGGGTGTGGGTCCGCTACCTTTTAGGTGTAAGTCTTGGCGGCATCCCAAGCTATCGATTATTTCGCCGAGTAGGAGCCCACGTCCATCGCCTAAGTCGGGATTCCAGCCGCCAAATTGATGGCCAGCGTATTTCATGGCAATAGGCTCAGCGCCAGGCCAAACGGAATGCCCAGAAAGACCCGATAGTGCTTCGGGTGATAGCAGCCAATCGGCGTCTATCGCCAGCGCATCTGCAAGCGGGTGATTAATGGAAAGTAGGCGGGGATTGCGAAGCGGGGTAGGCAGCTGCCGTCGCCATAAGACGTCCGGCAGCTGAATATAGCGATTACTAAACTGAATCACGCGACGCTAGGCACCTGAGCAGTGAGTAAACGCAAACGTTTGCGCTGCATCTTTAAACGATACTCAATTTCTTGGAAGCGGGTACGGAAGCTGGCTTCTTCCCATTTATGTAAAAGCTCCAGTTTCTTCTCAGCAAACCATGTTTCGCGGAGTTTGCTCCAGTCATTCAGTACCAGGTTAAAGTGCTCATACTCCTGCGCCAGCTTGGCTTTCCACGCCTCGAGCTGGGCATGACCAGCGGCCTGAAGCGACAGTTTCTCTTCAGCATATTTAAACTGCATTGTCAGTTTGGCTTTCTCAATCGCAAACTGCGGGCAACGCTTGAGGTTGCGCGTTAAGCCGACCCAAGACAGGGCGAAGATGAGCCACTTGGTAGGGTCAAACTGATACCAGTGAATGCCATTACGGTAGTCGTACTGAAAAATGTGATGGTAATTATGGTAGCCCTCACCGTAAGTCAGTAACGCCAGCACGGGGTTGTCGCGAGCGGTATTTTCATCGGTGTAAGGCCGTGTTCCCCACATATGCGCCAGCGAATTAATAAAGAAGGTCGTGTGATGGCTCCATACCAGACGCAGCAGACCGCCCAGTAACAGCACGCCCCAAACATCACCAACGGCATAGCCAATGAGCGCGGGGATACCGATGTTAGTCAGCAGCACTAGCTTCAAATAGTGGTTGTGCTGAAACATAACAATCTTGTCGTTTAACAGATCCGGGGCATTGCGGAAGTCATCGCGACCGGATTCGTATTGACGCAACATCCAGCCAATGTGGGAAAACCAGAAGCCACGCTTAGCGGAGTAGGGATCGTGATCAACATCATCAATATGGCGATGGTGAGTACGATGGCCAGAGGCCCATACCAAGATGCTGTTTTGAATCGCCATGGTGCCGAAGATCATGTAAATAATTCGGATCGTCCAGTGCGCTTCATAGGTACGGTGCGCCCAAAGGCGGTGATAGCCAGCGGTGATTGCCATGCCGTTAGCGCCGGCTAAAAGCAAAAAGCTCCACCAAGCGGCGCTGGAAAATTCGTGGTTTAAGGCATACCACGGCAGCAGAATCATTGCGATGAGGGGGGTACTGAGTAAAACAATCGCGCCTGGCCAGTTAATGGGAGGCTTTGCGGTTGAATCAGTCATAAAAGGTCTCGTTTGAGTGAATGAGTGTTCACGGAGTTGATTATAGCGGAACAAGTTGTCCTGCGTAAATTGACCGATGAGTGGTAATTCACAAAATGAGGGTATTCCACTCATGTGAAGCACACATGTCAGACTCAGAAACGACGCTTAATTTGGAAAGAGAGCGTGCTGAGCAGCATGGCTAATGCGGGCAAATGCAGGCCAATCACGGGTTTACCCGAGGTCAGCAAAGACACCGAGATGTCACGCTCAGGGTCGGCCCAGCAAAAAATGTTGGAAAAACCCAAATGCCCAAAAGCCCGGCCAGTCATAGGCCCATAGAGGCCCACGGGATTGCCACCCAACATCATGCCGTGGCTGTAACGTAGAGGCGCTAGCAGGGTGCCATCAAACTGTGGTTTGCCGGCCTCTAGGGTTGCGCGCTTCACGGTTACAGGATCAAAGATGCGCTGACCGTCGAGCTCGCCACCGCGTAACAACAGCTCAAAGAAGCGGCAGGCTTCATCTGCGGTGGCAAAAATATTCCCGGCAGGGCAGATCACATCCATAAATCGCGGATCGTTCGTGAGATTCACGACGGTATCTAAGTCGCCTCCCAGTGCGTTCTGTAAAAACCAATCGACAGCCAGCACTGGCTTCAAGCCCGTGGCATAGCCCACGGCTTCAGTTCCGCGATGTTCAGGTGCTAAGCCGTAGTTAAAGTGCTTCATGCCCAACGGCGTGGTGATTAATTGCTGCAGGTACTGACGAGCGTCCATGCCGCTAACGCGTTGGATAAGCTCGCCCAAAATATAGCCACCGGTGACGGCATGGTAGGCCGCTTTATGGCCGGATCGGGATTGAGGTTTAGCGTCGAACAAAACCTTAACGACGGCCGGGGTATCAAAGAGCAAGTCGGTTTCAAAATCGCCCTGGATGGTGGGTAAACCCGCACGGTGGGACAGAATATGCGCTGCCGTAATGTGCTGCTTACCATTCACGCCAAACTCGGGCAGGTAGTGAGCAACGGGGGCCAGTAGGTCGATCTGATGATCTTCGGCGAGTTTGTGTACCAACATTGCAGTCACGACTTTTGAGGCCGAGAACAGGCACATGGGTGTGTCTGGATGTGCCAGCTCTTTGGGCGTATCTGGCGAGTCCGCAGGGCCATTTCCACGACGATGCCCCAAGGATCGGTTCAGCACAACCTTGCCGCCTTTACGCAGGCAAAATGTGACCGCGGGAGAAATACCGGTGCGATATAGGTTCTCAACGGCGGTCCAAATGAGATCCCGTTGGTGGGCCGTTAAGCCCACATCCTGCGGGTCAACTTCTTGGCCCGGAATGACTTGAATCAAAGCGGATAAATCGTTGGGAACAGCAATGGTGTTGGTGGAGAAAAGTTTCACGCTATTACTCGCAAGGCAGAATCAGTGGGTGTCTGGGGTGTTTTTGGGTGAACTGACATTTGGGTTGTCTTGAAAGGCTTTAATAAATGGCATCAGTCGGCTGACCCAATTAGAGCCTGCGAACATGGCATCTATCTTTTTCACGGTAGGAGTGATTTGCGACAGCGTACGCACATCTTCGGACATACGAAAAACGACCAACAAAAACTCGGTCGTGGCCCGGCAAGCGGAGGCCCAGACTAAGGCAGCAACTGGAAAGGCTAAAACATAGATCAGCCCACGCTGGGTGCTGTGGGAAAAAGCATCTACCACGAGCTGAACAATGACGCCCAAACCCCCAATGACCAACACCACATAAAGTAGGGGTAGCAATTGAACCGTGAGGTATTGATTGAATTTTAAGTCAAACAGAATGCGCAAATAATCCATAAAAAGTTGCGCGATATTTCGACGTGGCGGCAGGCTACCAGGTTTTGGTTTCATAGAAATTTGTGGAACTCTGAGGTTAGTGCGAGGTGACGATGAGTCGCTGGTCTTCGGGGCTTGGCCAGAACTCGAAGGACGCGTTTCGCGATCCGGATGGCCCGCAGGTAGCCGCCGTTGTAAGTGACGTGGGTGACGATGAGACATACCTTTTTTTACTCACTAATTACCAACGGACAAATTGATCTTCGACAAAGCCCGTTAAGTTACTGACCGTATAGCACGCCCCATCAATTTCTACACGCCCATTAAAGCGACCAAAGATCTGTCGGAAATGACTTTTGAGCAGGGGAAGTTGAAGTTTTTCTTTGTGAAGACCCAGTGGCGTAAATGTCAGCTTAATGCGGCCATCTAACGTGCTGACTTGCCAGGGCTGAAGCACATCTTGGGGGTCAAACTCAAAAGTTGCTGAGGCTAAGGAAATACATTGCCCAGAGATCCATACACAGTTTTCACTGAACGTGGTCTCGTTCACGCCAGTTGAAATATTTAAGCCCAGGGTATGTTCAATATTCGATTCATCGCGAACAAGCCCTGACAGACAGGCCCAGTTCCACCAGGTTTCTCGTCGCATAAAGCCGCAAGAGAAGTCGTGATGCCCCATCGCACCGAGCTCAGCGAGATCATACCGTTGGCCGCGCCAGATCAACTCACCCGTTAGGGCGAGCCCTGCGGTTTTATTGGCATAAACCCAGCCGTGATAGCCCGCACGGGTGGTCAGCGACATGGGTTGAAAGCCGCTTTCGGGCATACGTGCGTCTATGAATAGCTCATCGCCAATCTGGAGCCTGAGCGTTTTAACGCGGGGCTCTGCTTCGTAGCCTTGAAGTACCGTGAGGTCGGCGGCGTTAAACGCACTCTGACCCGCCACAGGGCTAGTGGATAGTGACATTCCCACGTGGCCCGGGCGCTTGATGCTGCGACTGAATAACTCACCGGTGTTGGTGTCGAAGAGATAAGCAAAGACTGAGTTGCAATAGCCTAAGTCGATCAATGCACAGCCAAATACAAAGCGCTGACTCATCCCGCCGAAGTATTGAAATTGCTTATATTTCAGGGCTTTATCTAAAGCGCTTCGGCGCCTTCCAAACGCATCGGGGGTGATGTCATGCCGCCCGTTAGCGTCTAAGACGCTGTCCTCAAAATAGCCAAATTGGATCTGGCCATTGCGAAGAATATGGTTAGCGCTAAGGCTCAAGTGAAGTCGCTCAATAACTTAACAAAGGCATCCGACTGGGGGTGTTCACGGACAATCTCCAGCAGGGAGCGTCCCTGTTGATTACGTGCCTGAACGTCGCGACCAGCGGCTTTGAACATGACTAAGAGCCGTTGAAAATCCGCTGCGCGCATATGCTTGTACGCCGTCATTAAGACATGAAAATCTGCATTTTCGCCGGCGACCGGGTCGCGACTGAGATAAGAAGCAACGCGTTCGTCACTCCAAGTTTCATCAAATGTAGCAGGTTGCGAGAGCGCCATATCGTGTTCCTAAACGTTTTGCGGAGGATTGAGAATCTGTTCGAGCTTATTGTCCTTCTCTTCCCAGATGCTGCCAATCCATAACTGAAAATTGTCTCTAAAAATGGGGTCTTCTTCATACTTCCCCTGACAATACGCTGCGGGAATAGGGCGTGTCTCGATGTCGATAACAATCCGCTGAACGCGTCCACAGCATAAATCCCAGAAGCTGGGTGTTCCTTGCGGGTAGGCAATGGTTAAGTCGAGCAGGCAGTCCATGCGCTCGCCCAATGCACTCAACACAAAAGAGGCGCCCGCTGACTTAGGTTTCAGGAGGTGTCGGTAGGGTGATTGTGTCTGTTCATGTTTCTCCGGCGTTCGCCGGGTGCCTTCAAGAAAATTCAGCACACTCACGGGGTAGTGCTGATACTTCTCACACGCTTTACGGGTGGTTTCTAAGTCCTTGCCACGGAGTTGTGGATGCTTAGCCAAAAACTCGCGGCTGTAGCGCTTCATAAACGGATAGTCCAAGGCATAGACCGCCAAGCCGATGATGGGCACATAAAACAGTTCTTGCTTAAGAAAATACTTCAGCGGCGGAACGCGGCGATTAAGCACATGGAAAGACGCCAAAATATCGACCCATGTTTGATGATTGGCAATAACAAAGTACCAACGGTCACGCGTTGGTGAGCTGCTTCCCCGAACATCCCAATGTATCGGGGGCAGTAACTTGAAAATTTGCGCATTCATGGCAGTCCAATTTTCCTGGATACCAGACAGGATGCCGCGCGTCACGGTAGCGGAGGCCGGCCAAACATGAGCCATTAATTTAAGCGGACTCGCCAGCAAAATGAGGATGGCTGAGAACGTAATCGCGCCCACAATTAACAGACCAACAATGATGCCCAGCAGAGGGGCTGGAAGAAAGGCCAGCATCCGACAACAATCCTTTAAGGGTTAACGGGTCATGAGTATGGATAAGCGCACTTTGCTGCGCAAGAAAATGGCCACCGAGAGCCGATGAATACCCGACCTAAGTGATGCATGGCGTCAATTGTGATGAGCCAATCAGTCATTGGCGAATGTCTGCTGAACTCTCTACTATCGCGACCGATTAGTCACAGATCAGTTATGTCGTGAGGAGATGAAATGGCAGGTCCATTAAGTGGGTTAAAAGTACTAGATTTTTCGGGATTATTACCGGGGCCATTTGCCAGTTTAATGCTGGCGGACTTGGGGGCGGATGTCTTGCGCGTAGAAGCGCCATCCCGTCCCGACATGGTTCGCCTGATGCCGCCTTATGCCAGTGATGGCACCTCGGCAGCACATGGCTATCTGAACCGCTCGAAGCGCTCGATTGCCATCGACTTGAAGCAACCCGAGGGTTTGGCGATTGTTAAGCAACTCGTTGCTGAATATGACATTGTCATTGAACAGTTCCGTCCAGGTGTAATGGACAGACTGGGTGCTGGCTACGAAGCCCTGAAAGCGGTCAACCCGCGAGTGATCTATTGCTCAATTACGGGCTACGGTCAAACGGGTCCGTATAAAGATCGCGCGGGCCACGACCTTAACTATTTAGCGATTGCGGGGGTGATTGGCTACAACGGTCGCAAAGCCTCCGGCCCGGCGCCTATGGCGGTTCAAGTAGCCGACATTGCCGGTGGCTCATGCCACGCGGTCATTGGTTTGTTAGCGGCTGTTATTCACCGGCAAGCGGCGGGTGAGGGGCAACACATTGATATTTCGATGACAGATGCCGCCTTTAGTTTGCACGCCCTGACAGCGCCAGGCGCACTGATGGGCGCTGATCAGCCAGCGTTAGAGACAACCCAGCTCAATGGCGGCACGTTTTATGATTGCTATGAAACCGCTGATGGCCGTTATTTGTCTGTGGGCGGATTAGAACCCCAGTTCTTTATGCAATTCTGTGCTGCGATTGGCCGCCCAGAGTTAGCGCCTGAAGGTTTAGTGATGTTGCCAGAACGTGTAGCAGCGTTAAAGCAAGCGCTTCGCCAAGCACTGAAGACTAAGACGTATGCGGAGTGGTCGGCCATTTTTGCGGCCATGGACTCCTGCACAGAGCCGGTACTGAGCTTCAGTGAAGCCTGTGAGCATCCGCAGATGCAGGCGCGTGGCATGCTGGTCGATGTGCCGCAGCTCGATGGTGGCCGTCAGCGTCAACTGGCATCACCGTTCAAGTTCTCGGCAACGCCACCGAGCTATCAATACGCCGGCGTGATCCTGGGTCAGCACACCGACGAGGTTTTGGCAAAAGCAGGGCTAACGTCAGACAGTATTGCGCAGCTCAAAAGCAAAGGGGTGGTGGCGTAAGCCATCCAGCCGAAGAGGCCACGCTGAGCGCGGCCTCTTTCAAGCTCTGCCTTCATGCATTTTCAATGGATGTGATCGGGGTGCTCAGATAGGGCTGGATCGGTAATGCCCAACTCGCGCCTGAAAGTCTGAATGAGCTCATGAGAGTCCGTGTCATCGGGATGAAAATCAGGTCGGTAGTAGCGCAGCAACTCCGGTATAGCTTCCGACAGGAAGCCATGGCGACCCCAGTAGCTCTCCAGAAAGCGCTTCCAAGAAGCCAGATTGAATAGCTGCCCATCTTGGCGCAAGCAAGCCACCATCCCATAAAAAACTACCGGTGCTATGCCTGCCGAGACTGCCGTCATGGCCATCGCGCGTGTCAGATAGCCACCACCGGTGCTTTGGTACACATCAAAAGCCACGGCACGATGCTCAATCTCCTCCATGGCATGCCAGAGGATAAGTGCCTTGGCTCTATCATCAATAATGCTCGATCGAAAATCTTCTCGGCGTGCGATTTGACTGCCAATAACGCCCGTGAAATGTTCAGCCGCAGCTGTCAAGGCTAAACGAAAGCGTTTCGGCAGATAGCGATTGCCGAGACGGCGAGCTTGATCAGCAGCCCTGTCCAGGGAAGTGACGTCAATACCCTGCCGCTTGAGCTCTTCGTTAGCGGCATAGTGTTCTTTGCCATGCATGGCCTCTTGGCCGATAAAGGCACCGATATCTTTCTGGAGTCGATGATCCTTTACCTGATCACGCATGTCCCGCACCGAGTCAACGAAGAAGCTTTCACCCTCGGGGAAATACGCCTGAAAAGCCAGCCACATCATAGTCGGCACAGGGTCATTGTTAACGAAGTATTTGTTAATCCCGCGCAGATCAAAATCCATGCGACGCACGGGAAAGCTGGAGCCTTGCTGATGGATGGATACCGGATTGAAAAAGCTGGACATAACGCTAGCCTCGCGATGGAGTGATGTATGAGTTGATGGCTTCATGATCGACAACTATTTCCGGCGTTTCATGTCGGTGGAATGCCTGAAAAGGTGTGGTGTTTTGATGCTCCATAAAGGGGAAGAACGGTGGCACCCAGCGAGGCCAACTCATGATCCGTGCAGCGACCAATGCCGGAACCGCCACCGGTATCCACGACGATCTTGCCCGCGAACAGACCAGGGCGCAGGGCTGATTGATAGTGTGTATTCATGCCTGTGCCTGTGGTTGGGCTGGCAGGGTTGTACAAGCGCGCAGCACACCAAGATAAGTCCAGGGTTCGGGGACGTAGTTGCGGGCACGCAAGGTTTTGTGCAGTTCGGGCAGACGGTAATACGGACAGGCTGCCACCAGATGATGCTCTTGGTGGTAGTTGATGTTGAGGGCTCCCATGGTCAGGCCGCTCAGCAGGCTGGTGCGAGTGGTGCGGGTGTTGCGCAGCGTGTCCGGCACGATTTCCAGGCCGGCATGCTCGGCCAAGGAACGAATCCGCACGATGAGCATGAAGGGGATGAGATAGGCCAGCACGAAACAGGCATAGAGCCAGCCATGGCCGGTCGCGGCCAACACCATATACAGCAGCGCATTAGTCAGGGCCGTGGGCCAGAAATCCTGTAGGAAGGTAGTGACATGGCGGTGCAGGGGCCAACCCGCGTTATTGGCGCGCTCAGCAATGGCATCTGACCACTTCAGAACGCCCGCACTCATCAGCGTACGCCCAACTAAGAACTTGAGACCCGTTAGGCCAATTAGATCGCGCAGGAACTTGCGCGTCATGGAGGCGCGGCTTACCGGCAAGGCGCTATATAACGGCAGGTCGGGGTCGAAAGATGCTGTTGTGTTGGCGTGATGCACCATATGGTGGGCTCGGAACTTGATGACATCGTTCCAGACGATTTTGGCGGCCGCCCAGTTGGTGAAGACATCGTTCAGCCAGCGGGTCTTGAACAGCGTCCCGTGAGAGGCATCGTGCATCAAGGCGACTAGGCCGAGGTGGCGACCGGCCAGAATGACAAGTCCGGCTGCCAACACGAAGGCGGCGGCCCACTGTGGCAGATGATCCACGGCTAGGGCCATGGTCGTCATGGTCATGCCAATACCCGCCCAGACGGAAAACACTCCCCACAGCCCTCTGGCGTCCGAGCGTGCTCGAAAATACTGGATTTCCTCCTTGCTGAGAAAGTCTGTCACTTTGCGTTTGTCTGGCTGATAGGCGGTGGCCGCTGCTGGGGTCGTCATGTCAAATTTTTCTCTTAAGTCGCTAGGCTGCCAATAAAGGCTACATATAAATTCATCAAACACATTATTACGAAGCATTCCATAAAAAAGCAATAAGTGTTTTTTTATGTAGCAACTTATATGGTAGCTTGCGACTTGCAGGGCACAGCGATAGGTCTCGCCAAGGAGTTTTTCCCAATGAAAATGATGAACACCGCAAGCCCCAAAGATTTGATTCTCAACATACTTTCCGCAAGTGAAGGACGCCCGTTGCAAACCCGTGAGGCCGTCGATGCCTGCGCTTTGTTTGGCCTGCGAGCCAGTAGTGTGAGAGTTGCCTTGGCGCGCTTGTGCGGAGCTGGTGTGATCGAGGCCATTGGCCGTGGTGCTTACCAGTTGGGGCCTACAACCGCAGGGCTGGTTCGAGAGCTGGGGTCCTGGAAGTCCATGGAACAGCGGCTGAAGGAATGGACTGGCGCTTGGGTCATGGTTTGCTCGGGGATGCTGGGGCGCGTTGATCGCCCGGCGCTGACCCGGCGTCAGCGCGCACTGAGTCTGCTGGGCTTCAAAGAGCTGGATCGCGATATTTATGTAAGGCCAGACAATCTGGTGGGTGGCGTCGAGGCTATCCGCGAGCGCCTGCGGCGCCTGGGTCTTGAGCAGGAAGCTTTTGTTCTACTTGCCTTTGATTTGGGTACTGAGCGAGATGCGCAAGCGCGTGCGCTATGGGATGGCCAGACTCTGAATGCCAGCTATCGGCAGACGCGAGAGCGGCTGGAGCACTCCCTCGCCAAAATGGATGAGCTGGAGCCCGAGGAGGCTGCACGCGAATCTTTCCTGCTGGGCGAGGCTGCCATTCGGCAAATGATCTATGACCCGTTGCTACCCGCGCCGTTGATCGACGAGGCCGAACGCCGGGCTTGTCTGGCCGTGGTTCGTCAATACGATTTGATCGGCCACAACATCTGGCTGCAGATTTCAGGTGCCCGCTTCGGCGAGAACAAACCTAGTTTTAGTGTTGCCTTGAACTAATTTTTACTGTCACCCCTACATCACCTGGAGCCACCCATGGATAACCTGAGAACGATGATCTATGAGGTCACCGGCCGTATCGCCCGCATCACGCTTAACCGGCCTGCGCGCGGCAACGGTATTACCATGGACATGCCACGCGAGTTGGCAGCTTGCGTGGAACGCGCCAATCTTGACCCGGCAGTTCATGTCATTGCGCTTGCGGGTAATGGCACTGGATTCTGTGGTGGCTATGACCTGATCGACAGCGCTGAATCCTTGAACTTCGAACACCAGAGCAAGAGCGACTTGCCGTCAGGATCTCCAGCAGACCCACTAGTGCAAATGCAGAACCACATTCCCGGCCAAGTCTGGGACCCCGTCATTGATTACCAAGGCATGAGCCGCAATGTGAAAGGCTTTATGAGCTTGTTTCACAGCGACAAACCCGTAGTTTGCAAGGTACACGGCTTCTGTGTTGCCGGCGGCACCGACATGGCGCTTTGCTCGGACCTGTTGGTGATCGCCGATGACGCCAAAATTGGTTATCCACCGGCGCGCGTCTGGGGCTCGCCAACCACTTCAATCTGGTTTCACCGCATCGGCCTGGAAAAGTCCAAGCGCCTGCTCTTTACTGGCGACTGCTTGTCCGGCAAGGAAGCGCGCGAATGGGGGTTGGCTATTGAGTCAGCACCGCCGGAACAGCTGGATGAACGCTTTGAAATTTTGCTCGAACGCATTGCTCGCATGCCGATCAACCAACTGGTGATGATGAAGCTGCTGCTCAACCAGTCGGTGTCGCAACAAGGTCTGCATACCACCCAGATTCTTGGTACGGTGTTCGATGGCATTACACGTCACACGCAGGAGGGCTATGCCTTTCAGCAACGCGCCGCTGAGGCTGGCTTCAAGCAGGCTGTACGCGAGCGCGACGAGCCCTTTGGTGACTTCGGGATGTCGTCATTCAAGGGATGAATTTTTGCCGTAGAACAAAGAAAGTATGGTGCCCGAGACCGGAATCGAACCGGTACGACCGTTAAGTCGAGAGATTTTAAGTCTCTTGTGTCTACCAGTTTCACCACTCGGGCAGAGTGATTGCATCAGCGACAATGATGCTTTTTTCATATGGAGGCTGAGGTCGGAATCGAACCGGCGTACACGGAGTTGCAGTCCGCTGCATGACCACTCTGCCACCCAGCCAAAGGTGTGAGCTCTCTTGCGAGAGGCGGCATAATAGCCATGTGATTTGAGGGCGTCAACCAAGCAAATGCTAGCTGCTCAGGAATTAGGCTAAGTTTGTCATGGTCTGTGTAAAGGATCATTTTTTAAGATATGAAATGCCTACACAACGCCACTTTTGACTCACACTGCCTTACAGTAGACTGCGATGAATCCTAGCAACCTTGGCCTCCTTTCATGATGTCTGCCGCTCTGCCTGAACTTGACGATGCCTGGCCTGTTCCGCCCCAGTCAACTCGCCTGCCTTACAGTTTTGCGAAACGCCACGGTTTAGTTCTCCGCATCATCGATGAAGAGAATTGGTGCCTGCTGGCACGCCCTGATTGGCGCTTGTCATCGCTCGCGGAAGCGAGGCGCCTATTGGGTCGCCCTGTGTATTGCCGACCAGTCAATGAAACCGAGTTCAATGAAGCGCTGGCGCAAAGCTATCAGGGTGATGCCGGCGACTCCATGCAAGCGGCCGAAGGCATTGGCGATCACATCGATTTAGAGAAGCTGGCGGATCTGGTGCCAGAAACTGAAGACCTGATGGATCAAGAAGATGACGCGCCGATTATTCGTCTCATCAATGCGATTCTTCAGGAGGCCGTTCGCGAAAATGCCTCGGATATTCATATTGAAACCTTTGAGCGACGCCTGTCTGTTCGCCTGCGGGTCGATGGCGTGTTGCGCGAAGTGCTTCAACCTCGTCGCGAGTTAGCTCCATTATTGGTGTCGCGTATCAAGGTCATGGCGCGCTTAGACATTGCAGAAAAGCGTGTGCCTCAAGATGGCCGCATTTCCGTTAAGTTAGCTGGCCGCGAAGTCGATGTTCGTGTGTCCACCATGCCATCCAGTGCCGGCGAACGTGTCGTGCTGCGCTTGCTCGATAAGCAAGCGGGGCGACTAAATTTGTCGAGCCTGGGCTTAAGTAACCGCGATCATGTGGTATTGCAGGAACTTATTTCTAAGCCCCACGGCATCATGTTGGTCACCGGCCCCACGGGTTCCGGAAAAACAACGTCCTTGTATGCTTCATTAACTGAGCTCAATGACTATTCGCGCAACATCCTGACCGTGGAAGACCCCATTGAGTACCAACTCGACGGCATTGGTCAGACTCAGGTCAATACCAAAGTGGATATGACCTTTGCGCGTGGGCTGCGTGCCATTTTGCGCCAAGATCCTGATGTGGTGATGGTGGGTGAAATTCGTGACCGTGAAACCGCTGATGTTGCCGTTCAAGCGTCGTTAACGGGCCATTTAGTGCTGTCCACATTGCATACCAACTCAGCCGTTGGTGCGGTTACTCGCTTAGTGGATATGGGCGTAGAACCGTTTTTGCTGTCATCTTCGCTGATTGGCGTGGTCGCCCAACGCTTGGTACGCGTGCTCTGTAACCAGTGCCGGGAAGCCCATACCGCAGATCATGCCGAGTGTGAATTGATGGGTGTTAATCCACAATTGCCGCCGACTATCTACCGCGCCAAGGGTTGCGTCAGCTGCAACCAGCGTGGCTTTAAAGGTCGTACGGGCATCTATGAAGTGATTTCGGTGAATGATGAAATGCGCCGACAAATTCATGAGCGTTGTGGTGAGCAGGAACTGGAAGCCATTGCGCGACTTCATGGCCCTAGCATTCGTGCTGATGGAATGAGTAAAGTACTGGCCGGTGTAACGACTTTAGATGAAGTGCTACGAGTCACTCGGGAAGATTAATGGCTGTTTTTGATTATGTCGGTGTGGATGCACAGGGTAAGCGGCAGAAGGGCGTTCTAGAAGGCGAGAGCGCCCGTCATGTGCGACAGCTCTTGCGTGAAAAAGGCTGGGTGCCACTGCAAATATCCGCCGCATCCGACAATTCAGAAAGCAATAACCCCGGTTCGGGGTTTAATTTTTTAAAGCCCCGTCTTAGCGCACAAGACCTAGCCATGATTACCCGACAGCTGGCGACTTTGGTCCAAGCGGGTCTGACGCTAGACGACGCGCTCAGAGCGGTCGGGCAACAAAGTGAAAAAGTCACCACCAAACGTATTCTCACTGCCGTTCGAGCCAGGGTCGTGGAAGGCTATAGTCTTGCGCAAAGTCTGGCTGAGTTTCCCCAAGCCTTTCCGTCGCTGTACCGCGCTACAGTGGCTGCAGGTGAACGCTCCGGACATTTGGATTTAGTCTTAAATCGTCTCGCGGATTACACCGAGTCTCGTTATGAAACGCGGAAAAAAGTGCAGGGCGCCCTGATTTATCCAGCCATTCTGACGGTGCTTTCGTTGCTCATTGTGGTGGGTTTGCTGACTTATGTGGTGCCGGACATTGTTAAGGTGTTCGATAATCAAGGCCAAGCGCTACCGCTGATTACTCAGTTATTGATCGCCGCCAGTGATGGCTTACGCGCACATATCGGCAAGCTCTGCCTGCTGCTGCTGGCTGGCGCATTCTTGTTTAATCGCCTACTGCAAGGTGAGGCATTTAAAGCCCGCTGGCACGCTTTTCAATTGCGTATTCCTGTCGCTGGACGTCTCATTCGGGATGCTCAGTCCGCCCGATTTGTTAGCACCCTCGGCATTTTGACGCGTAGCGGCGTGCCCCTAGTCGATGCGCTGCGTATTGCGGCCGACGTGATAGATAACATTCCCATGCGCCAGGCAGTGTCTCAGGCTGCAGATCGTGTCACCGAGGGTGGTCGATTAGCACCAGCGCTAGACCAGTCAAAGCTATTTCCCGCCATGATGGTGAATATGATTGCCAGTGGTGAGACCTCCGGCGAACTCGATGACATGTTGCATCGCACCGGGGTCATGCAGGAAAAATCACTGACGGGCAGCATTGCCACCATGGTGGGTTTATTCGAACCCATGATGTTATTGATGATGGCAGGTGTCGTTTTGGTCATTGTTCTCGCTATCATGCTGCCCATTGTGCAGATGAATAATCTGGTTAATTAAGGAGCAGCTCATGTCGTCATTAAAGCGTCGCGCGCAACGCGGTTTTACCCTTATCGAAATTATGGTGGTGGTTGCCATTATTGGCATTCTCGCCCTCATCATTGTGCCCAATGTGGTGGGCAAAGATGATCAAGCTCGCGTGACCTCCACCAAAGCCAGTTTGAGCGCGGTGGCCAACGCTTTAGAGCTGTATAAGTTGGATAACTACACCTATCCGTCAACCGAATCCGGCTTAGATGCTCTGGTGACGCGTTCACCCGATGCCCGCGTATTCCCCGATGGGGGTTACTTGAAAAAACTGCCGGTTGATTCATGGGATAACCCCATCCAATACGTTTCGCCCGGCAGCAACGGCAAGCCCTTTGATCTCTATTCCTTAGGTGCAGACAATGCCGAGGGTGGCGAAGGCTACGCTGCAGATATTTACTTCGAATGAAGCCATGGCGACTCCGCTCACTAGCATCTCGCGGCTTTACGCTGATCGAGGTGCTGTTGGTGGTCGTCATTATTGGCGTGCTGATGGGTGTGGCGGTGGTGAGTTTAAACCCCGAAGATCCTGCACGCCGTCTGTTACGCGCTCGTGAGCAGATGCAAGGCCAATTAGGGCTGGCGCGGGTGATTGCCGAGCGCGATCAAATTGAAGTGGGTGTCAGACTACTGCCTGAATCGTGGCAGTTTTTGCGTTTTCGTACCTCAGATCGTAGCTGGGAGATCATGAGTGACGAGCCCGCGTTTAAAACCAAACCCTATCCTGGGTTGACGTTTGTTTGGCAGGATGCAGACACCAAGACCGTTCCTGCCGCAGCTTCATCGAACAAACGTAAAGGCGTATTCCCCGACTTTTTAATGATGTCTAGCGGTGAGGCGACGCCCGGAATTATTCATTTCTATGCGAGCAATGATGCTCGTGGGCTTGAGGAGTCACTCACGCTCACCGATATAGGCGATGCGGTCGAGACGGAACGCCTAAACGATAGCAACGCAAACCTTAAATCAGATGGCCCCGACAGCAACGCGAGTGAGACATCCCTTGCGCCGCGCTAATAGAGGTTTTACGTTGATTGAGGTGCTTGTTGCTCTCGCCATTTTCGGCGTGGTTGCGCTAACGCTTTTAAACAGCAGCCGTGATCAAACGCGTCAGGCTTCCGCGCTGGAAGATCGTCTGCTGGCACATTGGATTGCCTTAAACACGCTCACAGACTTACAGGCCAGTAGCGACTACCCCGAAGTAGGCGTCATGGACTCCACGGCCGTGATGGCGGGTAGAGACTGGTTTGTCACTATATCCGTGTCATCTACGCCTAGCCCGGCAGTCCGCCATCTCGATATCTCAGTTGCCCCCTACGACCCTATTGCAGGGAAGGCGGGCAATGATCTGGTCACCGAAGTCGGCTTTCTCCGCCAGCGAGGAGCCGGGCTATGACCGCTTTTTCACCCCGAGCGTCATCACGCGGTTTTACCCTCATCGAGCTTTTAGTCTCGATGGCTATTCTCGCGATTATTAGCTTAGGCGCGTATAGCTTTCTTTCCAGCACCAGTGCTACAGCCCTCCGTGTCCAAGAGCGCCAGGCCAAACTGCTAGCCTTAGCGCGCTTACAAGGCGTGATTGCGCAGGATTTATCGCAATGGGTGAATCGACCGATTCGCGATGAGTTGGGCGATGCCTTGCCGCCGTTTGTATTGGAGCCAGATGGATCGCTGGAGTTCACCCGTCGTGGCTTAAGCAATCCGTTGGATAAGGCGCGCAGTGATTTACTGCGTGTGCGCTATGAAATGCGCGGTAGGCGACTGTGGCGTCTGACGTGGAATACGCTGGATCGGCTGCCGGGTCAAAAGCCCTTGGCGGCGCCTCTCGGGCCTAAAGACGTGACGCTGCGCTGGCGCGTTCAGGCCGCTCCGAGTTCGCCCGTCTTGTCGCTATGGCCAGCGACCACGGCAGGTGCTAACGCGTCGAACCGAAATGTGGTCACTGAGGGGGCTCCAGAGGTGGTGGACTTGCAACTTCAAGTGGCGCCTTGGGGCGAAATCCGCCGTGTCTTTTTGTTGCCTAGCTATGACGCCCTTTAAGTTAACGCCTAAACACGTGCAAGCACGAAGCAGCCAGCGTGGCGTGGCCTTAATCACGATGATGCTGATTGCCGCTTTAGCCACGACGCTAGTGCTTGCCATGATTGGTCGGCAGAGTCGCCTGCAGGCCGAGATTGGGGCTCAGTTTCAACAAGATCAAATTGCTGAATACGACCGTGGCGCAGAGTATTTCGCCATGGCGGCCCTGAAAGCGGATAGCGATGATGGCAATAAAACCGATCATCCCAATGAGTATTGGGCTCAACCGTTTCCCGCGTTTCCCGTGCCAGGAGGTGTCATTGCGCCCACGGTGCGTGATGCTCAGGCACGCTTCAACCTCAACAGCCTGATCAAAAATAATCAGGTTGACCCCGTGAGTTTGCGATTCTTCAAACAACTCCTAGAACAGCTCGCCATTCCCGTAGAGCTCACCGATAGCCTGGTGGACTGGTTAGACGAAGATAGCTTACCTACGGGCAGCTCTGGCGCCGAAGACGATTTTTACCTCCGACAAAACCCCGCTTATCGCTGTGCCAATCGCAGCCTCAGTACCTTCTCCGAGTTGCGCCTTGTGAAAGGCTTTAGCAGTGATTTATTGCGCCAGTTGGCACCTTACGTGACGGTACTGCCATCGTCCGCACGCAGCTTAAATGTGAATTTCTTGTCGCCTGGATTATTGGAAGCCATGGTGCCCGGTTTGTCGCCAAACAATGCGCTAGAATTGCTGCAACGCAGACCCGCAGATGGCTGGGAGTCTGTGGAGCAGTTTTTGGATAACCCTGTTTTTGCTTCGGCTACCCCAGAGGTACGCGCTGGCCTACAGCAGTTATTAAGTGTTGATTCGCAATATTTCGAGCTGTACACGCGAATTCGTTTTGGCAAGCGGGAACGCTTGCAGTGGTCTTTGTTATCGCGCAAAGATGGGCAACTAAAAATGATCGCCAGTGAACGCAACCCATTATGGGTGCCAGATAATGAAGCGGCAGCCATGGGTAACACTGAGTCGGATAAGGAAGAATAATGGACACCTTGTTTTTGCGCTTGCCAGCAACGGCATCCGAATCGATACAAACAGTTTGCTTTCGCCAAGGCCATTGGCAGCGACTGGGGGCATGGGCGGTAAATGCTGACTTAATGCAGCAGTGGGAGTCGCTGCGGGATTTACCCGTGGTGTTAATTACGCCTGTGGGCATGGATACCACGGTCATTGTGCAAGCATCTCCCCGTCAACGGCGCGAAGCGGGGGCTGCCTTGGTGGCACTCGCTGAAGATTTCGTGGCCGAGGACTATGAACGTCTGCACTGGACACTTGAAAGTATCGATGACCAGCAAGTGTTAGCCCGTGGCATTAATAAGCAATGGTTACTGTCTTGGCGTGACCAACTGCGAAGCCATGGCCTCAATGTTTGTGCCGCCATTCCAGAGTCCGTTCTGTTTGGCCAAGATCATGACACTTGGTTATGGCTGCCTGCCGGTGGAAATTCGGTTTACTGGCGAATGGAGTTAGGGCAGGGGGCTGTGGTTGAACAAAACGACATCGCCCTATTGATGGAAGCCCAGCTGCAACGAACGCCATTGTCTGGCTTTGTGCGCCTGCGTTATCCACAAGGCGTCGAGCTGCCAGAGTTACCGGAGCGTGTACAACCCGCTGCCGCTCCTTGGCAGGATTGGACTGACGTGTTGAAGACGCAAAATAGTCGTTACTGGTTACAACATCCGCAGAACTGGCTAATGGGTGAGTTGGCGCAGAAAACGTCTTCCCCGAATCAGAAACGCTGGCGATGGGTGGCTGCTTTAGCGGTATTCGCCGTCATTCTGCAGATTGGGCTTACTCGACTTGAGACGCATCGCATTCAGCAGCAAACCGTCGCTGCCCGTGTGGAGTCAGAGGCTCTATACCGCTCAGCCTTCCCTGAAGATCGCCGAATCATCAATCTGGCGCGTCAATTTAATGCCAAAAAAGCGCAGGCGAGTGCCGTAGACCCTACACAGTTGTTGCAACTGTTAGCGCAGACCGCCCCGAATGCGGGCAGTCAGATTGTTAAGTTGGAATACCAAGATGCAGCGCTTACACGGGTAGATGTCATTGCCCCGGCCTTGTCTGATATCAGTCAATGGTCCGCACAGCTCACCGCCGCTGGTATCAGCACCCAAGTGGATAATTCCCGCTTCGAAGCCGGCATTGCAAAAGCAAAGTTGCAGTTACGCGTTAGCACGAGAGGCCAATAATGTTTATTGCACAACGCCAAGCCCTTCAAAATGCATGGTTGTCACGCTCTGCGTCGGACCGACGTATATTGACTCTACTGGCACTCGTGATGGTCCCCGCGATATTAGTGGGCGGTCTCTTGATCCCGGCACAGCGTGCCCAAGAAGCTGCTGAAAAGGAGTTTCAGCAGGCGTCCCAACTCTTGAATGACCTCCGTCAACATATCCCAAGTATGTCGGGCACTGGAGGCGTCTCTACCGTTGCTGCGTCAGCGTTACCGCAACGAGTGCAGCTCTTGGCCAGCAATGCTGGTTTAGCTTTAGAGCGTATGGAGTCAGATCCTGCAGGGGTGCGACTGGCTATGAAAAACGTGAAGTTAGCCAGTGTGATGACTTTTTTCCAACAATGTCGCAGCCAAGGCATTCGCGTTTTGGAAGCACAAATTACGCGTGATACGGCCACTAACACGAATCAAGTCCGGCTAAGACTCAGCGTTTAAGCGTCTTTCAGAGTAAAAAAAACGGCCCGAAGGCCGTTTTTTTACATGTTGGGGTAGTTTGGACCACCACCACCTTCAGGAACCACCCAATTAATATTCTGGGCTGGGTCTTTGATGTCACATGTTTTGCAGTGAACGCAGTTCTGTGCATTGATCTGGAAACGCTTCTCGCCAGCGGCTTCTACGATTTCGTAGACGCCTGCCGGGCAGTAGCGCTGAGCCGGTTCCGCATAGAGCTTGAGGTTCTTGGTCAGCGGAATGCTGGCATCTTTCAAGGTCAGGTGGATCGGCTGATCTTCTTCGTGGTTGGTGTTGGAGATAAACACCGACGACAGTTTGTCGAAGCTGATCTTGCCATCCGGCTTCGGATAGTCGATCGGCGTGTGGAACGAAGCCAGATCGAGCGTCTTGTAGTCGGGAGTAGTGTCGTGGATGTTGAACGGCAGCTTGCCGTCAAACAGATTCTGCTCCACGAAGTTGTATGCCGCACCCATGAAGGTTCCCATGCGATGCATGGCGGCGCCGAAGTTGCGCGCCTTGTACAGTTCTTCGTACAGCCAGGACGCTTCGAACTTATCAGCGTACTCAACGACTTCATCGCCACCGCTACGGCCGGCTTTGAGTGCGTCGAAAACACCTTCAGCAGCGAGCATGCCCGACTTCATGGCGGTGTGGCTGCCCTTGATCTTGGAGAAGTTCAGGAAGCCTGCGTCATCACCAATCAACAAGCCACCGGGGAAGGTCAGCTTAGGCAGGGAGTTGAGACCACCCTTAACCACCGCACGCGCACCGTAAGAAATACGCTTGCCACCTTCCAGATACTGCTTCAGCACTGGGTTGTGCTTGAGGCGCTGCATCTCGTCGAACGGCGACAGGTAGGGGTTGTGATAGGAGAGGTCGGTAATTAAACCTACGGTGACCTGATTGTTTTCAGCGTGGTACATCCACCAGCCACCCGTCGAGCCGGTTTCGGTGAGTGGCCAACCAGCGCCATGCATAACCAGACCTTCTTGATGCTTAGCCGGGTCAATTTCCCAGAGCTCTTTGATGCCAATACCGTAGTGCTGCGGATCGGAATCTTTATCTAGCTCGAAGTGACTGATCAGCATTTTGCCGAGATGACCGCGGCAGCCTTCAGCAAATAAGGTGTATTTGGCATGCAGTTCGTAACCTGGCGTGTACGAGTGCTTGTGCTCGCCAGTACGGGAAACACCCATATCGCCGGTTGCTACGCCACGCACGCTGCCGTCTTCGTTGTACAGCACTTCTGAAGCGGCGAAGCCAGGGAAGAGCATGACTTCGAGCTCTTCTGCCTTGGTGGCCAACCAACGCACCACATTGCCGAGGCTAATGATGTAGTTGCCTTGGTTATGCATAGGCTTAGGAATAATCCAATCGGGCGTTTTAATTGCGCCAGTTTGGCTGGTCAGGAAATACACTTCATCGCCTTTCACAGGCACATTGAGTGGAGCACCTTCTTCTTTCCAATTGGGAAAGAGTTCTTCCATAGCGCGTGCTTCAAACACCGCACCAGAGAGAATGTGTGCGCCAAACTCAGAGCCTTTTTCAACCACACAAACAGACACTTCGTGACCGCTTTCAATGCTCAGCTGACGCAAACGGATGGCGGCCGACAGACCTGCAGGACCACCACCGACGATGACAACATCAAACTCCATCGCTTCTCTTTCCACGATGTACTCCTTCAAGGCACCCGAATTCACGGGAAAATGAACTGCAAACCGTTTGCAGGCTCGCTTAAGTTAACTGGCATAGTATAAAAGGGGTGTTTGCTACAGGCCAATGATTTACCGCACAAATTGTCCGGTTTTTCTTGGACAGACCTCCGTCAAGGCCGCCCCGAACCCGTGAGAACATGAATATGACAGGCGAAGACAAGAAACCCTCCTTACGCAGTGATCCCATGCAAATCGCCCGACTCATCCAAACTGAAGGCGGAGAGAAGAAATTACCGCCTATTCATCTCTGGAACCCAGAGTTTTGCGGCGACATTGATATGGAGATTAAGCGCAACGGCCAGTGGTTTTATATGGGCACACCGATTGGCCGTCCTGCGCTGGTGAAGCTATTCAGCTCGGTCATGCGACGTGAAGACGATGATGCGTATTACTTAGTCACGCCGGTAGAGAAAGTCCGAATTCGCGTTGAAGATGCGCCTTTTCTCATTACCTTGGTCGAGCGCATTGAGCGAAACGGCTCACTTTTTTTGCAGTTGACCACACAAACAGGTGATGTTGTTATCGCAGGAGAGGAGCATCCTATTTGGCTGGAATATCATGAGGATGAGCCACATCCCTGCGTACATATCCGAGATCGCTTACATGCCCTGATTGGCCGTAATGCCTACTACCAACTCATCGAGTGGGGGACAGCAAGAGACAACGCAGACGGTCGGCAAGAATTGGTTGTAACAAGTGCCGGCGCAACCTTTGTGATCGGTCATTTCTAAGCGCCGGCACTTCGTTTTAGTTATGCCGCAATGATTAACCGGACAGCATAGAGCGACATTTGCAGTCGCTCTAGTGCCGCCAGTCCCTCGGCAACGCGCTGTTGCTGAGCTTGCACTTCGCTATCACGTACCGATGGATTTACCTTTTGTAGGGCTTGGAGGCGTTGTAATTCGCCACCTTCCAGTGCCTGCCAAGCCGCCTGCGCGGTAATCAAACATTGTGCTGCCTGAGACTGAGCCTCTGTTTCTGCCCCCTTGAGCAGCCCTTCGGCATCATCGCGATGCGCTTTAATCACCGTACGCGCCAGTTTGTTTTCCGGTACGTCTAGCTGTCGGGCCAGTGATGCGGCATTAACCTGTGGGGCTAGGTTGCGCCCCTTATTGTCGATCAGTAGGCGTAAGGGTTCGGATGGCAGAACTCGGTCCAAGGCTAAGCCCTTTGGCGCCTGTGCGGTGGCCTGATACCAGGCTTCCAGCAACAGCGTACCGGGCTTAATGGACTTATTACGCAAAACGGCGACTTGCACACTGCCTTGGGGGGCCGTCTGCATCCACTCCAAGACACCATGCACCATGGGATGTTCCCAGGTCAGGTATTGCCACTCTTCATGCGCTAATGCGGTGGCACGATCGGCACAGACGGTCATGCCATCCGGATCGAGCCCAGGGAAGGCATCAATGAGCTGGTGCTCGCCGGGTTGTAAAATCCAGGTGCGTGGAGACCCGTGATCTTCGACATGCACGCCAAACGCTTCCCAAGCAGCCAACATAAACTCATCGAGGCGCGTATCGCTATCCTGAGCAGCAAGGGCAGCGGCGAGGGGATCTGCCAAGTCACGACGACAGGATTGCAGTTCAAGTAAACGATCGCGGCCTTCTGCCAACTCGTCTTCCAATGTTTCTCTGAGGGCAACGGCCTTTTCAATCAGCTCATCGAGGTCGGCTTCCGGAGCAGATGGCTTCAGCAGCGGCTTTAACTCATCTAAATAGTGTTCATGCACGGTCGGCGCCGTGGGCGAGCAGCGTGAAAATACCGCTAGAGCTTCCTGATACCAGCGCAACAAGCGGGCTTGAGCAGAGCCCGCTAAGTAGGGCACATGAAGCTGAATGGTCTGTGTTTGCCCAATACGATCGAGGCGACCGATGCGCTGTTCGAGCTGATCGGGGTTATCGGGTAAGTCAAAAAGCACCAGATGGTGGGCAAACTGGAAGTTACGCCCCTCAGAACCAATTTCCGAGCACAGGAGAATTTGTGCGCCCATTTCGGGCTCAGCAAAATAAGCAGCAGCTCGGTCGCGCTCCAGCAGATTCATGCCCTCATGGAACACAGCGGTGCGAATGCCTTCCCGCAGACGCAGCCAATTCTCCAAGGCCTCGGCAATAGGAGCGGTACGGGTGATGAGCAAGCATTTATCGCGCTTATGTGACTTCAGCCATGCCGCAAGCCACGGTAGGCGAGGGTCGTCCGCAAGCCAAGTGTCTTCATCCACACGGGTTTCCGGCCAAATTGCGCCTTTATTCACCCAAGGTGCGAAGCTTTCTGGCACGGGCAGACTAACCAAGTGGCTGACACGCTCGGGGAAGCCACCCACGGCGGCACGTGTATTTCTAAACAACACACGACCTAAGCCATGGCGGTCCAAAAGCGCATTTAAAGCCAGCTCACGACCTTCGTTGGTGCTGAGATCGAAACTCAGGTCAGACAACAGGTGGTGTAAATGTTTTTGGGTTTCTGCGGAGACTTTGCCCGATAACAGCGCATCGGCCAGATCGCGAGTGTCGCGCCAGCTATCGTGTTCATCCAAGAATGCATCCAGCGATGGATAGCGCGCCGGATCCAGTAAGTGCAGGCGAGCATAATGACTTTCCACGCCCAATTGCTCGGGAGTGGCTGTCAGTAGCAATAAACCCGGTACACGGGCTGAAAGCAGTGAAACCACTTCATATTCAATGCTGGGGTCTTCTGGCGACCAAGCCAGATGATGCGCCTCATCCACCACTAACACATCCCAAGGGGCATCTAAGGCGGAGGTCAGCAAATGCGGGTGATCGGTCAGCAAAGACAGCGGTGCAATCACCATTTGCTCACTTAGGAACGGGTTATCGCCGTCTTCAATGAGGCTAGCGCAGCGTTCTAAGTCAAACAGGCTAAAGGCCAGGTTAAAGCGACGACGCATCTCCACTAACCACTGATGAACCAAGCTGTCGGGCAGCAAGATCAATACCCGCGAGGCTCGCCCTTGCTGAATCTGAGCATGCAAAATCAAGCCTGCTTCAATGGTTTTCCCCAAGCCCACTTCATCGGCCAATAACACACGCGGACTCAGGCGCTGAGCAACCGTTTGGGCAACCGAGAGTTGGTGAGGAATGAGGCCAATTCGGGCGCCCAGCAAACCTCGTGCGGGATGTTGCGAGAGCTTTTGCTGCTCACGAATAGCATTCAAACGCAGCTGGAACCATTGCTTTCCATCCACCTGCGCTGCCAATAGTCGTTCACGTGGTCGTGACAAACGTAAATCGGCAGACAAACGGGTTTCCATTAAATCCTTGGTGTTCCCGGCCTCATTAACGACGCCATAACAAAAAAGCCCATGGCGCTCTTGCACACTTTGCACAACCCAATGCCCACCTTCGGCATCTTCAACTTTATCGCCCGCACTGAATTGAATGCGGGTGAGTGGCGCATTGGCTCGGGCATAAACACGAGTCTCTTCGCTGCGCGGGAACAACACGGTCATGGCGCGGGCATCCGCCTCCATAACAACGCCGAGTCCAAGTTCAGGTTCTGCGTCAGATATCCAGCGCTGCCCTAGGGCAGGAGTGTTATTTTTCATGAGGTTAGCGTTTATTCAAGATAAAATGGATGAGAAATTTTCGGCCGACAAATAGCGCATGCGCTGGCCAGTACCGGGGTGATCGAACGCCAATTCATTTGCGTGTAAGCACAGTCGTGGGCTGGCTTGTTGCCAGTTTTCTGGGGCGTACAGGCTATCTCCCAGAATCGGATGGCCAATGGCCTGTAAATGCACACGCAACTGATGCGTTCGCCCCGTATAGGGTTCTAAGGCGACCAATGTCGTCGTCGAAAAACGCTGAATGACCTGCCACAGCGTTCGAGCCGGCTTACCTAGCTGTAGGTCCACGACTTGGCGGGGTTTGATTTCCGGGGCATAGCGCATCGCTAATTCAATTTCACCCGCGTCGTCTTGCAGTATGCCTGCCACTAAAGCGGTATAGCGCTTATCGACGGTACGTGCTTGAAATTGCTTGCCTAAGTGACTAATGGCCTCTTTGTGCCGACCAAATACCATCACGCCAGAGGTGTCACGATCAAGGCGGTGGACAGCATGGATGCTGGGGTCAAAGGCTTGCAGGCGGGTCAAGATACTGTCTTGCTTGTCTTCACCAACACCTGGAACACTGTGTATGCCAGAAGGCTTGAGTAAAACCACGCAGTCGCGATCAGCATAAAGCACATCGAGACCCGGGCAAGGGCAGGGCAGTGCTGGCGTGAGGGTCTCTTTCATGCGGCGGATTGTACACTAAGCAAAAGAGGGGGCCGCACGAAAATGACGGCGTGCCAGTAAAATCGCCATAAACTGCAAGCCTGCGCTTACAAAGAACGTAGAACCTAAGCGCCAGTCATCGGCGGGCAACGTAGACACCATGCCAAGCAATGGCGTGCCTATTAGTGGTGCAATCACGGTCATTAAGCTAGCAATAGAATTTAACGCACCTTGAGTTAGGCCTTGCTCAGACTCATGTGCCGCTTTCGAGATAATGCCTTGTAGTGCTGGAGACGCCGTAAACGACAAAATATTGGCTGTGATTAACAGGTACAGCATCCAGCTTTGATCGATCAGGCCATAGCCTATCGAGGCCAACATCGCAGAAGTCATCGCCATCATGGCCAATTTTTGTTCGCCAAAGCGCTGCAATAATGAGCCCATAAACACGCCTTGAGCCAAAACCGCCATTAAACCGACCAAGCACAGGGCCATGCCGTTATCTGCTGGCTGCCATTGGAAACGAAAACTCGTGTACAGCACCCACGTTGTTTGCAGTATCCATTGGGCCAGTAGTATTAAAGAATAGACTACGATAAGTAATCCAACCCCTTGTAATCCTTTGAGATGCTTCAGTGCGCCAAAGGGATTGGCCTGACTTAGCTTCAGCGGCCGACGGCGCTCAACCGACAACGACTCCGGCAGCACAAACCAACCATAGAGGCCATTTAGCAATGCCATGGCTGAGGCAATCCAAAAGGGCAGCCTGAGGTCGTCGCTGGCTAAAATACCGCCGAGCGCAGGACCCACAATAAAACCTAAGCCAAAAGCTGCACCAATGGCGCCAAAGCCTTTGCTGCGCTCGGCTGGCGTGGTGATGTCGGCGACATAGGCATTGGCTACGGTAAAGCTAGCACTCGTAGCGCCGCTCAGCACGCGGGATAGCAGCAAAATGAGTAGCGAGTCTGTGGTGGCCGAAATGAGATACGCCGAGCCAAGACCGAAAATGGATAGCAACAAAATGGGACGTCGACCAAAGCGATCACTCAGCGCACCCAGTAACGGCATGGCTAAGAACTGGGTGATGCCAAAGGTCACCATCAAGGCGCCATACCAATACGACTGCAAGTCCGGAGAGCCAGCCAATTCGCCAACCAAGGATGGCAAGACCGGTAGCATCAACCCAATACCCAGCATGTCGACAAAAACGGTGATGAGAATAAACCGCAGGCTTGCACGTGAATGTCGCATTCTGATTCCTGGCCGTCATGTGGGCTTCAGCTGATGGCGCATAGTAGCGAAAGTTAGGCATTTTCGGTGCCATACTTATCTTCGTATAATTTATATTATGTTAAATCGTATTTATAAGTCAGCGCCCACAGGGTTATCTGCGTTAGAGTCACTCTACTCATTCATTGACTTGAATCGACTCTCGGAAGCCCAATGCACGTTAAGCACTATCGACACCTCCTTTCCATACTGACACTTACTGTTTGTAGTTTCAGCCTCGTGGGCCACGCTAAAAGCATCGATGCCAATAGTTATAACTACCCACTGACAAATCCCTTCGAAGCCACCATTGCTACAACCCCTACCGTATTGCAGCCGGCGGACTTGCCGTCCAATCGCAACATTGATCAAGACGACTACGAGTTGAATCTCAGGCCAGAGCGTGAATTCACGTTGCCCGACAACTTTTGGGCCGTTAAAAAGCTGAAATATCGGATTGCGCGTCAACCTGGCCCAGCCCCACTGATTTTTCTCATCGCGGGCACTGGCTCAAACTACGCCAGCAGCACCATGGATTTCCTTAAGAAAGTCTTTTATCGCGATGGCTTTCACGTCGTGCAGCTGTCTTCGCCGACCAGTTACGACTTTATGGCTGGTGCCTCCCGCTACGCCACACCCGGCTACAGCCCGGAAGATGCTCGCGATCTGTATAACGTGATGAATGCCGTTAAAGCGCAGCAAAATCAGCTTAAAGTCACCGAGTATCACTTACTGGGATATAGTTTAGGTGGTCTGAATGCGGCCTTTGTCAGTCGCCTGGATGAAGAAAAGAAAAGCTTTAACTTCAAGCGCGTGCTGATGATTAACCCGCCGGTCAATCTGGCAACCTCTGTGAGCAATCTGGATAAGCTGGTGCAGACGAATGTTAAGGGCGTGAATGATGATCAAACCTTCTTTGAGCTTATCTTCACTAAGTTAGCGACGTATTTCCGCGCTAAAGGCCATATTCAGCTCGATGCCGCCATGCTCTATGACTTCCAGCAGTCATCGCAAAGCCTTAGTAATGAAGAGCTGGCCATGTTAATTGGCACGACGTTCCGCTTTTCCGCGGCGGATATCGTGTTCACAACGGACCTGGTGAATCGGCGTGGCAGTATTGTTCCGCTCGATAGTGTTATTACCGAAACCAGCTCTTTAACGCCCTACTTCCAGGCATCCCTGCGTTGCAATTTCACTTGCTACATCAATCATCAGTTACTCCCGTTCTGGCGCCAACGTTTTGAAGGCCGTGATTTGGATCAACTGATTAATGATTCTAGTCTGACTGTACTGGCTGACTACCTCCAGAACAGTCCAAAAATTGGCGTGATGACCAACGCGGACGACCTCATTTTGGGGCGCGGCGACTTAACTTTTCTGCGTAAAACCTTTGCTCAGCGGCTCACCGTGTATCCCTACGGGGGGCACTTAGGAAATCTAAATTTCCGAATCAACGTCGCTGATATGCTGGAGTTCTTCCATGAATAAGTCGTTAATTCTGACACTCCTGCTGACCTCCCTTACGGCAACTGTGCATGCCGAAGGTAATGACGATGAAGGCTTTAAGCAGCCGTTAGCCTCACTTAAATTCCTGCGCCAAGCACAGGGCGCAGTCGTTTTTAATCAAGCGACTCTCGAGCTACTGGATGTTCAAGACCCATGGGAGTCGGCTAATCGACGGCTGTATCACTTCAATCAACGGGTAGATGAGCGCGTTTTATTGCCTGTGGTGAAGGGCTATCGCTTCTTTGTGCCAAGCTTAGTTCGTCAGGGCGTGACGAACATCTTCAGCAACCTGAGCGATGTTAGCCACCTCACCAACAGTGTGCTGCAACTCAAAGGCAAGCGCTCGCTGAAGACGGGTGGACGACTACTCATCAACACCACCGTAGGGCTTGCAGGCCTGTGGGACCCAGCAGCCAAACTCGGCCTGCAACAAGAGATCGAAGACTTTGGTCAAACATTGGGTTTTTATGGCGTAGACCAAGGCCCGTATCTGATTTTGCCCGTCCTTGGCCCGTCAAATGTGCGCGATGCTGGTGGCAGAGCGGTTGATTTCACCGTCGGTGAGAGTATTAACTTTCTGAATGTGCCCGAAACCAGTAACGAACACCGTGAAATCAGCGCGTTGAAAATTGTCAACGAACGCGAAGTCACCGAGTTTCGCTATGGGCAAATGAATTCACCGTTCGAGTACGAGAAGTTGCGCTATGTGTTTAGTCGCGCTCGTGAGTTACAGGTGCTGGACTGAACCAGTTGAGCTGATCGCGCAGCTGCACCACCTCACCCACAATAATGAGGGTGGGCGCTGGTAGCGGTTGGCCTGCTAGCTTCTCAACGATATTTTCTAAGGTGCCGGTAATGACCTGCTGCTGGGGGGTGGTGCCTTTCGAGATCATCGCCACTGGCGTGCTAGGCGTTAGGCCATGTGCCAGCAGTTGCTCACGTATAGGGCCAAGGCTGACCAAGCCCATGTACAGCACCAGAGTCTGATTCGGATGCACCAGCTCAGCCCACGGTAAGTCCGGCGTGCCATCCTTAAGATGCCCGGTGACAAAACGTACCGACTGCGCGTAGTTACGATGGGTGAGCGGGATGCCCGCGTATGCCGCACAACCACTGGCTGCGGTGATGCCGGGAACGACCTGGAAACTAATACCAGCCGCAGCCAGCTCTTCAATTTCTTCACCACCGCGTCCAAAAATGAACGGGTCGCCACCTTTAAGACGGCAAACACGCTTTCCTTCCTGAGCCAGACGCACCAGCAAGGCATTAATGCCCTCCTGAGGTACGGCGTGCTCTGCCCTCGCCTTACCGACATAGATGCGGTCGGCATCACGACGGCACAGATCGAGAATAGGCGCCGATACGAGTCGGTCATACACAATGACATCGGCTTGTTGCATTAAGCGCAGGGCTTTAAACGTAAGCAGGTCCGGATCGCCTGGTCCGGCACCCACCAAATAGACCTCTCCGGCTTGTTGCTTCTGCGGTGCGGCAAACGCCTGCTGCAAATGGCTGCGTGCTTCGTCATCACGGCCACTGAACACCAGATCAGGCATGGGACCTTCAAGCTGAGCCTCCCAGAAGGCACGACGCGAAGAAGTATCGGGAAAAGTCTGTTTAGCGAGGGTGCGAAACTCACCGAGCAGCTGCGCTAAGCGGCCGTATGCGGCGGGAATCATCGACTCAATTTTGCCGCGAAGTATGCGTGCCAGCACCGGCGAAACGCCATTACTGGAGATACCAATGAGCAACGGTGAGCGATCCACAATAGCGGGGAAAATCACGGTGCAAAGCGCGGGCGCGTCCACCACATTGACCGGAATACGTCGCGCCTGACAGGCCTGAGACACCGCTGCATTCAAGGCTTCATCGTCTGTAGCGGAGATCACCAAAGTCTGATCAGCAATATCATCGCTGGTATACGGGCGTAAGTGCACCGTACCACCCGCTGCTTCAACTTGCGCACGCAGTGCAGGTAACACCTCGGGTGCGACTAAGGTGACTATGCCTCCGGCGCGAAGTAGGAGCGACACCTTGCGCAGGGCAATGTCTCCGCCACCAACTACCAGACAGGGCTGACCCTTGAGACGAAAGCCCAGCGGCAACGTATCCATGATGCGTCCTTACGCCGTTGGCGTGAGTAGGGTTTGACCACCGAGATAGCCTTGCAGCACCGTTGGAATGCGAACAGAACCATCAGCTTGCTGATAGTTTTCGAGAATGGCCACCAATGTGCGGCCTACGGCCAGACCTGAGCCATTCAGCGTATGCAATAGTTCTGGCTTTCCCGTTTCCGGGTTGCGATAGCGTGCTTGCAAACGACGCGCTTGGAAGCTGCCCATGTTCGAGCAAGAGGAGATTTCGCGATACTTGCCCTGCCCTGGCAACCAGACTTCCAGATCGTAGGTTTTGCAGGCGGAAAAACCCATGTCTCCGCCACACAGCAACATGGCGCGATATGGCAGCTCTAGTTTTTGCAAGATGACTTCGGCATGGCCGGTTAAGGCTTCCAGTGCCGCATCCGAATCCTCCGGGCGTACAAACTGTACAAGCTCAACTTTTTCGAATTGGTGCTGACGAATCATGCCGCGCGTGTCACGACCATACGAGCCGGCTTCGCTACGGAAACACGGTGTGTGTGCTGTGTAGCGTTTGGGTAGCTCGTCAGCGGCCAGAATTTCGTCACGATGTAAGTTAGTGACCGGCACTTCAGCGGTTGGAATTAAATACAGCTCACGCTCGCCCGGCACTTTAAACAAATCTTCAGCAAACTTCGGTAACTGCCCTGTGCCTTGCAGGCTCTCGGCGTTTACCAGATAGGGAACATAGAGCTCTTCGTAGCCATGCTGCTGGGTATGGATATCCAGCATGAACTGGGTCAACGCACGATGCAGTCGAGCCAGCGGCCCTTTTAATACGGTGAAGCGTGAGCCACTGAGTTTGGTGGCGCGTTCAAAGTCCATGCCCAGCTTTTCGCCAAGCGCCACGTGGTCTTGAGCAGCAAACGCCAGTTCCGGCACTTTGCCCCAGCGACGCACTTCCACGTTATCGTCTTCGCCCTTACCTTCTGGCACGGTGTCATGGGGTAAATTCGGTACGCTCAGTGCTAATGCTTGCCACTCCGACTGAACGGCTGCTAACGCTTGTTCAGCGGCTACCAGATCGGCATTTACTTGCGCCATTTCGGCCGCCAGTGCATCCGTATTTTCCCCGGCACGCTTGGCCTGCCCAAAACGCTTAGAACCTGAATTGCGCTCAGCTTGCAGGCGCTCGGCCTCCATTTGCAGGCTACGTCGCTTTTGCTCCAACGATCGCCATACATCGAAGTCCAAAGTGACATGACGCTTGGCGAGTGCAGCGGCTACGGTATCGAGGTCTTGGCGCAGCAGTTTCGGGTCCAGCATGGATCGAAGTCCTTAAGTCAGTCTTGCAGTTATAAGACTCAATGATACCTGCAAGCGTGGATGGAGTCAGGCAGGCTTCGCGTGCTAATCACGCATCTCGTGCTGAAAATTCCAATACTTAGCCCGTAAAAGGTCAGATAATAGCGGCCTTCTTTATGGCCTAGTGACTGGGTAACCCCGCATGGAAATCAAAGTAAATTTTCTCGACAACCTGCGGCTAGAGGCCAAGTTTGATGACTTCACGGTAATCGCTGACCAGCCTATTCGCTACAAGGGCGATGGCTCCGCCCCAGGGCCTTTTGACTACTTCCTGGCTTCATCGGCTTTATGCGCCGCCTACTTTGTAAAGCTGTACTGCCAGACGCGCGACATTCCTACTCACAATATTCGACTGTCTCAGAACAATATTGTTGATCCGGAAAACCGCTACAACCAAATCTTTAAAATCCAAGTGGAGCTGCCGGCAGATTTATCTGAAAAGGATCGCCAAGGCATTCTGCGCTCCATTGAGCGCTGCACGGTTAAAAAAGTGGTTCAAGCAGGCCCCGAATTCGTCATTGAGGTTGTGGATAGCCTGGACTCCGATGCTCAAGCCTTGCTCATGCCCAATGCAGAGTTACAAACAGCCACCTATATCGTCGGCAAAGATCTGCCCCTGGAACAAACCATTGCCAATATGTCCGGCCTACTGGCGGACTTAGGCATGAAAATTGAGATCGCGTCTTGGCGCAATATTGTGCCCCATGTGTGGTCATTGCATATTCGCGATGCCCACTCTCCTCTGTGTTTCACCAATGGCAAAGGGGCAACAAAAGAGAGTGCGTTAGCTTCGGCCTTAGGCGAATTTATTGAGCGGCTAAACTGCAATTTTTTCTACAACGATCAATTCTGGGGAGAAGACATCGCTCAGGCCGACTTTGTTCACTACCCTGAAGAGCGCTGGTTTAAGCCCGGAGCAGATGGCGCGCTACCGGCTGAGATTCTGGATGAATATTGCCTCGCCATTTACAACCCAGACGACGAACTCTTGGGCACACACCTTTACGACACTAACTCCGGCAACAGTGCCCGGGGCATTTGCTCGTTACCGTTTGTGCGCCAGTCTGATGGTGAAGTGATTTATTTTCCTTCCAACCTCATTGAAAACCTCTATTTGAGCAATGGTATGAGTGCCGGTAACACGCTGGCAGAGGCTCAAGTGCAGTGTTTGTCAGAGATTTTCGAGCGCGCCGTTAAACGGGAAATTTTGGAAGGCGAATTCACCCTTCCCGATGTTCCTCAAGAGGTCTTGGCCAAGTTCCCGGGAATTCTTGCGGGGATTGAAGGTCTGGAAGCTCAGGGCTATCCCGTGTTAGTGAAAGATGCCTCGCTGGGCGGTGAGTTTCCGGTCATGTGTGTCTGCCTCATGAACCCTCGCACGGGCGGCGTATTTGCCTCTTTTGGCGCTCACCCACGATTTGAGGTGGCACTCGAGCGCAGCCTTACCGAGCTGCTGCAGGGCCGTAGTTTTGAAGGCTTGAACGACTTACCACAACCTACCTTTAGCAGTGAGGCTGTCACCGAGCCGAACAACTTTGTTGAGCACTTTATTGATTCCAGTGGACTCGTGTCTTGGCGTTTCTTCAGTTCGCGTGCCGATTTCAAGTTTGTTGAGTGGGATTTTTCAGCTCAAGGCCAGAATGCTTCGGCAACGGAAGCGGCTACCCTCTTTGGCATTCTGAAAAAGATGGGCAAAGAAGCCTATATGGCCGTCTATGAGCACCTTGGCGCAAAAGCCTGCCGAATTCTGGTCCCTGGCTATTCAGAGATTTATCCGGTGGAGGATTTGGTGTGGGACAACACCAACAAAGCCCTGCGCTTCCGTGAAGACATTCTGAATGTGCATCGCTTAGATGATGACGCGCTGACCCTACTCCTTGAGCGCTTAGAAGAAAGCGAGCAGGACGACTACACTGAAATCAGCACGCTCATCGGTATTGAGTTTGACGACAACACGGTGTGGGGCCAGCTCTCCATTCTGGAACTAAAGCTGCTGATTCATCTCGCCTTACAGCAGCACGAAGAGGCCAAGGAGCTGGTGGAAAACTACCTGCAATTCAATAACAACACAGTCGATCGAGGCTTGTTTTATCAGGCCGTTAACGCTTTGCTCGAAGTACATCTCGCGAAAGACATGAAGTTAACGGATTTCGAGCCGAACTTCCGCCGGATGTTTGGCCAAGAACGTATGGATGCGGCAATTGGCTCTGTCGATGGCGTTGTGCGTTTCTTCGGCCTAACCCCCACCAGCATGAAGCTCGAGGGCCTGGATCGGCACCTACGACTCATAGAGAGCTATAAGAAACTGCATCAGGCTAGAGCGCAGGCAGCGAAGCGGACCGCTTAAGTGCTCTTTCCAGGACGGGGGCGCTAGCTCCCCTTCCCTTTTGTGCTTTTAGCCGCTTCATCGAGCTGGCGCAGAAAGCCCAGCTTATCCGCTATTTTAATCTCCAAGCCTCGGGGCACGGGCTGATACCAATGAGGTGGTGTCATACCTTCCGGTAGATAGGTCTCGCCCGCGGCATACGCATGTGGCTCATCATGCGCGTAACGATACGCATGGCCATGCCCGAGCTCCTTCATGAGCTGGGTTGGGGCATTGCGCAGATGAACAGGCACTTCCCGGCTGCTATCTTGCTGCACATACGCGCGAGCGCGATTGTAAGCGTTGTAGCCGGCATTGCTCTTGGCTGCCACAGCGAGATAAATCACGGCTTGCCCCAGCGCTAACTCCCCTTCAGGCTTGCCTAAGCGCTCATAGGTTTGGGCGGCATCATTGGCGATTTGCATGGCGCGGGGGTCGGCCAGGCCAATATCTTCCCACGCCATACGAATGATGCGTCGTGCCAAGTAGTAAGGGTCAGCACCACCGTCGAGCATACGGCTCAGCCAATACAGCGCAGCATCCGGATCGGAGCCACGTACCGATTTATGTAAGGCCGATATCTGGTCGTAGAAGTCATCACCGCCTTTGTCGAAGCGACGCAGCGAACCTTGCAGTACTTCGCTTAAGCTGGCTTCGTCTAATTGGCCTCCGGCGGCTTCGGCCAGATCGGCTGCAATTTCCAGCAGATTTAGCGCGCGACGGGCATCGCCGTCAGCAGCATGGGCCAAGGCCTGAAGTTCAATATCGGTAAAACGCAGCGAACGCTCCCCCAAACCGCGAGCATCCTGACAGGCCATCTTCAGAAGTTTCAGCAACTCCTCCAGCGACAGCGAGCGAAGTACATAGACGCGGGCACGCGACAGCAACGCTTTATTCAGCTCAAACGAAGGATTTTCGGTGGTCGCACCGATAAAGATCAGCGTGCCATCTTCCACGTAGGGCAAAAAGGCATCTTGCTGGGATTTGTTGAAGCGATGCACTTCATCAACAAATAACACCGTACGTTGGCCGCTTTGACGATAAAACTGCGCCTCTTCAATGGCTGCGCGAATCTCTTTTACGCCAGACAAGACGGCAGAAACGGCAATAAAGCGGGCATCGCAAGCGCTACTCATCAAGCGCGCCAAGGTGGTTTTGCCCACCCCGGGTGGCCCCCAGAGAATCATGGAGTGCAGATGGCCGCTTTCTAAGGCCTCGCGCAATGGACAGCCCGGCGCTAACACATGGGTCTGCCCAACATACTCAGCCAGACTTTGTGGCCGCAAACGTGCGGCCAGCGGTTGATAGGCTGAGCTCATGGCCTTATTCACGAATAATGTCTGTGCCAGCCGGCGGGGTGAACTTAAACGCGGAGGCAGGAATCGCAGTGTTGCGCTTGACCCGGAAAAACTCGATCTGGGTTTGTTGGCCTAGGCTATCACGCAGAGTCATCATTAAAGGATCATTGCCTTTAAATTGCAGGCTGAGGTTAGCAAAGAGGGTATCTTTGGCCTTGGGCGTAAGCGTGTAAATCACACTCCCACCATTTTTCTTTGCGCGAATGATGAACTGTTTTTGCAGTGCCGCCGCATTGCCCGTAAACAGCAGTGCAGGCGTTTGACTCAGCTCTTGGCTTACCGGCCGAATGGTCATTTGCTGCAAATCGGGGTCAAAAATTTTCAGCTCACGGCCATCGGAAACCAAAATTTGCGAGTAAGGCCGGCGCACTTCCCAACGGAAAAAGCCCGGCTTCTGGGCTTGGATATGGCCCAGAACGACGCTCTCTGGCTTGCCTTGTGTGGCCTGTGTTGTCTGTGTGAAATCAGCATCTAAACTGCGGATAGCCTTTAACTTAGCTGCGAGGTCAGTGCCTGCATCAGCAAGTGCTGGCACAGGTGCCAGCCACAATCCCAAGCCCAATGTCAGTACCGATAAAATCTTGCGTTGCATAAACATGTCGTGATCTCTAGTTAACGCCTTATTCGCGTCGGGGTACCACGACTTCACGTTGGCCGTTGGTCTGCATCGCAGATACCACACCAGCGTTCTCCATCGCTTCTACCAAGCGTGCTGCCCGGTTGTAACCGATCTTGAACTTGCGCTGTACAAAGGAAATCGACGGACGCCGTGTTTCCAGCACAAAAGCCACCGCTTCATCGTAGAGCGCATCTTGCTCGGGGTCGCCGCCAACATCATCGAATCCGCCAAAACCGCCCTTGCCGCCACCATCAGTGACTTCGAGGCTGCCTTCTAGGATTTCGTCGATGTAGTCTGGCTCGCCACGAGCGCGCCAATCACCACAAACGCGGTGGACCTCATCATCGCTGACAAAGGCACCGTGAACACGCTCCGTTAAGCTCGTGCCTGGCGGCAAAAACAGCATATCGCCATGGCCGAGCAGCATTTCTGCCCCGCCCTGATCGAGGATGGTGCGCGAGTCGATGCGCGACGACACTTGGAAGGCGATACGCGTGGGCACGTTGGCTTTAATCAAGCCGGTAATAACATCCACCGAGGGCCGCTGCGTGGCCAAAATCAAATGGATGCCGGCCGCACGCGCCTTCTGCGCAATACGGGCAATCAGCTCTTCAACCTTCTTGCCCACAATCATGATCATGTCGGCAAATTCGTCGATGATAACCACCACAAACGGCAGCTTGCCCAGTTCTGATGCTTCTTCCTCGAAGACATTCTCGCCCGGCTTCCACAACGGGTCCTTAATCGGTTCACCGGCAGCAATCGCATCGGCCACTTTCTTGTTGTAACCGTCGAGGTTACGCACACCGAGCTTGGACATGAGTTTGTAGCGACGCTCCATCTCAGCCACGCACCAGCGTAGCGCGTTGGCGGCATCCTTCATGTCGGTCACGACCGGCGTCAGCAGGTGCGGAATCTTGTCGTAGACCGACAGCTCCAACATCTTCGGGTCAATCATGATCAGGCGCAGCTCGGCCGGCGTCGCCTTGAATAGCATGGACAAAATCATGGCGTTCACGCCTACCGACTTACCCGAACCGGTCGTACCCGCCACCAGCAAATGCGGCATGCGCGCCAAGTCAGCCACAATGGGATTGCCCGCAATATCTTTACCCAGGGCCAAGGTCAACGGGCTGGTTTTGGACTCAAAAGCCTGTGAGGTCAGAATTTCGGATAGGCGAACCATTTCGCGATCTTGGTTCGGCACTTCAATACCCACCACCGATTTGCCTGGAATCACTTCCACCACGCGCACAGAAACCATGGCCATGGCACGCGCCAAATCCTTAGCGATGTTGGTAATGCGCGCTACCTTGACCCCTGCAGCGGGTTGAATCTCAAAGCGCGTAATAACAGGGCCCGGCTGTACGGCAACCACTTCGGCGTCGACATTGAACTCTTTAAGCTTGATTTCCAATAGGCGCGACATGGCCTCCAAGGCTTCGGGGGTATAGCCCCGACGGCCCCGAGGTTCGGCGGGGTCTAGTAGGTCTAAGGCAGGCAAGCTGCCCTCGCCCGGTGGCGGCGCGAAGAGTTGACGCTGAGCGTCGGGCTTTTTCGCCGGCTTAACTTCGGCAATGGGCTGAATCGTGATGTCCAGTTTCGGCCGTGGCGTTTCCATCGGCGTTGCCTGAGTCTCTGGTACACGCGGCGTGAACACAGGCTTTGGTGCTGGCTGACTCACAGAGTCGCGCATGACCGGCTCTTGCCGGCGCAGACCCTGCTCTGAGTTAGCGGGCAGTGAAGAGGCCGGCGTGCGACCGGCCATCCAACGCTGCCAAAGGCTGGCGCAGACGGCACCCACCCAGCTGGCTAACTGCCAAACCATCCGACCCAAGCGCTCTAGCAGCCAAGGCCACGACAAGCCGCTGGCCAAGGTGAATGTCAGCACAAATAAAGTGCCAAGAATTAATGTGCCACCAATGATGCCGGTGGCCTGCCACATGGCTAAGCCGAGTGTGCGTCCGAGAAGACCGCCCACGCCATTATCTAAGCCATAGCCAGGCTGGTATTGATGCAGTGCTAACAAGGCTGCCAATGAAAATAGCGACACCGTCCACGCGGCCGCTTGTTGCCAACCCTTCAATTCAATCTGGGGTTGAAACCAAAACAAGGCCACCCGCCAGAAAAGCAGCAGCGGTACGGCATAGGCAACATAGCCTAGTAGGAAACCCAGAATATCGGATAGATAAGCACCAAACTGACCTGCCGCATTGAGCGTGGGACCGGTGCCCCACTGGGTCCACGCGGGGTCATTGGCGTCATGGCTATAGATGCTTAAGGCAATAAAGCATGCCAAGACGATCCAAAATATTCGCTGCAAAACAAGACGGCCGGGTTTGGTCGTTGTTGCAGGATCTCGAGTTTGTTCAGGCGCGGCCACTGCAATTTTCCCAGATCATGTGATGCGACATTGTAGCGACCTGTCCAGAAGATGACAGGACCTCTGCTACACTCTCTGCCAGTCTTTTAACCCTAACAACGGAGTTGTCATGGCCAGCGTACATCATCGCCTGATTATTTTGGGTTCCGGCCCTGCCGGATACACCGCAGCTGTTTACGCAGCGCGTGCAAATTTGCAACCGGTGGTCATCACCGGCATGCAGTCTGGCGGTCAGCTCACCACCACCACTGAAGTCGACAACTGGCCCGGCGATGCTCACGGCCTTACCGGCCCTGCGCTGATGGAGCGTATGCAAGCGCATGCTGAACGCTTTGGCACACAAGTGGTATTTGATCACATCAATGCGGTGAAACTTGATCAACGCCCCTTTGTGCTCACGGGTGACAGCGCGGAATACACCTGCGATGCCCTCATCATTGCGACGGGCGCCTCGGCACAGTATCTGGGCCTCGAGTCTGAAACGGCGTTTATGGGCCGCGGCATTAGCGCCTGCGCAACCTGCGACGGCTTTTTTTATCGTGGCCAACGCGTCATGGTCGTGGGCGGTGGCAACACGGCTGTTGAAGAAGCGCTGTACCTGTCCAACATTGCTGAGCACGTCACGCTGGTGCATCGCCGCGACAAACTGAAGTCCGAGAAGATCCTGCAAGATCATTTGTTTGAGAAAGAGAAAGCCGGAAAAATCACGATTATCTGGAATCACAGCCTAAAAGAAGTGTTGGGCGATGACTCCGGTGTGACCGGTGCACTGCTGGCATCCACCACCGGTGGCGCAGATCAGACCGTGCCGGTGGCCGGTATTTTCATCGCGATTGGCCACAAGCCCAACTCCGACATCTTTGCTGGCCAACTCGACATGAAAAACGGCTACCTCAAGGTTAAGAGCGGTAGCGAAGGCAATGCCACGGCCACCAGTATTCCAGGCGTTTTTGCCGCAGGCGATATTGCTGACCACATCTACCGTCAAGCCATTACCTCTGCAGGTGCTGGCTGTATGGCGGCATTGGATGCGGAGAAGTATCTGGATGCTCAGAGTCACTAAGCCAGCGATCATGATTAACCTCTAGTGTGGAAACTCAGGTATGGCGATTCAACTTCCTTGGCTAGACGCCAGCCTGAGCTTTCCCTCGCCACTGCAAGCACTGAATGACCCAGACGGCTTGCTAGCCGCAGGCGGTGATTTGTCACCGAAGCGACTGCTGGCCGCCTACCGACAGGGAATTTTCCCCTGGTTCTCTGAGGCTGACCCCATACTCTGGTGGTCGCCAGATCCGCGCTGTGTCATTTACCCCGCTCAATTCAGTGCGAGCCGCAGCCTCAAAAAATCACTGAATAAATCCGGCTGGATGATCACTGTGGATCAAGCCTTTGAGGCCGTCATTACGGCCTGTGCGGCCCCAAGAGCCTATGCCGATGACACCTGGATTAGCCCCGATATCGTCAACAGCTATACCAGTCTCCACCGCCAAGGCCATGCACACAGTATCGAGGTTTGGTTTGAAGGTGAGTTAGTGGGCGGCTTATATGGCGTTGAAGTGGGTGCGCTATTTTGTGGTGAGTCCATGTTCAGCACTAAAACCGATGCGTCCAAAATTGCTTACTGGGCACTCACCCAAATCGGGGTTCATGCGGGCTGGCAACTCATCGACGCCCAATTTGAAAATCCTCACCTCATGAGCTTAGGCGCGCGTTTGATTTCCCGCGTAAGCTATCTAGAGCACCTCACCAGCGTACGCGACCAAGCGAGCTTTGATTGGCAGGACGCGAATCAGGTACTTGCTGGCGCAAACTTTCCCGTGAGCCGCCATGTCTGCCAGTGAACTGCGCTTCTATACCACCTCGCCGCATGTGTGCAGTTATATCAGTGGCCGAGAAGCCATCACCTTATTTGCCGACCCAGAAGCCGACATGACGGCCTTCACCTACAGTCAGCTCTCTGACATGGGCTTCCGTCGCAGCGGTCACTATGTGTACCGGCCCCAATGCCAGGGCTGTCAGGCCTGTATTTCCGTACGCGTTCCGGTTCAAACGTTTCAGCCCAAGCGCAATCAACAGCGTGCGTGGTTGCGTAACCAAGACTTGAGCGTGCATTGTGTTGCAGCAGAATGGAATGACGAACATTACGCGCTCTACGCTCGCTATATCGCGGCACGACATCGGGATGGGGATATGTACCCTCCCACGCCGCGTCAGTATCGAGAGTTTCTTACCTGCGATTGGGCCAATACGATTTTTGTAGAGTTTCGCCGTGGCGAGCGTTTATTCGCGCTAGCGGTGACCGATGAGCTAAGTCACGGCTTATCGGCGGTGTATACGTTTTATGACCCCTTAGAGACTTACCGCAGCTTAGGTACCTTCGCTATTCTGTGGCAGATTAAGGAAGCACAACGACGCAACCTGCCCTATTTGTATTTAGGCTATTGGGTCAGACAAGCGGATCGCATGCGCTACAAAACTCAATTTCGGCCATTAGAGTTATTAATTGAGGGTGAGTGGTTGCTTGCTCGTTAAAGCAGGCTTTGCCAGCGCGATGCTTTTCGGGCACAATGCGCCGGCTTTGCGGGCTTACTGCCTGCTCTACTGATTATTTGCCGCCGAGGCCTTTGCTGCATGTCGAAAGAAGAACAGATTGAGTTTGATGGTGTCGTCGTTGACACCCTGCCGAACACCATGTTTCGCGTGAAGCTGGAAAATGGTCATGTCGTGATCGCTCACATTTCCGGAAAAATGCGCAAGCATTACATCCGCATCCTCACGGGTGACCAGGTGAAGGTTGAAATGACGCCGTATGACCTAAGCAAAGGTCGTATCACTTACCGCGTGCGCTAAGCTTCGTCGTTGCTCTCGTGATTTAAAAACGAGACCAACCAACCAATAAAAAGGGCCGAATTATCGGCCCTTTTTATTTGCGTCCCGTTAGGGTTATCCGAGATTACTCCCAGATAACCCGCTTACGCATAGCGACCCACTCGTCGGCATGCGGCAAGTAACGCTCTTCAACCACATTGCGTTTGATTTTCATGGTCGGCGTTAAGAAGCCATTCTCCATGGTCCACTGATCTTTCACCACGACAACATAATCCAACTGTTCGTGGTCTTCGAGCGTGGCATTCACGGTCTTCAACAGCGCCTCAAACTCACTGCTTAAGGTGTTTTTATCCAAGCGGCCATCGGCCAATTCGGCACTGGCATCTAAAGACAACATAAACAGAGCAAAGGGTTGCGGCTGAGTTGGGCCCGTGACACAAATAACTTCTACCTTCGGATGCACATTGAGCTTTTGCTCAATCGGCACCGGAGCGACGTACTTGCCTTTTGAGGTTTTGAACAACTCTTTGACACGGCCAGTAATGCGCAGACGACCCTGCTCATCAATCTCGCCACGATCACCTGTCTTCAGATAGCCATCATCCGTCATGTCTTCGGCCGTTTTATCCGGCGCTTTGTAGTAGCCCATCATTTGACCCGGGCTCTTCACTTGCACTTCACCGGTATCGGCAATGCGGTGCTCAACGCCAGGATTGGTGTGTCCCACATAACCCACACGGACTTCGCCAGGACGTGAGCCGTGCGAGTAACCGTAGTTCTCGGTCATGCCGTAAACATCAAGCAGCTCTAGGCCGATATTGCGGTACCACTGCAGGATATTGGGCGGCAATGGAGCCGAAGCAGTAATCGCCAAACGCACTTTGTCTAAGCCAAGCTGGGTCAGAATTTTGCGCTTAATCACACCCGAGAGAATGGGGATATTAAACAGAATACGCTGCTTGGACGGCGGCAGTTTCTCGTTAATCGCGAGATAGAACTTGGTCCACAAGCGAGGTACCGAGAAGAAAATGGTGGGCTGAGCGCGTTGCAAATCTTGCTGGAACGTCGCCAGACTGTCGGCAAAGTAAACTTTAAAACCGAAATACAAAGACGCCGTTTCAACTACCGCACGCTCGGCCACATGGGCTAAGGGCAAATAGGAAAGCATACGGTCGTCGCGGTTCACTTTATAGGTGTCGCGCAGACCATTAGCGACGGAACACATGGTGCCGAAGCTGTGCATTACGCCCTTGGGACGGCCAGTACTGCCCGATGTGTACACAATCGTGGCCATGGCGCTGGTGTCTGGCAGGGTCACTTCTGCCAGCGGCTCATATTGGGCGACCAAGTCTGTCCACTGCGTTACGTCACTGCGTGGCGACAACGGCAGGCTAATCAGCGGTAGGTTCTCTGGCAAAATGGTTTTGATCTCATTCCAACCATCCGCCTTGCCATCGAGCTTGCCCAAGAACAGCAGCTTGCACTCTGAGTGCTCCAAAATATATTCGGCAGATTCAGCATTCAGCGTCGGATACAGGGGGACGGTGACATGACCAGCCATCCAAACAGCCAAGTCCGCCAGAATCCAATGGGCACTGTTACGGCCCAACAGTCCAATGCTGCTGTGTGCGGGTAAGTTCAGCGACTTTAGATAGTTGGCAACGCGAGTCACCTGATTAGCAGCTTCACCCCAGGTAATTTCAAGGGTTTTTCCGCCATCCAAGGGTTGCGTCATATAGACGGTGTTAGGACTGGTTTCCGCCCATAACATGAAGCAATGGACTAATGTGGATCTAGAGGCATATCGGCTCATCAGAGGGCTACCTTTTCGTTGTTTTATGAAGCTGACTGATGCGTCAAGCAGTGCTTTCTTATACCAAAACTCTTGTGCGTATGGCGAGCGCTAATCACCATTACACGCAGCAAGTTGGCGCATTTGTTCACGATATCGACTGGGGGCCAAGCCATAACTGCGTTTGAATGCCTGCCCAAAAGCCGTTTCTGAGGCATACCCTACGGCATCTCCAATGTGACAAATCGGCTGCCCCGTATGTCGCAATTGCCAAGCAGCGACACGCATACGGTGCTCACTAACATAGGTGAGTGGTGGCTTGCCCATAATTTTTTGAAAACGATCCGCGAACGCAGAACGCGATAAGCAGGCCATCTGAGCTAAGGCAGGCACCGTCCAAGGTCGCCCTGGAAATTTGTGAATCGCACTCAGAACTAACGCTAAGGCAGGATCTTTAAGCGCACGCAGCCAAGAGTCATTGCCCTCAGGCAAGCTCTCAATATAGGTCCGCAGCACCTCGACGAACCAAATATCTCCAAGCCTATTGAGAATGCTTTGATGGCCGGGCCGACGTTCCCGGGTTTCTTGCAAGAGAAACTCAATACCAATGCGTAACCACTCCGGCGTACTTTTTTGCACCCCCAGAATCGGGATTGCTGATGGCAAAGCCGACATGAGTGGTTGACCCAGCTCAGCATCAAAACGGCAGCCGGCTGTCAAAATAAACGCGGACAAATCACCCTGCCCCAAACAAATGGGCGTTTCACGCGATCGACCAAATTGCTCACTAATGTCTACTTGCGTGTTTTCCATGCCGCCTAACGCATGAAGGCTATGGGCCGAGCCCGTCGGCACGATAAGCAAGTCGCCAGCACACAAGTGAAACCGTTCATCGCCTACAGCAACAATAGCCTCCCCTTGCAAGACGGCGTGGAAAATTGAACGATTGGGTAAATTCACACCAAACGCCCAGGCATCCGACGCCGAAACAAAGAAATACTCCGCATCGGTCAGGTGTAAATCGTCAAAAATAATGCTGAGAAAGTCCTGCATTTCGTCTTATTCCGGCGTTTCAATAGAAAATCATGGCTTTTTGTGCCAGACAGCAACCTTAACATTGAACAATGATACGGTCACTGGAAAAACAACGGATTCTGCCCGTTGTTGAAATAACCATGATGTCAGGAGAGACCCACATGACCACAACGACGCTCAATACGCCTTGGGTGGATAGCAAACGCTATCTTTGGCTGTTAAGCCCCATGCTGCCCGTTTTCGGGCTGTTAATTTTGGGGCTTTATGAATTTACCGGTATCAGTTTAGCGCTCTGGGGCGGCCCAATTTTGGTCTACGGCCTGATTCCCCTGATGGATCGCATCATTGGCTCGGACGCCAGTAACCCGCCTGAATCAGCCGTGGCGCACCTTGAATCAGATAGCTACTACCGATTCGTGGTCTATGCCTACATCCCGTCTCAATTCATCTTAACAATTTGGGGGGCATGGATCGCGGTAAATCATGATTTGAGCCTGTTTGAATACATCGGCCTCATATTGTCTGTCGGTGCCATCAACGGCATTGCCATTAACACGGCGCATGAGTTGTCGCATAAGCGTGACGAAATGGGTCGCTGGATGGCGAAGGTCACCTTAGCACCTGTGGCGTATGGCCATTTTTATGCCGAGCATGTTCGCGGCCATCATAAAAATGTGGCGACCCCTGAAGATCCTGCTAGCTCCAAGATGGGCGAAACTTTCTGGCAATTTCTACCCCGCACGATGATTGGCAGCGTCCTTTCAGCGTGGAAAATTGAAGGTGAGCGCCTTGGACGCTTGGGCAAAAAAACATGGTCTTTAGATAACGACAACCTGCAGGCCTGGGCTATGACGGTGGTTTTCTTCGGTCTGCTTACCGCTATCTTGGGATGGGCAGCACTGCCGTTCTTACTGTTACAAGCTTTCTATGGTGCGTCCCTGCTGGAAGTGATCAATTACATTGAGCACTATGGTTTGCTGCGTCAAAAAGGTCCGGATGGCCGCTTTGTGCGCTGCATGCCTGAGCATTCTTGGAACAGCAACCACATCATTACCAATCTCGTGCTGTACCAGCTACAGCGCCATAGCGATCACCATGCCCACCCCACACGTAGCTTCCAAGCACTGCGCCACTTTGAAGAAAGCCCGCAGCTGCCGTCTGGCTACGCATCCATGCTAATCCCGGCGTACATTCCGGCACTCTGGTTCCGTCAGATGGACCCGCTGGTGGCCAAGCACTACAAGGGCGATCTGAGCAAAGCGAATATTTTGCCCGCCAAGCGCGAGCAAATACTGAACTCGGCGCTGAACCGCGCGCAGTTGGAGAATCGTGCGGAAATGGCACCAATTCCTGAAGGTGCTCCGTCCAATATGACTACCGATGGCCATGCTCGCTTTCAATGTTCCGATTGCGGCTACATCTACGATGAACGCACGGGCTGCCCTAAGGAAGGCTTCCCTGCGGGTACCTTGTGGAGCAAGATTCCCGATAGCTGGCCCTGCCCTGACTGTGCCGTTCGAGAAAAAGTCGACTTTGTTGCGCTAAATCAGTAACGCAGTAGAGATAAAGTCCCGTGGCTGACAAGCACGGGACCTCCCCGCTTAAAGACCCAAAATCCGCAGATCCAGACGCTCATTGAGCATCGCAGGGCACCACACATAGTGCGTGTTAAGCGGCTGACTAAAGCCAAACAAGGCATCGATGATGCCGTCCTCAGCGCCCGACATTCGCGTCAGTTGCGCTTCAAACGCATCAAACGAATGGCCGAAGGCGACAAACATTAATCCAGCCTGACTGCCAGCCGACCACGGCATGGAACGTCTGAGCACAAATGCCTCGGGCTCGAAATCCTCCTGCGCAGTTCGTTTCACATGTGCAGACTCTGGCGCTTCTTCTAACTCTTCATTATCGCTGCGCCTGCGACCCATGGCGTGATCTTGGGCTTCACTGGTCATCGCTTCAAAACTATCGAACTGATGCTGCCATTGCTGAATAGCGGCAAAACTGGAACCCGCTAAATCAGGTGTTGCAGCATCTACACAGGCGGCTGCCAGAGCCAGATCGCCCTCTGGATTCTCTGTGCCATCTTTGTAGCCGGTTAAGTCGCGGCCATCATCAAATCGAAAAGCTTCTATGCGCTGATGGCGCTGAAAGGCCGGTTTAAGGCGCAGCGTCCAGACTCGTTCTGCGAGCAGCAAGGCACCACGGTCATCACCGCGTAACCACAGCCAAAGCGCTATGGGCTGTTGAGGGAGCGGAACCAGCGCATGGGGCATTGAAAACCCCTCCCGTAAGCCCGGCACCGAATGACCGAGTGCGGCCACCAGCGAAGCCCCTAGCCCGACAACACAGCTTTCACCATCTGCGAAGTTCTGAATTGCGCGCAAGGCCTCTGTAGCGGCCCCTGCCTCCGACAGCAGGTAGCTCACATAGATACCGTGGTTGGGGACCTCTTGAAGTATGCCTTTCTGAATGAATTGCACAGTATCTCCTTGGTTTTAAACATAAAAAAGCCGCCAGACCTAAGGCTAGGCTGGCGGCTTTTTTAGTGCATCAATAGCATTAACCCGCGAGCTTAGCCTTCAATTCGCGGCGGCGACGATGCAGCACAGGCTCTGTGTAGCCGTTAGGCTGTGCACAACCCTCAAAGACCAGTTCAGCTGCAGCTTGGTAGGCCACGCTGTCATCAAAGTTAGGTGCCATGGGGGTGTAGAGCGGATCAGTGGCATTTTGCGCATCCACAACCGCAGCCATGCGCTGCATGGCCTCAACGACCTGGGCTTTCGTACAAATGCCGTGACGCAGCCAATTAGCCACGTGCTGGCTGGAGATACGCAGCGTTGCACGGTCTTCCATGAGGCCAATATTGTTGATGTCTGGCACCTTAGAGCAGCCCACGCCTTGGTCGATCCAGCGCACAACATAACCGAGGATGCCCTGGCAGTTGTTATCGAGCTCATTTTTGATCTCTTCCGCTGTCCAGCTCGGATTAGCCGCGACGGGATAGGTCAGGATGTCGTCCAGCGAAGCGCGTGGACGCGACTTCAGCTGATCCTGAATGTCCTGCACCAAGACCTGGTGGTAGTGCGTGGCGTGCAGTGTTGCGCCTGTCGGCGACGGCACCCAAGCGGTGTTAGCACCAGCCTTGGGATGAGCAATTTTCTGCTCCAACATAGCCTTCATTAAGTCCGGCATTGCCCACATGCCCTTACCAATCTGAGCTTTGCCTTGCAGACCACAGGCCAGGCCAATATCGACGTTCCAGTTCTCGTAAGCGGCGATCCACTTGGATGTCTTCATGTCGGCCTTGCGAACCATCGCGCCAGCTTCCATCGAGGTGTGCATTTCATCGCCGGTACGGTCGAGGAAGCCGGTATTGATGAAGATCACACGCTCTTTAGCCGCACGGATGCACTCTTTCAGGTTCACCGTGGTACGACGTTCTTCGTCCATGATGCCCATTTTCAACGTGTTGCGGGCCAGACCCAGTGCATCTTCCACGCGACCAAAGATCTCGTTAGCAAAAGCCACTTCTTCTGGACCGTGCATTTTCGGTTTAACAATGTAGACCGATCCCGCACGCGAGTTGGACAACTTATTGGCCTTAAGCAGGTCGTGCTTGGCCGCCAGAACCGTCACCAGGCAATCCATGATGCCTTCGGGTACTTCCTGGCCCTTGTACAAAACGGCCGGGTTAGTCATGAGATGACCCACATTCCGCACCAACAGCAGCGCACGGCCGTGGAGCGTGAACTCACCGCCGTTAGGCGCCTTGAACGTGCGGTCGCCATTGAGCGTACGCGTTAAGGTCTTGCCGCTCTTTTCAAAGGACTCAGCCAGCGTGCCCTTCATGAGGCCCAGCCAATTGCCGTAAACCTCGACTTTGTCTTCGGCATCTACGGCCGCGACCGAGTCTTCACAATCTTGAATGGCGGTAATGGCAGACTCTAAGTTCACATCTTTGATGCCAGCCGCATCCGTCTTGCCAATTGGGTGCTCACGATCAAACTGAATTTCGGCATGCAAATTGTTGTTTTTTAACAAAATGCTTGTTGGGCTGGCGATGTCGCCCGTGTAACCCACGAACTTTGCTGGTTGAGCCAACGCAACCGTTGCGCCCGAGCTCAAGGTGACCTGAAGCTGGCCGCCTACGATGGCATAGGCAGTGCTGTCTACGTGCGATCCAGACGCCAATGGCGCCGATTGGTCCAAGAAATTACGGGCGAAAGCAATGACCTTGTTTCCGCGCACCGGGTTGTAGCCCTTGCCCTTTTCTGCGCCGCCTTCTTCCGAAATAGCATCGGTACCGTAAAGGGCGTCATACAACGAGCCCCAACGTGCATTCGCCGCGTTCAGGGCATAGCGAGCGTTTTTGACTGGCACAACGAGCTGAGGCCCTGCAATCGTGGCAATTTCATCATCCACATTGTCAGGGCTTACGGCGAAATCAGCCCCTTCCGGAACTAAGTAGCCAATATCCGTCAAGAAAGTCTTGTAGGCTGAAAAATCGGCATTGCGATTAGCTTGATGCCAGGCATCAATTTTGGCCTGAATCGCATCACGCTTAGCCAACAGAGCTTGGTTCTTCGGCATGAGATCAGCCATGATCTGCTCGAACTGATCCCAGAAATGCTTAGGCTCTACACCTGTGCCTGGGGCCACGTCGTTGTTAACCAGATCAAAAAGCGATTTAGCGATAGCCAAATCGCCGTGTTGAATGCGCTGCTCAGTCATGTGCATTTGCCTCGTTGATGCGTAAAAGGGTTGCGTCAACCATTGGCTGACGTAGGGGGATGCAAAAAGTGGCGATAGTCTAGCGAAAACTTTAACGCCGGTCATTCCCGATCAATGCGTGTACGTCGCCTAGGCACCCAATTGGCCTTTTCTTCATCACGCTTTTCCTGCTCCGTAATCTGCCGTGCCACATACAAAATCAACTGCCGTAGCCAGCGATGCGCAGGGCTGTGATGCAACAACGCGCCCCATGCCATCTTTAATTCGAATTCCGGAATAAAAAATGGCGGTTCTTTCACCACCAGTTGAGGGTGATCGCTTTGCAAGCGTGCAATACGCGTGGGTAACGTGGCAATTAAATCCGCTTTATGAGCCACCAAGGCCGGCATTTGATAGTGCCGCGTGTAAATAGTGATACGTCGACGCTGACCGATACGCTCTAGCGCTGCATCAATTTGCCCCATACCGCCGCGATCAGGGTTCATGCCAAAGCCAATGCCCATGCCGGTCTTAGAAACCCAAATATGCTGAGACTCAAGATAGCTCTTCAAATTGAAGCGCACAGCCGCAGGATTACTTCGGTTTAAGAGGCAAGAAAAGCTATCTGACCACAGCGTAACCTGATGAAATGACTGTGGAATCTCGTTAAACCGGTTAATGGCAAGGTCTATCTTCCCTTGCTCAATGTCTTGAATGCTCACATCGGATGGTGTGAGAAAGTCGAGCACCACATCCGGCGCTTCGGAGCGTAACGCTTTCACGAGTGCCGGCATGAGCGTGGCCTCGGCATAGTCCGAGGTCATAATGCGAAACACGCGTTTTGAGGTTAGTGGTCGGAATTCTTGTTTCGGTTCCATAATTTCAGTCACGGCAGATAAGGCCTGCCTGACCAATGGCGCCAGCTCCAGTGCTCGCTCGGTAGGCGCCATGCCCGTGCTTGAGCGTATCATCAACGGATCGTTGAAGAGTTCACGTAAGCGCTTGAGACCATTAGACATTGCCGGCTGAGTAATACCCAGCTGTGCGGCCGCGCGCGTAACACTCTGCTCCCGCAGCAGCACATCTAAGTAGACCAGTAAGTTGAGATCGACCCTCTCAAGATTCATAGAATGAATACCGACAATCATGGTTATATATTTTGAAAATTATGCCACAGATCGTAGACTGCGCGAGCTTTCTGCCAATACCTGCTTTCGAGTGTGCTGGCACCATTTAACCCTGAACAGGAAATCGTCATGACTACATATAAGTCTGCGTTGGAACACGTTCGCGCCGTTAAGGCTAAGCTCGGTGGCACCTGGGGTGCCATTCACCCAGAAGACGCTGCTCGCATGATCGTGCAGAACCGCTTCCGCACGGGCCTGGACATCGCCGCATACACCGCCTCCATCATGCGTAAAGACATGGCCGAGTACGATGCCGATTCCAGCAAGTACACTCAGTCCCTGGGTTGCTGGCACGGTTTCATCGCTCAGCAGAAGATGATTGCCAACAAGAAGTACTTCGGCACCACCTCGAAGAAGTACATCTACCTGTCGGGTTGGATGGTTGCTGCTCTGCGCTCGGACTTCGGCCCACTGCCCGACCAGTCCATGCACGAAAAGACGTCGGTACCTGCACTGATCGAAGAAATCTACACCTTCTTACGTCAGGCCGATGCCCGCGAACTGAACGACCTGTTCCGTGCTCTGCAGAAGGCAGAAGACGCGGGTGACAGCGCTAAGGCCGCTGAAATCGAAGCTAAGATCAACGGCTTCGAAACGCACGTTGTGCCTATCATTGCCGACATCGATGCCGGTTTCGGTAACGAAGAAGCCACTTACCTGCTGACCAAGAAGATGATCGAAGCTGGCGCCTGTGCCATCCAGATCGAAAACCAGGTGTCGGATGCCAAGCAGTGCGGCCACCAGGCTGGCAAGGTCACCGTTCCGCACGAAGACTTCCTGGCCAAGATCAACGCCGTTCGTCTGGCCTTCCTGGAACTCGGCATTGACGAAGGTGTCATCGTCGCTCGTACCGACTCCGAAGGTGCCGACCTGACCCAGAAGATCCCTGTATCCAAGCAGAAAGGCGATCTGGCATCACAGTACATTAGCTACCTCGACACCAAGGAAATCGACATTTCCGAAGCAGCCGATGACGAAATTCTGATCAAGCGCGATGGTAAACTGCACCGCCCAACTCGTCTGGCTTCCGGCTTGTACCAGTTCCGCGAAGGCACGCAAATCGACCGCGTTGTGCTCGACTGCGTTACTTCCCTGCAGAACGGCGCTGACATGCTCTGGATCGAAACGCCAACGCCAAATGTTGCCGAAATCGCTCACATGGTCAACCGTGTGAAGGAAATCGTCCCGAACGCCAAGCTGGTCTACAACAACAGCCCATCGTTCAACTGGACGCTGAACTTCCGTCAACAGGCATTTGACCGTCTGAAGGCTGAAGGTAAGGACGTATCGGCTTACGATCGCGCCAAGCTGATGAGCGTTGACTACGACAACACTGAACTGTCGAACATCGCTGATGAAATGATCCGCACTTTCCAGGCTGACGCAGCCCGTGAAGCCGGCGTATTCCATCACCTGATCACGCTGCCAACCTACCACACAGCCGCGCTGTCGACTCACGAATTGGCCAAGGGCTACTTCGGCGACCAAGGCATGTTGGCTTATGTTGGTGGCGTACAACGTAAAGAAATCCGTGAAGGTATTGCTTGCGTTAAGCACCAAGCCATGGCCGGTTCGGACATCGGTGATGACCACAAAGAAATGTTTGCCGGTGACAACGCCCTGAAAGCAGGCGATGCATCGAAAAACACCATGAACCAGTTCGGCGGCTAATCCCACCCAACAGGCTCAAAAAAACCCACGCTTCGGTGTGGGTTTTTTTATGGAATAAATTTGTAATATCGTCATTTCAGTCTTGCTGTGAATGACTAGTCTGTAGGAAACTCAGCACATCGAAAAATAAGAATAACGAGGATACTCCATGGTATCGCAACGCCCTCTTTTCATTCTCCGTGCCCTCACCTTCTCCATGCTGTCCTTAGCTGCTTCCACGAGCATGGCAGGCGGCTTAGATTTGCCTACCATTACAGCGTCCCACCAAGGCACTTCGAATGCCAACGGTGCAGAAGCTAACGATCCTTCCGTGCTGTATTACAACCCTGCGGGCCTAGCGCGAATGAAGGGCGGCCTACAAATCTCCCAAGGATTTTCAGCCTTATTTATTAACGGTAAGGTCGAAGCGGATCAAAATGAATCTCGTCATGGCGCGGCAACCGATAAAAAGTCGGATGAAGGCAACTCACTAGCTGGCGATCCTAAAGCGAGCGGCGAGCCAGGCACCTTCTGGCCTCGCGTCTTGGGGGCAGGTGGCGCCTTTATTTCGTTGCCAATTGATGACATGGTCACGGCCGGTCTGGGTGTATTTGCCCCCGGTGGCGGCAACTTGAATTATAAATCTGATTGGACGGGTGCTTACCAAATTGACAGCATTGCCATTGAGCTGATCAATGTGAATCCCTCAATTGGTATCCGCTTTGATGACAAGCACAGCCTAGGCTTTGGCGTCAGTGTAATTGCTGGCCATATTCGTCAAAAAACCCAAATTGACGTGGAAGGGGTATCGCCCTACTTACTCCGGAGTGCCCTTGAGTCTGGCACATTAAATTTACTGGGTTTACCAACAGGCGGCGTATTAGGCACAGCATTTAATACGGCCTGCGCTGGCTCCTTGGGCAGCACACTGAGTTTATTGACTAATCCGTTATGTCGCACTTTCATTCAAGATACTCTTGGCGGGCAGCTTGCTGACCCATCCAGCTCTGGTTCTGCTCAGGTTGAAATGTACGGTTATGGCTTAGGATATAACCTAGGCTATATGTTCTCTGTAAACGAGAAAACTCGATTTGGTCTGGCGTATCGCTCTGAAAGTAAAGTTAAGTTCCGTGGCGACCTAAAGTGGGATATTGAAAATATTAGAGGCTCGGCGGTCTATAATCTTTTGCAACCGGGCCTGAGCTTGGAAGACTATCTTCGTGAAAACCTAAGACCAGATACCACGACCAAGGGTAATTTAATTATTCCAGCCAGAGCGTCCGCGAACGTCTTCCATCAGCTCAATGATAAAATCGACTTAATGGCTGACTTTACGTTTATTGAAACCTCTGCCGTCGATAAAATCCGTGTTCAATTACTCGATGTTAAAAAGAGTGATGGCTCTGTTATTAAACAAGGTGATGCCGGTATTGACACGAACTGGAGAGACTCATTCAAGGTTTCGGTCGGCGGCAACTACCACCACGACGATAAGCTGACACTAAAGTCCGGCTTTCAATATGATATGACACCCGTGCCTTCTGCCGAATTTAGACACCCTGGCGCGCCAGACAGCGACCGCTACATGTTCTCGGTGGGTGCCAACTATAAGCTTAAAAAGAATTTAACCGTTGATGCAGCCTATAGCGTGACCTTCCTCGCTGACTCCGAATCAAACTACACCGACCGCTGCAGAACGCTGACGCGTGATGATGAAGACGGTAACTATGATCCAGCGGGTGAGACCTGTACCGGTAACGGCGGTAAATTTACCGGCCGCTTCTACGATACTTCGATTCAAACGCTTAGCCTTCAGATGAACCAAAAGTTCTAATCTGTCTAAGTTAAAAAGCCGGCTTAGAAAGCCGGCTTTTTTATGGGTTTAAATACTCAGATTAACTACCTCTAAACGATTTTCCTCTAACGGTTTTTGAGCCATGGGCACCCTGTTCAACTCCAGACCTTCGAAATCAAAAAATTTCGTATCTGCCAGCTGCGAAGGCGCCACATTTTGAATCGCCGTAAACATACTATCTAACCGTTGCGGGAATTGCTTATCCCAATCCCTGAGCATTTGATTTACCTGGGCACGCTGTAGATTGGCCTGGGAGCCGCACAAATTACAGGGGATTATCGGAAACTCCTTCAGAGCAGCATATTCAGCAATATCTTTCTCTTTGCAGTAGGCTAAAGGGCGAATCAGAATATTTTTGCCATCATCCGATAATAATTTGGGTGGCATGGCTTTTAATCGGCCATTATGAAAAAGATTCAACATTAGCGTCGCCATAATGTCATCGCGATGATGACCTAGCGCAACTTTGGTGGCACCAATTTCTTGGGCAAATGCATATAAATTGCCACGGCGGAGTCGGCTACAAACGGCACAGTAAGTTTGACCTTCTGGCGTGAGCTCTTTAACAATGCTGTAGGTGTCTTTCTCAAGAATATAGAAAGGCACGCCGCGAGCAGTTAAATACGTGGGTAACACATGTTCTGGAAAGTCTGGCTGTTTTTGATCTAGATTAACGGCCACAATGTCGAACTTAATGGGTGAGCTTATTTGTAAGCTAAGCAGAATTTCCAACATGGTGTAACTGTCTTTACCACCCGACAGGCAAACCATGATCTTGTCGCCTTCCTGAATCATGTTGAAATCTTCAATCGCTTGACCTGTTAAGCGACGAAGTCGTTTCTGCAATTTATTCAAACGCTGACGTTTAGCGTCCTCTTTAGTGGGCGCATTGTATGGAGCTGCTGAATCAGCTGCGACCAGGTCTGCGGGATCAATAAATTGCACGGAAGTAACCATAAAAAAGCGCCTCAAAGAGAGGCGCGAATTGTCCTAAAACTGGCGCTCGCTGTAAACCAGCGCGTCAGAAGCGCTGATTTAACTGCAGGCCAACGGAGTTCACATAGGTGTTGCTGAATCTGCCCTTAAAACGATCTGCATTACCTGTACATTCATCGGTGGGTTGTACGCCCACCGCATTGCCCGGCATGACATAACCCGTTGGGTGACAGTCATCTTGGTAGTTCGCGTTAGCATCTTCAAGCGTGATAAAGGAATAAGCGAGATCGATGCTAGTTTTCTTATCTTTGAGGTAATTCAAACCTAAGGAGTAGACACGACGGTTAGCATCCGGCAAAGAGCCGTGACGAGCTTCTGCATTAGGAATGGGGGTTTGCTCATAACCTACTCCCGCACGACCTAACCAGCGTTCATTAAAACGATAATTCGCGCCTACCCCTAGTTTGAATACATCTCGGAATTTTGTCTTAACAACCACATCCCCTTGCCGAACAGTATTCCCATCGGGATCTGTTCTATCTTCAGCCTCAATACGTAATTCATTGATGCGACTAGCGCGAGTCCAATTAACACTCGTCATTAAAGCTAGTTGGGGGGTTAACTGATGAAAGATGCCACCGATAGCTACTTCTGGCGTTGTAATACGTAAGCTGGAATCTGTATCAGGGCGAACATATTGCTCAATGTAGCTACGAGCATCAACGGCGCCCGTTGATAACACCGACAAGGGGTCTTTTGGGTTAGGAATGCGGCCAGTGACATCACTAAAGTCCCAATCAAACTCCCCTTTGATGGTTTGCGTGATTTTAGAGCGATAGGACAAGCTAACGCGGCTCTTATCGTCATTAAAAGCGAAGAGATAGCCTGCATTCCAGCCAAAGCCATAACCATAGCCTTCAATATTTAAGACACCCTCGCCTTGCACGGCTTGAGTTCCCAGCAAGGGGTTATTACTGGTGAGCAAGCCACCAATGGTGCTCGTGGTGAGATTACATAGGCCATTAATCAAACCAATATTTAGGCCGGTACAAACCGCATTAGGTACCCCGCCTGCAAATTCGAACGCCGTATTTTGCGCCACACCGGCGACCGCATTTTTGACATCCGCAGCAGAACGCAAGCGAACATGCATGATCTGAGTCGATAAGCCGAAGCCAAGGGAGTGCTGGTCATCAAAACGAATGGAAAGTGACGGGTTAATATTGAGCGATTCAATGGCGCCGCGATCAATTGAGAAACGACCCGCCCAATCAGATTTATAGTTCACGTTCGCGCCATAGGGCACAAACACGCCTAAGCCGACGGTGATTTGATCATCTAATGGCGTTACAGCATAAAACTCACCGCCCCCAATAAACTTAGGATGATATGTGCCACCGTTGCCACCGCCTGTAGGTGTGCCATCGACCAGACTAGAACCTTGGTCTTGGAATTGTCCCCGGACGGACAGCAATTGCAGACCTTGGCTAACTTGCGTCCCTTTCAAGCGCGACATGCCTGCCGGATTAAAATAGATCGTGGATGCGTCAGCTGCCTCAGCCGCATTAGCATTTGCAGATCCCATGGCGCTTGTTGATTGCCAGGGGAACTCTAACCCGGCTGCAAAAACAGCCGACGGTACTAAAAGCAGAGAGGTTAAAAGTGCTGAACGATAAAACATGAAGACTCCATCTGTTGCAGTGTGTCAGGGTGACGCCTCAATGTGAGGACTTATTGGTCACATTCTAACAACTCTACAAACCAGATGAGTGGCTCAATAAACAAGATAATCGGTCAGATAAGTGATTGACTAGGAAAAACCTAGTGATTCGTTAATTTTCCGCAAGGCGGATACTGGATCTGCAGCCTGGGTGATGGGCCTGCCAATCACGAGATAGTTCACCCCAGCTTGCATCGCCTGTTCAGGTGTCATGATTCGGCGTTGATCATCGGCCGTCGCGTCAGCAGGGCGAATACCTGGAGTCACTAAGGCAAAACCTTTGGGCAGAATCGCACGCAAGGGCTGAGCTTCCTGTGCCGAGCAAACCACGCCATGCAATCCGCAATCTGCTGCAAGTAAGGCGAGTGCTTGAACATGCTCTAAGGGTGTTCGATGAATGCCAATCTCTTTGAGATCGTCAGCTTCCATGCTGGTCAATACGGTCACGGCCGTTAGTAGCGTTTGATATCCACCCTGCCCCAGGCGTTCTTGGGCCGCTGTCATCATCCGACGCCCGCCTTGAGCATGGACATTCACCATCCAAACGCCAAGGTCAGCAGCTGCTGCAACAGCGCCAGCCACCGTATTGGGAATGTCATGGAACTTCAGATCTAAAAACACCTCAAAACCGCGACTTTGTAGCGAACGCACTAAAGTAGGTCCCGCGTGCGTAAAAAGCTCCTTGCCAACCTTCAGGCGACAAGAGCCTGCGGGCAGTCGATCAGCAAAATCCTCAGCTTGATGCGCGGAGGTGAAGTCTAGGGCAACAATAACGGGCGATTTAGCCTTAATAGGCTGAGGGGTAACCAACATGAACAATACTCTACGACGATGCTTAGGCTTTAGGTTTGACTAATCGGGCACGCAACGTACCCAAGAAAAAGCCCAGCATCAGCCCCAGCAATAAGGTCAACAAAATGACAAAGCCCGCATTAATGGAAGGCGTTTGAATAAAAATTAGGTTTAGTGCAATGGCCTGATCGTTCACGATCACCATCCACAACACCACAAACGCTGTAAGCGTTGCTAGCGAATAGAATGCGAAGCGCTTAACGATGGGCATTAACCCTCTCCTTCCTGGATAGGTGTATGGCTCGCACTTTCGTTGACCCGATCTCGCAGTTCTTTGCCGGGTTTAAAGTGCGGTGATCGCTTACCTTCAAGCTGCACCGACTCCCCTGTTTTGGGGTTACGGCCAACGCGCGGCGCACGATAATGCAGCGAGAAACTGCCAAAGCCACGAATCTCAATACGCTCACTGGCTGATAGCGTTTCAGACAAGTGCTCAACCATGGTTTTCACTGAAAGCTCAACATCTTTCAGCGTTAGCATGGTCTGACGCGCAGCGAGGCGGTCAATCAGTTCGGAGCGGGTCAGTGACATGGCAAAGCCTCAACCGTTTCAAACAAACGGGGCAAGAAACAAGAGCCTGATTTTAAACATAAAAAAACGGGGATAGACAACTATCCCCGTTTTTTTTACAGCAAAGTTAGCACTTAGCTGCCCATTTGCGCCTTAATCAGGTCACCAATGGTCTTAGGACCGGCTGCATCAGCACCCTGATCCTTCAGCGAAGCAATTGCTTCACGGTCTTCAGCTTCATCCTTGGCCTTCACGGACAGGGAAATGACGCGGGTCTTGCGATCGATACCGATGATCTTGGCTTCAACGGCATCGCCGACAGCCAGGAACTTGGTCGCGTCTTCAACACGGTCACGGCTCAGCTCAGAAGCACGCAGCGTGGCTTCAACACCGTCGATGTCGATGGTAGCGCCCTTAGCGTCAACCGACTTAACCGTGCCCTTAACCATGGAGCCCTTGTCGAAGCTGCCGACGAAGTCACCGAACGGATCGCGCTCGAGTTGCTTGATGCCCAACGAGATGCGCTCACGCTCTGGATCAACCGAGAGAATGGTGGCTTCGATCGGATCGCCCTTCTTGAAGCGACGCACGGCTTCTTCGCCCGCTTCGTTCCAAGAAATGTCGGACAGGTGAACCAGGCCGTCGATGCCGCCGTCGAGACCAATGAAGATACCGAAATCGGTGATCGACTTGATGTTGCCGGAAACCTTCTCGCCCTTCTCGTGTTGACGCGCAAAGGCATCCCACGGATTTTCACGGCACTGCTTGATGCCGAGGGAGATACGACGACGCTCTTCGTCGATGTCGAGAACCATAACTTCCACGGCGTCGCCGATCTGAACGACCTTGGACGGGTGAATGTTCTTGTTGGTCCAATCCATTTCGGACACGTGAACCAGACCTTCCACGCCTTCTTCGATTTCGGCAAAGCAGCCGTAATCGGTCAGGTTGGTGATCTTAGCGTTGACACGTGTACCTTCTGGGTAACGGCCCATCAGCGCCAGCCATGGATCTTCGCCAAGTTGCTTCAGACCTAAGGAAACACGGTTGCGCTCGCGGTCGAACTTGAGAACCTTAACGGTCAGCTCAGTGCCCACTTCAACGATTTCCGATGGGTGCTTGATGCGCTTCCAAGCCATGTCAGTGATGTGCAACAGACCATCAATACCGCCCAGATCAACGAATGCACCGTAGTCGGTGAGGTTCTTAACGATACCCTTAACGACTTGGCCTTCTTGCAGGTTGGCGAGCAGCTGTTCGCGTTCTGCGGACGACTCGGCTTCCATCACGGCGCGGCGCGAAACAACCACGTTGTTACGCTTGGCATCGAGCTTGATGAGCTTGAATTCCAGCTCACGGCCTTCCAAATGCGCAGTGTCGCGAATTGGACGGATGTCGACCAGCGAACCTGGCAGGAACGCGCGGATGGAACCGACGTCGACGGTGAAGCCGCCCTTGACCTTGCCAGAGATAATGCCACGAATGATTTCGCCGGCTTCGAAAACCTTCTCCAAACGGATCCAGGTTTCGGCACGCTTGGCTTTTTCGCGGGACAGCACGGTGTAACCCATGCCGTTGTCGAGGGCGTCAACAACAACGTCAACCTCGTCACCCACGGCAACTTCCAGCTCGCGGCGATCGTTCAGGAACTCTTCACGGGCAATAACACCCTCGGACTTGAGGCCAGTGTCTACGGTGATCCAGTCGTTATCGATTGCAACGACGGTACCGCGGATCAGCGCACCGCGCTCCACGTCCAGGGAAATTAAGCTTTCTTCAAATAGGGCGGCAAATGAATCAGTCATGTAATCCTTCCAGTGCCGGGATGGCACTTGTGTGTAAATCCACCTGACCAGCTCAGGAGGCGTTGTGGTTTTTTAGTCTCTCGACTCGCCAAGCTGGTGGACGCGAGAAGAGAAACCCCCAACAACATGGGCCTTAGGGCAAGGCACATGCTCGTTAGCCTTTATTTAATTCATGACGCTAAGCCATGGATTAAATTACATATATTTGGCAATACTCGGTATCTTTTGGGCCGCTTCAAACACATGAGCTACCACGGCATCAATGCCCAGATCGGTACTGTCCAACACAATGGCATCATCCGCTGGCTTCAGCGGCGCAACCGTACGCTGCGTGTCGCGTGCGTCACGGGCTTGGATGTCATCGATTAGGGCGGCGAGACTAGCACTAAAGCCTCTTTCCAGCAATTGTTTGTAGCGACGCTCGGCTCTGGCCTCGGCCGACGCGGTGAGGAAAATCTTGAGCTCGGCGTCTGGGAAAACCACCGTGCCCATATCGCGCCCATCGGCGACCAGGCCCGGCGTTTCACGAAACGCTTGCTGACGCGCCATGAGCGCATCGCGTACACGAGGCAATGCAGCGACCTGGGAAGCCGCACGTCCGGCCTCCTCTGTGCGGATACTGTGAGTCACATCCTCGCCTTCCAGCAAGATTTGAGCCTCTCCAGACGCATCGAATAAAAATTGCACATCAAGATGAGCCGCTAATACTTCTAAGGCGGCCTCATTCGTCACGGCTACGGCATGACGCTCTGCCGCTGCACCCAATAAGCGATACAGCGCGCCTGAATCGAGCACATGAAAACCCAAACGGGTGGCCACACGATGAGCGATAGTGCCCTTACCCGATCCACTGGGGCCATCAATGGTGATGACCGGCGCTAGCAGGACGCGTGGGGACTTTTCGATTTCAGCACTCATGAATACGCTCAACAAAACATTAAAAAAGACTTACTCGCTGGCCGAAATGGCCAAGCCACAGCGTTTTGCTAGGCCGAGGAAATCTGGAAAACTGGTCGCCACGTTAGCGCAGTCACGAATCACAATGGGGCCGTTTGCGCGCAAACCCGCCATGGCAAAGGACATGGCAATTCGGTGGTCACCGTGGCTGACCACTTCACCACTGCCGAGCTGCCCGCCTTGAATGACGATGCCATCGGGTGTGGGCTCTGCGCTGATGCCCAAAATAGCCAGGCCATCGGCCATCACTTGAATACGGTCCGACTCTTTTACGCGCAGCTCTTCAGCACCGGTAAGTACCGTTGTGCCTTCTGCACAGGCAGCGGCAATAAACAGCGCTGGAAACTCATCAATTGCCAATGGCACTTGATCTTCCGGAATGTTAATGCCCTTCAGTTGTGCTGAGCGCACGCGGATATCCGCTACCGGTTCGCCGCCAATTTCGCGCTCGTTGAAGACTTCCAGATTGCCGCCCATGGCTTTCAGAATATTGATGACACCCACACGCGTGGGGTTAATGCCCACATGTTCCAGGGTTAAATCAGAGTTCGGGGCAATGGAAGCTGCAACTAGGAAAAACGCCGCCGAGGAAATATCTGAGGGCACATCAATCTTCGTTGCGGTGAGCTTGCCGCCACCGCGCAACGAGGCTGTAGCGCCCTGCACCTTCACTTCATAACCGAAGCCTTTCAGCATGCGCTCGGTATGGTCACGGGTCGGTGCAGGTTCGGTGACACTGGTTTCACCGTCAGCCCAGAGGCCAGCAAGCAATACACCGGACTTCACTTGGGCACTGGCCACAGGCATATCGTAATGGATGCCCTTGAGGCCGCCCTTAGCCGCCGTGCTAGCACCGTGAACGCTGACCGGAGGCGTGCCGCGCTCACCCGTGGTCTGGATATCCGCTCCCATTAAACGCAGAGGCTTGGCAATGCGCTCCATCGGGCGTTTGGTCAACGACGCGTCGCCAGTCATCACAGTATCGAAGGGTTGTGCCGACAAAATACCGGACAACAGACGCATGGAGGTACCGGAATTACCAACATAGAGTGGGCCAGGCGCAGGCTTTAGGCCGTGCAGACCAACGCCATGCACACGCACGCGACCGCGCTCCGGGCCCTCGATGACCACGCCCATGTCACGGAATGCCTGCAGGGTTGCTAGCGCGTCTTCGCCTTCGAGGAAGCCGGTTACTTCCGTAATGCCCTCTGCAATCGAGCCGAGCATGATGGAGCGATGCGAGATGGATTTGTCGCCCGGTACACGAATGCGGCCATTCATACGGCCTCCGGGCTGGACGGTATAGGTCAGATCTTTTTCGGCAGTCATGGGTTTCGCATAGGCCGTTCCGGCCAACATGTGGGTGAAGTGTTCTCGTGCCACACGGGCACGCGTGAAAATTCCGAGTAAAGCTTCGCTGTCACCCGTGGTAATGGCTTGGCGCAGTAGACGCGTGCCCGACTCAAAGCCATCCAAGGCCTCCAGAACGGCATCGCGATTCGCTAAGAAGATGTCATGCCACATGGTCGGATCGCTGCCGGCAATGCGGGTGAAGTCACGGAAACCGCCGGCGGCATAGCGGAAAATATCCAGGTTATTGGATTCACGCGCCAAGGTATCGACCAGTGAAAACGCCAGTAAGTGCGGCAAATGACTGGTCCGGGCTAGTACAGAGTCATGACGCTCAACGCTCATGGTTAGCACATCTGCCTGCGCCCTTTGCCACAGCGAGGTCACCAAAGCGAGGGCCTCGGCCTGCGTAGTCGGCAACGGCGTGAGAATGACCTTGTGGCCCGCAAAGAGATTGGCACGACCCGCAAGCACACCGCTTTGCTCAGAGCCTGCAATGGGATGGCCCGGAACAAACGTGGGAGGTACTTCGCCCCAGACGGCCTCGGCGGCAGCCACGACATTACCTTTTGTGCTGCCGACATCAGTTATCACTGCCTGCGCCGACAGTGCTGGCTTAATAGCGCGCAAAATGCTTTCTGTGGCATTAACAGGCATGGCCAAAATGACCAAGTCAGCGCCGCGCACGGCATCTGCCGGGTCCGCATAACCGATATCAATCAGCCCTAGCTGACGTGCCAGAGCCAAGGTCTGGCTGCTACGGCTAGCGGCGGTGATGCGCTCCACCAGCTGCTGCTCGCGCATAACGCGCGCCAAGCTGGAGCCGATGAGACCAAAGCCGACAAAAGCGACTTGGCGCAGTGGCCAGCGTGTCATGCCGGGCTCCGGCTGGCAGCAAGTACACGCGCCAAGGCCTCTAAGCCAAACTCATTTTCTTCAGCCAGGCCGATGGAAATACGTAAATGCCTTGGTAAACCGTAGTTGGCCACGGGTCGAACAATCACGCCTTCTCGCAGCAGGGCTTGAAACAGGGGGGCGGCGTCTTGCTGCATGTCGACGCATAGAAAATTTCCGCGCGAGGGAATGGCGCTGAGCCCAAGGGCCGCCAATCCCGTTAACCATTGCTGCATTCCCGCCTGATTCAAGTCGCGGGTTTTAGCCACGAACTCATCATCATTAATGGCTGCCGCAGCCGCAATTAGCGCCAAGCTATTAACATTAAATGGCTGGCGTACTCGATTGATAATGTTTGTTATTTCTGCCGAAGAAACAGCATAGCCAACGCGCAAAGAGGCCAAGCCATAAGCTTTCGCCAAGGTGCGGGACACGATCAAGTTGGGGTGCTTAGGCAGCTCTTTCAGGCCATCTAAAGCATCGGGTGCAGTCACAAACTCACCGTATGCTTCATCCAACACAACCACGATGTGCGCTGGCACTTGCGCCATGAATGCCGTGAAGTCAGCCGCTTCGAACCAAGTGCCCGTGGGGTTATTGGGGTTTGCCAGAAAGATGACTTTCGTGGCCGGCGTGATCGCAGCAGCCATGGCCGGTAAATCATGACCATAATGACGTGCCGGCACAGCGATTCCGCGCGCACCTACCGCTTGCACTGCCAAGGGATAAACCGCAAACGCATGTTCAGCAAAAATAGCGTCATCACCCTCGCCTAGAAACGCGCGAGCAACCAGCTCCAGCACATCATTAGAGCCATTGCCCAGCGTGATGCCATCCAAACTTAAGCCGAAACGCTGGCTTAACGCCTGCTTCAGGATAAAACCATTGCCATCGGGGTAACGGCCCAGCTCCACAGGATCACCCTGCACTGCTTGCTGCAAAGCAGCGAGTGCTTTTGGCGAGGGTCCGAGTGGGTTTTCATTGCTGGCTAACTTCACCACACGGGTCAGCCCCAACTCGCGCTGCAATTCATTAATAGGCTTGCCCGGCTGATAAGGCGCGAGGTGTTGGACACAGGGTCGTGCTTGCTGAAGAAATGGCGTCATGGCAGCGTTCTCAGAGCACAGCACGCGGGTAGGAACCCAGCCATTTCACTTGGCGCATACGCGGCTCAAGCTCAGCCATGACCTCTTTCACCAGCGGATCGTCTTGATGCCCTTCGAAATCAATGAAGAACACATAAGTCCACACATCATGCTTGCTCGGACGGCTTTCAATACGCGTTAAGTTAATACCGCGACGGTAGAAAGGCTCCAACAAGCTATAGAGCGCACCGGCTTCGTTATTGCGTACGGAGACGATGATGGAGCTCTTGTCATCTCCAGAGCGCGCTACCGACTCACGACCAATAATTAAGAATCGGGTCGTATTGTTCGGATTATCCTCAATGCGCTCGTGCAACTTCGTTAGACCGTAGAGCTCGGCAGCGGTTTCACCCGCAATCGCAGCCGAATGCCATTCGCCTTTAATCCGGCGCGCAGCCTCGGCATTGCTCGACACCGCCACGCGCTCTGCTTTTGGAAAATTCGCATCCAGCCATTTACGGCACTGCGCTAAAGACTGCTGATGCGAGTAAATGCGTGAAATTGACGCTAACTGCGTGCCTTCAGACACCAATAAATGGTGATGAATACGCAGCTCTACCTCGCCAATAATCTGCAGGTTCGAGTCCAAGAAAGAGTCTAGCGTATGGCTGACCATCCCTTCAGACGAGTTTTCTACAGGCACCACGCCATAATTGACGCTGCCAGCCGCCACTTCGCGGAAAACATCGTCAATATTGGCCAGCGGTACTGTTTGCACCGAGTGGCCGAAATGCTTCAGCGCCGCCGTTTGCGTAAAAGTGCCGTGAGGCCCCAGGAAAGCAATGCGCAGCGGATGTTCCAACGCCAAACAGGCCGACATGATTTCACGGAACAGGCGTGCCATCTCTTCGGGGTGTAACGGACCTTCATTACGCGCCATGACCTTGTTCAGCACCTGCGCTTCGCGCTCAGGGCGGTAAAACACCGTGGCGTCAGGCTCCGTGGCCTTTTTCACTTCGGCTACTTGCTGAGCGCAACGCGCACGGGCACTGATTAAACGCTGAATCTCAGCATCTATCCCGTCAATTTCGCTACGGATTAATTCCAAGCTGGGCAATTTTTCGCTCATGCTAGCCGCCTTCCTGAACTCAGATTAGCCATGACGACGGGCAAAATCGCCCATGAAATCGATCAGGGCATCTACTGCCGCTTCGGGCACCGCGTTGTACAAGCTGGCACGCATACCGCCCACCGAACGGTGGCCGGCCAAATTCAGCAGGCGCAGCTGCTCGGCTTCGGCCAAGAATGTTTTATCTAGCTTGGCATCCGCCAAGGTGAACGGCACATTCATGCGCGAGCGATTCGCTAGCGCAACTGGATTGGCATAGAAATCGGAGCCATCAATCGCGGCATACAGCTTGCGGGCTTTGCGGGCATTGAGCTCTGCCATCGCCGTCAGGCCGCCTTGCTGCTTCAGCCACTGAAAGACCAAGCCCGCTAAGTACCACGCGTAAGTCGGCGGCGTGTTGTACATCGAGCCGTTTTTAGCGGACACAGCATAATCCAGCAAAGTAGGCGTACCGGCCTTGACGTGACCCAGCAGGTCTTCACGCACAATGACCACGACAATGCCTGCCGGACCGATGTTTTTCTGAGCGCCTGCGTAGATCAAACCGAACTTAGACACATCTAAGGGTTCGGAAAGAATGCTTGACGAATAATCCGCCACTAAGGGCACATCCACCTGTGGGATGAAATCGAACTCAACGCCGTGGATGGTCTCATTCGGGGTGTAGTGCAGATAGGCCGCTTTAGGGTCGAGCTGCCAGGTGTTGAAGGCCGGTACGCTACGGAAATTGTTGGCCACATCAGTGGCCACCACGTTAACGCCCGCGTACTTACGCGCTTCTTCAATGGCTTTTTCTGACCAAACACCGGTGCAGACATAGTCTGCCGATGCGTGGCCACGCAACAAGTTCAGCGGCACTTGGGCAAATTGCAGTGTGGCGCCGCCCTGAAGGAACAGCACCTTGTAATTCGCTGGAATATTGAGCAGGTCGCGCAGATCCTGCTCTGCTTGCTCCGCAATACCCACAAAATCGGCACCGCGATGGCTCATTTCCATGATGGAGCAGCCACGCCCCTGCCAATCGACCAAATCAATCTGGGCTTGTTGCAACACGGCTTCCGGCAATGCAGCCGGGCCCGCGCAAAAGTTATACGCTCTCGTCATCTTGCACCGATGGGTCTGTGGACAAATTCTCAGTCGGGTCTGCCGCCTCGTCTGTTGGTGAGGCCAGCGCTGTTACTGCCTCGGCTTCGCCTTCAATGAAGTCGTCTTCTTCCACTTCATCTAAGCGCACCAAACCAACAAGCTTCTCGTTTTTACCCAGCTTAATCAGCGTGACACCTTGGGTATTACGAGACAGTACAGAGACTTCACTGACGCGGGTACGCACCAAAGTACCTTGATCAGAAATCAGCATAAGCTCATCTGAATCAATGACTTGGACAGCACCAATCAGCGCGCCATTACGATCACTGGTTTGCATGGCGATAACGCCTTGACCGCCACGACCGCGACGCGGGTATTCGGCCAACTCCGAACGCTTACCAAAGCCGTTCTCGGACGCTGTGAGGATTTTGGCACCCGTTTGCGGAATGATCATGGAGATCAAACGCTGACTTTCTGGTAATCGCATGCCACGAACACCACGCGCGGTACGACCCATGGTACGCACATGCTTTTCTTTAAAGCGAATCACTTTGCCGCCATCCGAGAACAACATGACTTCGGATGCACCGTTGGTAACTGCAACAGCAATTAAGGTATCGCCTTCATCGAGCTTCAAAGCGATGAGGCCACTGCTACGGGGACGGCTAAACTGTGACAGCAAGGTCTTTTTCACGGTGCCCGACGCGGTCGCCATGAAAATGTAGTCACCAGTGGGTTCATCTGTGCCCGTTACGCCCAAATCGGCCGCGTCGTCGCCCTCTTCGTCATCACCTTCTGGCAACGCATCAATGACGGTTTCGTCTAGCTCTTCATCATCTGCCAGCTCTTGATCGGCATAGGCCGCCAGATCAATGGGGAGCAGTGCTGTAACGCGCTCATTGGGAGCCAAGGGCAGAACGTTCACCAGCGGTCGGCCCTTGGAGCCACGGCTGGCTTGCGGCAGCTCATAAACCTTCAACCAATAGACCTTACCCGCACTGGTGAAGCAGAGCACGGTATCGTGCGTGCTGGCGACCAACAGGTGCTCGATATAGTCCTCATCTTTCATGCTGGTAGCGGACTTGCCGCGGCCGCCACGACGCTGGGCGCGATAATCGGTAATCGGCTGAATCTTGGCGTAACCGGTATGCGAAATGGTCAACACCACGTCTTCTTCGGTGATCAAATCTTCCAGCGTTAAATCGAGGCGCGTGGCGATAATCTCGGTACGACGCTTGTCACCGTAGAGTGCCAGGGTGTCGCGCAGCTCATCACGAATCACGTTTAAGAGGCGCTCAGGCTCCGCAAGAATCAATGCTAAAGCACTGATTTTAGTCAGAATTTCAGCATATTCCGCCACCAGCTTATCTTGCTCAAGACCGGTTAATCGGTTGAGGCGAAGATCCAGAATGGCCTGCGCTTGATCGGCCGACAAGGTATAGCGGCCATTATTGAAACCATAGGCCAGCGACAACCCTTCTGGTCGGCAGGCATGCACATCGCCGGCACGCTCAAGCATGCCTTCAACCGCACCTGGCAACCAGCTTTCGGCCATCAAGCGCTCTTTTGCCTCGCTCGGGCTAGGAGACTGCTTAATCAGCTCAATAACCGGATCGATATTGGCCAGTGCTACCGCCAAGCCTTCAAGAATATGGCCGCGCTCACGGGCTTTGCGTAGCTCAAAGACGGTACGGCGGGTCACGACTTCGCGGCGATGGCGCACAAAGGCTTCAAGAATCTGCTTGAGATTCATGATCTTAGGCTGACCATCTTCAATGGCCACCATGTTAATGCCAAACACGCTTTGCAGCTGCGTTTGCGCAAACAGGTTATTCACCACCACTTCCGCCATTTCACCGCGCTTCAGCTCGATGACAATGCGCATACCGTCTTTATCGGACTCATCACGCAGCTCGGAGATGCCCTCGAGTTTCTTCTCTTTCACCAGCTCAGCAATTTTCTCGATCACGCGAGCCTTGTTGAGCTGATACGGAATTTCCGTGAAAACAATGGTTTGGCGATTGGTCTTGGCATCGGTCTCGACATGGTGACGAGCGCGCATATAGATGCGGCCACGACCGGTGCGGTAAGCCTCAACAATACCAGCGCGACCATTGATGATGCCTGCGGTCGGGAAGTCTGGGCCGGTGATGTGCTGCATCAGGCCGTCAACATCGAGATCCGGATTGTCGATCAAGGCCAGCACGGCATTAATGACTTCGGTCATGTTGTGCGGCGGAATGTTGGTCGCCATGCCCACGGCAATACCGCTAGAGCCATTGACCAGCAAATTTGGCACACGCGTTGGCATGACCGCCGGAATCATCTCGGTGCCGTCGTAGTTCGGCACCCAATCCGTGGTTTCTTTATCGAGATCGGCGAGCAGGTCATGCGCGAGACGCGTCATGCGCACTTCGGTGTAACGCATAGCAGCGGCGTTGTCGCCGTCTACCGAACCGAAGTTGCCCTGACCATCGACCAGCAAATAGCGCAGCGAGAAGGGCTGCGCCATACGCACGATGGTGTCGTAAACGGCGGTATCGCCGTGCGGGTGGTATTTACCGATGACGTCGCCGACGACACGCGCCGACTTCTTATAGGCTTTATTCCAGTCGTTGCCGAGCTCGTGCATAGCGAACAGCACACGGCGGTGGACGGGCTTCAAACCATCGCGAACATCCGGCAGCGCACGCCCGACAATCACGCTCATGGCGTAGTCGAGGTAGGACTGACGAAGTTCGTCTTCGATATTGACCGGGAGGATTTCCATGGCAACGTCGGACATGCAGTTTTCTCTTATTTTTAAGCGTTGCAAAGCGCTGGAGTCTATCACATGTGATGGCTTTGCCGTAGTCACGAGCAACAACGAATGCCGCTATACTGCTCATCCAATTTCTTATCTGACAGACTGCACTTATGTCTCTTCCAGCTGACTTGCCGACAAACAATGTAGATCCCGCCGAAATTGCCAAATTCGAGGCGCTGGCTGCGCGCTGGTGGGATAACACCTCCGAATTTAAGCCACTGCACGACATCAATCCTTTACGCCTGAACTGGATAGACGAGCGCGTGGGTTTGGCTGGCAAACGCGTCCTGGACGTGGGTTGTGGCGGCGGAATTTTGTCGGAAAGCATGGCGCGTCGTGGCGCTGAAGTGTTGGGCATTGATATGGGCGCTGCGCCACTCGCCGTGGGCACTTTGCATGCCGAACAAATGGGCGTGAAATCGGTGGCCTATCGCCAAGTGACCGTGGAAGCGCTTGCGGCTGAACAGCCAGAAAGTTTCGACACCGTAACCTGCTTAGAAATGCTTGAGCACGTGCCAGACCCCTCAGCGATTGTTGCTGCCTGCATGCGTCTGGTTAAGCCCGGTGGCCGCGTCTTTTTCTCCACCCTAAACCGTAATCCGAAATCCTGGCTGTTTGCCATTGTTGGCGCCGAATATGTGCTGCGCATGCTGCCCCGCGGCACGCATGATTATCAGAAATTCATTCGACCTTCCGAGCTCGGTCAGTGGATTCGTGCAGCTGGCCTGCAACTTGATGAGATGACGGGCCTTCACTTCAACCCACTAAACGGCCGCTACTGGCTTGCACCCAATGTCGACGTCAACTACATGGTCGCCTGCACCAAACCTGCTGCGGAGCAGTCTTGAGCATGAGTCGTATTGCAGGGGTATTTTTTGATTTAGATGGCACTCTGGTGGATACCGCACCGGATTTCCATGCCGGCATCAACCGCCTCCGGTCGACGCATGGGCTGCCCGCTATGCCCTATGAGCCGATCCGTGCGGTGGTATCAGAGGGCGCAAAAGCGGTCGTTCGCACAGGCTTTCCACACGTCGCCCCCGACAGCGAGCAATCTGAGCAGCTAAGACTCGCGTTTCTCGCCGACTACATTGAGCATTTGGCTGACACCTCGGTGGTCTTTGCGGGCTTAGAAGAGTCACTGCAGTTGCTGGAGCGCTCGCACATTGCGTGGGGTGTGGTCACTAATAAGTCCAGCACCTACACGCGCCCTCTCATGCAGGCTTTGGGGCTGTCTGTTCGCAGTGCCGCCACGGTGTCTGCCGATGAGGTCGTGCATAGCAAGCCGCATCCGGAGCCCCTGTTTAAGGCCGCTACCATGGCGGGTGTGGATGCAAGCGCCTGTATTTATGTGGGCGATCATGCCCGTGATATTGAGGCCGGCCGCCGTGCCGGCATGCAGACTGTTGCCGTTGGCTGGGGTTACTTGCCCGAAGCCCACAGTCACACCACGTGGAATGCCGACGTCGTTTGCGATACGCCAGACGACTTTCTGCGCTGGCTGCAAGCACGTCTTGCCTGATTAACCCATCACCTGTTTTAACGATGAGAGTGCTTTGATGCAAAATTATGTTGCTGCTGCTGACCTGCTGAAAAATCGGGTTCTGCTCATTACCGGCGCCAGTGCCGGCATTGGCCGCGTGGCCGCCCTCACCTGTGCCGCGCATGGCGCCACCGTGATTTTACTCGGCCGGGACAATGACAAGCTCAATGCCGTCTACGACGAGATCGTCTCTGCGGGTCATCCAACACCGGCCATTCTTACCCTGGATCTGAGCCAGGCCAGTGCTGCTAGCTGCCGCGAAGTTGCAGACGTGATTGAGACCACCTTTGGTCGTTTAGATGGCATCCTGCATAACGCAGCGGTACTGGGCGAAATCACACCGCTGGAAATGTATGACCCCGATACCTGGGATTTCGTGATGAATGTGAACTTGCGCGCACCATTTGTGCTGACGCAGGCACTACTGCCCCTGCTCAAGCAATCGCCAGATGCCAGTGTGGTCATGACCAGCAGCAGCGTGGGTCGCCGTGCTCGCGCCTTCTGGGGCGCATATGCCATCTCTAAGTGTGGCGTTGAAGGCTTGGTGCAGATGCTCTCGGATGAGTTGGCAGCAATTTCAGCCATACGCGTGAACGCCATTAATCCTGGCGGCACGCGCACCAATATGCGGGCCAGTGCCTATCCAGGCGAAAATCCTCAGTCGGTAAAAGCGCCAGAAGAGTTGATGCCGCTGTACCTGTATTTGCTTGGCCCAGACAGCGCCGGCATTAGCGGTCAGTCTTTCGACGCACAGCCGGTACGCGCCAGCACAACAGGATGATTTAGAGGTGCTTATGCCACGGTTCATCCCGTGGCTTAAGCTCTTCGATATCTGCCAAATGCACTTCCAGTGCACGGCAAGAGATCAGTACTTCGCGCAACGACAGTGCCAGCGCCAAAAACATCAGCAGCAGACTCACCACAAAGGCCACCACGCCTGCCCCTTTAAAGCCCAACAACAGTAAGCCAATGCAGAGAATGCAAATGGCCAAACTGAGCACGCCACAGGCTTGCATGTCACGAATCAACAGCAGGCGATTACGCAAATTGCCCAGCTGCGCCAGGATTTGCGGATCGGGTTGGCGCTTGTACTGATCATGCAAATTGCGGATCAGGCTGGCGAGCCCCAGGAAGCGATTGGTGAACGCCAGCAACAGCAAGGAAATTGCCGGGAACAGGATTGAAGGAGTGCTGACTTCAATATCCATGATTCAGCTCAACGGTTGTTGTCGGACGAATCATCCGGCTTGCGACCATCACGCTTTTGTTGACGTAAATAGCCGCCTTTGCGGGGGGCATCAGTCGTCATTTGTGTGTTGCTTTGCGGACGCGAAATACGCGACGGCTTGCTGCGCTCGCCACTCTTCGCTGCTTCTTCCGGCGTGCGACGCTGGCGCTGCTGCGATACCGGACGCGCCGGCAACGGATTCTCTTTCTGCTTCTCGACACGACGCTTGGTGATGCCGAACAGGCCGGTACCGCCACGACGCGGACGCAGCTCAACCGCGCCCAGCAGGTTGTCGATGTCGGGCTTGTCGAGCTCGATCCAACGACCGGTACGCAGCTCGCGCGGCAGCTTCTGCGTGCCATAGCGGGTACGCAGCAAACGGCTGACCTTCAGTTCCTGCGACTCAAACAGACGGCGCACTTCGCGGTTGCGACCTTCCTTCACCACGACTTGCCACCAACGGTTGAAGCCCTCGCCGCCCAGCTCCGAGACGCTCTCGAACTTTGCGGGGCCATCATCGAGCTCAACGCCCTCACAGAGCGTGCGCTGCATGTCGGGGGTCAGTGTGCCCATCACGCGCACAGCGTACTCACGCTCGATGCCGCTGGAGGGGTGCATCAGGCGGTTGGCAAACTCACCATCATTGGTGAACAGCAGCAAGCCGGTACTGTTGATGTCGAGACGGCCGACCATGACCCAGCGCTCGTCCTTGATGCGCGGCAGGTTGTCGAACACGGTCGGGCGACCTTCCGGGTCATGACGCGAGCAAATCTCACCTTCCGGCTTGTAGTAGGCAATGACACGACGACGCAATTCATTCACCACGGAGAAATGCACGAGACGGCCATCCAGACGCAGCTCATCTTTTTCCTCAATGCGGTCGCCGAGTTTGGCAATAGCGCCATTCACACTGACGCGGCCATCAACAATGGCCTGCTCCATGTGACGACGCGAACCGAGGCCGGTACGGGCGAGGACTTTCTGCAGTTTTTCACTCATGGTTTGCTTGTTCCAGTTCAGCAGCAATCTCGGAGAGATCGCGAAGGTTGGCCAAGGCCGGCAGATCAGCCAGGCCCTGTAAATTAAAATCGTCGAGGAAGGTTTTCGTGGTGGCAAACAGCGCTGGTCTTCCCGGCACTTCCTTATGGCCCGCCACCCGAATCCATTCTCGCTCTAGCAAGGTTTTCACAATGGCTGTGCTCACCGTCACGCCACGAATGTCTTCAATCTCAGAGCGCGTGATGGGCTGGCGATAGGCAATCAGCGCCAAGGTCTCTAGTAGGGCTCGCGAATAGCGCTGTGGGCGTTCTTCCCATAACCGGCTGACCCAAGGGCCAACATCGGTACGTACCTGGAAGCGCCAGCCGGAAGCGACTTGCTGCAACAGCACGCCGCGTTCGCTGTAGTCGGACTGCAGCGCATTTAAAATGGCGCGCAAACTGCCAGCATCGGGGCGTGCGCCCTCCTCAAACAACGCTTGCAGCTGCTCTATGCTTAGCGCTCGACCGGCCGCAAATAATGCGCCTTCCACAATGGCTTTTAGTTCATCAGGCGTCATCGAACGCAGCCTCCTCATCGAGTTCAGTGGGTTCGATCTCGACGTCTTCGCCGAGGTCTAGCGCATGGCCCCGGGCATCGCCAACGCGAGCGCGAACATGAATATCGGCAAACGCTTCGGTCTGCACCAGATCAATCAGGCCTTCCTTGACCAACTCCAGAATGGCCATGAACGACACCACTACACCGAGGCGTCCCTCTTCGACCGTAAACAGAGAAACAAAGGGCAGAAAGCCCTCACCCCGCAGTTTGTCGAGCATCTGGCTCATGCGCTCACGCATGGACAGACCCTCCTTGGATATCTGGTGCGACTCATAAAGGTCGGCACGGCGCAACACGTCCTGCAACGCCAGCAGTAACTCACGCAACTCCACGGTCGGTGGTGTCTTTTGGCGGCTGAAGTCCGGCTGCTGGGCAACAGCAACAAAAAAGTCGCGGCCCTCGCAAGGCAAGCTGTCGATGTGCGCAGCCGCCTGTTTAAAACGCTCGTATTCCTGCAGGCGGCGAATCAGCTCGGCACGCGGATCAATTTCTTCTTCACCGTCAGGCGTTTTCAGTCTGGGCAGCAATAGTCGTGACTTGATCTCGCCCAGCCAAGCCGCCATCAGAAGGTATTCGGCCGCAAGGTCGAAATTGAGCTGCTTCATCAGCTCCACATAGTCGAGGTACTGATGCGTGATTCGAGCAACGGGAATATCAAGAATGTCGAGGTTCTGAGCACGGATCAGGTAGAGCAACAGATCCAGCGGGCCTTCGAAGGTTTCGAGAAAGACCTGCAAGGCATCAGGCGGGATATATAAATCGTCGGGTAACGAGGTAATTAATTCGCCTTTTACGCGCGCGATCGTGAGCAATTCAGCAGGTGCGGTCACCTGCGGCTCGGGCGTTGCGGAGACTTCAGATGTCGTCTCGGATGTTATAGAAGCCGAATCCATGACTGGTTCGGCTGCACTATTTTCGCTCATGTGCGCTCTCTGCTTGCCGCTTCGCAGCGGTAAAAGGCATTACAACCGGCTTAGCGTCTGTAAGCAAGCCCCAATGCCTGTCGTACATCGGCTAATGTGTTAGCGGCTGTTTCACGCGCTCGCTCCGCACCTTCCGCTAAAACGCTACGTAGCATGTCTGGCGCTTGCTCAAATTCACGACCGCGCTGACGCATAGGCACCAGCTCGGCATTGATGGCGTCAATCACTGGCTTCTTGCACTCAAGGCAGCCAATGCCAGCACTGCGGCAACCTTCCTGCACCCACTGCTTACGCTGCTCATCCGAATACACTTCGTGCAACTGCCAAACAGGGCAGACATCGGGGTTGCCAGCATCGGTGCGTCGGATACGCGCCGGATCGGTCGGCATCTTGCGGATCTTGGCATCCACATCATCCGGCGCTTCACGTAAGGCGATGGTGTTGCCATAAGACTTGGACATCTTCTGACCATCCAAGCCCGGCATTTTCGCGGCTGGCGTCAGCAAAGCTTGAGGTTCAGGAAGGATGATTTTGCCCGATCCCTCGATAGAGCCCAGCAGACGCTCTTTATCGCCCAGGGTGATGTTCTGTTGATCTCGAACTAAGGCTTGCGCGGTTTCTAAGGCTGCCGCATCACCAGTTTCTTGATAGCGCTTACGCAGGTCGATGTAGACCTTGGAAGCCTTCTTGCCCATCTTCACCACCGCCGCTTCTACCGCCTGCTCAAAGCCAGGCTCACGACCAAAGAGGTGGTTAAAGCGACGCGCCACTTCGCGGGTAAGCTCAACGTGGGAGACCTGATCGGCACCAACCGGCACTAAACCCGCGCGATACAACAGAATGTCTGCTGCTTGCAGCAAGGGGTAGCCCAGGAAGCCGTAGGTGGCCAAGTCTTTTTCTTTGAGTTTTTCTTGTTGATCTTTGTAGGTCGGCACACGCTCCAACCATCCCAAGGGCGTCATCATCGACAACAGCAGATGCAGCTCGGCATGCTCTGGCATAGCGGACTGCACGAATAGCGTCGCCGCCTTTGGGTTCACGCCCGCCGCCAGCCAATCCACCACCATATCCATGGTGCTGGCTTCAAGCTGGCTTGGATCATCATAATGCGTTGTCAGCGCGTGCCAATCCGCAACGAAAAAGTAGCAATCGTACTCATGCTGCAGGGTGACCCAATTTTTCAACACGCCGTGATAATGACCGAGATGAAGACGGCCGGTGGGACGCATACCAGACAAAACGCGCTGGGGGGATGCCACTGAACTCAAGGACGACGCTCCACAATTAGACTGAACCGCAAAAAAGAATTATAGCCACGAAGCCAGGGGAATACTTTACTGAAATGGTGCCGGATCACCTAGGCCTTCGCGCAGTACCAAGGGGTTACCCTCACTAAAATCGACAACCGTGGTGGAGAGCAGACCGCCGTAGCCCGAGTCAAGAATGACATCGACCCGCTTTTGCAGCTGGCTCACAATCTCTTCAGGATCATTCAGCGGCTCAGTTTCCCCGGGCATTTGCAGTGTGGTGGATAGTAAAGGCTCGCCCATCAACTCCAGCAAGCCTTGAGCCACCGGGTGATCCGGAATGCGAATACCAATGGTCTGTTTCTTAGGGTGCAGTAAGCGCTTAGGCACTTCTTTGGTCCCAGGCAAAATGAACGTATAGGCGCCGGGGGTATGCGCTTTCAGTAAACGAAATACGCTGTTGTCGACCTTGGCATAGGTGCCAATCTCTGACAGGTCGCGACACAGTAAAGTCAGGTGATGATGATCATCCAAATCTCGCACGCGGCGTAACCGATCTAAAGCCGCTTTATCACCAATATGGCAGACCAAGACATAACTAGCGTCCGTGGCCATGACCAACAACTCACCGGCTTTGAGCCGCTCCACGGCTTGCTTGAGTAGGCGTGGTTGCGGATTCTCTGGGTGTAAATGCCAATGTTGTGTCACGCCGTTAACTCCCTGCTTAAAACGGATTCGGCATCCGTGGCCGGCCAGCCCCAGGCCGTCCAAATCGGTATACAACCTGCAGGCAGCGAAGGGAACCGGCCCAAGGCAATCCATGGCGCAGGCTTGCCGTGATAGTCACTGCCCTGCGAAGCCAGCAGCTCAAACTGCTGAGATAGCTTACCTAAATAAGCCACCATGTCTGGCTTTTCGGTAGCCGTTGCCACTTCCATGCCATCGCCACCGAGCGCCTTAAAGTCTTGTAGGAGCTGCCGCATCTTGGTTCGGCTCATGTCATAGCGACCTGGATGCGCCACCACCGACACGCCGCCAGCGGCCTTAATCCAAGACACCACATCGGCCAAGCTCGCCCAGGGCATGGGCACGGCAGCAGGCTTGCGAGGACCTAGGTATTTATCAAAAGCCTGTTGGATCGTGCTGACATGGCCAGCATCAAACAGCCATTGCGCCATGTGCGTACGACTCAAGGCATCAGGACTGCTGGCCAGCGCTAAGGCACCTTCATACGCCCCCTTCATGCCTAAGGCCTCCAGTTTGGCTGCCATGAGCTTGCCGCGCTCAGCCCGCGCACCTGCTTGCTGGGCAAGACCTGCTTTGAGTACAGGATGCTCAATATCCACCTGCAAGCCCACGACATGGATATTGTGCACACCCCAAACTGCAGATAGCTCGACCCCTGCGATTAAGGTCAGCCCAGTGCCGTTCGCCGCTAGTCTGGCCTCACGAATGCCATCCACGCTGTCATGATCGGTTAGCGCCAAAGCCTTTACCCCTGCGCGCACCGCCAAGGCCACCAAGTCGGCAGGCGACAAACTGCCGTCAGAACATTGGCTGTGGCTGTGCAAATCAATCAACGGCATGGATAGTGCTCGCGCGGTACATTAAGATGCCTGACTTTAACAGATTCGATAGAGGTAACACGGATGAAAGCGTGGTTGGATTTCCTGCCGCTGGTGCTGTTTTTTGTGGCGTATAAAGTGGCCGGAGTCTATACCGCTGCTGCCGTTCTGATGGTCAGCGTGACGCTTCTGTATGCCTTTATTTGGTGGCAGGAACGCCGCTTACAGACCAGCCAGTGGATTACCTTAGTGGCCACGGTGGTGCTCGGCAGCCTAACGCTCGTCATGCATAACGAGGCTTTTCTGCAATGGAAAGCGCCGGCAGTAAACGTGCTGCTCGCCCTTATCTTTGCTGGCAGTGCGTTTATTGGCGAGAAGCCATTGATTGAGCGCCTCATGGGTCAGGCACTGCAACTCAGCCGCAGCAAGTGGCAGCAACTCAACAGCGCATGGGTCATCTTTTTTCTACTGTGTGCCGCCGCTAATGCCTATGTCGTGCTTTACCACAGCGAGTGGTGGGTGGACTTCAAGCTCTTTGGGAGTTTGGGGATGACCTTCGCCTTCATCATCGCGCAGGGTATTTGGCTGACGCGTCAAGGCGCGCTTAAAGATTCGCCCCCCACGCACTAATTCTGGAGTTGAACATGTGGTACGCCATTATTTCTGAAGATGCGCCTAATACCCTCGCGCAAAGACTGGAACATCGACCAGCTCATGTCGCGCGCCTTCAGGAACTGCATCAGCAGGGCCGCTTATTGCTGGCCGGTCCGCACCCCGCCATTGATTCCGAAGATCCGGGTCCTTCAGGCTTCACCGGCAGCTTAGTGGTCGCCGAATTTGCGTCCTTGAGCGACGCTCAGGCTTTCGCGGATGCCGATCCGTTTGTTGCAGCCGGTGTGTATGCTCGCGTCAGCGTCAAACCTTTCCGCAAGACCCTGCCCTAACGTTGCACACTCAAAGCCCTCAACAGCTCACTATCGTTGGCGCCGGCATTGCTGGCGCCAGCTTGGCATGGCTGATGGCCGACCATGGCTGGCAGGTACGAGTGCTGGACGCAGCCACGCCGGGAAGTGGCGGCTCAGGTAACGCAGCAGCGATTTTGTACCCAAAGTTAGTCAGTGCCGAGCTCACCCCCGAGCACATTCAGTCCCAAGCCTTTTTGCATACGCTTAAGGTGCTAGAGGATCCACGTTTAGCACCACACTTTCAGGCCAGTGGCGTTCTTTGGCTACAAACTCGAAAACAGCATGTGGATATCGGGCCGGATCATCCGTGGTGGCAGAGTCAGGTCTGGTCGCTTAACGCAGAAGAGGCCAGCGCAAAGGCGGGCGTAGCCCTCCATCACCCTGCCCTTTGGCTACCCAATGCCGGATTAATTCACCCGGAAGGTTTGTTAGCGAGCCTGCTGGCACATAAAAATATTGAGTTGCTGACGCATCACGAAGTAACCGAAATCAGCCCAAATCATTCGGGCTGGCACATTCAGGTGCAGCCGGGTCATCAGCGTGAACCCATCACGTTGGACGCTAAGCACCTGGTGCTTGCCGTGGCGGGTGGTGCACAGCAACTATTAGCCACGCAACATCTGCCGTTAAAACCTGTACGCGGACAGATCACCACGCTGAAACGTCCCTTAGCGCTAAAAACAACGCTCTGCTACGGCGGCTACCTTACCCCAGGCTTTCATGGCCAGCATGTCTTAGGTGCGACGTTTCAGCCAGGTCGCTCAGACACCTCGCCTTGTCACCAAGATCAACTCGCCAATGCCTCAGCCTTACTGGATGCCGTGCCGAGCCTGACCACGCAGATTGGACTACACGAGAACGTGATGAGCTGGTCTGCTCGTGCCAGTGTGCGTTGGCAAACACCGGACTACTTGCCTATGGTGGGATGGCTACCTTGGCCCGCTGACTACGAGCGACTGCTTAGCACCCGCGTGGCGAGCAGACCAATGCCGGAGGAAATTCAAGAACTGCCGAAAATTGGCATTAGCTTAGGGCACGGGTCTAAAGGTTTTAGCCAAGCTTGGCTGGCCGCTGACCTACTTTGCCAAGCACTACTGGCTAAGCCTCAAGCGCAACACAGCGACTTACAGGAGCGCCTAAGGCCAGATCGTTTTCTCTTGAAAGCGTGGAAGCGTGGTCAGTTACGCTCAACCGCGCCTTAAGCTTATTGACTGAGGGGGCAGCCAGTGAGTTGTTGACGGTATTTGCCTTCGGTTTCACGAACACGCTCGGCATAACGAACCAACCACGGTTTTGCCAAATATGAATTGCGCGAAAAGCCACCCCGACCTTCGTGGTAGGCCAAGTACAAGTTATACGCGTCGTCGGCTCGAATACCGATCTCTCGCGTACTCAGGTTGTGATACCAGCCAATGAAGTCGATGGCGTCATCAAACTCATCACGACTAGCAAACCAGCGTGAATTCTTCGACACATATTCGTCCCACGTACCATCTAAGGCTTGCGAGTACCCATAGGCCGTGCTGGGTCTTGATCCAGGAAAAATGCCCAAAAAATATCGTCGGGGAGGTCTGGCATCGGCGCGATACGAAGACTCATGGTACATCGTGGCCATCAACACCGAGACAGGGATGCCCCAGCGACGCTCCGTACGAATGGCCGGGCTTTGCCAGGCTTGCTTCTCTGCGAAAACCGCACATAAATTTAAGGCATTGCGAGGCGGTGTTGGCATTGAGCTGCAGGCCATCAGCGTGAGCATCGGCAGCAACATCAGCCCTTTTAGGCCGCCGGATAGGCGCATCATTCGTGCTCTCGCAACATGCTAAGCAGTTGTTCTTCATCCCACACAGTAACGCCCAGCTCTTGCGCCTTCGTGAGCTTTGAGCCAGCACTCTCTCCCGCCACCAGCACATGCGTTTTCGCGGAAACGCTGCCACTAACCTTTGCGCCTAGGGCTTTCAGGCGAGCACCCGCCTCGTCCCGACTCAGTGTAGACAAGGTGCCCGTCAGCACCCAAGTCTGCCCTAGTAAAGGCTGCGGCAAGTCCTGCGCTGCAGCTTGGTCAGGCCAACGAACCCCCGCGGCCATTAAGGCATTAATCACCGACACATTATGCGGCTCACGCAGATAGCTCATGACGGACTGCGCCACCACAGGCCCCACATCAGGTGTTGCCAACAGTGCGACTTCATCTGCCTCTTGAAAGGCTTGCCAGCGTCCAAACTGTCGAGCAAATGCCTCTGCCGTGGCCTCGCCCACATTGGCGATACCCAGCGCGTAAATAAACCGTGCTAAGGTGGTTTCACGACTGGTCTCGATAGCTGCCAGTAGGTTATTGGCCGATTTTTCAGCCATTCGCGGCAGGCTTAAGAGTTGCTCTTGCGTTAAGCGATAGATATCGGCAGTGGAGTTGACCAAGCCAGCATCGACCATCAGATCGATCCATTTTTCGCCTAAGCCGTCGATATCCATAGCGCGTCGACTGGCAAAATGACGGATCGCTTCTTTACGTTGTGCGGGACAAAACTGACCTGCACTGCAGCGCGCAATCACCTCACCCTCAGGGCGCATGACGGCAGAACCGCACACCGGACACGCCGATGGCAGACTCACGATGAGCCGATGGGCATGCGCTTCATCATCCAAACGCCGCATCACTTTCGGAATGACATCGCCTGCGCGGTAAATCACCACCGTGTCGCCCGGACGTAAATCCAAACGCTGAACTTCATCCATGTTATGCAGGGTGGCATTACTGACCACCACACCCGCCACATTCACGGGACGTAAACGAGCGACAGGTGTGAGCGCGCCTGTACGACCGACTTGAAAATCGATGGCCTCTAGCGTGGTACTGACTTCTTGCGCGGGGAACTTATAGGCCACGGCCCAGCGCGGCGCGCGCGCAACAAAGCCCAAATCTTGTTGTAAGCGACGGTCATCCACTTTTACGACCATGCCATCAATATCAAACGGCAGGCTGTCGCGAGAGTCTAGGAGCGTTTGCCACGCCTGCTGCACAAACATGGGGCCATGGCCTAAACACACTTCATCGGCTATCACAAAACCCAAGGACTTGAACCAGCGCAGGGTTTGGCTGTGAGTGCTAGGCCAAGCAGCCCCTGAAATGGCCGCCAGCGCATAGGCATAAAAGGCCAAGGGTCGCTGCGCGGTGATGCGTGCATCGAGCTGACGCAATGCACCGGCAGCAGCGTTACGTGGATTAGCGAACACCTTTTCCCCGGCCGCTATCTGCCGCTCATTTAATGCTAAGAAACCGGCGCGGGGCATGAGTACCTCACCCCGAATCTCTAGATGCTCAGGCAGATTTTCACCGGCCAGCCGCTTAGGCACCGTCGCGATCGTCAGGACATTAGCGGTAATGTCTTCACCACTGCTGCCATCGCCACGCGTCGCTGCTTTCACTAATTGACCGTGACGGTAATGCAGCGTTACGGCTAGGCCATCGAACTTAGGCTCACAGATGTAGGGCAGCCCAACAGCGACTTCCCAATTCAGGCGCTCGCGTAGACGACGATCAAAATCCTGAAACTCGGTCTCGGAAAAGACATTGTCTAAAGACAACATGGGTACATCGTGCTTGACCGACGAAAATGCCGTATCCGCTGCTGCGCCCACGCGCTGACTGGGGGAGTCAGCGGTCACCAGGCTGGGAAAAGTGGCCTCGAGCGTTAAAAGCTCTCGGTAAAGTGCGTCATAGTCGGCATCCGGCAGGGTCGGTGCGTCATCGACATAATACGCTTTGGCATGTGCATGCAGTTGTTTACGCAGCTGCATCAGACGCTGCACCGCGTCGTCCAAGGACAAGCCACTCATAGCGACTGATATTGTTGGCGTTCGTAGGACACCACGGCTTCACGCCACTGATCGAGCTCTGCCTGAGTCAATACGTGGGAGTTGGCATCTAATAAATCGGCTTGCAGCTCATAGGCCAGACGGCGAGCGGTATCAATCATTAAGTCAAACGCCAAGGTGCTTTTTTTGCCCGGCAGACTCATGAAGAAACTAACGCCGGGTACTAAGTCGCGGGACAGACTATCAATGTTGAATGTGCCTGGCTCCACGGCCTGAGCCATGCTGAACAAAATGTCGCCTTGGCCCGTGGGATGTTCGTGACGGTGGAAAATATCCATATCGCCAAAACGAAGCCCATATTGAAGCAACAGCTCCAGTAATTGGCGGCCTTCAAAGAGTTGGGTGGTTGCCATGACGTGAATTGAGAACACGCGATCTATGGCTAAGTCTTGGGCAGAGGTTTCTAAGGACTCCGCTGCAGGGACTTTAGGTGCCAGAATTTCCTCAGGGAACAAATCGGCCTGACTGAGCTTTACAACCGGCGGGGCTGATACCTCAATAACTTGTTCGACCATTTGCTCTGCCGCTGCAGGCTCCTGAGCAGCCTCTTGAGCAGCCTCGTGAACAGCTTCATGAACCTGAGCCGCCACAGGCACAGATTCCGTAGCCGCCAGGGGAGCGTCGATTTTCTCATTCTCTAGACGCAGGGCATCAGCGCGCTCGCGAATGCGAACTTCACTCAAAATTTCAGAGCGCACCGGCGTGTTATCGAGGCGCTCTGTGGGCACCGGTTCGATCTTCACTTTCAAACGGCGCTTACGGGCGCCGTTCATCAAGAGCATTGCCGCAAGACCCACTAAAACTGCCAGTGCTATTAAAAGCATCGGTTCATGCATCATGAGCCGGACCTTCTCTCTTGTTGTGTGAGCTGATTACCATGCACTGAGGTCATTGGCCGGCCAAAGCGGCCGCTTCGTCAACATTGACCGAAACCAATCGGGACACCCCAGGTTCTTGCATCGTAACGCCCATCAATTGTTGAGCCATCTCCATGGCGATTTTATTGTGCGTAATGTAGATGAACTGTACCTGAGCGGACATCTCTTCGACTAGTCTGGCGAAGCGTCCTACGTTGGCATCATCTAATGGCGCATCGACCTCATCAAGCATACAGAACGGCGCTGGATTGAGCTGGAAAATCGAGAATACCAAAGACAAAGCCGTCAGCGCCTTTTCACCGCCCGAGAGCAGATGAATCGTTGAGTTACGTTTACCTGGCGGCCTGGCCATGATCGTCACGCCAGCTTCCAACAAGTCTTCGTCGGTCAATTCCAGATACGCCGTACCGCCACCAAATACTTTCGGGAACAGCGCCTGCAAACCCGCATTTACTTTTTCGAAAGTCTCTTTAAACAAGGCGCGTGTTTCACGATCAATTTTACGGATCGCATTTTCCAGCGTCTCAAGCGCCTCGTTGAGGTCTGCGTCTTGCAAGTCGAGGTAGTTCTTGCGCTCAGCCTGCGCTTGGTACTCTTCAATGGCCGCTAAGTTAATAGCCCCTAAACGCGCAATGCGAATCGCCACACGCTCCAACGACAGCTGCCAAGCCGTATCGCTGGCATCGTCAGGCAAGTCCGTCAGTACTTGCTCCAAAACAGCATCACTTTCTTGTAACTGCTCAACCTGCGCCTCACGCTTTGCCACGGCGTTTTGCCACTCCAAACGCATGCTTTGTAGACTGTCACGGGTAATTTGAACTTGCTGATCTGCGCGTGTACGGCCGCTCTCAGCTTCCCGAAGTTGTTGCTGAATGACATCCACTTGGTTACGGACTTGCGACAACGCTTGCTCGGCTTGCAAATGTTGCTCTAACAGTTGTTCCAGCTCGTCGCCATCTTCACCGGCGGGTGCCGATAACTCCATCAATTGCATCGCCAACTGCTCGCGACGCTCTCGTAAGCTTTCACCCTGCTCATCCAAACGCTGCAAGCCCGCACGCAAACCCTGCAAGCGAGCGTTTAAGGTCTGCCGACGCAAGGCGCACTGATGCAGCAACTCACGGCGTTCGCGTTGATTCGCACGCGCTTGATCTACGGCCTCACGCCAACGCTCACGATCCGCCAGTTTTGCCTCACGCTCACGCGAATCTTGCGACATCAGCTCAATGGCTTCCTGCAAATTCATGCGCGATTCAGCCAGTGACTCTTGATCGAGCTGAGCCTGGCGAGCGACCTCTTGCATGTCTTGACCGATGCGCTCGCGGCGCGCCAGAAACTGTTCGAGGCGAACTTGGCGTGCGCCTATTTGGGCTTGGATATCGCCCAGTGAACGGTTGCGCAGCGTGAGTTCACGCTGGCATTGCTCACGCGCTAACTCGCCATCACGCAACGCCTCACGCACTTCCAGCTGTTGCTCTTGTAGCTGCTGCAAGGTAGTCGTTAATTGCTCAATGTCTGCGTCCAACTTCAACAATTCACGTTGACGCGCCAGCTGCCCCTGAGCAGGATCGGCTTTACCGGCGCGATAGCGCAGCCACGTATCGCCTAACCAATAGCCTTCGGTGGTAATGACCGACTCATGAGCCTGCAGCTGCGGCTTTAGATTTAAGGCATGAGCCAGATCATCGGCTAAATAAACTGACGCAAAACGGGACTTCAGCCATTCCGGCGCCGACTCGAGAGTAGTCGCTAGCGTTGGCCAATCTCGCGTCGACTGCAGCGCAATAGGTGACTTACCCGACTCAGAAAAAGCCACCTCACCGACCGTTAAGGTGTCTAGTTGTTCGGCGACCTGCGCCAGTGAGGTGACCTCTAAACTTTGCAATTGCGGGCCCAGCACCGTTTCTACGGCGGCTTCCCACCCGGCTTTCACCCGCAGCGTCTTCGCCAAGGCCTGACCTTGAATGCCACGTGCTTGCAACCAAGAGTTAACCGCAGACTGACTCTTCTCAGCCGCCTCCTGTAATGCCCGGAGTGAAGCCTCACGGCCCCGCATAGCCTGTAACTGTTGGCGTTGCTGATCAATCTCAACACCCAATTCCGACAACCGCTGACGATTACCCTGCATGGCCTCGCTGGCTTGAAGCAGTTGTCCTTCGCTCGCCTCCACTGCCATGGCTTGCTCAGCGGATTGCTCCTGCAAGTCGGCAAGCTCCTGCTCTAGCGGACCAGCATTTAAGGCCGATTGCTCTTGCTCAAGTCGAGCCAAACGCTCTTGGTGACGACGTAGGGCTTGCTCCATGTGCTGAATACGCGACTGCTCAACTTCCGCACGCTGGCGAGGCGCTTGCGAGCGGCTATTAAACTGATCCCAATCCTGCTGCCAGTCAGCCAACTGTTGCTCTGCTGAAAGTAATTGCTCAGTCATGGCCTCCGCTTCAGCGCTCAATAATTCGTGCTGAGGCTCTAGGGTTAAACATTCTGCCTCGGCCTGCTCCAACTCAAAACGGTCATGATCCAGGAGCTGTCTCGCTTGTTCAGCCTGACGTTCAATGGCCGCTTGTGCCGTTTGAATTTCTGCAATGCGCTCGTGACGATAACGCTGCGCTTGTTGCACGCGAGCAATATCACTGCCCAACGCGTAGTAGCGACTTTGGACTTGATTGAACTCATCACTCAGGCTGAATTGAATTTCACGGTCACGCACCAAGGCCGCTTCGTATTCACGCTGCGAGGCCATGGCTGCCTCGAGTTTGACTGCCAGCTCACGAATGCTGGCTTCATATTGCTGGACTTGCTGGTCCAGGCCTCGCCACCGCAGAGCATGTAATTGCGCCCTCAGCGTTCGTTCTTCGAGTTTGCACTCTTTGTACTTTTCCGCGTCTCGAGCCTGCTTTTCAAGATGCTGTAGTTGCTTACCCAGTTCCTCACGAATGTCATTGAGGCGAGCCAAATTCTCTCGCGTATGACGCATACGATTCTCGGTTTCGCGACGCCGCTCTTTGTACTTGGAAATGCCCGCCGCTTCTTCAATATATACACGCAGCTCTTCGGGCTTAGATTCAATGAGTCGCGAAATCATGCCCTGCTCAATGATGGCGTAGGAGCGCGGCCCGAGACCGGTGCCTAAGAAAATGTCAGTAATGTCTTTACGACGGCAGCGCGTGCTATTGAGGAAGTAGTCGGAACGGGCATCACGCGTCACCACACGCTTAATGGAAATCTCAGCGTACTGCGCCCACTCGCCGCCCAACGAGCCATCGGCATTATCGAAAATCAACTCAATGGACGCCTGGCCCACGGGCTTACGACCCACCGCGCCATTGAAAATGACGTCGGTCATGCTCTCGCCGCGCAAGTTTTTAGCCGAGCTCTCACCCATGACCCAGCGCACGGCATCAATAATATTGGACTTGCCGCAACCATTGGGGCCAACCACCGCAGACAAATTGGTGGGAAAGCTCGCCGTGGTAGGGTCCACAAAGGATTTGAAGCCCGCCAGCTTGATGGATTTTAAACGCATACTGTTTCCTTAACGGCGGTGCCGACGAGCCCAAGCCATCTCAATTTGCTTAACGCGAAAGAGCGACTCCAGCACTAAATTTCGTTGATGCATCACAAATTCTTCTAGGTATTCCGCGGCGCGCTCAGACTGCCTGAGCAAGACCGCATCGAGAAGCCCTCGTAAAAAGCTAAAGGACTCCTCGAGCTCACGCTTATTCATCTGCAACGCCAAGTAATAGGCACGGCGAACGGATGGCTGCATATCCTTGAGCTGCTGATCCAAATAGGGGTTAGCTGCAAATACAGAAGCCGATTTCAACCACTCCAGGCTGCGCTCAAAAAACAGCTCCGTATCTTCCTCAACAACAGCCTCTTGGATGTGCTGAATACCCTCCATAAAGGGCTCAAGACTGGTTTGCTGCCACACCTCAGCCCACCGCCTAACCACCAAGCTCAGTTGCAGGTTCAGCACTTCATATAAACTTTTCACCAGTGCTGGAGTTAACTCCGTCACAACTGCGCCGCGACGCGGAAAAATATCAATGAGATGCCGACGCTGCAAAATCAATAGCGCCTCACGCACTGAGCCGCGACTGACTTCCAACTCCGCGACAATACGCATTTCCTGAATGCGTTCGCCCTCGACCAAATCGCCGGTAACGATCTGCCTTTCGAGATGATGCGCAATTTGTTCAGCGAGACTGTCTTGAGCGCGAAACGTCATAGGAAAAAAGCTACTCTTTACGGATGCTCGGCATCCTAGCACAGGCTTTTGAGCTTGCCGGTTCGTTCGTCGATTGTTGGACAAACTGTACGCATATTCTTTAATAAAGCAGCATTACTGATAAGCACGGTCAACAAATTCCATTTTCACTGACGAGTCTGCGCTGTTATTCTGCGCGCCTTCTATACCCTGTGGATGAACCCGCATGTATCGCTACGATGCGTATGACCAAAAAATTGTCGACGACCGCGTTCGCCAGTTCCGTGACCAAACTCAGCGCTACCTCGCTGGCCAGCTCAGCGAAGATGAGTTCCGCCCATTGCGCTTGCAGAACGGTCTCTATGTTCAGCGCTATGCGCCCATGCTGCGCATTGCTGTGCCGTACGGCATGCTCTCTAGCGATCAGCTGCGCAAAATTGCGGATATCTCCCGTCATTACGATCGTGGCTATGCTCATGTCAGCACACGTCAGAATTTCCAGCTGAACTGGCCTGCCCTAGCCGATGTGCCAGAAATTCTGGCGGAGTTAGCTCAGGTCGAGATGCATGCCATCCAAACCAGTGGTAACTGTATTCGCAACACCACCACCGACCAATTCGCGGGTGTTGTCGCCGGTGAGATTGAAGATCCGCGCCCTACCTGCGAATTGATCCGTCAGTGGTCGACCTTCCATCCGGAATTCGCCTTCCTGCCGCGCAAGTTCAAAATTGCCGTGAACGCACTTCCTGAGATTGATCGTGCCGCCACACAGGTGCATGACATTGGTGTGTACATTGTTCGCAATGCCGCGGGTGAAGTTGGCTACAAAATCATGGTGGGTGGCGGCCTGGGTCGAACCCCCATCATTGGCTCCATTATTCGTGAGTTCCTGCCGCGTCAGGATTTGATCGCCTATTTGGATGCCGTGCTGCGCGTGTACAACCTGCATGGTCGCCGCGACAACAAATACAAAGCCCGTATCAAAATCTTGGTTAAGGCCCTCACCCCTGCGGTCTTTGCCGAGCAAGTGGAAGCCGAGTTCAAGCATCTTCAAAACGGTCCATTGACTGTTCCGAGTGCTGAATTTGAGCGCCTTGCCAGCTTCTTTACAGCGCCTGCTTATGAGTCGCTGCCCGCCATTGCCGCTGAGCTCACCGCTGCTCGCGCACATGATGCCGTGTTTGATAACTGGGTCCATCGCAATGTGTCGGCACATAAAGTGCCGGGCTACGCCATTGTCACGTTATCGCTGAAGCAAGTGGGTATTGCGCCCGGTGATATCACCGCCGAACAAATGGAAGCCGTTGCTGGCCTCGCGGACACGTTCAGCTTTGGTGAGTTACGCACCACGCACGAACAAAACATCGTGCTTGCCGATGTGAAGCAATCGGATCTGCCAGCGCTTTACGCTGAATTGAAAACATTGGGTTTTGACACTGCCAACATCGGCTTCCTGACCAACATCATCTGCTGCCCCGGTGGAGACTACTGCTCGCTGGCCAATGCCAAATCCATCCCCATTGCCGAAGCAATCCAACGTCGCTATCAGGATCTGGAAGAGGTGTATGACCTCGGCCCGCTCGACCTGAATATCTCGGGTTGTATGAATGCCTGCGGTCATCACCATGTGGGCCATATCGGGATTCTCGGTGTGGACAAGAAAGGCGCCGAGTTCTACCAAGTTTCATTAGGTGGCTCGTCCGGGCACGATGCCAGCATTGGCGACATCCTTGGCCCATCGTTTGAAGCCGATGACATGGCGGAAGTGATTGAGGAAATCCTCAATACCTACCTCGATCTGCGTCAGTCCGGCGAGACATTCCTCAGCACTTACCGTCGTGTCGGCATTGCCGTCTTTAAGGAGCGCGTTTATGCCAACGCTGATTAAAAACGGCGCCATTGCCGCCGATACCTATACCCGTGTGGATGCTATTGACGGCAATTTATCCCTGCCTGCTGGGGATGTGCTGGTCGGCCTAGACACCCTCCTCAGCCACCGCGCTCAAGTTCTAGCTCATGCGGGCCGCAAGGGCGTGCAACTAAAGCCAGACCAGTTTGCCGAGCAAATCGCGGATCTGGTTTCTGAGCTCGACTTAGTTGCCGTTGAGTTCCCAGCGTTTGCGGATGGCCGCGGCTACTCCACGGCGTACCTTCTGCGCACGCGCTTTGGCTTTACAGGCGAACTGCGCGCCGTTGGCGATATTTTCAAAGACACACTGTTTTATCAGGCGCGTGTTGGCTTTGATGCCTTCGCTATTCGCGATGATAAAGATGCCGAAGTGGCGCTGAAAGGCCTGGCAGATTTCAGCGAGGTGTATCACGCCTCGGCAGATCAGCCTCAGCCCTTATTTTTGCGCCGCGCTATATGACTTAGCGCGGCGTTTTCCGCGAACGGAATAAGCTGATGCCCAGCCAAGCAAAACCTAGCAAAGACAGGCTGCTTAACATCATCATAAGTTGACCGGACCAGCCCCAGTATTGCCCGGTGTGAAGCATTTTCCATGATGCAGTGATTTGCTCGCCCCACGGCTTTTCAGCAAAGCGCTTATGCGACAACACATCACCCGATGGGCTAAACGTGAGGGTGTTCTTCTCACGAATATGCGGCGAATCTTTCGACAAATATTCCACGCGAATGGCATCGCTGGGCAACGTGGCCAAAAGCACCGTGACACTGTCATAGGCCGGCAATTCAGCTTGCAAACGCGGCCAAACCGACGCCAGATACCCATCGAATTGCTCTGCCGTAAGAACCTCTTTAGGGCCGGGCTTAGGCTTCTTAGGCATCTCCACGGACAGCACTTGGTAGATTCCGGCTTTGTACCAATCGTAGGACCAGCTCAATCCCGTCGCCGCTGAGAAAATAAACAGGGCAAATAGCCAAGTGCCCGCCACGCTATGCAACTGAAAACGCCATGCCCGACCATTGAGGCCGCGACGGTAGCCCAACCAACCACCAACACCTTGGGGTCGGCGCTTCCAGCGCAGGTAAAGACCACTTAGCGACATAAAAATCAGAACGAATGCGGATACACCAGTAACTGCCTTGCCCACTTTATCGGCCAACAAATTGCGATGAAGATCCTCAATCCACTCGAAAGCGGCTTCACCTGTAGGCTCAGGCAATAGAGCGCCGGTGTAGGGATCCACCCCCACTGATTCACCTTTAGGGCTTTTCGCCGACGTAAAAATGACCTGTGCCGGACGATCAGGTTGACCACTCAGGGTTAATGCCTGCACCGGACGATTGGGTTCAGCCCGTTGAATTTGCTGATACAACGCCTGCGGGCTGAGCATCACCTGACCCGCTGCGGGCTCTAACTGAAGGATGCCGGGATTTAATAGACGTAAAATCTGTGGTTCAAAGGCCATCATTGCACCCGTGCTACCCACTAGTGCAATGACCAGAGCTGCACTTACGCCGAGCCAGGCATGAAGACGCAGCAAAACTGTTTTAAGCATCGCTAACTCTCAAGAGGATGGAGGTAAATCAGTGACGAAACCGACTTTGGCTAAGCCCGCTTCAACAGCAGCAGACAACACCTGAGCCACCACTTCGTAGTCCGTCTTACGATCGGCACGAAGATGTACTTCGCTCTCAGGTTTAAATTGTTTGAGATAGATTGGTAATGCGCTGACAGCCACATCAACCCCATTCACCAAGAGACGACCGTCCGCCAACACCGCAATGTCAACCGGCTTACTGGCTGCTGCTAAGGGCTTGGCAGAGGCTTGTGGTAAATCTACCTTTACCGCATGCGTCATCAGTGGTGCCGTGATCATAAAAATGATGAGCAAGACCAGCATGATGTCAATAAACGGCACCATGTTGATTTCGGCATTGGCTTCAATCTCGTCGCCTTGTTCAAACGATCCAAATGCCATCGAATTACTCCTGATTATCCCGTGATTGCTGGATACGAGAGATCATGCGCTCCGATGTTTTTTCTACATCGTGCAGTAATGAACCCGTCGCCAAACCCGTCGATAAGAAAGCGAAGACATCGTGAGCAAAGGAGTTCAGCTGAACCAACGTATTGCGGTTTAGACGCACGAATACGTTGTAGGCAACGGCACTGGGGATGGCCACCGCCAATCCGAGCCCGGTCATGATCAGTGCCTCACCGACAGGGCCTGCGACTTGATCTAACCCACCTTGCCCGCTCAGGCTGATGGCCATGAGCGCGTGGTAGATACCCCATACCGTGCCGAACAAGCCCACAAACGGCGCACTCGAGGCCACCGTAGCGAGGAAGGTCAAGCCGCCCTCTAAGCGCGCTTTGTCTTGATCGATGGCGCGCTTCAACGAACGCGTCAAAAAGTCTTCAGCCGAGCCGGCTTCTACCAGCGAGTTGTTCTGGCGCGACTGATGCTGCTCAACGGCGGTAAATCCGTGATGCACTAAGTGTGAGAACGGATCGGTAATGCCCGTGCTGCGCAGCTTGCGCGCCACAGCTTCGAGGCTAGGTGCGGCCCAAAAACCACGAACGAAATCACGAGAGCGATTCTGAGCGCCCCAGTAGCGCCAGCCTTTGGTCACAATGTAGTACCAAGTGCCCACCGACATGACGAACAAAATGGCCAGAATGCTTAATGCAACGCCATCAGCCTGATCCATGAAATGTTGAAAACCCATGATGCTCACTCAGCCTTAATTAATTGGTTAACTTGAATACGAGGGGCACTAGCACCCACTCCGTCAGATTTTCATCGCCCCGTTTTGCCGGGATAAATCGCCACTGGCGCACCGCTGCGATCGCCGCATCATCGAGCCGGCTGTAGCCACTGCTTCGTTGCAAATCGATTTGTTGGGGTTTTCCGTCGCTGCTCACTTGCACGCGTAACAGCACCTTACCGGCCTCGCCATTGCGTCGCGATAAAGCCGGATAGCTCGGCGCTGGATTGTTCAGATAGGCCGCATCAAAACGGGGCGGCACGACCGGAGCAGCCAACGCGGGCTCCGGCGGCTGCTCAACAGGCTTGGGCGTAGGCTGTGGCGGCTGTACGGGTGGCAAGGGCTTAGGTTCTGGTGTGGGTAGCGCCGGTGCAGGCGCATCTGTCTTAACCCGCTTAATTTCAGGCTTGGGCAATGGTTTGGGCACAGGTTGTGGCTTGACCGGTACGGGCTTCACCGGAGCATCCACAGGGGGTGATGCCTGCAGCATGCGAACCGACAGCACATCCACGCGAACGGGGTCGCTGACCCGCTGAAACATAAACAAGCCACCGAGTAACAACGCGTGAAACAACACAATGCCGGCTAAGACCGGATAGGCCACCGTTTCCGCGTGTTCATGCAAGGGGTCGTCGGCTATATAGGCATTTTTCATGGCTGAAATTGTACGGGCAAAACATCACCAACTCAATAAATGAGAATCAATCTCATAAAGATTTTTAAGCTGTCTGGGCCGATTGCCGCAACAGATTGTGATAAACAGCCGACAGCCTCACTGCTTCGGGATCACTCCCCTCAGGGCGACTCATGAGCGCTTGCACAGAAGTATCTAGATCGAATAACAGACTCCGTCTACGCTCATCCGGCACGATACTTTGTGCCCAGAAAAATGCCGCCAGGCGCTCTCCCCGCGTCACCGGCTCAACCTGATGCAGACTACTGGCGGGATAGACTACCAGATCACCCGCATCAAGCTTGACCTGCTGCGCACCAAACGGCGTTTCTATGCTCAGCTCACCGCCGTCATAAGACTCTGGATCGCTAAGAAACAATGTCGCCGAAACATCACTACGCATCGGCAAGGCGCTATCACTTTGGGCCATCAGCGCGGCATCAACATGCAGGCCGTAATGACCGCCATCGGCATAACGATTGAAGCGAGGCCGAGTGATATGCAACGGCAGTACCGCTGAAATGAATCGCGGATGCTGACTCACCGTGCGTCGGATCAGATCGGCCAGAGCATTTACAGCCGGCGTTTCCGGGCATTGCTGGTTATGTTTGACAGACACCGCCAGCGGGCCGGCCGTAACTTTTCCAGAGTGCCAGTCGGCTTCTGCCAATTGCTGACGGCAACCTGTCAGCAGATCCTCTGAGCAGACTTTCGGAATTAAAATCAACATGCTGAAAACTCGTTCGGGTTAACAAGACAGGCTGCTGATATATCTGCCAGCGTAGCGCAACCGGCCAGCGCCATGGTCAGCTCCAGCTCTTCACGCAGCAGACGCAGCACCTGCGCCACGCCGAGGGCGCCAGCAGCACCAAGGCCATAAGCCTGAGGGCGACCAAGCAGTACCGCTTGAGCACCCAGCGCCAGAGCCTTGAATACATCGCTGCCACGGCGGATACCACCATCGAGCAAAAGCAAGAAGTCGTCGTCAACAGCAGCGCGCACCTGAGGCAGCACGGCAATACTGGCCGGACTACCCTCCAGTGCACGGCCGCCATGATTCGAGACCACGACGCCGGCCACGCCCAGCTTTTTTGCCTGCACGGCATCCTGAGGATGCAGAATGCCCTTCAGAATGATGGGCAAGGCCGTTTGCTGTTGCAACCAGACGATGCTGTCCCAGCGTGGCGCAGACGCCATGTGGCCTTGGAAAATGACGCTGTCTTGGGCTTGAAGATAATGCGTCTGCGCAGCCGACATACCCGCCAGATTGACTGCACGAACATGCTCAGGCATCGCAAAGCCCGCTTGCTGCGAGCGCAGACGCGGGCCATGCACCGGCACATCCACCGTCACCACCAGTGCCGAATAGCCTGCCGCTTCGGCGCGGCGAACCAGTCTCAGCGTATCTTCGGCTCGCGCCTGAAAATACAGCTGAAACCACTTGCGCGCAGGCAGTTCTGCAGCAACGGCCTCCAGACTGCACGATGACAAGGTGCTCAGCACCATGCCGGCATCCATCGCAGTGGCCGCCTCTGCCGTTGCCAGCTCACCATCCCGATGCAGAGCGCTCTGATACGCCAGAGGACCCAGCAAAACCGGATGCACAAATGGTTCGCCCAGTAGCGTCAGCGCCGTATGGCCCTGGCGAACATCCGCCAGAACACGCGGCCAGATGCGCAAACGATCGAATGCAGCTTCGTTCGCTCGCCGTGTCTGATCTTCGCCACCACCCTCCTCGACATGCGCCGTGAGCGCCCGCCCCCAATGCCTGCTCGCCATGTCAGCTATATCGGTCAAGGATAAGAAAGACGGGTGGTCAGGCATGGGAGACACTCGATCAGAACTTGTAGGTCAAAGTGATGTGAGCGTTACGCTTGTCGCCAAGGTACATGAACGAGCCGCTTTGGTAGGCAGCAAGATAGTAGTCTTTGTTGGTGACATTATTCACATTGAGACGGGCATTGAGCTTGTCGCTGAACTTGTACTCAGCAAAGGCATCGAACACCGTGTATGACGGCACAACAATATTGTACAGCCCTGTTGTGGCATTGAAGCCGGCTGCTGTATCAGGCTGCCCGGCAAACATCTTGCTCTGGTAAGTCGCTGCGCCGCCCACTGCAAATTTCGGGGCTAACTGATACTTAAGCTGCGCACTAGCTTGCTTGCGCGCAAAGTTACTCAGCTGTTTGCCTTTATTGGCCGGTGTGAACGACTCCAGCACCTCAGAGTCCATGACCGTGACGCCAAGCTGTGTGCTCAGCTTTTGCGTGAGGTTACCCACTACGGAGAACTCAACACCCTGCACGCGATTCTTGCCGGTATTCAATGTGCCGATAGTCGTGTACGCATTGGCCGCAGACTGCTCTTGCACATCCGACTTAATGGTGCGGAACAGTGCCGCTGTTACCAGCAACTTTTGCTGCAACAGCTGCCATTTGGTACCGATCTCGTAATTCAAGGTTTTTTCGGGCTTGGAAACAGCGATGGTGACACCCGTGTTGGCGGGAGGTAAGCAAATACCGCCATAGCCACAGCTACCGCCCACATCCGATTCGCCACCATTGATGTCCGTAGACGAGCTCACCGAAGCATAGACATTGCCCAGGCTGTTGATCTTGTAAGTCAGACCGGCGTTGCCGTTCACGAAACCATCGGAATACTTATGGGTAACCTTGGGTGCCGTCAGACCGGTACCCACGATATTTTCGTAATCGAAGTGGTCGTAACGAATACCGGCAAACGCACTCCAGTTTTCATCGAAATCGACGGTATCCATCGCGGTCAGCGAGGTTGTGCGAATGTGGTAATCGGAGTCGGAAACACCTTTCACATAGGCTGGCAGCAGGCGATTGATGTTGGCTAACGGCTTGCCGCTGCCATCAAGCGCGCAATAGCTGTTGTTAGTAGTCGAAGTGCCGGTCGCACAGTTGGGCGTTGCGCTGCCGGCAACGGCGGTATGAACTCCATTCAGGACTTTCTCGTCGTTGAACTCGGCACCGAACACGAACTGATGATTCAGGCCAGCTATTTTACTGTCCAGGAAGACATCCAGTCGATTCACCAGATACTCCACTTCCTGATAACCCTGATGCGTGCTCAGCGTGATGGTGGGAGTGTTTGGCGCCGTGGCATCGTTGGCATTACGGGTACTTCCACGAGCACCGGTGGTGATATAGCTGTTTTGGGTCTTTCCGATGCGCGTGGCGTTTTGCAGCCTGAGCTTGTCGTTGATGCGGAAACCGGCCTTCAGGGTCAGTGTGTCGACATCGGTATCGAGATGATCTCGGCCGGATTGCAGATAGACCGGGATATCCTTGACTGGCTTGCGCGTAGTCGTATTGAAGTAGGTGCCGAGGTCAGGTGTGTCCTGAGCATCCAGATGATAGAAGTCGGCCGAGAGATCAAGCTTGTCCGTCGCTTTCAGCTTACCCGAGAGCAGCAAGCCACGGCGGGACTTGTCGGCCGGGTCACGGTCAGGCACCTGCTCGGACGCATCGAGCAGATTCAGACGAACCGAGGCGCGATCATTGATGACCTTGTTGGCATCCAGCGTGGTACGACGATAGTCATCCGTGCCAAAACCCACGCCAATTTCCGTGAAGTCCTTGTCAGCATTCGGCTGCTTGGTGATGCTGTTGATGGCGCCACCGGTCGAGCCGCGACCGGCAAAGGTCGAGCTCGGGCCTTTGGTGATTTCAATCTGGTCCACGGCAAAGCTTTCGCGAGTAGTCATGCCGGGGTCGCGCAAGCCATCAATGAACACATCACTGCGCGCCTCATGGCCACGAATGATGTAGCGATCGCCAAAGGCGTTGCCATTTTCGCCCGTACCAATGGTAATGCCAGGCTGAGCAGCGAGAATGGCGCGCAAGTCACTCTTGCCCGACTCTTTCACGGCAGCTTGCGTGATCACTGAAATCGTTGCCGGGGTTTCTGCCAGCTCCTTAACGCGACGCTGGTCGCCGGAAATCTTGGCCTTGTAGGGTGCGCCCTCTTCGCTGTACGGGTTGGCATCAAACACTTTGGCCTCAACCTGCACAGCCTGCAGTGTCACCGTGCCTTCATCAGCTTTGCCGGTGCTGACGGTCTCCTGCGCGCTAACCTGCCCGGCGCCACCCAATGCCAAAGCGAGGGCAATTGCTGTGGGCTGCCAGTTTGGCTGTGCTGTAACAGCCTGCAGTCGCAGACTGGAAGGAATTTTACGGCTTGAGATCGGCGATGAGCGCAGATTTGATGACATGTTGGGACATCCGACAGAAATGAGAGGAGAGTGGCGACAATTCGCCTTAGCGTCTAAATGAGAACGCTTCTCATTATTCTGTTAAATTTCATAGACCATGTCAACGCAAATGAGAGTCATTACTATTTGCGCGTAAAAAAAGACCCGCAACGCTGGCGGGCCCTTCTTCAACAAGATCAGGACATAGCGACTTGGGCTAGAACAAGTCCCCCGGCACCCTCACCCAGCCTTCCATGAGCACACGCGCACTACGGCTCATAATGGCTTTGGTCACCGTCCACTGCCCGTTGACCTGGCTGGCCGCGGCACCCACCCGCAGCGTGCCAGACGGATGCCCGAAACGCACCGCTTCGCGCGCCTCGCCACCCGCTGCAAGACTCACCAGCGTGCCCGGAATTGCCGCGGCAGTTCCAATCGCCACCGCAGCAGTGCCCATCATGGCGTGATGCAGCTTGCCCATGGACAATGCACGAACCAACAGATCCACCTCCGAGGCTTTGATCAGCTTACCGCTAGACGAGACATAGTCTGTCGGTGGCGCGACAAAAGCGATTTTTGGCGTGTGCTGGCGGGTTGCTGCTTCTTCCGGGGATTTGATCAAACCCATACGCAAGGCACCGGCAATTCGAATCGCTTCGAAACGCTTCAGTGCAGCGGCATCGGTATTGATCTGTTCACGCAGCTCGGTGCCGGTGTAACCAATATCAGCGGCATTAACGAACACCGTCGGGATACCGGCTGTGATCATCGTGGCTTTCAACGTACCGATGCCGGGCACATCCAGATCATCCACTAAATTACCCGTGGGGAACATGGAGCCGCCCTCCTCGCCATCATCGGAGGGGTCCATGAATTCAAGGACAATCTCCGCTGCGGGAAAGGTCACGCCATCGAGCTCGAAATCGCCCGTTTCTTGCACCTGGCCATTGGTGACCGGCACATGCGCGATGATGGTCTTGCGGATGTTGGCCTGCCAAATCCGCACCACGCAAATCCCGTTCTCAGGAATACGTGCGGCATCCACCAATCCAGCATGGAGTGCAAATGCACCCGCGGCAGTGGACAAATTTCCGCAGTTGCCGCTCCAGTCCACGAAGGCCTTGTCGATGGAGACCTGCCCATAGAGGTAGTCCACATCGTGGTCCGGCACACTGCTCTTCGACAAAATCACGCACTTGGAGGTCGAAGAGGTTGCACCACCCATACCGTCGATATGCGCCGAATAGGGATCCGGGCTGCCGATCACACGCATGAACAACTTGTCACGCGCTGCGCCCGGCTGCTGGCAAGAAGCCGGCAGGTCCTGCAGGCGGAAGAACACACCTTTGGAAGTGCCGCCACGGATATAGGTGGCGGGGACTTTTATTTGGGGAGGATGAATCATGGTGTTTATGTCTCACTCATTGAAATAACAGCTTCATTTTTCACTCATCCAAAGCGGAATGTCGCGCTGTGCATGCAACACACGCCAGACATCTATCTCCGCCTCGCGCTCAACATAAAAGATCAGGTAGGGAAACCCTCGCACTGGCCAAAAGCGCAACCCTGCCAACTTCAGCAACACGGCATAGCGCGTGGATCCGCTGAGAGCATGCTGTCCGACATGCTTCAGAGCATGCTCCAAGGCAGTAACCCATTTGAGCGACAGCGCATCTCCACTTTCACTGCGGTAATAAGCGGTGACCTGCCTGACTTCCCGTTGAGCTTGAGGTGACAGCAACAATGGCTTGGCCGTCATGCCTCGTTCTGACCTGTAGCGACAGCGCGAAGCTCTGCGAAAAAGGCATCGTCTACCTGCCTACCCGGACCGGAGTTTGCGCCATCCAGCAAAAGCTGTCGTAACTGCTCTACATCGCGCTGCTTGCGAATGAGATCGCGCAGATACTCGCTGGTCGATCCATAGCCATGTTCGGCAACCTGCGCATCGACGAAGGTCTTGAGCTCATCCGGCAAGGATATATTCATGGTCGCCATAATGCTGTTCCAGTCTGCTGGCAGGCGGGACGCCCGCGCGGTGCTCGTGTCATCCATGACAATCTCCTTGGCAATCTTTGCCAAACCAATCTAGCACCGACCCTTTTGCTGAACAAGCGCCGATCCGCCTCACCAAAGACCGCCGCAACGATGCCGACTACGCCTAAGCCATTGCCGAGGAGCGTGGTACGGATGCACTCAGTCAAACCTTCACGCGCCAAGGATGGCGCGTGAGAGCCTACAAGGACGTATTCACGGCGTGTTTGACAGAGTGCATCCGTACCACGCGCCGCGAACCTAGGAACATTAGGCCGTCGCCGTAGCCTCCAAGAAGTCCTTGGCAAAGCGCTGCAACACGCCACCCGCTTCATACACGGAAACTTCTTCATCCGAATCGAGACGACAGGTCATGGGCACACGCACCACTTCTCCATTGCGACGCGTAATCACCAAGGTCAGTGTTGCACGCGGTGTCAGCTCACCTTCCACATCGTAAGTTTCAGTGCCGTCGATGCCCAGTGTCAGGCGCGTGGTGCCCGGCTTAAACTCCAGCGGCAACACGCCCATGCCAATCAGGTTGGTACGGTGGATGCGCTCGAAGCCTTCGGCCGCGATGGCCTCGACGCCGGCCAGACGCACGCCCTTGGCAGCCCAGTCACGCGATGAGCCTTGGCCGTAATCCGCACCGGCCACAATGATCAGCGGCTGCTTGCGGTTCATGTAGGTTTCAATGGCTTCCCACATACGCATGACCTTGCCTTCCGGCTCCACACGCGCCAGCGAACCCTTCTTGACCTGGCCATCAACCACGGCCATCTCGTTCACGAGCTCTTTGTTCGCGAAGGTCGCACGCTGCGTGGTCAGGTGATCGCCGCGATGCGTGGCGTAGGAATTGAAGTCCTCTTCCGGCACACCCATCTTGTGCAGGTACTCGCCCGCTGCCGAATTCATCTGGATCGCGTTCGACGGCGACAGATGGTCGGTGGTGATGTTGTCCGGCAGCACGGCCAGCGGACGCATGCCCTTGAGCGTGCGCTCGCCGGCCAGCGCGCCTTCCCAGTAGGGCGGACGGCGGATGTAGGTGCTCATCTCGCGCCAGTCGTAGAGCGGCGACACGGCTTTCTCGGCATCCTGCTTCTCAAACATCGGGATGTAGATCTGGTTGAACTGCGACGGCTTCACCGAGCGCGCCACGATGGCGTCGATCTCGTCATCCGATGGCCAGATGTCCTTGAGCCGGATCTCCTTGCCATCAACCACAGCCAGCACATCCTGCTCGATGTCGAAGCGGATGGTGCCGGCAATGGCGTAGGCCACGACCAGCGGTGGCGAAGCCAGGAAGGCCTGCTTGGCATACGGGTGGATGCGGCCATCGAAGTTGCGGTTGCCCGACAGCACAGCCGTCGCGTACAGATCGCGCTCGATGATTTCTTCCTGAATCTTCGGGTCCAGCGCGCCGGACATGCCGTTGCAAGTCGTGCAGGCGAACGCCACGATGCCGAAGCCCAGCGCTTCGAGATCTTCCAGCAGGCCGGCTTCCTTCAGATACAGCTCGACGACCTTGGAGCCCGGCGCCAGCGACGACTTCACCCACGGCTTGCGCAGCAGACCGAGACGGCGGGCATTGCGCGCGATCAGGCCGGCGGCAATCACGTTGCGCGGGTTGGAGGTGTTGGTGCACGAGGTGATGGCGGCGATGATGACCGCGCCATCCGGCATCAGACCTTCGGCTTCCTGAGCGCGCGCGGCGTCGAGGTTGCCGGAGATGCCGCGCGAGGCCAGATCCGAGGTCGGCAGACGCTTGTGCGGGTTCGACGGGCCAGCCATGTTGCGCACCACGGAGGACAGATCGAAGCGCAGCACGCGCTCGTACTCGGCATTGGCCAGCGAGTCGGACCAGAGTCCAGCTTCCTTGGCGTAAGTCTCGACCAGCGCGACCTGCTCATCGCTACGGCCGGTCAGGCGCAAATACGTCAGCGTCTGGTCATCAATCGAGAACATCGCGGCCGTAGCGCCATATTCCGGGGCCATGTTTGAAATGGTGGCACGGTCGCCGATGGTCAGGCCGGGCACACCCTCGCCGTAGAACTCGAGATAAGCACCAACCACCTTGGACTGGCGCAGGAACTCGGTCAGGGCCAGCACGATGTCGGTCGCGGTGATGCCGGGCTGACGCTTGCCGGTCAGCTCGACGCCAACCATGTCCGGGGTACGCATCCAAGACGCACGACCGAGCATGACGTTCTCGGCTTCGAGACCGCCAACACCAACCGCGATGACGCCGAGGGCATCCACATGCGGGGTGTGCGAGTCGGTGCCGACACAGGTATCCGGGAAGGCCAGACCGTTCTGGTTGTGGATGACCGGTGACATCTTCTCCAGATTGATCTGGTGCATGATGCCATTGCCGGCCGGGATCACATCGACGTTATCGAATGCAGTCTTGGTCCAGTTGATGAAGTGGAAGCGATCTTCGTTGCGACGATCTTCGATGTCGCGGTTCTTCTGGAACGCGTCCGGATCGAAACCGCCGCACTCGACGGCCAGCGAATGGTCGACGATCAGCTGCACCGGCACCACCGGATTGACCTTGGCGGGGTCGCCACCTTGGTCAGCGATGGCATCACGCAGACCGGCGAGATCGACCAGCGCGGTCTGGCCGAGAATGTCGTGGCAAACCACACGCGCCGGAAACCACGGAAAGTCACGATCACGCTTACGCTCAACGAGCTGCGTCAGGCACTCGGTAATGATCGCCGGATCGGCCTTGCGCACAATGTTTTCGGCGTGAATACGGGCCGTGTATGGCAGACGATCCCAAGCACCGGGCTGAATCGCATCCACCGCAGCACGCGCATCGAAGTACTCGAGCTGGGTGCCCGGCAGGTTCTTTCGGAAATTCGTATTCATGATTATTTGCGATCCTTCATCGGCACAAACGTCTGGTCTTCTGGACCGGTGTAGTTCGCGCTGGGGCGGATGATCTTGCCGTCGATACGCTGCTCAATCACATGCGCCGACCAACCGCTGGTGCGGGCAATCACGAACAATGGGGTAAACATGTCGGTGGGCACACCCATCATGTGGTAGCTCACAGCGGAGAACCAATCGAGGTTCGGGAACATCTTTTTGATTTCCCACATGGTCGATTCCAAACGCTCGGCAATGTCGTACATCTTCATGTTGTTCTGTTCGGCGCTGAGCTGCTTGGCCACTTCTTTAATGACCTTGTTGCGCGGATCGCTCACGGTGTAGACCGGGTGGCCGAAACCAATGACCACTTCCTTCTTCTCCACACGCGCACGGATATCGGCCTCGGCTTCATCCGGGTTGTCGTAGCGCTTCTGAATTTCGAAAGCGACTTCGTTAGCGCCGCCGTGCTTTGGACCACGCAGCGCACCAATGCCACCGCAAATAGCCGAGAACATGTCGGAACCCGTGCCCGCGACCACACGCGAGGTGAACGTGGAGGCGTTGAATTCGTGCTCCGCGTAAAGAATGAGCGAGGTGTGCATGGCACGGACCCAACTATCACGCGGCTTTTCGCCGTGCAGCAGGTGCAGGAAGTGACCGCCGATGGAGTCATCATCGGTTTCTACTTCGATGCGCTTACCGTTGTAAGCAAAGTGGTACCAGTACAGCAGCATGGAGCCTAAGGAGGCCATCAGCTTGTCGGCAATATCGCGCGCACCGGGATGGTTGTGATCTTCTTTTTCGGGCTTAACGCAACCGAGCACGGACACGCCGGTACGCATCACATCCATGGGATGACTGGATGGTGGCAGTTGCTCAAGTGCAACTTTCACTGCCGCGGGCAGACCACGCAGCGCTTTCAACTTGCTCTTGTAGCCCGCTAATTCAGCTGCATTCGGCAGCTTGCCGTGAACCAAGAGGTGAGCAATTTCTTCAAACTCGCTGGTCGCCGCCAAATCGAGAATGTCGTAGCCGCGATAGGCCAGGTCATTGCCGGTACGGCCAACGGTGCAGAGTGCCGTATTGCCCGCAACAGTGCCGGACAGGGCAACGGATTTCTTGGCTTTCGGCAAAACTTGTTGTACTTCAGTCATGGTCATTCTCCGGATCGAATTCGGTTTTTTTATAAAAAGTGGCTTATTTGTTTTTGGAAAACAGCTGGTCAATCTTGTCTTCATAGCTGTGGTAATTCAGGAACTCGTAGAGCTCCTTGCGCTTCTGCATGAGGTCGAGCACGTTGACCTGCGTACCGTCCTTGCGCACCGCCTCGTACACGGCCAGCGCGGCTTTCTGCATGGCACGTGTGCCCGACAGCGGGTACAGAACCATGGCGATGCCCTGCTCGCCCAGCTCGCTCGTGGTGTAGTACGGCGTGTCGCCGAACTCGGTGATGTTGGCCAGCACCGGCACGTTCACGGCATCGCAGACCTTGCGGTACATGGTGATGTCGGTCATGGCCTCGGCAAAGATGGCATCGGCACCGGCTTCAACATAGGCACTGATGCGGTCGATGACGCCGTTGAGACCTTCCTTCTGCAGCGAGTCGGTACGCGCCATCACGACAAAATCGCTGTCGGTCTTGGCATCGACGGCGGCTTTCACGCGGTCGACCATTTCCTCGACCGGTACGATCTCCTTGTTCGGGCGGTGGCCGCAGCGCTTCTGAGCAACTTGGTCCTCGATGTGCACAGCAGCGACGCCGGCGCGGATCATCTCCGTGACCGTGCGCGAGATGTTGAACGCCCCGCCCCAGCCGGTGTCGATGTCGACCAGCAGCGGCGTATCGGTGACGCTGGTGATGCGGCGGGCATCGATCAGCACATCTTCCAGCGAGGTCAGACCCAGATCCGGCAGACCGTAGGAGTAGTTGGCACAACCAGCACCCGACAGATAAATGGCCTTGTAGCCAACCTTGGTCGCCATCATCGCGGCGTAGGCATTGACCGTGCCCATGACCTGTAGCGGCTTTTCGGCAGCGATGGCATCGCGAAAACGACGACCGGCACTCGGGTGATGTGGGTGGTTATGGCAAGACATCAAGCACTCCTGGCCGGGGCATCCGGCGTTGGTAAAGAGGGTGAAACGCGCGCCTCGATATTGGCGCGGGCGGTGGCAATGTGGCGACGCATCAGGAATTCGGCGAGCTCGCCATCACGCGTGGCAATGGCTTCAACGATGCGACGGTGCTCATCCAGCGCTTTCGCCGGACGACCCTCGGTGACCGAGAACTGGCCTCGGTAAATGCGCACGCGGTGGTAAAGCTCGCCGCAGAGCATCTGGATCAGCACGGCGTTGTGGCTGCCCTGGATGATGCAGTAATGAAAGTCGACGTTGCCTTCTTCCTGGATGTAGGCGCGGCCCTCGTGCTCAGCAATCTGCTGCTCGTGGCGGGCCAGTAACTCTTTCAGGCCAGCGATTTCGGCATCGCTCATGTGCTGCGCGGCAAGGCGGCAGGCCAGCCCTTCCAGAGTTTCGCGAACCTGATAGATCTGCAGCAGCTCATCCAGCGACAAGGCCATGATGCGCACGCCAACATGCGGAATTCGGGTGATGAGCTGACGGCCTTCAAGCCGGCGCAGCGCTTCACGCAGCGGCCCTCGCGACACACCGTAACGCGCGACTAGCTCCGCTTCGGATACGCGCGAGCCAGCAACGAGCTCGCCTTTGACGATGGCATCCTGAAGCTGGGCAAAGACTTTATCGGCGAGGGTAAGTCGGGGCTCACTGCTATTCAGCGATGACACAACCAGATCGCTGTCAGCGACCACGGGGGTGTCAGGTGATGGCAATGATGTCTCAGTCATGCAAGCGGCTCGAATTGTCGACAATCTGCGAGGTATCGAGACGATACGCCTTTGAAACTGAGGGGTCAACCGATATGGACATCCCCGGCCGGATAGCGAATGCGATGACGCTTAGGCTTGGCCAGCAAAAACACCAACGTTAATGGCCCAATGCGTCCAATAAACATGGCTAACATCAAGACGATACGACCAGGCTCAGACAGATCCCCCGTGATACCACGGGATAACCCCACCGTGGCACAAGCCGACACCGCTTCAAAGAAAAGATTGAGAAAGCCGAGATGAGGGTCGGTCAGCGTCAGCGCAAACATGGTTGCCAACACAATCATCATGGCAATAAATGCCATGGCTAAAGACTTAAGTACCAGTTCCAACGGAATACTGCGGCCAAACACAGACGGCGTAGTGCGCCCACTCAAAAACGCTCTTGTCGACAATATCAGCACCATAAAGGTGGTGACCTTGATGCCGCCACCACTGGAATTGGTACCGGCACCGATAAACATCAGGACGATATAGAGCATGGTGACTGCGAGCGTCAGGCTGCCGACATCCACCATATTGAAACCGGCTGAGCGAGGAACAATGGCATGAAAGAGACCAATTGCCAGTTTTTCACTGGTGTCGTATGACCCTAAAGTGGCCGGATTACTCCATTCACACAGCAGAAACACGACAAAAGTGAACAACAACAAGATCGCGGTACCGCTGAGCATGAGACGACTGTGCAACGACATCGCAGACCAGCGTGTTCGCAATCTCAACTCCGCCAATACGGTAAAGCCAAGACCGCCAATAACGGCAAGCGAGCCCAAAACTAAGGCCAAAGGCCAGTGCCCAGCCTTAGGAATGAGGCTTTCACTGGTCAGCGCAAAGCCAGCATTGTTGAACGCTGAGATGCTGTAAAACAGGGCGTGATAACTTCCAGTGCGCCAGCCGTGATCGGGTATTAAAATAACGCTGAGCAGCAGAAAGCCGACCAGCTCAATAACAAAGACCAGCACAAAAATACGTTTTATCAGCCAACCCAGATCCATCACACGGGTATGGTTCATGGCCTCCCGAACCAGTCGTTGCTCGCCTATCCCCAACTGATGCCCTAATAGCAATAAGGTCAAGGCAGCAAACGTCATGATGCCAATGCCGCCCAGCTGCACCAGCACCAGTAAGACCATCTGACCTGCTGTGCTGAAATGAGTGTCGGTGTCCAGCACCGCCAATCCCGTCACAGTGACGGCTGAAGTCGCGGTAAAAAGCGCGTCTGACCAACTAATCGGCACGTTGGTAGCCCAGTCACTGCGTAGTAATAACGCACCGATGATGATTAAAATTAAAAAGCTGCTCGCCACCAGTGTGGCGGGGTTTGTGCCCTTTACCAGCGCTGAGTTGTCACCCCAAAAGGGTAAATGTGGCAGCCAACTTCTCACATAATTCTCTTAGCAAACTTCAGCAGATTCTCGAGCAAACCGGCCAACACAATTTGGTCGCCCACTTGCAATAACAGTCCCCGATAAGGAGGCGGCACCACGATAGAGCCACGTTTCACTAAGACCATTTTTAAGTCAGCAAAATCCAATTCCTGCTCATAGGACTTACGCGCAGCTATGTGTTCGTTGACATTAATTTCAACCACAAACCACCCTTGCCCTAGGGAAATATAGTCGAGCATTTGCGGATGCGTCAGGCTTTGCGCTACCCGTACACCAATCTCATGCTCGGGATGAATAATGCGATCCGCCTGCAATCGAGACAAAATGCGATGATGCGTGTCGTTGGTAGCCTTTACCCACACTCGCTCACAACCACTGCTTTTTAGCGCCAGCGTACTCAGGATGCTGGCCTCTAGGTTCTCACCAATGGCCACCACAACGGCATCGTATTTTTGCAGGCCTAATTCCTCAATAACCTTGTCATCCGTACCATCCGCGATCAGGGTTTGCGTGAGGTGGTCGGCGTGCTTATTCACGCGAGCCTCATCCACATCAATACCCAACACTTCATGACCCAAACGAACCAGTTCGCAAGCCACCGTACCGCCAAAACTGCCTAGCCCAATAATGGCAAACTTTTGCTTCATTTCTTACCCTCGATTGGCTCACACCATTGATCCGCAGCCGCCCTGCCCCGAGTTTCATCAACACTCGACACTACCCACATGGACACCGCAAACAACACCAGACAAAACAGAATGGCGTCGGCCAACCCGAAAAAGGTCTGCAACAAACCCAGACCGAGCATACCGAATACAGCAGCTAGTTTCGCTGCCGTCCCCCACATGCCGAAGAACTCCGCCGATTTACCCGCTGGCGTCAAGAAACCGACCAAGGCACGTCCGGCCGATTGCGCTGACCCCAGGCTCAGACCCGCCAAACAGCCAGCAAACAAGAAGACATATTGTGCCTGCCAGTTCACACCCAACTGCTCACGCGCCAAAGCGGCAATTTCCGGCGTGAGCCAGATCGCCAGAATCGCAACTACCCAAAGCCCTTGCGACAACATGTAGGTGAAGCGCGACCCCAAACGGCTTTGCAGAATGCCAAATGCGATAGCACCCACTGCCGCATTAAATTGCACGATCACGAACATCATGGTTCGCACCGAGTCATCCCATTTGATGACCTGCGCGCCATAAATAAAGGCAAAGCTGACGATGATGGCAATGCCGGCCATGGAGAAAAAGATGGAGATCAACAAGCGGCGCAAATCTTGAAACTGGCGCATTTCCAGCCAGGTTTCACGCAGGCGCACCAGACCGCGCTGCATCACTGACTCACCAGCTGGCAGTTGTCGCGCCGTTCCACGCTCGCGCAACCACAGAAACGTCGGGATGCAGCCGAGGCAGACAAAAACTGCCGCAAATGGGCCAACCCAGCGCACTGTGTCGTAATTGGCCAGACTGACCTCGCCCAGGAAGCTCAGCGAAAATGCCGTGGCCACGAGGCCGCCAATATAGCCGAGTCCCCAGCCGAGACCGGAGATCCAGCCCAAAGCATCGCGTGGGCCGAGATCAGTGAGAAAGCTGGCGATAATGCCTTCGCCGAGCGCAAAGGCGAAGTTGGTGATAATGATCAGTAACATCGCCAACGCTATCCAGCCCGGCTCCACGAAGTAGAGCAGCGCCGTACCGATGACTGTCAGCACATAAGTCATAAACAGATAGCGTTTGCGCGTAGCGGTGTAATCCATGACTGCGCCACAAATGGGATTCACCAGTGCTACCGCCAAGCAGCTTACGGCAATGGCAACGCTCCAGAGCAAGTTGCCGAGGCGGTAATCCGGGCCATCACCCACAATAACGCGCGTAAACAAATCACCAAAAACGACCGTGATAATGAGCAGTGTGTAGGCCTGATTGGCGAAGTCGTACATGGCCCAGCCAACGATTTCGCGCTTGGGGGCAAGAGGCACAGGAGAGGTCATGGGTGATCCTTACAATAATCACAAGCAGCGGGAATGGGACGAGTCTAACCTTTCTCGTGGGCGGCCAACATGGTAGGGTTTAAGCATCAATTATTGAGTTGCTTTTCGATGTCTCGCTTGCCGTTAAGCTTTGCCTCCACTGCTGTTTTTGCCACCCTTTTGCTGCTTTCAGGCTGTGCCCAAAAACCGCTAGTTAGTCTTTCGGCTTCCCCTGCGCCCATGGCAGCGACACAGGAACAACCCCCTTCCTTGCAAGAGACGACTGTTTTCAGCCATCAGGAAGAATTCCAGCAGTGTTTGGAGAGTCTTCGCCCAGCAGCGCTTAAAACCGGCATCACGGATGCCACTTGGCAGCTGTACACCGAAAAACTGACGCCAGACTTAAGCCTATTACCGCGACTTAACAAGCAGCCTGAATTTAGCCAACCCATCTGGGATTATATTGCCGGCCTTGTCGATGACGAACGTGTTGATCTGGCCAAGCGTAAAATGGCCAGTTACGACAGCGAGCTGACACAGATTTCCGCACAATATCGTGTGCCTCGCGAAGCCATCGTGGCGATTTGGGGCATTGAAAGCAATTTCGGTCAAAATGCTGGCCGCCTCCCTTTGCTACGATCCCTCAGTACACTGAGCTGCCTCGGTCGTCGCCAGGTGTTTTTTCGTGGTGAATTTTTTGCCACGCTGCGCATTCTGCAAGCCGGTGACTTTACCGAAGATCGTCTGAAAGGTTCTTGGGCTGGTGCCTTCGGCCAGACCCAATTCATGCCCAGCACCTTCGAGCGCGTCGCCGTCGATTTTGATGGCGATGGCCGCCGCGACCTCATCGACAACACAGCCGATGCCCTCGCCTCCACGGCCAACTATCTGAAATTGGCGAACTGGGTTTCGGGGCAGCCCTGGGGCATCGAAGTGAAATTGCCGGAAGGCTTTGATGCCGCCGGGGAAAGTCGTCGCAACAAGCGCAGCCTCTCCGTTTGGATGCAGCGGGGCTTACTGCGCGTTGATGGCATGCCGATAGTGGTAGCGTCCGGCGTGGAAGCGTCTGGCGTGGACACGCCACCCACTAACCCCGTCACAGCCGACACCTTAGCTGGCCTATTACTGCCCGCTGGTGCCAAAGGCCCGGCTTTTTTGGTCATGCGTAACTTTGACGCCTTCTACAGTTACAACGCTGCGGAAAGCTACGGACTGGCGATCGCTCATCTTGCGGATCGCATCGCCGGAGCAGGCGACTTTGTCACGCCTTGGCCTACAGATGATTTAGCGCTTTCGCGTAATCAGCGTCGTGAGTTGCAGGAATTGCTATTGAAGCGAGGCCACACGATTGGCGAAGTGGATGGCCGCCTGGGCGAGCGGAGCCGCGCGGCAATTCGCATTGAACAAGAGCGACTGGGTCAGCCAATGACTGGCCGTGGTGGCATGAAAGTGCTGCTGGCACTGCGTGAGCAGTAAACAGCAGCCTTACTCAGCTTTACTGTACTACCGCCGGAAACACCGGCAGCGTCGCCATCACCCGAGCATCGTGCGCTGGCAATAGTTTCATCTCTGGAAATGCCTTCTGTAGGGCGGCCATGTGCAGAATGTTCTCGCGCACTTGGGCGCTATCCTCGCCAATCAGATAACGGGCAATCCATGGCCGCTCGGCTGGCAGATCGATGCCTTCTTTCTGCCACACCAAATCACCCAGCAAGGCATAGCGCGCGCCTGACGGCAGCGTGATGAAGGCAATCACCGAGCCCGGCGTATGGCCAGGAGACGGCACCAGCACCACGGAACCATCATCCCAAACGTCGTAGCTGCTGGCGAAACCCAGGTAGGGGCCATCGTTAAAACTATAGAGGCGGTAGTTGAGCTTGCCAAAGCTGTGCGCCAGTGCGGCCGCCTCGTGATCGCTGGCAATGAAGCCCTGCTCCGGTGCGGAAATCCAGATCGGGATGTTCTTCAGGCTGTCGAGGCCGCTGACATGATCCCAGTGCGCATGGGTGAGCACGATGCCATCCACTTGTTGCTTGGCGGCCGCAAGCTGGATAGCGGCCGGCACGCCCTTGGTGTAGGTTGTGGTGGCCTGCATGAGCTGAGGCAGAGTCTTCACCTGTTCGTCGACCTGCTGGCCCAAGCCAGTATCGAAAAGCAGATTGCCTTTAGGGTGCTTCACCAAAATAGCCGTCATGGCAAAATCCCGTGGCTCAAGGAGACTGCCACCGCGATAGGCCAAGGCAGCTTTGGAATGCATGACGCCGGTAGGCAGTGCAGACAAACTCATACCAGCAGGTGAATTCGCCACCGGCAGTGTTTCGGAGAATTGAGGAATAGGTGATAGCGATGACGGCGTGAACGTCCACAGCAGCGCACACAGCGCCAGCAGCACGACAAGGGCAATCTTTTTCATGGCATGAAACTCGGGACAAAAGAGGTACTAGCGTTGTACCAGCTTTAGCGCATCGAGCAAGGAGAAAGGCCAGCGCAGCTCGTCGCCGGCGCTGTTGCAAAGCACGGGAATGAGCTCTCCGTAGCGGGTGACCAGCGCGTCATCGAGCGCGATGTCGATGTACTGCCAAGTCACACCTCGCGCGCCAGACAACGGTGCCAGCAGCGCCTCGGCGACATCACAGAGATGACAGCCAGGCGTACCGTAGAGCATTAAAGTGAGCCCGTGTGCAGTCACATCAAGCCTCACACACGATGGCGGAAGCGCCAGCAGCGATGGATCTTCGGGTCACGCTCATAGTCGAAACCGATGGTCTCAGCACTGATGTCGGTGACATCGAATTTGGCCTGCAGTGCTTCATCCAAGACAAACTTGCGGAAGTTGTTGGAGAAATACAGCGTGCCGCCCGGCGCCAGACGCGACATCGACAAGCGCAGCAAATGACCGTGGTCGCGCTGCACATCAAAGTCGCTGTCCATGCGCTTGGAGTTGGAGAACGTGGGCGGATCCACAAAGATCAGATCGTAGAGGTCGCGCTCGTCCTTCAGCCAAGCCATCACATCGGCCTGAATCAGGCGATGGTGCGAGTCCGGCAAACCGTTCAGCGCCAGATTGCGATCAGCCCAGCCCAGATACGTCGCCGACATGTCCACCGTGGTTGTGGTTTCGGCACCGCCGTGGATGCCATCGCCCAGTGCGGCATGCACACTGACCGTCCCGGTATAGGCAAAGAGATTGAGGAAATGCTTGCCCGCCGCCTCGGCGGCAATGCGCAGACGCATCGGGCGATGATCCAGGAACAGGCCGGTATCGAGATAGTCGGTCAGGTTCACCAGCAGCGTCGCCTGGCCCTCGCGGACCTCGAAGAACTTGCCGGCCTTGCCCTGCTTCTCGTACTGCTGCTTGCCGCTCTGGCGCTCGCGCACCTTGAGAAACACCTTGTCGCGATGCAGGCCCATGACCTTGCGGATGATCTGCAGCGCGAGCTTGAAGCGCGCCTCGGCCTTGGCCGGATCCACCGTCTTCGGCGGCGCATATTCCTGCACCTGCAAACGACCTTCGTACACATCAATCGCGATGTTGTATTCCTGCAAATCGGCATCGTAGAGCCGGAAGCAGCGCACATCCTGCTGCTGCGCCAGCTTCAGCGACACCTTCAGGTTCTTCTGCAGACGGTTGGCAAAGTCCATGCCCTCTTCCGGCAAGTCGTCGAGACTGCCCTCGAAGGCCAACGGCAACTCCGGCTCTGCCGGCAGGATGCGGCCATGACGGGCAAAGATTGGCAGCGCGCCGTTGTACAGGCGCAGCGTGTGCTTGTGCTCCAGACCCAGCGCATCGGCATGCGTGATATCGGCGGCCAGCACCACGGCATCCCAGCACGGCAGCGTCTCGCGCAACTGGCGGCCAATGGCGCGATAGAGATAGCGAACGCTGCCCTCGTCGCCGAGGCGCTCGCCATACGGCGGATTGGTCGCGACCAGACCCGGCACGGAGTAATTCTGACCGGCACCGGTCACATCCGCCGCCCACTCCGCCGGCAGGCAGGCCGCGACGCTGTTCAGGGCAGGTGCACGCCACTCGGCAATGCTGCGCTGCGACAAGGTAATCCACTGCGACACACCGGCGGATTCGGCATTGCGATGCGCACAGGCCAGCGCCTCGCCATCGGCATCAAAGCCGACCAGGCGCGGGGCCGGCCTCTGCAACCCGGCAAGACGACGCGCCACCGCGTCATCGCGAATGGTTTTCCACAGTTCGGCCTGATGCCCGGCCCAGCCATCGAAGCCGAAATGAATGCGTGGCAGGCCCGGTGCGGCATCGGCCCACATCAGCGCAGCCTCGATCAGCACCGTGCCCGAACCGCAGAGCGGATCGAACAGACGACCCTCGCCGCGCGCCGGCCAGCCGGCCTGCATGAGCATGGCCGAGGCCAGATTCTCCTTCAGCGGCGCATCGGTCTGGGCCAGGCGGTAGCCGCGCTTGTGCAGACTGTCGCCAGAGAAATCGAGACTGATGGTGAGCTGCTGCGCCTCGATAAACAGGTGCAGGCTGAGGTCGGGATTCTCGGTATCGATCGACGGGCGATCACCAGTGCGCTGGCGGAAGCGATCAACAATGGCATCCTTCAGACGCAGCGCCGCGAAATGCGTATGCGTGCTCACGCCTTTGGCGGCGGCAGAACGGATGACAAAGGTCGCACCCGGACGCAGCACCTGCTCCCAGGGATACTTCAGGGCATCATCGAACATGCGGTCGGGATTGCCCGACGGCACCGTCAGCAACGGCATCAGCACGCGCGAGGCCAAACGCGACCACAGGCAGAAACGATAGCCGGCGGCGAGGTCGCCCTGCACGGCAATCGCGCCCTTGAGGCGACGCGGCTCGCTGCCACCCAGCGCCAGCAGCTCATCCACCAGCAGATCATCGAGACCGTCAGCGCCGGTGATGACCCACTCGCGGGTCTTCTCCAGAGCGTTGCTCACGCTGAACCTCGGCTGCTGGCGGCACGCGCCTGGGCAATGCCAGCGGCAGCGCGAGCGATAACGCCCGGGCCTTGATAAATGAAACCGGTATAAATCTGCACCAAAGAGGCTCCCGCCTGAATTTTTTCCGCTGCCGACGCAGCATCATCAATACCACCGACACCAATCAACGGCAGGCTGCCATCCAGCGCTGCATGCAGCTCGCGCAATACTCGTGTCGACGACTCGCGCACCGGACGGCCGCTGAGACCACCCAGCTCATCACCATGTTGCAAACCCGCCACAGCAGTACGCGCGATGGTGGTGTTGGTGGCGATCACGCCATCGATTTCCTGGGCCTTGAACACCGAGGCCATGATCTCGACCTCCTCCAGCGTCAAGTCCGGGGCAATCTTCACCAGCAGCGGCACATACTTGCCGTGCTCGCCGGAGAGCTGCGCCTGACGCTCCTTCAGAGCCGCCAACAAACGCGTCAACGCCTCCTCACTTTGCAAGCTGCGTAAACCCTGCGTATTCGGTGACGAGATATTCACCGTGACATAATCGGCATGCGAATAAACCTTCTCCAGACAGATCAGGTAATCGTCTTCGGCGCGCTCGACCGGCGTGTCGAAATTCTTACCGATGTTGATGCCGAGCACGCCGTCGTAGCGCATGCGCTCAACATTACGAATCAGGTAATCCACGCCTTCGTTATTAAAACCAAGACGGTTGATGATGGCGTTGGCCTGCGGCAGGCGGAACATGCGCGGCTTCGGGTTGCCCGGCTGCGGGCGCGGCGTGACGGTGCCGACTTCGATGAAGCCGAAGCCGAGTGCAGCCAGCGCATCGATGTAATCGCCATTTTTGTCGAGGCCGGCTGAGAGACCCACCGGGTTGCGGAAGGTCAGCCCCAGTAATTCCACCGGCTGATCGGGCACTTTCGGCATACAGTTGAGCAAGCCTAAGCGTTCAGCACGCGCGAGATTGTTCAAGGTGAAGTGATGAGCCGTTTCCGGATCCAGCTGAAAGAGCGCAGCGCGCGCTAACGGGTACAACATGTAGGGAGTCTCGACGGGGGACAAGTTCGCGATTATACGCGACAAGGGGCTGCCACGAGTCAGGAATTACCCGTGGAAAACACGCCGCAAGTCCACCCTGCCCGCGCGCTGCATCGCGCGGTCGTTCCGCGGTTCGGCGCAGTGCGCCGACAAACCCCGCGTTCACCCCTGTAGGCTCTCACGTGCCATCTCTGGCGCGTGACGGTTTTCCACGGGTAATTCCTGACGCGTGAACAGCGTTCAGGTGACAGAGATCGGCGGTTACTGTCGGGCGTCGTGGCAGCGTGTGCCGTACTGGGGAATCAGGGCGTCGACAGTGAGTAGCTCAAGGCCTTCGCTTTGAGTCTGGGCAATCAGCATACGATCGAACGGGTCGCGATGAAGATCGGGCAAAGCACCCGCCTGCTCTGCATGGCGCAGTGAAATCGGCAAGGCGGAAAAACCTTCGCTTGCAACCACGGCTTCCATTTCATCTGGGGCCTCCAGCAAACCCTTCGCACGCTTGATGGATATTTCCCAAACGGTTGCGGCACTGACGAGCACTTCGTTGCGCGTATCCGCAATAAGCGCCCTCGTCTGCACGCCCAATGCATCATCATCGGCAAGCCACCAGAGCAGCACATGCGTATCCAGTAACAGACGCCTCATCTCGAAGACTCGAAGCTGTCGGCAATGTCGGCATCTGCTGCGTCAAAACCAGGTGCAATTCGGATACGACCTTTCAGGCTTCCTGGCTTGCGCACGGCAACCTGTGGTTGATGCGGCAGCAAATCCAAGTATGGCTTGCCCGCCCGGGCAATAACGACACGATCGCCAGCCCATACTCTCTCCGCAAGCTGTGATAGCTGGCTTTTGGCTTCATGCATGTTGACTTGAATGACTGTTGGCATCTCTGTACCTTTACTAGCTAACCTTAGCTAATAATGAGTGTAGACCATGATCACACGCTTCGCTAGGTATGCTCATCATTCTGAGTGACAGCCCCTGCGCGCACCGCGAGCCTTCGGACTGGATTCACGCCGAACTTGGCAACGATGATGGCACCATGCCCGCCTGTCTCTTGAGGAAACCGACCATGCAAAATACCAAGCAAGTCACCCACGAACTGATTGATCACCTGCCCGAGCAAGCTACCTGGGACGATGTGATGTACACGCTCTATGTGCGCCGGAAGCTCGAACGCTCGCTGCAGGCTGCTAACGAGGGGAAGTCACTTCTCACGAGGACGCCAAGAAGCGACTCCTGAGTCATGCGCGTTGATTGATCAGATCCAGCGCTTGATGGCAAGGGCAACAGCATCCGTGAGGTTATTGTCCAAGGCTATCGCATCCTGTACCGGGTAGAGCACGCTCGCATGCTGATGCTGGCGGTCATACACAGTAGTCGTGATGTGGATAATTAGGCTGCAACACCGTGGGCGACGCATTATCCTTATCTAAGTTGGCTTGATAAGCCTTCGTAGTAGTCGTTGTTGAGTCTGTGCGCTATTCGGCTAATGAATAAGTCGGTGTAACGCATGCTTGCTCACTATTTGGCTCGATGGCATGCTTAGTACCAGTGAGTTTGCGGCAATTGTCGGCAGGGAATGCTGTTTTAGGTTTTTCAAGCCCTGAAAGGATTGATGCCTCTCCTCTCCCTCCGGTGTTATGCAGCAGTCTGGAATTATTACGCAGCAGTGATTGCTTTATAAACCAAGTTATACATTCCAAAAGTCTAAGTACTACCCCCCCTTTCAAATTAGGCGCCCCCTATGCCATTCCTCACCCTAGCCTTCAATGCCACTAACTACACTGCCCTTTTGGGCTGGCTAGTTCTGTTCAGCTTCCCGTTGTGGCCTGAGCACGGCCGCACGGTACTGCTGAGCTGCATCGTGGTTTTTTTGTGCCTCGCCTACAGCTACACCATTTTTGTGGGCAAGCGTCACGATGCGCCCGGCGAGCATCCGCACGGCGGCTTTTTATCGCTAAAGGGCGTGCTCAGTTTGTTTAAAACACCGCGAGTAGTGCTGGGTGGCTGGATACATTTCCTAGTCTTTGACTTAATGATCGGCCTCTTTATTGCCACCGATGCTGCTTCGCGCGGCATGTCACATTGGCTACTGATACTAGCGTTGTTTCTCACCCTGATGTTTGGTCCGGCAGGTTTGCTGCTGTACCTTGCCATGCGCTTGCTCATCGGCAGTGATGTGAGTGGGATTGGCTTGATTTAAGGCCTTAAAGTGGCAATGCTCCCTGGTGTTAACAACTGCAGCAGGGCCCCTGTAATGTCTGAAAAAACCTACTTTGCGCTATTGGCAGCCATTGCCACCCTGTTCAGTGTGTTCTTTGCGCTCACCGTGATTCCCGCGTTGATGCTCGATTGGGACATCATTTCTGCGCTAGCCGCCGGCTTTGTGAACCCCTTCGCTGCGGGTTACTCGACCGATGTCATTCTGTGCTGGTGTGTGTTGGTGATCTGGGTTTTGTATGAGCGCAAAGCCAAAGGTATTCAACACGGCTGGGTGTGCCTGGTACTTGGCGCGGTTCCCGGTGTTGCGGTAGGTTTTGCCTTGTACTTAATTTTGCGCGCAAAACAACTGAGCCATCGCGAGTAATTAATTTCTGCTCATGAAAGCATAATCAACCGCTTACTTTGATAAGCGCTGATGGGCGGTTTGGACTGGTGGAAAAGACACGGCTATATCGCAGCGACTGGCGCGGGGATTAGCAGCAGCGACTCGGCATCCTGCGGTTGCGAATAGTCCGGCGTTTCGATGTAGTATCGTGACAACTTTAAGTCTAGGCGGTGCTAGAGAAATGAAGCGTATTGAGTCCGTTGAACAGCTACGGAATTTGATTGGGCAGCCGCATTCATTGACCCAACAAAAAATTTCACCGGAGTTAACCCCTGAGGCTCGCGAGTTCATTGGCAAGAGCGCCTTGCTCTTTATGGCCAGCGCGGGCAGCTTGGATGAACTCACGGTATCGCCCAAAGGTGACTTGCCCGGCTTCGTTCGTGTTTTGGACGACCATACCTTACTGATCCCCGAGCGTCCCGGTAATAAGCTCCTGCATGGTCTGTGCAATATTCTGAGTACCGGCAGTATTGGTTTGCTCTTTGTAATCCCCGGCACGGAGGAAACCCTTCGCGTGAACGGGAGTGCTTCGCTGTATGAGGATGAAGATATTTGCCAGGACATGGCGGCCAACGGCAAACCTGCGTTGCTACTGATAAAAGTGGACGTGAAAGAGTGCTTTTTCCACTGTGCGAAGGCCTTTAAGCGCAGTAATGCGTGGCAACCCGCGAGCTGGCAAGCGCCCATGAAGATCAACTTCGGTAAACAAATTGCTCGAAATGCCGCGAGCGACAAGCTCAGCCGCGCCGCCATTGCTCTAGCGGTAGACGCGGCTGTGCAGGTCGATTACAAAATGAACTTATAAAATAGGCGGCGCTTGCAGTTGAGCGACAACCGCTCAATTCTCCGCTATTCGCGTCAGCGTCTCCCGCGTATCTGAAGACAACTCCCCCGCCAGCAGCCCATCAAGCGCCGCCAGCACCAAGCGTTGTCTGCTGTCATCCAACTTCCGCCAAATCCCAAACGCCCCCGCCAATCGCGAAGCCAACTGCGGGTTCCGGGCATCAATAGCAGCCACCTCACGCGCGAGCAGCGCATAACCCGCCCCATCCGCCCGATGGAAAGCCACCGGATTGTTCCCCGCCAGCTGCGCGACCACGGCACGCACGCGGTTAGGCACCGTCCGGTCAAAATCAGGATGCGTCAACAGAGCATCTGCGATCTCAACCGCACCCGGCGCCGGCAGTGCCGCTTGCGTGGCAAACCACTGATCCAGCACCAGCGGTTCGTGACGCCAGCGTGCATGGAACTGCGCCAGCGCCGGCTCGGAACCCGGCAATTGATGATGCACCAGCAAGCTCAGCGCACTCTGTTCCGCCGTCATGTGCGGCGCTGCACTCAGCCACTGCTGAGCGATAGCGCCCGCCTCTGCCGGCTCAAGTCGCGCCAGCGCATCCAGCGCCGTGCGGGCCAGCGAGCGGCCGGCGATGGCTTCAGCGTTGTACACATAAGGCTGCAGCATGACCCCGCGCGCCAGAATGCCACGCAGCGCTGGGGCCAGCGGCGTGCAAATCGCCAGCAACACCTGCTCACGAGCGGCATGCAACGCGGCCGGGTCATACACCGCCACCTGTTCGGCGAGATAGCCTAGGCTTGGCAATTCCAGCAGCTTCACAGCCAATGCCGGATCGCTGACCGCCAGGTCCGGCCACATCGCCGCAAGGGCGTCAGCCAGAACACTGGAACGCTCGGCACGGGCACGCACATCGCCGCGACGAATCAGCTCCGCCAGCGCGACGATTTCGCGTATCGCCAGCTCCTGCGCAGCGGCCCAGCGATTGAAACCATTGCTGTCTGCGCGCACCAGGCAGGCCAGCGCGGCATCATCGCAGGCGTAATCCACGCGCACCGGCGCGCTGAAGTCACGGAACAGCGACAGCACGGGCGCTTCAGCGACACCCGAGAACACCCAAGTCTGACTCGGCTGATCGAGCATGAGCAGGAAGTCATCGCCAAGCTCGCCGTGCAAACCCACACTCAGCGCACCCTGCTCGCCGATCAGCCCCAGACGCACCGGAATCGGCAGCGGCTCCGGTTGCGGATGCCCTTCCAGCGCGGCCTGAGTCTGCGTCAAGGTCAGTGTCAGCGTTTGCGCGGCGGCATCCCAGACCGGCGATGCCGTGACTACCGGCGTGCCCGGCTGGCGATACCAGCGCAGCCAGGTCGGCAGCCACTGCGCGAGGTCACGACCATTGGCCGCACCCAACGCGATCAGGAAGTCTTCGACCGTGGCAGCACGGCCATCGTTGTCAGCAAAATATTTGTCCGTGCCACGGCGGAAACCGTCGGCACCAAGCACGGTGTGCAGCATGCGCGCGATCTCGGCGCCCTTCTCGTACACGGTCATCGTGTAGAAATTGTTGATCTCAACGAACGACTCCGGGCGCACCGGATGCGCCAGCGGGCCGGCATCTTCGGCGAACTGGTGGGTGCGCAGGAAAGCGACATCCTCCAGTCGTTGCACGGCGGCGGAGAGCTGGTCGGCGGAGAACTGCTGGTCGCGGAAGACCGTGAAGCCCTCTTTCAGACAGAGCTGGAACCAGTCGCGACAGGTCACGCGGTTACCGCTCCAGTTGTGGAAATACTCGTGCGCCACCACCGCCTCGACGCGCTGGAAGCCGGCGTCGGTGGTGGTCGCCGGGTGCGCGAGCACGCAGCTGGTGTTGAAGACGTTGAGGCCCTTGTTCTCCATCGCACCCATGTTGAAGTGCGATACCGCGACGATCATGTAGATGTCGAGGTCGTATTCGCAGCCGTACTTCTCCTCGTCCCAGCGCATGGAAGCCTTCAGCGACGCCATGGCGTGATGGCATTTGTCCTGATCCTGCGCGGCGGTAAAGATCTGCAGCGTCACTTCACGCCCCGAGCGCGTCACGAAGCGGTCTTCCAGCACAGCCAGATCGCCGGCAACCAGCGCAAACAGATAGCTCGGCTTCGGGTGCGGATCTTCCCAGGTGGCAAAATGACGGCCCGCATCCAGCTCGCCACGCACCACGCAGTTGCCGTTGGACAGCAGCACCGGGCACTGCGCCCGGTCGGCAATCACGGTCACGCGGAACGGTGCCAGCACATCCGGCCGATCAGGATACAGCGTGATTTTGCGGAAGCCCTCGGCCTCGCATTGCGTGCAATACAGGCCATGCGAGCGATACAGCCCCTCCAGCGCGAGATTGCTGTCTGGGTAGATGCGCACCGTGCTGGTGAACACACCGGCATCCGTGGCGCCCGGAAACACCCACTGCTCGCCGGCCCAATGCCAGTCGTCCGCTGTCAGAGGCTGACCATCCCAGGCCAGCGCCAGCAACTCCAGATCCGCACCGAGCAGAACCAATGGCGCATCGGCGGGAGCCGAGGGGTGTCGTTGCAGCTGAAGCGTGGCGTGCACTTCGGCACAGCCCGGCAGCAGTTCTACGGTAAATTCGGCTTGCAACACCTGATACGCCGGCACCTGATAATCCTTGAGAAAGATCTTCTCGCCGCCAGCGGGTAATTCGATTTTCATAGCACAGTCACTTCCCACTCATGGCCGGTGTACTTGCGCACATTCAGCACGCCGGTATCAAACAGCAAATATTGACCCTTGATGCCGGTCAGCACACCCACTGCCGGCTCCTTGTCCGGGCTGAACGACTTCGCCTTCACGGCAAACTGCTGCACGGGATAGTTCAGGCTCAGCACATCGGCCTGCACCCGCTCGATCTGACCGGGGAATTCGGCCTCCAGCGCCGCCAGCTCGGCAGCGCACAGCGTCATCAAGCGATCCCGCTCGGCCGCCAGATCCATTTCGGCATACTCGCCTTTCACCAGCGCCTGCCACTTGGTCTTGTCGGCCACATGCGCCGCCAGCGTGGTTTCGATCAGGCCGGACAAGCGCCGCGTGGCCACCCGGAAAATCGGCAGCGCCTGGCCCGCGCCCTGGTCTATCCAGCGCGTGGGAATCTGCGTTTCACGGGTGATGCCAACCTTCAGGCCGGACGAATTGGCCAAATACACCACATGCGGAATCATGCAGTGCTTCACGCCCCAGTCCGGTTCGCGGCAGGTGCCGAGGTGGTGATGGCAGGTCTCCGGCTTCATGATGCACATGTCGCAGGCCGCCAGCTTGATGAAGCAGCGGTAGCAATAACCCTGATTGAATGACTTGTTGCTGGATTTGCCGCAGGCCACGCAGGTGATGCGCTCGCTGGCGCGAATCTCCAGCCGCTTGCCAATCAGGCCGTTCATCGGCAGCAACACATTGTCCAGCGGCAGGAAGTAATTCAGCGCATCTGCGCTCGCTGCATTCCGTTCACACTGCATTTTCCTTACAGTACCGCGCATGACCCGTTCACCTGGTGAAAAACATTGAAGAAAACTCTGGATGCCGCCGCTTTACACCTCATCGCCACGGCACTCGAAGATAGCCAACACGCATCGGCTCAGAGCAAAAGTGGTCTATGGGTTAGTGACCAGCCCTGCCCCCCCATGCCTCCGCTGGACGCGCTGAGCTGGTCTGAATCCAGCCCCCAGAATCTATTGCAAAGCCCTTGGCAGAAACGCCATGACCTCGCCGTGACATGGTTATCGGCAGAGCTGCCTTGGCAGGATGTGTTGCACCTGCTTTCTGCCCTGCGCGACCTACATGCGCGACAACTGTTGGCATTTGTGCCCGCCGGTGCCTGGCCGGAGCAAAATGCACTGGCTCAAACCGACTCGTTACGGGCCTTAGGTTTGCAGCAGCAAGCACGATTTCAACAAGGTGATGACCTGATTGAAGCGTGGAGCTTTGATATTCGCACCTACAAAACTGTTCCTGATTGGCTTAACCCACGGTTCTGGGCCAACCCCGAAAACTGGAACAAGTACCGCTGGTAAAACAAAGACTTAATGCAAAAACTTAACACGCTGCTGTTCGGGATGCGGCGTGTCGCACACCTCGCCTTCTTTCTCTTTTTTCTCGATGTAGCCGCTGCGCTCAGTTTGAGGCAGATGCTTGGCCTCCCAGGCGATAACAGCCTGCATGCTGGTTTCCAGCTGCTCTCGTGTTAGTCGCTTGCCATCAGGCCATTTGCCCAGCTCAATGGCTTTACGCAAGTTAGCCACGATCTCGGGAGTCAGCACCTCCAGCATGCGGGAGAGCAATACTTCGTTCATTCATTATCTCCCTGGCTGAGGTGGCTACTCCAACCCAGCTTGGTGCGGCAGGCCGCGTAAAAATCATGTCCCGGCGGATGAATCAGGCGCAACTTAAAGGGATGTTTGCGCACATACACCCAGTCGCCCGCCTTCAGCATTTGCCCCGGTTGGCCGTCCGCACTCACACGAGGTGGAATATCGGACAGCACCTGAATCTTAATTTCGCTTTCGCCATCCACCACAATGGGGCGACTACTCAGCGTGTGCGGGTGCATTGGCACCAGCCCCATCGCATCCAGACGCGGATGCAAAATGGGGCCACCACCCGATAAGGCATAGGCGGTGGAGCCCGTGGGGGTGCACACAATTAAACCGTCTGAGCGCAGGCGATAGACAAACTCGCCTTCCACATAGAGCTCAAACTCAATCATGTGCACGGTCTTGCCGGTATGCAAGATGACATCGTTAAGCGCCAACATATCGCCCAGCACGAGGCCGTCGCGACACACCTCGGCACTCAGCATAAAGCGCTTATCTTCAGCAAAATCACCCCGTAATACCGCACCCAACTTATCTTCCAGCTCACTAGGCGCGACATCCGTGAGAAAGCCTAAGCGGCCACGGTTAATGCCTAACACCGGCGTATTCGAGCGCGCCAAGGCTCTTGCTGCATGCAGGAGCGAGCCATCGCCTCCGACTACAATCACGAGGTCACAGGCTTCACCCAGCGATTGCCGGGAGCACATTTGTATGTCGTTGCGGGAGGGCAACAGCGCCGCGGTATCTTCATCAAACAAGACACGCCGCCCCTGACCTTCAAGGTAGCGCTGAACGTCGAGCAGGGTATCGGCGACGGCGGTATTACCGGGTCGGCCCATTAGGCCAATATTGCGGAACCATTCCATGAGCGAACCATCTCTTGAGATGGCGCGAGTCTAGCGTTTGCTAGGCGTCACGGAAAGGGTATTACAGTTCAGTCGCATCATCGGAGCTTGCGCCAAGCTCATCGCTGGCATCTATATCCGCAGCAAACCACACGTCCAAAAACTCTTCTCGTTCCATATCCATAGTCATGCTCTCGTTATTTTCTCTTCGGTATGAACGAAGGAGAACAGAGAAAGATGACAATGCGATGACGCGAGCGACGACTCAGTGCGTCTATTTAACTTGTAGGGTCACAGCGGGGTTGCGCTGACGCTGGCCACTCAGCAGGCGCTGCCATAAGGACGCATCCGGCCATTCGGCTTGAACTTGCTCGGAGAACACGATGCGTTCCAGGGCAATGTCACCCATGCGCGGGTTTTCTATGTCGGCGCGGAAGCATTGGGCATAGCCCGTGGCGGTTTCATGCACGATGACCGAGTTCAGACGAACGTCTTGCTCGCCATTGGCCATATCGGTCAGCGCTAAAACACGGTCTACCAGCACAAACATGACGCGTGAGAATTGTTCTGCCGATGGCGATACGGGCAATGCAATCCAACGAGCGCTGAATTTACGGCAAGCATCGAGATATTCCGCGTCGTCTTGATCCCAGAACGCCACGGCATGGTCAAAGCTGTCGATTAGCGTACGAATATCGCCCTTCATTAAGCCAAAGTCATAGACCATTTGGCCATGATCCAGGGCGTTGGCTTCTAGCAAAATTTCAACCTGATAGCTGTGGCCGTGAATGGATCGACGACAGCGATCGCTGCTGCAATTGCGCACAATGTGGGCATTCTCGAAGCGAAACAGCTTACGAATCAGCATGAAGACGGGCCAGAGCGTGAGATCAGAGGGGGGCATTCTAGCAAATATCCGCTAGAAGCAGTCGCTGAACGGCGGCATTTTCGGTCGCATCTTCATAAACGCGTCGTGTAGAATCGCCACCGGACCTTTTGCCGCTGCGCCATCCCCGACCCGGGGGCCAACAGCGGTATAAACAAACGCCCTACCAGGAGTTTTATCATGAAGCAGCCCGTACGCGTGGCAGTCACCGGCGCCGCCGGCCAAATTGGTTACAGCCTGTTGTTCCGCATCGCCTCTGGCGAAATGCTGGGCAAAGACCAGCCGGTAATTTTGCAGATGCTGGAAGTGCCATTTGAGAAAGCTCAGGCTGCTCTCAAAGGCGTCATGATGGAACTCGAAGATTGCGCATTCCCGCTGTTGGCCGGCATGGTCGGTACCGATGATCCGCGCGTTGCCTTCAAGGATGTTGACTACGCCCTGCTCGTCGGTGCTCGTCCCCGTGGCCCAGGCATGGAACGCAAGGACCTGCTGTCGGCTAACGCTGAAATCTTCACCGTGCAAGGCAAAGCACTGAACGATGTCGCTTCGCGCAACGTGAAAGTGCTGGTGGTTGGCAACCCCGCTAACACCAACGCTTACATCGCCATGAAGTCGGCTCCTGATCTGCCCGCGAAGAACTTCACTGCCATGTTGCGTCTCGATCACAACCGCGCCCTCTCGCAGATCGCCGGCAAGACAGGCAAGGCCGTTGCAGACATCGAGAAGATGGTCGTGTGGGGCAACCACTCGCCAACCATGTACGCCGACTATCGTTTTGCCACTATTGGCGGCGAAGGCGTAAAAGCCATGATCAACGACGAAGAATGGAACAAGAACGTGTTCCTGCCGACTGTCGGCAAGCGCGGCGCAGCTATCATTGAAGCGCGTGGTTTGTCGTCGGCTGCTTCCGCTGCTAACGCTGCCATCGATCACATGCGCGACTGGGCCCTGGGCACCAACGGCAAGTGGGTCACCATGGGCGTGCCATCCGATGGCTCCTACGGCATTCCAGAAGAAGTCATGTACGGTGTTCCCGTTACCTGTGCCAACGGCGAATACACCCGCATTGAAGGCCTGGAAGTGGATGCATTCTCGCGTGAGCGCATGGACTTCACACTGAACGAATTGCTGGAAGAGCGTGAAGGCGTTAAGCACCTGCTGCCATAAGGCTTCTGCTTAAAACTCAACGCAAAAAATAGACCCGCTTCGGCGGGTTTATTTTTTAAAAAGCATCAATAAATTTATCGAGCTTCACATGCAATTCGTCGGATTCATTTGAATCCGAAAAATGTCGTGTTTTCTTTTTATTGTCATTTTGAAATGTTATGTTACAGCTCGCCAGGACGGCTCATAAACTCAATAACTCCGAGAGCCAAAATGCTTAAACCCGCACTGTGTTTATTCACACTCTTTGCTTCAATTCATGCCACCGCATCGACCCCAACACCATCAACCGGCACCATTCCAAACCAATACATCGTTCGTTTGAATATGGATCTTGCCAAGCAACAATTGGGACTGTCCCGCGTTGACCAAGTTGCCCAAAGCCTGCTCGGCACGCTGGGTGTCGGTAAAATTCAGCATGTCTATGCGCATGCTCTGAATGGCTTTTCCGTACGCATGACGCCATTGCAAGCCAAATTGCTCGGCGCCTTACCGATTGTTCAGGCCATTGAGCCGGATCAATGGGTTGGGATTGCAGCCTCACAAGCCAATCCCCCCTATGGTTTAGACCGTATTGACCAAGCCTCGCTGCCGCTCAATAACACGTACAACTATGCTGATAGCGCGGGCCAAGGCGTACACGTTTATATTTTAGATACTGGAATTCGCGCGACGCACAGCGATTTCATCGGCCGTATCGGCACCGGTCGCAACTTTGCACCGAACAGTTCCAGCGTACTCAATTCGTCTACTGACCCTAACAATACCAACGACTGCCAAGGTCACGGCACCCACGTTTCGGGCACAGCAGTGGGCACTCAGTATGGTGTAGCTAAAAAAGCCACCGTGCATGCTGTTCGCGTGCTCGGCTGTGATGGCTCCGGCTCCAATTCGGGCGTCATTGCCGGTGTGGATTGGGTCGTTGCGAATAAGCAACTCCCCGCTGTTGCCAACATGTCTTTAGGCGGCGGTGCCTCTAGCGCACTGGATGACGCCGTGAAGCGCGCCACGGCTGCAGGTGTGACATTTGTGGTTGCCGCGGGTAACGACAACACTGACGCCTGCAATGGCTCGCCCAATCGCGTGCCAGAGGCTGTCACCGTTGGTGCCAGCACGAAAACAGACAGCCGTGCTAGCTATTCCAATTTCGGCACTTGCCTTGATTTGTTTGCGCCAGGCGATGCAACTGTCTCTGCGGGTCATAACAGCGATAACGGCACCGCTACGCTAAGCGGGACATCAATGGCTTCACCTCATGTAGCCGGTGCAGCCGCACTCTTCTTGTCTGCCAATCCAACGGCAACGCCTGCACAAGTGTCTGATGCGTTGGTGACTCAGGCGACGGTGAACAAAATCACCAGTGCTGGCACAGGCTCCGTGAACAAGCTGCTGAATGTCACCTCCCTGGGCGGCCCAGTCAGTACGGTTCCAACCGATCCACCCACCACGCCAACCGAGCCTTGCACCAGCTCTGGGACTGGCAAAAACTGCACGCTGTACACTTTTAGCGCCAGTAACGGTAGCGCAACATTGGCACCGAATAGCAATGGCTTTAGTGCCAGCGGTAATTTGAATGGTTACCTGCAATTGCCAGCAGGCATGACAGCGACGATTACCCTGCAGCGCTTAACACGCAGCCTCTTCTCAAGCAGTTGGAGCAATGTGGCGAGCAGCAGCACGGGCACACTGAAAACCACCAATCAATCCAGTGCAACCTATCGTTGGCGCATCACCGTCACGGCAGGCAGTGGCACAGTGAAGTTCTACGGTCAGCCTAACTGATCGCTGACCGTTTCTTGGGTCAACAAAAAGCCCGGTTAGCGATGCGCTAACCGGGCTTTTTGTTGACGCCATTATTTGAAGTAGGCGTTGTCTTTTTTACTGTGGTCCGTGCTGTCAGTGACGCGGGCCAACTCAGGGATCTGCGCCTTCAGCGTGGTCTCAACGCCTTGCTTCAGTGTCATATCCACGGCGGAGCAGCCTTGGCAGCCGCCACCAAATTTCAGCACAGCCGTCCAACCAAGGTCTGGATCGTTGTAGCACTCCAGCAAGCTGACACTGCCATTGTGGGCGGCCAAGCCTGGGTTCACTTCCGCAAATAAAACGTGGTTAATACGTTCTTCGATGGGGCTATCGGAAGAAATATTCGGCACCTTGGAGCGTGGCGCTTTAAAGGTGAGCTGGCCACCCATGCGGTCTTTGTTGTAATCAATAACGGCATCGACCAAATACGTCACCGAGCGCGCATCCACATAGGCGGGGAAGCCCTCGTAATCGATACGCACATCTTCCGACTTTTCTTCGCCGAGCGTGCAATACGCCATACAACACTCAGCGCGAGGCGTTCCTGGGTTCTCCACAAAGATACGCACGCCAATGCCAGCGCTATTCTGCTTAGCCAACAATTCGCGCAAATACGCTTGAGCGGACTCGGTGATAACCATGTTGCTGGTCAGTTCACTGGTCTCTGCGTTGTTTACTGCATCACTCATTAAGAGCCCCTTAGGCGGAATTCAAACGTTGGCTGATTATAGCAGGCCTGTGGCATCTGCAAGACAGGACTCATGCTAACAGCTCTGCTACACTATCCATCCATTTTTTTGGATAGATGCCACCTCTAATGTCCAAGTCATTGTTAGCCAACACAGCCGCACGTGAAGTCCGAGTCCAGCAACTTCAGCAGGCCCTGCAAGAACGCATTCTAATTATCGATGGCGCCATGGGCACCATGATTCAGCGCCATAAGCTGGAAGAAGCAGACTATCGCGGTGAGCGCTTTGCCGATTGGCCACGTGACGTGAAGGGTAACAACGATCTTTTGGTGCTGAGTAACCCCAGCATTATTGCCGGCATTCATGATGCGTATTGCGCCGCCGGCGCCGATATTCTGGAAACCAACTCCTTTAATGGCACGCAAGTGTCCATGGCTGACTATGGCATGGAGTCTCTGGTTACTGAACTGAATCATGAAGCGGCTGCCCTCGCCCGTCGCGTCGCAGATGAGTGGACAGCACGCGAGCCGCATAAGCCGCGTTTTGTCGCTGGCGTTCTTGGCCCAACCTCGCGCACCTGCTCGATCTCGCCGGATGTGAATAACCCTGCCTTCCGCAACGTCAGCTTTGATGAGTTGGTGGTGAACTATCGCGAGGCCACCTTTGCGCTCATCGATGGCGGCGCCGACATCATTTTGATTGAAACCGTCTTTGATACGCTCAACGCCAAAGCCGCTATTTTTGCTGTACAGGATGTGTTTGAAGAGATTGGATTCACCCTGCCCATCATGATCTCCGGCACCATCACCGATGCATCTGGCCGAACCTTGTCGGGTCAAACTGCCGAAGCCTTCTGGAACTCGGTGCGTCATGCCAAGCCAATCTCGATTGGTTTTAACTGTGCGCTTGGCGGCAAAGAGTTACGCCCGTACGTGCAAGAGCTGGCCAACAAGGCAGATACCTTTGTTAGCGCCCACCCCAATGCGGGCCTGCCGAATGCTTTTGGCGAATACGACGAGACCGCCGAAGAAACCGCCGCCATCATTGAAGAGTTTGCTGCCAGTGGTTTTCTCAATATCGTGGGTGGCTGCTGCGGCACCACGCCAGAGCATATCAAGGCCATCGCCGAGGCCGTTGCTAAGTATCCGCGCCGCGTAGTGCCGAGCTTCACACCGGCCTGCAAGCTCTCCGGGCTGGAGCCATTCACGATTGACGAGAGCAGCCTGTTCGTTAATGTCGGCGAGCGCACCAATGTCACCGGCTCGAAGAAGTTCGCCCGTCTGATCCGCGAGGAGAACTACCAGGAAGCGCTGGCGATTGCCCGCGAGCAGGTCGAGGCCGGCGCACAGATCATCGACATCAACATGGACGAAGGGATGCTCGACTCCGAGCGCGCCATGGTCACCTTCCTCAACATGGTCGCCACCGAGCCAGACATCTGCCGCGTGCCAATCATGGTCGATTCGTCGAAGTGGGAGATCATCGAGTCGGGCCTGAAGTGCATCCAGGGCAAGTCGGTGGTGAACTCGATCTCGATGAAGGAAGGCATTCCCGAGTTCAAGGAACGCGCCAAGCTGTGTATGCGCTACGGTGCAGCGATCATCGTCATGGCTTTCGATGAGCAAGGCCAGGCCGACACCGAGGCGCGCAAGAACGAGATCTGCAAGCGCTCCTACGACATTCTGGTGAATGAAGTCGGCTTCCCGCCAGAAGACATTATCTTCGACCCCAACGTGTTCGCGGTCGCCACTGGCATCGAAGAGCACAACAACTACGCCGTCGACTTCATCAATTCTTGCGCCTTCATCAAGCGCGAACTGCCGTACGCGAAAATTTCCGGCGGCATTTCCAACGTGTCGTTCTCGTTCCGTGGCAACGAGCCGGTGCGCGAGGCCATCCACTCGGTCTTCCTTTACTACGCGATTCGCAACGGCCTCACGATGGGCATCGTCAACGCCGGCCAGCTTGCCATCTATGAAGATATTCCGGCTGAATTGAAAGCGCGCGTCGAGGATGTGGTGCGTAACCTGCGCGATGACGGCACCGAGCGCCTACTGGAAATCGCCGAGCAGTTCCGTGGCGATGGCAGCAAGGCCGTGGTGGAAGATGCCGCCTGGCGCAGCCTGCCAGTAGGCAAGCGCCTCGAACACGCGCTGGTGAAAGGCATCACTACCTTTATTGTGGAAGATACGGAAGAGGCCCGGCTGTCGGTAGCGCGCCCGATTCATGTCATTGAAGGCCCGCTCATGGATGGCATGAACGTAGTCGGCGACCTCTTCGGTGCTGGCAAAATGTTCCTGCCGCAGGTGGTTAAATCAGCCCGCGTCATGAAGCAGGCCGTTGCTCACCTGATCCCCTTTATTGAAGAGGAAAAAAACGGCGTCGTAGAGGCCAAAGGCAAAGTGCTGATGGCCACGGTCAAAGGTGACGTGCATGACATCGGCAAGAACATTGTGGGTGTGGTGCTCGGTTGCAACGGCTACGACATTGTCGATCTCGGGGTCATGGTGTCTTGCGAGAAAATCCTGCAAGTCGCCCGCGACGAGAAGGTCGACATTATTGGCTTGTCCGGTCTCATCACGCCGTCACTGGACGAGATGGTGCATGTGGCGCGCGAAATGCAACGCCAAGGCTTTACGATTCCGCTCATGATCGGCGGCGCGACAACATCAAAAGCGCACACCGCCGTGAAGATTGACCCGCAATACAATAACGATGCCGTGATTTATGTCGCGGACGCATCTCGCGCTGTGGGTGTTGTCACCACGCTACTCAGCAAGGACATGAAGCCAGCGTACATTGCTGAGCGCCGAACGGAGTACGCGGAGGTACGCGAGCGCATCAACAACCGCCAACCCCGTGGCGAGCGTGTACCCTACGCCAAAGCCGTGGCCCAAGGTGTGATTACCGACTGGGCAAATGCGAAGCCCGTTGCTCCCAACACACCCGGCATCACGGTATTTGACCACTACCCGCTTGAGGAACTGGTGTCGTACTTTGACTGGACACCTTTCTTCATTTCCTGGGACCTGCACGGCAAGTACCCCAAAATTTTGCACGATGAAGTTGTTGGCGAAGCAGCACGCAGCCTCTTTGCCGATGCACAGAATATGTTGCAAGAGCTCATCGCCAATAAAACACTGCGGGCTCGCGGCGTGATTGGGTTGTGGCCCGCTAACCGCACCGGCAGTGACGACATTCAACTGTGGCAGGATGCCGACCGCACGGATGTGCTCGGACAGATTCATTGCTTGCGTCAGCAGAGCGAAAAAGTCAGTGGCAAACCCAACTACTCCTTAGCTGACTTCGTCGCACCACTCGACAGTGGCATTGCCGATTATGTGGGCGGGTTTGCGGTGTCGGTTCACGGAGCCGATGAGTTAGCGGAACAGTATGAACGCGCCGGCGATATGTATAACGGCATTCTGGTGAAAGCCTTGGCCGATCGCTTTGCAGAAGCGCTGGCTGAGTGCTTGCACCGTCGTGTCCGTAAGGAGTTCTGGGGTTATGCGCCGGATGAGACCCTAGATAACGCCGATCTCATCGCCGAAAAATATGTGGGTATTCGCCCCGCGCCGGGTTACCCCGCTTGCCCGGAGCATAGTGAAAAAGCTGAGCTGTTCCGCTGGCTAGATGCACCGAAAAATGCCGGCATGCAGCTTACCGAGCATTTCGCCATGCTGCCCGCCTCGGCTGTCTCTGGTTGGTATTTTGCCCACCCACAAGCCACCTACTTTAACGTGGGCAAAATCGACCGTGATCAGGTTGAAAACTACGCGGCTCGCAAGGGTTGGGACATGGCGACCGCTGAACGTTGGCTATCGCCAAATTTGGGGTATGATCCGGACAGAAATTAACCACCCGGCGCGACTCTGTCGTGACCGGCCGCCAGTAAGAGCGGGTCATCAGACGGAGTTTCGCGTGCAAAAGGGTTATAGCCATCCGCTGCCGCCAGGCGGCCCCAAAGAGAAGCCACGTTGGCGTCAAGCCATCAGTCGCTTCCTGCGCTCAGGCTTTAACGTCGCTGGCTTGAAGCACGTGGATTTAGATGAAAACGCTGAGAGTGCAGAAATTTTCGTGCTCTCAGGCATTTTTCTAGCCGGCATTATTGTCGGGGTGATTTGGATCTTACTGCAGGACTATTTCGAGCCAACGCTTTAAGTCGGCTCGAAAACCCCTTAATGCCATCGCGCTTGAGTGGCGCGTTGCCACCAACGCGTTAACACGCGATCCGCGCTTTCCTCAGCAGCCAAACCCAATTTCTGCGCCAAGGTCTTGCGCTGACGCCAATGCAAGGCAAATAAGTCCGCCGAATTCGCCCGTTGACGCAAATAGTCATCACTGGTTTGCAGCGCATCGACTAAGTTCAACGCGATGGCTTGCGTGGCAAACCAATGCTCCCCTGTGGCCACGACTTCAATTTCCACTTGCGGACGCCATTGCTGCACAAATTGCTTAAACAACTGATGGGTTTCATCAATATCATGCTGAAACTTTTCACGCCCAGCGTCGGTATTTTCGCCCAGTAAGGTCAACGTACGTTTGTATTCACCGGCGGTCATCAACTCAACGTCAATATCGTTTTTCTTGAGCAGGCGATGAAAGTTAGGAATTTGCGCCACCACTCCAATGGAGCCCACGATGGCAAACGGCGCGGCCAGCAAGCGATTAGCCAGACAAGCCATCATGTAGCCGCCACTGGCCGCCACTTTATCGACACAAATAGTCAACGACACTCCCGCATCACGGATGCGCGCTAACTGAGAAGCTGCTAAACCATAGCCGTGAACGACCCCGCCCGGGCTTTCCAACAACAGCACCACTTCATCGCGACCAGCGACTGCCACGGCGAGCAGAGCCGACACTTCCTGACGCAAATGCGCGACGGCCGAGGCCGCCATATCGCCGGAAAATTGCAGCACAAACACCCGTGCACGAAGTTGGGTGGCATCCGCAGGCTGGGCAGCAGCGGCTTTTAATGCCGCTTTTTCCGCTTTCGCTTTCGCTTTGCGCTGCTTGCGCTCGACCTTCCAAGCGGCATCATCCCATACCAATGTACGCAAACCATCGGCTTCTGCTTGGTAACGATCATTCAGCGCCTCAACATCAAGGTAGCCGGTTTGCAGGCCCTCACCTTCTTGCTTTGAACGTGAAATCAATCGCAGCAAAATCGCCAGCAGAATCACACCGGTCACGCCTTTTGCCAAAAATAATCCGTACGCAGACAACCACTCCATTAAAAATTACTCACTGATAAGTTGCTGATGAAATGCCTGACGCTCGCGAACCACTTGATCGATGAGCAAGCGCGCAATGCTGCCTGTAGGGGGAACAAAGGGTAATTGATCAAAACGATAAAAGCCGGCCTCGGCAATTTCATCATCCTGCAGCTTGATCTCGCCGCCCGCGTAGTCGGCAATAAAGCCGAGCATGAGATTGCTAGGAAATGGCCAGGGCTGACTGGTCACATAGCGAATATTCGTGACCTCAACGCCCACCTCTTCGCGCACCTCACGGACCAGAGTTTCTTCGGCGGACTCGCCCGCTTCCATAAAGCCAGCGAGCGCGCTGAACATGCCATTAGTGAAGCGATGTGCGCGCGCTAAGAGCAACTCATCTCCCTTCACAATAACGACGATGACACAGGGATTAATTCGCGGATAACAACTGTGGCCGCAGCTAGGACAAACCCGTGCGCGCTCATTCAATTCATGCCGTTGCATGCCAGAGCCGCATTGGCCGCAGTAACGATGTGTTTTAGACCATTCCAGAATTTGCGCTGCGCGACCGGCCAACTGAAAGATATGCGCGTCTGGTGCAATTACTAACTGACGAAGCGGCACTAAATCATAGTCTTCGGGCAACACTGCACTGAGGCTGCTATCGAGCTGAACCGTAAAGCAAGGCTGTGAATTGACCTCGCCAAGGTAGTGCCATTCCGCATCTATGGAGGTGGCGGAAATCACGTGGATGTACTGTGGCCATGTGAACGTCTTCACGTCGATCAGCAGTTCGTTGCCTCTGAAAGCAATGACAGAGGCCTCATAGGGAATGTGGCCGGTAAAGTGATGGCCTGGTATAAATTCTGTACTCACGCATCGGCCTCAGTCTGGGTTAGTTCAAGCTGCCGAAATAAACTGTTGGCATTGATCGCTTTATCGAGAACCGCCACACGCTGCAGATGGGTGTCCATTTCTTCCGCGCTGGCTTTAATTACCGGTAAGTGAGGACGCTGGGGCGATAATCGCCGAACGGTCTCACCGCCACTTTCCCCAGACTCATTCGAATCTTCTTCATGCCCCAAGGACAGCCCAACTTGGCCGCCGGTCATGGCTAAATAGACTTCTGCCAGAATCTCAGCGTCCAACAAGGCACCATGATAGGTTCGGTCGCGTTGATCTGCGAAATAACGGCGAGCTAAGGCATCGAGATTATTCTTCTGGCCCGGATGCTTAGCCCGGGCCATCGGCAACGTATCTAGCACCGTGCATTTTTCTTGAATGCGCGGCATGTTCAGTCGCGCCAGCTCGGCATTCAGAAAGCCGACATCGAAGCTGGCGTTGTGGATGACTAATTCGGCGCCATCAACGAAGGTTAGGAACGCCTCTGCGATATCGGCAAAGCGAGGCTTATCGCGCAAAAACTCATTGGTAATGCCATGCACCGCCATAGCCCCGGCATCTACTTCCCGGTCTGGCTGTAAATAGTGATGAAAGCTGCGCTTGGTTAGACGACGGTTAATCATCTCCAAGCAGCCCACTTCAATGATGCGATGCCCCAGCGCGGGATCTAAGCCGGTGGTTTCGATATCGAGAATAATCTGTCTCATGCTGCCTTCAAGCCTCGGTCTATGGCCTCATTGGCTAACTGGTCTGCGGCCTCGTTGCCCGGATCACCCGCATGGCCCTTCACCCAGCGCCAATCAATGTGGTGACGCTGAGATTCGGCATCGAGCGCCTGCCAAATATCCGCATTTTTCACCGGCGCCTTAGCTGCCGTGCGCCACCCTCTGGCCTTCCAGCCTGGCAGCCACTCACTCATGCCTTTACGAAGATACTCGGAGTCTGTCCACAAAATTACCTGACAGGGTGTTTTTAAGGCGCGCAGGGCTTCCAGCGCAGCCGTCAGCTCCATGCGATTATTTGTGGTCATCGCCTCAAAGCCGGAGAGCTCTTTTCGATGTGCACCGGAGACTAATAACGCGCCCCAACCGCCAGGGCCTGGATTGCCGCGACAGGCACCATCCGTGTGAATCACCACAGTACTCGACATGTAACTTCCTACTTCGCTGAATGATCAATGGTGGATTGTGGTTGCCACCCTAAGGTGGTCGATGTCGATTTTTTTGCACGGCGTTTTAAGCGGGGTGTGTTGGGGCAAATCGTTTCACGTTGCCACAACTGCACACTCCACTCAGCCCCAAACGGCAGCCATTGCTGCCAAGCAGCAGACCATTTACTTGCGACCAGCTCGGGAAACAGGCTGACGGGCCTCGCGTCTCCCCACGCACTTTGACATAACACCCAATCGTGTCCCGAACACAGCGGCATACCGATTTGACACCAGCTATTTAGCAGGGGTGACTCTATCCAGATCAGTATTCTGGCGGATGGTCCCAGCGAGGCGCCCATTTGAGCTAATACGGCCGGCAGCTCAGCGATGTCATTGGCAGCCACTCGCCAAATCACTAGGTCCAGACTGAGGGGCTGGATAGGCCATGCAGAGGCCTGAGCCAAAAAGGATTCACCGAAGTGATAAACATGTGGAATTCGCAGGTTGTCGCGGTTAAGCGACTCACTACTCAGCTCAACGGCCCATAAGCCGTGACACTCCCGTAAGTACCGCTGCCAAACCAGAGACATTCTCGCCCGTGCACGGAGGGCTTGCGCCGAAGTCCAGGCCGTACGCGACATCACACTGGGCAGTAATTGAAGAGCTGTCATGACAGTATGTTCACACAAGTTCAGGCTATTATTGAGACTCCTTCGCTAGCTGTCACGCGCTCATGCATAGCCCCATCGCAATTTCGTCATTTAACGACAATTACATTTGGATAATCGAGACCGATCAAGGCTGCTGGGTTGTTGACCCTGGTGACGCCAAACCGGTGATTTCGTGGCTAGTGGCTAACCAACAGCGCATCGCCGGCATTTTACTCACGCACCACCATGCCGATCATGTGGGCGGCGTTGAGGCGCTAGAAGCATTTGCACAAACTCAGCAGCAAACGCTAACAGTGTGGGGCCCAGATGAATGCCAGCGCTGGCGCACAGAGGCCGCTAAACCCGGTGATTTGCTCAGTCTGCCTGGGCTGGGTCAGGTCAGCGTTATCGATGTTTCCGCGCATACCTTGGGCCATATTGCCTATTTCTTACCCGAGCCAGCCTGGCTGTTTTGTGGCGACAGCTTGTTTAGCGCCGGTTGTGGACGTTTATTTGAAGGTACACCATTACAGCTCTTTCATACCTTGCAGCGCATCAATGACCTGCCCGCACACACGCACATATTCCCCGCACATGAGTACACTCAAAAGAACTTAGCCTTTGCTCAACACGTAGAGCCCAGCAACGAATCCCTCGCACTGGCCTACCATGAAGTGTCGTCATGGCGGGAACAGAAGCGGCCTAGCTTACCCACCACGCTAGCGCGAGAACGGCTCATCAATCCCTTTTTAAGACTGCATAGCCCAGAGCTAAGAGAACAGGTATCGCACTTTGCCGAGCAAGCATTTCAGTCGGAAGTCATCACACTGGCTCAACTAAGGCAGTGGAAAGACCAAAGCTAATCTCTGGGTTTGCCTTTATTAAGCTAAGCAACTTGTTGATTCGCGATAACTTTAGATACATTTACTTGCTTGCAAGAATAGCGTTGCGCTGTCTACTATCGGGTCATTGTAATTTTTTGTTCGTGGTTTTTTCTTTTTTCATGCCACGAATCACTATCTATGAGTCCCGTTATGCCGCTCAGTACTAAATCAAAACACTTCGCCCAGCGGGTCGTTTTAGCGATTAGAACCCATTCCCTTCGTCTGGTGTATTTATGTGTTTTGACCGGTACTGCCGGCGCTTATGCCGACAGCAACGCTGAAACCGTTACCCTCAGCAACGGCCAAGTCATCATCGTCAACCTGGCAGAGCCGGTTGAAAACAGTCGCAGCGCGACACTAAGCCAGAACGACAGCAGCAGCTATGATTTGATTCATCGACTCCGCAAAGGCTTCGTCCTCGATACTGACCTTTCCGAAGAGCGCTTACAGCGCCAAAAACAGATTCTGATGGGCAAGCAGGCCTATGTGGATCGCATTCTTGAACGCGCTCAACGCCACATGTACCTGGCCGTAACGGAAGCCGAGCGCCGTCAACTACCCGCTGAATTAGCCTTACTCCCTGTCATTGAAAGTGCCTATGACCCCATGGCGACGTCTCGCTCGCAAGCAGCCGGTTTGTGGCAGTTCATTCCGGACACAGGTCGCTTGTATGGTCTCGATCAGACTTGGTATTTCGATGGTCGTCGTGATCCTTTAGCGTCCACAAAAGCCGCTTATGACTACCTGGCAAAACTAAACTCCATTTTTAATAGTTGGGAGCTGGCACTTGCCGCTTACAACGCAGGTCCAGGTACCGTATCTCGAGCCATCAAGCGTAATATTGCCCTTGGTCTACCGACGGACTATTGGTCCCTAAAGCTCCCTGCTGAAACCATGGCCTATGTGCCTCGCTTCCTAGCGGTAGCCGCTCTGTTTAAATCGCCCGAAAACTTCAACGTGCGAATGGCAAGCATTCCCAATCGACCCTATTACCGAACCATTAATACCACCAGCCCCTTGACCCTCAACGAGGTGGCGGAAATTACAGGCCTATCGCACGCCTTTATTCGTGAGCTAAACCCCGCGTATCGCCGTGACAGCAACCCGCCCCAAGGCCCTTATCATTGGCATTTACCAGCAACCTTAGACGTGGCGCTTGAAAACCAGCTTATGCAGTCTGCCGGTGGCCCACGCGTTTTAGTGGTTAAGAATGAGGCTAAGCCCCTCGATAACTTCACTGCTACTGCCTATAAGCCCAGCAATGATGCGCCTGTCGTTCAACCTGCCAGCTTCAGTAGCGAAACCACGCCCTATATCGTTCAAGCTGGCGACACGTGGACATCCGTTGCTCGTGAATTCGGCCTTTCAACAACCGCAGTGATGGCCGCAAATTTTGCACAACGTGACGACAACTTAAGCATCGGACGCGAGCTCAACCTACCCACGGCGCGCCGCATTAGCGCCATGGCCTCGGATGTTATTCAAGTCAATGACGTCGCATCTGATGCGCGTATTGAACTTCGTCGTCGCGTGGTAAAGGGCGACACCCTGTCCTCGCTCGCCCGTCAGTACCAAGTCACTCTGGCCGAGTTACGCGCTTGGAATGGCAGCATCCAATATTTAACCGTGGGTCAGGAATTGATCTTGCGTGTGCTTCCCAGTGTTTTAAACTCCAAGGCACTTTAACGCAGGGAGTTTCACGTGAGTCTGTGGCGGGTCTTAGGTTTCGGCCTGGTTTTAAGTTGCACACTGTCCGCCGCAGGGTTCAGTCAAGCTCGCATCGAGATCAGCCATGCCTTGGCACTGCATGGCCAGCCCGCGCTTCCCTTAGGCTTTACGCACTTCCCTTTTGCAAATCCCTCTGCGCCCATCGGCGGTCATTTACGCCTAGATTCCACCGGAACGTTTGACAGCCTGAACCCGTTCATTAGCAAGGGCATTTCAGCCGAGGGCATTAACCGGATTTATGACAGCCTAACGGTGGCCTCGCCAGACGAGCCCTTTACGCGCTATGGGCTGTTAGCCGAGCGAATTGAGCGTGACCCTAAGGACGCCTCGTGGGTAATTTATCAGCTGCGGCCCGAGGCCCGATTCAGTGATGGCAAACCGGTCCGCGCCGCAGATGTTGTGGAGACATTCAGGCTGATTCAAAGCCATGGCGCTCCCGCATACAAAGCTTACTTTGCTGATGTGAAACACGTTCAAGCCCTAACCCCACTGAGGATTCGGTTCGAGTTTCGCAGCAAAACAAATAGAGAGTTGCCACTGATCGTGGGCGAAATGAGCATTTTGCCTAAACATTACTGGCAAAACCGCGCATTTGAAAAATCCAGCCTAGATATACCGATTGGAAGTGGCCCCTACACGGTGGCCAACGTTGATCCGGGCCGTCGCATAAGCTATGCCCGAAATCCGAACTATTGGGGCTGGAAACTCCCCATTAATCGCGGCCTTCATAACTTTACACGCATCAGCTATCGCTACTATCGCGATGGCAGTGTGGCCTTTGAAGGCTTCAAAGCCGACCAATACGATATTCGCTTAGAAAACAAAGCCAAAACCTGGGCGACCGAATACAACTTTCCTGCTGTTCAAAACGGGCAGGTCATCAAGCTAGAGCAACGCCATGAAAACCCCAGCGGTATGCAGGGGTTTCTCTTTAATACGCGACGCTCCCCCCTCAATGACATTCGCGTCCGAGAGGCGATGAGCTTAGCGTTCGATTTTGAGTGGTCAAATCGCGCCCTGTTTTATCAAGCCTATAAGCGCACCAGTAGCTATTTTGACAACTCCGCTTTGGCGGCTACTGGCCTGCCTAGTCAAGCGGAAAGGCGACTGCTAACGCCGTTTAGACGCCAACTCCCACCACAGGTATTCGGGCCGGCCGTCATGCCGCCTCGCAGTCAGGGGGATGGATACAATCGCGACAACCTCATCGCAGCACAGCAACTGCTTAAGCAAGCGGGCTGGCGCGTACAGCAGGGTCAATTGATCAACGCCAAAGGCGAACCTTTACGCCTTGAAATGCTGCTTGTGCAGCCTGAGTTTGAACGTATCACCCAGCCGTTTAAACGAAATTTAGCGCGCCTAGGCATCACCTTAGATATTCGTATTCTCGATGCGGCGCAATACGTTGAGCGACTGCGTCAGTTTGATTTTGATCTGACAGTCGGAGGCTTCCCAGCATCCAGCTCGCCCGGTAATGAGCTGTGGAGCTTTTGGAGTAGCACAGCCGCTGCTACACCGGGCAGCCGCAACCTGACGGGTCTGAAATCGGCCGCCGTGGACGCGCTGGTTGGGCAGGTGACTCAAGCTCAAGATCGCGGCGAACTGGTCACCGCCGTACGTGCGCTAGACCGGGTGCTGCGGGCACAACACCTCGTGGTTCCTCACTATCACACGCCCGTCATTCGCATTGCAGCGTGGAATCGCTTTGGGCGACCCGAGCGCCCGCCTCGCTTTGGTGATGGCTTAGATACCTGGTGGTTTAGCCGCCCCGCTGCGGAGGCTAAGTAATGCTGACCTATACCTTGCGACGTCTTGCGTTAATGGTGCCGACACTCTTTGGCATTTTGCTGATTAACTTTCTCATCATTCAGGCCGCGCCAGGTGGGCCGGTTGATCGTACGTTGGCGCATTTGCAGGGCATTGGCGGTAGCTCAGTTATGTCTAGCCAAGGCGATATTGCCGTTTCGAGTAGCACCTCTGGCCATGGCTATCGAGGCAGCCAGGGTTTGGACCCTGAGCTCATTGCAGCCATTGAAAAACAATACGGTTTTGACCAGCCTCCGGCTCAGCGCTTCTGGAAAATGCTGAATGATTTCGCCCGCTTTGATTTGGGAAATAGCTTCTATCGCGACACATCAGTTATGGATCTGATTAAAGAGAAGTTGCCCGTATCACTATCGCTCGGGCTGTGGAGCACTTTGCTTATTTATCTTATTGCGGTACCTCTTGGCATTCGGAAAGCGCGCTACCCCGGCAGCCGTTTTGATGTGTGGACCAGCGGCATGATCATTGTGGCTTATGCCATTCCTGGCTTCCTGCTGGCCTTGCTGCTCATCATTCTTTTTGCCGGCGGGAGCTATTGGCAATGGTTCCCCATGCAAGGGCTGGTCTCCGAAAATTTCACTTCCCTGTCGCCTTGGCAGCAAGCGCTCGACTATGCCCACCACATGGTATTGCCTACGATCTGCCTGACGTTAGGTGGCTTGGCGACATTGACATTGTTTACCCGCAACAGCTTTCTGGAAGAGCTACAGAAGCAGTATGTGCTAACCGCACGAGCCAAGGGCGCCAGTGAGCAGCGCGTGCTTTTTGGCCATGTCTTTCGCAATGCCATGCTCATTCTCATCGCGGGCCTACCCGCCACCCTGTTTGGCATTTTGTTTACTGGCGCTTTCCTCATTGAGATTTTGTTCAATCTGGATGGCCTTGGGCTACTCAGTTATGAGTCCGTCATCAACCGCGACTACCCTGTCATATTTGGCACCTTATTTTTGTTTACGCTGATGGGCATGTTGCTCCGATTACTGGGCGACCTCTGTTACCGCTGGGTGGATCCGCGCATTCATTTTGAACAGGTGACATCTTGAAGCTTTCCTCATCGTGGTCTCCGCTGACCCAAAGACGATGGGCGCAGTTCCGTGCTAACCGCCGCGCTTGGTGGTCGCTAATCAGCCTAATCGTGATTTTTATCGCCACCTTAGGGGCCGAGCTCGTCGCCAATGACAAGCCCATTTTGGTTCGATACCAGAGTGAGTGGATTATTCCGCTGCTGGAGGATGTTCCCGAACGTCATTTTGGCGGGGAGTTTGAAACCTCCACGGTGTATCGCGATCCTGCTGTGCAAGCACTCATCAATGAACAGGGCTGGATGCTCTGGCCCATGATTCGTTTCAACGCCGACACCATCCACTTTGAACGCGCCGAACCTACACCCTCCGCACCGTCCTCGCAAAACTGGTTAGGCACAGACGACCAAGGTCGCGACGTGTTAGCACGGCTAATTTACGGCATCCGTATTTCGCTCTGTTTTGCCGGCCTGCTCACGCTGGCAACAGTCATTTTAGGGGTAGGCACTGGCGCGATTCAGGGCTATTGGGGTGGCTGGGTAGACCTTTTCGGCCAACGCATTATTGAAATTTGGTCCGGCCTGCCCGTGCTTTTCATGCTGATCATTTTATCCAGCGTGGTTGTGCCCAATTTTTGGTGGCTGCTCGGTCTCCTAGCCCTGTTTAGTTGGACCGACTTAAGCGGTCTGGTGCGTGCTGAGTTTCTCCGTACACGACAGCTAGACTATGTACGAGCCGCCCGCACACTCGGGGTTAAACTGTGGCTCTTAGTCTGGCGTCATGTCTTACCGAATGCGCTTGTCACGACGCTCACCCTGTTGCCTTTTATTTTTACCGGCGCCATCGGGTTACTGACTTCGTTGGACTTCCTAGGCTTTGGTTTGCCGCCCGGCTCAGCTTCCCTAGGCGAGCTCATCGCGCAAGGTAAAAACAACCTGCAATCGCCTTGGCTGGGCTTAACGGCCTTCTTTTCACTCGCGGTACTCATGACCCTATTGGTCTTTATCGGGGAAGGTCTTCGTGATGCCTTTGACCCACGACAGGTCGCGTTGAAATGACCTCTTCGCTACTACGCATTCAACAGCTCTCGATTACCAGCTCAGCGTCTGAGAAGTTGGTGCAAAAAGTGTCCTTAGATCTCAGCGCAGGTGAATGGTTGGCGCTAGTTGGTGAGTCAGGCTCGGGCAAAACACTCACTGGTTTAGCCTGCTTACGCTTACTGCCGGCTGGCCTCAAAAGTGAGGGCACGATTCACTGGCAGGGCCAAGACTTAGCTAGCCTTTCGCCCGAGCGCTTACGTCAGTTACGCGGTGGCGATATTGGCATGGTCTACCAAGAACCCTTGACCGCGCTAAACCCTTTGCATCGCATCGGCAAGCAGCTCATTGAGGCCATCACGCTACATCAATCCATCAGCCCTGCCCAAGCGGCGCAGCGGGCGCTAAACCTGCTGGCCGAAGTCGGCATTGATGATGCCGCCCGACGTCTGGAAGCCTGGCCGCATGAGCTCTCCGGTGGCCAACGGCAGCGCGTAGTCATTGCCATGGCCTTAGCTAACTCGCCCAAGCTTTTGATTGCAGATGAGCCCACCACGGCCTTGGATGCGCTGCTTCAGAATCAGATACTGGACTTGTTAAAGTCGCTACAAAAACGCCGTGGGCTTGCCATTCTTCACATTAGTCATGACTTGCCGCAGGTTCAACGTTACGCCGATCGCGTCATGGTTATGCAAGCGGGCCAAGTGATTGAAGCCGATAAAACCGAGCACGTGTTTCAGCAACCCAAACACGACTACACCCGCGTCTTGCTGCAACCGTTTGCGAACAGCCAGCCCTGCCCACGCCCCAAAGATGCCAACGTGACGCTGAGCGTGAGCCAACTCAATGTGCGCTATGCCCTTGAAAAAACGTGGTGGGGTGCGGTGTCTCATTGGCGTGACGCCGTCTGCTCATTAGGGCTTACCTTGGCGCAAGGCGAATCGGTGGGCATTGTGGGCGAGTCTGGCTCCGGTAAATCCAGCTTTGCGGCGGCCATTCTCAGACTTACTCCTGCCACCGGGCGCGTGGTGCTCTTGGGTCAGGATTGGCTGAAGCTGTCAGGCGAGTCGCTTCGACGGGGACGTGCCGAGTTGCAGCTGGTGTTTCAAGACCCCTATGGCAGTCTTAACCCTAGACTGACCGTAGCCGCCCTGATCAGCGAAGGGTTACGCGCACATCAGGCCTTAACGGAAGCGGCATTGGATGCTGCTGTCTGTAAGGCACTGACAGCGGTGAGACTCGACCCCCAGTGTCGTCACCGTTACCCACATGAGTTCTCCGGCGGACAGCGCCAACGCATCGCGCTAGCACGTGCGCTGATTTTGGACCCTGCGGTCTTAGTGCTCGATGAACCTACCTCGGCCTTAGACCGCCATACCCAAGGCGAAATTCTTAGCCTGCTCCGTGATATCCAACGGGAGCGTGGCATTAGCTATTTGTTCATTAGCCATGATTTGCGCGTAGTTCAAGCGCTTTGCCACCGCGTCTTAGTGATGCAGGCGGGCAAAGTCGTCGAGTCTGGTGATTGCCAGCGAACTTTCCAAACGCCACAACACCCCTATACCAAGGCGTTGGTTTCTGCGATGAGCCTGACTCTTTCGCCGCCACCGCTGCCCGTGCAGACCTAAATGCCACTATACTTTTTGCCACCGTTAAACGACTCAAATTCACCGAACAGGAGCCTGATATGGGCATGATGACCGGCAAGCGCGTTCTCATTGTGGGCGTCGCCAGCAAACTCTCAATTGCTTATGGCATTGCTGAAGCGATGCATCGTGAGGGTGCCGAACTCGCCTTTACTTATCAAAATGACAAGCTGAAAGGCCGCGTTGAAGGCTTTGCAGCGACCTTTGGCTCAACATTGACGTTTCCTTGCGATGTTGCCTCAGATGATGAAATTAGCAGTGTCTTTAGCGCCCTAGCTGCACATTGGGATGGCCTCGATGTTCTCGTGCACTCGGTCGGTTACGCGCCAGGCCATGAGCTAGAAGGCAATTATGTGGACATCACCACGCGTGAAGGCTTCCGCATTGCTCATGACATTAGCTCGTTTAGCTTTAGTGCCTTAGCACAAGCCGCTAAGCCGATGATGTTGGGACGCGGTGGCAGCTTGCTAACGCTCACCTATCAGGGCTCTGAGCGCGTCGTGCCTAACTACAATGTCATGGGTTTAGCGAAGGCCTCCTTGGAAGCCAATGTGCGCTACCTCGGCGCCAGCTTGGGTCCAGAGGGAATTCGCGTGAATGCCATCTCGGCGGGTCCGATTCGCACGCTGGCAGCCAGTGGCATTAAAGACTTCCGTAAAATGTTGTCCTATAACGAAGCCGCTACTCCGCTGCGTCGAAATGTCACCATCGAGGAAGTCGGCAATGCCGCAGCCTTCCTGTGCTCAGACTTAGCCTCTGGTATTAGCGGTGAGATTTTATATGTGGATGGTGGTTTCAATACCGTTGCGATGCCTGCACTAGACTCTGTCTAAGCGTCTTGTTTCAGGCATTAAAAAGCCGCGCTACTCTCATCAAGTTGCGCGGCTTTTTATTGAGCCAGACTCAGACGATTACTCCGCTGAATTATTTGCTCTCAAGGTGATTTTAGCTTCGGCCTTTAAGAAACCCAAAACATCTTGAAGTTCTTGTTGGCCGCGGTTTTCACCCAGCATGGTTTGCGTAGCGGAACGTTGTGTGCCCGCCAGTGCGACACCCGGCTTAACAGCGCTTAAAGCAATAACCGAAACGGCATCACCCAACTCCGCCACACCCGTGCTCAACGCCGTACCCTTCGGCGGTGCAATACGGAAGACTTCGCGCAACAGCAATGGATTAAGCGCGGTATCTCGACGTGTCACGCCCGTCTGCACTTGAACACTTAAACCGGCTTTGCTGGCTGCCGCGGCAAAACCTAAAGTTTTACTGTCACGTGCAACGACCTCAGCCGCCTGCTTAGCCAGCGCCAGTGCCTGTTGAATTTGCAGTTTGGCACGGATAACCGAAGACACTTCCGCCAATGGCAACTTGCGTGATGGCTGGTGCGAGGCCAGGCTCAACCACAGTGTGGTGCCATCTTTAAGCGTGATCGCGCTGGTGTTTTTACGCTCTTTGATCAAGTCGTCGCTAAAGGCGGCATCCAGTACTTTACGCTCACTGAAAACACCTGCGGCACCCTGACGATCAAAGACCGGCGAGGTTTGAACCTGAAGATTGAAGGCCTTGGCAGGGCCTTGTAAGTCAGATGACTCATAAACCGCTGCATCTAGCTTCTCCACGGCCTGAGCAAACAGCTCATCTGCCTGTGTAGCGCGAACTTCCTGCTCCAATTCGGCTTGAAGCTGAGCAAAGCTAGGGACAGTCGGTTGCTTAATGGCCAGCAGCTTAATGAGATGGTAGCCAAAGGGGGTTTTAACCACGTCCGACACGTCACCCACTTGCTTCAGGCTAAAAAGCGCTTTGTCGAACTCAGGCACAAACTGGCCACGAGCGGTCAAGCCCAAATCGCCGCCATTGGCCGCCGAGCCTGGGTCTTTGGAGTTTGCCTTCGCCAATGCGGCAAAGTCAGCCCCCTCCGCTACCTGCTTAGCCAGCGCTGTTGCTTTGGCTTTGGCATCCGCGTCCTTAACTTTGTCATCAATGGCAATCAGGATATGCGCCGCTTGACGCTCTTCCGTACTGGCCAAGGCTTTTACGCGTTCGTCATAGCGAGCTTTCACAGCTTCCGGGTCTGACTTGGCTTGTCCGGCAAACGTGCCACGGGTCAACGCCAGGTAATTCACACTGACCACTTCCGGACGGCTGAACAGGCTTTGATCTTTATCGTAGAACGCTTTGATTTGAGCATTCGTGACGTTGACGTTAGCTAGGAAACGATTCGCTGGGATAATGGCATAGCTAATATCACGCTGCTGGCTATCCAAAGCACTCAGTTGATCTAACTCTGTTGGTGTGACAAACGCGCTCATGAGCAAGCCAGACACGCGCTGTGAGGTCAAAATCTCTTCGCGGGCACGCTCAGGGAATGTCGCCGGTGTCTCGCCAATTTGGCTCAGGACTAAGGCATAGCGAGAGGGCGAAAACTTGCCGGCTTCTTGGAATGTCGGAGTGCTCTGAATCAAGGTTTGAATCGTGGCATCAGAAACCTTGTAACCGGCATCGTGTGCTGATGTCAGCAACAGCTGGCGTTGTATCAGGCTGTTTAAGACACGCTCCCGCAACTGCTTCTGTTGCTCATCTGTAAGAACGCTCTCGGCGCCCATACGGGCCAACACTTGCTGCTTCTGATTTTCAAACGCCTTATCCAGCAGCGTTTGAGATATCTCGTGCCCATCAACTTCCGCAACGATCACTTCAGAATTGCCACCGAAATAGGACTCGACACCAACCAACACCAACGGAAGCGCCAAAAGGCCGAGCATGACCTTCCCTAACCAACCACGAACCACATCACGAAACGCTTGCATGAGCAACCTACACGCTAAATGGATGCGTCATTAAGACGCTAGAAAAAAGCGCGCCAGAGTAGGCGCGCTTTTCGGGTACTGCTTTAACCGCAAAACATCCTTAGACGTTTACGGCATCCTTCAGACCTTTACCGGCCTTGAAGGACGGAGTCTTGGAGGCGGCGATTTTGATTTCTTTACCCGTTTGCGGGTTACGACCTGTACGAGCGGCGCGTTCTTTCACAGCAAATGTACCAAAGCCAACCAGAGTAACGGCATCGCCACCCTTCAAGGTTGCTGTGATGGCAGCAACGGTTGCGTCTAATGCACGGCCGGCATCCGCTTTGGTCATGTCAGCTTTTTCAGCAATGGCGTCAATTAATTCAGACTTGTTCACAGGCGTCCCCTTTTCGATAGACATTTTGATTATTGGAGTAGTTCAGCTGCTGGCAACAGGGCCACGCAAGTGAGTTGTTTTATAAAACGCAGGGGCAAAGGAATCAAGCACAACTCCATTAAAACCCCTGTTTTCAGCATAAAAATTTACTTTACCGGCCTTAATGGTGGCTGACATTGGGCTGATCCCGTCTTTCGACACGAGCCAAACCCGCTTCATACGCCTCATCACTTAACGGTTGAGGGGTCTGCGTGAGGGCAATGGCGAGCACTTCGTCGATCCATTTCACCGTACGGATCTCCAATGCGGCCTTCACCGTATCCGGAATATCCTTCAGATCACGCGCATTTTCTTCAGGAATGATGACGGTGCGAACGCCACCACGATGCGCTGCCAGAAGTTTCTCTTTCAAGCCGCCAATCGGCAAGACCTGCCCACGCAGGGTAATTTCCCCGGTCATCGCCACATCTGCTCGCACCGGGATTCCGGTCAGGACAGAAGCCAGTACGGTGCACATACCGATACCTGCGCTGGGGCCATCTTTGGGTGTGGCGCCTTCTGGCATGTGGATATGAATATCACGCTTTTCGAACGTATCAGGCGATAGGCCCAGCGTGCGTGAACGCGAGCGCACTACCGTCATGGCCGCGCGAATGGACTCTTGCATGACATCGCCCAGCGAGCCCGTCATTAACTGGCCACCTTTACCCGGCACGGAAATGGCCTCAATGGTGAGCAGCTCGCCGCCCACAGAAGTCCAAGCTAAGCCCGTCACCTGACCCACTTGATCTTCCGCTTCGGCTTTACCGTAGTTGTGCTTACGAACACCCAAATACGCTTCCAGCAATGCATCATCCACCACAATCGCGCCGTGGCGCGTGCCCATCACGGCCTCTTTCACGACCTTACGACAGACCTTGGCGATTTCGCGATCCAAGGCACGCACACCGGCCTCACGCGTGTAATAACGCACGATATCTCGGCAAGCGGATTCAGTGATGCTGATTTCGCTGGGCTTTAAACCTGCCGCTTCAATTTGCTTAGGCACCAGGTACTGCAGCGCGATGGCAATTTTCTCGGCCTCGGTATAGCCGGGTAAGCGTATGACTTCCATACGATCCAGCAAAGGCGCCGGAATATTCATGGAGTTCGCGGTACACAGGAACATTACTTCCGACAGGTCGTAGTCGACTTCGAGATAGTGATCATTGAAGGCCTTATTCTGCTCAGGGTCCAAAACCTCCAACAAGGCTGACGACGGATCGCCTCGCATATCAGAAGACATTTTGTCGATTTCATCGAGCAAAAACAGTGGGTTACGAACACCCACTTTAGACAACTTCTGGATCAGCTTGCCCGGCATGGAGCCGATATAGGTTCTGCGATGACCACGAATCTCGGCCTCATCACGCACACCGCCCAACGCCATACGCACGAATTCACGATTAGTCGCCTTCGCAATAGACTGCCCCAATGAAGTTTTACCCACACCGGGTGGGCCCACTAAACAAAGCACCGGGCCATTGAGCTTCTTAACGCGCGATTGCACGGCAAGGTATTCCAGAATGCGATCTTTGACTTCTTCTAGGCCAAAGTGATCCGCATCGAGAATTTCGCGGGCTTTTTTCAAATCAATACGGACACGGCTGCGCTTCTTCCAAGGCACACCCAGCATCCAGTCGATATAGCTCCGGACCACCGTCGCCTCGGCAGACATGGGCGACATCTGGCGTAGCTTCTTCAGCTCACTGTCGACTTTCTTGCGGGCATCCACAGGCATGCCGGCCGCTGCAATGCGCTGCTCCATTTCAGACAGCTCATCCTCACCGCCCTCATTAAGATCGCCCAGTTCCTTCTGAATCGCTTTGATTTGCTCGTTCAGATAGTACTCACGCTGGCTTTTTTCCATCTGCTTCTTAACGCGGCCACGAATGCGCTTTTCGACCTTCAGAATGTCGATCTCTGATTCCATCAAGGCCATGAGGTGCTCAACGCGAAGCTGCACTGGCAGGATGTCTAAGATGGCCTGCTTTTCTTCTAAACGCAGCGATAAATGAGCGGCAATGGTGTCTGCGAGTCGGCTGGGGTCATCAATGCCGGTGACAGACGTCAGCACCTCGGCAGCGACCTTCTTGGACAGCTTCACGTATTGATCAAATTGATTGAGCAGCGTTCGAGTCAGCACTTCCGCGTCTGCACGTGTCAGATCTTCACTCGGGATTTCAGACAAGACCGCCACGAAGGCGCCATCCGTCTCGGTGAGATCGCTCAGCTCTGCGCGGCGCAAGCCCTCCACGAGCACTTTAACGGTGCCATCGGGTAGCTTTAGGAGTTGTAACACCTGGGCGATAGTACCAATGGTGTAGAGCCCGGACTGGCGTGGGTCATCCTCGGCCGCATCACGCTGCGACACCAAAAAAATTTGCTTGTCGGCATTCATCGCCAAATCTAGCGCCTGAATCGAACGCTCACGCCCTACAAACAACGGAATGACCATGTGGGGATAAATCACCACATCACGCAATGGCAATAACGGTAACTTGAGGCCATCAGTCATGACACAACACTCCCAATCTGACTGCGCAGATGCGCTTAACTCCTTTTTGGGGGAGACCGAGCCAGATTACAAGGTGACCAATCGCTGGTTGAGCGAAAAGCCAACAAAAAAGGGACCGATGGTCCCTTTTTTGTCACTCGAATCGAGTCTAATCACTACTCTGGCATAACACGAGCCGTCTCAATGTTGTCATAAACCAATAAAGGCTCTGTTTCACCCAAGATCACTTTTTCGTCTACCACGACGCGGCTAACACCTTCTAAGGAGGGAAGCTCGTACATGGTACCGAGCAAAACACCTTCCAAAATCGAGCGCAGGCCACGAGCCCCCGTTTTTCGCTCCAAAGCACGCTTAGCTATCGCACTCAGGGCCTCTGGGCGGAACTCCAGCGATGCACCTTCCATGTCAAATAGCTTAGCATACTGCTTGGTCAAGGCATTCTTCGGCTCAGTCAGGATTTGGATTAGCGCTGCTTCATTCAATTCCGTTAACGAAGCAATCACGGGCAGACGGCCAACGAACTCCGGAATCAAGCCGAACTTCACCAAATCATCCGGCTGCACCGTTTGGAACAGCTCGCCAACGCTAGGCGCCTTGCTGATGCTCTTCACTTGCGCGTTAAAGCCAATACCGCCGGGCTCTGCACGATGAGCAATGACCTTATCCAGCCCGGCAAAAGCACCGCCGACGATGAACAAAATGTTCGAGGTATCGACCTGCAGGAACTCTTGCTGAGGATGCTTGCGACCACCCTGCGGTGGCACACTGGCAACCGTGCCTTCAATGAGCTTTAGCAGCGCTTGCTGAACGCCCTCACCGCTGACATCACGCGTAATGGACGGGTTATCACTCTTGCGAGAAATCTTGTCGATTTCATCGATATAGACGATGCCAGTCTGCGCCTTCTCCACGTCGTAGTCGCACTTTTGCAGCAACTTCTGAATGATGTTCTCTACATCTTCACCGACATAGCCGGCTTCCGTCAGCGTGGTCGCATCGGCAATGGTAAAGGGCACATTCAGCACGCGCGCCAAGGTCTCTGCCAATAAAGTCTTACCCGAGCCCGTCGGGCCAATGAGCAGGATATTGCTCTTCGACAACTCGACTTCAGTGCCGGCGCGGGCACCGACGGCACGCTTCATACCGGCACGCAGACGCTTGTAGTGGTTGTAAACCGCTACAGCGAGCACACGCTTGGCTTGTTCCTGACCAATGACATAATCATCCAACGAGGCTTTCAGCTCACGCGGGGTTGGCAGGCGATCACTGGCTTTCTCGTCCGCTTTCTCCTGAACTTCTTCGCGAATAATGTCGTTGCAGAGATCAACGCACTCGTCGCAGACATACACCGACGGGCCCGCAATTAGCTTGCGAACTTCGTGTTGGCTTTTTCCGCAGAAGGAACAGAACAGCAGCTTGCTGTCCCCTCCTCGTTTCTCGTCGGTCATGCTGATTCTCTCAAATACCTGTTATGTGGCTTATGGGCGCTTCGTTAACACTTGGTCGATCAGACCATAGCTCTGTGCTTCATCTGCGGCCATAAAGTTGTCGCGATCTGTGTCGCGCTCAATGTTCTCAATCGGCTGACCGGTGTGGTCTGCCAGCAGTTGGTTCAACTGGCCTTTAATTTTTAAAATCTCTTTTGCGTGGATCGCAATATCCGAGGCCTGACCTTGGAAGCCGCCCAGCGGCTGATGAATCATGACGCGGGAGTGCGTAAGGGCGAAGCGTTTGCCCTTAGTGCCGGCAGACAACAAGAACGCGCCCATGGACGCAGCCTGACCCACGCAAATCGTGGACACATCGGGCTTGATAAAGCGCATGGTGTCATAGATCGCCATGCCGGCCGTGACCGAGCCACCAGGCGAGTTAATGTAGAGATGGATGTCTTTATCGGGGTTGTCCGACTCCAGGAAAAGCAGCTGAGCCACCACCAGATTCGCCATGTGGTCTTCGATAGGGCCGACAATGAAAATCACACGTTCTTTCAACAGGCGCGAATAAATATCAAAGGCGCGCTCGCCGCGAGCAGACTGCTCTACCACCATAGGCACCAAGCCTAAGTTACTCGGAGCCGTGTTCTGCGATAAATCGATTCTCATGAATTACACCTTGTACAGATAAGGCTCACGCCGAAAGTGGAGTCTCATAAATGAAAACTCCCAGTGTTGTTACCAACTACTGGGAGTGTCGTGTCTGCAGTAGCCCGAGGTCAAGACCACGAGCGTATGCTTAACGCATTAACGACCGGTACGAACGATCTCAGTGTAGCGTGCAGCAGCTTCTGTAACCTGCGCTTGAGCTAATACCGTATCCACAACTTGGTCTTCCAACACCATGGCTTCAACCTGAGCCAGTTGCTCACGGTTGCTGTAGTAGTAGTTCACCACTTCTTCTGGCGTTTCGTAGGACTCAGCGACTTCTTCGATCACGGCTTTTACGCGAGCTTGATCAACTTCTACCGACTTATCTTTGATGATCTGGCTGATCAGCAGGCCGAGAGCCACTGAACGCTGTGCCTGCTCACGGAAGAGGTCATCTGGCAGCATTTTAGGATCAATCTTGGCGTTGCCACCAAACTGCTTGAACATGGCTTCGCGCTGACGATTGATTTCGTTGCCGACCAATGCTTTCGGTGCTTCCACTGTGTTGTTAGCCAACAAAGCATCCATGACCTGAGTCTTTACCTTGTTCTTAACCGCTTGCTTCAGTTCGCGGGTCATGTTCTTACGAACGTCTTCACGGAACTTCTCAACGCCGCCTTCTGTTACGCCGAATGCAGCCAAGAAGGTTGCGTCCAGCTCAGGCAGAACGGCCTTAGAAACTTTGTGTGCTGTAATTTTGAACACGGCGGCTTTATCACGCAGGTTTTCAGCCTGGTAATCGGCGGGGAAAGTCACGTTGATGTCGCGTTCTTCACCAGCCTTGATGCCCACGATGCCGGTTTCAAAGCCAGGAATCATGCGGCCTGAGCCGAGAGCCAATTCGAAGTTAGTAGACGTGCCACCCTCAAAGGCTTCGCCGTCGATGCTACCTGCGAAATCTAGCGTGACTTTGTCGCCATCTGCAGCAGCCTCAGTGCTCTCTTCGAAGGTGGAGCGCTGCTTACGCAGATTTTCGATCATTTCGTCGAGATCGGCTTCACCGATGTCAACGACGGGTCGCTCGACCTTGATGTCAGCAAAGCTGCTCAGTACTAGCTCAGGATAGACTTCTACCAAAGCGCTGAATGTCATGTCTTCGCCAGCTTTGTCCGAGACTTCTTCAATGCTGGGGAAGCCTGCGGGGTTGATGCCTTCCTGAGTCACGGCTTCGTAGAAACTGTCACGAATGATTTCGCCCAGCGCTTCCTGGCGAATCGACTCACCATAACGCTTCTGAATCAGCGACATGGGGACTTTGCCTGGACGGAAACCATCCATGCGAATGGTGCGCGCGGCTTTAACAATGCGTGCCTGCACGTCTTGTTCAATTTTAGCGGCCGGAACAACTACTTTGACGCGACGCTCAAGCGTGGAAACGGTTTCAACACTAACTTGCATGACAACCTCAACAGAATCGATGAATTAAGAGGCAAACGGCCGGCCGCTGCCAAAAGCGAGGGTCAGGATTATAGAGGAAGCCGATCAGATTGCTAGAGCGAGCCAAGAGAATGTGGCGCCCAAGGTTTGCAGAGGCCAGAAAGTAAAAAACGACCTCTAGGGTCGCTATGAATCATAGACATTACAGATATGGTGGGCCGTGATGGATTCGAACCATCGACCAATGGATTAAGAGTCCACTGCTCTACCAACTGAGCTAACGGCCCGAAGACGGGATTGAAGCGATTTCTCGGCTTAGCCGCTGGGCAGAGAAAGAGGTGGGGTGGCTGATGGGACTCGAACCCACGACAGCCGGAATCACAATCCGGGACTCTACCAACTGAGCTACAGCCACCACAAACGTTCGCTACGAGGCTGGTGCGCCCGGCAGGGCTCGAACCTGCGACCCTCGGCTTAGAAGGCCGATGCTCTATCCAACTGAGCTACGAGCGCAGGATTGAAGTTCGCATCAACAGAAAATTGGTCGGGGTAGAGAGATTCGAACTCCCGACATCCTGGTCCCAAACCAGGCGCGCTACCGGACTGCGCTATACCCCGAATTTTCCGCCGACTTACTGTTCGAAAACAGCTTACCTCGTTGCGAGGCCGCATCTTACGGAAGCAAAATAGCTCCGTCAACAAAAGCTTAGCTAAGAATATAACTGAGTGATGAAACTTTCATCAATACAGGTATTTTTGTAGCAGTGACGAAGGCGCTCAACGCCATACACTGCAAGGCATGAGCGCAAAAACACTAACCCCAGCAGAAATTAGTCAATTAATTGCCATGGCTTGGGATGATGAGACCTCATTTGAGGCCATACAGGCCGAAATGGGTCTATCTGAGCCCCGAGTTAAGGCCATCATGAAGCGTGAGCTTAAAGCGGGCAGCTATAAGATTTGGCGCGAACGCGTGAAAGGCCGCATGCAAAAGCATGGTCAACGACATCTTGTTATGATCCAAGACACACACGATTTAGATGGATCAATGCCTGATGACAATTAATCGACTATTAGTTCTTGGTGGTACCGGTGCTGTGGGCACTGCCGTTCTGAAACAAGCACTCGAAAATGACACTATTTTGGAAGTGATTGCACCTACTCGTCGCCCACTCCCCGCTCACCCGAAGTTAATCAACCCCCAACTGGATTTCGACAACTTGCCCCTTCGCTTTGACGGCGCCAGTCTTGCCTTACAGCAAGCCTTTACCTGTGATGCCGTCATTTGTGCCTTGGGGACGACCCTAAAACAAGCGGGATCAAAAGAGGCCTTCGCGGCGATCGATAAAACACTCGTCCTGGAATTGGCACGATTGGCCCAAGGAGGCGGAGCAAAGGTTTTTGCTTTGAACTCCTCCCTGGGGGCCTCGCTGTCGGGTAGCTTCTATTTACGCATCAAAGCGGAGGTTGAACAGGCGATCTTGGCCATGTCGTTTGACCGAACCATCATCGTTCGCCCGTCCTTAATCGACGCCAAACGCGATAGAAGTCGGCCGCTTGAGCATATGGGACTGGTTCTTTTCCGCATGACCAAGCCACTCATACCCCGCCGATACCGCGCTGTCACACCAGAAGCTATTGCTCGTTCGTTGATCAATGGTATTGCCCTCGGCACGGGTAAAAAACTCGTCGTTGAGTCGGAAAGTATTTTATAAACATAAACTTAAGTAAATTACTTAACTCTTAGCCTTCACAGCATTAATTAAAAAATTTTGATAAATAACTGGATAAATACGTTTCGTCACATTTTTGTATAATACAAAGCCACTCAGCGAAGACTACTATTTGTCCTGTACAAACCGATTCGACGGTTTGATCTGAGAGGTACAAAATGAATACCAATGTCGCTGTGAAGCTAGACCCTGCCCTCGTCACTGAGACCCCGGTGTTGCTACCCATCAATGCCGTCGAGCGGGAGACAGGAATCACCAAAGAGTTATTGAGAATGTGGGAACGCCGATATGGCTTCCCGTCGCCAGAGCGTGATGCTCAGGGTGATCGCATTTATCCACTGGCTCAAATCACCAAGCTTCGCTTGTTGCGTCGGCTGATTGATGCTGGGTTTCGTCCGGGCAAAGTTATCAACTTGGAAACCGCCGAGTTGGAGCGGATGCTTCGCTCGCAAACGCAGTCTCGCCATGAGGTTCCAGAAGAACTTGAAGCCGAGCTGCTTACCGTTTTGAAAACCCATGATGTGAATCAAGTCAGGGATTACCTAGCGCATCAATTGCTAAAAATGGGTTTAGAGCACTTTGTCGTCGACTTTATGCAGCACGCGAACACCATCGTCGGTGACACCTGGATGCGGGGCCTAGTGGAAATTCACGAAGAGCATCTGTTTACGGAGCAAGTGCAAAATATTGTTCGCCAGGCGATCAGCAACCTACGCGCAGTGAATCGCCCGCCTCGCATCTTGCTGACCACACCACCCGAGGAAACTCACACCCAAGGGATTTTAATGGTGGAGGCGCTGTTGCGTTTAGATGATGCCGATGCGGTTTGCTACGGCGCACAAATGCCAGTGAAGGACATTGTGCAAGCGGTACAGCGTCACAAGATGAACATCGTGGCTTTGTCCTTTAGTGCGTCATACCCGACCACCAAGGCCATTGAGTACCTTGAGGAGCTGCGCTTCAGATTGCCGTTGGCCGTTGAAATTTGGGGCGGCGGCGCTTCACTGCGCTCCACACGACGCAGTGTAGAAGCGGTCAAGTTTTTCCATGACCTGCCCAGTATTCGGCAGGCTGTAAAAAACTGGCGTATCGCCCATGGCCCACGCTGAACACATGTTTCAGCCCTACAGTGTGGTGTGGTTTAAACGGGATCTACGCATCGCTGACCACACCCCACTCATTGAGGCCGCCAAGCGCGGCCTTGTTTTTTGCATCTATTGCGTTGAGCCCAGACTTTGGACCCAGCCAGACGCCGCTAGGCAGCACTATCATTTCATCCGTGAGTCGCTTCAGGACCTCGAGCGCAATCTAAGCAAGTTGGGCGGCAGCCTCAGCGTTCACTATGGCGATGCCGAGTTGATATTGGACGAGCTGTATCAGGTCATGCCGTTTCAAGCACTGTATTCCCACCAAGAAACAGGGAATGCAGCCAGCTTTTCACGTGACCTGCTGGTTAAACAGTTTTGTATGAGAAACCACATTGAGTGGATCGAAACGCCCCAGTTTGGTGTCGCTAGACCGTTGAAAAATCGAGATCACTGGCTAGCCTTTTGGCAGCAACATGTTTCGGCTTTGCAGGCTAAGCAACCTATTCAGTTGTCTTTTTACTCCCACCCACTTAAGCAGGTGACCTTGCCTAGTGCCACACAACTAGGACTGTCAGTGGATGAACCTCGGCAGCGGCAACGCGGCGGGCGACAGCAAGGACTCATCGTGCTGAGCGACTTTTTAAACGAGCGTTGCGAGTCATACCGCGGCGGCATTTCATCCCCACTTTCAGCACCCACCGCTTGTTCGAGGCTATCGCCCTATTTGGCTCATGGTTGCCTGAGCTTGCGTGAAGTCATGCAAGCTACTCAGCTGAAATTGAACCAGTTACCAGCGTCTGCCGTACACACTCGTCTCAGTTTGCAAGGCTTTATCAGTCGCTTGCACTGGCACTGTCACTTTATTCAGAAGTTGGAGACTGAACCTGAGATTGAGTGGCAAAACATGCATCGCGGCTATGACAACCTTCGAGAACATGAATGGTGTGAAGCTCATTTTACTGCGCTTAAACAAGGCCAAACAGGCTGGCCCTTAGTCGATGCCTGTGTAGCCATGTTAAGGGATACAGGCTGGCTTAATTTTCGTATGCGCGCGATGTTGGTCTCCGTCGCTGCTTATCCACTCTGGCTTCATTGGCGTCCCGTTGGCGAATGGTTGGCTCAGCAGTTTCTGGACTACGAACCGGGTATTCACTGGAGCCAACTGCAAATGCAATCGGGCACTACAGGCATCAATGTGCCAAGAGTGTACAACCCCATTAAGCAAGCTAAAGATCATGACCCACACGGTATTTTTGTGAGGCGATGGTTGCCTGCGATGCGCGAAGTTCCCCAAGCATGGCTTTTTGAACCCTGGCGCATGCCCGACTCTATTCAGCAGAGTTGCGGCGTGATCGTGGGTCAAAGCCTACCCTTTCCGTTAGTAGACTTAGTAACAGCCACCCGGCTTGCTAAGGCCAAGATGCTGGCCAGACGTTCAGACCCAACGTTTAAGGTCGGAAAGTTTGCAGTCATTGAACGACATGCATCCCGAAAAAAAATCGCCGATCTTAAACACCTCAAGCAAGCTCAACTTGGCTGGGATTGGACATGATGAAGGGTCATAAAAAATCTGAATTGCCAGAAAAAACCTGCCCTGTGTGTTTAAGGCCATTTTCTTGGCGCAAAAAATGGGCACGTGACTGGGAGCAGGTCAAATTCTGCTCAGAGCGCTGTCGCCGTGCGCCTACACGCCAAATACAACAGGACCAATAACCCCTATGACCTCTGCCATTTATTGGTTCAGACAAGACTTGCGCCTGCTGGACAACCCTGCATTGAACCGGGCCATTGAAAACGTCAGCGCACTTCTACCGGTGTATTGTTTGCCTCAGCAAGAACGGAATGTGTGGCTGGCACAACGTGTTGGACAGCATCGACAAGCCTTTCTTCACCAAGCCGTTACTGGCTTAAAAAAGCAATTACGATCTTCTGGCAGTGACCTGCTTTCACTCAGTGGCAATGCAGTGACCGCTCTCATCGAACTTGCCACGAAACTTCATATTCAGGACATATTCTGCGAAGACATTGCGGCCCCAGAAGAGCAAGCTGAGATTGATGCTTTACGTAGGGCTGGACTCAGAGTGACTACTGTTTGGCAGTCCAGCTTACTTGATCCCGTCGATCTACCGTTTTCAATGGATCAATTGCCTCCTGTTTTCACGCGGTTTCGTCATGACGTGGAGAAAGCGCAATGCCTTCCCCCGCCGCCGTTACCTGCACCCACGAAGCTGCCGCCGCTTCCCGATATGGCGCTCTCAGGGTGGGACCAGAACACGCCATCCTTAGTGGCCTGCGAAGAGCCTCGCTCAGCATTTCCCTATCATTTAGCGGCATATAACGGCTCAGAACTGGCTGGCTTGGCCCATGTGAAGCAGTACTTTGAAAGTGATCTGCCACAGCGCTATAAACTGACTCGCAATGGTTTAATTGGCACGGATTACTCCACCAAATTTTCCCCTTGGTTAGCCACCGGTGCCTTATCCGCAAGACACCTCTTCGTGCATCTGCGTCAACATGAGCGCCAATTTGGCGCCAACGACAGCACCTACTGGATTTGGTTTGAGTTGCTCTGGCGTGACTACTTCCGCTTTTTACATCTGCAGTATGGCTCAGCGCTCTATCGCCCCAATGGATTAGCGCCATCCGCTAGCAGTAACAAACACAGTGTCATTCGCTTTCAACGTTGGTGTGAAGGCAACACGGGCGAGCCACTCGTCGATGCCGGCATGCGTGAGCTGGCCGCCAGTGGCTACATGTCAAACCGAATGCGTCAGATTGTGGCTAGTTATTTAGTGCATGACTTAGGTTGTGACTATCGCGCTGGAGCTGCTTGGTTTGAGCATCAATTGGTGGACTATGACCCGTATAGCAATCAAGGCAACTGGCTTTATGGGGCCGGCTTAGGCACTGACCCACGCGGAGGCAGACGCTTTAACCCAGATAAACAGACACGTGAACACGATGCCGATGGCCTGTATCGAGCTCGTTGGAGCACGCCATGACAACACTACGACTGGTTTTAGGCGATCAGCTCAATCCGAATCACCGCTGGTTTCAGGTCATCGACAAGGCGGTTATTTATGTCTTTTTGGAGATGCGCCAAGAAACCGACTATGTCCTACATCATGCACAAAAAATCATCGCCGTATTGGCGGGCATGCGCGACCTCGCCCGCTCATTGCAAGGCGCTGGCCATCGTGTGCACTACCTGAAAATTTCAGACCCCGAGAATACACAGCAGCTGGAAAGCAATCTGGACAGACTGCTGAGTCATTACAGTGCCCAGTGCTTTCAGTACCAAAATCCAGATGAGTGGCGGCTTGACCAGCAGCTTAAGCAATTTGTCATAGCGCTCGAAGCGCGCGGCATCCAAGCGAATGCGGTAGATAGCGAGCACTTCCTTGCCGCACGAGAGCATGCATCCAAACTCTTTGCTTCGCAGAAAAACTGGTTAATGGAACGCTTTTATCGAGATATGCGAACGCGCCATGGCATTCTCATGACAGCCGATGCCAAGCCCGTTGGCGGGCAATGGAACTACGATCACGAAAACCGAGGCCGATGGAATGGTCAGCAAGCACTGCCATCAGACAAGCGCATTCAACACAATCATCTTCCCTTGTGGCTAGAAATTCAGGCCGCTGGGGTGCATTCCTTCGGGGAGGCCAGCGCAGAAGATTTCCGATGGCCGCTGAATCGAACCGAGGCCTTGGCCCAGCTGGATGACTTTATCGCTGATCGCCTGCCCTACTTCGGGCAGTATCAAGATGCCATGACGCAGCAGGACTGGCGCCTATTTCATGCGCTCCTATCTTTCGCGCTAAACACCAAAATGCTGTCTCCGATCGAAGTGATCGTGGCGGCCGAACAGGCCTATAAACAGGGTCATGTGCCTATTTCAGCGGCGGAAGGATTTATTCGCCAAATTTTGGGCTGGCGCGAGTATGTTCGCTGCGTTTATTGGGCACGCATGCCGAACTACGTTCATCAAAATCACTTTCAGCATGCGCAGGACTTACCCGAATGGTTCTGGACGGGCAAAACCCATATGCGCTGCCTAAGCATGGCCATTAAGCAATCTCTGGAGCAGGCCTATGCTCATCACATCCAACGTCTGATGGTGATTGGCAATTTTGCGCTACTCGCGGGGCTTAACCCACAACAACTGCACACGTGGTACCTAGGCATTTATATTGATGCCTTTGAATGGGTAGAGCTGCCCAATACGCTGGGTATGAGTCAGTATGCCGACGGTGGGCTACTGGCCACCAAGCCCTATGTCTCCAGCGCTGCTTACATCGATAAAATGAGCGACTACTGCAAAGACTGTCGCTACGATAAAAAACAACGAATTGGCCCCAATGCCTGCCCTTTCAATGCGTTGTATTGGGATTTTCATGCTCGCCATGCCAACACGCTCAGCAAAAATCCGCGCATTGGCATGGTCTATCGTCAGCTCGAAAAAATGACGCCCGAAGCAAAATCAGCCATTACTGACCAGGCAATACAATGGCGCTCACGCCTGAACGCGTTGTAGCGCCTTAGCCTTAGGCGGGCTCAGGCGGCTTAGGCTTGCTTAGGCGGCTTAGCCATGGCGCCAATCAGTGCCCCCAGAAAAACGATGGTGACGCCTAAGGCCGTGCTAGAACTTAGGGTCTCACCTAAAACAGGCACGGCAAGCAACGCGCCGACCACAGGTACGGCTGACATCATAATGACGACCTTGACGCTGCCGAGTAACTCCACCGCTTTCGCATATGTCCACATGGCTACACACACCACGATAAAGCCCTGATAAAACGCCTGAAGCGCAATGTCTTCGACACTCGCCAAATGCAAATGACTCGGCAAAAACAGAGCAAATACCGGCAGGTAAATCATGGCGGATACGGACGTCACCCCCAGAGAAACATCAAATGCTTTGAGCTGCCAGTATTTAATTAGCACTGTGAACAAAGACCAGAAACAACTGGCACTGAGCAACATGAGGTCGCCCTTTAAGGTCGCCGTTGAAAACGTTTGAGGTGTGATCTGACCAAATAGCAGCGTTAACACGCCGGTTAATATCAACACCAGACCTAAGACACGCACACGGCTTGGCCGCTCACCTAATAACCAACCAGCAAAAAAAGACGTGAAGAAGGGCAGCATGCCGGAAATTAAGACAGCGCCATGACTCGCCGGGGACGTTTGAAAACCAATATAACTGGCTAATGGATAGGTAATGCCCGCCAACAGGGCCAGGCTTAAGGCTTGATACCACTTCAGTTGGCGGCGCTCGCGATGCAGCAGCCGGGGCAACCACCACGGCGCAAGCACTAAAGCCGCCGTACCCAAGCGCAGCGCGGCAATATCGTAAGGGGTCAAAATGCTCGTAGAACCCAGACGGGAAACCACGACAAAGCCCGACCAAATCAACAGTGTTAGGGCTGCAAATACGTATCCAGAGTCTGTTGAATAAGGTGCTTTCATCACTGCGCTCTAAATGACTAAGCACGCTAGGATACACCCTTCAAAACTCCCCAAGATGAGATTAAGCCGTATGAGCCCTGCGGAAATTCAAATTCAACATCACGACGCTGTTTGCCATATCGTGATTCATCGCCCAGAGCGAAAGAATGCACTCACCCACACCATGTATAGCGCCATCAATGATGCGTTATTAGCGGCTGAGGCCAACCCCCGTGTGCGTGTGATTGTGCTCAGTGGTGAGGGCGAAAATTTTACCAGCGGCAATGATTTAAAAGATTTTCTTCAGCACCCGCCCACGGATGAACAGGCGCCGGTCATGGTGATGCTCAACACCTTGTTAAATGCCCAAAAGCCCATTGTGGCTGCGGTCAGTGGCTACGCCATTGGTATTGGCACAACATTGCTGATGCACTGCGATTTGGCCTACTGTGACTCCACCGCACGCTTTCAATTACCGTTTGTCAGCCTAGGCCTGTGCCCCGAAGCTGGCTCAAGCTATGTTCTTCCGCTCATGGCCGGTCACCGCCGTGCAGCAGAGCTACTGTTGTTGGGCGAGTCGTTCAGTCCCGAAACAGCGCGTGAGATTGGTCTGGTGAATGCCATCGTGCTGGATGAGCCTGTACTCGACTATGCAATGAGGAAAGCTAAGCAATTGGCCCATCAGCCCTATGCGTCGGTATTGCTCACCAAGTCATTACTGAAAAAACCACAGCAAGCTGTTTTTTCAGCGCACATGCGATTTGAAGGTCAACACTTTATGGAACGCGTGACCTCCCCCGAAGCACTAGAGGCATTTTCAGCCTTCCAAGAAAAACGTCAGCCTAACTTCAGGCCATTTGACCCTGCCTAAATGCGGTCATGTTGCACATAAAAAAGGCGCCCATCAGGCGCCTTTTTTATGATCCCATACGCTTAGAACGTACGTGAAATCAGCTCTTTCATGATTTCGTTGGTGCCGCCATAGATACGGTTAGCACGGGTATCGATGTAGGCCTGCGCCACCGGATACTCGAGCATGAAGCCGTAACCGCCATGCAGCTGCACGCACTCGTCAGCCACCTTGGACATCAAATCCGAGACCCAGTACTTGGCGGCTGCAGCGGCATCCACCTGTAAGGTGCCTTTGATCTGCTCTTCGATGCACTTGTCCACAAAAACGCGGGCGATCTGTGTTTCCGAGCGCAGTTCAGCGAGCTTGTACTTGGTGTTCTGGTAAGCCGCAACGGGCTTGCCGAAGACTTTACGATCACGCACATAGGCCAGAGTATGAGCCAGTACTTGCTCACAGCCAGAAGCACACATGATGGCAATCATTAAGCGTTCCCAGGCCAGTTCTTTCATGAGCATGATGAAGCCCATGCCTTCCATGCCAATCAAGTTGGACTTAGGCACACGCACGTTGTCGAAGAACAGTTCGCAGGTGTCTTGCCCCTTCATGCCTACTTTCTTCAAAGGGCGACCTTTGCTGAAGCCAGGACGATCGGCTTCGATCAGCAGCAGCGAAATGCTTTCGGCACCCTTGCTAGGATCACCCGTCTTCACCACCACCACCGCGATATCGCAGAGATAACCGTTAGTGATGAAAATCTTGCTGCCGTTCACGATGTAGTCATCACCATCGGCAATGGCGCTGGTGCGCACTGCCTGAAGGTCAGAGCCTGTGCCGGGTTCGGTCATGGCGATAGCGCCGACGGCCTCACCTGTGGCCATCTTTGGCAGCCACTTTTGCTTCAGCTCTTCGCTGGCGAAGTTATTCAGGTAGTTCGCCACGATATCGGAGTGCAGCGAAAAGCCTGAAGCAGAGTCACCTGCACGCGCCTGCTCTTCCATGAGGATCACGCTGTATAAACGGTCCACACCGGAGCCACCGTATTCTTCAGGCATGGTTGGGCAAAGCAGACCCAGCTCACCCGCTTTATTCCACAAGTTGCGATCAATGTGCTGCTGCTCTTCCCATTTTTCACGGTGAATTGCAATTTCATCTTCAAAAAAACGGCGGGCAGTACGGCGGAAATCTTCATGTTCTGCGCTGAACAGGGTGCGCGGAATCATGGCATTCATAGGATTCGGGACATTCAAACTCATGACAAACCACTCCGGAAAAGGTCATAAAAGGCAGGCGAACCTCAAAATGTGACTCAACGGTCTCGCAGCCAGCCGCGTTTATACAAGCGCGACTCATCAGTCGCAAGCGATTTATGACTGAACAGTCCTTTTTCTTCGCACCATAGAAAAGCTAGTCCTAAGTTCAGCACTGACAGGTCAGTCCCGCGCATGCGAAAATACGCGTCAACTTAACGACCGCTACGGAGATCTCATGTCTGCCTTGTTGCTGGATGGCAAAGCCCTGTCGCTGAAAATGGAAGCCGAGCTCGCCGAGCGCGTTGCGCACATCAAGGCTAAAAGCGGTCGCACGCCAATTTTGGCTACGATTTTGGTGGGCGACGACCCTGCCTCAGCGACGTATGTGACCATGAAGGGTAAGGCCTGCCAGCGGGTTGGTATGGATTCCATCCGTCTTGAACTGCCCAGCGTGACCACGACCGAGCAACTCCTGGCTGAGATTCACACGCTAAATGCCAACCCAGATGTCCATGGCATCCTCTTACAGCATCCGGTACCGCATCAGATTGATGAGCGCGCCTGCTTTGATGCGATTGCACTGGAAAAGGATGTGGATGGTGTGACCTGCTTAGGCTTTGGACGCATGGCCATGGGCGAGCGCGCCTATGGCTCAGCCACGCCAGCCGGCATCATGACGCTACTCAAGCATTATCAAGTGCCACTGGCCGGTCAGCATGCGGTCGTTGTCGGGCGCAGTGCCATCCTCGGTAAACCCATGGCGATGATGCTGCTCAGTGCCGATTGCACTGTCACCATTTGCCACTCGAAAACACAAAACTTAGCGGCGCTCATTGCGCAAGCCGACATTGTGGTTGGTGCTGTGGGTCGCCCCGAGTTCATTAAAGCGGCATGGATAAAAGACGGCGCTGTAGTCGTTGATGCCGGTTATCACCCCGGTGGCGTGGGTGATATTGAGCTGAAGCCGTTGGTTGATCGTGTGGCTGCCTGGACTCCCGTGCCCGGTGGCGTTGGCCCGATGACCATCGCGACCTTAATCGAACAGTCCGTGCAAGCCGCAGAGCGGCAACTCGTCAGTTGAGCCTTCGATCGGCCATTAAATAAATAAGCCCCAGTAGGGGCTTATCTAGTCATCAATGACTTTGAGCCTGCTCACTAAGAGCTTGTCGATACGCATGCCATCCATGTCCACGACTTCCAGACGCAAGCCATTCCAATTCATCACCTGACCCGTTCGAGGAATACTGCCTAGCTCGAACAGCACCAGCCCAGCCAGCGTTTGGAAATCTCGACTGCCTTCTAAATCGTCGCACTCCATCGGGAAAAGGTCGCGGAAGCGCTCAATGGAAAGTGCGCCATCAATCAACCACGAACCATCTTCACGGCGAACTACATCAGGGTCTTCAACGTTGGCATCGGAGGGCAATTCGCCGACCATGGCTTCCAGCACATCAGTGAGAGTCACTAAACCTTGAATTTCGCCGTACTCATCCACGACTAAGGCTAAATGCTCACGCTTGCTGCGGAACAGATCGAGTAGCGCCAAGGGAGACAAGCCCATCGGGGCAAATAAAGCGGGCTTAACCAGCGACTCAATATCCCAAATCGTGTTGTTGGCTAACTGCTGCTGCAACAGCACGGGGAGTGATAAAACCCCGACGATGTTCGCCATACCATCGCGGCAAACCGGCAGATAACTGTAGCTCGTCTGAGCCAGTAAGGCTTTTTGCTCGCTCAACGGCTCGCTAAGATCCAAGCACTCAATGTCCGGTCGCGTGGTCATGATCAAGCTCAAGTTCCAGTCATCGAGACGGAAAACATTGGCGACCAATTCACGCTCGGCTTGTTCAAAAATGCCTGCCTCAGCACCTTCTGCCATCAAGCCCTTAATTTCTTCTTCGGTTACCGGCGAGTCACCGGTGCGCTTGACACCCAGCAAATCCAACACTCGCTCGGTAGACCAGCTTAAAAAGCGCACTACGGGATGTGTTAGAAACAACACCCCGCGCATAAATGGCGCAATCACCCGAGCAATTTTCTCGGGCGACTGCATACCCAAACGCTTAGGTACTAACTCACCCACAATCAACGAAAAATAGGTAATGAGAATAACCATGCAACCCGTTGCCAAGATGCTGGCATAGGGCGCAATCAACGGGATGCTCTCGAAGATCGGTCGTAACCGGTCCGTAATGGCACCTTCGCCCAAGGCTCCGCTCATCACGCCAATGAGCGTAATACCGATTTGCACCGTGGACAGGAAAAAAGTGGGATGTTCAGACAGCTTCAACGCTGCCTTTGCACCTAAGTCACCCGTATCAGCCATTTGCTGCAAACGGATGCGGCGCGATGAAACGATGGCGATTTCCGACATGGCAAATAGGCCATTGAAGGTAATCAAAAACAAAATCAGCAGTATGTCCATAGAAGGCGGCGGTTAGTGACCGGGAGCGAGGGATCGCCGCAAGTGCAGCATGATACATGCCAACCTAGCTTTCCCCTAGCAGCTCCCAGCCTAATCCGGCTTAATCGGCTTTACGCCAACGAATGCCTTCGCGTGAAAACTCCACGGCCACACCCATGGCTTGCAGTTGAGCCCGAATCTCATCGGAGCGCTGGAAGTTTTTAGCGAGTCGTACAGCAGTTATTTCAGAAATTAAGGCTTCAACTTCGGCGACAAAGTCTGCATCCCCCGCCCCCGCTTGACGGAAGGCTTCAGGTTCGTACTGTAAAAGCCCCAAAATGGCACCGAGGCGTTTAAGCAGGTTGGCATACTGTGCAGCACCCGTCGCATCAGCTGCTTTGTCACAGCGATTCGCTTCACGCACCAACTCATACAGCACGGCTAGGGCTTCGGGAGTATTGAAGTCGTCGTTCATTGCCAATGCAAATCGCGCCTCATACTCCGCAGCCGTTTCTGGCTCGCCCGCGCCTAGATCAACCAATGCACCAAGCGTTGCATAAAAGCGCTCTAGGGCTTGTTTAGCCTGATCCAACGCAGCGTCCGAATAATTCAGTGGGCTGCGGTAATGGCTAGCGGCAATGAAGTAACGCAAGACTTCCGGGTGATACTGCTTGAGCACTTCGCGAATGGTGAAGAAGTTGTTTAACGACTTCGACATCTTCTCAGCATTGACCTGCACAAAACCGACATGCATCCAGGTATTGACGTAGGTTTCGCCGGTCGCCGCTTCAGACTGTGCAATCTCATTTTCATGATGCGGAAAGAGTAAATCCCCACCGCCGCCATGAATATCAAAACCGCTGCCTAAGCAGCACGTGCTCATGGCTGAGCATTCGATGTGCCAGCCGGGCCGACCCTGACCCCACGGCGAAGCCCATGAGGGCTCACCGGGCTTTACGGCCTTCCAAAGCACGAAATCCATGGGGTTTTGCTTGATGTCATCGATCTCAACACGCGCACCTGCCTGCAGCTCATCCAATTTTTTATTGGACAGGCGACCATAGCGCGGGAAGCTAGAAACGTTGAAATAGACATCGCCATTCTTGGCAGGATAGGCATGCCCTTTCTTCACCAAGGTGTCGACCATACGCAAAATATCGTCAACATGATCCGTCGCTTTCGGCTCTAGATTCGGACGCAATGTACCCAAAGCAGCCGCATCTTCGTCCATGGCCGCAATAAAGCGTGCCGTCAGCGCGTCAATGGATTCGCCGTTTTCGTTTGCGCGCGCGATGATCTTGTCGTCGATATCGGTGATGTTGCGGACATACGTGACCTTGAAGCCTACGTGACGCAACCAGCGGGTAATGATATCGAACGACACCATGACGCGAGCATGGCCGATATGACAGTAGTCATAGACCGTCATCCCACAGACATACAAGCTGACTTCACCGGCTTTTCGCGGCACAAAGGCGGCCTTGCTGCGCGTCTCTGAGTTATGAATGACCAATGCTGACGATGTCACACTCATGCCGGCTTGCCCCAAGAGTCACGCAAACCGACGGTGCGGTTGAATACTAAGTGCGCTGGACTGGACTCTTTTAAGTCAACGCAGAAATAACCTTCACGCTCGAACTGAAAACGATCTTCTGCCACTGCTGTGGCTAGCGAGGCCTCAACGCGGGCGTCAGTCAGCGTCTCTAAAGAGGCTTCATGAATAAAGGTTTTGAAGTCAGCATCGCCACGATCTGGAGAGGCATCATTGAACAGACGGTCGTAAAGACGAACCGTTGCAGGTAAGGAATGTGAAACCGATACCCAATGAATCACACCCTTCACTTTACGATCCGTCGGATTAGCCCCCAGCGTGGCGAGGTCTAAGGAACAGCGCAGTTCGGTGGAATTGCCGGCTGCATCTTTAATGACTTCATCGCAGCGCATGACATAGGCATTGCGCAGGCGTACTTCGCCACCCAATGTCAGGCGCTTAAAGCCTTTGGGTGGCACTTCTTCAAAGTCTGCACGGTCAATGTAGATTTCTTGGGTGAGCGGTAATTCACGCTCACCCATGTCCACATTCGGATGACGTACCGTGCGAATGATTTCGAGATGATCCGCTGCCACGTTCGTTAAGACGACCTTTAGCGGGCGCAGCACGGCCATGGCTCGCGGAGCGCTCAGCTCCAAATCCTCACGAATACAAAACTCGAGCATGGCCACATCCACTACACCATCGCTTTTGCTGAGGCCAATGCGGTCACAGAAATTGCGCAAGGACGCAGGCGTATAGCCACGACGACGCAGGCCAGAAATGGTGGGCATACGTGGATCGTCCCAGTCCTGTACCAGCTTCTCATCAACGAGCTGTTTGAGCTTGCGCTTGGAGGTTACGGTGTAGTTCAGGTTGAGCCGCGCAAATTCGATCTGCTGTGGGTGCGGCAGCGACGGCAGTTGCTCCAACAGCCAGTCATACAACGGCCGATGCGCCTCAAACTCTAGCGTGCACAGCGAATGCGTAATGCCTTCCAAGGCATCCGAAATCGGGTGCGTGTAGTCGTACATCGGGTAGATGCACCAGTCACTGCCGGTCTGGTGATGGTCGATGTGGCGAATGCGGTAGAGGATCGGATCGCGCAAGTTGATGTTGCCTGAGCCCATATCAATTTTCGCGCGCAAGACATGAGCACCATCGGGAAATTCGCCCGCTTTCATGCGTGCAAACAAATCCACGTTTTCGGCTATGGAGCGGTCACGGAATGGCGAATTACTGCCGGGCTGGCTCAACGTGCCGCGCATCTCGCGAATTTGTTCCGGCGTTTGCGAATCCACATACGCTTTGCCCGCTTGAATCAGCTCAACGGCAAAATCATGCAGTGCCTGGAAGTACGAGGAGGCATAACGCACTTCGCCTGACCATTGGAAACCCAACCATTGCACATCACGCTGAATGGCATCGATGTACTCTTGCGACTCTTTTTCAGGATTCGTGTCATCAAAGCGGAGGTTGCACAGCCCGCTAACACCGGGATGCGTTGCAGCTTCTTCAGCCAGTCCAAAGTTTAGGCAAATCGATTTGGCGTGACCAATATGCAGGTAGCCGTTCGGCTCCGGCGGGAAACGGGTCACAATTTGGGCGTGGGCACCGCTATCAATATCGGTAAGCACACGGGTTCGGATGAAATCTCTGGCTTCAATCATGGTCTAGCAGGCAAAATTAAAGGCTGGAGTGTACGCCTCACGGGGGTACGCTCTCAACCGAATACGGGCTATACATGTCCACTGTCATTCATAAATACGCAGGAATCCGCGCATGAAAGTTGCACTTAACACAAATCAAGGTCGCATCGTGCTGGAACTCGACGCTGCTAAAGCGCCAAAGACCGTTGCCAACTTTGTTGAATACGTTCAAAACGGTCACTACAACGGCACTATTTTTCACCGTGTCATTGATGGCTTCATGATTCAAGGCGGCGGCTTCGACGAGAAAATGAAGCAAAAGTCGACTGGCACGCCCATTCAAAACGAAGCTGACAATGGCTTGAAGAACGATATCGGCACCATCGCCATGGCGCGTACCGGTGATCCGCACTCAGCAACGGCTCAATTCTTCATCAACGTCGGCAACAACGGCTTTCTCAACCACAGCGGCAAGAATCCACAGGGCTGGGGCTATGCTGTTTTTGGTAAAACCGTAGAAGGCATGGACGTCGTCAATAAAATCAAGGGGGTTGCTACGGGTAATGCCGGTGGCCATCAAGATGTGCCCCGTACCGCCGTGGTAATTGAAACTGCCGAAGTGATCGCGGAGTAAGCCGTGGCCTGTGCTCTGCTGCTGTCGGATGTTCATCTCGCGCCTGACCTGCTGCGCTGTAGCGAGGGCTTTAAAACCCTGCTGCGCGAACTGCCAGGCGACTGCTCGGCAGTCTATGTGCTGGGCGATCTGTTTGAGGTCTGGGTTGGAGACGATCTTCATACGCCCTATCTCGACAGTATTTACGAGAGTTTCCGCAGCGTCAGAGCACGTGGCATAGAGCTCGTCTTTTGCCACGGCAATCGCGATTTTCTGCTGGAACGTGGCCCTGCCGGTGTGCCAGGTTTTGCCGAGCTCGCCGGTGGCCGCATGATGGCTGAGTCGGAGGTTGTCGATCTGTTTGGTACTCCCGCCCTGCTCATGCACGGCGATCAACTCTGCACGCTGGATACCGCCTACCTGGCGTTCCGCCAACAATCGCGCAGCAGCGAATGGCAGCAAATGATGCTGGAAAAACCACTCGATCAACGCCTGATGGTGGCCGAGATGTGGCGCATGCAAAGCAAGATGGCGAACAGCAACAAACCAGAAAACATCATGGATGTGACGCTGGAAGAAGTCGTTCGTGTCATGGCGGAAGCCAATGTGGAGCTGCTCATTCACGGTCATACCCATCGCCCGATGCGGCATGCCGTGGAACTGCCCGGCGACATGGCCGGTGAGCGTCTGGTGCTGGGAGACTGGCGCGAAGAGGCTGGTGAGGCCGTCATTGCCTGGGCTAGCCCTGAAGGCATTGAGCTCGTGCAGTATCGGTTTTAAGCCATGGCAAAGAGCATTCTGCAAAAAACCATTGAAGAGCTTCAAGTGCTGGCGGCCAAGCAAAGCGAAGAGATTTTTGTCTATCCCGAATTTGGCGACAATCGCAGTTATCGATTAACGGCCTTAGAGCCCTATCTCGACTTACTGATTATTCACTACGAGTCAGCGGGCGAACAGTTCGCGCTGGAAACGCCCAAGTTGCAAGACTTTGCGTTTTCCAAGTCCCGATTAGAGCTGCGTATGGAAGATATTGACGGCGAAGGGCTGCTGCTGGTGGCAGAATAAGCGCTGTTAACCGCTCATTTTCACCTGCGATACGAGTGCCAATACATCAATATTGGCTGCTGTTTGAATGCTGGGATCATTAATACGAGCATTCACTTCTTTCACGATTTGATCACGCACAATCGGCTTCACCAACTTGAGCCGATCCAGCACATCACTCGGCAAGTTTTCGCCCACCAAGTCGATACGAATGCTGTGGCCTGACACCGGGTGCGGGACTAGTCTGAGGGTGACCGGCGCATACGTCTCTACGTCTATTTGTACCTGAATGCTGACGGCCAAAGAGAACTTAAGATCAATGCCGAAGAGCTCGACATCCAATTGCAGATCACCGCGAACGCAGAGCATGAATGCAATATTTGGCAAGTGGTTCAGTAAAGGATCTACGCTAATGTCATCTAACTTAAAGACATAAGAAATCATCAGCATATCGGCCGGTAATTTACGCATAGAGCCGGCAATCGTCTGCTCCAACAAGGCTTCTATCTCATTGCCAAGTCGGTGAGCTGTTACCACCTGCTGTATAAAATTGTGACCAAATTCGGCATAACTGATGGCTTGCAATGCTCAACCCTCAACTTAATCCAAGATTTCGCTTTGTTGCTCAAGCCTTCGCTTGAACAGCATGACATCGAATGCCGCCAGGGTTTGAAAACTTTCGTTGGCTTCTAGTAAAGCTCTGCGTTCGGCGGTCGCCTTCCATGCATAGGGTGTCATGGCCAATAAATCCTTTAAGGCCGCTTGTGAAAGTGTCAGCGGCGCCTCTACCTGCTGGCGACTGACTAACACAAAGTCGTCGTGAAAGGCCTGCACGAATTTATCCGGCTCATGAGCACGCACCGCTTCAAACAAACCTTGCCGAACTTGCCAGAGATGATCGGGTGCCGGCGTTACCATCAGTACATGGCCGTTTGGCCTTAACACGCGATGCATTTCAGCCACCGGTAGCGGGCTAAATAAACTGCTCACCACATCCAATGATGCATCGGCAAAAGGAAGTAACGCCGCACTACCGACCAACCAGGTCACCTGCTTTTGCTGGCGAGCCGCCAGTTGGATGGCCGGCTTAGCAATATCCAATCCACAGACTAAGGGCACCTCGCCGCGCATGGCCTCGGTGTAATAGCCCTCACCACAGCCAAGATCCAGCAAGCGTTGCGCCGATAAATCACGCAATACCCTCGCCACTGCGTCACGGAGCGGCTGGTAATGACCCGCGCCTAGAAAGCGACGGCGCGCGGCCACACTGTCGGCGGTATCGCCTGGAGACAGGCTTTTTTTGTGCTGAACAGGCAGTAAATTGACATAGCCCTCGCGTGACACATCAAAGGCATGGCCGTTTAAGCAAAGCCAGGTCTTGTCATGGGTTTGCAGAGCAGTCCGGCACAGCGGGCAAATTAACTCAAACATGCGGCTTGCTCTGTGGTTGGCTGAATCGCCATGACTGGCGGCAGGCCACTGTGGAAGCGCACCTCCACATCAGGGGTTTCAATCAACACCCGTTCAACATCACGAAAAAAGGCCACACGGTCCTCAATTGGCTCTGGCGAATACAAACTCGCCAAGCCCAAGTAGTACTGGAAATGGCGGGCTTCGGAGCGCAACAAAAAGGTATAGAAGCGTTTCAGGTCTTCATCTAAATGCGGTGCAATAGCGGCAAAGCGCTCACACGAACGTGCTTCAACGAAAGCACCGATAATCATCAGATCGACCAGATGCCCAGGCTCAGAGGTTCGAACGTGTTGACGCATGCCTTGGGCATAACGGGCAGCCGACACAGGGCGATACCCTATGCCCCGCTTTTGCATCAGATCGCGCACTTGCTCGTAATGCAGCAATTCTTCGCGAGCCAGTTGCGCCAGCTCGGTTTGCAGTTCCTCGCGGTCGTTGTAGCGGAACAGCATATTCATAGCAGTGCTGGCCGCTTTTTTTTCGCAATTGGCATGGTCTTGTAACAAGAGCGGCACGTCCAGCACGGCGGCACTTACCCATTCGGGCGGCGTTGCACAAGCCAAAAAGTCACGCACCGGTTGCATAAAGTCCATCACGACGCCGACACCTCACAAAATGTCAGACCGGCATGTTGTTGCAAACGAGCGATGAGGGCATCACCCATGACGGTAGCTGGCGTCCAGAAGCCCCCGGTCTTGTCGGACTTGCTGATGTCCATGGCCAAACACATCGCAGCCTCACCCAACATCTTGCCGGTTGAGCCGTAGCCCGGATCGCGATCACCGGTGACCTTGACCACCAAGGTCTGCCCTGCATCCGTTTTGCCAAACAGACGAATGTCGTAATAACCCTCACGCTGGGCCTTGGGTGATGGACCCTCACCCGGCTTGGGCACCACAAAACGTTCCAGCAAGCTGCGCGTAGGGGCTAGCGCAGCAGCGGCCATAAATCCGCCCAGACCGGAGGCAAAGGCGATTGCAGCGATTCGACCCTTAAAGCCATTTCCGGTTAACTGCGTTTCGTCATAGCAAAAGTTTTCACCGTAACGGTAACCCTGCAAGGCATTGCTGCGATGAACCACTTTGGTATTAATCGCGGCCATGATGAAGGGCACTTGCCAGGACTGCGCGTCGTCATCGAAGGAAACGGCCGCCGGATTAGGCTGTCGTAATTTGAGTTGCTGAGCACAGAAGGCATAGGGATTTTGTAGCACTTTCAGGATGGCGCGGTCTTTGCCGACCTCACGCAGCATCTCCATCATGCTGGCCACCGTGCCGCCCGAAAAAGTCCCGCGCATGGCTTTCACGCGCAGCTTCACGCGTGAGCAAGGGGCTTGATAGCGCGCTTGTGCCTGGGATTGTAAAAAGTAGGTGCCCAAATCGGATGGCAGTGAATCAAAGCCACAGCAATGCACGATACGCGCACCCGTACGCTGCGCAGTGGCCTCATGTTGGGCCAACATGCGTGCAATCCATTGAGGCTCGCCGGTGAGGTCACAATAATCCGTACCGGATTCGGCACAGACTTTGACTAACTCAGAGCCATACAGCGCATAAGGCCCTACGGTAGACACCACCACACGGGTTTGCGCGCACAGGGCCTGTAAGGAGGCTTCATCATGGGCCTCTGCCAGCAGTACGGGCAGATCACGAGCGGCCTCGCCTAGGCTGTTTTTAAGCTCCGCCAATTTGGCAGCAGAACGGCCGGCAATGGCCCAACGAACTTCGCCCGCTACGCCCTGACGCTCGAATAAGTAACGCGTCAGAATCTGCCCGACAAAGCTGGTTGCACCGAATACCACCACATCAAAGTTGGCCATGATTGCGTCCTCAAGGTAAAAATGAATGCCGAACAAACCAGCACCCGCTTGCAAGGATCACATCATAGCCAAATCAGGGCGCGCTGGCCTGCCGAAATGACTGCATTAACAACAGCAGTGCCACCAGGCAAAGCGCCGTTGCAGTGGCAAAAATCCATCCTGCCATCGCATTCGACCACACCACTCCCGCCAGCCACGCGCCCAGCGCTACGCCCGTCCCCCATAGCATGCTATAGAGCGCCTGACCTTGGCCTTGCGAACCCTCACCAAAGTGCCGATAGATCAGTGTCATGGCCGCCGCATGAAAGGTCGCGAAGCTGGCGGCATGCAGCAGCTGCGCGGACCAGATCATGGCCGGGTATTCAACGCCATAGCCAATCATCAGCCAGCGCACGGCCGCTAGCGCCAGACTCCAGAGCATCAAACGATGCTCACCCACCGCGGGTAATACGCGATGCATGAGCATGAATAAAACGACTTCGGCGAATACCCCTAAGCCCCAAAGCCAACCGATATCACTGCGGCTGTAGCCATGGCTTTCCAAGTAAATACTGTAGAAGGTGTAGTAAGGCGCATGCGATAACTGAAGCAGAAAATGCGCGATAAAAAATACCCAGACGGGGCGACGCTGAAGAATGGCAAGAAAGCCCTGCGCATTTGGCGATCGTTTCGGCGTAGCAATGTCGGGCACAAAAGCGCTAGCCAACCACGTCGCCAAGGCACAGACCAACAGCGCCAGTGGCAAATGACTGACCGGAAAGTACTCAAAATACAAGCCCAGCCCGGTACCGGTGGCTATAAACCCGAGTGAGCCCCAGAGACGAATTTGGCTATAACGTTCGCGCTGTTCGCCCAAGTGAGCCAGCGTAACCGCCTCGAACTGCGCCAGAATTGCATTCTGGAAAAATCCATAGACTAAAAGCACAGCCGCCAGCGGCCAAAACTCGCGCGCCACAAACACGCCCAGCCAGCCCAACGTAATCATGCCCGCGCCCAAGCGAACTAAACGCAGGCGTTGACCGGTCTTGTCGGCAATATAGCCCCAGAAATTTGGCGCGATGATACGGGTGGCCATGACAATGGCCGAGAGCTCGCCGATGGCTTCGGCATTGAAACCTAGGGACTGTAAGTACAGCCCCCAGTAGGGCATGAAGCCGCCGATAACGGCAAAGTAGAAGAAGTAAAACGCACCCAGCGGCAGGTAGGGAATGCGCGCCACGCTCAACCGGAAACGCTGCCCGGAATCACGGGCGTGCTGCACGTGACCTTCGCATTTTGGGCACGATGACGCAGCGCGTGATCCAGCAGCACGATGGCTAACATGGCCTCTGCAATAGGCGTAGCACGCACACCCACGCAGGGGTCATGACGACCTTTAGTGACCACTTCAATGGCCTCGCCTTTGAGATTGATGCTGCGACCAGGCGTCGTAATGCTGGAAGTCGGCTTCAAGGCAATACGCACAATCAAGTCCTGACCGCTGGATATTCCACCCAAGACACCGCCCGCGTGATTACTCAGAAAACCTTCCGGTGTTAGCTCATCACGGTGTTGCTCACCCCGCTGGGCTACCACAGCAAAGCCATCGCCAATTTCCACGCCCTTTACGGCGTTAATGCTCATCATGGCGTGAGCAATATCGGCATCTAGGCGATCAAATACCGGCTCGCCCCAACCCACTGGCATGCCGCTAGCAAATACTTCTACGGCTGCACCAATGCTGGAGCCTTCGGTGCGCATGCTGAGTACGAGCTGCTCCATTTTTGGCACGGCTTCGCGATCACCACAGAAGAACGGGTTTTCGCGAACGAAATCCCAATCGCAGGTCTGCGCCTTAATGTCGCCAATTTGCGAAACACGACCCCGAATGCTGACACCAAACTGCTCGACCAGTACTTTGCGGGCAATGGCGCCAGCCGCCACGCGCATGGCCGTCTCGCGGGCGCTGGAACGACCACCACCGCGATAGTCTCGGAAGCCGTACTTGTGCGTGTAGGTGTAGTCGGCGTGGGCAGGACGAAAGGTGTCGACAATGTTGCCGTAATCCTTGGAGCGCTGGTCCGTGTTCTCAATGACCAGCGCAATGGGGGTTCCCGTCGTGCGGCCTTCGAACACACCAGACAAAATTTTCACCTGATCTTCTTCTTTGCGTTGCGTCGCAAACGATGAAGTGCCGGGCTTACGACGATCAAGATCGCCCTGCAAATCCGCTTCCGTCAGGGCAATGCCGGGCGGCACGCCATCGACAATGGCCGTGAGCGCAAGGCCATGCGACTCGCCAGCGGTCATGACACGAAAAACTTGCCCAATACTGTTGCCGGCCATCTTAGATGCTCGCCTCAAAAACCGCCTGATGTTCGCGGCAATCGGCCGCCGTTAAGACAAATACGCCCTTACCACCGCGCTCAAACTCCACCCAAACAAAAGGTACATCGGGGAATGTTTGTTCTAACGCCCACTGTGAGTTACCGACCTCGACCACGAGCACACCGTCTTCCGTCAGGTAGTCAGCAGCTTCAGCCAGAATGCGTTTGGTGATGTCCAGTCCGTCCGCACCGGAGGCCAGACCCATCTCTGGTTCACGCAAAAACTCTTCCGGCAAATCGGCCATGTCTTCGGCGTCTACATAGGGTGGATTGCTGACGATGAGATCATAACGCTGGCCCGGCAACTTGCTGAAGACATCGGACTCCAGCAGACCGACGCGCTCTTGCAGGTCGTGATGTTCGACATTGATGGCAGCGACAGAGAGTGCATCTAGCGAAAGATCGCTGGCATCGACCACGGCATCGGGAAATTCTTTTGCGCAGGCGATGGCGATGCAGCCAGAGCCGGTGCAAAGATCGAGAATGCGCTGCGGTTCGTCTTTCAACCAGGGCAGGAAGCGATCCTGAATCAGCTCGGCGATCGGCGAACGCGGCACCAGCACACGCTCATCGACATAGAACGGCAGGCCGTTGAAGTAGGCGAGATTGAGCAGATAAGCCAGCGGCGTGCGGTCGTTGACGCGCTTGCGCAGGGTTTCGGCGATGGCGGCACGTTCGGAGGGCAGCAGGCGTGCCGATAGAATCTCTTCATCCGCCGACCACTCCAGATTCAGCGTCTGCAATACCAGCGCCGAGGCTTCAGCGAAGGGATCACGGGTGCCGTGGCCAATATGCACATCGCAGCCACGAAAGCAGCTCACGCAAAAGCGCATCCAGTCACGAATGGTGACGAGTTCACGCTCGGCTTCTGCCAGCACATCAGCGGATAGGGTCAGGGCAGGCAGCGCATCGCTCACGGGAACTCCGAAATTCAGCAGAAAATGTTCAGCGATTTTACACGGCAACTGGCGCTGCAAGCACACTATAATTTAGCTATCTGACTGGGGTGGTAATCACGCATGAAAGATCCGCAACTCACCGCGCTAAAGCGGCAGTTAAAAGCAGAGGCGCCATTGCCCGCACCGAAGTTGGTCAAGTCAGTACCCGCACGTGAGCCTGAGCCGGAACTGGATGACCAAGCGCTTTTCGAACAGGCCACGCGAGGTGCTCGAAAACTTTCGGTGGACAGCGCCGTCCCTGCCCGCCCTCAGCGCCCGAAGAAGCCGGATGCACTGACACTCCTCAAACGTGCACGCGCCGAGGGCGATGCCGAGCGCGAGAATATCGCTCTGTCGGATACCGTCGCGCTACTTCAAGGCGTGTCGCCGGAAGCCGCATTAAGCTTTAAGCGTAATGGTGTGCAAGAACGTCAGCTCGACAAGCTTAAAACTGGACTGCTGCCCTGGAAGCATGCCGTGGATCTACATGGCTGCACGCTTGAGCAGGCACGCGAGGCGGTTTTGCAGCTGCTTGCAGAGGCCAAAGCTGAAAGCATTACGGTGGTCAAAATTGTGCACGGTAAAGGCCAGATCAATGGTCAGGCCATGCTAAAAACTGCCGTGAATGGTTGGCTACGCCAAATGCCGGATGTGCTGGCCTTTGTCAGCGCCGACCCACGCCACGGCGGCACCGGCGCTGTCATGGTCTTGCTGCGACGGCCGCGAGAAGACAAAATGCCCGCGCTGTCCTCTTTACCGTAGGCTCGCGCCTCGCTACGGTCAGTCTTTCATCCTCCGAGTACGAGAATAATCATGGAAAACGCCTACGCGGACATTATCCGCGGTGTCGGTGAGGACCTGGGCCGACCCGGCCTGCTCGACACACCAAAACGAGCCGCTAAGGCTTTTAAATACCTGTGCAAAGGCTACGAGGAAGACCTCGACACCCTCGTTAACGGGGCCGTATTTCCCTCTGACAATGATCAGATGGTGTTAGTGAAAGATATCGAGCTGTATTCGCTGTGCGAGCACCACCTGCTGCCGTTCATTGGCAAGGTGCATGTGGCTTACATCCCGTCTGGTAAAGTCTTGGGGCTGTCGAAAGTTGCCCGCATTGCCGACATGTATGCCCGCCGCCTACAGATTCAGGAAAACCTGACTAAACAGATTGCCGACGCGATTCAACAAGTGACCGATGCCAAAGGCGTTGCCGTGACCATTGAAGCCAAGCACATGTGCATGATGATGCGCGGCGTTGAGAAGCAGAATTCGGTGATGAAAACGTCGATTATGCTCGGGGCGTTTCGTGACAGTGCGCAAACCCGCAATGAGTTTCTGGCGCTGATTCGCGATTAAGGGATGTGAGTCAGCATTAAGCGCTTGGAAAAAAGCCCCGCCAGCCTGCACTGACGGGGCCTTTTAATGGCTTTACTCGTCGTACGTCTTGCACTCCGCGTCATTGGGCACATGCTTGCAGCGCACACGTTTCATAATGCCCAGCATCACGTTGTTATATATGCCCTGACGCATCAGCGTAATGCGTGCCTCGCGCAGCATTTGGTAATACTTATCTTGCTCGGTTTTCGGCAGATCAATCCAGAGGCGCTCTGGCACGTCTTGCTCCGCTTCTTTCAGCATATTGATCAAGCCATCAATGTGTTGAAGCCCCAGTTGCCGGACTTGGTTTAAGCGAAGATCCAAATCGGGAATTTTCGGCAAAATCAAATCACGACGAATCAGGATGGTTCCCGTGGCCTGCAGTAATGGAAAGCGAATGACCCCGCCTTTGCTGCCGATGCCCTTGTAGAGCTCCATCGGCTTAAAGCCAAGGGCTGGCGCGGCGATGATGTCGGCCTGGCCATTATTGAACTTTCCCGCATAGGTCGAGAAATCGGCGAGCACCGGCTGCGCGCCCAGCCCAGAAATCATTTTGGCTTGAACTGGATCCCACTCCAGCACCACCACGCGCTTACCGGCTGCCTTACTCAACGAGTTAATTTGCCGATCATTGACCACCACGAAGATGGCGCCAATCGGCATGATCGCCGCCACCTGATACTTACCATTGATGGCGAGCTGTGCAACGACTGGATTAGAAAGCATCTTCAGCAGCGATTTCATTTCGTCGTAATTGCGCAGATTACCCGGCGAATCAATGCTGCCAACCACGGCATTAAATTGCTTGGCACGCAAGGTAGAAATGGCCACTGCCTCACACTGCCCCGCCTTGAAATCTTCGGTCGCTACCCGCTCATCGGTGTAGGCTTTTATCTCAGCGATGAAGTTCCACTCCGCGGCAAACTTCGCCAGCTCACGCGCAGCAGTCACGATTTTTCCATTCGGCCCGAGTGGATCGAAAATACAAAATCGGACCTTCACGGGCTTGGGTAGTGGCTGTGGCATCCCCGCCGATTTAGGGCTAGGGAGATCCGGCATAACTTCTGCGGCAAAGGCCGGAGCAGCGAACAAACCGCCCGCCAAACAACTCGCCAGCAACACCTGCTTAAATGACTTCATGCGTATTTCCTTATTCATCGAACAGACTGCATTCTTCATTGGCAGGATCATGTTTACAGCGCACGCGCTTTAACAAGTTCATGGTCGAGGTGTCGTACACACCATCCTTGGTCATCGCAATGCGCGCCTGACGCACCATCCGAGAGTATCTATTCTTTTCTTCGGCGCTCAGCTCCACCCACACGGCTGCTGGAATGGACTTTTCAGCCTGTTTGAGTCGCTCTAAATGTGCGTCGAGGAAGCGTAAGCCATAAGCTTGTAGCTGCTGGATACGGGCATCGAGATCCGGCATTTTTTCGAGCAAAAAGTCGCGACGAATCATGATGGTGGCGGTGGCATGCAACAGGGGGAAACGAATCACACCGCCATTTTTGCCAATGCCTTTGTACAACTCCAGCGGCTCATAGGCGATGGCCGGCGCAGCGATAATATCGACCTGCCCGTTATTAAACTTTCCGCCATAACTGGTGATATCGGACGGCACCGGCTGCGCGCCTAGCGCTGAGATCATTTTCGATTGCGAAGGGTCCCAATCCAAAACCCCAATGCGCTTACCAGCGGCTTTCTCAATGGAATTAATGGATCGATCCCGGGTCATGACGTAAAGCGCGCCAATGGGCATGACGCCTATGACTTGATAGCGTCCGGTGATCGTCATGGGTTGGAAGGCTGGATTGGCGAGTACATGCAATAGCGATCTGATTTCAGCATAGCTGCGCAAATTGCCCGGTGAGTCGATGCTGCCCACCATCTTGTTAAATTGGCGCGCACGCAGTGTAGACATGCCCACTAAATCACATTGCCCCGCTTTGAAATCTTCGGCGGCAACATGCTCGTGCAAATAGATTTTCACATTGAGGCGCATGCCATATCGCTGGGCCTCGATGGCGAGGTCACGCGATAATTGCGCAAACGGCCCATTGGCGCCGGTAGGATCAAAAATACAGGCTTTTACGGGGACCAATGCCGGCGCTTTAACGGGTTGAGCATGGACGGACATGGCTGCAAAAATCAGCCCCAGTCCTATGATTCGACATCTGCTCATAGCTACTCCTGTTGTTATTATGCAGAGCCTAAGCTCCTTTCCCTTTATGCAGCCTACGCCACCTAAACTGCCTGCCGTTGACAATAATGACTGATTCATTCGTTTCTAAAGTCACATCACTGCCAATAGAGGCTGTGCTGCCCGAGCTACTCGCCACACTGGAGCGCGCAAACACCGCTATTTTACAAGCCCCACCAGGCAGCGGAAAAACCACTCGGGTTCCTCTCGCCGTTCTTCACGCACAGGCTACGTGGCTGCAAGAGCGCCGAATTCTGATGCTCGAACCTCGGCGACTCGCGGCACGGGCAGCAGCGCAGTTCATGGCAAAACAACTGGGTGAGCCGGTAGGTCAACGCGTTGGCTATCGTACGCGACTCGATAGCAAGATCAGCACAACGACACGAATTGAGGTCGTTACCGAAGGTATTTTGCTGCGCATGGTTCAGGATGACCCGGAACTATCGTCCTACGGTGTCATCATTTTCGACGAGTTTCATGAGCGCAATTTGTCGTCAGACTTGGGTCTTGCATTGACCCGAGAAAGCCAAAGTGTGTTTCGTCCTGACCTGCGTCTGCTCGTGATGTCGGCCACACTCGATGCTGCTCCCCTGTCTCGCTTACTCGATGACGCGCCAATTTTAAATTGCCCCGGTCGGCAATATCCGGTCAGCATCAGCTATGCCCCACCCGGCAGAACCCCCCTGCTCGAGCATTGCGCGCTGATGGTCCATCAGACCCTGCAACGCGAATCCGGCTCGATATTGGTATTTCTGCCGGGAGAAAGTGAAATTCGCCGCCTGCAAGGGCTGTTGCAACAACGCCTACCGGCCAACACACAACTTTGTCCGCTCTATGGCCAACTCAGCCAGCTTGAGCAAGATGCGGCCATTGCACCTACCGCTAGTGGTCAGCGCAAAGTCGTCTTAGCCACCGCCATCGCGGAAACCAGCTTAACCATCGAAGGTGTGCGCGTTGTCATTGACTGCGGCTTACGGCGCAGCCAACGCTTTGATCCCAATACGGGACTCTCCGGCTTAATCACCGAATCGGTATCTCAAGCCAATGCCGAGCAACGACGTGGTCGAGCGGGTCGTATCGAGCCCGGTCACTGCCTGCGGCTGTGGTCGGAAGATGCCCAGCAGCGGCTAGCGCGCTTTGCCACGCCGGAAATCTACCAAACCGATCTAGCCGATTTAGCGCTGACGCTGGCCGGTTGGGGCATACGGGACCCACAACAACTGATTTGGTTAGATATTCCGCCCGCTCCCGCCTGGGCGCAGGCCCAAGACCAACTGCGGGATATGCAGGCGCTGGATCAAGACAGTCGCATCACCGCGCACGGGCGGCAGATGCTAACACTCGGTTTATCGCCACGGTTGGCGCATCTGCTGGTCTTGGCGCATGCCCGTGGGCAAGGTTCACAGGCCGCTGAATTTGCCGCCTTGCTGTCGGAGCGGGACCTTCTCAGCGGACCGGCGCGCGACGCGGCAGGCAGTGACTTACGCGCTCGTTTGGCGCTCTTGCAAGGGGAGGCCTTGGCGTCCCACGCTGATCGAGGTCGCCTGCAGCGCGTGAAAGAGCAACGGCGACAGCTGCAAGAACGTTTGCGCGCACTCCCCGCCCCTAACCTCAATCAAACCCGCGCGTTGAGCTTAAGTGAACTGCTGGCGCTGGCTTGGCCCGATGCCATTGCACAGAGGCGTCCGGGCAATGAGGGGCGTTACCTGCTGGCCAATGGCCGAGGCTGTAGCCTGCGTAACGATGACGCACTGGCGGGCGAGCCCGGACTGATTGCGGTCAGTCTGGATGCCCAGGCGCGCGATGCCAAAATTTTCCTCGCCTTGCCCTTTGATCTTGCTCAGCTTGACTTGCTGCATCCAGGGCGCGTGCTGAGTGAAGAAGCGTTGCAGTGGGATCACTCCAGCGCGAGCGTCATCGGCCGACGGCAGCGACGATTTTTAGCGCTTATTCTGGACAGCGTGCCGCTACCTCGGCCCAAGCCCGACATTCTTCTGCCCGTGTTCATCGGGGGGCTGTGTCAGCTGGGCGCAGAAGCACTGCCGTGGACACCGGCGCTGCGGCAGTGGCAGGCCCGCGTGCAACGCTTACACGCAGCGCATCCCCAAGATTGGCCGGACGTGTCCGATGCAGCGCTCATGGCAACTCTGGCGGATTGGGCTGGCCCTTGGCTGAGTGGCCTGTCACGACTCGAGGAAATGTCGCGCTTTCCCTTGCAGGATGCACTCTTTGCACAGCTCGATTGGTCGCAGCAACAGCAACTCAACGAGCTACTGCCGACGCACCTCACCGTACCCAGCGGCAGCAGCGTGGAGATTGACTACTGTGTGGAAGGCAACCCGGTCCTGGCGGTGAAACTGCAGGAAGTTTTTGGTTGGCTGGATACACCCGCTTTGGCGCAAGGCCAACTGCGGCTGACCCTGCACTTGCTTTCACCGGCGCGACGCCCCACCGCCGTCACCGCCGATCTGGCCAGCTTCTGGCGGCAAGGCTACCCGGAAGTGCGCAAGGATTTGCGCGGTCGCTACCCCAAACACCCCTGGCCGGAAGACCCACTCACCGCCGTGGCACAGCGCGGCGTGAAGCACCCTAAACCGCGTGGCTAAGGAAGGCCCGTACTTCAGCCGCGACCTCGGCTGGCGACTCATCCAAATGCAAATGATGTCTGCCGGGCACCGTGACTTGTTTTAAGTTCGCAAAAGCCGCCAGCCTGGCCTGGCCGGCGGCCTGCTCAAACGGCGCACCATCTTGAGCGCGCACCAACAGCGTGGGCACGCTGATGGCGCGGATGCAGGCCAACACCTGGGCTTCACTGAAACGCATCAGGGAGTTTTGGCGTAGGCGCTTGTCGGTGCGCCAAACCAGCTCGCCGTCCGCATCACGATCAAGGCTGCGGCTACACAGAATGCGTGACGCCATTTCGCTCAGCGGGCCGGTCAAGCCATTCATGCGCGCTTGCACCGCTTGCGCCTCATTGGCAATCGGCCTGCGTTCAGGCCGGAAGTCGCGATAACTGGCTAAAGACAGCCGTGTCATGTCCACATAATGCGACGGGTCGGCGGTGAGCGGCCCCAGCCCCTCAATCATCACCAAGGCCTGCACACGCTCAGGCAACAGGCCAGCCAGCATCATCTGAATACCCGCGCCCAGCGAGTGACCGAGAAAAATCACTTTTTGCTGGGGATACAAGGCATCCAAAACCCCCAGCACATCATCGAAGTAATCGGCATTGTGATAGCGGAATCCGGCCGGTCTTGGATCGCTCAGGCCATGACCGGGCAGGTCCATGGCCACAAAGGGATGTTCGACCATGTGCGGCGCCATGCGGTCAAACGTTGCGGCATTGTCCATCCAACCATGCAAGGCCACGATGGGAACACCGCGCGCTTCGGCATGCCACGTTTTCAGTGCGATGCGACCGCGCCCGAATGGGAGTTCGATAACCGATTCAATGGCCATATCAAACGCGCACGCCTGACATTGCCCACATGGCCTTTACCTGCGCTAGCACCGACGCGGCGGTGCTCTCGGGGTGCTCAAACGGAAACATGTGACCGCCGGGAATGATTTGCAAGGGCACGCGCTGCGCCTGCGCCAGCTTATGCATGGTGCCGCGCTTGAGGAACTCGCTGGTTTCGCCCGTCAACACCGCAACCGGACACTTCAAAGGCTTGCGATAGCGCCAGGCATCGGAAGGCGTGTGCCGAAAAATCTCGACTTCCACGGCGGGGTCGTAACGCAGGTGCACACCATCGTCCTTTTCGACCAAGCCATGCTCCAGATACCCCGCAAAGCTGGCGTCGGTGAAGGGCTTAAACAAACCTTTGTTACGGAGGCTGTCATGTACCGCCTGACGATCCGGCCAATGCGAACGACGGCCTAGGCTACGTCCCGCTGGGGTGATGTCATCAATACGACCAAGGAGCTTGTATAGCGCCACGCCAAAACCCGCTAGGGGATTGATGTAGGCGGGATCGAGCAGAATGACCCCACGAAATAGCTCAGGATATTTCGTGGCGGCGATCAGCGTAGTCATGCCACCTAGCGAATGCCCAACGCCAATCACAGGCTCGCCGCCCGCCTGGCTGCGAATGGAATCGGCCAGCTGTTCAGCCAAGCCATGCCAGTTCGGCGCGATGGGATAGCGCGGGTCGTGCCCCAGCATGGGTACGCGAATGACGCGCGCCTGCTCGCGCAGCTCGGCCAAAAACGGCACATAGCAATCACTGGGAATGCCATTGGCATGCGCAAAATGAAGTAAGGGTTGCTTCTGGCTCATAGTGTTTGCGTCTCCAAACCAAGACCTTCAGTCACGGCACGTTGCGCACTGGGGGCAACCACCGCCACCGAAGCCTGTGCTGACAATAAGTAAATCTCAGCAACACGTTGTAGGTCCGAAATGGTCAAACTGAGCAGACGTTCTCGGAGCTGCTGACGCTGCACCACCGTGCGGCCGTAAAGCTGATTGTGGAAGGCCTGGCGCGCCTCGCCCGACGGCGACAGCGGCTTGTCCATGTCGGCAAAAATACCGAGCAGCGCTTCCTCCAATTGATCCGGCTGGTGCTTGCTACTATGCAGCCAATCCAGACTGGCATCGAAATCCGCCAGCGTTTCAGCCAGGCGCGGATCCCGATAAGAATAGAAGCGGAAGGCGCAGGCATTGCCGTCATAGGCTGCACCACCGCCATATGCCCCACCCTGCTCGCGGATGGCCCGATGCAGGAAGCCGTTGCGCAAAAAGCTGCCCAAGGCCATCAGAGCTGGAGCATCGGCATGGCCGGCCGGGACAGCGGGATAGACCCTGGCGCAGAACTGTACCTGTGTCTGAGTCAGCCAGGCCTCCTGCACACGGCCTTCCGCCGGCATCCAGATCATGCTCTGGCTGTTCGCCGCCACCGGGGCATCCGCCCATAGCGACGAGACTTCTGCTTGTACCGCCGCCAGTGCTTCGGCTTCGCTGATCAGCAGGAGCTGACGCGGGCTTTGCAGCACCAGCGCATGAATACCGGCGAGCTCGGCCAGCAGCGCCTCGGTGGCATCCGCCTGACTCTGCTGCTCGTGCAGCTGCTTAAAGAAACGGATGCCGGCTAGTCCGCTGTGACGCTGCTGGAACGCCGCCAGCGCACTGCAGCCGCGCGCGGCCGTGGCCATCGCCAGCGCATGGCCTTGGCCGGTGATGCTGCCTTCCCAGCGCGTCTTCATCTGAGCGACCAGATCGCGCACACGCGCCGACTCATCGAAGCGCAGGTCAAAGAACGTGTCTTTCAGGAGCTGCTGAAAAGCGCCCTGATGATGCACCAGCGCCTTGCCATTGATGACCAGATGCGCCTGCGCCGATTGCTTGTTATCCAGCGTGGTACGGCCGGACAGGCTCATGCGCAAACCGCCGCTGACCGCCGACTGACGCTGCTGCATGGCGCGATAATCCTGCGCGCCCACACCCAGCTCAGAAAACAACGAGGTGTACAGCGGCAGCAACTGCGTCTGGCGTGCATTCAAATCGGGCAAATCAACAATCAGCTGCTGATACAGCAGCCCGTTGGTGCCCTGCGCATAGCGCGTCACCGGCAACGCTGCCGGCTTGCCGGCAAACAGAATTTCCTGCTCGCCCGCCAGCGACTTCACCTTCGCCGGCACATCGGCCAGCGTCACTTTCGGCAGAATCGCGGCATCGTTTTCTTGCAACTGGCGTGCGGCCAAGGCCTCGGCCTGCGTCTTCAACTGCGCCAGTTCATCGGCACTCAGGCGGCTGTGAATTTTCGCCAGATTGCTCGCTTCCAGCGCATCACGGCGGGCCGCCAGCTCGGCATCCGGGCGCAAGGTTAGGCGCACGCGATGCGGATTGTCGAGCAGCAGACGGCGCACGAGGCTAGGCACAAAATCTGGGTTCTGAATGGCGAGTCGCAGATGCGCCAGCTCGGCCTCGATGTCCCAGACGGAGAGCGGGTCGGCATCGTGCAAGTACGGCGTGAGGCCGTTGAGCAGCAGCTGCAAACCGTAGGGATAGCTGTCGCCGCCGATCTCGCGCTGGCTCAGCTCGAATTGATGCAGCACCGCCTGGACCTCACTGAGCGACACGCCTTGCTCGGCGACCTGCGTCAGCGTATCCAAAATCAGCTGCTCGACCGCCGCCGCATGCTCCGGCTGCGAACCTTCTATGCCAGCCGCAAAAGCCATCTCACGATTATTGTCATCGAGCCCACTCAGGGCCGATGGCGCCTCGCCAAGCTCGGTGGTTTCAAGAACCTGCCGCAGCGGTGACGCCGAGTTTTCCAGCAGCACGCCACTGAGCAGATGCGCCTCAAAGCGAGCACGCGCATCGGCTGCCGGGCCGAGTAGCCAGGCCAGTACATGATGCGTCTGCGGGCCGTCTTCCGATTCTGGCGCATAGGCTTCTTCCACCCGCAATGGCGCGACATACCGTTTTTCGTCACGGCCCGTCACGGGCTCGGCCACATCATTAAACCGCGACAGCGCCAGATCCACGAAGCGCGTTTGCAGGTCCTGCGGCATTGCATCGCCAAAGGTCATAAAGACCGCGTTCGACGGGTGATAGTGCTTACGGTGAAACGCCTTTAGCGCCTCATGTGTGAGGTCCGGAATATGCGCCGGATCCCCACCGGAATTGTGATGATAGGTCGTGGTCGGAAACAGGTACTTATTCAAAGACTCGTTCAGAATGCTGTGCGCCGAGCTCAGCGCACCTTTCATTTCATTGAACACCACGCCCTTGTAAACCAACGCCTCGCCGTTCGGCGTGGGTTCAATACGAATCCCTTCTTGGGCGAAATCCAGCGGGTGAATATGCGGAAAAAATACCGCGTCCAAATACACCTGCAGGAGGTTGTCGAAGTCTTGGCGGTTCTGACTGGCAAACGGATACGCCGTCCAGTCGCTGGCCGTGAAGGCATTCATAAAGGTATTGAGCGAGCGCCGAATCATCAGGAAGAACGGATCGCGCACCGGAAAGCGCTCAGAGCCACAAAGCACGGTGTGCTCGAGAATATGGGCAACGCCGGTGGAGTCTTCGGGCATGGTCTTGAATGCCACCAGAAAGACATTCTCGGGATTATCCGTCGCCAGATGCAGATGGCGTGCGCCGGTGGCGCGGTGGCGATACTCACAGAGCGTAGCCTGAAGGGCTGGCAAGGCAACCGTACGAATCGATTCAAAATGGGGATGGGCCGGAAACAGCGCAGACAAGACATTCTCCTCAAAGGGTCGCGCCAACATACCGCACGCGAATGCCTTGATTATGGGGACGACAGCGCACTTTTCCAAACCCGACAAACTGCTCATCGGCTAGACAAGCGGTCACGGCATGCTACAGTCGCGCACTTGTCCAAGTGGGCTGCGTAATATTGTCAGCGGGAAGTCGTTGTTATGGCACGAAATATGAAACTTGAAGTCTTGCAATCCGCACGTCAGCAAGCCAAGACTTATGACGAATGGCGCGAAATTTCGCTAGAACTCGATGCGCATTCCGGTTTGGATTTATGGAAAATCGAAACCGCCTCTGACCACTATCACCACGAACTCCTGCGCGAACGCCTTCTCACGCTTCGCCAGTGGCAGCACTCGCATAACCACAAGTTACTCATTCGTTCCCTGCGCGAAGGCCTGCATCACGACCTCGGCAACATGGGTAACGCCAAACTCTATGGCCGCGCGCATGTGGGTACCAAGCGTCTCATTGAAGACTATGTTGACCAGGTCTGCGCCAGTCTCGATTACCTCTGCGATGCCACCATCGAACATCTCACCAACGACGAAAAGCTCGCGCTCTTCGAAGACATTCTGCGTAGCTTCGGCCAGCCCGCCCTTCAGCTTTCTGGTGGCGCCACGCTGGGCATGTTTCATATTGGCGTGTGCAAGGCGCTTGACGAACAAGGCCTGCTCCCTAGCGTCATATCCGGCTCCAGTGCTGGCTCCTTAGTCGCCTCCATGATCGGCACACACACTCGCGATGAAATGGACGCCTATTACGACGGCGACGCGCTCTACAAGCACGCATGGAGCTGGAATAAAATTACCGATGGTCTGCGCGGCAAAGGCTTTGCCAATCAGAAACAACTGGAGACTTTTATCCGCCAAAACGTCGGCGAAATGTCATTCCAAGAAGCATTTGAGAAAACCGGCCGCCACATCAACGTGAGCATTTCGCCCACGGGCAACAATCAAAAGTCGCGCCTGATGAACGAGCTCACTTCGCCCTATTTGCTGGTCTGGAGCGCGGTGTTGGCCTCCTGCGCGGTTCCTTTGCTGTTCCCGCCGGTCACTCTGACCACGAAAACCGCCGATGGCGATCACGCACCTTATATGCCGCTAGAGCGTTGGGTGGATGGCTCCATGCGCAGCGACATGCCGCGCCGTCGCCTCATGCGTCTCTATAACGTGAATTACTTCATTGCCAGTCAGGTTAATCCGCACATTGTGCCGCTGTTGGAAAGTGAACGTAAGAAACGCCAAAACGAGAAGATCAGTTCCCTGCCCCGTCGCATTTTAAAAACGCAGGCCAAACTGCTCAGCATGGGTTCGCTACAAGTCGTGCATGACAGCGTGAGCAACGAGGCCCTGCGTCAGATGCTGAGTCATGTCTACACCATGATCTCGCAGAGCTATCACGGCGATGCCACCATCGCACCGCCTAGCTACGGCATGAAGCACTACCAACACATGCTGCAAAACCCCACGAAAGAATCGGTTATTTGGTTCCGTCAACAAGGTGAACGTGCCACCTGGCCTAAGATTGATCAGATTCGCGTACAAACGAAAATCAGCATGACCCTGCAAAAATGTGTGGCGCGCTTGTTGCAGCGCAAAGCGCACAACTGGCACGAAGCCGAAGTTCGCGCGCTTTTACAAGAACCTACGCTTCGCCACGGCTAACCTTTTCTCTGCTGTCCCCAAACGCCGAGCTTGCTCGGCGTTTTCACAACTACAACAAATCCTACCGTTCATGCCTGTTACACAACCACTTATCAGATTCAACAATCGTCTGATTTAACAGACGCTCCGTTTGTGGTCTAACTTAGTCCTGTTGTGCAGGGCATATCAGCACCTTGCTGCTTGCCTCGCCTAACTGTGTCTCTAAGACAATTATAAAAATGGCTTGAACGAGGATGCATCCATGAAGAAATCTACTACGGCACAATCCAGACCGAACTGGAGACGCTCATTGCTGAGCCTCGCCGTTGGCGCAGCACTGTTTACCCCAATGACGGCGATGGCCGTCGAGTTCGAGCTAAAAGATGGTGAAGTGACCGGTTCGTTAGATACCACGGTGAGTTATGGGGCTTTGTGGCGGGTAACCGCTCCACATAAAGAAAACTTAGCTATAGCCAATGGTGGCTCTAAGCCGAGTGCCAACTTTGATAATGGCAACCAAAATTATGAAAGAGGAGATCTAGTTTCTTCACTTTTTAAAATGAGTAATGACTTAGAATTAAATTATAAAAACTATGGTGCCTTTTTTCGAGTAGCATCATTTTACGACCACTCAATTCAAAATAAAGACTTTGATCCTTTGAGATCAGATCAGCGTACACTTAGAAATCGAATAGGCCACGATTATGAAATACTCGACGCTTACATACGTGGTTCATTTAATGTCGGTTCAAGAAAATTAGATGTTCGTGCTGGCAAACAGGTAATTAGTTGGGGAGAAAGCACATTTATTCCAAACGGCATTAATGTAATTAACCCAGTTGATGTTGCTAAACTTCGAGCTCCTGGTGCAGAACTAAAAGAAGCCTTCTTACCAGTCAACATGATTTGGCTCTCTCAAGAACTTTCAGACAACCTAACGATTGAAGCATTCAATCAATTTTCATTTAAGAAAACACGGCTAGAACCAAATGGTAGCTATTTTAGCACTAATGACTTTGCTTCACCTGGAGCAACACAAGTGCTTAGAGGCTCTGGCACACGTGATGAAGAAAATGCGAATATGCTTGGTCAAACTATATCCAGAACAGCAGATCGTGACGCAAAAAATCAAGGTCAATATGGTTTTGCTTTAAGATTATTGACACCGGAAATTAATAACTCTGAGTTTGGTTTTTATTTCCTGAACTACCACAGCAGAACACCATTGATCGGTGGTACAACTGGAAGCCTTGGGCCTGGTAATGTTCCAGTTGGACTGACTGGAGCTACAGACGCCACCTACTTTAATGAATATCCTGAAAATATAAAGTTATATGGGGTTAGCTTTTCAACATTAGGACCCCTAGGTATTGCGCTGCAAGGTGAGTACTCATATCGACCTAATCAACCGCTACAACTCGCTGCCCCTGACTTACTAGCAGAGCTTCTAACGAATGGATGTGCCAATACTAATACCGGTTTTGCACCTGACCAATGCACTAATGTTGCAGGTGGCAGCGGAACTCCAATTCCAGCTGGAACAACCCTTGCTGGATTTAAACGAGTTAAGTTTCATCAGTTTCAAATGACAGGTACACAAACTTTAGGCCCGCAAATTGGCGCTGATCAAGTTGTAGTTGTTGCAGAAGCAGGCTACACCTATCTCGATCTCCCAGAAAATGTGCCCTTTAATGCGCCTGGTGTCGATTTTGGCTCAGGTCCTACTGGCCGTCCTGGTGCTCTGAGTGCGGCAGCTGCTAACGCGACAAGTCCATTGAAGTCAGGAACACTTACAACTAATTCCTATGGATATCGAACCGTCTTGCGAGCAGATTATAATAGTGCTGTTGGATCTATTAATCTCTCCCCAAGACTTGCATGGTCACATGATTTACGTGGAACGAGTCCATCTTTTGTTCAAGGAACTAAAGCAATTACTCTGGGGTTAACTGCAACTTATCAAAGTAATTTATCCGCTGATTTATCTTACACAAACTTCTTTGGTGGTGAAGGCTTTACAGGTGCTGCCACTGGAGGCGCTTCATCAACTACTCCAGGCGCCCAAATTGCAAGATCTACAAACAACCCCCTATCTGACCGCGACTTCATCGCCGCAACCGTCAGCTACTCCTTCTAACCCTTGGCCTAAAAGAGAGACCTACTTATGAAAGCCTTATCGAAAACCTTAATTGGCCTAGCGGTTGCGGCCGTGCTGTCTGGGCAGGCCATGGCCGATGCCTCTCAGCTTGGCAAAACCCTCACACCTATGGGTGCTGAGGTAGCGGGCAACGCGGATGGCAGCATTCCGGCGTGGACCGGTGGTATTAAAAGCCCAGGCGCTGGCTACAAAGCCGGTGGTCATTACCCCGACCCCTATGCCGCTGACAAGCCCACGCTAACCATTACTGGCGCGAATGCCGATCAGTACAAGAACCGCCTCAGCGCGGGTCAGTTGGCTATGCTGAAAAAGTATCCTTCGTGGAAGCTGAACGTGTATCCAACACGTCGCTCAGCCTCCTTCCCACAAGCGCATTACAACGAAACTATTGCTAACGCGAGCAAAGCGAAGTTGGCACCAGGTGGCAACGGTGTGCTAAACACGGATGGTGGTGTGCCGTTTGCCATTCCTGAAAACGGCTTGGAAGCCATTTGGAACCACTTGCTGCGCTACCGTGGCGACACCTATGCCACACAGTGGAGCCAAGCCGCCGTAACGCGTGATGGTTCCTACACCCCCGTTCGCTTCGAGTACGAGTACGATTTCGGCTACGGCAACTTGCAAAAATCTAAGGCCGAACGTGCTGGTGGCGGTGAGATGAAAATCTTCAACTTCTTGCAAGAAGTGACTGCCCCTGCCCGTCTGGCTGGTCAGATTTTGCTCGTGCATGAGTTTGTTGACCAAGTCAGCACGCCGCGCCGCGCCTGGACCTACAACCCAGGTCAACGTCGCGTTCGTTTGGCACCTAACGTTGCCTACGATAACCCCGGTACTGCTGCTGATGGCCTGCGTACCAACGATGACTTCCTGATGTTCAACGGTGCTACTGACCGCTACAACTGGAAACTGCTGGGCAAGAAGGAAATGTACGTACCGTACAACTCCTACAAAATCAGCGGCAACAGCCTGAAAATGAGTGACGTACTGAAGCCAGGCCACATCAACCCAGACGCAGCACGCTATGAGCTGCACCGTGTTTGGGAAGTCGAGGCGACACTGAAGCCAGGCACCAGCCATCAGTACACCAAGCGTAAGTTCTACATCGACGAAGACAGCTGGATGATCTTGATCACTGACAAGTACGATGCCCGCGGCCAACTCTGGCGCACATCCGAACAGCACAACATCAACTATGCCGACTTGCCGATGCAGGCACCGAGCATTGAAGTTCACTATGATCTTCAGTCCGGCCGCTACCTCGCCATGGGTCTGCGTAACGATGAAAAGACTGTGTACACGCCCATCAAGCGTACTGATGCAGACTTCTCGCCAAACGGCTTGCGTCGCGCCGGTACACGCTAATACTGAAGTCTAGTATTTAGCGCCAAACAAAAAGCCCGAGTCGTGCAAACGATTCGGGCTTTTTAATGCGTTCCAATTGGGCGTTAAGCTTTTTTAACCCACGCCGTGCACCAACCATTGCCAGCAACTAGCTTGCCCCCAAACAGTGGACAGACTGCTTTGGCATCCGTGGCTTTACCTTGATAGAAATTGCAGTTTTTACAGGCTTGCCCTGCAACAAACTTAGGTGACTTCACCGCTTTTACATTCGCTTTGTAGCCCAGAGCTACCGCGTTCGGATCCGTTTCAGACACCGTTGCTGGTGCAGCAAACGCTGCGGGAGCAGCGGCCAGCCCGATACAAGCTGCTGGAATCATTTTGATAAAATTACGACGCGTCGTCATGGTCTTCCCCCGTCATCAAGAATATGGCCTATTTCCAACACATTTATTGTGGGCTTTGCGGCAATGCTCGCGATTGGACAGCGGGGAACAAAAAGAAAAAAGTCAGCCGCTCGGCAAAGGGCGATGAAGAGGCGCTCAGGCTTCTAGCGAAGCACTTCGGTATCTAAGGGTTGGGCCAAAATCCAAAGCCCAAACACCGTGAATGCCATCATCAACACCAGTAGCGGTACCTGGCTAATCCACACCTGTTGAGATGTTGCATATAAGCGCTTCGCCACCTCATGAGCTACAAATACGCTAGCGATATGGCCCAATAAAATAAGACCCACTTGCAGATGCCACACCCAGCTCATGTCCAGTAAAACGCCCGATGTTTGCGTGGCCACAAGCCCTAGCACGTTCCAGCCAACGCCCAAGGGATCACTGAGTAGTGAGAAAATCTGCGGCCCCTGCCCCAAGACTAGCGTGAAGTAATGAGTGAAATGATAGACCACCACAATAGGCAGCAACGAATAACTAAAGCGATATAGCGCACCTTCCAACGACTCAGTACGTCGTGTGAGCAGGCACATTAGCCCTAAACAACCGGCAAAAATTAGCCAATAAATAAACGGGGAAAGCACCAACGCAAGACTCTGATACACCGCATACAGCGGCTTCAGGGTGCTGTATGCGGTCACCAAATTATGGCCTAGCCAGGGCGATAGCCACGCAAAGACATCTTGCCAATACAGTAAGGCCCAACTCTGCGTGTTATGAAGACCATCGAATGCCGTGGAACTGAGCATGAATAAAATAAATACCACTTCACTCATGCTGGAAGGCCGAGACTCCATTAAGCCCGCACCGGGCCAACGCAGACGCCAACCTGCTGGAGCGCCCTGCTCTGCTCTGCAATAACTGACGGGCGCCAGCTTGCCCAGCAAGCGCAGCATCACACTGAAAAACTCAACGTAACGGAACCATGCCGAGGCACCCACGCTATAAACGCCCAGCACGTTCAACAGGCTATAGGCCAATAATGCAGCGGATAGTTGCCAGGGGGTTAGCTCTGCAAATAACTCCAACCAAATAAAGCTGATATAGAGCACAACCGCAGGCCAATACGACCATTTTTCGGGGTAGGCAAAGCGCGCTTTTCTGATACCAGCCAAAAGGGTCTGCCACGGATTTATCAGGCTAAAAATGTCGCCGACAATCACGGTGGCATAGGCCAAACCTAACACAAAGACGATCCAAAAGAGCGTCATGTTGATGTTGCGATACGCATCTTGCGTGCCGAAAAAGCCGCTCACTATCGTGAGGACCAAGGCGCTTAATGCGATGAGCCGAAGCCCCCATAGCACACACAAAGCCGGCCTAGAAAACGCATGGTAGTGTGCCTGCGAGGGCACTTCAGGATGGTCTCGCTTGGGCTGACTTGATAGCGCAGCCAACGCCAGAAACGACAACAGCAGCGCCGCAGCTGACGCCCAACCATACAGCCAAAACGGCACTGGCAAGGTATAGAGCTTGCCAAACGAATGCCCATACGCTGGCGCTGTGAGCAAGCTCACAGCAACCAAGCCAACGGCCTTAGGAAACCACGCCATAGGCATTATCGGCGTGTCGGTTTAGGTGCCGTTGGGCCTGCGGATGGCGTGAAAGCCAAAATTTGAAACCCCGCGCTATAACTCGCAATCCAGATATGACCCGTTTCTGGGCGATAGCGCACATAGGTCGGCACCGCATCCCAACGCGCGGCGGAGCTACCAAAAAACTCGGCCAAGGGCACGATCGGCGTTTTTGGATTTGGAACTGGGTGCCAATAAGCAATCTCTTTGGGTTGCGCTGGATTGCGGATATCCCAAACCCGAAGACCGCCGGTGTAATGCGTGGTGAATAGCGTGGTGGCATTTTGCACATCATCAAAACCGACATAATGAGCCGAATAGTTGGCCACATCGATCTCAGTCTGTAGGCACTTAGCCGGATCATTCACCTCCAATTTGATGTCGGAGACTTTGACCGGATTTGCTTCATCGGTGATGTCAATAATCCGCCCGTGTGCCCAAGGGCATACACCCGCCGTAGGCCACTCATCACTGGAATAGAGATAGGTTCGACCGCCGTTACGGAACCAGCGGGCCGTGTGTGACCCCGCCGTTGGCGCTTCACCAATGAGCACATTCGTCCAAGGCAAAAAGCTGATTTGAGGCGGTGCCGCACCGATTAAGAACGGTGCCGGCGGCGTGCTGCGGTTGTGCAGCGACGACACGTCATAAATGCCCAAGCCGTTTTGCCCCACTGCCGGGCCATTCGGTAACCCCACACCCAGGGCAATAAAACCAAATTGCGCAAGATATAAGCGATTACCGTCCGGACTTAAGCCGCAGTCATGGCCTGCTGGGGCAAATAACTGAATCAGCTTAGGGTCGTTGATATTGTCTAAGTTAATGGCGGCATTAGTGCTAATCGAGCTAGTGGCATAGGCCGTACGGCCATCGTCACTCAAACACAAGGCATGGCCAGCAAAAGGCAGACCGAGATCCAAGCTATCTAAACCGCCAGGAATGCCTTGCAAAATTTGGGATAGCACGGGAATTTTAGGCAGCGTTAAACCGAGGCCTAAGTTAATTGAAGCGGTTAGTTTAGGGTTACGACAATCTCGCGCATCGTAAACATCAAACGCCGTTCCCCCACCGCGTGTAGCCACAATAATTTTACGTTGTTGATTCGCTTGCAACGACTCGTGAGGTGCCAGCATCGCTGGGCTTTGAAGGATATTAATTAGCTTGGGATTAGCTGGGTTGGCAGCATCAATGACTGCCATACCATTCAGCGGATTAAACTTGGGATCGGCATAGGGTGAGGCTAATGGCCCGAAAATCTGGCCCGGCGACGTCGTGGTGACATAGGCACAATCGTCAATCCAGGCCATAGAGAAATTGGCACCACGATCTAAAATCGTATTCTGACCGACCAACTTTAGGCCTTTACGGTAGCCCTTTGCCGAGTCGCCATTGAGCTGACTGGCCATCGGAATTTGTCCCTGTAAGCCCGGTTCAAGACGATCAACCGCAGAGTATTCAGGGCCTAAATTGGCGCTGGGTGTTGGCGAAGCAGGAGAAGAGGATTCATCGCCACAGGCGGTTAAAAAAGGCAAAAAGACAAATAAAACTAAGAAACCAACATGACGCGCGAACGGGGTCCTTTTCACAGTGAAGGCCTCTTATGTAATTAAGCCGTGACTTTACGAAAAAATTTAGCCGCACAATGTTGTATTTGTGTGATCAGGCACTGTCATGCAACAACTTCGATTGCATCAACGTATCTGACAATTCTTGAATCAAAGGCGTAAGCGCAGTGTTCGGACCATCGGTATCCCATAGGCGTTCAATTTCACGCGCCATATCCCCCACACGCTCTTGATCCACCAGTGCTGCTACGCCCGCCAAACCGTGAATACTAAGTTTTAACGCAGGTAACCACTGCGCAGGTTCAATCTGTTGACTCTCTGACCAAGCTAAAAAAAAGGCAGGGGCGCGCTTACACCAGAAATGGCGATTAAACTCCGCCAACATCTGTTGCCATTCCTCATCGTCTACCAAATCAGAAGCCATAAACCTCTCCGCGCCGCAGTTTCAAATTAATGTACTAGTTTTACGCCACCACTACTGCCGCAGCTCATCGTTGCACCAACATCTGTTGTGGCTAAATCAATGCCTAAATTATTAACCAGCATGGTCGTTAGCGGGGACAAAAGAGGCGAGAGAACGGTGCTGACAGCTTGTTTTAACAAGGCAATGACAGCATCCATAGTGCTTCCTGCGCCAACCAATAAACTACCTAGTCCGTTCCCACTACCCGATGGCCGATACATTTCAATCGTAGGCCCAGCTAACGTGCTGGTGAGACTATTGATAATATTCTGGGACGATAAGGATTGAAATGCCGGGGCTTCATATAGCTCTGGCAAGTTACTCGCGGCAGGCGTTTGATAAACAAGCAGAGCCGAAGTTTGCGCCACTGGCACATCCGCTTTAAGTCCCAAGCCGCCTCCGGCATAGGGCGTACGCACGCAGTTACTGGTACTACAAATGCCAAGCAAACAAGTCACCGTGCATTGCTTTTTGCCAATATCAACGAGGGAGATAGGATTTACTGCAGGCGCCGATGTCGATGCAAAAACCAAACTTTGTGCATTAGCAGCACTACTCCCCATGCTGCCGATACGTAAATTGGTCGCGGCAGTTTTGGCGTTCACTGAGAGCGACTTGTTGGTTCCATTACACAAATAATCCGTTACCCTCGCCTCACCTGCCCCCACATCTAAGTTCACATCAAAACGAAACGTAGGCGGAAGGATAATTGGGTCTACAAAAGTCTGCTGACAGCCTACACAAATCAGCGAGCCGAGCACGCCATTGAGATTAAGCGATAACAAATTATTGAGTAGCGTAGTGAGCGAAGACAGCGTCCCACTCAATGTACTTAGCAGTGTATTAACGATACTCGTAAGCGTGCTGCTTAAATTAACCGACATCAACAGCCTAACCTGTGCGGATCTAACATAAATTCTATTAGGACTATCATTGATAGGTAAATATGACTCAGCACGCGCAAGTTCGGGATCACCAATGGAGGATAACAGCGGCGGCTCAATCACTTTTAATTTAACATCTATCGTAGTACCGCCTACGGTAATCGGAATAGTCGCTGTAACAGCATTATTTTTGTTAGCTAACTGAATAATTCCTTGAACAAGGTGAAATAACTGAAGCTCAGCTGCTGCGCCCGTGTAGTTACCGCCATTTTGCAGCTTAATTAACTCACCTACATTCAAATCAGTAGGCGCAATCTGTGATGCTACAAGCAACTCATCTAATGCTACGATAGCATCTAAAGCATTAATCGTTACTTGGGGCGTACCAATTTGTTCATCAATAACATCTATAGCTGCTTGAATTAACTCGCCAGTCGTAAAATTGGCAGTTAGAACGTCTTCATAATTACCGACCGCTAAGCCTGCATTAATAGCCAATTTATCAAGAAACTTAAAAATATCAATTTCGGTATGAATAAGGCCATTCCATGCACCCACTGAAATATTTAAATTGCCACCTAACATGCCGCCAAAAATACTGCTTAAAAGCTGAGCTCGGCTATTTTGAGTAATATTAACATTTAATAGGGTACTCTTAAGTGTTAATGCAGCCAATCCTGAGCCACTATTCGTTGCCACCGCACTTGCTTCCATCGTAATTTTATCTTTAAAAATACCGCCAGCAATAAGACTTCCAGCAACTGACTCACGGACTACCACACGGACTGCTGTATCAGAAGCACCAATAGGGCTAGTAATTAAATTTCTAATGCCCAGTGTAGTGCCAACCTGACCACAACTAACCGTAAGTGTTTTGGTTGCTGAGAGAATAAAATTATTCCTTATTAAACTTTGTTGTGCATATTGTGTGGCTGTCTGATCTGAGCATTTGCCTTTACGCGCAAGCACTTCGATGGCTGCCATATCAGCCACTCGTTGTAAATTGCGTTTAGACATATATAGCCGACCTGTATCGACTACCAAAGCCAAACTAAGTACTGCAAGCATCATGAAACCAACCGCGAGGAATAAAACAGCCCCTTTCTCTCGCGAGAAGGCCATAATATATCCTCTATTGTTTATTGTTTTCATACATGCCTCCAACCACACTTAAAACAACAAGACGACTAATGTGCTTGTTGCCACTTGCTCCAACAGGCTTGAATCTGACCCGGCAACAACGCGGGGCTAAACGGTTTAGACAACACATCATTAATGCCTAACTCATGCCACCGCCTAATTTCCTCTGGATGTACTTTTGCAGTTAGAAAACAAACAGGGGTTTCTTCATATCCTGGCATAGCACGAATGGCTTCAAACGTTTGCACACCATCCATTTCAGGCATCATGACGTCTAGCACAATCAAATCCGGATGATTCCCTTCCGCCAAATAACTAATTGCACCCTTTCCTGACGGCTCAGAATGTACATCTAAGCCTCCTAAACGAGAAAGTGTCATGGTAACTAAAAGTCGAATATCAGACTCATCCTCGACGAGAAGCACATTTTTTAATGTGGAAGCTTTCATTAGCTGACCTCCCTTAAAGGTGAAATATTAGATCTAACCAGGCCAGCAGACTTGCAGGGCAAGTCAATATAAAATGTACTTCCATGCTTAATTTTACTAATACAACCTACTTTCGCACTCATGGCAGTGGCCAGCTCCTTAGAAATTGCCAGACCTAACCCTGTTCCGCTGCTTTTTCGACTGTCTGAACCATCGCCTTGAGAGAATCTGGTAAAAAGTTTTGACTTAAAATCGTCACTAATACCAGGCCCATTATCTTTTACTGAAACTCTGACCATTTCTCCAATTGCAGACACCGTTATATCTACCTTACTATTTAAAGGAGAAAACTTAGCAGCATTAGACAGAAAATTTGCTAGAATTTGCTGCAGTCGCTGTGAGTCTACATTCACCCAGCAGTCGTAACCTTCTACAAGCTCCAAATGAACTTTATATTCTTCAGCAAACCTAGAGTTCAGTGCAATGGCATCATCAATTATTGGCATTATCCTTTGTTCTTTAAGATTAAGCTCTAACTTACCTGATGCCAACTTATCAATATCGAGAAGATCATTAATCAAACATGAAAGTCTTAAGGTATTTCTGATCGCAACATCCATAATAGGAGTAATCTCCTGATTCAAATCACCCACGGCACCCAGACTAATCAGTTCTAACGATCCTTTTATTGCCGTTAAGGGAGTTCTGAGTTCGTGACTAACCGTAGAGACAAACTCTGATTTCATTTTATCGGTACGCTTACGCTGGGTGATATCTCTTATCACGAGTACAGCCTTAGGCTCTTCGTCTATAACAAGATTTGAAATTTGGCATTCCAGCTCAAAGGTACTTAAATCTTTTCTTATGCCTTCTACTTCTACACGCGAAGCGTTACGCTTCATATCCAGTAAAAAGTCAACGCAAAAACTTGAGAAGCGCTGCTTATCATTCTCAGATATGAAGTTCAAAATTGATACATTTGAAATATCATCATCAAACGAATGAAATATCTTTACTGCGCCTGGGTTAAATTTTTCAATAACTAGATTTTTATCTAGCGTTATTATTCCATCAGCCACGGCATCCAGCACCAGTTGCAAATAGCGTTGCCTGGCTTCAGATTGAAGCTCAACTTCTTTCTTAGTTGTTAGATCTTGAATTTGTGAAACAAAATACAATGGAACTCCCTGTAAGTCTCTAACCAATGAGACGCTTAATAGGGCATAAACTAAACTTCCATTTGAATGGTAATAGCGCTTCTCCATTTGATAACTTAGAATCTCTCCCGCGACCAGCTGCTTAACTTGTTCTAAGTCCTGCTCCAAATCATCTGGATGCGTAATTCTTTGGAAATCCAACAACAATAGTTGATTTTTTTCATAGCCAAAAATCTTGCAGAGTGCGGCGTTTGCATCCAGCCAGCGTCCTTCTATCGATACCAAGCCCATACCATGGGTTGCCGAGTGAAACGCATCGCTAAATCGCTGATCACTAATTAGCAACTCACTTTCAAGTGAGCGTATTTTGGTTATATCTTGCGCAATTCCCATGTATCCAATGAGTTCACCTGATTCGTTTTTCATTGGTGTAATGGTTAAGTTAACCGTTAAACGAGTTCCGTCTTTTCTAAGATAAGTCCACATACGGCACTCATGCCCTTGCCTCGTTGGCTCGAACACAAAAACGTTAAACCCGTTAATTTCTTGCTGGTATTTCGCAGACAATACCGATGAATATGCTTCTACTTCTTTCACATCATGAAAAATTGCCGGCGTATTTTTACTCACCATTTCATCGGCGCTATAGCCCAGCATCAGCTCTGCTCCCCGATTGAACACCTGAACAATGCCATCTGGGCATGTCGCAATAATCGCGAGCTCAGTCGAGGAGTTTAAAACTGCATTCACTAAATCAGGTTTCATGTCGCCCCGTCTTACACTGGTTCTAGCGTTACACTAAAACAGCTAAGACGGGTCTGTATGGTGCAGAACTGTAATGAGATGTAGATCAGTTACAGTGAATGACGAGCCCTTCGTAACAAGGTGATGCCCGTACAAGCCATCACAAATATCGATAAGGCGAATAGTGCGAGAGTGGCATCTCGCGCATCCTTTCCAAGGAAGTCAAACCAATGTCCTTTGTGCAGATAGGCAAAACTAAACCCTTCTGCTCGATCTACATTTTTCACCACAGTGGCTACTGCAGCATCTGCGGGATCTATGTATACCGAAAGCTCACCCTCGAACATGACCCGATAGACCGGCAGTCGCTTTTGCACAAAGCCATACTCTGAGGTGAACTCGGTGATGGGTTCCGTGCTGAGCCACTTCGCTTGCTGGCTCACTGAAGCGGTCAGTTCACGCACATACTCGGTGGGCTGCACAACCTCCCCGGTTCGTGCGGAAGCATAGGTTTCGAGTAGATGGGGTGTACTTTTTTCTACTGAATGATGCTCATGATTAGCTATCTCCGCGTGGGCATTTGAATGCACGCCCCATTCACGCCAGAGAGGTCCAGCCGATGTTGCCACAATCTGTAAGCGCGCTAAGTCGTTATTGATTGGGGGAGCGGGGTGAATCAGCTCATCACTATTGAACGTATGCGTTAGCGGGTAGGTGGCGAATGCTGGACGGCCTTTGTTAATGGCTAGGAGGTGAAAAATGCCACTGCTAGCCCATGCCAAAGCAGCAGCTGCCACACACCAACCGATGCGACGATGCCAACGCGTGGTTTTCGTGGTTACCGGCGTTACTTTCCTTGCCCTGGCGCGCAAAATCCCACTCAAAACCAGCAATATGGCTGCAGACAAAAAGCTCACCATGGCTACATCACGGCTAGGCTCGTGGGGCCACCACTTCCAACTATGTACGTTAGAAAACAAAAAGCTAAAGCGTGTTTTCCACGTATCGGTAAGGCCTGTGAGCTGCAAGCTGCGCGGTTCAATAAAGGCGACTAAGCCATCTGGCTGATCAAACGCCACTCGCCAAACCGGCAAGTATCGGTTCACAAAAGCGTATTCATCATCAAAAGCAGTGACTTCGCGGACGCTTAAAATTGGGGAGCTTACACCCGTATAGTGACGGGCCAGGGCTAGGATAATGGCCGGCTCAATGTTGGCAGCTTTACCACTTTCAGCCTCGTAGTAATGCCTTTCACCCGAGGCTGTTTGCACCATCCAGTAAGGAGTTTGCTGCCAGGTGAGCGCCCGTAACTCACGTAATTGCAAGCCATCAGGCAGGGTGGTAGCGGGTGCTGGCAAGTCGCTCCAAGGCCTATCTACTGGTGATAGCACAAGATCCATCGGCGGCTTCATGGCCACCGCAGAGGGCTGCCAACGCGACATTAATGGATGCAGTAAGCCGGTCAGCGACCACGCCAGCACGGGGATAACGGCGAGAATCGCTAACGGGCGGTGCCAGCGCAGCAAAGACTTGAGCATGATCAGAACGCCTTACTTGCGCCAACATAGACGGCTCGACCTTCGCCGGGTGCGAATTGAGCCTGATCATTGCCGCCGGCGTTGCGCATCACGCCAGTGGTAGCGGCATAGCGCTTATCACCGAGGTTGCGCCCTTCAACAAACCAAGAGAGTCCGGGCGAAAGCGTCTGATTCAGTTTAACGCCAAACACGCTGTAGCCGGGCGCCGCTAAGGTATTGGCATGATCAACCCAAGCTCGCGAGGCTGCGCGCAAGGTAGGGCCTAACCACATTTGCTTTGGCAGTCGTAGCGCAAACTCGGCTGAAAGCACCTGATCCGGCAAGCCTGCGATGCGATGGTTGCCAAATTGCGCATCACGTTGGAACTTAAAATCGTTGTAGAGGTAACTGGCCTGACCACGCCATTGTTCCGCTTCAGCCAACAGCCCAGCTTCAACGCCTTGGTGTACTGTTTGATCGGCATTCACCGTCAGGGTTTGCGTGCCATTTTGCGTCAGTGCCAACAACTCGTTGCGAAGTTGTGCACGATATACGCTGACATCGTAGCTGAGCTGAGCGCCCTTAAAAAAAGTAACGGCGCGGGCCCCTAACTCATAGGTTCTGGCGCGCTGCGCTTGATTAAAGGTGGCACCTGCCGTGGTTTCTGAAAAGCTGGGCGGCTCATAGCTAGCACTAACGTTGGCATAGACATCCAATGATGCAGTGAGGTGATGTAGTACGCCCAATTTGGGTGAGAAACGACGATAGTCTTGATCATAGAACGGCCCTAGCGGGACATCGCCAGGGGCCACTTTGCGCTGAGCATCGGTCCATTGGCCACCGAGAGAAACTGTCGTGGCGGGTGTGAATGCCCAGCGCGACTCGCCATATAGCTCAAGATTATTCGCGGTGAGTTTGTTGGATTTTGTTTTCGTTGTGCACGGATGAGTTGTGACCGGAGCACCACCGTATGTGCACTGCTCATCCACCGTTAAACCTCGGCGCCAGTTAGCTCCCAGCACGTGAGACTGAGTCATGCCCAGCCATTGGGTATTTCGGCTATGCCTCAAGCCCAGCCCAAGATCTCTATTTTCTTGCTCGATGCGCGCGAAACCCAATGGGTGAAATAGGTATTTCTTTGCGGCATAACTCGTCACTTCAGTTTGGCTATTGTCGTCATGGGTTATCGCCGTGCGATTAGCCAAACGGTAAAGGGCAAAGTCACGTTTGGCATCCCGATTAACACTGAGCGCATCAGCCTTACGCGGGTTCGCTTTCAGCTGGGCATAAGTCAGATTACCCGGCAGCTCTGAATCCGTATCAACGGCTGTGACATAAAAGCGCGATTCAATCTGGGGCGAAAGCTGCCAGCCCACATTTCCAACCAAGCGCTGGTTGCGTTGGCGTGCGTGATCTCGAAAGCCTGCTTGCTCGGTAAAGTTGAAAGACGCATAGCCGTCTGCAGAACCCTGTTGCCCTGCTACCGAGGCCTGATAGCGCTGATAGTCAAAGCTGCCGGCCTCGGCACGTAACACCAGCGGCGGTGCGGTTCGGCCTGTTTGCGATACATAATTAATGGCCCCACCTAAGGTGCTACTGCCATAACGTAAGGCATTCGCACCACGCTCAACCTCAATGTAGCAGGTCGCCTGCGGCTCAATGGCCTGCATATCAAAGCCACCATCGGCGAGATTCAGCGGAACGCCATCTTGCAAGAGCATTAAACCGCGCCCATGGAAGGTTCGTTGCAATCCTGAGCCACGAATAGACACACGGGCTTCATCAGCACCGAATCGCGACTGAATGAACACACCCGTGGCGAGTTTTAGCGTGTCTTCCATCGTCCCTGCGCGACCGGTGAGGTAATGCTGAGCATCCACCACCGTAACCCCGCCTGCAGTGCGCTGAAGCTCACTTAATGCCTGCGCCGGCGTGACTGAAAAAGCCGACTGTTGCTCCAGCGGAACAGAAACCTCAACGACGGTCTCGTGCATGCCCCACGTCGCCCCCGAAATCGTTAGCGCTACGGTTGAAACGGCTAAGGCAAGGGGCGTTAAAGTGAATGGGTGCGTCATGATTATTATGGGGTCCGGCCGATGAAAGCATGGGCCGGATTGTATGCAGCTTAAGGCCACTCCACCTGCGACATATTGTCGCACCGATAAGCGTCAACGCAGCCAACTACGCTGTCGCAGTGCCACCCAGCCTGTGCTTGCGCTACACTCGGAGCCGGTCGCCGTTGCGGCCTTTTGTCATTTCATCGCTGATGCTGCTTAGCCGGAACTGCCCGATGTCGTCATTGAATACCGCCCTTGCTCTGCCTGTCCTTGACCTACCTAAGCGTGCCGATGATCGTCGGCAATGGGGCCAGCTCACGGGGGCTGCGCTAGCACTCACGCTGGCTCAGACCGTGCAGCAGCACAATGGCTTGGTCGTGATGATTACCGCCAGCACGCAAACCGGCGCCCGTCTGGAAGAGGAGCTACGCTTCTTTCTGGGCGATGACACTGCTTTGCCGATCTGGCATTTTCCCGATTGGGAAACCCTGCCCTACGACCAGTTCTCGCCGCATCAAGACATTATTTCTACGCGCTTGCAGGTCCTTTCCCGACTGCCCTCCGCGACTCGCGGCATCCTCGTGGTGCCGGTCAGCACCTGTGCACACCGACTGCCGCCACGTAATTGGCTGCTCGGCCAGGCCGTCAGTCTGAAGCGTGGTCAAAAACTTACGTTGGAAGATACTCGGGCACAGTTACAAGCAGCTGGCTATCGCACTGTAGACACGGTCTATGAGCATGGCGAATTTGCCGTGCGCGGCAGTCTTGTGGATCTGTACCCCATGGGTGCTGAACACCCGGTGCGCATCGAGCTCTTTGATGACGAGATCGATACTCTGCGCCTGTTCGATGTGGAAACGCAGCGCACCGTAGAAGCCATCACCGAACTGACGCTGATGCCAGCGCACGAATTCCCGCTCGACAAGGCCGGCATCCGCCGCTTCCGCGATCAGTGGGCAGACAGCTTTAGCGGCGACCCGAAACGCTGCTCGATCTATCAAGATGTGGTCAGCGGTATTGCGGGCAACGGCATTGAGTACTACTTGCCACTGTTCTTCGAGCAGACCGGCACGCTCTTCGACTACCTGCCCGCCAACAGCCTGATGCTGATGGAAGCGCTGGCACCGGCGCAGCTCGCCACCTTTCGCGGCGAAGTGAATGACCGCTTCGAGCAGTACCGTGGCGACAGTACGCGCCCATTACTCGCGCCTGAACGACTGTTCCTACGCGAAAACGAATGGTTCGGCGAGGTCAACCAATTTCCGCGCATTACCTTGCAAGCGGAACCCGTAGAACCCCGCGCTGGCGTCCTGAATTTGCCATTTACTCTGGCACCTGCGCTGCCCATCGAAGCCAAGGCCGAACGGCCAATACAAGCTTTAGCCCATTTTGTTGCGGAACAGCAAGGTCAGCGCCGAGTACTGATTTGCGCAGAAAGTGCTGGTCGTCGTGAAAGCCTCAGTGATTTGCTTAACCGCTGGGAGTTAAAACCGACCCCCGTAAATAGCTGGCAAGCCTTCCTCGCCAGCCCAGCGCCGCTGTGCATCACCATTGCGCCGTTGGAGCAAGGCCTACTGGGTGACTCGGGGAGCCATGGCTTTGCTTTAGTCGCCGAGTCGCAGCTCTTTGGTCAGCGCGTACAACAACGTCGGCGTCGTAAGGCAACCTCGGCCGACGGCCAAGACGAACTGGCCATCCGCAGCCTCAGTGAGCTACAGCCGGGCGCACCGGTGGTGCACCTAGAGCACGGCGTGGGCCGCTACCAAGGCCTAACCACGCTGGATATGGACGGACAGACCCAAGAATTCTTACTACTGGAATACGCCGACAAAGCTAAGTTGTATGTGCCCGTGGCACGCTTAGAGCTGATCTCGCGCTTCGCGGGTGCTGATGACGCCATGGCGCCACTGCATCGTTTAGGTACGGAGCAATGGCAGAAGGCTCGCCGCAAGGCCGCTGAGCAAGTGCATGATACCGCTGCAGAACTGCTTAATCTTTATGCGCGTCGCGCCGCCCGCAAAGGCTACGGCTTTCCGTTTGATGAAGGCGAGTACGCCCTGTTCAGCGCCGGCTTCCCGTTCGAGGAAACCGCCGACCAGGCCAATGCCATCCTCGCCACCATCGCCGATATGCGCTCGCCGCGCCCCATGGATCGTCTCGTTTGTGGCGATGTGGGCTTCGGCAAGACCGAGGTCGCCATGCGCGCCGCCTTCGTGGCCGTGCAGGATGGCAAGCAGGTCGCCGTGTTGGTGCCGACTACCCTGCTCGCCCAGCAGCACTACGAGAACTTCTGCGACCGTTTTGCCGATTGGCCGGTGCGCATTGAAGTGTTGTCACGCTTCAAAACTGCCAAGGAACAAAAAGCAGCCATGGATGCCGCCGCAGATGGCCGCATCGACATTCTCATTGGCACGCATAAGTTGCTCAGCGAAGAGCTTCAGTTCAAGCAGCTCGGGCTCATCATCGTCGATGAAGAACACCGCTTCGGCGTGCGTCACAAAGAGGCGCTAAAGCAGCGTCGTGCCGAAGTCGACATGCTGACACTGACCGCCACACCGATTCCGCGCACGCTGAACATGGCCTTCGCTGGCATGCGAGATTTGTCCATCATCGCCACGCCGCCGGCACGCCGACTGGCGGTGAAAACCTTCGTGCGCGAAACGCATCCGGCCGTGATCAAGGAAGCCATTTTGCGTGAGCTGCTGCGCGGTGGTCAGGTGTATTACTTGCACAACGAAGTCGACAGCATTGAGAAGTGTGCACAGGAGCTGATGACGCTGGTGCCGGAGGCCCGCGTGGGTATCGCGCATGGGCAGATGCGCGAACGCGAGCTGGAACAAGTCATGCAGCAGTTCTATCACAAGCAGCACAATATTCTGGTGTGCTCGACCATCATCGAAACCGGCATTGACGTGCCCAGCGCCAACACCATCATCATGGATAGAGCCGACAAGCTCGGCCTAGCCCAGCTACACCAGCTGCGTGGCCGCGTTGGACGCTCGCACCATCAGGCCTATGCCTACTTGCTCACGCCACCGCCTAAAGCCCTTAGCGGTGATGCTCAAAAACGGTTGGATGCCATTGCTGCCGCCGATGATCTCGGCGCAGGATTTGCGCTGGCCTCACAAGATTTGGAAATTCGTGGTGCGGGTGAGCTGCTTGGCGAAGACCAGAGTGGCAATATTCAGAGCGTCGGATTTACGCTGTATATGGAGATGCTCGATCGCGCGGTAAAGGCGATTCGCAGCGGCAAAACGCCGAATATGGATCAGCCCTTCACACTCGGTGCCGACATTAACCTGCGTCTATCCGCTTTGATTCCCGAAGACTATCTGCCCGATGTGCACAACCGCTTGATGCTCTACAAGCGCATCAGCAATGCCGCCAGCGACGATGCGCTGGATGAGCTGCAAGTGGAGATGATTGATCGCTTTGGCTTACTACCCGAGCCGGTTAAAAACCTATTTGCGGTGAGCGCGCTGAAGCTCAAAGCACAGGCGCTGGGCATTAAAAAAATTGACGCCGGCCCCAACGGTGGTCGTCTCGAATTTAGCAATGACACCACGGTAGACCCCCGCCGGTTAATACAGCTTATCCAGAAAGAACCGAAACGCTACAAACTCGAGGGCGGCGACACGCTACGCTTCACAGACACGATGAATGTGAACGAAACTCGATTGAAGTTTGTACACGCCCTTTTGGATGGATTGGCAGGACAGCATGCAGGCAGTGACGTGGGCGCGAACAAATCACATTAAAACGGTCGGATTATTACTCCTACCTGCTGCCATTCTGATTGCTGTGACATGGGCGTTAATTGGCCGTTTTTTTTATACGCTAGATGACGCCTATATCCATCTTCAACTCGCTGAGATGATTGGCCAGCAGGGTCATTTTGGCCTGCACCTAAGCAGTGTCGCTTCGCCCTCTTCAAGTCTTTTGTGGACACTCTGGCTGACCATCTGGTCCTGGCTTCCCGTTGGGTTTGATTACATTCCGCTGCTCACCAACCTATGCATTCTCGCGCTGCTGGGAATGGACTTAAAAACATGGCTAGACCACCGGCTATGTGATCAGAGGAACACGATCTGGTTACTGGTAGCCATCTTCATTAGCTTGAATGTTTATTGGCTTAGCCTCTCAGGGATGGAGCAGCTCACTCAGGCTTGGTTGGCGACTCGAGTAATGATCGCTGTGAGTCAGCAACAATGGCAAACAAGCTCTCTCTTTGTGGCCATTTATGCCCTTGCGCTCATTCGCTATGAAAGCCTGGCACTATGCCTTCCCGTGCTACTCCTGGCTGCCTCAAAGGGAGAGTCTAAAAAAGCACTCGCCACCCTGCTCATTATCGTCCTGACACTCGGTGTCTACTCCCTGTTCTTACATGAGGGCTTGGGTCTCGGTTGGTTGCCTGCTTCCGTACAAATTAAGTCTGTATTCGCAGAGCTAGACGAACGCTCGTGGCAACAGCTATGGGCGGCACTCCTTGAGAACATTCAGTTCGTAATGCAACAGGAATACAACCGTTATTTGCTGTGGTTGGTGCTCGGCTGGTTTGCCGCAGGACGACAAGCACTGGGCCGTCAACTCATGGCCATTGCCACAGTGGTTTATGTTGCGCATGCCTTATTTGGCCGGGTCAACTCAGGTCGCTATGAAGTCTATGTGCTGGCCTGCTGTTGGGTGGCGCTGCTACACAGCAGCTTCCCCTTAGTTGAGCGATATCTGAGTACTTACGCCCGACGAATCATTTTTTTACTGCTTGTGATTGTTCTAAATTTAGGCAATTTTTACTCAGGGCCATCCGCACCCTGGGCTGCAAAAAATATACATGACCAACAAGGGCAACTGGCAGAACTCGTTCAGCACTATCTTAAGCAGCCTGTGGCAGTGAACGATGTTGGGCTAATCAGTCGGCACAACGAACTCCCGGTATTAGATTTGGTTGGGCTTGGCAGTAAAGGCGTTTACGAACTCAGGAAAACCATGGGGCCCGGGTCGGCTTGGGTATCCACGTTGCTTACCCAGCATGACATTCACTACGCCATGATCTATGAACATTGGTTCCCTGACTGGCCACGACATCTCATTAAAGTCGCCACCTTCGAAATTCCTGGCCCTTTGTTTACACCAGCCGGTAGACGTGTTTCGCTGTTTGCCGACTCCACAAGTAGTGCCAAAGTCCTACTTAAGGCCATTGCCAGCTATCAGGCAGATCATCCTGCACAGTCGAGTTGGTTTACTGTGACAAAGGCAGACTAAACATGAACCTTGGGCTTAAGCGTTATCGAGTAAGGACAGAGCCCGTCTTCCTAACAATGCTTGCGCTGCTAGCCACTGTGCCTGTCTGGTTAAGTGCGCTTCCTTTAGGTACCGACATCCCACAGCATGCCGCACAAATTAATCTTCTACTCGACCATTTTTTGACCCATCGATGGGAACAGGAGATATATCTCAATTACGTCACGCCCTACCTACTCACCTATTTTGTCGGTGCGTTGCTCGCCCTAGTCGTGGGCACGCTCACGAGCGTAAAAATTCTCATTAGCCTATCGTTAGCTGGGCTGGTATTGGCCTCAGCAAGACTCCTGAAGCGGCATGGCTGCGAGCCCAAGTTAGCGATTTTTTCTATTTTTGGGCTGTATGGTTTCAGTTATCAATGGGGCTTTTTACCCTTTAACGTCTCTGCGGTGTTTATGCTGTTGTTATTGGCGGAGATGCAGCCCGCCTCTAGTACTCATAGGGCTTCTCTCATTCGCTGCGTATTGTTGGCACTGGCCATCGTGCTTACCCATGGGCTTACCGCCGTTGTCACGGCCGCTATCGTACTCACGCTGACGCTAGTCGAACCCCAACGCTTCCTGAGGCTTCGCAACTACTTGCTAGTCCTGGTATTGCTGATGCCCGTGGTGACATGGCAACTCTTGGCTGACACCGGTGTACAAGGTTTCGGACATGGCATTTACTTTGGCATCCACCCATCTCTTTCTCCCTATTTTTACTATCAAGAACTTTCCTCATTACATCCGCAGCTCATCAATGGCTGGGGTCGTATTACGGGCTTTTTCCCACGCATCTTCGGCTGGGAGAATGGCACGGGAGCCATCGTTACTGGGATGATGCTTGTGCTCTCGCCTTTCCTGCTGGGCTATCGTGTGAATTACAGCCGTAAGCCCTTACTGCTCTTGGCGCTACTACTCGCCGTCCTATTGGTCATGCCCAGTGTTATCAATGGATCCCTTTATTCTGCTGAGCGCTTTAGCCTGCTTTTTTTCTGCGTATTTCCCTTGCTGCTCATCCCTCGGGCTCGAACGCACCACCTCTTGCTGCCCAGTTTGCTATTGGCGAGTTCGGCAATGTTGGTCGTACAAATCAATAGGGCACACGTCTATGATCGGCAAATCGCAAACCTAGTCAGCGCGTTACCCTCCATGCCTGAGGGGCAACGGGCGTTAAGCCTGTCCTACTCGTACAACGCAGAAGGGTTTATTGCACCGATCTATTTGCACAGTGGGCAATGGTATGGCGTTCTCAAAAATGGCTTAGTAGATCCTAATTTTGCTGCAACCGATCTTCAGCCCCTACGCTACAACCGTCAGCACCTGCCTTTTGCCACGATTGGTAATGGCTTTGACTGGAGCCCAAGCCCATACAACTGGAATGCGTTTCAAGGTGAGCGCTATGCTGTATTTATTGTTCGCGGGTCATTAGCTGCATTTAATCAACATACCGGCTGCCATTACTCGTCCGTTTCCCAGCAAGCAAACAAAGAATGGCTTGCACTTTATATCCCGGCTGAGGTTGCGCAGCGCTGCTCCCGTCAACTCCAACTTCAGGACCCACACCAATGACTGAGTTCTCCCTAAAAGGTCAACACACTCATTGGCTCAACGCTGAACGTGTGAATGTTTATTCGTGGATCTTTCTCGTCATTTTTTCCATTTTTCTTGGCAGCCTGATTTACGAAAGTTTTATTTCCACGACAGCCAAAGACCCACGTCCCGACCGAGACTTCATTACGTTTTATGCAGCAGCGGAATTGGCTCAGGCAGGGAAAGCTGTTGATGCCTACGATCTGGAAAAAATGTATGCCGCTGAAAAAGCCGTGTGGGCAAAGTCAGAGAAGTACGCTTGGTTTTACCCTCCCACGTTTCACGCGCTGATAAAGCCTTTGGTGCTTCTCGAATACAAACCCGCCTTTGCCACCTTCATGCTGTTAACGCTGTTGTTTTATGTCCTGGCAGCGAAACGCTTGGCGCCGGAGTACAACATTTGGTTTCCCCTCCTAGCCTTTCCTGCGGTCCTAGTGAATTTGATCTACGGCCAAAATGCTTTTTTAACCGCCGGATTGGGCATACTCGCTGTGGCACTCCTAGAAAAGCGGCCGTGGCTCGCCGGCATCTGTGTGGGTTTATTAGCCATTAAGCCTCAGATGGCGATGCTATTCCCACTGGTGCTAATTTGCGGGCGACACGGGCAAGCCTTTGTCAGTGCCGCCATCACCGCAACACTGGTCTGCGTTTTAAGCACTTGGTTAATCGGTTACGAGTCATGGCCCGCTTTCTTACACAGCTTGATCGAAGCGAGGCAGTTCCTGGAGTCCGGCCAGCTACGCTGGAGCCAGATGATCAGTGTTTTCTCAGCGGCTAAGCTGGTCGGCGCAAGCACCGAACTGGCTTATATTGCGCACATCACCTATGCCACTGCTTTAACGCTTTTATGCGCCTATGTATGGCTGAGCAGCCAAGATATGGCCTTACGAGCCTCATCGCTTGTGTTGGCCAGCCTACATTTCAGCCCCTATATGTATGACTATGAACTGGTCTGGATGGCTATCCCGCTCATCTTGCTTGGCCTGCGAGGAATACAACAGGGGTGGATTCGCGGTGAAAGAGAGCTTCTGTTATTGGCTTGGCTATTTCCATTTATTGATCTCACCATGTCCAGAACCTTTGGGCCGAATCTGTTCGTACTCATTTCGGCTTCCCTATCGGTAATCATCATGATGCACTTGAGAGTGGCGCGGTCGGTGGCTACTCCTCAGGAGGCTTAAACCGGATGCAACAGCTTGCATCACCAAGACTGCAGATGACCCTATGGGCACTGCTTGGCCTTCATATCGCTTTGCTTTACTTCACGCTGGATTCGTTTACTGGCTTGCTTAATGAACAGGGCCATCCGCTAGGAGCGGATTTCATTACCTATTGGGCAGCCTCCCATCTCGCTCAAATAGGCAGCCCGACAGACGCCTACCATGCGGCGTCGCTACTGGCGGCAGAAAAGCTGGTTGCACCCGTCAACATGCCGCACACCGGCTGGTACTACCCGCCTCAGTTCCTGCTCTTGGTGTACCCGTTGGCGTACATGAGCTATGCCCTTGCTTACGCGGCATTCTCGCTATTGGGTTTGTGTCTTTACTTAGGTGCCTTGGCAAAGCATACGCGAGGGAATGGTCTACTGATTTTGGCCGCTGCCTTTCCCGCGTTATTTCTGAACATAACCTCAGGACAGAATGGCTTAATCACCGTCAGCCTAGCTGCACTGTCGCTTTACTATCTCGAGAAAAAGCCGGTATTAGCCGGCACGCTGATGGGGCTACTTTGCATCAAGCCACAGTTGTTGCTGCTCTTTCCGCTGATGATGCTGTGGACTCAAAACTGGCGAGCACTCAAGGCATTTATTATTAGCAGTACTAGCTTTGCCGGCTTAGCCACATGGGTACTCGGCACGGATATTTGGCCAACGTTTTTAAGCGGGCTAAATATGGCTAAAACCTATTTAGAAACGGACATCCCGCTTGAACGCATGCCGACGGTGTTTGCCCTGGTCAGACAAATTGACGGCTCACTCGCGTGGGCTTATGGTTTGCATGCACTGGTCGCAGCACTGGCAATTGTCACGCTGCTCGCAACATGGCGACTCAGCCAACAGGCTAGCATTCGGGGCATAGCCTTAGTTGCCGCGACTTTGCTAATCAGCCCCTACCTGTTTGATTACGATCTGGTTTGGCAAATTTTGCCCATACTTTGGCTCTACCAGCTCGGTCATAAGTCGGGTTGGTTGGCCGGTGAACGAGCCCTTTTAGTCATCACGTGGTCACTACTGCTCTACGTAAAGCTCGGGCTGTATTTAGTGACCGGCCAGGTTGTTCTTGTCGGTGCCGTCGTCAATCTGGCCTTACTATGGACAGCCTATCGCCGTGCACGCCACGCTTTTTAACAATCCCGCTATACAACGACAACTAAACTGGGACTATATTGGACACAACGCTAAAGGTTAAACACCATGTCCAAAACACTGGCTCACGCCATGACCACTAAGCATCGACAACGAGGCGCTTCAGCGATCGAGTTCTCATTTGTTTTCGGGCTGTTATTCACGACCTTCTGGGCGGTATTAAGCTACGCCTTTCCATTTTTTCTTTATCAAGTCATGAATCAAGCAACCGCTGAAACTGCTCGATATGCCCTGCGGATCGACCCCAGTCAAAGTAACGCCGCCATTGTTACGCTGGCCCAAGCCCGCCTCACTCAAGAGCTTAGCGTGCTACCCCCTCGACTGAGGCGAGCGGATACCGTCGTACCGTCCGTCACCGTGCAAACCATCGATACGTTTAGAACGCTGGTGGTTACCCTGACCTATCCGGGCTGCAGCAGCAGCAACAAAGTGGCGTGCATTGTCCCGCCCCTTAATTTAATTGGTTTTAGCCTGCCTAATTTGTCTGCTTTTAGTACGACATCACGACTGCGCTTGGAGAATATGTGATGCGTAAACAGCAAGAGAAAGGCGTTGCCGTCATTGAGTTTGCCTTGGTGTTTACCTTGGTGTTTGGTGTTTTCTGGGCGCTGGTCAGCTACACCATCCCATTAATTTTGCTGCAATCGATGAATCGGGCTAGCGCCGAAGGTGCACGCGTGGCCGCTACCGTGCCTGCCAGCACACCCAGCTACGATGCAGCCGTCACCGCGCAAGCACTGGCTGAAATGAACCGACAAATGCTGTGGTTGAGTGGGTGGACAACCGGCTTATCCACCACGGCCACCTTTGTGACCGATGCATCTTGCCCTGTTAGCCGGCCCGCATGCGTATTGCAAACCCAGCTGAATATTCCGAACTACAGCTCAGTGGCGCGAATAAAGCCGTTAAATTTACCCGGATTAGGCCAAATCCCAGCACTGCCACCCACGTTAACCGCGCGGTCTCGGGTCATTCTGTAATTATTTAACGAGCCTCACACCATCTGTACCTGAACAACTCAACTGCCCCGCCACTTCCGTTTCCGCTAGGTTTACACCTAGGGTATCTAACAGAAAGTCTAGGATCGGATCTAATAAGCCCGACAAAAGCGGCACAATGGCATTTTGTAATGCCGTTTTCAGACCATCCAATGCACTGGTCACAATACCAAATAGCGCCCCTAATAAACCCGAATCGCTGGTGTAATAAGGTTGCAGGGTAATACTCGCTAAGGTGTTGATCAGACTATTCACAACACTGGTACTTGTAATTTTTTGATAGTCCGAATTCGTTAACGCAGCGCCTACCTCAGGCGGATTGGTAAACGTTAACGTCTGATTCACACCCGCGACGGGTGAGTCAACCTTAAGTCCTAAGCCAATTTTCACTGTAAATTTAGCGTTGTTACGGTTCGACTCTGTCCACGTATTGGCAGTGGACTTGTAGACCTTATTGAAACATGCAACGAATAACAGGCAGGTCTGCCGCACCTCTACAAATCCAACTTGTAAGACCGGTACCGGATCTACCACCGGCGCATTCGCAGAACTAAATACATTGGCCTTGGCGTTAGCAGTAGAGGTGCCCATTTGACCAATACGCAACCAGGCTGCAGAGGTTTTACTGGGTGCTGTTAGGGTTTTATTGGCGCCACTACAACTGTAATCACTGACATAGGATTCACCGCCGCCCACATCTAAATTCACATCCACTCGGGCAGAGGGTAAGACCTTAATCAACGTTTCCTTAGACTCACAGGTGCCAATCAAGCCACAGACTAAATTCGTGACCAAACCAGTAAGACTAAACGTGTTGGTTAAAAGGGTTGTTACAGGCGAAAGCGCAGCCGATAAGGCGGTAACCACTGAGCTCAAACCAGCCACTGCCGGTAAATCCACAGAAACGAGTGAGCGAATCTGAGCAGACCGGACATAAATTTTATTCAGCCCAAGGGGATCAGCTTTCGCCAGCGCAGGATTACCAACCGATGATAGTTGGGGAGCTTCCATGACACGCGTGCTGATATTAGTGCCCACAAGACCCGGTAGGGTAATCGGCACGTCCGCAACTAACGCATTCGTGCCGTTGGCTAACTGCACACTGCCCTGAATTAAATCGAATACATTGACGCCGAGGTCGGCCCCCGCGTAGGAGGTGGCCGTCTGTAGCTTAATAATATTAGCCAGCTGGACCGTAACAGGGTTAATCAACGCCCCTACTTTCAGTGCGGATAACGCCGTTAATGTTGAAGCTGCGGTATTGCCATCACGCCCCAGTACGGTGGAGGTGGCATCAATAATTTGGCCCACGGTGAGATTCTGCGAAAGCACCTCGGTATACCCACCGGCCGACAAACCCAAATTCACTTTGAGCTGATCTAAAAAGTCGAAGAGGCTGAGTTGTGTGCCAAGGAGGCCATTCCATCCGAGCGCCGAAACGTTAACAGCACCGCCGAGCAAGCCGCCTATAACGGAGTTAAGTAGCGCACCCCTTGTAGAATCTACGGTTGCTACTGTGGTTCGCAACGCCAGAGAGGCTAGTGGCACGCCCTTGGTTGCAACAGCGGCCGCCGATAGCGATATTTTTCCACCGAAAATGCCGCCAGCTATCATACTGGCTGCAACTTGGCGGGCTGCGACTACCTGAATTGCATTATCGACACCACCAAAAGGCGTGGCCGCCACCGTTCTAAGCCCGCCTACGGTACTCACTTGTCCACAGGTCAGCGTCAATGTATTGGTGCCGCCCACAGTAAAGTCATTACGCGCAGCGCTTTGCGTTGCAAAGGTCAGTGCTGTACCCGTATTACAAGCACCATCTCGCGCCATCGCCTCAATGGCCGCCATATCGGCAACACGCTGAAGTTTCCGTTTTTCAACATACAACCGACCAGTATCCACCACGAGCGCCAAGCACAACACCGCAAGCAACATAAAACCTACTGTCATAATTAACACAGCGCCTTGCTGGCTATGTCGTGACAGCATGAGGTTGTTTTTACGCATTAATAAGCGTTGTGGTGTCATGCGTTTATTCTCAGGCTATTTCCCGGCACCAAAGCCGTCACCATAAAAGCTCTCTTTGATGGCGTAATCGTAGGTTTTGAGAAAGCGCTCAGCCGCCTTCTCCCGCTGAACAGCAGAGGCTGCCTGCGGATTGCTGGAGGCTTGCTCACCCTCCCGCTGCATACTCAGCCACAGGCTGGTTTGCTCGCCTGCCATGGGCAACTCTTCCTGCGCTACAGCTGCGGAAGCACTCGCGAATAGGGTCAGAGCTAATAAGCATTTAATCGGCGCTATATTTCGCATTACTTCTCTCCCATCAGATTTAAACATCATACGCCGCGTAACACGTTGACTGAGCACCTGCTGCAAAACAGCCACAAATCGTCACGTACGCATAACATCAACGATTATTTACCCTTTGGCATGGTAGGCATTTGCACTGCACTAGGTAATGCCGTGCGCGGACTCATGGGGCAAGACACGGAACTTTGTGAGCGGCTCCGTTTGCGCATTAAATACTGACAACTGTGTAAAAGCTCCTCTCGGTCAGAAGTCGTGAAGCTGATGCGGTCTGACCAATAGACCCATGCGCCTTCGTCTTGACGCAGCAGTGCCAGCAACGCTAGGTTAAACCCAGGCACCTTGTCCTCTGGCGCTAACTCATAGGCCGTCCGCAGTTCAAATTCGGCGGGGGCATCCATGTTGAGATGCAGGTACAAAAAGCCTAAATCGTTACGAACTCGACTATCCGCAGGGAGTAAACGTGAAGCGCTAATGAGTCGCTTTAAGGCCTGCGTGTAATCATTTCGTTGAGCCGCTAATAAGCCCAGGCCATGTTCTGCCCGACCTGCCAAGCAGCTACCCTGCAAAGCCACATACCAAGCCTCGGCCTGTGGTGACTGTAACTGGCGCAGGATATCGGCGCGCAGGGCAGCAACCGTAGCGACTTCAGAGGGCAGTGACTGAATTTGAGCCAGGGCTGCGTAATAGTTGCCATCGCGAACGCGCTGCTCTACTAGTGCCTTTACCAGTTCATCGTCTTTGCTTAGTGTCGCTCGGCAATTGACTCGAATCTCAGGCTCTTGGACCTTTACAGGCGCTATGACTTCTGGAGCTTCATCAACACTGCTTGTGGTTCTCGACTCAACAGGGACACCCACCACCGCTGCACTCGGGATCTGCCTAACCGTGCCTTTCGACGTCGCACAGCCCGATACGAGCACCAGCAGGACACCTAACCCCGTCCAGAGTCCAGTTAACTGAAATCGCGTCATCACATATCACCCATGGCATCGCCAATAGAAATAAAGCCAGGGCCGGCCAACAAAATGACCAGTGCGGGGAAAAAGAACACCACCATGACCACCGTCATACGTGCCGTCAACTTACTGACCTTTTCCTGCATGTCCGTCAGTCGCCGGCTTTCCATGACTTCAATCAATTTTGTCAGGGAGGCTCGGGCGCTACCCCCCTGCTTCAGCATTTGCCGAATGATGACGGTAACGTCCGTGAAGTTAGCGTGATCTAGCGCGGCCGCCGAACTGCCCAGCTCATTTTCCAAGTCCAGACCTTGCTCAGCACGCCGTAATACGGGTTCCAGCTCTTTCACTAATTCTGGCAGGACGAGTTTGGCTTCATTGGCCATGACGCGTAACGCTTGCTCAACGGCAAGGCCGGCATCAAATAGGATGCGCAGCATTTGCACGAAGAGGGAGAGCTCATCATCAATACGCTTTAAGCGATCCTTGGCGATGCCATTGATGACGCGCTTAGGTAGCAGCACACAAACAATGACAATGACAATGCCTACCAATAGGCCGTTTTGGCTATAGCCGTTGATTAGAATCCACAGCCCTGTTAGCGCTAATGCAGCAATCGGCAAAATAACCTGCACACCATAGAGCGTGGCGCGTTGGGCTGCAGAGCGATAACCCGCGCGCCACATGGCTAACACGAGCTCACTGTCTTTCTCGATGTGTTTGCGGATGCGTTCTTGGTCATCAAACAAGTCGGCAAATCGCATGCTGAGCAAGCGTGCATCTTCGCGCGCATTACCGCGCACTGTCATGCGCCGCTCAACGAGGCGCCGCTCGCCGGCAATACGCGTGAAAGTCCAAATAGCCATGCCGATCGCAAGCAAAACGACGCAGAAAAAGAGGGTACCAAAGAGTCCGGCCATCAGATGCTCCTCAGCATTTTCCAGATCACGGCCATACCCGAAATCTGCATAATCGCTGCTGTCACCATGACCCATTTACCCGTGGGGTCATCGATCATTTGGTAGATGTAGTCCGGGTTACTCAAAATCATAAAAGAGCCCACCATGATGGGTAGGGCCGACAGTACCACCGCGCTAGAGCGCGTCTCTCCGGTAAAAGCACGCAGCTGTCGATTCAGTTGCTCGCGCTGTTGGATCAAGGTAATGATGTTATTGAGCAGGTCAATCAAACTACCGCCAAAGCGAGAGTTGACGTTCACGCCCAGCGCCAGCACTTGCAACTCCTTCAGCACATAGACTTCCGACAAATCAATAAACGCTTCGGGTATCGTCATACCTAATTGAATATTGCGCTGCAATTTCAGCATCACCGTTTTCAGCGGCTCATCGGCATCTCGCGTGGCAATAAAGAAGCTATCCGCCAAGGTTTTGCCGGTACGCATCAAACGAACGACTTGATCTAGCAAGCGCGGTAATTGCGAAACAATAAGATTCATACGGCGTTGATAAATACTGCCGATAGCGGTGTAGGCAAATACCATTAAACCGAAGGCCAGGAGTAGCGCCAGGGCAAATCCGAACTGAATCGTGACGAGCAGCAAAATCAACGTTAACGCTAAACCAATCATGCGTCGCTGTGTTTCGGGCAATGTAATACCCGCACGTTCAAGCTGAATGGTTAGCCAGTTCTTTTTGGGAAACTCCAAGGCCTGCACACCAATAAGCGCCAATCGCTTAGACACGGCCTCTTCTTGAGCCTGCTTCTGACCTAACCAAATCAAATAAAGCGAGCCTAGCCCCATGAGCATGGCCGCCAGCAAATACACAAAAAAGAGCATTAGTGCTTAGCCTCGGCTTGCTTCATTAGCTCAATCACACGAGGTTTAGCCGGCCCGCTGCTGGCCTTTAAATGGTTGCCTGATATACGGTCCAGCTTAAACAAGGTATTGGTGACATATTGATCATCACGAAGATCCACCACCTCCGTAATCTCTGCCACGCAGCGACGGCCATTTGGCAACCGGGTGAGCTGCACAACAATATCCACCGCCGACACAATGATGGCGCGCAACGTCGCCTCAGAAATCTTTTGGCCGGACAAGCCCACCAAGGTCTCCATACGCAAGAGCGCATCGGCAGCGCTGTTAGCATGCAGGGTCGACATGGAGCCTTCATGGCCGGTGTTCATGGCCTGCAACATGTCCATGACTTCATAGCTACGAACTTCGCCCACGATGATGCGATCCGGACGCATACGCAGCGCGTTACGAATCAAGTCACGGGCACTCACTTCGCCAAAGCCTTCGGCATTAGGCGGACGCGTTTCCAAACGCACCACATGATCGTTGCTTAACTGAAGCTCAGCCGTATCTTCAATGGTCACGATACGCTCGTGATGATTAATAAAGCTGGACAGCACATTAAGAAACGTCGTTTTACCCGTACCCGTACCGCCACTGACGAGAATATTGGCGCGCTGACCCACTGCTTTCCTAATGAACTGCAGCATTTCTTCGCTGACCGAGCGATAGGTCACCAAGTCGTTCGCACGCAACAGATCACGGCGAAACTTACGAATGGAAATGCTCGGGCCGTCTAAGGCAATGGGCGGAATAATGGCATTTACACGGCTGCCATCAGGCATGCGCGCATCCACCATCGGGCTAGATTCGTCGAGGCGGCGGCCAATGGGCGCAAGAATTCGCTGAATCACTCGCGAGACATGATTGTCATCCACAAAGCGCAAATCGCTGCGTTGAATGACCCCGTCACGCTCAAAGAAAATTCGCTGGGCGCCATTGACCATGATTTCTGTGACCGACGAATCTTTCAGCAGGGACTCTAAGGGGCCGAAACCCACCAGCTCATCCACCAGCTCTTCAGCCAAACGATCGGCTTCGTATCGCGACAAGGGTAGCGCGTTGTCATTCACGTACACCGTGAGCTTAATCTGGACATAGTCCATGATGGCTTGGCGCGTGTTTTCCAGAATATTGAAGTGATCGTCGTCAACTCGCTCAATCAAATAACGATGAAAGCGAAATTTGATCTGAGCGATATCTTGCTCAATTTTCTTTGGCGACATCCGCCCGCCGGGAATATAACCGGCCATGTCAGTTGCCCTTCAAGCTGGATTTAAGCTTGCCCAGGAAGCCACCCGAACTGCCGGCCTGTTTGGCCCGTGCCTTGGCAATGGCCGGCACATAAATCATGTCGGCCAAATCGCGATATCGCTTCGCCAACGGATCTTGAGGCGCCAACTCAAACACCAATTGGCCGATATTCATCGCCCGCAGACGTACTTCAGCTGCGGCTGGCAACTCCACATGACGCTCAATGGCAAACGAACGCGCAATGGCTTTAGCGTCCGGAGATATCTTGGGTAAGTAGTGATCGACCAACAGCAGAGCATCCGCAATGGGCACACCGAGTTGCTTCAAGTTGGACTGGAAATCCAGCCCAGCACGGCAACTGGTAATGGACTGATCCACAACAAAAATAATGTGGTTGGCATTACCAATAAGTAGCTCGGTCATATCCACCGTGGGGAGGCCACAGATGTTGACCACCACATGGGTAAAGAGACTACGGAGCGTGCCCACCAGCAGGAACATTTCGGACGTCGTGACCTCATCCATGTCCATGCCTTCTCGGGGTGCAGACAACACCCGTACGCCGGACTTATGGCGCGGAAAGGCGGTATCTACGAGTGTTTGGTCGAGACGGCGTAAATTCCTTAAGGTGTCCATAAAGCTGAACTGGCCTTCCAATCCAAAGAGCAGTTGCGCTTCGGCAAATGGCTGCCCCACATCCACTAAGAGCACCCGCGCATCCGGATTTTGGGTTTGCAGCGAAGCGGCCAAATGTAGGGCATGAAAGGCTGATTGCAACACCGGTCGTTCACTGGCCATAACAACCATCGTGCCCTGGCGCATGGGGTTTTCGATAACCTCAGGCACGCGCTCACCTAGGCGCCGAACCAAACCAGCCAACTCACTGGGGCGGGTGGCAAAGGTCACGAAGTCTTTTGCCCCGGCGCGCATGGCACCCAGTAATCGATCTTGGTCCAACACTTCCGAAACTGCGACACAGGCCAGCGTTGGACTAGCCGCTACCAAGCCCTCAATAAACTGCACATCCTCAATCCAGGCATCCCGGCGAACGGGCACAAAAATGATGGAGGCCGTGGCCATATTGATTAACTGAAGCACATCATTGAGATCACGCTGCTGCGACATAACCACATCGGCATTGCTCTCCAGCGCCGACTGCAGCCACGTAAATTGGTCTCGATCCTGAGTAACAATCACAACCGATGGCAAAGAGTTATTCATCATAAATTACCGTGAAAAGCCAATGGGTGCGCGGCGATATGGAGACTCTGAGCCTTTGAAAAATAACCGTCCAGCACTCGGGTCGTAGGTTCTTAAGCCGTCGCCAGGCAATTCCGGCAACTCCGCTTTCACCGAAATAGGCCTTACAAGGCGCGGCGTTACGATCATCAGCAACTCTCTATCTTCGCTTTCAAATCGATTAGATTTGAAAAATGCACCGAGGATAGGAATGTCTCCCAAGCCGGGAAATTTGCTGGCATTGTTATTGGTACTGCGAGACACCAAGCCACTGATAATGAAGCTCTCACCATCCGCTAACGATATGGTGGTATCGGTTCGACGGATGCGCAGAGCTGGAATGACTGAGCCTTGCAAGGTCACCGCATTGTTAAAGTCTAAGTCACTCACTTCAGGCGCTACTTTCAGCAAAATTTGCTGATTACTCAGCACCGTGGGAGTCAGACTCAGCCGCACACCAAACTCCTTGTACTCAATCGCTACCGTGCCGTTAGTTCCTTGTGGCACCGGAATAGGAACCTCCCCGCCCGCCAAGAAGTTCGCTGATTGGCCACTCATGGCCACCAAGGAGGGTCTGGACAAGGTGTAGGCGTAACCGGTTTGCTCGAGCAAATTAATTGCCGCTAAAAACCGATTAGAGCTACCGCCCCACAAGATATTGAACGCACCAGAATCAAGCAGAAAGGTCGGGAACGAAAAGGCACCGGCTGCATTTCTTACGACACTTCCAGTTGAGTTTGGCGGTGATATCACTCCTTTACCGCCACTGGCACCGATTCGTGCACCGACCTCACTTAATCGGGACCGACTCAGCTCAACAAATCGAATGTCCGCTTGCACTTGAGAAGGCAGTGTTGCCAACGCCTCGGGCGCCGCTGCTTGAGCGACTTGCTGAGCCGCACTCATGGCAATGGGCACATTAATAATGACGCGAGCAGGTTGTTTGCCACACTGCGTCCAAATCAGCAGGCTGGTCTCCCCCGCTTTTTTGGCTTGAACCAGAAGATTTCGCGAGTCGGTTAATGCCACATCTGCTGTCGCGGGGTCGCCTATGGAGAGGCGCGTGACGGCGCCGGGCAGAGTTAAGGTGTCTTGCAAGCCGGCCTTAATGCTTAACACCTTGGGGTAAACAAAATCCGGATCTTCGCAAGCTGCGGCTAACGCCACACTACTAGCCATCGAAGTAAGTAGTATGACTAGGCCTTTTGACCAAACGATACGACTCATGGTGTAACCCTCTGGGCGTCCAACCCGCGATAAATCAAAATAGTTGGCTCACTGGGCTTTGGTTTGGCTGCCGGCTTAGCTTGTGGCGCTTTAGCAGCGGCTCGCGGCGCACTCGCAACACCATCGGCTCTTAGGGCAGCAGATGTCAGCAATTGCCGTTGTGTTGGGGTGGGCACACTACTTTGTGGCTTACAGACCGGTTCGGTAACGGGTTGGGCGGCATTGGGCTTCGTGGGTCCCGGCTGGGCGACATCACTCGCTGCCACTAACTCAGCCGCAGGCCGGGTGGCCATGCGCAGGGTGCCCAAACTGCTGGCCAACATAATGCGCGTCACATCCTTTTCTGCAATTGCCAGTACCGCTGAACGCGCACGAGCACGCTCACTTTTACGACCGGCCTTCTGCTCTGGCGTCTCTACGCCGCCATCAGGATTGATAATATCGGCACCGAAGCCGAGCACGCGAAGCGACTGCATCACGACTTGCGCAGAATCTTTGGCGCCATTTTCACCGCGAAGAAACAGCAGCAAATCAACGGTATCTCCTGGTTGCACAAAGCCACCACCACCGATGATTTCATCTACAGGAATTGCCACCGCACGCTCACCCGGCTTTAACAGCCTAGCCACCTCACTACCCGGCTGCAAATCACCTAGCTCCAGAATATCGCCTGCCACTAGCTCTACCTGAACCGGCTGGCCGATGACTTCTTCTATTGTGCGATAGGTTCTGGGGGGCGCAATTTTCAGATAGTCCAGCGCGAGGTCTTCTGCTGTTAGCACTTTATAGGCTGGAACATTCTGCTTCACGACCACCACAGCGACTTTGCCGGGCACACCAATTTCAGCCACTTTTTGCGCCGCAATCGCTTTTTGCTCGGCCTGAATGGCGGCCTCTTTAGCTTCAGTGGTTGTTTTATAGCCCAGATAGCCTGCAACCGAGGCTCCCAGAATTAGCAATATCGCGAGCAATATCATGACCCGACTGTTCATGCCTTTAGCTTCCGTGTTGAAAAGTGCCGTTGCACATTTACCAAGTGACTATTGATCCTAGCAAGTAAGCCATCACATAACAGTGCCTAATCAACAAACACCTACAAGGTCTTACAAATAAACGACAAAATGCAGTTCAAGCGGGTAGCACACAAACTGAAATTACATACACTAGGGCTGTAACACTAATCCGAGTTAATTTGAGGTGGTAAAAAATGAAAATTAAAACCGCGCTACTTTCAAAGGTTCAGGGTCGTGAAAAAGGCGCAACTGTCATTGAGTACGCATTGATTGCCGCACTGATTTCTGTTGCTGCCATTGCTGCGTTTAGCTTTATTGGCACGTCAGTTAAGTCGACCATGAGTGGTATCGGTAGTGCCATGTCTTCGGCAACACCGACCTAAGCCTAGCGTTGAAAAAAGGGCCGCTTGGCCCTTTTTTTCATAAGCAACACTTGAGCTTAACCACCCGGCAAACTTTACATAAAGCCAATATTTCATTCTTTTCACTCTCACCCGATTGCATGCACTTACAAAGCCACGACAATTCCACGTCGGTAGCCCTAGCCAATACGAAGTTTTTCCGTAAACTGTAATTGTCCGGCACAGACCGACGACAACCATCTGGAGATTAAAATGCAAAAATTCCAAGCGCTCGTCGCAAAAATGCGCCGCAAAGAAAAAGGCGCCACAGTTATTGAGTACGCATTGATTGCTGCACTCATTTCTGTTGCTGCTATTGCTGCCTTTAGTTTCATCGGCACATCGGTCAAATCGACTATGAGCGGCATCGGAAGCGCAATGAAGTCGGCTACACCTACCTGATGTTTGCTTAATTGGAAATGGGCTCTCGGGCCCATTTTTAATTTTGACTGACTGTTGAGGCTACTCAATGTGAAAGCATCTCACGCCATCAAACACCGACGAGAGCATGGCGCAACCATAATTGAGTACGCCTTAATCGCCGGGCTAATTGCGCTGGTCGCCGTCATTGCTATGCCTTTTATTGGCAACAATACCTATACCGCTATTCGTGAAGTCAGCTCCAACCTCGATGAAGCCGGTGCCGACCTTCATACCCCATAGTTAACTCAGTACGCTGAGTGCCGCTTCGCGGTTATTACAGATCAACACCACATCACACCCTGCCTCTAACGCTAAGTCGTAACGCTCACGCATCGTTCCTACACCCGCCGCACCTTCCATACACAGATCATCTGAAAACACTAAGCCCGCAAAGCCTAACTGCTCACGCAACACCGTTTTTAGCCAGAACGAAGAGAAACCGGCAGGTAAGGAATCAACTTGGGGATAGACCACGTGCGCCGGCATGATGCCGTCTAACTCTTTCGCTAAGGCACGAAAAGGCTGCAGGTCATACGCATTGATTTCATCCCACGAACGATCGTCTACCGGCAAGGCAAAGTGAGAGTCTGCCGCCACCGAGCCATGTCCGGGGAAATGCTTGCCGATGGTCATCATGCCCGCCGCTTTCATGCCTTGCATAAAGGCGCGCACGAGCGCGGTGGCGGCCGCTGGCTCGGTATGAAATGCACGATCACCAATGACTCCGCTCACGCCTACATCGAGATCCAGCACGGGAGCAAAACTAAAGTCGACACCAACTGCTTTAACTTCTTTAGCCATGAGCTCTCCACAGCTTCGCGCAGCGGCTAGGGCAGACATAGGGTCAACATCATATTGATGCCCAAACGAGCGCATGGCTGGCAGGCGCGTGAATCCTTCACGAAACCGCTGCACTCGCCCACCCTCTTGATCGACCGCAATCCAAAGCTCTGGACGCACGGCGCGCATGGCCGTTGTCAGCGCCAGAATCTGTTCGGGCGTATCGACATTTCGACTAAACAAAATAACGCTGCCTACTTGAGGATGTGCCAGCAATTCCTTGTCTTCGGCCGTTAAGGTTAAGCCACCCACGTCTACCATCAACGGTCCGCGCACCATGCAAAATCTCCTAGCAAAAACATCAAATGAAGAGTGAGAAGTAAGCCGCTCATGAACATAATTGTCAAAGCCTGAATCGCGCCCTGAACGCTAAGGCAGTGTTATTATCGAGCAAGATTGCACCCCAGATGCGGTGCCAAGGAATACAAAGATCGCCATGCTTAGATCGTCGTTTTTCACCCGTGGACTTCTGCTGACTACCGTATTTTCTCTGGCTCTGCCCTTAGCGGCGGCAGAACTTGTCCCAACGGAGCAGCAAAGTAAAGTCGCCAGAACGGTGGCAAGGCAACTCTCCGTCTTGCATTACACGCGCCCCCCGCTCGACGATGCCTTATCTCTAGTGATTTGGAATCGCTATCTGAGCGACCTGGATGGTCAGCGCTTGTTTTTTCTTGCCTCAGATATCGAGGGCTTTACACGCTGGCAACTCCAGATGGACGATCACCTGAAAACAGGTGTGCTCACACCCGGGTTCACGATCTACAATCGTTTTCAAAATCGCCTGCGCGAGCGCCTTCAATTTGTTCTGAGCGAGCTAGATAACAATAAGAAACTCCTTGATTTCTCGGGCAATGAAACTTTAGTCATTGATCGCAAAAATGCGGCCTGGGTCAAATCAACGGCGGAGCTGGATCAGCTCTGGCGACTGCGCATTAAGTCAGCCGCGCTCAGTTTGAAATTGGCTGGTAAAAGCAATGAAGACATTTTGAGCACCCTCAAACGGCGCTATAAATCGCAATTAAGCGCCGTTGCTCAAACCAAAAAAGAAGATGCATTCCAAACCTATATGAATGCATTTACTGAAACCTATGATCCGCATACCGAGTACTTCTCACCGCGAAGTTCAGAGAACTTCAATATCAACATGAGCCTGCAGCTCGAAGGTATTGGCGCCGTTCTTCAAACCGATGACGAGTACACCAAGGTGGTTCGTTTAGTGCCTGGTGGGCCGGCCGATAAATCACGACAGCTCAAGCCGAACGATCGCTTAATCGCGGTGGCAGAAGGCGATAAAGAGTTTGTTGATGTGGTGGGCTGGCGCATTGATGAAGTCGTTCAACTAATTCGCGGCGCCAAGGGCACGACCGTACGATTACAGGTACTGCCTGCAGGCTCGACGGACACCGCCAATAGCAAAGAAGTCAGCTTGGTGCGAAATACGGTTGCGCTGGAAGACCAGGCAGCCACGAAAAAAATTGTTGATATCAAACGCGATGGCGTGGTTCGTCGAATCGGTGTCATTAAACTGCCGACGTTTTATGCCGACTTCCAAGGCATGCAAGCGGGCGATCCGAACTACCGTAGCACCACGCGTGATGTGCATCGCCTGTTAACCGAACTTAAGCAGGAACGCATCCAAGGCATTATTCTGGATTTACGCAATAATGGCGGCGGCTCACTCTCTGAAGTGAATGACCTCATTGGTGAGTTCATTAGCACAGGACCCACCGTGCAAGTCCGTGATGCCCGCGGCAAAGTTGAAGTCTTGGGTGATGGCAATCCCGAAGTGGCTTACTCAGGCCCACTCGTGGTGATGACCAACCGATTATCAGCCTCAGCGTCCGAAATTTTTGCCGGTGCCATTCAGGATTACGGTCGCGGCTTGGTCGTGGGCGGCACAACCTTCGGTAAAGGCACCGTGCAATCACTGCGGGAGCTGGGCTCAGGGCAACTCAAAATCACCGAGGCGAAGTTTTACCGTATCTCAGGGGCCAGCACACAAAACAAAGGCGTCGTGCCGGATATTGTCTTTCCTGAATTATCCATGGCCAGCGAAATGGGTGAGTCAGTGCTGCCTCGTGCCCTACCGTGGGACACCATTCCTCCAGCCCGCTACCAACGCCAAGGCCAGGGCAATTGGCGCATGACCAGCCTACGCAGTGCTTCCGCGCAACGGCAAGCTCGCAATCCAGATTTCCGCTATCTGCTCGATGAGCAGAAGCTAATTGCCGACCTCAATGACATTAAGACTCAGTCATTGAACGAAAAAGCGCGACGCCTAGAAAAGCAACAACTCGATTCACGACGTTTAGCTATTGAAAATCGTCGTCGGGCGGCTAAAGGCTTAAGTGCGCTTAAATCGTGGGAAGACTTTGAGGCTCAACAGGAAAAGTTAAACCCTAACTCAGACCCCAACTTTGAGCGCTCGGAAGAAGCGGCCTTAACGGTGGAGGCTGCTGAAATTTTGCTGGATACCCTGCCGCCTGTTCGCAATCTGCCGACGCTGCCCACACTAAAGACCGCTGGCTCCACAAACTCAGCGGCCAAAGCACAACCCGCTAACGTTAGCGAACGTTAAGTATGCAACCCCAGCCGACGTCAGAACGTGAGCTTCTCGATCACCTGCTGACTCGGCTGGTGGGAAGAGCCAGCAGCGCAGGCAACGCCATAACCCTGCTGCGAGATAGCCCCGAACATGAGCAGGCTACCCTTACGCTCATTAACAACGCGCAACAGCAAATTGCCCTAGAAAACTACCTAATAGCCGATGACGACTGGGGTCAGCAGTTGCTGTTGGCGCTGTGTGGTGCCGCAAAGCGCGGCGTCAAAGTAGCCGTTTTGTGCGACTGGCTGGGCAGCTGGAGCTTAAGTCGTCGCTGGCGACAAGAGCTGATTGATGCTGGGGGTGAGTGCCGCCGATTTAATGTACCCGGCCTTGGTGAACCACTGGCCTGGATCATTCGAAACCATCGCAAACTGCTGGTGGTAGACAGTCAATTCAGCCTAATCACTGGCTGGTGCCATAGCGCGCGCTGGCGAGGCCAGGTGGCAGGCAGTGCCAATGCAACCACACATCCCTGGCGAGACACTGGGGTTCTGATTAACGGTGTTATCTCTGCAGAAGCCGAAATGGCATTTGCTCAGACCTGGCAAATGGCTGGAGGCGCTGCGTGGAGTGTGGCTACAAACGCCAACCTCGCCCAACCTCGCGTCACCGACTCACGGGTAAGACTGATTGTAGGCCAGCCACAAAGCAGCCCCCTATTTCGTCTGGATCAGTTGATGATCAGTCAGGCCAAACAGCAACTGTGGCTGACTGATGCCTACCCGATAGGCACACCGGCATACTTAGATGGCCTCCGTCGTGCCGCACAAGCCGGCGTTGATGTGCGCTTACTGGTGCCGGGCAGCACGGACCTGCCCTGGCTTGGCCTGCTGGCACGCAGTGGTTATCGCGCACTATTGGAAGCCGGTGTTCGTGTTTACGAATGGAACGGAACCATGCTCCATGCTAAGACAGCCGTCATTGATGGGCACTGGTCCCGCGTAGGCTCAAGCAACCTGAATCCGGCATCCTGGCTGGGAAACTATGAGCTGGATGTGGCGATTGAATGCCCGGACTTTGGCGCACAAATGATGGCGCAATTCTTAACTGACCTCGAGTCGGCCACGGAGATTGTGCTGCGCCCCGACCAAACGGTTCGCCTCGCCCAGCCTCGCCGCAAGCAGCGACGGCAGATGCAACATCAACAAACAGCCGTTTCTACTATCCGCGTCTCCCGCGCCATGGCGATGGCTGTACGTGAATCTCGCCGACTAGGCCCTGCGGATGCAACTGCACTCATGCTGTTAGCGCTATTCGGACTTGGAATTGCCATCATAGGATTTTGGCGTCCGGCTTGGATCGCCTGGCCCTTAGCCGCCATCAGCGCATGGGTCAGCATTAACTTACTGCGAATTGCGAGAAGGCGTTACTTACACCATCGCCGTGGGGGCGAGCAAAAATCTGCAAAAAATGACGAAGTTGCTTGACCCAAACCATAGCTTCGGTATCCTGCTCGCCGGTTCGGAGGCGTGGCAGAGTGGTTGAATGCACCGGTCTTGAAAACCGGCGTGCCGAAAGGCATCGTGAGTTCGAATCTCACCGCCTCCGCCAATAAATTACAATAAATTCAAAAGCTTCCGCAGCAAATCAAACCTTTCTTACATACTTAGATCACTAAGCTCCACCGCGCTAAATAACGCTTCGTGCTATGCAAAATCTGGTTTTTACTTCGTCTGAAACAAAAATCTAAGTACCGAGTTGAGTTTCAGAACTTTTGCGTCTTTCATCGTTAGCACGAAAGATTACTGGCGAAAAAACTGGCATCCGCCACTATTGAAATGTGGCTTGAGACAGCCAAGCTCAGTTGAACAGATTCCTATCTATCCTCAACCGGAGATCATTATGGTCATATTCGCCAGTACGATAACCATAGGCATGTTGCTTCACGGCGCCTGGGCCTTGCTCACTCGCCCCTATGCAGAACCCCATCCCGCCAACTCCTAAATAGAGGCTTTCACACTCTCCATCGATCGAATTCATCCGCGAACGAACTCATAGGAGGTGGCCGTATTCTAAAATTGCCGTTTTGCACTCTCCCTATCACACGCCAAATCTGCTTAACTCCAGTGTAATTTTTAAAACGCATTGGAGTTAAGCACATGGCAACAGTCACTCTGCACGGCAACCCCGTCACGCTAGATGGCACCTTGCCCCAAACTGGGCACGCAGCACCCGCTTTTACCTTGGTGAACGGCAAACTGGAAGATGTCACCCTCGCCAGCTTTGCTGGTCAGCGCAAAGTGCTGAATATTTTCCCTAGCGTAGATACACCGACCTGCGCCACGTCTGTGCGCAAATTCAACGCCGAACTAAATTCACTGAGTAATACCGTTGTGCTGTGTATCTCAGCAGACCTACCTTTCGCGCAGGCACGTTTCTGCGGTTCCGAAGGTTTGGACAAGGTCGTTAATCTTTCAAGCTTCCGTCACCCTGAGTTCTTGAAGGACTATGGCATCGCCATCGCAACAGGCCCACTGCGTGGTTTAGCCGCTCGCGCTGTGGTGGTCTTAGACGCTAATAATCAAGTGCTGCACAGCGAGTTAGTCGCCGAAATCGGTGACGAACCCAACTATGCGGCGGCCATTGCTGCGCTCAACTAATCTCACTCAGCTTGAGTACGGTAACCTCTGAGCCATGAATTCATTGCACACGTTACCGTTTGTTCTTCGTGCCGGATCCGCGGCCCGAACACAAATCCAAAACCTAGGCTTTAACGCCAATAGTTTGGCTGCGTTGGGTGCGCCTGCGGGTGGCCCCAAGTTCATCATCCAAAGCTATTTGGATCGTTTTTTGTTTGGCGAATGGTTACCGCAACGAGTAGCGGCTCTCCCGGCCTTTGGTTCCTCGATTGGTGCATTCCGGCTATTAGCGGGAGCGCATCCCGATCCGGCGGCGGCGGCTGAGCGGCTTTATGTCGCGTATTGCCAGCAACATTACGCCAGCAAACCTACTGCACAGGAGATTACGCGTGAGGTAGGTCACATCCTGAATGCATTGCTGCAAAAAGAGCACATTCCTACAATTTTGCAGCACCCGTGGTTGCAACTGAATTTATTGACGACTCGCTGCCTGGGCTTAGCCGCCGCTAAACAACCGGCGTGGCAAGCGCTGGGGTTCGCTCTGGCTTTTGGCAGCAATTTACGCTCGCGGCAGCATCTTGCCCGACGCTTTGAGCGCTGCGTTTTTCAGAACCAAACCAAAGCGCCTGGTGTGCTCGCGAAAGATAGCTTTCGGACACATTACCATGCGCTTACACCAGAAAACCTCGCTACCGTGACGCTGGCCAGTGGCAGCATTCCTTTAGTGATGGAGACCGTGAGGGATATTCCAAACTCGCCAGAAGGTGCTCATATCGATGGCGGCATGCTGGATTACCACATGGATCTTCCGCTGCAAAATATCCAGCCCACGGCTGGCATCTTGTTTATCCCGCATTACGAACAACGCATTGTAAGCGGCTGGTTTGATAAGCACCTGAAACGAAGGCAGCCCTCGCACCATGAGCGCATGCTGGTGTTATCTCCCTCACCGGAGGTAGTGGCTAAATTGCCTGGCGGCAAGATTCCCTGCCGAAAGGATTTCACGATTTATCATGGCCGTGACCGGCAGCGTCTAGCTGCGTGGCAGGCTGCACTTACCGTCAGTGAAGACATCAGTGGAAGCTTCCAACACCTGCTCAAGCAAGGCACGATCGGGGATCATTTGCAGGCGCTTTAATCCCGCAGAAATCGACTGCGCAGGCAAGCAAGCGTCGTACAAATCGCCATCACTGTGCATAGGATTTTGGCATCCTGACCTTGCAATACACTCACCGTGCTCGCAGCAATCGCACCAGAGATTGAACCGATAGTGCCGTATAACGCGGATGCGGTACCGGCATGTGCTTTATAGGGCTCCATGGCCAGAATGGTGGCATTAGGCAAAATAAAGCCCAAACACCCCGTGTAGAGGAACATCGGCGGCAGCAGCAACCAGAGACCGCCAATATCCGTCCAACCCACCGCGAGCAACATAACGCCCGCGCCTACCTGCACAAGCAGGCTGGCCTTTAGTAACGGCAAAGGCTTAAAACGACGCACGAGGCGACCATTAAATTGCGAGGCCAGAATCAGCCAAAATGCATTGCCACCAAATATCCATCCAAATTGTGAGGGGGAGACTTGGAAGTGCTCAATAAAGACAAAGGGCGAGACCGCAATAAACGCGTACAACCCCGCCATGCTCACGCTGCTGGTAATAGCAAAGCCCCGAAAGCGATGCTGCATCAGTAAATCGCCATAGGCGCGGACGGTGGTGGAAAACACCAAAGGGCGGCGATAGGCATCGTCTAAGGTTTCTGGCAAATAGTTGTGCAGTGCCCAGAGACACAAGCTGCCATAGACCACCAGCGCGAGAAAAATAGACTGCCAGCCCCAGTATTGCAGCAACTGGCCACCCAAGATGGGGGCAACCATGGGCGCAACACCCATGACCAACATCATGGCAGCATACATTCGTGCCGCTTCCGCGCTATCGAAACTATCTCGCACAATAGCCCGCGCAATGACCACACCCGCACAGGCACCAAAGGCTTGTAAGAACCGAAGGGCAATCAGTGCTTCGACCGACGTGGCAAAGGCGCAGCCCAGTGAAGCCAAAATAAAAAGACTTAAGCTGGCATACAGGGGCGGCTTACGTCCGAAGCGATCCGCTAATGGCCCGTAGAACAACTGACCCACGGCAAACGCCGCAAAAAAAGCCGCCAAGGTCAGCTGCATCTGACTAGCATTTGTTGCTAGCGCAATTTGCATTGCCGGTAATGCCGGCAAATACATGTCGATAGACATGGGGGCAAACGCGGTCAGGCTACCGAGCAGAAACACCAATAAGGGCGTGCGTTGAGCAGCAGGCATTAATCCGAGCTCTCGAGGGCATTATCCAACAGGCCTTCGCCTAATCGCTTCGTGGGCTTCACGCCGAGCTCACGCAACATTTCCGCTTGGCGAACCAAGCTACCGCGGCCACTGCTGAGCTTTTTATGCGTGTCATCAAAAGCCTTTTGCGCTTGGTTCAGGCGCGTACCGACCAGCTCTAAACCTTCAACAAAGCCAACAAACTTGTCGTAGAGCTCGGCCCCGCGCTGGGCAATATCCTTTGCGTTTCGCGTCTGCTGTTCCTGTCGCCACAAATGCGCCACCGTGCGCACCACAAACAACAGCGTGCTTGGACTAACGAGTAATACATTGCGCTTCCAAGCATCTTGCCAAAGTTCGGCATCGTGGCTGGTCGCCAACATAAAGGCAGGCTCTACCGGAATAAACATCAGTACAAAGTCTAAAGATTTTAGGCCGTAGAGCTCTTGGTAGTTTTTATCTGATAAGCCTTTGATGTGCGTGCGCACCGAGTCCAAATGGCGCTTCACCGATGCTTCGCGCACCGTTTCATCATCACTGTTGGCATAGTCTAAGTACGCATTGAGGGACATTTTTGCGTCGATGATAAGGTGCTTACCTTCGGGCAAATGGATCACCACATCGGGTTGAGCCCGAGTACCATCCTCACGCGTATGACTTTCCTGAACCTCATATTCCTGACCTTTACGCAAGCCTGAAGCTTCAAGCACACGCTCAAGCACCAGCTCGCCCCAATTACCTTGCGACTTATTCTGGCTGGTCAAGGCACGGGTTAAATCACTGGCACGCTGATTGAGTTGTTGGTTCAAGCCCATGAGCTGCTTTACCTGCTCAGCTAACGCAGAGCGATCCTTGCTCTCGCTGACATAGGCCGTTTCCACCTTGCCCTGAAACTCCTGTAAGCGAGATTTCAATGGCTCAAGTAACTGCCCCAGAGCCGACTGGTTTTGCTCGCTAAAACGCTTGGATTTTTCTTCGAGTATTTCTTGTGCGAGCACCTGGAACTGTTGTGTGAGCTGGCCACGCGCATCTTGCAGTAGCGCGAGTTTTTCGCTGGACTGCTCGCGCTCACTCTGCAATTCACGAGTCAACGCGGCCAAGCGTTCACGCGCCTCGCCTAAAGCAGCACGCAGGGATTGCAGCTCCTCATCTTTAATCATCTGGCCGTGGCTTAACCCAGCAATGCGCTCTTCTAATCGTGCTACGTCGGCTTGGCTTTCAGCCCGAATTCGCGTTTCAGCGGTCACTACATCGGTCTCTTGTCGACGCAGTCGCGCAGCCAGCAAGACATAGGTTACTAACGCGGCAAACACAGCCGCCAATACCGGAATTAACGCACTCATCACTTCCATTTGCTCATACCCTCATTACACTGCGCGCAAGATAACACGCGACCCGAAGTTGGCAGCTCGTACAGCCGCACTTTCGGTTATCCTCAACGCTTATTGATTCCAATTTCGTCAGCCCTGCTATGCGCCTAAGCCTCTACATTACTGCTGCGCCCGAACAAGAAACCGCCTTCCGCGCCTGGCAGTTTGCCCACGCTGCTGTGCAAGCGGGTCATAGCTTAGGACGCATCTTCTTTGCCGGCGCTGGCGTACAGCATGGCCAAGCGCTGGCTGTCTCAGGGCGCGATGAAGTGTCATTGACCGAGCGTTGGCAGCTGTTGCAGAAGCAGGTACACGCCCTACCCGGTGCTACCGCACAAAATGGCGAGTTGGTGCTCTGCGTTACCGCAGCACTGCGTCACGGCATACTCGATGCCGATAACGCTCAGCGGTGGGAGAAGTCAGCGCTCAGTGTGGCGCCCGGTTTCATCATTAGCGGTTTGGGCCAGCTGGCAGAAGCCCAGCTCAGCGCCGATCGCCTCATTCACTTTCCGGCTTAAGACATGCGCCTGCTCATCATTGCCGCCAGCGACCCCTACGCCCACCAACATGCCCAAGAGCTACTGGATGCCATGCTAGTCGCCGCCACCTTTGGTGCCGAGGTCTCGCTGTTGTTTCAAGATGCCGGCATTTTGCAATTACTGCCAGATCAGTCGTCTGAGCTGCTCGGCCGCCGCAGCCTCAGCCGGCAACTCGATGCCCTGCCCTTATTTGATATCGAGCGCGTCTATGTTGACCTTAACGCCCTAGGTCAACTGGGCCTTAAAACTCTGGACTTAGCCCTGCCCGTCATGGCGCTAGATAGTCAGGAAATGGCCGCTCTGGTCGCCGTTCATGACCAGGTGATTCGCGCATGACGACCCTACACATCCTTTATGGCACCGCCTGGCCGAAAGCCCTTGAGCGTCTCTTTAGTCCTGGCGATGCAATTTTGTTAGCGGGTGCCAGTGTGGCACTGGCGGTGAATCCTCAAGGTCCGATGCAACATTTCCTGCAGCGGGTAGGCACCGGTATTCGCTGCCTCGCCTTAGATGACGCCGTGCAAGCTCGCGGATTAGGCAAGCACTGGCCAACAAGCATTACACGGATTTCCGATACGGAATGGGTCGCCTTGGTTTGTCAGCACGCTAAGAGCCTGAGTTGGTCATGACCCAAGCCTTTTGGGATAGCCGCCAATTACCGGCATCGTTTTCGCAAGCGCAGTTCGATGACGAAGGTTTTCTGCGCGACCTCACACAATGGTCGCCCGCCCTCGCGGATGCTATCGGCCTTTGTTTAAGTCTCTGCTCAGCGCAAGGCTTAAGTGATGAGCAAGAGCGCATCGTGATGGCCGCTCGCGACTTCTACCAACGCTATGAGCGCATGCCGACAACACGTGCATTCGTAAAACACTTGGGACTCAGCCTGGGTGAGCCCTATGGCCAAAGCGCTACATTAATGCTGCATTTTCCGAACTACCCCATGCGCTTAGTCGCCCTCTGTGCGGGACTGCCAAAACCGCCCAACTGCTTTTAAAGCCATCGATAAGAATTTAGCTCATGGTCATGAAAAATCTCTACAAAACCGCCGAACACCCGTTTGCGCAATACGTCCGCATTTTGGGCAAAGGCAAAACCTCCAGTCGCTCACTGACGTTGGAGGAAGCACGCGACGCCATGGCCATGATCGTGGCGGGTGATGTAGAGCTTGTGCAGCTCGGCGCTTTTCTCATGCTTTTACGGGTGAAAGAAGAAAGCCCAGAAGAACTGGCCGGCTTTGTCATGGCGGCACGCGCAGGCCTGCAAAAACAACGGGATCAGGCACTAGCTAATGCTAAGCAACCTGCGATTCAGGTCGATTTAGACTGGTCTTCCTACGCCGGCAAACGCAAGCATTACCCTTGGTTTCTGTTGGCCGTTAAAGTGCTGGCCGCCAACGGCGTTCGAATCTTTATGCACGGTGCTAGCGGCCACACCATGAACCGGCTCTATACCGAAGCGGTATTGCCCACGCTGGATTTACCCGTGTGCACTCAGTGGTCTGACGTGAACGCCGCATTGGATGCACATCAATTTGCTTACCTCAGTTTGGATGCCGTCTGCCCGCCGCTAGGAGAGATCATTCAATTACGCAATGTGCTGGGCCTGCGCTCGCCCGTTCATACGCTATCGCGCCTGCTTAACCCGGTAGATGCGCCGTATGTCATGCAGGCCATTTTTCACCCGGCCTACCGCGAGTCTCACCAGCATGCGGCGGAGCAACTGGGCTATCGCAATAGCTGCGTCATCAAGGGCGAAGGCGGTGAAATTGAACGCAACCCCGATGGCCTTTGCTTAGCCAAACAAATTGTGGACGGCGTGCTTACCGAAGAAGAATGGCCAGCCTTATTTCCCTTACGCCATAGCCCCGAAGAGGCCTTTGATCTGAATCACTTCCTCGCTGTGTGGCGTGGCGAGGCGGAGCATGAGTATGGGGAAATGGCGGTGATTGGCACCTTGGCGTTGGCGTTACGCGTATTACAACGAGCCGACAGCCAGCAGCACGCTCTGAGTCTGGCCACTGAATACTGGAAAAATAGACATTAATGCCTTGGCGCAGCTATCAGCACCCGGCTGTCCGTGACTTAGTGTGGTTGATTGCCAGCGCGCCACTCATTAGCCCTGAACACGCACAAGATCCGCACGCCTATTGGCCCAGCGCCGAGGACTACCTCGCGCTGTATGCCCGCCATGAGCCCTGGTTACGGCAACTGGATGCCGCCCCCCAGCGTCTTGAAGCCGTATTGAGCCAGGCCCGTGACTTGCGTTTGGGACGCTATGCCGAAGATTTACTGCATTTCTGGTTATCCGACTCAGACAATCACGAGTTTGAACCGGTCGCCGAGCATGTTGCGCTTCGGGAAAATGGCATCACCTTGGGTGAGTTAGATTTTTTAGTGCGCGAGCGCGCCACTGGCCAACTTTGGCACATAGAACTGGCATTGAAATTCTACTTAGGGACGTACACGAGCAGCAGCCCTGAGTTACGCTGGTTCGGCCCAAACCGAAGCGACAGCTTGGCACGCAAGCTCTCACACCTTCGCAACAAGCAACTGCCTCTGCTGAGCACAGCGCCGGGTAAAGCCTGGCTGGACGCTAAAGGGCTGAGTCATGAAAAACCGCCTCGCCCTTGGGCTTGGCTAAAAGGACGCTTGTTTCAACCGCAGGCATTAGTCGCACACCCTCACCAAGCGCAATGGTTTAGCGTCGAAGACTTTCAGTGCTACGCCGAAAACCATCCCTATCAGTGGTATCTGCTCGAAAAAAAGCATTGGTTAGCGCCACACTTGTCCACGCCATCGCAACACCCGACGTTAATGCCAGAGTCGTTGCTAACTGGCTTCCTTGGCGATGAGGCTCAGGCACTCATTGGTTACCACGGCAACGATGAAGTCGTTCGAATTTTTGTGGTTGGGGCAGCCTGGCCAGGCTGCATTTCTGCTACCGTTTAACCGGTCATTACGCTCCGTATCACCCTTATAATGCAGCCGTTTTTTATGATGACTTGGGTTCCCATGCGCTTTTTTTCACTTTCGGTGTTGATGTTGCTGGTCACGCTTTCCGGCAGCGCGCAGGCCATGCTGAGCATTGAAATCAGCAAAGCCCTCGCGCAGCTAAAGCCATTGGCGGTGCTGCCATTTGCCGATGAGGACGGTGGCGAAAATATTGCCAGCATTGTTCGAAATGACCTGACGCGCGGCGGACTACTAAAAATCGTTGCCGAAAACGATCTGCCCATGGGTCTCACCCTAGCCGGCACTATTCACCCAGACTCTTGGCAGGCTCTACCTGGCGACCTACTTCTACGCGGCAATCAGCGTCGGGAAGCCGATGGCAAACTCAGCTTTAGCTACGAGCTCTTGCGTCGCGATAGCGCTGCTCCGCTACTGGCCGAGCGCTTTACCGTCAGCAGTTCTCGGTGGCGGGATGCGGGTCACTACATTAGCGATCGAGTCTTTGAAACGCTCACCGGGGAAAAAGGCATTTTCTCCACCCGCATTGCCTACATCAATGTCTATGAACGCGATGGCAAGCGCCGCTATCGGCTCGAGCTCAGCGATATTGATGGCGCTCGACGCACACGCTTGCTGGACTCCAATGAGCCCATCATGTCCGCGACGTGGTCGCCCGACGGCAGATCCATGGCCTACGTATCTTTTGAGACAGGCCAATCGCAAATCTATATCCAAAACTTGCAAACGCGAGAGCGTAAGCGCCTAACCAATTTTGAAGGCGTCAACGGCGCCCCATCGTGGTCTCCCGATGGTAAAAACCTGCTGATGTCGCTATCACGGGACGGCAATGCCGAAATTTATGTCATGGACATCGCCACACAGGCATTGACTCGACTCACCAACAACCCCGCCATCGACACCGAGCCGCGCTGGTTACAGGACGGCCAGCAAATTATCTTCACGTCTGATCGCGGGGGACGGCCACAGCTCTATCGTCTGGATATCGCCAGCGGCGATAGCAAGCGCCTGACATTCGAGGGACGCTTTAATGCCAAGGCCGCGCCTAGCCCCGATGGACGCTTTGTGGCGATGGTTCATGACTCTGGCGATGGCCGCTACCGTCTCGCCGTGCGCGACCTCAATACCGGCACTACCGACATCCTCAGTGAGAGCAGTCTGGACGACTCACCCAGCTTTGCCCCCGACAGTCGCTTGCTGGTTTATGGCAGTCGACAAGGTGGCGGCCGCGGCCTTCGCGTGCAATCCATTGACGGTAAAACTCAGTGGCGAATCCCCACCCAGCAAGGTGAAATTAAAGGCCCTGTATGGTCACCTTTTTTGCGCTAAATCGTATTTTTTAAACGGATGGATCATATGAAAAATGTAGTGGCTCTGGCGGTTCTCAGCACCGCACTCATCAGTCTCAGTGGCTGTTCTACCCTCGATCGCTTGCTCAAAGGCAACCCATCAGCGGCTATCGAACCCGAGACGACTGGCCCTCTAGCACCCTCCGTTGTTAATAATGCGGAAGAAATTAATCGCCCGGCAGACCGCGCTTGTGCACCCGCAGCCCTAACGGCGCTGGCCGCTCGCCTGCCCGAGGCATCGCAACAAACGGCCGTTACACAAAGCGTTTTTACCTTCGCTACCGACAAGCACGATCTGAACAGTGAAATCTCTGGCGTTCTAGCCGCGCATGCACTGCTGCTGCAACAGAATCAACGTGTGCAAATGAAAATCACCGGCCATACGGATGAGCGAGGTACGGCCGACTACAACCTCGCGCTTGGCGAGCGCCGCGCCAATGCGGTTGCCACCTTCCTCGCTGCCGCAGGCGTGACACCTACGCAGCTGCAAGTGGTGAGCTACGGAGAAGAGAAGCCGGCTGCCCTTGGCTCAGATGAATCCGCTTGGGCGCAAAACCGTCGCGTAGAACTTGCTTATTCCGGTTGTGAGTAAGCAGCGCTGTTACTTAATGATCAAGCACTCGACTGCGTAAGACTTTTACCTGACCGCGCTGAACCTTGCTATCAACCCGTTGCCGACGCGCACTTCGCGTTGGCCGCGTGGGGGTTCGATGGGGCAGCACATGATTAGCTTCGGCAAGTAACTCGTGAAGGCGCTGGATCGCATCCTCGCGATTTTTTTCTAGGCTGCGAAAGCGCTGGGCTTTAATAACGATCACGCCTTCTCGGCTAATGCGCTGATCTGACCAGGCCAGAATCCGCTGCTTAATCTCATCCGCTAATGAAGACGCCGCCACGTCAAAGCGCAAGTGAATCGCGTTAGACACTTTATTGACGTTTTGCCCGCCCGCGCCCTGCGCTCGGATAGCCAGAAACTCCACTTCATCCAAGGCAAAAGCCACGGGCTGAACATTAAGCACCATGCATGATTTCCATTAACGACGACTAAAGGAACCCAAAAGGCCCCGCAAAAGCTCTCGGCCAATTTTACGGCCAACTTCGGAGCTGGCTGCGCGAGCCGCACTTTTTGCCGCGGTTTCCCATAAGCTATCCGGCTCACTGGCCGGTCGTTTTGCTGCCGCTTTCGCAGCTAAAGCAGCTGCCTTTTCCGCAGCTTGGGCAGACGCAGCAGCCGTGGCGGATTGCATTTGCGCTTGTGCTCGTTGCTGCAACATCTCATAAGCTGACTCACGATCAACCAAGGCATCATAGCGGCCTTTGAACGGCGATCGACCCAGAGTGATTTGCCGTTCTTCGGCACTGACTGTCCCCATACGAGAACGCGGCGGACGAATTTTGGCACGCTCAACGGGCGAAGGCACACCGCCCTCACCCAAGGTCGACACCAAGGCCTCGCCCACGCCCAGCTCAAGAATCGCCGTTGCCACATCCAAGCCCGGTTTGGCACGAAACGTCTCAGCAGCGGCCTTAACGGCCTTCTGATCGCGCGGGGTAAAGGCGCGCAGCGCGTGCTGCACACGATTCCCCAGCTGCCCCAAAATGGACTCCGGTACATCCAACGGATTTTGGGTAATGAAATACACCCCCACGCCCTTGGAGCGAATCAGGCGCACCACTTGCTCAACCTTATCAATGAGCGCTTTCGGGGCATCGTTGAATAACAGGTGAGCTTCATCGAAGAAAAATACCAAACGCGGTAAATCTGCATCACCCCGCTCGGGCAGGTTTTCAAAGAGCTCCGAGAGCAACCACAATAAAAAAGTCGCGTACAAGCGTGGCTGCTGATAGAGCTTGTCCGCCGCTAAAATATTAATGACGCCGCGACCTTCCAAGGTGGTTTGCATGAAGTCTTCGAGCTTCAGGGCGGGCTCACCAAAAAAGGCCTCTGCGCCTTGCTGCTCCAACGTCAGCAACGAGCGCTGTATCACCCCCAAGCTAGCTTTGCTCAAGGCTCCGTAGTCACGACCAAAGGCCTCGGTATTATCGGCAGCAAAGCTCAGCAAGGCACGCAGGTCTTTCAGGTCGAGTAAAAGCAGGCCGTTATCGTCGGCATACTTAAAAAGCAGGTTTAAAACGCCTTCTTGAGTCTCATTGAGATCAAGCATGCGGGTCAGCAGGAGCGGGCCTAAATCAGAGATGGAGGCGCGAACGGGGTGACCCTGCTCACCAAAAACATCCCAAAACACCACTGGATACGCCTGAGTTCTGAACTCACTCATTCCAGTCTTTACCGCGCGCTCTGCCAATTTCGGATTCGCGCTGTCGCCCGCTTGCGACAGACCCGCCACATCGCCTTTGATATCTGCCAAAAATACCGGGACACCAAGGTCGGCAAAGCCCTCGGCCAAAATTTGAAGCGTAATCGTTTTACCGGTACCGGTTGCACCCGCCACCAGGCCATGGCGATTAGCGTAACGCCCTTCCAACAAGCACGTGACGTCCCCTTTGCCGACTAAGACTTGATTTCCACTCATTGCAGCATCCTACTGAAAAGTTAAAACCCAGTAGGCATATAACGGGGCAAGAAAGATCTTGTCAAAGCGAAAAGCAAAGGGAAAATGTGACGGAAGGAATTGACAGAATCTTGGCCAAAAAAAACGCCCTAATCTGTTGATTAAGGCGTTTTTTAGTCATATGGCGCAGCGGACGGGACTCGAACCCGCGACCCCCGGCGTGACAGGCCGGTATTCTAACCGACTGAACTACCGCTGCGCGTCGGTACACAAAGACGAAATGGTGGGTGTTGACGGGATCGAACCGCCGACCCGCGCCTTGTAAGGGCGCTGCTCTCCCAGCTGAGCTAAACACCCATTGTCGTCGCTGTGTGGGGCGCATTATAGGGATTCTTTTCAGGCTGTCAAAAGGATTCTTAGGGCAAACGCATCAAGTGACGCTTTTATGAGCGCAACGAAGATTTTGAAGGAATTTATGCCTTTGCAAGCAGCCCTTGAGCAGCAAAATGCTTGGCTGCGGCCTCGGCAAGTGCGTAGTCAGCAAAGTGGTCTGCAAACGTATTGCCACGAGGGTCGGCCACTAAGTAGGCCTGTAGCACTAACTGTAGGGTCTGACGATTAATCTCGCCTAATTCCAAAATAGTGTAGCCAGTGTCCGCCACGGGCCACGCCTGACCAATCATGCCTGCTCCGAAATGAACACGGGCGTGTAGGCCGGCACTTGATCGAACAGGGTAACGATGTCGGTGTTGCGCATCCGAATACAGCCGTGTGAACGAGGTTCGCCCATGGGTTCACTATCGGGAGTGCCATGCACATAAATGTAGCGACGCATCGAGTCCACACAACCTTGCGCGTTCTTGCCGCGATTAACACCAGGTTCTAGGCCCGACAGCCATAAAATACGGGTCAAGATCCAGTCACGCTGGGGAAATTGAGCCGATAAGTCCGGAGTACAAATTTCTCCGGTAGGACGTCGCCCCCGAAACACGGCTGCCAACGGCGCATCAGCGCCAATTCGCGCTCGCACACAATGCCAACCACGCGGCGTTTGCTCACTGCCCGCGCACTCGCCAACACCCTTTAATGCGGTAGAGATCGGGTAGTCTGCGAGGATATTGTTACCTTCACAGAGCCAAAGGCGCTGACTCAGCACACCCACTAGCAGCCAACGAGCAGCGGGGATTTGCGCGGGTAAACCTTGGCTCGGCAACATACAGACCTCAATGCAGGGTTTTTTGATCGCCCTCAAAGCCTTCGGGATTGGCCAGATGATGTGTTGCCAATTGAACGCCAGCCCCGACCATAGCGCGTGCGATATCGGTGGTACGCGCGCCCAACATTAAACGAGCTTCCGCCGAGAAGCGCACACTGACTAGAGGCTCAGCGTCCGCCGCATCGCCACTACGTCGTAAAATCACTTCGCCATCGGCCGATTCGGTCAGTTCTAAAAATGCAAAATCAGACATGGGGTTCTCAAAAATAAAAACGTTAAAACTCAACGAGCTCGGCGCGGAAATCGCGGATGGCTTGCGTCAAGGCACGATGAATAGCGTCTAAGGTAGCCAGATCGGTCTGACTCAGCGGTGAGTCCACGGTGGTATTGACGACTGCAATCCCAATACGGGCCGGTGACTCTGCTTCTGTGGCCAAATCAGGCAATTCAATCGGCAACAGGGTCGCCCGATAGAGCTGAGTGAGCTGGGATAGCCAGCTATCAGGCAGTTCGCTCAGCTGCTGCAAAATTTCCGCCTCCGGCGACACCTGCTGACGCTGCGCCATCGCCGCAGCAAGCGCAGCCGGGGACGATACCGGCGGAATAACCTTGTAGAAGCGCGACAGCTCCTGCATGAACGCGCCTAGGCCCGCATGCAGATGCCCGATGGCGGCTTCGCGACAACTCATCGCCCGTGGCTCCGCGTCAAAAGAGTCCGTGTCGGCCAATGCCGCCTGCAACAAATTCAATTGCAGGCGAGCAAAATAGAGCTTTTGGTTCGTCCGCGCCGGAAAAATATTACGGTCTTTACTCATCGGACTTGACCTTCTTGTCCGCTTTTGGCGCCGTCACAACCCAGCGTCCGCCTTCAAAATAGGCCTGCCAACCCGTGGCCTTGCCATCTTGCTCAGACATCACATACTGCTCGCGTGTCTTGCGGCTGAAACGAAGGATATAAGGGCGACCCTCCGGATCTTGACGCGGGGCATCGAGCAAATACTGATGCTTAGGATCGAGCTGCTCGGCCACCGTATGAAGCTCGTCTACCGAGGGGGCGCGAGTCTCGCGATTCTTAGGGAATTTGCTAGCCGCTAAGAACAAGCCGCTGGCCCCGTCGCGCAGCAGGAAATGATCGTCACACTTGGCACAGGGCAGGTGTGGCATACGGATAGGATCGGCTTTCGGCGGCGCGGCTTCGCCACTGCGCAGCAGCTTGCGCGTGTTGCCACAGGTCGTGCTGGTGCAGCCGAAATACTTGCCGAAGCGGCCGGTCTTCAACTGCATGTCGCTGCCACACTTGTCGCACTCGATCAGCGGGCCGTCATAACCCTTGATGCGATAGCTGCCCTCTTCCACTTCATAACCCGCGCAGTCGGGGTTATTGCCACAAACGTGCAGCTTACGATCGGCATCGATCAGATAGCTTTCCATGGCAGTGCCGCAAAGCGGGCAACGATGCTTAGCACGCAGCGCTTTGGTTTCACTTTCATCATCATCATCGGAGACCGCTTCATCGCCGCGAATCAAATTGAGGGTGAACTTGCAGCGCTCCTTTGGCGGCAATGCGTAGCCCGAGCAGCCCAGGAAAACGCCAGTGGAGGCGGTACGAATTTGCAGCGGGCGGGTACAGAGCTGGCAAGGCAGCTCGGTTTGCACCGGCAGATTGCGACGCATACCGTCGTCATCTTGCCCTGCTTTTTCGAGCTTCTTCAGGAAGTCCTTGTAGAAGCGATCGAGCACGGCCTTCCAGTTCTCTGAACCCTCAGCCACTTTGTCGAGCTGAGCCTCTAGATCCGCCGTGAAGGCGTAATCCATGAGATTGCTGAAGTTCTCGCTGAGGCGATCGGTCACGATATCGCCCATTTTCTCCGCATAGAAGCGACGGTTCTCAACGCGGGCATAGCCGCGATCCTGAATCGTGGAGATGATGGCAGCATAGGTCGATGGCCGGCCAATGCCGCGTTTTTCTAACTCACGCACCAAGCTGGCTTCGGTATAGCGCGCTACCGGCTTGGTGAAATGCTGCTTGGGATCGAGTGCCTGCAAGGCCAAGGTTTCGCCTACGGCTACATCCGGCAGGACAATGTCTTCTTTATCTTTAGCAATCGCACTGAGCACGCGAGTGAAGCCATCAAAACGCAAAATACGGCCACGGGTACGCAGCTCGAAATCCGCCGCACTCACCGTCAGACTGGTGCTGGTGTATTCGGCCTCGGTCATCTGGCAAGCCACGAACTGACGCCAGATCAGGTCATATAAACGCTCAGCATCTTTCTCCAGCCCTTCAACCGTACCTGGTTTGGCCGACACATTAGAAGGACGGATTGCTTCATGCGCCTCTTGCGCGCCTTCCTTGCTGCTATAGGAAATGGGGTTGGCGGGCAGGTATTTCGCGCCAAACTGGTCCGTGATGTAGTCGCGAACGGCGGCCACAGCATCCTGACTCAGGTTGGTCGAGTCGGTACGCATATAGGTGATGTGACCGGCTTCATACAGACGCTGCGCCAGCGTCATGGTCTTTTTCACACTAAAGCCCAAGCGCGTGCTCGCAGCCTGCTGCAGTGTGGACGTAATGAACGGTGCTGTGGGCTTGCTGCGAGTGGGTTTGTCTTCCCGCTTAGTCACGCGATAGGCTGCTTTCTGCAACACCGTCACGGCGGCACTGGCTTGCGCTTCGTTGACCGGCTTGAAGGCATCACCACCCTGCTTGCTTACCTCAAGGCGCAAGGCACCCTGCTGTGGCGTTAGGGTATCGGCCCAAATCTCCCAATATTCTTCGGGGATGAAGGCGCGAATTTCACGCTCACGCTCAACCACTAAACGCACCGCCACCGACTGCACTCGACCGGCGGACAAGCCACGCGCAATCTTTTCCCAGAGCAGTGGCGACACCATGTAGCCAACGACACGATCGAGGAAACGACGCGCCTGCTGGGCATTCACACGATCCAGATTGAGCTCACCCGGCGCTTTAAATGCCTCGGTAATGGCCGTCTTGGTAATTTCGTTAAACACCACGCGCTTAAAGCGGCTGTCATCGCCGCCAATGACTTCGCGAAGATGCCACGCAATGGCCTCCCCTTCGCGATCCAAGTCGGTGGCGAGATAGATAGTGTCGGCTTCCTTTGCCAGCGCTTTGAGCTCACTGACGACTTTCTCTTTGCCGGGCAGGATTTCGTATTTGGCCTTCCAGCTCTTGTCCGGATCAACACCCATGCGTGCCACGAGCGCCGCGCGCTGCTTGCCCGCTTTCTGCTCGAGCTTTTGCTCAGGCGAGAGCTTACGGGTCTCAGCCGCCGCTTTTGCTCGCTCGGCGGGATCACTGGTGGAACCGCCACTGACCGGCAAATCGCGGACATGGCCAACACTGGACTTCACAATAAAGTCTTTGCCCAGATACTTGTTGATGGTCTTGGCTTTCGCCGGCGACTCGACGATGACCAGTGATCTACCCATGGTGTCGGGAATTCCTTACAACGGTGAATGATGGGACGCAGACAACGCCCATCAAAAGAGCGGCATATATACGAGGACGGCGCGATGGGGTCAAGCAAACACCGTCTTAAGTAGGCGAATGAACTGCTCTACGGTTTGAATTTGGCCATCCTCACGCCAATAAAGCACCACGCCGTCAGCACGAACATCAATACCCAACCAACCAGCAGGCGCCGGCGTTGGCCAAGGAGGCGAAGTGAGCCAGGCCGATTTGTCATCGAGGGGCTGCCAGTTGAGCAGTCCCTCATGCCAACGCCAGCGACCCAATGCCACCGGCTGAGTCGTGAGCGGATAGCGATACTGGGCAATCAGCCCCTGCCCCGGCTTTTGGCCCAGCCACTCTGGCGCTACTCGCAGGTTCACGCTTAAGCCTTGGGACTTGGCAAAGTCACGCTGCTTAATAAGCGCCCGATCACTGCTACTGGGGCGCAGCCACATAATGTTGCCAATGATGCTGGCCAGTACCAAAAAGCTCACCCAAAGAAACGTCGTCATGACACCCGCCTTTGCGATTAAGGGATCGAGTCTATCAGTTTGTATCAACCGACTATCGGAAAACTTACTGACGATAGAGTCAGCACTGGCTTTTTGGTCAGTATTCTCGTATTTTGGCCATTCACAAAGAGATCAATCGTCATGCAAGCACTCACCACGCGCCAAGCTGAAATTCTCGACTTTATTCGCGACTGCGTCGAAAGCAATGGCATGGCACCTACCCGCGCTGAAGTCGCTCTCAAGTTCGGCTTCCGCTCTAAAACGGCAGCAGCGGATCATCTGCGCGCACTGGAGCAGAAGGGCTATATCAAATTACATGCTGAACTGTCTCGGGGCATACAGCTGCTGGTTGACGAGCTGCTCGACGAAGACCTCATCCCCGTCATTGGTTCCGTGGCTGCGGGCCTGCCGCTAGAGGCCGTGGAGAATCACGATCACAGCCTGCCTGTTCCGCGCGGCCTGTTTAACAAGCGCCCAACCTATCTACTGCGCGTCCGCGGCGAATCCATGAAGGATGCTGGCATCCTCGATGGCGACCTCATTGCGGTCTACAAAACCAGCATCGCTCGCGCCGGCCAGATTGTTATCGCACGCATCGACAACGAAGTGACCGTTAAATACCTCGATTACGAGAAAAAAATGGTGAAGCTAGTCCCCGCCAACACCACCTTTGAGCCGCAGCTGATTTCGCCCGACAAGGTGGTGATTGAGGGTGTGTTTGTCGGCCTGATTCGGGACAGCTTCGCAACCTGATCAGCGCTAAGACAGACCACTTATGCCGCTGTCTGTATTAACTCGATCTTGTAGCCGTCCGGGTCTTCGACAAAGGCAATGACCGTGGTGCCATGCATCATCGGGCCCGCCGGGCGTGTGACCTTGCCACCCTTGGCGATCACGGCCTCGCAGGCAGCATAGGCATCCGGCACGGCCAGCGCGACATGGCCGTAGCCAGTGCCGAGTTCGTAGGCTGCCGTGTCCCAGTTATGGGTCAACTCCAGCTCCATGGTATCGCCCTCAAAACCCATAAAGGCCAGTGTGAAGCGACCGCCGGGGTAATCGTTGCGACGCCGCAGCTGCATGCCAAGGACATCGCGATAGAAATTGATGGAACGATCCAAGTCGCCGACGCGAAGCATGGTGTGAAGGATGCGCATTGTGTTCTCCCAATCATTCATCAGAACTACAGGCAAAAAAATACCGCGCAAGTCACACGCGGTATTTTTAGCGGAACGCTTCGGCAGTGCAGTGCAACAAAGCCACTGCACGCTGTAGCTTAGAGACGCTCGATGATCGTCGCGATGCCTTGGCCGAGGCCAATACACATCGTGGCCAGACCGATCTGCGTATCCTTCTGTTCCATCACGTTCAACAGCGTGGTGGTGATACGGGCACCCGAGCAACCCAGCGGATGGCCGAGTGCAATCGCGCCGCCATTGTGGTTGACCTTGGCTTCGGCCTGATCGAGCAGGTTCAGACCCTTGAGCACAGACAGGCCCTGAGCCGCGAAGGCTTCATTCAGCTCGACGGTTTGGATGTCGTTGATCGACAAGCCAGCACGCTTCAGCGCCTTCTCGGTGGCAGGTACCGGGCCCCAGCCCATGATCGCTGCTTCACAGCCAGCAACCGCCATCGAGCGGATCTTGGCACGCGGTTTCAGACCCAGCGCTTTGGCGCGTTCGGCGCTCATCAGCAGCATGGCGGAAGCACCGTCGGACAGCGCCGAGGACGTACCGGCCGTGACCGTGCCGCCCTTCGGGTTGAAGGCCGGGCGCAGCGCAGCGAACTGCTCCAGCGTGGCATCCTGACGAATCACTTCGTCAATCGTGCAGAGCTGTTTAAAGCCGTTGGCATCGTGACCTTCAATGCCGATGATTTCATTGGCAAAACGGCCTTCTTGCGTCGCTGCCCAAGCTTTGTGGTGCGAGATCAAACCGAACTGGTCCTGCATTTCACGGCTGATGCCGTTCATGGTGCCGAGCATTTCAGCGGTCAGGCCCATCATGTTCGATGCTTTCGCGTAGTACTTGGAGGCTGCCGGGTTGAGGTCGATGCCGTGCATCATGCCGACGTGGCCCATGTGCTCAACACCACCGATGACGAAAACATCGCCCTGGCCGGTCATGATCTGAGCTGCTGCGGTATGCAGTGCCTGCATCGAGGAGCCACAGAGACGATTCACGGTCTGGCCTGGCACCGAACGTGGCAGTTCAGCGAGCATGGCGATGTTACGCGCCACGTTCATGCCCTGCTCCAGAGTCTGGTTCACACAGCCCCAGATCACATCTTCAACTTCTTCCGGATTGGCGTTCGGGTTACGGGCAAACAGCGCCTTTACCAGCTCTGCCGAAATGGTGTCGGCACGAACGTGGCGGAACATGCCGTTCTTGGTACGGCCCATGGCGCTACGCACGCCATCGACAATCACCACATCACGCGGGTTCAAAGTAGTCATGTCAGGCTCCTAGATCAGCCGAAAAATTTCTGGTTGTTGGCGGCCATGGTCTTGATCAGAGCCGGTGCCTCGTAGGCCTTGCCCAGGTGCGCAAACTTCTCGCACAGCGCCAGGTAGTTCTGAATACCCATCTGGTCCACATAACGGCAGGCGCCGCCACGGAACGGTGGGAAACCGATGCCCATAATCAGCGCCATGTCGGCTTCAGCAGCCGAGGCAACGATCTTCTCTTCCAAGCAACGGGCAATTTCATTAACCAGTGGCAGCATCAAGCGAGCGATGATCTCGTCAGCCTCAAATTCCTTGCGCGCGGCAACCACCGGAGCAATCAACTCATAGGTGGTTGGATCAACCACTTTCTTCGGCTTGCCCTTCTTGTCTTGTTCGTAGACATAGAAACCCTTGCCGTTCTTCTGGCCGTAGCGGGTGTTGTCGAACATGATTTCAGTGGCGGACTTGTAGTCCGGCTTCATGCGGTCTGGGAAGCCTTCAGCCATAACGTGCGCAGCGTGAACGCCGGTGTCGATACCAACCACGTCGAGCAGGTAAGCCGGGCCCATGGGCCAGCCAAACTTTTCCATGACCTTGTCGATGGCCTGGAAGTCGGCACCATCACGCACCAGCAGGTCGAAGCCACCGAAGTACGGGAACAGCACGCGGTTGACCAGGAAACCTGGGCAATCGTTAACCACAATCGGGGTTTTGCCCATTTGCTGCGCCAGTTTAACGGTGGCGGCCACGGCTTCATCCGACGATTGCTCGCCACGGATGACTTCCACCAGCGGCATCATGTGTACCGGGTTGAAGAAGTGCATGCCAACGAAATTCTGTGGGCGCTTCAAGGACTTGGCGAGATGTGTGATGGAAATGGTCGAGGTGTTGGACGCGAGGATGCAATCGTCGGCAACCAGGCCTTCCACTTCCGACAGCACAGCACCCTTGACCTTGGCATTCTCGACCACGGCTTCGATGACGATGTCGACGGTCTTGAAGTCGCCATAGTTCAGCGTCGGGCGAATAGCAGAAAGCACCTTGCCCATCTTGTCTGCGGTCAGGCGGCCCTTGGCGACTTGGCCAGAGAGCAGTTTAGTGGCTTCGCCCATGCCCAAATCGAGCGCTTCGGAGCGAATGTCTTTCATGATGATCGGCGTGCCTTTGCTCGCCGACTGGTAGGCAATGCCGCCACCCATGATGCCGGCGCCGAGTACAGCGGCCTGCTTTACTTCTTTAGCCGACTTAGCCGAGTGCTTCTTGGCTGCTTTTTTCACGGCTTGGTCAGCCATGAACAACCCGATGAGCGCGTTGGCCTGCGGTGTTACGGCTGCCTTGGCGAAACCGGCGGCTTCGGCCTGCATGGCATCGTCGCGGGTCATGGTGGCATGCTTTTGCATGGTCTTCACGGCCAGTACCGGCGCGGGATAGTTGCTACCGGCTTTGCCAGCAACTACTGCCATCGATGTATTGAAGGCCATCATCTGTTCCATCATGTTGAGCTTGACCGGAGCCAGCTTTTCAGCTTTCTTGGCCTTCCAGTCCAGCTTGCCCGCAATGGCTTGTTGCAACAGGTTGATGGCGGCATCACGCACCAGCTCGGGCGCAACCACGGCGTCTACGGCACCTTCCTTCAGAGCAACATCCGGGCGCTTTTCGCTGCCACCAGCAATCCACTCAACGGCATTATCGATACCAATCACACGGCTCAGGCGAACCGTGCCGCCGAAGCCTGGGAACAGGCCCAGCTTGACTTCCGGCAGACCGACCTTGGCGGCAGTGGACATCACGCGGTAATCGCAAGACAGGCACATTTCAAAACCGCCACCGAGGGCGATGCCATTGATGGCAACCACAGACGGCACGGTCAGGTCTTCAAACGCGCTGAACACGGAAGCGGCCTTTGCAGTCCACTCCACGACACCGGCTTCGCCGTTGGCGAACAGCGAACCGAATTCGGTGATGTCGGCACCGACGATAAATACGCCTTTGCCAGACGTGACGACCACGCCCTTGATGCTGCTGTCAGCCTTGATCGCTTGCGTAGCGGCAGCAAGTTCGTTCACCGTGACGGCGTTGAACTTGTTGACAGACTCGCCAGCGAGATCGAATTTGAGTTCCGCGATGCCATTCTCCAGCGCTTGCACGCTGATGGCTGATCCCGAATAAATCATGCAGTGATCTCCGTTTTTTTCGAAAGAGTTCGAATGAATGCACACGCCGCTGCGGTCAATCGACCAAACAGCACGAAAGCGGGTTGGCCGAGTGTACGCATCTCCGGCTTTTTTGGCAGGGGTTTTACGAAGGCGGCGCGTCATTTGCGCCGCCTTTTTGTGACTAGCGAGTCAAACTATCGGGGTAACTGGCGCGTTTGCAGGTGCAGAAACTGCTACAGAAACAGCCGCTGCCGCAGGCTTTTCGTCCTCGTCATCATCGTCCTTTTCGGCGTCATGCCAGACCGCAAAGCGTTCCGCCACAGCGGCGAAGACCGAACCTTCCGGATAATTCCCTTCACCATCCATCACACCCGCTGTTTTACCCAGTAGAAGCTCAATAGCCTCCTCTACCCGGCTGATGGCGTAAATTCGGAACTGACCGGCTTTAATGGCCGCCAGCACATCTTCACGCAACATCAGGTGGCGAATGTTCTGTACCGGAATAATGACCGCTTGATCGCCCGTTAGGCCTTTCAATTGGCAGGCCGCAAAAAAGCCTTCAATCTTCTCGTTAACGCCGCCAATGGGCTGAACTTCGCCAAATTGGTTAACCGATCCGGTAATGCCGAACTGCTGTTTCACTGGCAATTTACCGATGGCCGAGAGCAGGCCGCAGAGCTCGCCCAGCGAAGCGCTGTCGCCATCCACACCGGAATAGGATTGCTCAAAGGCAATATTGGCAGCGAAACGCAGGGGATGCTCCGCACCAAAACGCGCCTTCAAGTAGCTGGTGAGAATGAGCACGCCCTTGGAGTGAATTGCGCCACCGAGCTCTACGTCGCGCTCAATATCAATGATCTCGCCATTGCCATAATGCGCGGTGACGGAGATGCGCGAGGGCAAGCCAAAGCTGGCATCGCCATAGCTCACCACCGTCAGGCCGTTAACCTGACCAATGACTTGACCCGAACAGGTAAAGAGCTGATTGCCCTTCCCGATATCCTCTAAGTACAGGCGACGGATGCGATCGTGACGACGCTCACGTCCCTGCAAGGCCTGCGCAATATGGCCGCTGGCAATAAACTCCGCCTGCTCTTGCTCTGCCCAATAATTCGACTCGCGCAATAAATCCGCGACGCCTCGTGCATGCAAAGAAAGCAAATCCTGATCATCAGCCGCACGTGCACTTTCCTCGATCAGGCGAGCGACGCCACTGCGATCCAGCGCACGCAGACCTTCACGATTGGCCACATCGCCCAGAAAGTGTGCATAGATCAGCTCATTTTCTGGGTTACGGGGCATGTCCGACTCGAAATCGGCGCGCATCTTGAACACGGTTTCCAGCTCAGGATCGAACTCTTGCAGCAGATAAAACGTTTCGCGATCGCCCAGCAAAATCAGCTTCAAATGCAGCGGAATGGCGTCGGGCTCTAGTGACACCGTGCCCGTTAAGGTCAACATTTGCTCTAGCGAAGACAGTTTCAACGATTTTGCCCGCAAGGCGCGCTTCAAGCTCTGCCACGCATAGGGATGCTCTAGCACCTGCTCGGCCTCGATTAACAAAAAGCCGCCATTGGCACGATGCAGTGCGCCCGGACGAATCAGCGTGAAATCGGTCGCCACGGTGCCCATATAGGTCACCTGCTCAACATGCCCGAGCAAGTTGTAGTGGGTCGGCAAGTCTTCGAAAATGACCGGAGCACCCTGCCTCGGATCGCGACAAATCAGGGCATTAACCTGATAGCGAACCGGCGGTAACTGCTCGCCAACCTGACCCACAGAGACGGTGGCATCTTGGTTGTCGCCGGCATTCAGTACCAGCTCAAGGTGATCGAGCAAATCACTGCGATAGGCTTTTAAGTAGCGCACCAAACTGGCGTGCGGGGCGTATTTTTCCAGCAATTTCGCCATCAGCGGATCAATCACCGCCAGCGCGACTTCCTCATTGAGTTTGTCGACCTGGTCGCGATTACGATCCTCAATTTGATCGAGCTTTCGAGCGACCTTGCGCAGACGGTTTTCCATGTCGACCATGGCCGCCTTGGCTTTTTCCTGCTGCTGCGCCGGCAACTTGTTGAAAGCCTCGACGCTAAGCACCTCACCGCCCTCAGACATGGGTGAGAAACCGTAGCCGCCAGGTGTGCGCAGCACCAGCTTGACGCCCTGCTTCTCGCCAATAACGGCCAGCTGCGACAAGGCATCCTGCTGGACGCGGCTGAGCTCTCCCTTCAGGCTCTCGCGGCGATCCTGATAGCGGTCACTCTCGAAAGCACTGAGGATGCGATCTGACAGTTTGCGCCAGAGCTTGTGCACATCTTGTTTGAACACCGCGCCAACGCCGGCCGGCAACTCAATGGCCTGCGGGTAGCGTGGGTCCATGAAATTATTGACGTAGATCCAATCGGACGGCGCGTGTCGCGCTTTTGCCACGGATTCTAAATAACGGCGTATCATGGTGCGCTTGCCTAAGCCGTTATTGCCAATGGCAAACAAATTATAGCCGTCGTGCGGCATGGCTACGGCCATCTCAACCGATTCGCGCGCGCGTTCCTGGCCCAAAAAGTCGGTCATGGGCTTGAGGCGGCGGGTATGCCGAAACGGTAAGTTTTTTAACGACGTGGCGCGGTAGAGCTGGTGATGAGCGAGAGGCTTTAACAAAGGATAAGTCTCCGGCAATAGCGTCCCTGAACTTCGGGACGCGAATGCAGAGAGTGTAGCTAAGCCGCGGGGATCGCGTAAGTGCCCGTCGCCTGTGCCACAGGATCTGGGTCATCGCCCGCATGAATTAACACATCAATCACTGCCGAGCGCTTGCCCAGACGCAAAAAGCGCGCGGTGGCGATGAGATCGGCATTGCGCGGCTTACGCAGAAAATTAATGTTTAGGTTTTGCGTTACAGCCAGACCTATGGGGCCCAGACTCGCCAAAATCAGGGCATACATGGCGGTATCAGCGAGCGTCATCATGGTCGGACCCGAAATACTGCCGCCTGCACGAAGACTGTCAGCGCTGTAGGGCAGGCGCACACGAATCTCACCTTCAATGACCGTTTCCACTCGATAACCCGAGAGCTTGTACATAGGAATGGTGCTATCAATAAAATCATTCACTGCAACCGCGGTCATTTTCATTGTTTAAGCCTAATTCAGTCGTGGTTAAACCCATCTCGCGGCAACAGTGTAGCGACTACGCACAGTCACTTATAGCCAGCATGACGATCGCTCCTTACAATGCGTGCCTTGCCAATATCAGCTCATTTGGAACCCACCATGCGCGCCAGTCGCTTTTTGCTTGCCACTCTTCGTGAAACCCCTGCCGATGCCGAAGTCATTTCGCATCAGCTCATGCTGCGCGCCGGCATGATTCGAAAGGTCGCCACCGGCCTCTACAACTGGCTGCCGCTGGGCAATCGCGTATTGAAAAAGGTCGAGCGCATTATTCGCGAAGAAATGGATCGCGCAGGGGCGCTGGAAGTGCTGATGCCAGTGACGCAACCGGCAGAGCTGTGGGAAGAGTCCGGCCGCTATGTGCAATACGGCCCAGAGCTGCTGCGCTTCAAGGATCGTCACGACCGCGCTTTTGTGCTTGGCCCCACCCACGAAGAAGTGATTACCGATTTGGCGCGTCAGGAATTGCAGAGCTACAAGCAATTGCCGGTGAATTTCTACCAAGTACAAACTAAGTTCCGCGATGAAATTCGCCCCCGTTTCGGCGTCATGCGCTCACGCGAATTCATCATGAAGGACGCCTACTCCTTCCACACCGACCAAGCCTCGCTGCAGCAGACCTACGATGTCATGTATGACACCTACTGCCGCATTTTTACCCGCCTCGGCCTCGACTTCCGCCCCGTGCAAGCCGACACCGGTTCCATTGGTGGCGATGGCTCACATGAATTCCATGTGCTGGCTTCCAGCGGTGAAGACGATATCGCCTTCTCCAATGCCTCCGACTTTGCCGCCAACATCGAAATGGCCGAAGCCCTAGCACCGAGCACGCCACGCGCTGCGGCAACGCAAGCCATGACGCAAGTCACCACACCGACGCAGACCGCCTGCGCCGATGTGGCTGCCCTGCTCGGCGTGCCGGTCACGCAGACCGTCAAGGCTATCGCCGTGGTCGCGCCGGTTCCTGTCGATGCCGCCACGCTGAAAGCCAACCCCAAGACAGAGCCGGGTCAGCGCTTCTTCCTACTGCTGCTGCGCGGCGATCACGACATGAACGAGATCAAGGCCGGCAAGCTCGCCGGTCTCAAAGATTTCCGTCTCGCCAGCGAAGCTGAAATCGTGGCCGCCCTGGGCTGCGTGCCCGGCTTTATTGGCCCGGTAAACGTGTCTGCCGATGTCACTGTGATTGCCGATCGCAGCGTCGCCGTCATGAGCGATTTCGTCTGCGGCGCGAACCAAGCCGGCTTACACCTCAGCGGCGTCAACTTTGGTCGCGATCTGCCAGAGCCCGCTCTGGTTGCGGACATCCGTAATGTCGTGGAAGGCGATGCTTCGCCCTGCGGTCAGGGCACGCTGGTCATTAAACGCGGCATCGAAGTGGGCCACATCTTCCAGCTCGGCCAGAAATACTCGCAGGCATTGAATTGCAAAGTGCTGGGCGAAGACGGCAAGCCGCTGGTGGTGACCATGGGCTGCTACGGCATTGGCGTGACTCGCGTGGTGGCATCGGCTATCGAGCAAAATCACGACGAGCGCGGCATCATCTGGCCAGACGCTATTGCGCCCTTCCAGATCGCGCTGGTGGCGATGAACTATGCCAAGTCCATCCGCATTCAAGACGAAAGTAGCAAGCTCTACGAGCAGCTCACTGCCGCCGGTTTTGAGGTCTTCTTCGACGACCGCAACGAGCGCCCCGGCGTGAAGTTCTCTGACGCCGAGCTGATTGGCATTCCGCATCGCCTGGTGGTTGGTGAGAAAGGTCTGGATGCCGGCACCTTGGAATACAAGGGACGCCGCGATGCAGAGTCCACGGATGTCGCTATCAGTGACCTGCTGAACTTCCTCGGTGAGCGGATTCAACGCTAAGCGCTTTAGTCACACCGTTAGACCTGTGGTAGATTCCAGTTACATAAAAATAACAAACTGGAATCTGCCATGTTGCTTCGTGCCTTTGCCGTCACTGCCCTCGCCGGTTGTTTAAGCGCTTGCCCCGGTGGCAGCGACAACAATCCCGGCGGCGTTCAATTGCAGCCCACTGCACGCAGCACGGATGGCGAAACGGTCATGGCCACCATGGCCTTTGTGCCAGACTCAAACCCAACCAAACTGGTTGTGTTCTGCCATGGTTATGGCCACACGGTCGAAGATGCCTGGCTGGTGCACATGCAGCGCACGGCCAGCCCGGATATTGCAGTGGTTTCCACCAACTATCGCGACAACTTTGGCTTCCCCTCGCTACGTGGCGCCGAAGACACCATCATTGCCACGCGCAATGCCCTGAAACGCTTTCCATCGGTCAAAACCGTCTACGCCCTGGGCGTTAGTCTTGGCGGCAATGTCTGCGGCAATGCCATCACCGAATCCGCCAAACAATCACCCGAGGGTAAAAGTCTGTATGACTATTGGGTGGATGTTGAAGGCTTGAGCAACCTGACCGAAAGCTGGATTGAGGGTAAGGCCGCCCTGCCCGCTGCGGCCGAAGGTATGGAGCGTGATGCAGGAGGCACACCGGCAGATAAAACTGAAGAATATGTCCGCCGCTCACCCGCCCTGAATGCCCTCACCATGAAGTCAGGCGGGCTGAAAGCCGTTGCCGTGATTCACGGTTTTAACGATGGCCTAGTGCCCTATAACCAGGGCCGTGAAATGGCCACGGCCTTGCTCGCGGCCGGTATTCCCACGCAGTTCTTCAATGTCATTTTTGATGGCCCAGACCAAACCAGTGGCACCACGCTCACCGGTGGGCTGGCTCTGCTGACCGGCGGTGATGCGCCGGATGTGAATGATGAATTGGGGCTCAACCTCACCGGCCACGGCTTTGAGGGCGACTACGGCCACCCGGTCATCCGCGCCGGCTTTGATCAGCTCCAACTCATGCTCGATGGTAAATTTCCGACCACCCCTTACGGTGAGAGCGTGATCAACCCGACACCACCGGGCTGAGTCTCAGCGGCACAGGGCGACCGAGCCGGCTCAACGCTCGTGTTGTTGCAACCAGGCAGACGGCGGCATGCCGAACCAGCGGTGAAACGCACGCCGGAATGCCGTCACATCCTGATAGCCCAGCGCTAGCGCGACCGACTCCACGGTATGCCGTGGCGACATCAAATGCGCAGCCGCCTGGCGTGACAGCTCGGCATCCAACAAGGCCTGATAATGGCTGCCCTCAGCCTTCAGATAGCGCATCAGCGTACGCGCCGACAGGCCGTGATGATCGGCCATACTGTCCAGACTCCAGAGCTGCCCCGGATGCTGCTGCAAAAGCCGCGTGATGCGCAGGCTCCAGCCGCCCTCCTCGCGTTGGCTTTGTTCAAGCTGCTCACACTGACGCAAAGCTTGTTCATAGATAGCGCGGTCGTGAAAGGGGTTGGGCTGCGCTAATAGCTGCATAGGTACCAAAATCACAGTGTCTTCGGCGGCGAAGCTGTAGGGGCTATTAAAATAACCGGCATATGCCTCGGCATGCGCCGGTGCCGGGTAGCTGAAGCGGATCACCGCCTCACGCAAACGACGACCGATCACCAGCTCGATGCCCCGCTGCACCGTCACCGCCATGGCCTCCAGGCAAAACAGCCCGACCTCATCCATGGGCAGCTGCAGCTCCAGACGAATGGCCATATCTTCGCCGCTAAAGGCGCGGCTGATCTGAACTCCGGGAATGCGCAGGGCGTGATAGCGCTCCAGTGCGGCCCAGGCATCCAGCAAGGTTTCCGATGCCGACAACAAGGCACCCAGCGGGCCATGCGCCGCAACCGGCATGCGCGATGCCATGTCCAGCGCAAAGTCGGCGCGGCCAGACAGCGCAATGGCATTCCGTAGAATGCGCACCTGCTCAGACTGGCTAATCATGTAATCAAGTACACCCAAGTCCGCGGGTGTCAGCGCCGTGCCGGCGAGCAAGCGCTCCTGCCCGGCAAGATCCAGGCGCAGGGCGCGCGCCAGCAGGCGAACATAGGTAGCGGGGTACTTCACAGGTATGGCTCCAAAAGCAACGATTCCGCAGGGCAAAACAGCATCGCACCATAGCGCAGGGCTCTGTCACTTTCTACATGCCAGATGTCGTCATTCACGCTTTCCGGTCACGACGCAGAGGCGGCAAGATGCCATCACGCCACTAATCTGTCTGGAGCCCGGTCATGACCACGAGTACCACCACGCGCATTCCCACGACATTGCTGCGCCAACAGCTGCCAAACATCACTGCCATGCTTAAGGGCGCCGTGATGTCGTATCTGCCACTGGGCAATCGCCAGCGCGGCGAATGGCTGACTCAGCAGCGACCCGCGCCTACACCGGCCTTGCTGCAGGCTTACAGCCAATGGTCACGCGCCGATGCCACGCGCTATCCGACCAGCATTCCGCCACACCTCGCCAGCAGCCAGCTCGGCCTTGGCCTGATTGCGCGACTCACGGCGCAATCGCCCTACCCCATGCTCAGCGTGCTTAACCAGGGCGTGCGCCTGCGCATCAACCAGGCCTTGCCGCAAGGTGAGGAGTTGACGCTGCGCGGCCGTCTTGTCGATGCCAGTGATGATGGCTTTCGGGCGCGCGTACACAGCCATGTCGAAATCGGTACCGCCAGCCAGCCAAACGCCCTGGAAATTGACGCCTATGCGGCCGTAGTGCTGCGCAAGCGCCCTGCCAGTGTTGACGCAGAACGCACCGAGCCTGACTTTGAAACCGTCGGGCATTGGCAGGCCGGCGCTGACGAAGGCGTTAAGTTCTTTTTGCTCACCGGCGACTTCAACCCCATCCATACGCTGCCCGTGATGGCACGTCGCTCGCGTTTTGGCGGCTGCATCATGCATGGCTATGGGGCTTTCGCTCAGGTCTTCGAGGCCATTCAAAACAGCGGCCAAACCATTGCCGACATCGAGGTTCGCTTCATTAAACCGCTGCCGCTGCCAAGCCCGGCACTGATGATCCAGGTCGCCGCCACGGCGGATGCCGAGGGTCGCCATGCCCTGCGCCTGACCGATGTCACCGGCAATCTGTATCAGGTCGGCAGCTTTCTGCCGGCGGCACGGTGAGCGCCATGAAAACGACACTGACTGCCGTGCCCGAACATCGCCTCCCGGCCATCCTCGCCGGTGCACGCACGCCCTTTCTCGATAGCGCCGGCCTCTATGCCGAGCTGATGAGCTACGAACTCGGCGCACATGCCCTGCGCGGCCTGCTCGATCGCACCGGCGTTGATCCCGAGACCATCGAACTGGTCATCATGGGCACTGTGCTGCATGAAGTGGAAACCACCAATGTTGCCCGCGAAGCCATGCTCGCGGCCGGCATGCCCAGCCGCATCCCGGCCTATACCGTGGCTATGGCCGGCATCTCGCCAAATGTTGGCGTGATGAATCTGTGCGATCAGATTGCGCTGGGCCGGCTTGATCTGGGCATCGCTGCCGGCACCGAGAATTTCTCGGATGTGCCCGTGCGACTATCACAGAATATTCGCCGCAGCCTGATGAAGCTGCGTCAGCGAAAAGATACCGGTGCTCGCCTGAAAGTGCTGGGCGGCCTGCGGCCTAGCGACCTCAGACTCGATATTCCGACCGGCAGCGACTACACCACCGGCATGACCATGGGTGTCGCCTGCGAGGCCATGGTGCGAAAATTCGGCCTCGAGCGCGCCGAGTGCGACCGCTATACCGCGCGCAGCCATGCCGGTGCGATTGCCGCCACGAAAAGCGGCCATTACGACGCCCAAATCGTGCCGGTCACGATTGATGCCCAACAGGTCGCCAGCAGCGACAACACACCTCGTGCCGATGCCAGCGAAGCCAAGCTGGCTTTGCTGCCACCGGTGTTTGACCGCCAGCACGGCATCATCACTGCTGGTAATGCCTCGCGTTTCACCGACGGTGCTGCGGCCCTGCTGCTGGGCAGCCTCGGCCATGCCCGCGCGCAAGGCTTGAAGCCGCTGGCCGTGGTGCGCGACTACCTGCTCACCGGCGTCGACAGCCTGGAAGAAGAGATGTTGCTAGGGCCGGCCATGTCCATCCCGCGCCTGCTGGCACGCAACGGACTGAACTTTGAAGACATTGATGTCTGGGAAATCCACGAGGCCTTTGCCGCGCAGGTGCTGATCAACCGCGCCTGCATGGCCGACGCCAGCTTTGTTCATGGCCGGCTCGGGCGCGATTGCCCGGTCGGCGAAATCCCTATGGAGCAACTGAATCCCTGGGGGGGTTCGCTGTCATTGGGCAATCCGTTTGCGGCCACCGGCGGGCGCCTGTTCATGACTGCCGGCCAGCGCTTACAAGCAAGCGGCAAGCGCTACGCCGTGATCTCGACCTGTGCCGGCGGCGGCCTGGGTGCTGCTATTTTGCTAGAGCACCCGGACGCGCTTTGAGCGTCCGTGATCAACCAGCCGCCAGTACACGCACCGGCACATGCTTGTGATACGGCGTGCGCGTGAGGGGATCACAATGATCGCTGCGCGTCAGCCGGTTCAGCTCGGGGCCAATCGGCGCACTGCCGCGATAGCGCATGCCGTAGCCGTGCGGCAAGGTCACGGTTCCACGGCGTACCGCATCATCATGCTCAATAACCACGGCAATGCGCCCGGTGTCGGACTCGCAAACCGCCGCCGCGCCCTCGGCAAGTGACAGCTCAGCGGCATCCTCCGGATGCATGCGCATGGCACCGTGCGGATCGATCTTGCGCCAGGCCGGATCGCGGTAAATCTGGTTGGCGTTGTAACTGCGCCGCTCGCCAGCCATCAGCACAAATGGGTATTCGCTGCCGGGTGTGGCTTCGCTCGCCAGTGCCTGCCACTCCGCCAGCATTTCCGGGATCTCCAAGCGGATGCGCCGATCGGCGTGCTTCAGCAACGACCACACCTCGCTGTACTCGTGACGGCTCAACACCACGCCTTCGCGCTGCTTCAGAATGGCCCTGAACAGCACTGGCCCGAGCAGTTTCGCGAGCCCGGTGTAACCAGCGCGGCGCATCGCGCGCTCATGCTTTTGCGCATACTGGATGGCCAGTGGCAGCAGCAAGGCCGCCGCTGCAGCATCCCCCGGCACCCCGTCAGCGACCAATGTCGGACCCAGCGTGCGATACAGAATCGATGGCGCAAACGCCATCCAGCCCCGCTTGCGAGACAGTGCCGCCGCCAGCGCCATCATGTAGCCCCAGTGCCCGCTGAACGCCGGCTCATGGCGGGCAATGCGTGACAGCACGGGAAACTGGCGGGGATTCGCGCCCATTTTCTCCAGCAGACGCGTATAAATCTCCGGCTCCGGCAGCGCCTCGCCCAGCGACGCAAACAGTGGATGCCGCAGGTGAAACGCGTTCTCCGGAAACTCCAGATTGAAGCCAGTGGCCTCCCACTTCTCGAACTGCGACGCCGCCGGCAACACATAGTGCGCCAGCCGCGCCGTCTCGGTCATGGCCACATCCACCACCACCAGCAATTCCAGCTGCGCGAAAGCGCGCTCATAGGCGGCCGTGTCGGGATAGCTCACGATCGGATTAGCACTGTCCACAAACACCGCGCGAATGCGATCCTCGCCAGGCTGCAGAATTTCGTCCGGCAAAATATTCGGCGGAAACAGGCCTGAAATCGGGAACATCTTGTGATGCCGTGTACGCGTGAACTTACCCTTGCGCTCATCGGTATCGCCCAGGATCGGCATGAGGAAGGTGTGCAGATTATTGCCGCCGCGCTTGCCGAAATTGCCGGTGATCAAGTACAGCAATTTCTCCAGATAGCCATTCAAGGTCGTGTGCAGCGTGTGCTGCAAGCCCAGATCGATGCGCACACAGGCGCTCTCTGCCGTGGCAAAACCACGCGCCACACGCTCGATGTCGGCCAGTGGCACATCACAGCGCTGGGCATACTCGGCCACCGGAATCGTCACCAGCATCTGCTCCACAGCCTCAAAGCCGTCGCAATGCTGCGCCAGGAAATCGCGATCATGCAGGTCTTCGCGCACGATGATGGCCAGCATGGCGCTCATCAGAAACGCATCCGTGCCCGGCCTCAGCTGCAAATGAATATCCGCCACCTTCGCGGTTTCCGAGCGACGCGGATCAATCACCACCATCGTCCGCGCCGGGTCCTTGCGAAGCTCGCGCAGCGTATCGCGGGCATTGGGAATGCCATGCGCCTGGAACGGATTGGTGCCGATGAACAGCACATAGTCGGCATGCTCCACATCTTCCGTGGTGTGGCAAGTCTGGCTGCCGAAGAAGCGGCCGTTGAGCCAGAAATCGCCGGTCTTTTCCTGCGCCAGCGCGCTATAGATGTAGCGACTTTTCATGGCGGCACGGAGCTGCCCGCTGTAGGCACCGGCGAGATGATTGCCCTGCCCGCCACCACCCACCGAGGCAAAGGCATGGCCGCCGTGCTGATCGCGAATCGCCAGCAAGCGCGCCGCGATGTCATCCAGCGCCACATCCCAGCTCACGCGCTGGAAGCTGCCATCGGGCTGGCGCTGCAAGGGGAACTGCAGGCGATCATCGTGCTGCTGATAATGCGTCAGCCGCGCCGCCTTCTGGCAGATATAGCCCTTGGATACCGGGTGATCGTCATCGCCGCGAATGCGTCCAAATTTGCCGTCCTCGATCTCCACGGTCAGGCCGCAATTGCGCGAACACAGAATGCAGGCGGTTTTTTCAGTTCTCATTAGGGGCCATCCGAGGTAATCTGTTAAAAATAACGATCGTTATGATAACGAACGCTATGACACGCCAAGAGCGGTGTCAAGCAATCTGAACGGAGTAAAGATGAAGAAACAGCCCGACAATCACCCCGCTACACGCCTAGCGAGCCGAGAGCGCCTGATTCAGGCCGGTGGCGCTCTTGCTAAGCAAGCAGGCTTTGCGGGTACCGGACTGGATGCACTGGCGGCGGCGGCTAACCTGACCTCGGGCGCTTTTTACACCCAGTTTCGCTCCAAAGCAGAGCTGCTAAATGCCATCGTCAGCCACGACATGACCGCCATGCTCAATACCTTTGACGGCCAGTCGCCGGAGCGCATGCGCAAGGCCCTGACTCGCTACCTCAGCCTGCAACATGCTGAAAACCCAGCTCAAGGTTGCTCGATACCCGCGCTGGGCGCCGAAATCGCACGTGCGGAATTAGCCACGCGAGAAAACTTCGAAGCGCATCTGCTGCAAGTGCATTCAGCATTTGCTGAGCTATTGGGTAACGACCAACAGGCCTGGACCATGCTGAGTCAAGCCATCGGTGCACAGGTCATCGCTCGTGCTATGGCCAGCACCGAGACGCGCGCAGCGCTACTCCATGCCGTCACACAAGAGACCCTAGCAAACATACCGCCAGCCGAGCCCAGTCAAGCCTAATTTCAGACTAATACAGACTTGTTTGACTCGTGAAAATAAGTACCATAGGCCCCCTCAGGGCGATTAGCTCAGGGGGAGAGCACTACCTTCACACGGTAGGGGTCACTGGTTCGATCCCAGTATCGCCCACCATATCCTGAGAACCTCCAAGCCGCACGGCTTGGGGGTTTTGTTGTTTATGGGGGATGGTTTTTCTTTTTGGGGTCAGCAGCTGAACGCCATCCGGACCATTTCCGGACCTTATATTGACCAACTTCAATTTCAAAAAAGTAAGGGTCAAAGCAATTACGACCCCTACTCCTTAAATCACGGAATGATCCGGACCAAAAAACAAATAAGCTACTGATTACAATGGCTTTATGTGTGGACTCGAAGAATCAAACTCTAAAATATCCTGAACATTACAGCTAAACAGCCGGCAGAGCTTATCCAGCGCCTCAACATCTAATCTTTGTACTTCATCGTTATACATCAGGGTCAACATTGTTCTCTTGATGCCAGTTTCGCGCATCACATCAGCAATGTTCATACGTCGCTCGCCCATAAGACGGCTTAGGTGGCATCGAATCATATCTAGGCTCAATAAATTCTAAACAGAATAGAATTACTTCTTGCAAACTTAAATCTTTTCATGCTAGATTTAATTTGAAGTCGAATTTTGTGAATCAAACCACAATTTTTCTACTTCAAATCATCCACTATGGGGCATGACTATGCAAGAGCCAACACTGCTGACCACTGAAGAGCTGGCAGCCAAAATCCGCTACTCACAGCGCTATATTTTGCGCCATCTTGTAGATAACAAACTGCTTGAAGGTGTGCACTACACACGTCCATTTAATGGCCGAAAACTACTTTTCTTCTGGGAAAACATCCAAGCAGAACTGAACTTACCAACCCCCATCCGAATCCCTCTTGCATCGGGAGGTATTTGCCATGGGTAACATCCGAGCACAACCTAGCGGAAAGCTTTACTTTGATTTCCGCTATTTGGGTAAGCGGTGCCGTGAAATCACAGCGCTTCCTGACACGGCGATGAATCGGAAATTGCTGACTCAAACACTCAAAAAGATCGAGGCTGAAATCCTCACGGGTCAGTTTGATTACGCAAAGTACTTTCCCACAAGCACGTTTTTAAAAACCATCAAGCTTCAGGAAGTTAGGGTAAATCGCGGCGCTTACAGTGATACGGACCCACTTTCCTAGACAGTCTCCTGCCTCATTAAATACTGCCGCTCGAACTCTGCCGGCGACAGCTTATTAGTGGGTCAATACAACATTTCATTCTCGGCCTTCCGCGTCTGTCTGCGGTGGGCCGCTTAGTTCAAACGTTAGGCGACAGACACACTGATGGCTATTTCCCAGATCCACTGCGCTGATGACCTCGCAGCATTAGCAGCCGAAGTGTAAGCCAGCCAACTTGAGCCTGAGGTAGTCTTTGACTGCCGCTGGCGAAGTGAACTTCTCGCACCGCTGCATCTTCTTATCGATGACCTGACGCGCAGCGTTGAGGATTACCTCCATTACTCACAAAGTGTGAGGCAAGGAGGTGTCTAGGGAAATGGCTCCGTATCAATGACCTAAAAATCAATAGACCCTGCGAGAGAGCGAGCCCTTTCCGTTTTCAGCAATTTTCCTGACTAACTCACCGACAGTAGTACTCGGGCAGCCGAGAGGAGCACCCTCGGCATCTCGATTTAAGTTGTGAGTCTTCGCACGCTCATACGCGATCGAAAATCGATCCTTGATTAACTTAAAATCGATAGTTGCCCCACTTTCATGATCATACGCAGGCATCTCAATCTTTAGTCTTTCCTGAACCGCGTGACGACCATCTTGGGCACCATAGTCGATCAAGTGCAGTAAAGGCCAAATTTCAAAACAAGGGTTTGAGAAAGCTATGTCAATCTTATTTTCCTTAGCGAGCGCGAGAGCATCGGGAACATTAGGATGATCATCCCGGTCAAAAACCGCCCAAACTCGGAATACGTCGAAACTATCTTTCGAGCGCCGCCGCGCGTTAAGTAAAGCTTCGCGCTCTTCAATTGCAGCTTGTACGACAGTCATAGGCACGCCAGTAATCGGCAAGAACCGCATTCTAACCATTCCTGCGCCATATTCTTTCTTACATTCTTCAAGATATCGACGCTCGGTATTTTTCCCCTCGCATGCAACTACTATCTCGACCTTAGGCGATAAAAAATCAGACCTTCTCTTAATTGAAGGGACAGGTGGCAGCTTTTTCATTTCTCGCCACCCTGTATTTCCTTCTGAAATAGATCGGCGAAATCAGTCAAGCCGCAGCCAACAAACGGGATCGCGCCAAATCTTCCCATGAGATAGCCACGCTCCAGATTGTCATTCGCCCGCACCTTTATGTCACTCAGCGCATATACATGAGTGGCGCCAATCGGATCCTTCTCCGTGAACCAGATTTGATCCCGACGAAGCAATCCACCACTGAGCAGATTCGTGTCATGTGTCGTAAATATGAGCTGCGCCCTGCTGGGGTTGGTCGTTGGTGACGAAAAAAGCCTAATTAGCTCTCGTGACACTAATGGATGCAGAGCACTATTCAACTCATCAACTACCAAAACGCCGCCATCGTGCAAGCGCGCGAATGCTGGACCCAGTAACTGCAAAAGCGCTAACGTGCCAGTACTTTCTCTCTTCAAAGGAAGCGGATAAGTCTTACCTTCTGCACCAAGGTGCAGAAGACTAACCTTGGCGCGCTCTTTCTTTTCTATCAAAGGGAAAGACTCATTCGACGGCAAGTGCTTCCTAAGAACCTGCTCAAAATCCTGCATTAAAAGAGACTCCTTTTCGCCGATCGGAGTCTTTGAAAAATCCATCCCAGAAATACCAACGTCAGCCGCTCGCAAGAACTGCACAGCAGCCGTGCGACGCGCACTATCTGACCCAAAATACGTAGAAAGCTGTTCGGGTATTTTGTTTTCCTCAATTCCGCTATATAGCCTCTGAACAACTCTTTTATAGAAGAATTCGAAAATTGGAGTCAACTGCGGGTGAGCATTCTGAGCAGCTGCTGAGAGAAATAAGCTATTTGGCCGGACAAGTTTAGATATTTGCTTATTTTCGCCCTTTAAACTTTTTCCAAACTGGAGCTCAACTGCTAGCTCATCGCTTGTCTCACGCATGAAAAGGACCGTGCGGACCTGCCGAGTAGCTTTCAAGTCAAATGAATATAGCCATTCGTTAACGATTTTCTTTCCATCTAACGTATACCCATAGTGGTACCGGACGTTATCAAGCACGATATCTGCATCGTATTGAGATGTCTTCTTTCGAGACTCTTCATCCAATTTAAACGGAACGAAAGGCGTACCGATACCTGATGCTATTCCAGTGTGAGATTCAACAATTCCATTACAGAAGAACTCAAAGCCGCTCAATAGCGTGGACTTGCCCGACGCATTAGCCCCGTAGATCCCCGCCACTGGAAGGACACGCAAGACCTTGCTATCAGCGCCGTCCGCGCCAACATGGAAGACACCATCCTCGACGTCTTTGAGCGCGGTTGCCGTCATCTTCAATTCTTGATAAGAGGCTAATGAACCATGGTTCTGGACCCCGAAACGAAGCAACATAGAAGATCCCCTAATTTGATATATTGCTACATCTTCTCATATTTTTGGGTTAGAAGGGTGCGTAGCTGACTCGCATCAAGTTTTTCGAAGCCGTAATGCCAGACATGGGGGCTCGACACTTACCCGGGGCATAGGCCCCCGTCCCTTCGCCTCATACTAGAACAGCAGCAGCCAGAGCGAAGCGCTAGGAGAGTATTAAAGTTCGCTCCGCCCTGTCCTTGAGCCGTTCTACAGCCAAGGGGGGGGTAATCCCCCCATTTTTAACGGGGGCCAGAAGTAGAACCTAGGCCAACATGGCCAACTTCTGTTTCGGGGTGATGCCACCCAAGCCCATATTCGGGCGCTCGTTGTTATATGTCCACAGCCATCGTGTGCCATGAACCTGCATTTCTGCCAAGCTGCCGAACAGATATTGGCCTAGCCATTCATAACGAACGGTCCGGTTATAACGCTCGACATAGGCATTCTGCTGCGGATTTCCTGGTTGGATATGCGCGATCTCAATGCCTCGCTCGGCCGCCCAAGCCATCAGTTTGACGCTGATCAGCCCCGACCCGTTGTCACAGAAATTCTGTCATAGCCGTACCTCGCCATTCGAAGACCTGATTCAACTTACAGATCACACGCTTTGCCTGCGACGAAAAGTCCTCATCTGTACACAGACCTTCTCGATTGAAGTCATCCAGCACATTGAAGAGACGCACGCAGCGACCACCAATCAACTGGTCATGCATGAAGTACATCGAGCAGACTTAGTTGTGTTGCTCAGGCACAGCCAAAAGTTCCGGTAAGGCGGGTACAAGATGCTTGTGCGACGTCTCCCCGTATTTGAGTAGCACGTAGCTTTGGAGTTCAATCCCACACTGGGCTTGCCTGCAAAAACACCCGTCAATGAAGAGATCATGCGCCGCATGCAGTTGCGCTTCGGTCGGGGCTATGACTACGCCTATTTCTATCCGGGCCTGCAGAAGGTCGTCCAAGCGGCCGGCCGCGTCATTCGTACCGAGACGGATACTGGTGTACTGATGCTGCTCGATGACCGCTATGCCCGGTCCGAAGCGATTCGGATGATGCCGGGCTGGTGGAAAATTTCAGGCATGGCCTGAGAAGGATTAGGCTTATTGATAAAGCCTAACCCCCTTAATTTTTTGAGACCAAGCAAGCTGCTCTGATGTCGTTGCAGGCTGCCTTTTCTCCCGATCGGCGCTTAAAAGAAAATGCTGACCGATAGCGAAAACTCATTCGGTCACGACCAAACTCGCCGTCTAGCGCAGTGAGCTTTTCATCCGCCGATGAGAAGCCAAGTTCAGTTGGCTTTTTCAGCCAGCGATCAAACCAAGCAACTGTGTAGTAACGAGCAGTCGGCATGCCCCAACCACCCTCGCAATGATCATTAACGACTTTCGCGCACCAGGATGTTGCCGGCAAACCAAGGATCAAACTCCAATCGAAGTGAGTCGAACCGCGCAGTGTTAGGTCATATACAGGCATACCGGCAGCAGACCAGGCGTCAAAACCCAGCTTGAGACGCTGTTCAGGGTCTGGAGGTGTCAAGAATGGGGAGACAATCACGCCGTAATCCGAACCCTGGCTCATGGCGGGAACACGAATCCCGAAGTTGGGCAGGCCTCGCTCAATCGCTAAACGAAATAGAGGATCAGTGACGCCAATCGTGTTTAGTATGGAGCCCACACCACCGCCTTGAAAAGCACCGCCAATCAAACCACCCTGAGGGCGCAGCAAGCCATCCCAGGCCACAATCACATCAACAGGGTTAGCGTTATCCAATTGACCCGGCCAAGGATCTGCACCGGTAGCGCCATAGCCTTGAACCACTGACACCCCAATGGCGCCCAGCGAATGCCCAGCCAGACCCAAGCGCTCCAAATCTAACGCGGCATACTCGGGATTGAAGGCCGTGGTCTCAGTACGGTAAGCAAGAGAGCATCGTTGATTATTGGGAGCTACTCGGGAGGGTGAAGACCTAAAGAAATCGATGGCATCCACCAGGCCCAACCAAAAAACGCTGGGGTTGATATTGGTGCCCGTACCACCAGCTGGGGTCAAGAAGTCAGACCGGCCTTGTCCTCGAGGATCATAGGTCATCACTTGATAGCCAGCGCGGACGAGTGCTTGAGCGGCCCACCAGTAGGCAGGTTCATGCGCCTGAACAGAGCCATTATTGATAACAATTCCTGGCAGTTTGCCTTGTGCATTTCGAGGGCGCCAGATATTGCCGGTGAGGCGAGCACAGTCGCGGTCGAAAAATACGACCGGCGTAACAACGGCTTCAGTTTGATAAAACAGTTGGCCATCTGTACCTGGTGAATCTGGAAAGCGAAAAGGGTCACTCACAGCAGGTCCCGCGTAAGTCGAGGTCACTGAGGTGAGCGGCGTGTTCCCATTCAAAGACAACAAGCTTGTCGGCTGGCTAACGAGTTGTTGGATTGGGTCATCCAGACCGTTGAGTCCAAGCAAAAGCCAGCTGGGATCATTAAGGATGCGCTCGAAATAGCTTTGCAGATTGGTGCCGGATTGCACGGCTGCGCGTTGCAAAAACGCAGGCTGGCTCAGTTGCTCTAGCGGAGCTTCCAACATTTTCGCGCTGTTCTCCAACTCACAACGAGACCACTCCGCACTGGGAAAAGGAGCTAAGTCGCAGCGGTTATCAAACTGGACAGTAGTGCCGGCAGGAGTTTGAGACTCGTTTTTAGTCGAGCTTGAGTCTCCGCAGCTTGCCAGCACCATTGCTAACGAAATGAATGAAAGTACGAAGAATGGCTTGAAAAATGAGGACATAAATTTGAGTTCAACAAAATGGAGCAAGAATGCCAGTTTAACACTGTCGCTAATGACTTAGATTATTGAGGTTAGACAGCCCTAAGTTTGAACAGGTGTGCGGCATTACCCGATACGGTAGTTTGATGTGAATTTTTCGGGAGTCCGTCATGCTAAACCACACCCTGCTTATCGCCGCCCTGCTAGCAACCGCCCTGCTCTTCGGCGGCATGCTGCTCTTCGCCGGCGGCTTTGCGGCCTTCGCCCTTAAAGCCCTGCCACCGGTGGAGGCGCGCCTGCTGATTCGCGCCGCATTTCCGCCCTTCTACGCTTTCGTCATCCTCGTCGCCACGCTCGCTGCCTTACTGACTTGGACGCTGGATGCCCCGAGCACGCTGGCCTTGGCCCTGATCGCGCTAACCACCTTCCCCACGCGTCAGATCCTGATGCCCGCCATCAACAACGCTGCCGATTCAGGACAGAACCGGCGCTTCCAGGTACTGCATATGCTATCGGTACTCATCACACTGGCACACATCGGTATCGCTGGTCTGATCATGCTCCGACTCGCCGCGCAGTGATCTCGATGTATTTGCGGCATCAAGCGACTAATACTGAGTTCAGTCATCAGAGGCGTTATGAACAAAATTAATCCCAGAAAACTGCTTCACAGCAAGTGGACTGCACAGAAGCCGCAAGCAAGAGAGAAGCATTTCATGGTCACTGAGGTCGAGTTCGATGAAGAAGGCGTTGTGACCCTATGCTTGATCGAGGCCGTTCTGACAAAGCGCTCAATGCCGATTCAATGGCAAGATCTAAAAAATATTGAGAACTGGCAACAGGGCTGGAAATAGATACATGGCCTAGAGAGCCCATTTCACTAGACACTGGCTTAACAACGTCGGTACATCCTGAGGGTTGCCAAGACGAACGGGCTAAGGGCTTGTCGATTTTGGGCAATTTCTTTTGCCGCCTAATAATTCTGACCAGCCGTCAACCCGACCGCGACCAGTCGTGGCATGCTCAAGGCATTGCTGCTGTCTCTCAGGAACTCCGTATGTCTGGCGCTATCATTAATTCCATTGCTTATGACCGTGACGGCCATCGCATCGCCAAAGTCGAACTGCCCGACACCAAGGCCTTTCTTCTGGCGCATCCGGAGTCCTTTTTGTGGATCGGTTTGCATGAGCCCGATGCCGCTATGGTCAATACGCTGCAGGAGCAATTTGGTCTGCATGAGCTGGCCGTTGAAGATGCCCTATGCGCGCATCAGCGCCCAAAAATTGAAACCTATGGCGACACGCGATTTATTGTGACGCACACTGCCGAGCGCAATGGCAGCTGCATCGTTTTTGGCGAAACCCACCTGTTTATTAGTGATCGCTTCCTCATCAGCATTCGTCATGGGCCGTCACACACCTACGCCACTATGCGTCAGCGCGTGGAGGCGAGACCCCGCCAGCTAGGCTTCGGCCCCAGCTATCCGCTCTATGCCATTCTCGATTTTATCGTGGATAACTACGCGCCCATCGTCGATGACTTTAAGCAAACCTTGCATAAGCTGGAGCAAGATATTTTCCAACCGCAGTACAAGCGCGGCACCATCAAGCGTTTGTATGAGCTGAAGCGCGAGCTCATTACCTTGCGCCTTGCCTCGGCACCACTGCAGGACATCGCACAAGAACTGAGCCATGGCCAGGATGATTTTATTCACCCCGCTATCCAGCCCTATTTCCGCGATATTGCCGATCACTGCACGCGCATCAACGAGGCCATTGATGCCCTTAATGAGCTGCTCACGGCCGCGATTCAGGTCAACTTGTCCTTGGTGACCGTGAAGCAAAACGAAGTGGTGAAGCGATTGGCAGGATGGGCCGCCCTATTAGCACTACCCACCCTGATCACCAGCATTTACGGCATGAACTTTGAGCACATGCCCGAGCTGCAATTTGAATATGCTTACCCGACGGTACTGGCTTTAACGGCACTAGCCTGCTTCAAGCTCCATAAAACCCTTAAACAAGCGGGCTGGATGTAATCTAGGCCGCTTAGATCAGTTTTTGTGCCGATACGATGATGCCGTTGTTGTCGGCATAGACGTATTCCCCGGGCGTAAAGGTCACGCCAGCGAAGGTGACGGGCAGGCCGACTTCGCCCACGCCCTTACGCACGCTCTTCAACGGGATGGCAGCAATGGCTTGAATGCCAATATCGAGCTCGGCCAGCGCATCCACATCCCGCACGCAGCCATACACAATCACACCCGCCCAGCCCTGCTTAACCGCGCTCGCCCCGATCAAGTCCCCCAATAGGGCACAGCGCAAAGAGCCGCCACCATCCACCACCAACACTCGACCTTCGCCGGGTGTGGCCAATAACTCTTTAACCCGGGAGTTATCTTCGTGGCACTTGACCGTGACAATGGCACCGCCAAAGGCATTGAGGCCTCCGTAGTTGGCAAACATCGGCTCGCAGACACGAACAGCCTCTGGAAACTCATCACATAAATCACAGGTAACAAAAGACATGGCGGCTCTCCCAAGCGAATGACTAAAAGGGTAACTTTACCCTGCGCGGGTCGAGTGCGACAATTTGTGCTTACTCAAGAGTGTGTGTCATGAAGCGTTATTTGTTTGCCAGCAGCTTATCTTTAGTTTTGCTCGCCTCCAGCGGCGCAAGCGCAGGCGAGCTTTATCGTTTTCAAGATGCCGATGGCAATGTGCTGCTCACCAACCAAGTCGATAAACAACGCAAGCCTTTGCGCCAAGACCGCCAGCAATACCGGCGACTCGTCAAAGTGACGTGGTACCCAGACACCAATGTGCACAGTTACCGCAATTGGGGCAAAACGGAAATGGCCGTTAAGGCCAGTGCCAGCAAAAATCGTAATGCGTTCGATGACAGCATTCGCTTAGCGGCCCAACAATACGATGTAGATTTTGGCCTGATTAAAGCCGTGATACATACCGAATCCGGCTTTGACCCCAAGGCGCGCTCGGGCCCCGGCGCGCAAGGCTTAATGCAACTCATGCCGGCTACCGCCAAGCGCTACCGCGTTACCGATGCCTGGGACCCCGCGCAAAATATCAATGCCGGAGCCAAGCATCTGCGTTATCTGCTGAAGCGATACGGGGACTTGTCGCTGGCACTAGCCGCGTATAACGCAGGTGAAGGCAACGTTGATAAGTACGGTGGCATTCCACCGTTTACGGAAACGCAAGACTACGTAGAGCGCGTTACCGGACGCTATACACGTCTTTATGGTGGCTCACTCGCGGCGAATTAAAGCACCACACCAATCTGATTGCCTTCATACACCAGGCTATATCGCGTTAAGCAGGGGCCTGGCGCGGGCAGACGGCATTGGCCATCCGACAAATTAAACGACCAGCCATGATTCGGGCAACGAATGGCGCCAGCGGTGATCGCTCCCTCGGTTAGCGCCGCCCCGCGATGCGGGCATTGATTGCGAATCAGATAGCGCTGACCATCCTCTTGTATGAGTAACAGCGGAATGCCATCGACGATGAACTCTCGACGATAGCCATTTTCTAAAAACATGAGTTTTTCAAGGGCATGAAACGCCATATTGCCTTTGCCTCAAACAAAATCACTTCACTTCACTTCAGTTCAGATAGCAGAAAGGCGGGTTTCCCCGCCTTTCCACGACGCATCAACCCAGCTTACTTACCGTGGTTAGCCGCTAGGAAGAACCACGTTTCCAACACGGAGTCTGGGTTCAACGAGACTGAATCAATGCCCTCTTCCATCAGCCATTTGGCCAGATCGGGGTGGTCTGATGGGCCCTGACCGCAGATACCGATGTACTTGCCGGCCTTACGGCAAGCCTGAATGGCACGCGAAAGCAGGAACTTCACCGCCGGATCACGCTCGTCGAACAGGTGGGAAACGATGCCCGAGTCACGATCCAGACCCAGCGTCAGCTGCGTGAGGTCGTTGGAGCCGATGGAGAAGCCGTCGAAGTGCTCAAGGAACTCTTCCGCCAACAAAGCGTTGGTCGGCAGCTCGCACATCATGATGATGCGCAGGCCATTCTCGCCACGCTTCAGGCCCTTCTCGGCCAGCAGCTCGATGACGCGCTTGGCTTCACCGGTGGTGCGCACGAACGGAATCATGATCTCGACGTTGGTCAGGCCCATGACATCGCGAACCTTCTTCAGCGCACGCACTTCCAGATCGAAACAATCGCGGAAATTATCCGAGACATAGCGGCTGGCGCCACGGAAACCCAACATCGGGTTCTCTTCTTCCGGCTCATAGAGCTTGCCGCCGACCAGGTTGGCGTATTCGTTCGACTTAAAGTCGGACATGCGCACAATGACTTTCTTCGGATAGAACGCCGCCGCCAGTGTGGCGATACCTTCGGTGAGTTTCTCAACGTAGAAATCCACCGGCGAGGCATAACCGGCGCAACGCTGATCGACCGATTGCTTGATGTCGCGCGGCAGCGTGTCGTAGTTCAGCAACGCCTTCGGGTGCACACCAATCATGCGGTTGATGATGAACTCCAAACGCGCCAAGCCAATGCCTTCGTTCGGCAGCGTGGCGAAATCAAAGGCGCGATCCGGGTTGCCTACGTTCATCATGATCTTGAACGGCAGCTTCGGCATGGCGTCGATGGTGTTTTTCTGAATCTCGAAGTCGAGCAGACCCTCGTAGATGAAGCCAGTATCGCCTTCGGCGCAGGATGCCGTGACTTCCATGCCATCCTTCAGCACATCGGTGGCATTGCCGCAGCCAACGATGGCCGGCACGCCCAGTTCACGCGCAATAATGGCCGCGTGACAGGTACGGCCGCCACGGTTGGTAATAATGGCGCTGGCGCGTTTCATCACCGGCTCCCAGTCGGGGTCGGTCATGTCCGAGACGAGCACATCGCCCGGCTGCACTTTTTCCATTTCCTTGATCGAACGCACCACGCGAACCACACCGGAGCCGATGCGCTGACCAATCGAGCGGCCTTCGCAGACCACTTTGCCCTTCTGCTTGAGCAGATAGCGTTCCATGGTGCCGGCGTTCTGGCGGCTCTTCACGGTTTCAGGGCGAGCCTGCACGATGTAGAGCTTGCCGTCGTCGCCATCTTTCGCCCACTCCACGTCCATCGGCGCACCGTAGTGCTTCTCGATGATCAGGGCCTGACGGGCCAACTCTTCAATTTCCGCATCGGTCAGCGAGAACTTGGCGCGCTCGAGCTTATCCACCGGCACAATTTGTGTAGAACGACCGGCAGCACCGCTATCGGCATAAATCATTTTCTGTGCTTTGGTGCCCAAGTTGCGGCGCAACACGGCTGGACGACCCGCATTCAGCGTGCCCTTATGCACATAGAATTCATCCGGGTTAACGGCGCCCTGCACCACCATTTCGCCCAGGCCATAGGACGAGGTGATGAACACGACATCGCGAAAGCCGGATTCGGTATCCAGCGTGAACAACACGCCTGACGTGCCGATTTCCGAGCGCACCATGCGCTGAATACCAGCCGACAACGCGACCAGCTTGTGCTCGAAGCCCTGATGTACGCGGTAAGCGATGGCGCGATCATTGAACAGCGACGCAAACACTTCTTTGATGGCAATCAGCACATTGTCATAGCCGCGAATGTTCAAGAAGGTTTCTTGCTGACCAGCGAACGAGGCATCGGGCAAGTCTTCTGCTGTGGCAGAGGAGCGAACGGCCAAAGGCATTTGCTCATTGCCACCGGTGAGCAGGTCAAACTCGGCGCGAACAGCCTGCTCCAGCGCCGGAATCAGTGGCGTTTCAACAACCCACTGACGAATCTTGCGACCGGCTTCCGCCAGCGCCAGCACATCTTCAACATTGAGTTCATCGAGCACATCGTGGATACGTTTGTTCAGGCCGCTTTGCTCAAGGAAGTCACGATAGGCCTGCGCCGTGGTTGCAAAGCCACCGGGAACCGATACACCGGCGTTGGCGAGGTTGCTAATCATTTCGCCAAGGGAGGCATTTTTGCCGCCGACGATTTCAACGTCGTGCTTGCCGAGCTTCTGAAAGGGGATGACGAGATTTGCCACGATGCTGCTCCCTGTATGGAGTGGGGTGGTGGATGAGGCTGACGTGGATCGCACGCCTACAAGCCTCGTTGGATTCTACTGTATAGCCAGTTGCTTTGCCTCGCTGCCAGCGATCTGCCCGACCAAGGTGGAATACCTTGCCCAGCCCATTGCAAATGCCCGTGCGCTGAAGGTATCTTGCTGTTTTCGATGAGAAATAGCGTGCGCCCCTCTGCGCAGTCTCGACCCATTCAGACACAGCACTTAATTCACGTAAAAAATTAGTATCATTTCTATTATGAATAATTGGCGCCTAGCGCCTGAAGGCCCCGCATGAAACGTTCCGTGTTCTTCATTTCCGATGGCACTGGCATCACCGCCGAAACCTTGGGGCACAGCCTGCTCTCGCAGTTCGAAGAGATCCGTTTCGAGGAAACCACCCTGCCCTACATCGACACGGTGGAAAAGGCGATCACCGCCCAGCAAGAGATCAATCGCGCGGCAGAAGCGGATGGCGTGCGCCCGATCATCATCGACACCATTGTCGACAAATCAATACGCGCGGTGATCGCTGAAGCCAACGGCTACATGATGGATGTCTTCGATACCTTCGTGGATAAACTGCAGGCCGAGTTGTGCTCACAGGCCAACAACACCGTCGGCAAATCCCACTCGATCACCAATAACCCGCACTACAACGACCGTATCGATGCCGTGAACTTCGCCCTGGATAACGATGACGGCGCTCGCACCAAGCATTACGACAAGGCGGACATTATTCTCGTCGGCGTGTCGCGCTCGGGCAAAACGCCGACCTCGCTGTACATGGCACTGCAGTTTGGCGTGCATGTGGCCAACTACCCACTGACCGAAGATGACTTTGACGACTTGCGCCTGCCGGCCTCGCTGCGCGAATACAAAAGCAAACTGTTCGGCCTAACCATTGATCCCGAACGCCTAAGCGCCATCCGTAACGAACGGCGGGCAAACTCACCCTATTCGTCGCTAAGCCAGTGCCAGAAAGAAGTACGGGCGGCCGAAGCCATCTTCAATCGCGAAGGGGTGCAATTCATCAAAACAACCCATGCCTCCATCGAAGAGATATCGACACGCATCATGGCGAGCGTGGGCATCAAACGAAAATCACTGCAACCATGAGCGGGTTATCGCCGGCCACCCACTTCTCATCGGACTTTAGATTGAATTTCATCAAGGTAAATGTCAGTTGATGTTACGGTATCAGGTAATGACACTCTTTCCCCTCCTCAACCTCGGGATGACGAGATGAGCACGCAACAACCCACGATTATTTATACCCTGACCGATGAAGCACCGCGCTTAGCCACGGCATCGCTTCTACCCATCGTGCAGGCTTTCGCCGCATCAGCGGGCATTAATGTGGTCACCAGCGACATCTCGCTGGCGACCCGCATCCTAAGCCAATTTCCGGAGAAACTGTCCGAGTCGCAACGCGTACCCGATACGCTCGACGCCTTAGGCAAGCTCACACAAACCCCGGAAGCCAACATCATTAAGCTACCTAACATCAGTGCCTCGGTGTCGCAGCTCAAAGCCGCCATCAAGGAACTGCAGGACAAGGGCTACCCTATCCCCGACTTCCCTGAAACACCGCAGACCGATGAAGAGCGTGACATTCGCGCACGCTATAACAAGTGCATCGGTAGTTCGGTGAATCCTGTACTGCGCGAAGGTAACTCGGATCGTCGCGCCCCGGCGGCTGTGAAAAACTACGCCCGTAAGCACCCGCACAGCATGGCTGAATGGAGCCAAGCTTCACGCTCTCATGTCTCGCACATGCATTCGGGTGACTTCTATCATGGCGAAAAGTCCATGACGCTGGACCGCGCCCGCCGAGTGAAAATGGAACTGATCACCCAGAGCGGCAAGACCCTGTTGCTTAAGCCAGAGGTCGCCTTGCTCGACCGCGAAGTGATCGACTCCATGTTCCTGAGTAAGAAGGCACTGGTGGCCTTTTATGAAAAGGAAATCGAGGACGCGCACAAAACCGGCGTGATGTTCTCCTTGCATGTCAAAGCCACCATGATGAAGGTTTCGCACCCCATCGTGTTCGGTCATTGCGTGCGTATCTTCTACAAGGATGCTTTCGAGAAACACGGCAAGCTCTTTGAAGAGCTGGGCGTTAACGTGAATAACGGCATGGTCGACCTGTACAACAAGATCGCGACCCTACCGCAGAGCCTTCAGGACGAGATCAAGCAGGACCTGCACGCCTGTCACGAACACCGTCCCAAGCTGGCCATGGTCGATTCGGCCAAGGGCATCACTAACTTTCACTCCCCGAACGATGTCATCGTCGATGCCTCCATGCCAGCTATGATCCGCAATGGCGGCAAGATGTACGGCGCCGATGGTCGACTCCGCGACGTGAAGGCCGTTATGCCGGAATCAACCTTCGCGCGCATTTATCAAGAAATCATTAACTTCTGTAAATGGCATGGCGCTTTCGACCCAACCACGATGGGCACTGTCCCCAACGTTGGCCTGATGGCACAACAGGCGGAAGAGTACGGCTCGCACGACAAGACTTTCGAAATATCCGAAGACGGCGTCGCCAATATCACTGACCTAGACACCGGCGAAGTGCTGCTCAGCGAACAGGTGGAAGCTGGCGATATTTGGCGCATGTGCCAGACCAAAGACGCGGCCATCCGCGACTGGGTCAAACTGGCGGTGTCGCGTGCACGCAACTCCGGCATGCCCGTGGTGTTCTGGCTGGACTCCTATCGTCCGCACGAGGCTCAACTCATCGCAAAGGTGCGAATGTATCTGCAGGAGCATGACACCGCCGGCCTAGACATTCAGATCATGAGCCAGGTGCGCGCCATGCGCTACACGCTGGAGCGTGTGGTTCGTGGCCTCGACACCATCAGCGCTACTGGCAACATTCTGCGCGACTATTTGACCGACCTGTTCCCTATTATGGAGCTGGGAACGTCCGCCAAAATGTTGTCCGTTGTACCGCTAATGGCCGGTGGCGGCATGTATGAAACCGGCGCCGGCGGCTCGGCACCTAAGCACGTGCAGCAGCTGGTGGAAGAGAACCACCTGCGCTGGGACTCCTTGGGCGAGTTCTTGGCGCTGGCCGTGAGCCTGGAGGATATGGGCATCAAGCATGACAATGCCAAAGCCAAGGTGCTCGCTCGGACGCTGGATGAGGCTACCGGCAAGCTGCTCGACAACAGCAAAGGCCCCTCACCTAAAACGGGCCAGCTCGACAACCGTGGCAGCCACTTCTATCTTGCTCTGTATTGGGCTCAGGCCTTAGCAGAACAACGTGATGACACCGTTCTCGCCGCCCGCTTCAAGCCGTTAGCCGACAAGCTAACAGCCGATGAGCAACGCATCATCGATGAGTTGGCGAGCGTGCAAGGAACGACTTCAGATATCGGCGGCTATTACCTGCCGGACCCACTCAAGATTGATGCGGTGATGCGCCCGAGCACCACCCTCAATACAGCGATCGCTTCGTTGCTCTCGTAACAAAGCGCCTGCCACAGGAAAACCGCTGCTTGAAACAAAACCGCCGGCATCATAGCCGGCGGTTTTGTTTCAAGCGGCTGATCGTGTCAGTCAGTGCATTTTTGCCGGCTCACGACGCTCTACCGCTTCGGCATCCAACTGCAAGGCATCGTTTTTCACCGACACATGCACACGGCCGCCTTTGTCGGCGAGCGCGCCGAACAGAATCATTTCAGCGAGTGGCTTCTTAAGCTGCTCCTGAATCAAACGAGCCATCGGACGAGCCCCCATAAGCTTGTCGTAACCACGTTCGGCCAGCCAAGCACGGGCGTCTACATCCACCTCAAGCTGCACATGCTTGTCATCGAGCTGAGCCTGCAACTCCACCAAGAACTTATCAACGACGTTAACAATCGTCGATGGGTGCAGCGACGCAAACTGAATCACGCTGTCGAGGCGATTTCGGAACTCCGGCGTGAAGGTCTTCTTCAATGCTTCCATGCCGTCGGTACTGTGATCTTGCAAGGTAAAGCCCATGCTAGAGCGAGACACCATTTCTGCACCGGCATTGGTGGTCATCACCAACACCACGTGGCGGAAGTCGGCTTTACGACCGTTGTTATCGGTTAGCGTGCCGTGATCCATCACCTGCAAGAGCAGGTTAAAGACTTCCGGATGTGCTTTCTCAATTTCATCGAGCAAGAGGACGCAATGCGGATTTTTCACCACCGCCTCTGTCAGCAAACCGCCCTGGTCATAGCCAACATAGCCGGGTGGCGCGCCAATTAAGCGAGACACCGTGTGACGCTCCATGTACTCGGACATGTCAAAGCGCACCAATTCAACCCCCAGCGTACGAGCCAACTGCTTGGTGACCTCGGTCTTACCCACACCGGTCGGGCCGGCAAAGAGGAAGCTGCCAATGGGCTTTTCGGGCGCTTTCAGACCGGCGCGCGAGAGTTTGATGGCGGCACTCAGCACATCAATGGCTTCGTCCTGACCAAACACCGTCATTTTCAGATCGCGTTCAAGATTACGCAGCGCTTCTTTATCATTGGACGACACCGATTTCGCCGGAATACGGGCGACCTTGGCGACCATTTCTTCAATTTCAGCCACGCCAATCACCTTCTTGCGACGGCTCACCGGCAACAGACGCTGGTAGGCGCCCGCCTCGTCAATCAGATCGATGGCCTTGTCAGGCAGGAAGCGCTCGTTGATGTAGCGATCCGCCAGCGTCGCGGCCATCTGCAAGGCCTTATCGGCATAGCGAACATGGTGATGCTCTTCGAAGCGCGACTTGAGGCCGCGCAGAATGCGATAGGTCTCATCCACGGTGGGCTCAGACACATCAATCTTGTGGAAACGACGCGACAAGGCCCCGTCTTTCTCAAACAGATTGCGGTATTCCTGATAAGTCGTAGAGCCCATGCACTTCAGCGAGCCGTTGGTGAGCGCAGGCTTGAGCATATTGGACACATCCAACACGCCGCCACCGGCGGAACCGGCGCCAATAATGGTGTGAATTTCATCAATAAACAGCACAGCGCCGGGCTGATCAGTCAGCTCGTTGATCAGCGCCTTGAAGCGCTTCTCGAAATCACCGCGATATTTAGTGCCGGCCAGCAGCGATCCAATATCCAAGGAGTACACCACAGCATCGGCAATGGCTTCCGGCACTTTCTTTTCCACGATCAGCCAGGCCAGGCCTTCGGCTATCGCAGTCTTGCCAACGCCCGGTTCGCCCACCAGCACTGGATTATTCTTGCGACGGCGGCAGAGGACTTGAATAGCCCGCTCAATTTCGTGCTCTCGACCCACTAACGGATCTAGCTTGCCTTTTTTCGCCATCTCATTGAGGTTGACGGCGTAGTTTGCCAGCGCGCTATCGGCAGCCGCTTCTGGCGCAGTTTCGTGATCGCTGCTGTCACTATCGCGGGAGTCTTCTTCCGGCTGCCCGCCGTGGGACAGGTAATTGACCACGTCCAATCGGCTAATGCTTTGCAGCTTGAGCAGATAAACCGCCTGAGATTCCTGTTCAGAGAAAATCGCGACGAGCACATTCGCGCCGTTAACTTCACGCTTACCCGAAGACTGAACATGGAAGACCGCACGTTGCAAAACGCGCTGAAAACCTAGGGTCGGCTGAGTTTCGCGGCCGCCGTCAGGCACTGGCAGCAAAGGCGTTGCTTCATCTACATACTGTTGCAGCTCCCGGCGCAGCGAAATGATTTCTGCGCCACAGGCCTTCAAGGCCTGCACTGCAGATTCATTATCCAGCAACGCCAGCATGAGATGCTCAACGGTGATGAACTCATGGCGCTTGCCGCGTGCATCACGGAAGGCCAAATTGAGGGTCAGTTCTAGTTCACGACTTAACATGCCTGCCACTCCTTGCCATTGCTTTAAAGCATGGGCTCTGCCTGACACAACAGCGGATGTTCGTGCTGCTGTGCATATTCGACGACCATGGCCGCCTTCGTTTCCGCAACATCTTTTGAATAACTACCCACGCCGGCACGGCCGTGATGGTGTACTTGTAGCATCAACTGGGTGGCTGCATCCGCGTTCAGCCCAAAGAAGCGAAGCAACACTTCAATGACAAACTCCATAGGAGTGTAATCGTCATTTAAAATCACAACTTGATAGCGGCGAGGGTGTTTAAGCTCTGGCTTAACGACTTCAACCAGGGCAACGCCCTGTCCGTGCAAGTCATTTTCATCCCCTGCCCCGTGACCGGCATCTGGCCCCGCGTAGGGCTGTGTCAGGGAGCAAGAGTGACGCGTAGAGAGCATGGAATCGTTCATGAGGGTAAGACTGGTGGTTTCTTGCTTTCGTGTCTGCATGACAAGACTTTAACAGATGTCTTTGCCCTGACGACAAGCCCCTAAAATGAAAAAAGCCTCCAACTTTTTATCGATTGGAGGCTTTTTATGTTCACTCACGCGAGGGCGGGGACTTACATATGGCTGATGATGGCATCGCCAAATTCAGAGCAACGCAGCAGGGTGGCATCGGGCATGAGACGCTCGAAATCGTAAGTCACTGTTTTCGCAGCAATCGCACGTTCAACACCTTGAATGATGAGATCAGCGGCCTCAGACCAACCCATGTGACGCAGCATCATTTCCGCCGACAAAATGATGGAACCGGGGTTAACTTTGTCCTGACCAGCATACTTCGGCGCAGTACCGTGTGTGGCTTCAAACACGGCCACCGAACCCCCTAAGTTGGCACCGGGCGCAATACCAATACCGCCCACTTCCGCCGCAAGGGCATCGGAGATGTAGTCGCCGTTAAGGTTCAAGGTGGCGATCACCGAGTAATCTGACGGCCGCATCAGAATTTGCTGCAAAAAGGCATCGGCAATCACATCTTTGATGATGATGGGGTTGCCCGTCTTAGGGTTCTTCAGGCTCATCCATGGGCCGCCGTCGATTAAGGTGGCACCGAAACGCTCTGCCGCCAGCTCGTAGCCCCACTCTTTGAAGGCACCTTCGGTGTACTTCATGATGTTGCCTTTGTGCACTAGGGTCACCGAGGGTTCATCATGATCAATGGCGTATTGAATGGCCTTGCGTACCAAACGCTGCGTGCCTTCTTTAGACACCGGCTTAATACCAATGCCGCAGTTTTCAGTGAAGCGAATCTTGGTAACACCCATTTCCTCTTTGAGGAACTTAATGACCTTAATAGCCTCTGGGCTGTTCGCCTTCCATTCAATGCCGGCGTAAATGTCTTCCGAGTTTTCACGGAAGATAATCATGTCGGTGAGCTCTGGGTGTGATACCGGGCTGGGCACACCGGGGAACCAACGCACCGGACGGATACAGACGTACAGATCCAACTCCTGGCGCAGGGCCACGTTCAGCGAGCGAATGCCGCCACCCACGGGAGTCGTCAGCGGGCCTTTAATAGACACCACGTATTCGCGCAGGGCATCAAAGGTTTCAGCGGGCATCCATACATCGGGGCCATAAACTTTAGTGGCTTTCTCGCCACAATAGACTTCCATCCACGAAATCGCGCGCTTGGTGCCGTAGGCATTAGCGACTGCGGCATCAACCACTTTTTTCATGACCGGCGTGATATCAACGCCGATACCATCGCCTTCAATGAAGGGGATGATGGGATAGTTTGGAACATTCAGCGACAGGTCGGCGTTGACGGTGATTTTGTCGCCGTCGGCCGGAACCGTGATCTTCTGGTAACCCATTCTGCAGGTACTCCGTCTCAAGTGCGGCGCGGGTAGCGCCAAGGTGCGATTGATGAAATCGTTCTTGTTTCAGACGAGTATACTCATCCGTTTTGTTGCCCCCAAGAGTTCCCATGCCCACACCAACACCCGCAAACAGGCATAATCGACCACGGCCTGAGCCAGCAGATACACAGCAACCTGCACGACTGCTGTTGCTGCACAAGCCGTTTCAGGTTTTGAGCCAGTTCAGTGCGCATGAGGGCAAACAAACGCTTGCCGATGTGCTCTATTCGGGACAACGCGGCGCGGACAAGCAATTTTCAGGCCTATACCCTGCGGGCCGATTAGATTTTGATTCGGAAGGCCTCTTAATCCTGACAAACCATGGCCCCTGGCAGGCTCGCATTGCGCATCCGCGCTTTAAATTGCCGAAAACTTACTGGGCACAGGTTGAGGGTGTGGTCACTGATGAGGCACTTTTGGCGCTACGCACTGGCGTGATGCTCAATGATGGACCCGCCGTGGCCTTGCAAGCGACCCGCTTGGATGCGCCCGTGGTCAGTGAGCGCGTACCGCCTATACGCCATCGCGCTGCTATTCCCACGAGCTGGATTGCCTTGGTGTTGGGTGAAGGGCGTAATCGCCAAGTGCGGCGCATGACCGCCGCCGTAGGTCTGCCCACACTTCGCCTGATTCGCGTCGCCATCGGCCCGTGGCAGCTAAACGATTTAGCGGTGGGCGCTTGCCGCGAGATTCCTACCGCCGATGCTCGCGCCGTTTTAGGCTAAGCCGACGCGTGAAGCCGGGAGTTACGCTCTGGGCTTAGGCAAGTGCGCGTTTGGGGCATCAACCCAATGCGCCTGTCCGTTTAACCACTCGCGTTTCCAGAACGGTGCCGAGGTTTTCAAGGCATCCATCACATACGCCGCAGCGTCAAAGGCCTCACGCCGATGCGCCGATGCCACGCTCACGCGCACAATGGTCTCGCCCGCTGGCACATAGCCAATACGATGCACAATTTCGCCGGCAACGATGTGCCATCGGCTCTCGGCATCACGCAGTAGTTGCCTTAACACGCGCTCGGACATGCCGGGGTAATGCTCAAGATCTATGGCGTCCACATCCCCCAAGGCACTTGCCCGACGCACCTGGCCGGTAAACGTCACGGTGGCACCGACGCCCGCCAGCGCTTGCCAGGCTTCAACCGCCGGGCAATAGGGTGAGAGGGTCTTGTCGGCTATCTCAACGCGCCAAGGCTCCTGAGTCATCACTCAGCCTCCGGTGACTGGCGGGAAGAACGCGACTTCATCGTGGTCGTTCAGCTCTACTTCACCGCTCACATTCAGTAGGTTTTGATTCAGCGCCACCATCACAGCGCTAGCCTCGGGCCCCACCAGCGCCGCCCAGGTATCGCCGCGCAAGGCCAAATCGGCACGCAAGGTGTTTACTGTCTGCATGTCCGGCCTGAGCTCAATCACTTCCTCGCTCAGACCCAGTTTTTCTCGAAAACGCGCGAAATATCGAACAGTAATGCGGGGAGCCATGATTCAACTTCTCATCAACGGACTAAAGAGGCATCGCGCTGCCAATGACCACTGGCACCGCCACACTTGGTTTCTAACTGAATTTGTTCCACTACCATGCCGCGATCCACGGCCTTGCACATGTCATACACCGTGAGTGCCGCCACCGAGGCTGCTGTTAGCGCCTCCATTTCCACCCCAGTGGGTCCGCTCACCTTGCAGCGCGCGCGGATTTGTAAGCCCGGCAGCGACTCATCGGCCTCCAGCGTCACACTCACGCCGGTGAGCATGAGCGGATGACAGAGCGGAATCAGCTCCCATGTGCGTTTAGCCGCCTGAATGCCGGCAATACGCGCCACGGCCAGCACATCGCCTTTGGGATGCCCCTGCGCCACAATCATCGCGAGGGTAGAGGCCTGCATGCGCACGCGCGCGCTGGCAATGGCCTCGCGAGCGGTGTCGGGCTTGTCGCCCACATCCACCATGCGTGCCGCGCCGTGTTCATCAAGGTGTGTCAGTGCCTGTTTCGCTGTCATGGTGCTGGCAATCCGTTAACATAAGCGTCCTAGTTTCCGGAATTGCCGTGCATAGCGCCAGCCCAACATGAACTTAGATTCTTCATCCGTTAAAACAGACCGCCCGCCTTCTGGCCAAAAAGTCATTGTTGGCATGTCCGGCGGTGTCGATTCCTCTGTATCCGCTTGGCTGCTGATGCAGCAAGGCTATGCCGTGGAAGGCCTGTTCATGAAAAACTGGGAAGAGGACGACGGCACAGATTACTGCACCGCACGGGAAGACCTGGCCGATGCCCAAGCGGTGTGTGATCGCCTAGGCATTACGCTGCATCAAGCCAACTTTGCGGCCGAATACTGGGACCGCGTATTCGAGCACTTCCTCGACGAATACAAGGCGGGTCGCACCCCAAACCCTGACATTCTCTGCAATAAAGAAATTAAATTTCGCGCCTTTCTCGACTACGCCTTGCAGCTCGGCGCCGATTTCATCGCTACCGGTCATTACACCCGCCGCAGTGCGGGCAATCCGGCGCAGCTCTTGCGCGGCGTGGATGCCAACAAAGATCAGAGTTATTTCTTGCATGCCGTTGCCGGTACCCAGATCGCCAGAACCCTGTTTCCTGTGGGCGAGATCGAGAAGCCGGAGGTTCGCCGCATTGCCGCGGAGCTCGGTTTAGCCACCGCCACCAAAAAAGATTCCACAGGCATTTGTTTTATTGGCGAGCGCCGCTTTAAAGACTTTCTAGCGCAGTACTTGCCGGCACAGCCTGGCGCCATCGAGACCGATAAAGGCGAGGTCATTGGCGAGCACCAAGGGCTGATGTATTACACCCTGGGGCAGCGCCAGGGCATTGGTATTGGCGGCTTGAAAGATGCCGATGAAGCCCCATGGTATGTCGTGCACAAAGACGTGGCGCGTAATGTCCTGGTGATTGGTCAGGGTCATGAACACCCACTTATGATGAGTCGCTCCCTGTTTGCACGTGAGATTGACTGGGTGGCGGGGGAGCCTCCGGCATTCCCGCTGACCTGCACCGCCAAGACGCGCTATCGCCAACCCGATCAAGCCTGCACCGTGGTGCATGATGGCGCACGTTATCGTGTTGATTTCCAAGAGACTCAGCGGGCGGTCACGCCGGGTCAATCCGTGGTGTTTTATGTAGGTGACGTCTGCTTAGGTGGCGGCGTGATTGAGGAGACTGTTCCGGCATGAGCCAATTGAATCGTGATAAAACCCTGGCCCTTGCAGCCATTTTTCAAGCGGCTGGATTAGCCAATGAACTGGCCCGCAAAGGCAGCACAGATAGCTCGGTGGAAGCCTTCCTCACGCAGACGGTGTTGGTGATGGATACCGACAACATCAGCGAGATTTACCCCAGCATCGACGGCCTTAAGCCTGGCCTGCGCTGGCTTGAAGGCTGCCTATTAGAGCAGGGTCGCGGCCTGCAGAACGCGGGCGAAATTATTCGCATTGCGTTGGGCGTGATTCAGGTGGAGGGCCAGTTTAATGAACACGAAGGCGTACAAAATACCCTCCGCACCCGCTTGGAAAATATCAATCGTCAGCGCGTCATGAACCCTGACATGAGCAGCACTGAATTGAACAACCTGTTCGGCTCCGCTTACGTAGACAGCCTCGGTCAGCTGCGCTTCCGTGTGCAAATTCGGGGCGATGCCAAGCAATTGCAGGCACCGGGCATGGCCGAACGCATCCGAGCCATTCTCTTGGCCGGTGTGCGAGCAGCCTGGCTCTGGCGTCGCCTCGGTGGACGCCGCTGGCACTTAATCTTTACCCGTGGGCAAATCCTTCGGGAAATCCGCGAAATCGCCAAATCGGTGTAAACTTCGCGCCCTCAAAACGCCCTCTTTCCCTTTGCAGCTTCGGAGCCCGTCATGGCGCAATTCACTCAATCCACCACGCTGACCGCCCTGTCACCGGTCGATGGTCGCTACGCTGGCAAGGTCGACGCCCTGCGTCCTATCTTCAGCGAATTTGGCCTGATCAGCGCCCGTGTTGAAGTTGAAGTGCGTTGGCTTCAGCGCTTGTCCGCCCTGCCCGGCGTGGCCGAAGTGCCAGCCTTCAGTGCCGAAGCGCAGCAATTTCTGAATGCCCTGGTGAGCAATTTCTCGTTGGAGGATGCCGAGTGGATCAAGAATAGCGAGCGCGTCACCAACCACGACGTGAAGGCCGTGGAATACTTCCTAAAAGATCGCGTAAAGGCCTTGCCGGAGCTGGCTGCCGTGAGCGAATTCATCCACTTCGCCTGCACCTCGGAAGACATTAACAACCTCTCGCACGCGCTCATGCTGAAAGCCGGTCGTGATGTCGTGCAGGCACAAATGCAGACCGTTACCGATGCCATCCGTGGTCTCGCGCACCGCTACGCTGACATTTCCATGCTGTCGCGCACGCACGGCCAGACCGCTTCGCCGACCACGCTGGGCAAGGAAATGGCGAATGTCGCTTTCCGTCTGCAACGCCAAATTGAACAACTCGCCGCCGTGCCGCTGCTGGGCAAAATCAACGGCGCCGTGGGCAACTACAACGCCCATCTGGTGACCTACCCGGAAGTGGATTGGCAGGCCAATGCCGAGACCTTCGTGACCTCGTTGGGGCTGACCTTCAACCCCTACACCACGCAGATCGAGCCGCACGACTACATCGCCGAATACTTTGATGCCGTGCGCCGCTTCAACACCATCCTCATCGATTTCGATCGTGACGTCTGGGGCTACATCTCGCTCGGCTACTTCAAGCAGAAGCTGAAGGAAGGCGAAGTCGGCTCCTCGACCATGCCGCACAAGGTCAACCCCATCGACTTCGAGAACTCGGAAGGTAACCTCGGCCTGGCCAACGCCATCCTCAGTCACCTCGCCGAGAAACTGCCAATCTCGCGCTGGCAGCGTGACCTCACCGACTCCACCGTGCTGCGTAACCTCGGTGTTGGCCTCGCGCACAGCGCCATTGCCTACGATGCTGCGCTGAAGGGCATAGCCAAGCTGGAAATGAACGAACAGCGCTTGGCGGACGATCTCGATGCGTCGTGGGAAGTGCTGGGCGAAGCCATCCAGACGGTCATGCGCCGCTACGGCATCGATGAACCCTATGAAAAGCTAAAGGCGCTGACGCGTGGCAAAGGCATTGATCGTGAGCGTTTGCAGACTTTTATCGACACCCTAGACATGCCAGAGTCGGCCAAAGCCGAACTGCGCGCCCTAACGCCCGCCAGCTACATCGGCAACGCCGTTGCGCAAGCGCAACGCGTCTAATTACTCGACTCTGGATTGCCCATGCTGCTCACACCCCATGCTGTTGCCGATTGCCTAGCCGACGCCCCATTACCTTGGCTGGGTGGCCTGCGCGCCAGCGAATTCCTCCGCGATTACTGGCAGAAGAAACCGCTGCTGGTGCGTAACGCCTTTCCGGATCTGGCCCATTTGCTTGAGCCCAAGGAACTGCTGGAACTGGCCGAAACGGAAGATGTGGAAAGCCGGGTCATCGTTGAAGATGGCGCTGAGCCATGGGAAATGCGCGAAGGCCCGTTTCACCCCACGGTCTGGCGCAAGCTCAGCCAACGCAAATGGACCGCGCTGGTTCAGGCTGTTGACCACTACCTGCCGCCACTTGCCGATCTCTTAGACCACTTCGCCTTCGTGCCGGAATGGCGTATCGACGATGTCATGGTGTCTTATGCCGTGCCCGGTGGCTCCGTGGGCGCGCACTTCGACCAATACGACGTGTTTTTGTTGCAGGGTCCAGGTCAGCGCCGCTGGCAGTTAGGCGAGCAATGCAACGACGATACCCCGCGTCTTGAGCATGCTCAGCTTCGCCTCATTGCCGACATGCCCGTCACCTTTGATGAAACTCTCGGCCCAGGCGACCTACTTTATGTGCCGCCTGGCTTGGGTCATTTCGGTGTGGCACAAACCGAATGCCTGACTTACTCCGTGGGCTTCCGCGCGCCGTCCTTGGGTCATATTCTGGAACAAGTCGTGGATGCGGTGCTGCTTGAGCGCGGTACCGAGCAGCTCTATAGCGACGCGGGTCGCGCCCTGCCCATGCACCCCAGCGAATTAGGCCTGAGTGATGTCGCCACGCTCGCCACGACCTTGCAAAGCTGGCTACAACAACCGCTGCTGTTCCCAACGGCACTCGCGCCCTTCCTTAGCGAAGCAAAGTACGACGACTATGAGCCAGAAGGCGAGCCCTGCACATTGGCTGACCTTCGTGCTGCGCTCAGCGACGGCATTGATTTGCTGCGCGATCCAGCCTCTCGCTGGCTCTGGGAGCCTCAGACCCAAACCTTCTGGCGTAACGGGGCGGTAGTCACGGTGCCAGATGCCGTTAAGCCGTATTTGCCGCAACTGCTGACCGGCCGCCGCCAGCTCGCCGCGTATCTGGCGCAGCTGCCCGAAGCGGTCCTGAACTGGCTTGCGGAAGACATCAGTGCGGGTTACTGGCTTCCCGTTGAAGGCGCGCCATCTGCAGGCGACGCCGTGGGCACTGGAAGCCGCTGATGCGCCTCCATGAGTTGGCTTGGACTGACTCACCCGAAGCGGCCCTAGCGGCCGTTCGCGACCTGCCTTGGCCGTTGCTGCTAGACAGCCAAGCGGCCGGTCGTTGGGACATCTTAGTGGCCGCACCCCGCGCCTACTCGTGGCAAACCCCAGCCGGCTGGCAACACACCGATTGGCCCGCCACCCACCTCGCCAGCGATGCCGATGCCTTTGCGGTTATGCAAGGGCTGCAAGACTGGGGTGGCCCCGAGCAGGCTCGCCTCGAAGCAGCGCAAGACTGGCCCTTTGTCCAAGGTGTCATGGGCTGTCTAGGCTATGCCAGCGCCAGCGAGCGCGGCCTGCCGACCCCGCGCCACGATGACTGGCCGCTCGCCATCCTCGCCTACTACGATCAGGGCTGTGTCTGGGATCATGAGCAGCGCCGCTGCTTTGCTTGGAGCCTGAATGCGCAGACCTGGCCCGATTGGTTGGCGCGCCTACAATCGGCCACCGCCGCTCCCTGCCAGCCTTTGCAGCTCACTGCGCCATTCCAGGCCCTGACTTCGCAACCTCGCTACGCCGCCGACATTGCCCGCATTCACGACTTCATTCGCGCGGGCGACTGCTATCAGGTCAATTACACGCAAGCCTATGAAGCCCGCTGTGAAGGCGAGCTCTGGGATGCCTACCCAACGCTGCGCCCGCTCGCCCTCGCCCCGTATGCGGCTTATTGGCGTTTGCCTTGGGGCGAAATACTCTGCCTTTCCCCGGAACAGTTTCTGGGCATCCACCAACAACGCATTACCACACGCCCGATCAAAGGCACGCGCCGCCGTCAAACCGATGCCACTGCCGATGCCGCAGAAGCCAGTGCGCTGCTCGCCAGCGCCAAAGACATGGCCGAAAACATCATGATCACCGACCTGCTGCGCAACGACCTGAGCAAGCACGCAGTGATCGGTAGCGTGCAAGTACCGCAGCTCTGCGCACTGGAAAGCTTTGGTCAGGTGCATCATTTGGTCACTACCATTGAGGCCACGCTGGCCGCCGATGCCAATATCGCCAGTGTCTTGCGCGATGCCTTCCCCGGTGGCTCCATTACTGGCGCGCCGAAAAAACGTGTCATGGAAATTATCGAAGACATAGAGCCAACGCCGCGCGGTCTTTACTGCGGCAGCTTGTTCTACTGGGATGCCAGCGGCCATTTCGACAGCAACATCACCATCCGCACACTGGTGTTGAAAGACGGCACGCTGCGCACTTGGGCCGGCGGCGGCATCACGCTGGACTCACAGTGGCAAAGCGAATGGGAAGAATGTGGCAACAAAATGGGTGGCATCATGCGAGCCTTAGAGCAGCGCTGAACCTCTCGCTGCCCGCATAAAAAAAGCGCCCTGAGGCGCTTTTTTCGTTTAGGCGATAACGCTTAGGGAATCTTGCGCAGCGAGGCCTTGCGAATCTCGGCCTTCAATTCTTCGTAGTTGTGCGTAACCGGGAACTGCGGGAACTCACGAATCACATTCTCTGGCGCATCAAACAAAATGCCCTGCTCGGCCTCGCTGAGCATGCCCGTGTCGTTATAGGAGTCACCAGCGGCGATGCAGCGATAGTTCAGCGAGTGGAAAGCCTTAATGGCCATTGTCTTCTGATCTGGCTGACGCAGCTTGTAATCGGTGATGGTGCCGTCGTCAGCAACTTCGAGCTTGTGGCAGAACAACGTCGGCAAATCGAGTTGCTCCATCAGCGGCTTGGCGAATTCATAGAACGTATCGGACAAGATGATGAGCTGGAAATGGTCGCGCACCCAGGCCAAAAACTCGCGAGCACCCGGCAGAGGGCCCATCTCGGCAATCACCGCCTGAATATCGGGCAAGCCCAGCTTGTGCTCACGCAGGATACGCAGGCGCTGCTGCATCAACACGTCATAGTCTGGAATGTCGCGGGTAGTCGCTTCGAGCTCTTTGATACCGGTGCGTTTGGCGAAATTGATCCAGATTTCCGGGACCAGAACACCTTCCAAATCGAGACAAACCAATTCCATGCCAAACCTCTATTTTTGCCAATAAGTAGAACGATTTCTAAGGCTGGCAAGGTTAGCGAGTCGTGACTTCGCTTGCAAACTTAAGAAACAACTCAACGCGCACTTACAACGCGTTTCCCCCATAACGTTACAGACGCTGTGATAGCTTAAATGTAAGTTCTTTTTAAATGAGTACAGCTTCAATGAACTTAATTCCCGAATGCCATTTGGAGCGTATTCATGACCCCTTACGACTCGCCGCACTGGATGCGAGCGGATTGCTGGATACCTCACCGGAAGCGTGTTTTGATCGCTTTACGCGCTTAGTCAGCGACATCTTGGGCACGCCGGTGTCCATCATTTCCCTGGTCGATAAAGACAGACAGTTTTTCAAAAGCCAAGTTGGTTTAGGCGAGCCTTGGAAAACGCTCAGTCAAACCCCGCTATCTCACTCGTTTTGCCAATATGTTGTGTCCGAGAGGCAACCGCTCATTATCAGCGATGCGCGCTGCGACCATGTGCTGAAACATAATCTAGCCACCCATGAATTGGGTGTGGTGGCCTATTTAGGCATTCCGCTCACGACCTTAGAAGGCCACACTCTAGGGGCTTTTTGCGCCATCGACTCTAAGCCCCGCCAGTGGAGTGAGCACGACATTGCCCTGCTCAATGACTTGGCAGCGATTGCCATGACAGAGATTGAGCTTCGCCTATTGGCTCAAACCTATCGTGAAAAATACAAACAGCTCAAAACCTTAGAAACACAGCGCGACAGCATGGTGAACATGCTCGTGCATGACCTCCGCAATCCGCTCACCTCGCTACTCGCTGGCATTGAACTAATGACCCTCGAATCCCAGCTCACGCCGCTGCAACAAAGTGCCTTCGACGCCACACTGCGGGGCGGCCAACACTTAATGCGCATGGTCAATGACATTTTGGATGTGAGCAAAGCCAATGCCTCCAGCATCGAGATCAAGCGTAGCGATGTCGACTTCAATCAACTGCTGCTGAACACCTTTGCGGAGGTGAAACCCTTAGCCGCTCGCCATCACATTTCGTTAAATTGCTTTCCGGCAGCAGGCTTAAATACCCTGCAAGTCGACCCAGATAAGCTGTATCGCGTGCTCTTCAACCTCATTTCGAATGCGATTCAGCACACGCCGATTGATGGAAAAATTGATATCCGTTGCGCGCTGATGAACAACGCCCAGCTTTTAAAGATTGACATATCCGATACCGGCTGCGGCATTTCACTGGAAAACCAAGCGATGATTTTTGAACGCTTCTGGACCAGCCAAAAACAAACGGAGACAGAAAAGTCCTCGGGGCTAGGCCTCACCTTCTGTAAGCTCGCCTGTGAAGCCCATGGTGGAAAAATCTCGGTATCCAGCCAACTCGGCCGCGGCAGCACCTTCACCGTGACCCTGCCCATCCTGCACTAAACCTGCATCGGCAATCGGAAACGGCTCTGCTATGCTTCGCGGACATTTCAATGACTCCTCCGCTGGAAGCCGCCATGACCGTCAGTGCCGAACAAGTTAATCAATGGGTCGATGACTTAGCGGGCAAAAGCCCACAAACGATTGTGAAATTTGCCCTCACGACCTTCCCCGGCTTGGCGCTGTCATTTAGCGGCGCGGAAGACGTGGTACTGGTCGACATGGCCGTGAAAAGCAAGCTGCCTTTCCGTGTCTTCACGCTAGACACAGGCCGCCTGCACCCAGAGACCTACCGTTTTCTAGACACGGTGCGCGCGCACTACGGCATCCGCATCGAAACCCAGTACCCGCAAGCCGAGGCCGTACAACAGCTGGTCAATGACAAGGGTCTGTTTAGCTTCTACCAAGACGATCACAAAGAGTGCTGCGGCATCCGCAAGGTCGAACCGCTGCGCCGCATGCTCGCCACCACTAACGCATGGATGACCGGCCAGCGCAAAGACCAAAGCCCCGGCACGCGCAACAGCGTGCCGCAGATTCAGCTCGACACCAGTTTCAGCGGCACCGACGGCGCGCTAGTGAAATTCAATCCGTTGGCAAACTGGTCATCGGGCGAGGTCTGGGACTATATCCGCGCGCTGGAAGTGCCCTACAACCCGCTGCACGAGAAAGGCTTCATCAGCATCGGTTGCGAACCTTGCACACGGCCGGTGCTGCCCGGCCAGCATGAGCGCGAGGGGCGCTGGTGGTGGGAGGACGCTACTAAAAAGGAATGCGGGCTGCATATGGGCAATGTGGAAGCGGTCTCGTTCGAAGTTCGGAACTGAGTTTATCCAGCTGAAATAATTAGCTCGCTGGATTGAGCCTTAGCATCAGCGTCATGTCATGAGTGGGTGACACCTGAAATCCATGGCGCAAGTAAAATGCCTTGGCGTTGTCATTTAGGGCGTGAACCAGCAGTGCGCGTACTCCCGCGTGCTCGGCAACCGCCGAAGCACGGCGTACAGCATCGCGCAGCAGTGAAGCACCAAGCTGCATGCCTTGGGCTCGGCTGTGCACAGCCAATCGCCCCAGTATCAGTACAGGGATGGGATCTGGCATGCCGCGCCTAACATGACCGGCTGCTGCTGTTTGCGATACAGCACCGGCAGCCAGAGCGTAATAGCCCATCACTTGTCTCTGCTCATCGCACACCACGAATGTTCGACTGGCACCACTCAACTGATTGGCCATCGCCCGGCGTCGAAGCCAGTCATCAAGGCTGACCTCTCCACACAGGAAACTATCCAACCCATGCGCAGGCGTCAGGGACTCCGGCGCAGTAAAGTTGATGGGCATGGCGTCACTTCTCCCAGACCGGCTTTAACGCCATCAGCTTTTCCAGACCGGGGTTTGATGCCTGGGGTGCGTCGAGCAGCTCGGTGAAGCGCTGGAAACGTTCGGCATCCAAACCAAAAAATGTCTGGTCCAGCAGCACGGACTGAGCGCGTTCGCAGGCCACTTCAAGCATGAAGTCGGAGCGGTTCTTGCCGAGCAGTCTGGCGGCCTGATCGATCAAGTCTCGCTGCTCGGGAAGTGCACGCAGGTTGATGGCGGCTGCTCTCATGGCAAGCTCCTTGTATAGCTATTGGATATACAATGAGTGTGGTCCGGTGTGTAGCTGTTGTCAATACGCTGCAAACAATGGCAGGTAGTCGGCAGGGCTAACGCTTGAGTTCAGCGGCGGGTAAAATGTCCGCTGTAACGATTTTTTAGGTTTCAACTCTCGAGCGTATGCCATGCCGAGTAATTGCCATGCGCATTGGCTAAGCATCGAGCCTCATCGACAGAATACCTAGCAACTGGCGTGATGCTGTGGTTTTCGTAGTACTCGTCTTTGGTAAATCGCATTTTTTGATCATTAGATGTTTCGATCGCGAGGGGGCCAACCTCGATCCACGCGTGCAAGATCTTACGACCTTCATCCAAACCATCTGGTGGAACGGCATGACCATGTACAACTTCAATTTCGTCTTTTAGGCCCAAGTGTTCATACAAGTGTCCAAGCGTTTCGTCTTCCGACTTGCCGCTTTCAAACTGAAGCTTTAACTTAGTCAATTCTTCCGCGCCAATTAGTGAGGATTTATAGCAATCACCGAAAGGGCGTGCGGAATATTCCATGGTTGGAGTCTCAGCCTTCATGGGTCGGAAAGACCATAGGAATCGAGAATGAAATTCTAGACTCTGACCCTGACGCTGCATTTGATTGCCCCCCGGCCCCAAGACCAAACGACATAACCGAAACTTTGATGCCTGCTTGTGTTTCAGTGCCTTCCTGGACGGTTACTGCCACATCAAAGGACACCTTTTCTACAACCCTAGACTCACTATCTGGGTTAGCAAGAGCATTAGAGGCAGTCCGGCCATAGGCTTGACTGTCACCCGAGTTCACCCTGATTTTCGCGGGATTAACGACTGCATTTGTGTCTTTCAATGCATCACCGGCCTCAAGAATTCCTTCTGCGATTTGCTGCAGCGAGGACGCCACAAAGTCTTTAAGGTCCATCATTATTCTCCTTGAAACCTAACGCCGTGCTCATTTGCGCAGCGATTAAAGTGATTTTTGTGCAAAAATGAGCGTAGCGAATGCACAAAAACCGCGTAGACCGCTGCGTCAAATGAGCACTTTGTTAGGAGTTCTTAGTCATTGGGTAAATAAGCCAAACTATTTCTGAAAGCGGTTGTTGAGTGCACCTTATGAGCGGTCAATGGTGGCGCTGAAATAATTAGATCTAATGACTTATGAATATGAGCATTTGATGTTTTCTGCTTTAGTGTATTGGCCAGAACTCTAACCCGATCGTCCGGCTTAGATTTTCCTGTCGGCAATGAAAACTCTGAATCACCAAAAAGCTTGATAAATTCCACCACTTCAATATCGCTAAAGTTATTGATGTGCTTTTGATAATAAGGTAATGCGGATTCATCAACTCCCTGCTTATACCCATGACCATTCCCGACAAAACAGATAGATAATACCTTTACCCACATAGCACGCGCAGCGCGTGGAACATTTCCATTTGGAGGCAATGAGTTGTCCAGCGATTTAGCATGGGGATATTCATTATAGAAATTATTGGTGCCGAAATGTGCACGGCTCAAATTTTCAAGTATTTCAATAATCTCCCCGGCAAGACTATCTTCGTCTTTGTATCGTAGTCCATCAACTATTTGCAAAAATTCATGGGTGGCGTCTTTTCGATATCCTTCACCATTTTTCCTAAAAACACCAAATCTCGAACCAATTTCATATTTCCTATCATCTGTTGCAACTCTCCAAATGAATGGCGCAATTCCGGCTACATTGTTCTTTGCATCGACTGTAGTTTTCTCCGTTGTATATAGGCTAAATATTGTCCAGAGAAAGTCATCGATTCTTTCAATAGGCTGCTTAACAAGATCGGCACCAATTATTGAATAGTCGGCCGCTGAAATTACAGAGTTTCTAATGTTACTTAAAAGCTGTTTGACGACAATAAGTGAATGATCTGGCTTGGCAGTGATTGCGTATTTTAAACATACGCTTAGCCAACTCAACATTTCAAAACCATCTATGTCATTGTCATTCGGATGCGCTGCACTTGCATGATTCCTCATGAAGTTTACGTTTGCAAGCCGTTGATAGTTTACATCTGACAATAAGCCAATTCGCCTACAAGCTTCAAGCAAATCATGCTCACTAACCTGATCAATATCTTCTTCTTTTGAAAGGTTTTTATATCTAGAACTTATTTTTTCGGTTATCGAATAAAAATAATTTATATCAAACGAAATAATTTATATCAAACGAAATAATTAGCCTCCTAAAGGCTCTTATAGTTTCGTCCCATAAATAGTTTAACGCGCCGTCAAATAGGCCGACCGATATTGCCACTGTGAATTTCGATAAGTAATTGGACTTAATACGATCTTCGAATGGAATAATAGCCAAAGATTCTTCAAGTGAAAAAATTACTTTTTTTCGCTCTTCAATTGGCACAACAACATTATCAATCGGAAGTCCAACGTGAGATAGGTAGCCCTCCAATTGTTTATGGAGATTATCTATCGGCTGGCTAAGCTCCGTAGACTTGGCCTCTATTGTTAATGCTTTACCATCGATCACTTTAGTACCCTCTTATTTATTCTACTTTTCGGAGTTAACACAATTCCTAACTTAGTTTATACCGCAGTGCTGCGGCGTAATTACTTTGATCTGCTGCATAAGGCAGGGAAGCGGGAGGGAAGCTCAAGGCTTTCAATGCTTTGGCAACTTGAACACAGCACTCCTTGCCGACAAATACCGCATATCTTGTGTTGTGGAGCATGGCATGACACCACGCCGCAAACAATCCTGCTGCATAACACGCACGACTAGCGAAATGCGGAAACAGTAACTACCCTTAACCACATGATTCCACAAGGATGAGGAAGATCATGCCATTAGTAACCCCGGAGAAAGACCGGCAGCGATGCCCCGCCACCACTGCTGAATCAAGCGCTACACTCTGTATCACAACAAACGGCATCCAGCCCCCTCAAAAACTCGGCAGCTCCCGACCTTTGAACAAATGATCCACCTCGGCCCGGGCATCGCCCCGATTCAACACCGACTCCACCAGCCCCCGCGTTAAATGCGGGGCAAAAGTTTCAATGAAGTCGAACATGAAGCCGCGCAAGAACGTACCGCGCCGGAACCCGATGTGCGTGGTGCTGGGCTCGAACAAATGCCCGGCATCCAGGGCCACCAGGTCGCTGCCATCTTTCTCGGCTTCAAAGGCCATGCTGGCAATAATGCCCACGCCCAAGCCCAGTCGCACATAGGTCTTAATCACGTCGGCATCGGTGGCGGTAAACACCACGTTGGCGGCCAGGCCGGCCTGGCTAAAGGCCTCGTCTAACTTAGAGCGCCCGGTAAAGCCGAACACATAGGTCACAATAGGGAATTGCGCCACAGCCTCCAGCGTGAGCTTATCCAACTGCGTGAGTGGATGATCTTTGGGCACGACCACGGAGCGGTTCCACTGGTACGCGGGCAGCATAACGAGGTCGGTAAAGTGCTCTAGGGCCTCCGTGGCGATGGCGAAATCGACCGTACCGTCGGCCGCCATTTCAGAGATTTGCTGCGGCGTGCCTTGGTGCATGTGCAGGGCCACATCCGGGAACTTGTCACGGAATTCGGCAATCACCGGCGGCAAGCGATAACGTGCCTGCGTGTGAGTAGTGGCCAGGCTCAGGCTGCCTTTGGCTTCGTCGGAGAACTCCAGCGCGACCTGCCGAATAGACTCAGTTTGGCGCAGCACTTCCCCGGCGAGTTTGAGGATGGCCTGTCCGGCGGGCGTGACGCGCGTGAGGTGCTTGCCGTTGCGGGCGAAAATTTCCACGCCCAGCTCATCTTCTAGTAAGCGAATCTGCTTGCTGATGCCGGGCTGCGAGGTGAACAGGGCATTAGCCGTTTGCGAAACATTCAGTTCATGCTGGGATACTTCCCAGATGTAACGCAGCTGCTGCAACTTCATCATCAAACTCCAGCTGATATAACTCAATGCTATAAAGCTAGCATGAAAAATTCTTAGCTAAACGGTTAAAAACCCACTATTTTCGCCGCCCATCCTGTTTTCCCTAGGCAGCCTCTGCAATGCCCCTCGCGCCACACGATTTGCTCTTTATTCTTTCCGGTGCGCTGGTCGGCTTTGTTGTGGGTGTGACCGGCGTGGGCGGTGGTTCGCTGATGACCCCGCTGCTAACCCTCATGGGCGTGCCGCTGCACACGGCGATCGGCACCGACTTGCTGTATGCCTCCATTAGCAAAACCGGTGGCGCCATCGTTCATCACCGGCATCGCAACATTGATTGGCGCATCACCCTAACTCTCGCGGCAGGCAGCTTGCCCGCAGCGCTATTGACCGTTTGGGGCCTGAAATACTGGTTCCCAGACGCCAGTGCCTACAAAAGCATTCTCACCCACGCCCTCGGCTTTATGCTGCTGGTGACGGCCCTGAGCTTGCTGCTGCGACCATGGCTGCAGCGCCGCCTGCAAGCACGCACACACACGCCGGTACGCGACTTCTTGGCTCGCCATCAAACCGCGGCGACCGTTGCTATGGGTGTGGCATTAGGCGTGCTGGTTACGTTGTCGTCGATTGGTGCGGGCGTGTTCGGCGTGATGGTCTTGGTGACGCTGTTCCCGGCCTTGGCCATGATTCGCATCATCGGCACCGATGTGACCCATGCTGTGTTGCTGACCTTGGTGGCGGGTCTGGGTCACCTCAGCATGGGCAATGTCGATTGGCATCTGCTCGGCCTACTGCTCATCGGCTCACTACCGATGATCGTAATCGGCACCAACCTCAGCTCGCGTCTGCCGGAAGACCTGATTCGCCCCATTTTGGGCATGACGCTCATGCTACTCAGCGTGAAGTTCATCTTTTTCTAAACTTTGCTTTTCGCCACTTTGCGCTATCATCGCGGGCTTGCGTGGAGACCGCTATGAACCCAGCTGACAATACTGTCGTCGACCTCAATATTCGTTCCATCGATGTCCTGATTACGCCTGAAGAGCTCAAGCGTGATTTGCCCCTCACCCCAGCCGCACGTGCTGCGGTGGTTGAGGGCCGTCAGGTCATCCGTAACATTTTAGATGGCAAAGATCACCGCCTGTTTCTGGTGATCGGCCCCTGCTCCATTCATGACGTGAAAGCTGCGCATGACTACGCCCAGCGCTTAAAGACCCTGGCGGCGCAAGTCAGCGACACCCTCTACTTGGTCATGCGTGTCTATTTCGAGAAGCCGCGCACCACGGTGGGCTGGAAAGGTCTGATCAACGACCCGCGCATGGATGACAGCTTCCGTATTGAGGAAGGTCTGCATGTGGGCCGCAAGCTGCTGATCGAGCTCAACGAACTGGGCTTGCCCTGCGCCACCGAAGCGCTGGACCCGATGTCGCCGCAGTACATGCATGACCTCATCGCCTGGTCGGCCATTGGCGCGCGCACTACCGAATCGCAGACGCATCGCGAGATGTCGTCGGGCCTGTCGTCGCCGGTCGGCTTCAAGAACGGCACCGATGGCGGTCTGAAAGTCGCTACCAATGCCCTGCTCTCGGTACAGAACCCGCACAGTTTTCTGGGTATCGATAACCAGGGCAAAGTCGCGGTCATCAACACCACCGGCAACCAGTACGGCCATGTCGTGTTGCGCGGTGGCGATGGCAAGCCGAACTACGACTCGGTGTCGGTGGCGCTGGCCGAGCGTGAGCTGGAAAAAGCGAAAGCGCCGATGAACATCATGATCGATGCCTCGCACGCCAACTCCAACAAGGACCCGGCGCTGCAGCCGCTGGTCATGGACAATGTCGCCAATCAGATCGTCGAGGGCAACAAGTCCATCATCGGCATGATGATCGAGTCGCACATCAAGTTCGGTCGTCAGGATATTCCCAAGGATCTGTCGCAGCTGGTTTACGGCCAGTCCGTGACCGATGGCTGCATCGACTGGGAAACCACCGAGAAGGCCGTGTTGTCCATGCACGCCAAGCTTAAGGATGTGTTGCCGACGCGGCGCTAAGCTATTGCAGCAAGCTGACTGAAATGCCAGCAGATAAATAGCCCCGGTCGCTCACGCGCCGGGGCTTTTTTGTGCTCGAAGCAACACCCTATCAGAATAGTGCCGAGGCAAAGAATTACATTTTCAGCAACTCATAACGAAATGCATTAAAAATAAAACACAACACCAACACAAAAAACCACTTCCATTGCTACAAGTCAGTAGCGATCACAAGGAGGTTACTCAATGCAAAATCTTTCAAAAAAAACGCTTCATATCTCAGGCATTGCTCTGGTTTGTCTTTTCGTTGCTGGACCTGGAGCATGCGTTCCCAAAGGCGAAGACTTTACGCCAGGCCTCAAAGGTATTGATTCAGATGCCAATGGTATTCGAGATGATATCGATGCGTTAATTCTGCAAAAATATGCCGATACTCCCACTATAAAAAAAGCCGCTGAGAAATACGCTCGTACAGTACAGGTATTTATGGAAGCAAACACAAAGCAAGAGGCGTATCAGGCTGCCAAAGAGTCAGGAAATATGGTTGACTGCATTGTTCATATTATTTTACCTGGTAATAACATTGAAAATTACAAGAAAAGAGGCCAGCTTATTGATGAAATAGTGGCATACACAGCAAATACACGCGAAAGATTTGAAAAATACTGGTCTTCTAGTAAAATGATTGGTGGTGCTAGCTTTCAAATAGAAAAAAAGCCAATTTGCGATTGACTAATTTATAAGCACTTAAATAGACTGAAATATCTTAACCGCTATGTGAGGCTGAAACCGGACCTAGATAAAAAATGTACTTGGAACGATCATTTTTATGATTAGTTCACGCGACAATTATCTTGATAAAGCGCCAATCCTGTCACGGTAGCACTGTTAGCTGAAAGTACTTTTCAATAATTAACTAAAAAATATATTATTAATAAAATCCAACGCCAACATAAAAATTAATACTAGTTCTAAAAATCAGTAGCGATAACAAGGAGGTGTACTCATGACAAATCTCTCGAAAAAAACACTACCTATTTCAGGCATTGCGCTAGTTTGTCTTTTCGTTGCTGGACCCGGCGTTTGCGATCCGAAAGGTGAAGATTTTACGCCAGGCCTCAAAGGTATTGATTCAGATGCCAATGGTATTCGAGATGATATCGATGCGTTAATTCTGCAAAAATATGCCGATACACCCATCATTAAAATGACCGCCGAAAATTATGCCCGTGCAGTTCAAAGCTTCATGGAAGCTCAAACAAACGAAGAGGCTTATGCAGCCGCACAAAAATCAGGACATATGATTAACTGCATAAACTTTGTTGCATTCGCTCCACTAAGCAATATTGATAACTACACACGAAGTAGCCGACTAATTAAAGACATATCTGCATATACCGCAAACACTAGCGAGCGCTTCGAGAAATATTGGTCTTCTAATGAAATGATCGGTGGTGGCAGATTTCATATCGAAACAAAGCCAATTTGCGATTGACTAATTTATAATAACGGCGGTCTCCAGAACCAAGTGCAACACCTGATATCTAATCGGGTACCTTGCGCCGATGAACAGACACTATCACCGTATTGGTCCTGAAGAACGCGCCTTCATCATAATCAGCATCTTCTGAAACCTTCTACTTGATGCGTCCAGAAAGCTTTCTAATGGCTGCAAAATTAGATGTGCAGGAGGTCACGAATAGCTCAGACCCCAACCAGAACGGAAAGCTGCGTTATGTCATCACACCCGTGAATGGTCTTTTACCCATACCAACAGCGTGGCAAGCGGTTATCGCTACCGTGCTATAAAAATAGATCGGCGTATGCCTTGCGTTGATCGAACATCCCGATAATACTGTCCGTATGAACAGCATTATCGGCAAACCCCTCATCCCCTTCATTCGTCGTCGCTTCGCGTTTTTCGATGCGCTGATTCCGGCTGGCTTTCCCTCGCCAGCCGCCGACTACGTACAAAACAGCATCGATCTCCATGAGCGTCTGATTCACAACGCCGCGGCCACATTCTTTGTGCGCGCCTCCGGAGACTCCATGCGCGATGCCGGCATTGTTGATGGCTCGGTGCTGGTGGTGGATGCCTCACGCCCGCCCGTCTCTGGCCATATTGTGGTGGCCTGCTTGGATGGGAAATACGTGGTCAAGCGCCTGCGTCACAGCCAGGGCCGCGTCGAGCTGCACTCGGAAAACAGCCTCACGCCCTACCCCGTGCTGCGCCCCAGCACCGACTTACAGATCTTCGGAGTGGTCACCAGCCATATTGTGGAACACCTAAAAAAACCGAGGACAGGCTAAGCTCATGGCGCTCTATGCTCTGGTAGATGCCAACAATTTCTACGCCAGCTGCGAGAAAATTTTCGACCCCGCACTGGCCGACACGCCCTTGGTGGTGCTATCCAATAACGACGGCTGCATTGTTGCACGCTCGGCCGAGGCCAAGGCGCTGGGCATTCCCATGGGCGCGCCCATGCATCAGTGGCAAGCCTTTTGCGATGCTCACGGTGTGATCAGCAAAAGCTCCAACTACACCCTCTATGGCGACATGAGTGCGCGCATGCTGAGCATTCTGCAGGACATGTGCCCGCAAGTTGAAAGCTACTCCATCGACGAGTCCTTTCTCGACCTCGCCGGCTATGCCGATGCCCGCGCCTATGGCCTGCGTATCCGCCAACGCTTGCAGCAAGACATCAAAATCACCTGCGGCGTGGGCATAGGCGCGACGAAAACGCTGGCCAAATTCGCCAACCATCTGGCGAAGAAGCAAGCGGAATTCGCGGGCGTCTGCCAACTCAGCGCCAGCACCTGCGCGCGCACTCAGGCACTTATGGCCGCTTACCCGGTGGCCGAGGTTTGGGGCGTGGGGCGACAACTCAGCGCACGCTTACAGGCCGACGGCGTGGAGACCGTTTTAGATTTAGCGCGCTGCGATCCGCTGGCCATTCAGCAGCGCTATGGCATCGTGCTGGCAAAAACCGTGCGCGAGCTTCGCGGTGAGCCCTGCCTCACGCTCGAGGACGTCGGCCGCCCGAAACAGCAAATCATCGCCTCACGCTCGTTTGGCACCACAATCACTGACCCCAACGCCATCAAAGCCGCCATCAGCCATCATGTCAGCCGAGCGGCCGAAAAGCTGCGCGCCCAGCAAGGGCAATGCGCACACCTGTATGTCATGTTGCGCACCAACCCATTTCGCGAACAAGATACGCAATATCGACGCAGCATTTTGGTGCCACTCGCGCAAGCCTCTGCCGATACCGGTCTACTGCTGGCCGCTGCCATGCGGGGTTTAAAACAGATTTTTGTGCCGGGTTTGCGCTACCACAAGTGCGGCGTCATGCTCGGTGAAATCAGCCCCGTGGGCCAACAGCAAACCGATTTGTTTGCCCCGGTCGATGACCCGAAACGCTTGCGTCTCATGGGCCTGATGGATCGCATTAACCGAGATCAAGGCGCTGGCACACTGCAATTTGCCAGCACACAACTCAGCAACACGTGGCAAATGCGTACCGGCAATCGCTCGCCACGCTACACCACCTGCTGGGACGAACTACCGATCGCCTATGCCTGAACGGCAGCGCAATCGTTATACTGACCCACATTGCCGACAGGGAGACTGGCTCGATGATGAACACCCGCTTACAAGCCCGCGTCACGGAGCACTTGGAAACGCTGATGGCCGAAATCCGGCCACTCCCCAGCGAGCGAACACACTTAGACTTCAGCTATCGCCTCAACGATGACGCCTTTATTGTGCAGCAGCACGCGCGCGCACTCGATGCCGAAATGCTGGTCGCACATCCGGTGTTGAAAGTCCTGCATAGTGAAGACCCGGATGGCTGGCTGCTCTACGAGCTCAACAGCGACGGCCACTGGCAAGCCTATGCCGACATGGTGTTTAGCGCAGACCTGAGCGATGTCATGGGCGTCGCCCGACGCATGGCGGGCCTGGAAGAGCAGCGCCCATCCATCTCAGTGGCGAGCTAGCCCTGTAGACTTGCAGGCGCACCCAAACTTGCTAGGGTGCGCGCCATGTCCAACACACAAAGCAACCTGCACAGCCACTCCCGCGACGCTGAACTGCTACGCACGCTTGCCCTAGCGCTGGGTCAGCCCGTGGTCATCGCCGGCATGACCTTGAGTGGCCCACGCTATCATCGTGACCACCTAACTGCGCTCAGCCTCGCCACGCTCAACGCCGACACCGTGAACCTGCAACACTGGTCCAGCACCGCCGACATCGCTCCACTGACCACACCCGATCACCCGATCAACGGCCTCTGGCAAAACCATTGGCTCATCGCTCACAGTGCACGCCTGCACTACGCCTATTTAAAAGCGACTTGGGCACGCGCCGATCAAAACCTACAGCTCCGCACGCTATGTGCTCAGCGGCTAAGACAAACGCTGAATCTTCCGGTCTGGCCACTTAAGGGGGACGCCAGTGAACGCCTCCGGCAAACGCTAGACAGCCTCCACGATGCGCTTGAGCAAGCAGGCCTCAGTGCCGTTCAAACCGCCATCAGCACGCTGAAAAAGCGCCCCAGCCTGCCGCCGTATTTAGATGAAACGCTGGTGGATGAAATGCCCACCCGCTGTGGCGTGTATTTTTTTCATGGCGACAGTGGCCTGCTCTATGTCGGCAAAGCGAAGAACATCCGCCAGCGCGTACTCAGCCATTTCAGCAACGACATCAGCGATGCCAAAGAAATGCGCATGGCGCAGCAGGTACGGCATATCACGTGGGAGATCACCGCCGGTGAACTGGGTGCTCTGCTCCGCGAGGCGCGCTATGTGAAAACCCTACAGCCTCTGCATAACCGACAATTACGTCGGCAACAGAAGCTGATCTCGCTCACGCTCGCTGCCAACCCCGATGGCCTGCTGCAACCTCACTGGCTCGATAGCGATGCCGTGAATGCCGCCCAATCGCTCTACGGTTTGTTCACCTCACCCGCCGCTGGCAGCAAATTCCTGCGGCAACTGGCCAGCAACCACGGGCTCTGCGATTACGCACTAGCCCTGGAGCGCCGACTCAAGCGCCCTTGCCCCTCACGCCAGCTGAAGCGCTGCCAAGGCCTCTGCGACGGCAGTGAAACCATCATGAGCCACAACCAACGCCTGCAAGCCGCTTTAACTGCACACGCGGTGATGACTTGGCCCTTTGATGGCGCCGTGGTTATTACCGAAACCGATGCCAGCAATGGCGACACCGATTTTCACGTCATTCAACACTGGTGCTGGCTAGGCAGCACAGCACACGCTCACGAAATTGAAGGCATTGCGCGAACACCCACGCAAGCGCTGCTCGATAAAGACAGCTACCGGCTCTTGGTGAAAGCCCTGCTCGGGCTATCGCCGTTACCGCATCGGTTACTCACGCCAAGCGCCTGCTGAAAAGAAATGGCGGAATTATGGTCATCTAAACGTCGCCGCACTTGCCCAACGCCAGACTAGGCAATACACTACGCGCCGCTTGATTAGCTCCATGTTAATCAGCATGGGTCGTTAGCTCAGTTGGTAGAGCAGTTGGCTTTTAACCAATTGGTCCTGGGTTCGAGTCCCGGACGACCCACCAATAACTTGTTGATTTTCAACAGAAAAAAGGCGCCTTATAGGCGCCTTTTTTATTTCCGGGACACTCTCGGGACACTTCTGAGTCAAATCTCATTTTCCCCGACGTCTCCCCTCATTTGAGTAGCGTCTCAGTGTGCTACCGAACAGAGAGCGACTCGCTCCAGGGATAAGGTGCTCGAAGTCCGCAACGCTAATTAAATCGCCACGCCAAGCTGCCTAAAACGGACTGAAATTCGGTCTGACTGGAACGCCCCGTATGATTAAAAATCCCGACAAGACAGTGGCCATCTATGGCGCGGGCATCGCCGGCCTCACCGTTGCACACGAGCTGGTGCGGCAGGGTTGGCAGGTGTCGGTCTACGAGGCCAATGCCGATGCCGGTGGCTTCTTTCGCAGCGCCCGAATCGCCGAGGACAACAACATGCCCTCCGAATACTCTTGGCATGGGCTAGGCCCGTGGTACCACAATGTCTTCGATCTGTTGCGGCAGATTCCATTCGATGCGGCGGGGAGCGTTTACCAGAGAGCCCTGTCGCGACCGATCGCCTTCGGCGTGGGTGCAGATGACGGGCAGACCACATTCAACGATGGCACAGGCCTGTTGCCGGGCATCGGAAAAGTGTTCCGGATGACGCGGCGCGATCAACTGCATTGGAGCTGGCTGCTACTCAAGGCCTGGACAGCGAACCGGCGCAGCACCGAGCATTTCGCCAACCTAAATGCAGCCGAGCAATGGCGGCCCTTGCTGAGCGCAAAAGCGTGGTCAACCTGGGTGGCCTGCTTTGGTCCCTGGATCGGCTCGGATTGGACTCGCGTGTCCCTGCACCACGTCGGCCTATTTTTCCGCAGGCAGTTGTTCTGCCGACCCACCCACGACCATCCTGCAGATAGCGACGGCCCAGCCTGGCAACAGGGTGCCGGCAGCGGCTGGCTGCTTCTGCGCGGCCCGAGCAGTGAGTACTGGTTCAATCATTGGTTGCGTCATCTGGAGGCCAGCGGTGTGCGCTTCCACTGGCAACAGGCCCTGCAGCGCCTGGATTATGACGGCGAGCGGATAACCGCCGCGCAGCTCGACTCAGGAGCCCAGGTCGAAGCCGCCGTGCATGTGCTAGCGACCCACCCCTTTGCGGCGGCCGAGATTCTTGCCCGCACGCCCAGCCTGGAACGGCTCGAGCAGTTGCGCCTGTTTAAACCATTGATCCGGCAAGGCCCGCATGCCCAGGTCTCTTTCCGAGTCGCCTTCGCTGAACGCGTGTACTGGCCCCGCCAACGCTGCGCCCTGGTGCTGGCCGACTCCGAATTCAACCTGACCTTGTTTGCCGAAGAGCAGGTCTGGGCGCAGGAGGTGTCGCTGGGCGATAAGGTAGCTTCGCTATGGACCGGCACCTCCTGCGTCTCCAGCGTTCCCGGCCGCCTGTTTGGGCTGCCGGTGGAGCGTTGCACCAAAGCGCAATTCATCGCCGAGGTGAAGGCGCAGTTGCTGCGCTGCGGCTCACTGGATGCCATGATTCGCGAGGCCAATGGCGGACGGTCACTGGCCTCGTTCGCGATACTGCACTTCGAGGTCTGGCACGAATGGAGGTTTTCGGCCGAAGGAATATTTTCGAGCCAACCGAAATGGGTCAATGCGACTGGCAACTTGCAGTGGCAACCGACGCAGGTCACCCCTGTGGCGAACCTGCTGCTCGCCGGTGCCCACACACGCACTGCAGCGGATGTATGGAGTATCGAGGCCGCGGTTGAAAGTGGCCGGCGTGCGGCACAGCACGTCGAACCGGAAATCACCGTGCTGCCACAATACCGACCGATCTGGCTGCGACTATTTGGCGCGGTCGACGATGTGCTCTATCGCCTGCATGCACCGCATGTGCTCGACCTGCTTTGCGCGGGATTGCTGACCGGACTCGTCCTGTTGGTGATCAACTAATTCCTGATCCTGTTTTCCGTATCAACGTCAGCACCGCGGGCACATCGAGATACGACTGCATAATTTCTCAAAAACCGACATATGACCCTGCGCCAAACAGCGTAGCCAATCCTAAAATCGCAAAGATGGCTGCAGCGATTGAGTGAACCCACTTCATCGGTATCCTCGAAGCCAATTTATCACCGGCAAAAACAGCGGGCACATCGGCGATGAGCATGCCAAGCGTCGTGCCCATGATCACAAGCACAGGAGCCGCATAGTGAGCCGCCAAGGCAACGGTAGCAATTTGCGTCTTATCGCCCATTTCAGCCAGGAAGAAAGTCATCAAAGTCGCTCCAAAAACTCCGAAGTGTTTGGCAACTTGAATCTCATCCTCGTCAATTTTGTCAGGGACCAAAATCCAGATAGCCATGCCAAGGAACGACACACCAAGAGCCCAGCGCAAAATTTCTGGCGTGACCGCATGCGTAATCCAAGCCCCCAGTGCACCGGCCAAGCCATGATTCAATAAAGTCGCTACGAAAATGCCCAAAATAATCGGCACGGGCTTCTTGAATCGCGCTGCCAACATAAAAGCCAAGAGTTGAGTCTTGTCGCCGATTTCAGCGAGAGCAACGACACCAGTGGAGACAAATAACGATTCCATGAAGAGTTCCTAGGTAAGGTCCGGTAGCGAGGTATGGCCAGTAAGGGTTTTTTTTGCTCGAACTGCCTCGCCAAAACGCAGATAGAGACTGGGCACCACAAACATGTTCAGCGCTGTGGATGACAGCAAACCAAACAGGATAACCACTGCCATGGGGGCTTGAATTTCGCTGCCGGGCTCACCCGCCGCCAAAGCCAGTGGCACTAAGGCAAGACCTGCCGCCAGAGCCGTCATCAGGATCGGTACCAATCGTTCGCTAGCACCACGCATGACTGCCGCACGCGCATCAAGCACGCCCTCTACTTCTACGAGATGTCGGATGTGCGAGATCAGCATCACACCGTTGCGAGTGGCAATGCCGAAGAGCGTGATGAAGCCGATCAGCGTGGCCACAGACAGCACACCGCCCACGACATACATCCCGACCACTCCGCCAATCAGCGCCAGCGGTAGATTCAGCATCACCACCAGCGCATCTCGTGTTGAGCGAAAGGCGAGGTAGAGCAACATGAAGATGCCTGCCAAAACTAACGTGCCCAAGGCTGTCAGCGTTTGTGTGGCTTCACGCGCACTCTCGAACTGTCCCCCGTATTCGATGTAGTAACCGGTAGGCAGCTTCACCTCACGCTCAACACGAGTACGAATGTCTTCGACCACACTAGAGAGGTCACGATCAGCGACATTGGCCATGACCACAATCTTGCGCTGAACATTCTCTCGGCTCACCAGATTGGGGCCGCGATCACGTGTGATTTCAGCAAGCGCTGATAGTGGCAGACGGGCTCCAGAGGCGGTGGTGATCAACGTCGATTGCATCGCCTCAAATGAGTCGCGCACGACGGGATCAAAGCGCACCACGAGATCAAAGGTGGCTTGTCCTTCGAGAATCTTTGACACCGCTGTGCCGGCAAATGCCGTCTCAATAGCATCGGCGACCTCACGCATGGACAGCCCATATTGAGCCATTGCATCGCGGCGGAATCTGATCGTGATGAACGGGATATCAGCTTGCTGCTCTAGTGATACATCCACTGCGCCGGGTACCGCCGCCGCAATGCCTTTGACCTTTTCACCGAGTTTGCGTAGCTCATAAAGGTCTGCGCCGAAGAGCTTTATGGCGATGTTGGCACGAGTGCCCGAGAGCATGTGATCGATACGGTGCGAGATGGGCTGACCAATCACCACGCTCATCCCAGATACCGATGCGAAGTCGGTACGCAAGGCCGCTAGCAGCGCCGCTTTGTCACGATCCTTCATGGCTAGCGTGGTCTCGATCTCAGACGCGTAGATCTCTTGGGCGTGCGGGTCCGCAGGTGCTCGGCCCGTGCGCCGTGCCGTGGCGACGACTTCGGGTTGTGCCAGCAGGATGGCTTCAACACCCTGTGCCATCCGGTTGGACTCAGCCAGCGATGTGCCTGGCAGGGTGGTGACATTCACCGTCAGGCTGCCCTCATTGAAGTCCGGCAGGAAGGTCCGACCAGCGCCAAGCAGCGCAACCAAGGCCACGACCAGCGCAATCCCGGATACGCCGGCAACCAGCTGCCAACGCTCCAGCAGACCCGAGAGGGTGCGCTCATACCACGCCTTCATCTGCGTCAACAGACGAGGCTCATGATGCGTGAGCACCGTCGGGTCATTGAGCAGGAAGCGCTCGGCCAGCACCGGCGTAACGGTAATCGCCACCAGCAGCGACGCACTGAGGGCAACGACATAGGCAAAGCCCAAGGGAGCCAATAAGCGCCCTTCTACGCCGGTCAGGAAGAAGATCGGCAAGAACACCAGCATGATGATCAGCGTGGCGAACACAATCGAACCCTGAATCTCACGCGTCGCCTCGAAGACAACTTGTCGGATGGGCAGGCGCTCGGACTCGTCTAGGCTCAGGTTTTGGCGCAGCCGTCGCATGATGTTCTCAACGACGATAATCGCATCATCCACCAACGCACCCAACGCAATGGCCAGACCACCCAATGTCATTGTATTGAGAGATGCCCCCAGGGCATGAAGGATCAGAATGGCCACCATCAAGGATAGTGGTAGTGCCACTAGTGTCACCGCTGTTGCCCGCCAAGACAGCAAAAAGGCGAACACAATCGCGATCACTAGAATCACGCCATCCCGGAGCGCCGACAGCAAATTGTCGAGTGCTCGTTCGATGAAGTCTGACTGACGAAAGATCTTGGTTTCGATCTTCATGCCAGCCGGCAGGCTGCCCTTCAGGCTGGCAAAGGTCTCATCCAGTCGATGCGTCAATTCCAGCGTATTCACCCCCGGTTGCTTTTGAATGGCGAACACGACCGACGGCTTGCCGTTATGCGCGGCCGTGCCACGGACAACGCCGACACCCATGCCGACCTCTCCCAAGTGCCGCACCAGTACGGGCTGTCCAGCAACCAATGCGACTACCGACTCACCAATATCTTCCGGCTTTTGCAGACGGCCAAGGCCTTGAATCAGGTACTCCTGACCGCCTTCCTGATAGAAGCCTGCAGGCGCGTTCTGGTTACTCTCGCGCAGCGCTTTTAACACCTGATCTACGGTAATGCCGTAAGCGGACAAGCGCTCCGGGTTGAGTGTGACCTGATATTGCTTTTCATCACCGCCAATAGTCAGTACCTCGGCAACGCCGGGTAAAGCCAGCAGACGACGCCTAACAACCCAGTCTGCCGTGGTCTTGAGATCAGCGGCGCTGGCGCGATCAGAGGTCAGGGCAACAAACATGATTTCGCCCATGACCGATGCTGCGGGTGCCATCTGCGGTGGCGGCAAGTCAGGCGGTAGTGTGGAGCGAGCCAACTGCAGCTTTTCAGCCACAATTTGGCGTGCCTCACGCACCTCGACGCCCCAGCCGAATTCAACCGTGATCACGGCCAAGCCAACGGTGGTGCTCGAGCGCACACGACGCACACCGGGCGAACCATTCAATGCGGTCTCAATCGGGAAAGTGATGAGACTTTCCACTTCCGTGGGTGACATCCCATGCGCTTCAGCCACGACGGTCACAGCAGGTGCGGTGAGGTCTGGGAAAACATCGACGGGCATGCGTGTGGTTTGCCAAGCACCCCAAACCATAAGGAGAAGTGCTATCACGAAAACCAAGAGCCGGTTATCGAGAGACCAGAGGATCAGGCGAGAAATAACGGAAGAATGCTCAGTGCGCATGGCCGTGCCCCATGGCAGCGGGGGCTGTTGCTGCCAACCTGACCTGATAGGCACCTTGGCTCACCACACGCTCACCCGCTTTCAGCCCGGAGAGGATGGCCACCTGATCACCATCACGCGGACCTGACATGACTATCCGGCGTTCGAATGACTCCCCCTCCCGCATGACGAACACCACACTTTGACCGGCATCATCCATCAGTGCGGTTGCCGGAATGGCGACACCCTGATGGCCTGCACCACTGTAGAGTCTGGCACGTACACTCATCCCAGCTCGCAAACGGCCGCCCGGATTATTAAATTCAATGATGACGGGAACGGTTCGCGTGGTGGCATCGACCAGACCGCCATAAGCAATCAATCGTGCATTGCGACCCACATCCAAAACGATGGCTTTAGGGGCGCCATCGAGTGTGAAAAAAGCACCCGTCGGGGTAGTGATCTTGCCCAGATCGCTTTCGGCAACATGAGCCTCCAGCCAAAGCGTGTCTAGGGACGCGACATGGATAACCATCTGCCCCTCCGTGGCAGCAGAGCCGACGGAGCCGTTCACGGCCACAATCGTACCGGTAATAGGCGACTTCAGTGCAATGCCGCCAGCACCGCCTTGATAGCTGCTGGCGCGTTGCTGTGCAGCTATCAGTTCGGCTTGGGCTAATTTCAATTCGATATGTGCGTCATAGACTCGCTTGGCGGGAATGGCTTCATCAGCCAACAGTGCTTCCAGACGCTTGACATCATAGCGCCCTCGCTCAACCGCAATTCGGGCGCGCTGAACATCCAGTGCGAGGCGCGCTACATCCGTTTCACCCCCGAGACGCGGGACGAGGTAGGCCAGTACCTGTCCAGCCTTGACCTTCATGCCCACTTGCGGGAAACCGCTTGAGCCGGCGCGCAGAATGCCTGCACCTGGTGCTGTGAGCAGCGCCTCGCCCGATGCGCGAGGACGAATAACGGCGGAAACAGCGACAGAGTCTCGAATCGACTGATCGACTGCCGGCACCGTCGCGAATGGAATTTTCCATTGCTGCTCTTTCGTAAAGCTGATCAGGCCGGGCTCATCTTCCTCATGCGGCATGCCACGGGCGGCGCTGGCCGGATCATTAAAGACAACGACTTCACCCAGATCATGAATGCTGGTCTGAGCATCCGTGTAAAGCGTCATCGTTAGGTGTCGTAGCCCGGCATGCTGGGGAGTCAGGACAGGGCGAAAGATACCCGGTGTTTTGCTGACGGGGACTTCAATGCTTTCCTCGGGTAAGTCTCCGCCGCTCAACGTCACCACCAGCTTGCCTTCATTGACGGCCTTGAAATCTTTGAGCCAGGTCATGTGTGCAGCAAAGGCAGATGCTTGCCCCTTGACGAGTGCGGGATATTCAACAAAAAGCTCCGTGACTGCCGTGTAGTGAGTGACGGCAATGCCGGCACCATGGCCGTGATCATCATGCGCCTGTTCAACAGGGGCCGAGCAGGCACCCAACGCCATCATCAGTGCTGCGCAAATCACTGCTTTCTTAAATACGTTCATGGTGTGGCTCCAGCCAGCGAATCCAGTTCTATGCGAGCCTTGCGAGCACGAAGCTCTAGGTCCAGGGCAGTCAGTTCGGCATCCAGCTCGCCACGATAGGCATCGAGTAGTTCGAGCACCCCGGTCTCACCCGCGCGGTAGGCACGCTCGGCGATCCTGGACAGCACTTGTGACTCAGCTAAGGATTCCTGACGAAACTCCACGGCAGCGCCCTGCAACAGGTGCAACTGCTCCCAGAGGCCGTTGATGTCCGCCTCAGCCGTCGTCAGACGCAGGCTTTTCTCTGCCTGAATGGCACGAGATTGCGCGTCTAGGCGCGCCGCGCGCGGGCTGCCACGATCAAACAACGGCAGAGGTACTGCAAATGAAAGCGCCAGGCCTTTTTCGGAGCCTGTGGTGGTTTCAACTTCCTTCTGACCCACACCCACCGTGACATCCGGTGCCCAGCCACGACCGGCTGCACGACCCTCACGGGCATAGGCATCGGACTGCGCGCCCAACAGTTTTACATCGGCACGCTCAGGAATTTGGGCGATTAGCCATGGCAAGTCCGTTGCCGGTGACGGCAGTAGCTGGCCCACCGCTTGCAGCCCGGCGCTATCACTGGCCGCGACCAGTCCGGCTAATTGATGGCTCGTCCGAATGAGACTAGCTTCGGCTTGCTGGCGTTTTGCCTTGGCCATTTGCAGCTCGCGCTCCAATCGGCGTTTGTCATAGCCCGATACTTCGCCTGACTTGGCCAGACGTGTAACTGTCGCACTGGCTTTAGCGATACGGTCTTGCCATGCCTGCATGGCCTTGCGTGTTTGCTCACCCGCGAGTGCCTCAGCAAAGACCTGACGCACTTGGGTGGTCATGCTTTGGCGGTTAACGCCCTGTTCAGCGTGGGCGGCATCGACGCGTTTCTGCGCTCCCTCGCGCAGCAGTGAGCGTTTGCCTGACACATCCAGCGTCTGTGAGATTTTCCAGGTGGTTTCGGTGGTATTGCCAGTGGCTGCACGTGTTTGATCACGATCCATGGACACCACGGGGTTGGGCCAAAGACTGGCCTCTCTCACCGCACTTTCAGCGGCCAGAAGGTGCTGGCGCTCCATATCCACAACGGCAGGACGCATCAACGCACGAGTAATGGCTTGTTGCTCGGTAAGCATTTCGGCATCGGCGGCGGACGAGCAAGCGAAAACACACACCAGCAACATTAAGTGGGGCACTAAAACACCTGTTTTGTCAGCAGGTATCTGTTGTTTGCCCGAGGGGGTGTATCCCGACATAGGGGATCTCCTTCTCGATAAAACCAAAATAGACAGGCCAGCAAAACTAACCCGGCAGGATTTGAAGTCTTAAACGAGAAGGCTTAACGGGGGACGAAAAAGTCGATCAGGAATGGCGTGAGACATGCTGTCAGGCGGTGGTGCATTCAGCACCATCCGACCCGTGGGCGCATCGAAGAGTTGAATATGTGCAAGGCTTGCCGGCATATGCCCGAGCAAGTGACCCATCATGCTATGGGCATCAAAGTGTGTATCAGGTGAAGCTAGATCAGCGCCATCACCTATGTCTTCATGATGAGCACCCTGGTCGTGATGATGATCCAACACTCCCACATGATGCCCTGTACGCCCATCATGATCATGCACGATCACCATCTGCCAGCCGAGGCTGGGAGACAGAAAGGTGGCCAACATGAGCAAGAGCGTCATGCGGCAAATCAGATGATGAGTGAGCGTCTGCATAGGTGTGAGAAACTAGCACTGGCCTTGGGGCAACACAACCGATAGCGCAGGATGAAAACACCCTTAGTTTTTCAGCGGAGGCTGTTTTCTAGCCCGCTCCACTTTCGCCCAGCGCTGCAAATACGCTTCCGCCGAACGAAATACATACTTCAGTGCTTTCTCACCATCGGGCTGCATTTGGATATCGGCCAAGTAGTCGGGAAACAAGCCGTAATGCGCCACGCCATCCACATTTAAGTCGTAGACACGCTGCCCAGAAACTTGTTTGTCAAAAACCACGCGCCCGTCATAGGACTTGAACGGATATTTCAAAGGCTTAGTAGCCACATCTTCGCGTGGGCGCGCTTGAATATGCAGGCCATTAATGTCCGAACCCATGCCTGTTGCCAGCTCGCGCGTATTGCCAAAGAGCTTAAGGTGCAAGGCCTCCAAGTCGTTCACAAAGGTAATGAAATCCGTACTCGTACTATCGGGTAACTGGGAAATGAGCCCGCCGGTTTGCAGAATACGGTCGGAGTCTTTGGTTTTGGCAGAGACCTCCCCCGTGTGCCCGGAGAACACGGGCACGCCACGCGCTTGAGCAATATCAAAGATGCGATTGCGCGCCAAAGTGCCCGTGTGATCGGTCTCGACCCAAATCCCGTAGTCAATCAAGCGATGGATAAAGTGATCCCCCAGCGGCGTCAGCCCTCGGGCATTACGTTGGCATCCCGTGACGGGCTGCACCGGCGGCGGGTTTGTGAACATCAGCAAAATCGTGTCAAAAATGCTGCGTGACTCGACTTGGGCCTCATTCGGCTGAATGTTATCGGGGCCATCACAAGGCACGGTGGCGTATGGGTGACCGGTTTCCACTAAGTTCGCCACGCTATAAAGCGCATTCATGGCCGGCTCATCGGTCAGTCGCGTACCGCCAAAGGCGTTGTCCACGAGGTGGATCGGGAAAATGGCGCGTATGCCGCGTTCATACCACGTGTTCAGATCGCGCTCGATGGATGCCTCCGTGCAGTCCGGCCGGTCCAGAAACTCACCACAATCAAAGATTTTTTCATTTTCGGTACCGAGCACTACCGCCATCTGCCCTGACTCAATCACGCGTCTGGCTTCGGCCGAGCTGGTCACAATGCGGAAAAATCCTAGTCCGGGGCCACCCGCCTGAGCATCAATATAGTCTTGCAAACTCAGTACTAATTGCCGCTGCACCTCAATGGTTTCCATTTCATTGCAGTCGGTGCCTTTCAGCGGCCAGAGCAGGCAAAGCCCCTCGTTGGCCACCAAATGATTAACCATGAGGCGCAGCCCGCCCATCCAAGCGCGCTTAAGCCACATGTAATAGGTCTGCTGGTGAGTCTGGCCGCCATAACTCGGCCAGTCCTTAAACGTTGGCCAGCCCACCACATCATGTTGCGGTGGCCCTTGATTCGGATTAACCACCACATCCACCAGCGCCAGCTCCCCCGTTGGGCCATGGTTTTCTTCACAGCGACCCAAGGCATGGGCAACACCAAACTTATGAAATGGCTTGCCGTAACCTAAGCGGCCACCGAACATTTCATGTCCGCCTAAATGCATATGTGTTTCGGCATAGCCAAAAACTGTGCCATCCGGGTTACGGCCTTTGAAGGGCTCGCCTTGGGCATTAACGGATATCTCGGGAAAATCGGTGCAACCGGTGGCCGGAATAAAACGAAATTGACTGGCACCGAATTCAGCTAAAAGCCCCTGCTCGGTGACCACATTCACTACATCTAACGCGTCGGCAGCTCCACTGATTCGCCATTCCGAGCTGTCGTCCGGCTTGGCTTGCATGGCTAAGGATCGTCCGGCGCCCTCCCGCACAGCACCACTCACCACCAAAGACTGTGCGGTGACTTGCTCCCCGACCTGATCCACGCCATCTGCTACAGGGTGCACATCCGCATTCAGGTCAATAAAATCACCCAGACCTTCCACCGTCTGACCCAGCTGCTTCAAGATATTTTCTAACTGACTGGCAGGCACTTCTGCTGCCGAGGTTTGGCTGAGAAAGCGCTCTTTAGTATCAAAAAAAACGTAATGACCCAAACGCGTGGGCTTCATAAAAAAAGGCGTGGCGTCTGCAGGCTTCATCACTAAGGAGACCGAACCGGAGGGGCTCGTCTGAAGATAGCCACCCGTACCCTGATGTCGCGCGATGAAGCACTGATTGGCTAACTGATATCGGGGTTCTGCGGTGCGCATGGAGGGTGCCGCATCGGAGTTGCGGCTATTTGGGCGCTCGCTACCACAGCCCGCTACCACGATCGCGCAGGCAATAAATAGTAGGTTTCTAGTTCTCATGAATAGATCCTGCAATACAAAGTGATGAAACTCACTTGGTATTATTTTTAAGTTATTGTTTTAATTATATATATTGAAATTATATTTCAAATTAAATCCTAAAATAAACTATTTATGTAACTAAATCCAGCCAACGCATCTACGCTACGATGCCAAGAGACGAATCTACTGGGCATTTAGGCATGTGCAGCGGCATTGAATACGAAGGACAAATGCATCTCTGGAAGGACCCCGCTGTTCATCTGCCCATTCGCTTGCGTGATGGCTCATTAAAATGGGTACGCTGGGGTGAGCGTCACGGCATCGAAAGCCCCTTTTTCCAAGGCCCCTGCGCTCGCTTAGAGTCCATCCATGAGGGCAAGTGGAGCCGATTCAGTCCAGTTGCCGTAAAAATCGTGATGGACCGCTACATGGAACGCGACTTAAGGAACAAGCCCTACTGGGTGAAAGCGCCTGAAGGCGCCGTGCTGCAAGGCCTGCTCGCGACGTGGGGCGATGCGCAGCGGGTTTATGTTGTGACCACCGACACACCAGCCGAATTTCAACATGTGCAACCGCGCTGGCCTCGTGTGCTTGAATCGGCATGATCTGCAGATGAACTAAGCGCTTATGCCGCTTCCCGTTCCGTTGAGAAGCCACTTTGCTAATAGCACCCTGTGCCGTTAGGCTACAGCGCTTAGTACCCAAGCCACTAAAATAAAAATACTGTGGAGTGCTTAACATGAACGGGTTTCAAGCGGCCGCTGTGCTGGCCATTTTTGTCATATTCGCCGCCATTGAACTTAAACGTGGCCGCTTTTGGGCCAAAGAAGCAACGCAGGAAGATAAGTGGCTGGACGCCGTGGTGATGGTTGTTTTTCCCATCATGATCGTACCCACCATCTTTTTCACCAGCTACTGGCTAGGCACTCAACACTTTCCAGAATATCGCGATGCCCTCGCGCATTGGCCGTGGTGGGCCATGGCCGTCACCCTCCTGCTCGCCGACGACCTCACGCAGTACTGGTGGCACCGTATGTCGCATAGCACATGGATGTGGCCTTTCCATCGTGCGCATCACTCGGCAGCCTATATGGGCGTGCGCGTGGTCTACCGGAATAATTTCTTCTACTACGCAGTCATGCCCGGGCTATGGCTGTCTGGCGCTCTCGTATTCTTAGGGTTTGGCTGGATTTACGTGATTTATTCTGTCATCAAAATGGCCGTGATTGTGGGCGCTCACTCGGAGGCGCGATGGGATGAAGCGCTGCACCGGCACCGTTGGTTGCACCCTCTCGCCTGGGTTTTGGAGCGCACCATCTCAACACCCGCAACACACTACGCACATCATGCCTTGAGTCAGGATGACGGCATTGGGCATTACCAAGGAAATTACGGGAACCTTCTGTTTTTTTGGGACATTCTCTTTGGTACCGCCTTGATTTCCCGGCGCTACCCACCGGCTTTTGGCCTTCCCGATGATCGTCGCTTAGGCAGTGAGCGTTGGTATATCCAGTTTTTCTACCCGATATTTCGCTCTAAGCGAGCTGAAACGGTGCTTTCTGGACGCCCGGTTAAGGCACCAGAGAATTAATTAAGACCGGCCTTGTCAGTCATCGGCTCAGTTTCGCCTGCAGCAGCAATCCATTAAAGACGATTTTCAAGGCTGCAATCACCTCGTCACGAGGCTCTCGATAATGGGATAGCAGCCAATTCATGGCCGAGCCACTGACGGCACTGATGACTGCGCGAGACACTAAATTCGCTCGCGTATCGTCGGGTATCCATCGCGGGAAATTGTGCTGCGTTAATTGCTGAAGAAAGGTCACGAAAAACTGAAGCGATGCCGCATAGCGTTGGTCAATTCGTGGGCTGACTCCTAAGACCTCCAACCAAACCACGCGTGCTGTCACCGGGTCTTCTACAAACTTAAACAGGGCATTAAGCGCTGCCGTCACCATGGCATCCCAATCGCTTTTTTCATCCACCGCGTTTATGGCGGCAAGGACGTGAAGCTGCATCTGCCCAATGCGTTCGTCATAGACCGCTTCCAGCAGGTCCTCCATGTCCACAAACGACTCGTAAAAATACCGATCCGTTAAACCCGCGGCTTTGCACAGCGAACGCATATTGGTTTTTCGGTACCCCACGGTACCGAATAAGGTCAGGCCGGCTGCAATAAAGGCAGCGCGCCGACGTGCTTGGCGTACGTCTGGGGCTTCACCGCCATAGAGGCGTGAAGGCGCAATTTCTTTTGCAGGTACGTCCATGAGTATCCAAATCAACCATTCGTCAGTTCGCACTAGCATACGAAGAAAATAATTTGACGACAACTGTATTCAGATATAAATTGACAACACGCAACATCAGATAGCAATACATCGTCGAGGATATCCAATGCAGCAACATGACATCATCATTATTGGCAGCGGTTTCGGCGGCCAATGTGCCGCCATTAACTTGCTCAAGCGCGGCATCACGGACTTCCGTATCCTCGAGCGTCGCGACTTCATGGGGGGCACCTGGTGCCAAAACAGCTACCCCGGCGCGGCCGTTGATGTGCAGTCACCGCTCTACTCCATCTCTTTTGAGCCCTACAAATGGACGCAAATGTTCGTCGAGCAGGCCGAGCTTGAGGAATACACGAACTTCGTCATCGATAAGTACAAACTGCGCGAGAGAACCGAGACAAACTGCAATGTTGAGCAGGTGATCTGGCAAGCTGATAAGCAGCGTTGGATGATTGAGACCAGCGCCAAAGGGGTATTCGAAGCGCGTATTGTGATCAATGCATCGGGCCCATTAAGCACGCCAGTCATTCCGAACATCCCCGGTCGCGATAGCTTCCAGGGTGCAACCTTCCATACCAATCACTGGGACCACGACGTCAGCCTGAAAGGTAAGCGCGTGGCCATTATTGGCAGTGGTGCCTCGGCCGCTCAGGCCATTCCGGCCATCGCGCCAGAAGTGGGTCACCTGCACGTATTCCAGCGCACACCTCACTGGGTCATGCCTCGCCCAGACCGTAAATTCTCCGGCTGGCAACGCACACTGCTCGGCATCAAGCCGCTGCACAAAGCCCTGCGCTCGCTGATTTATTGGGAACTTGAAACCCGTGTGATTGGCTTCAAATACTCTTCTTGGGGGCTGAAGCAGTTCGCCCAGAAAGTCGCACTTCGGCATATTGCGAAACAGATCAAAGACCCCGAACTTCGCGCCGCCGTCACGCCGGACTACACCATTGGTTGCAAGCGCATTATTTTGTCGAACACGCTTTACCCTGCCCTGTGCCGCGACAATGTATCGCTACACACCAAGGGATCCGGCATTGCCGAAATCACCCCAACCGGCATTCGTACTCAAGATGGCCAGGATATTGCGCTTGATGTCATTGTCTACTCCACGGGCTACGATGCCACCGACGGTGTGATCTCCTACCCTGTCACTGGGCGTACCGGCTCCACGCTTCAGCAGCAGTGGGCGGAGTTCCCACGCGCCTATTTAGGGACAACCATGCCGGGTTTTCCAAACTTCTTTGTGGTCACCGGCCCGAATACGGGCATCGGCCATACCTCGGCGATCTTCGTCATTGAAGCGCAGATGAACTACATCATGAAGAGTATTGATGCGCTCAAGCAGGCGGGCAAACAAGCCATTGAAGTGAAGCCCGAAGCCGAAGCCAACTACACTCAAATGATCCATGAAGAAATGAAGCAAACGGTATGGAAATCTGGCGGCTGCAATAGCTGGTACCAATCCAAAAGCGGTCACGTCATTGCGATGTTCCCGGGCTTCAGCTTCTCCTACCGGCAAATGGCCAATCGTTTTAAGCCCCAACATCACCTGTTTACCTGAGGAATCCGAACATGTCTTTAAAGGATAAAGTCGTCGTTATTACCGGTGCGGGATCAGGCATGGGGCGTGCTTACGCGAAAGTGTATGCTGCGGCTGGCGCACGCTTAGCACTGAATGATTTTGATGCCGCGAGCTTGGCAGAAACGGTTGCGCTGCATGGTGGAAAAGACACATTAAGTGCCGCCTTTGACGTGTCTGATCGGGAGGCTATGTTTGGCTTCGCTGAAGACGTGATGCGCGCCTTTGGTCAAGTGGATATCGTAATTAATAATGCGGGTGTTGCCGGCGGAAACAAGCCCGTTTGGGAGCTCTCCGTTGCCGACATGGAACGCACTCTGCGCATCAATTTCTATGGCGTGGTGCATGGCACACAGGCTTTTCTGCCGCACATGCTCGCCGCGGGCAGTGGTCAACTGGTGAATGTCTCTAGCATTTTTGGGCTGGTAGGCGCCCCGTTTAGTGGTGATTACTGCGCCAGCAAATTCGCTGTTCGCGGCTACACCGAGGCTCTCATGGCCGAGCTACAAGATACTGGCGTGACGGCTCATCTCGTACACCCCGGCGGCATCGCGACCAATATTGGCAAAGTAGATGGCCAGGAACTTGAGTTCTCTAAGCATTATCTGGTGACGCCGCCTGAAGCGATTGCGAGGCATGTGTTACAGGCGCTGTTGAAAGGTCGCGCCAAAATTGTTTACGGCAAAGATTCGTTCAAAACCTGGGTGGGCTCAAACCTTGTACCGACCGGCCTGATGGCTAAGCTCGTCTGGCGCGACATCAAGCCGGTATTAGACCTCGCGCCCTACAAAGGCCTGCGTAAAAAATAGAGATCAGCGTATGAAGTTTCGTTGTGACCATGCTTTCGAAGCGCCCATTGAGCGTGTCTTGGCGATGTATACCGATGCGGCCTACATCCCTGCCAAGTATGCGGTCATGGGCCTGCGGGAGGTCAGTGTAGTGCGCCGCGATCAGGATGAAGTGCATCTGGATGTCACCCACCGGTTCCTTGAGCAGGCCAGCATTACGATACCCGCAATGGCTCGCAAGCTCATCGGAGACAGTGATTGGTTTTACGTGGCGCAAACGGAGCGCTGGCACTTTGCCAGCCTGACCGGTGAGCTCATAGTAGACATTGAGCCCTTTAAACAGTTCACGAGCATTCGCTGTGATATGAAGTTACTGGCCACCGCGAGTGGCTGTGTGAACCAAATGCATTGGGATGTGACCTGCTCCGTACCGCTCCTGGGCGGCACCCTGGCAAAGTTCTTGGCTGACGATATTCAGCGAAAAACTCAGCGCGATGGCGACGTAGCGCGCCAACTTTTGGCCAGCCACTACTGACGCCGCTCACGTCATCAGAGTGCCTAGCGGCGCGCGAGAAACGCCAGTGCATCGGCAACGGTTTGCTCCGGAATTTCTTCCATGATGACGTGGCCTGCGGGCGCATAAACCCTCAGTTCATCGTTGGGCATGAGCGCCGAGAAGGCTTGTGCCACGGCCAAGTTGCGATGCGTGTCCTGATCTCCCCACATCAACAGCGTGGGCTGTTGAATGCGCTGCAAAGAAGCCGCAGCTTGCGGAATCACCTCATCGTAGGTTTTCATGATAGCGGTAAAGGCTCGGCGATTCCCCTCACGCAGCATTAAATCGTAGTAGCGATCTTTATTGGCCTGAGTCAACTTGGCAGGTCGTGCATAGACATGCTCTAAGGACTGCTCTACCAATGATTTAGGTGTGATGTACCAAGAAAACACACTCGATACCGGCCACTTCGCTAGCTTTAAACCCAAATCAAATGCCTTCGCCTCAGGCACATCGTAATCCAGTCCACCCGGCGACAGCAGCACCAATTTAGCCACACGCTCAGGCGCATGACGGGCATATTGCCACGCGTACAAGCCTCCCAAGGAATTGCCCACCAAATGTGTTTGCTTCAACCCCAGCCGGCCGTGAAACGCATCTAAAAAGGCCATCATACGCTCATGACCGTAATCGTTATCGGGGAACGGGCCGGTTAAACCGAAAGCGGGCAAGTCCAAGGCAATCACACGATAGTGCTTTGCCAGCTCCCGCTGCCAGACCGCCCAGGTGTGCAAGGACGCACCCGCGCCATGCAGCAGCAACACCGTTTCTGCCCCCTGAGGGTTGCTTTCTCGGTAATGCACGCTCAATCCCTCAATCGTGACGAAGCGTGAGTCGGGATAGCTATAGTGCTGAATCAGTTGCTCTACCGGAATGTCGTCAACAGCCCCAATGCCGAATCCGAAACCCGCCAGCAAGATGGCGCCAAGCCCCAGCCAACGAAGACGCTTTGATGTGCTCAATGACATGACCAACTCCGGTACTGAATTACTTCACATGAAAGTCTTTGGTGATGGGGGGCGTATACGACACATGCCCAAACACGCAGCGCCAACGCACACGCCAAGGCTTGTTGTGCCAGAGCTCATAGAGCACTTGCATGATTCCAGAGAGCACGAGTTTTACCGGACTGTGAGTGAGTTCAGGATTGCCCCATAGCCCCACCCTTGGCGCCGTCGGCACGAGGGGTTGATACGTTTTAAACAGGCGGTCCCAGAGCATGAGGAAACCGCCGGCAATATTCACGTTATTGGTTTTGTTTTGGTTGTAGGGCGAGCTGGCATGATGCAAGTAGTGGTAGACACCATTGCCGCCGAGATAACTACTCCAGCGAATAAAGCGACTGCGAATGCCATCTTGGTACATCTTGGTTTGGTGGCCGAAAATTTCCGGAATCCACATCACAATGTGATAAGCAAAAATTTCTGCGTAGAGCGGGCGCTCATAAAACAGCTTACTGATCGTGCCAAAAATAAATACCTTGGGTACGACCAAGACGAGAAAAGCCGGGATAGAGGCGATCACCACGGTGGTCGTCATGCCCACCAGAATGGGCGGCATGTGGTGAAAACGATGTAAAACCAACCACAGCACACGGTTGTGATGGCAGAGTCGGTGTATCCAATAATGGAAAAAGCCTTGCAGCTGATAGACCAGAATAAAGGCCACCAGCAGCGGTAACTGAACCAGCGTTGGCACTTGCTCAATTTGTTGATTAGACCAAGTCACGAGGTTCTGAACGAGTTCAAAGCCTTGCTGAAAGGTGTAACCCTGAGTCACGCCAATGGCGCCAATCAACGCCGTCGTCACCACCACAAAAATAATGTTCAGCGTATTGGCGGTAGTAAACAGAACCAAGGTCTTCAGTGGTAGCTCAGACCCAGCATGACTCACACGCCAATGCCCTAAGGCAAGAATCCAAGTGCGAAAGAGCAAATGAATAACCAATACGCCCAAGAGAATGTTGGCCAATACCGGGTATTCGCCATACCACAGACTCACCATGGCCTGAACCTGCTCCACCGTGAACTCATCACCTAGGCCAAAACCCAACCACGCGCCTGGCAACAGCAGAATAAAGGTCAGCGGAAAAATACAGGCAAAGCCAATAAGAGCAATGCGCTCGACAATCCGCCACCGCTCTGAAATATCCGGAATTTCGGCAAAAAGTGTGGCAAAAACCTTATTCATGACCGCTCCTGTGGTGCTTTAGCTCAGGCATGTTAGGCAGTAGCACATCACCTCGCATTGGCCTGTAAGCGGATGGCTAAGCGCCTCGCGACCAATGAAAATTGCCCATGAGCTACTTAAAGTCCAAGTCAATAAAACAACCTCGGAAAGAGAGTCCAACGATGCATCGCATTGCACTTTTGATTGGCATAAGTGTGCTATCTCAACAGGCCATTGCTCTTGAGGGTGAATGGAATGAGATTCGATTTAATTTTAAATCTACCGTGACCGCAGGCTTGGCCATCCGAGCAGAAGAGCGCGACTTAGATCTGGTCGCGAAATTATCTGTGCCCGGGCAGCGCGGTAATGACCTCTGTAGTAATGCCAATAACGGTTGCTCCACGGTGGAAGGCAACGCTGCCCTTATTCGCGCCCGGGGTCAATTCGGCGGAGTGAATGCGGATGACGGCAACTGGAACTACGAAAAAGGCGATATTACGGATTCGTTAGTTTTGTTTAGCCCTGAATTCAAACTCCAACGCGGCGATATCAAAATGGAGTTCTCCGGGCTGTTCTTTTATGACCCAGTAAACGCGGACTTCACCGAGTTCCATGCCGACAATACATATCAGCCGACTCACACACTTCGCGAACAAGAGGTGGTCGATGCCTATGCTCGAGGCGGCGAACTTCGCAAAGCCTTCGTGCAAGTCGATCAAGACATTCTGGGACAGTCTTTTAGCCTGAAGGTCGGACGGCAAGTCCTACCCTGGGGCGAAGCGCTAACGGTTTTATTTAATAACTTAAATCAGCTCAACCCCTTGGATGCAAATGCTGCAGCTCGTCCCGGCTTCCAAGTTAGCGATGTGTCAGTGCCTGTTAATATGGCCGTACTGAGCTTTCCTATTGGCGATAGCCTGTCGGCTGAATTTGTTGCACCGCTTGAATGGCGTCCAGTGAATGCCCCACCCCACGGCAGCTTCTCGGCGATTTCGGACATTCCTTACAACCACTTCATTACGCTGGGTGGCAACATTCATGAAGACCCTAACTTCGAGTCCAAAGTCTATTACCCAGCCAGCTTAATATCCTCCAGTAGCTACACCTCCAAACTCATGCCCTATGATTACGGTAATGCGTCCAATAAAGGCCAATACGGTGGACGACTCACCTATGTCGCGGACTGGCTCAACGATGGCACCGAAATTGGCCTGCACTATTTGCGCTACCATAGTCAGCTGCCCTACTTGAGTGGCTTTGCCGCTAAGAGCACGTGTATTCGCCCAACGACCACCAACATTGCAATGGCTCTCGTGGATTGTGGGGGGTTTAAGGGCAGTCTATTCCAGGGCGGCCAAGAGCCCTTGCCGATTAACACCTCGATATTTTTCTTGGACTATCCAGAAAATATTGATCTATTTGGTTTGAGCTTTAATACCAATGTCTTTGGTGTGGCACTGTCGGGGGAGTATGCCTATCGCCCCAATATGCCACTGCAAATTCATACCACGGATGTGGTGTATGCCTTAACTCAACCGGCGCTCCCCAAAAATGAAATTAACGGGGGGGTTGCCACACTGCCTTCACGAGACCGAGGGCTGCCTTCCTATTTAGCGGCATACCGAGGCGGCATTGAGCCCGAGCAGCTGGTGCGGGGCTATGAACGCTTCCCCGTCAGTAATGTTTCCATTTCCGGCCTGAAGTTATTCCCCAATAATCCGTTTGGTGCCGACGACATGATCAGTATCTTGGAGTTAGGCGCCACCTATGTTCACCGCATGACGGACTTTCACGTGTTGCCGCTGAATGGCCCCGGCGATAACACTCACCCCAGTGCAGGTGCTGATGGCACCGGCAATGGCAGTGGCAGCACCGCCCCGGACACAGGCCGCCTCACCCCAACCACGCAGACGTTTAACATTCCCACGGCGCTGTCTTACGGCTATCGCACGGTCAATCGCTTGATTTATCACAAACTCATTCCCGGCGCGGTCTTTGAGCCTACCCTTACGTTCTTCCATGACCTCAAGGGCATTACCCCTTCGCCGGCCACGAACTTTGTTCAAGGCCGCCGATCAGCCTCATTAACCATGCAATTACGCTTCCCCAATGAGCTTTTACTTGGCGCCGGTTATGAGGCCAAGTTTGGCGGCAGTGAAAAGGAAAATATTGAAGCCGATCGTGATCGCATCGTGCTCTACAGCACCTTCAGCTTTTAAGCTCAATGCTCCGGGTTGGTTAGGTGACGAGAGCGAAAGGCCACGGGCGTTTCGCCGTCACTCCAGCGCTTAAAGGCGCGATAAAATGTGCTGGGCTCAGAGAAGCCCGCCTGTAGCGCGATATCCGTAATGCTGGCTTGGTTTTCTTTCAGCTTCGAAATAACAAAGTTTTTACGGCAGGCTTCGCGCTCTTTCAGAAAATGCGTGCTCATTTTTTCCAAGCGATACTTCAACTCCGCTGGCGTCAAACTCAAGCGCTGACTCACTTGCTCTAGGGTAATGTCCCCTAAAGGCAGCATTTCAGTTATCACGTGCTGGGTCAGGTTCAATAAATCAACATCTTCCATTTTTCGAAGCACGGAACGCGCGTACTCCTGATGCGCGCGCAGCAAGCTTTCATCGGGAGTCGCAAAGGGAATGTTCAGCATGTCTGGGTGAAAATACACCCGATGCTCATCACACCCAAAAAGCACCTCACAGCCATACACCTTGGCACGATCACCTAAGCCTGCAGGTGCTGCACACGCAAAATGAATCTGTGAAGGGACAAACTGGTTGTTTGTCAGTTCGGCATAAAGTTCAAGCAAGCCCAAAATCAAACATTCAAAAAAATGCCGGATGCCCTGCACCTCAGCACTTGGCGAGCGAACTTGAACAAAAATGCCTCGCTCATCTTGCCCCGTACTCCACTGCAAGGCATCTGAAACTAAGCGGGAAAATTGCATATTGCCGTACAAGGCGGCACCGAAGTTGGGGTAACTGAAGTGCAGTGTGCTGAAAATATTGCCGCGACTTGAAGGCAAATATTGCCCCAGCTTGAAGCCGATGTCGGGATCGCCGGTGTAGGCCTCAAGCACAGGCCAGAAAAAACGATGCGCGTCATGACTGAAACTAAAGTCGTGCTGCCTCACCTGTTCAGACGAGAGGCCAAACTGCCGAAACAATCCCTCAGCGTCATAGCCGGCGAGACGCATGGCCTCATAGAATTTAGCCGCAAAATGACCGCGATCTATCATCGACGGATTAAACATACGCTCATAACCATCACTTATGTGTACAACTTCAAACTCAGCCTACTCGAATCCAGTGCCCATCGTTTAGTTGGGAAACAGTAACTCGCCCTGCCCCATTTTGATCACATTGCCCCCTAAGCGACATCGCAAGGCACGCCCTGGGCGCTTATCAAACTCGGCATGCAAAATACTCTTGCGGGTGGTCAGACTGCCACGATCGATGGAAAACGTATGCGTACCGTCTGTGACATCGGCTTGAGCAGCCAAGTAAGCAATGAACTCGGGCATGACACTGCCAATCGGGGGAACGGCATCGCGAGCCTGCTCAAAACTGAGTAAGCGCCCATGGAATTGGGTCTTGCCAGTAATGCTGCCCGGGGCAAAGAGAAACAACTGCGGCGTGTAGACATGACCGGCTAAGTCAGCCCAACGCTCCGAATTTAAACTCGCCGCTAAGACATGCTCAGGGCGTGTAAACGGAATGATCAACACCGGATGATCCACGCTGACAATTAACGGCTTGTATTTACTGAATGAAATATGGCGCTCTTCCGTGTTTAGCATCGCTGCCAACTGAGTCAGAGTGGGCACATAGTGATCCACACTGGGACTCAACGTTCGCGAAAACTGAATCGCGCCCGGGCCACCTTCTGAGTGATCTATGAAGCTACTAATTTCCTGCGTTTGCTGACTAAATTTTAGGGTACTGAATCGCCCCTCGGGTGTACCCATGCCTTTTTCATAGGCAATAAAAGAGGCCGCTAAAATTGTGTGCGCACCAAAAAGGCACGGCCCCTTACTATTGAACACACTGGCTGGGTTCTCTGTTGCAGCGGCATCAATGAAAACGGTTTCTGTCTGCTGAAACTCGCCCGCTAACGCCTGCTTATGCGCATCGCTAAGTGCTGCTCCCTCCGACCAAACCACAGGCACTTGCACGCCTTGAAATGGCGCGTCAGCAAAGACATCTAAGAGTGAATACGTGAGGGCCATGATGGCTTTCCTATGATGAGTTGAAACACGGCATACCTTGCAATGTATCAACCCAATAGGACACTGACTACAGCGGCTCTAGTCCTTTCAGACCAACTACCTTCATCGGATATTGCTGGCCGCGATACAGCGGATATCGATGCTCTGTGGCCTGAGGATCAAAGCTGTCATTTGGCGAGGCAATCGTCACCATACCGAAAAAGCCCTTGCTGTTAGGTACTTTCTCCGCCATGAATTTCACTTTTTCTGCCCAACCAGCCGGCATGGGCGCATCACGGTGGGGAAAGCGTAAACCCCGAATCACAATCCAATTCGGATGGCCATCTGCACTACGAAACCAAATGGCTGGTGCACCCTGAGGGTCTACTTCGGAAGCTAAAATGGGCAGGTCATACTTCTCTAAGTGCATCATCATGGCTTGAGTGGCACAGCGCTGAAGCTCCCAGTCAGAAATAACAACCAGTTCCTCCGTTACCAAGCGCTCAGGCTCAATCGGCGTATCAAAGTCCAGCGCAAACAAGCTATAGCCCTGACCCAAGGGTTTGAACTGCCCATCTTCGGAACGCGTCATTAAAAGCAGGCAAGCAATTCCATTCGCCTCTGCAGCCAACTCTTCCAATGCCTCTAAAGAGCCTGGGCTTTCAATATCTTCTTCCGCCGAGGCCACCAACATGAAGAACAACCGATTGCCGAGTCGAAACGACAAATGATCTCGGAAAGGGAAATTGAAGTCGGTGCGCAGCCAATCTAAGGTGTCGCCACCCACGTGCTGGAGATGTTGGCGTGCCGCACGAAATAACTCAATAAACTCTCGGCTGACTTCTGGGACTTTTAGTTCTTGCATATCCGCTCATTGAAATTTTAGACAAAAAAAATCGGCAATGACTGTTTAGGTCATCCACCGATATTTTCCAACGCGTTGAGGATGAACTCAACACGCTACATTACGGGCTGGTTAGAGCGCCACAACGTTGTTTGCGCAAGGACCTTTTTGGCCTTGGCCGACGTCAAACGAAACCGCTTGACCTTCGTTCAGTGTGGCATAGCCACCACCGTTCTTGATTTCGGAATGGTGTACGAACAGGTCTTTGCTGCCGTCTTCAGGCGTAATGAAACCAAAACCTTTGTCCGCATTGAACCACTTCACTGTACCTTTGCTCATGTTCTACTCTTTAATAATTGGCTGTTTGCAACACAGCCATTATAGACACTACGGGCAAATTAGCTCGTTAAATAATAAAACGGCTGAAAGCCGCCTGTAGCTTGAGTTTCAGCCCATCAACCAAGATAAAAACAGCGTTTTGCAGAATTTAATTTTAGCCAAAAGGACGATTTAATCTGCATTTATGGCTGCGCTTGCGTCACCACAATGGGTAGCTCAATGAAGAAGGTACTGCCCTTAGCAACGGTCGAGACAAAATCGACACGACCACCCATGCGCTCAATTAACGACTTGCAAATACTCAGGCCCAGCCCCGTCCCCCCTTGCTGTCGTCGATCGGAGCTATCCACTTGTGCGAAACGCTGAAAAATTTTATCCCGGAACGATTCCGGAATACCTTGGCCCCGGTCTGTGACGTTGATCTTTACCTGGTGGCCATGCGTTTCAACCACGAGGCTCACTTCACCCCCTGGGGGCGAAAACTTGATTGCATTCGACAGCAGATTCGCCATGACTTGGTGCAAGCGCAATTTATCGACCCGGACTAGCGTTCCTGGAGCTAGATCCTGAACATTCAAATTCAAAGTGACTTTATATTTTTCGGCATAACCCTGACTATGATTCATAGCTTCATGCAAAAATGGAACAAGAAAATGCTCTCTTAAATCCAAACCAACCTGGCCACTTTTTAATTTCTCTACATCTAAAATATCATTTATCAAGACATTTAGCCTATCGGCATTTTGCAACGAAATATCCATTAGCTCGTTGCATTCCTTACTCACCTCACCAACAACACCCATCTTAATTAGTTCTAGCGTTCCTTTAATAGATGTTAGCGGCGTACGTAACTCATGACTGACCGTCGCCAAAAACTCACTCTTTAAACGTTCCACTTGCTTTCTTTCTGAAATATCTCTTAACAAACAAATATATCTATGTCGATTAGCTAAATCATAGTGGCTTAGAGCTAATTCTAACTCTATGCTTTCGCCATCTAACGTTAAACCAAAACATTCAATATTTTCGCCAAAGCTCTTTTCAAGATCCTTAAACGTCAATGATTTTAAACTTGGCAAAATATCTAATACCTGTCGCAGGGCTATTTCTTTTTGCGAACCTTTGAATATTTTTTCAGCCGCTGGGTTAGCTAGTTCAATCCTGCCCTGCTCTGTGAAAATCAAAATAGCGTCAGCTGCATTCTCTAAGATTGCACTGAGTTCCATGGTTTGCCTGCGCACCTGTTGCCGAACCAGCTCTGCTCGGCCAGAAAGGATTAGTAAGAATCCGCCCAGCATGGCTGAAAGCACTAGGCCGCCTGCAAGCACTGTCCATGACTGCAGGCTTTTATGTCTCTGCAGATAAGCCTCCGTCGGAGAAATCTCAAATCTTAGCTTACGCCCACTAAATTCAAAGGTTTTATTAAAGGTAAAACTAGCTGCATAGGGCGAGTTTTTATTTAATTTCTCTTCATAAATATCCGCTGATGCAGCGTCGGTAATATCACGCAATGCCACACTATAATTTTTTCTATCAACACCACCAAATGTGTAATCAACAATCTCACTAGCATCAATAACCACAACTACAAAGCCCATCAACGTGGACTTTTCGTCGTTTGTATGTACGGCCTTTACCAGCAAAAATCCTGAACTCTTTGGGTTCTGCACCAAAGCAACCAGAGGACTAGCTTTTGAACCACGGGAATTTATTGCCGAGAGGAACGTGTATAATCTAGTTAAGTCTGAAAGCGGATTGTAACCCAGAAATCTATAATTAGAATTATAAGGTTCTATTAAGGTAATGGGCGCATAAAAATCTTGTTTAGGCGCATATATAAATCCACCCTTAGGATGGATTGCTTTTATCATAAAACCTTTATGTTTTTTTTGCTGTTCTCTTTCAAATCTCAGCCGTTGCTCATGAGGCACATAGACATTCCAGGTTAGAGCCATAATGCCTGGAAAGTCCTTAAAAATGGGGTTAACAAACTGTCTGAAATGATTGCTATCGATATCTGTTCTGGAGCTATGGTGTCGCTCAAGAAAGCTCACAATTTGCTCATATTGCAAAAAACGAAATTCTAGCTTTTGGGCGGCCAAGCGAGCTTCTTCTTTAAAGCTGAGTCGTTGCGCTGATTGCTCTGCAAGACTGGTTTGCAAAAACACCACAACAACAATGGCACTGGCGGTGACTAATGGTACACCCACCGTCGTGAGTCGCGATCGCCAAATGTCTCTGGGCTGAGCAAAAAAGATAAACATCAAAGGTGCAGCGATCAAGACACCGATGGAGTCGCCTATCCACCATGTCCACATACTAAAGGCGAGTTGCTGATGATCCATGAGGCCGGCGAAGTACAGCACTAACGGACCTAAGCTCGCGCTAATTAAACAAGACAGGGGCCCGCCAATGAGCAAGGTCCTGAATATGGCGTGTTCATCCACAAGCGCATTCGGAAAGCCCACAAATCGGCGGATTAAGTAACTAGCAATACTGCATTGCAAGGTTGTGCCCAGGGCTATGCCTGATGCCACCACTACGTGACTGCTATTGAGGTCCGCAAGACTGCTTACGGCGATGGTGAGGTTAAGAACCGTTGAGCCTAAAAAGACGCCCCATAACAGCGGGTAACCCCAAATGAGTACAGCTGCTAGGGAAATACCGACAGGGGGAAATATCGCAGTGGCAAATCCTGGCGGTATGGCTAGAAGAAGAGACAAACGGCCAATAACGAGGTAAGCCGAAGCCAGCAATAGAACGGCAACCAGCGTTCGAAGACTCCCCTGATTAAAGGCTGCTTTCAACATGCCCACCTTCTATGGCGTTAGCAAACGGAATGAGGTTATTAGCTTTTGATTATGCGGAATGCCACTGACCAGCCTAGGCTAGATTTGTTGCCTTGAGGTAAGTTTTGTTACGCGACGAGGGCGTGAGATGGCCACACTTGACCGTTAGGCAGGACTACACAAACCAGTATTTCATCGGCCCAAATACAGGCGATAGCTTGTCGCTGCCACGGTGGAATAGCCTGCTCTTGGCACCAGTGCTTAAGCAGGACATGATGCAAGCGACCTGCCGGACGCCAGCGTTCGCCTCCCTGCCTCGGCGCAATGCGCCATTGACTCTGCCAAAGCGGGTGATGCACCGCGAGACTAACGGGCAACCAACGTCGCCCTGCCCAGCTCAGTTCCTGCTGAGGATTAAGCCACCGGATGCCTTCGGGTAATTTGATCAAATCCGCGTCACGAATCAGATAAATTTGCCCATGGAAGCGACGCAATGACTGCGTAGCCCAGTGCAATACCGGATTGGCATCGTGGCGTGCAAGTAGTAGCTCGGCATGGACACGGGGCCAATAGGCCACAGGCAAAGGCCTCACCCCATGTAAGCACAACCATCGACTCAGCACGGCCTGAAGACTGGCCGCATCTAGTGCTAATAAGGCTTCAACAGCTAACGTGTCTTGTGATGGCTGCGTCGTTAACCAAATGTCCGCAAGTGAGTTTAAGGCCTGTGCTTGCTGCGCCACCTGTGCCGCACTGCGCGCCAACAGTGCCGCCGCTTCCGGCCAGCGAGATGTTAAGAGCGGCAAAACCTGGCCGCGCAACAGTGTGCGATCGAAACGTGCATCCTGATTAGCCGGATCTTGCACAGGCTGCAAAGCGGTCAGTGGCAGATGAGGCGCATGGCTATGGCAACACGCGACCGCACGGGGCAACCAGCGTGCGATGGTCTGCCGCGGCAAGGCCAGCCATGGACGCCAGCGGGCAATCTCAACAATCGCGCCTGACGACCAGGCGCTCACCTCCGCCATGCCCGACAATCCCTGCAAGCCCGCACCGCGCATCAGCCGCAATAAAAGCGTTTCCGCTTGATCATCCTGATGATGCGCCAGCAGTAGCGCCTCATGGGGCGCCATGGCTTGAGCCAAGGCGTCATAGCGAGCTTGTCGCGCCGCTGCTTCAACACTGGCCTGTTGAGCAACTCGCACGTGAAGTACTTGGCAGCACACGTTAACGGCAGCGGCTTGCTGAACCGCTTGTTCAGCCCAGCGGTCAGCATCAGCGTGTAAGCCATGATGAACATGCAGCGCGCGCAGGTCATAGCCGAGCTGAGGGGCAAGCTGAGCCGCAGCCAGTAACAAGGCTAAGGAGTCCGGGCCGCCACTCAGCGCTACGACTAGGCTGTTAATGGTGGGCGAATCTTTTCGACGCGCTTGCAAGAAACCTTGCAAGGCATCGAGGGGATGTTGGGATTGGTCGTTGCTCGCGCTCAAGCGATGGGTTGCGTGTTGCCGTAGCTCATCAGTCGCTCGTAGCGTCGATTGAGCAAACTATCGTGATCCAGCGTACGCAGCTTTTTCAGCTGACGCAGCAAGGCTTTACGCAGGTTGTCGGCCATCACATCCATGTCGCGATGAGCACCGCCCAGCGGCTCCTCCACCAGCTCATCAACAAAGCCCAGCGTGCGTAGACGCGTGGCGGTGAGATTCATGGCCTCGGCAGCTTCGGGGGCTTTCGCCGCAGTTTTCCAAAGAATAGAGGCGCAGCCCTCGGGTGAGATCACGGAATAGGTGCTGTATTGCAGCATCATCAGGCTGTCACAGACGCCAATAGCAAGCGCACCGCCGGAGCCACCTTCACCGATGACCGTGGAAATAATCGGCGTTTTCAGGCGCGACATCACCGCCAAATTACGCGCAATGGCCTCACTTTGGCCGCGCTCTTCCGCGTCAATGCCGGGGTAGGCACCGGGCGTGTCGATGAAAGTGAAAATCGGCATGCGGAAGCGCTCGGCCATCTCCATCAAACGCAGGGCCTTGCGATAACCCTCGGGGCGCGGCATACCGAAGTTGCGCTTCACTTTCTCGCGCACTTCGCGACCCTTTTGATGGCCAATGACCATGACCGGCTCGCCGAGAAAACGCGCCGTGCCACAGACCAGCGCGGCATCATCAGCAAAGGCACGATCGCCGTGCAGTTCGTCGAAATCGGTAAAAATGCGCTGAATATAGTCCAGCGTGTAGGGGCGTTTGGGATGGCGCGAGAGTTGCGAGACCTGCCAGGCGCTGAGGTTGGCAAAAATATCTTCCGTTAACTTCAGGCTCTTGGTGCGCAAGCGCGCCACTTCATCCTCAATATTGAGGCTGGTACCAACGCCAACGACGCGCAGGCCTTCAATTTTGGCTTCCAGCTCGGCAATCGGTTGTTCGAAGTCGAGGTAATTCGGATTCATGGTTGAGTCCTAGGGGTAATGGCTCGAGTGTAGCGGCATGTCGGTCTGCAATAAACCCTCATAAACGCAAGTTGCAGGCTCAATACAGCACCTGCACACCGGTGCCGTCCAAGCGCTGGCGCAGGCCGCGCAGCAAGGCATCAGACAAGTTCACGCGCCAGGCGCTACCGCCCTGCAATAGGGCATGAGCGGCAGGATGTTGCACGCGGAAGCGCAGACTGGCGCCGGATTGATCGGGCGCGGCGCGATGCGCCTGCAGCCATTCGGTGAGTTCATGCACGCCACGCAGACCAAGGCTGACCGGCAGCGTCAGCTCCAGACCCTTGCAATACTGATTGCGCGCCTGCGCCAGCGGCAGAATCTGCTTGGCCACGACCTTAAGCGCGCCCGCGTATTCATCCATAGACACCTCGCCTTCGATGACCAGCACGCCCTCGTATTGCAGCAGATGCCGCACCTGCTCCAGCATCTCACCGAAAACGGTGACTTCGACGCGACCGGTGCGGTCATCGAGCGTGAGGAAGGCGCGACTGCCGCGCTGACCCTTGACGATGCGATGCGCCAGCAGCAGGCCGGCAATGGTGGTGTTCTGACCGCGCCGAGTCGGCTGCAGATCGGCCAGACGCACCTGCACGAAGCGGCCCAGCTCGCTCTCGTACTGATCGATAGGATGGCCGGTGAGGTACAGGCCCAAGGTTTCCTTTTCGGCCTGCAGGCGCTCATCGTCGGTCCACGCCAGCGCATCCGACCACTCACCGGCTGGGCCGGCCTCGTGGACATCGCCAAAGAGATCGACCATGCCGATGTCGGCATTGCGCGCTTGCTGCTCGGCGGCGGCCACAGCGGCTTCAATCGAGGCCATGAGAATGGCGCGATGCTCGCCCTGCTCATCGAGCGCACCGGCGCGGATCAACGCTTCCAGCGCACGCTTGTTGAGGCGCTTGAGATCGACGCGACGGCAGAAGTCGAAGAGGTCCGTAAAGGGCCCACTCTCAGCGCGCGACACCAGCACTGACTCGATCGGCCCCTCGCCCACGCCCTTGATCGCGCCGAGGCCGTAGACGACCTGGCCCTGATCATTGGCCTGAAAACGGAAATTCGAATAGTTCACCGCCGGCGGCAGGATCTTCAGACCCATGGCCCGGCACTCTTCAATGAAGGTGACGATCTTGTCGGTGTTGGCCATTTCCGACGACAGCACGGCAGCCATGAATTCGGCGGGATAGTTCACTTTCAGCCACGCCGTCTGGTACGACACCAGCGCATAGGCAGCCGAGTGCGACTTGTTGAAGCCGTAGCCGGCGAACTTTTCCATGAGGTCGAAGATGCCGCCGGCCTGATTGGCATCGACGCCACGGCCGCCGGAGCCTTCCATAAACTTGACGCGCTCCTTGGCCATCTCCTCGGGCTTTTTCTTGCCCATGGCACGACGCAACATATCAGCGCCGCCCAGCGAGTAGCCGGCCAGCACCTGCGCGATCTGCATCACCTGTTCCTGATACAGAATGACGCCGTAGGTGTTCGCCAGCACCGGCTCCAGCTCGGGATGCGGGTAAGCCACATCGGCGCGACCATGCTTGCGGTTGATGAAGTCGTCGACCATGCCGGATTCGAGCGGGCCCGGACGATACAGCGCCACCAGCGCCACCACGTCTTCGAAGCGCGACGGCTTGAGCTTCTTGATCAGCTCCTTCATGCCGCGTGATTCGAGCTGGAACACGGCGGTGGTCTTGCCCTCGGACATGAGCTGGTACGGGCGCGGGTCATCGAGCGGAATGCGTTCGATGTCGATGGGCGCTTCGCCTCGGCGGGCGCGCTTGGCGTTGATGTCTTTCAGCGCCCAGTCGATGATGGTGAGCGTGCGCAGGCCGAGAAAGTCGAACTTGACCAGACCGACGGCCTCGACATCATCCTTGTCGAGCTGGCTGACCCACTTGCCTTCGTCGTCGGTGTAAACCGCCGTGAAGTCGGTGAGCTTGCCCGGTGCAATCAGCACGCCCCCGGCATGTTTGCCCACACCACGGGTGATGCCTTCGAGCTTGAGCGCCATCTCCCAGATTTCCAGCGCATCCTCGTGATCGCTGAGGCCCGGCGTGCTCAGCAGCTCCTCCAGCATCGGCTCCTGCGCCCGCGCCTCCAGCAGCGAAATGCCGGGCGTGAACGGAATCATCTTGGAGATGCGGTCGGCCAGACCGTAGGCTTTGCCGAGCACACGCGCAACATCGCGCACTACGGCCTTGGCCGCCATGGTGCCAAAGGTGATGATTTGCGACACCGCCTGACGGCCGTACTGATTGGCCACATATTCGATGACGCGATCGCGGCCTTCCATGCAGAAGTCGATGTCGAAGTCGGGCATCGACACACGCTCAGGATTCAGGAAGCGTTCGAACAGCAGGTCGTACTTGATCGGGTCCAGGTCGGTAATCAGCAGGGAATACGCCACTAACGAACCGGCACCCGAACCACGGCCCGGCCCCACCGGCACACCGTTCTGCTTGGCCCAGCGGATAAAGTCCATGACGATGAGGAAGTAGCCGGCAAAGCCCATCTGATTGATGATCTGCAGTTCAAAATCCAAACGCGCACGGTATTCGGCCTCAATTGCGGCCATGTCCGGGCGCTTGGGGTCAAACAGCTTGCCCAGCCGGAAAGTCAGGCCTTCATGCGACAACTGGGCAAAGTACTCGGCCATGGTCATGCCCGGCGGCACCGGGAAATCGGGCAGATAGCTCTTGCCCAGCGTCAGCCCGAGGCTGCAACGCCGGGCAATTTCCACCGTGTTCTCGATGGCCTCGGGCAGGTCGGCAAAGAGCTCGATCATCTCTGCCGGCGACTTCAGATACTGCTGGTCGCTGTACTCGCGCGGCCGGCGTGGATCGCCGAGCACATAGCTCTGGGCGATGCAGACACGCACCTCGTGCGCCTCATACTCTTCCTGCGCGATGAAGCGCACATCATTGGTCGCCACCACCGGGCACTGGCAGCGCTCGGCCAGCGCCACAGCCGCATGCAGGTGGTCTTCATCACCTTCTCGGCTGGTACGAATCAGTTCTAAATAGACTCGGGATGGGCACAATGCCAGCCAACTGCGTAACAGGCGATCGGCCTGGGATGCATCGCTGCCAAGCAAGGCCAGACCCACATCGCTGCCGCGGCCGAGCAGAAAAATCAGGCCGTCATGTTGGGCATTAATCCAGCGCCGCTGCACGATAGGTCTACCCTGCTCCTGGCCCTCGACAAACGCGCGCGAAATCAGCGCGATGAGGTTTTTGTAGCCCACCTCATTCATCACCAACGCGGTCACGAGCGAGAGGCTTTCACCGTCCCGGACCACCATGTCGGCACCAAAAATCGGTTTAATGCCTTTGCCCTGCGCGGCTTTATAGAACTTCACCAGACCATAAAAATTACTACGATCTGTCATCGCCATCGCGGGCATGCCAGCGGCAGCGCACGCCTTTACGGCAACATCAATACGCACGATAGAGTCGAGCAAAGAAAACTCGGAATGAACGCGCAGATGCACAAAGGCCGTCATGATTTACTCGAAAGCGAAAGCAGCGCCCTGACAGGCGCGAAGGAGCGACGATGTTCAGGCAATGGCCCTAGGCGTTGCAAGGCCTCGAGATGCGCTGGCGTCGGATAGCCCTTGTGTTTGGCGAATCCATAACCAGGATGTTGAAGTTCCAGTGCCTGCATCTCAGCATCACGCGCCACTTTCGCCAAAATACTGGCCGCACTGATGGCGGGCACTGTGGCATCACCTTTAACCACCGCTTGAGCTGGCATGGGTAAAGGGGGGCAGCGATTGCCGTCAATCAGCACTGAGGTTGGCGTAATCGGCAACGCAGCCACCGCCCGCTGCATGGCCAGCATGGTCGCCTGCAAAATATTGATTTGGTCAATTTCCGCCGGCTCGGCACGGCCCAAGGCCCAGGCCAGCGCCCGCTCACGGATTTGCTCGGCCAGATGCTCACGCTGTGTAGCGCTGAGCTTCTTAGAGTCGTTCAAGCCTGAAATAGGACGTGCTGGGTCCAAGATCACTGCGGCGGTCACGACGGCTCCAACGAGTGGCCCACGCCCTACCTCATCGACGCCGGCCAGTAACAGGGCATTCGGGTCTGGGGCGAAAAAATCGCTTTGCCATTGGCTCGCGTGACGACTCATGGCGCCAGGCGACTCGACAGTAAGCGCGCAATAGCCGCCGCCCCCGTGGCGCTCGCATCCTGCCGCAGGGCAAGGTGCAGTGCGTCATAGGCAGCTAAGGTTGTTCGCACCTTATCCGGCGAGTTAAGCCACTCGGCAGTCTCGCGGGCCAAGTTTTCTGGGGTGGCTTGGTTTTGCAGCAATTCAGGCACTAATCGACGGCCAGCCAGCAGATTAGGCAAACTCACGAAGGGAATTTTCACCAACCATTTCGCGATGAGCCAGGTCAGCCAATGCAAGCGATAGGCGACGACCATGGGCTTTTTCAGAAGCAGGGCTTCCAGCGTGGCGGTGCCCGACGCCAGCACAATCACATCCGCCGCCGACATCACCACGCGCCCCACATCGTTCCCAATCTGCTGATCAAAAATCGTTATGGGTAATGCGTCATGGGCCTCAACGGCGGCGCGAATTTGTTCGCTGCGCTCCGCATTAATGGCCGGAATCAGGAAGTTAAGCGTCGGAAACTGCGCATGCAAAATCTTCGCCGTCGCCAATAGCAGCGGTAGTAGGCTAGCCACTTCCCCACGACGACTACCCGGCAACAACGCCACGGTTGCAGCACGCTCGGATGCCGTCGAAGGCAGCCCGAGACGGACTTGCGCGGCCATCGCATCTGGCACGAGTGGCAAGGTATCCGCCAGTGGGTGCCCAACAAAGACCGCCGGAACGGCGTGTTTGTCGTAGAAGGCTTTTTCAAATGGCAGCAAGCACAACATCAGATCGACGCTGGCGCGAATGCCCTTGACCCGTCCCTGACGCCAAGCCCACACGGATGGGCTGACATAATGGATGGTGGGGATACCCGCGGGTTTGAGTGCGGCGGCGATGCGCAAATTGAAATCGGGGGCATCGATACCAATAAAGGCATCAATTTTTTCTGCTTGCAGGCGCTCGATCAGCTGGTCGCGAACCGCAAAAAGCTCGCGTAAACGCCCTAACACCTCAACCAAACCCATGACCGACAATCGTTCCATGGGCACTAAGGTTTCAGCACCTTCGGCCAGCATTTGTGGGCCAGCGATGCCAATAAATCGGGCATTCGGAAAGTGAACTTTCAGGGCTCGAATGAGCCCTGCACCAAGGAGGTCGCCTGAGGCTTCACCTGCGACGATGCCAAAGACCGGTGTCGCCGACGACATGGTTACGTTTATCGGATGATGCCGCGCGTAGAAGCGCGCAGCGAGTCGATAAACAATTGAACCTCAGGCGCTTTGGATGCCAACTCTGCTAAAGGCGCATAAGCGTCATCTAGATTTAAGCCATCCCGGTAAACCGCTTTGTAGGCCCGGCGCAGTGCGTTAATGGTCTCCGAGGACCAGCCTTTGCGCTTCATGCCCTCGAAGTTCATGCCGCGTGGAATCGCCGGATTGCCACTGGCCATGACATACGCCGGAACATCTTTAAACAACGTCGTGCCACCACCCAGCATGGCATAAGAGCCAATTCGGCAGAATTGATGAATGCCTGAATTGCCCCCAACGATCACGCCATCACCAATCACAACATGACCTGCAATACCGGCATTGTTGGCAATAATGTTGTCATCACCGATCACGACATCATGAGCAATGTGGCTATTCACCATAAGCAAATTGCGTGAGCCAATTTTGGTCAGGCTCTTGTCTTGAATGGTGCCACGATGCAGCGAGCACGCTTCGCGAATGACGTTGTCGTCGCCGATTTCAAGTCGCGTGGGCTCACCCCGATACTTTTTGTCCTGGCAATCTGCACCCACCGAGGCGAATTGATAGATACGGTTGCGCTCGCCAATCCGCGTCGGACCAGAGATCACCACATGAGGGCCAATCCAGGTGTCGGCACCGATCACCACATCGGCACCAATGACAGAATAAGGGCCAATTTCAACACCCTCTGCGATGTCAGCTCGAGGGTCAATAATCGCAGTCGCGTGGATAAGGCTCATATCACTTGTTCCGCAATTAGCAGGTCGGCACTGGCGGCTAGTTCGCCATCAACCAGGGCACGACACGAAAATTTATAAATATGGCGACGACTTCCCGTCATCGTGGCTTCCAACACTAAGCGATCGCCGGGGATGACCTGACGCTTAAATCGCACATTATCAGCGCCTGCAAAAACATAAAGATGGCCGGACTCAGGGCTTTTGTTGTGGGTATAAAAGCCTAAGACCCCGGCAATCTGCGCCATGGCTTCAATCATTAACACGCCAGGCATGATGGGCTTGCCAGGAAAGTGCCCCTGGAAAAAATGCTCGTTAATGGTGATGTTCTTGAAACCCACAATATGCTTGCCAGCTTCCACTTCAGTGACACGGTCAACCAGCAAAAAGGGGTATCGCTGCGGCAGATAATGCATTACCTGCTCAATAGTCATCATGTTAAGTCTTCTCCAAGACGCGAACTCGCTGCGCTAACTCATCTAAACGACGCAGGCGCACCGCCATTTTCTTCCAGTTATCGGTGCTGTCAAAAGCCGTTCCGGACGAATAGGAACCGGGCTCACTAATGGACTTTGTGATCATGGTCATGCCGGTGATTTGCACGCCATCGCAAATTTCAATGTGCCCGACAATGCCAACACCACCCGCTAAAATACAGTGCTTGCCAATCCGGGTGCTGCCCGATACACCACAATTAGCTGCGATAGCGGTATGGGCACCAATAACCACGTTATGGGCAATCTGAACCTGATTATCAATAATCACACCGTTGTGGATTTCTGTGTCTTCTAACGCGCCACGGTCTATCGTGGTGTTCGCGCCAATATCCACGTCATCACCAATTACAACACGACCTATTTGGGCGATTTTCCGCCACACACCGCGTTCATTAGCGAAGCCAAAGCCATCACCACCAACAATCGTACCCGCGTGAATATTGACACGGTCCCCGAGCACACAATCGTGATAGATCACGACATGGCTACGGATACGACAATTTGCACCGATGTGGACGCGAGCATGAATCACCGCACCCGCCTCAATGACTGTGCCCTCGCCGATCACGGCGCCTTCACCAATAACGGCTAACGGCCCGATGCATGCGCTCGCTGGTACTTCAGCACTCTCAGCAACCACTGCACTGGCATGGACGCCCTGAGGTAACGTCGGGGTTCTATCGAAGCGATGAGATAGGGTCGCAAAAGCCACATAGGGATTGGGCAGAAACAGCGCTGGCCCCGCAAAGTCGCCCTTATCTTGGGCTCGCATGAGCACAGCACCCGCTTGAGTCGTAGCCAACAAAGGGCGATAGCGAGGGTTTGCTAAGAAGCTCAGCTGATGCGACTGAGCATTTTGCAAGGTTCCCATGCCCGTAATGAGATGCGCTGGATTCCCTTGCAGCTCAGCTCCTAGCTCATGCGCTAGCTCGCCAAGCGTGATGCTCATGTGAGGAGTAGTCATTGCTGCGAGCTCCGCCTAGCCTACTTATTTGGCTGCGTTCAGACGATCAACAACCCGCTTAGTCAGATCAAGATCCGGATCAACATAGATCACGCCACGACGATCTAAGATGACATCAAAATTGCCCGATTTGCGCATCTCGTCCAGCACGCTTTGCATACTAGGCAAGAGTTTATTTAAGAGGTCCTGCTGAGCATCCTGCGTGCGCTTTTGCACTAGTGTCACCAGCGAATTGAATTCGTTGGCTTTTTGATCCGCTTGCTCACGCAAGGCTTTCTTATCGCGCTCACTCATGGCGGCAGCTTCTTTCACAAACTTCTCTTCCATGGCTTTGATGTCTTTACGCAACTGCTCCAGCTTGTCGCGTTGTGGCTTCATGTCCGTCGCCAATTTTTCCTGAGCGGCTTGCGCTGCATTGGTCGCCAAAATAGCCGCCTCACGGTCTAAAACCGCAATGCGTGTTGGGGCATTGGCAGCCGCCGCCAAAGACATTGCAGACACAGACACTAGGGCAATAGCGCATAAGACATTACGAACGGTTTTCATCAGATCAGAATCCTTGTCCAAGAGAGAACTGGAAGGCTTGAGTATCGTCGCCATCCTGAGTATTTAAGGGCTTTGCCACCGCAAATGTTAATGGCCCGATGGGCGTGATCCAAGACAGGCCTACACCCACGGAGTAACGTAAATTACCCAAGGAAGGCTTGTAGTCTGTGGTGGAGGTTGCCTTCGCATTGGTATCGAAAATATTACCCACATCGAAGAACGCCAAGGTGCGAATTTTGCTCTTGTCCTCGATAAACGGCACGGGGAAGATTAACTCCACACCACCCTCGACTTGCACATTACCGCCAATCGACTCCGACTCCGGCAGCAGGACCGCTGGGTTAGAGAGTGACAGACGCTGGCTGCGCGGGCCCATCGAGTTGTCACGGAAGCCACGGACCGAGCCGAAGCCGCCACCAAAAAAGTTACGGTAGAACGGTAAGCTGCTACCACTGATGGCGTCGCCATAACCCAAACGCGCGTATCCACGTCCAACCCAGTCGCTGCGAACGGGGAAGTAGCGCTGAGCGTTATAGGTCAGCTTATAAAAACTCACATCACTGCCAGGCAGGCCTAACTCCATCGCTACCGATTGTGATGCACCAGCCGTAGGGAAAGTGCCACGGTTCAGGGTATTTCGCGCCCAAGAAGCCGTGCCGGTATAGGTCATCAAGTTATTGCCATTTTCATTGGTGAATTTGAAAACGGCCTCAGACGGATTCACACCCAAACTGATTTTCGTTTGGTCAATACCCGCCGAGAAGCTGATGGTTTCTGTTTCATCAATCGGATAGCTAAAACTGATGTTTGCGCCCAAGGAATCTGTCGAGTAATTGCTGATGTTTAAATCATCGAGCTTGGTCTGACGCAGATAGAAGTTATAGCCACGGCTAATCCCTTCTGGAGTGAAGTAGGGGTCCAAGAAGGACACATTGTAGGCATCACGCACATCCGAGCGGTTTAAACCAATAGAGACGCGGTTACCCGTACCCAAGAAGTTGGTTTGGCTAACATTGGCGCCGAAGACCAGACCCGCATTCTGTGAGTAACCCAAGCTTGCACTGATCGAGCCAGAAGCCTGCTCCGTAACGGCCACATTTAAATCGACTTGGTCCGTGGTGCCTGGCACGCGGGCGTTTTCAACTTTTACATCGCTGAAAAAACCTAGGCGCTGCAAACGAACCTTAGAAAGATCAATTTTCTCTGCCGAAGCTTGTGCCCCTTCGAATTGGCGCATTTCACGACGAAGGACGCTGTCATCCGTTTTTAGATTGCCCGTGAAATTAATTCGGCGTACCGACATGACCCGATTAGCATTGACGTAGAAAACAATTTTTGCGGTTTTCGTTGCGTCATCCAGCTCGGGCACGCCTTGAACATCGGCCAGCAAATAACCATCACGACCTAAACGACGCGTAATGATTTCGTTGGTGAGCGTCACCACTTTTTGTGAGTAAACCTGACCTGGCTGTGCCAATAACAGGTTTTTCAATTCCGATTCAGGTACCGGCAAGTCGCCCGCCAAGCGTACATCACCGACTTTAAAGGGTTCGCCTTCGCTCACGTTAATATCAATATAGACTTGATCTTTGTTTGGCGAGAGCGTGACTTGAGTCGAGTCGACGCTGAATCGTAAGTAGCCACGATCGAGGTAGAAAGAGCGCAGGGTTTCGATGTCTGCTGTTAACTTTTCACGCGAATACTTGTCGTCACCATAAATAAACGACAATAAATGCCTGGATTGGAGCTGTAGCTGCTTAAGCAGTATGGGGTCCTTAAATACCGTATTGCCATTGATGCTAATACGCTTAATGCGAGCCGTATCACCTTCTTTAATGGTAATGCTGATGCCCACTCGGTTACGCGGCAATGGCTTGGCTGTTGCCGTCACTGTTGCGCCGTAACGACCTTGTGCTGCGTACTGGCGCTGCAACTCCAAACGCACCTGATCCAAGGCGGCACGCTTAAACACTTCGCCCTCACTCAGGCCAATGGTTTTCAAACCTTTCAACAAGTCTTCCTTATTGATGGATTGGTTACCGCTCAGCTCAATCGTCGAAATACTCGGACGTTCAACCACGCGCACAATGAGCGCATCGCCGTCCCGCAATGCCTGAACATCCTCAAACTGGCCCGAAGCAAAAAGTGCTCGCACCAAGTCTGCACTACGCTCATCGGTCACCGTTTCGCCGGCGGCAAACGGTAATAAGGCATAAACGCTGGAGGCAGATAAGCGCCCTAAGCCTTCCAAGCGAATGTCTTTAACGACAAAGCTGTCAGCATGTGCAGAGACGCTGGCAATGGCCAGTGCAAGAGGCAATACAGCCAAAGAAGGCCAGTTACGTGTCATGTGAGCAGTCATCCAAAATCAAAACAAGCGACGAATATCGTTCAATATAGCGAGCAGCATGACACTGCCCATCAGAGCGACGCCAACGCGCAAGCCCATCAACTGCACCGCCTCGGGAAGAGGCCGGCGAAATATGGCTTCAATCGCGTAATACAATAAATGACCACCATCCAAAACAGGGATGGGGAGTAAGTTCAGTACGCCCAAGCTCACGCTAAGTAAGGCCATGAACCCCACCAGGGACTCCCAACCAATACTCGCACTGTGACCCGCTACTTTCACAATAGTTATGGGGCCACTGAGTGAATCCATACCAATCAAACCGGATAGCATCTTGTACAGGGAAGTCAGCGACAAGGCTATGATTTGACCTGTTTTATCGAATGCCTGAAGCAGCGCCGCTATCGGTGCGAGAGCCCGGTCGCGTTGATACTCCGGCGGAATATGAATCGGTGCGTCAATCACGCCAACGCCCAAGCGACCGACGGGTTGACCAGAGAACTCGTGCGTCAGGTCGGGAGTCACGGTGAGCACCAGTGGTGAGCCATTGCGAACCAATTCCCAGGTCATGGCGTGATCGGGATGCTGCTGAATTTGCTCGACGACCTGCTGCCAGTCCGACACGGCAACACCATCAATGCGTTCAATGCGGTCGTTAATCGCCAATCCGGCTTTGTCGGCGGGACTGGCTGATTCGACGGCGCCAATGACCGGTGGCATGGGTGGCATCCACGGCACAAAGCCCAGTGCGCGGAAGGGATCTTGGGTGCTGTCGACTAAATATCTATCCACCGTAATAAAGCGTTGCTGCGCTTGCGTGGCACCTTGCGGCAGGACATTGACCGTCAAAGTGGTGCTGTCGCCAATGTATTCAACTAATGCGTAATTGGCTGATTCCCAATCGGGAACTTTGCGGGTGTTAATGCTTAACAGCTCATCCCCAACGTTTAAGCCAGCCATGGCCGCGGGCGAATCCGGCAGGACTTTGCCAACAATGGGACGCAAACTTTGCCCAGGCTGCAAAAACAGTACCCAATACAGAAGCACGGCAAAGATCAGGTTGATCAACGGGCCGGCGGCAACAATCGCCATGCGCTTGCCCACAGATTGCCGGTTAAATGCTTGAGACTTCAGGCTCTCTGGAACGTCCGCTTCGCGTTCATCAAGCATACGAACAAAGCCGCCGAGCGGGATGGCCGCCAGTCGATACTCCGTTCCATCCCGCGCTGTGCGCTGCCACAGGGCCGGCCCAAATCCGATGGAGAAGGTGAGTACTTTCACGCCGCAACGTCTCGCCACCCAAAAATGGCCAAACTCATGGATGGCAATAAGTGGCCCCAAGACGACTATTCCGGCAAGCAGGACATAGAGAAACTGCATATCAGCCCTCTCCTGTTTTAGACAAATAATGTGCCACGATGGCATGTGCTCGCTGGCGTGCCTCAGCATCGGCCGCCAGAATAGTAGCCAATTCCTCTGCGGCTGACACCGGAATTTCATTCAGGACTTGCTCAATCACACGAGCAATCCCCAGGAAATCGAGTTTGCCGGCCAAAAAGGCCGCCACAGCCACTTCATTCGCGGCATTCAACACGGCCGGATGCGTACCGCCCGCCGTCATCGCTTCTTTCGCCAGGCGTAAGCACGGGAATCGCTGCAAATCGGGCGCCTCAAAAGTCAGCGCGGTTAGCTGTGCAAAATTTAAGGCCGGCACGCCCGATGCGATGCGTTCCGGCCATGCCAGCGCATGAGCAATCGGCGTGCGCATATCGGGCTGACCCATCTGCGCCAGCACCGAGCCATCGGCGTAGCACACCATGGAATGAATCACACTCTGCGGATGCACCACCACGTCGATCTGATCAGGTCGCGCTGCGAACAACCAACACGCCTCAATAAACTCTAATCCCTTGTTCATCAGGGTCGCGGAGTCGACAGAAATTTTCTGACCCATGGACCAGTTTGGGTGCTTTACCGCCTGTGCTGGGGTGACTGACTGCAACTGCTCTACGCTAAATTCACGAAAGGGACCGCCAGATGCCGTCAGAAGCAACTTGTCGACACCCACAGCGGTCAGCCCCTGTGCATGGTTAGGTGGCAAGCATTGGAAAATTGCATTGTGCTCTGAGTCGATAGGCAGCAAGGTCGCACCATGCTCGCGAACGGCGCGCATGAACAAAGCACCCGACATGACTAGCGCTTCTTTATTGGCCAGCAAGACCCGTCGACCGGCCTTAACCGCTGCTAACGTGGGCAACAGGCCCGCAGCACCAACAATAGCCGCCATCACGGTGTCCGCTTCCTCAGCGACGCGCGCCAGTGCAGCCTCCCCGACTAAAACCTCAGTGGCGTTAGCGCCGCCTTGCAGTTTTTCACGCAGTAATAATGCGCTCGCGTCATCCGCCACCACGGCATAAACCGGATTAAACGTCAGGCACAACTCGCTCAGTTCAATGACGCGACTAAACGCCGTGAGTGCATACACGCGATAACGTTCGGGGTAGCGCGCCACGACATCCAGCGTACTGCGGCCGATAGAGCCGGTTGCGCCCAATACAGTGAGTGTTTGCAAGGCTGTCATCGGAAATTAGAAGCCGCCCGCCAGCCACCAACCCGCGAGGAATACGGGCGCGGCAGCGGTGATGGAGTCGATGCGATCGAGCGCGCCACCGTGTCCAGGAAAAATCTTACCGGAGTCTTTAATGCCCGCACGACGCTTCACCATGGACTCGAACAAATCCCCGAGTACTGAAGCAAGAACCGTCGTTGCCGAAACCACGGCAAAAAGTAAAAACTGCAGACCCGCTAACTGAAGATTAAACGCCACGACAAGCATAATGATCGACGTGGTCACGAGGCCGCCATAGAGGCCTTCGCGGGTTTTAGCAGGACTCACCGAGGGAGCCAGTTTGACCTTGCCAAAACGGCGACCGGCGAAATACGCACCCGTGTCTGCGCCCCAAACCAGCAGCAGCACATACATTAACCACCAGGGTGATTGGCCGTGCAGCTGCACGAGGCCAGCCCATGTTGGCACCAACAAAAGCAAGCCAATCAACAGCATCAAAAACGGGCGATCCCAGCGTTGAGCATCGCCGGGGTAGCGACGCACCCAAACCAAGGCCACCAACCAAAACAGCGCGGCGCCGGCCATGAGCGGCCCTAAGGCATTGACGCCCGCTGCATCAAAGCTCAGTGCCTGCGGCTTAACCCCATACATGGCTGCTGCCACGAGACCGACAAAGCCAAGGCGAGCAAGCAAGGCCGACACTCGCATCATCGCCGTCCATTCCCAGGCAGCCGCTAAGATAATGGCCGAGGCAAAAAGTGGGAACGCTGAGGCTACACCGCCAAAAACGCACCACAACACCACGGGTAAAAGAAGAAGTGCCGTTATGACGCGTTCTTTAAGCATGAAGGGCCTCGATTTGTTCTGATGTTCGGCCAAAGCGGCGTTGCCGCTGTGAAAACTCGTTTAAGGCAGCTTGCAGCTGATCATGACCAAAGTCTGGCCACAAGGCATCGCTGAAATAATATTCCGCATACGCGGACTGCCATAAAACAAAATTACTAATACGAAGCTCGCCACCCGTGCGAATCATAAGATCCACCGGCGGCACATCCGCCAGTTCGATATGTTCTGCAACCCGTGCCGGCGTAATGTCTTTAGGCGCCAATGTTCCCGCGGCAACCTGCTCAGCAAGACGACGCGCCGCTTGGGCCATGTCCCACTGTCCACCGTAATTGACGGCAATCACCAGCGTCATACGCGTATGCGACTGAGTCAGCGCCTCAGCTTTTAACATGCCGGCTTGAAGCTCTGCCGAGAAGGCACTGCGGTCACCGATAAAGCGCAAACGAATACGCGCCTTGTTCAGTTCCTGAACGCGAACCTCTAGTGCCATGAGAAAGAGCTGCATAAGCGCAGCGACTTCGTCAGGCGGACGACGCCAGTTCTCGCTGGAAAAGGCAAACACCGTGAGCACTTCAATTCGCGCTTTTGCAGCCAGCTCGACCACATTACGCAGCGCCAGCTCACCAGCACGATGACCCTCCGTGCCCGGCAAGCCGCGTACTTTTGCCCACCGATTATTGCCATCCATGATGACCGCCACATGGCGTGGCAAGGCATGGGTACACGCCTCCGCATCTGGCGCTGAACTACTCGGCTGGTCTTGATCCATGGCCCATCAAACCTGCATGAGTTCGGCTTCTTTTGCCGCCAGCAGGCGGTCCGCCTCAGCAACAAAGCGGTCGGTAATTTTCTGGATGTCGTCTGTGCCGCGACGCTCGTCGTCCTCGGAAATCTCTTTTTCCTTGGCCAACTCTTTAATATCGCCAATGACATCGCGACGAATATTACGCAGAGCCACGCGTGCGCCTTCGGTTTCGTTTCTCGCCAACTTCTGCATGTCGCGACGAGTTTGTTCGGTCAACGCCGGCAACGGCACGCGAATCACGTCGGTGGTGACCGGATTTAGGCCGAGATCCGAGTTACGAATGGCTTTATCAATAGCGCCCACCATGTTGCGCTCATACGGCTGCACAATCAGTGTTCGCGAGTCATCCACATTGACGTTAGCCACTTGCATGAGCGGAGTGTCTGTACCGTAGTAAGGCACCATCACGTCTTTCAACATGGACGGGTGAGCACGACCTGTACGCACGCGAGAAAACGCTTGCTCCAGGGCATCCAAGGTTTTTTGCATACGGACTTCACAGTCCTTTTTCAGATCATTGATCATGAAAACTCCAAACAACAATACGGTCGAAAACTAAAATTAACGCGTCACCAACGTGCCTTCAGACTCACCCACCACAAGGTTCAGCAAGGCACCGGTCTTATTCATATTAAAGACACGCAGTGGCATGTTGTGGTCGCGGCACAGGCACATAGCGGTCAAATCCATAACGGCTAGTTGCTTAGTCAGCACTTCATCGAAAGTAATTAAATCGTACTTGGTGGCGCTGGGGTCTTTCACCGGGTCGGCACTGTAGATGCCATCAACCTTCGTTGCCTTGATGACAATATCGGCATTGATCTCAATGCCCCGCAAGCACGCAGCGGTGTCGGTGGTGAAGAATGGATTGCCGGTACCAGCCACAAAAATACAGACATCGCCACTTTGTAAATGTCGAATAGCAGCGCGGCGATCGTAATGATCAACCACACCACTCATGGGGATGGCCGACATTAAGCGAGTTTTGATGTTGTTGCGTTCTAGGGCATCACGCAGGGCTAAGCCGTTCATCACGGTCGCCAGCATGCCCATGTGATCACCAGCCACTCGGTCCAAGCCAGCCTGTTGCAGCGCTGCGCCACGGAACAAATTGCCGCCGCCCACTACAATGCCCACTTGCACACCAATACCGACGAGCTGACCCACCTCCAGCGCCATGCGCTTCAGGACTTTAGGGTCAATGCCAACATCGGCATCTCCAGCTAGTGCCTCACCCGACAATTTCAGCAGAATGCGCTTGTGCGCGAGACGTTGATCAGTCATTAGCAGGGCCTCTTTAAGGGTTTTAGATTGTTGGCAAGCTTACAGCAAAAAGGCCTCATTAAGAGGCCTTTTGCAGACAGTCAGTGATGACTGGCGACGACTTACTTACCGGCAGCAGCAGCCTGCGTAGCGGCCACTTCAGCAGCGAAGTCAACTTCTACTTTTTCAATGCCTTCGCCGACTTCCAGACGCACGAACTTGGTCACTTTTGCACCGGCCTTAGCCAACACAGCGCCCACCTTCTGTTCTGGGTCGATCACAAAGCCTTGCTCAACCAGGGAGACTTCACCACGGAACTTAGCGAGAGCGCCCTGCACCATTTTTTCAACGATGTTGGCTGGCTTGCCGGATTCAGCCGCCTTAGCTTCAGCAATTTCCTGCTCTTTCGCGAGCACTTCAGCAGGAATTTCGTCTGCATTAACAACCAGTGGGTTTGCTGCAGCTACGTGCATAGCCACTTGCTTACCGAGGTCGATGTCGCCACCTTCGAAAGCAACAACCACACCAATTTTCAGGCCGTGAACATAGGTGGCCAGCTGAGCGCCTTCAACCAAAACGGCGCGACGAACTTGGATGTTTTCACCGATCTTCTGTACCAGCAGTACACGAGCCTCTTCAACGGTGATGCCGTCGTAGTTCAGCTCAGCAATCTTGGCTACATCGGTTTCGCGGGCAGCCAGGGCAATGCCGGCAACCTTGTTGGCGAAAGCGGAGAAGTTGGCATCACGAGCCACGAAGTCAGTCTGGCAGTTCACTTCCAGCGCGATAGCCACACCAGCATCGCTAGCCAGAATGATGGCGCCATCAGCGGCGATGTTGCCCGCTTTCTTAGCGGCTTTGGCCTGACCCGACTTACGCAGGTTATCAATAGCCAGCTCGATGTCAGCACCGGCTTCAACCAATGCCTTTTTGCATTCCATCATGCCGAGGCCAGTACGCTCACGGAGTTCTTTTACGAGGGCGGCGGTTACGTCTGCCATGATTAAATCCTCACAGTGTGTTCAATAAAAAAGGCCTCCGCCTGACGGCGTCGACCAAAAAAGGGATGTTTCAGCAGCGCAGAAACATCATCTGAAACAAAAAACCATCTGAAAAAAGGGGCCTAAGCCCCTTTCTTCATCTATCAGCCACTCAAAAGCACGAAACTAAGTGCCTTCGAAAATTACTCAGCAGCGGCAGCGACTTCAACAAAACCGTCAGCTTCGCGACCACCGGTGGTGGCAGCGAATTCACGACCTTCGATGATGGCATCAGCCATCGAACCGACGTAGAGGTGAATAGCGCGAATGGCGTCATCGTTACCAGGGATCACATAATCCACACCCGTTGGGTTGGAGTTAGTATCCACCACACCGATCACGGGGATGCCCAGCTTACGCGCTTCGGCGATTGCAGTGGCTTCGTGATCAACGTCGATAACGAACATGGCATCGGGCAAGCCGCCCATGTCCTTAATGCCGCCCAGCGATTTTTCCAGCTTTTCCATTTCGCGAGTGCGTTCCAGCACTTCACGCTTGGTCAGCTTGGCGAATGTGCCGTCAGCGAGCTGAGCTTCCAGATCTTTCAGACGCTTGATCGACTGGCGAATGGTCTTCCAGTTGGTCAGCATGCCGCCGAGCCAGCGGTGGTTAACGTAGGGCTGACCAGCGCGAGCGGCGTGCTCAGCAATGATCGGCGCTGCCGCGCGCTTGGTGCCAACAAAAAGAACCTTGTTCTTCTGGCTGGACAGACGGTTAACGAAATTCAGGGCATCATTGAGCGCTGGAACAGTGTGTTCCAAGTTGATGATATGGATCTTGTTGCGGGCGCCGAAGATGTACGGGGCCATTTTGGGGTTCCAGAAGCGAGTCTGGTGACCGAAGTGAGCGCCGGCTTGCAGCAGCTCACGCATGGTGACTTGTGCCATGAGAGTTTCTCCAGTTGGGTTATGGCCTCGCAACAGCCCCAATTACCAACTCATTTTTCTCAATGAGCACCCGGTAATCGTGTCGACTGTTGGTCGGATTTAAAAATACACACTTCGTATGTTTGCCGAAATGCGGCGCGCTTTATACCATAGGCGACTTCTAAACCTCAACCACTGCGTGAATTCGCAGGGTTCGTCCGGGACATTGCATGAGCACGCTGATTAAGACCGCTGAAGAAATCGACAAAATGCGCGTGGCTGGCCGCCTCGCCGCTGACGTACTCACCATGATTGGTGAGTACGTCAAAGTCGGTGTCAGCACTGAGACACTGAATCAGATCTGTCACGACTACATCGTCAATGTTCAAGGCGCTATTCCGGCGCCACTGAATTATCGCGGTTTCCCGAAAAGCATCTGCACGTCGGTGAATCAGGTCATCTGTCATGGTATCCCCAGTGACAAGAAAATCTTAAAGGATGGCGACATCATCAATGTCGATGTCACGGTCATTAAGGATGGCTATCACGGTGACACCAGCAAAATGTTCTTTGTTGGGCAACCTTCCATCTTGGCGCAACGACTGGTTCGCGTAACGCAAGAGTGCTTATACAAGTCATTGGCGTTGGTTCGTCCTGGCTGCACGTTGGGCGACATCGGTGCCGTCATTCAGCAACATGCACAAGCGAACCGCTATTCAGTGGTACGTGAATACTGTGGTCATGGCATTGGCAAAGTGTTCCATGAAGAACCACAAATTCTGCATTACGGTAAAGCGGGTGAAGGCATGGCACTGCAAGCAGGCATGACCTTTACCATTGAGCCTATGATCAATGCCGGTTCGCACCACACGAAATTGCTGCCCGATGAATGGACCGTAGTGACCAAAGATCACAAGTTATCCGCGCAGTGGGAGCACACCATTCTCGTCACGGATACGGGCGTCGAAATTCTGACCGCACGCCCCGAAGAAGACTTTACGTTCCTGACCGAGCGTGCCGCATGAACACCTCCCCTTCAGACAAAACCAGTCTGAAAGCAGCGCAGGCTGAACTCATTGAGCGCTTCAAGGAAGGCCGTGACATTCGTCTCTTAGTGCGCGAATGGGCCAATGCCATTGATGATGTCTTGCGCCAAGCCTGGGTCAATCTGGGCTTAGATCAGTTTAATGATCTTGCGCTGTTGGCTGTGGGCGGCTATGGCCGTGCTGAGCTTCATCCGGCATCGGACGTGGATGTGTTGATACTGCATGACGGTGCAGAGCTGCCCACGGGCGCCGAGGAAGCCGTTAGCCAGTTCATCACGCACTTGTGGGACTTGGGGCTGGACATCGGCTCCAGCGTGCGTTCGCTCTCGGACTGCGTGCGGCTGGCGACGGAAGACATCACCATCGCCACCAACATCATGGAATCGCGCACGCTGGTGGGTGACGAGCGCCTGCGTCGCGACATGCAGCGCCTGACCGGACCGGATCGCTTGTGGCCGGGAAAAGCCTTTTTTATTGCCAAGCGCGATGAACAAATTGCGCGGCATGCCAAGCACAACAACACCGAATACAACCTGGAGCCGGACCTCAAAAACGCACCCGGCGGGCTGCGCGACATCCAAACCATTGGCTGGGTCGCCAAGCGCCACTTTGGTGCCGATACGCTGCGTGATTTAGTGGCGCATGGCTTTATAACCGAGGCCGAGTTTGTTGAGCTAGATGAGTGTCAGTGCGTACTTTGGCGCATTCGATTCGCGCTCTACATCGTCAGTGGTCGCAGCGATACGCGTGTGCTTTTCGACTACCAGCGACGCATGGCCGAGCTTTTTGGCTATGGTGATAGCCAGGCTAATCGCGGCGTCGAGCAGCTGATGCAAGACTATTACCGCGCGGCCATGCGCATTTCCATGCTTAATGAAATGCTGCTGCGCTACTTCGACGAAGCCATTCTGGGCGAAGACGAAAGCGCTCCCGTGGTGGCGCTCAACAGCCGTTTTCAATTGCGTAATGGCATCATTGAAGTCACCTCCGAAGACGTGTTTAAGCGCTACCCTTCGGCCCTGCTAGAGATTTTTGTGCTGCTGGGTGATCACCCTGAAGTCACTGAAGTTCGCGCCAGCACCATTCGCCTGATCATGCAGCATGCTGTGCTCATCGATGACAACTTCCGCAACGACATTCGAAATAAGTCCTTGTTTATGGAGCTGTTGCGCTGCCGCACCGCCCTGTTTTCCTCGCTGCGCCGAATGAAGCGTTACGGTATTTTGGGCCGCTACATTCCGGCTTTTGGCGCCATCATCGGCAAAATGCAGTACGACCTCTTCCACATCTACACGGTGGATGCGCACACGCTACTGGTGCTGAAGAACATGCGTCGCTTCCGCTACCCCGAAGTGGAGGAACGCTTTCCGGTCGTCGCCAAAGTCGCCAAGAATCTGCCAAAAATTGAGCTGCTCTACATCGCCGGCTTGTTTCACGACATCGCTAAGGGTCGCGGCGGCGATCACTCTGAGCTGGGTGCAGTGGATGCTCATGACTTCTGCATTGAGCACGGCCTTGGCAAGTGGGATGCCAATTTGGTGGCCTGGCTGACGCAGCAACATTTGGTCATGTCGGTGACGGCGCAGAAGAAAGATGTGTCTGATCCTGATGTCATCAACGAGTTCGCGAAGAAAGTCGGCGACATCGTGCACTTGGACTATCTCTACGCGCTCACCGTGGCCGATATTTGCGCCACCAACCCCACGCTGTGGAACTCCTGGCGCGCCTCGCTATTACGCCAGCTCTACACGCAGACCAAGCGCGCACTGCGTCGCGGCCTGGTGAATCCGATCGACAAGCAGGAGTGGATCATCGAGAACCGCGCCTCGGCGCTGGAGCTGCTCGAAGATCAACAGATCGGCAGCAGCGAAGCCGAAGGCGTGTGGGACAGCCTCGGTGACGACTATTTCCTGCGCGAGTCGGCAAAAGACATCGCCTGGCATACCACGGCGCTGCTGCGTCACGGACCGGATGCCGGGCCACTGGTGCTGGTGCGCGAAAACCATAGCGAGCCCTACGATGGCGCCACGCAGATCTTCGTCTACACCCGCGACCTGCCGAACCTGTTCGCCGCCACCGTGGCCGCGCTGGATCAACTGCACCTGACGGTCATGGATGCGCGCATCATCACCTCGAACAACGGCTTTTCGCTGGACACCTACATCGTGCTCGACGAAAACGGCGACCGCATTGCCGACAGCTCGCGCTTAGCGCATATCGGCAACGAGCTGCGCCAGAGTCTGGCGCGCCCGGATCAGTTCCCGGTACTGGTACAGCGCCGCCTGCCGCGCCAGCTCAAGCATTTCGATGTGCGAACACAAGTGAATTTGAGCAACGATCTGGTGCATCAGCGTACGGTGGTTGAGGTCATTACGCTCGACCGTCCTGGCCTGCTGGCGCGGGTCGGACGCATATTCATGGAGCACGGCGTTAACTTGCAGAACGCGCGTATTGCTACCCTGGGTGAGCGTGCAGAGGACGTGTTCTTTCTCACGGACGCCGCTCAACAACCGCTTTCCGATCCCGAGCTTTGCGAGCGCCTGTGCGCCGCTTTGCGCGATCAACTGGACCAGACCTCCTGATGAATCCTGAATTGTCGCTGCTGCATCCCTACCCGTTCGAAAAGCTCGCGACCTTGTTCAAAGGCCATACTGCTCCAACGCAGCTAAAGCCTATTGCGCTGTCCATCGGCGAGCCCAAGCATGCTTCGCCGGCCTTCGTGGCAGATGCCATCGCCCGCCATATTAGCGGCCTGTCGAACTATCCGACCACGCTGGGCCTGCCGGTGCTGCGCGAAGCTATCGCCCAGTGGCTGACGCAACGCTTCGGCCTGAAAGCAGTGGATGCCGGCACGCAGGTACTGCCGGTCAATGGCACGCGTGAAGCGCTGTTTTCGTTCACGCAGGCGGTGGTTAATCGCAGCGTGAGTGAGCGGCCGCTGGTGCTTATGCCGAATCCGTTCTATCAAATCTATGAAGGCGCCGCCTTGCTCGCCGGCGCCGAACCGGTGTTTCTGCCCTGCACTCCTGCCACCGGTTTACAACCCGACTTTGATGCCGTGCCCGACTCAGTCTGGGCGCGCACGCAGCTGCTGTTCATTTGCACGCCGGGCAACCCCACGGGTGCGCTGCTGAGCATGGCCACGCTGCAAAAGCTGATTGCTCTGAGCGACCGCTTCGGTTTCGTCATCGCCTCCGACGAGTGCTATTCGGAAATTTACTTCGATGAAAGCCTGCCACCCGTGGGCTTATTGCAAGCCTGTGCTGAGCTCGGACGCGATGATTTTAAGAACTGCGTGGTCTTTCACTCTTTATCAAAACGCTCCAACCTGCCCGGCCTGCGCTCCGGTTTTGTCGCGGGCGATGCTGCCGTGCTCAAGCAATATCTGCGTTATCGCACCTATCACGGCTCCGCCATGCCGGTTCAGCATCAATTGGCCTCAACAGAGGTCTGGCAAGATGAGGCCCATGTGAGGGACAATCGCGCCCTTTATCGCGACAAGTTCGCGCGCGTGCTGGCCATACTGAATCCGGTCCTGCCACTGCAGATGCCCGAAGCGGGTTTTTACTTTTGGGCACGCACGCCGGGCTCCGATGAAGATTTCGCCCGCGAGCTGCATGCACAGCAAGCCGTTACCGTGCTGCCCGGCCGCTATCTGGCTCGCACCGGCAGCGATGGCCGCAACCCGGGCGAAGGTCATGTGCGGATGGCGTTGGTTGCCAGTGTGGCGGAGTGTGTTGAGGCCGCCGAAAGAATTCGATCCTTTCTTCAGAAGTGATTCTTGGGAAGTGATTTTTGTTTTGCCTGATTGGAGAGAGTCATGTCGCTTGCCACGTTTATTGAAGACGCCTTTGAGCGCCGCAACGAATTTTCGCCGAAGTCGGCCCCGCAGGATGTGCGCGATGCGGTCAACGAAGCCCTGACGCTGCTCGATAGCGGCGCCGCTCGCGTTGCCGAAAAGATCAATGGCGAATGGCAAGTCAACCAGTGGCTAAAGAAAGCCGTGCTGCTGTCGTTCCGCTTAAATGACAATGTGCCGATTCCTGCCGGTGGCGGCATGCAGTTCTACGACAAGGTGCCGACCAAGTTCGCTGATTGGACGCCGGAGCAATTCGCGGCCAGCGGCATCCGTGTCGTACCGCCTGCAGTGGCCCGTCGCGGCAGCTTTATTGCCCGCAACACCGTGCTGATGCCGTCCTATGTAAACATCGGCGCCTTTGTGGATGAAGGTTCGATGGTCGACACGTGGGCTACCGTCGGTTCCTGCGCGCAAATCGGCAAGAACGTGCATCTCTCGGGTGGCGTTGGCATCGGTGGCGTTCTCGAACCCCTGCAAGCCAACCCCACCATCATTGAAGATAATTGCTTCATTGGTGCGCGTTCGGAAGTGGTTGAAGGCGTTATCATTGGCGAAGGCTCGGTCCTATCCATGGGCGTGTTCATCGGCCAATCAACCCCAATCTACGATCGCGAAACCGGCGAAATCAGCTACGGCCGCGTGCCTGCTGGCTCAGTCGTGGTGGCTGGCTCGCTGCCCCGCGACAATGGCCGCTACAGCCTGACCTGCGCCGTCATCGTAAAGAAGGTCGACGCCCAGACCCGCAGCAAAACCAGCATCAACGAACTGCTCCGCATCGCGGACTGACACTGTTTCTTAAAGAGGACACGCGCGCATGTCGCTCCCCGAACACCGCATGACTCACCTCAAGGCACTTGAGGCTGAGTCCATCCATATCATTCGCGAAGTTGCCGCCGAATTCGACAACCCGGTCATGATGTACTCCATCGGCAAAGATTCGTCTGTGATGCTGCACCTGGCGCGCAAGGCCTTTGCGCCGGGCAAGCCGCCGTTTCCACTGATGCACGTGAACACGACGTGGAAGTTCAAGGAAATGATCAGCTTCCGTGACCGCATCGCACAGGAAGCGGGTATGGAGCTGATTTCGCACACCAATCCCGATGGGCTGGCGGCGAACATTAATCCCTTCGATCACGGCAGCTCGAAATACACCGACATCATGAAGACCCAGGCGCTGAAGCAGGCGCTGGATCAACATGGCTTCGATGCCGCCTTTGGTGGCGCTCGCCGCGATGAAGAAAAGTCACGCGCCAAGGAGCGCGTCTACTCCTTCCGCGACAAGAACCATCGCTGGGACCCGAAAGTACAGCGCCCGGAGCTGTGGAACCTGTACAACGGCCGCATCAACAAGGGCGAGTCGATCCGCGTGTTCCCGCTGTCTAACTGGACCGAGCTGGACATCTGGCAATACATCTACCTCGAAAACATCGAGATTGTTCCGCTGTATTTCTCGGCCGTGCGCCCGGTGGTTGAGCGTGACGGCATGCTGATCATGGTTGATGACGAACGTCTGCCCCTGCGCGAAGGCGAAGTGCCGATGATGAAATCGGTGCGCTTCCGTACCCTCGGCTGCTACCCGCTGACCGGCGCGGTAGAGTCCGACGCCGCCACCTTGCCGGACATCATTCAGGAGATGCTGGTCACCCGCACCTCCGAACGCTCCGGGCGCGCCATCGACCACGATGAATCGGGTTCGATGGAGAAAAAGAAACGCGAAGGATATTTCTAATGATCATCGAACGTATCGACAATATTCAGGACTACCTGCACCAGCATGAACACAAGGACATGCTGCGCTTTATCACTTGCGGCAGCGTAGATGACGGTAAATCCACGCTGATCGGCCGCCTGCTGCACGACTCGAAGATGATCTTCGAAGACCAGCTCGCCGCCATCACCCGTGACAGTGTCAAGCACGGCACCACCGGCGAAGTCGTGGATCTGGCGCTGCTGGTAGACGGCCTGCAGTCCGAGCGCGAACAGGGCATCACCATCGATGTGGCCTACCGCTTCTTCGCCACCGACCTCCGCAAATACATCATTGCCGACACCCCCGGCCATGAGCAGTACACGCGCAACATGGCCACCGGTGCATCCACCGCCGATGTCGCCGTGTTGCTCATCGATGCCCGCTACGGCGTGCAGGTGCAGACCCGTCGTCACAGCTTTATTTGCTCGCTGCTGGGTATTCGCCACTTCGTTATTGCCATCAACAAGATGGACTTGGTTGGCTTCAGCGAAGCGCGCTACAACGAGATTAAGGCTGAATACGAAGCCTTCGTGGCCCAGCTCAATGTGCCGGACGTGCGCTATGTGCCGATGTCGGCCCTGAAGGGCGAGAACGTGGTTCACCAGAGCACGCAAATGCCTTGGTACACCGGTACGCCGCTGCTGGAGCTCATGGACACCCTGCCGATTCAGCGCGTCGTGCCCTTGGGCAAGCTGCGCCTGCCGGTGCAGTACGTGAATCGCCCGAATCTCGACTTCCGTGGCTTCTGCGGCACGCTGGCCGCCGGCAGCGTGAAGCCGGGCATGGCGATTAAGGCCCTGCCGTCTGGCAAGACCTCCACGATCAAATCGATTGTAGTCTGGGAAGGCGAGATCGCTGAAGCCCATGCGGGCCAGGCCATTACCGTCACGCTCAACGACGAAATCGATATCTCGCGCGGTGACATGATCATCGCCGCCGATGACGACCTGACCATGAGCCATGCCTTCCTCGCACACATCGTGTGGATGCATGAGCAGCCACTGACCGTGGGAAAAACCTACGACTTCAAGCTGGGCACCACATTCACCTCGGGTCAGATCACGGAAATCGTGCATCAGATCGACGTCAACACGTTGGCCACCAGCGCCACCGATTCGTTGCCGCTCAACGGCATCGCGCTCTGCCGCGTACAGCTAACGCGTGCCGTCGCATTCGACAGCTACGCACTGAGCAAGGCTACGGGCAACCTCATCGTCATCGACCGCCTCAGCAACATCACGGTGGGTGCCGGTATGGTGCAAGAGCGCGCCAAGACGCTGAGCGACATCGAGCAACTACCCGCCGTCACGGCTGCTGCACGTGCTCGTCGCCTCGGTCATTCCGCATTGAAACTGGTGGTGGAAGCCAGTGGCGCGCGTGAGTTAGCTGAGCTTATTGAGCGCGCGCTCTTCCAAGCGGGCGCATTGCCAGTGGTAGCCAATGCTGACGATCAGGCCATAGAGGCGCTGCAAGCAGCGGGCCTGCTGGTGATTGTGGCGGATGAAGTGGTTGGCGAGCGCAGCCTGCGCATTCGTGGCAGTGCCGAAGCGATTGCACCTGTACAGCTGGCGAAGAGCAATAGTGAAGCGGCTGAGCAGGTGCTGAAGCTGCTGCGTGAAAAAGGACTGATGGGCTAATGCTGCAAATCTGCGGCATCAAAGCCTGCGACAGCATGAAGAAAGCCTTCGCCCGTCTCGATGCGGCGTGCGTTGCTTATGCGTTTCAGGACTTCAAAAAGATGCCGCCGAGCGCTGAGCAGATTTCGTTCTGGTTAGCGCATCTGCCCGCTGATCAGTTAGTGAATCGCCAAGGTACAACGTGGCGCCAGCTCTCTCCAGAAGCGCAAGCTGCGCTGTTGGATAAAGCGGCGCTAACGGCCTTGCTCATAGCCAAGCCCAGCCTGATTAAACGCCCCCTGCTCATACACAATGAGCAGGTGACGGTGGGTCTGAACTCCCCGCTATTGCCTGCGTAATAGCCCCGATTAGTGTGACTTTTTGGACTTGTTAATCATCCAGTCAGTCGCCGCAATAAAACCTGCCGACACCACCAGTACCATGTGAATAATCACTTCCCATTTCAGGGTGTGCTCAGAAATATTGCCGGCATCAATAAAGCTACGCAGCAAATGAATCGACGAGATGGTGATCAGTGCCATGCCCAGCTTGACCTTCAGAACACCGGCATCGACATGCGCGAGCCACTCCGGTTGGTCACGATGATCCTGCACATCTAAACGACTCACGAAAATTTCGTAGCCGCCAATAATCACCATCACCAGCAAGTTAGCGATCATCACCACATCAATGAGCGACAGCACATTGAGCAAGATGTCGTCTTCTTTCAGGATGCCGAGGTTAATCGTGAGATCCCACAGCTTGAGCATGAACTTGTAGGAATAGATGCCCAAGGCCACGATCAAGCCGAGATACATCGGCAACTGCAACCAACGGCTCCAGAAAATAAAACTACCTAACGCTTTCGTTGTATTACTCATGTCATCCTCCAAGACGTTGAAGCGTATTCTACGAAGCAACTGTGCGATCGCACAGGCCTACACGTAAATGGAGTAACGATTTCATGACGCAAAACACGCTTAAAGCCTGTGTACTCGCGATGACACTGCTGAGCACTGCCAATGTAGCCCTAGCCTCAGATCATCAAAGCCCCCGTAACCGCGTCGATTTTCAAACGGAAGTGAGCCAAGTTCTGCCCAATGACCTGATGCGCGCCACGCTCAGCATCGAGTTATCCGATAAAAATCCGGGCCAGCTAGCCCGTGCCTTAACTCAGGCTATGAACGAGAGCCTGGCCAAGGGCCGCAACTTCAATACGGTTAAATTAGCCTCCGGTAATCAACAAAGCTGGCCGGTATATAACGACAAACAAAAATTAGAGAGCTGGCGCGGTCGCGCTGAGCTGAACCTGGAATCTAAAGACTTTAAAGCGGCGGGCGAGTTGCTTAGTCAGCTACAAGACAAGCTGCAACTCCAAGGCTTGAACTTCGTGGTGTCGGAAGAAACCCGTTTGGCTGCTGAGAAAAAACTCACAACGGATGCGATTGCTGCGTTCCGCGAGAAAGCCGATGCCGTTCGCCAAGCCTGGGGCGCGAAGAGCTATAGCCTGGTACAAATGAACCTTGGTAGCAGCGGTGGCGGTGGTGGCTACCCTCGCCCACCCATGATGATGATGAAAATGGCTGATGCCGCACCCGCTGCAGAAATGGCCGGCGGTGATAGTCGTGTTTCAGTCAATGTAAGCGGCAGCATTGAGTTAAAGAACTAAGCGCGGTGGGCTGGAGGAGGCGTTAAATCAATGCCTCTTCCAGCGCCAAAAAAAGCCAGGTGTCACGATTGGGGGCACGATAGCATCCCACGGCATCCAGGGACGCTACAGCCGCCGCAGCCAGCTCCCAGGCCATGGTGTCATCGGCTGTAAATGCCTCACCATCAGCAAAGCAGTCATAGTCTGTTTGTTCGCGCAATGCCTTCAAGCGCTCAGCACGCTCTCGCGCTGTCTGCGGTAACTTGGCATTCGCCCACGCCCACTTCCATGTCTCTTGCGCGCTGGCATACGTACCAATCGGCGTCACACGGAAGCGCAGTTGCTCACGGCCATCTTGCGTGAGAAAGCAGAGCACGGATGAGTCCTGCTCCAATTGCCAGCGACTAAAACGATCTAGGCCAAACTGACTTTGTAGAAGTGCCTGCTTGGCTTGCAGCGCCTGCGCGCAATCGGCAATAAAAACCTCGAATTGCTCTTCGTTCATCGGCTGCGACGCGCCTCCTGCATTAAGTCTTTCATATCACGCACCGCCGTGGCCAAGCCGCTAAACAAGGCGCGTGCAATCAGTGCATGACCAATATTGAGCTCATGAAATTGGGGCAAGGCGGCAATACGCGCGGTGTTGTGAAAATTCAGGCCATGACCTGCGTTCACCACCAATTTACCGTGGGCATATTCTGCAGCCAATCGAATGCGCTCGAACTCATGTTCAATTTCTGCCGGATCTTCAGCGTCCGCATAGGCGCCGGTATGCAGTTCAATCGTGGGGGCTCCGGCACGAATCGCCGCGTCAATTTGTGACGGCTCGGGGTCAATAAACAAGGAAACATCCATGCCCTGCCGCCCCAAACGCTGGCATGCGGCTTGAATGCGAGAGAAGCCGCCCACCACATCAAGGCCGCCCTCCGTGGTGAGTTCTTCGCGCTTTTCCGGCACGAGGCACACATGTTTAGGGCGGATGATTTCAGCGAACGCCAGCATGTCTTCCGTAACAGCCATCTCAAGATTCATGCGTGTTTGCAGCACCTCAGCGAGGATGCGCACATCCCGCTTTTGGATATGGCGGCCATCTTCACGGGGATGCACAGTAATGCCATCAGCACCATGCTCTTCGGCAATGAGCGCAGCGTGCACCGGCTCTGGATATCGCGTCCCGCGCGCCTGACGCAGCGTGGCAATGTGATCAATATTGACGCCGAGGTATAACGGACTCATGGTGTACGCTCCTGTGCTGGCTTAACCATAGCAGCAAATAAATCACGACTTTTTAATGGCTTACCCGCAAGAAGAGGCTCTAGCGCCAAGCGATACAGCCACTTTGCTAAACGCCTGCGGTCGGGTGTATCCAGCGTGTCTGCGGCAACTGCCATGATATCGCCCCCTAAACAAGCGCCCGATTGCCCATCGCGAGCCGGCAGCCAACCCTGCTCGGGATAAAACTGATAATACTGGTCTGCGGCCAAAGGCTGCTGAGTGTCTGCCTGATGCGTCTGGCTGGCGACTTGGCCCATGGTGTCGAGCAGCTGTCGCTCAAAACGGCGCAAGACAGGCTCTATGCCCCTAACCTCCGGCTCGACAAGCTCACTTAACTCGCCAATAGCCCCCGCGTAGGCCACAAAAAGCTCCGGTTGCGGCAATTCACGGGGCAATAGGCGCACCAGCAGTTCATTCAAATACAGTCCGGAAAACAAGGCGGGGCCGACGAGATTCAAGGCCGGACCTGCAGCTTCGTGAGCAAGAATTTGCTTGAGTTCGCCGGTGCCTGCCAACTGCACAAAGTAGGGTTGAAACGGGGTTGGCACGACACGGCCCTTGCTCCGCGCTCCGCGCAACACCGTTCCGACTCGACCCAGCTCAGGCAGTAGCCATTCTGCCAACACGCTGGTTTCGCGATACGCGCGTGCGTGGAGCAAATAGGCAGGCTGCCAAGCTAGTTCACGCATGGCTGCGGAAAGACCTCGGTGGCAACTTAGAGATCACCATAGCCCAAGCTTTTCAGAGCGCGCTCATCATCGGACCAGCCGCCTTTGACCTTGACCCACAGCGACAACATGATCTTGCTGTCGAACAGTTTCACCATATCGAGACGCGCCTCGGTGCCGATCAGCTTCAATCGCTGGCCGCCATCACCAATAACGATTTTCTTCTGACCGTCACGCTCCACCAGAATGCAGGCGGAGATACGCAACAACTTGCCTTCTTTCTTGAACTCTTCAATTTCAACCGTGATCTCGTAAGGAATTTCTTCACCGAGCTGACGCATGATTTTTTCGCGCACCAGCTCGGCCGCGAGAAAACGCTGCGAACGATCCGTGATCTGATCTTCATCGTAGAACGGCGGCGAGAACGGCAGACGTTGGCCCACGGCTTCGTGCAACTTGTCGAGGTTATGGCCCTTCAGTGCCGATACCGGCACCACTTCAACAAAGGGTAGGCGTTGCGACAACTGCTCGATATGCGGCAGCAAGGCGGCCTTGTCTTCGATGGTATCGACCTTGTTAATGACCAGCAGCACCGGCACATTGACCTTTTGCAGCTTGGTCAGCACCAGCTCGTCATCGGGCGACCACTTCAGGCCGTCGACCACGAACAGCACCACATCCACGTCCTTCAGAGCCGAGGTCGCCGCCTTGTTCATGTAGCGGTTAATCGCCTTGCGCTCTTCGCCATGGATGCCGGGCGTATCTACATATATCGCCTGTACCTTGTCACGCGAGACAATACCCAGCATGCGATGACGCGTGGTCTGCGGCTTGCGCGAGGTAATCGCCAGCTTCTGCCCGAGGATGTGATTCAGCAGGGTCGACTTGCCGACATTCGGCCGCCCAACAATGGACACATAGCCACAGCGATAATCGCTGGGCACCGTGTTCGCAGGATCGGCAGCCGAGCCCGAAAAGAATGAGTTGATGATGTCATCGGATGCCATTTTTTTGCCCTGCTCCCAGTTCCAGCACGGCCAGCGCAGCGGCGGCAGCCTGTTGTTCAGCGACGCGTCGGGTGACGCCCTCGCCTTCCGTAATAATGTCTTGATGTGCGGTCAGCGCACTCGCGGCGAGCAGACAACGCACCTGAAAATGTTGCTCGTGCGCCTCGCCGGTGACGCTGACCAGCTCGTAAGTCGGCAGCGCCAGCTTGCGCCCTTGCAGAAGTTCCTGCAGCCGACTCTTGGCGTCCTTGAGGGCATCGCTGGCTTCAATTCGCAGCAAACGCTCGCCATACCAGCGTCGAATATGCGCCTGCATGTCCGGCATCGCCACCCCGTCCAAATGCATGGCGCCGATGATGGCCTCGACCGCGTCGGCCAAGGTCGAATCGCGACGATAGCCGCCACTCTTCAGCTCACCCGAACCCATGATGAGGAACTCACTCAGCTTCCATTCATGCGCCAGAATCACCAAACTTTCTTCACGCACCAGCGTTGCTCGCAAGCGCGACAAACGGCCTTCGTTCTCGTCTGGGAACTGCTGGTATAGACAATCGGCGATGACAAAATTAAGCAGGCCATCGCCCAGAAACTCGAGGCGCTCATTATTGCGCTTACCCGAGATACTGCGATGCGTTAGCGCCAGCTGCAACCAAGCCTCATTTTGGAACTGATAGCCCAAAATGCGCTGGAGGCGCGCTAATGGCTGCGTCACTCAATGCTCCCGTTGCGATCAAAGACCGGTAGGTTCAAGCCCGGCTTTTTGTGCATCCAAATGTAAAACGCCTTACCCACAATCAGGTCCTCGGAAACGGGGCCCCAGAAACGGCTGTCGTTAGAGTTATCGCGATTGTCGCCCATCATGAAATAGTGGCCGGCCGGCACGGTGTAAGACCAATCACCGCCGGTAGGCTCACGCCCAATTTCTTCACGCGTGGTATGAACTGCGCCAAAGATGTTTTCGCGCCAGACCTGTTGCCATGGCTCAATTGCCGGCTCTTGCGACAGTAATTCGCGTTTAGCCTCAACTCCATTAATAAAGAGTACTTCCTGGCGACTTTCAATGAGATCGCCAGGCAGGCCAACCACACGCTTGATGTAGTTCATATTTGGACTGGCCGGAAACTTAAACACCATGACCTCGCCGCGCTTGGGCAGATCAACGGGCAAAATCACGGTGCCCAAGACCGGCAAACGAACGCCATAGGCAAATTTGTTAACGAGCACGTAGTCGCCAATTTCTAGCGACGGCAACATGGACCCTGAAGGAATTGTAAACGGCTCCGCCAAGAATGAGCGCAGCACCCACACAACCGCCAGCACCGGGAAAAAGCTGTGCGCTGTTTCAAACAGCCACGGTTCCCGCAGCAATTTTTGCTCAGCATCCGCCGGCAGCGTCGCACCTTGTGCTGCTGCCGCCGCTTGAGCTGCTTTTAGTCGTCGCTGACGAATTGGTTTCAGCGCAGAGGCATCAAAACCCCACAGCAAGCCCGTTATTAATACGGCTAAGGTCAGCACCAACGAAAAATCAATATCCATGACCGCTCCCGCGCCTGAGGCGTGGACTTAGTTAGACTTTCAAAACCGCCAGGAAGGCTTCCTGTGGAATCTCCACATTGCCGACCTGCTTCATACGTTTTTTACCTTCTTTCTGCTTATCCAGCAGCTTGCGCTTACGGCTGACGTCGCCGCCATAGCACTTGGCCAAAACATCTTTACGCATGGCTTTTACGGTCTGACGCGCGATGACCTGAGCGCCAATAGCCGCCTGAATCGCCACATCAAACATCTGACGGGGAATCAGTTCTTTCATTTTTTCCACAATGATCATGCCGCGATAACGCGCATTCTCGGTATGGCAAATCATAGCCAGCGCATCAACCCGCTCGCCGTTAATTAAAATATCCACGCGGGCCAAGCTGGCAGGCTCAAAGCGGCTGAACGCATAGTCCAAGGAGGCATAGCCACGCGAACATGACTTCAACCGGTCAAAGAAGTCGAGCACGACTTCACCCATAGGCACGTCATAGGTCAGCGCCACTTGTTTGCCATGAAAGAGCATGCTCTTCTGCGTGCCGCGACGCTCCTGACACAGCTTGATGACATCGCCGACATACTCCGGCGGCACCAAAATATGACACTCGGCAATCGGCTCACGGAACTCTTCAACCGAACCGGTGTCCGGCAGCTTCGAGGGGTTGTCGACGTACAGCGTCTCGCCCTTCTTGGTAATGATCTCGTAGATCACGGTCGGTGCCGTGGTCAGCAAGTCGAGGTTGTATTCACGCTCTAAGCGCTCCTGCACGATTTCCATGTGCAGCATGCCGAGGAAGCCGCAGCGGAAGCCGAAGCCCAGAGCGTCAGACGATTCCGGCTCGAAAAACAGCGCCGAGTCATTCAGCGTGAGCTTGGAGAGTGCGTCGCGGAACGGCTCGTAGTCATCCGAAGTGATGGGGAACAGTCCGGCGTAGACCTGCGGCTTGACCTTCTTGAAGCCAGGCAGCATATCCACATCGGGTGTGCCGATCAGGGTCAGCGTATCGCCCACCGGAGCGCCGAAAATGTTTTTGATGCCGGCGATGACAAAGCCGACTTCACCAGCATGGAGACCGTCCGTTTCGCTGTGCTTGGGGTTAAACACACCCACGCTAGATACCAGATGGCTCTGGCCGGTGCTCTTCACCAGAATCTTGTCGCCTTTTTTCACGCGGCCGTGCTTCACGCGCACCAGCGAGACCACGCCGAGGTAGTTGTCGAACCAAGAATCAATGATTAGCGCTTGCAGTGGCGCACTGCGATCCCCGACAGGGGCAGGAATGCGCTGGATCAGCGCTTCCAACACATCAACAACGCCCAAGCCGGTTTTGGCCGAGCACTGAGGCGAATCAATGGCCTCAACGCCAATAATTTCTTCAATTTCTTCGCAGACACGATCGGGGTCTGCCTGCGGCAGGTCGATCTTGTTGAGCACCGGCATCACTTCCAAGCCCTGCTCGATGGCCGTGTAGCAGTTGGCTACGGACTGGGCTTCAACGCCCTGAGCCGCATCCACGACCAACAAGGCCCCTTCACACGCGGCCAGCGAACGGCTGACCTCATACGAGAAGTCGACATGGCCTGGGGTGTCGATGAAATTGAGCTGATAGGTCTCACCATCGATTTTCGAGGTGTAATACAGCGTGACCGAGTGGGCTTTAATGGTAATGCCACGCTCACGCTCAAGATCCATGGAATCAAGCACTTGTGCTTGCATTTCACGATCTTCCAGACCGCCGCAAATCTGAATAAATCGATCGGCCAGCGTCGATTTGCCGTGATCAATATGGGCGATGATAGAGAAATTGCGGATGTTCTTAATTTCGGACACAGCGACTCAGCCAGAATGTTTCTGCAAGGGGCGCATAGTGTAGCCGATTCGCCCCGCCCCGGCGAAAACCTGCGGGGCGGCAGCGAAATTACTTCGATTTATCGCGAGGCATCCTGAGGTTCAAGCTTCAATGCCAGAATTAAGGTGCTGCCCCGACGCAAAATCGCCACGGGTACAGTGACCCCCGCATTGAGCTTACGGGCTGCCGCAACAAACTCACGCGCACTGGTGATGGCTGTGCTGCCCAAACGGGTAATCACATCGCCATTACGCAAGCCGGCATCGGCACCCGAGCCTTCGGCCACCTTAACAACCAAGGCCCCGCCTGCAAGTTTCAGAGAGGCTTTTTCCGACTCCTGCAAATCGCGCAAGGTCAGGCCTAAGCGCGACAAATCCGGGCTAGCCGCTTTGGTAGTTGCTACTTGCTCTTCCGGGATAGGCTGAACTTTCACTTGAAGCTGCAAGGCCTTACGGTCGCGCACAACCATAAGGGGATAGGTCTCACCCACTTTGGCGCGACCAATAGCTTGCGGCAGCTCGGCCGCGAGGTTAATCGCCAGACCATTGAACTGCGTAACCACATCGCCCGATTTCAAACCCGCTTTGCCGGCCGGAGAATCGGCCTCAACGCTGGCAATCAAGGCACCTGCTGGGCGCTCTAAGCCATAAGCATCGGCCAACTCTTTGGTCACTTCCTGAATGGAGACACCCAAGTAGCCACGACTGACCTTGCCCTTATCCTGTAGCTGGGCAACCACTTCCATGGCCACATCAATAGGAATCGCAAACGAAACGCCCATGAAGCCGCCGGAGCGGCTGTAGATTTGCGAGTTCACGCCAACGACCTCGCCGGCCGTATTAAATAAGGGGCCGCCCGAATTACCAGGGTTAATGGCCACATCGGTTTGAATAAATGGCACATAGGCTTCATTGGGCAGGGCACGGGATTTGGCGCTGACAATGCCTGCCGTCGCGGAGTAATCGAAGCCAAATGGTGAACCAATCGCCAGCACGGGATCGCCCACACGAAGCTTGGAAGGATCACCGATTTTCACCACCGGCAAATTAGTGGCAACAATCTTCAGCAGGGCAATGTCGGAACGCGGATCGGTGCCGATGACTTTCGCCTCAACCTCACGACGATCACTCAGGCGCACAGTAACCTTGTCTGCATCATCAATCACATGGTTATTGGTCAGGACATAGCCTTCATTGCCGATGATAAAGCCCGACCCAAAAGACTGCTTGTTTCGTGGTTGCTGAGGCTGTGCTTCCAGACCGTAAAAGCGGCGCAGTAGCTCCTGCATTTCATCCGCGCCAGACTCCGTCGGCTTCGCCTTGGACGTCGCACTGATGTTGACCACGGCCGGACTGGTACGCTCAACGATATCGGCAAATTCAGGCAGGGCCGCCTGCGCACTTTGCGGTACCAGCGTGACCGAGGCAGCCAACAGACAAGCCGCGAAGAGGTTTCGGTTCAATGTAGTCAGTTGCTTGTGTAACAAGGCCATGGATTTTCCCTCGATTCCTTCAAACGAAAAAGCGATCGCTAATGATTAGTCTCGGAACGACAACGCTATGAATACAATTAGGCTGACAGCAATGCTATTCAAGTAGAGATTGTTTTTGTCGTCCACCTGTCAAATCGGGTCAGCGTAATTCAGTCCCATACTATGGCATCATCGCTTTTTCATGACAGCCCTCTGGAACTTCTCCGCGCTATGACTTCATCGTTTGAGCATGATGTGCTCATTATTGGCAGCGGCGCCGCCGGCCTAACGCTAGCCCTGCAACTCGACGCCACGCTGCGCATTGCTGTGCTGTCCAAAGCCGAGCTTACCGAAGCCAGCACCTACTATGCCCAAGGGGGCGTTGCTGCCGTTCTAGACGCAACCGATTCGACCGACAGCCATGTTCAAGACACGCTCATTGCCGGTGCCGGTCTTTGCCATGAGGATAGCGTCAAACTGACGGTAGAAAATGGTCCCGAAGCCATTCGCTGGTTGGTTGATCAGGGCGTCGGTTTCACCCTCGATGAAACCGAGCATCTGCACCTCACCCGCGAGGGCGGCCACTCGCACCGCCGCATCATTCACGCAGACGATGCCACGGGCAGAGCCATTTCCACCACCCTCGTTGAGCGCGTCCGGGAATGCGCTCACATCGACCTCATGGAAAACCGGGTCGCTGTGGAGCTGATCACGACGCAAAAACAAGGCTTAGACGGCGAGAATCGCGTTATCGGGGCCTATGTTTTGAACAAGGACACGGGCGAGGTAGAGGTCTGCCGCGCGCGTTTCGTTGCACTCGCTACCGGCGGTGCTAGCAAGGCTTATCAGTACACCAGCAACCCCGACATTGCCACCGGTGACGGCATTGCCATGGCGTGGCGAGCCGGCTGCCGCGTCGCCAATATGGAATTCAACCAATTCCACCCCACCTGCCTCTATCACCCGCAGGCCAAGTCATACCTCATTACCGAAGCCATGCGCGGGGAAGGCGCCCTACTGAAACTACCGGACGGCACGCGCTTTATGCCGCGCTTCGATGAGCGTGCCGAGCTGGCCCCGCGTGACATCGTGGCTCGCGCCATCGATTTCGAGATGAAGCGCTTAGGCATCCGCTTCGTCTACCTCGATATCTCGCACAAACCAGCGGACTTCATTACCGGCCACTTCCCGAACATTTATCGCAAATGTCTGGAATACGGCATCGACATCACCAAGGAACCAATTCCGGTGGTGCCCGCAGCGCATTTCACCTGCGGCGGTGTGATGGTCAATCACCACAGTGAAACCGATATTGCCAACCTCTATGCCATTGGTGAAACCTCGTTTACCGGCCTGCACGGTGCCAATCGCATGGCCAGTAACTCGCTGCTGGAGTGTTTCGTATTTGCCATGGCGGCGGCCCGTGATATCCGAAGCAAGCTAGCGCACACGGCAGCACCACCCAGCGTGCCCGCCTGGGATGCCACGCAGGTGCGCGATCCCGACGAGGATGTGGTGATTCTGCATAACTGGGATGAATTGCGGCGCTTTATGTGGGACTTTGTCGGCATTGTACGCACCACCAAGCGACTGGAGCGCGCATTGCACCGAGTGCTGCTGTTACAGGCTGAGATTGAGGAGTATTACAGCCACTATCGGGTGTCGAGCAACCTCATTGAATTGCGTAATTTGGTCATGGTCGCCGAGCTCATCATCCGTTGCGCACTCATGCGTAAAGAGTCCCGTGGCCTGCATTACACCTTGGATTATCCTCAACTCAGCGCTGTACTGGCCGACAGTATTTTGTCGCCCGAAGAGCCCTCGCGGCGACGCCAGCGTAATGACACGGAAAATCGGCGCCAGTCCTCTGCGCTAAGCTGATCGGCCCAAATCACCACACGCCAGCGTTGCCCTGTGCGGCGTGTGGTTGGCTCAGCATCAACAGCCAGCGTCATCAACTCCTGCCAACAGAGCACCACAAACCCAGGCGTGAGGCGAACAGGCCCGTACATCTCGGCAAAATGCACGGCTCCGGTGTCCAGCTGCAAACGCCAGCCCTGAGGCGTGTGCTGGAATGTCTGGATCGGCCAGGAAGTTTGCCGGTTACTGAGCTGTATAAACGCTAGCAACGGCCACAACAGAACTAACGCAAACCCAACAGCGACGGGCGGATGACTTTGTAATGCAGTACAGCCTGCAAGCACTGCCAAACCCATGCGCCAGAACGTCAGCCCACGCGATGGCTGTAACCTAAACTCAGCGTGCCAGACGTTGCAAGATACGCGCGACGATGCGCTGATGACCTGCGTCTTCGGGTTGAAGATATTGCATAAGCCACGCCAGAAGATCGACGTCCTCTTCCTCCAAAAAGCGTGCAAATAGCGCTTGCTCCTCAGCATCCAGGCCAAGATAGTGCTCCTCCATGAACGGTTCAAGCAGCACATCGAGCTCTTTCAGGCCCCGTCGGCACTGCCAGCGTAAGCGTTTCTCTTCTTCCGTAAACGGCCGTGTCATGAAATTCTCTACCCCAATCGGTTAAGCACGGCATTATAGAGCTTGTATTTAGCACCGTGATCCCCATTTCACCAATCTATCCGTCGCTAAGGAGCCGTCATGTCCAGTTCGCTTGTGTTTACCTCACCTTCCGTTGAGGTGCTTGCAGCCCAGGCCGCCCTCCAAGCACAAGATGATCTTGTCTTAACGCTGCCTTGGCGCGCCCTTGCGATTGTGGGTCCGGATGCCGAAACCTTTTTACAAGGCCAAGTCACTACAGATATTCGTGAAGTGTCTGCGGCACAGTCTCGCCTTGCCTGCTTACTAAACCTCAAGGGCCGCGCCCAACTCAGTGGCCGCTTACTGGCTTGGCCAGAGGGCTATTTGCTCATCCTGCCAGCTGAACAGTTTGAAGCGGCGCGCTCACGCTTAGCGAAGTACGGCGTGTTTTCGAAAGTCACCCTGAGTGAAATCGCCCTTCGCATACAAGGCGTGCTGGGACGCGGCGCTCAGAATCGCCTCGCCAGCCTAGGCTTGGCGCTACCGGAGTTGCCCGCCATCGATCAAGGTTGCTCAGGTCTCGAACTTCCCATTCGCATCCGACTTCCAGGCCTCACCCGTGGACTGCTGCTAAGCTTGGCATCGGATGCTGCGCCGCTAACCGATACGGCTACGTCCTCCGAAGCGGCTGCGGTCTGCTGGGATTCAGCCAGCATTGTCGCCGGCGAGTGGATCCTGGCAGCAGCAGAAACTGAACTGTTTCAGCCGCAGGAGATGGATTATCACGCGCTTCAGGGCGTGAGCTATCAGAAGGGCTGCTACTTGGGTCAGGAAATTGTGGCGAGACTCTATTTCCGTGGACAACTTAAAACCGAACTGAGTGCATGGCAATGCGAAAGCGGGCAAGAATCGCTGACGGCCGGCATGGGCCTAGTCAGCGAAGATGGCTCACGAGTAGGTGAAGTCATTCGCGCGGTCGCTCAGGGCCATCAGCAGTGGTTAGTGCTGGCGCAAACCAAGCGTGAGCTGGTGGCCAAGCGCCTGGATGCTGACGCCCAATCTGTGTTGAAGCGTCTACCCTTCACGCGCTAATGGATCGCGTGAGCCAAACGTCTCTTCGAGATCGGCCAGCGGCTGCGTCATGCCCGCCGGCATCGCGTAATGTGCGGCCAACCACTGCGGGCTAACATCGGCCAACTGTGCCGGCTGCCAGTGCGGCGACTGGTCTTTATCAATTAAGAGCGCACGAACGCCCTCCGGAAAATCTGGGTGGCGTGCACATTGGCTGGACAATATCCATTCCGTGCGGAAAACCTCTGCGAGGCTTAGCGAGCCCGAGCTCTGCCATTGCTGCCAAATCAACGCAGCACTGGTTGGTGAGCCCGAGCGATAGGCTTGCACCGCTTTAGCTAACCAGGGCTCCTCAGGCAACGCTGAACGCCATGCGGCATCCAGCGCATTAAGATTCTCATGGTCAGTTAATGCCGTAATGGCATCCGCATGTTGCTGCAAGACACCCCCAACCAGTGTCGGCGATGGCAAGTGAGCCAAACAGGTCGATACCAGCGAGAAGGCGCTCTCGGTTGTCCACGCCTGATTGAGCAGTTCACTCAGCAATTGAGGCCATGCTTCGGAGCTCAGTGCATGACTGGCCAAACCTAAAGCCACGGCATCACTGGCTCCAAATTGACACGCCGTGAGCCCCATAAAGAGTCCCACACGCTTGGGTAATCGCGACAGGTAATAGCTTCCACCCACATCCGGAAATAGCCCAATGGTGATTTCCGGCATGGCCATGCGCGTTGTCTCTGTGACCACGCGAAAACTGGCACCCAACAAGAGCCCCATGCCACCCCCCATGACAACACCGGTCCCCCACACCAACAGAGGCTTAGGAAACTCTCGAATGGCATAGTCGAGTCGATACTCACGAGCAAAGAAGTGGGCCGGGTAATCGGCATCACCCTCTCCCGTCCGCGCATGCTGCGTGAGCGCACGCACATCACCGCCGGCACAAAATGCCCGCTCACCTCGACCCCGCAGCAGCACCGCCACCACACGATCATCCGCAGCCCACGCCTCCAGCTGCGGTAGCAGCACATCAACCATGGCGAGTGTCAGCGAATTCAAACTACGTTCGGCATCCAAGGTGGCAACGGCAATAGAGTGGCCAGACGCCGTAGCTAACAACTCAATGTGTACAGGTGCTTCACTGACATGCATTGCAAAGAATCCTTATTCGGGTAATGACCAATCAATTTGGGCTTGATGCTGAAGTTGCAACCAAGCGTTTGCTTGCGAAAAGTGTCGACAACCAAACCAGCCACCGCGATTCGCAGAGAGCGGTGAGGGGTGGGCAGCACTTAAAACCAAATGACGTTGTCGATCAATCAGTCGGCCTTTTTTTTGTGCGTATGCGCCCCAGAGCATAAAAACCAGTCCCGCGTGGCGCTGATTTAACTGTGCAATCAGGGCATCGGTAAATCGTTCCCAACCCAACTTCTGATGCGAACCCGCCTCGCCCGCTCGCACGGTCAAGACACTGTTCAGCAGCAAGACCCCTTGAGACGCCCAATAAGATAAATCGCCCTGGCGTGGCTTGGGCAGCGCGAGATCTGCACTGAGTTCAGAAAAGATATTGCGTAAGGATGGAGGTAAGACCTGCCCACGGGATACCGAAAAACTTAAGCCATGCGCTTGGTTCGGCCCATGATAGGGGTCCTGCCCCAAAATCACGACTCGCACATGCTCAGGTCGGGTCGCGGCTAAGGCGGCAAATACCTGGCATGACGGGGGGTAATGAATAATGCCTGCCTGGCGCTCATGTGCCAGTACTTGCTGCAGCTCAACCGCGTAGGGTTGGCTCCATTCTTCTGCCAGTAACGTCTGCCAAGAATCGGGAAGTGCTAAGACCATCGCCCTCACCAAAGCCCTTTCAGCTGATACGCCACTGCATCCCGAATCCAGTGCGGAGACACCGTGGCACTACCCTCGATAAGCCCTTCGTACTCGATGCGTCGCATCGTTGCCAGCATGGAGCGCGCGGCCTGCTCTGGCTGGCTTACCGGCAAAAGCGCCAACCACGGCAGCATGAGTCCAATCCAACGGCGAATGACTTGCCTAACAGCCACTTGCAGGCGAGGCTCTTGAATGGCGGCGTACCAAAAGGCGTACTCAAGCTCTACCTGAGCGCGATGCTGTTGCAGCCGTACATCTATGTAGTTTGCTGCAACCTCCAGCAAAAGCTCATTACTGAGCGTGTCATCATAGGTTTCGCCCGCACGTTCGGCGGCACGACGTTGCTCTATGAAATCCAGACGCTGCTGTTCAACTTGACGCCAGAACGGAATGGCAAATCGCTCGATCGACTCTTCGGCAAATAATTCAAAGCTTTGGACTAACAAATCCTGAATATCTTTGAAGTAATAGGTCGTGGCCGATAAAGGCACATTGGCTGCCGTAGCGACTGCGCGATGCCTGACCCCACGCACACCATCGCGCAAGATGACATCCCACGTTGCCCGCAAAATGGCGTCACGCCGCACTTCACCGCGTTGTTGGCGCACAACTCCATTCATAGGGCACAACCTGTCTTGCATGAGTGTGTGAGGCGCGAAGCATAGCCTGTCTATTGTCAGAAACAAAAAAGGGCCGATTAGGCCCTTTTTTGATGTCTACCGCACCATTACTTCTGGATGCGGAACTCAACGCGGCGGTTCAACTCACGACCTTCCGCTGTCGCGTTTGTAGCGACAGGACGCGATTCGCCGTAGCCAGCAGCTTCCAGACGCGAAGCGTCGATACCGTAGCCCACGAGGTAGTCACGCACTTCATTGGCACGGCTACGGGAAAGCTTCATGTTGTAAGCGTCGCTGGCAACACTGTCGGTATGACCGGAAATGCTGATACGAGCGGTGCTATCCGAACGCAAGAACGCAACAACGTTTTCCATCAAACGCTGAGCATTTGCAGTCAAACGCGCTGAGTTGTTCTCAAAAGTGATATCGCGAATAGTCAATGTCTGCTCAACCACACAGCCGTTGCCATCCACACGAGCACCCTTCAGGGTGTTAGGGCACTTGTCGCGCTCATTAACCACGCCATCACCATCGTCATCCACGCTAACGGGAACAACTTCTGGAGCGGGAGCGGGAACTTCCTTGATCACAATGCGCTCAACAGGGACTTCCTGAATGACGATCTTTTCAACCGGCACTTCAACCTGAACTTCGCGAATCACAACTTCAGGCTCTTTCGCTGGTGCACTGCCCAGACCCATTTCCAGACCTAAGCCAGCACGGAAATCCGTTTGGCCTTCTTGGAAATCATCATAAACGGCACGGACTTCGCCACGTAAGCGCAGGTTATCGAAACCAAAAATGGATTTGGTGAAACCGAGGCCGACGTTCAAGTACGGGGTTAATTCGTCATCCTTAGTACCAGCGATATCGTTATAGACACCACCGCCACCAACAATCAGGAAAGGTGTGAATTCAGAGCGCTGACCAAACGCGAAGTGGAAATCAACACCACCACCGGTTTGGTAGTTGTCGGTGCCAAACTTACCCGTTTCAATGGTGTCACCGAAAAACTGGCCTTCTACCCACAGGTTGCTGCTCAGACGGTGACCAACACCGGCTTGGTAACCAATGCTCGTGCCATCGGCACCACGCGACTTATCTGCTTCCAGATAGAAAGCACCAAAATTGACGTAATTATCGTAGCTGGTACCGGTTTCTGTTGGTGCTTCAGCATGTGCCGAGAAAGCAGCGCCTGTCATAACAGTGGCCAGCAAAACGGACTTAACCGCAGCGGCTGCTGGCGACAGAGAGAATCGTGATGTACGCATGAGAAAACCTCTTTAACAGAATATGGTTAGTACAGCCATTTTAAACTTGTGTGAAGATTACCGGAATTTACATAGGGTTAAACACCCTGTTGCAATAAACCTACAAAAAAACCGATAGAACGCCACTAATCTTTACGATCTCTTAGGCCGCCGAAAATAGCATCCATTCGCTCACCTAAATGTCGCTGAATCGCTTTTTCCATGGCAATAGCCACTTCAGCAGCCACCGCCATATCGGCCAGAGGACGTAAACGCCACACGACCTCTGCCATTTGCGGCACTTGCTCAACCGTGGGTGTTTGCGTTCCCAGAGGCTCAAACACATGCTTTACGACCAGTTGAACCAGACTATTCGCCACGGCCTCAACGTTGGCTCGCATGCCCCCAAGCAGTTCGAACAATGATGAAATAGGCACGCCCAGCTTCATCAGCTCCAGTCCGGCATTAAACAACCGCGGACTGGGCACACGAAACCGAGGGCCATCAACTTGAATCAAATTTAATTGAACCGCACGCGCAAGAGCCTCAGGTGTCATTTGCCGCCCAAACAGCGACATAATTTCTGAAAGCTCATAGTAAGCCGGCACATCTTCTGACCACGGCGTGGTTAAGGCCTGCTCCAAACCGAGCAATTGGCGAAGGTCGTGGCCTTTTTCCCAAGACTCAATTAATTCGGCAATATTTCCTAAACTATAACCACGAGAAAGCAGCGGACCAATCACGCGCAGTCGGGCCAAGTGTGCAGCGGAGTAAATTCCTGTGCGTCCACGAATTTCAGGGGGTGGAATGAGGCCTTTGTCCTGATATGCACGAACATTACGCACGGTCATCTGTGCGGCCTGAGCCAACTCATCGATCGTATATTCAAGCGCGACTTTATCGGAAGTTCGATTCATCGCAGCAGCCAGGAGTTCCTGGTCGGAAGCCGTCATTACCCACTGTCTCGTTGCATACAGAGAGGCACACTATACCTCAGAGTTTGTCCGGACGGGTTGCGCTTTCCAATGCATCTAACCAACGAATGGCGGCAGCCGACGAATCACCACACATTTCTGGGCTGGCTTGCAGGCTGCGGCAGACGGCAGGTCGTGAAGGCAGCCCAAAGAGCATACATAAGCCCTGCTCCGTGAGCTGAATACAGCGTGTTCCGGCAGGTTTGCCGAGGGGCATTCCTGGAATTGGGGTAGAGATGGAGGGTGCGATACAGCATGCGGCACAGCCCGCGCGACACTCCATGATTACTTCTCCGGAAAAATTCGATTTTAGCGGATATTCAGGACCAATAAAAAAGCTCGGAACCAGTCCGAGCTTTTTTATTCCACCTTCGTAATTACTCGAAGGTTTTTCCAGCTGCTGCCATGTCACGCAACAGTTGTGGCGGCGTGAAACGGTCGCCATGCTTGGCGGCCAGCGCATCGGCACGCTGAACGAACTCAGCAACACCAACGTAGTTGATGTACTGCAGTACACCACCTGTCCACGGAGCCATACCAATACCGAAGATGGAGCCAATGTTGGCATCGGCTACGGAGGTCAACACGCCTTCTTCGAAACAACGGGCCGACTCAATTGATTGGCGGTACAGCAGACGCTCTTTCAGCTCTTCGAATTCCGCCTCATCAATTTGCACCTTCTCGGCTTTCGTGAAGTGCTCTGCCAAACCTGGCCAGATGGTCTTCTTGCCACCCTCTGGATAGTCGTAGAAGCCCTTACCGGTGCGCTTACCGTTGCGGCCAAATTCGTCCATGAGACGATCAATGACGGCTTCGGCAGGATGTGCAACCCATGCAATACCTTCTGCCGCGAGATCTTTGATGGTCTGCACACGAACTTTACGACCCAGCTCCATAGTGACTTCATCGGTCACCGCCAACGGACCTACTGGCATGCCCGCCTGCAAGCCGGCCTGCTCGATGGTCATGGGGTGGTAGCCCTCGCCCAACATGGCGATGCCTTCATAGGTAAAGGTACCGAAGACACGAGAGGTGAAGAAACCACGCGAGTCGTTAACCACGATGGGTGTCTTGCGAATTTGCAGAACAAAATCGAAGGCCTTAGCCAGCGCGGCATCCGAGGTCTTTTCACCACGAATGATCTCAACCAACGGCATTTTGTCGACTGGCGAGAAGAAGTGCAGACCGATGTAGTTCTCTGGCTTCTTCGAGGCTTGCGCCAAGCCCGTGATAGGCAATGTCGATGTGTTCGAGCACATCAGCACATCCGGCAGGGCATTGGTTTCCGCCAATTCGGTAGCTTTGGCTTTGATGGTGCGATCTTCAAACACCGCTTCGATCACCATGTCGCAACCCTTCAGGTCGGCATGATCATTCGTGGTTTGAATCAGCGCCAGTGTGGCTTCCGCTTTAGCTGCATCGAGTCGACCCTTGCTAACGCGCTTGTCGAGCAAGCCCTTGCTATAGGCCTTACCCTTTTCCGCAGCTTCCCGTGTTTGATCCAGCAATACGACTTGGATACCCACGGAGGCCGCTACATAGGCAATACCCTGCCCCATCATGCCAGCGCCGAGAATACCGACTTTAGTCGCCTTCCATGCAGGATAGGTCTCTTTGCACGGACGCGAACCCCCGCCATTGATCTTTTGAAGATCAAAGAAGAACGCCTTAATTTGGTTCTTCGCTTGCTTACCGCAGGCAAGATGGATGAAGTAACGATGCTCAATTTTCAGGGCATTATCAAAATCAACCTGCGCACCCTCAACGACAGCCGACATGATGGCTTTTGGCGCGGGGTAGTTAGCATTCTTGATCTGCTTACGCAGGTTGGCGGGGAATGCTGGCAGGTTCATGGCCAGAGCGGGAGTTGATGGTGTACCGCCTGGCATTTTATAGCCGGACTTATCCCAAGGCTGTTGCGCCGACGGGTTCGCTTTGATCCACGTGCGTGCCTTGGCCAGCATGTCGTCGGTGTCGGTCGCCAGCTCATCAATCAAGCCAGTGGACTGAGCCTTTTCGGCCTTCATGCGCTGACCCTGCATGAGTACATTCATGAGGGCGTTCTGAATGCCGAGCATGCGAGTAACGCGGGTCAGACCACCACCACCCGGCAGCAGGCCGAGGGAGACTTCTGGCAGACCGAACTCGGCTTTAGTACCGCCAATGGCGATGCGGTGATGGGTCGCGAGCGCGATTTCCAATCCGCCGCCCAGCGCCGTGCCATTCATGGCGGCAACTACGGGCTTACCCAAGGTTTCCAACTTGCGTAACTGACCATTAATTTCGATCAGCTCAGCCTTCATCGCGTCTGCGTAGGCTGGTGTGGCTTGGATCAGCAGGCGAAGGTCGCCACCAGCAAAGAAGGTTTTCTTCGCGGAGGTCACGATGACGCCAGCAATGTTCGCTTTTTCAGCGTGCAGACGGGCAACGGCCTCGCCCATCGACTGACGGTACAGCTCGTTCATGGTGTTGGCCGACTGGTTAGGGTCGTCCAGGGTCAGGGTGACGATGTTGTCAGCGTCTTTTTCCCAACGAATGGCGCTCTGGCTCATGGTCTTTTCTCTCAAATCCGATGATGGGGGTCGAATGCGGCAGGCCGCACTCAGACGCGTTCAATGATGGTGGCGATGCCCATGCCGCCGCCGACGCAGAGCGTGCAGAGGGCGCGTTTTAGGCCGCGACGCTCGAGTTCATCGAGCGCAATTTGCACGATCATGCAGCCCGTAGCACCGAGCGGATGGCCCATAGCAATGGAGCCGCCATTCACGTTAGTGATGTCATGCGAGATGCCCATGTCTTTCATGAAGCGCATGGCAACGGCCGCGAAGGCTTCGTTGATTTCCCAGAGATCGATGTCATCCACCGTCAGGCCGGCTTTGGCCATCGCCTTGCGCGCCGCTGGAGCTGGGCCGGTGAGCATGATGGTAGGGTCAGCGCCGCTCACGGCGGTGGCGATAATGCGTGCACGTGGCTTGAGGCCAAGCTTTTTGCCGGTGGCTTCGTTGCCAATCAGCATCAAAGCGGCGCCATCGACGATGCCCGACGAGTTAGCGGCCGTATGCACATGGTCGATCTTCTCAACCCAGTGGTACTTCTGCAGCGCCACAGCATTAAAGCCACCCATCTCGCCCATCATCATGAATGAAGGCTGCAAACCCGCTAGCTTCTCAACGCTGGAGTCCGGCTTGATGAACTCATCTTCCGCCAAAACAACTTGGCCATTAAGGTCTTTCACCGGCACGATCGAACCCTTGAACCAACCCTGAGCACGTGCATTGGCGGCACGCTTGTTGGACTCAACGGCGAAGGCGTCTACATCGGCGCGACTGAAACCCTCCAAGGTGGCGATCAGATCTGCACCAATGCCTTGCGGCACAAAGCCCGTTTCCAAGTTAGTGGCAGGGTCCATGGCCCAGGCACCGCCATCGGAGCCCATGGGAATGCGCGACATGCACTCCACACCACCAACAACCACCAGATCTTCAAAACCCGAGCGGATCTTCATCGCGCCCAGGTTGACGGCTTCCAAACCCGAGGCGCAGAAGCGATTGAGCTGAACGCCAGCCGTTTCATGTGGCCAATGCGCGGCCAGTGCCGCTGTTTTTGCCACGTCCGCACCTTGATCACCCACAGGCGTGACGCAACCCAGAACCACATCATCAACGTGGTGTTTGATGGCTGCGCCGTTACGTTCTTCCAGCGCGTGCATCAGACCGACAATCAGGTCCACGGGCTTTACAGTGTGCAACGAGCCATCCTTCTTGCCTTTACCACGCGGCGTACGCACGGCATCAAAAATCAGGGCTTCCGACATGGTGGAATGTCCTCTACTGGTAAATGAGAAGTTCATGACTTTATAGTCATTTAAGCGAGGCAGACTTTGGCGTGACAGGCCAGATCACGCAATGACATGAGCTATCAAGCGCACTGACGAAAAGGTTCACGACTTGGCAAGCAGAGGCGACTGAGTTACAACGCTGTCGCGTGTTGACGTATTCGATGGAATTATCAGAAGAGGCCCGCCCATGAGCAGCTCCCGCTTTACCAGCTTTCGCGAGTTTTACCCCTACTACCTGCAAGAGCATAGCAACCGCACTTGCCGACGCCTGCATTTCGTGGGTACTACGCTCGTCATTAGCATTGTTGTAACCGCCGTGACGACCGGGCAGTACGCTTGGCTCTGGGCCATTCCCGTTGCGGGATACGGTTTTGCGTGGCTCGGTCATTACGGCTTTGAGAAAAACCGACCTGCCACCTTTAAGCACCCGTTCTATAGCTTACTAGGCGACTTTGCCATGTATCGCGACATTTGCTTAGGTCGGATTAGCTTTTAACGCGGCGCATTATTTGGCGACATCCCGCCCTAGCTGAGCGGCTCGCGAGCTCGTGCTTGTCCCTTCGTTATTCTCACAACGGTTGGGGTCGTCGCCGCAGATAGGGCACTCGCCATCACGCAAACCTAATTTATTTAGCCCGCCGCAGGAGCCCTTAATGGGCTCACGTCCGTTCATCACGCCCACGGCCATACCCACGATCACGAACAAAATAAGTACGAAGCAAACTATGGCCGTGGTCAGCATGCGGAAACCTCGTTATGGCTTAAGAAAAGGCGCAAAGGCCGTAGAGTATCGTGTGTTAAAACCCTGATCACTACGCTCAACAAAATACGCGGCAAGTCCGCGCTTTTCCGCTAAGGCCAAGCCTTTGTCAGGGCCCAAGACATTCAGTGCAGTCGCCCACGCATCGGCCAAGGTGTCATCCCGCGCATCCGGTGACACCACGGTCACCGATACGCCCCGGTGCTGAATTGGACGGCCGGTGGCTGGATCGATGGTATGCGAATAGCGCACCCCATTCTCTTCAAAATAGTTGCGATACGAGCCCGAGGTTGAAATTGCTGCCCCGCTGGGCAAGTTCAGAACTTGCAGGGGACGACCGCTACCATCGGGTTGCTCAATCGCCAGTCGCCACGCTTGACCATCCGGCCGCTTACCTTGGGCACGCAAACTACCGGCGATGCCTACCAGATAGTCCTGAATACCTAAGGCCTCTAGTGTGGCAGCCAAATCATCAACACCCGCACCTTCGCCCACGGAGGATAGGTCCATGGTCACTGCGCGCTGCTTCATCACTCGGTCAGCATTTACCGAAAGAGCCACATTGCGCCAGCCCATACGTGAGCGCGCCTGAGCGATATCCGAATCCGATGGAACTCGGCGCGGCTTACTTTCAGCACCAAATCCCCAGAGGTCTACCAATGGCCCAACGGTGACATCGTAACGACCGTCTGTAGCTTCACTGACTTGAAGTGCTCGCTGTAAGGTTCTGCCCAAGAGTGGGCTCACCGGCTGCCACGTCTGTAATGGCGCGGCATTCAAGCGCATCAACTCGGTGTCTGTTTGATAGGTGGAGAGCACAGCATTGGCTGCATCTAAGCGGGCTTGCATTTGCTTTTGTAGGGCGGTAGCCGTCATGCCATTTGGCAGCTCAGCCACTTGGACCTGCCAACGCATGCTGTAAAAAGCGACGCCAGAAACCGCGATGGGCGGCGGCGGATTACTGCAACCGGCCAACAACGCCAGTATCAGTAAGAAACCCGCACGCAACCCGTGCAACGAATTAACCACCAAAATCATCAAGCAGGATGTTTTCGCGATCTACGCCCAAGTCCTCAAGCATCTTGATGACAGCCGCGTTCATCATGGGTGGACCACACATGTAGAACTCGCAATCTTCGGGCGCAGGATGATCCTTCAGATAGTTCTCATAGAGCACGTTATGAATAAATCCGGTCATGCCCGTCCAATTATCTTCAGGCTGGGGCTCAGATAGCGCGAGATGCCACTGGAAGCTTGGGTTCTCAGCGGCCAGCTGATCGTACTCATCGACGTAGAAGGTTTCACGCAGCGAACGCGCGCCATACCAAAAGCTGATTTTGCGCTTGCTCTTCAAGCGGCGCAGCTGATCGAAAATGTGCGACCGCATGGGTGCCATACCCGCGCCACCGCCAATAAAGATCATTTCGGCTTCGGTATTTTTGGCAAAGAAATCACCAAACGGGCCGAAAACCGTGATCTTGTCACCGGGCTTGAGGGAGAAGACATAGGACGACATCTTGCCAGGCGGAATTTCGTTGAGCTGACGTAGTGGCGGCGTAGCGATACGAATATTGAACTTTAAAAGACCCTTCTCATCCGGGTAGTTCGCCATGGAGTATGCGCGAATGGTGGTTTCGGTGGTCTTGGATTTAACGCTAAACAGATTGAACTTTTCCCAATCAGCGCGGTATTCCGGCTGAATGTCCATGTCTTTGTATTCGCATTCGTAAGGTGGAATTTCCAATTGCACATAACCACCGGCACGGAAATGCACATCCTCACCTTCAGGGAGTTTGAGCGTCAGTTCCTTAATAAACGTAGCCACGTTTTCGTTAGAAATGACTTCGCACTCCCAACGCTTCACGCCAAAGAGCTCTTCATCTAGCTCAATGTCCATATCTTGCTTAACTTGCAGCTGACACCCTAAGCGCCAGCCTTCTTTAATTTCACGCTTGGTGAAATGCGGCTCCTCGGTTGGCAAAATGTCGCCACCACCCGACTTCACTTTGACTCGGCACTGGCCGCAAGAGCCACCACCACCGCAGGCAGACGACAAGAAAATCTTCTGATCGGCCAAGGCACCTAAGAGCTTGCCCCCGCTTTCAATTTGAATGCGTTTTTCGGCATCGCCGTTGATGTCGAGAACCACATTTCCAACGGACACTAATTTGGCACGAGCGCCCAAAATCACTAATACCAAGCTCACCACGATACCGGTGAACATCAGCATACTGAGTAGCAGAATATATTCGGTGGACATGACCTTCCCCTCTCCTTAGAGCTGTATGCCAGAGAACGACATGAAGCCCAGCGACATCAGGCCCACGGTAATAAACGTAATGCCCAAGCCCTTTAGACCGGCAGGCACATCACTGTATTTCAGCTTCTCGCGAATACCCGCCAACAGAGCAATAGCCAGCGCCCAAGAAAAGCCCGCGCCAATGCCAAAGACCACACTTTCTGGCAAGTTGTACTCGCGCTGCTGCATAAACAAAGCACCACCTAAAATGGCACAGTTCACGGTAATCAACGGTAAGAATATGCCCAGCGCGTTATAAAGCGACTGAACATACTTATCGAGAAACATCTCCAAAATTTGCACAAAGGCCGCGATGATGCAGATGTAGACCATGAGCGCGAGAAAGCTCAAATCCACACTGTCGGCGTCGGTCATTCCGGTCCATTCAAGGGCGCCGGCTTTGAGCAAATAGTTAAACGCCAAGTTATTGATCGGCATGGTCAAAGCCATGACCACGACCACGGCGATCCCCAACATGATGGCCGTTTGAATTTTCTTGGATATGGCTAAGAATGTGCACATGCCTAGGAAGAAGGCTAGCGCCATGTTCTCAATAAACACTGAACGCACAAAAAGACTGATGTAATGTTCCATGATGGCGCTCCGTTAATGCGTCTGCTGTGCCTTGGAATTCGGCGCAATGCGGAACTCATCTTTTTCTTGTTGCTCAGGTTTCCAGCTGCGTAATGCCCAAATGATGAAGCCGATCAGGAAAAACGCTGACGGCGGCAGCAACATTAAGCCATTGGGTAAATACCAGCCGCCCTGCGAAATGGGTAGCAGTACCGGCAGCCCAAACCATGTGCCCGCGCCAAAGATTTCGCGAACGGTGCCAACAACCAACAGCAATGCCGAATAACCTAAGCCATTCCCCAAGCCATCCATAAAGCTTCGGCCCGGGGGATTTTTCATGGCATAGGCCTCGAGCCGACCCATGACAATACAGTTGGTAATGATCAAACCAACGAACACCGACATCTGCTTCGCAATGGCTGGCGAAAAGGCCTGCAAAAATTGATCAACAATAATCACCAGCGATGCCACCACCACCATCTGCACGATGATGCGGATCGCATTGGGAATGAAGTCGCGAATCATGGAAACAAACAGGTTGGAAAACGCCGTCACCACCGTCAGGCCGATAGACATGGCCAAGGCTGTTTTCATGTTGGCGGTGACCGCCAACGCCGAGCAAATCCCCAACACCTGAAACACTACGGGATTGGTATTGAGAATGGGCTGAACCAAAATGTCGCGAATGCTTTGCTTATCGGACATCATCAAACTCCTGTCTCGCGAACTTTGGCTAGAAACTTACGGAAACCTAAGTCCCCCAACCAAAATTGGACTAAATGCGTAACACCATTACTGGTCAGCGTGGCGCCCGATAGGGCATCGACTTGATGCACCGCTTCCGGTTTTTCCAAGTTCACGCCCTTGTGTAAAGCCAGCACCGGTGAGCCCTGCTGATCGGCATACACTTGCTTGCCAGACCAACTCGCTTTCCACGCGGGATTATCAACCTCTCCGCCCAAGCCTGGCGTTTCTGCATGCTCGGTAAAGGTAATACCGGCAACGGTATTGGCATCGCTCTTCAGCACGAGATAGCCATACAGCGTTGACCACAGGCCATAGCCGGAGATCGGCAGAACCAAGCGCGAGGCTTTACCATCCGGGCCACGCAGCACATAAACATCGGCTTCCAAAGCGCGCCGCTTAAGACCCGCAATGTCCTGCTCAGGCGTGAGTGCAATGGATCTCTTGGGATCACGCGTGGCTTTACGTTGATCGTAAGGATCATCGAGAGTCAAACGACGATACGCACCGGTATCCAAGTCGACCAAATAACGCTCTAAACGGGCAAACTCGCTTTGGACTTGTGCAGCGCTGCCCTCCCCTTCAGCCAATATACCGACTGCCGACAGGATCTTTCGCTGCTTATCTAACGCACGGTTCACTTCTTGTATCGGCTTTAACAGCGTGACGGCAGCAGCCAGCGCAATCGAACACACGACCGAGAGAACAACGGCGACCGTAATGGTTCGGGCATTGGATTCATTAGACATTTCGTGCTGCCCTCCGCTTAATGTTGGCTTGAATCACGAAATAATCGATGAGTGGCGCGGTCAGGTTGGCGAACAAAATGGCCAGCATCACCCCTTCCGGATACGCCGGATTCACGACACGAATTAACACCGTCATGATTCCAATCACAGCACCAAAAATCCAACGGCCCGTGTGCGTCATGGCCGCAGAAACAGGATCGGTGGCCATAAACACCATGCCGAACGCAAAGCCGCCGAGCACGAAATGCCAATACCAAGGCATCGCAAACATCGGGTTGGTATCTGAGCCCACCGCATTCAGGAGGAGAGACGTCGCCATCATGCCCAGTAAAACGCCTGCCATGATTCGCCAAGAGGCCACACGGGTGGCCAACAAAATAACAGCGCCGATCAGAATGGCGGCGGTGGAAACTTCACCCACCGAACCGGGGATGGCACCGATAAACGCATCGAACCAGGTCAGCGGCTGCAAACCACTTTCGCCAATACGTTGGATATTTTCGTAACCTGACGCACTGGCCTGGCCCAGCGCGGTTGCGCCAGTAAAGCCATCAATGGCCTGGCCCCAGAGACTCGGATTAGCGGCGGTCCACACGGTATCGCCAGAGAGCTGTGCCGGGTAAGCAAAAAACAAGAATGCACGACCTGCGAGCGCCGGGTTGACAAAGTTTTTACCGGTGCCGCCAAAGACTTCCTTCGCCACGACCACGCCAAAGCTGATTCCAAGCGCCACTTGCCATAAAGGAATGGTTGGCGGGCAAATCAAGGCAAAGAGCACGGAGGTGACGAAAAAGCCTTCATTCACTTCATGTCCACGCTTTTGGGCAAACAGCACTTCCCAGAAACCGCCAACCACAAAGGTGACCAAGTAAATAGGCACAAAGTAGGTCGCGCCATAGATCAGACAGTCCCACCAGCTTTGATGGTCAAAGCCTGCCACTAAACTAATCACTGCCACGCGCCAGGCTTCTGTGAGCTGATCTGGGCTGGCCCCTTGGGCATTTGCCAAGAGCAACAACGCTTGATTTCCGACGTTCCACATCCCCAGCAGCATGGCGGGGAACGTCGCGGCCCAGACAATAATCATGATGCGTTTCAGGTCAATAGAGTCCCGCACATGCGCAGCCGCATGAGTGACTTTTTTCGGGCTGTAGAAAAAAGTATCAACGGCTTCAAACAACGCCGCCCAGCTCTCATGCTTTCCGCCTTTCTGAAAGTCAGGCGCCATGTCTTCTAATTTATTTTTTAGCCAGCTCAAGGCTTAGCCCTCCTTTTCAATGCTGGTTAGCACATCGCGCAGAATGGGCCCGTACTCATATTTACCCGGACAGGCATACGTACACAGCGCCAAATCTTCCTCATCCAACTCTAAGCAACCTAAAGCCTGAGCTTGATCGGTATCGCCAATTAACAAGCTACGCAGCAGCTGTGTCGGCAAGATATCCAGAGGCATAACCTGCTCATAAGTGCCAACAGGCACCATGGCTCGTTCCGAGCCGTTGGTACTGGTCGTTAACGGAAACGTTTTTCTTAGGAATTTACCGAGGTACAGATTGAGCACTGAACTGCGATGTGTGCCGGGACGGAAATAGTGCAGCAACTCGCGCTCGCGCCCCTCAGCCAAGGCCGAAACTTGCAAGTGGTAGCGCCCCAAATACGCCTCGGCACCCTGCGCATGACGTCCCGACAAGACTGAGCCCGAAATCACTCGGTTTTCGCCGGGCGCCAACTCACCCGCAGTCAATTCAATTAAGCAAGCGCCCAAACGCGTTTCCACCAAACGTGGACGCTGCACAACTGGGCCCGCTAGGGAGACAACACGGCGAGTGTCTAATCGCCCGGAAACGAATAAACGCCCGATCGCAATCACATCCTGATAGTTCAGGTGCCAAACCGTGCGAGACGCAGAGGCCGGCGATAAAAAATGAATATGGGTGCCGACGAGTCCTGCAGGATGAGGTCCGGCAAATGACTCTACAGCTGCCGGCCCCGTGGCGAATGTCGCCTCGGGTGAACGCACCAGCCATACCTTTTGGGTGAGACGAGACAGGACCGTCAGACCATCGACAAAGGCTTGCTCAGCTTGTGCAATCACCACTGCAGGATCAACCGCCAGTGGGTTGGTATCCATGGCGTTAACAAAAATCGCGGTGGGCTCCGTTCCCGGCACGGGCACCTTACTAAACGGTCGCGTCCGCAGAGCAGCCCATAGACCCGATGCCAGTAGCTGAGATGTCACCTGGCTCGTATCGAGTGTTGCCAGTGCTGCACGATCGTAGGCCGTAAATGCCACGGACTCGGTGTTGCTCTGATCAACATCAATAACCAAGGAAATAAATGCTCGTCGTGCGCCACGATGAATGGCGCGAACTCGCCCGCTGGCGGGTGCGGTAAAAATCACATCGGTATTTTTCTTATCCGAAAACAACGCCTGCCCTGTGATAACGGCATCGCCTTCAGCCACTTTCATGGTGGGTTGCAGGCCGGGAAAATCTGCTCCGAGTACCGCGACGCTGTTGACTTGAGCAATCTCTGTCAGCATTTGAGCTGGCGCACCTGCTATGGGCAGGTCCAGCCCTCGCTTGATTTTAATCATGAGTTATTCCACAGCGAGTCATTGTTTTGTACGACCAACGAAGTACCGCGCGCAAGCCGATTCCTTCGACAGCATATCGTCTGGATTATAGTGAAATGCAGCGTCATGAAAAGCAAAACGGGAGCCGAAGCTCCCGTTTTTAGACCAGCTGCACAACGCCGGAATCAGGCTTGCCTCAGCCCTCAATAGGCAGATGCAGGTAGTGCGTGCCGGACACTTGCTCAGCAATACGCATGACCTGACAGCTATAACCCATCTCGTTGTCGTACCAGACATAGAGGTTAGCGCGATTGCCATTCACGATGGTGGCTTGGGCATCAAAGACACCTGCCGAACGCGACCCGATAAAGTCCGACGACACCACTTCCGTGGAGTTCGTATAGTCGATCTGGTCCTGCAGATTGGAGTGCAGCGAGACCTGACGCAGGAACTCGTTGATCTCTTCCTTGCTCGCGGCCTTTTCCAGCGTCAGGCTAAGAATAGCCATGGACACATTCGGCGTCGGTACGCGAATCGAGTTACCGGTGAGCTTGCCGAGCAATTCCGGCAGCGCCTTGGCCACGGCCTTGGCAGCACCGGTTTCGGTGATGACCATGTTGAGCACGGCGGAACGACCACGGCGATCAGCCTTGTGGTAGTTGTCGATGAGGTTCTGGTCGTTGGTGAACGAGTGCACAGTCTCAACGTGGCCAGACAGAATACCGAAGTGGTCATTCATGACCTTGAGCACCGGCGTGATGGCGTTGGTGGTGCAGGACGCGGCAGACAGAATGGTGTCGGCATCGGTGATGGTGTCGTTATTCACGCCATAGACCAGGTTCTTGATGGTGCCTTTGGCGGGTGCCGTGAGAATCACACGGGTCACACCGGGACAGGTCAGGTGACGGCCAAGACCGGCGTCATCCTTAAGCTTGCCGGTATTGTCGATCAGCAGCGCGTTGCTGATGCCATACGCGGTGTAATCAATCTCTTCCGGCTGCGAGGCGTAAATCACTTTAATGAAGTTGCCGTTGGCGATGATGGCTTCGTTTTCCTCATCGACCGCGATGGTGCCTTCGAACGGACCGTGGATGGAGTCACGACGCAGCAGCGACGCACGCTTCTGCAGATCGCCATCGGTAGTTTTGCGCACAACGATGGCGCGCAGACGCAGACCGCCCAGATTGCCGGCTTTCTCAATCAGCAAACGCGCCAGGATGCGGCCAATACGACCGAAGCCATAAAGCACAACATCGCGTGGCTCGCCCTGCGGCGTTAAACCAATGCCCGGCTGCACAGCAGCGGCAACAAAGGCGCGCAAATCGCTGCCATTGCCGTTTTCACGGTAATCAATGGCGAGCTTGCCGATATCAATCTCACAGGTGCCCACATCCAGCGATGCAATGATTTCAAGGATAGGGAAGGTATCGACCACCGACAGATCACCGGCAATCATACGGACGCGACGGTGGCTCTTGAGGATTTGAATAACCGAACGATTGACCAAGGAGCGACCAAAAACCGTCACCACGACGTTGCGCTCGCGGGCTAGGCGGCCCAGCACCGGAATCATAGACTCGGCAATGGCCTCACGGTTTTTCCAGCGACCAAAGTGGTCGGCTTGCAGGGCTTTAATGGTTTCCACGGACACGGTCAATTCCTCGTAAAGCAAAATTAGGGCGCGAGTTTAAGGCTTTTGGTGGGCTGCCTTCCAGTCCTCATAGGGCATGCCATACACCTGCTGACGAGCGGCAGCATCCGATAAGGCGATTCCTTGCTGCTCGGCTTCCGCTCGAAGCCACTTAGACAGGCAGTTACGACAGAAGCCCGACAAGTTCATCAAATCCATATTTTGCACGTCGGTGCGCGCCTGCAAATGCGCTACCAAACGGCGAAAAGCAGCCGCTTCAAGTTGCTGCTGTTGCTCGGCAGTTAAGGCTTGAAAGCTCATGGCGATACTCCTTCGCGACGTGTAAATACAAGGGTTTGGCCCGAGCTAAGGGCGCTATTAAAGGCATAGCCGTCCACGTCAAAATCGCGCAGATCGTTAGGTTGGCGAACATCGTTTTGTAACAGCCATGCCGCCATACGGCCCCGGGCCTTTTTGGCAAAAAAGCTGATCATTTTGTATTGGCCACTTTTTTCGTCTTTAAACTGTGGCGTGTAAATCGTGGCATTTAATTTTTTTGGCTGAACCGAACGGAAGTATTCATTTGAGGCCAAATTGATTAACACATCATCGCCCTGCTCTGCCAACGCCGCGTTCAATGCCTGCGTAATACGTTCACCCCAAAAATCGTAAAGCTGCTTTCCTCGCGGATTCGGCAGCTCAGTGCCCATTTCAAGTCGATAAGGCAACATCAGGTCCAAGGGCCTTAACAGCCCATACAGCCCCGATAAAATGCGTAAATGCTGTTGTGCACGCGCTAATTCAGCGGCACTCAAACGCGTCACATCCAGACCGGTATAGACATCACCCTTAAAAGCAAACAGCGCCGGTCTCGCCTCAGGCTCGGAAAATTCCTGATGCCAAGTCTGAAAGCGCGCCACATTGAGTGCAGCCAGCTTGTCCGAAAGCGACATCAGTGTAGCCACTTGCGCAGGCGTGTAATCGCGCAAAACTGCCACTAACTCAGCAGAGTCGCTTAGGAAGCCTGGGCGTGAAGTCGCTAAATCAGCAGGTAAGGGCGACTCATAATCCAGGGTTTTGGCAGGCGAAATCACGGTAAGCATGGTGGTATCTCAGCAGGCACATCGATCAAGTCGATAAAATTAGCCGCTAGTATAGAGGCCTGACCTGCGCTGCCAACGCTACGCTGTGATAAAAGCGCAGCATGAATTTCAAATTGCTGTTGAGATAACCCATGACACCCAGCGCTACCGATGTTGCCACTCAGCACGATGTGACTATTTCGCCCGGTGTTGCCGTAGCGCTCAGCCCTCGCGTCACCCGGATAACTGCGCCTAATGCCAGCATGATGACGGGTCCCGGCACCAACAGCTATTTGCTGATTGGCCAAGACAAGGTGGTCTGCGTTGATCCCGGCCCTGCAGACGAGCAACACTTCTCAGCGCTGATGCAGGCAGTCGCCGATAGTGGCAAGCCACTGACCCATATATTGTTAACGCATACCCATCGTGATCATTCGCCGGGGTGCTCCGCGCTGGTCGCTGCAACCGGGGCTCTGGTCTTTGGCATGGCGCCTTTAGCCAGTGATCCCAGCCAAGACCGTGACACTGAGATTAATCACACCCTTCAAGACGGGGATTGCTTTCAGGACTTGGGATGGCCGTTACACGTCATCCACACGCCCGGCCATGTTGAAAACCATCTTTGTTTTCATGCCCCCGAAGATGGCTGGTTAATTACCGGCGACCATCTTATTCAAGGCTCAACTGTGGTCATCATTCCGCCTCATGGCCGCCTTGGAGACTACCTAGCGTCACTGCGTAAGCTACTGCCCTTGCAGCTGACCGCATTATTGCCGGGCCACGGGCGCGTCATGGCAGATGCCAATGCTGTTATTAACGGCACACTGGCGCACCGGCAGCAGCGCGAAGATAAAGTCCTGCGCTGCCTGACGCATAGCCCCCAAGCTCTCGCTGACCTGGTGCTGACGGTGTATGACGATGTTGCACCCTGGCTGCATGGTATCGCCAAGTACAGTCTGCTGGCTCACCTCATTAAGCTCGCCGAAGAAAATCGTGCGACGGAAAGCGCCGAAGGCTGGCAAGCAGTTCAGGTAAACTAGACCGAAGATTTATTGCACAGGAAAGCTTGCATGAGCGATGACCGCTTAACTCGTCTCAAAACAGGTGCGTTTGAGCGCCGCTTCTCCATTGCCAAAGCCTCACTGGTGGCTGGGTCGCGCATGGCCGCATCGGCGGCTGGCTCGCTCTTTGCCGCGCCAGAAGACCGTGCCAGCACTCGCCGTAAAGCCCTTGGCGAACAGGCCGAATACTTAGTGGGAGAGCTCGGCAAACTCAAAGGCAGCGTGGTCAAAATTGGTCAGATGATGGCGTTGTATGGCGAGCACTTTCTGCCGCCCGAGATCACCACGGCGCTGCATAAGCTCAACGACAGCACCACGGCATTAGAGTGGTCCTCGTTGGAACCGTTGGTGCGGGCTCAGCTGGGCAGCCGTTTCAACGAACTCGACATCAATCCCGAGCCGCTAGGCGCTGCCTCACTGGCGCAGGTGCATCGGGCACGCCGTCGCAGTGATGGCGCCGAAATGGTACTGAAAATTCAATACCCGGGCGTGGCTGAAGCCATCGACAGCGACTTAAATTTGGTCACCCAAATGCTGCGGCTAACCCGAGCCGTGCCACAAACACGCGAGTTCGACGAGTGGCTAGAAGAAGTTCGCATGATGATGCATCGCGAAGTGAACTATCCGCTGGAAGCAGAAACCACGCGGCTTTTCCGAGAGTTTCTGAAGGACGACCCGCGTTTTGTGGTGCCGAAAATTTTCCCCGAATACTGTGGTGATCATTTGTTGGTGATGTCGTTTGAGCACGGCGTACCCGTTAACAGCGACGCCGTACTTAGCCTGCCAGCAGCGCGTAAAAATGCGCTTGCTATCGCAGCCTTAGAAATATGCTGCCAGGAAGTGTTCCAGTGGGGCCAGATTCAAACAGACCCCAATTTTGGCAACTACCTCGTGCAAATTTCTGTGGATGCCAACGCCCAACCCGACCGTATTGTGCTGCTGGACTTCGGCGCTGTGCGTGACTTCCCTGCCGACATTCTCGACCTGGCTCGCGGCATGACCCGTGCGGCTTTTCATGCCGATCGTGATGCCATGAAGGCCGCCATGAAAGGCTATCGCTTTTTCGACGGCATGAAGCTCGGCACATTGGAAGGCTTTATTGACCTTGCCTTTCTGGCCTTTGAGCCCTTCGCTGAAAGCAGCAAAGTACCTCGTGAGTTGCTTAACGCCGAGGGCGCTTATTGCTGGGCTAAGAGCAAGCTACATGTTCGCGCGACCTCAGCAGCAGCTCGCTCCGCAGCGACGCGGCATTTCACTGTACCGCCCAAAGAGTTCATGTTCCTTAGCCGAAAACTCATGGGCGCTTACACCTTTATGACGGTCATGGACGCCGAAGTGAAAGCCCGGGATTTGCTGTCTAAGTATGTGATGTCTGGGAGCTAAACCATCATGCTGCTGAACCGGAATCTGCGTCTGCGCCTCGCTGCTGCCTTGGAGTGGAGCGCCGTAGACAAATCGCTCGTTCTGATCGCGCTGCTGATTCCGTTGTATTTTCAGTACATTCTCTGGTCGCTGTATGTGCTGAATCGCACCGATAGAGACGCCTTGATTCATGTCGATGTCGTGCATTTTTTCATGGTCGTGGAAGCCTGGCTGATTCTCGCTGGCATTGGCCTTGCCCTAGTTGGCGTGTTATTGCGTCGCCGCTGGCCCAATTTGCTGCTGTATCAATACGTGACACTACAGTTCTATGCCCTGAGCTTAGTGTTGATGAGCTACTCCATCGGCACCCTGTCGTTCTGCGCTGGCGTGGTGCTGCTGGGCGGCCCTATTTTTGGCTTCATCTTGCATGATCGCCTCCCTGTGTGGCTGGCCTTCATCACAGCATTATTCGCGATTGTTGGGCTGAGCTATGCCAGTGTCTTTGGCTATATTCCTTATGCTCCGGTGCGGATGGTGTCGACTGATCAGGCCAGCGATTTGTTCTGGATGAACAGTACGCTTTTCTTTGCCGCGCCATTTTTGGCTTTCCTCACCTTAATGGCCGATCAAATGCTGGCTTGGTGGCGGGTACGCGAGGAACGCATCCATCAATTGAGTCGAACCGATGCCCTAACCAACCTGCATAATCGCCGCAGTATTCTAGACTTGTTAGACCAAGAGCTTGTCCGCATTCAGCGCAAGCCTATCCCGCTCTCCGTTGTTATTTTGGATCTCGACCACTTCAAAAAAGTGAACGATACCTGGGGCCACCCCATGGGCGACCGTGTCCTGCAAATAGCAGCTCGTGTTCTCCGCGAGACCCTGCGCGAAAGCGACCATGTGGGCCGTTATGGCGGCGAAGAGTTCATGCTGATTTTGCCCGACACGCGCCAGGCTGATGCCCTGATCGTACTTGAGCGTTGCCGCCAGCAGCTTACGGCTGCTGACGTGATAACGGACAACCAAACCCGCTTACAGGTCACGGCTAGCTTCGGCCTAGTCTGTCAGGACAAAATGCCGCTGCTGGCTTCTCAGCAACTGATTCAACATGCCGATGAGGCACTGTATGCGGCCAAGGCCAATGGTCGCAATCGCATCGAAGTACATGCGCTGGTCGCTTAAGACATAGAACGGAAGTCATCATGGGCAAGACACGTCTCGAAGCATTCAGTGATGGGGTTCTGGCCATCATCATCACCATCATGGTGCTGGAGTTGAAAGTACCGCATGGCGCCGATCCGACAGCACTGCTACCGCTGATCCCGGTACTGCTGAGTTATGTTCTGAGCTTCGTCTATGTCGGCATTTACTGGAACAATCACCATCACATGCTGCACGCGACACGGCACGTCAGCGGCGGCGTTTTGTGGGCGAATCTTCACCTACTGTTCTGGCTGTCGCTGATTCCGTTTGCCACCGGCTGGATGGGTGAGAATCATTTTGCCGCCGCGCCGACGGCACTTTACGGCTTCACGCTGATGATGGCGGCCATCGCTTACTGGCTCCTTGAAAGCATCATCATCTTGTCTCAGGGCCGGAACTCAACACTGGCCGCTGCCGTCGGCAAGGATGTCAAAGGCAAGCTATCGATACTGCTCTACCTGATCGCGATTCCTGTCGCCTTTGTCCAGGAATGGATTGCCGGAGGCATCTATGTTTTAGTGGCGTTGATGTGGCTGATCCCCGATCGCCGTATCGAGCGCGCACTGCTCAAGGATAGCGATTAAGCTATCTTCAGATCAGACCAGACGAAGCACTAGAGCAGTCGCTGAAACAACCCTGCCACCAGTACCCCTGCGCCGAGAATTTCAACTACGGCCAACACACCCATAAAACCGTGCAGCAGCCAGCCCGGCAGCGTAAAGCGACCGAGGCGATGCGGCTTTGCCAACTGGTTACGGGTGTCATTGAGCCAGCCGTGAATGAGGTAGGTAAACACGGCCGCAAAGAAGAACAGGATGGGGCCGGTGGTGGCCAGCCAAGTGACACACACCGACCACGGGCTCAGCACAGCCATCGCGGCCATTAATAAAGCGGCAAAGGCATAGAGCAGGGATGCCCGGTGTGCAATGTCTACATAGTAAGGCGCTCTCGCCTGCGGGCTTTTGGCAATCGCTAGGTACTTCCAAAGTCCGGTCAGTAGGCCTGTCATAAATAAAACACCCGCCGAAAGCAGTGCAATACGCACACTGCTTTGGTGGGGTGCTGCCCATGCCAAGGCGTCCACACCAGGAGTCAAAATGGGTTGTAAATGCATATTCACGTTAGCTAACACAGTGCCTCCAAAATAATCCGTTTGAGCTTTTGCAAAAAAGTTCGTCACCGTCTATGTTACGCGTGACTTTACGGTCAGCGCGAATCCGACCGCGCCTTCAAGCATAAATAGCCGGCGTTTTTTAAGGACTTTTATCATGCGATTTACCGAAGAACACGATGCACTGCGTCGCACTGCCCGCCAGTTTGTTGAAAACGATGTCAATCCGCATGTGGATGAGTGGGAAGAAGCCGGTCGCTTCCCCGCTCACACCTTATTTAAAAAGATGGGTGATCTGGGCCTGCTCGGTATCTGTAAGCCCGTTGAGGATGGTGGTTCGGGTCTGGACTACTCCTACAACATGGTGGTGGTCGAAGAATTAGGGCGCATTGGTTGTGGCGGCATTCCCATGGCCATTGGCGTGCAAACAGACATGGCAACCCCGGCCATTGCCCGTTTTGGCTCGACTGAACTGCGCGCTAAATTTCTACGCCCGGCCATTGCTGGCGACATGGTCGCTGCAATCGCGGTGAGTGAAGTCCACGCGGGCTCCGACGTGGCTGCCATCAAAACGCGCGCCGTTAAAGATGGCGATGACTATGTCATTAACGGCTCGAAGATGTGGATCACCAACAGTTTACAGGCCGACTTTTTTTGCTTGCTGGCCAACACCAGCGACGAAGGCCCCTACAACAATAAGTCGCTGATCATCGTGCCGTCGAAAACGCCGGGCATCTCGTTCTCTAAGCCCATCAACAAACTCGGCCAGCGTAGTTCCGATACGGCGCAAGTATTTTTTGATGACGTGCGCGTACCTCAAACCCATGTGATTGGCGGCGAAGGTATGGGCTTTATGATGCAGATGATGCAGTTCCAAGAGGAACGTATTTTCTGTGCGGCCAGCGCGCTAGGCGGGCTGACGAAGTGCATTGAACTCACCACGGACTATGCCCGTTCGCGCATGATCTACGGCAAGCCGCTGCTAGATCAACAAGTGGTGCATTACCGTTTGGCGGAGCTACAAACGGAAATTGAATGCTTACGCGGTCTCGTGCACTCGGTATGTGAGCAACATGTGGCTGGTGAGAATGTCACCATGTTAGCGTCTATGGCCAAATTAAAATCGGGCCGATTAATGCGCGAAGTCACCGACAGTTGTCTGCAGTACTGGGGCGGCCAGGGTTTCACTTGGGATAATCCGTTGGCTCGCGCCTACCGCGATGGCCGTCTCGCCTCCATCGGCGGTGGCGCCGATGAGGTCATGCTCGGCATCATTTGTAAGCTCAACGGCACCTTGCCGAGTAAAAAACGCTAATGATCCACGCGGGTCAGCGTTAATTCTGACTTTGACCCGCGTCACTCGCCTGTCAAGTCTTGCGAGACTTGTGTTGCACAGTTAAGTTACCCACACGCAACAGAGCGCCTACAAGCGCTCTTTTTTTTGTTTGTGCGACCGCTGTGACAGGTCGCCAAGTCTGCCGAGGACACGCCCCAATGGCTCAACATCAAGACGTCATCAGCCCATTTGATTTTCTGCGAAAAATCCCTGCGCTCGCGCTAAAAGCACCCCGTATGGTGCGAGGCCTGATGATGGCCAATAGCACCGACAACACAGAAACCGTGGGTTTAGCTTGGGCCATTGAAAAAGCCACCATGGAAAACCCCCATGGCGTTGCCATTTATTACCGCGACTGCAAAGTGACTTATGCTGAACTCAATCAGTGGTCCAATCGCATTGCACACTACTTCTTAGCCCAAGGCCTGCAAAAAGGCGACGTAGTTATTGTACTGATCGAGAATCGTCCAGAACTGCTCGCTACAGTTGCTGGCTTGGCGAAAATCGGCGTTGTATGCGCCATGGTAAACACGGCACAAACCGGCAAGGTACTCACGCACAGCGTGAACTTGGTTAAACCCAAACGCATTATTGCCGGTGCCGAATGTGTGCAAAACCTGATTGATGTTCAGGGCTCGTTAGACGTCGATACAAAAGATTGCTTCTGGTTGGCCGATGCCGACACTCGCACCGAAGTCGGTACAGCACCCAACGAATGGCACAATCTCGCTATCGAACTGCAGGGCTGCCCTAGCTACAACCCGCCCACCACCAAAAACACCTTCCGCAAAGATGGTCTGTTCTATATCTACACCTCTGGCACCACCGGCCTGCCCAAAGCCGCCGTGTTCAATCACGGCCGCTGGATGAAGGCATACGGCGGCTTTGGCTTCACCTTCAACCTCGGCAAAGACGACGTGCTCTACGCAACGCTGCCCTTCTATCACGCCACGGCCATGGTGGTTTGCTGGGGCTCCGTGTTGGCCGGCAATGCCGGTATCGCATTACGTCGTAAGTTCTCGGCCAGCGAATTCTGGGATGACTGCCGCAAATTCAATGCCACCGCCATCGGCTACGTGGGCGAGCTCTGCCGTTATCTGCTGGAGCGTCCAGCCAGCGCCGCGGATCGTCAGCATCAAGTCCGCAAAATGGTCGGTAACGGCTTGCGTCCCAATATTTGGGGCGGCTTTAAGGACCGCTTCGGCATCGAAGAAGTCGCAGAGCTCTACGCCTCGTCGGAAGGCAATGTGGGCTTTACCAACATCTTTAACTTCGACAACACCGTCGGTTTCTCGCCTATGCCCTACGCACTGGTGAAATACGATAAGGATGCCGAAGCGCCCGTACGCGACAAAAAAGGCCGCATGATTAAAGTGAAGCGCGGTGAGATCGGCCTGCTGATCGGTGAAATTACGGATAAAACACCGTTTGATGGCTACACCGATCAGGGCAAGAACAGCTCCTGCATCTTCACCGATGTCTTCACCGCCGGTGACAAGTACTTCAACACCGGCGACCTCATGCGTGAAATCGGTTTCCGTCATGCCCAGTTCGTTGATCGTACTGGCGACACTTTCCGCTGGAAGGGTGAAAACGTTTCAACCACTGAAGTCGAAAACATCATGACTGCCCACCCTGACCTCGCCGAGGCGGTGGTTTATGGCGTGGAAATCCCTAACACCAACGGACGCGCAGGCATGGCTGCCATCACGCCACACGCCGGCATGACGACGGATTTTGCAGGGCTGTATCAGCACCTGAAGCGTGAATTGCCCGGTTATGCCGTACCGGTGTTTCTGCGCGTAAAAGCCGCCATGGAAACCACGGGCACGTTCAAATATCAAAAGGCTGGTCTGAAAAAGGAAGGGTTTGACCCCAGCCAGTGCAGCGGCGAGGCCGTGTATGTGTTGCTGCCAGGCACTACAGCGTATGCCCCGTTAGACGATGCGATGTTTGCCGACATCTTGGCCGGCAAGTTCCGCTTCTAAAGCCATTCATGCCGCATCGCGACAAGCCACTCCCTGTTTAGGTGGCTTGTCGCCAATGTTGCCGCAGAATTCGCGCCGTTACGCGCGGCACTTCGACCATGGGTAAATGACCAATGCCGTTCAGAATGGTCACGTTCGCATGGGGTATCAGTCGCTGAAAGACATCGCTACAGCTCACATGCAAGACCTTATCGTCCCGTCCCCAGATCACCTGCGTGGGAGCAACCACACTGGAAAACGCTGGCAGCTCTGGGTCAGGGCTCAGCGCCAACAGCTGGCGAAACAAATGCTCATTCACGTGTCGTCGAGAAATTAAATCGCTAGACATCGCAGGGGCCATGAGGGCCGCGAGCCAGCGACTCGACATGGTCATCCTCAATAAATCAAAAACGCCTTTAAGATTATGGGCAATCAAGCCATTGCGCCCTTGCAGCAAACCCAGCTCAAACGGCGTGTGCTCCTTGCCGGCTACCCCAGCAGCATTCATGAGGGTCAGCGAGCGCACGAGATGTGGATAGCGGCCAGCCAATAATCCACTCACCCCGCCACCCATCGAGCTACCGACAACATGCGCAGGCCCTGATACCGCAGCGGCCAGCCAGGTCGCCACGCGACTGACTTGCTCATCCATGCCATAACGCGCATCTGCATGAAACTGGCTTTCCCCCCAACCGGGCAGATCTAGGACAAACACCTGGTAACGCTTTGCCAAGAACGGTAGAAGCGGCAACCAGTTTTCCTTGCTGGCGCCAAAGCCATGCAAGAGAACGACTGACTCTCCGTCTCGATTGCCGCCTTGTAGCCAGACTAAACGATGACCATCCACCCGCATGTGCTGCTGCACCATGCCCGTCACGGTGCCATGTAAGCGATTTAATAAGGGCAATAAACTCCGGGTTCGCCAACTCTGCACGCGCTCTAGCTTCGGAATTCGGCCCTTAGCCAAATACACGGGCGCCACTTCAATAATGAACTCGCGCTCAATACGCTGGGTCAACTCGGTGATGGGCAAACGCGGCACTCCTGGTCAGTCGAGCTTTAGCTGTTGCTTTAACTCTTGGTAAAAAATGGCGAACTCTGCGCTAGCTTTTGCATCGCTCCACTCGAGTACAGATAGTCCACGCCCTAATGCCTCTACATACGCTGTGCGTTGCCCTAAACGGGACTCCAATTCCTTTGCCCGCAATAGCCCAGCGGTATCCGCTAAAAACTGCTCTGTTGCCTTACTCGTCCGTAGGCGATTCCAGACCAGCCGGGCTTTTAAGCGTTTACTGGTGCGCTTTCCTTCGCGAATGGCCTCCATCAGTTGCTCAGTCGCCCAGACATCAGCGGCTGAGGCCGTTAGGGGCATGACGACCAAGTCGCTGTAAGGCAAGACTTCACGCAGGTATTTAAGACTGCGCGGCGGTAGATCTATCACCACCACATCGCATTCACTCTCTAAGCGCTCTGCGGCCAACGCCAACTCATTAACCGATGACGCGGTGAGGACCTCAAAAGCTGGCGTATTGCTTTGTTGAGTCTGACGAATCGCAGCCCAGCGTGCCGAAGTGCCTTGCGGCATATCGGCATCAATTAATCCGGTGTGGAACTCTTGCGACAGAGCGGCAACCAGATTGGTCACCACCGTACTTTTTCCGGCTCCCCCTTTCAGCTGAGCAACGGAAATAAACTTGGCCATGGGTGCTTCTACTCGATATTCATAATGAACTGAGTCTAGTCAAAACCAACCCAGAATACTGTTTCAATTTAATGACAAACGAATCGTTTTTAAGCTTGGGCCTTAAGCCATTGAGCCAAACGTGGGTGCTGCAAAATGGTTGGCCCCATGCGCTGGCTGGTTCGAATAACCTCGGATAGCTGAGTAGCCACTGCGATATCCGCAATGGTTCTGCTTTCACCCACTAACCAGCCCGTGGCGGCTAGAGTGACTTCGATGCGCGCCAAATGACGGTGAAACTCAGCCTCTACATCCTCGCTGGACACACGGCCCAAGCCTTGAAAGTACAGCATCGCTTTCAGAGCTGTTTTTAACATCGGCTTCATCACCATGCGTTCGTAGGTGGGGCGGCCCAACATCGCAACATCTACCGCCGCATTTAAAGCCACCGGGTCATTGACGCGAAAATACACTTCGTAAAAGTACAACAGCTCATCAGACCAGTCTTCCCATAGCTCGACTTGCGCCTTTAGCAGTGCGTTGTCGGGGTAAAGACGCGGCGCATCTGGATAGGCTTCATCTAAATATCGCGCAATACGCGTACTGTCTTGAATGCGTAAGCCATTAATATCCAACACCGGCACTTTGCCGACTTTGCTCAGCCCTTGCACTTTCGCTGCCAGAGCGCCGTTGTAATTAACCGCCTCAAATGCAATGCCCTTATAGCTCAACGCTTTTGCCACTTTTTGACAAAACGGTGAAATCTCCCACTGGTGCAAGACTACGGTCATATCGATTTACTCATGTGAAAATGAAAGCGTTCACTCAAGATTAGTCGAAATCCAATTGATCACGCGAGTACCGAGTCGCGGTAAAATAGCCTGACTTTCGGCAGCCCGCAGCGGAGTTCACATGAGTCTGCCTTTACCGGTTAAAAACCCAGCACTGTTTAATGATATTGCCCACTGGCTTTGCCATATCCCCCACAGTCGAGTATTGCAAATCGAATTCGTTCAAGGAGAACGAGGCAGGGCTACGCTTCGCCTGCCATACCAGGAGCGGCTCGTTGGCGACAGTCGAACCGGTGTGCTGCATGGCGGGGTGATTACGACCCTGATCGATAACACGAGTGCACTCAGCATCTTCTCGTTACTCGATGAGGTTAGCGGCTACCCCACGCTGGATTTACGGATTGATTATCTACGGCCCGCCACACCGGGCCTTGCTGTCTATTGCACGGCTGAGTGCTATCGCATGGGGCGGGAAATTGCCTTTACGCGGGCAACGGCTTATCAGGAAGGTAACACTCAACCCGTAGCCTACGGGGTCGCTACGTTTATGCGACGCCGAAGCTTTAAAGGGGAAGCTGTACAAGGAGTCACGCCATGAGTCAAAGCACTCAATTAAGCCCAGAGGCGTTACTGGACTTCTCCCCATACGCGCGCCTAATTGGCATGAAGCTCACTGTAATGGACGGCGATTTGCGCTTTTTCTTACCGTTCCAACAGGACAATATTGGCAATGACCAACTGCCGGCATTGCATGGCGGCCTGATCGGCGGCTTTATGGAGATGGCCGCCATCATGCATTTGCTGTGGATTCGGGAAAGCCATGCTGTGCCACGAACAGTCGATTTCTCCATTGACTATTTGCGCCCCGGACTTGCCCGCGAACTCTTCGCCAGTTGCAGCGTGACCAAGCATGGCCAACAAATTGCCAATGTTCAGGTCAGTGTTTGGCAGGACACTCCCGAAAAGCCTGTTGCCGTTGCGCGTGCTCATTTTCTCTTGGACTAGCGCGCTCTTAATTTAGCGCGCGCCAACACGAACTGCGGCAAGTACTGAATCACATTGCTGGGCAACAAACGGGTTACTCACACCCGTTTTTTTCGCAATGACCCGATTGCGAATGCACTCTTTCGCATCCACCGGGTCTTGGCGTGACCATGCCGCAAAGAGCTGCTCACGCTGTTTAGACAGCGTTAAGCCATAACGCTGTCTAAAGTAAAAATACGTGCGTGCCGCATTGCCACGAAAGCTGGGGTTTGGCATGAACACATTCGTTTTAAAATCCACTCGCGATGGACAATGTCCATAGCCCACGCCCTGCTCTCTGGCCAACATCCCATACTTTAGATTGCCGCGATCGCCATTCACCTCACCCACCACGGGCACCAGGTTATGAGGATCGCCTTCCATCGCAGCAAAGATAGCGTCCTTGGCACTACAATTTTTGCGCCCGCCTTGCTGCCAGCATTGACGCTGTTGCCCAAACTCGGACGCAGGTACGACGTGCTCCCATTCAATCCGGCTGGCTCTTTCAGCGTTCTTTCGGGGGATGTATCCACAACTCTCCCAATCCACTAACCATTTTTTTCCAGACGCCGTTATTTTGCAGCCACAGTACTCATCTCGATCGCCAGGTTGGTGTACAGACTGCTTCAAAAACTGCTTTGCTTCCCGAAATGTCATGCCATCTGGCTTAGGGTGATTTCCGAATGCAAACACATGAAGGGGCAACAAAAGGACACAAACAGCCAGTGTGACTTTGGACTTTAACAACCTCATTACCGACACCGCCTAAAAGCGGCTAATCTTAGCTTAACTTAATTAAAATCAATGCTTTAAATTTGATCAGACAGTAAGGATTAGTAAAAAATACAACTACCAAAGCCCGCTAAGGGAGGCTCACTATTAACAAAACTACAACGAAAAACCTATCTCTCCATTAACGAATCCATTTTACCCATTAGACTTGCGTGTTAAATTTCGTCGTCAATTACAAAAAGAAACGGAAAACACACATGTTTAGTAAAAAACTGTCAGTTTTGATGTTCTGCGCCCTACTCGCCGGCTGTGCCAGCGATGAAGTTGGCGATACCAATCCCACAACACCCCCTCCCGCAAACGAGCCTGAACCCAGTGGTCCTGCAGTACCAGACCAAATATCTGCATTGCTTGACCCAACTGCCCTTTGTGCCATTCCAACATTAGGCCCAGCGCTCGTTTCAGCTGCTGGCTCTAGCTGCGATGACGCGGGTGGCGGTGGCGGCGGCAGCCCCACGGACATGCTTGACCCAGCTGCATTCTGTGCCATTCCGGGTATTGGCCCGCAGCTAGCCTCCGCAGCCGGCGCAAGCTGTGGCGGCGGTGACGGTGGCAGTGGCGGCGACAGCCCACTGCCGGTCGGTCCTGACCAACTGTGTGCTATTCCAACCCTGGGCCCACAATTGGCAAGTGCATTAGGTGCAACGTGTGGTGGCGGTGGTGGTGGTGGTGGCGGCGCACCTGCACTTCCTGAGCAACTAGACCCCGCAACGCTCTGTGCCGTGCCAGGCATCGGCGCTCCTCTAGCTGAAGCTCTAGGCGCAAGTTGCGGCGGCGGCGGTGGTGGCAGTGGCGTACCAGACATTGCTGCTCTGTGTGCTATTCCAGTGCTTGGCCCAGCGATTGTTGATGGCGCCGGCGGCACCTGTGGTGGTGATAGTGGTGGAGCGCCTGCATTGCCAATCCCAGGTGGCTTGCCTGTTCCCGGCGGCTTACCTTCCCCAGGTGGCCTCCCCATTCCAGACCCTTCAGCATTGTGCGCACTCCCCGTGCTGGGGCCAATTCTGGTGGGTTTAGCGGGATCCAGCTGCTAAGATCCGTTCAGTGCTACGTAAAACGGGGAGCCCATGGGCTCCCCGTTTTTTTATGAGAGAGAACGAGGAAGCCCCCATATGACCGACCAAAACGCTCCAACCTCCAAAGTACGTCAACGTCTGTTTTTGTTGGCAGTGTTACTTTTAGGAGTGGGCTATCTAGGTCATGCCACATGGTTCAATGCTCATTATGTTGAAACGGACAATGCTCAAATTGGTGCAGATATCGCCCCCATCTCATCGCGCATGAGTGGCTTTGTGACACGGATTCTTGTGCGAGAAAATCAACCGGTGAAAACAGGAGATTTACTCGTTACCTTGGACGATCGTGATGCCAAAGCACGTCTGGCCCAAGCTGAGGCCGAGCTAAAATCTGTGATGACACTAACGGGTCAGCAAGGCCAAGCGCTATCACAGCTGCACAGTGTTTCGGCTCAGTCGCAACAATCTCAAGCTGTCATGGCCCAAGTCCGAACAGAGCAAGAGCAAGCTCATCGTGAATGGGAGCGAGCGCGTTCACTATGGCAACAAGGCTTGATTAGCCAACAAGCCGTCGATCAAGCCGAAACTTTGGCGAAAACGACTGCAGCTCGACTTCAGGCCACACGCGCAGGCGCTGCCGCCTCATTGGATCAAGTGAGTGTTTCACGCGCCTCATTACGTGGCGCCGATGCAAAGCTACTCTCGGCTCAGGCCAGCCGCGACTTAGCGGCCAACCAACTCGCTGACACCCGAATCGTCGCGCCTTTTGACGGGGTAATTAGTCGCAAAACCATTGAGCCAGGGCAGTTCATGCAGCCGGGTCAACCCATGATGAACTTAGTTGGGCAAGACCGTGTTTGGCTGGTGGCGAATTTAAAAGAGACCGAATTGACTGATGTGTCCATTGGTAACACGGCAGAATTCACCGTCGACGCCTACCCGGATGCAGTTTGGCAAGGCACCGTAGAGTCCATTAGCCCTGCAACGGGCGCAAAGTTCACCTTACTGCCGCCCGATAACGCCACGGGGAATTTTACCAAAGTGGTTCAACGCATCCCGGTTCGCGTCAGCGTATTGCCAAAGCAACACCCTGGCTTAGCCTTAAGAGCCGGCATGAGTGCTGTTGTCACGATTAAAAAGTCTTAATGACTATGGCGATCGGCGCGCGCGAATTCACTCCAGAGCAGATATACAGCAACCGTCACTGGATTGCGTTTACGGTCACGCTTGCGGCCATGATGGAGCTACTCGACACCTCGATCGTGAATGTTGCCATCTCTCAGATCATGGGCAACTTGGGCGCTACGCTTGAGGAAGTCACTTGGGTTTCCACCGGCTATATCGTAGCGAATGTGATTGTGTTGCCGTTGTCTGGCTGGTTGTCGAACTATTTTGGTCGCCGCAATTACTTCATGGGCTCAATTATTCTGTTTATTGTGGCCTCGTTTTTTTGCGGTAATGCCAGCACCTTAGAGTCATTAGTCTTTTGGCGCATTGTGCAAGGACTAGGGGGTGGCGGCTTAATAGCCACGGCGCAAGCCAGTATTTACGAAGCCTTTCCATCAAAGGAACTGAGTGCCGGCATGGCCATTTTTGGCCTTGGCATCATGGTCGGCCCTACCTTAGGCCCCACCGTGGGTGGCTACATTACCTATCACAGTTCATGGCCATGGATTTTCTACATCAATCTTCCCTTTGGTCTTATTGCGCTACTACTCGCCAACCACTACTTGCCCAACTCCCGCTTTAAGCAGGCGATTCATCGCATTGATTGGGTAGGCATTCTATTGTTGGCTGTGGGCATTGGCGCCTTGCAAATCATGCTTGAGCGCGGTGAACACCAGCAGTGGTTTGATTCAGGTGAGATTCAATGCCTCGCTGCACTCACGATTTTCTCTTTAGTTGGCTTCATCTGGCATGAGCTGCATACAGACCACCCTGTGGTCGACTTTTCGCCGTTAAAAGATCGTCAATTCAGTGCCAGCCTTATTTTCTCCTTTGTGTTGGGAATGGCGCTTTTCGGTACTATTTTTTACCTGCCCTTATATTTGCAGTCGCTATTGAATTACAACGCCTGGGAAACCGGATTAGTCATTCTGCCCGGCGCTATCTCCAGTGGCGTCACCATGGCCGTCATGGGCAAGACCCTGACCAAATTACAGATCGATTTACGCTGGATTGCCATTCTCGGCGTCGTGATTTTTGGTATTTCCATGTACCAGCATCAAACCTTTACCACGGAATCTGGCCATGCTGATTTCTTCTGGCCATTGATTTGGCGTGGTGTTGGTTTAGGCATGCTCTTCGTTCCGCTGAATGCACTGGCCATGGCGCGCATTGCGCCCGAGCAAATTGCTGGGGCAACGGGCTTATATACCCTCATCCGTCAGCTCGGTGGTTCGGTGGGTATCGCTGCAGCCGCAACGCAGTTCACCCATCTACAAGCAACTTTCAAAGCAGACATTAGCCTTTCGGTCAGTGAGTTCTCACAAACTACTCGCGACTATGAATTTCTAATGCAGCAACTATTAGCCAGTAAGGGCATTAATTACGCCGACATACCCGAGACCATGCACCGACTGTTGGACGCCCAAATGACGGCACAAGCCTCCATGATCGCGTTCGAGCACCTATTTTCGCAGTTTAGTTTGGCGTTAGTGTTGGCCCTACCCTTGCTGTACTTCATGCCCACCGCCAAAAACTTAGATCGTTTTGGCGGAGATCATTGAGGGATTAAACGAAGGCTTCAAAGGCGGAGCGCCAGCGGCGCTTTATCACGGCATAGGTGGCGCGATCTTTTCCAGCCAATTGCTGCGCCATTGCCATGGCGCTGGGTAGCACCTCAGACTCGGACACTGCCGCATCAATAACGCCTCGCTGAAGGCACTCCTCGCCCCCCCAAGCCGCGGCCGTAACCGCCATGGTCCACGCCGACTGCGCATTAGGCAGCAACTTCACAATGGCATCCATAATGGGTGTGAAGGGCAACTTAATGTCGACTTCTGGGAAGCAGAAACGCCCTCGATCAGCCCGCATCACCCGAAAGTCACCTGTGGCCGCTAATAGAGCGCCACCCGCATACGCGTGACCGTTGATGGCCATGACCACCGGCACCGGGAACCTCGCCATACGCAATAAGAACGCATCAAGTTTTGGCACAAAGGTATTCAGTAGGTACTCAGGGCCATGACTCGCAAAGATCCCTTCCAAATCAATACCATTACTGAAAAACTTAGGGTCGGCGCTCGTAATGACCAGCGCAGCAGGGCCAGCGCTCGTTTCCACGGTATCGAGGGCTTGGTGCCATTCGGCTAGCGAGGCATCATTGAAACGGTTGTCGCCTTGCGTCATGGTAAGCAGCCAAACAGCTCCTTCGCGACTTAATTGCACAGCACTCATGGGCAGCTCACTTTGTCAGATTTATTGATACACGATAGAAAAACAGTGCCAGCTATAACAGCAGAAGTGACTTGGTATGTCTATGTATTGGCTTGTCAAAATGGGCGTTTGTACACAGGCATCAGCACAGACCCTCAGCGCCGTTTTCAACAACACCTTAGCGGGAAAGGGGCGAAGTTCACTAAGGCCAATCCACCCGTCGCGCTATTGGGATCAGACCGATGCTTGTCGCGTAGTGATGCCCTTAAGCGGGAGTACGCGCTGAAGCAGCTAACAGCGCCTGCAAAGCGGAAACTTGTTGCTCACTGGGCTGAGACTGCGCAACCTCAGGCGGCAGAACTTGCTGCAAATAACCCACCACCGCGATAGATGCCTGTTGAATAATTTCCTCGGATATTTCACCTTGGCGATAATAGCCATACTTCATCAAGGAGAAGGCCAGCTCGGTGATAATAGTGCCCACATCGGGAGCGGCTGTTAAAGCCACGGGCGGGCTTGCTGTGGCATATATTACACGCAACTCATCGCCAATATTTTCAATGGTCACTTCTTGAGCCAAGTAGGTTTCACGACTCATAGGCCAGCCTAAAATCAGGATGCCCGCCACAGGATTTCGGTTGTAATACTGAGACGCTGCCTGCACGAGCAGAAACGTAATTTGACGCCAATGAAAACCCTTTAATGCCGAACCGCCATGTTTAACTTCTTCGGCGACTCGACTTAAATGCTGCTCTGCAATGGCGGCAAAGAGTTGATGTTTATTGGCATAGAATTGGTACAGGCTGGCTCGGGGAACACCAGAAGCCTCCGCAATATCCGGAATAGAAACCTCCTCCGGATTACCTGCTAATAACAGCTGCTCTGCGGTTTGCAAGGCACGAGCAACACGCTCCTGTGTGCGAGCTTGAGCGGGCTTGCGTAGTCTGGGGATTGCTTCCATGTCGTATCTGCTTATGTTTTAAGCATGGATACTGCAATACGAAAGTAGCCTTGGCTAGCCCCATAACCACAATTGTCAGCTACCACGGCACGGATTCATTGGCCCAATCAAAAAATCCCCCGCTGCTTTCCGGTCCACGCGCTCGTAACACCGCTAACAAATCCTGAGCCACACGCTCTTTAGTGAAGAGTTTTTCTGGCACAACATGGGCGCTGAATGGTTTCGAAAGATCTGTATCTGTGGTTCCTGGATGCAACACTAAAACCGTCGCTAAGGGATGTGTTCGGGCCAGTTCAATAGACCACGTTTTGAGGAATTGATTTTGTGCTGTTTTAGCCGCGCGATAGCTGTACCAGCCTCCCAGTTGATTGTCGCCAATCGAGCCGACGCGGGCAGATAACGAGGCAAAGCAAAACGCATGCTGTCGCGAAATTAACGGTAATACGGCTTGTGCGAGCAGAATGGGTGCCCAGGCATTCACGGAAAAGCTGCGCATCACTGCATCCACCCGTATTTGTGACAGGGCCTTCTCAGGACGCAGTGCCGGTTGGCTATCCGTCGCAGGCTCGTGCAACAGACCCGCCGTATTCACTACCGCGCGTAAGGTCGGTGTTAGCGACTTTAGCTGTTGCGTGAGTGTGGCAAATGCTTCGGCATTCGCCATATCCAAGGTCAGCAAGGCAAGTTGCTGTGGATGCTGACGTTGCAATGCCTGTAACGCTTCTGCACGTTGAGGGTGGCGGCAGGCCGCAAGCACGATTAGGGGCTTATGGTTAGGCGAGCCCAGCAATACTTCAGGCTTACTCAGCAGCGCTTCAACCATGGCATAGCCAATGCCGCGCGAAGCGCCGACGACCAGAACAACGTCCGCAGCGTCTGGGCTAATGGGCGATACAAACTCAGGCAGGCGGTGAATCATGGTGGACACTCTCGTCTATTAATTCAACAAGAGTGCCCCACTGAAACGAATTGGCTAGTCTACAAACACTGTCATAGATCAGTCTTTATCTAGCGACGGAGCTCCGGCACCGGTTCGCACAAATGCTAACAAACCACCGGCAATCGCGAGATTTTTCATCAGCATGATTTGATTCGTTTGGTCCGGAGCACCATGAAACATAAACCCGGTGACGACACAAAACCCTGCCAATAAGCCCGCAACGAGGCGCGCTTGTAGACCTAGTAACAACGCGATACCACCGCCGAGCTCAAGAGCAATGACCAACGGTAGAAATGCACCTGGCACATGCATCGCTTCCATATAGGATTGCGTTCCGGCATAGCCGATTAGCTTGCTATAACCCGCGCCAATAAAAATGAGCGATATCAGCGCTCGCGAAAACACGGCAAGCAGCGCATTTAATTGCGGCTGAGCAACGAGGTTACTGATGGTTTGTTTAATTGAAATCATTGCGATGCACCTCTTGGGAAAGTGAGTACAGCCTAAACCCAAATTAGACCCTTGCCGAGTAGGACAATTGGCAATTACTGTTGCCATTAGCGCAACAATAGGGAGTAGGCCTGATCATGAACTTAAATGACCTCAGCGTGTTTATCCGCGTCGTGGAAGATGGCAGCTTTACTGCAGCGGCTGACCGCTTAGGCGTACCGAAATCGACACTCAGTCGAACCTTAAACCGTCTGGAAACTCACCTTGGGGTGCGTTTGTTGCAGCGCACTACCCGCAGCCTCAGCCTCACTGACGCGGGACGGCAGTTTTACGATCGTGTTCGCCACAATCTAAACCAGTTGGCTGATGCCGAACGCGAGTTGAGTGAGTTCCAAGCCAGTCCGCGAGGACACTTGCGCATCACCATGCCGGTTGAACTGGGCATGCGTTTTATGGGGGAGATTACCGCCGAGTTTATGCAGCGATACCCCGAGGTGAGCCTAGAAGCTGATCTTTCTGGGCGTGTCGTGGATCTTGTCGAAGAAGGCGTAGATCTTGGCCTGCGCATTGGCGCATTCAATGATGCCCAGCTCATTGGCCGCCGCTTGGGACAGCTAAATGGTCGATTTTTCGCCAGCCCCCACTACCTCGCTCAGCACCCTGCCCCGACCGATATCAGCGAACTCGCGTCACACAGTTTCGTACTCTTTCGACAGGCTAGAGAAAATACCGTGCCATTAGATGCTGGGCGGGAGCCAGTAAATGTGCGCTTAACTGGTCGACTCAGCGCCAATAACGCGCTGATGCAAATGGATGCCGTCATTGCCGGCTTAGGCATGGGCTTACTGCCCGGGTTTATTACCGATCAAGCGGTGGCCAATGGCCAACTCGTGCCGGTATTGCCGAATGTACGCGTACGCATGGGCGACCTGTGGGCGATGACACCCAGCCGCTTACATATGTCATCGGCATTGCGTGCGTTTATTGATTTTGTCGCCGAGCGCGTGAGCCAGCACCCTTGGTTTAGGGATTGAGCCCCTCAAGATGAGAGGCCCAATCCGGTGCCCAAGCTGTGGACTTAAGCTTTAAAACCAATGCTATGAGCCGAAATCGCATTCACGATAAATCGGGGCGAAAGGCGCACGGTGAAGGCCATAATTTTCATTAATAAGCGATGCACGGAAATACCGCGTTTTGCCTTGAGTGACTCGTAGGCATAGTCCGCCAGTTTGTCGAGCGACGACAACATGGGCCAGCGAAAAGCCGCCGAGGCTTCTGCATTCGCAGCGGAAGCAAAGCCAGTATCCGTGGGGCCAGGGCAGAGGGTAGTCACGCGCACGTTTTTACTACGCAATTCATAGTTCAGCGCATCCGAGAAACTCAGCACATAGGCTTTGGAGGCGTAGTACACGGCAGCACCCGGTCCCGGCATAAAACCAGCAATAGATGCCACATTGAGAATTTGACCGCCACCCTGGGCCGCCATGCGACGCGCAAAGGCATGGGCCAGCGAGGTCAGTGTGGCCACATTCAGCTGAACCATCTGATTTAAGCGCTTGATATCTGCGTCAATAAACGTACCAAATTCACCAAAACCCGCGTTGTTAATGAGCATGTCTACACGACGATCACCCAGTTTTTCAACCAATTCGAGGGCCGCACCTTCGTAACCCAGATCCTGCCCTATCACATCGGCCTGAATGCCATGTCGTTGGTTCAGGTCGTTTGCAATTGCCTGCAACTTGTCGACGCTTCGGGCAACCAAAATGACGTCGTGACCATCGGCGGCAAGCCGCTTGGCCAACTCAAGTCCGATACCGTTTGATGCCCCTGTAATCAATGCTGTGCTCATCGCGCCAGTCTCCTAAGTTATTAGATATCAACGGCTTCCAGCCACTGTATTGGATGGTTATGCCATGGTTTATGCTGTAGTTCAAAACTGGAACAATAGTACCAATACAGCCTATCGGCCACAACGACCACTCATCTGAAGTATGACTTTTGAGCTGGATTTTTACGCGCACTTGAAAATAGCCCTCGCTTTTCATCTCCGACATCCGTATAGTTCGCCCCGCTGCAGACGCAGCCCTTTTGTTGCCCGCCTATTATGTGCTGTCCCGGTTCTTACACCGGCTCGCAGCCTGCTCTGGTCTGGTTGGCGACGATAAATCCGTCAGCCACCGCCGTATCCCGTCGGTTTGCTGTTTACCCATACTCACCGCGGGTTACCCGCGAGGATCAGTCCTGTGTCTTTGACTTTTACAGACCTGGCGTTGCATGACGCCCTTTTAGCCGCCCTTAACGAAGCTGGCTACACCGAACCCACGCCAATTCAGGCGCAAGCTATTCCTATCGCCATGAGCGGTCGCGATCTCATGGCATCGGCTCAGACCGGTACCGGTAAGACCGCAGCCTTCCTGCTGCCTGGCCTCCACCGCTTAACCATGACGCCAGGCGGTAAGGGCAAAGGCCCGCGCATTCTGGTGCTGACCCCAACGCGTGAACTCGCTCGTCAGGTCGAATCCGCTGCCATGGTTTACGGCAAGCGCCTGAAGACCCGTACCGTCAGCATCCTCGGCGGCATGAACTACCAGCAGCAGCAAAAAGCGCTGATGCGCCCAATTGATGTCATGGTTGCCACACCGGGCCGCCTGCTCGATCTGATGAACCGTGGCCAGATCACGCTGGATCGCGTTGAATTGCTGATCCTCGACGAAGCTGACCGCATGCTCGACCTCGGCTTCATCGATGATGTTGAACTGATCGCTGAAAAAGCACCTGCCGAACGCCAAACACTGCTGTTCTCGGCCACGCTGGAAGATCGCATTGCAACCCTGGCAGCGCGTGTCATGCGCAATCCAGAACGCCTGCAGATCAGCTCGCAGCAAGCCAAGCATGAAAACATCACGCAAGGTCTGTATTTCTGCGACGACATGGAACACAAGAAAGCCATTCTGCTCAAGCTGCTGGCTGACCCCGCGGTAAACCAATCCGTTGTGTTCACCGCAACACGCCGCGACGCAGAAGTGCTGTCGATTGAACTGGCCAACTTCGGTCTGTCCACCGCTGCCCTGCACGGTGACATGAAGCAGCCTGCGCGTAACCGCACGCTTCGTGACCTCAAGAACGGCATGGTGAAGTGCTTGGTTGCCACCGACGTTGCCGCTCGCGGCATCGATGTCGTCGGCATTAGCCACGTATTCAACTTCGACCTGCCAATGGTTCTGGAAGATTACGTTCACCGCATCGGCCGTACCGGCCGCGCGGGTCGTACCGGCACCGCCGTGAGCCTGGTGAATCGTCGTGACCGCGGTAAATTACAACGTCTGGCTGCTTACACCGGCAACGCCATTCCAGAATTGACCATCCCAGGCATGGAGCCACGTCCAGCACCAAAGTACCGTGACAATGGCGGCGCTAGCCGTCCTGCCGGTGGTGCCCGTCGCGACAACGGTGGCCGTCCAAGCTATGGCGATCGTCCTGCCTATGGTGACCGTCCAGCCCGTACCGACAGTCGTCCAAGCTACGGTGACCGCCCTGCCTATGGCGATCGTCCAGCACGTACCGACAGCCGCCCAAGCTATGGCGACCGCCCAGCCTATGGCGATCGTCCAGCCCGCACCGACAGCCGCCCAAGCTACGGCGACCGCCCAGCCTATGGCGATCGTCCAGCCCGTACCGACAGCCGCCCAAGCTACGGCGACCGTCCTGCTTACGGTGATCGCCCAGCGCGTACCGATCGTCCAGCCTACGCTGCACGTCCCGTTGTAGTGGATGGTGAATTGAGCGGCAACATTGCCGGTGCCGCGACGCACGAACGCTCAGCGTTTGATCGTCAGGCTCTGCGTGGCGACCGTCCGATGCACCGCAGTGCAGCACCGCGCCCACAAGGTGACCGCCCAAGCTATGGCGACCGCCCAGCTTACGGTGATCGTCCAGCCCGTTCGGCCGCACCTCGCCCACAAGGCGACCGTCCAGCGTATGGCGATCGCCCAGCACGTCCAGCCCGTGCAGAAGGTTTCAGCGCAGACCGCCAGCGACCTCAAGCTCGTGTATTCCGTGCTCCAGATAGCCAAGCAGGCGCTGCATCGAAGGCAAGGTTCGACGACAAGCAGTAAGCCCAAACTCTAGCTGATCAACATAACTCGTCAGGGTTATGTTGAGCGCGACTTGATCCACCGGTATGGATACCGGGTATTGTCCGGTCAAGCGCGCGCCGTTCCAGTACAAGGGCTCCTTCGGGCCCGGCACATTGGAAATGATCACGTTGAAGGCTCGCAGACGGGGCGCCAGCCCCGTCAGCAGATGTAATCCCGCCGGCGCCATCATCAGCGCCGTGTAGTTCAACAGCTCCGCCGAACTCATGCTCTTGTAGCGCGTTTTAGCCTCTTGTACCGAGGCTTTGACGCGCTCCAGGCGCAGCGTCGGGTCTGCAACTTCCGTTCCCAAGTTAGCCAAGATCATCGCGATCTGGTTACCCGTCTCGCTATCATCCGTTCGTAACGACACCGGCACCATGGCAATCAACGGCTTGTCTGGCAACGCTTGCTGACTAATCAAATAGTTACGCAACGCACTTCCGCACACGGCCAACACCACATCATTGAGCGTGCAGCCAAAGACTTTTCCAATCGCCTTAAAGCGCTCCATGGGATAGCTCTGCGCAGCGAAACGGCGTGAGCCGGTAATATCGCTATTAATAATGCTGGCCGGAGCGTTCATAAACGGCACGAAATTAGGGTCGCGTTGAGATTTTCGGGCAACTTTGGCGATCTCTTTCACGACGGCAGGCATGGTAGCGAGCTGCTTACTAAAGCCCGAAGTCATGCGAACTGCGCCGGTGGCTACATCAATCGGGTTGGGCAAACCGGCGGGCTTGCGGCGCGGCGGCATGGCCCAAATAGGTGGCAGGTCACGGGCGTCAATATCTGCAGAGAGTGCGCGACTGCCCATGCGCATCGCTGAAATACCATCAAACAAGCTGTGATGAATTTTGGTGTAGAGCGCGAAACGACGACCCTGAACACCTTCAATGAGATGCACTTCCCACATCGGGCGCTGGCGATCCATGAGGTTACTGTGGGCGGCGGACACATAGGAAAGCAGTTCGCGAATACGCCCCGGCTTGGGTAATGCGCGATGACGAAAGTGATGTTCCAGGTCAAATTGCGTATCGGTTTCCCAGAAATATTGGCCGAAACGGCGTACTAAGCGCTTGTTAAAAGGGTGCTGCGGCTCATTAAACGTGCGAAGGTGCTCCACGAGGTCGCGGATATAACGTGGGCCCGCATCTTCGGGAAAATTAAACAGCTGTAGGCCAGCCACATGCATAGGCTGCTGGCGTTTTTCCATCCATAAGAACAGTTGATCGGCAGGAGAAAGCGGGGTCATGGGTTTGCCATCCGTCTTGTTTAGTAAACATTGTCAGCACACACCGTGCCAAATAATTACCCAAGACTACCCCGCCACTTTCCGCTTGTCAGCGTTTAATCCACTCCTGTGCGGACCACGTTATGGGCAGCCCACTCACCGAATCCACACCCAGCAGCGTGAGCTGAAGTGCATTGAGATCGCCCAAATCAGCAAAAAATGGCCCCTGCGTTAGCTCGGGTGCATCGGCAATCACGGCAGAATAGACAGGAACGGCCGTTATGCCATTTGCCGCCGTTACTTGCAGCGAGGCGTTCGTGACACGAAGTGTGGATGGCGTGAAATCCACCGGCCGCAGCTGCCAGCGTTCACCTTGACGGGTAATTTTCAGCCACTGGCTACGCGAGCCGGCCTCCTGCGTACCCATGCGCGCACTGCCGCCGGCACGATAGTTTAACGCCGCCACATAGCCCCGATCTGAGCTCCACTCCTTGGCACAGTACGACATAAGATCGCCAAACTGAGGCTGCCCCGAGCCATTTAATCGCTGACTAGAAAAGTAGAACTTACGTGTCGTGTCATAGCCTGCACCCCCGCCCAAACGTCCATCGGGATAGAGTCTAGGGTCGGTGTCCGTTGGGCCGCCACACGCCGCATGATTCAGATTGAGCAAATGGCCATACTCATGAGCCACCGTTAACGCTCTGAAATTTAGCCAGTGATTGGCGCCATACGCGGATATCTCGGCAAAGTCATCGGTCGCACTGACCGATTGCGCCAACATAGAGACCCCACCCACATACGCTATCCCCACCACTTGGCCCGTGGCTGAACGGAAAGTAAGGTTATTCGGGAAAACACCGAGGCATTTTGGCGCTGTTCTGGCACTGTTTTGGGCGCCATTGCGTCGCGCACATTCATCGTCCAGCTCCGATAGCACCGCCTGCATGGTCAGGAACGATTCCTGCCCAGGAGTCAGAAAACCTAAAACCGATTGATTTAGCGAAGGCGGTGCAAATGCGGCCTCTGTTTTCAAAGTGAACGCGGTAATGGGATGCAGCCTAACCATCAAATCCGCTAGGTCAGCGTTATTCGTGACGAAGCCGTTCTGCCCTTTATACGTCAGGGGAATTACGCGGATCGTCTCTGTCAACGAGGATTTCACCGGCAGTCGGAGCAAACGATACGTTCGGTCTGCTTCAGCTTCGCTACGGCCTTGATCATCATCAAAGACAACCGCCACTGCACTCCCCGGCTCAATCAGATTTGCCGGAATGGTTGCGTAATACGCAGAGTTTAGGGTTTGCCGATCAACCGCCGTGGGGATTGAGCCGGGACTGGTAAGGGCTATGCGGGTACAGCCTCCGGCGTTCGAGACCAACATATACGCACGCGAAGGTGAAGCAGATGCACTGGTTGTGAGTAAATCCACTCTTGCTAACACAGGTTTGTTTGCAATCAGCTGCGCATTGGTTGCTGACGCATCGAACTCGGCTGTTTGCACCCAGCTCACCCGATCAATGCGTCGACCATCATTACGGGCCGCTGACAGCACTTGAGTAAATGGGCACGTTGCGTTGATTTGTTGAGAACGACCATCGCCGGAAATGGTTTTATCTGACTGTAGCTGACCTTGATTCGCCGCTGGAGAACCGCCGCCGCCTCCGCCTCCACCACAAGCGCTGAGTAACAAACCCAGAAGCACGACAAGGCCGCGTGAATGCATGATGAATCTCAGTATAGTTTTTATTACTGAAGATTCTGGCACAACACGACAGCCCTGAATGCCTATACAACTCGCTAATTTTTGTAACGCTCAACGGGCTGGAATTTCACTGCCAGACCATAACATTAAGCGCTCGCCCGCCTTGAGAACCTCAAGTTGTGTGACCTGACGACTCCCTACATCCACATAATAGGGGCCCTGATTGAGTGCCGGCATGTCGGACACCACCGCTGAATACAGGGGTAGAGTCGTTGGCTGCTGGTCACTGCTCACCGTTAAGGCCAGGTCTGATATTTGCAACGTGCTGGGTGCAAAGGCCACCGGACGAACTCTCCACACCCCATTCAGCTGACTAATCTTCAACCATCGCTCGCTCGCATCTGTCATGCGTGCCGCGGTTTCATTGCTCGCGCTGCGATAACCCATGGCGGCCAAATAGCCTCTGTCGGAGGTCCACTCTTTGCCACAGTAGGACATTAAATCGGCAAATTGAGGCTGGTTATTACCGTCCAAACGCGTGCTTGAAAAGTAAGTATCTCTAGCCTCATCCCATCCAGCACCACCATTCAGGCGGCCATCGCTATATAGCCTAGGGTCAACACCGCCCGCTCCCCCGCAAGCTGCATGATCTAAATTGAGCAGATGACCATACTCATGCGCCAAGGTGAGTGCGCGATAGTTCACCCAGTGACGACTGGCATACGGGCTGGTAATCGTATTGTCGTCTGTGTTTAAAACCTGCTGCGTGAGCATGGTTATGCCGCCGACATAAGCGAGCCCAACCACTTGGCCCGACCCGGAGCTTGGCCTGAACGAGATGGTGTCCGGGAAAAAGGCAATGCACTTTGGCGCCGTTCGGGCTGAGCGCTGGCTGCCGTTGAGTTGTGCACAATAGTCGTCTACCTCATCCAACACGGCGGTCATCACACTAAGTGAGGCCACACCCGAGGAAAGTAAATTATTGACGGTAATGCTTAGGATAGATAACGGCGCGGTGGTCGTGACATTGGCCGCGCTGATGGGATGCATTCGAGTCAGCACTTGACCAATATTGGCACCACTTACCGAGGCTGTGGTGCCGAGAATACGCAAGGGGATCAAGCGCACAGTTTCAGTTTGGGCTGCCGCTACCGCAGGTAAAAAATACCGATACGTCGCGTCCGCTTCGCTAGCCGACCGGCCGCCCGCTTCATCAAACACCACCGATACGCCCATGCCAGGCTTAATTTTGTTGGCAGGAATTGTGGCGACAAACGCATTACTCAACGAGTCTAAGGAGACCGACGTGGGTACATTATTGGGGCCAGCCAGCGGATAGCTCGTGCAACTGCTTGTGCTTGGGTCATAGACCCTCAACTCTTTAATTGCAGGTGCACTTCTCACACTATTGGCCAGAAGATCCACCCGCACTTTCACGGTTTTCCCCCCCGCTAAGCGGGTATCACTTTGGCTAGGGTCTAACGCTACCGTTTGCAGCCAGCGCACCTGCTCAATTCGCAAGCCGTCATTGCGCGGCGAGGCAATCGACTGCGTAAAGGGGCAGTTGGTATTCACCGTGCGCGCCGTTCCATTCGAATTCATCGTCATGGACACCGGAACAGATCCCGAACCTGAGCTTGGTGTTGAAGGAGAGCCTGTACTGCCATCGGCACTAGAGCCACCTCCGCCACCGCCACCGCCACCGCCACCGCCACAGGCCATCAGTACACACGCCAAAGTCAAATAACCAAAACCGTGCTGTTTTTTTAGGCGCATGCTTGCAAATCCTCTCTGGGGCTCCTTTAGCTATCGACCGCTGGGAAGACCAATTGAGCAGGGTTTTGCAGCAAGTTGTTACGCGTTTGTTCTGAGAGTTAGATGCCGTGTAAGCCCGTGTCTGGCCCGTGTCAGTTCAGCACTTTCTGACGCAGCCAATCCGCGAGAAACGATGAAATTAACTCGATACTTTTGTGCAGCGGATGATCATCCTCCGTGACCAATAGCGGGCATTGCCAGGCCTCCGCAGCTCGTAACGAATGAGCTAAGGGCACCACCTCATCATGACGGCCATGGACAATCCGTACCGCGTGACCACGCAATCGCTGCGCGGGTCTTGTCAGGGGATATCCCGGCAAATCAAAGGCCGGGCACAGCAAAAAAACCCCTTCAATACGCAGGCTTGACGGCGCCAGCTCGACAGCTCGGGCAGCAACAAAGCCCCCCAAGCTGGACCCCACCAACCGGATCGTTTCTCCGGCAGGCAGCAGATTCAGTAAGTATTGAGTACGTTGCTCCGGATCGGGCATTCCCCGAAAATCAGGCGCTAACGTACTCCAGCCCAGCGCTTCAGCTACGCGCCGCAGAGCCTGAATTTTCAAGCCATCCGGCCCACTCTCTAAACCGTGCAGAAAAACAACTATCGACATTTGTTACACCTAGTACACAGACCCAAGACGAGATGGTGACAGATCATACCGTCATTGGTTACCTGTCTAATGAAGGGGCAAGCAGAGTATGCAAACAGGAATTCGAGAGCGCTGGCTACTGCTCTGCATTACGCTCTTGGGCAGCGGCATCATTATTGGCAGTGAAGTAAATCGCCTGCCCCCTGAGCCTCAACTGAGTCTGAGTGAGTACTCTGACAGAGCCAATACCATTCCAGATGAGCCAATGGCACTAAAACCGCCGCATGATGCCAGCCAAGTAATCGCTAAAGTCACCCCGGTTTTGGAAACGCTGTAACTCAGCCGTGCTGGCTGGGCAGCTTAATATACTGGCCACAAAAAAGCCGTTTTCTCAGCCCAACTAGGCCAGGAAAACGGCTTTTTTATTTGGGCAATTTAGCGGTGATAAAAGGACTCACTAGCCATTTAAAATCAATAGCTTGAACACATTTATTGCAAATATACCAACAAAAGTTCTTACATCAAGAACTGAGAAATTTTCTGCATTTCCTCAGAGTCTCTGGATGTTCGCCTGTATTCGGCCAATCACCTCGTCGAACAGCGGCTGCCCCTGATAGTAAAGCGCGGCACTTTGCTCATACGCCTGCCGGAAGCGATCTCGCTCCACCGGATCAGCCAGAAGGAACGCCGAATTGTTCGCAATGACCAGCTCATCGCCCTGGCGAAACCGCTGCGCCTTGCGGTCCTCATAGGTGGGCGTACCAATAAATGCCTGAACCTCATCAAGCGCTAATAGGCAGTACAGATCGTAGTAATGGCGCATGAAATTCTTCGGCAGCACCGTGCTGCCCAACTGCATACGGTACTTCGTGGATACCGTCTGCAACTTCTCCACGAATGTGTGCGTGGGTGCGTAGCAAGGAACATCCTGTGCACGATTATCGGTGATGGCCACTCCTGCCCTCGTTGCTGCCTCCCAAGCCCAGGACGATATCGTCATTGGCTGGTTGGGCGTCGTGTCATCAAAGCCGAGCTCGAGCAGAATGCCATCTTTCACACCACCCAAGCTGCCAGCACGGGCCTGATAGATCAGTCGGATGCCCGCGCTGCGCAGCTGTGGCAGATCATCAAATCCGGTATCGCGGATCGCTTGCTCAATACCGGGAATTTGAATGCTTGTGGCGGTCTCTTCGTAAAACGCCCGACGACTCTCCACATGAGCCAGCTTGCTGTGGTTGCGCCCATACTTCACATCTTGGACCGGCTGCGGCTCGATCCGGAGATCAATATCTTCCGAGAAGCGATGTATGACTCCATAGCCTTTCGACAGCGATGTACCGCCTTTCAACTCGAATCGAAAGCCCTGCTGCTGCAAGCCCCAGAGGCAATGCATGATCCAGTAGTCCTTTTCGACCAGAACCGGATCAAGTCCGCGCTCCGCAGCGACCAAGCTGAGCAAGCCTTCAAAGTCGGGATGATCATGCAGCAGCACGGCATGCTCCTTCGAGTCGCTTGCGTGTCGCCAGATTGCCATAGGCACGCAGCGCCTGACTCAAACCATCGCTATTCAGCTGCTTCGCCTTGCTTTCCGCACGTGCCCAGACAGCCGATACATCCTCGGCCAGCTCATCCACATTGTTGAGCAGATCCACAAACAAGAACTCCGTGGACAACATATGCGGAAACCTCGGCTTCACCCGAAAGTCGAACTCACGATTGCCCAGCCTGAATTGCCCATGCCGCTTTCGGTTGTAGACGACCGTGCGGTTGTAGAGCTGCGTCGTACCCAATCCAACCGTGTTGTAGGCCGAGGGAGAGAACAGCAGGAAGTCATCATCCTGCAAGAAGCCGCGAACCAGCTCGTCATCGTCAGGAGGCAGGTCGCCAAAGACAGACTTGCGGGGTGCGTAATAGAGCCCTTGCGCCAACTTCTTTAAGTCTCCCGCTTGCACCAATGCCTGCAGATGCCGATCTACCGCGTTCGACACTGCTGTCAGGTCGGCGCGACGATAGACACGACCCGGCTCCAAAGTTCTTCGTACCTGCTCCAACGCACTGCAGTGAGCTTGATTGGCCATGACGCATGATTTCTCATTGAGGTTTCATGCACTCAGAATAACAGGTTGAACAATGCGCGACCACCACGACAGCAACATCTGGTAATCCCCTCAAAAAACCATTTGCTTTAACTGATCTAGTTTTTCTATCTAATCCCAAATTTCTTAGGAACTCCGAACGAGAAATGTGACGCCGTTTTAAGTCAATTAAAACTAGCTCCTCTGGACTGGTAATCCCCCTTGGGCTCAGATGAGCCCTTCTTCCGCAAAAGACACTGTCTGCCGCCCACCGACCACGATGTGGTCGAACACCCCAACTTCCAGCAGCGCCAGCGCGCCCTTCAGGCGCTTCGTCATATGACGATCCACTGCATATTGATGTCGTTGACCTGACGCGCAGCTTCTAGGATTACCACGGATGGTGCCGGTACGTAGTCACCGTTTGCGTCACGAACGAGGAGTGTGTTTTCAGCCATGAGATTGAACATGGTCTTTCTCCGACCTGCAGGCGGATTGATCGAGAACGGCGTGCTACGGTACATGGAACAGCAAGGCCGCCCCACAACACGGCGCTGTTGCGCAAATACCTCTCAGAAGCAACTACCCCTTTTCCAAACGACTCAGGACACTCGCATCGTGTATGGCGTGCCAATCCGCTTGAACTGGCACCAATTGACCGCGCAGCACCTCAAGAGCCGGCGTAGGCACGCCGTAGTACTTCCCAAGACGAATATAAGAATCTAGCATCAGGAGAGTTTGCTTTCTGACCTTGCTGAAGTGGTAACGCAACTGACTTTCCAGATCGAACGGCAGTAGCTGCCTGATCAAGGGTAAAAGTAGCTTCCAGACCAGTGGCCTCAGCAGAGGCTTGAGCAGACGGACATCAGCGCCAGCATGCTTTTCAGCCACTGCCAGCGCTTCGCGGGAAGCATCCAGGCCCACACCAAAAACTGAGCTGGCCGTAAAGCCGCTCAAGCGCCACGCGTTGAGCTCCAAAGCCGCAATCAGCGGCTGCATCATGGCTGGGGCACCCGCAGCCGCTTTATCAAAATCAGGCACCACTTTCGCAGTCATTCCGCCCGCCTTGAGCGCAGCAACCACAATACCTACACGCTGCGCCTCGCCACCGAACAGGCCTGGTGCCAACGGCGGCAGGTAATAGGCCATGCCCTCAGGACCGGTGCAGCCAGGCAATGGCGAATAATAGCTGATAAAGGTAATCAGTCCCTGCACAACCTGCTCAGCCGGCACATGTGCTCGCACATAGTCGATATCCTCGATATCCGGCTGCAAGCAGATCACCGTGGCCCCACCCACGGATGCAAGAATACGGGTCGCCAGCTCTCCGCGCATGGCATCCGAAGGCAGTGCCAGCCAGACTTGATCCCAGCGCTGAGCGGCGACTGCTGCAGGCTCAGTGAGCAGATTAAAGCCGCGAAAATCCTGCAACTGGGTGCGCCAGCGGCCAAGGCGATACAGCGTAGTGCCGCTGCTCAACGCCTCAGCGTATTGGGCCTTCACAAAGAAACTCACCTCATGGCCACCCTGCGCCAGATACCATGCATAAACCTGCCCGACCGCGCCCGCGCCAACCACCAGAATTTTCATACTTCATGCCCTTTCATATTATTGAGCCGCACGACTATCCGAGCGGACGCACCGAAATACCTAGCAGGTCAGTGACCTTGCCATCTAATGTGCTTGTAGTATCGGGAAGGGGTCGCAGCACCCAAACAGGCCATTGCGCAACAGCGGTGCCCAAAACTCAACAGAAAGCACGCTGTCACTAACAATAAAAGCCCAGTTATTCTTGTTTACATACATAGCAACCGTCCCCAAGAGCTTTTTCATGGCTTTATTATTCTTTGCAATCGCAGTGAGCGTGAACATCAATAATCAAGCACACTGGTTGCACTAAATGATGGCCCTTCGTTTGGCTCAGCTAATGGGCCTATCTCTCGCGGCCTGCAATCCGCTCTTATACGCCGTGTTGCAGTCAAGATGCCGCCCAGCAAATGCTGACGAAAGGCAGGGTCGCTATATAAGGCTTCATCATGTCCTAAAGCGGTATACCAAGAGCGGCCGCCGAAATTATCATGGCACCAACTCATCGGGTGATCATTCATGACGCCTGTTCGGCCGCCTGGAAAATACGGCCCCGGAGGGATATTTGTCGTATTAGGATCGGGGTTATATGTACTTTCGTCGATGCTAAGCAGAACTCGAACCTTGCCGCGTGGGTTTGTCAAGAATGAGTAAAATTCGTCCGTTACACGCCAGCGCGCAGGCAGATGCACGGTGGCAGGGTGCTCTGCCGCTTCGCGAATGAACTCTGCTTCCTGAATGCCAAAAGTTTGCCCCTCATTATTCAACCCAGGAGGCCAGACGGGATGACTCGCGAAATATGCACCAACCAGCTCGCCATAATAAGGCCAGTCATGCTCCGTATCAGATGCCGAGTGAACACCCACATAGCCTCCACCCTTAGAGATATAGCCTTCGAAGGCTTTTTGCTGCTCCTCATTCAGAACATCTCCCGTCGTACTTAGCCAGAGTACGGCCGCATACTTGGCGAGATTGACCGATGTGAAGGCTGTAGGGTCCTCCGTATGATCTACCGTAAAGCCATTTTCAGCTCCCAGTTGCTGTACCGTTTGTACGCCAGTTTCGATGGAGACATGCCGGAAGTCGGTTGTACGAGAGAACACCAGAATACTGAACGAGCCCGCCCTCGCTGATGTTGCTTCCTTTTCATGGCTGCTACCGCAGCCAACAAGGCCGACGGCCATGGGCAGAAAAAGCAGACACAAGACAATGCCTTTGCGGACTTCTAGCATCTTGGATTTCATTAGGTTAGCCCCTGAGCAATTGCACGAGCAATACGCAGAGAGTTGGCGAAAATTGTCAGTGTGGGGTTGAAGCCAGGAAAAGTCGGAAACAGAGAGGCATCGATAACATGCACATTATCGACATCATGCAATCGCCCCCAGCGATCACACACACTCGTTTCAGGGTTATCACCAAAGCGTGCCGTGCCAGCATGGTGAAAGCCTTTATAGGCATCGTCGGAAAGCAAGGGAGCAGGTATCACCGCAGCGCCGGTCGCCCCCGGTGTGGCCTGCAACATAGCCAAGAGTTTTGGAGAGAGATATGCAGCGGCAGCTTTTTCATGCGCATGCGGAGACCATGTCACCCGAGGAACGGGTACGCCGCGCCAATCCCGAATATTGGGGTCCAAGTCAACCCGATTAGCCGCCTGTGCAAGGTCTTCTCCGACAAACTGTATGCCTGCAAGCGTTCTACGCGTGATAGAAACTTGCATCGCTCTTTTGTGCGCTTCGCCAGGTGGAATCCCGAGGCCTGCATAAAAATAGGCCTCTTCCATCAGCGTCATTGATCCCCCTACCTGAATCAACCCTCCCTTGATGTACGGCACACCCAAAGCAGTTACTTCCGGACCTGTGAAGGGCCCCACGAGGTCGTCGATCTCTACGGGCGAACTTTGCATCCGAGAAGACTGCGGATCTCGCACCATCTGAGCACCGCCAATAATAAAGGTATGGAACATCATGTTCCGCCCCACCTGATCTGATCGGTTTCCGAGCCCTGTGGGATGGGCCGAGTTCGCGGACAACAACAATAAGCGCGCCGTCTGAATAGGGCTGGCCGCCAGCAGAATTTTGTCTGCCGTAATACGGCGCTCGATCCCATCACGATCAAAGTAATGCACATCTGTTGCACGCCGGCCATCAGCGGTAGTAGCGATTCGGGAGACCAAAGCCCGTTCAATCACCTTGACTCGCCCAGTAAGCACCGCTGGATTCAGATACGAAACCATGGCATCGCCACGGGCATTGATCGGGCAGCCGAAGGATGAGCACAAACCACACGAGTTACAGGCAGGTCGCCCGTCAAATGCAATGGAATTGACCGCAGACGGATAGGGATATGGGCTCCAGCCCACATTTAAAGCACCTTGAGCCAACAAGCGCGCCGAAAAGGCCGTTGGATTTGGCGGCATCACGAACTGCCCACTACGAGGTGCTTGTGCCAAGGTTTTTGCGGGCATCTTGGTAACATCGCCCTGTACCCCAACCGTACGCTCTACTTCATCGTAAAACGGGGCAAGATCGTCATAGCTTATGGGCCAGTCTGCGACTTGTGCACCATCAACCGGACCGAGGTCAGAAAGCTGCGTGAAGTTATGCTTCCAGAAGCGCGGGAACTTCGCGTTGTAGTGCAAGGATGTGCCGCCAACAGCTGCGCCTAGAGAGACATGTACGCCTTGAGTTGTACGCGCCATGCCTGACTCAGCCTGGCTCTGCGTGCGTCCGGTAATCGGCTCAAGTTGCGGCAGGGGAAACCCAAAGGTACGCACAACTTTGATTTCATCGCTGGAATACAGCGTCTGCAAGTCACGGCTTTCGACTTCCCCAAAGCCAGGGCGCAAGTTGCGGCCGCGCTCCAGAACCGTGACGGACCATCCTTGCCGTGCCAACTCATGTGCAGCAATGCTGCCGGCAGCACCAGAACCAATAATGATTGCCTCAGGCATTTTTATTCTCCCAACGAAGGATTGCGCTGCTGTTCAAATAAGGCTCCAGACTTGCCCGCAGACGCGCAAGTGACCCTTGTGCATCGCCGATCATCCCTGCAGCGCCTTCAGCAGACATCAGCAGTAAAGGCAGAGGCAACGCTGAAAAGTCAATTGGCAAGCTTTTAGGGACGGCTGTGGCCACTGCCTGTTGTTTCTTGGAATTGCGGCCATAAGACGGAGGCAGCAATGTATCGATGAGGAGAGGCGTATCACTGTTGACTACTTGAGCATCGGTGTATCCGCGAGGCTGCACATCACCCTCAAAGTCATTCGAGGTCCAGCCGACCAAGTTCTTATTGCCGCCATACTCTGGTGCTCCGTACATCGCATTCAGCGTTGCCGGGAAAGCCACATCCACCAGTGCTTGAACTTCGTTATCAGTCACATCGAACACAATGAGATCGCGCGCGATAGCAGGCAGGTCTGCAAATGTCCCACCGCCAGCAGCTTGCGCACGCATCTCAAGATGCGCCAATCCTTCGCGAAAAATTTGTTGCAAACCTTTGACGGGCCCATTGACTTCGCGCTCTTGGAGCCCTTGCGACCCTTCAATTACGATACGCCAAGCCAACTCCTCATACGCGTCCAGCGGTATGAAGCGTGCAAAACCATTATCCATTGCGCCGCCACGATCTGAAAATGGCGCCCCAGCATAGATTAAAGGCGGGTCCGTCAGAAAAGCGGCCAAAAAAGCATCGATAGCAACATCACACTCCGCATCTACTGCTCCCGGCCTGTCTCCACCAGGGATTAGCCTATCCACAAAGGCGCGTAATGTTTTCCGTTCATCGGCAGTGAGAAAGCGGCCATAGGGCGTTGGAATAGCCGGGCCGAACATGTCTGCAGCTGCCCGTCCTAATTTACGGGAGGCAGGCAAACAGCCAGAAATAGGTAAAAGCCAAGCGCTTATGAGCACAGCACCAGCAACTTTAAGTACCGTACGGCGCGGAACTATAGGGTTAGCGTTGATGCCGCCAAAATCATCGTGATTTGAATTCATTTTTAGAGTCCGCCAGACGGTAGTCGGCAAATGGGTAAGCTATGCCTTCACGCTCGACTTTTTCTGCCGCAACGCCCGTGCCGTCCAGAGCGCACCAGCAGCGTCATAAATAGCAACGCCGATGAAGGCCAAAGGCAAGCTCCCCTGCGCGACCATGATCAGCCAGGCCAGGGTCAAGCCGCTTCTCACCTGTACCGAGAAGCGCGCAAAATCCGGGTCTTCAATGAGCGCGAAGCGGAGGTAGTAGTAGCCAAATGCAGCCGCTAGAACACCAATAACCCGAAGCAGCAACACGGAGCCTTCAGGCAAGCCAAGCAGCTCGGCATGAAGCTGCGGCAATAACAGCATGCCTACACCGCCCACAAGCTCGGCAATACCAAAATAAAAAATCGTGTGTGCAAAGGTACTGTTGAATCTTGGCATGCGCTTTTCTCCAGGCGGCCCAAAGTCGGGCCTGTTAGTGTTTAGTAGCTGACTTTCTGGCGGCGGTCGTTGGCGTTGTCGGCACCGGAACAGCCGACGGCATCGTGCTGCTTGAGGAGCCGCAATGATTAGCAGCAGGGTCCGCGAAGATACCCACGCTGTTATTGACCCACTGAGTCAATAAAGTAACCGCTTCAGGTTGCATGACGGTGCGCCCTGCAGGCGGCATCCGCTTACCGGGCTCACTTGACGCTACACGACCGACCAAGATGGACTTTGCTGCATCACCTGGCTGGATATCGTAAGGGCCTATCTCTGCGGCTTTGCCAGCGGCGATGGGGGGCTTGCAGATGCCATGGCTTGCACCCATGGGCTCCACAAATGAATCCAGTTTCAGGCCAGAGTTCTGAGCATTACCGGCAACATTATGGCAATGCATGCAATTCACCTCCAGAAAGGCACGCGCACGCTTATGGATATCTGCCGGTGAGTTCGGTGTTTCGCCCGTGCTCCCGGGCACATTGAATTTGGGCATTTTCTCCAGCGTGCCAGGGTCGCCCGGCAAATCCAGCAGGCCCTTCATTTGCATATAGGCCAGCTGATTCATGGTGCCGCTAGCATCCGGATAGGCGTAGTTCTTGTTGAGATTTCGCACTTTGGGGCCAATGGGCGGCGCACCTGCCTCTAGGTCATCGCCGTTGTGGCACAGAATGCAGGCACCCGCATTGGGAATTCCGTATTTCTCAACGCTGCCCTGATAGTGCAAGCGCTTGCCCGTGGCATCGACAGCCGCCGGGTCGCTGTCGTCATAGTTGTATGTTGTCTTTCTGGTAGCCCCTTCAATACGCAGGACGGCCTGGCGACTGCCATCTGCCGATTTGACCCACTCGTAAGCCATGCCTACCCAACGAATGTGGCCATTGCTGCCTTGACGCTTGATCAGCAGACGAGTCTCCACAACCTCTTCATTAGCACCGTCTTTGAAGGTGAATGTCTTGGCAAGAACAGTCCCCACCGGGAATTGCAGCGTCGCGGTCAGGCAGTCAAAAATGTTGAGGGTTTCGCACTTCTTGTGATCTTGAAAGATGGCCTTCTGAGGGCGACCGGAGTCATCGGGCGGCAAGAACAGAAAGCGATACTTCGAGGAGTAATCAGAGAAAAGTGCCGTATTCAGATCATAAGGGATACCAAAGCCGCTAGCGTCTTTGCGCGGCTCCGCAGCATCCTTGAACAGGCCGTATTGCTCCAAGCGTGGACAATTGTAGCTTCGCAGGGCCGCGTAATTAATTTGACCCGGCTTGCCTTTTCCGCACACAGCCGCAATGGTTTGATCGGACGGCCGGGGATCATTGCCTGGATTCGGCGTAAATCTGCCAAGCTGTGGCGTGAACTCGGGCAACAGCTTGGCCTCGACCGTGGGGCAATCCATCGGCTTGGTGGTGCTGACGGGCATCAGGTTGTTGGGATCTGTGATATCCGAGCTGGTGAAGTTAAATCTGACGAAGTCGCTAACCAGCAATCCGTTCAGGCCGCTATTAATGAACTTGTTGTTATTTTCAATGCACATGCCGTTTTGCGGCTTTTTCAGCGTACCGTCTGCCTTGAATTTCCAGGTGTTGTATTTGCAGGTAGGAATCGGGTCGAACTGGTAGAAATTGGGGCGCCCACGCTCATCCAGGCGAGGCTCAGGCCGGGTTGTTTCCTTGGGATTTGGCTTATCCAGCGGGATGCCGTCACGATCAACCGGCATGATGTCGCAGGCACCGCTCGAACCGGGTGAATCCACAGCACCATCCCAGAGAATATGCCCTGAGCGGCCCGCATTTTTCAGCTGCACAATGGCCACCAGTAGCGACGCATTTTCGCCCAGACAAGTCACATCCTGACCGAGTGCCGGCAATCCATAAGGGCCACGACAAGTACTGCGTGACAAATCTACCTTCTGAGGGTCGTAGCCATTGTCTGTAAATTTGTTATTGGCGACATGAATGCCTTCGGGGAAGAAATCATAATTTTTGGTGGGCTCATTAGGGTCAAACAAACCGTAATTCATGATCAGCAAGCCAGCGGTCTTGTTGTCTTTGATGTCGTTATCCACAACCTCGACTTGATCAATGGAGTGAACCACCATGCCAAGGCCGCTAGGGGACTGACCTAAAATGCCAAAGCCGAAATTGGGCACATTGTTACTGTAGGCCTTATTGCGATGAACCTTGTTTTTCTCACCAAACTGCGCCCGACCCGGCAGGTCAAAAATGTAAAACCCGGCGGTATTGTCGTGCGCTATGTTGTCGACAAACTCAGCTCGGTAGGTATTTTCAAACTCGAAGCCGGCCACATTGTGAAAGGCTTCATTTCGACGAGCCAGAATGTCGCTCGATTGGCCAATATAAACACCCGCGTCCGATGAGCCGATAGCAACACTATCCTCAATCAGGATGTGGCGACTGAGCACCGGGTAAATGGCATACGCACCATTTTTCTTCCAAACATTCGGGCTATTGATGAAATTAGGCGATACCGGGTCGGCAACACTCCAGCCCACCTTGATCTTGCGCAAGGTCACATGCTTCGAGCGGAAGACGCGCAGGCCATTGCCAGGGGCATCATAGAGCGTGAGATTTTGCACGGTAATGCCGTCAACATTGTTGATGCTGATGCCATCTTGCGCAGGACTGTCTTTGAACGACAGGATGGTTTTATCCAAGCCTGCGCCTTCGATGGTGATGCCGCGATTACCTGTCATGACCAAGCCCGCATCAAACTCGAAGCTGCCCGCACAGAAGCGAATCGTGTCACCTTCGCGAGCCTCGAAAAACGCAATAAGTGCCTCTTTTTGTGCACTCTCGCCAGGGCAAATGGTGAAGATTTTGGCTGCCCCTTCCTCAGAAGAGAGGTCAGCAGCATCATTCTTGTGGGAAGACTTCGAGCAACCGGCTAACGCACAGGCTAGTGTCAGGGCCAGGCCAACATTCAGCCAGAATCGTGATGTATTCATATGCGAGTCTCAAATACCGTTGTGTCGAGCCTTGTTAGCCCGCTAGGAGGCTTTACTAGGCATTTACAGTGCATAGCTTTTAGTGATAAATCTAATTGATGTTTTTTATCAATAAACATTGATGGCATGAATGCATGAGCCAGCCGACATCCATAGACTTGAATTTGTTCCGTGTCTTTGAGGTCATTTACAGAACAGGTGGTTTGACGACGGCAGCGACGGAGCTGCACATCACGCAGCCTGCTGTCAGCAACGCGCTATCGCGACTGCGGGAAAACTTTGACGACCCCCTGTTTGTGCGGCAAGGCCGCCGAGTCGTCCCTACGCCCCTGGCACATCAGCTGGCTCAGGAAATCTCTGGTGCGGTTCAAGTACTCCATGACAGCGTGCTGAAAGGTCAGGACTTTGATCCCAAAACATCGACCCGCCGTTTCTTGATTGGTATGCGTGATCCCTTCGAGATTGCATTGATGCCGACCTTGATGGCCGAAATTCAGCGGCAGGCCCCGCTCCTAAAAGTGCACAGCAACTACTTTGTCCGTGATCAGATGTCTCGCTTGCTTAGTGCTGGCGATCTTTCTTTGGTGATTGATATCTCACTACCGACCGGGAACGATATTCTCAAATGTCCGTTGGTCGAAGATGTATTTTGCGTGGCGATGCGCCAGGGGCATCCGTTGAGCCTGCAGCCACTGACATTAGATCGCTATCTGGCCGCACGGCATATTACGGTCTCTAACAGCTCCTCCGGGCAGTCATTGGAAAAGTTCATCCTCTCCAGCCAAGGCATCAATCGTGTCATCGCGATGCAGACACAGCACTACTTTGCCGCCTGCCAGATCGTGGCGGAGTCTGATTTAATATTGACGCTATCGAAGGCGGTCGGGCACTGGTCGTCCCAATTTTTTCCGTTGACCATTATGGAGTTGCCGCTGAAATTGCCCGCCATCAAGGTGGCAATGTACTGGCATAAAAGTGCCGACTCAGATCCTGGCCATAAATGGCTGAGACTACATGTCGAGCGCTTGTTAAAGGCTCAATTCAAGGCTGCACATGCTGTGGTTATTGAATAGCAGCAGACGGTATGGATGGCGAGTCAGAGCTGAGCAGGAAGCGTTCGGCTAGCACCTGCATGGCTTCGCGCTTCTCCCCGAAGAAATAACTGAGCAGCGCCAGCCAGATCATTTCGCCGGTCAAACCAAACAGACAGAGAGCCTCCTGCCTTGGGTGCAGCAAAGTAGACAGACACCAAAGGAACTGATAAGTTCCTTTGGTGTCGGCAGGTGCTCGCTCACCTCGATAAAACAATAATATTTGGAATACAGGATTATGCAGTCACTACTATTTCCTCGATTCACGGCACTGGCTGTTGTGCTTGCACTTTCTGGCTGTGGCGGCTCCTCGAGCTCATCCGCGCCTAACAGCGCAGCTGCGAATGAGAGCGCTGAACTTCAACTTGCCACAGAATGCCTCGCCAGCAGCCCTTGGTTAAAGTATGGCGAAGATCTGTTCCAAACTTCTCCTAAGCCGGTACCAAGCGCAGCCGCGACTGGGCCGGTCAGTTCATTTCGTCAATGCCAAGGTAGCACCGAATTCTTGTTTGCCGCTGGCAAAGCCGATATCACCGGGGCCGCCGCCGGTAAAATTATGATGGGCGTAGAAAGCTCCTCCGTGTACACAACGGGTGTTCAGATGCGCCAGTTCGCGCGTACCTTCATTATTGCCTCTCCCTGCAATGGTCGGCGTGTGTTGTTGATGCTGACCGATACCCTCGCGGTGTTTGAGGCACAGCGTCAAGCCGTACTGGATCGCATCGCCGCCGACCCGGTGCTCAGCAAGCTGTATGGTCCAGACAATGTTATGTTGAGCGCTACGCATAACCACTCAGGCCCCGGCGGCCAGTCACACTCTCTCGAATACATCGCACTGCGTGGCGGTCATGACCCGCAAGAATTTAAGGTCACTGTCGACGGCATGTTCCGGTCCATTCAGCAGGCACATAAAAATCTGGTCGCACACCCAGAAAGTGGTCGTATCCGCCTCAATCAGGGCGAACTGCTAGGTGCCAACAAGAATCGTGCACTGCCCGCCTACAGCTTTAATACTGAGGCCGAGCGCAAGCAATATGTCGATGTTGCGGGCAATGAAATCAGCACCAATCGACTGATGACGCTGCTGCGCCTTCAACGCGACAATGGCAAAGAAGTGGGCAGCCTGAATTGGTTCGCAGTACACCCCACATCGGACTATCACCTCAGAAACGGCCAACCGCTACCCAACAGCAGTGACAACAAAGGCTATGCGGAGTATCTGTTTGAGCGCTTTAAAGCATCGCCCGCCGATTCGGCCGAGCCCTTTGTTTCAAGTTTTATGCAGTCAGAGGCGGGGGATGTCTTTTCTTTCTTATATTTCGACAACCCCGAATTGCTAGCCAAGAAAGAAATTCATTTACCACCCAACGAACCGTCTCGACTCACTGTTGCCAACGGGCAGGCACAGCTCAACAAGGCATTGGCGTTATATGCGGGCGCGCAGGACCAATTGAGCGGCCCCGTGGACTACCGTTTTAGCTGGGTGAAAATGGACTCGGTAGAGGTGACCGACCCTGAAATTTTGGCGTCGCTCATGCATCCCACAAAAATGGATGCCAACCCCAAGCGCACCTGTTCAGCAGCGTTGGGCGTATCCTTCGCAACGGGTGGAGATGGCAGAGCACCTGGGGAGCCGGGCGGCACCACACCTGCGGGGATCACTTGCAGTAATCCAGATCTCGTAGCCGGTCTGATTGCCGACCTCAAAAACCTTCCGAACGGCACATTGCCCGGACATACGCTTGCCAATCTCGTCGGCTGTAATCTTAAGGCAGTTCCCGGCCTTAATCTTATGTGCCACGCAGAAAAACCCATTGTGTTACCGATTGGCTCACCGGTGAGTGCCACCCCCAAAATACTGCCGTTTCAACTGATTCGACTGGGTAACTTGGCAATTATTGGCCTGCCCTGGGAAACTACCACCATGGCCGGTCGCCGCCTGCAAAAAACCGTTTTAGACGTGCTTAAGGCCGATGGCGTGGACTATGTTGTGATTTCCAGTTTGACCAACGCCTACACGCAATACCTGACTACCCGCGAGGAGTATGCCCAGCAACAGTATGAAGGGGCCTCAAACGTGTTTGGCCCATGGACACTTGCCGCTGTGCAGCAGGAGTTTCGTCGCCTTGCACTGGATATGCGGGATGCTCGTGCAAACGATGTGGGACCTACTCCTCCACGCACTAAGCCACTGCTGACTCGCATCTTGCCGCTACAGGGCACCGACATAGCGCCGCCTGGCTCATCATTTGGTGCTGTAGTGACCGATGCCAATGCCAGTTACAAGCCCGGCGACACAGCCCGCGCCGTCTTCCAAGCATCGAGCCCGAATGCTGACCTGAAAACCGAGAGCAGCTTCTTGTTCGTTGAACGCAAACGATCAGACGGTACTTGGGCAAAAATTGCGGTAGATGCGGACCCTGAAACGACCTTTAACTGGAAATCAGATACTCCTGAGTCACCGTTTAATCCCAACTTTACTTCTGCTGCCGAAATACTGTGGCGGATTCCACGCAACACTGCGCAGGGAACCTATCGCATCCGCTTTGAGAGCGTGGCTAATCAGGCAGGTCGGTTGTCGCCGTATACGGGGCAGTCACGCGAGTTTGTAGTTGCAGGACCGGTGGCGAGATGCCCTTGATGGTGGCGTCTTAAGGCGCGGGACCTCAGAGGCATTGAGTTAATGGGGTCCCCCCAGTGGCTATACCAGTCACAGGGGATACCCCAGTCAGGATCTTCTGACGGCGGCACACAGCGCTGTAGTCAGGCACTAGCCAGTCAAGCAAGACGGACAGAGGGCCTCTGGCCTTGAGGCCAGCGTTGTAGTCTTCTCAGTTGATGGTGCTATATCGAGCGGGAGCGGGCTGAGTCATGGTGTGTAGGCTACCGATGGCTGCAGTTATGCAACAGCGTCCATTTGAACTCAGTCAGCGCCCTGCACAAACGCACTTTTTGCGAGCATTAATGTCGATAGCGCGCCTGACAGAGCCTCTTTTTGCGAAGCCAGCGAATGAATTCCGGTCGGCGCTTGCAGGGCTTGCAGTAAAAACCCCATGATAAAACCGACAACCGCCTGCGCATGAGCCTCTGTCATCGGGTGCCATTTCGGGTTTGTCGCACTGACTTCACGACAAGTATCCACCATGAGCTCGGCCAGGCTTTTCCGAGCCTCGATATGGTGGCTTAAGGTTGCGCTACTCACCGAGAATGCTTCTGTCACGAAAATACGCACTTTTGACCCCATGCGAATCCAGGTGTCAATCAAGGCGCTAGTGATGCAGAACATGCGCTCTTCATGCGAAGTATCCAACCGAATACTGTTTTCAATGGCCTTTCTCTGCTCATCGATCAGTTCGTCATATATCGCCAGAAAACACGCTTCCTTGTCGGCAAAATATGTATAGAACGTGCGCTTGGCGGTGCCCGCCTGGGTTGTTATATCCTCAATTCGTACTGAGGCATATCCATGTTGGCTCACCAAGTTGGCCATCGCCTCCAATAAACGCGGACGCTGTGAGCTCATCACGGCACCACGACTCTGGCTGCTCCGCTCCTCGGGGAGTTGCAACTGGGCGTTGGCAACAGTCATTTTCGGCATTGCAAAAGCTCTTGAGTAGCAAATAGAAGTTATTTTCAAGCTTACTGCATCCAGTGCTTAACGGAAGCACTTCGCGCTACCAGCCCAAGCAGAACGCAGAACGCAGAACGCAGCGCCATAACCCGTATAGTAATCGATGCAAGAGCCAATGCCATGAATGGCTGAATTTTACAGCCTCACAAAATTCCAGACTTAGCCACCCGCTCAATGATCCAGCGCTGCAGCACTTTCGGCTGCAAACGCCCCAGCGTCACCAGCGCACGATTGGCCAGCCCATTCACATGCATCGGGCGGCCCGTCATGCACGCCACATAGCCTTCCTGCGCGACCTCCTCCGCCGTCATGTTCCGAACCAGCGGCACACTCATGGACTTGCCCCCATCCTTGGCGATCATCTCAGTCTCGGTAAAGCCGGGGCACAGTGCTGTAACCGTCACGCCCCGACCTTTCAGCTCGATGGCCAGCGCCTCGGAAAACGACAGCACGAAGGCCTTGCTGGCGGCGTAGCTGGCTAGATACGGCACCGGCTGGAAAGCCGATGTCGACGCCAGATTGAGCACACGACCCTGCCCGCGTGCCAACATCTCCGGCAAGAAATGATGCGTCAACGCCATGACAGCGCCGATATTGACCTGCAACAGCTGCTGATGACTGGCCAGCGGCGTCTCCCAGTACGGCCCCTCAAACAGCAAGCCGGCGTTGTTGACGAGGATGTCCACGGTCAAACCACGCCGCAGCACCTCGGCATGCAGCGTCTCGGCGGCATCCATCACGCTCAAATCTTGGGCGATGACTTCGGCTTGAATACCATGTTGCGCGCTCAGTTCATCCGCCAGCGCCCGCAATTTGCCGAGGCTGCGCGCCACCAGAATCAGGTCATGGCCGTTGCCGGCAAATTCACGCGCCAGGGCGGCACCAATCCCCGTGGAAGCCCCGGTGATCAGCGCGGTACCGCAAAAGGGTTTGTTCATGCCAGAGACTCCAGTTCTGCCAAGGCAGTTTCAAGGTGATCGAGCATGCGCTGCACACCGGGGATGGATCGGTGCAGCGGCCAGCACGCCCTCTAAGCGCGTATCCAGCGGCAGGCCGGTACTGTTAAGCACACCAGCGAGCATCTCGTAATGACCGATCAGCATCACCACTTCCAGCAACAAACGCGGGCCATAATGTGCTTCCAGCACGGCCCAACTGGCATCGCCAATCATGCGCTCATGATGAAACTCGTCGCAGGCCTGCATCAACGCCTTCAAGTGCGGCTCCCAACCCGGCGCATCGCCCCCCAGAGGAATACGCGCGATATCTTCGGCGCTGACACCAGCACGCAGACCGATGTCCACATGCTGGCCCCACTCGTAACGCGAACGGCAATTCCAGCCCACACGCAAGATGACCAGCTCCGTATCACGGCGATCAATCTGGCCATAGGGCATCATTTGCTTGGCAAACATCAGCCAGTTCCAGAACAGGCGGAAATTACGCATCAACATGAGAAACAGGTTGGATGCCTCCAGCTTGCCGACTTTGTTGATCACGCGCATAAGCACGCGCTGGGCGCGAGTCGAGGTTTCCGGGGTCAGCGGCGCCAGGCGCACGCGGCCCGGTGATTTCCAGCCGCCGGGTGGGGTCAGCTGTTCCAGCAAGGGCGTTGTCATTTTTCTTCTCCTTGGGGGGTATGGGTTGAGTTTGTAGCGACCAAACGCCCCAGTCCGAACTCGCGGCTCAGGCGAGCATCCAGAAAATCTGTGGGTACTAGCTGTTTTGCCAACGGCAACAGCGTGCTGCGACGACCAAAGCGAACAACCGAGCGTGGACGCTCTGCCAAGACCTCGGTGAGCATACGCTCGGCAAAGTCTTCGGCCGACATCGCGCCTTCCTGCGACGCATCGGCACGCGCCAGAATGCCATCAGCCACCGGTGCATAGCGCGAGTCCGCGCGCAGGCCGGCACTGGCAGCCTGCGCCGCAGCAGCGCCGAAATCAGAGCGAATGCCGCCTGGCTGCACGGTGATCATGCGAATGCCGAAGGGTTTCAGCTCCATGCGCAGAGCGTCAGAAAGGGCATGCAAGGCGGCCTTGCTGGCACAGTAAGCCCCGGCAAACGGCGTGGTCACCAGTCCGGAAATGCTGCCGATGTTGACGATGCGACCCTGCCGGCGGGCGATCATGCGCGGTGCCAGCGCCTGGCAAAGCGACACGATGGCAAAAACATTGACCTCGAACTGGGCGCGCAAACGCTCAGGGGCAATTTCCAGCACCGGTGCGATGGCACCAAAGCCGGCGTTGTTGATGAGTACATCCGGACCAGTGCCATCAGCGTTCAAGCGCGCTACCAGCTCCGCAATGTCAGTAGCCGAGGTCACATCCAAACGCTGCGTGCGCAGCCCCAGCGCAGCCAGATCGGCCAGCGCCGCCGTATCGCGATCAGTGGCGTAAACAATGTGACCACGCGCATGCGCATTCAGCGCCAGCGCACGGCCTATGCCGGATGCAGCACCGGTAATGAGAATGACAGAAGTCGTTTTGATTGCAGACATGATGGCAGCGTCTCAGTTTTAGTTGGCAGAAATAATGGAGCAACTAAGCCCCTTCCGAGCCTGCACCTCCAGGGCGGTAGCGATCCAAAGGGATCAACATAGTAGGCTCCAATAAAGGGCAAGCTCTCGCACTAGCTCGGCAGATAACTCTCAAGCCCCTGCCAACTTTCCACCAGCACACCCGCAGACTGTAATCGCGCTATATGTTCAGGACTGCACCCCGCTTCCTGCAGCACACTGATGCTGTGTTGGCCCGGCCGAGGTGCATAATCAAGTCGGCGGCGCTCAGCCTTGTCGAAGCGCAACCAGCTCGCCTCCGGGCAAACATAGGCCTCACCTGCTGGATGTTGATGGTCACTGATACGCCCCGAGTGCTGAACCGGCGCCATCACGCTGCCACAAGGCTCCGCCGTGCTAGCCGTGAGTCGAAGTTCTCTTGCGGACACCACGCGCTGTGCGAGCAGATTCTGCCGGCCCAGCCAGACGATTGCATCGTCAACTGACCGCTTGGCGATATGCCGCGTTAACTCCGCGATAGCGTTTTCGTCAGTGAGTAGCTGATCTGCTATTTTGCGCCGAGGGTCTCGCCCCACATGCACCCAACCATCCCGTGCGCGGTACAAGCGATTAAAGGCACCGACGCCACGAGCGGCAAGACCCGTGGGCGATAACTGATCAAGATTCGATATCTGCGGCAACTGCACCCAACCCGCCGTTCGAACCAGCGAGGTTCGCGTGGTGATATGGCTGTCGCCAGTACTTCGCGCGACCAGCCCAATCAGAACACTGAACGCAGCGGCATAACCCGTAAAGTAGTCGATGCAAGAGGCAATGCCATGAATGGCGGGCGTGTCGTCTCCGCCAAAGCGTTTCATGATGCCCGACAAGGCTTGAATCACCGGGTCATAGGCGGGTCTATCTTCCCAGCCGCCCGGCAGAAAGCCACCAAAAGCGGTTACGGCAGTCACAATGGTTTTGTTATTGATGGCATGAACCTGGTGCGGGGCCACCCCCATGCGCTCTGCTTGCGCCGGCAGTTTGTTGTAGAGCAACACATCGCTTCCAGGAATCAGCGTGTGAATCGCCGCTTGCCCTTCCGGTGTATGCAGGTCTAACGCCAAATCACGCTTCCCAGAGTTCACCTCCATACCCAGCAACAAGGCCATACGAGGCCCCATGCGCGGATTCACCGCACTAATATGAGTCACCTCCGCGCCAAGCTCGGCCAATGTGCGTCCCGCAGAAGGCCCCGCAATCACATTCGCCAAATCTAATACTCGAATGCCTTTCAGTGGCGCAGGCAAGGTCATCAGCTCGTGCTGAGTACCTATTTTTGGCTCAAATTTTCTAGGCTCGGACCATGCATCGCCAGCGCTTTTGGCAGACTTATGGATACTAAAACTATCTTTAGTGGATGAGCGCTGACTTTCAATATCCACCTGAGGTGCAGGCTGAATGGCCCGAACACCCGCAGGATCATCCTTATTAATTAGAACGCCGTAAGCAAGCATCGCGGGCATATTTGCCCACTCTTTTGTACTGCATTGCTTAATTGCAGGAACACCCGCTTTAGCCAGCCGATCAGCCCAATAATGCGCAGAATTCGTCGCAAATCGCTCAGCCAGTAACGCCATAACACGCCGCCATTTTCTGGATGACCCACGGTAAGCATTAATATTATTTTTCGTTGGTGGAATATCCAGCACATTTCCAAAAGCAAACCCTAGCGCGGCCACCTCAACTTTCAGACTCGTTGCCTCAAGCAGCTTTTCAATATGATTGGCGTTATCAATAGCACATAAAAATAACAGCTCACCATCCGCGCATCGGTAGTTTCTAAAAAGCGGCGGCAACATACGATCCACAACGCCATGCACCTGGTTGGCGCACCATTGCGGCAGTGGGATTTTCCCTATCCGGTTTAACAGCTGCCGCGATATGGGCGGGGCGTTGTACCTGGCCGGCTGATCCTTCACTTGATAAATCACGCCGGCAGCTGCCGACATGGCTGCGTCTAAAAGTGGCACTTCGATACGATCGCCCGCGCCATGCTGCTGGCGCGCATAAAGCGCCGCCAATGCAGCAATCGCAGCCCAGAGCCCTGCATATACGGAAGGGAGCGGCAAAGCCGTATACGTTGGGGGCAAGTTAAATGCGGCCCCTCCTACCGAGAGATCGGTAAAGAATCCACAAGCAGCACTAATGGTGCTGTCCCACGCTGGCTGATCTGCACGCGGATCATGTCGGCTATAACCGGGTATCGACAGGTAAATGACGCCAGGATTAATTTTTGCAATAGCGTCATAACCTAGCCCCAGACGATCCATAACACCGGGCCGAAAATTCTCCACGATGATGTCGCAGCTAGCGGCTAGCTCTCGCACCTTACTCAGGTCTGCTGTATTTTTCAGATCGGCTTTCAGCCGTTTTTTACCCCGGCATAGTGCTTTCTGAGTATTTTCATCCCAAACAGGTGCGCCAGGTCTTTCAATCTGAATGACCTCCGCCCCTTGATCGGCTAGAAAAACGCTGGCCAAGGGGCCAGCGATATAGTGGCCAAAATCAAGAACTCGCAAGCCCGACAACGCGCTAGACTTATTAGCGCTCCCATGTTTCAGATCACTCATTGAATTATTCATGGGCAGGACGACACTGGGCCGGACAAATCAAAAGCACTGGAGATGCCATATATTTTTTCCAACGAGAACGTGAATGACTAAACTGCATGCACATACCGGAATCGATAGGTGCCTGATGGTGTATTTGGGGAATATTCAATACCGCCTCTGCCGTGGAATACAGGTCTGCAACCTGTCGCAAATCAATGGTTAAAGGACTTAGCATTGGTGAATTCCGCCTAACACCTGCGCTGGATCTTCCTTGCCAAAGCCACTGGTATTGGCGACCACCCCTGTGATGTCGGTGATCCCAGAGCCGAACCTGAATTGGTTGTTATTACTGAATATCGCGGCTTGCCCTACCGGTGGTATATCTACTTCAAGCCGATTACCCGGCGCATCGATGCCAGCGCCTACAGCCAAATAAGGGCTCTCTGTATAACAGTGCTCCTCTGCTGTACTAGCGGTATTTTTATGTGCGCCCTGAACAACCGATGGGGCGTCTTCTTTGCAGGCAACGAGGCTGCTAGTGGCCGCAATAAGAGCAAACAGCCCTATTTTTTTAATTGTTACTGCCATACGTTTACTCTGCTTCTCATCTGAAAACACACGCAGTGAGGGTGATGACAAGTTGGCTAAATTTTCTCCGTCAGGGTAGCGACGACGAAAGGGAACTGTCAAGTTCCTTCTCGTGTTTTAAACATTTCGCACGTAGAACGTTTTTATTTGCAGATCGCTACAGCTAAATCCATGACATCCTGCAGGCGCTTGGTGATGTGCTCATCCGCTTCACTTGGCTCCGGATGAATGGAGGGATTACCTGATAACGATCCATTATTAACTGTTCATTTAATGAACAAATAATTGAAATATCTTTTTGGGGGGTCGTTTTGGGGGTCGGATTGATTTTTTGAGGCTTTAAAAACAAAAAAGCCCTGAAATATCAGGGCTTTAATGAATTTTATTTGGCGGTGAGAGAGGGATTCGAACCCTCGATACGGGATTACCGTATACACGCTTTCCAGGCGTGCTCCTTCAGCCACTCGGACACCTCACCGTAGCGCTGAAGCATTGCACTTCAGCGGCGCGCAATCCTAGCGGAAGGCGTTCTGCAAGGCAAAGCCTTTTTGCGATCGATGTGCTTGGCTATCTCGCCGTGGGCGGTGTTAAAATCGCTGCCCGCAAACGAGGTCGCTAGCAGTGCAACTGCTCGCACATTGAGGAACTGTATGCACGCTGAGTCATCTGGCTCATCCCGCCTAAAACACCAGGCTGCACTTACAGCAGGCGCGCTTGGGGTTGTTTTTGGCGACATCGGCACCAGCCCTCTCTACGCTTTGAAAGAATGCTTTCACGCTGCTCACGGCCTCGCGCTAAACGAAGCGAATGTGCTGGGCATTCTGTCGATGATTTTTTGGTCCATGACCATCATCGTGTCCATTAAATACATCGCCTTCATTATGCGTGCCGATAACCGCGGCGAAGGCGGCATCATGGCGCTGCTGGCATTGGCGCTACGAGCTCAATACCGTCACCCTTGGCTGCGCCCTTTGCTTATTGGCATTGGCTTGTTTGGCGCGGCACTGTTCTTCGGCGATGGCATGATTACACCCGCCATTTCCGTGTTGTCGGCCGTGGAAGGTTTAAAGGTGGTGTCGCCCGGCCTTGAGCCGTTTGTTTTGCCCATCACCATCGCTGTATTGATTTCCCTGTTTCTGATTCAACGCCATGGCACGGCGTCTATTGGCGCTTTTTTTGGCCCGATCATGATGGTTTGGTTTAGCACGCTGGCTGTGCTTGGCCTCTACAACGTTCAGCACAGCCCAGAAGTGCTACAGCTCGTTAATCCGGCATGGGCCATCAGCTTCGCCCTCGAACACCCCGTTGCCGCCTTTATCGCTATGGGTGCAGTGGTGTTAACCGTGACCGGCGGCGAGGCTTTGTATGCCGACATGGGTCACTTTGGCCGCAAACCCATTCGCCGCGCGTGGTTCTTCTTAGTCTTTCCCGCGCTACTGCTGAACTATGCCGGTCAGGGCGCACTGCTACTGAGCGACCCAACGGCCATTGAAAATCCCTTCTATCGATTAGTGCCCGACTGGGGTCTCTACCCCCTCATCGTGCTATCGACCATGGCTACTGTGATTGCATCGCAGGCCGTCATTTCCGGCGTGTTCTCAATTGCGCGTCAAGCCATGCTGCTGGGCTACCTGCCACGCTTTGAAATTAACCACACCTCCGACCGTGAGATGGGCCAGATCTACATCCCCTTCTTCAATTGGACGCTGCTAGCCACCATTATTCTGCTGGTACTGACCTTCCAATCCTCCAGCAATCTGGCCTCGGCCTACGGCATTGCGGTGACCATGACCATGATCTGCGATGCCTTGCTGCTTCTGGTGGTGGCTCACAAACTGTGGGGCTGGCACCCGGCATTAGCGGCCGCCGTGACCCTGCCCTTTTTGGTCGTCGACTTCATTTTTTTTGCCGCCACCTCGCTGAAAGTTTTCCAAGGCGGTTGGTTCCCCCTACTCATTGGCGCATCGGCCTTTTTCCTGATGTCTACCTGGAAAGCGGGGCGCGAAATTCTCAGTCATCGCTTAAATGCGGAGACCATGCCGCTAAAGCTGTTTGTGAATAGTATTGGTGCCAGCGCGGGCCAAACGGTACCGGGCACGGCGGTGTTTATGACTGGCTCACATCACTACGTGCCGCATGCCCTGCTCCACAATATGAAGCACAACAAAATCATCCATGAGCGTAATGTTCTGCTCACGTTGATTACCCGCGATGTGCCTTTTGTTGACGATAATGAGCGCGTCATCATCGAGCGTATTGCCCATGAGTTTTATCTCGTAACCGCGGCTTATGGCTTTAAAGAGCAGCCCGATGTGCCCGCGTTGTTTGCACTGTGCCAAGCCCAAGGCCTGAAATTCGACATGATGGACACCAGCTTCTTCGTGTCTCGTGAGCGCATCATCGCGCATGGTCGCCACGGCATGTCGCGCTGGCGCGAGAAGATCTTTGTGGCCATGGCGCGCAATGCGGTTTCTGCCACCGACTTTTTCCAAATCCCCACCAACCGGGTGGTGGAAATGGGCACGCAGGTCGAGCTCTGAAACGATTATCTGTGTGCTGTCTGGTGGCATGCCTCTGGTTGCCGCCAGCTCAAGGCAGCGAGGTATTTATCGCTGCTGCGTCCGATCTGGTGTATTGCCTGGACGAGCTAAACACCGCCTTTAAGAAAACCGCCCCGGGTATTCGCCTTCGCAGCACCACCGGTTCATCGGGTAATTTCACCGCACAGATTCGCCATGGTGCACCCTTTGATGTACTGCTTTCCGCCGACGCCCTTTACCCAAAAGCGCTGATTGAAAGTGGAGATGCCGTTGCCACTTCGTGGACACCCTATGCCGTTGGGCGACTTGCGCTATGGACCGCTCGTACTGATTTAGACCTTCAGCAAGGATTGTCCGTTTTAGCTCAGCCGGAGGTGCGGACATTTGCCGTCGCAAGCCCAGACCACGCACCCTATGGACGTGCCGCGCAAGCAGCGCTGACCCAGGCCGGGCTGTGGCAGTCCCTCAGTAAAAAGCGCGTGATGGGCGATAATATTGTGCAAGCCCTGCAGTTTGCACAAACCGGTCATGCCGACGTGGGTGTTCTGGCGCTATCGTTAGTTTTATCCCCAGCGATACGCGATCAAGGTCAGTTTTATTTACTACCGGACGGCAGTTACCCACCCCTGAATCAGGTCGCCGTGGTCACACGCAAAGGTCGGCAAAATGCAGGCGCACACCGCTACGTGAAATGGCTGGTCAGCCCACAGGCCCAAGCCATATTTTCGCGCCATGGCTTTTTAAGCCCCGGCCACGTACCGGCGCCTCCGGCAAGCCCGAAGCCTATGCCATGACAAACCTCTTGGATTTATCCCCTGCGCTTTGGCAGGCCCTGTTCTTAACGCTGGGTTTGGCCACTTGCACCACCCTTATTCTCTTGGTGATTTGCATTCCGTTGGCCAATTGGCTGAACACGCGTCAAGGCCAGTGGGTGCTTTTACTGGAAACCCTGCTAACACTGCCGATTGTGCTGCCACCCACCGTCATCGGTTTTTACCTATTGCTCGCTATGTCGCCCCAGTACGGAATTGGCCAATGGTGGCTCACGCATGTTGGCCAGTCCTTGTCGTTCTCTTTTGTGGGTTTGGTGGTGGGCTCTGTGATTTACAGCTTGCCCTTCGCCTTACAACCCATTCAAAACGGGTTTCGGCAAGTCCCCAAACTCCTGCTAGAGGGTTCAGCGGCACTTGGCGCGAAACCTCGGCAAACCTTCTGGCGCATAGTTCTGCCTTCTGCGCGCGGCGGCGTCATTGCTGGAGCCTCACTCAGCTTTGCTCACACGCTGGGGGAGTTTGGCGTGGTGCTGATGCTGGGTGGCAATATCCCTGGCGAAACCCGCGTAGCCTCCATCGCGTTGTTTGATGAAGTTCAGCAATTGAACTATGCCAGCGCTCACACCTACTCGCTGTTGTTGCTGATCATTTCCTTCACGCTGCTGCTGTTGATTACCTGGCTGCAACGCCAACATTTGCAACGCATCCGCTATTGAGCGGATAGCCACTGCCATCTATCTCGCCAAAGAAGTCAGGCGTCTAATTTGTGGCAAACTGGCTGAACTCCTTCTAAGACTCTTACAGAGAGCTATGCCATGTGCGCATCCTCCACGTCAAACGCCCCTGAAGCACCCAAAAAAGTCGGCCTGCGCGACATTGCACGCGGTGCGCTGCAAGCCCTACCGGATCTCATCACCCTCAACAAAGGTTTGTTTGGACTGGCCACGCTGAAGCCCGATAGCAAGCTCTCCATTGGATTAGTCCTTGAGCGCTGGGCTAAACAAACGCCGCACGCCATTGCCGTGCGCTGGCAAGATCAGCAATGGACTTATGCCGAGTTTAATAGCTGGGCCAATCGTCTTGCCGCCAGCTTTGCCGCACGCGGCGTGGGTTATGGCGACACCGTGGCTATCCTCGCGGAAAATAGCCCGATGCAACTGGCCTGTGTAGCCGCTGCCGTGAAACTGGGTGGCATTGCTGGCATGCTGAACTATAACCAACGTGGTGAAACGCTGAGCCACAGCATCGGGCTAGTGAAGCCAAAAGTGCTGGTACTTAGCGCTGAATGTCGTACGGCGCTGGAATCTACTCCGTGCTTACCCGGTAGCGGCATGACCTTCTTCTGGACCGGTGGTGATACTCATGCTCCAGCGCCCGAAGGCTATATCGATCTTGACCGAGACAGCGGCCGCCAACGCAGCATCAACCCGTCCAGCACGCGCCAAGTCATTGCCCGCCAGCCCTGCTATTACATCTTCACCTCCGGCACCACCGGCATGCCCAAGGCCTCGGTAATGACGCACTACCGCTGGCTAGCCTCTATGGCCGGTGTTGGCAACGCCACCATGCGCCTGAAGTCGGACGACATTTTCTACTGCTGCCTGCCGCTCTATCACAACAATGCACTAACCGTGGCTTGGGGCTGCGTGCTCTCGGCCGGGGCCACGCTGGCGATTGATCGCAAGTTTAGCGCCAGCCAGTTCTGGGATCGCATCCGCCATTACGACGCCACCGCCTTTACCTACATTGGCGAGCTGCTGCGCTACCTGCTCAATCGCGATCCCTGTCCTCGCGATCAGGATCATAGGGTTCGGTTAATCACCGGCAACGGCCTGCGTCCGGAAATCTGGCAGCAGTTCCAGAAGCGTTTCGGCATTGAGCGAATTTATGAGTTTTATGGCGCGAGCGAATCCAACATCGGCTTTATCAATGCCTTTGGTGTGTCTGAAACCGCTGGCTTTTCGCCCCTGCCATTTGCCATCGTGGAGTTTGATGCCGACAGTGACGAGCCGGTGAAAAATGCCAAGGGCCATCTCGTGAAAGTGAAGAAGGGCGGCGTGGGACTGCTCATCAGCGAAGTCAGCGAGCGCCGCCCCTTTGATGGTTACACCGACCCGGCCGCCGGCGAAAAGAAGCTACTGCGCAATGTCTTTAAGCAAGGCGACTGCTACTTCAATACGGGCGACTTGGTGCGCGATCAGGGCCTGCGTCATATCCAATTCGTTGATCGTGTCGGTGATACCTTCCGCTGGAAAGGTGAGAATGTGGCCAGCACCGAAGTCGAAGGTGCGCTAGCGCGCTTTGACAGCATCGAACACGGCGCGGTGTATGGCGTGAACGTGCCGGGTTGCGATGGGCGCGCCGGCATGGCGGCCATCACACTTAAAGCGGGCCACTCGCTGGATGGCTCAGCACTGGCCCAACATCTCACGGGCACCCTGCCCGCCTACGCCGTGCCGCTGTTCATTCGCGTGCAGGCCGCGCAGGAAACCACGGGCACCTTCAAATACCGAAAGGTCGAGCTCAAGCAGGAAGGCTTCGACCCAGAGCGCATCAGCGAACCTCTCTTCGTGCTTGTAGACCGCGCTCGCGGCTATGAGCCACTCACTCACGATGTCCATCAACACATTCAGAACAAGAGCATCAAGTTATGACGCCGCTATCCCCGCAAGACCAAATGTTCCTGCTCGTTGAGCGCCGCAATCAGCCCATGCATGTGGGTAGCCTCATGCTGCTGTCGCCGCCGCCGGATGCCGGACCAAACTACGCGCAGGAGCTAGCGGACTGGGCGCGCTCGTATACCAAAGCACAGCCGCCCTTTAACCAATTGCTGACGTACAAGCTCGGCCTGCCGTTCTGGATTGACGACGCCGAATTCGATCTTGAAGCCCATTTTCACCACATTTCGCTGCCGAAGCCGGGCCGCATCCGTGAGCTGCTGGCGATTGTCTCCAAGCTGCATAGCGGCGTTATGGATCGCGCCAAGCCGCTCTGGGAAATCTATATTATTGATGGCGTGGAGGATGGCCGCGTTGCCGTCTACAGTCGCATCCACCATGCGCTGGTCGATGGCGTGGCGGGTATGCGCATGTTGCAGCGCAGCATGTCGCCGGACCCGTCCGTTCGTGACACCGTGCCGTTCTGGGCCATCCCGCCGCGCAAGCGCGCACCGGCCGACGGTGTTGTGGCGCAGGTCGCGCAGCCGATCTCTAAGGCCGCAAAATTTGCCGGCATCCTGAAAGATCAGGCAGCCACCTGGCCCACCGTGGTTCGCGAAATCTACAAGTCCATTAAAGCGCGCAGCTCGGATGCCGACTATGTGTCGGTGTTTCAAGCCCCGCGCACCATTCTCAACCAGCCCATCAGCGCCTCGCGTCGTTTCGCTGCGCAATCGTGGCATTTGCCGCGCATCAAAGCCGCTGCCAAGCGCCACAACGCCACCCTCAACGACATCGTGCTGGCCATGTGTGCGGCCGCCGTGCGCAAATACTTGCTCGAACTCAACGCCCTGCCCGACAAGCCCCTGGTGGCCATGGTGCCGATGTCACTGCGTAAAGATGACTCCGAGGGCGGCAATCAGGTCGGTGCGGTACTGGCCAACTTGGCGACACATCTTGCCGATCCGCTTGAGCGCCTCGACGCCATCGCGCGCTCGGTGCAGAACAGCAAAGATCGTTTTGCCACCATGAATCAGCTGGAAATCATGAACTATGTCGCCACCGCCATGGCGGTCAGCGGCATCAATATGGCGACCGGCATCGCGCCGACCTGGCAGGCGTTCAACATCGTGGTGTCGAATGTGCCGGGCCCGCGTGAAACGCTGTACTGGAATGGTGCCAAGCTGGAGGGCATCTACCCGGTGTCCATCGCCATGGATGGGCAAGCCACCAACATCACCGTGGTCAGCTATGCCGAGAAGTTCGAGATCGGCATCATCGCCTGCCGTCGCACGCTGCCGCACATGCAGAAGCTGCTGCAGTATCTGGAGGACGGCCTCGTCGAGCTCGAGGCCTGATCCATCTACAGCTAGTCAGCCTCCAAAAAACCACCGGACTGACGCGCCCACAGCTGCGCGTACAGTCCGCCGGCCGCGACCAGCTCGGCATGCGTGCCGATTTCCACGATGCGGCCCTGATCCATCACCACCAGCCTGTCCATCGCGGCAATCGTGGACAGCCGGTGGGCGATGGCAATCACCGTCTTGCCAGCCATGAGTCGATACAGGTTCTCCTGAATCGCCGCCTCCACCTCTGAATCCAGCGCCGAAGTCGCCTCGTCGAGAATCAGGATGGGTGCGTCCTTGAGCATGACGCGGGCAATGGCAATGCGCTGGCGCTGACCGCCGGAGAGCTTGACGCCGCGCTCGCCGACATGGGCATCGAGGCCTTGTCTTTCCTTGGCATCGTGCAAACCGGCAATAAAGCCATCGGCCTGAGCGCGCCTAGCCGCCGCCAGCACCTCCTCGTCGGAAGCGTCGGGTTTGCCGTAGCGAATGTTGTCGCGTACCGAGCGATGCAGCAGCGAGGTATCCTGCGTGACCATGCCGATTTGCGCGCGCAGTGAGTCTTGCGTTACCTGAGCGATGTCTTGCCCGTCGATGCGAATCGCGCCCCCTTCCAGATCGTGGAAACGCAGCAGCAGATTGACCAGCGTCGATTTACCCGCGCCTGAACGCCCGACCAAACCGACCTTTTCACCGGGCCGGATATGCAGCGACAAATCCTCGAACACGCCGGAGGCCTTGCCATAGTGGAAGCGCAAGCGATCAAACACGATGTCGCCAGCCTGAATCATCAGCGCGGGCGCACCCGGCACATCCTCAACACGATGCGGCCGGGCAATCGAGCTGATGCCGTCCTGCACGGTGCCGATATTCTCAAACAGGGCCGACACTTCCCACATGATCCATTGCGACATGCCAGACAATCTCAGCACCAGTCCCAGCGCCACGGCAACGGCTCCCACGGCGATTTGCTTGTCTAACCACAGCGATAACGCCAGCCCGGCCACCGACAACAACAACACGGCATTGAGGCTATACAGCGTGACATTGAGCTGCGTCACCAGTCGCATCTGGCCATGCACACTGACCATGAATTCGCCCATGCCTTCACGGGCAAAAGACGCCTCTCGCTGGGCATGCGAAAACAGCTTCACGGTTTGGATATTGGTATAGCTGTCCACGATTCGGCCCGTCATTAGCGAGCGAGCGTCCGCTTGGCTTTGTGACACTTGGCTCAAACGCGGCACGAAGTAACGCAGCATGAGTAAGTACAGCATCAACCAGGCCAACAGCGGCAGGGCCAAACGCCAATCAGCGCTGGCGATTAAGACCACCGTGCCAATGAAATAGACCACGATGTAATTCAGCACATCAATGAGCTTGATCACGCACTCGCGCACCGCCAGCGCCGTCTGCATCAGCTTGGTGGCGATGCGACCGGCAAACTCGTCCTGATAGAACGCCATGGACTGGCGCAATAAATACCGGTGCACCATCCAGCGGATGCGCATGGGGTAATTGCCCATGAGGGTCTGATGATTGAGCAAAGAATGCATAAAGGTCATGACCGGCAGCGCCAGTACCACCGCCGCCATGCCTATTAGCGGCCAACGCTGCGTGGCCCAGAATGTCTCGCGCGACTGCTGCGACAACCAATTGACGATATCGCCCATAAACCCGAAGAGCCAAACTTCGGCCACAGCAATTAGCGCCATGAGAATGGCCGATGCCGTCAGCCAAGGCCAGGCACCCCGTGTGTAATGCAGACAGAACGCCACCAACGTGCGGGGCGGCTCTTGCGGCTCTTCCGGCGGAAAGGGGTCCAGACGACGTTCAAACCAAGCAAACATCAGCGCTACTCAAAACAGTTAGACGCGCCATCATAACGGAGGCGAACTGGTCGTCACTGCCACAAAATTGAATAATGCCAGTGACTTTACGCTACTGATAATCCCACCAGCCTAAACGAGCCCGTTGCTCCTCCGTCAGCACCTCCATCATGTCCTCTCGATCCAGTTCATCAATGAGTTTAAAAAGTCCTTTCATGAAACAGATGCAAAGGCAGAATTTGGCATCGATAATGCGCGTCAGCGGTAACATGGGGCACCTCACTTGGCCTTAGCCCGTCAATGTTTTGACGGATTTTCAGGGCACTCTGTAAGTGCTGTTGCATAGGCAATGCCAACTTCGTGAAAGCCACCCCAAAGAGGACTTTTTAGCATGTCGAACCCGGACTGGCGCTATCTGAGCGGATACCCAGAACCCTTGCTGGCGAAAGTCGCTGGCCTGATTGAAAGCCGTCAGCTGGGTGACTATCTGATCCGAAAATACCCGGAGCGCCACACCATCCAGTCCGACAAAGCGCTGCATGCCTATGTCACCGAGCTGAAGCAGACGCATCTGCGCAATGCCCCGGCGATTGACCGCACCTGCTACGACAGCAAGCTCGATGTCATTCAGAACGCGCTCGGCCTGCATACGCGGCAATCGCGCAACCATGGCGGCCGCCTGCGCAGCAGCCGCGAAATTCGCATCGCCTCGCTGTTCAAAGCCATGCCGCCGGAGTTTCTCAAGATGATCGTGGTGCACGAACTCGCGCATCTGAAAGAACTCGATCACAACAAGGCCTTCTACCAACTTTGTGAGCATATGGCACCCGGCTACGCCCAGCTCGAATTCGATTTGCGCCTGCACCTGACCTGGCAGGCTCTGCCGAGCTGAAGATCAAGCCGCTAATCGGAAACAAACACCTGCCACGCTAGCGATGTGCTATCAAAATGACCATTAGGTCAGCATGAGACGCGCCGCATGGAACCGAATCAGCAATCCCCGCAAGGCAGCCTGTTCGGACGCCTGAGCTACTTCACCGACATGCTCGCCTGGCCGCTGCGCACCTCGCATTATCTGGAGCTGGTGAATCCGCTGTGGACCACGCATGCGCTGCAGGCGCGTGTGGAAAAGGTCTGGGATGAAACCCGCGATGCCCGCACCCTGACCCTGCGCCCCGGCCTGAACTGGCGTGGCCATCGCGCTGGCCAGCATATCCGCGTCGGCATCCCGGTTGGCGGCATGCACTACACCCGCACCTACACCATCTCGTCGCCACCCGAGCGCGATGACGGCTGTATCACCATCACCGTCAAGGCACATCCAGGCGGCCGCATCTCCTCGCATCTGGTGCGCCAGATCAAAGTCGGCAGCTATCTGCCCATCGGCCTGCCGCAAGGCGACTTCACCCTGCCCGATGCCACCCCGGTACGGCCGCTGTTCATCAGTGCCGGCAGCGGCATCACACCGGTCATGAGCATGCTGCGCAGCCTGATCGCGCGCGACCGCCTGCCGCACAGCGTGCACATCCACTACGCGCCGCATGACTACGATGTGATCTTCGGCTAGGAGCTGACGGCGCTAGCCGAGAAACACCCGCACTACCGGCTCAAGCTCGTGTTCACGCAGGAGCTGGGCGGACAGCCCACCGGCAACAACCGCTTCACCGTCGAGCAGTTGCAGTCGCTGTGCCCGGACTGGCGTCAGCGCGAAGTCTATGCCTGCGGCCCGGCCTCGCTGCTTGCCGCCATCGAAGCCCATTGGGAAAGCGCAGGACTGTCACGGCATGTGCACCTTGAGCGCTTTCGAGCTGCATTCAGCGAAATCCCAGCGGATGCCACCGGCGGCAAGGTCAGCTTCGCCCGCAGCTGCCTCACGGTCGATGCCGACAGCGCCACCAACCTGCTGCGCGTCGCCGAAGACGCCGGCCTGAACCCGACCCACGGCTGTCGCATGGGCATCTGCCATACCTGCGATGCCACGCTGAAATCCGGCTGCGTGCGCGATCTTCGCAACGGCAATGTCATCAACGAAACCGGCCAGCTCATCCAGATCTGCGTCTGCGCCGCCGCCGGCGACTGCGAAATCGACCTCTGAGGGAGCGATGCCATGAAGACTCATACCCTGCCTGTTGCCCTCAACGACGCCGAGCTGGAAGAGTTCGGCCGCGAGATGGACGCCATCCGCGAAGACACGCTCGACGCCCTCGGCGACAAAGATCGCAAGTACATCCTGCGCGTCATCAAGCTGCACCGGAGCATGGACTTCGTGTCGCGCATGATCATCTTCGCCGGCCTGTTCTTTCACCCGCTCTGGCAGCACGCCTGGGCCGGCCAGACCACCATGCTCAGTTTGTTCGGCATCGGCACGCTCATGCTCGGCCTGGCCAAAATCCTGGAAAACATGGAGCTCGGCCACAATGTGCTGCACGCGCAATGGGACTGGATGAAAGACCCGAGTATCCACTCCAGCACCTGGGAATGGGACAACACCTGCCCCTCCGACACCTGGATGAAGTCGCACAACATCGTGCATCACACCTGGACCAATGTCGTCGGCAAGGATCTCGATGTCGGCTACGGCGTGCTGCGCGTCACACCGCTGCAAAAATGGAATCCGCTGTTTCTACCGCAGATGATCTATGTCTTTTTCATCATGATGCTGTTCGAGTGGGCCGTGGCCCTGCACGACGACCATGTTGACGAGTGGATGCGCGGCAAGCGCAGCTTCAGCCAGACCGCCTCGGTGTTCGCCAACATCGGCCGCAAGATGTGGCGCCAAGCGCGCAAGGACTATATCGCCTGGCCGCTGGTTGGCCTGCTGGTCGCCATCCCGATCCGCCTCAGTGGCTACATCCCTGTGCTCGGGCCGACACCAGACATCCTGCCCGAGGTCTTTCTCTATGTGTTGCTGGCCAATGTCGTGGCCAACCTGATCCGCAATGTCTGGGCCTTCACCATCATCTTCTGCGGACACTTCCCGGAAGGCACCTACAACTTCACCGAATCCCAGGTCGAAGATGAAACCCGTGCGCGCTGGTATATCCGGCAGCTGCTCAGCTCCTGCAACATCAAGGGCAGCCGCACCTTTGACCTGTTCGCCGGCAACCTCAGCTATCAGATCGAACACCACCTGTTCCCGGACCTGCCCAGCAGTCGCTACCCGGAAATCTCGCAGCGCGTGCAGGCGCTCTGCTCACGCTACGACCTGCCCTATAACAAAGGCTCGCTGACGCGCCAGTTCGGTACCACGTTGATCAAGCTCACCCGCATGTCGTTTCCTGGGGGGTCGACGGAGCAGAAGATTGCTAGGGCTTGAGAGATAGAGAACAAACTCTTCAGGCCAATTCTTTTAACACCGCTGCAGTTGGGAGTAGCTTTCAGCCAACTTAGGCCGCGACAGCCTCACTCTCCGCTGCCGACATCTGCACCAGCAGATCAGGCTGAACCACATTCAGCTCATGCTCAACGATGTACGGTTGCATGATGCGAGCAACTTCTTGGAAAGCCAGCATGACAACCGAATTGCCAAACTGCTTGTAGGCACGCGTGTCAGAAACCGGAATGCGGAAGCTGTCCGGGAAGCCCATGAGGCGCGCGCACTCTCGGGGCGTCAGCCGGCGCGGGTTCAAGTCATAGCCGCGATCCACGAGGATTTCCGAGCCATCCTTGTAATAGCGTGCAGACAATGTGCGCGACACCGAATCAGGGCCGACTAAGCCGTAACCGAAGCCATTACCCTTCGCTCGATGCTTGGCGGCATAACCCTGCAAGAAGCTCCACAGCTTGTCGCTGAGGATGTACTTGTCATTGACCCGACCTTCCTCGTGATTGAAAAAGCGACTGGCATCCCATTCCAGCATCGGTTCGGTGCCATCCATCTTATGCAGGATGTCCTTAATGCGCTGCGTACCTTTTGCTGGCAGCTGCAAGGCATCCCACGCAAACGGCACCGGCTCACGAAAACCCACCATCACAATGCGCTCACGATGCTGTGGCACAAAGTGCTGACCATCAATGACACGGAAATGTAGTTGATAGCCCAGCTCTTCGGTCAAGACGCGGCGAATGACATCAAAGGTTCGGCCCTTGTCGTGCGACTGGAGATTTTTCACATTCTCCAGCAGAAATGCGCGTGGGCGCTTTTCCTTGATGATGCGAGCGACATCAAAAAACAGCGTCCCTTGGGTTTCATCCGAAAAGCCGTGAGCACGCCCCAGCGAATTCTTTTTGGATACCCCGGCAATCGAAAACGGCTGGCAGGGAAATCCGGCCAACAGCACATCATGATCCGGGATATTTTTTTCGTGAATCTGCGTGATGTCGCCGTTCAGAGGATGCGCATTGCCCGGATAGTTGGCCTGATAGGTGCGCTGCGCATAAGTATCCCATTCGCTGGTGAAGACGCACTCGCCACCTATTGATTCGAAGGCCATCCTCAAGCCCCCGATGCCGGCAAAGAGATCGATGAACTTGAAATCACCGCCGGATTTCTGCTCACCCCACGGCAGCAGCAGTTGCTTCAGGCTCTCGACCAGATAAGGGCGTGGCTCTGTCTCACGCAACTCCCAACGCCGCACCGTACCAACATTAACTTCCAGCGCTTCGGCCAGTTCCTTGTGCTTGTAGTAGCAAAGCGCTTCCTTCAGATAGTGATGGACTAGATCGTTGCTCATATTGCGCTCCAACATATATTTCGCTGGGAAATTTTTCTGCATTCTGCGCGGTTAGTGTCACAAAAACAATCGTGAAATACAAAATAACTGGCCATAAAAACAGTATCTCAGCTTCAAAAACCAGACAAGCGGCAAAGATCAGGATGGGCACTTGACCTCGCGAGGCCGGCTCATATAAATCTGACCAATTGCCAAGGAAATCTCCATCGGCGCTAGATCATCTAGGAATCGTGGACATGCTTCAGGACTTACGTGCACTTCAGGTGCGCTTCGAGCAGCTAGGTGTACGCGAGATTCTGTGCAAGCAACTAGCCGAGAATGACAACAGCAAGCAACAGGTGTACTTGGGCGGAAATTTCGATGTTCTGCAAATGCTCCCGTTCGAGAACATTGAAAGCTGCTTAGGTGGCAAAAAACCCAACTACAAGGCACGCCTCCAATTTTATTGGCTTGACGCCAGCGGTCAGCCCCATCAGGCACCTCATACCCAGCTGATTCTGTATCCACAATATCCAGAGGTCAGGCTCTCTGGCTTTCTTCAAGGCTGTAAGTTCGCGCCAAACGAGCTAATGCGCCCCATTCCCGGAGAGAGTCGGCAATACAATAATGGCCCCGACGGACGGCTGCTATTTCTTGGAGTAGCGCTAGACAGAAAAATTCATGCTTTTCTGGCACCTGCTAGTAGCCTTATTACAGCGGAGTTTCTTGCCAATAACGAAAAAGGAAAGTTTCAGACACAGGGGGTCTTCAAGCTGATTCAGGCTTCGACTACTGACACACGGATATTGCTGCTCAAGTCACTACGGGATATTCACGTGGCAGGCTGGCATGCCTCTATCCGACTGAACTCGCAAGGACTTGCGATACCTTATCTAGCCAAAAACGGTGGTGGCTACACGCTGGAAGCCCTACTAGGGATTATCCCAAATGGACGCTCGGAACCTGATTTCATGGGCTGGGAAATAAAGGGACATAGTTCAGATCGAATAACCTTGATGACTCCTGAGCCAGATGCTGGATTCTACGGAGAGCATGGCGTTCAGGCATTTGTCAGGCGTTTTGGCCGTCCAACTGGAAATGACACGCTTTACTTTACCGGTCTGCACAAAGTGGGACAACGGAACGCAACGACTGGATTAACGCTGATGCTGGATGGCTATAACCCAGTCAAACGAGTTATCACTCATGTCAGTGGTGCAGTACATCTGCTGACGGATAACGGGGTACCTGCTGCAACATGGACATTCGAGAAGCTGCTAGCGAAATGGAATCGGAAGCATGCCCAAGCAGCTTATGTCAGCTATGAATCAAATGGTTCTAGTTCGCCAGAATTTCACTATAAAAGTCCTGTACATCTTGGGCAGGGAACAGACTTCATCCGCTACTTAGAAGCGTTGCATCATGGGGCGGTTGTCTACGATCCCGCCTCCAAAGTCACTGATGAAAGCACTAAGTCGCCAAAAACCAAGGCGCGAAGCCAGTTCCGAATTTCATTCAGCAAACTCGCCAGAATGTATAAAGACTTCAGCTCATATGACCTCTAAAGCCAAAAAAAGCCGCCCTGACTCACATCAGGGCGGCTAACCGTTCCCGCAAAATCTCAGCAGTCGCTCAATGAAGCGACTTGCCTTTCAGCAGATGATTCATCTCGCCATCGGCACCAAACAGCTTCTCGCGCCATTCGGTCACCAACGCCTTAGTGTCGTGGTCGTTCGGGTGGAAGTCCGGACGGAAGAAGTCGAGGAACTTCGGCAGCAGACGCGTCATGCGACCCTGACGACCGAACAGCGCACGCATACCCTTCACGTTGTCACGCACATTAAAGAGCTGACCATCGGCAGCGAGCAAACGACCTGTGGCATAGGTCATCACAGCACCCAGCACCGCCGTGGTGATGACCATGGTGCCGGCACGAACCACATAGCTACCACCGGTCTGCTCATAGACATCCCAGGCCACGGCCTTGTGCTCGGTCTCTTCCAGCGCATGCCACATCCACAGCGGGCGAATGTCTTCATGCGCGCTCATGTGGTGATCGACTTCAGCCAGCAGCTGCTCACCGAGCAAGGCGGTGAAATGCTCCAAGCAAATGGTCGCGGCCAAGTTGAGTCGCGGGTGAATCTTCGCCACCGTATCCAGCAGCAACTTGAGTTGCGCTTCAAGTTCGGCGGCAGGCAGCTGCTTATCGTTAATAAACTGATTGAGCACCTGGTGGCCCTGCGTGTGCAGCGCTTCCTGACCAATAAAGCCGGAAATACCCGCCTTCAAATTTTCATCCGTAATTTGGTCACGGTAATGACGCACCGCTTCCACAAAGAATTGCTCACCTTCCGGCAGCAACACCGAGAATGCCGACCAGAAATAGGTCAGGAACGGGCTGTCGGCATACCAGTAGCCCGCCTTGGACTGATCAAAGTTCATGGCAACGCGGCGTGGTGGAATACCCACCTTAGCACCCAGTGGCTGACGCGGAGCATCCGACAAAGGCATAGTCGTCGCGGCAGCAGTGGTAATAGCAGTGGTGTTCAGTGAAGTCATTTTGCCTCTCCAGATAAATACAAATAGGGCAAGACGAACTCTGCCTTTGACCCGAGGCCAGTAGCAGGTTATTTTGGGACAACTTCTTATCCTTATGTGCCATTCACTGATGTCACGATCTGCTGCTGATACCACCCCAGGCCTACCTGCCGCCTATGCGCTGTTACTGCTCGATGTGCTGAAACGCTGGCAAATACCTGAAGAGACGCTGCTGGCGCCCTATGGTCTTGACCGGCAACAGCTCACTTCGCCAACGACGCGCATTTCGCTAGAAATCATGAATGGCCTTTACGAGCAGGCCTTAGCGCTAACTAATGAGCCGGGCTTGCCGTTCTACATGGGTATGCAAATGAAGCTGTCTAGCCACGGCTTTATCGGTTTTGCTGCCATGACTGCCGATACCGTGGCGCAAGCCCTGGAACTGGTAGAGCGCTTTATTAGTCTGCGCATCATGGGCTTTGCCATACGCGTGGTTCGTGAAGGTGACACCGCACACCTGTACCTTGAAACCGCACTGACCCAGCAACCCTTGCGTGATACGGCGGTGGCGGCGCTCATGGTCGGTTTGGGGCAAATGGCGCAGGTCATTACCGGTGAGACGCTGTTTGGCGAAGCCGACATCGATATCCCGGAAAACCCGCGCTACGAGGAGTTTCGTTATATTTTGCCGGCACAAATCCGGTTTGGTCAGTCTTGCAACCGCATCTCCTTCGATGCCAGCTACCTTGACCTGCCCCTGGTCATGGCCGATGCCGCCTCCATGCAACTGGCGGTAGAGCAATGCGAACGTGAGCTGGTCGCTATCGGCCTGCATAACCGTTTTGTACGCCAAGTGCGTGAGCTGATTTATCGGGAAGATGAAGGCTTTCGCGGCGTCGAAGCAGTGGCGAGCGACTTACACATGTCGGAGCGCACGCTGAAACGCCAGCTGGCGCTCGAAGGCACCACATTCACTGACATTCTCGAAGACTTGCGCCGTCAAAAAGCCATCTTGCTGCTAGACGACCCTCGCCAGAACCAAGAGCGCATTGCCGAACAACTCGGCTACTCCGATGTGGCCAACTTCAATCGCGCTTTTAAGCGCTGGACCGGCACCACACCCGGTCTGTACAGACGCAATCCGTCGGGTATCCCGTCGGGCAGTTAGCCCCGCACCCTGCCCTCGGCGGATTCGCTTGTGTATAACTCCCTAGACACACGAAGAGCGAATGCATCATGGCAGATGAGAAGAAATCCAGCCCGTTGAACCAGGCCTTTGGCCTTGCTGGCTTGGCCGCTGGCACCGCCCGCGACCTCGCTAAACAGGCCCTAGGCTCAACCGTGATAGGCGTTCAGGATGTCGTCGGGAAAGCCTCTCAGGGCACTCGTGATACCGCACTGGCTCTGGCACAACGCTACCTGCGCCACTCCACACTGACCCTGCCTCTACCCGAAGCCCTGCTCAACCAGCAGATTCGCGCTCGCCTGAAAGACAATTCGCACATCGACTACATTCAACTGGACTGTTCACCCGATCGCTTCGATATCAAACTCGACGGCCATTTTCAGCGCATGGTCTACACACTCACGCTGTCCGTCTTGGTTAAAGAGTGCCAGCTCACGGGTGACACGCCCTTCATGCGCTTCCAGCAGCTCGATCAGGCTCTTGATGTGCAATGGCGACAAGCGCCGATGCTGGTGAACTGGGCCACCCGCCATCTTGGCCAGAGCGCATTTCAGCTCGCCAGTAAACTGCCCTTGCCATCGCTCACGCAGCAGATCGTCAGCCATATTCCCGGCTTGCATCGCGAAGGCATCAAACAGTGGCGACTGAATCTGGCCGAGGCCGGCATGATCGATTTTCTCAACAATCGTTCCTGGTTCATGGATAAACTGGTCAGCCTCGGCGATCGCAATATCCTGCCCGGCCTAAACCTGTTGCAGGAAAGTCAGGAGTGGTTGCAGCAGCTGGTCAATCAGATCGAGGTCAAAGAATTGAGCGTGCAGAGTGGCCGACTGGATATGAAAGTGGGGCTGCGCGCTAGCTGAACCCTTGCGCTGCAACACCGTCGCCCATGAAAAAGGCCGCCCCGGTTACCCGGAGCGGCCTTTTCGTCAGCGTAGATTAGTGGTCGATTAGACCAGCTTTTCCAGCTGCGGAACGAGGTCGAACAGATCGCCCACGATGCCGTAGTCGGCAACGGAGAAAATCGGCGCTTCTTCGTCCTTGTTGATCGCAACGATCACCTTGGAGTCTTTCATACCGGCCAAATGCTGGATGGCACCGGAGATGCCCACGGCGATGTAGAGCTGCGGCGCGACGACTTTACCCGTCTGACCGACTTGCATGTCGTTCGGCACGAAGCCGGCGTCAACAGCGGCGCGCGAGGCACCAACGGCAGCACCAAGCTTGTCAGCCAGGGTGTAGAGGATCTTGAAGTTGTCACCGTTGCCCATGCCGCGGCCACCAGAAACAACAATCTTGGCACCGGCCAGCTCTGGACGATCGAGCTTAGCCAGCTCTTCGTTCACGAACGAGGACGTGCCAGCGTTCTGAGCGGAAGCAACGGCCTCGGTCGATGCCGAACCACCGGTAGCAGCAACGGCGTCGAAACCTGTTGGGCGCACGGTGATGACTTTGATGCTGTCCGAGGACTGCACGGTTGCGATGGCGTTGCCCGCATAGATTGGACGCTCGAAGGTGTCAGCCGAGATCACCTTGGAGATTTCCGAAATTTGCGCAACATCCAGCAGTGCAGCGACGCGTGGCAGCGTGTTCTTACCGTTGCTGGTAGCAGGCGCCAAAATGTGGCTGTAGCCCTTGCCCAGCTCGGCTACGAGCAGCGACACGTTTTCAGCGAGCTGATGCGCATAGGCGGCGTTGTCAGCAACCAATACCTTGCTCACGCCAGCGATCTGTGCAGCAGCGGCAGCAGCAGCGCTACAACCGGAGCCAGCAACCAGCACATGGATGTCGCCGCCAATAGCCTTGGCCGCAGCAACCGTGTTCAGCGTGGCGCCCTTAACGGCGGCGTTGTCGTGTTCAGCAATAACAAGAATAGCCATGATCAGATCACCTTCGCTTCGTTCTTCAGCTTTTCGACCAGCTCTTCGATGGTCTTGACCTTGATGCCAGCGGAACGCTCGGCCGGTGCTTCAACCTTAAGAGTCTTCACACGCGGGGAAACATCAACGCCGTAATCCGCCGGGGATTTCACATCCAGGGGCTTCTTTTTAGCTTTCATGATGTTTGGCAGCGAGGCATAGCGCGGTTCGTTCAAGCGCAGGTCGGTGGTGACCACTGCTGGCAGAGCCAGCTCAACAGTCTGCAGACCGCCGTCAACTTCACGCGTTACTTGCGCTTTATTGCCATCGACCTTAACCACGGAGGCGAAGGTGCCTTGAGCGTAACCGGCCAGCGCAGCCAGCATCTGGCCAGTCTGGTTGTTATCACCGTCAATGGCTTGCTTGCCCAGAATGACCAAACCAGGTTGTTCCTGGTCGCAAATGGCTTTCAGCAGCTTGGCAATGGCGAGAGGCTCGGCATCAGCCGTTTCAACCAGAATGCCGCGATCAGCGCCGAGGGCCATGGCCGTACGCAGCTGCTCTTGAGCATTGGTTGGACCCACAGACACCACCACGATTTCAGTGGCAATGCCCTTCTCTTTCAGACGCACGGCTTCTTCGACCGCGATTTCGCAGAACGGGTTCATCGCCATTTTTACGTTGGCGAGTTCAACACCCGTCTTGTCCGCTTTCACGCGAACTTTTACGTTGTAATCGACAACGCGTTTGACAGCTACCAGAACCTTCATGGAATCCTCAGCTTACATTGATGAACGAATAAGAGTTCAGCCAGAGAACTCAGCCAGCACCATTGCACCGGTGGAGTCCCCTAAAAGGCTGGCTATCTTGCCGCCTGAGGCCGTTCCGGTCAATAACCGCACGGCACTTCAAGCCTGACATATATGCCTTTGACGGCGATATCACATTAACTGGACATGCCCAGCACGCGCTTATTGCCCATGCGAACAGCCACATTCAGCAGAAAATCGAGGAAAGGCTCTTGCTCACCGATGAAATCAGCGTAGAAGCTGGACTTCGTTAGAGCCGAAGCTCCGTGCGCCAGCGCCCACGCCGCGGCGATATGGTATTGCGGTGGCACATCGGCCAATTTGCCCGCTTTAATCTGGCCACTCACCATCGCGCAGAGCTTTTCAAAGTTAGCGGCGCGAATGGCGTGCAATTTTTCCATCAGCGCTGGCACGACCTTATCGGCGACGAGCTTGCTTTCTAGGCGATCAAACAGCAGGTATTGGTCTGCATCGCGGACGCGAAAGGTAAAGTATTCGCGGACCAGCGATTGTTTGTCTTGCGAGATATCAATACGGCGAAAAAGATCGGCCAAGACTTCTTCGTAGCGAATCATCAACAACAAATAGATCTCGTTTTTCGTTTCGAAGTGCTTATAAATCGTGCCTTTGCCGATGCCCACTTTGTCCGCAATCATTTCCACGGTGACTTTGTCTTCACCGTACTCAATGAATAACTCTTGCGCACAATCCAGAATGGCTTGCTCACGTTGACGAAACTCACGGGCTTTTTGCGTTGCTCGCGCCAGATCAGTCATTTTTGCTCCTCATTCACCGCCGGATCGGCGATATATCAAGACGGAAGTTTAACTTGCCAGCGCACGTATCGGTAGCGTGTCCAGACGAAACGCGGCCTGATAATTGCGCGTCGTAGCCTCCGCTAGAGCGTCCAAACTCAGCCCCCGCAGCGCCGCAATATAGGCTGCCGTGTCCGCGAGAAACGCCGGCTCATTGGGTTTGCCACGATTGGGGGCGGGCGCCAGATACGGCGCATCGGTTTCAATCAATAAGCGGTCCAGCGGAATACGCTTGGCCACGTCTTTCAGCTCCAATGCTTTCGGGAACGTCACAATGCCCGAAATGGAGATGTAATAACCCAGATCCAAAGCGGCCTTAGCGGTGGCCCAATCTTCGGTAAAACAGTGCATGACCGCCCGCTCGGCACCTTCATGACGCATCTGTGCTAGCACATCGTCCCGCGAATTGCGGGTGTGGATAATCAAGGGCTTGCCGGTGCGCTTGGCCACTTCAATATGGGTTGAGAACAAGGCCTGCTGTGCTTCGCGGGTCGAGACATCGTGGAAGTAATCGAGACCGGTCTCGCCGATGCCAATGACTTTCGGGTGCTGCGCCAGTGCCAGCAGCTCATCTACCGTGGGCTGATGCGAGTGCGTATGGCAGGGGTGCACGCCCACCGTGGCATAGACATCGTCATGGGCTTCCGCAATGGCACGAATCTGATCGAATTTTTCCAGCTCAATGCTGATGCACAGGAAGTGCCCAACACCGCGCGCACGCGCCGCATCCAGCGCCGCATTTAAGGAACCGCCGTGACGATCGAGCTTTAAGCAGTCGAGATGGCAGTGACTATCAACCAGCATGTGAACCTCGTTTTTGACGCGTTTCTCGACCCCAGTGCAACCAAAGGCCTTCCAGAATAGCTTGCGGCTGCACGCTGGTGCCCAGCAGGCGGCGCGCCTCTACCACTTCATACAGCGTATTAAGCAATGCCTGTGCCGAAACGGCGGCCAGTAACGCGGCCATATCCGTACGCAAATCACTGTGACGCGTGGGATAGTCGGCAACCATCGCCCCCGGCACCGCATCGTCGAGCAGGCTTTGCCATGCTAAGGCCTGTTCATTGGCGTCAAGCTTTTGCCAGCGCTGTGCAGCTTGCAGGGGCATTAGCCGAGACTGTGCGACCGCCAGCAAATCCACCAGCAGATCGGCGCGGGCAGAAAACCACGGCTGCGTCTGTAGCGCTGCAGCCGCCAGCGGCGCACCCCGCGCCAGCTCCAATAAAGTTTCCGTCATTTCCGGCGGTTGCACCTGTGTGCTGAGCCACGCCAGTGCCTGTGCCGGCGCGGGCAAAGGCATTGGCAGTAATTGGCAACGACTGCGAACGGTCGGTAACAGGGCGGCGGGCTTGTCGGTCAGCAGCAAAAATAAGGTATCGCGCCCTGGCTCTTCCAAGGTCTTGAGCAAGGCATTGGCGGATGCGGTATTCAAAGCATCCGCCGGCTCGATCACAACAATGCGTTGACCACCCTGGCGATGAGCCGATTGCGTAGCGAACTCCACCACCGTGCGGACCTGGGCAACTTTGATAACTTTGCTGGCCTTAGCGCCCTTTTCATCGTCTTCATCGGGACTGACCCAGAGTAAGTCGGGGTGATGGCCTGTACTCAGTAATTGGCAACTACGGCATACGCGACAAACGCTGTCGGCACTGGGCTGTTCGCATAACCGCCAAGCGGCAAACTGGCGAGCAAAATGGGCCTTACCCAAACCTTGCGGAGCTGCCAGCAATAACGCATGCGGCAGACGCTTCTGCTGACTTAAATGGCAAAGCGATTGCCACAAACCCGCTTGCCAAGGATAGATGGCGCTCATGTGGCGGACCCCGTCATTTCTGCACAGTAAGCGCGCACAATGGCCAGTACATCTGTCTGCACAGCCAGCAAGGGCTGGGCGGCATTGATGCAGCGAATGCGTTGCGAGTCGGCCTCAGCCCGCGCCAAATACCCCACGCGCACTCGCTCAAAAAAATCTACATGCTCTTGTTCAAAACGATCCAAGGCGGCGCGGGCACGTGCGCGCGCCATGCCCTCGGCAACCGGCATATCTAAGAGCAAGGTCAAGCCCGGCTGACGCCCTTGCAGCAACCAACGCTCAAGCACGGCAATATCAGCCACAGGTAAGCCACGGCCTGCACCTTGGTAAGCGTAGGTGGCATCCACAAATCGATCGGACAATACCCAAGCGCCTCGCTTCAGGGCCGGCAGGATCAGGGCGTGCCAGTGCTGGGCGCGTGCCGCAAATAATGTGAGCAGCTCGGCCGAGGGCGTAACAATTTCTTCACGCGGCGTCAGTAATAAACTGCGTAATGCTTCGGCGTAAGCCGTGCCACCCGGCTCCCGAGTCACCACCACCTCATCACCAGTAGCGCGCAAAAAGTCTGCGATGGCAGCGATTTGGGTGGATTTACCCACGCCTTCGCCACCCTCCAGGGTGATAAAGCGGGACATCAAATCAGTCATGAATAGCTCAGCGTTGGTAGCGGTTAACCGCGCGATTATGCTCGGCGAGCGTGGCCGAAAAAATATGGCGGCCATCACCGGTGGCGACAAAAAATAAGGCGTCGCCCTCGGCTGGATGCAGTGCGGCATGAATGGCAGCGCGGCCTGGGTTAGCAATAGGCGTGGGCGGCAACCCAGCACGACGATAGGTATTATACGGAGTGTCTTCGCGCAAATGCGCCCGCGTGATGTCGCCTTTATAGCGCTCACCCACGCCGTAAATCACGGTGGGATCGGTCTGCAAGCGCATCCCGACTTGCAAGCGACGAACAAATACGCCTGCAATCTGCGCCCGTTCTTCGGCCACACCGGTCTCTTTCTCAATAATCGACGCCATGATTAAGGCTTCGTAGGCATTGTTATAGGGCAAGCCAGACTCACGTCCTGCCCACTCTTCCGCGAGAATCCGTTTCTGCCGCTGATACAGCCGTCGCAAAATATCCAGATCGCGCTCACCCTCTTCAATGACATAGGTGTTAGGCGCAAATAAGCCCTCCGGATGCTTCTCCTCCGCCCCAATGGCGGCCAGTATTTCTGCATCGGTCAACGAGCTCATGGCTTGGCGCACATCTTCGCGATCCGCTAACTTTTTACGTAAATCCCTAAAGCGCTCGCCCTCAATAAGCACCAATGGCTGCGTGCCATCGGGTGCTTCGGCCAAGCGCTGAACCAGTTGATCCAGTGTCATGGGCGGGCGTAAGACGAAAACGCCAGACCGCAGCACTTCCTCACCGGGCCGGAGCATGAGCCAGACACGCAAGCTCATCGCAGACGTAATAAAACCTTGCTCTGCCAATTGTTCAGCCACATGGATCCAGCTGCTGCCGCGCGGCACTTTCAGGCGATAGCCCTGAGGGGGTAATTCAAATGATTGCAATACGGTCCGATAAAGCAGGATCGCCAACAACACGAGCACCACCCAAAACAGTCTTAAGCGACGGGGGGTGCGAGGCGCGGGCGTTTTCCGTGATCGGGCAGCATTCATTCAGGGGCAAACCAAGGGGCGATGTGAGCTTGGCATTGTCGGGTGTATTCGCCCACAGGCCAAGCCCGTTCGCGATAAGTGGCAACCGGCCAAATGCCCATCACGCTGTTGGCAAAAAACACTTCATCGGCGGCCAGTAGGTCTGAGGGGGTCAACGTGGCGACTTCCACCGGCAAAGGAGCATCTGCCAGCAATGCCTCACGCAATACACCGGCAACGCCACATTGAGTGACTGGTGGGGTCAGGAGCACGCCTGCGCGAATCATGAACAGGTTAGAAAAAACACCCTCCACAACTTCGCCGGCTTGATTGCATACCACCAATTCCTGGCATTGCGGCTGTGTTGCCAGAGCATCTCGCAATAGAACCTGCTCCAGCCGGTTACTGTGCTTAATGCCTGCCAATGCGGGCTGCGAGGCCAGGGCAAAGGGTGCATCCGCGACCCGAATGCCCCACTGAGTATATTGCGCGGGATACTGGGGCCGCTCATGCCAGCTTAAGGCAAAGCCCGGCGTTATCACGGAGGGAGACTGATAACCGCGCCCCCCTCGCCCACGCGTGACTTGCACACGCAAAATACCTGTCTTGCCAGAGGCAAGCGCGTAAGCGATTCGTTGCGGCCAGCTCGCGAGAAAGGGAATGCCGAGCTGTAAGCAGCCTTGTTGCAAACGCTGTAAATGCCCCGCCAGCAAGACGCCTCGACCCGCTTCTACCCTCAGCGTTTCAAACAAGCCATCACCATAGGCGATGCCACGATCATCTGCCGCCCAATGCGACACGGCCTCATCGCCATACCAAATGCGGGTCGTCATGCTGGCGCTGAGCTGGCTCACAGGCGGCGAAACAGCAGGCTGCCATTCGTCCCGCCAAAGCCAAACGAATTCGACAGCACCACGTTCATCTTCATCGCACGCGCTTTATGCGGCACATAATCGAGGGTACAGGCAGGATCTGGATGGTCTAAATTGATGGTGGGGGGCGCGATTTGGTCACGCAGCGCCAGCACACTGAAAATCGCCTCCACACCGCCAGCAGCACCTAATAAATGCCCCACCATTGATTTCGTCGAGCTCACGGCGAGTTTATCGGCATGAGCGCCAAACACCTGCAGAATAGCTTGCGATTCGGCTACATCACCGGCCGGGGTCGATGTGCCATGGGCATTGATGTAATCCACCTCGTCCGGACGAATACCGGCATTTCGCAAGGCATTGGCCATTGCAGATGCAGCACCGGCACCATTTTCTGGCGGCGCCGTCATGTGAAACGCATCGCCACTCATGCCAAAGCCAATGAGCTCGGCATAAATGCGCGCACCGCGAGCTAGGGCATGTTCATACTCTTCCAACATAAGCACACCGGCCCCATCACCCAGCACAAAGCCATCACGGTCTTTATCAAACGGTCGACTGGCCAGGGTTGGGTCTGAGTTACGGGTCGATAAAGCCCGTGCTGCTCCAAAGCCCCCGAGACCAAGCGGCGTAGAGGCTTTCTCCGTACCGCCAGCGAGCATGGCATCAGCGTCTCCGCTGGCAATTAAGCGCGCGGCCAAACCAATGCTATGCGTTGCCGTGGTGCACGCGGTGGTCACCGAAAAGTTAGGCCCCTTCAGGCCATGGCGGATCGATAACAGACCCGCCGCCATATTGATAATGGAGCCCGGCACAAAAAACGGCGAGATTTTACGCGGCCCGCCTTCCAACAAACTACGATGCCCGTCTTCAATGGTGGTCAGACCACCAATACCTGAGCCCACCGCCACGCCCACACGATCGGCATTCAACTCGGTAATGACCAGTCCTGAATCCAGCAGCGCTTGTTGACCCGCAGCTAAACCGTATTGAATAAACTCATCTACCCGGCGAGCTTCTTTTGCCGGCAAATAGTCTTCCACGACAAAGTCCGTGATGGTGCCGGCAAACTGGGTGGAGAAGGCCGAGGCATCAAAATGATCAATCGGACGAATACCACTTTGGCCCGCCAGAATACCCGCCCATGTTTTTTCAACCGACGAGCCCAAAGCCGTCAACATGCCTAAGCCAGTGACCACTACACGCCGCGACATCATGACAAATCCCCTTGCACCATTTAACCAACTCGCATCATGTTACCAATTCGTGACGACTAGATGACCATGACAACAAGACTGAAATCCACTAGGCATAAAAAAACCGCAGATACGCCAAGCGCACCTGCGGTTTTTTTTACAGCAGCAATTACTGCTTGCTGTGCGCGGTCACGTAATCGATCGCGGTTTGAACTGTGCTGATTTTTTCAGCTTCTTCGTCTGGAATCTCAGTTTCGAACTCTTCTTCCAGTGCCATGACCAGCTCAACGGTATCCAGCGAATCAGCGCCCAGATCGTCGACGAATGAGGCTTCGTTGGTCACTTCTTCCAGCTTAACGCCCAGTTGTTCAGCGACAATTTTCTTGACGCGCTCTTCGATCGTGCTCACGTTTATCTCCTTTGATGTCGGACTGCCGACAAGTCGCCGCAAGTGTATTGAAGCGTCCCGTAGGTGGCAAGCTCCGCCTGCCCAGCAAACCGTAAGTAGTTATTTCAAGTGAATAGGTAATGGATGACTGGCCGGTCTAGGCCATGTACATGCCGCCGTTTACATGCAGTGTCGTGCCTGTGATGTAAGCCGCACGCTCCGATGCCAAAAAAGCCACCGCTTCTGCAATGTCCTGTGGCTGACCCAAACGCCCTGCGGGCACCTGCGTCAACAATTTCTCCCGCTGCGCTTCAGGCAAGGCCTGAGTCATATCGGTTTCGATAAATCCCGGCGCAATGGCATTCACCGTGATGTTACGCGATGCAATTTCAGCGGCTAAAGCCCGCCCAAACCCTTCTAGCCCGGCTTTAGCAGCGGCGTAATTCGCCTGACCGCCATTACCCATGGAACCGACCACCGAACTGATGTTGATGATACGACCCCAGCGCGCCTTGGTCATGCCCTTCAAGCTGGCCTTGGTGACACGGAAAATGGCCGTCAGGTTCGTATTAATCACCGACTGCCATTCCTCTTCCTTCATGCGCAGCATGAGGTTATCTCGCGTGATACCGGCATTGTTAACGACGATAAGCGGCGCACCAAATTCTTCCGAAATTTGCGCTAACACGGCCTCAATGCTGCTCAACTCGGCAACATCCAGCACCACGCCACGACCCGGAATGCCAGCCTCTGCTAATGCCTGCGTAATGCTGGCCGCGCCCGCGTCCGTGGTTGCCGTGCCAATCACGGTAGCACCTTCGCGCCCCAAGGTTAGTGCGATAGCACGCCCAATGCCGCGTGTTGCGCCCGTCACCAGGGCCACCTTATCGTGTAATGACTTTTCCATCAGGCCATCCTTAATTTAATGCTCAGTCTATTCTGTCAGCGCCAAAGCCGCTTTTAGACTTTCGGCGGACTCCACCGAGACGTGCTCGGCCTCTTTAGCGATGCGTTTATTCAGACCCGTCAGTACTTTACCGGGGCCGCTTTCTATAAATCGCGTCACGCCCTGCTCGGCTAACCACTGCACGCTTTGCGACCACAAAACCGGGCTATGCAGCTGCGCGATCAGGGACGCCTGCAAAGCGACGGGGCCCGCCTCAATTCGCGCGGAAACATTCTGTACAACTGGTATGACGGGCGTATGAAAGGTCAGTGACTGTAGATGCGCAGCCAGTTTCTCGGCGGCTGGCAACATCAGCGCGCAATGGGACGGCGCACTCACCGGCAAGGGCAGCGCACGCTTAGCACCGGCTGCCTTACACGCAGCCATGGCGCGATCCACGGCGGCGGCACTCCCCGCAATAACCACTTGCCCTGGAGAATTAAAGTTTACAGCCGACACCACCTCGCCTTGAGCGGCCTCAGCACAGGCGGCTACCACCTGCGCATCTTCGAGCCCGAGAATAGCCGCCATAGCGCCCTGTCCCGCAGGCACGGCGGCTTGCATCAAGCGACCGCGCTCGGCGACTAACTTAACGCCATCGGCTAAGGACAAAACCCCAGCTGCCACTAACGCGGTGTACTCACCCAAGGAATGTCCTGCCACGTATTGAGGCTTGGCCCCGCCCTGCGTCAGCCACGTACGCCAGACCGCAATGCCAGCTGTGAGTAGTAACGGCTGGGTATTTTCCGTCGCATTAATTTCTGCTTCCGGACCCTGCTGAGCTAGCAACCACAAGTCCTTACCCAATGCCGCCGATGCTTCGGCGAAGATCTCTTGAACCGTTGGAAACTCTGCTGCTAAATCTGCCAACATGCCGATGGCTTGCGAACCCTGACCGGGGAAAACCCACGCCGTTGTCATCAAGAAATCCTTGCGAAGTAAATCGGAACAGTACTGAGGTTAGCCTAAAAGCGCGCGAGAAGTCGCCCTAGACCGCCTCAACTGGCGATTCTGTGGCCAATAAAAGCGCCTTTTTGGCGTGTTCAGCTGCGCTGAAGTGGCGCGCAAGCAGCGCAGGAATATCCTTTTCAACTTCTTTAATGGCGACTCGCAACGCTTGAGCGAAAGAGTCAATTTGAGCGCTGCCATGGCTCTTCACTACAATGCCGGTGAGCCCGACCAGGCTGGCACCGTTATAGCGGCCCGGGTCCATTTCCTGCTTTAAACCCTTCCAAATGGGGTAGGCCAACAGTCCCAGCAGCTTCGTTAGCCAGTTGCGATTAATTTGCGCCTTAATCATAGCCGCCATCATTTTCGCCACACCTTCGGAGCTTTTCAGCGCGATATTGCCGACAAAACCATCGCAGACCACCACATCGGCATCGCCGTGAAAAATGCCATCGCCTTCTACATAGCCGATGTAATTTAGGGAAGACGCCCGCAACAGTTCATGCGTGGCTTTAATGAAGTCATTGCCCTTAATTTCTTCTTCACCAATGTTGAGTAAGCCCACGCGAGGTTGGTCATGGCCATCTAAGGCTTGCGCCACGAGTGCGCCCATTTCAGCGAATTGCAACAAGTGGTGCGGCTCAGAGTCGACATTGGCACCCAAGTCGAGCATGTGGACATGGCCCGTTTGTGTCGGCAAGGCGGTCATAATGGCAGGACGATCAATGCCAGCGTGCATTTTCAGCACAAACCGACCGATGGCCATGAGCGCGCCGGTATTGCCCGCAGACACGCAAGCTTGAGCCTGGCCGTCGCGCACGGCATTTATAGCCAGCCGCATCGAGGATTGCTTTTTATTGCGCAAGGCCACAGAGACCTTGTCACTCATGGTGACAAATTCCGTGGTGTGAACGATCTCAATGCGAGCGCGAGGCGTAGAAGCACTGAAGGCGATGAGCGGCACTATTTGTGCTTCATCGCCTACCAGGAGGAGATGCAGGTCAGGCTGTTCAGCCAGAACCTGCAATGCGGCGGGGACAGTAACGGAGGGACCGAAGTCACCGCCCATCACATCCACCGCCACGGTGATACGCATGGCGCGTATCAGGTCTCGTCTTTCGCGCCGAACAGTTGGTGACCACGGTAGAAACCGTCTTTGGTCACGTGGTGACGACGGTGCAATTCACCCGTGGTTTGATCGACGCTGAGGGTCGGGCCATTCAGGGCGTCATGCGAACGACGCATGTCACGACGGGAACGGCTCTTTCGGTTTTGTTGAACGGCCATGGTCTACTCCGGCACTTACACTGGTTGGCTGCGTCACCGCAGTCGGGTTAAATCACATTACTCCGTGTCTGACGGCTTCAAGCCAGCCAACACACGAAACGGGTTTTCTTTTTTCGGCATGGGCTCGTCGTCGGCTTCCGGCAACACTGTCAACGCCGCTTGCGGTTGACAGTCTTCATGGCGCGCCACTAAAGGCAACGACATGATGAGCTCATCTTCTATGAGTTCGAGCAGATCGAGTCGATCGTCCTCAAACACCACATAATCATCGTCTTCGCTGAGCCGATCGGCATACACCTCATCGTTCAGCAGAAACACATTCACATCCGCCTGAAGCGGAACAGTCACCGCGTTCATGCAACGCTGGCAGGTCTGCTCAACCGTTGCCGTGATGACACCGCGCACATTAGGCACACCGCGTGCGTCGCGATGAAACTTTAACTGCACACTGACCTCACCCGCGTCACCTAGGGTGACTTCGCGTAAACGCTTGAACGCTGCCAGCGGCGTACGCAACACCAGCTGTGCAGACTGTTCGGCCATTTTGCCGGGATCAACATAGTGCGGCAACATAGTGTGCGGCAACATAGTTTGCGGCAACAAAGTGTGCGGCAGCAACTGCGGCGAATGGGTCTTTGACATAGGCGCGGGATGATACGGACTCACCCGCGCGCTGTCAAAGGAAAAGCGCTCGTTGCCCGCTACTGTAAACGCGGAGCCTGCGAGGTTTCCGTCACGGATTGCTTGAAGGCCGCCCCAAGAGATTTACCGAGCTGACTGCCCAAGCGGCGCAACACGGAATCCAGTGGATTTTGCACCTCTGTATAGTCAACCAGCGTTTCGTGCTTAACCACATCCCGGGCGACGGAGGCCACAGAGCCCACGGCATCCGCTAGACCCAAGGCAATGGCTTGATCACCGCTCCAGAAGTAACCCGAAAAGAGATCCGGATTATTACTTAACCGCGCACCACGACCGGCTTTCACCGCCGTAATAAAGTGACGGTGAACGGCATCGAGAACACTCTGCACATGCTCACGCTCTACCGGATCCACAGCCCGAGCGGGGCTAAGCAGATTTTTATGCTCGCCAGCGGTCAGCGTGCGATCCTCAACCCCGAGCTTCTGCAGCAAGTTGGGCACACCAAAGCCCGGCATAATCACGCCAATGGAGCCGACCAAACTGGACGGATTTACAAAGATTTTGTCGGCAGCCACGGCAATGTAATACGCCCCAGAAGCGCCGGTATCGCCAATGACAGCGTACACCGGCGTATCGGCATGCAATTTACGCAGGCGGCGAATCTCGCGATACACCTCGTCGGCCTGAACCGGACTGCCGCCAGGGCTATCAATACTCAGCACAATCGCCTTAGCTTCTGTGCTCTCGAATGCGGCGGCGAGCGAGTCGTTAATGCTTTGAGCATTCGCTGGGCTATCGCCAGCAATTTGGCCGTTAATAAACACTACCGCGGTGTGAGGACCGAATGCGCTCGAGGTGCCGGCTTCATCTTTTAAATAGCTGACTGCCAAAGCTGCAATAATGACGAGCAATAATGCGCGACGCAGCCAGCGCCAGCGCGCACTGCGCCGACGATCATCGAGATCCGCCTTAATAAAGGACTCAATGAGCGCCCAGTCTTTAGGCTCTTGATTTCGATTACCCGTCCAATCCGACATGCAAAACCCCTTCTCAATGCTAAAACGTTTAAATGACTATAACGCAGCCAGCGTGGATGCCAGCTCAGACATATCCTGACAAATCGCAATCGGCGAATGCTCTGCAAGCCGCTCTGCGCTATGAACGCCATAGCTCACACCAATGGATGGCATGCCTAAGCGCTGCGCCATTTCTAAGTCATAGTGCGTATCGCCAATCATCACCGCGCGCTCCAAGGGCACTCGCAACTCCAGTAGCAGCTCCTTGAGCATGAGCGGATTGGGCTTGGAGGCCGTTTCATCAGCACAACGTGTGGCACTGAAATACGATGACCAACCGGTGTGCGCCAGGACACGATTCAAGCCCGCTCGACTTTTCCCTGTGGCCACGGCTAATTGACGCCCCGCGCCACTTAGCTGCTGTAACAGTGCCTCTGCACCCGCATAGGGCTGACTATGCCCACCCACGCCCGTAACAAAGTGATGCGCATAGCGGTGACGCAACGCCTCTCGCTCAACTTCGGGAACTTGTGGAAACAATACTTGCATGGCTTCGGGCAGGCCCAGGCCAATAATGTCACGCGCAGCCGCATCACTGGGCTCTGGCACACCTAAATCCAAGGCTGCTAGCTTTACGCTGCGCACAATTTGCGCCAGCGAGTCCATGAGCGTGCCGTCCCAATCAAAAATTACTAAATCAAAGCGAGAACTGTTGCGATCAAGCACGGCGTAACACCTCTAAACCACGTTCAAAGTCTTCATCAACATCCGCATGTAGCGATAACTTTTTTCCCGAGGGCAGGGTCAAGCGCAGATCTCGTGCATGCAAAAACAGTCGCGACAAGCCTTTCGCTTTAAAACGTGCGTTAACGTCGTCGCGACCATACTTATCATCCCCTACCAAGGCATGACCCAAATGCTGAGCATGAACACGGATTTGGTGGGTTCGGCCGGTGAGCAGATGCGCTTCAACCAAGGTGGCATCGGCAAAACGCTCCAAAACGGTAAAGACTGTAATAGCCGTTTTGCCATCCCGGGATACGCGCACGACCGCTTCGCCATTCGGGCTTTCAACCTTTAACAGTGGCGCTTCAACGCGATGCTTGGCCCCGCTTAAGCGCCCGGATAACAGCGCGACATAGCGTTTATCCATCTGGCCATCGCGAAGCTGTGCATGTAGCGCTCGCAACAAGGCGCGATGCCCCGTCACCATGGTCAAACCCGAAGTATCCCGGTCCAGGCGATGCACGAGCTCTAACTGCGCTGTCGCATCCGGCCTAAGCGACCGTAGCGCCTCAATCAGACCAATGGAGATACCACTGCCGCCATGCACGGCTAAACCCGCCGGCTTATTTACGACTAATAAATGGTCCTCATCGTGAACAATGCGGCTTTTCAGGAGTTTTTGCAGGCTGCTGGTCGGGCGCGCAGCTGGCTTTTCTTCACTCATGCGCAAGGGCGGCACGCGTATCACATCGCCAGCCTGCACCCGATAATCTGCTTTAGTGCGGCCTTTATTAACCCGCACTTCACCTGTGCGAACAATGCGGTACACCAACGTACGGGGCAGTCCCTTGAGTGCGGTGATGAGATAGTTGTCGAGACGCTGGCCTGCATAAGCCTCATCTACCGTGAGCATTTTTACGGCCGGTGCGTCGGGAACGTGCGGTAAATCTGACATGAACTGTCCTGTATTAATTCCGGGCCATTGGCCTTGACGGAAGATGACTGCTATATTAGCGAGTCGCTTGCCATTGAAGACCGTTTGTCGATGGCCGCATGATAAAGCAAAGCGACTGCTGCTTGGCAGGAAACGCAACTGAGCTGAGTCCCTGTGACGACGATATTTTGTCGCTCAGGATGACCGCCGCCCCATGCACCTCCGCCACCCAGCCCCCGAGGCGACGACTCTGTCGCCAGAATAAAACCTCGCGCCGCATCGTGATTTTGCGCGCAGGCAAGAATTTTAAAGCGGCTCTGATCTCGTCATTTTGATCAGGTCACCAGCGGTAAGCACCCGAGTCGGACACCCCGAACCCGTGCTTCTCGCTCACAACAGAATTAAGGATGACACGTAGAGCCCACTTGGCTTGGCGTGTCCGAGATTGAAAGCGCATCGATATGATGCCTTTTTTGCTGTTGCCGCGGCTTGCTTGCGGGCACCCGATGTGGGGCATAACCCCATGGGTAGACCCACACATGAAACGCATGTTGATTAACGCGACACACAACGAAGAAATTCGCGTCGCTATGGTAGATGGCCAACGCCTCTATGATTTTGACCTTGAACACCGCGGCCGCGTGCAGAAAAAGGCCAGCATTTTCAAGGGTCGCGTCACCCGCATTGAACCCAGCCTCGAAGCCGCCTTCGTTGATTTTGGTGGCGATCGTCACGGCTTCTTGCCGCTGAAAGAAGTCGCTCGCGAATACTTCCACAAGACGCCAAAAGAAGCCGGCGGCCGCATCACCATTAAAGATGCGCTGCAGGAAGGCCAAGAAGTCATCGTTCAGGTGGAAAAAGAAGAGCGCGGCAACAAGGGCGCTGCCCTATCGACCTTCATCTCGCTGGCCGGTCGTTACCTCGTGCTGATGCCGAACAACCCGCGTGCCGGCGGCATTTCGCGCCGCATCGAAGGTGAAGAGCGTCAGGAACTGAAAGACGCTCTCAACGCCATCAACATCCCCAACGACATGGGCGCGATTGTTCGCACGGCAGGTCTTGGCCGCAGCGCCGAAGAACTGCAGTGGGATCTCGACTACCTGATGACGCTGTGGACGGCGATTCAGACCGCTGGCAAAGAAAAGACCGCGCCCTTCCTGATCTTCCAGGAATCCAACGTCATTATTCGTGCCGTTCGTGACTACCTGCGTCAGGACATCAACGATGTACTGATCGACAACGAAGCCGCGTACAACGAAGCCATGGCCTTCGTGCAGCAAGTCATGCCGCACTACCAAACCAAGATCAAGCTCTATAAAGATTCGGTGCCGCTGTTTAACCGCTACCAAATCGAAAGTCAGATCGAGACGGCATTCCAGCGCGAAGTGAAACTGCCATCGGGCGGCTCCATCGTGATTGATCCGACCGAAGCCTTGGTGTCTATCGACATCAACTCCTCGCGCGCCACTAAAGGCAGCGACATCGAGGAAACCGCACTCAATACCAACCTCGAAGCGGCCGACGAAATCGCGCGACAGCTGCGCCTGCGCGACAGCGGTGGCCTGGTCGTCATCGACTTCATCGACATGACGCCACCTAAGCACCAGCGCATGGTTGAAGACCGTCTGCGTGATGCCTTGGCGATGGATCGTGCTCGCATCCAGATCGGCCGCATTTCCAAGTTCGGCTTGCTCGAGCTCTCGCGTCAGCGTCTGCGTCCATCGCTGGAAGAAGCGACAGGCCTTGTCTGCCCTCGTTGCAACGGCACTGGCGTGATCCGCGATGTACGCTCGCTGTCGCTGTCCATCATGCGTCTGATCGAAGAAGAAGTACTGAAAGACCGCACGGCGCAAATCAACGCGTCGGTGCCTGTCTCGGTTGCCACCTTCTTGCTCAACGAAAAGCGCAAAACGCTGGCCGATCTGGAAGCTCGCAGCAAAGTGCGCATCCTGATTTTGCCGAACCCGCACATGGAAACGCCGCACTACGAAGTCACACGCCTGCGTGATGACCAAGTCGAAGAAGGCGATGAAGATATCGCCAGCTTCAAGATGGTAGAACGCATCCAGCCACCCGCCCTTGAAGTCGTGCTGGAAGCCGTTGACGGCGACGCGCCTAAGCGTCAGGTCGCTGCGGTACGCAATATCCAGCCACAGACGCAAGCGCCTGCGCCACGCGAACAGCAACCCCGCGAAGCACAAGCTCCTAGCCGTGACACCGGTGCCGCACGCGATACGGCCAGCCGTGAAATCGGCGGTGGACGTCAACAACGCCCAGGTCAGTCCGGTCGTGGTGCACCTGCCGTGGTGGTGGCACCCCAGCCTACAGGCTTTATGGCTTGGCTAAAGGGCCTGTTTGGCGTCAAGCCAGAGCCGGTGCCAGCACCACAGCCAGAGCGTCGCCCCATGAACTCACGCGGCAACGCACAGGGCCAGGGTCAGAACCGTCCGCAACGTCAGGGGCAAGGCCAAGGCAGTCAGGGCAATCGCAATCCTCGCAATGGCGATCGCAACGGTGATCGTGGCAACCGTCAGAACCTGGAAGTGCAGTCCGTTGGCGGCCGCAGCCAGATTGATAAGCCACTAGAAGCGACTCCCGCCGTTGCGCCTGCAGAGCGCGCACCGCGTCCGCCCCGTGAGCGTCAGCCGCGCGCACCACGCCCACCGCGTGAAGCAGTAGCGATTGATGAAACACTGGTTAACGAAACGGTCGTTGTGGCTGAAGATGCCGTTGTCGGTGAAGCGGGTGTTGCACCAGCTGTAGCAGCCGAAGGCGGCGAGCGTCGTCGTCGCAACCGTCACCCTGCGCGCCGTCAGCGTGGTCCGCGCGAGCGCGACCCACAGGTGCTAATCGATGCTGGCCTGCCCGTGCCGGGTGAGACGCTGGGTGATGCAACTGTAGCTGGTGAAGCTGCAGCGGATGTTGCTGTAGAAGCAGCTACCGTGGACGTTGTATCGACTGTTGCTGCCGAAGTTGTTGTCACTGAAGTTGCTGCCGAAGCGCCAGCAAGTGCTGTTGCTGAAACGATTGCCCTCGTGACCGAGACAGCTAAACGCGAAACTGCAGCACCTGAAGTCGCCGTTGAAGTAGCGCCGGAACAGGTCGTTGAAGTTGCCGCAGATCAGATTGAAGTCGCGGCTGTTGCCGAGGTTGATCCGGCTCCAGTAGCTGAAGTTGCTGCTAATGCAGAGCCAGCCACGCCAGTGGTAGAAGCTGTTGCCGAAGTAGTGATCGCTGAGGCGGCTCCGGTTGTTGCAGAAGCTCAGGCTGAAGAAGCTGCGCCGGCTGCTGAGCTTGTTTCAGAAGCCGTTGCTGTCGAAGAAACTGCCGCTGACGGCTCTGACGAAGGCAAAGCACCACGCCGCGCCAGCAATGACCCGCGTGTCCGTCGTCGCCTACAGCGCGAAGCCGAAGCTCGTGCCAAGGCTGAGCAAAAAGCTGAAAACGAAACATCACAAGGCTGATTAGCTTGATGTGAAGTGAAAGCAAGAAGCCCCAGTTATGGGGCTTCTTGCTTTCAGGGGCTTGGTGGCGTTACTAGGACAGCCGCAACTCAGCCATGCAACTCGCGCAACACTTCGGGATGTGCCACGGCCACACGCAACAGCGTTTTCGCCGCACCGTTAGGCTCACGCCGACCTTGCTCCCAGTCTTGCAGCGTACGCGCAGACACACCCTACAGGCTGGCAAAATCCTGCTGAGAAAGCCCGACCTGCGCCCGTGCTTCTGCTGCTGCCGACAGTTTAACCTTCGTCTCACGAGCAGCCTCACCACGCTTCATTTGGCGAACCGACTCAAGTAAGTCCTGCTGGAATTTCTGCATTTCAGATGACATCTTCGACTCCTTGTTTCAGTTCCATCAGGAACGAGGTAGGCAAGTTGTCGAACTTGCCTTTCGTATACACGACAAGCAACCAAATCGTCTCATCGCTGACATTGAAGTAGATGACTCTCGCACCGCCGCTTTTGCCTCGGCCTGAATAGGTCTTGAGAGTAGGCAGCTGTAGATCGAAATTGAAGGCAGCCAATCGCAACGCAATAATGACGAATACGCGCATCACAAACGAGGCTTTTTCCGGGACTTCTGCCCGACAAAGTAGCAAATGCGTCGTAATTCCAGCGATAGCCGCCGTCGCGTAGATATCTTACCTGAAGATAAAGGGAACCTGATTTGTGAGAATGTCGCGAATAACGCCACCGCCAACACCCATTAATGTGCCCATGAGCACAATTACCATGGCATTACACCGCGCCTGAAGCTCTAGACATAGCAAATAATGCCTGCCCGAAAGTATCGGCAACCAGCACGGCATTTAGCGGGACAGGCAGCACGTGTATCCAGACAACCGGACGGCGATTGAGCTGCAGGTCACGCAATGTTCCACCACCGATGACGGCAACAGCCGGAATGATGCAGCTTGAGTCCAGAAATGACGGCGGCAGGCGCGCCACTAGCGGCAAAAACAGCAATGTCGGCAAGATCGAGAATATAAAGCAGCCTAATCATTGAATGACCTCGAGACTCTTCCAAACATCATCGGCCCCAAATCACTGGCTCCTGCTCCAGCACCACCCCAAACTTATCCAGCACACTGGCGCGAACATCTGCCGCTAACTGCAGTAATTGTGCGCCTGAACCTCCGCCACGATGAATCAGCACCAAGGCCTGCCTATCATGAACGCCTACAGCGCCTTGATTGCGACCCTTCCAGCCTGCCTGCTCGATAAGCCAGCCCGCTGCCAATTTCACACCAACCGTCTGCGGATAGCTAACCAGGCCGGGAAACCGCAGGCGCAGCTCATCCGCCTGCGTTACCGGCACCACCGGATTTTTAAAGAAACTGCCCGCGTTACCTAATTTAGTCGGATCTGGCAGCTTGCTCTGACGAATAGCAATGACTGCATTAGCAACAGCTCTCGGCGTCACTTGGACAATACCAAGTCGTTCAATTTCGCGACGTATATCGCCATAATCGAGACGTATCGTGGGTTTTCGCGACAATAAGAAGCGAACTTTCGTAATAATGTAGCGACCCGGCGCCCGCGACTTAAACAGACTGTCACGATAAGCAAAGGCGCACGCCGCAGCCGCCAATTCCACTCGCGCGCCCGTCAGTCGATCAATCGCCGTCAGCGAATGCATCACATCCGCTATTTCAACTCCATAGGCGCCAATGTTCTGAACAGGCGATGCACCCACTGAGCCCGGAATCAGCGACAAATTTTCCAGCCCCGATAAACCCTGAGCGATAGTCCACTGCGTAAAGGCATGCCAGTTTTCACCCGCACCAGCCTCAACTAGCACAGCATCTCCGTGCGTAGACAAGACTTGCCGCCCCATCAGGCAAGGCTGAATCACCAGCGCCGGCACATTGCCTGCCAACACCAAATTACTGCCGCCACCCAAAATCTCGACGGGCATACGCTGTGCCGTAACCGAGCGCAACACGTGCAAGAGAGCCGCTTCATTACTGACTTTCGCGAGAAACCGCGCGCGTGCCGGCAAGCCCAAGGTATTGAATCGGGTGAGATCGGCATTTTCAATAAATGTCAGCTCAGCAGCCACAGCCAAATACTCCCTGCGTTTTCAATAATGAGCGTAATAGCTGCGTACACGCCGTTTCGACCTGATCTAAGACCTGCTCGAAGCCCTCAGCACCGCCATAGTAGGGGTCTGGAACATCCCCCCCCTGCAGCTCGGGGTGATGGTCGAGCAGTAACGATAAACGTGCCTTGGCTGATTCGCCTGCCTGCAAGCGGAGGTGCTTAACGTCGGCTAAATTGGCCGCATCCATCGCGATAATGTGGTCAAAATCGGCGAAATCTTCTACTTTCACTTGTCGCGCTCTCAATGCCGACAGGTCATATCCACGCACACGCGCATGCTGCTGTGATCGGGCATCCGGAGCTTTACCCTCATGCCAGGCTGCCGTGCCTGCCGAGTCCGCCTGAATCAAACTCTGCCAACCGGCCTGCTCCACTTGGCGCATAAATACCGCCTCGGCGGTGGGCGAGCGACAAATATTCCCTAGGCAAACAAACAGGACACGGACAGGCTTTTCAGTGCTCACGCGAGACGTCACACCGACCGAGAAGCGAGCTGCGCGGCCATGACGACACGGACACGATCCAGATCGGCCTGCGTATCAACCCCGGGCGGCAACTCAACGGCTGCCACACCGACATGAATCTTCACGCCTTGATATAACGCGCGGAGCTGCTCCAACGCCTCAACTCGCTCGATCAGTGCCGGTGGCCACGACACATAGTCATGTAAGAAGCCGACGCGGTAAGCATAAATACCGAGATGGCGCAGATAAAGCGACAGCGCTTCGGGCGGGAGCTGTTCACGACTCTGCGCAAAAGCATCCCGCGCCCAGGGCATGGGGGCACGGCTGAAATAGAGCGCGTGATCACTCGCATCGCGCACAAGCTTGACGATATTCGGATTAAACAGTTGCTCGGCGCTATGAATGGGCTCGGCTAGCGTGGCAATGCTCGCGGCCGACGCTTGCATGAGGTTTTCCGCCACCTGATTGATAACCGCGGGCGGAATCAGTGGTTCATCGCCCTGCACGTTCACCACGATGTCATCGGCAGCCCAACCAAAATGCGCCGCCACTTCCTGCAAACGATCGGTGCCCGAGGGATGATCCGCACGGGTCATCACCACCGGCGCGCCCAGCTCGCGCAATACCGCCTCGATGCGCGGGTCGTCGGTGGCGACCACCACATCACTGGCTGCACTTTGCAGAGCGCGCTCGTAAACATGCACCACCATGGGCTTGCCGCAGATATCGAGCAAGGGCTTGCCGGGCAAGCGACTGGAGCCAAAACGAGCAGGAATAACGACACGAAAGCTCATGGTAAGCTCCTTAGAAGCTGCCGCGACTGGGCGGTAAGGTTTCATCCAGCGTTAAGCGGCGAGCCTCGCCTTCCAACATGACGGGAATACCTTCACGAATCGGAAATGCCAAGGCATCGGCTCTGCAGATCAATTCGGCTTGCTCCGGGACATACTGCAAAGGCCCTTTGCATAGCGGACAGGCCAAGATCGTGAGTAATTTTTTATCCAACATGAGGCTTTCTCCAAGTGGCTAGGCGCTGTGTCAGTGCCTGCCAAAAACTGTCGGGCAGAATAGCCTGAACCGGCACATACCAGCTATTAGGCGGCGCAATTTCGGCGCATTTCACCGCATCTTTTTCCGTCATAACCACGAGTGCAGGCGGGCTAAACTGCAAATCCTCGGCGCTGTAGGCGTGGTGATCCGGAAAGGCATGTGGAATAGGCTGAAAGCCCTGCTCCGCAAGCAAGGCAAAAAAGCGCGGTGGATGACCAATGCCGGCAACGGCATGCACATGACCGGCTGTTGGCACGGGCAGGGACGGGTTAACACCCACAGGCTGCCAAGGTGCAGCCTGAAGCGACAGGGTTACGGCGGATGCGGGAGCGGCTCCCGAAGCACGCCAAGGGCCGTTTACCACCACGAAGTCGACAGTTTCTAATCGCGCTAAGGCCTCACGCATCGGGCCGGCGGGTAAACGCCAAGCTGAACCGAATCCGCGCTGCCCATCCACGACGGCAATTTCGATATCCCGTGCAAGGGCATAGTGTTGTAAGCCGTCATCGCAAATCACCACATTGCAATCACTGGTCGCGAGTAAATGCTGCACACCACGGGCACGCAAGGGGTCAATCACCACCGGTGCCTGTGAACGACGCGCCAGCAAGAGTGGCTCATCGCCCACCTTGCTAGCACAAGCATCCGCCTCTACACGCTGGGGATACTGCGCGCCTTTACCGCCATAACCGCGACTGACAATGCCGGGTCGCCAGCCTTGCTGACGAAGTTGCTCTACCAACGCTAGGGTGAGTGGTGTTTTGCCGGTGCCACCAACCGAAATATTACCGACCACAATGACCGGCACCGGAGCCCGCCAAGCACGAAGCCCGCCCCAGCGATAAGCCAGCCGGCGCAGGCCAGCCACTGCCATAAAGAGCCAGGCCAGCGGGATCAACAAGGCAAACAGCAAATGCCCTTGATACCAACGTTCTGCCCAGTTTTTGGGCGACGCGACAGAGTCCTTAGCCTCAGGCGGCATGGCCACCCGTATCCTCTTCACTAAAGTGACGGCTATGCAGCTGGGCATACATGCCTTCACGCGCCAGCAACTCACGGTGCGTGCCCTGCTCAATAATTTCGCCGGCATCCATGACTACGATCCAATCGGCGTTTTCAATGGTGGACAAACGGTGCGCAATCACAAGGGTTGTGCGCCCTTCCATGACTTTCTCTAAGGCGGCTTGGATATAGAACTCTGACTCATTATCGAGCGCGCTTGTAGCTTCATCGAGAATCAGGATGGGGGCGTTTTTAATTAATGCGCGTGCAATCGCCAAGCGTTGGCGCTGCCCTCCGGATAGCTGCACACCATCTTGACCAATTCGCGTGTCATAGCCGTTGGGCATGGCTCGAATAAACTCATCGGCAAAGGCCATTTTAGCCGCCTCAACGACCGCTTCATGAGGCAAGTCACGGAATGCGCCATAGGCGATGTTGTTGCTTACCGTGTCGTCGAAGAGGATGACTTTTTGCCCCACGGAGGCAATTTGCTGGCGTAACTCACTGATGGGGTATTCATTGATGGGATGGCCATCAATCAAAATCTCGCCAGCTTGCGCATCATAAAAACGCGGCAATAAATTCACTAAGGTGGTTTTACCGGAGCCAGAGCGCCCCACAATGGCCACGGTCTGCCCGGCCTTGACCGTCAATGAAAAGTCTTTCAAGACAGGATGGTTGGGCTCATATGCAAATTGTACATGCCGAAATTCCACATCGCCCTGCAAGCGCCCGATGGCCCGCGTGCCACCCGAAGGCTCTGCAGGCTCATCTAGCACTTCAAACACAGATTGTGCTGCGGCAATGCCACGCTGCAGCTTTTCATTGACTTCAGTCAGCGATTTGATGGGCTTGGCCAACAGGCCAGCAGCGGTGATGTAGGCAATGAACTCGCCTGGCGAGGTGCCCTGCATGATGTCCGGGCGTAATGCGACCCAAACTACGCAGGCCATTGCTATCGACATGAGGAGCTGAACCAAGGGTGTACTTACCGCACTGGTCACCACCATTTTCATGCCTTGGCGTAAATTCTCCTGAGAGGCTCTATTGAAACGCCCCAGCTCAAACGGCTCGCCACCATAGGTTTTGACCACCTGATAACCCGTGATGGTTTCATTGGTAATGTGATTCACATCGCCCATGGTGTTTTGCATGCGTTTAGCCAGCTTACGGAAACGCTTACTCGCCGTGCGTACCAACAGTGCGGCAAACGGCCCCACCAGCAACAGTGACAACGACAGACGCCAGTTGGTGTAGAGCAAATAGCTAAACAGGCCAATCACAATCGCGCCTTCGCGAACGATCGTTTTTAGCGCCTCGGTGGCGGCCGCGGTGACTTGCTCAACGTTATAAATGAGTTTCGCGGCGATATGGCCGGGCGAGTTGTGGTGATAAAAACTGGCCGGCAACTTCAGCAGCTTGGTAAACAAGTCCATACGCAGGGCATACACCACATGGCGCGAGACCATGGACATGTAGTACGTGCCAATAAATGAGCCCACGCCGCGAACAAAGAAAATGCCCACGATAAGGAAAGGAATCCAGTCTTTAGCGGTCTGATCTTTGTTCTGAATGGAATCAATAATGTATTTCAGTAATTGCGCAGATGCCCACTCAGTTTGCGCATTGATGATAAAACCCACCACGGCGAAAGCAAAAAACTTCCAATAACGCCGGGTATAGCTCAATAAACGCTTATAAGACTCCCAGCTTGTGGCGGGCATGGTTGGTGGTGCGGCAGTCACTTCAGTGGTCATGAAAAAGCCTTATTGCGATGGCGGCTTGGCATCACGCGCGCCAATGCCCAGAGAACGAAAACCCAGCTGACCGGCAATATCCATGACGGTAACCACGGCTTGATGCGGCGCCTGACCATCGGCGGAAATAACAAACGGCTGGTCACGCTGATTGCCGGCTGCTGATTCAATTGCCTGACGAATATCTTCAGCCTTCGTGGAAGCCAAGGGCTGACCATTGATGGCGTAGTGACCACGAGAATCTATGGAAACCTCCAACGCCTTGGTGACCGGCTTGCTCGCGCCAACATCCGCCTGCGGTAATTGAATTTGCAGCTTGCCCGTCTTGGCAAATGTCGTGGACAGCATGAAGAAAATGATCAGGAACAGCAGGCAGTCAATCATCGGCGTGAGATTGAGCTCCAGCGGATCTTGCGTGGGACGGCGAAGTTTCACGCGCCACCTTCACGAATATCGACTTCACGATCGCCATGCAGCATGTCCACCAGTTTCACGGCTTGTAGCTCCATGTACACCACCAGCGATTGGATATGACGGAAGTAGTACCGATGCATGATCATCGCTGGCACAGCAACAGCAATACCTGCTGCCGTTGTCACCAAGGCTTTGGAAATACCCCCGGCCAATGCCGTGGGATCGCTAATGCCGCCACTGGTCACCACCAAAAAGGCTTCAATAATGCCCACCACGGTGCCCAGCAAACCCAGCAACGGGGCAATCTGCGCGATAGTACCCAGCAGTGTTAGATGGCGCTCCATCTCATGCACAATGCCAGATGCCGCATCCTCGATGCTTTCTTTCATGATGTCACGACCGTGGCGAGCATTAATCAGCCCCGCGGCTAACAGGGCGCCCAGCGGTGAACCGGCTTGCAGCCTAAGCAATGCCTCCCCTTTGAGATCGCCACTTTGCAATTGCGTCCACACGTCCGCGAGCAAATGCTTAGGCGCGATGCGACTGCTGCGCAGTGTCCAGGCACGCTCCAGAATAATAGCGAGCGCCAATACCGACGCAATGAGTAGTGGCAGCATGAGCCAGCCACCGGATTTCATCATTTCCCACACAGGGCACACTCCCAAGGGCTAAGCCCAATTCCGATGCGGGTACTCTACGGGAACACGTGAAGTGCGCCAAGGCTTGCGCGACCTGCGGCACTATGTTCTGGCCAAAGCCAATAATGCGCTTGTTGTACTCGCCAGCGCTGAACATCTGGCCAAGGCTGGGCTGGCACGACGTCATATTGGAGTGCCCCAGTAGCATCGCTACGCCAACCGTGTATGCCCCGCTCCTGCAATCGGTGCAACACCGCTTTTGCCGGATGCTTGAAGCGGTTGCGATACCCCACCGCAGCAATGACCTCCTTTGGCTGAACCGCATCAAGCAACGTGGCCGTGCTGGAGGTTTTGCTGCCGTGGTGACCCAACACTAACAAGTCGGCCCTTAAATGCTGCACCGGGGTTTCTGCGACCAACTGCAGCTCTGCCACGGCCTCTATATCGCCCATGATCAAGACCACGTGCTTACCCGCTTGCACTCGCAGTACGCAGGACTGATTGTTGTCACCGGCAACGGTACTTTCTGGGTAGGGCCAAAGCACATCAAATTGCACACCGTCCCAGAACCAGCGTTGCCCTGCCCTGCAAGGCGTATGACGCGCGGGCGCATCCAGCGCCAAAGGCCAAACACCTAGCACTTGCTTCACAGGCAAGGCCGCCAACACACTGGCGCCGCCACCGGTGTGATCCAGGTCATCATGACTAAAAATCAAGCGATCGAGAGACGTGATTCGCGCCTCTCGCAAGGCCGGCAAAATCACGCGAGAGCCTGCATCGGCAATGGGCCCAAAGCTGGGCCCGGTGTCATACAGCAGCTGATGATGCCGCGTCTGTAACACCACCGATAAGCCCTGACCCACATCGAGTAAGGTCATACGCACAGCCCCCGTGGTCGGTAACAGCTGCGGCCAAACCACCCACGCGAGTGGAAAAATAAGCCACAGCCGACCCGGCATGGCCCGTGGCATCAGCACGAGCATCATGACTAGCGCCAAGCCCCACGCACTGCCAGAAGGCAAGGCAAATGACTGCCACGCGCCGGGAAGCGCTGCCGCCCAGTCCAATACATTGATTAGCTGCTGCATCAGCAGGACGGACAAGCCCCAACAGGCAGCCATTAGCGACGGCCAAGGCCAGCACACCAAGCCCAGCATGCTTAAAGGCACAACGGCGAAGGTAATAAGCGGAATGGCGATGAGATTGACTGGAAAACTCACCCACGAAACGCGACCAAAAATGGCTATGGACAAGGGCAACAAGCCCCATGTTGCGAGCCATTGGGCGCGCAAGGCAGCCCGCCATCCGCCTTCTTCGCCCAAGGGCATGCCAGCGGCCATCAACAGCCCTACCGCACCAAACGATAGCCACAGCCCAACACTGTGAACCGCCAAGGGATCCCATAGCAGCACAACGGCCAGCGCCGTCATCCAAATCTGCGGCCCGCTAAACTGACCCGGCAGCCAGCGCATCAACAAAATTACCGCCAACATAAACAAGGTGCGCTGTGCAGGCACTTCGGCGCCCGCCAGCAACACATACGCTGCCGCCACCAGCCAACCGACTAGACCGCCCAGCCGCAGCGCCGAGCAATACTTTGCGGCAGTAGGTGTTCGGCGCCACAGGCTCTGAAAGAGATATCCACTTAGCCAGGCAACTAAAGTGATGTGCACACCCGAAATGGCAACTAAGTGCGTGACCCCAGTGCGCGCATAACGCTCCCATGCCGACGGGCTAATGCCCACGCGGTCACCAGTGAGCAAGGCCAAGACGGTCCCTGCGGCATCCTGTTGAAGCGGAAACTCAGCGAGTAAGCGCTGACGGATCTGCCATCGCCAAAGATCAATGGACGGTGTAGCACGCGCTAAACGCTGGCCGTCACGCAGCCAACCTGTGGCTGATACACCTTCGGCGTGATGCCAGCGCTCCACGTCAAATCCACCGGGATTTTGCAGGCCGTGAGGCCGCTTTAACTTGACTTGAATACGCCAACGCTCGCCCGGTAAAGGCATCGCGTCGGCTCGCCAGCTCAGCTGCCAAAGTGCTTCTTTATGAAGACATTCCGTAGGATTTGACTGGACGTAATCTGGCTGAAATCGGAAGCGAACCCCGAGCGGTTCTGCCGGCTCAGGCAAACCGACTATGACGCCATTCACCGTCAGCAGTTGCCCCTCACAGGCTGTAGGAATGCGTGTGTCCAGTTGTAGTCGTGCCGCCTGAGTCGCGCACAAAATGCCCAAGCTCAAGGCAGCACAACCGGCCAATAGGCGTTTGGGCTGAAAACACAGGACGACTAACGCCAGCAACGCGCAGCCTATGGTCAGTTCTGAGGGAGGCAATGTCGACCAAAACCACAAACTGAGATGCCCGAAAATCCAGCCCAATAAACATGCGGTACTCAAGCGAATACTGACTCGCACAGCCACACTCCTTGTGACATCGCAAAACGGATCCCTAGCGTTGTTCGCCTGCTCGTGTTGCTTTAGTCAGTGTAGACTAGCCCCCCTGCTCTCGCTTGTTGGAAGCTGCTTTACCATGCCAAAAGCCCTGATTCGCCGCTATTTGCCCTCACCCGACAAAATCCGTGCGCAAAAATCTTTGGGCTTTTTGCGGCATCGATTAGGCGACCCCAGTGTTTGGCATCTCAATCGGCGCTCTGCTTCTTTGGCCATGTTTTGGGGCCTGTTTTTTGCTTTTATGCCCATGCCATTTCAAATGGTGCCCGCCACGCTAACGGCGCTGGCTCTTCGCATTAATTTGCCTATGGTGTTGGTGCTGACCTGGCTGACCAACCCCATTACTATCCTGCCCTGTATGTATGTTGCTTACGCTATGGGCAGTCTGATTTTGGGTGTGCCTAAGTTGAGCTGGTCAGATATGGATGGCTTATTCAGTGCAATGATGTCGCTAGAGTCCAGCTCAACCGCAAGCAGCGCGAACGCGCCACTCAAACCCTTTCTGGTCGGGACCATCGTCATGGGCGTTGGGCTGGGCAGCCTCGGTTATCTGGGGATGCAGGTGTATTGGCGCTGGCATGTTGCCAAACAATGGCAGGCACGCTCCGCTCGGCGCGCGCTGACGCAGCGCACTTAAGGTCTACTCTGAGGCCACGAGCTGGCCTTGCTCCAAGCGCAGGCGTCTGTCCATGAGCGAAGCTAAGCGCTCTTCATGGGTGACAATAACAAAGCTAGTTTCTAAGTCCTTGTTTAGCGACAAAATCAGGTCATGAATTTGTTCAGCGGTATCTCGATCGAGATTGCCGGTAGGTTCATCCGCTAACACCACCGCCGGTTGGGTCACCAGCGCGCGCGCTAAGGCCACACGCTGACGTTCGCCACCTGAGAGTTGCGCTGGGGTATGTCCGCCACGATCTGCCAAGCCCACACGCGCCAACAAGTCATCTGCCCGCTGCTGTGCCTCGCGTACCGACAGGCCACCGATGACACACGGCAACGCCACATTTTCACGTGCGGTAAACTCTGGCAGCAGATGATGCAGCTGATAAACAAAGCCTACATGTCGATTACGCAACTGGCTCCGCTTCGCTTCGCTGGCATGGCTAAAGGGCTCACCGAGCAATTGCACGACGCCTTGTGAGGGCTGTTCTAAACCACCCAATAAATGCAGCAGCGTGGTTTTACCCGAGCCCGAGCGCCCTACGATGGCAACACATTCGCCCCGCTCAATATGAAAGGAGACGCCGCGCAAGACGTCGATGGCTTGCGGGCCTTCGCGAAAACATTGACTCAGGTTTTCTGCGCTTAACACCCACGAATTACTCATAGCGTAACGCCTCCGCCGGCTGAACGCGCCCTGCTTGATAGGCGGGATATAAGGTGGCGAGGAAACTCAAAATAAAGGCGGTGATACTGACCCAGACCACATCACTGATCACCAGCTCGGTCGGCAGGTAGTTCACAAAATAGGCATCAAACAAATGTACCCCGGAGACCCGCTCATAAAACGCCGCCAGGTCACTGACGGTGAGGGATAAGGTCACACCCAGCAGCATACCCGCCAGCGTCCCACCCAATCCGATAGCCGTGCCTTGCACCAGAAAAATACGCTGAATCATGCGCGGGGTTGCCCCCAAAGTCCGCAGAATGGCGATATCCGAGCGCTTGTCATTAACCACCATGACCAAGCTGGACACGATGTTAAAAGCTGCTACTGCAACAATCAGCAGCAACAGTAAAGACATGATGGTCTTTTCCATTTTAATTGCGTTGAACAAGCTGCCCTGGGTTTGCGTCCAGTCATTGCCGTAGAAAAAGGGCGGCAACTTAGCAAGCAAGCGCTCGTTAATGGCGCGGGCCTGAAACAGGTCATCGACCTTTAAACGCACGCCTTGGACCTTGCTACCAATGCGTAAGAGCTTGCCGGCATCGGCATAGTGAACATAGGCAAGTAAGCCATCGACCTCAGCACCGACCTTGAATATTCCCGTCACGGTGAAGCGTTTGAAGCGCGGAATAACGCCCGCCGCACTGATCGTCGCCTCGGGCAACACCAAGGTAATGGGGTCGCCCACGGCCACGCCGAGGCTATTCGCCAGTTGTTGACCAAGTACGATGCCAAAATCCCCATCGCGCAAGGTGGCCATGCTACCTTGCACCATGAAGTCGTGCAGGATAGAAACCCGCTGCTCACGCGTCGGCTCAATGCCCGTAATCATGGCACCGCTGACTTGGCCATTCGCCGTCAGCATGCCTTGAACTTGCGTCATGGGGGCCGCTGCAATGACACCCTCGGTGCTCTCGGCAATTTGTACGAGCTTAGGCCAGTTTTGCAGAGGCTCACTCGACGTAATGGTTGCTTGTGGCACCATGCCGAGAATGCGTTGCTTCAGTTCGCGATCGAAGCCGTTCATTACCGACAGCACGGTAATCAAAACGGCTACGCCCAACATCAATCCAATCATGGAACTGAGTGACATGAAGGAGATGAAGCGTTCGCGGCGGCGAGCACGCGTATAGCGCAGCCCGATAAAAACAGAGAGTGGTTTAAACATGATGGTGGCGATTAGACCACAGCTCCTGATCAGCGTCACACGGCTTTAACGAAGATAGCTACACTATAGTTCACGACGCAATGATCACTTTCAACGGTTGATATTATAGATGCTCATTATTGGACACCGTGGCGCTCGCGGCGAAGCGCCGGAGAACACCCTGAGTGGCTTCCGACACTTACACAATTTAGGTGTCCGTGCGGTGGAGTTTGATATCCAAGTCAGTGCCGACAACGAGCTGGTGGTGATTCACGATGCCGATGTGCAGCGCACCAGTCTCGGCTCAGGCAGCGTGCATGATCTGACCGCACGGGCGCTTTCAGATCTCGATGCCAGCCATAAGCATTTCCCGCAATGGCTCACACGTGAAGGCATCCCCCGGCTAACCGACGTGCTGACCCTGCTGGCTGACTTCACCCACATCGAATTGGAAGTGAAAGCTCGAACCCCAGAACATGAGGCGGTGGTTCGCGAAAAGCTACCACAGCTTTGGGATCAACATCAGTTGGCAGGACGAGCACGGACCACGTCGTTTAACCCCCGATATTTACAGAGCATGCTGATAACAGCGCCCCACATTCCTCGCGGATTCTTATTCGAAGCAGACTTTGCCGGTGATGCCATCCAATTGGCGCAAGCCGTGGGCGCCAGTTCGCTAGGGCCGCATCACAGTCGCTGTTCGGCTGAATTGGTGGCCCAAGCCCATGCAGCTGGCTTATTGGTATCCACGTGGACGGTAAACGATGCCGACCGAGCCCATGCGCTGGCTGAGATGGGCGTCGATGGACTAATTACCGACATCCCCACTCAGGCGCTGAGCTGGTTTATTTAATCGGCAACGACCTTAGCGAGCTGCTGTTCTAGGCACCATCATGCGGGTAGGTGCAGGCTGACGACGCGCTTGTTCATAGAGCGGCATGACCTTCGGAATAGCGGCCTGTAAATTGGCAATACGCTCGTTGCTCGAGGGGTGGGTACTGGTAAACGAACCTTGGCCGCCCCCGGTGGCTTGTGCCATTTTCTGCCACAAGCTGACCGAGGCATTGGGGTTATACCCGGCTCGCGCTAGCAACTCTAAGCCCATGATATCGGCTTCAGACTCTTGGCCACGGCTGTGCGGTAACGTTAGTGCGAGCTGCGCAGCGACCTGCACCATCTGCCCCGTAGAGGCCGACATCCCCGTCATGGCTCCGAGCAGACTCAAACCAGTTTGCTGAGCATAGGCCTGCGACATACGCTCACGACCATGTTCGCGAAGCGCATGCGCCATTTCATGACCCATGATGGCGGCCACTTCGTCATCGGTCAGCTTGAGCTGATTGATGATGCCGGTGAAGAACATGATTTTCCCGCCGGGCGAGCAATAGGCATTGAGCTCATTGCGCGTCTCGAGATTCACTTCCCACTTCCATCCGGAAGCATCCTGTCTAAACACGGCGACCTGCGGAATCAAACGGTCAGCAATACGGCGAATACGCTCGAGGTTAGCCTTATCGGTATTTAAAGAGTTTTTGCCACGGGCTTTCGTCAGTTCAGCCTGGTAGGACTCTAACGCCATGGCATCGACTTGACTGGCAGGCAACAGCAGGAGCTGCTGACGCTTAATGCCCGTTGCCCCCTGCTGAGTCGTTGTGGTGCATGCGCTCAGTGTCATCAGAAGCGCCACCGGCAGCAGCCAGGTGCGGGTCATTTGCAGTGTTAAGGTCATTGGTAAAGCTCCTGAAAAAGTCACTGCTTTACGCCACGCGCATGGGCGTTAAGCGCTTGGCAAGTAATAGTAACGCTGCCAAATGTCACTATAGCGTACACGCTCCTGCGAAATTTGATCTGTGGACCAGTTCAACTCTTCAGCCAAAATCTTATCTAACGCGGGGATAGCATCTAACCCCCCCTGCGGCAGCAACAGTCCCAGCCGGACACGACGCAATAACAAGTCATCCAGATGCACCACTTGCTCGTGACGACAGGCCCAACGCAGCTCTGCCACCAAAGTTTGTGTATCCGCCACGGGCGTCATTTCATCCGCCGGCATTTCTGTCAGGAAAGCACGCGTGTGAATGCCTAAACGCGAGACAAGTCGTGCAAAAACATTCTGCGCCATGCCGACAGGAGCAGCACCAGGGTTTGGCGCTGAAAATACGGCGAGTCGCTTATCGTTAACGCGGATGCCGAGGTAAGGGGCTGCTAGCTTTAAGGCATCCAAGGCAATTAAACGGAAGGTCGTGAGCTTGCCACCGGTCACGGTAATTAAGCCCTGATTATCCCAGACACTGTGACTACGACTTTCCTTTGAGGGGTCGCTACCGTCTCCGGCACTCACCACGGGGCGCACGCCCGACCATGTGGAAATAATGTCCTCGACGCCTAGGTTTGCATCGGGAAATTGGGCATTCGCGCCACGCAACATGTAGTGCATTTCATCCACATTGAGCACGGCCTCGATGTCCATGTCTGTGCGGTGATCCAAGTCCGTGGTGCCAATAATGGTTCGGCCTTCCCACGGGTAAGTGAATACCACACGGCCATCGTCGGGATGGTGAGAGATGAGCGCTTCGGTTAAGGGCAGACGCTGAGCAGAGATAACCAAATGGCTGCCACGCAGCGGACGCACACGCACCTCGTTGACCAATTTCTGGCGCAAGCGATCCGCCCACGCGCCGGTGGCATTGATCACACACTTGGCGCTAACCACGGCATGCTCGCCCGATACACGATCCTCCAGGCGAAGCCCCGCCACGCGACTACCGGCCATGACGAGATCTGTGGCTTTGATGTAGTTGAGTGTGGTCAGGCCTTCAGCCACCGCTTCATCAAGCACTCGCTGCACCAGTCGCGAATCGTCGGTGAGCGCATCGGTATAACGTGACGCGCCCTGCAAGTTATCTTGGCGATGACCGGGAATACGTTGCAAGAACGCAAGGCGTTTAAAAAACTTGTGATCACGCACACCGGCCAGAAAGTTATAGGCCATCACCAGTACTTGGAATGGCCAACGCCCGGGGAAAACACCACGATAATGCGCAAAGAAATAACCCATACGCTCCACTAAACCCGGCGCCTCACGCAACAGACGTTCGCGCTCGGTGAGTGAGTGCCACGTTAGGCGTATCTCGCCTTGAGCGATATAACGCAGGCCGCCATGGACCATTTTCGAGGATCGACTGGAGGTGCCCCAGCTATAGTCCGTTTGTTCGATCAGTAAGGTTTTCAGCCCCAGACGCGTTGCTTCGCGAGCAACACCCACGCCAGTAATACCTCCACCAATGATGATCAAATCCCACAGATGATGGGATAAAGACTGCCATTGTTGCTGACGAACATCTAAAACCGACATGCGTAACCTACCCAAAATGAGCGTGCGAAAAGGATCGCTATATTAGTGCTTTAAAGCCGACAAATCAGACGAACGAACGACTGACAAGTCAGGCGCGCGTTTACCAGCGCACTTGCTCTAATTGCGTAAGCTCTCGGCCCAAGAAACGCCCGCCTACGGTCTGGAAGCGCAGCGGCACATCCGTCACTACATAGCGATATTCCGGCTGCTGACGTTGCGGGTTATGCATATCCATTTCAGTGAGCACGCGCGCCGTTTGCTCCGCAATGGTGATGGCCGAATCCACCAGCTTAATGCCAGGGCCAGCCACATCTTGCAGCAAGGATTTAAGCAGAGGGTAATGAGTGCAGCCCAACACGAGGGCATCAATCGATTCAACAAAAACGGGTTTCAAATACTCTTTGGCGGTCAGGCGGGTGACCTCATGATCGAGCCAGCCCTCCTCCACCAGAGGCACAAACAGCGGGCAGGCCTGCGAGTACACATGCAAATCAGGATTCAGCGCATGGATATTGCGCGCATAGGCATTGGAGTTGATGGTGGTCGGCGTACCAATCACACCAATGCCCTTGCGACTGATGTCCACTGCTGCACGCGCACCCGCATCGATCACATCCAGCACCGGCACCGGTGAGCGCTCGCGCACGGCATCGCCAGCCACGGCCGCCATGGTGTTGCAGGCGATGATGAGCAGTTTGACGTCGCGCTCCAGCAGATAGTCTGCGATCTGCGTGGTGAAGCTGCGAATGGTCTCCACCGACTTCACGCCATAGGGCACGCGTGCGGTATCGCCAAAGTAAATAATATCTTCGAAGGGCAGTCGCTCCATGAGCGCGCGCACCACGGTCAGGCCGCCAATACCGGAATCGAAAACACCAATCGGGGAACGGGCGGAGCGCTTGGGTGCGGGCATCGGAGCAAATCCTGTGGACGTCATCAGCATGATCGTTGTGACCAAACGCAGGATAGCAAAACGCCGACACAATGGTCGGCGTTTCGGATAATTGGAGCGGGAAACGAGACTCGAACTCGCGACCCCGACCTTGGCAAGGTCGTGCTCTACCAACTGAGCTATTCCCGCTTACTGCTTTGGCAGCCGTCTCATTGGCAGTGAGCTAACGAGACAGGGGCGCATTGTAGGTTGCCAACACCGTGTGTCAAGCACAGGTCGCTGCTATGCGTGCTAACTGCACAAATTTACGCCAAAGCTGCGCACTTAATCGGCTTGTCGTAAGGAGGGCCAGGCGGCGGCCAAGTAAATACACATCGACCACAAGGTTAAAACCACCGACACATACAGCAGACCCCACGCCAAGCCCATGAGATGAGGTTCATTCCAAAGCAGGCCAGTAATCGCCACCATTTGTGCGGCCGTTTTCCATTTGCCAATTTGGCTGACGGCCACTTGTGCCCGATGGCCAATTTCCGCCATCCATTCGCGTAAGGCTGAAATGGTGATCTCACGCGAAATAATGACAATCGCGGGCACCACCATAAAAACATGAGGGTTCCATTCCACTAACAAAATCAGTGCAGCCGCGACCATGAGTTTGTCGGCCACCGGATCCAGAAAGCGGCCAAACGCGGAGCCTTGATTCCACATGCGGGCTAAATAGCCATCCAGCCAGTCGGTAATCGCCGCAAACGCAAAAATAAACGCAACAATTTCATTGCGATAGGCAATTGGGGCATAGGCCACGATGAGCAAGACGGGGATCAACGCCACTCGCGAGACAGTTAAAATATTGGGAATGTTCCACAGTGGACGTGCAGACAACACCGTCTCCTCGGGTAGTGAGTAAGCGACTATCCCGTAACTTTAATGACTGTGCAAGGCAGCATAGATCGTCTGTGCCAAAGACTCGCTAATCCCAGCTACCTTGGCGATATCGCGTGCGCTCGCCCGCTGCACTTCCTGTAAGCCGCCAAAATGCTGAATTAAGGCTTTTCGGCGAGCAGGCCCCACACCTTCAATGCTTTCCAATGTTGACGTTTTACGCGCTTTATCTCGGCGCTGACGGTGGCCAGTAATGGCGAATCGATGGGCCTCGTCACGAATTTGCTGAATCAGATGTAGCGCCGGCGAGTCGGCATTGAGCGATATCGTATCGCCATCAGGAAAGTGCAACGTCTCCAGTCCGGGTTTGCGCCCCTCCCCTTTGGCAATACCAATGAGTTGCACACCGCTAACACCCATGCTGATACCTAAGGTGTCGAGCACCTCAATGGCCTGCGTGAGCTGGCCTTTGCCCCCGTCAATAAAGAGAATATCGGGCAGGCTGCCCTCTCCCTTAACCAATCGACTGTAACGTCGAGTCAGTGCTTGGTGCATCGCGGCATAATCATCTCCGGGGGTGATGTCTTCGATATTAAAGCGACGGTAATCGCTCTTTTTCGGGCCTTGGCCATCAAATACCACGCAAGACGCCACCGTGGCTTCGCCCATGGTGTGACTAATGTCGAAGCATTCCATGCGTGTGATCGGCGCTTCACGCTCTAGCAGCGATTGAAGCGCTGCAAAGCGTTTCGCGATGTGGCTGCGATTGGCCAAACCGGACATTAATCCAGCGTCGGCATTGCGCTGCGCCATCTCAACCCACGCCGCTCGTGCCTCGCGTACCCGTGACTTAATCTCCACATCGCGGCCGTATTGCATCCGGATGGCATCGGCCAAGACCTCAGCGCCGGGCAGCTCCACCGACGTGATGATCTCGCGCGGCAAATCGCGACCGCCCCCCTCAGACAAAGCCCCCTGCAAATAGAACGAAGGCAAAAATTCCTCGAGAATGTCGGCCGGTGCCGTTTCACCAAACACTGCGGGTTGATACGCCTTGGTACCGAGCACGCGTCCCTCACGTACAAACAGGACCTGCACACACACGCCACCCGGCTGAGCTGCCACGGCAAAAACATCGACAGAGCCCACATCCTTAAGCACGAATTGCTGCTCTTGCACCCGGCGCAGAGCGGTGAGCTGATCGCGATAGACCGCCGCCTGCTCAAAGGCCATCGCCTCCGACGCCATACTCATGCGCGCAATCAGGTCTTCGGTCACTTCTTCGTTGCGACCCTCAAGAAAACGCCGCGTGTTGGTGACATCACTGCGATAGTCTTCCGCACTGACATAGCCCACGCAGGGCGCACGACAGCGCTGGATTTGGTATTGCAAACAGGGTCGTTCGCGGTTGCGGAAGGTACTGTCGTCGCACTGGCGCACTTGAAACAGCTTTTGCAACAAATTCAGACTGTCTCTAACTGCCGTTGAACTGGGAAATGGCCCGAAATAACGGCCGGCTTGCGAGCGCGTGCCGCGATGAAAAGCGATACGCGGCCATGTATCGCCTTCGGAAATAAACACATAGGGATAGCTTTTGTCGTCGCGCAACAAGATGTTGTACGGCGGCTTCAGCGATTTAATGAGCGTCTGCTCAAGTAGCAAGGCTTCGGTTTCTGATGCTGTAATGGTCACTTCAAGATGATGAATGCGCGCAACCAAGGCCTGTGTTTTTGGACTTGAGACCTGCTTCAAAAAATACGAGCTGACACGCGACTTCAGGCTTTTGGCTTTGCCGACATAGAGTACGCCGCCATCCTCAGCCAACATGCGATAAATACCGGGCTTCACCGGCAGCGTACGAATAATCTCTTTTAATTGCGTTAAGCGAATATCGTCATCGCCACGAGGTGGCAGGATGGATACGTCAAGATCACTCACAACATCACGCCAAACTGAAGCGCCAATCGCGCCAACGCCATATCGTTATCGACCCCCACTTTTTGCAACAAGCGCACGCGATAAGTACTGATGGTTTTGGGGCTAAGGCACAGTTGTTCCGCTATATCCTGAACGCGCTTCCCACTGCTCAGTGCCGACAGCACCTGCATCTCGCGCTCCGACAACTGATCGAAGGGGTTCTCTGCCTGATTTGGCACATAGGGTTGTAAGGCCAGTTGCTGCGCCAGATGGGGACTGATATAGCGCTTGCCGATAGCGGCACGGCGAATGGCCATGACCAGCTCATCTAGCTCCGCGCCTTTACTGATATAGCCAGTGACACCTGCTTGCAAAAGTCGCGCTGGCCAAGGGCCTTCATCGGTCACACTGAGCATAACAATGCGCACATCCGTGGCCTGTTTCAGAAGACGCAATGCCGCTTCATGCCCGCCCATGCCAGGCATATCTAAATCCAACAGCAACACGTCTGGCGCGTCTTCTTTTACGCGCTGTAATGCCTCCTCACCGGAGGTTGCCAGCCAAAGAATTTCAATGCCAGGAACATCTGCCAACAAATGCGACAGGCTGAGGCGAATAAGCGCATGATCATCAACTAAGGCGACGCGAATGCTCATATTTTTCTCAATACCAAACGGACGTTTTCAACCAGCATCACGCTATCTTAACGACTTGCACTTGTGTTAAAAATATATCACTCGCAATTCGTCGTAACGGCCATGACCAAAGAGGCCCTATGTCGTACGCTGCTGAGCAACTCTTGGATAAGCTGCGGGCTTTTTTATATCCCTACTTTTCAGCTTATCTGGTCATTATTCGTAAAGGTTTTTCGCCCATGTTTTCTATCTCTTTGCGCCTCGCCCTGCGTAGGCTCAACCGCTTTGTTTTATCGCTATTACTCACGCTAGCCGTGGCCATGCCTGCCGTCGCCATTTCCCCAAATGCCGAAGCCGCCACATCCTCTAAATCCGCCCAAACCACCAAAGCTAAAAAAGCTGCTGCCAAAAAGCTCGCCGCGAAGCGTGCTGCCGCCAAGAAACGACTGGCTGCGAAGAAAAAGTCATCGCGTACTAAGCAAGTGGCTAAGACTGCTGCGGTTGCCGCTGCCGCATTAACAGCAGCCGAGTTAGCCGCGCAAGAGCGACGCCAAGCTCCGGCTGAAATTCACAATAGCGTGAATATTCCGCTCGATGTGCAGTCCCGCGCTGCGCTCATCGCCAATGCCAAAACAGGCGAAGTGCTCTATGGCAAAAATTACAATCAAACCATGCCGATTGCGTCGATCACCAAGCTAATGACTGCCATGGTGGTGCTGGATGCTGGGCTGGACATGAACGACCCTGTCACCATCACCCAAGACGATGTGGATACCCTGCGGCATACCCACTCTCGGCTTAGCGTAGGAACCACCCTAACGCGTGCCGACATGATGCTGATTGCACTGATGGCCTCGGAAAACCGTGCGGCGGCTTCCCTTGCACGCAGCTATCCAGGCGGCACTAAAGCAGCCATCACCGCGATGAACCGCAAAGCCGCCAAACTGGGCATGATGCACACACGCTTTTTTGATGGCACCGGCCTAAACGGCGACAACATCTCTACGCCAGGTGACTTGGTCAAACTGGTGCAGGCAGCCTATCGCTATGCCGATATTCGAGCCTTCTCGACTGCTCCCAAATATGAAGTGAATAGTCGCGGCCGACTCCTGCAATACAAAAACACCAATACCTTGGTGAAAGAACCCGAATGGGATATCGGCGTATCGAAAACCGGCTTTATCAATGAGGCGGGCCGTTGTTTGGTCATGATGGCGCGTATTCATGACATACCCGTGGTCATTGTGCTGATGGACTCTTGGGGTAAGTACACGCGCATTGGTGACGCCAATCGCGTCAAGCAATGGCTAGAGCGCGTTAAAGGGGCTTAATACGGCCCGCGAAGGCCGTGAGCGCTTTTTTCTGCGACGGCCAGTCTGGATTCACATGGCTTTGCAATGCATAAAATGCAGGGCCGTGATGAAACTCATGTAAATGACAAAGCTCGTGGTAAATCACATAGTCAATGCACGGCATTGGCATGTGCATGAGCAGCGTATTAAGGGTGATATCGCCCTTCAAAGAGCAACTACCCCAGCGAGAGCGCATGCGTCTGAGCTTAATCTGAGTGGGTATCCATCGCGGGCCTAACGCCTTAGCGATAGCCATACAACGTGCTGGCAACAGCTCTAGCGCTTGTTCTCGCTGCCATTGCTGCCATTGCAGTTCGCTGCGTATATGAAGCGGTAGCGCCTCGCCCAAATGCCACCACACGTCTTCGGTCACGTTTTCCGTTTCTTCGCAACGCCGCGCTGCAATTTCCGCTAAATGCTTGTTGATCCATGCCTGCCGACTCACTACAAACGCATGAATTTCCGTGGTGGGCATGCGTAAAGGGGCGCGCACCTGCACCAGACCATCGCGACGAATTTGAATCGCCAAGGTGCGCCGAGCACTGCGAATCAAGGCATATTCAGGGCAGCTCATGGTTACACCATGGCATCAACGTGCTGCCGAATCACTGCAAGGAAGTCATCACCGTAGCGACTGAGCTTGCTGTCACCTATGCCTCCAATGAGGCGCATTTCATTCAGACTGAGGGGCATATGCTCGACCATGGCCATGAGCGTGCTGTCATGGAAAATCACATAGGGTGGCACACCTTGCGCTAGGGCTAACTCACGGCGCAGGGCGCGAAGTCCAAGCCACAAGGGTTGATCGGCCGCGTCTAAGGTTTGGCTAGCGCGGCTGGCTGTCGAACTGCGACGTTGCGCCGTGAGCGTGTCTTTATCTTGGCGCAAAGCCAAACTCACCTCGCCCTTCAGCAGAGGCCGACATTCGGGCGCAAGCCTTAAGGTACCAAAGCCTTCCCCATCAACCAGCAACAAGCCCTTTGCCAGAAGCTGTCGGAACAGGCTGCGCCAACTTTTAAGGCTTAGGCTTTGGCCTTGACCAAACACGGCGAGCTGCTCATGTTGATTCGCCAGAATACGGTCGCTACGTTTCCCGACTAACACCTCCACCACATATTCCACGCCATAGCGCTGGCCGGTGCGATAGACCGCCGACAACGCCATCCGTGCGGGCTCGGTGGCATCCCAAGTCGCTACCGGCTCAGCGCAAATATCGCAGTGGCCGCAGGGCTTGGGCATGTGCTCATCGAAGTAACGCAATAAGAGCTGGCGACGGCAATCCGTGGTCTCGCATAGCTGCAGCATGGCATCTATGCGTCGGCGCTCATGGCGCTTGTGCTCTTCACTTCCTTCCGATTGCGCCAGCATTTGTTGATGCTTAATCACATCCTGCAAGCCATAGAACAGGCAGACTGTTGAAGCCAAACCATCGCGACCCGCACGACCGGTTTCCTGATAGTAGGCCTCCAAACTTTTCGGCAAATCCAAGTGCGCCACAAAGCGTACATTGGGCTTGTCGATGCCCATGCCGAAGGCAATGGTAGCCACCACAATCACCCCTTCTTCGCGCAGGAATTTGGTCTGGTTGGCTTCACGCTCGTGGGCCGGTAAACCGGCGTGATAAACCACCGCCGGAAAGCCGCGCGCCTGCAAGGCCTCGGCGACTTTTTCGGTCTTCGCACGAGAAAGGCAATAGACAATCCCGGCATCCGACGGGTGTTCACGCTTAATAAAATCGGTGAGCTGCTCTAGGGCATTTAGGCGCGGCAGGATGCGATAAAAAATATTGGGACGATCAAAGCTGCTGAGATAGACCTCAGCGTTTTCCAGTCGTAAGAGACGCTTAATATCGGCGCGCGTTCGCAGATCAGCTGTTGCGGTCAAGGCCAGTCGAGGCACTTGCGGGAACTGCTCAGCCAGCACAGACAGGCCCAGATAGTCGGCGCGGAAATCATGCCCCCATTGCGATACACAGTGGGCTTCGTCGATGGCAAATAATGAGATGGGTGTGCGCTGCAAAATATCTAGCGTACGCGCGGTCACCAAGCGCTCGGGGGCCATATAGAGCAAGTCGAGACTGCCATCGAGCAATTGCGACTCAATGGCTCTGGCCTCATAAGCGTCCAGCGAACTGCTCAGATACGCTGCGCGAACGCCCAGCTGCAATAGCGTCGCGACCTGATCCTGCATCAGCGAAATGAGGGGTGATATGACAATGGCCGTGCCTGGGCGCATTAACGCCGGCACCTGATAGCACAACGACTTACCGCCGCCGGTCGGCATGAGCACCAACGCATCCTCGCCGCTAGCCACTCGCGTCACAATGTCGGCTTGCTGGCTACGGAAATCGTCATAGCCCCAAACATGCTGTAAGACCTCGCGGGCCTGAGCCAGCAAATCACTTTGCAGGGACTTCATGTAGGAAACCTCACATTCCATTGCGCTGCCGCACTACAATCAGCCTCATAGTCCTGGAGAACATCATGCACGAACAATACGCCCTGCCGACTGGCACCCTGAATGCGTTGGAAGACTTTCTCGATAGCGAAGCGAATGAACACGGCTTGGATTTTCATGGTGCTCACGGTTTTCTCACCGCGATTACCGTGGGCCCGCGTGGCAAGCTCGACACCGATGCGTTTGCCGCCTTTTTCGAAGATGAGGCCAGCAGCATAGATGCCGGCCAATTGAGCGCGCTGAAGCAGCAACTCGAAGCCTGGCAGAAAAGCATTCATGCCGTGCTTTACCACGGCTCCCGCTTGGAGCTGCCCTGCCCGCTGATTGCCGATCCGGATGAACCCAACAGCCTGAGTGACTGGTGTGTAGGTTTCATGGAAGGCCTGTTCTTGGATGAAGACCGCTGGTACGCCGGCAACGAAGACGACATTGCTGATCTGACCCTGCCCATGGTCGTGCTGTCGGATTTGATCGAAGACGATGACCTGCAAACGCTGCGACGCGACAAGAAGCTGCTGAAAGACATGACGGCATCGATTCCAGATCTGATCACCGAGCTGTATCTGCTGTTCCACGCGCCCGCTAACCCCTGAGTTGTTGTCGACTACGTTGCACTGACACGACGCAACACGCCGGGCCTTGCCAGCAAGCCTCACTTGCGCAGGCCCGACGCTCGCTCAGCCGCTAGTTTCTTCTGCAGTTTACGCTCGGCAAATCGCGCCTTCTGCTGCTCACTCAAACTGTCATGACACGCCGGGCAACTAATCCCCTCTTCATAGCCAGGCGCGAGCTTATCTTCAGGCGTAATGGCACGACGACAGCCATAGCAAAGCTCGGCTACACCCTCGGCTAAGCCATGAGTCACGCCCACACGCTCATCAAAAACAAAACACTCGCCCTGCCACAAACTGGCTTCGGCTGGCACTTCCTCGAGGTATTTCAGAATGCCGCCTTTAAGGTGATAGACCGTCTCAAAACCTTGCTGGCGCATATAGCTCGATGCTTTTTCGCAACGAATGCCCCCCGTGCAAAACATCGCGACCTTTTTGTGTTTCGTCGGATCTAACTGCTCCGCCACGTATTGCGGGAATTGACGAAAGGTTTGCGTTTTCGGGTCAACAGCACCCTGAAATGTACCAATCGCGACTTCATAATCGTTGCGGGTATCAATAACGATAACCTCAGGGTCTTGGATCAGCGCATTCCACTCGGCGGGATCAACGTACGTACCAACGACCGCCGTGGGATCCACAAACGGAACGCCCAACGTCACAATTTCCTTTTTCAGCTTAATTTTCAAACGGACAAAGGGATGTCGGTCGCTGAGCGATTCTTTATGTTCTAGCGCCGCTAATCGAGGGTCTGATCGTAACCACGCCAAGACGGCATCGATACCGGCGCGGGAACCTGAGATCGTGCCGTTCACACCTTCTTGCGCTAACAGCAACGTGCCGCGAATCCCTTGCGTCTCACAGAGTGCGAGCAAGGGGGACTGCATTTCACGGAAATTGTCTAAACGCGCAAAGTGATAGAGCGCAGCCACCACAAACTGCGACGACTCAGTCATGTTTACTGCCCCCCATGCAAGCCGGACTAGCCGGAGCTGCGCCAACCTGAGCCCACTCCTCCGGGGTGTACACATGCAGCGCTAGCGCGTGCAGGCCTTGGGCCATCTCCGTTTGAGTCAGCGCGTAAACCTTCTGATGCCTAGCCACCGCCCGCAGGCCCACGAATGCCGCCGAGACTAAAGTGACCTTGTAGTGGCTTTCGGTGGCTGGGCCACCATGGTTATGGGACTCATTTTCGACTACAAGAAAGTCAGGATTAAACGCTTGCTGCAGCACGCTATGCAGTCGGGCTTGGCGGGACATGAAAGGCTCCACTGAAAAGACATCGGCGCGAATTATAGAGGCTGAAATCAGTGACCGCTTGCAAATGCGTTAATTCGCGCTAAACTGACCCTGTTTATTACATAACTTTTCTTATTTAACTTTTATGAGTAATAAAATGTCCCACTTTAAACTGACTCCGGAACAACGGGCAGCCTTGAATACCAAGTCAAACTGGCGTGGCAGCCTAGAGGTTGGCAAAGATTGGAGCTTAATCCTGCTAGCGTTTGCGTTAAGCCTGCTCTGGCCTCACCCGCTCACCTTTGTGGTCAGCCTATTGCTGCTGGCTGCGGCACAAGCTGGTTTCGCCATCTTGCAACACGAAGCAGCCCATCGGTCTTTATTTGCGTCTGCAAAACTCAATGATTTTATTGGCGAATATCTGTGTGCTCAGCCCATCCTGCAGAGCATGCCGGGCTATCGTGCCTATCACATGACCCATCATCGCCTAGCCGGTACCGTAGACGATCCAGATCTCATCATGACGGAACAATATCCCGTCGCGCCCAGCAGCCTGAAACGCAAACTATGGAGAGATGCGTCAGGCCTCACGGGTCTGAAGTCCGTGCTAGGTTTAATGGGCATGGCCGCTGGTTACTGGCGATATGAATTAACGGGTCGTGTGGTGCGTGTTGAGCCAGCGCCCCATGGTGTCTCAGGATATCTCGCCGCTTTTATCCAGAATAACGGACACATAGGACTGCTTTGGCAAGTCGTCATGGCTGCCACGCTCAGTGCACTGGGAAATGGCTGGCTCTACCTGCTTTGGCTGACCGCATTCATCTTCATTTTGCCGATTTGCATGCGCATTCGCCAAATTGCCGACCATGCCGTTGTGGCCGAACCACTTAGCACGAACCCGTTACTTCATGCCCGTACGTCCAATGCACGCTGGTATGAGAAGCTGTGGTTCGCGCCGCATAACGAGCACTATCACTTAGAGCATCATTTCATGCCAACCGCGCCGTGCTGGAACCTGCCTAAGCTGCACGCCATCTTGGCAAAAGAAGGCGTGATTCCCGCAGAGAATCAGTCGGATCGCTTGCTCAGCATTTTGCAGCGCGCGACCACCACGAACCCAGCAGCATTGCCACAATAGCCGCAAATAAGCCCGCCAGCTGTGGCGGGCAAATCCCTTCAGGGGCGAACGCTTCCAAGCTTAGCCATACGGCGATACCCGCCACCATGGAAGACAATGCCCCGATTCGATTTGCATATCGCCAGTAAATACCTGCTGTGAGCGGAACAAAGGCCGCCACCAATGTCACCTTGTAGGCATTCTCAACCATCTCAAAAATGCTGGCATCAGAACGTACGGCAAACCACGTAATTAACACGCCGAACACAGCCACGACGGTGCGCAGCATCCACAAAAATTGACGGTCGCTTTGTTCTTTCAACAACGGCTTGAGCAGGTTCTCGGTAAACACGGTTGATGGCGCCAGCAAGGTGCCTGATGCCGTGGACATGATGGCCGACAGCAAAGCGCCAAAAAAAAGCACCTGCATAATTAACGGCAAATCCGTTTGAATAAAGGTGGGTAGGACTTGTTGCGCATCTACTGCAATGACGCGACTAACCATATCCGGATCAATCACCACGGCGGCATAGGTTAGGAAAATGGGCACCATACAGAACACCAAATAGCCCACACCGCCTAGGATAGATCCCGCCACGGCAATGCCTTCAGTTTTCGAAGAGTTCATGCGCTGAAATACATCTTGCTGCGGTATTGACCCTAGCGCCAAGGTAACGAATGCCCCGACAAAGGCCAGAACCGCGGGCAAATTCCACTCCGGCCAAAAGCCCTCAAACTTCCCCGCCGCTCGCGCATGCTCCACAACGACCATGGCACCGCCCGCTTTATCTGCCACTACCCAAGCAATAATTAACAGGGAAATAATGATCACCAGCATTTGCACGAAGCTAGTGATAGCCACCGACCACATGCCGCCGAACATCGTGTAGAAAACCACAATCGCCGCACCAATCATGATGCCCTGATCGTGGGTGATGGCACCTTGACTCAGACTGCTGAAGACCACGCCCAGTGCAATAAGTTGCGCCGATACCCAGCCCAAATAGGACAACATAATGGCGGTAGAGGCGATGACTTCAGCTTCGCGGCCATACTTTTCCCGGAAGAAATCGCCAATGGTGAGCATGTTGCGGCGATACAACGCTCGTGCGAAAAACATCCCGGCAAAGATCAAACAGAATGCTGCACCAAAAGGATCCGCCACGATGCCGCCAATCCCGTCCTGCAAAAAAGTGGGTGGCGCGCCCAACACCGACTCTGAACCAAACCATGTGGCAAACATGGTGGCGGTCACTATGCTTAGCGGCAGACTGCGTCCAGCGGATACGAAATCCCGCGAGTTGTGGACACGCAAGCTGGCCAGCAAGCCAATTGCAATGGATACCACCAAATAACCAATAACAAATGCGCTCAGCATGGACTCAGGCTCCCAACAGAGAGGACACGAAAATTTTGCGAATGCTAACAGCAGAAACCGAGCGCGATAAGCAACTTACGCGACGTTTCATCGCTTACTGTTTGCAAGCGATGTGCCGGAAATTCGCGTCGAACCGGATAGTGTTTACGCAGCGCATCAAAAGCCGTGCTGGGGTGACTTTCATGGAGCGACGCCCGAAGGCGTTCATCATCTCCAGCTTGATCCACGAGTTGCGCCGTTAGCGCATGCAAATCGGCCTCTGTGTCACCCGTCATGGGCCACGTCAGGGTCTCGGCTCCGATCGTAGGCAGAACATTCTGCAGTGAGCCCGCCAAGGTCAAACCTTCGTGCGCTGCAGCCGCCTGCACAATTTGCCAGGTCCCACGCCATTTGCCTTCTAAACTATGGCCGGCAATATGGGGACTGGCGTAGCGCACTAAGGCCAGCACATCGGGTCGAATGTGGGGCTCTCCTTCCCAAACATCTAACGCCACCACGCGGCCGTTCTGCTGCAGGTCTTGGAGCAAGGCATCGTGGTCAATGACTGCGCCGCGCGCCGCATTGAATAACCAGGCACTGGGCTTCATTTGCGCCAATGCGGCCTGATCAAACAGATGAAATGTTGGGAATTGACCAACTTTCGTCAGGGGCGTGTGGATGGTAAAGATATCGGCCGTCGCCAATAACTCAGCCCAACTCACCGGTTGTACACGGCCATGCACGGGCCATGCATCTGTGCCTATTAGTGGGTCATAGGCAATCACGCGCAGGCCGAGGGGCAACATCAAGTCAGCGACCCAGCGGCCCACATGGCCCAGCCCAACAATCCCCAAGACCTTGCCCGCCAAATGCTGTTGCTGCTCTTGTGCAAGACGCAGGCACAGGGTCAACACCCACTCGGCGACCGCGCGCGCATTGCAGCCTGGCGCAGCCGACCAGGCCATACCCTGCTGATTCAGCCAAGGGATGTCCAAGTGGTCCGTACCAATGGTTGCAGTACCCACAAAGCGCACGCGGCTAGCCGCCAGCAAGCCCGATGTGACAGGGGTTATTGAGCGCACAAATAACCAATCTGCCTGTGCCACATCGGCTGCTGTTAGCTCGCGACCGGGGCGACGCACAACCCGGAAGTCAACGCCGGCAATCTGCGCGCAGCACGCCTCAACGCCGGGCATGTTGTCATCGGCAACGACCGTTATTTGTTGGCGCGACATAACGCAAACCTCATGGCGAAAACGCAAGTATGCCACCTCACTTTGCTACACTGCAGGCCTCGTTTCGGCAGACATGCAGGTTTTTCCATGGCGGCACCTCTCGCGGCACAGATCATGTCTTTCTTACAACAAGAGCCGCGCTTTCAGGCCGTCAATGAATTGCGTCTTGTGCTGGATGGCGAGGCAGTCGGTTGGGTCCGGCCTCGGGTCGCTGAAGCGCTCTATGCGCTTGATCGCCCGCGTGTCCGAATTAATGGCCGTGAGGTGCTGCTGTCCAGTGATGGCAGCCATGACCACCGCAGTGCGCTTTTGCAAACCTATGCAAAGGCCATGAAACAACAAGGACTGCTGCAAAATTGGCGCGATGAAGCCATGCAATTAACCCGGCACGGGCAGGTCTTTTTAACCCTAGAGCGCGCCGCGTTTCGAACCTTCGGCCTGCAAACGCCCTCCGTGCATCTCAATGCGTGGGTAGCCACGGTGAATGGTGCTGAGCTGTGGGTCGCGCGTCGCAGCAGTCATAAATTCGTGGATCCCAATAAGCTCGACAATCTGGTTGGTGGCGGCTTGTCTGCCGGTGAAAGCATCGCCACAGGCCTAGCGCGTGAGGCCTGGGAAGAGGCGGGTTTATCGCTCAAGCATCCACCCGCGCCCTTTCATTTTTTGCATATTCATCGCCGCATCCCTGAAGGCGTACAAGATGAATACGTGGCCGTGCATGATCTGTGGCTGCCCGCCCACCTTCAGCCGCAAAACCAGGATGGCGAAGTGGCCAGCTTGGAACGCATGAGCATTCCCCACGTTCTGCAACATCTCTTAGCCGGTGAGTTCACCTGGGATGCAGGATTAGTGGTTCTTAGCGGGCTCTTGCGACAACGCTATTTTGGCGCCGATAGCGCCGCCATTTCGCAGGAATTGGGCCGCCTAGGCTATGGATCATTGAGCGTTTTATGAGTCGCCACACCGTGTCATGGCAGCAAGAACTTAAACTATTGGCGGCGTTAACCGGCCCTATTCTGATCAGTCAGTTTGCCCAGGCGGGCTATGGCCTGATAGACACCATTATGGCGGGACAGCTGTCTCCCTTGGATCTGGCTGCGGTGGCCTTGGGCGCCAGCATTTGGCTGCCGCTGTATCTGCTAACGACTGGCACCCTGTTAGCCACCACCACCTTAGTCGCCGAAGCCAGAGGCGCTGAGCAGCCCGAACGCATCGCCATCATCACGCATCAAGCCCTTTGGCTGGCTGCACTCGTGGGCATGACCGGGCTGCTACTGATTCAAGCCTCGCCGCCCTTATTGGGCTGGATGGGCATGCCCGACCATTTGCATGCTGAAACCGCAGACTATCTGTACGGCGTGTCTTGGGGCATGCCGGCGGTGGCTTTCTTTTTCGTGCTGCGTTGCTACTGCGAAGCTCAGGCCAGGCCCTTACCAGTGACACTCATTAGCTTGCTGGGCCTCGGCCTGAACGTGTTGGCAAACCGCTTCTTTATGTACGGCAGCGACAATTTCTTGGGTTGGACCGTGCCCGCCATGGGTGGTGCAGGTTGCGGCTGGGGCACAGCGGTGGTGATGTGGTCGATGACCTTAGTACTACTGGCCTACGTGTTGCTGACCAAGGCTTTCTCAAAGACGCGCTTGCTCACCGTGTGGACACCACCACATGTGCATGAAATTTTGCATATCGCCAAGCTGGGCTTTCCAATCGGACTCGCCATTTTCTTTGAAGTCAGCTCGTTTGCGCTGGTCGCCATCTTAGTCAGCCCCACCGGCGAGATCGCCGTGGCTGGCCATCAAATTGCGCTGTCGGTCACCTCGGTTATTTTCATGCTGCCACTCAGCCTGGCGTTAGCCCTGACGATTCGCTGCGGTCATCATTATGGCGCACAGAATCTGGCCGCACTGCGCCTGACCCGTCGCGTTGGACTGACCACGACAACGCTCATGGCCTGTGGCACCGCACTGATGTTACTGCTGTTGCGAGAGCCCATCGTGCGCTTCTACAGCACAGACCCTGCGGTTGTCGATTTAGCGGTTCAGCTGCTGTTGTTTGCGGTGGCCTATCAGATCGTCGATGCCCTTCAGGTCGGGGCGGCGGGTTGCTTGCGTGGCATTCAAGATACACGCAGCCCGATGCAGCTCACCTTGCTGGCCTACTGGGGCGTTGGCATTCCTTTTGGTTACATCGCGGGCAGCACCGATTGGCTGGGTCAGGCATGGGGGGCGCAAGGCTATTGGGCCGGCTTAGTGCTCGGGCTTGCGGTGGCGGCTTGGCTGCTCAATCGCCAACTGAGTTTTCGCTTGGATAACTTGCCGTTTAGCGCTCAGCCCTTACGCAGCTGATAGCGATACAAACCGGGCTCCGGCTCATCGGCGAGCACCAAGTGATGCCCTAGGAAGTGGCAAAACTTCGGGATGTCCCGCGTGGTGGATGGGTCGGTCGCCCAAATCCATAAGTGCTCACCGCTGGCCAACTCGCGCACTCGTTTGTGCAGCATCATCACCGGCTCAGGGCAATTCAGCCCGCGCGCATCCAACCACGGCTCATTTGCTAAAGGCGTCTCTAGCACCGTTAACCTCCTGACCGCAGCTGTTCTGGTTCGCGAGTGAATCGCCAGGCAGGCCAAAGTAAGGCGATGCCAGCAAGTCCGCTAATTAAAAAGTGCTGGGCATATCCAATTTGCTCCACGAGAAAGCCCGCAGGCAAATAAAACATGCCGCCAAACAGCGCCAACAAGCTGACCTGCAACGTAAAATCCACACCGGCATGGGCTTGGCGGGCGCGATCCATGACCGCCGAAAGCAATGCAGCCATCGCCATACCGCCCATAAAGTGCTCCACGGCATTAATGGTGACTACCGTAGTGGTGGGCGACAGGCCCAACACACCCATACCTGAGGCTGGCAAGGCGTAACAAGCGAAGGTACAGGCCTGCAGAAAACCAAACCCGACAATGGCCCGACGCCGTCCCCAGCGTTCCGTTAACCAGCCGCCCAGCAACGCTCCGGTAATGGTCGTGACGGAGCCCACCATGCTTACCTGCAGGCCCATTTGCGATAAGGAAATGCCCATATCCACCATCATGGGCTTGACCATGGCGGAGCCCAAGGACTCTGCGGCCTTATAGGTCACCAGCACCCAAATCCAGCCCTTGATTTCAGGGCGCTGAAAAAAGCTACGCCAGGCCGAGCTGTAGGGCTCACGCGAGGCCGCAGCGGCCTCCGGCAAAATCGTGGGTTCGCGTAAAAATAAGACTGGCAACAACAATAAACAAGAGATGGCAATGAGGCCACCAAAGGCCGATTGCCAGCCCCAAGTATCTAATACCACCAACAACAAGCCGCCGCCCACGATAATACCGACGCGATACGCCGAGACCTGAATGCCATTACCTAGGCCGCGCTCGTGAGCACCCAAGATACGAACGGCCAAACCATCGGTGGCAATATCTTGCGTGGCCGCAAACAAGTTCACCAGAAACAACAAGGCAAACAAGGTGTAAACGCCACTGGGCTCGCGCAGAGACTCAGGATTGAAACTGGCCATGACCACCAAAACGGCAATCAAGCCCAGGTTCATGGGCAGAATCCAGCTCCGGCGATAGCCTAGGCGTGGCCAATAATAGCGATCCACCCAGGGTGACCAGAACACCTTCAAAGCCCACGGAATGGCCAACAAACCGCTCATACTAATCAGCGACAATGGCGCATCGTAGGTGCGCATGATGGCCGGCAGTGCCTGCGTATACACGCCAAAAGGAACGCCTTGAGCCAGGTATAAGCACAGCAATAAACCCAGGCGTGAGGGCAATGAAGTCATTGGCTGCTTCCGTTAGGCAAAAACGATGGTCTTGTTGCCGTGCACCAGAATGCGATCTTCAAGATGCCAGCGTACCGCGCGCGCCAGGACTTGGCGCTCCACGTCTTGGCCCATTTCACGCAGGGTCGGCACTTCATCACGATGCGACACACGTTCTACATCTTGCTCAATGATCGGGCCTTGATCGAGATCTGCCGTCACATAGTGCGCGGTGGCACCGATCAGCTTCACGCCTTTGTCATACGCTTGCTGGTAAGGGTTAGCACCCACAAAAGCCGGTAAAAAAGAATGATGAATATTGATAATGCGGTGCGGCCAGCGTGCGGTGAAATCGGCACTGAGAATTTGCATGTAGCGCGCCAACACAATCAAATCGACACCGCCGAGCAACTGCTCGATTTGCGTTTCCGCCTCGACCTTGGTTGCTGCCGTGACCGGAATGACATGAAACGGCACACCGAAACTTTCCACCGACGTGCGTAAGTCCTCGTGATTACTGATCACCGCCACGATGTCGCAGGGCAAGGCGCCACGCGACCAACGCCAGAGCAGCTCCATCATGGCGTGGTCATGCTTGGATACCAGCACCGCGACTTTTTTGCGTTCTGCGGCATAGCTGATGTGCCACTTCATGCCATAGCGTGCCGCCACAGAAGTCTGGAAGGCCTGCTCTAAGGACTCACGGTTTAAGCTCAAATTACCGGTTTGAAACTCCAAGCGCATGAAATATGTGCCGCCTTCGGGAGCGGTCGCATGCTGATCGAGATCGGTAATGTTGGCACCGTGGTTATACAAAAAGCTCGAAACCGCGCTGACGATGCCCGGCGCATCCGGGCAGTTAATTAACAGGCGTGCGGTGGTGTCGGTCATGATTCAGGGGTTTCCAATAACTGGCGTCGGCAGGCGGCCGGGGTCATACCTGTCCATTGCTTAAAGGCGCGATGAAATGCACTGGCTTCTGAGTAGCCCATCATGAGGGCAATCTCGTCAATGGAAAGTGTGGGTTTAGCGAGATAAAAACGCGCCGCTTCTTCGCGCATTTTATCCTTAATGATTTGATAGCTGGTGCCTTCGTCCTTTAAACGACGACGCAAGGTTTGCGGCGTGAGATTGAGTCGCTGGCAAATGTCCGTCAGCTCAGGAAACTGATTGCCATACTCCCGCCCCAGCAGACTACGCACACGATCCGATAAACGTTCTGGTCGCGCTTGGCCGCCAATAATGCGCGCCAGCGAGTCTTTCAGAAAATGCGACAACGACAGGGTGTTTTGCGCCAGTGGCAAGGTCAACCAAGCTGCGGGAAAGCGAATGACATTCGCCTCCATGCCGTAGTTCACCGGGCAGCGAAACAGCTTTTCAAACTCCTGCGAGCTGGGCGGGGCATCGAAAGCAAATTCAATAACGAGCGGATCTAGCCGTCGCCCCACTAACCAGCTCCAAAATCTCACTGAGACAAACGCCATGACCTCATACACCGTCACGGAAAACTCCGAGTCTCGTCGCACTTCAAAATACACATGGCCTTCGTTATTGACGATCTCGAAGCGCGTTTGCACCGGCGTTTCGAAGAGCTCATAGAACGCCACCGAGCGCCGTATCGCTTTCTCTAAATTAATACAGTTAATGACCGCATAGGCCATCATGGCAAAGCTGCCGGGCTTGGAGCGTCCCGTACTGGCCAAGCCAATAAACTCATCGCCAATTTGCTGCATAGCGGTTTGAATCAGACGTATCAGCTGCGCACTGCTAATGCTGGCATGGGCGTCTTCCAGAAGCGCTGGATCAAGCCCTGAGAGGCTAAACAGCTCCGCCAGCGAGGAGCCTTGGCGCACAGCACCCGCCAGCAGGCGCTGCACATAGGCAAGACTCAAGGTGTTGGCGGGGCGCATCGACATCAGGTATCCGACTCGGCAGAAATGTGGGGCGCTAAAATAAGCTGGCGCAAGGGTAACAAAAGCTGGCGCAAGCTGCATGCAGGCTCGCTACACTGAGGATATTACTTGTACGCCCTGATCTTTGGACTATTCGGAGCACGCTCATGTTTCAGCTTCACCCTCGCCTCGCCGCCGACACCTTTCATCTCGGTGACTTCCCGCTCTGCCGAGTACTGCTCATGAATGATGCGCAATACCCGTGGCTGGTGCTGGTTCCTCGTCGTGCCGACCTGCGCGAAGTCCACGAACTCAGCGAAGCCGATCAGCAACAGTTACTGCGGGAATCGTCTTGGGTCAGTCGTCAGCTCGACGAAGCCCTTCAAGCGGAAAAAATGAATGTTGCCAACCTCGGCAATGTGGTTAGCCAATTGCACTGGCATGTGGTGGCCCGCTTTGTCGATGACCCGGCCTGGCCAGCGCCAATCTGGGGCAAGCACCCGGTCGTGCCTTACACCCCAGAAGAGCTGAAAGAGACATTGGCTATTTTGCGTGCAGCGTTGCCAGCGCAGGGCGATGTGACTTTGGAATGGGCGGTCTAAACAGGTCATGCAGTCGCTCTTGGCACTGCCCGATGGCCTAGCACTCAGCCATGCCATCCTGCTCGTCATCAGCGCCGGCTTTACTTCGGCACTGACGGCCGGGCTAGGCATTGGCGGAGGCGTGCTGCTGCTCGGCATCATGGCTTTTCTCGTGCCACCGGCAGCGCTCATACCACTTCATGGCGTGGTGCAAATTGGCTCCAATGTTGGCCGTACCTGGATCATGCGCGAGCACATCCGACCCGTGATTGTCTGGCCGTTCGCGGTCGGCGCGCTGGCGGGGGCATTCGCCGGGGGCAGCGTTGCCCGCGAACTCCCCGCACACCTCCTTAACCTGGCACTGGCTCTGTTCATTCTCTACGCGGTCTGGGGGAAGTGGCCGACTTTGAAGGGCAAGACACAACAGGCAGGGCTCTGGGGCGGCGGCATTAGCATCAGTTTTATCAGCATGTTTGTTGGCGCTACGGGACCGCTGGTCGCCGCGCTGATGAAAACGCAGACGCTGGACCGGCAGCAGCACATGGCCACGTTTTCGGCCTGTATGAGCCTGCAGCACGGCCTAAAAATCATCGCCTTTGGTTTTTTCGGCTTTGCTTTCGGCACCTGGATGCCACTGCTGCTGGCCATGATCGCCAGCGGATTAATCGGCACTTGGCTGGGTGAGCGCTGGCTCGCAGGTCGCAGCGAGGACGGCTTTCAGCAAGGCCTGAACTGGCTGCTCACCGCAATGGCTGTGCATCTCCTCTGGCAGGCACTTGCCTAACGATCGGCCTTCACCACCAAGCGATTATTCACATCGCGACTGGTTCGAACGCGCTCGAGATGGTCGATGGCGTTTTGCTGTTTAGCCAGCCGGTCATAGAGCAGTACATTCACCGTCGCCGCCAGATTCATGCAACCTATGGTCGGCACATAAACCACGGCATCGGCGGCATCTATCAGCGCTTGATCTATCGAGCCATCTTCTGGGCCAAACACATACAGCGCATCTGATGGGTGTTGGAATGCCGGCAACGGCGTCGCGCCTTCAGCCAGTTCAACACACACTAACGTCTGCCCAGACTGCTGTTGCGCCAAGAGCGACGCCACGCCGGTTAAGGCAATGGTGTCACTGCGTCGCTTGGTATCCAGTTGATACTTCGCGGCACGTTCAAAACGTGTGCCGGTGTAATACACCGTGTCCACGCCATAGCAACCTGCCGCCCGTAAAACCGCACCGACATTGTCCGGGCTTTTCGGATTGATCAGGCCAATAACCGCGCGCTCACCAGCCTCGACAATTGAAGGCTCAGCAGCTATCGGCAGCGGTCGTCGACCGCGCTTGATACGGCCCTCGGGTGAGCTGGATTTGATGGTCAAACGCGTCAAGGTGAGTTCCCCAGTAATTGTGTTTTGCGCCAACGCATCGGCGACTCCCCTGCCCACTCCCTGAACGCCCGTGAAAACACACTCTGCTCGGCGTAGCCCAACAGCAATGAAATCTCGGGCAATGACAGTTGCAGGTCACGCAAATAGTCTTTGGCCAGCTCGAAACGCAGTGTATTCAGCACCTGCTTGTAACGCAGCCCACGTTCCTGCAATGCGCGGTATAGCGAGCGCTCAGACAAGCCCATGCGTGCCGCCACGATGGGCGCCTCGGGTGGGCCATCCTGAAGCACCGCAACAATCTGGCGATGCAATTCCTTTAGCAGCGAATCCGGTTCGGGCAATGCCTGCAGCATCGCTTCTGCTTGCTGCTCGAGCAGCCCGGTCAGGTGAGGGTCCTGACTGTTGATGGCTAAGCCCATGACCTCAAGCGGCATATGCAACGCTGAAACCGAGCTATTGAAAACCACCGGGCAGCCGTAAAAAATCGTGTAAGGCGATGGGTCGGCAGGCGGCGGGTGCGGACTGTATACCGCCGTCAGGCGGACATCACTGCGGCCGGTGAGCTGGCGGGCAAAACCACACAGACCCGCAGAGACGACATCATCTGAAAGCAGGGTGGACTCACGCTCACCCTTGCCCCAGCCAATCACGAGCGTGTCATTTTGTTGACTAATCAACGAGGGCGCGAGGTTATGCAACAGGGGCTGAAATCGGCTAAAGCGAAACAGCGCTTGGCCAAGGGTTTCGCTGTACATGGCGAGGTAGCCGAGCACGCCAATATGATGCGGTTGAGCACAACGGCCTATTTGCAACCCAAGTGCCGGCTCATCCGGACACGCCTGTTCAATCTCTTCCAGCAAGGCCCACCAAGTGGTAATGGGAAAGCGTGATCCTTGAGCTAATTTAGTTAAACGTTCACGCAACACCGGTAACGCCAAACGTCGCTGGTCGAGAAAACAGACGAGCAAATTCGCGATAGAGGCGGCGACATAAACGGAAGCGTCAGATGAGTTTTGCATTTGGCAGACTATGTCAAAAAGCGTCTTAAAGCGTCAAGACAGCTGGCCATAAAGACGACATGATGCGTCGTGTAAAAGAAACCAAAAAACCACGAGGCACACCATCATGGAAAAATTCACGCAAGGTTTTCTGCTGCTCTGCGGCCTGAGCTTTCTGCTCATTGGCGCCAACACATTTTACGACCCTTTAGCGGCGATGGCGCCGGTCGAGCTCAACATCAACACCGTGAGTGCACTGAACGAATTGCGCGCAAATTACGGCGGCTTGCAGATCGGTATGGGTTTGTTTCTGCTAGCTGGCTTGTGCTGCAAAACCTATCTGCGCCCAGCCTTACTGGCGCAAGCGCTCATTGTCGGCGGCCTGGTCACGGGTCGCCTCATTAGTGTGGCAATTGATGGCCAACCGAATGCGTTTATACAGGGGCTGATCGTGCTCGAAAGTATCACTACCCTCCTCTCTTGGGTGTTGTTTAACCGCCTTTCAAAAGCCGCTTAAAGGAGACTTCTCATGACGGAACTACTGCAACCCCTCATGCCGTTTTTACACAGTATTTTTGGCCAGGATGTGGATTGGAAGCAGGTCTTCCTGATCGGCATGACGCCCCTATTTCTGCTCGCCTTTATGATTGAGTTTGTGGTGCAAAAGCAGCGCGGCCATCACGCCAGCTTTCCCCCCAAAGAAATCATCGCCAACTTATCACTCGGTGCCAGCTACCAAGTCTTTGAGGGTGTGATGTGGCTACTGCTCACAGGGGGCATTTTCGCCTGGGTGTTTAACCACCGCCTGTTCGACATCCCGGTCAATGGCTGGACCATCCTGCCGATTTTCGTGGCGGTAGAATTCAGCTACTACTGGTTCCATCGCACCTCGCACCGCGTGCGTTGGTTCTGGACAGCGCATGTGCCGCATCACAGTGGCGAGACCATGAACTTTACCAATGCCATGCGGCAGAGCCTGCTAAACGCTTTTGTGGGTAGCTTCGTGTTTTACCTACCGCTGGTCTGGCTCGGCGTGCCGCCAGCCGTGGTCATGTTCTGCTTAGCCGTTGACTTGGCCTACCAGTATTTCGTGCACACAGAATCCGTCGGACGCTTCCCGAAGTGGTACGAATACCTCTTTGATACGCCGTCCAACCATCGCGTTCACCACGGTCGCAACCCGGAATACATCGACAAGAACTACGGTGGCGTGCTGATCATTTTCGATCGGATGTTCGGCACTTACGCCGAGGAAAAGGCCAAGGTCGAGTACGGCATCACTCAGCAGATTCGCTCCTATAATTTCTTGGTGCTGAATGTGCACGAAATGGTGGATATGCTGCGCGATGTCTTCTCGCCCGGCCCGTTGGGTCAACGCCTGAAGCACCTGATCATGCCGCCGGACTGGCAACGCCCCGGTCACAAACCGGTGCGCACCTGGGAGACCGAGGAACGCTAATTAGCCTCCTCGTCACTGGCTTTTTCAGCTGCGATAGCCCGGATCTAGCTTCTCGACCTTGCGCAGCAGCGCCGGCCAGGCAAAGGCACCGCCCATGCCGCCGGTCTGTACGCGCATAGCTTCGGCAACACCAGCAACGATGCGCGGGTCCACCGAAATCAGCTCGCCGCCGGCTTGTGCCGCGAGCTGAATCTGGCAAGTGCTCTCGAACACATACATATTGAGAAACGCATCCGCAATGCTGGCGCCGCAGGTCAGCAGACCGTGGTTGCGCAGCATGAGGAAATTCGCGGCACCGAGATCCGCCTGCAGGCGCGGCTTCTCATCCGGCCGAAACGCCACCCCTTCGTAATCGTGATAGGCCAGCGACGCCAGCACAAAGGTCGATTGCTGCGAGATCGGCAGCACGCCCGCCTTCTGCGCACTCACCGCCACACCGGCACGCGTATGCGTGTGCAGTACACACTGCACATCTTCACGCGCCTCATGTACCGCACTATGAATAACAAACCCGGCCGGATTGACCGGAAACGACGACTCGCTGAGCTTGTTGCAGTACTGATCGACTTTGATCAACGAGGACGCCGTGATTTCGTCAAACATCAGGCCATAGGGATTGATGAGAAAATGATGATCCGGTCCCGGCAGTCGCACCGAAATATGCGTGAATACCAAATCGCTCCAGCCATAGGCAGCCACTAAGCGATAGCAGGCAGCCAGATCACACCGCAGCTGCCATTCCTCGGCGCTGACCTGACCTTGTAGTGATGGTAGGTCCATAAGTACTCCTCTTAATGCCTGCCGCTCAGTCTTGTAATGGCGCCAACCAGCGTCGCCAAGCCGGCCATTTAGGTTGGTCTATTTGGCGCTGCACTTGCAGCTGAGCCATCAAACTATGAATGGCACGTTCGGTCTGATCGCGCACAGCCCACAGACTGGACTGATCCACCGCCTCGGTTTGCCAAGGCGCAGTCGAAATGCGTTCGCCAAAGGCAAAGTAAAAGGGTTGTGGGCGAGGTAACAGGGTCGGGCCAATGCCCTTTACCACCGGCGAAAGCAGATCACCATCGCGCACTAATTTGTTCAATCGGCCGCCACGATCCAGCCACTGCCAAAGCGTTGAGCTGCGCACATCATCGGCATCAAGAACAATCTCGTAGCTCTCGTTAGCGCCCACGGACGCAAACGGAATAATGTCGTAGCCATGCTGGATAGCGAGACGTGCAAAGCCTGTGCGTTGTTTCCAAATCACTTCATATCGGTCGGATTTACGGCGATTCACTTCACGCGCGCCGCCGGGAAAGACCAGTATGGATTCGCCACGCCGCATTAGTTCACTGCAGTTCTCGGGTGTGCCCTCTACCCCGCCGTAATCTGTCACGGCCTGGCCCCAGCCGGGAATTCGAAAATGTAGGTGATCGCCCAGTGAACGCGGCAGCACGCCGTAATGCGTGTAGAGGTGATCCAGCATGAGACCAGCATCAATGCTAAAAAGCGCATGATTGCCTACAAACAAGGCCGGACGCTTTAGGTCCAAGCTGTCTAAGCCATAAAATTGTGGGCTAAACCACGCTCGCATGGGCGCCATCAGGCGATGTAATTTCTTTGCTGATGGCGCCTTAAAGTCGCCAAAAGCTTGCTGCGCCAGTTGCTCAGCACGGGTTAATCGAGCCATGTACCACCTATTCCGTCAATCATCCTGATTTGAAAAACTTATCCCCGACTGCTGTGGACAAGTTCGTGGGAAAGCTGCCGTGAACCGCCTGTATGCCAGTAAGCACAAGGGATTCCAAGTTTTGTTTGAATTTTCGGCAATTGTCTACTAATTCAACGGTCACCGATTTTTGACCCCAAATGACTGCTTAATTTCTGCACATCGCTAAGGTCATCTCACTGAAATCATCCTACAATCGCCAACACAATAAGACCTAGCAGTTTGTTTAACTGCACCTAAATTCTGGGATGAATTAGATGAAAATAAAAACACTCGCCGCGTCGGCTCTTTTGGCCATCAGTAGCAACTCGATGGCAGGCCTGTACTGCGTATTTGATCCCTTGGGCGCTCAAGGGCCTGCATTTGAAATTGCTAAAGACTTCGCCTTGGTTGCCAAGCAATGGAAAATTCCGCTCACGTTAAAAGCCTATACGGACGAGCGCGTCGTTACTGAAGACTTCAAAGCCGGTCAATGTGATGGCATTGCGGTCACGACATTGCGTGGGCGTCAGTTCAATCATTTTGTGGGTAGCTTAGATTCGATTGGCGCGGTGCCTACCTACAAGCATTTGCGCATTGCCCTGCAAGCGATTGCCAGTCCACAAATGACCCCCGCAATGACCTCGGGGCAATACGAAGTGATCGGTGTCGCTCCCTTGGGCGGGGCCTACATCATGGTCCGCGACCGCAACATCAATTCCATTGAGAAGGCCGCCGGCAAAAAAATTGCCGTGCTCGACTTTGACAAGTCACAAGCCAAAATGGCTCAGCAAATGGGTCTGCAACCCGTGGCGTCTGACATCACCAGCTTTGCCCCAAAATTCAACAACGGGCAGGTCGATATCATTGCGGCACCGGCCATCGCCTATAAGCCATTTGAGCTCTACAAAGGGCTTGGCACCACCGGCGCGGTGTATCGCTTTCCGCTGATTCAAATGACCGGCATGATGATTATCCGCAAGGACAAGTGGCCCGCTGATTTCGGCGCCAAGGCTCGTGCCTATTCACTCACACAGCTCGATCGCGCCGAGCTCATCGCTAAGCAGTCTGAAGATACGATTCCGGCAAACTACTGGATGGAATTGAGCGCAAACGACAAAGCCCGCTACGTGGTCATGATGCGTGAATCACGACTGATCCTCACGAAGGATGGCACTTACGACGTGAAGATGATGAAGCTACTGAAGAAAGTACGCTGCAAAATCGATGCCTCAGCCGCAGAGTGCTCGGACAACGCGGAGTAACGCTGCCCCGCCGCACAAACAGTTGAGCGCTGCCCTTACGCAGGCTTCTTCTGCAAGAGCCGGATGATGCTGGAGAAGTCCAGCGCACCGGCACCGCTGGCGCTGTGTGCGGCATACAGGTTACGCGCTAAACCACCCAACGGAATGGCCGAGGCACTGGCCAGCGCAGCCTCTTCGGCCAGACCCAAGTCTTTCAGCATCAGATCCGTACCAAAACCGCCGCTGTAATCCCGCGATGCCGGTACGCCTGCCATCACACCCGGCATCGGGTTGTATTTCTCCAGCGACCAGTTGCCACCCGAACTCTGCTTCATAATTTCCGACAACACCGCTGGATCTAGCCCGTTGTTCACGCCCAGCGTCAGCGCCTCCGCCGAGCCGATCATGTGGATGGCCAGCAGCATATTGTTGCAAACCTTGGCGACCTGACCGGCACCGCTATCGCCGGCATGGAAGATGTTTTTACCCATGGCCTGCAATAAGGGCTGAGCAGCGGCAACACTATCTGCTTCACCACCCACCATGAAGGTCAGCGTGCCAGCAGCGGCACCGGCCGTGCCACCCGATACCGGCGCATCAATCATGGACAGTCCACGGGCCTGCGCCGCTGCCGCAACCTTGCGCGCACTCGCGGGTGCAATGGTGCTGCAGTCGATGATGCGCGTGCCCGCGGGCAGGCTCGCCAGCAGGCCAGCATTGGCCGCGCCATCACCAAGGTAAAGCCCTTCCACATGGCGACTCGCGGGCAACATGGAAATAACAACCTGAGCACCGACTAAGGCATCACTCGTTGTCGCGGCAACAGACACACCCTCAGCGGCCACCCTGGCTCTCGCATCGGCCGACAAATCGACAGCCGTGACCTTGAAGCCGGCCTTATGCAGGTTTACGGCCATCGGGCCGCCCATGTTGCCGAGACCGATAAAAGCGATAGTGGTTGTCATGTCTGCTTCCTATTCCAAATTCTGTTAATTCAACGACCGCGTAGCGAGCGATCAGCGAATGCTGTCGGGGGCATCCGCTTCGAGCATGCGGCGCGCAATGATGACGCGCATGATTTCGTTCGTGCCTTCCAAAATTTGATGCACACGGGCATCACGCAGCAAGCGCTCCAGCGGGTAGTCGCGCAGATAGCCATAGCCGCCATGAAGTTGAAGCGCCTCATTACAAATCTGAAAGCCAGCATCGGTGGCGAAGCGCTTGGCCATGGCGCAATACGTTGTGGCATCTGCTGCACCGGCATCGAGCTTGCTCGCGGCCAAGCGAATCATCTGCCGCGCCGCCACCAACTCGGTGGCCATGTCCGCGAGACGAAATTGCAGGGCCTGAAAGTCCGCCAGCTTTTTACCGAACTGCTGACGCTCGCCGAGATAGCGTTGCGCCGCATTAAACGCACCTTGCGCGGCACCGACGGAACAGGTGGCGATGTTGATGCGCCCGCCGTCCAGCCCCTTCATGGCGATGCGAAAGCCTTCGCCCTCTTCGCCCAAGCGATTCGCCGCCGGCACTCGCACCTCATCAAAAAAGATGGCGCGCGTGGGCTGACTGTTCCAGCCCATCTTGTCTTCCTTCTTACCGTAGCGAATGCCCGGCAGATCGGCAGGCACGGCAAAGGCGCTAATGCCTTTAGCGCCTGCCACGCCCGTACGCGCCATCACCACCAGCATGTCGGTACTGCCCGCGCCGGAGATAAAGGCTTTCGAGCCCTTCAGCACATAATCATCACCTTCACGGCGAGCGATGGTTTTCAGGTTGGCGGCGTCTGACCCCGCATCGGGCTCGGTCAGACAGTACGACGCCAGTTTTGAGCCCGAGGTTAGCAACGGCCCCCAGTGGGCTTTCAAGTCCGCTTGGCCCCAGCCGCAGAGCATCCACGTCGCCATGTTATGGATGGTGAAGAAGGCTGCTGTGGACGGGTCTGCTGCCGCCAACTCCTCAAACACGATGGCTGAATCCAGTCGCGTCAGCCCGAGGCCACCCTGCTCTGGCGGTGAGTACAGACCGCAGAAACCGAGTTCGCCGCCCTGGCGAAACACCTCAATGGGAAAATGCGCTTCAGCGTCCCAGCGTGCCGCGTGAGGTGCCAGCTCACGCGCAGCGAAATCGCGGGCCAGCTGCTGGAAAGCGAGCTGGTCGTCGTTCAGGTCAAAGTTCACAGTCGCAAACCCTCTCGTTCAAATACGCCTATCAGCGCAGACTGATGGTGGTATTAACGGTGCTCACCGCATCTTCATCAAACCAGCGCGTGGTGATGGTTTTCGTCTGGGTATAAAAAAGCACGACCTGCTTGCCGTAGGGACCAAGGTCACCGAGCTTGGAGCCACGCGAGCCGGTAAAGGAGAACAGCGGTACCGGCACCGGAATAGGCACGTTAATGCCGACCTGACCCACATCAATTTCTTCTTGGAAATGACGAGCAGCGCCGCCGGAGCGGGTAAAAATGCCAGTGCCGTTACCGTTGGGATTGGCGTTGATCAGGGCAATGGCATCGTCGAGCGTATCAACCTCAACCACGCACAGCACCGGCCCGAAGATTTCTTGATCGTAAATACGCATGCCTGGCTTCACACCAGCAAACAATGTCGGGCCAATAAAGTTGCCCGATTCAAAACCCGGCACCGCAGGTTGGCGGCCATCGAGTACGAGGCGCGCGCCATCTTCAACGCCAGTAGCAATCAGGCTTTCAATTCGCGACAGTGCAGCACAGGAAATAACCGGACCAATCTCTACGCCCTTGTCATGGCCAGCACCTACTTTAAGCGTGGTCGCACGCTGAGCAATCTCATCAATCCACTCACGCGCTTCACCGACCAGCACCACCACCGACGACGCCATGCAGCGTTGACCAGCAGCGCCAAAACCCGCCCCTACCAAGGCGTTTAGCGTTTGCTCTTTGGGTGCATCCGGCAGCACCACGACGTGATTTTTAGCACCCATCATGCACTGGGCACGTTTGCCGGCCAGCGTGGCACGGTTGTACACATGTGTGCCCACACGGGTTGAGCCAACAAAGGAAATCGCCTTGATATCCGGGTGATCGCAAAGGCCATTCACAATGTCCTCGGCACCATGCACCACATTGAGCACGCCCGCCGGGATACCCGCCTCAACGGCTAACTCGACCAGGCGCATGGTGCTCATCGGGTCCTGCTCGGATGGCTTGAGCACGAAGGTGTTGCCACAAGCAATCGCCATCGGGAACATCCACAGCGGAATCATGGCCGGGAAGTTGAACGGCGTGATGCCGGCGCAAACGCCCAGTGGTTGTTGCAGCGTATAGGTGTCCACGCCATTCGCGACGTTATTGGCCATTTCACCCATCTGCAGGCTGCCAATATTGGCCGCATGCTCAACCACCTCAAGGCCACGGAAGATGTCACCTTCAGCATCGGCCAGGGTCTTGCCCTGCTCGGCGGTGAGGATGGCCGCCACTTCGGACATGTTTTCCCGGATCAGCTGCTGATACTTCAAGAAAATACGCGCACGCGCGCCGATGGGCGTTTTGCGCCAGCTTTTAAAAGCCGCTTTCGCCGAGGCCACAGCTAATGCCAGCTCTTCCGGCGTGGCCAGTGGCACCCTCGCCAACACCTGCTGCGTAGCTGGATTAACGACATCGCGCCATTGCGTGGTCTTGGACTCAACAAACTCGCCGTTGATAAGCAGCTTGACGGTAGGAATAGAGGTCATGAGGGTCTGCCTTGAAAATAGGATGGAGCTGAGCATATATAGGTTAAAATGCAATATGAACCCGCATTGATCCATATTTGATATGCAAAAAAACATAAAGCAACTGAACTGGGACGACCTTCGCATTTTTCTCGAGGTCGTTCGCACGGGCACTGCCAGCGCCGCCGCCAAGCGCCTCAGCGTTGACTACACCACCGTGGCAAGACGCATCCGTGCGCTGGAAGAAGCGATGGGCGCGTTGCTCTTCGACAAGTCGCGCAGCACGGGCTTTACCCTCACGCAAGACGGCCAGCAATTAGTCAGTCACGCCGAAACCATGGAAGGCGCGATGCAGGCGGCGGGTGAAGCGGTATCCGGCACCGGTAGCGCCTTGGCGGGACATGTTCGCATTGGTTGCACGGAGGCTTTTGGCACGTATTTCGTGATCCCGGAGATGGTCAGTTTTCAAGATCGCTACCCCAACATCTCGATTGATGTGCTCCCCGTTCCTCACTTTGTCAGCTTGTCGCGACGCGAAGCAGACATTGCCATCACTTTGGAGCGTCCGGCGCGCGGCCCTTACATCACCAGCAAACTGTGCGACTACCAGCTAGGGCTATACGCCACACCAGAGTACCTAGCTAACCACTCCCCCATTCACAGTCGCGCAGACTTAAACGACCACCGGTTTGTTAACTATGTGCAGGACTTAGCCTTTAGCGCTCAGCTACTTTATCTCGATGAAATTGCGCCAAACGCCGTGAGCACTTTGCGTAGCACCAGTGTGCTCGCGCAACATCAGGCGGTGCTACAAAGTCGCGCATTGGCTATTTTGCCTTGCTTCCTAGCAGATGACGATCCTCGGCTTAGTCCCGTTCTCGCCTCAGAAATACAACTCACACGGCAGTTCTGGATGTCTTATAGCGAAGACTTACGACGACTCAAACGTATCACAACCGTTGCAAGTTATTTGAGTGAGCGTGCCCGTGCTAGCCAAGAACGGCTGCTGGGAGCTCACGCAACCAAGTGCACATAAAAAATACAAACAAACAACAGAACCGACAAACGGTAGGTTTTTGTCTACGTATAACCAAGGCACAACCCAACATTAGTCGAGTTGTCATATTCATTATGATTTACTGCCAAGGCCGATCCTCCCTGTAGAGATGCCTTGCTATGAACTTCAAAAAAACCTTACTGGCTAGCAGCTTATTTTCTGGGATTGCGCTCGCTGGTTTCAGCTTGAGCAATTTCACTTTACCCGGCCTGACACCCCCGAATGCAAATTCGCCCCTTTCAGGCGTGACAAATCTTTTCTCCCTGCTAACCGGCGCTAAACCTGCGCCAACAAATCCGGGGCTGCCAAACACCTTACCGACGCTGCCAGACTCCGGCGAGTCACCCTTTGAAGTACCTAGCCAACTAGACCCCACTGAAGTGGCCGCCACGTTAACGGCGATTGCCATGGGTCAAAAAATGCCCGATGAGATTCTGCTCGAGGTCATTCGTTTCATTACCGAGTTTGGTCCACAGGAAGGTGAGCCCCAAACTCCCGAAATGATCGCGTTGGGTGAGCAGCTGAGTGAGTTCTTGATGACGGCTGTTAATCGGGCAGGCCTGCCTACCGAGCAATTGCCAGCCGCACCTGCACTGCCGACTCCTCTGCAGCCGGGCAACCAAACACCCTCGCTACAAACCCTTTTTCAAACGTATGGCTTAGCGACCACGGCCGCCTATTTAGTGGCAAGCTATGGCGTGCCTGACCTTGCACCTTGGGTCATTCCACATAACATTCGCACACTAGACACCTACACGCGCACCCGGACAGAGCGCGTGACGACGGGCCAAGTCTTTACGCCGTTCCTCACCACGAATGTAGCGGTAGGCCAGCAATTCACCATTAGCACCACCCTCGATCTGGACTTACTCATTTCAACCGCGCTAGATCAACATGGTGTCACCGACACGCTGGCAATTCATGCCCCCACGTCGCTGACGTTAGATATCACCACAACCTGTAAGACCATTACAGCAGCCTTCTTAGGTCGCCGCTGCAGTCAGTTCACGGTAACGCCCACGACGCGCAGTAATGACAAAGTCATCGCCGAGAATGCCAGCTATACCTTTGCCTACCCGCTAAACGCAGGCCAATTCCCCACGCGTGCAACTGCGATGGATATCTTTCAAGTTGCCTACGATGCATTGGGCCGCCTGCATAGCCAAAAACCTCGAGAACTCATCGCCGCCAGCCCCTTTGCTCGCATTCCCGGCTTTGAGCCCTTGGTGCCCGGCACTGGCTTAGCGGACCTTTCCACACAAGCGCCTGCGGTCAACTTCTATGGTGCACAAGTCAGCCAAGGGGCACTAACCGACACACTGGTGACATCATTAATCAACCCAGCACTGAGTGCACTCACCAAAGAAGGCTTAGATCTTCGTCGCGTCAGTGGCGGCACCAGCCCTTTACCGCTTCCTGGCTCAGCCAATGGATCCATCAACGACAATCAATTTGGCACCGATAAGCTGCTCGATACTCGCTTTGGTCCAACCGCTGGCTACCGTGTTAATGAAATTCGCACGGGTAAAATCAACATCATGGCCGTTCGCTGGCACAATTTCGGCACGGAAACACTGGGTCGCTCTGTGGACGACCTCACTGGACGTATTCCGGGCTTACCTGCCGAGCTAAATGGTGCAGCCGCTGCGCTTAAATCCAGTCCTGCAAGCTTTTACTATGATGTTCCGAAAGGGAAATATGTCTTTGGCGATGAGCGTGTCGCTGGGACTGATAGCGTCAGAGCCTATGATTATGCACTCGCGGGCACACTGCCCACGGTTACTCTCCCACCCCGCCTGCCCTCGGCAGAGCAATTGCAGCAAATCGCTACAACACTTCAGGGTCTAGCGAGCGGAAACACGGGGGAACTAGAAATCCCAGGATTAGGCGTCACCCCCTAATTCAGCCCGTTATTCATGCAGAAGCCCGCCAAATGGCGGGCTTCTGCATTTTGACTAAGTGACATCACAACACTGAACTTGCTACTTTGTAGCCAATATTTTAATTCGTTGTACACCTGCCCTTGGAGCACACCCCATGAAAACCCGTGCCGCCGTAGCCTGGAAAGCCGGTCAGCCGCTGACCATTGAAACTGTCGACCTCGCTGGCCCAAAAGCGGGTGAAGTGCTGGTCGAAATTCGCGCCACCGGCATCTGCCACACCGACTACTACACGCTCAGCGGTGCCGATCCCGAAGGCTTGTTCCCGGCCATCCTCGGCCATGAGGGTGCCGGCGTGGTGGTCGATGTAGGCCCCGGCGTGAAGTCGCTGCGCAAGGGCGACCATGTCATTCCGCTGTACACGCCGGAATGCCGCGAATGCAAGTTCTGCCTGTCGCAGAAGACCAACCTCTGCCAGGCCATACGCAGCACGCAAGGTCGCGGCCTCATGCCCGATGCCACCTCGCGCTTCTCGCTGAATGGCCAGGACCTGTTCCACTACATGGGCACGTCCACTTTCTCAAACTACATTGTGGTGCCGGAAATCGCGCTCGCGAAGATTCGTGAAGATGCCCCTTTCGACAAGGTCTGCTACATCGGCTGCGGCGTCACCACCGGCATCGGTGCCGTGCTGTTCACCGCCAAAGTCGAAGCGGGTGCAAATGTCGTCGTGTTCGGTCTCGGCGGCATCGGCCTCAATGTCATTCAGGGCGCGAAGATGGTCGGCGCCGGCAAGATCATCGGCGTCGACCTCAACCCCGAACGCGAGAAGATGGCACGCGAGTTCGGCATGACCCACTTCCTCAATCCGAAGGACATCGCCGCGGCCGGCGGCAACATCGTCGATGCCATCGTGCAGCTCACCGACGGTGGCGCCGACTACAGCTTCGAGTGCATCGGCAACACCCAGGTCATGCGCGATGCCCTGGAATGCACGCACAAGGGTTGGGGCCGCAGCATCATCATCGGCGTCGCGGAAGCCGGTGCCGAGATCAGCACGCGGCCGTTCCAGCTCGTCACCGGGCGCAAGTGGGAAGGCTCAGCCTTCGGCGGCGCGCGCGGCCGCACCGATGTGCCGAAAATCGTGGACTGGTACATGGAAGGCAAGATCAACATCGACTCGCTGATCACCCACAAGCTCAAGCTCGAAGACATCAACGAAGGTTTCGCACTGATGAAGCGCGGCGAGTCCATCCGCTCCGTGGTGGAGTTTTAAGGTGGTCGTGACGACGCGCAGCACGCACGCCTGCTTCGGCGGTGTGCAAGGTTATTACGAGCATGATTCGGCGGTGATTGGCCTACCCATGCGCTTTTCGGTATACCAACCACCGCAAGCCCTCCATGAAAAGGTCCCCGTGCTGTTTTACTTGGCCGGCCTGACCTGCACCGAAGAGACCTTCATGATCAAGGCCGGCGCCCAGCGCCTGGCCGCTGAGCTCGGCCTCATGCTGGTAACCTGCGATACCAGTCCGCGGGGCGCGGGCATTGCCGGTGAAAGTGAGAACTGGGACTTTGGTGTGGGCGCAGGTTTTTATCTCGATGCTATGGTATCCCCTTGGTCAACCCACTACCGCATGGAAACCTATGTGAGCGAGGAGCTGCGAAGCCTGATCCTGAGTCATTTTCCCGCGGACGCTGAGCGCGTCGGCATCTTCGGCCACTCCATGGGCGGCCACGGTGCCCTCACCTTGGCACTCAAACACCCTGAACGCTATCAATCGGTTTCCGCCTTCGCACCCATTGCCGCGCCCAGTCAATGCGCATGGGGGCAAAAAGCCTTTACAGGCTACTTAGGGGATAATGCTGCCGCCTGGTCGGCACATGATGCTTCAGCTCTCATTGCTGCAGGTCACCGCTGCCCGCCGCTACTGGTTGACCAAGGCCTAGCCGATCAGTTCTTGCCACAACTGCATACAGACTGCCTCGAAAAGGCCTGCCAAGCGGCCAACCAACCCCTAACGCTGCGGCGGCACACCGACTACGACCACGGCTACTACTTTATTAGCACCTTTATTGCCGATCATCTGCGACATCATGCCAACCAGTTAAAGCGCTAAGCGTTTCGGTCAAGATGCCGTTACACTCATGCGCAAGTTTGTGCCCAATCCGGAGCCTTTAGATGCATCTTTTTTCGTTTCCCCGCGTATTGCTGATCACCGCCGCTAGCGCTGGCCTGGCCGCCTGTGGCGGCAATGCGCCCACGCTTACCGTGCCCGTGTCCGCTCCGAATGCATATTTACTCACCACCGACGACAGTATTGTGGGTGTGGATTTGGACAGCATGGAATTCGCCCGCAGTGTTCGGGGCATACCTCGTGCAACAACGGCCAGTGCCACGCCAAATCCACAGGCTTTAGAACCTAATGAAGTTATTCAAGATATTGATTATCGGAACTCGGAAGGAGCACTCTACGCCCTCACAAAAACGGGCACTCAAGGTCGTATTATTCGGATTGACCCTAATTCCGGCACCTTTATTCGACTTAGCACACTAGTCTCGGATGGCACTACAACCCAAATTGCACTCACCGATACCAGCTACACCATTGACTTCAACCCAGTCGTCGATCGACTGCGTGTCATTGGCAGCAATGGCGCTAACTTGCGAGTGGATGTCAGCACCGGCGATACCGCAACAGATTCAAATATTGCTGCCGGCAACACCATTACCGGTGCCGCGTATGAAGATACTTTCACTAGCACCGGCCGCGGTACTCGCCTGTTTACGCTGGATAGCAGTACCACCAATGACCGCGTTAACCTTCAGAACCCACCTAACGACGGAACTCAGTCTGACCCAAAGAGTCTGTTAGGCAGCACGAACGTCGACAGCATCGATGGCTATGACATTAACCCCGTGAATAACGCCGGACTTGCTTTACTCACCGTGGGTGGCGCACAGCAGTTCTACAACATCAATCCAGGTGTCAGCGGCGCCGCTAACGCAGCTACATTTTTCGCCGCACCGCCCAGACTGACCGGCAGCATTAAGTACAAGGCGTTTACCTTCATTACCACGGCCAACCCAACAGTCACCGCACTCACCAGTAGCAATAAAATTCACACTTTCCGCGCCAATCAGCCAAACGATGTCAGTAATGCCGCAGACCTTAGCGGCTTGGCAATGGGCGAAAAGGTTATTGGCATTGACTTCAGACAATCCGACCGCACGCTCTATGCCTTGTCTGATGCCAGCAAAATCTACTCTGTTGCCACTAATGGGACACTTACCAACGTGAGAACCCTGGGAACGCCACTCAATGGCGCCACGCAATATACTTTAGACTTCAACCCGCTCACACCAACAACGGGCTCAACGCAGAATCGCCTTCGTTTAATTGGTGCCGATCGTTCAAACGCGGTTGTTAACGTAGAAGATGGTGTTGTGAGTGGGAATAGTGCTGTCACAGGTACACCGGCACCCGTTGTGAAAGCCGCTGCTTACTTCAATAATTTCCGCACCAGTACCGTGACCAGCCTATTGGTGATTGATCGCGCGAGCAGTTCACTGAATACGCAAGATTTCTCCACGACAACATCGCAAGGCGCATTAACCCGACTTTCTACCCTTGGCATCACCTTAGACAGTACCAGCCCTGTGGGTTTCGACATCTCCGGTCGCAACAACGAAAACCAACTGCTCATGGCACGCACAGCAGCCAGCGGTAACTTCTCGCTGTATCGCGTCAATACCTCAGCCACCACCAGCCCTCTGACGCTCGTTGGAACTCTTGCGAACTCCAGCGACTTTATCGATATCGCTATTCGTTTCTAAGTCACGCTCATACAAAAAAGCCCACGCCTTCGGGACGTGGGCTTTTTTGTATCTACAGGAGACCTCGGTGAATTTCAGTGCTTACCGAGACACTGGCTTTAAAGCCCCAGGGGCTAGCGCGGCCGCCGAATGAGACAACTCAATACCCGCCTCTTGCAGTCGCTCGAGCAACGCCAAGTTCACCTGCTGCTGTGCATCCATGCTGAGCTGGAAGTCTGGATTGGTCATCCAATACACCACTTCAAACTCGAGAGCCGATGAACCAAACGCTTTGAAATGTGCGCGCTCAAAACGAGCCTGCGGCACGGTCGCCACAATGTCCCGCAGTAGCGCGGGAATGGCTGCCAGTAGCGCGGGAGAAGTTTCGTACACCACCCCGAAATTGAACAACATGCGTCGTTCGGTCATGCGCTTGAAATTACGGATGCGTGTTTTCAGCAGGTCACTGTTGGAGATAATGATTTGCTCACCCGTGCTGCTGCGCAGGCGCGTGGTTTTCAGGCCCACATGTTCAACACTGCCGGTGAACGAGTCCACGGTAATGACATCGCCAATCACAAACGGCTTATCAATCACAATCGATAACGAGGCAAACAGGTCGCCCAGGATGTTTTGCATGGCTAATGCCACCGCAATACCGCCCACGCCCAAGCCCGCCACCATGGCTGTTACGTTGACGCCAAGGTTATCCAGCATAAACAGGACCAAGAAGGTCCACAGCAAGACGCGACCGACAAAGCTGATCGCAGCAAGGCTAGTCGCGGCGGCTAAATCTCGGCTCATGCTTTGACGGCGATAATGTTCAATCCAGAAATTGAGTGCGCCGCTCAGCCATAAACCCAGCTGCAAAAAGCCCGCAATGGTGGCGACTTTAATCAAGACATGATCAATACCTACGGGCAAATCAAGGTAGCGTGTACCCGCCAGCAAGGTCACCCCAAACACGAGGAGTTGCTTGGTGTAACGCGCCATCGCAACAATTACATCGTCCATTTTCCGGTGCGATGTACGTGCCACTTTCGCTAAGCGATGCTCAATGAGCCACTTCAGTACGCCCACAAACAAATTGATGCTCAGCGCCAAGCCAAGCGCCGTGCTCCAGTCGCGCAGGCTATTGCCTTGCCAGATAAATTCCAAATCCACCATCATGAAAAATTCCTAAGATAAAACGCGAGCGCGTATCGCCAGCGTGGCTAATCAGCCCAATGTTGTGTCAGTGCCTGCAATACCTGTTCAGGCATTTCGACTTGAGGGAAATGGCCGCAGGGCAGCTCGGTTACTGGCCGCCCAGGCAGCAGTTCCCGGAACCGCGCCACCATATGTGCGCCCGATACGGGATCGTGTATGCCATCAATCAGGCTCAAAGGCACCAGCGTGTGTTGTAACGCCCCCACCCATCGAGTGCGTTGACGTTGGCGCTCGCGAATGTACTGAATATGCTTATGAAGCAAGTGCTGGCCCTGCTGGCGAGACATCAGCGTCCAATAGTCTGACAGCTCTTGAGGCGTCGGCTGTGTATTGGGCCCAAACACTTCTGCCATGCCCTTGCCGAAGCGTTTTGCACTGCTTAAGCGCGCCACCCAAGGCCCCAAGGGGGTGAGCAACAGACGTTGTAAGGGGCGCATCCGGTGCGCTTCGGGAAACAGTCCGCCATTGAGCAAGCACACACGTGTTAGTTGAACAGGCACCGGCCCTTCTAGTTGACGTGCCAGCCAGGCCTGCGTGATGGTGTTGCCCACATCGTGTGCCAGGATTCTGACCTTCGTGATGCCCAGCGCACTCAATACAGCCCAGGTCCGCTGCAAATGCGCGCCAATGGTGTAGTCACCCTGTCGGGGTTTATCTGAAAAACCAAACCCGAGTTTGTCGTAGGTAATGACGCGATAACGTTTGGTTAGTGTCGGCCAAATTGCCTGAAAGTCCCACGAGCTGGTTGGAAAACCATGCAACAGGAGTAAGGGTTCGCCTTCACCAGCCACGCGAAAAAACACGCGGCCGTCATTCAGCTCCAGGTAATCCCCACCCTGCTCCCACTCATGTAGATTCATGATGACGAAGCCTCCCCTGCTTCCCGTAACAACTCGCCAATGCGCTGATCTTTAGCCTGCCAAAGTTGCGCGACCCAAGTATGGAACTCGGCACGGTATTTGGGGTCATTCTCATAATCACCCTGATAAAAGGCATGCGGCAGCGTAATGGACTTCACCTCCACAATCACCCGTGGCACACGACCTGCCAAGAAATCCCACAGACCTTTTGAGCCATCGGGATACACGATAGTGATGTCTAACAGCGTGTTAATACGCTCCCCAAACGACGTCATGGCAAAGGCTAATCCGCCCGATTTCGGCTTCAATAAATAGCGATACGGCGATTGCGTGCGCGCGTGCTTCTCTGGGGAAAAGCGTGTGCCTTCCAGAAAGTTCAGCACCAGCACGGGTTGAGTTTTGAACTTTTCACAGGCTCGGCGCGTGGTTTCAATGTCCTTACCTTTTAGGGCCGGATTTTTGGCCACTTGCTCTCGCGTGTACCGTTTCATAAAGGGGTAATCTAAACCCCACCACGCCAGGCCCAGTAGCGGCACCCAAATCAATTCCTGCTTCAGGAAGAACTTGAAAAATGGCGTTTTGAAACCAAAAGCCTTCATCACCACCACAATGTCATTCCACGATTGGTGATTAGCACACACCAAATATTGGCCCTTGGGGTCAAGGCTTTCGGGCAAGCGGATATCCCACTTCACACGCATAAACACGGCAATAAACAGGGAGTTAAAAAACGCCCAGATTTGCGCACACTTGGAGGCAAAACGAGAGCACAGATTTCGCCACGCGCCAATGGGAATCAGCAATCTCAGAATAACGGCTATGTAGATTGGAATAACCCAAAAGGACACATTAACGATCATCAGCAGCAGCATAAAGAGCGCTTGTAGCGGGCGTGGCAACCAAAACAACATGACCTATCCTCTCAGTTATTGCCCGGGCACGCCCTCAGTGCCGGGCTTGAAACGAAATATGCGATACGGCGCTTGCTCACGCATATGAGACTTACTGCGCAACATCTGATCCGGGATGGCCGAGTCAGCCACATAAAGCCAGCCATCTGGCCCAAAAGACAGGGCATCCGCCCAGCGCAAGCGCTTCAAATCTTGCACCACTGTGCTGAGCAAGCCCGCGGGCGTCATCTTCATGACGCTGCCATGCTCTACATCGGTGATGAAAATATTATCGTTACGATCCATAGACAAGCCATCATTCAATGGCTTGCGACCCAGGGCTTTAACTTGCAACGCAGCCTGCCCAGCCTCTTCACGGCGAAGCGCCGCAGTAGGCACACTGAATAAGGTGTCATGCGCCATGGCGCCGTAGACCAAAAACTGGTCATTTTTACTGATGGCGATGCCGTCAATGCCGGGCTTCAACGTAAACAGCCCACCCAGCCAAGACATCGTTTTAGTGGGGTTTCGAATAATCCACGATTGCGGCATGACCGACGGATCTTGGTCCAGCGCACGCCAGGCATCACCCGACTTTAGATCCACCATGACCAAGCCGGGTGTGTTTCGCAGGAAGCTCACATCGGCAATATAGGCCATGGTACCCGTTGAATTGACCTGCAAGTCCTGCAAAAAAGAACCCTTAGGTGCCACATCCGACTTCAGCGAAAAATCCTTTAACACCTTGCCCGTTTTGATATCAAAACCCAATAAACGGGGCTGACGAAACCCATGCTGACCATGATCGATGGTCCACAAAGTACCGCGAGCATCAATCACGACACCCATTACCGCGTCGAATAAATCGGCCTGAGCAGCCTCCGATGGAAAGGCACGAATGCGGCCATCCGTTTCACGCACCAGAAGTTTATTGCCTGAAGGACGCGACTCCGGATGTACCGTAAAAAATACGCGTCCAGTCGCCGATACCGCGAGATTCCCCAATGGCTCGGGGTAGGCCAAAACCTCCTCAAGCACTGGCATATTCGCGGCAGGCATCGTCAGGTCTGGGTAGGGCTTGCCACCACCAAAGCGCAAGTAGATAGCGCCAATCACCAAGGCCAACACCACAATGGCGAGTAATGCCCGTTTTTTACCCACCCCACTGCGAGCTGATCGATATCGACTGCTACTTTGTCGAACTAATAAACGCTGATCGGCCTTCTTCAACATAGGGACTGCTTCCTGAGGCGATACATCATTAAACGCTCATGGCGCTAAGCATGAACGCAAACTAACAGAACTTGCAGGTCATTTTGTCATATTTGGTCATTTTCAAGCACTTACCCATGTGTATGCTCCAGATATCGCCTCCTTAATCAGGCATTTCTCGAGAAAATCGTTATGAGCTTATCGTTGTTTGATTTGACTGGCCAAACGGCTTTAATTACCGGCGGCTCTCGTGGGCTCGGTCTGCAAATGGCTCAGGCACTTGGCTCGGCGGGCGCGCGCATTATGCTCAGCTCGCGTAAAGCCGCAGACCTAGCCCAGGCCACCGAGCAGCTCCGCGCTTCCGGCATTGATGCCGACTGGATAGCGGCCGATGCGGGCGACCCCGACAGCATCGCTCAACTGGTGGCCGAGTCATTGCGACGACTGGGGCATATCGACATCTTGATCAATAACGCCGGAGCAAGCTGGGGTGCAGCCGCCAGCGAGCACCCGCTATCCGCGTGGGATAAAGTCATGGATCTGAATGTGCGTGGCTACTTCCTGCTGGCACAAGCTGTCGCGCGAGACAGCATGATTCCCCGCCGCCAGGGTCGCATCATCAATGTAGCGTCTATTGCGGGTCTCGGCGGAAACCCGCCGTGGATGGAAACCATTGCCTACAACACCAGCAAGGGCGCTGTGGTGAATTTCACCCGCGCGCTCGCCTGCGAGTGGGGACAGTTTGGTATTAACGTGAATGCCCTTGCCCCCGGATTCTTCCCGAGCAAAATGTCCCAAGGACTCATCGAACGCGTTGGCAGTGATGCCATGGCAAAGCAGGCTCCCCTCCAGCGCTTGGGCGATGAGCAGGACTTAATGGGCGCTACCTTGCTATTTGCCAGTGCCGCCGGCAAACACATTACCGGCCAAATTCTGGCGGTAGATGGCGGCTTAAGTGCCGTCGTGGGGGCTTAGCCCCCTGAGCGCAGTCAATAGCGGTGTCAGTACCCGTTCCCTCACCACCGGGTGTTGACGCTCGACCGGATAGCAACGCACCAAGGCCAAGTGATCCACGCCCTCGACCTTTGCTAAAGCGATATTTTCTACTTGAGTTGCCACGCTGCTAGGCAAGGCATTCCCCCGTGATGTTGGGTCGGTCCCTAAGCGGTCTGCGTGGGAATAAATATTGAGCAGTGTGTGAATATTGCGGGGGATTCGACGCACCGGAAACGCCCACTGCGCCGGATGCAAGCGCCCCAACCCACCTGCGGCAATGCTCACCAACACATCCACATTCAAACCACGAGTCGCCAGCACCTTAGCCACTTTAATGACCTGAAAACCACCTTGGCTATAACCCACCAACGCGATCTGACGGCCCTGCGCTTTGGCGACTTGCAGGAAATCGGCAACCACCCGAGGTGACGTGTTATTGCTAAATAGGCTAGCGTCTTCAAAGCCGGCCTCTCTCAACCAACTTAAGAGATGCCTAGCCATGTGCTGGCCTGCCAAAAGGCCATGAATCAACACGACTCTGGGTGCCCGGGTGTGCGCCGCGGCATCAGACATCCACACGATTTCCTGCTCCATTCTTGGCAATTCAGACTCCTGTATTTTGCGCTGATAGAGTTCATTTAAACGATTATGCGCAGCATCACAGTATGGCGGCTGGCGTGTGAACTTACAGGTACAGACCCAGTCCAGTTGCGTGCGTTTAGGGGTGAAAATGAGCGGCTTCCAAGACGTGCCCGCGTGGCTGCCATCACAAAAGGGCTGGCGTTGAGATAGTCCGCAACTACACCATGCGTACTGCTGACCGACTTGTAGCGAGACCAACGCAGGTTCAATACAGGCGACCACGGGCATTACAGGCAATTGGGATGAATCCTGCACATGCTCTGGGACATAGTGCTGTACAGCGGAAAGGACTCGCGAGGCATGACGATGTTTTTTTATTCCCAACACACTGTTCGTCATGCGCACTCCACCCAGAAAGACAAAAGGGCTAACCGTTGCCGGTTAACCCTTTGTTTTATATGGTGCGCCCAGAGAGATTCGAACTCCCGACCCCCAAGTTCGTAGCCTGGTGCTCTATCCAGCTGAGCTATGGGCGCATTGCTGAGGCCGCGTATTCTATGGATCGGCCTCGGTATCGTCAAGCTGATGTTGCTTGAAATTCAAACACTCAGAACAACTTACGCGATGATGGCGGAGAGTAAGGGATTCGAACCCTTGAGGAGCTTTTGGCCCCTACTCCCTTAGCAGGGGAGCACCTTCGGCCTCTCGGTCAACTCTCCATCAAGGCGGCGATCATACAGACGCAAACGCGACTTGAAAAGGCTGTGACGCTGTAATTTCCACCACTTAACGCTTTTGACCATGCTGTGACAGCAATTGTTTACGCATTTCAGGTTCAGACGATTTGGTACCCAACCAAATATTGAAGAACTGCTGGGTGAACTCCGCATCCTTGACTTGACCAATACGCTCCAGACCCCGATAGAAAACAGCTTCTCCCGCACTCGTTCTAACCGCAGTCAATTCGCTACCGGCTTGTACATCAGGAAATATCGAGGCCATCTGGCGCTGCCAAAGCGATAAGTTTTTCTCATTGATGTAGCCCTGTTTGCGCATTTCCTCCACGCTACGCTGAGCAATCTTGTTGCCCTCAAGGGCCCGTAAATAGCGCAAGCTCAGCACAAAGGGCTTATCCGGATGATACTGGCCCTTAGGTGCATACAGTGTGGCGTCGTAGACTTTGAACAACAGCACCGTTAAGCGCGCCTTTCCGACGACTTCTGGTTGCTCTAGCACCTGTTGAGCCAGCGTCATATTGGCTTGCGCACCACCCGTGAACATCAGTAATACCAAGACTTTTAACCACTGAGACATCGCACCACCCTTTTGCTTATGTTCGGAAGCCCTTAATAAACATATAACGGAGATGGACACCATTAAACAAAAAAGCCTCTACAAGAGAGGCTTTTTCAGTCACTAAGTACTTAGTAGTTACCCACGTCGTCCTCGAGGCTACTGGCTTCGCCAGGATTTTTTTCCTGCTGTATGCGCTGATAAATCTCTTCACGGTGCACAGCCACATCCTTCGGCGCGTTCACACCAATACGAACTTGGTTGCCTTTAACGCCCAAGACGGTAACCGTTACTTCATCGCCAACCATCAAGGTTTCGCCAACACGGCGGGTCAAAATCAACATGTCAAACTCCAAGATAAACGGACTGAACAAGTCCAAAAATGTTTGGGCTGGGCGCGGAGTCCGCCTCCAAAAGCCCTAACGATAGCCTTAGCTATCGCGGTGGCTTGGGACGCTCCTTCGCCCATGACACATCCCGCCAACCCATTGCAGCGGCTTTAGGCCGCTGGCGCATCCAAATCAAACGCGGTGTGCAGTGCACGCACAGCCAGCTCTAAATACTTCTCTTCAACCACCACAGAAATTTTGATTTCCGAGGTCGAAATCATCTGAATGTTAATGTTTTCCTTTGCCAAGGTGGCAAACATTTTGCTCGCAACACCGGCATGAGAGCGCATACCCACACCCACGAGCGAAACCTTACAAATTTTGTCGTCGGCAATGAGTTCGCGAGCGCCAATATCGTTAGCGACCGACTCGAGCACAGCCACGGCTTTCTTCATGTCACCACGAGCCACGGTAAATGTGAAGTCCGTTGTACCATCGGCAGACACATTCTGTACGATCATATCGATTTCGATATTGGCATCGCCAACTGGACTCAAGATGCGCGACGCAATGCCGGGGGTATCTGGCACGCCACGCACCGTCAGCTTGGCTTCGTCACGGTTAAACGCAATCCCGGAGATGACCGGCTTTTCCATATCGTCCTCTGCATCAACAGTAATCAAAGTACCGCCGCCCTCACCAAAGCTGGAGAGTACGCGCAACGGTACATGGTATTTGCCGGCAAATTCGACCGAGCGAATCTGCAGCACTTTCGAGCCTAACGAGGCCATTTCGAGCATTTCTTCGAAGGTAATGGTCTCGAGACGGCGGGCTTGCGGCACAACACGTGGATCCGTGGTGTAAACACCATCCACGTCCGTATAGATCTGGCACTCATCTGCCTTTAACGCAGCAGCCAGAGCCACACCAGTTGTATCTGAACCGCCACGCCCCAAGGTAGTGATATTGCCTTCAGGATCAACGCCCTGGAAGCCCGCCACGATGACCACGCGACGCGCATCTAAATCAGCACGCATGCGAGCATCGTCAATCGCCTCAATACGCGCTTTATTAAACGAGCTATCGGTTTTGATCGCGACTTGCGCACCCGTGTAGGAACGCGCCGGCACACCGCGCTTCATCAGTGCCATCGCCAACAAGGCAATGGTGACTTGCTCACCGGTGGAAACCATCATGTCCAGTTCGCGGGGCTCTGGCTCTGGCGAAATCGCCTTCGCTAGACCGATCAAACGATTGGTCTCGCCGCTCATCGCCGACAGCACCACGACGAGGTCATGGCCTTCGTCGTACCAGCGCTTCACACGCTCGGCCACAGCCTCGATACGATCTGTCGTGCCTACTGACGTACCACCGTATTTTTGAACAATTAGTGCCATTTCTTTAATCCGTAACTCAATGACCTTTCACAAGGTCGCTTAAACCATGACGAAGGCGCTTAGTTCACGCGCTCATTCACAAACTGTTTCACCGAAGCCAAGGCCGCAGGCAGCGCACCCACATCCGAACCGCCCGCCATGGCCATATCTGGACGACCACCGCCTTTACCGCCGACCTGAGCCGCCAAGTAGCTCACCAACTCACCAGCTTTCACGCGAGACATTACGTCGGCACTCACGCCAGCGGCGAGGCTCACCTTGCCATCCTGCACCGTCGCCAACACCACAACCGACTGACCGAGCTTATTGCGTAACTGATCGACCGTATCGCGCAAGGATTTCGCATCGGCACCGTCAAGTACAGAGGCCAATACCTGAACTTGACCCACTAATTCCGCTTGATTCACTAAATCATTACCGGCAGAAGCCGCCACTTTCGATTTCAGTTTATCCAGCTCTTTCTCTAACTCACGCTGACGTTCGAGTAACTGTCGCACTTTTCCGGCGACAGAATCACGATTGCCCTTAACGGCATCGGCCAGTTCCAGCAGCGTTTGCTCACCGGCATTCAACCAGGCCAACGCGCCTTCGCCAGTTCGAGCCTCAATACGACGCACCCCTGCAGCTACACCCGCCTCAGAAGTAATTCTCAACAGGCCGATATCGCCTGTACGTGCCACATGAGTACCGCCGCACAATTCCACAGAGAAGCCCGCCTCGCCCATGGTCAGGACGCGAACGACATCGCCATATTTTTCGCCGAAAAGCGCCATGGCACCTTTTGCACGGGCAGTATCAATATCCGTCACATCAGTTTCTACGGCGGTATTGGCCAAAATTTGACCATTCACACGCGCTTCAATTTGGCGCAACGTTGCTAATGGAATGGCTTCTGGATGCGAGAAGTCAAAACGCAGATAGTCCGCACAAACCAATGAGCCCTTTTGCGTGACATGCGTGCCTAATGTTTCGCGCAATGCCGCATGCAGTAAATGAGTGGCGGAGTGATTACGCGCCGTGGCCACGCGCAAATCCGCGCGCACGTCTGCCGCTAAAGTGTCGCCAACCGTCAACACACCTGCGGTAATCATGGCCTGATGCAAATGATGTGCGCCGGCTTTTGTGGTGTCCTGCACTTCGGCCACTACTGATGCATTACGCAAATAACCCACATCGCCCGCCTGACCACCAGACTCTGCATAGAAAGGGGTTTTATCTAGGATGATCGCGACCTGATCGCCGACATTAGCTGATGTTACTGATTCACCGCCGACATATAGCGCACGCACCTGCAAAGCATCGGCTTGCGTAGTGGCATAACCCAAGAACGTGGTTTCGCCATCCAGCTTAATGAGTGTGTTGTAGTCCATATCAAAGCGCGAGCTAGCACGAGCGCGCTCACGCTGCGCCGTCATAGCCGCCTCAAAACCGGCAAGATCCAGCGTGAGATCGCGCTCACGGGCAATATCACCGGTGAGATCGACGGGGAAACCATACGTATCGTAAAGGCGGAATACGGTCTCACCTGGAATCACGCTGCCTTTAAGACCGGCAAGATCTTGATCCAGGATGCGCAAACCTTGCTCCAGCGTGCGAGCAAACTGCTCTTCTTCTTGCTGAAGCACACGAATAATGGTGGCCTGCTGAGCTTGTAACTCCGGATACGCGCCGCCCATCTCCATGACTAACGCCGGCACGACACGATGGAAGAAGGTGCCGGTAGCGCCTAACTTGTTACCGTGACGGCAGGCACGACGAATAATGCGGCGCAGGACATAGCCACGGCCTTCGTTCGACGGCACCACGCCATCTGCAATCAGGAATGAACACGAACGAATGTGATCCGCAACAACCTTGAGCGATGCCTGATTATCGTTGGCACAGCCAATGGCCTCAGCGGCCGCCTTCAACAAGGACTGAAACAGGTCGATCTCATAGTTCGCATGCACATGCTGCATAACGGCTGAAATACGCTCCAACCCCATGCCGGTATCCACACTGGGCGCGGGCAACGGATGCAGTACGCCATCCGCCGTGCGGTTGAACTGCATAAACACGTTGTTCCAGATTTCGATAAAACGGTCGCCGTCTTCATCGGGGGAACCGGGTGGGCCACCGGCAATGTCGGCACCGTGATCGTAGAAAATCTCTGTGCAAGGACCGCAAGGACCGGTATCGCCCATCGCCCAGAAATTGTCAGAAGCGTAAGGCGCACCCTTGTTGTCGCCTATACGGATGATGCGCTCAGCCGGTACGCCAATGTCGTTTTGCCAAAGCGCATAAGCCTCGTCATCACTGGCATAGACCGTCACGGTGAGCTTATCTTTTGGAATATTGAGCCATTGCGGAGAAGTCAAAAACTCCCACGCATAATGAATGGCATCACGCTTAAAGTAGTCACCAAAGCTGAAATTACCGAGCATTTCAAAGAAGGTGTGATGACGCGCGGTGTAACCGACATTTTCCAAGTCGTTGTGCTTGCCACCCGCACGAACACACTTCTGAGACGACGTGGCACGGGTATAGGCCCGCTTGTCCAGGCCGAGGAAACAATCCTTGAATTGGTTCATGCCCGCGTTGGTAAACAGCAGCGTCGGGTCGTCATGCGGAACCAATGAGCTGGACGCTACTCGGGCATGCCCTTTTTGCTCAAAAAAACGAAGGAATGCTTCGCGGATTTCAGCGCTTTTCATGTACCGCTCCGAACCAATCAACCTGACGACCACCGAATTGCTATGCACATGCAGCCACAGCAGGCAAAAGACCGGCGATTATAACGACAGAATTCTTGTGTTCGCAGCAAATCTGGATGAATTTCAGCAGTCTTCGTTTAGATCAACTAGCTGTCCTTCATCGGCATCGTTATCGATCCGTTGATTTGCGCTTAAAGCTAGCTTCATAGCGGTAAGTGCTTGCCCCATCGAAAAACCGCGATACTGCAAAAAACGTATGTATCGTGCCTTATCCTTCATGTCTTGGGATAATTCCGTGCCAAAACGTCGCAGCAATAGATCGAGTGCGCGCTGCTCCCAATCGATATCGGCAGTTTGCTCGATGAGTGCCGGATGCTCGGCATCTAAACCACGCTGTTGTAACACTTGTTTGATTGAGCGCTGACCACGCCCACGCAGCAATTGCGTCCTGACGAGAGACTCCGCGAAACGGTCATCGCTTTGCAGGGAGTACTCAACCAATCGGCTTAGCGCATCCTCAATTTGTTCTTGCGATGCGCCAAACTGGCTAAGCTTTTGGATTAGCTCCGTACGACTGTGCTCTCGCCGCCCTTGCAGCGACAGCGCTTTGTTCCAGACCTGCTGGGCTGTGATAACGATGGGTTCATCGTTATCACTAGCACCAAAGCCTACCCGCTTAGAAGCCGGCTTCTTCGAAAACGCCCGGCTCATCTGCATCCTCCGGCACTGCCGTTACAGGCCCAATGAGCTGATCTCGAATTTGATCTTCGATCACCTTGGCAATACTGGGGTTTTCAATCAGGTACTTACAGGCATTGGTCTTGCCCTGGCCGATTTTGTTGCCTTGGTAGGCGTACCAAGCACCGGACTTATCAATGAGGCCCAGTTTGACGCCCAGATCAACAATTTCGCCTTGGCGATTAATGCCTTGGCCGTAAAGAATTTGGAACTCAGCTTCTTTGAATGGAGGCGCCACCTTGTTCTTAACCACTTTTACGCGGGTCTCAGAACCAATCACTTCCTCACCTTCTTTCACTGCACCAATGCGACGAATGTCCATACGAACCGAGGCATAGAACTTCAACGCGTTACCACCCGTCGTGGTTTCTGGGCTGCCGAACATGACACCGATTTTCATACGGATTTGGTTAATGAAAATGACCAAGCAATTCGAGCGCTTGATGTTGCCCGTGATTTTGCGGAGTGCCTGCGACATGAGTCGAGCCTGCAAACCCACGTGCATGTCGCCCATTTCGCCTTCAATTTCAGCACGCGGCGTTAGCGCGGCAACCGAGTCGATGACGATGATGTCGATGGAGTTTGAACGCACCAACATGTCTGCAATTTCTAGCGCTTGCTCGCCGGTATCGGGCTGGGACACGAATAAATCTTCGGTGTTAACGCCCAACTTAGCCGCGTACTGCGGGTCTAAGGCGTGTTCAGCATCAATAAAGGCAGCGGTACCGCCAGCGCGTTGGCAGGCTGCAATGACTTGCAACGTCAGGGTCGTTTTGCCCGATGATTCCGGACCGTAAATTTCAACAATACGACCTTTCGGCAAACCCCCAATACCCAGCGCAATATCCAGACCTAAAGACCCGGTGGAAATGGCGGGAATGGCGCCTGAAGCAGGCTGGTCACCCAGACGCATGACGGAACCTTTACCAAATTGCTTTTCAATTTGCGCCAGTGCCGCATTCAGTGCTTTTTGCTTGTTATCGTTCATCGGCGTTTCCTCTTTAGTCTGGCGGGAAGCCATGCTTAATGTTTTCAGTCAGTGTGGGGCCTAACGGCCATTACTGTTCTTTCGTACAGTATTATGGCATAGGGTCTGCGACTTCGCTACCGCACAAGGACTTAATTAATTCAGTCAGCGCCAAAACGACTGTTTGCTCACGAATTTCCCTGCGATCGCCCGCAAATAATCGGCAAGTGGTTTGCGTTCCTAGCTGACTAGCCCAGGCCAACCAAACTGTGCCTACGGGCTTATCCCGACTGCCGCCGCCAGGCCCTGCTACACCACTAACAGCTATCGCCCAGTCCGCCCCTGCACGTGCTCTGGCACCTTCAGCCATCGCCGATACCACGGCTTCACTGACGGCTCCATGGGCCTCAATCAGCTCGGGCGCAACGCCTAGTTGTGAGGACTTAGCTGCATTGCTGTAGGTCACCCATCCCTGACCAAACCAAGCCGAACTGCCCGCAATACGGGTTATGGCCTCAGCAATACCTCCGCCGGTACAGGACTCTGCCGTCGTGACCTGCAAACCTCGCTGTTGCAATGCTTCACCACACTGTTGAGCTAATTCGGTCAGCACGTTTTATCCTCAAGAGTTGTCGCGTAGAAGCGCACAGTATCGCCAAAAACAGTATGCTCGGCAGTTCATTATTCATTCTACACACGCTCATCTGGTGAGCTATTTCATCCGAATTTCAGATTAAAAGAGAGACACCTATGCTTAATTTCAGCTATCGCAACCCCGTCAAAGTCGTTTTTGGTGCAGGTAGCATCGCGCAGTTAAGCAAAGAAATTCCGCAAGATGCCCGCGTGCTCATTACCTATGGCGGTGGCAGCGTAAAGACAACAGGGACACTGGCTGAAGTGCATGCCGCACTCAGCACGCAGACCGTTTTTGAATTTGGCGGCATCGAACCTAACCCGAGCCTGGAAACCATCCAGCGCGCACTTGCCGTGGTGAAAGCAGAACGCATCGACTTCATTCTTGCGGTGGGCGGCGGTTCGGTAATGGATGGCAGCAAGTTTCTCGCCGCGGCCGCCTGCTACGAGGGCGATGCGCTGGAACTGCTGCACAGCCGAGGCCGCAAAATTACCGGCGCTTTACCACTGGGCGTGGTCGTGACATTGGCCGCCACCGGCTCAGAAACCAATAACGGTGGCGTTCTCACGCATCTCGCCACGCACACCAAATTAGCCTTCAGCCACCCGCTGCTGTTTCCGCGCTTCGCCATCATGGATCCCGCCAAAACGCTAACCCTGCCGGCGCGACAAGTCGGTAACGGCGTGGTTGATGCCTTCGTGCATGTGGTCGAGCAATACCTGACGTATCCGGTCAATGCCAAGGTGCAGGACCGCTTCGCCGAAGGCCTTCTGCTGACACTTATCGAAGATGGCCCGAAAGCCTTGTCAGAGCTAGATAATGTCGAAGTTCGTGCCAACCTAATGTGGGCCGCCAGCCAAGCACTTAATGGCCTCATTGGCGCCGGCGTGCCGCAGGACTGGTCTACACACATGATCGGCCACGAGTTGACCGCCGCGCACGGCATTGATCATGCACAAACGCTGGCCATCGTGCTGCCGGCGATGTTGCAAGATCAGCGCGAAGCCAAGCACGACAAGCTCGTGCAGTACGCCGAGCGCGTGTGGAATTTGCGCGACGGCAATGCCGATGAGCGTATTACCGCCGCCATCGCCAAGACCCGTGACTTCTTTGAAACCATGCAGGTGCCGACGCGACTCTCTGCGTATGGTGTCGGCGCAGAGCATCTCGATCATCTCGTCGGGCAGCTGCAGGCGCACGGCATGATCAAGCTCGGCGAGCGTCAGGCTGTCACGCCCGAGGTCTCGCGCCGCGTCTTGGAGGCAGCACTCTAATGGCGATTTCATTCAGCTTCGAAACCAGCCCGCGCATCCTCTGCGAACAAGGCAGCGCCAGCCGTCTCGGCACACTGGCCGCCGAGCTGGGCGCACGCCATGTCTTTATCGTGACCGACCGCTTTCTGCATGACAGCGGTCTGACGGCTTCGCTGATCGCCGGCATGCAGGCTGCGAGCATCAGCTTCACGCTCTATACCGATGTCCTCGCTGATCCGCCCGAAGCCAGCGTCGAAGCCGCCGTGGCTGCTGCTGTGACATCCGGTGCCGATGCCGTGATCGGTTTTGGCGGCGGCAGCTCCATGGATACCGCCAAGCTGGTCGCCCTGCTCGCCCGCTCGCCGCAGACGCTGGCCGACATCTATGGCCCCGGCCTCGCCAAGGGCCCGCGCCTGCCGCTGATTCAAGTGCCGACCACCGCCGGCACTGGCTCGGAAGTCACGCCGATTTCGATTCTGACCACGCCCAGCGACGAGAAAAAAGGCGTGGTATCAAGCCTGCTGTATCCGGACATTGCCGTGCTCGACAGTACGCTGACACTGGGCCTGCCCGCCGGCATCACTGCCGCCACGGGCATTGACGCCATGGTGCATGCCATCGAGGCCTACACCAGCAAGCACAAGAAGAATCCGCTGTCAGATGCCCTCGCGCTGCAAGCCCTGAAAGCCCTGCACGACAACATCCGCATCGTGCTCAAGGACGGAAAAAATGCCGATGCCCGCGAAGCCATGCTGCTCGGCTCGCTGTTTGCCGGCATGGCCTTCGCCAATGCGCCGGTCGCGGCCGTGCATGCGCTGGCCTATCCGCTCGGCGGGCACTATCACCTGCCTCACGGCCTGACCAATGCGCTGGTGCTGGCACCGGTGCTGGCCTTCAATCAGCCCGCCGCCGCGCGTCACTATGCCGAACTCGAACGCCACCTCGACAGCTCCGCCAGCGGCGATGACCAGGTCGCCTCCCACGCCTTCATCCGACGCATGACTGCGCTGGTCGGCGAGATGCCGTTCGACCAGACCCTGCGTGGCAACGGCGTGCCGGAAGCCGACCTGCCCATGCTCGCCCGCGATGCCATGGCCGTACAGCGCCTGCTCGTCAACAACCCGCGCGAGGTCAGCTACGACGACGCGCTCGCCCTTTACCAAGCCGTTTACTGAGCCGCTTACCGATCATGTCAAACCCACTGAAATCGCAAGCCCGCAGCGACTACGCCCACTTCCTCAGCATCCCCACACGCTGGATGGACAATGACATCTACGGGCATGTCAACAACGTCAACTACTACAGTTTTTTCGACACCGCCGTGAATCGCTATTTGATTGATGCCGGTGTGCTCGATATTCACAACGGCAGTACTGTCGGCTTTGTGGTGGAAACTCAGTGCCAGTATTTCGCGCCGATTGCCTTCCCGGACACAGTCCACGCAGGCATCCGCGTGGCGCAGTTGGGCAACCGTAGCGTACGCTACGAAGTCGGTCTGTTTCGCAATGACGACTCGACGCCAGCCGCCGCCGGCCATTTCGTGCATGTCTATGTTGATCGCGCCAGCAACCAGCCGGTGACCATCCCCGACCATGCCCGTGCTGCTATGCAAGCACTGGTCCTGCCCTTGCCTGAAATGCCGGGAGCACCCTCATGAACGCCCTGATCCGCCAGCAAGCCTTTATCAACGGCGAATGGCGCGATGCCGATCACGGCGGCCGCCACGCCGTGCACAACCCGGCCACCGGCGAGCTGATTGCCGAAGTGCCCGACATGGGGGCCGACGAAACCCGCGCTGCCATCGCTGCCGCCAACGCCGCACTGCCAGCCTGGCGAGCACGACCGGCCAAGGAACGCAGCAACCTGCTGCGCAAATGGTTCGATCTGGTCATGGCCAATCAGGAGGCGCTGGCGCAACTGATGACTGCCGAACAAGGCAAGCCGCTGATGGAGGCCCGTGGCGAAGTCGCCTACGGCGCCTCCTTCATCGAATGGTTCGCCGAAGAAGGCAAGCGCGTCTATGGCGAGACGATTCCAGCGCCCAGTGCTGACCGCCGGCTCATCGTGCTGCGCCAGCCGGTCGGCGTCATCGCCGCCATCACGCCGTGGAATTTCCCGGTCGCGATGATCACGCGCAAGGTCGCGCCGGCACTGGCCGTGGGCTGCACCGCTGTGGTCAAACCCGCCGAAGCCACGCCGCTCTGCGCACTCGCGCTGGCTGCGCTGGCGCAGGAAGCCGGCATTCCCGCCGGCGTACTCAACATCGTCACCACCGCCCGCCCCGCTGCCGTCGGTGATGAGCTGACGCGCAACCCGACGGTGCGCAAACTGTCGTTTACCGGCTCCACCGGCGTCGGCAAACACCTCATGGCCGCCTGTGCCGGCACGGTGAAACGCCTGTCGCTGGAGCTCGGTGGCAACGCCCCGTTCATCGTGCTGGATGACGCCGACCTCGATGCCGCTGTGTTCGGCGCGCTCGCCTCGAAGTATCGCAACGCCGGCCAGACCTGCGTCTGCGCCAACCGCTTCCTCGTGCACAGCAGCGTCTACGATGCTTTCGCGGCAAAACTGCACGCCGCCGTCAGTGCCTTCAAAATTGGTGATGGTGCCAGCGATGGCACGCAGATCGGTCCGCTGATCAACGCAGCCGCCGTCGCCAAGGTCGAGCGTCTGGTCGATGCCACCGTCGCGGCCGGCGCCACCTGCACGCTCGGCGGCCAGCGCCATGCGCTCGGCGGCAACTTCTATGCCCCGACGATCCTGACCAATGTCAGCGCCGACATGCCCATCGCCGTCGAAGAAAGTTTCGGACCTGTAGCGCCCCTCATTCGCTTTGAAACTGACGATGACGCCGTGCGCATCGCCAATGCCGTGCCCGCGGGGCTGGCAGCCTATCTTTACGGCAATGACCTGAAGCGCGTCTGGTCAATTGCCGAGCGTCTGGAATACGGCATGGTTGGCATTAATGAGGGCATCATTTCGAATGAAATGGCTCCATTTGGCGGCATGAAAGAATCCGGGTTGGGGCGTGAAGGCTCACACCATGGCATCGATGAGTTTTTGGAAATGCAGTACCTGTGTTTGGGGGGGATGGCGACGCGCTAATGGCGCGTACCCATTCTTATTTATAGTTAAAAGCTATTGTTAATACATAAAAATCAAAATTTAAACTTTACAGCTAGCGGTCAATAATGCTTTATGACCCCCACGATCAAGGGTCATTTACACAGCAGCTCTCCTCATTTACCGGAGTAACAACATGACCGAATCTCAACAAGGAACGTCTGGCAAATGCCCTGTCAGTCACGGGGCAAATAGCCAACACAGCAACACTGTCATGGCATGGTGGCCCGAATCTCTAAACCTCGACATCCTTCATCAACAAGACGAAAAAACAAATCCGCTAAACGGCTACGACTATCGCGAAACCGTTAAAACACTGGATGTCGCTACGCTGAAACAAGACCTTACAGAATTGATGACCACTAGCCAGTCATGGTGGCCAGCTGACTGGGGCCATTACGGTGGGCTCATGATTCGTATGGCATGGCATGCGGCGGGCACGTATCGCGTCGCCGATGGTCGGGGTGGCGCAGGAACGGGAAACCAACGTTTTGCACCGCTTAACTCCTGGCCAGACAATGGCAACTTAGATAAAGCACGGCGCTTACTTTGGCCCATCAAAAAGAAGTACGGCAATCAGATTAGCTGGGCCGATCTGATCATTTTGGCGGGCAATGTGGCTTATGAGTCTATGGGCTTCAAAACCTTTGGTTTTTCGTTTGGCCGAGTCGATATTTGGCATCCTGAAAAGGACATTTACTGGGGCGCAGAAAAAAACTGGCTTGCCCCGACAGGTAGCGAAAATAGCCGTTACTCCGGGGAACGCGAACTCGAGAATCCGCTAGCCGCCGTCATGATGGGTCTTATTTATGTCAATCCAGAAGGTGTGGATGGCCAGCCGGACCCGTTAAAAACAGCTCAAGATATGCGTACAACCTTTGCCCGCATGGCGATGGATGATGAAGAAACGGTGGCGCTCACTGCAGGCGGCCACACCGTGGGTAAAGCACATGGCAACGGCAATCCCACCGAACTTGGCCCCGAGCCCGAACGCGCCAGTCTCGAAGAGCAAGGCCTAGGCTGGAATAACCAGAAGGGCCGCGGTATCGGCCGTAACACCGTCACCAGTGGTTTGGAAGGGGCTTGGACTACCAACCCAACCCAATGGGACAACGGCTACTTTAAGCTGCTCATGGGCTACGACTGGGAGCTCACGAAGAGCCCCGCTGGCGCTTGGCAATGGCAGCCCATCAACATCCGTGAAGAGGACAAGCCGGCGGATGTCGAAGACGCCTCCATCCGTCAAAACCCGATCATGACCGATGCCGATATGGCACTGAAAATGGACCCGGCCTACCGTAAAATCTCGGAGCGATTTGCCCAAGATCAGGCCTACTTCTCCGATGTCTTTGCGCGGGCTTGGTTTAAGTTAACGCATCGCGATTTAGGGCCAAAATCCCGTTACATCGGCCCGGAAGTTCCAGCAGAAGAGTTGATTTGGCAGGACCCCATTCCTCAGGGCAACCCTAGCTATGATATTTCGGCCGTGAAACGCGAAATCACTGCTGCCGGGCTGTCTATTGCCGATCGTGTCAGCACGGCATGGGATAGCGCGCGCACCTTCCGCCAGTCTGACTACCGAGGCGGCGCGAATGGCGCACGTATTCGCCTTGCACCGCAGAAGGATTGGGTCGGCAATGAGCCCGAACGCTTGGCTCGCGTTTTGAGCCACTACGAAAGCATTGCCGCCGCAACAGGCGCCAGTGTGGCGGATGTGATTGTGCTCGCCGGAAACTTGGCCATTGAAGAGGCTGCACAAGCTGGCGGCGTCAGCATCAGCGTGCCCTTCCATCCGGGCCGTGGCGATGCCAGTCAGGCCCAAACGGATGTGGAGTCCTTTGCCGTGCTTGAGCCACTCGCCGATGGCTTCCGTAACTGGCAGGAGCAACACTTTGCGGTTAAGCCTGAAGAGCTATTGCTGGATCGTGCTCAGTTAATGGGTCTTACCGCCATTGATATGACACTACTCGTCGGCGGTTTACGCGTACTGGGCACCAACCATGGCAATACAAGCCACGGGGCATTTACGGACCGTGTTGGGGTGTTGAGCAATGACTTCTTTGTCAATCTCACCGATATGCGCTTCAGCTGGAAACCTACAGGTCGCAATAGCTATGACATCGTTGATCGCGCTTCAGGCAGCGTGAAATGGACGGCAACGCGCGTTGACTTAGTCTTTGGCTCCAACTCCGTACTAAGAGCCTATGCCGAACTCTATGCCCAAGACGATAACCGCGAAAAATTCATTCAAGACTTTGTTGCTGCTTGGAGCAAAGTGATGAATGCAGACCGATACGATCTCCAATAACCCGAGAAACCCACCGCTGTGGCTAATCAGAGCCTGGTTAGTCACAGCACCACCCTCGCTTAGCTCAATACATCCCGCCTCTCTATGTAAACGAGGCACTTCACACCTCGTGCCAGCTTTGAAAAGTAAGCCATAATGCTAGCGTTCAACGCCTTAGCCGCTTAACCAACAGTTGCCTTGTCACATGGATAATATCGCCAACGCCGACCACACCCCGATGATGCAGCAATACCTGCGCATCAAGGCCGAACACCCGAACGAGCTGGTGTTCTACCGCATGGGCGACTTCTATGAGTTGTTTTTTGATGATGCTAAGAAAGCATCCCGCCTGCTCGATATCACGCTGACCCAGCGCGGTCGCTCTGCGGGCGAGCCCATTGCGATGGCCGGTATCCCGTATCACGCCGCAGAAAACTACATTGGTCGCCTGATCCGTCAGGGTGAGTCCGTCGTCATCTGTGAGCAAGTCGGCGAGCCCGGCGCGCAGAAAGGCCCCATGGAGCGCCAAGTCGCCCGAGTGGTCACACCGGGCACGGTCAGCGATGAAGCCTTTCTCGAAGAGCGTCGCGATACCTTGCTGGGTGCCGTCTGCAGCTTGAAAGGAAGCTGGGGGCTAGCCACTCTGGACATGGCCAGCGGTCGCTTCCGTGTGCAGGAACTCAACAGCATTGAGTTGCTGCAAGCCGAACTGGCACGACTCAGCCCTGCCGAATTGCTCTATCCCGAAGATGCGCCTTGGAAGAGCCAAATCAGTGACTGTCGCGGCTTGCGCGCACGCATGCCTTGGCACTTTGAGCATGAGTCAGCGTATCGCCAGCTCTGCCAGCAATTTGCTGTGCATGACCTGCAAGGCTACGGCTGTGAGCTCCTGCCAGCGGCCATCACAGCCGCCGGCGCACTGCTTGGTTATGCTCGCGAAACCCAACGCTCTGCGCTGCCTCACCTGCGCGGCCTCAGCGTAGAAAATGCCCGCGATACCTTGCAGATGGATGCCGCCACGCGCCGTAACCTGGAGCTGACACAAAACCTGCAAGGTGAAAATCAGGCGACGCTGGCTGCCGTCATTGACCAAACGCGCTCGCCCATGGGCAGCCGCTTGCTAAGGCGCTGGTTACACCAACCTATCCGCCAGCGCGACACCCTGCGTGCTCGACAGCAAGCGATCAGCGAATTGCTCGATCTTCAAGCCTGGGATGAGCTCGGTGACTGGCTCGCCAACGTCGGCGATGGCGAACGCATTCTCGCGCGAATTGCCTTGCGCACCGCGCGCCCGCGCGATTTGGCTCGTCTCCGCGACCTCTTGGCACTACTGCCGGCCATCAGCGGCTGGTTGCTGCCGCAAGAATCGCAGCGCTTACGCGAGCTACGGACGGCAATTCGACCTTTCCCTGCGTTGGCGGATACCCTGCGCCGCGCGCTGGTTGAAGCGCCGCCGGTGGTCTTGCGTGAAGGCGGCGTACTCGCCGACGGCTTCGATGCCGAACTCGATGAACTGCGTGGCATCAGCACCCACGCTGGCGACTACTTGATTGCGCTAGAAACTCAAGAGCGCGAGCGCTCGGGCATCGCTGGCTTAAAAATCGGCTACAACCGTGTTAGTGGTTACTACTTCGAGCTGTCACGCGCGCAGGCCGAACAAGCACCCGCACATTTCATTCGCCGCCAAACCTTGAAAAATGCTGAGCGTTACATCACGCCCGAACTGAAAGCTTTCGAAGACAAGGCACTGTCGGCCTCTGCTCGAGCGCTCGCCCGCGAAAAGCTGCTGTATGAAACCTTGCTCGACACCATCGTAGATGAGCTGCAAGCGCTGCAAGCCCTTTGCGAAGCACTGGCCGAACTGGACGTGCTGTGCTGCCTAGCGGAGCGCGCCCATAGCCTGAATTGGGTTTGCCCTGAGCTCAGTGAAACGCACGGACTCGCCATCCAGGCTGGTCGCCATCCGGTGGTCGAGCGCATGTTGACGACGCCGTTCACCGCCAATGACCTCACGCTGGCACCGAATCAACGTATGCAAGTCATTACTGGCCCCAACATGGGCGGTAAATCTACCTACATGCGTCAAACCGCACTGATCGTCTTGCTGGCTCATATCGGCAGCTTTGTACCCGCCAGTGCCGCCGTCATCGGCCCCATTGATCGCATCTTCACCCGTATCGGTTCTTCGGATGACTTAGCCTCTGGCCGCTCCACCTTTATGGTTGAGATGACTGAAGCCGCTAACATCTTGCACAACGCCACCCCAGACAGCTTAGTCATCATGGACGAGATCGGTCGGGGCACCAGCACCTTTGACGGTTTGTCGCTAGCCTGGGCCGCAGCCGAATTTCTGGCCAGCGAGCGCCGCTCGCTGACCTTGTTTGCAACACACTACTTCGAGCTTACCGCGCTAGCCGATCAGCTCGATGGCGTCATCAATGTGCATTTGTCTGCGGCCGAACATGATGGTCATGTGGTCTTTCTGCACAGCGTCAGGCCAGGGCCCGCTAGTCAGAGTTATGGCTTGCAGGTGGCGCAGCTCGCGGGCATACCAAATCCTGTTATTCAGGCCGCTCGTCACAAGTTGCAGCAACTTGAGTTCCAAAGCGCGGCGATGAAAGGTGCACAGCCTTCGAGTCAGCCCGAAAGCCCTGCCCCCATGGTTGCGGCAAGCCTGCAGCCAGACCTCTTCGCCACACGCTTTCCCAGCGATGTGGAGCTACGTTTGCGCGATGTAGACCCCGATGGTCTGACCCCGCGTGAGGCTCACGAATTGATTTATGCATTGAAACAGCTGCTCTAAGCCTCGCGCTCAATTGCCAGCGTGAGGCGCGGGCAGTAAACTTGCCGCCATTAAAATGCGCCCAGAGGCTTAAGACATGGCATTTGTCGTTACTGAAAACTGCATTAAGTGCAAATACCAAGACTGCGTAGAAGTCTGCCCTGTCGACTGCTTCTACGAAGGCCCTAACTTTTTGGTGATTCACCCAGACGAGTGCATCGATTGCGCGTTGTGCGAACCCGAATGCCCAGCCAATGCGATTTTCTCGGAAGATGAAGTCCCTGCGGACCAAAAGCAGTTCATTAAGCTCAATGCCGAACTCGCCGAAATCTGGCCAAACATCACTGAAATTGGTGAGCGCCCAGCCGATGGTAAAGAGTGGGATGGCAAGCCAGGCAAGTTCGCGCTACTTGAGCGTTAATGATTATCAGCTTTAGCCCACACTAAAACTGAAATCTGTTAAAAACAAAAAAGAGCCCTAAGGCTCTTTTTTGTTTTATCGTCTCAACGATTAAATGGGTCTGCACCAACCATCCTAGTATTCCTTGGCGCTACAGCTTCCCTAGCCAACGACCGCAAACCTAGACTCCTCCTTGAGTCAGCCCATCCACTGGCTGTCCTACATGCTAAAGAGTTTTTCAACTCCTCCCTGCACACCCAGCCAGCTTGGCCGAGCCTACTCATGAGCTGCTCACATCCTGTGTGCGGCTCTCCTTGAGTTGAGTGAGCTTAGCGAAATTGAGGCACGGCTCAAGCGCAATAATTCGCTCAATAAATACACAAAAGAAACAAAAGATATGATTAACAGATACATAGAAGAGGAGTACGGAGTGCGCCCGTGAGATTTTCAGGAAAAGCTGACAGCCAATGTAGGACTAGGACTACACGCCAAGCTGCAGCTCGGCGTCAATCGCAGGTAAAAAAAAGGGGAACACAGCCTGTGTCCCCCTTAAAAACGCGATAAGCACGCTACCATTCATTCAACCTAAGAATGCGATGTGTACATTCATAGGATGAGAATAAGAGTTTATTTGCGCTTTAAAATATGACAGTTGTTGGATAATTGTGGTGTTTTGTAACTGGCGCCAATTAGATACGTTTTTTGGGCCAGCGCATGATGAAAGCAGCGCCACCGAGGTCAGCACTTTTCGATACGTGAATATCGCCCGCAAACCAAAATACGATTCGATTCACAATCGACAAACCCAAACCATAGCCCCCTGTGCTTCGCGTACGGCTATCGTCTAAACGGGTGAATGGCTCAAACACACGGCTACGCTGATCTTCCGGAATGCCTGGACCATCATCCTCAACCAGCAACACCGCGCTATCTCCGTCCAGACGACACGTCACCCGCACTACACTGTCGGCATAACGCAGCGCATTGCCCACCAAGTTCTGAATCACTCGATGCATATACCGCGGCACGGCGTCCACCACTAAGGTGTCCGGCACCATCACTTCCAATCGAGCCGGCTTCCGCAGGGCCTCCGTTTCGCGCTGAATACGCTGCATCAGAGCGACCATGTCCACTGGCTCAAAAGCAAGGTCAGGCGTGCCCTTTTCGAGGTTGGCATAGGTCAGAATCTCGTCAATTAACTGATTTAGCTGAGCAACGTCTTCATCTAAGCGCTCCAACTGCTCGTAGCGGTCTTCAATGTCATTGCTTTCAGCCAACATTTCCATACCAAAACGAAGGCGTGCCAGCGGTGTTCGCAACTCATGCGAAACCGCCTGAGTCAATTCGCGCTGGGCATCCAATAGTCGTTGTATATGGCCCGCCATTTGGTTCAGTGTAAGACCTAGACGGCTAATTTCGTCGCTGCCTTCCATTTCCACACGTGCCGACAAGTCCCCTTCACGAATGCGTGCTAGCGTGGCCTCAATGGTCTGAATACGCAGTTCGAATATGTGAATAAGCCCGTAGGAAGCCAGTGTAATCAGCAACAGCGCCAGCACCGACGCCATAATGATCAATGACACCGGGATGGCTTCAAACAGCTCCATTGGGCCTAGGCGTAATAGTTTTCCGGGCGTGGTCTGACTCGGCGCATACACCGTAATGGCGGACCGTCCCGAAGCGGTAAGCTCCTTAAAACGCACCACGATTTCATCTTGACGCAAGCGACGCTGCTGCTCGCTATCTAAACCGGCTTCATCAAACGGCACCAAGCTCATGGGAAAGCCGATATAGGGTGCCATCGTGCGCAAACGCACATCTTCCTGCTCGGGATAGTTCGAAAGGTCTTCGAGATAGAAAATGGCGGCAGCGCGGGCTTGTTTTTCGCCAATACCCGCCAACTCGGACTCTAGGTAAACCGCAGGCCCAGGCCTCGGCACCTTAATCCATATTTGATTGCGATTATCATCAACAGGATGAGCAATCGCTAAGCCGCGCTTAATGCGCTCTTGCTCATGCTCGGTCGGCTTAAATGGCAGCTGGCTGATTAAGCGCAGGGGCGTACCCAATAGGGCCTCAGCATCCTGCAGCCACAAGGGAATACTGTCTTCACTTTGGCGGGCCACAGCGATGGCTGTGATGTGGTAGAGCGCGGTGGCCATACCCTCGGTATAGCGTTGGGCGCGCTCATTATTGATGTAAGTCAGTGCGCCATAAGAGGCCAAACCTACCACCACAATGACCAACAGCATGCCACCGTAGATCGTGGCGAAAATGCTGTTGGGCTTAAAGCGACGCCACATCCTCAGACGGTGCCGCTATCTTTCACAAACAAATAACCCTTGCTACGGACGGTCTTAATCATGCGAGGGCTATCGGGGTCATCGCCAATTTTGGGGCGAATTCGCGAGATACGCACATCAATAGAACGGTCTTGGCCATCATATTCAATGCCGCGCAACTGCGTGAAAATGTCTTCGCGTGACAGGATACGGCCTGCGTTGGAGGCCAGCAGCCAAAGCAAGTCGTACTCAGCGCTCGTGAATTCAACCAACTCTTCTTTCAATGCAACCGAACGTGCGCCGTTATCAATAACCAACTCGCCGAATACCAAGCGCTGGTTGCCCGTTTCCGGCTTATCGTTACGACGCAACTGGGCACGAATTCTGGCCAGCAAAACACGGGGCTGAACGGGCTTAGGCACATAATCGTCTGCACCCATCTCTAAACCCAAGACTTGATCCATGTCGTCGGTTCGAGCCGTGAGCATGATGATGGGACGCGAGTAATGACTGCGCACTTCACGACAGACCGTGAGGCCATCAGCGCCTGGCAACATCAAATCCAGCACAACTAAATCGGGCTGCTCGTCGGTAATGCGTCGAATGGCACGCAGGCCATCGCCTTCAATGCTCACTTCCAGACCGTTACGAATCAGATACTCCTGAGTCAACTCGGCCAAGCGCTGGTCATCTTCAACAATCAAAATACGATGTGGGGCTTCATGTGATGACATTCAGCTAACTCCTTTTCACCCAGTAGTTGTTATGAAACTTATTATTAGTTGCACATGTAAGTCATGCTAAATGCGTACGAATTTTGTTGTGACTATACGGCATGACTGCACGCGACCCAAGCCATCATCAGCACTGACACATAACACTACATCTTGTGGTTTACCGCAAGCCAACACAAAAGCGTCCAATGTTCACGCTTATCTACTCTCTATGACCAACAAAGGCACAACTTACTCACAGAGTTATCCACAGAACGCCTTTGACTAATCCGCTATATGGTGGCTACACACCTATAGCAACCACTATATCTTGCGTTGACCTAAAAAAAATAGTGGACAAGCTAACGCGGTTCGTCCGATCATGCGTCGTGGAAATAAGCCCTGTAAGAAGCTAAAACCACGCGTGATTCGTGCCAAAAATACAACGAATCAGAACAAAGAACACACAATATCTAGGGTCTGGCATTGCTGCCAACCCAGAATCGATAACTCGATCTTCTGTTACGAAGATCACTCATTTGTGTCGAGGACTCTCATGCAAGCCGACATTTTTGCCGAAACACCTGCTGCAAACGCCCATTCGGCCACCCCCAATACGCTTGGCCAGAACGCCACAGCGCCGGGCCAACTACGCGTCATCAAACGTAATGGCACCGTGGTGGGCTACGACGACAGCAAAATTGCGCTTGCTATTAGCAAAGCCTTTTTAGCGCATGAAGGCAGTGCCGCCGCGAGCTCGAGCCGCATTCATGAAACGGTCGCGCAACTCACCACACTGGTGAGCTCCACGTTCAAGCGCCGTATGCCTACCGGTGGCATGGTTCACATTGAAGAAATTCAAGACCAGGTAGAACTGGCACTCATGCGCTCCGGCGAACAGAAAATTGCGCGTGCTTACGTCTTGTATCGTGATGAGCGTTCGCGTGCGCGTGACGTGTTGGCGCCTAATAACGTCAGACATCACCCCACGCTACATGTGCTAAAGGCAGATGGCAGCCGTGAGCTGCTGGATCTGGGTCGCTTAGAAGCGCTGGTGAGCAATGCCTGCGAAGGCCTCAGTGGCGTGGAGTCGTCCGCCATTGTCGAAGACACCCTACGCAACCTCTTCGATGGTGCTCGCGAAGCCGACATCAACAATGTGCTGGTGATGTGCGCTCGCGTCATGATTGAGCAAGAGCCCAACTACACCTACGTGACTGCACGCTTGCTCATGGATCACCTGCGCGCTGAAGGACTGTCCTTTATGGGTATTGCCGAGTCGGCCACCCAAGGTGAGATGACCCAGTACTACCCACAAGCCCTACCCGTATACATCCAGCGCGGCATTGAGCTGGAACTGCTGGATCCGGCATTGGCCAGCTACGATATGGCCCGTCTGGGTGCTGCGTTAAAGCCTGAGCGCGACTTCCAGTTCACCTACCTTGGCCTGCAAACGCTGTACGATCGTTACTTCTTGCATAGCAATGACGTGCGCTTCGAACTGCCACAAATTTTCTTTATGCGTGTGGCCATGGGTCTCGCCCTGCGTGAGTCCGGCGACCGCGAAGCTCATGTCATCGAGTTCTACGACTTGATGTCGAGCTTCGACTACATGGCGTCTACACCCACACTGTTTAACGCGGGTACTTTGCGCCCACAGCTGTCGTCTTGCTACCTGACCACCGTTCCCGATGACCTCCATGGCATCTACGGCGCTATTCAAGACAACGCTATGCTCTCGAAGTGGGCTGGCGGCCTCGGCAACGACTGGACCCCCGTGCGTGCGCTCGGCGCCTACATTAAAGGCACCAACGGCAAATCACAGGGTGTAGTGCCTTTCCTTAAGGTCGCCAACGACACGGCAGTTGCCGTGAACCAAGGCGGCAAGCGCAAGGGCGCGGTCTGCGCCTATCTGGAAACTTGGCATCTCGATATCGAAGAGTTCGTCGAACTGCGTAAGAACACCGGCGATGACCGTCGCCGTACGCACGACATGAACACCGCCAACTGGGTTCCCGATCTGTTTATGAAGCGCGTCTTCGACAACGGCACGTGGACATTGTTCTCACCGTCCGACGTACCGGACCTGCACGATCTGTACGGCAAGGCCTTTGAGCAGCGCTACAGCGAATACGAGCAGATGTGCGACAACGGCCAAATGCGTTTGTACAAGCGCATTCAAGCGCAAGACTTGTGGCGCAAAATGCTGTCCATGCTGTTCGAAACTGGCCATCCTTGGATCACCTTCAAAGATGTGTGCAACCTGCGCTCACCACAGCAGCATGTTGGCGTTGTGCACTCGTCGAACCTGTGTACTGAAATCACGCTGAACACCAACAAAGACGAAATTGCCGTCTGTAACTTGGGCTCGGTGAACCTGGTCAATCACATCTCCGCCGATGGCCTAGATCAGATCAAGCTGCGTCGTACCGTGCGTACAGCAGTACGCATGCTCGACAATGTGATCGACATTAACTACTACGCCGTAGAAGCGGCACGTACCTCGAACCTGCGTCACCGCCCGGTCGGCCTGGGCATCATGGGCTTCCAAGACGCGTTGTACGCACAGAAGATTGCCTACGCCAGCAACGATGCCGTGACTTTCGCGGATCGCTCCATGGAAGCCATTAGCTACTACGCCATTGAAGCTTCCTGCGAGTTAGCTGCTGAGCGTGGTCGCTACTCGACCTTTGAAGGCTCGTTGTGGAGCCGTGGCATTCTGCCCATCGACTCACTGTGGGCGATTGCCGAACACCGTGGCGCTCAATATGTGGAAGTGGACTTCAGCCAGACACTGGATTGGGCAACGCTGCGTGAGCAGGTGAAGACCGTCGGCATGCGCAACTCCAACGTCATGGCGATTGCGCCGACCGCCACGATCTCGAACATCTGCGGCGTATCGCAGTCAATCGAGCCGACCTACCAGAACCTGTATGTGAAATCGAACCTGTCGGGCGAGTTCACCGTGGTCAACCCCTACCTCGTGCATGAGCTTAAAGCACGCGGCCTCTGGGATGCTGTCATGGTCAACGACCTCAAGTACTACGAAGGCTCGGTACAGAAGCTCGATCGTATCCCTGCCGACATGAAGGCGATTTACGCCACCGCGTTTGAAATTGAACCGCGCTGGTTAGTGGATGCCGGTTCGCGTCGCCAGAAGTGGATCGATCAGGCCCAGTCGCTGAACCTGTACTTGGCGGAAGCCTCAGGCAAAAAGCTCGACATCACCTATCGCATGGCGTGGTACCGCGGCCTGAAAACCACGTATTACCTCCGCGCCATTGGTGCCACCGCGTCCGAGAAATCGACGGTTTCGGATGGCGCGCTGAACGCCGTGAAAGCACAAATTGAAGAAATGGTTGAAGCCGCGCCAATTCCACTGGCTTGTTCAATCGACAACCCGGACTGCGAAGCCTGTCAATAAGCGTAGTCTTAGAGGAGTTAAAACATGATTAGCTGGGATGATTTTAATGCGGACGAAAAGCCCACTACGAAAGCACAAACTACGCCGGCAGGAACTGCGCAAGCAGCTGCGCGCGTCACAGTTGCGCCGGCACCAGCAATGGCACCTGCTCAACCAGCCGCAGCAGAACCTGCCCTTCGTGGACTTGAGGCACCTGCTGCCATCGTCACTGCGGCAATCCAACGAGTAGAGGCTGACGCCCGCGTAGCCGAAGAAGGCTCGGCTCATGAGCGTGCAGCGGCAGCACTCGCGGTGCTGGATGCCACGCCTGGCCTGGAAGACCTAGGCATGGGTGCTGGCCGTATCAGTGTTGACGACAAGCGCATGATCAACTGCCGCTCCGACCTCAACCAGCTGGTGCCGTTCAAATACGAATGGGCTTGGCAGAAGTACCTCGACGGCTGCGCCAACCACTGGATGCCACAGGAAGTGAACATGTCGAAAGACGTGTCCATGTGGAAGTCCAACGATGGCCAGCTGACCGAAGATGAACGCCTGATCGTCATGCGCTCGCTGGGCTTCTTCTCCACCGCCGACTCGCTGGTGGCGAACAATCTGGTGCTGGCGATCTATCGTCTCATCACCAATCCAGAGTGCCGTCAGTACATTCTGCGTCAGGCATTTGAAGAGGCAATTCACACCCATGCCTACCAGTACTGCATCCAGTCGCTGGGCATTGATGAAGGTGAAGTCTTCAACATGTACCGCGAAGTGCCCAGTGTCGCGCGCAAGGCAGCTTGGGGTCTGAAGTACACTCAGAGCTTGAGCGACCCGACCTTTAACACGGGCACCGTGGAGGACGACCAGCGCTTGCTGCGCAACCTCGTGGCTTTTTATTGCGTACTTGAAGGCACGTTCTTCTACTGCGGCTTTACCCAGATCTTGTCCATGGGGCGTCGCAACAAGATGACCGGCGTCGCCGAGCAGTTCCAGTACATCCTGCGCGATGAGTCCATGCACGTGAACTTCGGCATCGATGTCATTAACCAGATCAAGATTGAAAACCCGCAGCTGTGGACCAAGGCCTTCCAGCTCGAAGTCACACAGATGATCTTGGAAGGGACTCAGCTGGAAGTTGAATATGCGCGTGACACCATGCCACGCGGCGTACTCGGCATGAACGCGGCGATGATGGAAGAATATCTGCAGTACATTGCTAACCGTCGTTTGGTGCAATTGGGCTTGCCAGAACAGTTCCCGGGCGTAAAGAATCCCTTCCCGTGGATGTCTGAAATTATGGACCTCCGCAAGGAAAAGAATTTCTTCGAAACCCGCGTCACCGAGTATCAAACGGGTGGCGCTCTGGCCTGGTAATTGTCATGAATAAACGCGTGTTGGGGTTGCTGGGACTTATGGGGCTGGTGGTTGTCGGCTCCTTCGCTTGGCATCGCCAACACGCGCTTCCGCAAGAAGCCGCTAACCAGGGTACGGCGGCAGCGAAAGCGTTGCCGGTTAGTGCCGACACACTGGCGCTAGAACTAGAGTCCATTGAGGCGATCAAAGCCGATAATGCTGACTTGGAGGAGCGTATCGAAGCTCTGCGCCTGCAACAGGCCGATGCCGACAAACTCATCGCACTAAAAGCCGCTCGTCTGGAGTCGCTGGAAAAACCGCCTCAAAAGCCCTAAATTTCAGATCGGTCAAAGACTTAGGTCGCTTGCTGCGCCAAGGACATACGTGTGTTTCGACTCTTCCTGTGTTTCACACTGCTTTTACCGCCTTTGGCGCATGCCACGACGCTCATCAATCCTAAAACATGTCAGCGAATAGCCACGGGCCCAGGGCCTGACGATATGACGCTGCAAGCCACGGCGACCCCGAGAATTATTTTCTCCAGTCACGACCGTCGGAACTTTCGCAGTCATGGCAACCTCTATGCCCTTGCGCTAAATAGCGACAAACCCCTGCTTTTGCAGCGCTCACAAGAGCCTGAAAGTTTTATTCTGCGACCCCATGGGCTAGATCTCATCCAACGCAACGGACGCTGGTGGTTGTATGTCATTAACCACGATAAGGATCTGTTCAGTGATCGCCATACCTTGGTCATTTATGAACTCGTCGGCGACACCCTCATTTTCCAAGAGTTACTCCGTAGCCCCTTGCTGTCTGCACCGAATGATGTGGCCGTGGCAGACAACGGCGACGTCTATGTCACCAATGAGCGCGAAGATGGCTCCAGCATTGCCGAACTGATCTTTCTGCAACGCAAGGGCTATGTGGCGGTCTATCGTCCGAACATAGGATGGCGTGTCGCTGCCGACGATTTTGCTGTCGCCAATGGCATTCTCATTCAAGGCAATACCGTGTGGATCACCCAGACGTTAGGGGAAGGCCTTCGTCGCTATCAGCGCGCGCCAGATGGTCGCCTCGTGCAACAAACATCCTTGGGCAATTTATCCCTGCTCGATAGCATTAACCTGGCCGACAACGCTCACTTTATTGTGCCCTCCTACCCGTCTCTGCCCAGTGTGCTTTTGCACTGGCAGTTGCCTGGCCAACGCTCCCCCACCAAGGTCTATGACGTAGACCCAGAGACCGGTCGCGGCAGCCTGTTATTTGCCGATGATGGTTCCACCATCAGCGCTGTCAGCGCTGCCCTGCCTGTGAAAAACCAACTGTTCCTGAGCCAACTATTCGACAGCTTTATTTTACGCTGCCCAATGACGCCCTAACGCATCGCCGGTACAGGCCGAAAACCCGCCACAGGCAAAGTTTGCTACTGGGCGAGTGACCCAAATCGCCATGACTCTCGTCAGATTTCCCATAAAACATACTGATGAGTATGTTATGTTCGGGTCATCAGAATGACTGCTAGGTATGACCCATGCTCTCTCACGGCCGCATGCACGACACTCGTGCCAATCACACTCGCCCTTCTCACCTTTTATTGATGGCGACGCTCATAGCATCCAGCGTATTTTTTATGACCGGCTGCAGCAACGAGGTAACGCCAGTGGCAGCACCCGCCCAACCGGTACGTGTTGTGGTCGTAGGTCATGACAGCAGCGCCCATACCGACGTTGCAACAGGCTTGGTTGGCAGCCAAGAAGAGTTTCGTCTCGGCTTTAAAACGGGCGGCTTGATTAGCCGTATGCTGGTAGAAGCTGGCGATAGCGTGAAAGCGGGTCAGACGCTAGCCACGCTAGATACCACCGAGCTTGATGCGCAAGTTCGCCAAATCAGTGAAAGCTTGAGTAAAGCCAAGCGCGATGCTGTCCGCGCTGAAACGCTTTTCAAGCAAGGCGTGTTGGCAGAACAAGCGGCTCAAGATGCACGCACGCAAGTTGCCATGATGGAGTCCAATTTAAGTGCTGCTCGCTTCAATCGTCAGCAGGCCGTCATTGTTGCGCCAGCCAATGGCGTGGTGCTGCAGCGTCTCGCCGAAGCGCGTGAAGTGACCGCACCCGGTACGCCAGTGATGGTCGTGAGTCGTGCCGATCAAGGCTGGGTGCTGCGTGTTGGGCTAAATGATCAAGCCGCAACACGCGTCAACGTGGGAGATGGCGCCCTAGTCCGCATCAATGCCTATCCGGGCCAATCCTTCAATAGTCGTGTGAAAGAGGTTGGGGCAGCCACTGACCCTCGCACCGGCACGATTACCGTGACTTTGGCACTCCCTTCGATTGCAGGCGTTAAGTTCATTGCTGGCCAAGTCGGAGAAGCCCAACTGTTATCGTCGAAAAGCTCGGGGCAGCAGCTCACTGTGCCACTCGGCGCCGTGCTTGAAGGGCAAGATAAAAAAGCCAAGGTCTACATTGTGGATGCGCAAAATAAGGCTCAACAGAACATCATCGACGTGGGTGCCATTCAAGATGATCGCGTGATCGTCACCGCGGGCTTAAAAGCCGGGCAGCGGGTCGTTAGCGAAGGTGCAGCCTGGCTGAATCCCGGCATGCCTGTTCGCGTCTTACGGTAATCGGAGCCGAACATGCGTTTAACCGCCTTCTCCGTACGTAACTTCCAATTCACACTGGTGATGTTCGCGCTGCTCATGGCGCTGGGTTGGCATACCTGGAATAACATCCCACGTGGCGAAGACCCCACGTTTGCCATCCCCGTGGTCACCATTGTGGCGGTCTATCCCGGTGCCGACCCGGCCGACATGGAAAAGCTCGTTGCTGACCCGATTGAAGATGCCATCAATCGTATTGATGACATTAAGAATATTTGGAGTGATAGCGAGAACGGGCTAGCCGTGGTGCGCGTCGAATTCGATTGGAGCAAAGACGCCGAAAAGAAGTACGACGAAGCCCTCCGTGAAATCAATGCGGTACGCAGCAGTCTACCTGCTGACTTAAAGTCACTGCAGGTGATGAAGGCCAGCCCTGGCCTAGTGAATATTTTGCAGATGGCCTTGATCGGCCCGAATGGTTCGCCACGGGAAATGCGCGAGATCGCTGAAAATCTGCAAGATCGCTTAGAGCAGGTTAAGGGCGTGCGTGACGTGGAAGTTTGGGGTCTGCCTAATGCCGAGGTTCAAGTCGCCCTAGATTTGAGCAAGCTGGCGCAGTACCAAGTGCCGGTCAGCCGCGTTGCTCAGATTTTACAAAGTGAAAATCGCAATATTCCCGGTGGCGCCATTGAGGCCGGTAGTCGTCGCTTCAATATTCGTACGACCGGTAGTTACACATCGCTCAGTGAAATCGCCGACACCGTGATCGCCAGCAATGGCGGCCGAATTTTGCGTTTGAAAGATGTGGCCAGCGTGAGCTGGGATTACGCCGAAGAAACCCATCGAACGCGATATCAGGGTCAGCAAGCACTGTTCATTACGGCCAGCCAAAAAGATAACCAGAACATCTTTGTGGTGCGAGACGCGCTGATTAAGGAAGTCGATAGCTTTCGAGAAAAACTGTCGCCCAACTACCGCTTAGAGGTCGGTTTCGACCAATCGAAAAATGTCCACAATCGCTTAGGCCGCCTTGCTGCTGACTTCATCATTGCTATTGGTCTGGTGCTCATCACGCTACTCCCCCTAGGGCTGCGCGCTGCCGGCGTAGTCATGGTGTCTATCCCGCTGTCGCTGGCGATGGGCATGTCCATGCTCTACTTTGCGGGTTTCTCGCTCAACCAGCTCTCTATTGCAGGCTTTGTTTTAGCCTTGGGCTTGTTGGTGGACGACTCCATTGTCGTCGTCGAAAACATCGCCCGCTTTATGCGCCAAGGCTATAGCCGCACACAGGCCGCCATCAAAGCCACGAATCAAATTTATCTGGCGGTGTTGGGCTGTACAGCCACCTTGCTGTTTGCCTTTTTACCGCTGTTTTTCCTGCCCGAAGGCGCGGGTAAATTTATTCGATCTTTGCCCGCTGCCGTGTCGTTTACGGTACTGGCCTCATTTTTCGTTTCGCTAACCATCATTCCATTTCTTGCCAGTCGCTGGCTTTCGCCGGAAGAGCACCCTGAGGGCAATAAACTGCTGCAAGCGGTCATGCGCGGGATTCATACGGTGTATCGCCCCCTACTGGGCTGGGCCTTATCGCACCCGCGAAAGACCTTAGGGATGGCTTTTGCAGGCTTTCTCGCGACGCTGCTTTTAGCTCCGCAGCTTGGCATGAGCCTGTTCCCGAACGCCGATGTACCGCAGCTGCGCATCTCCGTGGAGGCGCCTGATGGCACCAGCTTGGAGCGCACAGATGAAGCCGTTAAGTACGTTGAGCAGTATTTGCTCAAGCAACCGGAGGTGGAGTCGGTCTTTGCCAACGCAGGTCGGGGCAATCCACGCATTTTCTACAATGTGTTTCCGCGTGAAACGCGCGCCAATATTGGCGATGTCTTTGTCATTTTGAAGCAGTATGACCCCGATACCACACCCGACTTCTATGTGCGCCTCAGACGTGAGTTAAGCAATTACCCAGATGCTCGTATCATCGTTAAACCGTTTGAAAACGGCCCGCCAATTGACGCACCGATTGCCATTCGCTTAATTGGCCCCAGCATCGAAGAGTTACGCAGCTTAGCGTTGACGGTGGAAAAACAGCTCAATGCCCTACCCGGCACACGCGACGTGGTTAACCCCGTTCGCTTGTTACGCACAGACATTGATCTGGGCATCGACACCACCAAAGCCTCACTGTATGGCATTAGCTCACAAGACATTGACCGTACCGTCCGTTTGGCGATTGCCGGCGAGAGCATAGGCAAGTTTCAGGAAGACGACGGCGATGAGTTTGACATCACCTTACGCCTACCTTTGGAGGACGGGCATGCGCGCCTGAGTAACCTAGACAAGGTCTATGTAAACACACCCAGTGGTGCAGCCATTCCACTGAGTCAGCTCACACAACCGACCTTCGTGGCAGCGCCTAACTCCATTCCACGCTACCAACGCCAGCGTGCCGTCACCGTCACCTCTTATGTGAAAGACGGTTTCAACACGGAAAAGGTCACGAATGAGCTTGTCAAAGAATTGGAGAAGCTCGAATGGAAGGCAGGCTATAGCTATAAAGTAGCCGGCCAAGTAGAAGCACGCCAGGAGAGCTTCGGCGGAATTGAGACCGCCGCCTTGGTCGCTGTATTTGGCATCTTGGCCGTGCTGATTCTCGAGTTTGGCAACTTCAAAAGCACTGCGATTGTGGCCGGCGTCATCCCATTAGGGGTCATGGGTGGCTTAGTCGCGCTGTATTTGGCCGGACTGTCAGTTTCCTTCACCGCCATGATTGGCTTTATTGCCTTGATCGGCATTGAAATTAAAAACTCAATCTTGCTCGTCGACTTTACTAACCAACTTCGAGAGGAAGGACGAACATTGATGGAGGCAATCCAAGAGGCTGGAGAAATCCGCTTCCTGCCTATTTTGCTAACCTCCATGACAGCCATTGGCGGCCTAATGCCCTTAGCACTCCAGGGCTCTCCCCTCTATGCACCACTGGCCTGGGTCATTATTGGCGGCCTCATTTCATCCACCTTCTTGGCTCGCCTCGTCACACCCGTCATGTATTTATTGATGGCCCCACCCGTTGTTAACCGTAAAGGTAACGGCGACTAAACTCACGCCATCCCGATCGCCCCGCCGCTATACTGCGCGGGTCGATCGGAGCCCGCTCACCATGAATACCTCAGCACCCCACATCCCCTCCCCCCCAATGCCATCCGAGGACGATTACGATCGCCGTTTCGCCGGTGTTGGCAGAGTCTACGGTGATGCTGCGCTCCAGCGATTTGCAGAAAGCCATGCCGTGGTGGTTGGTCTTGGCGGCGTTGGCTCTTGGGTGGTTGAGGCCTTAGCGCGCAGCGCTATCGGCCAGCTGACCTTAGTCGATCTGGATGTTGTGGTGGCCTCTAATGTGAATCGCCAACTGCAGGCCACCAGCGAGCACTTTGGGCGTGGCAAAGCGGAAGTTCTGGCCGAACGCGCACGCAGTATCAATCCCCGACTTCATGCACGCATCGTGGATGACTTTCTCACCCGCGAAAACGCGCCCGACATACTCACGCCACAGCCTGACCTTATTTTTGACTGCTGCGATGATGCTAAAGCCAAGCTCACACTGGCTCTGCATGCGCGGCGACATCGTAATGTGCTGATAGTTTGCGGCGCAGCAGGTGGCAAAATGGACCCCACACGCTTAAGCGTTGAAGACCTCTCCCGCACCGAGCAAGACCCTCTACTCGCACGGCTGCGTAAGCGCCTGCGCAAACATCATGGCTACCCCGAAGAGCCGGGCAAGTCGTTTGGCATTACCTGTATTTATTCCGATGAGCCCATCACAGAGCCCGCTGCAGGAGTCTGCGATAACGCCGGGCTGAATTGCGCGGGTTATGGATCACTGGTGACGGTTACTGCCAGCATGGGCTTGCTCGCGGTTAGTACGGGCTTGAAGTTGTTGTTGCGGAGAAGCAAGAGAACTTAGTGTCATCAAGTTTAATGTACGAGCCTACCCATAAAAAATGCCGGCATGAGCCGGCATTTTCTTGATCACAGTAGCAGCCCTTAGTGGCCGCCACCGGTCACGCCTTTCACCATATCTTCCAAGACTTTCTTAGCGTCGCCAAAGACCATCATGGTCTTGTCGAGGTAGAACAAGTCATTGTCCAGACCGGCATAGCCGGTTGCCATCGAACGCTTAATCACCATGACGGTACGTGCACGGTGCGCTTCCAGAATCGGCATGCCGTAAATTGGCGACGCGGGATTGTCTTTAGCGGCGGGGTTAACCACGTCGTTAGCGCCAATCACCAACACCACATCGGTCGATGCGAAGTCACTGTTGATTTCGTCCATTTCACAGACGTCTTCATAAGGCACATCGGCTTCAGCCAAAAGCACGTTCATGTGGCCTGGCATACGACCCGCAACGGGGTGGATGGCATAACGCACATTAACGCCTTTTTCCTTCAGTACGGTTGCCAGTTCTTTCACGGCATTTTGGGCACGCGCTTGTGCCAAACCGTAGCCAGGTACGATGACAACCGAGTCGGCATTAGACATCAAGAAGGCAGCGTCGTCGGCCGAGCCGGAGCGGTGAGTTTTCTCGGTGCCATCACCTGCATCAACCGCAGCGCCTGCGCCAGCGCCGAAGCCGCCAAAGAGCACGTTCAGCAAGGAACGATTCATGGCATTACACATGACGTAGGACAGAATGGCGCCCGAAGAGCCGACCAGTGAACCGGCGATGATCAGCATCGGGTTGTTCAGTGTGAAACCGATACCAGCCGCAGCCCAACCCGAGAACGAGTTCAGCAGCGAAACCACCACTGGCATGTCGCCACCACCGATCGGGGCAATCCAGATAAAGCCGAAAGCCAGCGCCAAGGCTGTCATCGCGTAGAAGGCATTGAGGTCTTCGGAGACGAAGTAGACCGAACCAAAACCAATCATGCTCAGGAACAACGTGGCTTGCAGTGGTTTTACCCAAGCGCCGCTGACCGACTTGGCCCATTTCTTGGCGGCCAGCTTGCCGTATGCAAAGACCGACGCTGTGAAGGTGATAGCACCCACAAAGCAGCCCACAAAAAGTTCAAAGCGATGCAAGGCATCGTGGTGAACGCCTTCGTGCAGGACCGCAGCCACAGCGATACAAACTGCTGACAGACCGACCAGCGAGTGCATCATCGCAACGGTTTCTGGCATTTGCGTCATGGGCACGGTGCGAGCACGATGCAAGCCAATCACAGCACCGGCAATCATGGCGCCAATGATGAGGCCGAGCACAGGATTCGGAGCCAAGAAGAACGTGGTCAGAATGGCCAGCGTCATGCCGATCATGCCGTAACGGTTACCCATAATGGCTGTCTTTGGACCAGACAGGCCACGCAGGGTCAGAATAAACAGTACAGAGCCGACGAGGTAAAACCAATCAGCGTATTGTGCAAAAGCAGTCATTCGAGTCGCTCCTTACTTCTTCTTTTTCTTGAACATATCAAGCATGCGTTCGGTCACGGCAAAGCCACCGAAGATGTTGATACTGGCCAAGAAAACGGCGAAAGCGCCCAAGAGGCTGGTAGGTGTAATGGTTTGCAGCGCGGCGGGATCGCTGCCACTGGCAACGGTTTGCAGCATGGCGCCGACAATGATGATGCCCGACAGCGCATTGGTCACGGCCATCAGCGGCGTGTGCAAGGCGGGTGTGACGCCCCAGACCACGTAGTAACCCACGTAGATGGCCAGGATGAAAACCGTGAATGTGCTGACAAAAGGCACACTGGTGGCGTGTTCGGCGATTTGCTGAACCTGCTCGATGTTGACGATGTCTTGCATGACGAAACTCCTGATCAGTTCGGCTTCTTGTAGATGAGTGTGCCGGCATCGACGATCAGCGTCGGCCTCACCATGTCATCTTCGCGATTGAGCACAATTTCACTGGTTTCCTTGTTATGCATGGGCGCAAGGAAGTTCAGCAGGTTGCGCGAGTAAAGCGCCGAGGCTTCAGTCGCCACGAGAGCCGGAATATTGCCGATGCCGACGATGCGTGCACCATTTTCGGTGATCACGATTTCATCCAGCTTGGAGCCTTCGACGTTGCCGCCTGAGCTCACTGCCATATCGATGATGACCGAGCCCGGCTTCATCTTGGCGACAGTTTCAGCCTTGACTAGCACCGGTGCCTTGCGACCCGGAATCTGAGCCGTGGTGATGACAATGTTGGCGTTGGAAACGGCCTTGTCGACCACCGCAGCCTGATCGCGGATGTATTCAGGCGATGGCTGCCAGGCGTAACCGCCAGTGCCGAGGGCTTTCGCCTTCTCTTCATCGGACATCGGCACATCCAGCCAGCGACCGCCGAGCGATTCGACCTGCTCTTTGGCAGCTGGACGCAAATCGGACGCTTCAACCACAGCACCCAGGCGCTTGCCGGTAGCGATGGCCTGCAGACCGGCAACACCGACACCCAGCACAACAATACGCGCCGGCTTAATGGTGCCGGCAGCGGTCATCATCATCGGGAACAGACCGGCATACTCGTTAGCACCGAGCAAAACGGCCTTGTAGCCGGCCAGGTTGGCCTGCGACGACAAGATATCGGAGCTCTGGGCACGCGTGATCCGCGGAATCAGTTCCATCGCTACGCAGGTCAGACCGCGCGCAACATAGGCATCCAGGTTGTCGTTCTGATGCGGCGCAAACGCCGCCAGTACCGTGGCACCTTGCTTGATCAATGCGGTTTCGTCCGCACTGGGAGCCGCCACTTTCAGAATGATGTCGGTATTCAGTGCTTCGGCGGCGGTAGCGACCACTTTGGCACCAGCAGCCTCATAGGCCGCATTGGTGCAGCTCGATGCCAGGCCGGCACCACTTTGCACGAGTACTTCACAGCCCATGGCTGCAAACTTCTTCACGGTCTCTGGTGTTGCAGCGACACGCGTCTCGCCAGCCAGAGTTTCCGCGGGGATACCAATCTGCATGGTTCGTCCTCTTCAATCGATAGATCAACCACTAACCATTAAGGCCAGAGGCAGCGATTACTCACCAGAGCAAGGGTTTTGCTCTGCGTAAACCGGCGAATTGTAAGTCATCTACTACGACTTTTGTCGAGAGCGCATAAGAAGTTTGTCATGAAAAGACGATATGAAATGCTAACCAGAATGATGCCGCCTGAGACGCGTTGAGTCAGATTGCTCATACACTCAACGAGCTCAGTCTAGCCACATTGAGCGAAATGGCTCTATCGCAAAACCGTCCTAGCTGCACGTTGCAATTTGACTAGGTTAGTCAGAACCTGCCAAATTAACCACCCATATGCCACATACAAAGGTAAGCTACCTAATCCAAGCTTTTCAGCAACCAGCCCCAGATAAAACGCCAAAATAATGACGGCCAATCGCATCAATATGTTTTTAGCTTGTGCGCGCTCCTCAGACGCTGCTGGGTAATGCCACAAAAAATACACGGCTGCAAAAATAATCAGCAACATGATCGGCGGCCAAAAAAGCATAATAAACATGGCCACATATAGTGCCTGCAACTGTCGTATGTACCTGTAATTCATAATCTTTTATTCCAATTAAACGAAAAGGCCTCACAGAGGAGGCCTTTTCGTGTTTCTACATCACCATTAACCCAATGGCGCTGGCAATCCACCACCCAGCAAGCCGGTTAGTGGAGCCAAGGCATTGGTCAATGCGGTTGGATCTGTAGGCAAACCACCACCTAACAAATCAGTGAGCGCAGCAGGATCTGTTGGTAAACCGCCACCCAGCGCATCAGCCAATGGGCCCAGCACCGTATCCAATGGCGTGCCGGTTGGTCCCGTACCACCACCAGTGCCACCACCGAGCAAGTCAGTCAGCGGTGCCAGTGCATCCGTCAGAGCACTTGGATCCGTGGGTAAGCCGCCGCCCAGTGCATCAGCCAATGGGCCCAGCACCGTATCCAATGGCGTGCCAGTTGGCCCCGTACCACCACCAGTGCCACCACCGAGCAAGTCAGTCAGCGGTGCCAGTGCATCCGTCAGAGCACTTGGATCCGTGGGTAAACCGCCACCCAGCGCATCAGCCAATGGGCCCAGCACCGTATCCAATGGCGTGCCGGTTGGTCCCGTACCACCACCAGTGCCACCACCGAGCAAGTCAGTCAGTGGTGCCAAGGCGTTGGTCAGATCAGTTGGGCCCGGCAATCCGCCGCCAGTACCAGGACCATCGGAATTGAGTAAATCATTAACTGAACTACCCAAGAAGCTCAGAGGCGTATTAACAAGTCCACCTGTTATCGCATTCGACAATGGATCAGCCAAAGGGCTTAGTGGGCCAGTTAGCGGCACCAAAGCTTGGCCAATTGGCTGAGTAATGGCTGCTAACGGATTATCCTCCCCGTTTGAAGGCAGCGCGTCAGTTAGCGGGCCAAGCAACAGGTCCAAGGGAGTTCCTGTTGGACCATTGCCACCGCCTGTACCACCACCTAATGCGTCAGTTAGCGGGCCAAGCAATAGATCCAATGGCGTACCTGTTGGGCCATTGCCACCGCCTGTACCGCCACCTAATGCATCTGTTAATGGATCAAGCAACAGGTCCAATGGTGTACCTGTAGTACCACCCGAACCACCACCGCCCGTTGAACCCGTACCCGCCAATGGCAGGCCACCGGTTACACCAACCGTGGTGAATTGCGAGCACACATCGTGAACACGTAACTGCTCGAGCAGATCCACAGAAATACCACCCGTGACCGTCAACTCAATCGTGTCGAAGGTATTGACTGGACGGAAACCAATCAGGCCACGGGTTTCGCCATTCACAGGGCTGAGGCTGAGTAAGTCCAGTGCAAAACCATAGCTCGCTGGGTCAGTACTTCCGCTAGTCAATACACCAGCAGGATCACCCAAAGTGCTACGCGATTCCACCGCTTGCGCAGGCTTAGTGCTGTCATAGACACGCATGGTGACATTACGGAACAAGCTCAGGTCCAGCGTGCCGCCCGGGATTGCTACCTCCAAGGCAGCAATTGAGCCCGCAGCTTTAACCGCATTGAGCTTGATACGTACACCCACCTCACCCGTCAACGCATTGGTAAACAAGCTATCGGGTAATGTGACCGCATTATTAATGGTGGCAAACGTTTCCTTATTGCCATCCGCAGCCGCTGTCGGGTCATTCACATTGCATAAGCCCAAAGGCTGACCCAATGCGCCCGTCAAGGTGCACAGACCGCCCGTAATGATCGGCTCAACAGTACCCGACTCATAAGCAGAGCAAGCGAGCTGATCTACTGGCGTATCCACGCAAGGGTTTACGGTTTGATCTGGATTCGCGATCAAATCGCAATTGTCAGTGGCATCTGGAACATTGTCGCCATCATCGTCAGTGTCACAAATATCACCTAAACCATCGCCATCGGTATCTACCTGGGAAGGGTTGGGGTTATTAGGGCAGTTATCACCGCCGTTATCACCACCACCGCCAGTTGTATCAGGCACACCGTCATCGTCGCTGTCACCGTCACAATAACGGCCATCGTTAATCAGGTTGCCTTGGGCATCTTTGGCCGTTGCAGGATTGAACGGACACACATCCGCAGCGTCTAGGAAGCCATCATTGTCATCGTCGGTATCGCAGGCGTCGCCACCTTGATTAGCAGCGATTGCAGGGCGCGTCGGGAATGGGTTACCCGTCATTGCAGGGGTGTCACCATCGCTATCCGCTTGGTTCGCATTAGCAACTGCTGGGCAGTTGTCAAATGCATCGGTCACACCATCCTTGTCGCTATCCCGCGAGCACACACGCGGATCATTATCCGGGTTCGGAACATTCGGGCAAGAATCCGCCGAGCCCAGCAGGCCATCGCCATCGGCGTCGTCCTGGCAGGCATCACCCACACCATCTTTCGCCAAATCAACTTGATCTTGGTTGAACGTGAACTGACAGTTGTCGGCACGTGTCACACGATCATTGGCCGCTACCGCAGCACCAACACCATCTACTGGCGTCTTACCCGGCTGCCAATCCAGCACACGATCATTATCATCATCTTCGTCACAGGCATCGCCACCGCGCTTGCTCGCATCAAAGAGGAAGTTGCCATTTGCATCTTTGGCATTATCTGGCGTTTGCACTAATACGCGAGACTGACCATTGACTACAACCGTGCGAGCCGTGGCATCAAAATCAGCTTGATCTGGGTTGGAGAAACTTGGGCAATTATCAACCGTATCGAGAACGCCATCATTGTCGTCATCGTCGCAAGCATCGCCTACGCCGTCGCCATCCACGTCATCCTGTCGACCATCGTTATTACGATCGCCATCTCGACGGCTGCCATCAAAGGGTTGGCCCGCAGCAATGATGCCATTAGGTGTGGCTAAGCAATTGTCGTTTGCGTTCGTCACCCCATCGCCATCAATGTCTTCGCTCTGATGAATGTCGCAGACATCGCCTTTTCCATCGCGGTCCAGATCGGCTTGATTGGGGTTCGCGAGTAAGCGGCAATTGTCAGCAGGGTTATCAATGCCATCGCCATCGATATCCGAGTCACAGGCATCACCCAAGTTATCATTATCGCTGTTTTGCTGGTTGGAATTAGGAACAGCCGGGCAGTTGTCTACCGAATCGGTAAAACCATCGCCATCAGTATCTGTTGGCAAAGGCGGTGTTACTGCACCTTCACAGGCATTACCAATGCCGTCTGCATCGGAATCGACTTGATCCGGATTGGGAACGAAATCGCAGTTATCACCAACATCTTTACCATCTGTCCCGCGAATAACAACGTCATTAATACCGTCATTATCATTATCAAGATCACAGAAGGTACCGCCCATGGCGCGCTCTGCAGCGGTCAAAGGCGCATCGCCAGCTTTAACAACTCGTTGCTTCGAGGTGCCATCCGGGTTAGTACCATCGCCATCAATGATGTCGCGGTTATCGAAAGGCAATGTGTTTTTGTCGTTCGGGCACAAGTCTACCCTGTCGCAAACACCATCCTGGTCGGTGTCAGCATCGCCACCCGTACACGACGTAATGACTTGAGGAGCTGGCGGGTTAGAACCCGATGCATTATTTTTTGCGTCATTACAGCCCGTCAGCGTCAAGGCCGAAGCCAACGCCAATACGACTGCAGGGACCGCTGATTTAAGCAGGTGCATAAGCTTGCTCCGCTAGTTAGTGGGTCGCAGAGGCGACAAGAAGAAATTCAACACGGCGGTTTTCGGCGCGACCACCATCCGTACTATTGCTAGCGATCGGCAAAGTCTCACCCAACCCAATAGCCTGCAAACGATTCGCCGTCACACCACGCTGGATCAGTGCCGCTTTTACGGCCTCAGCACGGCGCTTAGACAGGGACAGATTGCTGGCATCTTTACCGACGCTATCCGTATGGCCTGCAATCACTGAACGCATATCAGGTTGTTGCTTGAAAAATTCTGCACTAGCGTCTAGCAGCGATTGTGACTCCGGTTTGATCGTGGCTTTATTGGTGTCAAACACAATGTTCTTGAGCACCAATGTCTGCGTAATCGCACAACCATTATTGTCGGTGCGCACATCCGTTAATGTACTAGGGCATTTGTCGAAGGCATCCGAAATACGATCACCGTCACTATCGGGAGGCGGGACCTCTTTGATAACCTCAACTTCCTTAATTGTTGGCGCAGCGCCATCGACTGCAGCCACCGGCACCAACTTCTCCACTTCGACAATTTTTTGTACTTCGACGATTCTCTCAATTTCCACGACCTTTTTACGGCCTAGCGGAATTTCAATCCCTGCTTGGATGGTCCCATCGACATAACCATCTTGCCATTCATCATAATTCGCACCCACTTCAACACGACCGCGAACAAACTCACCGAATCCGCGCGTCAAGCCTGCGCCTAAATAGCCCGTAAAGCCGGTCTCATCTTCGCTATCAGGAATGATGTCGTTACGCGCCAAGCCCAATGCCGCCTTCACATAAGGCGTTAATTCGTCTCGATTCCCCCACGAGTACATCAACCCCGCAGTCAAATCATGGCGAAAAAAGCTAGAAGAAATGGCTTTAGGCGTTTTGAACGTACGGGTTGTCGCCCCAAGCTCCAAATGCCAACGATTACCTTCAGCACTCAGGGGGATACCGACTGCACCGGCAAAACCATTACCATTTTCAACCAATGCGCGCTGACTATCGGGACTGCCGTAAAGTGCACCCATGTAAACATGATAAAGGCTCGATACTGGCTGTGCAGCGGCTGCTCCAACTGGAATCCCAGCTAAAACAATGGGCAACAACCATATTTTTGTAATTTTCATGAAACAACCCATCCTTAAATTAGCAATACGCAATATAAATCATTTGTTTATTTACTAAGTATCAATTTTGTTACATGGACGCATCGATTTTTAACAAATTATCAACCAAGAATTTGAGTTCTTGTGTAAACGAATTTAATACTTCGTTTACACCTCCGGTCGCATATGCGGGAACAAGATCACATCCCGAATGCTTGGCGAGTCCGTAAACAACATCACCAGACGGTCAATACCAATGCCCTCGCCTGCTGTCGGCGGAAGACCGTACTCGAGCGCACGGATGTAATCGGCGTCGTAATGCATGGCTTCGTCGTCACCCGCATCCTTTTCACGCACTTGTTGCATGAAGCGCTCAGCTTGATCTTCCGGATCGTTCAGCTCTGAGAAGCCGTTGGCGATCTCACGTCCGCCAATGAAGAACTCGAAGCGGTCGGTGATGAATTCGTTGTCATCGTTACGGCGCGCCAGCGGCGAGACTTCGGCCGGATATTCAGTGATGAACGTCGGCTGGCGCAGCTGCGTCTCCACCGTCTCTTCGAAGATCAGCGTGTGCAGCTTGCCGATGCCCCAGATCGCCTTCACTTGCATCTTCAGCTGCTCACGCACGACCTTGGCGGCCTGGTCGTAGTCCCAGAGCTGCTCGCGGGTCAGGTGCGGGTTGTACTTGAGGATGGAGTCGACCATGGACAGGCGTTCGAACTTCGAGCCGAAGTCATAGACCTCACCCTGATACGGCACCATCGTGTTGCCGAGAATGTCTTGCGATAAGGTGCGCAGCATGTCTTCGGTGAGGTCCATCAGGTCGCGATAATCTGCGTAGGCCTGATAGAACTCAATCATGGTGAATTCAGGATTGTGACGCGCTGACACACCTTCGTTACGGAAGTTGCGGTTGATCTCGAACACGCGCTCGAAGCCACCCACGACCAGACGCTTGAGGTAAAGCTCGGGCGCGATGCGCAGAAACAACGGCATGTCGAGCGCATTATGGTGCGTGTTGAACGGCTTGGCGGCAGCGCCACCGGGGATGACATGCATCATCGGCGTTTCGACTTCCATGAAGTCGCGGCCGGCCATGAAGCGGCGGATGCCTTCAATCACTTGCGAACGAATGCGGAAGGCACGACGAGTGTCTTCACTGACAATCAGGTCAACGTAGCGCTGGCGATACTTCATTTCTTGATCGGCCATGCCGTGGAACTTGTCCGGCAGCGGACGCAGACCTTTGGTCAGCAAGCGCAAGCTTTCCACATGCAGTGATAGCTCGCCCATTTTGGTCTTAAAGACATAGCCCGTGGCACCGAAAATGTCGCCCAAGTCCGTCTGCTTAAAGGCCGCGTACGCCTCTTCACCAATGGCATCCCGCGAGATATAGAGCTGGATGCGACCGCCCATGTCTTGAATGGTGGCAAAGCTGGCCTTACCCATGACACGCTTCAGCATCATGCGGCCGGCAATCGAGAAGGGATGCTTTTCAGCCTCAAGCACTTCAGGGGCGACGTCGCCAAATCGGGCGTGCAAATCCGTAGCCAGTGCGTCGCGACGGAAATCGTTAGGAAAGGCTTGGCCCTTCTCACGAATACCCGCGAGCTTTTGTTTGCGCTCGGCCATGAGCTTATTAACGTCGGCAGCTGGGGCGTCCGCTGCTGCGGTTACGGGCGTGTTCTGGTTATCTGTCATGGTCGTATCCGCTTACAGGCCCATCTTGAGCGAGGCTTCGATGAATTCGTCGATATCACCGTCAAGCACGGCGTTCGGGTTAGAGTTTTCGATGTTGCTGCGTAAATCTTTCACGCGAGACTGGTCGAGCACATAAGAACGGATCTGGTGACCCCAACCAATATCAGATTTCGTGTCTTCTAGCGCTTGCTTAGCCGCGTTACGCTGCATCACGGCGAGCTCGTAGAGACGAGCACGCAGCATCTTCCACGCGCGATCGCGGTTAGCATGTTGCGAACGCTCGTTCTGACAGGCCACGACCGTGTTGGTCGGTACGTGGGTGAGACGCACGGCCGAGTCGGTTTTGTTGATGTGCTGACCGCCGGCGCCGCTGGCGCGGTAGGTATCGGTACGGACATCCGACGGATTGATGTCGATCTCGATGTCATCATCAATTTCTGGCGATACGAACACGGCCGAGAACGAGGTGTGACGGCGATTGTCGGAGTCAAACGGCGACTTGCGGACTAGGCGATGAATGCCCGTCTCAGTACGCAGCCAGCCAAAGGCATAATCGCCTTCGATGCGAATGGTCGCGGACTTAATACCCGCAACCTCACCATCCGACACTTCCATGACCTCGGTCTTAAAGCCCTTCTTGTCGGCCCAGCGCAAGTACATGCGCAGCAGAATACTGGCCCAGTCCTGCGCCTCGGTGCCACCGGCCCCGGATTGAATATCAATAAAGCAGTGATTGGCGTCCATTTCGCCGGAAAACATGCGGCGGAATTCGAGATCGGAGAGCAGTTTGTCGAGATGATTTAGCTCGGCTGTCACATCATCGAGCGTGCCTTCATCGTCCTCTTCTACGGCTAAATCCAACAGGTCTTTGGCGTCGGTTAGCCCCTGCGTGAGTTGGTCAATGGTGAGTACCACCCCTTCCAACGCACTGCGTTCACGACCAATGTCTTGCGCCCTTTTCGGGTCATTCCAAATGCTAGGATCTTCGAGTTCGCGCAGGACTTCTTCCAAACGCTCCTTCTTCAGATCGTAGTCAAAGATACCCCCGGAGCGACTCGGTACGCTCAGTGAAGTCTTTGATTCGGTTCAGGTAGGGGTTGATTTCCATGGGGTACACGCCAGCTGGGTTTCAAAGCGCGCGATTGTAGCCGATTCCCTGCAACGACGCATGTTCACATGGCGCTGTTATGACAACGCCTGCAGGTCCTCGATTCTCAATTGCAGCGTCTCCATGCCACGGAAGAAATTCAGATCCAGACGGTAAGCGAGCTTGACGCGCTTGCACGCTGCGTTCGGCCAAAGCGCGCGATCAATATTAAAGGCGATGCCATCAAAGATGCGATTGGAGTCGGGGTGACTCAAGCTGAGCTTGAGGTGCTTATCTTTCAGCAGTCGCTGATCCAGCAGCAAAAATTCGCCTTCAAACAGCGGCTCGGGAAAGGCCTGACCCCACGGGCCCGCATCTCGCAGCAGACGCGCAGTCGTTTCCGTAAAGTCAGCCGGTGCAAGTTCACCGTCGGTGAGCAAGACTGCCTCCAAATCGGCCTCATCAATCCAATCTCGGAGGACTTCATCGAAGGCCTCACGAAAGGCGGCAATGCTTGCACCCGGCAAGCTCAGGCCCGCAGCCATGGCATGGCCGCCAAACTTGGTTATCAAGCCCGGATAACGCGTCGCCACGGCATCTAACACATCCCGAATATGTACGCCCGGAATCGATCGCGCCGAGCCTTTAAGCTCCGCAGGCTGTTCACCATAGGCCGGCGCTTGCGCGGGGGCAAACGCGATGACCGGACGGTGATAACGCTCTTTGATGCGACCCGCCAAAATGCCAATGACGCCCTGGTGCCAGTGCCGGTCGTAAAGCACCAAACCATGCGGAAGTGTATCGGCTGTAAACTTTAGGGCATTGAGTGCCGCCATGGCCTCATTCTGCATGCCACCTTCGATGTCACGGCGTTCCTGATTGAGCGCATCGAGCTCGCCCGCCATGCGTAACGCAGCCGCCGGCGAGTCGGTAAGCAAACAGAGAATGCCCTCGGCCATGTCATCCAAGCGCCCCGCTGCATTGAGTCGCGGGGCCACGACAAAGCCCAAGTCAGTGGCTTGAAGACGCGCCGGATCACGCTCCGCGACTTTCAACAAGGCCGTGATGCCTGGGCAGCAACGTCCTGCCCGAATACGCGCCAAACCTTGCTGAACCAGCAAACGATTATTGGCATCGAGCGCAACAACATCCGCCACCGTGCCTAGCGCGACCAAATCCAAATAATCGGCCATGTTCGGCTCGGTTAGACCCTGTTCGGAAAACCAGCCGGCAGCGCGTAAGCGCGTACGCAAGGCGGACAACACGTAAAACACGACGCCAACACCGGCCAGATTTTTGCTCGGGAAATTGCAGCCAGGTTGATTGGGATTGACGATGGCATCCGCTGGCGGCAGGGTCGAACCCGGCAGGTGATGATCGGTAATGAGCACTCGCACACCCGCTGCCTGAGCGGCAATAACGCCTTCGTGGCTGGCAATGCCGTTATCCACGGTAATGATGAGTTGGGGCTGCTTCTCGGCTAACGCCAAGGCCACGATGCCCGGCGTAAGTCCATAGCCATAAGTAAAGCGATTGGGCACAAGAAAGTCGACGTGCCGCGCCCCCAATGCACGCAGCGCACGAACGGACAATGCGGTGCTGGTTGCGCCATCGGCATCAAAATCGCCAATGATGAGCAGACGCCATTGCTCACGCAGCGCACGTTGCAGCAGATCCAGAGCCGCCTCTAGCCCCTGCAGCGCGCTGGCTGGCTTCAATGCGGCCAAGGTCTGGGCCAACTCATCCGACGATTGCACCCCACGCGCCGCATACAAACGCGCCAGCAAGGGATGCACGCCAGGGAGGGCTGATGCAGCACTGGCACGGCGACGCCACACTTTGGTCGTCATCTCAGCGCTCTCCGAAATTCATCTTCGCCATAAAAAAAGCCGCCCGCAGGCGGCCTTGAGCAGGCAGGGATGCGTTAAACACCCATGGTCTGCAGGATGCTGTCGCGCACTTGATCCAGCTTGGCATCAATGGTCTTAAGCACGGCACTGGCGCACTGGCCAATTGCAGTGTCAGGATCCTTCAGGCCATTGCCGGTCAATGTGCAGACAATCACCGAGCCTTCCGGAATCTTGCCGCTCTTAATGTCACGCAGCGCACCGCTGAGTGATGCCGCTGATGCAGGCTCACAGAAAATTCCTTCCGACATGGCCAGCAGACGTTGGGTGTCGAGAATTTCTTGATCGGCCAGCTCGTCGAACCAACCGCCCGATTCTTTCATCACGGTGTGCGCCTGCGCCCAACTCTGTGGGTTACCAATACGAATCGCAGTGGCTACGGTTTCCGGATTAAGCACGGGTTCGCCACGCACAAAGGGAGCCGAACCTGCGGCTTGGTAGCCCACCATTTTCGGACGGCCCGTGGTGATCGGGGCTTTCGGGTAACGGCAATCTCCATCGCAGAAGGCGCAGGAATCCGTGACTTTTTGACCGATCGGCGTGGAGGACTCACAGTAGCCAATCCAATGCGCGGTGATGTTGCCCGCATTACCAACAGGCAGGCAGTGATAGTCTGGTGCGCGGCCCAGCTCTTCCACAATTTCAAATGCTGCTGTTTTCTGGCCCTGCAGACGGAACGGGTTCACCGAATTCACGATAGTGACTGGGGCTTCGTTGGCCACTTGCTTGACCAGCTCCATGCCATCGTCAAAGTTGCCGCGAATCTGCAGCGTGATGGCACCGTACATCATGGCCTGAGCAAGCTTACCCATGGCGATCTTGCCTTCCGGAATCAGCACGAAAGCTTTGATGCCGGCGCGCGCGGCATAGGCCGCCGCAGCCGCAGACGTATTGCCCGTGGACGCACAGATCACAGCCTTAGAGCCCGCTTCCACAGCCTTGGTCACGGCCATGGTCATGCCACGATCCTTGAATGAGCCCGTGGGGTTCAGACCTTCGTACTTCACGTAGATTTCAACATTCTTGCCGATTAAGGCTGGAATGTTCTTCAGCTTCAACAGCGGCGTATTGCCCTCGCCCAGCGAAATCAAACGCGTATCTGCACTGACCGGCAGGCGGTCACGGTAGCGGCTGATGAGGCCGGTGTAGCGATTGCCTAAAGTGGTCATGCCAAAGTCTCCAAACGAATACGGGTCACGGCACCAACGATATCGCTCAGTGCTTCCAGTTCGGCGATGGCGCGGTTCATTTCACGCTCCAATACCGGGTTAGTCAGAATAATTACGGGGACAGCGCCCTCGGCCTGCACCGGCTTTTGCACAATGGCTTCGATGCTAATGCCACGACTGCTGAGAATGCGCGTGACATCGGCAAGCACACCGGGCTTGTCTTCGGCTTGCAAGCGCAGGAAGTACGATGTCACCACCGACTCCATGGGCAAAATCGGGGTGGCAGCAATGGCTTGTGGCATAAACGCCAGGTGCGGCACATTGGGCGAAGATTCGGCGGTCAGCGAACGCACCAAATCCACGATGTCTGCCACTACCGCCGAAGCGGTTGGACCAGCGCCCGCGCCGGCACCGTAATACAAGGTTGCGCCCACCGGATCGGACTGCACCAAGACAGCATTTTTTACGCCATGCACATTAGCAATCAAACGCTCGGCCGGAATCAGCGTGGGGTGCACGCGCAGCTCAATGCCATCCGCGGTACGACGCGCAATGCCGAGATGCTTAATGCGATAGCCCAGCTCTTCGGCATACGCCACGTCGTCACGCGTGAGCTGGGTGATGCCTTCAACATAAGCCTTGTCGAACTGCAGCGGAATACCAAACGCCAGCGAGGCCATGATGGTGAGCTTGTGCGCAGCATCAATGCCTTCAACATCAAACGCCGGATCCGCTTCGGCATAGCCCAGCGCCTGTGCTTCCACCAGCACGTCGGCAAAGTCACGGCCCTTGTCGCGCATTTCGGTCAAAATGAAATTGCCGGTGCCGTTGATGATGCCGGCCAGCCAGTCCACCCGGTTCGCTGCCAGACCTTCACGCAGCACCTTAATGATGGGTACGCCACCCGCAACCGCCGCTTCAAAAGCGACATAGACACCCTTGGCTTCGGCTGCGGCAAAGATTTCGTTGCCATGCTCGGCCAGCAGCCACTTGTTGGCGGTGACCACATGCTTGCCGTTGGCAATCGCCTGCAGCACGATTTCACGCGCGGTAGTGGTACCGCCAATGACTTCCACCACGATGTCCACGGCCGGATCATTAACCACGGCAAAGATATCGTTGCTGACGGTGATACCAGCCAATTCCAGACCCGGCTTGTCACGACGAATGCCGACATGCGATACGCGAATCTCGCGACCGGTGCGGCGCGACAGTTCTGCCGCATTGTCACGCAGCAAGTTCAAGGCGCCACCACCGACGGTACCGAGACCGACGATACCGACATTGACCGGTTTGTTGAGAGCGTTCACGACACCACCTAAAGAAGCTAATGAGCCAGCAACAAGGCGTTGCCGGCCCGAAAAATCAAGGCGCGCATTATAACGGCGAACGCGCGTTTGTCGAACCGCCCGCTTAGTTCAAACCTAGGCGTTGCGCAGCTTGCTTAGCGGTTAAATAGCCGCCCAATTGCCGGCCTTTTTCATCAAAAATGGCTGGCGTGCCGGTAACGCCCATTTGCTGGCCGAGGGCGTATTGCTCTGCGATGGGGGCTTTACAACCCTTGCGTGCCGCTGGCACGGGTTGGCCCTGCTTGGCCATGGTCATGGCTTGCTCTGGGTTGCTGGCACACCAAATACTGGCTAACTCAGCGCCGGTTCCCGCATTAGCTCCCACGCGCGGCAGGTCTCTGGGGTACGCCAAATAGCGCACTTCGATGCCCATTTGATTCATCGCAGGCACTTCCTGATGCAGCTTGCGGCAATAGCCGCAGTGGGTATCAGTGAACACCGTAATCACGGCTTTAGGCTTGCCATTTGCTGGAAAAACAACTGCTTGACGCTTATCAATGGCGCGAATTAAACCCACGCGCGCACTGGCCTGAGCCTGTTCGGTCAGGTTCACCACTTGCTTGCCCTTGAGCTGCAATAACTCACCTTGTAAGACAAATTGACCGTCAGCACTCACGTAAACCAACGCGCCAGGAATCGATACTTCATAAAAGCCCGGCAACGCGGCCGGTTTAATCGATTTAATGTCTGTGCCGGGCACTGCTTGCTGCAACTTGCTCCGAATGACGTCTTCTGGGCCTGCAAAGGCGACACCGGCCGTAACAACAAGCCATAGGGCAAACGTGGTTTTAAACAGGCGCATTGGCTTGTCCTCTAAAATGAAATATGGCCAACAGGGAACGAATTCTTGGGGGCTAGAGCATACGAGAAAGTCCGGCCAGCGTCAGCCTCTTGGGTGGTGCTGAGCATGCAGTTCTTGCAGACGTTGTCGAGCCACATGGGTATAAATTTGCGTGGTGGATAAGTCGCTATGGCCCAGCAATAGCTGAATCACACGCAAATCCGCGCCATGATTCAATAAATGGGTCGCAAAAGCATGGCGCAAAGTATGCGGCGATACCGACGCTGAAATAGTGGCTTGCAGTGCATAACGCTTAATCAAATGCCAAAAATTTTCACGGGTCATGGCACTGCCGCGCTGAGTAATAAATAACGCCGGGACCGTGCCCTTAAGCAGCTGCGGCCTAGCCTCATCTAGATAACGCTGCAACCAATTCGCCGCGGTTTCTCCAAGGGGCACTAGGCGCTCCTTGCTGCCCTTACCCATCACCCGTAAAAACCCGCCGCGCAAATTCACCGCCGCTAACGGCAGGCCTGTCAGCTCGCTGACCCGCAAACCACAGGCATAGAGCAGCTCCAGCATGGCCTTGTCACGCAAGCCCAATGCCGTAGTCACATCGGGCGCGGCCAACAGCGCATCCACATCTGACTCGGATAAATCCTTGGGCAAGGGCCGACCTAAGCGTGGGCTATCCAGACCAATGGTGGGGTCTTGAGTCGCCTCACCGCGCGCCAGCAAGCCACGCCACAAATGGCGTAAAGCAGACTGCAGACGCGAAACGGAGCGCGGACTCTTGGTCATCACTTCTGGGCTGGCCAGATAGGCCGCCAGGTCGTCATGGCCTAATGCCAGCAAATCACGCGGCGCGACCCAGGTTGCCAGCGCGGCGGCATCACTGAGGTAAGCCTTGCGGGTATGCTGGCTCAGGCCCTCAGCGGCGAGCTGGTGACGAAAACTGGTCAGCACGCGCTCGGAGGCGCTGGAAATCTCAGGGGGATCAATGGCATTTATCATGCTGGCAGTCTAACGCATCCCATTCAGTGCTTGGCATGGGCATAAAAAAACCGCTCACGGCTTGCACCGGAGCGGTTTTTCATGCTGATGCTGTACCGCGTTGGCAGCACAGCAGGCGTGCCGAATAAGGTCCTTGCGGAAGCCTTATTTCGGAGCGCGCGGAGCCAGCTTTTCTTTGATACGTGCCGACTTGCCGGAACGATCGCGGAGGTAGTACAGCTTGGCGCGGCGAACATCACCACGACGCTTCACTTCGATGCTCGAAATCACCGGGGAATGGGTCTGGAACACACGTTCCACGCCAATGCCGTTGGAAATCTTGCGAACGGTGAAAGCGGAGTTCAGGCCACGGTTTTTGATCGCAATAACCACGCCTTCGTAGGCCTGGAGACGCTCACGGTCGCCTTCCTTTACTTTCACTTGCACAACCACGGTGTCGCCTGGGGCGAAAGCCGGGATATTGGTTTTCAGCTGGGCATTTTCCACAGCTTGAACTAACGGGTGCTTACCACTCATGTTACTTCTCCGACTACCCCTAACCAGAGGCTAAGCGCATGGTTTAGGGTGCTACCAGATGCCTGTCTGACCCGGCGGCTCATGGCCTGACACGGGCGGCATCTAACCTGGAACGCAGAGGCTAAGGCGCATGCGGTCCCCTCGAACTTCGCTGGCTCAGGCGTTGTCGGCTTGATCCAGCAAGGTACGTTCTTGCTTGCTCAACGTGCGACCCACGAGTAAGTCGGGGCGTCGCGCACGTGTACGCAATAAACTTTGCTGCAAGCGCCAGCGCTTAATCGCCGCATGGTCGCCACTGAGCAGCACCGCCGGAACACTCTCGCCGTCGTACACCTCAGGTCGGGTGTAGTGCGGGCAATCAAGCAATCCGTCGGTAAACGAATCTTCTATGGCGGATGCCTCGGTGTTCAACACACCCGGCAGCAACCTCGCCATCGCATCGATCATGACCATGGCCGGCAACTCACCGCCAGACAGCACATAGTCACCAATCGACCATTCCGCATCGACTTCACGCGCAATGAGGCGCTCGTCGATGCCTTCGTAACGGCCACAGAGCAGAATTAAACCTTGCTCGCCGTGGCTTGCCACCAATTCCTTAACACCCGCCTGGTCAAGCTGACAACCTTGCGGTGACAGGTAAATCACCAGTGCCTGCACACCCAGCCCTGCGGCTTCGGCTCGCGCTGCAGCAATGGCACGACGCAGCGGCTCAATCAGCATCACCATGCCGGGGCCGCCACCATAGGGACGGTCATCGACACGGCGATAGTTATCCTCGGTAAAGTCACGAGGATTCCAGCTCGCCAGCGTGAGCTTGCCAGTGGCAACGGCTCGTGCTGTTACACCCGACTCGCTGATGGCCCGGAACATGTCCGGGAACAAAGTGATGAGGCCTACCCACATGGCACTGCCCTCTGCCATCCAAGCCTACATCAGCCCGTCGGCTTAAAATTCAGGATCCCAATCCACCGTGATGCATTTCGCCTCGCGATCAACCTTGAGCACCACCTGATCCACCCAGGGCAATAACCGCTCTTGATCATCCACGCTGCCATCACAGGCCTTCAGCACGATGACATCGTTCGCGCCGGTTTCCATCATGTCATCAACACAACCGAGCAAAACACCTTGCTCGGTGATCACACGCATGCCCATCAGATCCGACCAGAAGTATTCGTCAGCCGCGAGGGTCTGCAAGGCAGATTTCGGTACCCAGATGGTGGCACCGATCATCAGGTCGGCCGAGTTGCGGTCTTCACAACCGGCAAATTGGGCGACTAGACCCTTGCCTTGGGCACGATGGTCGGCCAGTACGACCTTCGCCAGCGTGCCAGCACGATCCAAATACCAAGGACCGTACGAGAAAATATTGGCAATGGGCTCGGTGCGGGACATTACCCACACCCAGCCCTTGATGCCGTAGGCGGTGTGCACATGGCCGACCTGAATCAGGTCATCGCGCGAGGGCAGCGCCGCCTGAGTCATGTTCAAGCAGCCTTCTGGGCTTCCTTGACCAACTGGGCAACGCGCTCGGAAGTCTGAGCACCGTTGCTGATCCAATAGGCCAGACGTTCCATGTTCAGGCGCAGACGCTCTTCCTGACCACGGGCAACCGGGTTGAAGAAGCCAACGCGCTCGATGAAACGGCCATCACGGGCATTGCGGCTGTCGGTGACAACGATGGAGTAGAACGGACGCTTCTTGGCGCCGCCACGGGCGAGACGAATGGTGACCATGGGTCGTTTCCTTTATTTGGGTTTCTGTGGTCTTTCGGTCCGTGCAGGCGCCACAGAAATCGACCTAGCACGGAAGGTCGCGTATTGTACGCACTTCTTCCGCTCAAGACCAGTCCACCCCATGCACTACCAAGCTCCCCAACAGTCCCTGTTGCGAGGCCTAGCGCTACTCACGCTTTCGGCCCTGCTGTTCTCCGCTATGGGCGTGCTCATCCGCCTTGCCTCGCACACCGTGAATAATGAAACCATCGTATTTATGCGCAGTGTGGTGGGATCCATTTTACTGTTGCCGCTGCTGGCCGTGCATGGCACTGCCCTGCTGAAAACCTCGGTTCCTTGGAAGCATGCCTGGCGCGCAGTGGTGGGCCTCGCCGCGATGTATGGCTTCTTTTATGCCATCGCGCATATCCCGCTCTCCAGTGCGATGGTCTTTACATACTCTTCGCCTGTCTTTATTCCGCTGGTAGCTTGGCTATTTTTGAAAGAGGCGATTACGGCACGCATGATGATCGCGGCGACGCTCGGCATGGCCGGCGTGCTCATGGTCTGCAAGCCCGAGCTGGCCGGCAACGGCTGGATATTAATTGTGGGCATCAGCTCCAGCTTACTGGCCTCTATGGCCTTTGTGACCGTGCGTTCCCTTTCCACCACCGAGCCGACCACGCGCATCGTGCTGTACTTCAGTTTGTTTTCGGCCGGCATCTCCGCCATTCCCATGCTTTGGGCCTGGCACCCACTAAACGCCTATGAGCTTTTGCTGGTAACAGGCGTGGGTTTGCTCGCCACCTTGAGTCAACTGGCCATGTCGAAAGCCTATGCATTAGCACCCGCCGGCAAAATTGGACCGGCGGCTTATTTAGCCATTGTGTTTGCTGGCCTATGGGCCTGGATATTGTGGGGCGAAGTGCCCGATCAACTCGCTGTGATCGGCACCGTGATCATTTTCACGGCGACGCTGTTGTGTTTACCCCAACGCCAATCGCAGCGGCCGCCGGAGCCACTGGCGGAGCAGTAAAGTAGCGCTCAGTTACCGGACAGCTCGCCACCGGCAGCCAGTCCGGCGCTGTATAGAACTTATCTCGCACGGGCACTAGCACCTGAGACCAATAGCGCGCGTAGTTAAAGCCCTCTCCCAACGCGAAAACATAGCGTTGGCCATGAAGGCTCACGTTCACAGTGCGAACTTGCTCAAACCATGCCGACACCGCCGCCAACTCGGCGGGGCGCTTTAAGTAAATCAAAATGGATCGCCCATCGAGGGCACGGAAATCAGTCCAGAAGTCATCTTGGCGGGCATATTTTGATCCGGGCCCAATGACCATGACCGGCTCTTTAATCTGATACGACAACACAGAGGCCCAGGTATAACCCCTCGCCGCGACGGGCAAATTTGCAGCTTGCGCAGGGCTTAGCCCTGCCTCTTTAACGAGCTGATCTCTCGCCGCAGCCAACAGTGCCGGCGCCTCGGTAGCGGCCAGCAAATCCTTTGCCACTTTCGGCTGATGCTGCCAAACGCTGTAGGGCACCAACAAAATCGCGAAAATCACCACAACATGTGCGGCACTGAGCCAACCCATCCAACCTAACCAGCGCTGCCATTGCGCTACCGGCGTTGAAAACAGCGCCATGAGCACCATGGGGTAGAACCACAAGACCCAATGCAGGCCGATGGTTTTTTTCAAACTCACGACCAAAAAGCCCACGAGCGCAGTCAACACAATCACACGGGCCAGCCGAGCGCCTTCAGCAATCTCTGCGGGCAATGCAGGCGACGTCCGCCAGCTACGCCACCAGGCCAGGGCCAACGGCGGGATTACCACATACGCCATCATGGCCAGATACGTCAGCATATCGGCCCATTGAATGCCGACCTCGCCACGATTGCGATTGACCAAGTTAAACAGGAGGTTGGCCCAGCAATGATTGAGGTTCCAGTACAGATTGATCAAACCGAAGGGAATCGCCACCAGCACGAGCGTCATGCCCAAACGCCAGAGGAGACGATTCACCGCAAAGAAGTAAATTAAATAGGCCAGGCCTAGAAAAACGGCAAAGTATTTCGACAGAAAGGCCAGCCCCAAAAACACCCCTGCAAGCGCCGCCCAGCCATAGGACGTCGCTGTGTGCCCCGTTGAGCGGGTGGGCGAAGCATGTCTAAGCGCTTGCACAGCCGCAAAGCTGGACGCTGCAGCAAATAGCATGCAGCCGGTATCGGTCAGCGTAAACGCGAAAATGAGACTAAGGGGGCTAAACAAAAAGACCAGCGCAAGCAGCCGCGCCTTTTCAACATCAAAACGTTGCCACTGCGCATATAGCCCGAGGGCGATCAGCAGCTCGGTCAGAATGCCCGGCAGTCGGACCATCACAGGGTGTTCAGAGACCTGCAGCATCAGCCACGTCATCCAGCCCGCCATGGGTGGATGGTCGTAATAGCCGTAATCGAGATGGCGTCCCCACAGCACGAAATACGCTTCGTCACCGGTCATCGGTAGCAGCGCTGCCAGGACCAACTTGATGAGCAGCGCCAGACACACGCCCTGCCCCAGCGACAGACGTGACAGCCAAGCAGTTCGCGTCATGCCTTAACCTCTGAGGCCGAATGAGTGGGCAGTGCCATCACCGAAATCACACCCAGTAAGACGGCGAACCATAAAGTCGCTAAGCGGATAATCACCGTGGCGGCAATGGCTTGAGGCAAGGGCATGCCCTGCAGCACCAACAAGCCCGTCATGGTGGCTTCAGTGCCCCCAAGGCCGCCCGGCAAGAAGCTTAACGCGCCCACTAACATAGCAAAGCCGTACACAAAGAGCGCGAAGCTCAATGAAATATCCGGTTGCAGGCTGTGCAAAATCAAGTATGCACCCACGCCTTCCCCCAACCACGCAATGAGGGTTAGGCCTTGTGCCTGCCATAACAAGCGACCGCGCCAGAAGGGTCGACTGCTGGCCGCCACATCGGACAGCCAGATCAAACCGGGCGAGTCATGGCGCCAGTGCGCAAACCGACGCAGTAATTGCTCTGGCAGGGGTGTACGCAACACGAACAGACCACCGATTAACAACGCAACCAGGACTGCAAAGTACGCGACACCACCAGGCAGATGCGTAAAGCCTATTGCCGTCAGAGCCACAATCGCGACTAAGTCGGCGAGGCGCTCACTAAAAAACATGGCGGCTGAATGGTGGTACTGAACGCCATAGGGCTTAAGAAAGAGACTGCGAATTAACTCTCCGGCTTTGCCTGGCGTGGTTGTCAGCGAGAAACCCGCAAAATAGATGCGCAGATTGGTCATCCGTGAAATCGGGTGATGATCGCGCTCCAAGTACAAATGCCAGCGCTCCGCTCGGAGCAGGTAATTCAGCAACGATAAGGCTAAAGCCGCAAGCATGGGCCACAGACCAATTTGCTGAAAAGCCTGTAGCACGTCCCGCCAGCCAGACCACAACGCAAACCCCAAATAAGCCAAGGCACTTAAGCCAATAGACCACCAGAGCAGGCGTTGCTGAGTCGAGGAAAGTGTCATTAGGCCACCATGTACAGCGTGACTAAAAACCATAGGCCGCCGGCAACGAGAATGTGGCGATCATTCAAGAGGTCACGCGAAGGATCACCACCTCCGGTCTCTTGATGCAGCAAAAAGAGATACCGGAAGCAGGCGTAAATCACAAACGGCACCGTAAACAACAAATCATCGGTATCGTGAATTCGACGCACGTCCACATCCATGGTGTAGAGGCTGTAGCTGAGAATCATGCCCGTACAGGTAATGCCAATCAGCTTATCGAGTAGCTCAGCGCTGTAGTCCCCCAAGACTTTACGATGGTCAGCGCCGTGTCCGCGCATTTCCAATAATTCGGCTCGGCGCTTAATAAAGCCCAGAAAGAGGGTTGCCCAGAGGCCACAGAACAGCAGCCAATTTGAAGGGGGAATATCTACCCCATCGGTTCCGGCGAGAATACGCAGCATAAAGCCTGCCGAAATACAGAAAATATCGAGCAAGACAATCTGCTTCCAGCGCAGGGTATACGCCACGTTCAGCAACAGATACGCCAAGACATAGCCCGCTACAGGCGGATTCGCTGTCCACGCCAACAGCAATGAAGCTGCTGCCAGCACCACACCCAACAAGCGTGCCTGCTGCTCGCTCACCGCACCTGAGGCAATGGGACGAAAGCGCTTCGTGGGATGCAGTCTATCCTCAGCAACATCATGCAAATCATTGAGCACGTAGACGGTGCTGGACGCCAAGCAGAAGGCGGCGAATGCTAACAAAACTGCCTGCACCAACGCGGGCTCGCTCCAGCCATGGCCAAAGATCAAGCCCATGAACAGGAAGCCATTTTTGACCCACTGATGCGGGCGCATGAGCTTCAACATAAACACCATCCTAATAATTGTTATTTAGCGCCACGGCTTAAAGTGGGGTTGCTCGGCCAGTGCCAGCATGTCGGTATCGCCCGAGCTATCGCCATAGGCGGCAATAATGCGTGGCTGATTAAAGTGCGTCAGAAGTCGGCGTGCCTTTTCTGGCCCGTAGCAGTTGGGTGTCGCCAACTGGCCGGTATAGCGCCCCAATGCATCCACAGCCAACTCAGTGGCTAAAACCGTCTCAAAACCTGCGTCTCGCGCCCAAGGCCTTAAGTACAGCCCTAAGGTCGCGCTCACCAATACACAGCAATGCCCTTGCTTTAAATGACCATGCAATTTGGCAATACCTTGGGGCCGCAAGGTCGCTGGGATTTTTTCCCGAGCAAAGCGCTCGGCTAAGGCCTCCACTTCATTTACACGGCGCCCCTGGAGATAGACCTGTAGTACGCGGATTTTGGCGGACTCATTGTCTTGCAAGCGCAACACATAGCAGAGCAACGTGGGCAGGCACTTCAGGAACGCCCAGACAAATTTTGGCCATGGTGTGACAAACGCAAGAAATCGAAAAAACGACTCGCCGTGCGTGAGGGTGCCATCAAAATCAAACGCTGCCACAACCGGATGCTTGACCAACACCGTCATAACTTGAGTCTCTTAAACACCACCTCGGGCACGTGACGAATAATCAGCAAAATCAAACGCCAGAATCCCGGGATATAGACCTCATCCCGCCCCTTATCGCTAGCGGCAACAATTTGCTGACCCACCCAAAACGGGTCCGCCACGAGAAAAAGACCCGGCAAGCCAAAAGTCATGCGGGTATCAACGAAGCCAGGCTTCACTGTGAGCACGCTAACACCAGAGGCAAATAAGCGATTACGCAAGCCCGCCAGATAAATAGCGAATCCCCCTTTGGCGGCGCCATACAGATAGTTGCTTTGACGACCACGATCGCCAGCAACGGAGCTGATGCCCACAATAAAACCGTGTTTGCGTTGCTCGCAGACATCAGCGAAGGCATTAATTAAGGCTACGGGGCCGGTGAAATTACGCTGAATCACCTGCAAGGCAGGCGCGCCATGGCGCATGGTTTCGTTATCGGGCATCCATCCCGCAGCGCACAGTAGGCCATCAATTTGACCATAGGTTTCTTGTAGCTCGGCCAGCCAACTTTCACGCGGAGTCGTCTCATCTAGGTCTAAGGCCACCACTTGCGCGGCGGTGTTAAAGCGCACGCGGATATCCTGAGCCAAACGTGCGAGCTCAGCATCATCACGCCCGGCCAAGAGCACGCGCTGCCCTTGTGCTGCCCATGCAAAGGCACAGCCACGCGCCATCGCGGAGGTCGCACCTACAATCAGAATCTGGGTCATCAGCACATCTCCAAACGACGGCCCAGTGCCGACACAAACAAACCTTCTGGATCGAGCTGGCTGCGCAATTCGCGCCACGCATCGAGTTGCGGATACATACGCGGCAGTGAAGAGGCCGCCAGTCGTGCGTCTTTAGCCAAATAGACTCGACCACCATGATCCAGCACCACAGCGTCTAGTGTGTCGAGCAAGGCCAAGGTGTCGTGTCGCAGGGGCAGATCTAACGCGAGGGTGTAGCCGGGCATGGGGAAAGACAGCAGACCTGAGCCGGCCGCGCCAAAACGCTTAAGCACCGCGAGGAAGCTGGCATTACCCGATAAGCTCAGACGCGTCAGCACAGCCTCTAGGCCCTTGGCCGCTGTTTCCGGTGGCAATACAAATTGGTACTGCACGAAGCCCTTTTTACCGTACAGACGATTCCACTGCTGGATACCGTCCAATGGGTAGAAGAACGGTGCCAAATCACAGCGGAATGCCTGTTGCTTGCGGCCCTCCCAACGGTAATAGCCGGCGTTAAAGGCTCTTACTGTATAGCGATTCAGGGCGAAGCCCGGCAGGTCAAAAGGCATCTTAAGCTTGGCTGCTTTTGGGCCACTCGACAGTGCGCCTTCGGCATGATGGCCGCGCATAAACACCGATCGGCCGAGGTTTTTACCGGATGCCAGGCAATCAATCCAAGCCACCGTGTACTCGTCGTCCAGCTCTGCCGACTCCATCAGCGCAAAGGCTTCCGCCAAGTTCGCCGCCGGGCGATGCTGTACTTGCATCTCGGCTGAGGGAATGCGCTTCAGTTGCAGCGTCACCTCGCCAATGATGCCCGTCATGCCCATGCCACCCACCGTGGCCCAAAACACGGACGGATAAAGATCGGCAGAACAGCGCAAAACGCCCTGCGGCGTAAACAGCTCGATTTCTCGAACAAAGGCGCTAAAGCTACCCACATGATGATGGTTCTTGCCATGCACATCCGCCGCGACCGCACCGCCTAGGGTGACGTAGCGCGTGCCCGGAGTGACCGGCAAAAACCAGCCCTGCGCCATGACCACCTGTAAAATTTCATCCAAGCTCACACCGGCCTCGGCGGTCAGCAAGCCGCTCTCGGCATCAAAGGCAAGGAATCGATTCAGACGCGTCATGAGCACAGTCGTGCCGGAGGCGCTGATCGCAGCATCGCCATAGGCTCGCCCATGACCTCGCGCAATTGCCGCCTGCTGGGCTAGACCAACCAGCTCGACGTAACGATCTGGCCGGGCCACTTGCGCAGCCACTTGAGGGTATCGGCCCCAGCCCGACAAGCTTTGTTTTACGGTATTTATTGTCATGTATTAGCGCTTCTTGAAGCCGGGCGGCAACATGCCCCCCAGACCGCCGGGAAAGCCCGGGCCGCCCAAACCGGGCAATCCACCTTTTGCACCCCCCATGCCGCCACCGACTCCACCGCCGGGGGCACCCATGCCGGGCATGCCATCCATCATGCCAGGCGGCAACTTACCCGCCAGACCCTTCATCATTTTCATCATGCCGCTGGGGTTGGCGAATTTTTTCATCATCTTCGCCATTTGTTCATGCTGCTTCAGCACGCGATTCACGTCCTGAATTTGCGTGCCCGAGCCATTTGCAATTCGGCGCTTACGCGAGCCATTAATCAGCTCTGGCTTGCTGCGCTCTGCTGGCGTCATGGATTGAATGATGGCTTCCATGCGCTTCATTTGCTTTTCCGGAGCGCCGCCAGCCATTGCCTGCTGAACGGCCGCCGCATTCATGCCCGGCAGCTTATCCATGAGACCCGCCATGCCGCCGAGATTACGCATTTGCTGAAACTGTTCGAGCATGTCTTGCAGGTCGAAGCCCTTGCCCTTTTGCAACTTCTTGGCCAGTTTCTCTGCCTTGTCCTTGTCGATCTTGCGCTCGACTTCCTCGACCAGCGACAGCACGTCGCCCATGCCGAGAATACGCTGAGCGATACGATCCGGATGGAACAGCTCCAGCGCATCCGTCTTTTCGCCGACACCGATGAACTTGATGGGCTTGCCGGTAATAGCTCGCACCGACAGCGCCGCACCGCCACGGGCATCACCGTCGGCTTTGGCAAGCACCACGCCGGTCAGCGGCAACGCATCATTGAAGGCTTTTGCGGTATTGGCGGCATCTTGGCCGGTCATGGCATCGACCACGAACAGCGTTTCAATCGGGTTGATAGCCGCGTGCAGGCGCTGAATTTCAGCCATCATTTCTTCGTCGATGGCGAGACGGCCAGCGGTATCGATAATCACCACATCGGCAAACTTGAGCTTGCCCTCGGCAATCGCTGCACGGGCAATCGCCACCGGGTCCTGACTCAAATCGGAAGGGAAGAAGCCCACGCCGATGTCGTTGGCCAAGGTTTCCAGCTGCTTAATCGCGGCCGGACGATAGATGTCGGCGGATGCCACCAACACCGACTTCTTTTGCTGCTTTAAGTATCGAGCCAGCTTGCCTACCGTGGTGGTCTTACCCGCACCCTGCAAACCGGCCATCAGAATGACGGCCGGTGGCAACGTGGACAGATTCAGGCCTTCATTCGCCTCGCCCAGCGTGCGCACCAGCTCTTCATGAACAATTTTGACAAAGGCCTGGCCCGGCTGCAGCTGCGTCAAAACCTCCTGACCCAGTGCCGATACCTTAATGCGCTCAATAAAATCTTTTACGACGGGCAGCGCAACATCTGCTTCCAGCAAAGCCATGCGCACTTCGCGCAAGGTATCTTTAATGTTGTCTTCGTTGAGTCGAGCGCTGCCGCTAATGGCGCGCAGACTGCTACTGAGGCGCTCGGTTAAATTATCGAACATGAGATTAGAAGTTCCACCAACGCCGGACCGGCCGGCAACATGTGGTTGATTATAGACAGGCTCGTTGCCTAGCGCACGGCCGCGCGCTTGTGCCAAACTGTTGTTTCTTCAGATCACCCGACGACCTGCTGTCATGGATGTGTTACCCGCCAGCCTTGCCTTAATTGCCACGCTGCTTTATCTCAGCGCCAGTGCCTATGTTGCACGCGCTATTGCTCGCCAACAAAGCCCTGAACGCGGACCGCTAATTGGCCTGCTCAGCACAGCGTTACTGCTGCATGGCATCGTCATGCACGAAGTACTGATTCAACCGGGCGGGCTGTTTTTTGGCCTCGCCACCATCGCCGTGCTTCATGGCTGGCTGCTCGCCCTGCTGGCTTTACTCGTGAATGTCTACCGGCCAGTGCAGGGTATTTTCCTTATTGCTATGCCGTTAGCCGCCATCGAGTTGGGTCTAGGGGTCCTAGGCCATGAACCGAATGCGCGAAGCACGGCATTCACCGCCATGATGCAGGGGCATATTTTGCTCTCGTTGCTGGCCTATAGCGTGCTTAGCATTGCCGCGCTTCAGGCGCTCTTGGTGTTCGCTCAAGACCGGGCACTGCGGCGTCATCGTCGCGGCATTTTGATGGCTTTGCCGTCCTTACAGACCATGGAAAACATGCTGTTTGAGCTTATCGGTATTGGCATGGTGCTGTTAACACTCGCCATCGGCACCGGATTTTTTGAGTTAAACAATCTCTTTGCCCAGCATGTAGCTCACAAAACTGTCCTGTCGCTGATGGCGTGGGCTGTCTTTGCGGGCTTACTGGCTGGCCGTTTTTGGCGAGGCTGGCGCGGCCGCACCGCTGTGAAGTTTACGCTGGCGGGCTTTGCTCTCTTATTGCTTGGCTTTGTTGGTTCGCAAGCAGTTATCGAACTCTTGTTAAACCCCAGTGCCCCTTAACCAGCGCCCTTTAAATGGGGCCCCTTAAGTCATGTCCATGTTGATCGTTTTATTAACGGCGCTTGCCCTGCTGCTTTGGCTACTTAAGCGCAACCCACGCTGGCTATCGCATTTAGCCTCGCGCATTGCAGGTCGCCTGAATCGTCGCCCTGCGATTCGTCTCTGGGTCGTTCGACTCATCGGCCAGCTGCTGCTGCCCGACTTGCACCGGCGCTTATTACTGGGCTTATTAGAGTTGGATCGCTGCACTGTCAACGACATCATGATTCCACGCCAAGCCGTATCCGGTATTGACTTAGACGACGACCTCGACACCATTCTGCAGACCTTACGCACCACCCAGCACACCCGTCTGCCGGTGTATCGCGGTGATTTAAACCACACGGCGGGCATATTGCACGTACGCAACGCAACGCGCTTTCTCGGTCGCAGCGAGTTTAATAAGGCGGATATTTTGCAATACTGCCGAGCGCCCTATTTTCTGCCCGAACGCACGCCATTACCCGCACAGTTGCTGGAGTTTCAGAAACTGAAGCGGCGCTTGGGTTTAGTGGTGGATGAGTACGGTGACGTCCAGGGCATCATTACCCTAGAGTCAATTCTGGAAGAGCTGGTGGGCGAGTTCACCACGCGCGCGGCCGACAAACACCCCGACATCACCCCGCAGAAAGATGGCAGCTGCCTCATCGACGGCACGGCCAGCCTGCGCACGATCAACCGTACCCTGGGCTGGAACTTACCGACGGAGGGTCCACGCACCCTGAACGGTCTTTTGCTTGAACAGCTAGAGACCATTCCAGAGGCGCCTGTTGGCTTACGAATCAGCGACTATCAGCTCGAGGTGTTGCAGCTACGCGGGCATTTGATTAAGTCTGCCCGCGTGTTGAAATTTAGACCGTGACGTGAATCTGGGCGATCACCTGGCGAGCCGCAGAACGGGCGGCTTCAATGTCCGCTCCTTTCGCCAGCGCCACACCCAAGCGGCGCTGACCGGCGACTTCAGGCTTACCAAACAATTTCAAATCGGTATCGGGCGCAGACAAGGCCTGCGCCAAATTGCCAAACGTCATCTCACGCGAATGCCCTTCCACTAGCAATACGCAAGATGCCGTTGCGCCCTGCTGACGAATGACCGGAATCGGCAAATCTAAAATCGCGCGAGCATGCAGGGCAAATTCAGACAGGTTTTGCGACATCAGCGTGACCAATCCGGTGTCATGCGGACGCGGCGACACTTCGCTAAACCAGACCTGATCACCCTTCACAAACAACTCCACGCCAAACAAGCCATGCCCGCCCAAAGCCGCTGTCACTTTTGCTGCCATGTCTTGCGCGGCCGCCAAGGCGTGCGCAGACATGGGTTGGGGCTGCCAGGATTCGCGGTAATCACCGGCGACTTGCAAATGCCCAATAGGGTCACAAAATGACGTCGTGGTACCGCCCTGACCATCCGTGTGACGCACCGTCAGCAAGGTAATTTCATAGTCGAAATCAATAAAGCCTTCCACGATGACGCGTCCAGCTCCGGCACGCCCCCCCTCCTGAGCATAATCCCAGGCGTATTGAATGTCGGCGGCTGTGCGCACCACACTTTGGCCTTTGCCCGAAGACGACATGATGGGCTTGACCACGCAGGGCATACCCACCTGTGCAATACCGGCACTAAACGCGTCAATGTTCTCGGCAAAAATAAATGGTGACGTGGCCAAGCCTAGCGTTTCTGCCGCTAAGCGACGAATGCCTTCGCGATTCATGGTGAGCTGTGCTGCACGCGCTGTTGGAATCACTCGCCAGCCTTCGGACTCTAATTTGACCAGCTCATCGGTGGCGATGGCTTCAATTTCAGGCACGATCAACGCGGGCTTTTCCAGCTCAATCACACGTCGTAGGGCGGCGCCATCGAGCATGGAAATCACATGGCTGCGATCCGCCACCTGCATGCCCGGCGCATTCGCATAGCGGTCCACTGCAATCACCTCACAGCCCAATCGCTTCAACTCCAAAATGACTTCGCGACCCAACTCTCCCGAGCCCAGTAACATGACGCGCGTAGCTGTGGCGGAAAACGGGGTGCCCAACGGGGTGCCCAAAAGGGGAAGCGTCATGATGGCTGCTCCGGTTGCAGAGAATGAGGCGCAGCCTGTTGGCGGCGTTGCAGTTGTATGCGGGTGAGGATTTTGCGTTGCTGCGTGCGACTCAACAAGCCCCAACTGCGAATCTCGGCCATGCTGCGCGCACAACCGAGGCAAATATCGTCGGCATTTAATTTACACAAGCCAATGCAAGGCGATAGTGACGGTTGCGGAGACATGAATGCGCTCTTGGTGTAAACAAAAACGCACCCTAGCAAGTGTTGAAAAAAACACCAGTAGACGAAGCTCGTTCAGCCAACCGTTATTCCTGAACGCTTAACTCGCGCTGAAAGCGCTTGGCGTTTTCCACGTAATGCTGCGCACTGAGCAATAACATTTGACGCTGGGCTTCATCCAACTGACGCACAACTTTCCCAGGGGAGCCCACCACCAGCGAGTAATCCGGAATTTCTTTACCTTCCGGAATTAACGCCTGCGCACCAATAATGCAGCCTTTGCCGATTTTAGCTCCGTTTAAAATCACGGCTTGGATGCCGATTAATGAGCCCTCGCCCACCGTGCAACCATGCAGCATCGCCTGATGCCCAATGGTGACATTGGCGCCGATGGTCAGCGGAAAGCCGTAGTCGGTATGCAGCACTGCGCCGTCCTGCACATTGCTATTTTCACCGAGGGTGATGAGGTCACAATCCCCCCGTACAACGGCGTTGAACCAAACACTGGCATTTTCTTCCAGCACCACCGAGCCCACGACCGTCGCATTATCCGCGATCCAATGTGCGCCTTTGGCCTCTACCCGCCGATCACCCAACTGATACTTCATATACGCATCCTCACCCATAAAACCGATTACTTTTGTGGCACCAATACCCCGGGCAGGATCGGTGGCCAAGGGTAGTCAATGGCATGGTCAAATCCCTGCCGCATGAACTCGACCAGCATATAGGCCGTCAAACCCCAGATGATGTAACCGTCATAGCGGAAGCACGGCACCACCAAATCGATACCTCGAAAATTGATGCGATGGTCTCGCGCCGGCTTTTGCTCAAAGAAAAACCGCAGCGGCACACGAAATAGACTTTCAACTTCGTCGGGATTGCCGATCAACGCGGGTTCATCGCGCACCCAGCCCACCACCGGCAACACTTTGATGCCACTTTTCGCACGAGCCGGCTTGAGCGCACCCAGAATTTCTACGCAAGCACGCGGCAAGGCGACCTCTTCCTCACTTTCGCGCAGTGCCGTATCGGTCAGCGAAGCATCACTGGCATCGCGCTTGCCGCCGGGAAAAGCGACTTCGCCGGCATGCGAGGTCATGTGCGTCGGCCGCCGCGTGAGCAGTACTTCAGGCTCGCCGCTACCGGTAAAAATGGCAATAAGCACCGCCGCGTCGGCACCATCTAAGGGTACCGCTTGATCGGCGAGGTTTTGTCGTAGTGTCGTGATCTGTGAATGCTGAGTCATCCTGCGATGATACACAGAGCGCCATGTATACTGCACGGCATCAGTTGGGAGCCTGCGTATGAATTTTTGCAGTCACTGTGGTCATGCCGTTGAGCATCGTATTCCGGATGGCGACAGCCGCGAGCGAGCGATTTGCCCGAGTTGCCACACCGTGCACTATCAAAATCCAAAGATTATTGCCGGTTGCCTACCGATTTGGGGCGATCAGGTCTTGCTTTGCCGCCGAGCCATTGAGCCGCGCTACGGCTACTGGACGCTGCCCGCCGGCTTCATGGAGAACGGTGAGACGGTCGCCGAAGGCGGAGCTCGTGAGACTTGGGAAGAAGCCGAAGCCAATGTCACCGACCTGCAGCTCTACACCATCTTCAATATTCCTTACATCAGTCAGGTCTATATGTTGCATCGCGGCCTGTTGGTGGGCGGCCAGTACGGTGTCGGCAGCGAGTCACTGGAGTGTCGCCTGTTTAACGAAAGCGAAATTCCTTGGGATGACCTCGCCTTCCCGTCGGTGAAAAAGACGCTGCAGCATTATTTCCGCGATCGCTTAACGGGTGAGTTTCCGATTCATGTCGAAGACCTTCGCCCGCGCAGCTGACCCAGCGGTCAAAATGACTGAACTTTTAGTCACGAGAGTCAACGCGACGCCCTAATTTCTGTGCATGATGCCTACCGACCTCGGACTTCTCAGTCCGTCTGTATCGTTAGGAGTCATCATGAAAATAGGAAAATTGCAGGGTGTAGGCATTGCGGCTCTCAGCCGTTTTGCTCAGTCCGACTTGGCTGATCAGCTCAAACTTCGTAAACCCGTAGAAAAAATCCTCTATCGAGGCAGCAAGGCCGGCTTCCAATTAGCCGGAGCCGCAGCCCGCGCCTTTGGGCCTGCAAAATCCACTTCTGGCAAGCAACGCCTCCCTGGCACAGCAAGCAGTGGATTGTTTGACCTTAGCCTGAGTGACGAGCAACTCATGATGCGGGAAACGCTGCAGCGCTTTGCCAGCGAAGCACTGCGGCCCGCGGCTCACGATGCCGATCACCATGTCGCTTTTCCGGCTGAGCTCAGAGCGCAGGCTATGGAGCTCGGCTTAGCCTATTACGCCGTTCCAGAAGCACTGGGGGGTATCGCTAGCGAGTCCGCCATCGTGACGCAAATGTTGGCCGCCGAAGACCTCGGCCACGGCGACTTCAGCTTAGCCAGTGCCTTACTCGCTCCGATTGGTGTTGCCAATGCGCTCACCCGTTGGGGTACTGCGGCACAACAAGCCCAATACCTACCTGCTTTTGCCGGTGAGCAACCGCCAGTAGCTGCCATTGCGGTAAATGAAGCCGTCGTTCTGTTCAATCCTCAGCAGCTCGCCACCAAGGCAGAGCGCGTAGCCAATGGCTATGTGTTGAACGGCGAAAAGTCTTTGGTCATTGCAGGTGCTTCTGCAGAATTACTGCTGATTGCGGCAGAACTGAATGGTAAGCCGCAAGTATTTATTGTGACCGGTGGCACACCCGGCTTGAGCTTTAATGAAGATCAGGCTATGGGCATGAAAGCTGCTGAAACGGTCAAGTTACGTCTCGACCATGTGGAAGTCGATGACTCTGCATTGCTCGGCGACGGTGACTTCGATTACCAAGAGTTTTTGGATTTGGGCTACTTAGCCTGGTGCGCGATTGCGACCGGTACAGCGCAGGCCGTGCTCGATTACGTCGTGCCTTATGTCAATGAGCGCGAAGCGTTTGGTGAGCCCATCTCACATCGTCAGGGTGTCGCTTTCATCGTGGCCGATATGGCGATTGAAGTGGATGCTATGCGCATCATGACCTGGCGCGCGGCGGCGCTCGCCGAAGCCGGAAAACCCTTCCATCGTGAAGCCTACTTGGCTCGTTTGCTCTGTGCCGAAAAAGCCATGCAAATCGGTACCAATGGCGTGCAGTTACTCGGCGGTCATGGTTTCACCAAAGAACATCCGGTAGAGCGTTGGTACCGCGACCTGCGTGCTGTTGCTATTCAGCACGGCGGCTTGCACCTGTAACCAGCCCTGATCACGCATTGGAGTCATTAGAATGAATCTCGAAAATCCAAAGAAATTCGCCATGCTCGTTGAGCAGGCAAAACAGGTAGCCGACAATTTTTATCGTCCTATCTCACGCAAATATGACAAGGCGGAGCATGCCTATCCAAAAGAATTGGACATGCTGGCATCGCTATTGGATGGCATGAACGAAGGCTCGTCGGAAGCCACAGGCGCAACCAGTGCCAGTAAACGCCCTAGCAGCGATGGTGATACCGGCGTGCGTAATAGCGGTAATTTATCGGCCGCGCTGGGCGCGATGGAACTGTGTCGCGGCGATGTCGGTTTGCTGCTGTCGATACCACGCCAAGGCTTAGGCAATGCGGCGATTGGCGCCGTTGCCAACGACGAGCAATTAGCCCGATTTAAAGGGAAATGGGCAGCCATGGCCATCACTGAGCCCAGCTGCGGCTCTGACTCTGCTGCCATCCGTACGACGGCGGTGAAAGATGGCGATGACTACATTCTTAACGGTGAAAAAATCTATGTCACCGCCGGCGCTCGCGCTGAATGTGTCGTGGTGTGGGCGACTCTGGATAAGTCGCTCGGTAAAGCGGCCATCAAATCGTTTGTGGTGGAGCACGGCACACCAGGTATGGAAATCACACGCTTGGAGCACAAGCTAGGCATTAAAGCCTCCGATACCGCCGCCATTCTCTTCACCAACTGTCGCGTACCCGCCGCCAACCTGCTGGGCTCGCCAGAAATCGATTTGAAGAAAGGTTTCGCTGGTGTCATGGAGACCTTCGACAACACGCGCCCCCTCGTTGCAGCCATGGCGGTGGGTGTTGCCGCAGCCTCCATCGAACGTTTGAAAGAATTACTGGCCGGTCATATTGATGCCAACTACGGCACCCTACCGCTCAATGCCTCCCATGCAGAGGCCACGCTGTATCGTTTGGAAGCGGAATGGGAAGCGGCTCGCTTGCTTACCTTGAAAGCTGCGTGGATGGCCGACAACAAGCGTCCGAACTCAAAAGAGGCTTCCATCTGCAAAGCTAAAGCAGGCCGTGTTGCCAACGAAGTCACGCTGAAATGCGTAGAACTGGCGGCCTCTTTAGGCTATGGCGAAGATGAGCTGCTGGAGAAGTGGTCGCGCGATTCCAAGATTCTCGACATCTTCGAAGGCACGCAACAAATTCAGCAGCTCATTATTGCTCGTCGCGTGTTGGGTAAAAGCTCCGCTGAGTTGAAGTAACAGGCTCTGCCATGCCAATGGGGGCAATGATGGATTCGGGCTACGGATGCCCGAATCCATCATCATCAACTTCGTGGTGAGAGGTTGCTGCGCAAAGCGAGTTCGGCTGCTGGTGGTTGCACCGGGCGAGTTTTGCGGTCGTGGGTGCGAAGCGGATCATCTTTCAGAAGTTCGTCAGCGAGGTGCGCAAATCGGGTCTGAAAGGCGGCTAGCGTCCATTGCCCAAAAATGGTGTGGCCGCCTTCGTAGGCCTGCTCCTGGTACTCCTCGTTCGTGGTGACATAGCCCATGTAGTCATTGCAATAGGTGCAAATCAGCACCTGCTCAATGCCACGCGGCGCTAGTCGCTTCATCACCGTGTCCAGTAAGCGACGCCCTGCCGTCGTGGTAAATTCACCAGGACAGCAAACCAAGGCCAACTGGCCCAGAATGATGATTTGCAGCGGCAATACGGTCGGCACTAAGGCACTCTCGTTGACTGCGCCGATCCGCGCTTGGCGCTTAAGTTCAGCCACCAATGGGTCTACTGCATCTGGCAAACTCAACTGCATGAGTGGCAGTCCCAGCGCCTGCTTACGGCCCGACTCCATGAGAATATCTTTAGGGCCCTGCACGGCATACAGGTGTTGGTAGTACTGACGCTCAGACGGCGACAGTCGTGACAGAGGACTCATCCGCCAGCGGCGCAGCATGCGTGCACCTGCGCGCATGACAGCGGCCAACGGCGGTGCCACACCCAAGCCATCAACTGGCGTGCCGGCAAAAAACGAAACGCCATGACAGGGATCGCTAGTCCATGCTTGCGTCTCCCCATTGGCCATGGCCGGATCTGCATGCACCGATGAAAAATCGACATAGGTCAGTACGCTATCAATCGCACCGATAATCTGTTGTTGATCGGGAGCCGCCACTATCGACAACGCCAACTGACTTTGATGACGCCCATTCTCGGCGGCATAAACATACTCTGCGCGACCCGTCAGCTGCTGGCGTCGCTTCAATGCTTGCGGGCCGTGATAGTGCGGTGACACATCTCCCGCCGTGCCCTGAGCAAAAATCGCCACCGCACCGCTCGCTCCGGACGCCATCAGCTGCTGCTCCGCTTGGGCTGCGGCATAGCCTTTGTTGTCACCATCATGACGATCCAGCGAATTGCTGAGACACGTGGCATGCACACCAAACAGCGAAAGCAAGGATTGCACCTGCCCTGCACGGCTAAGCCGCAGCACCTGCATTTGCCGCTCCAGCGCCTTATGGTTTTCGCCTTCGCGATAGCGCGGCACGTCAGGGTTACGATTCCACGCGTTTAGCGAGCGATTCCAAGCGACTGGCACCGCCTCATCAAAGCGCGCTGAGGCCAGACTCAGCTCGGTCGGCGCGGCACTCTGCCAAGCCTCAACCACCGAATCCACCGTGGCCACAATGACCGCTTCTAGGTGTTCAGGCACAAAACCGGGCGTGACTAAGTTGTAGAGCACATCATGGCTGCATCCGCCCGGGCCGGAATGCGTGTGGGTGCAGGTCAAAACAAAACCTGCTTCGTTAAACTGTTCACCGAGGTGCTGCTGTAGGCGTTCGACGGCACCGGCGCGCATCGCCTGAGTCACATAGCCCAGATCGAGGCAACAGAAAATCGCAGCCTGGCCCTCGGCATCTTTTAGGACTAACGATCGCGCATAAAGCGGGGTCTCTTGGCCATAAGCACGATGGCCCGGCTGACCAAAACCATGCATCGCATAACCGCGCGGACTGATGCCAATTTCCTGCTTGTTCCATCCCGCCTGATACATATATTGCTCCTGTGTCTGTCAGCGCAAATCAACTCTGGTTGACCATGGTTTTAAATCAAGCAGAAATCTTGACGGGCATGCCGACCTGCGGACGAACCCTGTCGAAAAAGCCTGGTACGAGCTCAGGCCAGCCCATCCGGACGCGCAATTTCTCGATGTATTTCTTGTAGGCATGAATCTCGATATAACCCTTGGTCCGGTCGGACTCGACGAACTTTATCCCACCAGACAAGTCCGGTCGGTCTTCCCGAAGATGCCGCTCGAATACCCTGGCGTTGTCGGGATGGTGCTCCTGGTCATGCAGATAATTAGCCACCATCTGTGACACGCGGTCGAAGAGCGTATAGGCACTGGAGTTGGTCTCCAGATAGCCCACGCCAAACAGATTCTTGTGCCTGGGGTTAAAAGCCGTCAGGTTCAGCTTCGGCCTGCCACCATCCCAATCAAAATAAGCTTCCGGCACATACGGGATGGCCATGTTGTAGCCCGTGGCGTACAGCACCAGATCAATCTGCTCACGCGATCCGTCCGCGAACACCACGTCGTCACCGTCGAAGCATTTGACGTCACCCTTGGCCTTGATGTCGCCATGCTGCAGGTAATGCAACAGCTGCGAATTGAGCAGCGGGTGAGTCTCGAAAAGCTTGTGGTCCGGCTTGGGCATGCCCGTGCGCGAGGTATCGCCCAGAACCATGCGCAGCAGCAGGGTCATTGCAGGTCGCTGCAGCCACATCGGCAGCTGCGGACCGTTATTGGCAAACTCATCCACCGGAATGCCGAATACATGCTTGGGAATGAAATGGTAGCCACGCCGGACGCTGACAAAAGCAGCATCCGCATTCGCGGCCGCATCACAGGCGATATCGGCACCCGAGTTGCCCAGCCCGATCACCAGCACACGCTTGTTGCGGAACTCGTCGGCATGCTTGTAGCTCACGGAATGGCGAATCTCGCCATTGAATGGGCCTTCATGACGCGGCAGACGCGGATGCCAGTTCGTTCCCGTAGAGCACACCACCGCTCGGTAACGCCGTACCTCCCCGCCAGAAAGTCTGACTAGCCAGGACTCGCCATCCTTTTCGACATGCTCGATGGCGGTCTGAAAGCAGATCGCATCATACAAGCCGAAAGCGCGCGCAAAGCTGCGGGTATAGGCAAGAATCTGACGGTTCGACGGATAATCCGGATACTCGTCCGGCATCGGAAAGTCGTAGAAGCCCGAGGTATTTCGCGAGGAGATGAAATGCGCCGAGTGATACATCGGCGAGCCCGGATTGCTCAGATCCCAGATACCACCGACATCGCTGTGGCGCTCGAACTGCTCGTAGGGAATGCCGAGCCGCTTCAAGGCTCTGGCTACACTGAGGCCGGCCGGACCGGCACCAACAATGCAGACCGCGCTCGAGCGATCAGTGACCTGACTCTGTAGCTCAGACACCAACAGGGAAGACATAGCGATTTACTCCAAAAAATGCATTGCTGATGCTGGAGATTCAAACAAAACGCCCTGCTTGCTCATAAGGGTCATGCAGGCCAGAATGGGGGGAAAACCGGACACATCAGCTTGCCCATGCTCCAGGATGACCGACGCCTTACAGAAACCATCATCCCCACCTTTGTCATCGCGGGGCTGGTGGATCACGCCCATGCCAAAGGTCTGGAGCCGGAAGCCTGGTTCACAGGCCTGGGGCTGACGATTGCGAATGTACAACAATCAGAAGCGCTGATCTCCTTCCGCCAGGCAGCTACCATTATTCGCCGGGCCTTGCGGGCACTGCCATCCGAGCCCTTGGGCCTGCATGTAGGATCGCGCGATGCACTGGTTTCATTTGGCATGCTGGGTTTTGCCATGCTGTCGAGCAGTAATGTTCGGGAAGCATTTGCGACCGGGCTGGAATATCACCTGGCCTCTGGCAGCCTGATGGACTTGGAGGCCGAAACAACGGCTACGGAGGTCACGCTACGACTGCACGAGCGCTTCCCTGACCCGGAGCTATTGCCGTTTCTCTGCGAGGAGGTTTTTGCCAGTATAGTTGCCATCATGCGGATGATGCTGGGTAATGACATATCACCGCTTCGTGTCGAGCTGAGCTACCCGCCACCGCCGTATGGCGCTGCTTACCAACGATTGTTCAACTGCCCTGTACGCTTTGATAGCAACGCGAATCGCCTGGTACTCCCTGCCGCGCTAATGGATCGCCCACTGGCCACGCACAGCGCGGCAAGCCATGCTGTTGCGCTGGCTGCCTGTCGTCGGCTGATCGAGCCCGCTGCGACGACTCAGGATGTAATCAGCTCGGTGGAAAATCTCCTGCGCGGGAAGCTGCGTCAGCGGCCATCGATGGCTGATATCGCCGGCTGGCTCAACATCACGGAACGTACCCTGCGTCGTCATTTGACTGAGGCCGGGCAGCGCTTCAGCGCCATTCGTGATCGTGTCATGGAGCAGCGAGCCCGAATGCTGCTTATTGACTCCACGCTACCAATCACCAACATTGCGGAAGAGCTTGGTTTCAGTGACGCGCGCGACTTTCGTCGGGCATTTCGACGCTGGACAGGCATGGCGCCGAGGCATATTCGGCAAGCACGATCAAACACTGAAGCAGGCGTAAGCGCTCGATGACTCCGGCAACCGACATCCCCGCCAAATACCGCGAACGCCTGCGCGCCGGCCAGTGGTTTCAGAGCCTGACGCCTCTGCTGCAAGATCTGCTGCTGGCGCACATGTCGATACGCCCGCTCGCGGCTGGCCAGCGCCTATTCGCGCGCGGCGACGCCGCCGACGGGCTTTATTGTGTTGCCGATGGCGCCATCAAGCTCACCGGCAGCGCGCGTGATGGCAAAGAAGCCATTCTGGCCATCATCGAATCGCCGAGCTGGTTTGGTGAGATTGCCGCCTTCGATGAGCTGACGCGAACGCACGATGCATGGGCCGACGAGCCGACTACGCTGCTGCACATCCCAGCCGCAACGCTGAACACCCTGCTGGCTCAGCACCCTCTGCTCTGGCATGCGCTCGGCCTGCTACTGAGCCACAAAATTCGCCTCGCCTTTTTGGCGCTAGAGGAGCTATCACTACAGCCACCTGCGAGCCGTCTGGCTCGACGATTACTCATGATGGCGCGGGGCTATGGCGAGCTGGAAGGCGTCAGCAAGCGCGAGATCCGTGTGCCACAGGAGCAGCTCGGGCAAATGTTGGCGCTATCGCGACAGACCGTGAATCAACTACTGCGTCAGCTTGAAAGTCATGGCGTGGTGCGCCTTGGCCGGGGCGGCATCGAAATTCTTGATCTGGCGCAACTGGAGACGCTGGCTGACCTCTGATAGCCGCCTGATTGCGGCTTGTGTCGGCCAGCCGACGCTGACAAAGGCATCGATACGCAATACTGCTGTCGCACTCAAGCCTTGGAGACAGCCATGAAAACCCTCGTACAACATCTCGCGCAATACGCCAGCTACCATCGCAATCCGCGCAACGTCATCACCCACATCATTGGCATTCCCATTATTGTGATTTCCGCCGCGGCCCTACTCGCCAAACTCGCGCTAACGGTCAACGGCGTCACACTATCAGCCGCCATGGCCTTAGCCGCCGCCAGCATCGTGTTCTACCTGCGTTTAGATATCGGACTGGGCTTGATCATGGCAGCGTTGATGACAGGCAGCGTAGTCATCGGCACGCAAATCGCGGCACTGCCGACGCAAGAATGGCTCTTGATCAGTGTCGGTAGCTTCGTGGTGGGCTGGATTATTCAGTTTATCGGCCATTACTTTGAAGGGCGTAAACCGGCCTTTGTGGACGACATGAGTGGTTTAGCGATAGGCCCGCTGTTTGTCACGGCAGAGGTCTTGTTCCTGCTGGGCCTGCGTCGCGAGCTGCGTGACGCCATGCTGCAAGACCAGCAGCCCTAAGCGGACTCAAGCCCTGCGCGCTCTTCCCGCTTGCGCTTGCGATACTCGATCGGCGTTTCATTGGTCCAGCGTTTGAAAGCACGATAGAACGTGCTTGGTTCGGCAAAACCGGTGAGGTAAACGATCTGCTCAATGCTCTCGTCCGTGCGTGCCAACAGGCGGCGGGCGAGACGCGAGCGATAGTCCGCCAGAACATGATTGAAGCTGGTACCTGCATCTTCCAGCTCGGTACGCAACCGTCGAGCCGGCATGCCGATTCGCTGTGCCACGGCTTCAAGTGTGGTGTTACCCGACTCCAAGCTTTCGCCAATTGCACGCTTGACCGCACCGACCAGATCGAGTCGCGCCAGCTCAGCGAGCTTTTCGTTCGCCATTTTTTCATGCAAGCGCAGCAGGCTTGGCTCTGCATGCCAAACCTGATGCTGCAATACCGACGGATTAAAGTAGACACGATTTTCACGACAACCCAAGGTCACGGGGCAACCGTACACTCGCAAATATTCCTCAGGCGGAGCGCCTTCAACATGGGTGAAATGCACCGCCAATGGCTTAAAGTGACCATCGGTTAGCGACCCAAAAAAGCGGATCACGCCCATCACCAAGGCTTCGGCAAAATGCCGCATCTTGGCAGCATCAGCGATATCCGCGAGATAGCATTGCTCACCGTCTAGGACGAGACGAGACGTAATGGCGTCGCTCAATAAGCGTTGATAGGCCAAGGCACGCTGCAAGCCTTCCCCAAAGGTCGGGCTGGACGAGATTAAATACTCCAGCACTTGGCCACGATACACCGGCAGATTTTCACCTAAGTGCAAGCCGATATGCGGATCGCCCGATATTTCCTCTAAGGCTCTCCAGAATCTCGCCTGACCCGCAAACGGCGTGCGTTCCGGCGACTCCACATCCAACCACGCCGGGGAAACACGCGCCTGCAGCAGAATGGCATCCACGGGCAAGCCAGCCTTGAGCATGGCTTGATAGGCGAGACGGAGGAGAATGGGCGCATCGGTGCGCTCAGTCATACGAGAAATATCCTTGGTCTGCTGAAAGGTATGACTAGCAGTTGGCCCTTTTTACCGTGAAAACTGGCATTTGGGCAACCTGAAAGGCAACAATAACCAGACTTAATCGGTATTGATGAGCGCCACCACATCAAATGCAGGCGTTTCATAGGGATGAGCCGCTTTTAATGCGGCCACCACCTCGGTAAGCAGGCTGCGAGCCAAGACCATCTCAACTCGGTATTCCGCCACTGACTCTTGCACACCGACAGCGCCCACAAAGGGCTGCGCGCCGGGCAAGGCGCGAAACTGGCCCTCGCCCAGCACCTGCCAGGAGCAGCGGTCATAGCCACCGAGCCGCCCGGCCCCAGCGGCAAAGAGCGCATCTTTGATCGCTTCGAGGTGGCTGGCCGGCACAAAGACCGTGAGCTTGAACAGGTCGCTCAGCCTGTCTGCCACGAAAGGTCAGCCGACGAACTGACGGGCGTTGCGGAACATGCGCGCCCACGGACCGTCTTCCAGCCACTCGTCCGGACGCCAGCTGTGCTGGATGGCGCGGAACACACGCTCCGGATGCGGCATCATGAGGGTGGCACGGCCGTCGGCCGAGGTCACACCGGCGATGCCGAACGGCGAGCCATTGGGGTTGAGCGGATACTGCTGCGTACGCTGGCCCTGGCCATCGACCCAGCCGAGCGCGACCAGGCCGCTGCCAGCCAGTGCCTGCAAATTCTCAGCACTGTCATGCGCGCGACCTTCGCCATGCGCGACGGCAATCGGCATGTACGAACCGGCCATGCCGGCGAGGAAGATCGACGGCGATGCCGGCACTTCCACCAGCGCCGTACGCGCTTCGAAGACTTCGCTGCGGTTGCGCACAAAACGCGGCCACAGATCAGCGCCAGGAACCAGCTCTTTCAGCTGCGACAGCATCTGGCAGCCGTTGCAGATACCCAGCGAGAAGCTGTCCGGACGCGCAAAGAAGGTAGCGAACTGATCACGCACGCGCTCGTTGAAGAGCACGGTCTTGGCCCAGCCGCCACCGGCACCGAGCACATCGCCGTAAGAGAAGCCGCCGCAGGCGACGAGGCCTTTGAAGCTGGCAAGATCGACGCGGCCGGCAATCAGGTCGCTCATGTGCACATCAATGGCGGTGAAGCCGGCGAGGTCGAAGGCAGCCGCCATTTCGACATGACCGTTAACGCCCTGTTCACGCAGGATGGCCACGCGCGGACGCACGCCGCTGGCAATGAACGGTGCAGCGATGTTGTCGTTGAGATCGTAGCTGAGCTTGACGCTCAAACCTGCCTGTTCCGGAGCAGCAGGGTTTGCCAGCGCAGCAAACTCTTCCTGTGCGCAATCGGCGTTGTCACGCAGCGCCTGAATGCGATAGCTGGTTTCCGCCCAGAGCTGCTGAGCCTTGGCGCGAGCCAGCGTGAGCAGCTCGGCACCGGCTTTGACGAAGTGCAGCGTGTCATCGCCAGTGAGCGTGCCTATGGCGTGGACATGACCGGCCAGCGTGGATCCATTGAAGGCCTGCTGAACGGCCGCGACATCCGCATCGCGTACTTGCACGACCGCGCCCAGCTCTTCGCTGAACAGCGCAGCCAGCGTGTCCTCACCTAAACCGGTGAGATCCGCGCAGATGCCACTGCGACCGGCGAAAGCCATCTCCGCCAGCGTCGCGAACAGACCGCCATCGCCACGGTCGTGATAGGCCAGCAATTTACCGGCCACATTGAGCGCCTGAATGCCGTCGAAAAAATCCTGCAACAGCGCCGGGCTGTCCACATCCGCCGGCACCGAGCCGGTCTGGCCATAAACCTGTGCCAGCGCCGAAGCGCCGAGACGGTTCTGGCCGCGACCGAGGTCGATCAGCAGCAGTGTGGTCGCGCCCTTATCGGTGCGCAGCTGCGGCGTCAGCGTGTAGCGAACATTGCTCACCGGCGCGAAACCGGTAACCACCAGCGACATCGGCGAGGTCACGGCCTTCTTCTCAGCGCCATCCTCCCAGACCGTGCGCATGGACATGGAGTCCTTGCCGACCGGAATGGTCAGATTCAGCGCCGGGCACAGCTCCATGCCGACCGCGTAGACGGCATCAAACAGGTCTTCATCCTGCTTGCCGGCACCCGCCGCCGCCATCCAGTTCGCCGACAGCTTAATGTCGGAGAGCTTGGCGATACGCGCCGCCGCAATATTGGTAATGGTCTCGCCCACGGCCAGGCGGGCCGAAGCCGCCGCATTGAGGATAGCCACCGGCGTGCGCTCGCCCATCGCCATAGCCTCGCCGGTCTCGGTCTTGAAGCCGGTCGCAGTGACGGCGACATCGGCCACCGGCACCTGCCAGGGGCCGACCATCTGCTCGCGGGCAACGAGACCGGTCACCGAGCGGTCGCCGATGGTGATGAGGAATTGCTTGGACGCCACCGCCGGCAAGCGCAGCACGCGCGCGGCAGCATCGGCCAGCGTGATGCCCTCGGCATTGAAGGCCGGCTGCGCCAGCGCCTTGCGCTCGAAGCTGCGCTGCATCTTCGGCGTCTTGCCGAGCAGTACCTGCATGGGCATGTCGACCGGGTTGTTGCCGAACTGCGGGTCAGCCACAGTCAGGTGGCGTACTTCTGTCGCCTCGCCTAGCACGGCAAACAGCGCCCGCTCGCGCTCACAGATGGACTGGAACAGCACCAGGCTGTCCGGCTCGATGGCCAGCACATAGCGCTCCTGCGCCTCGTTGCACCAGATCTCCACCGGTGCCATGCCCGACTCCAGGCTGGGGATGGCACGCAGGTTCAGCGTCGCGCCGAGTTCATGATCGTTGACCAACTCCGGCATCGCGTTCGACAAACCACCGGCGCCAACATCGTGAATCGCCACGATGGGGTTGTTTGCACCCATGCTCCAGCAGGTGTCGATGACTTCTTGCGCGCGCCGCTCCATCTCCGGGTTGTCGCGCTGCACCGAGGCGAAATCGAGATTCTCGGCGCTGGCACCGCTGGCCATCGACGATGCCGCGCTGCCGCCGAGACCGATCAGCAGCGCCGGACCACCGAGCACGATCAGCAGATTTCCGGGCTGAATCGTGTTCTTCTGCACATGATCTTCACGGATGTTGCCGTAGCCGCCGGCAATCATGATGGGCTTGTGGTAGCCCGCCACTTCCGCACCATTAATGCCGTTCACGGTCATCTCAAAGCTGCGGAAATACCCGCACAGCGCCGGACGGCCGAATTCGTTGTTGAACGCCGCGCCGCCGAGCGGGCCATCAATCATGATGTCCAGCGCGGTAACGATGCGGCCGGGCTTGCCATACGGCCTTTCCCAGGGCTGCTCGAAACCGGGAATATTCAGGTTCGATACCGTAAAGCCGGTGAGACCCGCCTTCGGCTTGCCGCCGCGACCGGTCGCGCCTTCATCGCGAATCTCACCGCCGGAACCGGTGGATGCGCCGGGGAATGGCGAAATGGCGGTTGGGTGGTTGTGCGTTTCCACCTTCATCAGGATATGCACCGGCTCTTGGCTGAAGCCGTAGGTGGTGTCGCCGCCGACGCGGTAAAAGCGCTCAGCATCGTGACCGACGATCACCGCCGCATTGTCCTTGTAAGCGGAGAGGATGTCGGTGCTGTAATTCTCGTAGGTGTTTTTGATCATGCCGAACAGCGACTTGGGCGCCGGCTTACCGTCGATGGTCCACGAGGCATTGAAAATTTTGTGACGGCAATGCTCGGAGTTCGCCTGCGCAAACATCATCAGCTCGATGTCGTTGGGGTTGCGACCGAGCTGGGTGAAGTTGTCGACCAGATAATCGATTTCGTCCGGGCTAAGCGCGAAGCCCTGCTCACGATTGGCGCTCACCAGGGCTTCGCGACCACCGCCGAGAATATCGACCGAGGCCAGCGCGCGCGGCGCTTCATGCGTGAACAGCACGCTCGCGGCTTCGGCCGAATCAAGAACTACTTCCGTCATGCGATCGTGCAGCTTCGCGGTCAGTGCTTGCCATTCGGCGGCGCTCAGTGCTTCGGCACCGGCCAGCCAGTAGGCCGTGGCGCGTTCAATTCTGCGCACATCGGTCAGCCCAGTATTGCGCGCAATATCCGTCGCCTTCGATGACCACGGCGAGATCGTGCCCGGACGCGGCACCACCACGGCGAGACGACCGTTGTCCAAACCATCCGCAGCTTCCTTATCCGCAGAGAGGGCATCGCCATAGGTCAGCAATGCCTGAAGCTGCGCCGGGGCTTCACTCAACTCAGTCTCAACCAAATGCAACCAGCGGGCACTCAGTGCCGTCAGTGCTGGGAAGTCGGCTTGCAGGTCTTGCAACAGGCGGTTTTGACGAAAGACAGACAGCGCGGGCGCGCCAGACAAAATCAGCATGGATGGTCTCGCGGAGCATCGGAAGGAATAAAAAGTTGCGCATATTGTAGCGAAAAACCACTCGTTTCGGGCAGCGACTTTGGGCATTCATCGTGAAAGCATCGCCTCTTCAATCGCCCAAATTGTCCGACAATCAATCACATCTCATCTGACCTGCCTAGACAAGCTCCGTTGCGCTGACTAAAGTTCAACCAACTGCACTCCGATGGGTGCGCCAAAGCCAGGTCATAGATGACTAACGCCCGTTCCAAAAAGCGCCTGCGACCGCATCGGAAACTGATGCAGCAGCTGCAAAGACTGAATTCACGCCACCTCCGCGTGACGCTAGGCTTATCTTTGGCGGCCGGTAGCATGGCCCTGCAACCCTCGCTCAACACCTTGCAGCAAGTTCGCAATTCGGGCGAATTGCACTTAGTTGGTGTCAGCAGCCCCACCACGTTCTATCAGCGCGATGGCAATGTGCACGGCCTGCAATTTGAATTGGCCCAACAATTTGCCAATGAACTCGGCGTCAAGCTAGTCATTGACCCCGTCAACGATGATCAACAAGTCTTACACTCGGTGCGTCGTAATCACGCGCAGTTAGCGTTAACCGTTCATGCCGCGCACGACCAGCGCTTGAACCGTTTGCGTGTCAGTGCACCGCTGGTTGAGCTTGAGCAACAATTAATTCAACGCACAGATCGCTTCCAGCCAACCTCTTTAGACGACTTGCGCCAGAGCACCATTGCGGTCATTGCGGGCAGCAGTGAAGCGAAACGATTACGCAGTGCCCTTGCCGATGTTGAAGGCGTTCGCCTCGTGGAATTCAAGGAAGGCGACGGCTTGGACCTGCTCACCCTGCTAGACCAAGGCAAAATTGATTACGTCGGCATGACCGATCAGGAATTCGACGCTTATCGCCCCTTATTCCCTAATCTCCGTGACGGCTTGTCGTTTGCTAAGAGCGACGCCGTGGCATGGGTATTCTTAAAATCTGCCGACGAAAGCTTGTATCAGGCAGCCCAAAATTTTTTAACACGCAAGCAGTCTGACGGCACACTGGAGCGTCTCGCAGCTTTTTATGGCACCGGCGATGCCTTTAATCGCTATGGTGCAAAAAGCTTCCAAAAAGATATTTCCGTCAGGCTTCCGCGATATCAGCGTGAGTTTGAAAAGCAAAGCGCGCAGCACGGTTTGGATTGGCGTTTATTGGCCGCCATCTCCTACCAAGAATCTCACTGGGATCAGAACGCGATTTCCCCGACCGGCGTACAAGGCCTGATGATGCTGACGCAAGACACGGCAAAGCTAATGGGGGTTAAAAACCGCACGCTACCTAAAGACAGCATCCAAGGTGGCACCGCTTACTTCAAGCAAATCTTGTCTAAGCTCCCGGCCAGCGTGCAAGAGCCTGACCGTACTTGGATGGCATTGGCAGCCTATAACATGGGCCCTGGCCACATGATCGCTGCGCGCAAACTCACGCGCAAACTGCAAGGCGACCCCAACAGCTGGCTAGACGTTTCCCGCAACTTAGTGAACTTAGCGCAACACAATCGTGCAACTGGCAAGCCAGCTCCCGATGTGAAGCAAGCTTTGCACTATGTTCAACAGGTCCGTCGCTATTATGATGCGATCGCACTGAATCATGATGCCGAGCGCGATCAACAGCGTGTGGCTCAACTCGATTACGATATTACCCTGCCGGGCCGACTCACCCAGTGAGCCTTTAGCCCGCAGGCACTTTAAGGAGTCCCTGTGAGCTTAGACGCCCAAATCAATGCCGCTATTGCGCCGGTATCTGATGCCATTTCATCCACCCTGTTCTATCCCATCGAGCTTGCAGGCACACCCTTCCCCTTGATTCTGGGCTGGTTAGTCATCGCCAGTTTTATTTTCACCGGCTATTTTGGCTTTCTACAGTTACGCGGCTTAGGCCATTCCGTTCGACTCATTCAAGGCAAGTACCGCGCAAAAAATTGCGACGCTGCTGGTGAGGCTTCGCACTTCCAAGCCTTGTCCATGGCCTTATCTGGCACGGTTGGTTTAGGCAATATTGCCGGGGTTGCCGTTGCTATCAGCATTGGCGGCGCAGGCGCGACTTTTTGGATGATTCTTGCCGGCTTCCTCGGCATGGCAACGAAGTTTGTCGAATGCACCTTGGCCGTGAAGTACCGCAATGAATACCCCGATGGCAGCATCTCGGGCGGCCCCATGTACTACCTCACCAAAGGACTTGCCCAACGCGGCATGGGTACGTTTGGGCGAGCACTGGCCATTCTGTTTGCGCTCTGCTGTATTGGTGGATCCATCGGTGCCGGCAACATGTTCCAAGCCAACCAGTCGTTCCAACAAGTGGTCAATGTCACGGGTGGCAGCGGCAGTTGGTGGGCAGATAAAGGCTGGCTGTTCGGTCTTATTATTGCTGTCGTCCTTGGCTGCGTCATTATTGGCGGCGCTCGATCCATCGCGCGTGTTGCCGAAAAAATTGTGCCGTTTATGGTGCTGCTCTACGTCAGTGCAGCGCTGTTCGTTATCGCCAGCAACATCGAACATATTGGCTATGCCGTTCAACAAATTTTGGAAGGCGCATTCACCAGCGCAGGTGTCACGGGCGGGGTGCTGGGCGCACTGATTCAGGGCTTTAAGCGCGCCGCTTTCTCTAACGAAGCAGGCATAGGCTCAGCCGCCATTGCTCACGCAACGGCACGCACCAAGCACCCAATCAGCGAAGGCTATGTGGCCTTGCTGGAGCCCTTTATTGACACCGTAGTGATTTGTACCATGACCGCCCTCGTGATCATTATCACTGGTCGTTTGGATAGCGAACTCACCGGCGTTCAGCTCACCTCCGATGCCTTTGGTAGTGCTGTTTCCTGGTTCCCCCTGGTGCTGGCGGTTTCGGTGGTCATGTTTGCCTTTTCTACGATGATTTCTTGGTTTTACTACGGCCTTAAAGCACTGACCTACATCACCGGAGAAAGACCCGGCGTGGAGCTCGCCTTTAAATTATTTTTCTGCTCCTGCGCCGTCATCGGCAGCAGCATGAGCTTAGGCCCCGTCATAGATTTCTCAGATGCCATGATTTTCTTAATGGCCATCCCCAATATTATTGGACTGTATATTTTGATGCCCGAGGTGAAACGCGACCTGAAAATTTATCAGGCTAAATTGCGCTCGGGCGAAATCGCTCGCACGCGCTGAAGCAGTCCTTCTCTGTTTAAGCTTTCGCCGTGGTTTGTCGCATGACGCCTCGGCGTAAGCTCGCTAAACTCTCACCCTCTTTGAATTGACTAGCTGGCTACTCATGACGCTTTCGCCCACCCTAAAGTTCACCCTCGACCTCATCCGCGAGCCTTCTGTTACGCCTTTTGATGCCGACTGCCAAACCCTAATGATTCGCCGTCTGGAAGCGATTGGGTTTCGTATTGAACGCTTACGTTTTGGTGACGTGGATAACTTCTGGGCGCGTCGTGGCGATCAAGCGCCGGTATTTTGCTTTGCCGGCCACACCGATGTCGTACCAACCGGCCCCATCGAGCAATGGAAGATTCCACCATTCGAACCGCGCATTGAAGATGGCATGTTAACGGGCCGTGGTGCTGCTGATATGAAGGGCTCATTGGCGGCAATGGTCGTCGCATGCGAGCGCTTTGTTGCAGCGCACCCCGATCATCGGGGCTCTATTGCTTACCTCATCACCAGTGATGAAGAAGGTGTGGCTGTCGATGGCACGGTGCGCGTGGTTGAAACGCTAGAGGCTCGCCAAGAGAAAATTGATTGGTGCTTAGTCGGCGAGCCCTCCAGCACGGCTCAAGTGGGCGATGTCATTAAAAATGGTCGCCGTGGGTCACTGGGCGGCATTCTCACCGTGCATGGCCGCCAAGGCCACGTCGCCTATCCTCATTTGGCAGACAACCCGATTCATCGCGCCCTGCCCGCCCTAGCTGAGCTAGCCGCGGAAACCTGGGACCACGGCAACGAGTTTTTCCCGGCCACGAGCTTCCAGATTTCCAATATTAACGCAGGCACGGGCGCCAATAATGTGATTCCAGGTGACTTGGAAGTGGTGTTTAACTTCCGTTTCTCCACGGAGCTGACCGAGACACAATTACGTGAACGTACAGAGTCGGTTTTGCAGCGTCATGGCCTGAATTACACACTGAACTGGAAGCTCAGTGGCCATCCCTTCCTGACCCCTCGCGGTGATTTAGTGGATGCTGCGGTGACTGCCATTAAGCAGGTAACCGGGCGTGATACCGAGCTTTCCACCAGCGGTGGCACATCCGATGGACGCTTCATTGCCCCGACTGGCGCACAGGTTGTTGAGCTCGGCCCAGTCAATAAAACGATTCATCAGATTAACGAATGTGTCAGCGCCAACGACCTCGATACGCTGACCGATATCTATGAGCAACTGCTGAAAAAACTCCTCGCTTAAGCAAGACTGAATGAAGGGAAATGGATTTCCCTTATAGGCAAAAAGCCTTCTGAACATCGCTTTTTGTACACCCTTTGTCTAGCACATACACATCATCACTAGCGAAATCCGTGTTCCTTTGCTTCCTTTCAGCCGATATAAGCCAAGACGTAAAGGCTGAATTTACGTCATAGATCAGGGATGATGATATGAGCTCACTTAATGCAGCAGGGTCCGCTGCTGCCTTTAACTATTACCTTCATGATGTAAATCAGCACCCTCTCCTCAATGCAGATGAGGAGCATCAGCTCACGCTAGCGATGAGACGAGGCGATATCGCTGCCCGAGACCGCATTATTGCGAGCAATCTCCGCCTAGTTATTCATATTGCAAAACGCTACCAACGAAGCTACGGCTATAAAAGCTCCTTAAGCCTGGATGACATGGTGTCGGAGGGCAATTTAGGTTTAATACACGCCGCCGGTAAGTTTGATCCTAGCTTGGGCTTTCGTTTTTCAACTTACGCCACACATTGGATACACGAGACCATTCGGCGCAGCATGATGAATAAATGCCGATTAATTAGATTGCCAGTGCATATCGCTAAGCGCCTGAATATTTACTTAACCGCGCAAAAGCGGCTCAATCAAACACATTATCGAACAGCCACAGCAAGTGATATAGCCAAACAAACCGGAGACACATCGCAATGTGTCCGAGAGCTGCTTATATGGGACCAAGCCACCTGCTCTTTACAAACACCCAGCGAGGATGGGCACAGTCAGTGGCAAGACAATCTGATTGACAGTAGCAGCTTGACGCCCGAAGAAACGCTGGAGCGCGAAGACTTAACGTTTCATTTACAACGCTTTATTGCCCAGCTGAAACCCAGAGAGCAATTCATTTTGATGGCTCGCTATGGCATGGGTGGTCGTCGCCAAGAAACCACCTTAGATGTCATAGCAGCAGAACTAGGCGTGACGCGTGAACGCATTCGACAGATTCAATTGCATCTGCAGCGGCAACTAAAAGTCTGGTTAGAAGAAGCGGGTTATGATGCCAGTTGCATCAATGACGTAGGAGAGTCGCACTGACTAGGCTAGAATTGCGGCCCTGCGTAACATGCCTTCGTAGCTCAGTTGGATAGAGCGGCCCCCTCCTAAGGGGCAGGTCGGTGGTTCGATTCCACTCGAGGGCACCAGTGATTTAGTGAATCACGCCACCTAACATCGGCACAAAATGCGCGGGCTCAATCACCTCTTGCTGCAAGCCTTCGGCTGTTCGACGGACACGCACCAATGACTGTTGCTGCCCTGCCCCAACGGGCAGAATCAAACAGCCACCCACTGCCAGCAAATCCGTCAGCGTGCTAGGCACGCCCAGGGCTGCGGCTGTACCGATGATGCCATCATAGCCGCCCTCACCGGGCCAGCCGCCCAAGCCATCCGCATGACGGAAGCGGACATTGTTGAGGCCTAGACTACCGAGACGTTCGCGCGCTTTATCTTGCAGAGGCTTAATGCGCTCGACGGAATGAACCATGGCCACGAGCTGAGCCAAAACGGCAGTTTGATAACCTGAGCCGGTTCCGACTTCGAGCACCTTACGACGCGGGCCATCGGCTAATAGCAGCTCAGTCATACGCGCGACGCTGTAGGGCTGAGACAAGGTTTGGCTATGGCCGATGGGCAGCGCGGTGTCTTCATAAGCACGGTGTGCCAACGCCTCATCGACAAACAAATGACGAGGCGTTTGACGCATCACGTCGAGCACGCGGGTATCCCGAATACCTTGAGCCATCAGGCGGCTAATCAAACGCTCACGGGTACGCGCCGAGGTCATCCCGGAGCCTTGAAGATCAATTGAAAGGCCTGAACTCATGTCATCATTATTCTTAAGAAACGTCTATTTTGGACTCTAGCACGAGCGCACTAAACTGCACCAACTTTAGCAAGCCATTGGCTCAGCATTACAGATGAGCGTCGGCAGGTCATGTCACTCTCGAGCGCCGTCACGCTAATAAAGCCTTCTTTGATCGCGTGAAAATCGGTGCCATCGGCATCATCACTAGGCTCGCCGGACGGACCAATCCAGTAGACATCTTGACCTCGAGGGTCACGCAGCTTCAGTACAGGTGGACTAGGGTTGCGATGGCCCAGACGCGTCATGGCAAAGCCTTGATGAGAGGACAGCGGGCCTTCAGGCACGTTTACATTGAGCAAGCAGCGCGGCGGCAGGGCCAAACTAGACCATTGCTGCAATAGCTCCCCCGCTCGAATAGCGGCTGGCCGATAAGCATCAATACCTAAGGACTTGGCTTGGCTGGCCACCAAGGACACCGCCATAGACGATTTTCCCGTAAAGCGGCCTTCTAATGCGGCCGCGACGGTACCAGAATAAATTACGTCATCACCCAAATTAGCACCGGCATTAATGCCCGACACAATCACATCAGGCACAAAGTCCAGTAGCCCATTGAGCGCAATATGAACGCAATCGGCGGGCGTGCCATTCACCGCAATAAAACCATTGGCGAGTCGCTGTGGGCGTAATGGACGATCCAAGGTGAGCGCACTGGAAAATGCACTGCGCTCTATGTCTGGCGCCACCACGGTGACCTCGCCGAGCGTGGCCAGCACCTCGGCCATGGCCAACAAACCCGGCGCAAAAACGCCATCATCATTACTCAGCAGAAATCGCATCGAGCTGCCCTTCTTCTAATACCGCCAGCGATTGCAGCACGCTGGTCGCGAATGCACCAGCGGTCAACGCAAACTCAATCACTAACGTGTCGGGTGAAGTCCACTGCCACTGCGGTGCGCGTAAGCGAAGCCTGAGCGCACGTCGTTGGCCTGGAATACGCAATGCCGCCAGGTCATCACAGGTCGTCTGCCATGGCGCTAACGTCTGCTGTTCTAACGCGAGTGCCTCCCCGGATATCACCGAAGTGCCGTCACCCGGTAGAGGGCCGGTGGGATGCAACTCACCTCGGGCTAAGCGCGGTCCAATGTCAGCATCCAATACATCCGGCGTAAATAACGCCGAGCGACCATCTAACTGCAAAACATCACCGGGCAAACAGCTAGCCCATGTCTTGTTGCGCACACGCTCTGCCAAGACTTGATTGAATAAGGCTGAGCGAATCGCAGACATCCACAAGTTTTCGCGATTATCGCGCCGACGAGCTCGTCCCGAGCGGCGACTGGCTAGCAGCGCCAAACCCTGGCCGATATTTCGTCCGCCATGACCAAATCGCTGCGGTCCGAAGTAGTTGGCAACACCTTCAGCGGCGAGGAGGTTTAAGCGTGTTTCGATGTCAGCGACATCCCCTCGAACGTCACGTAGGGTGATGCGAAATTGATTGGCATCGTGGACACCTCTGCGCAATTTGCGCGCGCCTCGTAGCGCACGCAGAACACGATAGTCGCCATTGTCGGTACTGATCCACGCATCATCCAATGGCCACATAGCCGGGGTGTGCACACTGAACCACTGGCGTGTTAATGCTTGCCTATCCTTCATGCCAGAAAAGCTAACGAGAGCAGCAGATACGTCGAGACGCGCAGCCAGTTCGCGGGCCGCCGCATCGGTATTCATGCCCCGCTTCTCGACCCACAGCCACAAATGCTCGCCTTCGCCGGTGGGCTCGAAGCCCAGCACTTCTTCCACCACAAAATCTTCGGGATGCGCTTTCAGTCGCACCTGAGCCACGGGCTCGCCCCACGGCGACGGGCAAGGGCCCGAGGTTAATATTGGCGCTTGAAGATCACTCATTGCAGGTTGGCCACAACATCACCACAGCATGAGCCTCAATACCTTCGCGGCGGCCCACAAAGCCTAATTGCTCGGTGGTGGTGGCTTTCACGCTCACTTGAGAGGGTAATACATTGAGATCATCGGCTATGCGCTCACGCATCAGTGCAATATGAGGTGCTAGCTTGGGGCGCTCTGCCAACACGGTAATGTCGACATTACCCACGCTATAGCCTTGATTTAAGACCAGGGTATGAACATGCCGGAGCAGTGCGCGACTATCCGCTCCGGCATAGGCCTGATCAGTGTCGGGAAAGTGCTTACCGATATCGCCCAATGCCAAAGCGCCCAATAGTGCATCGGCCAACGCATGTAGCGCCACGTCACCATCGGAATGCGCGATCAGGCCTTGGTCATGCGCAATGTTCACGCCGCCTAATGTGACCGAGTTCCCTTCACCAAACTTGTGCACATCAATGCCATGACCGACACGTGGAAATAATTTACTCACGACAACGCTCCCGTGCGTAGTTGCTCCGCTAACAGCAGTTCTGCCAGAGCCAAATCTTCAGGAAAGGTGATTTTGATATTGTCCCGCGCGCCCTCAACCAACTTCGGCTGATAGCCCAGATGCTCCATCGCAGAGGCTTCATCTGTCACGATGGCGGCCTCGCTTTTAGCTACTAAGAGTGCCTGCCGTAGCGCATCGAGTCGGAACATTTGGGGTGTTAAGGCGTGCCAAAGCTGCTCACGATCCACGGTGGCGACAATACCCTGAGTAGAACCCCGCTTCATGGTGTCCCGTACCGGACTGGCCAAAATGCCCCCGACAGGATCCTCTTTCAATGCCGACATGAGCTGCCGGATATCGGCCGGGCGCACTAATGGCCTTGCAACATCATGCACCAGCACCCAATCCGATGGCGCGGCTCCTTGAGTCTGCAGCGCGTTCAATCCTGCCAGCACCGAGTCCATACGCTCACAACCCCCGTGCACAAATTGCAAGCGCTGCGGCTGTGCGTAGGGCAACTCATGCGCCTGATGATCTTCAGCAGAAATCGCCACCACCAACCGCGACAACTCCGGCATCGCTGATAAGCGATCTAGGGTATGCGTTTGAATACAGCTACCCGCGAGGGCTAAGTACTGCTTAGGCACGCTAGTGCCAAAGCGTTTGCCAACGCCGGCAGCAGGGATTACCGCATGAAACGCCATTAAGGCTGACCCGAGGGGATGGGAGAACTTGGCGTCAGTGGCGCCACCGTGACCGGCTTTAAGTCGGAGGGCGGCGTTACCACCGCTTTTGTTGCCAGGGCTTTTTGACCGGAAACATGAGCCGGTGTGGCCGGCTTGGGCGTCGCGTTATCAGCGGTGATTGAACCCGCCAGTGCCTTGCCCGTCACCAGATAGAACGTCTCATCGTCCTTAATCATGCCCAAGTCGAGTCGGGCTCGCTCTTCAATGGCGGCCTGACCATTTTTCAGGTCATTCACTTCTGCCTCTAATACGGCATTCCGCTGACGCAGAATGAGATTTTCAGCCTGTTGAACGGCAACGGACTGTTTAATGCGATGCACATCAACGATGCCGCCCTCGCCAAACCAGAGCTTAAACTGCAGTACTAAAAAGACGCCCGCTGCCAGCCACAACAGTAAACGACCGAGGCTGGAAGTGGGCGTCATGCTTAGTTAAGACCCTTGAATTCGGCCTTGCCGCGATACGGAGCGCTGTAGTCCAGTTCCTGCTCGATACGCAACAGCTGGTTGTACTTGGCGACGCGGTCGGAACGGCAGAGCGAACCGGTCTTGATCTGGCCTGCGCCGGTGGCAACAGCCAAGTCGGCGATGGTGGCATCTTCGGTTTCACCGGAGCGATGCGAGATCACCGTGGTGTAGCCGTTGGCCTTGGCCAGGTAGATGGCATCCAGCGTCTCGGTCAGCGAGCCGATCTGGTTGAACTTGATCAGGATCGAGTTACCCACGCCCTGATCAATGCCCTTCTGCAGGATAGCCGGATTGGTCACGAACAGGTCATCACCGACGAGCTGAATGCGGTGGCCGAGCTTATCGGTAAGAATTTTCCAGCCAGCCCAGTCGGACTCGTCGAGGCCGTCTTCGATGGAGATGATCGGGTAACGGTCGCAGAGACCGGCCAGGTAGTCGACGAACTCGGCCGAGGTGAAGGCTTTGCCGCCCTCGCCTTCAAGCACGTACTTGCCATCGTGATAGAACTCAGAGGCTGCACAGTCCAGCGCTAACATGACATTTTCGCCAGCCTTGTAGCCGGCCAGGCCGATAGCTTCAACGATGACCTGCAGCGCTTCTTCGTTGCTGCTCAGGTTGGGCGCGAAGCCGCCTTCGTCACCTACGGAAGTGCTCAGGCCACGCTTCTTCAGCACGCCTTTGAGGGCATGGAAGATCTCGGCACCGCAGCGCAGCGCTTCAGCAAACGAGGTGAAGCCAACGGGCTCAACCATGAATTCCTGGATGTCGACGGTGTTGTCAGCGTGCTCGCCGCCGTTGATGATGTTCATCATCGGCACCGGCATGGTGAACTGGGTGTTGCTGCGCAGCGAGGCGATGTAGGCGTAGAGCGGCTGGCCCTTGGCCTGGGCAGCGGCCTTGGCAGCAGCCAGCGAGACCGCGAGGATGGCGTTGGCACCGAGGTTCGACTTGGTCTCAGTGGCATCGAGCGCAATCATGGCGTGATCGAGACCGGCCTGATCGAACACGCTCTTGCCGACCAGCAGCTCGCGGATCGGGCCGTTGATGTTGGCGACGGCATTGAGCACGCCCTTGCCGAGGTAGCGCGACTTGTCGCCGTCACGCAGCTCCAGCGCTTCGCGCGAGCCGGTGGAGGCGCCGCTGGGTGCCGTGGCGCGGCCCATCATGCCGTTGTCCAGAATCACATCGGCTTCAACCGTGGGGTTGCCGCGCGAATCCATGATTTCACGACCGCGAATATCTACAATGATCGCCATGCTAAATGCTCCAGTTCATGCAAAAGGAAGCCCGCACACAGCGGGCAAAAATCAAATTAGTGGGTGTCCAACACGGGCAGGCTTTTGACCAGATCATCAACCGCCTTGACCTGACTGAGGAAGCCTTCGAGCTGTGACAGGCGCAGCGCGCAGGGGCCATCGCACTTGGCCTTTTCCGGGTCCGGGTGTGCCTCCAGGAACAGACCTGACAGCTTTTGCGTCATGCCGGCCAGCGCCAGCTCGGTCACTTGCGCACGACGACCGCCAGCGGCGTTCGGCAAGCCGCCCGGCATCTGCAGAGCATGCGTCACATCGAAAAATACCGGGTAGTTGAACTGCTTCATGATGCCGAAGCCGAGCATGTCCACGACCAGGTTGTTGTAGCCGAACGACGAACCGCGCTCGCAGAGAATGAGCTTGTCGTTACCGGCCTCTTCGAACTTGGACAGGATGTGACCCATCTCTTTCGGTGCCAGAAACTGCGCTTTCTTGATGTTGATGAGCGCGCCGGTCTTGGCCATGGCCACCACCAGGTCGGTCTGGCGAGACAGGAAGGCCGGCAGCTGGATGATGTCGCAGACTTCGGCGACCGGCTGGCACTGATACGGCTCGTGCACATCGGTGATGATGGGCACATTGAAGGTTTTCTTGATCTCTTCGAAGATCTTCAGGCCTTCATCCAGACCGGGGCCGCGATAGGAACTGACCGAAGAGCGGTTAGCCTTGTCGAAGGACGCCTTAAACACGTAGGGAATGCCGAGCTTTTGCGTGACCGTGACATAGGTCTCGCAGATCTGCATCGCCAAGTCGCGTGACTCCAAGACATTCATGCCGCCAAAGAGCACGAAGGGCTTGTTATTGTTCATTTCGATCTGACCCAAACGGATCGTTTTTTGCGTCGAAGCGTTCTGCTGTGTCATCACGGCGTCCTTTTTAATTATGCGATTGCTTAGACGTTATTCAGGCCTTACCTGCATGCGTCAAGGCTGCGCCGATAAATCCCGAAAACAAGGGATGACCGGTACGTGGCGAGCTGGTGAACTCAGGGTGGAATTGGCAGGCTAGGAACCACGGGTGGTCAGGGATTTCGACCATCTCAACCAACGACTTGTCAGCGCTGAAACCGGAAATGCGCAGGCCAGCGGCTTCCAGCTGCGGCAAATAGGTATTGTTGACTTCATAACGGTGACGATGACGCTCAGTAATGCTGTCACTGCCATAAGTTTTGTGCGCCAGTGTGCCGGGCACCAAATGGCAGAGTTGCGCGCCCAGACGCATGGTGCCACCCAAATCGGACTCGGCATCACGGCGCTGCACATCACCGGTTTCGGTTTTCCACTCGGTGATCAAGCCAATGACCGGATGCGCACACCCAGCCTTTAATTCACTCGAGTTTGCATCGGCCAGGCCAGCCAGATGACGAGCATACTCAATGACCGCCACTTGCATACCCAAGCAAATACCCAAATAAGGTACGCGATTCTCACGGGCAAACTTAACGGTGGCGATCTTCCCTTCGGTGCCGCGATCGCCAAAACCGCCTGGCACCAGGATGCCATCGACATCCGCCAGCGCGCCGGTGCCATCCTGCTCGATCGATTCGGCATCGATGTAGCGAATCTTGACCTTGCTCTTGTTCTGGATGCCTGCGTGCAGCAAGGCTTCGTTGACCGACTTGTAGGCATCGGCCAGCTCGACATATTTGCCGACCATGGCAATGGTGACTTCGCGCTCCGGGTTGAGCAGGCCGTCCACCACTACATCCCAGTCGCTCAAATCAGCGACTGGCGCGCTCAGACCGAGGCGCTCGATGACGAAATCATCCAGCCCCTGCTCGTGGAAACGGCGCGGAATTTGGTAAATGCTCTTAGCATCTTGCGCGATGATGACCGCACGCTCTTCGACATTGGTAAACAGCGAAATCTTGCGCTTAGACTCGTTCGGCACCGGATGTTCAGAGCGGCAAATCAAGATGTCTGGCTGCAAACCAATCGAGCGCAGCTCCTTCACCGAGTGCTGCGTCGGCTTAGTTTTCAGCTCTCCAGCCGAGGCGATGTACGGAATCAGCGTCAGGTGCATCAGCAGCGAACCCTGATAGCCCAGCTCGATGCGCATCTGGCGCACGGCTTCCATGAACGGTTGCGACTCGATGTCACCTGCGGTACCACCGATTTCGACGATGGCGATGTCATGCCCGCGCGCACCTTCACGCACGCGCTGCTTGATGGCATCAGTGATGTGCGGAATGACCTGCACCGTGCCGCCCAGGTAGTCGCCACGACGCTCTTTCTGCAGCACATCGAGGTAAATGCGGCCGGACGTGAAGTTATTCTTCTTGGTCATTTTCGAATGACGCAGGAAGCGCTCGTAATAACCAAGGTCGAGGTCAGTCTCGGCACCATCGCTGGTGACAAAGACTTCGCCGTGCTGATACGGGCTCATCGTGCCCGGATCGACATTGATGTATGGGTCCATCTTGATCATGGTGACCGAGAGACCACGAGCTTCCAGAATGGCGGCCAGCGAGGCGGCGGAGATGCCCTTGCCCAGCGAAGACACCACACCACCAGTGACAAAAATGAATTTGGTCATGAACTTTCCAGACAGCTTGCGTGATCACGGCGCACCCGCCGAAAGCAGGTACAAAGACGGGACAGGATGTTATCACGCGCCGCGAAAAGACGGGAGACGGGGCGTCGTTTTGATGCGGAAACTACGAACACTCGACAAGATACAAACAGAAAAAGCCCCGAAGGGCCTTTTCTTTACAACCGTTACAACATACTCAGCTGAACTTAGAAGTTGTACTGAGCGCGGGCAGTGATTGCTGCTGCATCTAACTTTGTTGTCGAAGTTTCGGCCTTACCATCCACGTACTCCACCATGAAGCGTGTGTTTGGTGTTGCATAGTAGTTAACACCCAGTGCGAAATAAGAGGCCTCTGGACGTGTTGCAAGGTCTTTGTTCTCGATCTTGTCAAAACGAGCCTTGAGCTCAATTGCACCTTCTTCACCATTCAATTTTGGCGACTTGAAAACGCCTTTTTTGAAATCGTATGGCTTGGTGTGATCTGTCAAGAAAAAGCTCGCTTGAACGTAGTAAGCATCTACATCTTGGTCAGGCGTGAAAGGAGCAGTACCCAGCGTATCCTTGAACGTCGACTTCACGTACTCGCCCTGCATATAAACACCACCAAAGCGTGCCGCCAATTCTGCTGCAACAGCTTCCTGTTCATTAAAAACGCTGGCTGTGATTAGGTTGCCGCTACGGAGTCCATTTTCACGACCAACAACACGAACGTTTTTGCTGGTTGTGTTGGTTTCGAAATTGTCCTGAGTCGCGCTCACGCCAATGTGAACGAGATTGCCATTAGAACGGACTGGAACCACGAATCCACGCACGTTGTAACCAAGACCCTGAGTTTCACGATCAGCTGCAGAGCGTGGCGTGTAGAGAGCAGCACCGTAGCCGTAGCCTTCACCTGAGCCATCTAAGAACACACCCGTTGTGAACTGGTTGTTGTAGATACCAGTAGCTGTTGCGTAGGAGCGCTCCATGAAAGTGATTTCATTAGAGCTAGTCAGTTCTTCCATGCCACGATATGGCTTGGCCTGACCGATACGCAGGTTGTGATCGCCAAGCACTTTACGACCGATCCATACTTCACGGAAACCTTCGTTGGCTTTGGTGCTTGGCGCAGTTACCGAGGCACTGTTGACAACAGTTACGACATTTGAACCCGTAGGGCAACCATCACCAGGAACGTCAGTAGCTGGAGCTACGACTGGACCGCAGGCTTGGGTAGTGGTAGTGGTTAAAACCCCACCGCTAGTAAGCTCTTCCGACGACGAAGCAAAGTCATTTTCAAACTTAAAGTTCCAGTCGTATGCCTTACCTTCTAAGGTTACGCGAGCACGGCGGAAGAAGAATTGGCTGTTAGATTTTTGTGCCGCAGCACTGAAGCCTGAATTTTTCTGCTCTTCACCGGTGTAGAAGTTGCCATCAAAATGAATACGGCCACCGAGCTTAGCTTCGAAGTTGCCATCATCCGACTTGATCTGGAAACCACCCTTGGTAGTAGCAGTATCGGCCATGACCGGGGTGGCCAGACCAGCAGCGGCGATCGCCAGCGCTAACGATTTGATTACGAGTTTCATAGTTCTACCTCAATCATTGAGCAAATAGTGTCGACCGACGCCGGCCGTACCCGCACAGCTCGATAAGAGCCTTGCTTTTGGGTTGGGCGTAGTATTAGCAGCAAAAATGACAGCTCCGCGTCAGTAATGTGACGAATTGATGACATTTACGATGGTTTACAGGCATCGAAACTATTTTTAAGGCGCATTGCTAAGATTATGACCACTCAGTCTCAATTTTGATCCGTTTATCGCATTTGTTTCAAAGCTGAAACAAATAATGTTGCACTTTTGTCTGGCATACGCGAAAAATTGTGCACCACCGACGTGCGTGGCTAGCCCGAGGAAAACAATATGCTGAAAAAATTTCTGGCGTTAAGCACCTTAGCTTTAGCTCCCATGACCGCCTTTGCCGGCGGCTCTATCGATCTGTTCTACATTGACAATGATGCTGAGGCTGAAATTGCCACCGCTCCACAAAAATTTAAGTTTGACGGCAGTGGCTACGGCGTTCGTGGCAAAGCCGAGCTGGGCAATGGCTTTTCCATGATTGCGATGCACCAAAGTTCCAAATTGAAAAACGACCAACTTGCTGGCTTTATAGGCGGCTCGCAAAAGCTCAATGAAACGCGTATTGGCCTAAGCTACAGCCACAAACTCAATGATCAATTCAGCGTCACCGGTAGCCTTGAGCACACCAATGTGGGTATCGATATCACCAAAGATCTAGGGGTCGGCGCCACGTTAAATGGCTATGCGGCCACGGTAGGTATTAATACCAATGTCATGGCAAACACCAACGTTTATGCTTCCATTGGTTATTTGAACGCGGGCAAACTCGCCGACAAGCGTGTGGATGGTTTAGAGTACACAGTCGGTGCTTCCTATGATGTCACTAAGAACTTCGCCGGTTTTGTTGAGTATCGTTTGACTGATCTCGAGCGGAAAGCCGGTGGTGTCGCCCCTTTCATTGGCCCTGTACCTAAAATTGAGCTTGAACTCGACACCCTCCGTATTGGTGGTCGCTACACGTTCTAATAAGCTGACTGATTGACGAACGGGCTACTTTGGTAGCCCGTTCTATTTTACGGGGATAAACGCCACCGACTGTCCGCGCATCACCGTCGTATTAGCTTCCACTACAGCAAATCCATCCGACCATGCCGCAGACGTTAATGCGCCACTCCCTTGCTGGGGATGCGGAACGACGCGTTGATTTCCATCAGCATCTGATACTACTTTTACACGCAAATATTCACGACGACCTTGCGCTTTAAGCTGTTCGAACCCAGCGGGCAAAAACAGGCTTAATGACACTGCTGGGTCGCCTTGCAAGGCGCGAATAAAGGGGAGCGCGAGAATATGGTAAGTCACCCAAACCGATTGGGGGTTACCGGGAAGCCCTAGGATGGGCACGCCTTGAATGTCTCCGAACGCCAGCGGCTTGCCCGGCTTAATAGCGACTTTCCAAAGATTCAGTCGACCTAAACGCTCAACGGCTGCCCGAAGATGGTCTTCTTCACCCACCGAAACACCCCCGGTGGTCATCACTAGGTCTGCTCCTCGGGTTACCGCTTGCAATAAGGCCTGCTCGGTTGCCGCCAAGGTATCCTCGGCCACAGGCAATGAAACCAGCGAGCAACCGTATTGTTTTAACAAGGCAGCCAACATCGCTTCATTACTGTTATAGCGCTGGCCTGCCGCCAAGGCGTTTCCCGGCGCCACCAACTCGTTCCCTGTGCATACAATCGCCACAGTTAACGGCATTAATACCTTAACGTTCGCCATGCCGACAGAGGCCAACAAACCTAACTCGGCCGCGCCCAATCGAGTTCCCGCCGCTAACAACAAACTATCCCGGGCAATATCTTCACCGGCCTCACGAATGTTGGCACCCCGTCGAGTTGCGGTCAAAAACTGAACGCGGCCCTGGCTCTCGTCACAGTTTTCTTGCATTTCAACGGTGTCTGCACCTTCCGGTATCACTGCGCCCGTAAAAATCCGTGCCGCTGTACCCGGCAATAAGGGCATAGGCGCCACGCCAGCAGGGATACGCTGACTGACCACAAGTGACTCGGCTGCCAGCGCATCTGCCCAGGCAAACGCATAGCCATCCATCGCGCTATTGCGCTCGGGCGGGACAGGAATAGGCGCCATGATATCGTGCGCCACTAGGCAGCCGAGGGCATCAAGCAACGGCAGTGACTCTGTTCGTACAGGCGCTGACTGCCGATAAGATGAACCTGCAGCCGTGAGGTGAGTTAACGCCTCATCAACCGACATGAGCGCCATGTCAGCCTCGCGTATCGCAGGCAGCAACAGCCGTCTTGAGGTGCGGCACGAGATTGCAGGGGCGATGACGATTGTCGAGCTGGCTGCTCAGGATGCCCTCCCAGGCCGTGCGGCAGGCACCCGTGGAGCCGGGCACGCAGAAGATGGCCGTGCGATTGGCCAGCCCGGCCAGGGCGCGCGATTGCAGCGTGCTGGTGCCGATCTCCAGATACGAAATATGGCGAAACAGCTCGCCAAAACCGTCGATGCTCTTGTCGAGCAGCGGCAGGATGGCTTCCGGCGTGCTGTCGCGCCCCGAGAAGCCGGTGCCGCCGGTGAGGATGACGGCCTGCACATCGTCGCTGGCAATCCACGCCGAGACCTGCGCGCGAATCTGGTAGATGTCATCCTTGACGATGGCACGGGCGGCAACGACATGCCCGGCCTGCTGCAGCTGCTCGGCGAGATACTGGCCGGAGGTGTCCGTGTCCAGGCTGCGCGTATCGGATACGGTGAGCACGGCGACTTGCAGCGGCACAAAGGATTTTTCAGTGCTCATTACGGCTCTCTTTTCAGATTGAAGGCGGCCTCAGCCGCCGGTCATGTTCATGAATCGCACAATCTGCGGCTCGCCGGCAAGATCAAATTCGTGGCGCTCGGGCTTGCGCAACAAGGCCAGGCGAATCATGTCGGCCAGCTCGGCATCGCTGGCACCGGCACGCAGCGGCGCACGCAGGTCGAGGCTGTGCTCATGCCCCAGGCAAAGCAGCAATCGCCCCTCGGCGGTGAGACGCACGCGATTGCAGTCGCCACAGAAATTATGGCTGTGCGGCGAGATGAAACCGAGCCTCGTTTTGCTGCCAGCCACACGATAATAGCTTGCCGGGCCACTGCGATGATCCGCACCTTCAGGCTCGAGTACATGTTGTGTCGCGATCATAGCGCGCAGGGCATCGCTGGTGAGTAGCGTTTCGGCACGATCATGATCATCGATGACGCCCAGCGGCATCTCCTCGATGAACGCCAGGTCGATGCCCTTGGCCAGCGCAAACGCGACCAGCGCCAGCACATCCTGATCGTTGCGGCCCTGCAGGATGACGGCGTTCAGGCGGATGCGCGGGAAGCCGGCAGCGATGGCGGCATCAATGCCGGCGAGCACATCGGCCAGCTCGCCGGTGCGGGTCATGGCATGGAAGCGGTCGGGATCGAGACTGTCCAGACTGATGTTGATCTGCTGCAGGCCGGCCTGACGCAAGGCCACGGCCTGCCCGGCAAGACGGGCACCGTTGCTGGTCATGGCCAGGGTGTCCAGCCCCGGAATCTGCGCGACCTGGCGCACCAGATCCGTCAGCCCGCGCCGTACCAGCGGCTCGCCACCGGTGAGACGGATCTTGCGCACGCCCAGCCCCACGAACACCCGCGCCAGCCGCTCGATCTCCTCCAGCGACAGCACCTCGCTGCGCGGCAGGAACTTCATGTCCTCACTCATGCAGTAGACACAGCGGAAGTCGCAGCGATCCGTCACCGACATGCGCAGATAGCGAATCTCGCGTTGAAACGGATCGATGAGCGCGGTCGCTTTTAGTTCAGTCACAAGCCGGCCTTCTTGGCGTCCTGCCAGAGCGCTTCCATGTCGTCGAGGCTGGCATCGGCCAAGGCAACAGAGCGCGCCTTGAGCTGCTGCTCAATATGACCGAAACGGCGGCGGAACTTGGCGATGCCACCGAGCAGGGCCTGCTCGCTGTCTACCTGCAAATGGCGGCCGATGTTGACGCAACAAAAGAGAATATCGCCCAGCTCGTCCTGCAATTCGGCTTGCGGCAGCTGCTCATCCAGCGCGGCTTCCAGCTCGTCAATCTCTTCACGCAGCTTGGCGATGACGGCACGCGGATCGTGCCAGTCGTAACCGACCTCGCTCGCCCTCGCCTGCAGCTTCTCCGCGCGCAGCAGTGGCGGCAGGCCGGCACCGACCTTGTCGAGAAAGGCCGCCGGTGGCAGCTCGCCGCCGTGGGCAGCGGCCTTCAGAGCCTTTTCCTGAGCCTTGATCACGCCCCATTGCGCACTCACTTCATCGGCCGTCAGATCCAGCCGCGGCAGATCCAGGCGGCCATCGCGAAAAATATGGGGATGCCGGCGCTCCAGCTTTTCGGCGATGGACAGCGCCACCGCATCGAAATCGAACAAGCCCTGCTCCTGCGCCAGCTGCGCCTGAAACACCACCTGCAAGAGCAGATCGCCCAGCTCCTCGCGCCAGTCGGCCGAGTCGCCACGGGCAATGGCATCGATGACCTCGTAGGCCTCCTCGATGGTATACGGCGCCAGCGTGGCCGGGGTCTGCGCCAGATCCCAGTTGCAGCCCTGCTCGGGGTCACGCAGACGCGCCATGATCTGGATCAGGCGCTGCAAGGCCGGCGTAGCCGCCAAGGCAGGCAGATTTACCAAGGTCATTCCTGCCCCCCGGCCCGGTGCTCGGTCAGCCGCCGGGCCTCCGTGATATTGGGCAGCTGCTCGATGCGTGTTAACACGCGCGAGAGCTTCGACAGCCCCGGCACTTCCAGCGTCAGGCGCATGGTCGCGGTGCCATCCTGCTTGTCGGACTGGGTCTGCACACCGATGACATTGACCTGCTCGTTAGCGAGCACGGCGGTGATGTCGCGCAGCAGGCCGGTGCGATCCCAGGCGCGCACCAGAATATCGACCGGATACGCCCCGGTTTCGCGCGCCTGCCACTGCACATCCACCGTGCGCGCCGGCTCGTCCTGCGCCAGACGCAGGTACTCCGGGCAGGCACGGGCGTGAATGCTGACGCCGCGCGTGTGGGTGACGAAGCCGACAATGGGCTCGCCCGGCACCGGCTTGCAGCAGCCGGCGATTTGCGTGAGCAGATTGCCCACGCCTTCAATGGTGATGGCCGAGCTGGAATCGGACTTGCGCGTCGGCCGCACCGGAATCTCGGGCAGCGCCAGCTCCTGCTGCGCGGTCTGATCCAGGCCGTCGGTCAGGGCGTGGGTAATGCGCGCCAGCGGCAGGTCGCCGCCACCGAGCCCGACCAGCACATCGTCGCCGGTTCGCACATTGAAGCGCGGCGCGATGCGCTCCAGCTCGACCTTCGACAGCGACATGCCAAGGCGGCTGAGCTCGCGCTCCAGCAGCGCCCGGCCCTCGGCCAGATTGCCTTCACGGTCTTGCTGCTTGAACCAGTGCCTGACCTTGGCCAGCGCCCGCCCGGTGCCGAGATAGCCCAGCGACGGGTTCATCCAGTCGCGACTCGGCGTGCCGCCGCGCTGAGTCATGATGTCGACCTGCTCGCCGGTCTGCAGCTTGTAGGTCATCGGCACGATGCGGCCGTTGATTTTCGCGCCTCGGCAGCCGTGCCCGACCTCGGTGTGGATGTGATAGGCGAAGTCCAGCGGCGTAGCACCGGCCTGCAAATCAATCACATGGCCGTCACGCGTGAACACGTAGATGCGCTCGTCGTGGATGGCCTCGTTAAAATGCACGGCCATATCGTCGAGACGCTGATCGCCGATGTCGTCCTGCCATTCCAGCACTTGCCGCAGCCAGGCGATCTTGTTCTCGTAGCGGGCATCGGCCTTGGACGACTTGCCTTCCTTATAGGTCCAGTGTGCGCACACGCCCAGCTCGGCTTCCTGATGCATGTCGTGCGTGCGGATCTGCACTTCGATCGGCTTGCCGGACGGCCCGATCACGGCCGTGTGCAGTGAGCGATAGCCATTCTCTTTCGGCGTCGCGATGTAATCGTCGAACTCGCGCGGAATATGCTTCCACAGCGAATGCACCACACCGAGCGCGGCATAGCAGTCGCGAATTTCCGGCAGCAGCACGCGCACAGCACGCACATCGTAGACCTCATGGAAGCCGATGCCCTTGCGCTGCATTTTTCGCCAGATCGAGTAGATGTGCTTGGCCCGTCCGCTGACCTCGATCACGCCCATGCCCATGCGTTCGAGGTTGTCGTGCAGGGTCTTGATGATCTGCTGGATGTAGCCGTCGCGATCCAAGCGCTTCTCGTCGAGCAGGCTGGCGATCTGCTTGTAGGCTTCCGGTTCCAGATAGCGGAACGACAGATCCTCCAGCTCCCACTTGATGTGGCCGATGCCGAGGCGATGCGCCAGCGGCGCGTAGATGTCGAAGATTTCCCGCGCCACGCGGCGTTTGCGCTCGTCGCTGGCTTCCTTCAGCTCGCGGATGGCAAACGTACGCTCGGCGAGCTTGATCAGCGGCACGCGCACATCGTCGATCATCGCCACCAACATCTTGCGAATGTTGTCGAGCTGCTGCTCTTCGGTGCCGACCGTGCGGTGGTCCGGGTTGATCAGCCGACTGATGGCCGCCATGCGCAGCACGCCATCGATCAGCGTGGAGATGTCTTCGCCGAAGTCTTTCTCGATACGCTTGAGTGTGACCTTGCCCTCACGCACGGCGCGATAGAGCACCGCCGCCATCAGCGAATCCTGATCGAGATTGAGCTCGGCGAGGATGTCGGCCATGGCCAGACCGGTGAGGAAGCTCGACGTACGTGTCATCCACACGTTGTGCTTGGCGAGGTTTTCGCGATCGAGCTGCTCGGCAAACTGGCAGGCGCGCAGAAGCTCGTCGGGCTCGTGCAACTCGACCTGATCTTCAATGCGGGACAGCCACACCGCGAGATCGACGCTGCCGTCGGCTCGGGTGGGATAATCTGCGCGGACTTTTACCATCTTGCTCGCCTTGCCCTAAATGCGCTTTTCAAATACCGCGCTTTTCAAAAACAGCAATCGACTCCACATGCGTGGTGTGCGTGAACATGTCCATCACACCGGCCTGCACCAGATCATAGCCGGCCTTGTCCATCTCGCCGGCATCACGCGCCAGCGTAGCCGGGTTGCATGACACGTATACGACACGCTGAGCACCGAAGCGGGCCAGGTGCGGAATCACTTCCAGCGCGCCACTGCGCGGTGGATCAATCAAAATCTTGTCAAAACCCTGGCTCGCCCACGGCTGCTCGGAGAAATCCTTGGTCAAGTCCTGAGCATAGAACGAGACATTGCCCAATCCGTTGGCACGCGCGTTCTCGTAACCGCGCTGCACCATGGCATCCACGCCCTCAACGCCAACAACCTCGCGAGCCCGCGTGGCCAGTGGCAAGGTGAAGTTGCCAAGGCCACAGAACAGGTCCAGCACGCGGTCTGTTGGTTGCGGGTCGAGCAAATCCAGTGCCAACTTCACCATGCGCTGGTTGATACCCGCATTGACCTGGGTGAAATCGTTGGGGTGAAAGGCCATGGCCAGGCCCTTGCCCGTGGGTGCCATGAAGTCGAGCAGCTGGTAATGCAGGCGATCCGTGCCATCGACGGGCCAGATGCGATGCACGGTGTCGTAGTTACCCGGCTGCAGATAGCACTGCCAGTTGCGCTCGGCACAGAAGTCGGTCAGCGCCTGCACATCCGCCGGGACCAGCTCCACGAGATTGCGGAAAATCAGCGCCACCGACGGCAGGCCATCGAGCTCATCGCCCGCCGCCACTTCCACCTGGGCAATATGATCCCGCGCGGCCAGGCCGGCAATGAGCTGCTTCAGCGGCGTGATGCTCTGGCCCAGGCGCGGATCCATGACAAAACAGGCATCGAGATCGGCCAGATAGCTGGCCTGACGCTCGCGGAAGCCGACCAGCAGCTTGTCTTTCTTGATGACGAAACGCACGCCAAGACGCGCCTTGCGGCGATAGGAATGATCCGGCGAGGTCAGCGGCGGCAGCCAGGTCTGCGGCTTGATGCCGCCGAAATGCCGGAGGTGATCGACCAGCACAGTCTGCTTGAAGGCAATCTGCGCGGCCGGGTCCATGTGCTGCAGCGAGCAGCCGCCACAGACGCCGAAATGCGCGCACGGCGGCGTCACACGCTGGGCCGACGGCGACTGCACGCTGAGCACCGAGGCCTCATCGTATTTCTTGTGCGTGAAGGTGACCTGCGCGGTGACCTGCTCGCCGGGCAGGGCGCCATCGACAAAGACGATCTTGCCATCGTCACGATGCGCAATGCCGCGCCCCTCGTGGCTCAGACGGTCAATGACCAGTTCAACGGGCGGCATGGCTCGCAGTTTTTCACGCTTGTTGGTTCGGGCCATAACAGACTCTTGCTGGTAACGAAAAGGGTAACGGGCACACGGCCCGTCACATCAGGAATTGATGGGGTGATTCAGCGGCAGATCAAGGCTGGGCAGCGCCGCCTGAGCCGCATCCCAGTCCGCCAGAAAGGCTTGCAGATGCGGCATCGCCGAGGCTTGCAGCAGCTCGCGCACCAGACCCAGCTCAGCATCCAGCCCGGCCTTGTCGAGCTGGCCGCGCATGAACTGGAAGCGCAGCCAGACCAGCCAGGTGTTGAGCACATCGGTCTCGCAATACTGGCGGATCTTGCTCAGCTCGCCGGCCAGAAAAGCCGGCCAGACCTGGCTGCCGTCCATGCCGGCCTTGCCCGGAAAGCCGAGCAGCGTCGCGACCTGATCCAGCGGCTGCACGGCGCGGGCCTGATAGCCGGCAAGCAGGTCCATCAGGTCGGTATGACGCGAGTGGAAACGGCCGAGGTAGTTGTTGAACTTGGCCTCGCGGTTGTGCTCGCCCTGATCCCAGTAGCTCGGCGCCTGAATACCGTTGATCAGTGCGCGATAATGCAGCACCGGCAGGTCAAAGCCGCTGCCGTTCCACGACACCAGCGTCGGCTGGGTCTTCTCCAGACCATCGAAAAACCGCTTGATGATCTGCGCCTCGCTTTCCGACTCGTCACCCAGCGACCAGACCTTCACGCCATCACGCGAACGCAGCACCGCGGAGATGCAGACCACGCGCTGCAGCGAATGACGGATGAAGTCGGAGCCGCCAGTTTCCTGCCGACGCAGCTTGAACAGCGCCTCGCCGGCAGCCGCATCATCCAGCCCGTCCAGGCCATAGAGGCGACGGCCGCCGGCGATGTCGGGCACCGTCTCGATGTCGAACACCAGCGTATTCATACCGGCTCCGTGTATACGCCAGTGGACAGGTAGCGGTCGCCACGATCACAGACAATGGCCACAATCACGGCATTCTCCAATTGCTTCGACAGCTCCAGCGCCGCCCACACCGAGCCGCCCGACGACACCCCGCAGAAAATGCCTTCTTCGCGTGCCAGCCGACGCATGGTCGCCTCCGCTTCGGGCTGGGCGATATCCATCACCCAATCCACGCGAGAACGATCGAAGATGGTCGGCAGATACGCCTCCGGCCAGCGCCGGATGCCGGGAATCGCCGCACCCTCGCAGGGTTGCAAGCCGACGATCTGCACCGCCGGGTTCTGTTCTTTCAAATAGCGCGACGTGCCCATGATGGTGCCGGTCGTGCCCATGGAGCTGATGAAATGCGTGATCGTGCCCTGCGTCTGCTGCCAGATTTCCGGACCGGTGCCCCTATAGTGCGCCAGCGGATTGTCGAGGTTGCCGAACTGGTTCAGCACCACGCCCTGGCCTTCGCTTTGCATGCGCATGGCCAGATCACGCGCGCCTTCCATGCCGTCTTCCTTGGTGACCGAAATCAGCTCGGCACCATAAGCCGCCATGGCATCTTTGCGCTCCTGGCTCTGGTTCGCCGGCATGATCAGCTTCATCTTGTAGCCCTTGATTGCTGCCGCCATCGCCAGCGCAATGCCGGTATTGCCAGAGGTTGCCTCGATCAGCGTGTCGCCGGGCTTGATGTCGCCGCGCCGCTCGGCCTGCTCGATCATCGACAGCGCCGGGCGGTCCTTGACTGAGCCGGCCGGATTATTTCCCTCCAGCTTCACCAGCACGATATTGCTGGTATTGCCGGGCAGGCGCTGCAGGCGCACCAGTGGCGTGTTGCCCACGGTATCGGCAATGGTGGCATAGCGAGGGGGCGAACCGGGAAAATCGCTCATTGCGCGCAGGCTCCAGAAGGTGATGGCGGATTGTAAAGACAAAGCGCCCGCTGACCAAATGGCCAGCGGGCGCTTTGCAAGCGTCGCTGAACGTGTCGTTAGCGGTTAAAGGCCAGGAATGGGCAGGCCGCCACCTGATGCACTGGGCGAAAGACTGGGCAAGTCACCCAACAAAGGTAGTTTGACCGTGCCACTGAGGGTCACGATAGCAGTGCTCAAATCGCGGGAGCTCGTGGCGATAAAGGTCGGGCTATTCCCGTAGACCAGTAGCACCAGCTGGTCGCCGGCATGAATTCGCTCTGCAACGCCCACCATGTCCACATCAAAGTCGCCAAAGCCGCGCAAAGGCATGACCTGATTGTCAATCAACTCCGGCACGACCGGAATTTTACCGCTCGCCGATGCGGTGATGATGCCCAGCCCCACAAAAACCGTGCTATCGCAGCTACCCAATCGCAGCAATGGCTCCTGAGCCTTCTGACACAAGGCATCCAAGGCCTCTACACCTCGACCTACCTTGACCTTCAATCGCGGAATGCCCGCCAGCACATTCGTACCCTCTGCTACGCCGGTCAACGGCACAATCGTGGGCACTAGTTGCGCCAAGGTCACCGGGACCGGCAAACCGCCGGGCAGGGCCACTGGAAACTCCGTACCACCGACAGTGACTTGAGGCACTGCCACGGCATCTTTTTGCGTGAGCGACAGGCACACATTTTTACCCGACGGAATTGCCGAATCGGCATTGCCCTTGCCCAGCAGCTTCTCGTTGAACCAGGCCAATGTGGCCGCTGTCGCGTCTACCGAGCCGCAGTTACGACTCAGCGGCAAAGCTTGGATCTGGACGGCTTGCGAAACCAAGCCAACATCTGGCGACAACGCCCCATGACCGGTTTCGTAACTCAGGAGACGGACATCACCGCCACCGCGCTGCAAGCATTGGTAGTTGTGATAAGCCTCGTTGAAGTTAAACAGGTGATCACGCATCCCTTGGAAAATCAGCGCATCCACTTTTTGGAAGCGCTTCAACGGTGAGCGGCTGATGGAGAACACGCCAGACGTGAGCGGAATATTGGTGGCCAAAGGCGCCAGCACATAGCTAGAGCCATCAGCCGTTACGCCCTTCATGTCGCTATAGCCTTGGCCACAGAAGTACGCGGGGGAATGGGCGGCAAACTGAGGCAATGCATCCGCAGGAAAGACCCCGGTTGCCACACCATCGAGTAAGGTGGCGCGAATAAACGGGTCCTGGCGACCCTGCGTTAAAGCATCCCCCGCACCGGCCAAAAACAACGCCCAATAACTCTTCACCACATTGCCGGGATTCAGGCTGTAGGGAAGATCGTTCCACGTAATTTCCGGCACTATGGCATCCATGCGCTGGCTGGGGTCCGTCTCCCAGAGCAGCATCTGATAACCGCCACCGTAGCTTCCCCCGATGCCGCCGAGCAATAAGTTGCCGTCGCGATACTTCAGGAAGTCGAGGTGCTGTTCTGCCCAGTCAACAATGGCAACCAGATCCTGCCCTTCAAAGGCCGGGTCCATGACACGCACCGTACCGCCGGATTCACCATGCCCGCGCTGATCAATACTGATGACGGCATAGCCTGCTTTCGTCAAATCGCCAATGGGCGCACCAAAAGACAAGGGCGACTGGCCGCCGCTCTTATCGGTTTGGCGAGAGCCTGAGTAACCATGCCCTTCCAAAATCAGCGCATGCTTCTCGACGCAGTTCAGGGTGTCCGGCTCAAACACTTGAAATACGATGCTCTCGCCATCAACCCGGGAAGGGATTTCAACACGATACACCTGACCCGCGACGTTTTTAGCATTAGAGCAGGAGGCCGGCTTAACACCCTGCGCCGTACCCAAAGGCAAGTCACCCCGCTGACGAGCCTGTGTACTCGAACCCGAAGAACCCGTTTCACTGGTGCCACACGCTGTCAGCAGCGCGGCCAAGGAGGTGGTTAGCATGACTAATCGAAAAAATGCAGGTATTTGGCGCATAACATCCCTAAAGACGAGGCTTACGTAGCCTCAAAACAGTTGTAATTGTTGACTTTTGTTTTTGTCAGAATGAGGCACATTGTGCCTTTTTTTGCTCAAAAAGCAATCGCATGCCCCAGCCAAGATCGGCATGATAGTCTTACTTTTAACTCATCAATTTTTACCCGCCAAGGAGCGCCCGGATGTATCCGTGGACCCTGCATCACCGCCTGTTATTTGCTTTTTTGTTGCCTGTGGCGGCCTTATTGCTGAGCCTATCTTGGGCAATCAGCTCGCACTACCAAGACGATTTATTGGCACGCTATCAACACAGCAAGGACATCACGCTGCACAGCACAGCAGAAGTCTTGAATCGATCCATCCTGAGCAGCAGCGAACTAGAGGCCTTCCTAAAGCTCGGCCTACGGGATGACTCCATTCGTCAAATCAGTGTGCTCAGTCCCGCAGGAAGGCTCATCAAACAAGTCGGGCAGAGCCAGGTCCGTCTACCCATGATTGAGCAACTCAATCGGGTAGATCCCGCGCAGGCTAGCTTTGCGATTGACGGCGGAGCCCAAGAGGTTCGCCAACTCGATGATGGTCGCTGGTTGGTCCTCGAAGCCTCCCAGCAAGTGATTAGACTCGCGTTTTACGAGCGACTCGTCCAGTACATCGCCCTTAGCATGGCACTCTTACTGGTGCTGGCCATCCTGCTATTACTGTTCCTTCGGCAAACGTTGTTGCCGATCAATCGCTTTGCAGTTGCGCTTAACCACCCGGAAAGAATCACGCCGAAGCAACATGCCCAGGCCAAGCGAATTTGGCCCGAATTGGTGAGCTTCCTAACGCGCTACTACTTCAAGCAGAAGACCGCCATCGAGCAGCTGGTTCAAGACAGTGAGCACACCGAAGCAGAACTTCGCGAAACCTTGGATGCCATTGAACGTCAGAACATTGAGCTGCATGCGACCCGCCGCAGTGCGCAGGTGAGCAACCAATTAAAGTCAGAGTTTCTCGCCAATATCAGTCATGAAATTCGTACGCCGCTAACCAGCCTACTAGGGTTTGCGCGCTTACTCGAACGCAGCTCGCTATCCGCTTTGCAGCAACAACATGTGCAAGCACTGTCCCGTTCTGGCGAGCACCTGTTGGCCATTTTGAATGACCTGTTAGATCTATCCAAAATTGAAGCGGGACGTTTAGTACTGGATGAAACGCCGGTTCAACTTGGTAGCCTGTTAAGTGACAGCACCGCCATGCTTGCGCCCCTATTAGGCGACAAAGCCGTGGAAATTCTCGTGGATGTCGATGCGAATTTACCCGAGTCCGTGTTGGGGGACCCGCTACGCTTGCGTCAGATCATGACCAACCTAATAAGCAATGCCATTAAGTTTACGGCTCGTGGGCAAATCCTAGCGCAACTGAGGTTATTGGCCGAAGAAGCAGGCCGCGTGCATTGTCAGCTCAGCATAAGCGACACTGGCGTTGGTATAGATCCCAATCGATTACAGCGATTGTTTGAGGCCTTCGAGCAAGCGGACACATCCACCTCTCGACACTTCGGCGGCACAGGCCTGGGGCTCACCATCACCCGGCAACTGGTTCAGATCATGGCTGGAAACATCTCGGCGGTCAGTGAGATCGGCAAGGGCTCTACGTTTACGGTGACGTGGTGGGCATCTCGCGACCCCTTCTTCCATTCGGCGCTGGCAAATCCACAAAGCCACACGCAATTGCACTATAACCAGCTCGCCAGCGACCCGATTCGCGTGCTGGTGGTGGATGATCACCCCGCCAACTTACACCTCATGCAGGTCTGGTTGAGTGAGCTCGGTATTCGTGTAGAGACCGCCGAAAACGGCGCACTGGCCATTGAGAAAGCCGCAGGCGCTATCTTTGATCTGATCTTCATGGACATTCAAATGCCCATCATGAATGGCCTAGAAGCGGCTCAATGCATTCGTGCCCAAGAGCGTGGCGGCCAACGTGTTCCCATCATTGCGCTCACTGCCCATGCATTGAGCTCCGAGCGCGAATTTTGGCTGCGCAATGGCATTGATGACTACCTCAGCAAACCTTTAGATGAGAGTCAGCTCAACCACATCCTGCAGCAGTGGACACGGTTTATCAGCGCGCCTTTGGCGACGATTGATTGGCCTGAGGCCGAGCGACTCGCTGGCGGACGTCGTGATCTGGCGGAAAAGCTCATTGCCACATTGGCCGAGGATATGCCGTTGGCTCGTGAACAACTTCAGCTGGCTCGTGATACGCAAGATGCCGACGCGTGGCGACGGGCCGTGCATCGACTACTCGGTGCCTGCCGATACACCGGTGTGCCGGCATTACGCGCCAGCTTGGAGGCTGCACTCAACTTACCGGAAGGTTTTTTGGATGACCGTTTACAGCAGCGCATTTTGCAAGAAATGGATGCGCTGCTGCAGGCGGCTAACGAGAGAACTTAATTCAGCGCGGTGCCATACGAATGGCGCCATCAATTCGAATGGTTTCGCCATTCAGAAAGGCATTTTCGACGAGCTGAATGGCGAGCAAAGCGTACTCTTCGGGATAGCCTAAACGCTTAGGGAACTGCGTCATTTCAATAAGCGGCAGCTTCACGCTATCCGGCGCAGCGTTCATCAGCGGCGTGTTGAAAATACCCGGAGCGATGGTGTTTACACGCACACCCACACTGGCTAAGTCACGCGCTAACGGCAAGGTCATACCCACCACGCCACCTTTGGACGCGGAGTAAGCGACCTGACCAATTTGGCCATCAAACGCCGCCACGGATGCGGTGTTAATAATGACGCCGCGCTCGTTGTCGGCATTGCCTTCGTTTTTCGCCATTTCAGCAGCAGCTAAACGTGTCACGTTAAAGGTGCCGATGAGATTCACCGTGATGACTTTATTGAACACGTCGAGCGAGTGCGGGCCATTCTTACCCACCGTACGCATAGCGCTACCAATCCCGGCACAGTTTACCGCCACATGCACACCGCCCCACTTGCTCGATACCTCGGCAAGTGCGGCTTGAACAGACGCCTCATCCGACACGTTGACCTGACAAAAGTGACAGTTTTCACCCAGCTCGGCTGCCACGGACTGACCGACGTCCACATTCAAATCAAAAATAGCGACTTTTGCGCCTTTATCGAGAAAGCCTTTGACCGTGGCTAGACCTAAACCTGAAGCGCCACCGGTCACGATGGCGATTTTATTTTGCAGCTGCATGAAGCACTCCTAAAAAATGACTATTGAGTCGCGCCGGTGAGCATAGCACTCCAAACAACCCGTTCAAGTCGGCTCTGAGGATTTCCTCAACACAAAAATGCTTACAGAATACCCACACCTGATATGTCTCGGGCTAATCGAGCCGCGTGGTTATCGGTCATACCACCCACAAAGTCGAGCACCTGCAAATAGCCTTCATAGAGCGATAAACCTGGCACTAGTGAGCGCGGCAACAGTGCTAACTGTGTGTGCTGACGATGACTGAGCGCTGCCGCACCTTGCAAGCAAAAAGTGCGCACCGCAGGAATCAGCGTATCGAGCAAGACCGCCAAACACGGATATGCCGCAATCTCGGTGACGACCTTGCTGCGGTGCCGATAAATTTTATCGCTAGCAAGCTGCTTAGCCGCGACCAACGTATCGCGCACTTCTGGGCTGGCTCCGGCAATCAAGTCTTTTAACGGCAATTCGCCGGCCAGCAATGCATCGTGATGCCGCATAAAGGTGTCGGCCAAATCCTTCACACAACGACCCACCATGGTGCCGCGCAAGGCGGCTGCGTACTGACGGGGCTCGCGAATTTGCCAGACCTTGTCCGGGTCCACGATGGGCGCCAACAAGCGTTCAAACTCATGCAGATCGAGTATGTCCATTTCCACGGCATCCTCTAAATCAACAATCGCATAACAGATGTCGTCAGCAGCCTCCATGAGATAAGACAACGGATGCCGAGCCCACTGCTCCGGCCCACGCACGGGAAGCCCTAGGGCTTCAGCCACGGCACGAAAATAGCTCAGTTCAGCTTGATAGACATTGAACTTGCCTCGCTCAGGACAGGTTTGAGCGGTCCACGGATACTTCACCAAAGCCCCGAGGCTTGCCGCCGTCAATCGCATGCCGCCTTCGCCCGCATACATTTCGAGCGATGTCAGCAGGCGCAGGCCATGCGCATTACCTTCATAAGTTTGAATATCGTGACGCTGAGCCACGCTTAAGCCTTCAAGCAACTGCGTTCGCTCAGGCTGCGCGAACCAATCGCGCAGAGCGTATTCGCCGGTATGACCAAAAGGCGGATTGCCCAAATCATGAGCGAGACACGCCACTTGCACGATGCCACCAATATCAAAGGGGGTGGCTAAGGGTGGCAAGAAGCCACCTGCTTGCAGCATGGCGCCGACACGGTTGCCTAAGCTGCGCCCCACACTAGCGACCTCCACACTATGCGTCAGTCGGTTATGCGTATGGTCATGCAGGGCTAGCGGATGCACCTGTGTTTTGCGGCCGAGACGACGGAACGCGCTGGAAAACACCACCCGATCATGGTCAATGTGAAACTCTGAGCGCAGCCCTGCCGTGCCATCAGCACTCGCAGCCGCATGCGTGGCGAGTATGTGGCCCTGCTTGATTTTGAAACGCTGCGTAGACAGTAATTGTGTCCAATTCATGCGTTGCCCACCCTCAGCTCTCAGCACCATATTCCTACTCCTTAGAGACGTCTGCATGATGCCATGGCTATGGCATACTCGCGCACATTCGCTGGGAGACAGACATGCTAGAAGAGCTATTTCGCAATAATCGTGAATGGGCAGATGCCGTTAAAGCGCGTGACCCCGAGTTTTTTCAGAAGCTTGCCCAACAGCAAACACCGCAATTTTTATGGATAGGCTGTGCGGATAGTCGCGTACCCGCGAACGAAATCATGGGCTTGCTACCCGGTGAAGTGTTTGTTCATCGCAATGTCGCCAATTTAGTCGTGCACACCGACATGAACTGCTTATCGGTACTGCAATACGCCGTCGATGTGTTGAAGGTTAAGCATATCCTGGTCACGGGACACTACGGCTGTGGCGGCGTTAAAGCGGCACTGGAAGACCAAGAGTTTGGTCTGATTGATAACTGGTTACGTCACATTAAAGATATTTATCGACTCTATGAGTCCGAGTTTCAGGGGCTAGATGCCCAGCAGCGATTCGATCAACTCTGCGAACTGAATGTGGTCGAGCAAGTCGCCAACGTCTGCCACACCACGATTATTCAAAATGCGTGGAAACGCGGCCAAGATGTGTCAGTTCATGGCTTTATCTTTAGTATCGAAGACGGCATCCTTCGCGACCTCGGCGTGCACTTTAATGCAGTGAATCAACTTCCGCCGATTTACCGCATGATGCCAAAAAAAAGCGCGCCCTAAGGCGCGCTTTTTTTTGGCATCAGCTCATTACTGCTGCGTAGGATTGATACGAATTTCAACGCGACGATTCTGAGTACGGCCCGCCTCGCTGCTGTTATCCGCAATCGGTTGTGTCTTACCAAAACCAACGGCTGACACACGACCCGATGCCACACCACGATTGACTAAGTAGCTGGCCACCGAGCTCGCGCGATCCTGCGACAATTTCTGGTTGTAAGCAGCATCGCCTTGGCTATCGGTATGGCCGCTAACGGTAATCGTCGTGTCTTTGTACTCTTTCAGCACGTCAGAAACAGCATCTAGTACCGGGTAAAAATCAGCACGAATGCTTGCCTGTGCCGTTGGGAAAGTGATGTTGCCTGGCATGATCAGATTGATAGCGCCGGTGTTTGGGTCACGTTGAATGCCCACACCCACCCCCGCTAAACGATCACGCAGTTTCTTTTCTTGCACGTCCATGTAGACGCCGGCACCGCCGCCAACAACGCCACCAATGGCCGCGCCCTGACCGCAACGCTCGTTACGTTCACCACGCTTAGTGGTGGCAGAGGCAATGGCGCAACCTGCTGCTGCACCAATGATGGCGCCATAAGCGCCCTTGCTGACTTGACGCTCACCGGTATACGGATTTGTGGTACAACCCGCCAGAACCAATGTGCCCGCCATTGCTGCTGTCATTAAAATACGCATGTAAATCTCCAAAAAAAGGTTGGATGCCTTCTGGCATCCCTCATCGCGTCAGAACGACGCAAAGTCATAAGCGTTGACACGACATCAACCCAAAAAGCCCGCAGGCACTTTGGTCACGGCAACGCTGACCAAGAACCCGTAGGTTAACAGAGCTAAGGCCATCATCACTAATTGCATTGAGCGCGTCTTTGCCCGCTTGAAGGCGACAACCCCCAACGCAATAAAAATAAACAAGCAAACTAGCTTGGTCAGTACCCACGCTGGCATGCTGCCGAACAACGCCACCATGATTAGGCCCGTGACGAGTACACCGAAACTGAAGGTATGAGCCAACAAGGTAGGCACTTTGCCGTTTTGTGCCGGCGGACGCGTTAGCATCAGAAAGGCACGCCACAAAAATAAGCCGCCCACGGCCAGCACTAAAATAGCGTGCAGCATTTTGACTAAAACATAACTATCCATCACCCAATCCCCTGTGGAAAAAACCAAGTTGCTATCTCACCGAGTCGTCGGCGGTATGTCAAAGCATTTGCAACATTTGTAGACCCGCAGATTGAATCAAATTTGCTATCGTGTGCCACACGTTTTGGCTTGCGAGTGCTCGCCCATGTTGTTTCGCTCAGTTCCAACGCCCTGCATCGGCATTTGCTCCACCACCTACGGTGATACAGTTTGCCGTGGGTGTCGCCGATACTTGCCTGAAGTGATTGAATGGAATCGTTACAGCGATCACGAGAAGCGCTTAATTTGGCAGCGTTTGGACGGCTTATTGCAACAAATCATGCCGCGCTACTTTGAGATTTTCGATGCGGAGCGTCTGCGTCATGAACTGCAAAGCCGTCGCATCCCTTTCCGTGAGGAAGCCAACCACTGGACTTGGTTGCAACAACTACTCAAAAACATGGCACGACAGATTCAGGACTTGACCACGTTTGGGGTAAGGCGATTGGATCACAGCGGGCTAGATTTATTCAGTTTGCGCGAAAGCATCAATGCCGAGCTGCATATGTTGGCGAGTGCCTATTACGAAAGGGACTTGTTGAGGGCGCAACAGTTAGCACAGGCAGCTAACAAAAAAAGTGGTGCGCCAGAGAGGACTTGAACCTCCACGCCTTGCGGCACCAGAACCTAAATCTGGCGTGTATACCAATTTCACCACTGGCGCGATGAAGGCGGCGAACTATACCGAGTTTGCCGCCTTTTTGGCAACGCCTTACATCATCAGCGCCTGCTAAATTGTTGCATTAGCTCGCGCGTAAGCGACGCGTTTTTAGGGTGCCACGCATATTCGTCAGCATATTGGTCAGCAGTGACCACAATGCGGACTCCTTGGGCTTGGGCTCTTCGCCGCGACTCATGCGGTGGAGTTGACGCACGTACCACATGACCTCCATCAGGGCCATATCATCAATTTGCTTAATGCCAGTACTAATCATTTTTACACGATGACGGGTTTCTTCGCCCGCCAACAAACGCTTAGACGCGTCAGGCTCAATACATAACGGACGCCCAAGACCGACCACATCCATCGCGCCCGAGCCCAGCGCCGCATTCATCGCAGTGAGCGTACGGAAACCACCCGTGACCATTAATGGCGTGGTGATGTGCTGACGAACTTTCTCAGCAAACTCCAAGAAATAAGCCTCACGCTCCACGGTGCTGGTTTTTTTACCCGCCATCGCCGGCGCCTCGTAGGTGCCCCCAGAAATCTCAACTAAATCAATGCCTACTGCCGCTAAAGCCTGAATCGTCGCCAAGGATTCTTCTTCGGTAAAGCCACCGCGCTGGAAGTCCGCCGAGTTCAACTTAATACCAATGGGGAAATCCGGACCAACCGCATCACGCATGGCTTGATAGACCGCCAAGACAAAACGGCGGCGATTTTCTGGCGTACCACCCCAAGCATCCGTTCGAATGTTGTGCTTAGGCGACAAGAACTGACTCACTAAGTAGCCATGCGCGCCATGAATCTGAACGCCATGAAAGCCGGCCTGCTTTACCACGCCAGCAGCACGGCCAAAACGCGCAATGATGTCGAGAATTTCAACGTCGGTTAGCTCACGAGGCGTCGTGAAAAACGCCTGCATTTGCTTACCGAAGGGAATGGCTGAGGGCGAGACATTTTCACGGTTCAGGCCTTTCGGTGATTGCTTGCCGGGATGGTTGATTTGCGCCCAGAGTTTACTGCCATGACTGGCAACCCCCTCGGCCATGGCTTTCAACAAGGGCAGGTCACGATCGTCTTCAATAACGACGTTGCCCGGCTCACCCAAGGCGCGACGATCAATCATGATGTTGCCGGTGATGAGCAAACCGGTACCACCCTTCGCCCAGCGCTCGTAGAGACGCACTAAAGCCGGTGTGACGCGGTTATCCATGGTACCTAGGGTTTCACTGAGTGCCGACTTGGCCAGACGATTAGGCAGCACGCTGCCATTCGGTAAGGTGAGCGGTTGTGCGAGTAAGTGCGCTGCGGAAGCCATCGCTGCGTCTCCTAAATAAGCTGCGAAAAGTGGCAGCAGCCTATTTCAGACAGCAGATATTGTCAAAAATTATGCGGCTTTGACGGAGGGATGATCACCTCGGCTCGGCGGCTGTTCCGACCCATGCAAATCACGCAGTGTTTGCCCCATCAGTAACTCGAAATGCTTGGCTAGCGCGCTAGCATCACGCGTGCCGGCAGCTTCCGATGGCAAGCAGTGCACGATGACGCGTACCGGCTCGCCGGCCAGCAAATTCAGCAAATGCGCGGTTAGCTCATCGTCACCAATATAGGGCGCTAATGGATGAAGCTGACCATTGGCTTTTTGATAGCAAATCACCAACGGCTGGATAGGGCATTGACTGGTGCTGGCCGCTGTAAACAGCTTGGCAAAAAACCGATTCACGCTAAAGCCATCGGTCGTGGTGCCTTCCGGGAAAAACAGCACACGTTTACCTTCGCGCAACGACCGCACCATTTCGTGGCTGACACGATCGGCATCGCCGGAACCCCGCTGAATAAACAGAGTACCCGCGGCCTGTGCGAGATGACCAATAATCGGCCATTTCGCGACTTCCGCTTTAGATAAAAAGCGTAAGGGCCGAATCCCACCAATCACGGGAATGTCCATCCAGGAAACATGGTTACTGATCCACAAAGCGCTTTCTTCAACCGGAGCACCTTGGACCGTAACGTGTAAGTTCAGAACGCGACAAAACCCGCGCAGCCACCAAGCAATGACAGGACGCTGCCACACCGTGAAGCGAACGAAGAACATGCCAATGAGCAGTGCCAGGACAACACCAAAGAGCAAGTAAGTCACTACGGCAACTAAACGCACGAGTACTTTAAACGACATGGCAGGCCTGACCACAATGGCAGGATGTTGATAACGATTGCGCGGCGCTCTGCTCACAGGAACTCATCTTAGGCTGTCTTCAGGAACCGTTGAGCATAACGCCCCGCCATCGCTTGTACATCCATGAAAATGAAAACATCTGCACAATTAAATTCTGGATCCCAGCAGGCCTCGCCACCAATTTTGCAGCCCATGCGTAAGTAAGCTTTCAATAGCGGTGGAACGCTCACAGCACCGGTACCGGCCGCCGACAGCATGATTTCACGGCTAGGGCTGACGCGCAGTTCATCGCCCACAAAGTGCTTTTCACGTAACGTTGGCATCACGCTGGCCAAGGTGGTGCCACCATCGGCCAAGCTAATGCTGGCGCAGCCAATGAGCAGATTAAAGCCTTCACGCATTAAATAATCCGACAGGGCCGACCACAGCACCGTGATAGCCGCACCCGAACGATAGTCTGGGTGAACGCAGGTGCGGCCCACTTCCAAAATACGGCCGTTGTAATTTTTCAGCGCCCCCAGGTCGAACTCTTGCGCCGAGTAAAACCCGCCCGCTAAGGCCGCTTGCTCGCTACTCAACACACGCGTGGTGGCGATCAGCAGATCATTAGCCACGTCATAGACATTTAAGTGCAGGCAAAAATCATCGTAGGCATCTACATCCAGACCATCAAACGCAACGCCATATTCAGCACCAAAAATTTCAGCGCGCAAGCGTTGCGCGGCCGTTACCATGCCAGTATTCGTGGCAAAGCGCGCCTCTAAGCGTGGCTTCTGACGCAATGGCGCAACCTGTTCTGTGGCATAAGTTGCCCGCGTGGTTATGGCCTGAGCATTCGTGGGTGCTTGCTGAGCATTCATCATCTGTGGGCTCGTCATCTGTGTTTTCATACGAGCACTTTGCCTAGGACAAATGCCAGTCCCGTGACAACGGGATGACATTTTGGTGAAACTCACCGCCCCTGAACACCTTGAGTCGTAGCATCTACTGGAGAGATGACAGCATGTTGACCAGCCTGGCGATCTTCGCGGCAACCGGTGCATTAGCCGGCTTTTTGGCCGGTTTACTGGGCATTGGCGGCGGCATGGTACTGGTGCCTGCACTGATTTTTTGTTTCCACGCGCAGGGCATCTCGCCCACCGTGCTAACCCATTTAGCCGTCGGTACGTCGCTGGCCAGCATTGTGCTGACGTCGATCAGCTCTGTTCGCACGCATTACGCCCAAGGTGGCGTGGATACTGGGTTATTCAAGAAATTCGCCTTAGGCCTGGTGATTGGCTCGCTCATTGGCGCGCAAATTGCCCATGCCCTCCCCGCACGCACCCTGCAAATTATCATTGGTGTTTTTGCCGTGTGGACGGGTCTGAAGATGTTTCGCGGCAGTAAACCGGTTGAGACCATCGCTCCCACACCTCAACCTGCTGAGTTGCATGCGGTGGGCGGTTTGATTGGCGTGGCATCGGCCATATTTGGCATTGGCGGTGGCAGCCTGATGGTGCCTTACTTAGTCAAGCAAGGTGTGGCGATGCGCCGCGCCGTTGGCACCGCAGCCGCCTGCGGCTTCCCCATTGCTGTCGCGGGCATGATCGGATTTATCTTCAGTGGCTGGGGCCTGACAGAGCTCCCTGCTGGCAGCACAGGCTATATCTACTGGCCCGCGCTCGCCGGCATTGCGTTGACCAGCATGTTTGCCGCCCATGCCGGAGCCGTGATGGCCCATCGCATCCCTGCGCAACAACTAAAGCGCGCGTTTGCTGTTTTATTAGTCCTAGTTGGCCTACGTTTCTTAGCTGGGCTATAGCGCTTCGCGCATCAGCCCGTATTCCGCATGCCCGCTGCGATGCCCGTCATCGTCACCATCAAGGCGCGATCATGCTGCAACACCTCCGCCGAAGGATGCTCGGAGGTCAGCGACCTGCGTCGCTGCATCAGCTCGGCCTGTAGCCAGTGCAACGGCAGCAAATAGGGTGATCGCAACCGAATCGATTGCGCCAAGACGGCGTTACGCTCTGCCCAACTGGGCCCCGCTTGCAGGCGTTTGAGCAATTCAATGAGCTCGCCATGCTGATGGCGTAAACGCGCACCCAACTGCTGCAAAGCCGCGTCTTGAGTGAGCGTATTTTCGTAATGCTGGGCGATCGCTTTGTCAGACTTCGCCAGCACCATCTCCAACATATCAATCAAGCTAGCAAAAAATGGCCACTGCTTCAGCATGTCCTCTTGCGTAGCGGAAGACACCGTCTGAAGCGCTTGCGCCACGCCCAACCATGCCGGCAGCATGAGTCGAATCTGTGTCCAAGCAAAAACCCAAGGGATAGCCCGCAAGGAGGCAATCCCGCCACCAACCTGACGCCTCGCTGGCCGAGAACCCAAGGGCAGCAATTGCAACTCAGGCTCGGGGGTGACGATCCGCAGGTATTCAATAAAATCCGGATCATTGCGTAGCTGATCCCGATAATGCTGCATGGACACCGCACTAAGTTGCGCCATGGCCTCACGCCAAGACGGCTGAAGCTGCGGCGGCGGCATCAGCACGGTCTCCAGCGTCGCTTTCAAGTAACCCATCAGGTGATGCTGGGCGACTGCGGGCGAGCCAAACTTCATGCGTATCATTTCACCTTGCTCAGTGACTCGTAACGCGCCTTTCACGGAGCCCGGCGGCTGCGAACGCAATGCCTGATCGGTGGGCGCCCCTCCGCGACTCACGCTGCCACCCCGCCCATGAAAAAACACCAGTTTGATGCCAGCCTCTGCTGCCAGCGAGGACAGCGACTCTTGGGCTTGATACTGCGCCCAAGCCGCCGCTAAAAACCCGGCATCTTTCGCTGAGTCTGAGTAGCCAATCATGATTTCCTGCTGGCCCTGAATACAGTCACGATAAATGGGCAGCGACCACAACGCCTGCAAGCAAGACGGCGCCCGCGCCAAGTCATCATAGGTTTCGAACAAGGGCACGACGCGCAATGGCCGCTGACTGTCAGCTTTGCGCTGTAAGACCATGACCGCCAACACATCACTGGGCTGATGCGCCATCGAAATCACATAGGCGCCAAGTGCCTCAGCTGGCTGCGTAGCGAGCATTCTGAACGTCGCCAGCACCTCCCTCACCTCATCACTAAACGCCGCCTCGGCTTCAGCGGATAACGCCGACAAGGGCAACAACGGTCGTGGACTCGCTAATTCCTGCAACAAAAATTGTTGCCGGCGCGCCTCGTCCCAGGCGTTGTAGTCGCCCAAATCCAAATATTGCGTAATAGCCGCCAGAGCATCGGCATGACGCGAAGACTCTTGGCGGATGTCCAGGCGCAGCAAGCCAAAGCCGAACAGGGAAACTCGCCGCAACGTATCGGTTAGGCCGCCATCGCAGAGCAGACCTAGCCCTGCGGCATGTAAATCGTCATGGCAAAGCTGCATATCCGCGCGCAACTCTGCTTGGGAAGCATAGGGCTCGGCCATGGAACGCTCGGTAAGCGACACCAGCTCGCTCTGCCCCAAGGCCATGAGCGTGGCAGCCTGGGTTGCCTGCAAGCGTTGACGAATATGCTTAAGCCAATCCCGATAGGGCTCGCGGGAGGCCTCCCCTACTTTTGCGCGCAGCGCGGCGCCACAGTGAGATAAAGACAAATCAGAACGCAGGGTATCCACATCACGCAGATACAAGTCGCAGGCCATCCAGCGCGCTAGGGCAATCACTTCTGCTGTCACTTGGTGGGTCACAAAGGGGTTGCCATCACGATCGCCACCCATCCAAGAGCTCATACGGATAGGCGTCGCGTCAAGCGCAATGCCATCCCCTAACTCCTCACGTAAGCAGGCATCAAACTCACGCAAGCAGGCGGGTAGCGCTCGCCAAATGCTGTTTTCCACGGTGGCAAAGCCCCACTTAGCTTCGTCCACCGGTGTTGGCCGCTGGCCGCGAATTTCATCCGTTTCCCAGGCGGCAACAATTCGGCGACGTAATCGTCCCCACTCCCCGGCCTGCTCACTAGCCGTCAATTTTGATTCGTGCAAATTGGCCAAAATGTCGGCAATTTCATCCTGCTTTTGCATGAGCGTGCGGCGCGTTACTTCCGTGGGGTGCGCGGTGAGCACCAGTTCAATGTTTAATTGCCCAACGGCTGACAAGATTTGCTCTCGTGACATCCCCTGCGCCAAGGCGCGGCGCAGAACCGCCCGCAAACCATCTGCAGCCGTGGGCGTCATGGCCTGTCGACGTAATCGAATGGGATGATATTGCTCGGCGATATTGGCCAAATTTAAGAAATGACCAAAGGCTCTCGCCACATTACGCAGCGTATCGGCATCCGCTTGTCGAAGAAATTGCGACAGCTGGGTATGCGCTTCTACATCACCTTGAACCGCTCGCTGCGACCAGAGTCGTACTTGCTCAACTTGCTGAAAAAAGGGTTGGCCCGACTGAACCTGAAGCACTTCACCTAAGAGCTGCCCTAAGCGCCGGACATCATCCCGCAGGGGCTCTTCGCGTTGGCTAGTTAATGTCATCGTTACTCCCTTCAGCATCGATAGCAAATAGGTATACTGGGAAACAGTGTAGCCGTTGGCTCACAACTGATTTGATCGGCCAGCCTTGAGACTACCACCCGCATGACCGCCTCAACACACTCTCTGCGTCACACTTTTTCACGCCTTGATCCGCGCTTAGTTCCCGTGGTCATGGCCATTAATGAACAGCGCGCTTTGCGCTTAGTCGCGGCACTCTGTCTTGCCATTTATGCGGTGCTTTTACAGGGCGGCCTGCTGGCATCATTAACGGTTTGCCTACTGGTGATCGTTGGCTACGCCGTCTTGCAGAGCATTTTTTCGATTCTTGAAGCCCGCATCCTGCCTCGCACCTGGCTCTCAGTGTTCATTACTGCACTGGATCTTGCCTTGTTAGCCTGGCAAATGGGAAATGACCCGCTCGCCAGCCTGCCAACCGCTACCTTAAGTGTTTTAGTCCTCGGTTTGGCGGCCTTACGTTGGCCACTGAAAGCCCAAGCAGTGACCTTCACCCTGATTCTGACCATCGCAATTCTGAGCACTGTGTGGCGCACACAAACCCATCTGCAATATTCGTGGACATCCGTCGCGACCATTGGCTTAGCCAGCATCATTTTGATGTCGCTGGTAACGGTCATGACCCAACTAGCACGTCAGCACTTCAATACCAGCCTAAGCGCTCCCGGCATTGACGCCAGCACGGGGCTATTTAATCGCCCCACGCTCTATGCCGCCGCCGAATTACTCATGCCCTTGATGCACCGGCAGCAGCAACCACTGACATTGCTCTATATCGTCATTGAACCTACCGGCCTCGCACCAGGCCGCGAACCCAGTCTGGCCTTACAAAATGATCTGTGTCGCGAGTTCGCCGAGATTGCTCGAAAGCGTCTAAGAGGTAGCGACATTCTGGTGCGTTATAGCCCGCTGGAGTTTGTCTTTTTGTTGCTGGACTGCCCCAGCAAACAAGCCGATCCGATTGCTCACTACCTCCAAGAAAGTTTTCATGCCTCACGCGTGCATCAACAAAGTCCGGCCACCGCTCACATTGGTGCCACGTGGCTACCCAGTGAGCCTATGGCGCTGGATCAACTGCTCTATCAATTGGATGAAGCCATGGCGCGGGCACGACAAAGTCGAATTGGGGTTTCGGGCGCCATCTACACCGATCCCGAACAAGGCCGCATGGGTCACCAGTTAAGTGACCGTTAAGGTCACAACAGGACAAGTGGATGATGTTGTCGGACAAAATCGGGGTGCAAAGTCAAAAAACCAGTGCTATTATGCGTTCGTCTGATGTTAGCCAATAGTTCGCCGCAATGAATTATTGAACGGCATCAGACTGGAAATAGACTAGTCCAGTCCAACCTAAGAGAGAATTTTATCATGATGATCAAGAAAATCGCCGTTATGGCCGCTGTTGCCGCTGCTCTGACCATCGCTGGTTGCGCAAAGAAAGAAGAAGCTGCTGCTGTTGAAGCTCCAGCTGCTGAAGCTGCTGTTGAAGCCCCAGCTGCCGAAGCTGCTCCAGTTGAAGCTCCAGCTGCTGAAGCTGCTCCAGCTGCTGAAGCTGCTCCAGCTGCCGAAGCTGCTGCTCAGTAATGAGCTGAGGCCTCGGCCTCAACAAAAAGGGGTGCTTCGGCACCCCTTTTTCATGCCCGTTTTTTGGAGAATGACATGTCCTGCCCTTGTGGTTCCGGTAACCCACTAGAATCTTGTTGCGCCCCCATTATTGCCGGCGCCCCTGCGGCCACTGCCGAAGCCTTAATGCGCGCTCGCTATACCGCCTACACGCAACACAATATTGATTTCATCGTGGCCTCCACGCACAAAGACGGCATGGAAAACAGCGATTTAGAGGCGATGCGCGCTTGGGCCGAACAGGCCGACTGGCAAGCCCTAGAGATTATTCAGGTAGAAGCCGGTGGCGAACAAGACAAACGGGGTCTGGTAGAATTCAAAGCGCATTACGACATGGGCGGTGTTAAACACCATCATCATGAAGTGTCCGGCTTTTTACGCACAGACAAAGGCTGGCAATTCCGCGATGGCGAAGTCCTTCATAGCGGACCATCAGAAAAACCCAAGCCCATTGTTAATGAAGTTAAAATTGGCCGTAACGACCCCTGCCTTTGTGGCAGTGGTAAAAAATACAAGAAGTGCTGCGGCGCCTAATGCGTCCCCAGCTGGCATTCGGAGAGAAACATGAGTCACGATCCAATCGTCATTGTTAACGGTGCTCGCACCCCTATGGGCGGCTTTCAGGGCAACCTGAGCAGCGTTACAGCAACTACACTGGGCGCCATCACCATTCGTGAGGCCCTGAAGCGCGCTGGCGTGCAACCTGAACAGGTTCAAGAAGTGATCATGGGCTGCGTATTGCCCGCTGGCTTGAAGCAAGGCCCGGCACGTCAATCCGCATTAGAAGCCGGAATTCCCGCTGCAGCGGGTGCAACCACCATCAACAAACTGTGCGGCTCCGGCATGAAAGCCACCATGCTGGCACACGACCTGATTGCGGCCGGCACGAATGACATCATGGTCGCCGGCGGCATGGAATCGATGAGTAACGCGCCCTACATTCTGCCCAAAGCTCGCTCGGGCTACCGCATGGGTCATGGTCAAGTCATGGATCACATGTTCCTCGACGGCTTGGAAGACGCTCGCACGGGCCGCCTCATGGGCTCCTTTGCACAAGATATGGCTAACACACTGGGCCTGGGCCGTGCCGATATGGACGCCTTTGCCGTTGAGTCCCTGCGTCGCGCCAATGCCGCCATCGCCAACGGTGATTTCAAAGCCGAAATCGTGCCCGTGCCCGTCACCACACGCAAAGGTGAAGTACTGGTCGACACGGACGAACAGCCCGGCAACGCCAGCCCAGAAAAAATTCCAACCCTGAAGCCTGCATTCGCTAAAGACGGCACTATCACTGCCGCCAACGCCTCGTCGATTTCCGATGGCGCATCGGCACTGGTGTTAATGAAGGAAAGCAAGGCGCGGGAACTGGGCCTGCAACCTTTGGCCCGTATCATCGGCCACTCAACTCAATCGCAAGATCCTAGCGAGTTCACCATCGCGCCGGTGGGAGCTTTTGCCACGCTGTTTGCCAAAACGGGTTGGAGTGCAGATTCGGTAGACCTGTTCGAAATTAACGAAGCGTTTGCGATGGTCACCATGGCCGCGATGATGAAGCACAACATTCCGCACGAGAAGGTCAATGTCTACGGTGGTGCTTGTGCCCTGGGCCATCCCGTTGGTTCGACTGGCTCTCGCATTATCCTCACGCTGATTCACGCGCTAAAGCAACACGGTAAAACCCGTGGTGTGGCCGGCCTGTGTATCGGTGGGGGTGAAGCGGTTGCGATGGCTTTAGAGATTATCTAAGCCGTCACCTGCTGTGGCACTCACGGTGCCACAGCATTTAACTCTGCACGTTTCTTCGCGATCGCCGCTAGGATGGCCGGCAACTTGGCTTGAGCGGCTCGCTCGCCTTCCAGCAAACTTCGGTGTTTGCTTTCCAGTTCCAGCGTACCCACACCCAGCACCATCGGTTTAATCACCACATCCGCCAGCGGCAATTCACGGTTAATCGCCTGCTGCCCCATGATGTTGATGGTTTGGTCCAGTAACGCCCATGCTGAACGCGTTTGACCCGCCGTTGGCCGTGCCGAAATATCCACCGCAATCACTACATCCGCGCCCATATCGCGCGCCGTTTCGACCGGAATGGGGCTAACCAACCCACCGTCTACATACTCTTTTCCTGCAATGGTGGCCGGTACAAACACATTCGGAATACTGCACGACGCGCGAATTGCCTGGCCGGCGCTTCCACGCGTAAACACGACTTTACGACCGCTATCGGCCTCGGTTGCCACGGCAGCAAAGCGAATCGGGAAGTTCTGAATGGGCTGTTGGTTGACCTGCACATTAATGTAGTCCTGAAGCTTCTGACCGAGCAAAAAGCCTTGGCGACTCAGCGTTAAATCGCGCACATCGCTCTCTTCCAAATTCAGCGCCAACTGCTGTAACGCAAAGGGACTGAGGCCGCTGGCATAGAGCCCGCCCACGAAGCTTCCCGCACTGGTCCCCACCACCAACTTGGGGCGAATACCATGCGATTCCAACACTTTAATCACGCCAATATGCGCAAAGCCCTTCGCTCCACCGCCACCTAGCACCAGAGCCACAACCGGCTCGCGTGTAGGCTTGACCGGCGCAAGGGGAGCCTGCTGGCAGCTCGTCAGTAGCATCACTGAGACTAAGACTAAGCATCGGTTGATCCCAAAAAACATGTTCGTCCTCACATCAAATTAAGCCGCGCCTGCAAATGCAGTGCGGTCACGGTATTGCTAAAAAACTGGGCTGCTAACTCGGCCTCGGGCAGTCCACGCAACTGCGCAAAAACGGTTAGCACCGAGGGCAAAAACGCCGGGCTGTTTCGTACTCGCTCACCCGGTTGGCGAGCGCGCCCATCACCGTGCACATAACTATGCCCATAAGGTATAAGGTCCGGCGCATCGGTTTCCAACACAAAGCTATCTAAAGGCAACTGCGTCGCCACCGCATGCAGACGCTTAGCCTGTGGCCAGGTCAGCGGCCCGCCCAAGCCCAAATGCATGCCAAGCGCACGATACTGCCGAGCCTCCTCTACGCTGCCGGAGAAGGCATGCACAATACCGCCGTGCCGATGCCCAACGCGCTTCAGGGCGCGGCAGATATCCGCATGACAGCGTCGCGCATGAATAATGACCGGCAAATTCGAATCGCGAGCCAGGTGCAATTGGGCTTCAAATAACGCGACTTGCTTAGCCCAGTGCACAGGTTGGCTCAGCTCGGGCAAAAATTTATCCAGTCCGATCTCACCGACTGCGACCACCGCTGATTGCTTAAGCGCCGCACTCAAGCGCTGCAAGTCGTCATCCTGATGCTGGGAAAGATAGACCGGGTGCAACCCAAGCGCTGGCAGCAGGCAGGGCCAATCATTGTGATGAGCCTGCCTTTGGCACAGCGCCAGCAAACTAGGCCAGCGTTCCGCCACATAAGCGGGCACAACGATATGACTCACCCCCTCCGAGCGTGCGGAGCGCAGAACATCGTCACGATCGGCGTCGAACTCCGGCGCATCAATGTGGCAATGGCTGTCGAAGAGCATCAGGGCTTGGGCAAGAATTCCGGCTTGAAAATGCCGGTGAGGCGTGCATAGGGAATCACCAGCTCAGGGGTACCCATTGAGTAAGGCCCTAAGGCATACGGCTGATATTTTAGGACTAACCCAGTGGGTAAAAGCGCCAGCACATCGGTCTTATCAAACGGCCAAACATCCGCCAGCGACTTAGCATCCGGCTGCCCGGCCAGCCAGCGTTTATGTGCCAGTTTGGCCTCCTGCCAAAACGCGGCTTCTTGGGCGGGCAATAACAAGTCCTTCAACGTCAGCACACGCTGTAATCGAGTGTCCCAATTCAGCGCGGAAACCACATTCGTGCCGTGAGCCCCACCGGTGTAGGTGTAATTATCAATATCAATCACGACGATGTGGCCAATACCCGACACTTGCTGCGCCCGAATAATTTGCTGCCAGGGTTCATGAAACTCCGCAGCCTCTTTCATGAGGGTCTTAGCCATGGCCAGGACACGCTGCTCGGCCGTTGGACCTACCGGCGCATCAATGACCGTTAGAAATGCGTCGGTTAAGGCTGGAGATTTAGGGAATTGCAGCGCCTCCAAATCAAATTCCGCACACCGCTCAGAACAAGCCGGATCCCTGAGCTTTAGACGCAGTGGTTTAGCGGGCAACTCCGGGGCTGTGCTAACCAGAGCGGGCTTCGCTGGCGCTGGTAAGGTCGCTAAAGCGGGTGTTTCAGGCTGCCACTGCCACCAGCCCAAGCTGGCCAGTAAAGCCACCCCAATCAGTCGCAGCGCGTAGGGCATTAGTGCTCTCGGGTCGGTGAAAAAACAATGTCTGGATAGCGTTCTTGCATGATCTGCAAGTTCACCCGTGAAGGCGCCAAATAGGTCAAATAACCACCGCCATCCAAAGACAGCTGGTCGTGCGCCTTCTTCTTAAACTCTGCCAGCTTGCGTTCATCGTCGCAATGAATCCAACGCACGGTGGAAACGTTCACCGCCTCGTATACGCACTCCACTTTGTACTCTTCCTGGAGTCGGAACGCGACCACATCGAACTGCAGCACACCGACTGCGCCGAGGATGAGATCGTTGTTGATCTGCGGCATAAAGACCTGCGTCGCGCCCTCCTCCGACAGCTCCTTCAAGCCTTTCTGCAATTGCTTGCTCTTCAGCGGGTCACGCAGACGCACGCGGCGGAACATTTCCGGCGCAAAGTGCGGGATACCAAGGAACTGCAACTTCTCGCCTTCAGTGAAGGTGTCGCCGATTTGAATGGTGCCGTGGTTGTGCAGACCAATGATGTCGCCAGGCCAGGCCTCTTCCAAGTGGGCGCGTTCGCCGGCGAGGAAGGTCAGCGCATCGGCTACACGAACCTCTTTACCCAGACGCACATGCTGCATCTTCACGCCCTTTTGATAGCGCCCGGAACAGATGCGCAAAAAGGCGATACGGTCGCGATGTTTGGGGTCCATGTTTGCCTGAATCTTGAACACGAAGCCGGAGAAAGTCTCTTCCGTAGGCGCAACTACGCGTTGTGAGGCCTTGCGCGCCAAGGGCGTCGGTGCCCAATTCACAAAACCGTCGAGAATGTGATTGACGCCGAAATTGCCCAGTGCGGTGCCGAAAAAGACCGGCGACAGGCGGCCAGCCAGAAAATCATCAAGGTTAAAGCTGTGACTAGCACCCTGCACCAGCTCCAGCATGTCGCGCAAATTCGCAGCATCATCGCCCAGCGTGGCGTCGGCATCTGGATTATTCAGGCCATCAATCGTCTTATCTGCGATCAACTCGGAGCCATGCCCCTGCTGATACAAGTAGTAGCGGTCTTCTAAGAGATGGTAGACGCCCTTGAAGTCGCGGCCACAGCCAATCGGCCAGGTAACGGGTGAGCACTTAATGCCCAGTACACTTTCAATTTCATCCATCAGCTCAATGGGGTCACGAATCTCGCGATCGAGCTTGTTCACAAAGGCAATAATCGGCGTATCGCGCAGACGACACACTTCCATCAATTTGATGGTGCGATCTTCCACGCCCTTACCGCCGTCAATGACCATCAGAGCCGAGTCGACCGCTGTTAGCGTGCGATACGTATCTTCCGAGAAGTCTTCGTGGCCTGGTGTGTCGAGCAGGTTAATGGTCGCGTCTTTGTACGGGAACTGCATGACCGAGGTGGTGATGGAGATACCGCGCTGCTGCTCCATCGCCATCCAGTCCGAAGTTGCATGGCGATCGGACTTGCGCGACTTTACCGTTCCAGCGACCTGAATGGCCTTACCCCAGAGCAGTAACTTCTCGGTAATGGTGGTCTTACCAGCGTCAGGGTGAGAGATGATGGCGAAAGTACGGCGCGAAGCGACTTCGGCAGCGAGTTGTTCGGTAAAGGACATGAGCGTTCAGCACTGAATTCGGAATGGACAGATTATACGGCGCTGCGCATGGAATGGGGCAGAAAAGCTCAGCCCATACCCGTAGAGCATGCCATCAACAGGGCATCCTCTTTACCTTCGGGGCCGTCGTAATAATTACGCCGCAAACTGAGCTCGTTATAGCCCAAGGATTGGTAGAGCGAAATCGCCGTGACATTCGATACCCGGACCTCAAGAAACCAGATTGTCACGCCGGAAACTAAAACCTCATCCATGAGTTGCCGTAGCAATTCGCGGCCCAAGCCCTTGCCGCGATGCGAGGGGGCAAGGGCGATATCGAGCAGGTGAGCCTCATCCAGAATGCGCTGCACAAAGGCAAAGCCGATTACCGCGCCATCCTGCTCCAGCACATAGGCCACATGATTTTGCAGCGACTCCTGCAAGCCTTTCATGGGCCAGGGTGAGGGATGCGACACTTGCTCAATGGCAAAGACCTGCGCGAGGTCATCCGGGGTCATGATGCGAAGCGTGTTTTTCATGAGGCTGACTGAGGCTCACTCAATTGCTGCCAAACCTGACGCTTGGCCAGCGGGCTCGCGAGCAACTGCTTTAAGCTAGGCAACAAACGATGTGGGCGCGTCACAAAAGGCGCCAGGGCCTCGCCAAATACCCACAAACGCACTTGGGGTTGTATCTGCCGCTTCAACCACGCCGACAGCATGTCACGCGCCGTATCAGCATCATCCCCTAACAAACCCTTTACGGCGCGAGGCCAAATAAAATCAGGCTCAGCTTCGCCCGGGGTCCACGCCAGTGCGCGCTGAATATTGCGCCAGAGCTGCTGTTCGGCAGGTGCCAAGTTCAGCACTTCACCGGCAACAACATCTGGAAACTCACCCAAATCGAGCAAGACAAAGCCCTGCTCGCCCAGAGGCATGAGTCGGCAGGCAAAGCGCGGCACAGGCGTGGCTGGAGTTACAGGCTCAACCACTACCTCCGGCGACGTAGGACGCACCGGCTCTGGGGTTACATCCACTGCTTTAGGGCGTAGAACCGGATCGGGTAGCACCAATCGACTCACTGGGCTGGCACTGATTGGAGTTGCCGGCACAGGCTCTACCCATCGCTCCACGATCTCGCTGACAGCCGCGCCGGGCAACACGCGACGCGCTTGGAATAAAGGAATGCCCAGCGCCGCGAGGTATTCGCGACGGCGGCCTTCAGTGAGCGTGGTTTCTGGCATCAAATCGCTTCAGCCTGCGGGTGCGCGCGATCGAGGCCGCTGCGTAATAAGTTCAGTGCATTCAAATAGGCCTTCGCACTGGCGATGACGATATCGGTATCGGCACCATGGCCATTAATAATGCGGCCAGCCTGACTTAGGCGCACGGTCACTTCGCCCTGGGAGTCGGTGCCGCTGGTAATGGCGTTCACCGAGTACAGCTCCAGCGTGGTGCCGGAATTGGCCACAGCCTCGATAGCACGGAAGGTTGCATCGACCGGACCGGAGCCCGTCGCCGTCACCGGCTTCTCAGCGCCATTAACCGACAGCAGCAATTTAGCTTCGGGTAGCGTGCCGGTTTTCGATGTCACTTCCAGTGTGACCAACTTGAAAACTTCTTCGGCGTTGGGCTGCGCATCAGAGACTAAGGCGTGAATGTCTTCATCGAAAATTTCATGCTTCTTATCCGCCAGTTCCTTAAAGCGAACAAAGAGCTGGTTCAGCGTATTGTCGCTGCCAACCGGAATGCCGAGCTCATCTAAGCGAGCCCGGAAAGCCGCACGCCCTGAGTGTTTACCAAGCACCATTTTATTGGCATTCCAACCCACGTCTTCGGCGCGCATGATTTCGTAAGTTTCACGATGCTTGAGCACACCGTCCTGATGAATGCCCGATTCGTGCGCAAAGGCATTTGCCCCGACGATGGCTTTATTCGGCTGCACCGGAAAGCCGGTAATGGACGACACCAGACGAGAGGCCGGCACAATTTCAGGCGTCCAAATGCGTGTACTGACCGGGAATAAATCCGCGCGGGTATTCACCGCCATCACAATTTCTTCCAGCGCGGCATTACCGGCACGCTCACCAAGACCATTGATGGTGCACTCCACTTGGCGCGCACCCTGCAAGACGGCGGCCAGCGAGTTAGCCACCGCTAAACCTAGGTCGTTATGGCAATGCACGGAGAAAATTGCTTTGTGCGCATTCGGAATGCGCGTCAGTAGTTGTCCAATGAGGTCGCCGTACTGACCTGGAATGGCATAGCCAACCGTGTCTGGGATGTTGATGGTGCTGGCACCGGCATCAATCGCCGCCTCAATAATACGGCAGAGAAAATCCACTTCCGAACGTCCGGCGTCCTCGCAAGAGAACTCCACATCATCGACCAGATTGCGCGCGTACTTCACCGCGCGCACGGCATTTTCCACCACCGCGTCTGGCTCTAGACGCAGCTTGTACTTCATGTGAATCGGTGAGGTAGCGATAAACGTATGGATGCGGGCAGCATTGGCCGGCTTTAGCGCCTCGGCAGCCCGGTCAATATCCTCAGCACGAGCACGAGACAGCGAACAAATTCGCGAGTCCTTTACCGCCGCTGCGACCGCGCGCACCGCCTCAAAGTCGCCCTGTGAGGCCACCGCAAAGCCTGCTTCAATGACATCCACTCGCATGCGCTCCAATGCTTTGCCGATGCGCACTTTTTCTTCCAAAGTCATCGAAGCGCCGGGGCTTTGCTCGCCATCACGCAGGGTGGTATCAAAAATAATTAGCTGATCTTTGCTCATCGCACTACTTCCTTAATCCGGTGATGCCCGTGGGCAACAGCCTTCTATTATTCGCCAGTTTGACTGTACTCGGCCAGCCACAAAAAAGAACGCACCAAGCCCTTCCATCACCGCGAATTATTGGTATTGTGCGCGGCTGTTTTTACACAAGGAACGTGCATGAGCCTCCCCCTGCCTTGCGTGGCATACGCAACCACTCCAGAACTGCAATCTCAGGTATTCCGGCTACATGAAGCGCTGCAAAGTGGCGTACGTGCCGACCAAGCTAAGCTGGCGACTCGTCTCATTCAGGACGCCGCGCATGAGCTCATCACCACGTTTTTCAGCGAGCTGATCACTCACTTGCAACGGGCCGGCGATGTGCCTGCTTATCGCGAAGCGGCCAGCATGGTAAGCGAGATTGCCGACAAGCTGACGCACTATCTGGGTTGGGCATCGGCGTTTTTTAGCAACGAGCGCATAAAGCCGGCGGTCAGTCATTATCACGCCATGATGCTGCAACGCCCAATGCAGGGCAGCATGCAACCGGTCATCGCATTTGCTATTCCCGCAGAGCTGGCCCAGCGCTTGGAGCGACTACTGACGCCACTCAGCCAAGGGCAAGCCGCAAGTGCACACGAAGGTATCGAAGCGCTTATCGAGGTCATCGATATCGCCCTGCACGCGCTGCTCATCAAGCCTAAGCAGCTGATGAAGTTCAACTTCGTGGTGGACAAGACCCTAAATGGCGTCATTTCCCTCACGCAAACCTTATCCTATCGTAGCCTACGCAAAATTGCCGATCAGATGCCCGCAGCGCATCAACCGGTGCTCGCTCAGCACTTGCAGCAATTAGTTCAGACCGCCAGCCAGGCCCAAGCAGCCTAAGAAAACCGCCTGAGCCGAGCTGTCGCGACTCAGCGCGGCATCTCGCGAAACAGGAAGCTTTCCAGATGATCCGCGACCGGCACGAACATCGGTCGCGGCAGGAACTGACCGAGCTTGCGAAGACTGCGATTCGACAGCGCCAAGGTCACTGAAATCACGCCATTTAGGGTCTTGTCCACCACGAAGTTGAACTTCATGCGCTGCTTTGGCACATAGAGCAACGGCTCCAGCGCCTCATCAATCACGCGTATCAAAATCTCGATGCCGGCCTTGGCATCCGGTGCCGAACCATCACGCAGCGCATCCAACGAGGCCTTCGCCTCAGCAGCCAACCCGGGGCTGATGCTGAAGGCCAGATGCGCCAGCGGCACACCCTCCACCGGCAGCGGTGTCATCAGCGAGCGATAATGCGACACCACGGGAGCCAGACGCTCATTGCTGAAGAAGCCAGTAACCCAACCCAAGTAATGACGCAGCTTACCCTTAATGTCTTCGACCACCGCCACTGCCTCACGGAACACCGGCGAACCGGGGTCTTTGGCTTGCAGCGAGAGCATGAGCTGACCGAAGAAAGCATCAATTAAATCGCAAGATGCTTCGGTGATGAGCTTGCCAGCCAGTTCCGCCTGCGACTCTTTCACGCGTTGCTGCAGTGCGTTATCGAGTGAGGCCACGGCATCGGGTAATGAGTCAGAAATACGGCAAGCAATAAACGGAAGAGTTAACGGCACGATAAAATTACCTATGAGCAAAGATAGGACAAACAGTAAACGAATACGCACTCGCGGGGTACGCTGAGATGACCACAAAAGCAGTCATTACGGCGAATGCCTTGGGCGGCTCACTCGCGGGCACGACCCTTTTGAACGCCCATAAAAAAGCCCGGAACGAATCCGGGCTTTTCAATACAACCTATCGGTCGCGTTTTTACATCATGCCGCCCATGCCACCCATGTCCGGCATTGACGGGGCTGAACCCTTATCTTCCGGTGCATCAGTGATCATGCATTCAGTGGTCAGCATCAGCGCAGCAACCGAAGCGGCGTGCTCTAGTGCCGAGCGCGATACCTTGGTTGGGTCCAAGATGCCCATGGCCAGCATGTCGCCATACTCACCCGAGGCGGCGTTGTAACCGAAGTTACCCGAGCCTTCCTTGACCTTGTTCAAGACCACCGACGCTTCTTCACCGGCGTTGGTCACGATCTGGCGCAGTGGGGCTTCCATGGCGCGACGCAGGATGTTGATACCGGCAGTTTGGTCATCGTTATCGCCCTTGAGGGTTTCCAAGGCTTTCACCGCGCGAACCAAGGCAACACCACCACCCGCAACCACGCCTTCCTCAACCGCTGCACGTGTGGCGTGCAGGGCGTCGTCTACGCGGTCTTTCTTTTCTTTCATTTCGATTTCGGTGGCTGCGCCAACCTTAATCACGGCAACGCCGCCAGCAAGCTTAGCAACGCGCTCCTGCAGTTTTTCTTTGTCGTAGTCCGATGTGGCTTCTTCGATCTGCATGCGAATTTGCTTCACACGGGCATCGATTTCATCCGACTGGCCGGAGCCATCGATAACAGTGGTGTTTTCTTTCGATACGATGACTTTCTTGGCATGGCCCAGATCGTTCAGCGTAGCGTTTTCCAAGCTCAGACCGACTTCCTCAGAAATGACGGTTGCACCGGTCAGGATAGCGATGTCTTGCAGCATGGCCTTACGACGATCGCCAAAGCCTGGCGCCTTCACGGCACACACCTTCACGATGCCGCGCATGGTGTTTACCACGAGTGTCGCGAGTGCTTCGCCTTCAACGTCTTCAGCGATCAGCAGCAACGGCTTGCCCGACTTGGCTACGCCTTCCAGCACCGGAATCAGTTCGCGGATGTTGGAGATTTTCTTGTCCACGAGCAGGATGAACGGATTGTCCAGCTCAGCGGTCATGGTGTCTTGCTTGTTGGCGAAGTAAGGGCTGATGTAGCCACGATCGAACTGCATGCCTTCCACGGTGTCCAAGCTGTCTTCAAAGCCCGAGCCTTCTTCAACCGTGATGACGCCTTCCTTGCCAACCTTCTCCATCGCTTCAGCGATCAGGTTGCCAATGGTCGTGTCGGAGTTGGCGGAAATGGAGCCGACCTGAGCAATAGCCTTGGTGTCGGTGCAGGGCTGCGAGTTCTTCTTGATCTCGGCCACGGCTACGCGAACGGCTTTGTCGATACCGCGCTTCAGGTCCATCGGGTTCATGCCGGCAGCAACAGCCTTCATGCCTTCGTTGAGGATAGCCTGAGCCAACACGGTTGCCGTGGTGGTGCCATCACCGGCGATTTCGGCCGTCTTGGAAGCCACTTCCTTAACCAGCTGAGCGCCCATATTTTCGAACTTGTCTTTCAGTTCGATTTCTTTGGCCACGGACACGCCGTCTTTAGTGATGTGCGGCGCACCAAAGGACTTATCAATCACCACATTGCGGCCTTTAGGGCCGAGGGTTACTTTCACGGCGTCAGCCAGGATGTTTACACCAACAATCATGCGAGCACGGGCGCTATCGCCAAACTTTACTTCTTTAGCAGCCATTTTCTTTTTCCTCTAATAAGTTTCATTCAACACGAGCAGGCTTTGCCTGCCCACCGGCGACACTCAGGCTTCGAGTACCGCGAAAATTTCGGATTCTTTCATCATCAACAGCTCTTCGCCGTCGACCTTAACGGTGCTGCCGGCATACTGACCGAACAGAACTTTGTCGCCCACTTTCACGTCCAACGGGCGAACATCACCGCTTTCTTTGATAATGCCGTTGCCTACCGCAACAACCACACCTTGCGATGGCTTTTCTGCGGCCGAACCCGGCAACAAAATACCGCCAGCCGTCTTGGTTTCTTCTTCAACGCGACGAATGACTACGCGATCGTGCAAAGGACGAATTTTCATCTGAACCTCCTAGGTTTGTTGCAAAAAAGGGGTGTCGGCTTAATGCACCGACTTGTCATCACTAATGGGGGATGGAATACCGCCCTTCAAGGGCAAATCGATAAAAAAATGCAATGTCGCGACCGATAGGGTCGCTGTTGACCGGCGGACTCGCTAGAGTAGCGTCAGCCGATCAGAGAAGTCGCCATGTCAGCCGACCGTTCCACCTCATTTTTTCACGCATTCACCCAGCCTGCCGCACTGACCTTATTTTTGTTTGGGTTCGCATCCGGGCTCCCATTCCTGCTTGTCGGCGGCACACTTTCGGTGTGGCTAAAGGAAAGTGGCGTTTCACTAGAAGACATCGGCCTCATCAGCTTGGCCGGTCTGGCCTATGCCTTTAAGTTTGTATGGGCACCCTTGGTGGATCGCTTTCGTCTCCCACTCATAGGCCGCCTTGGCCAGCGGCGTAGTTGGTTATTTGCGGCGCAGTTGTTGCTCGCCCTAAGCCTGATCGCCATGAGTATGGTGACGCCAATGGGCTCGCTCAGCAGCTTCGTCATGATTACGGTAGTAGCCGGATTTGCTGGCGCCACACAAGATGTTGTGGTTGATGCCTATCGCATTGAAATCGCCCCTGCCGAACAACAGGGCGCCCTCGCCGCGACCTATACCCTAGGATACCGTTTAGCTCTACTTGTATCGGGCGCATTAGCTTTGCTGTTAGCGGACCACCTGCCCTGGGCGCTTATTTATCAACTCATGGCAGCGATCGTGGCGCTCGTCCTCTGTGTCACGCTCTGGGCACGCGAGCCTGAACGCCCAGCAGTGATTGCAAGCCATGAGGCCTTTTGGCCTGCGCTCGCACACAGCGTCGTTGGCCCCTTCAAGGACTTCTTTTCGCGATATGCCGGCGGCCTAGGCTTAGCCTTGCTGCTCTTTATTGGCCTGTTCAAAATCTCCGATCAAATGCTCGGCGTCATGGCACTACCTTTCTACTTAGACTGTGGCTTCAGCAAAACGCAAATTGCGGCCGTGTCGAAATTGTTTGGCGTGTGGGTAGGCATTGCCGGCGCATTTCTGGGGGGCGCCGTGGTGGTTCGCTGGGGCGTGCACAGGACTTTGCTAGTCGCCATGCTATTGGGCGCGATCAGTAATCTGCTGTACTTATTACTCTCTCAGTACCCTGCCAACGTGAATGTCTTTGTTGCGGTGATTGGCGGCGAAAATCTGTCCGGAGGGTTTTTAGGTGCCGCCGCAGTGGCGTGGCTTTCCAGCTTGGTCAACCAACATTATACCGCGACTCAATATGCCCTTTTCAGTTCGTTAGTCACGCTACCGGGCAAATTAGTCGGTGGTTTCTCAGGCTTTATGGTGGCCGACATGAGCTATAGCGGCTTCTTTATTTTCTCCACGGTTGCCGTCATACCCGCGCTGATCCTGTTCGCTTGGATAGTGCCTCGTCTGCAGCAGCGCACAAGATAAACCTTGCCGTTCGTCATTTGTGACAGCCAACTGTCTGGATAGACACAATTCATAAACAAAACGTTATACAACTTCCCTCGAGTGCGCCGCTTTGTATCAATAGGCTACGCACACCACTAAGAAAGAGGGAACACCATGAAAATCAAACAACTAGCACTGGCAATCTTTTCCGCCAGCGTTGCAGGAAGCGCACTAGCCGGTGGCTTCTCACTTTCCGAACAAAGCGTTTCCGCCATGGGCACTGCTAATGCGGGTCGTGCCTCGAATGCGCAAGATGCTTCTGTCGTTTTCAATAACCCAGCCGCGATGCATCAACTGAAGCAGGCACAGTTCACGCAAGCCGTCGCGTTTATTGATGCGCAGACGAAGATCAAGAATGTTACCGCTCCGTTTGGCGGAACGAACGATGGCGACATGGTGCCGCACACCTTCATTCCTTCCGGCTACTTCACGTCGGGTGACAAGGGTGGCTGGGCCTGGGGACTGGGCGTGTATGGCAGCTTTGGCTTGAAAACCAATTACGAATCCACGTTTGCAGGACGCCATCTCGGCGATAAAAGCTCCGTCAAAGTCACCACAATTCAGCCGGCGTTCAGCTACCGTATCAATGACAAGGTCAGTGTCGGTTTCGGCCCGACCATCAATCGTGTTGATGCCTTGCTAACGAAAAACGTCTCCTCTGTGCCAGATATCAGTCCCGCTCCAGGCGCTCAGCCAGGTACATTGCTCGGCACGAGCTCCCTCGAAGGCGATGACTACGGCTACGGCTACAATCTCGGCATTCACTCCGTATTGGATGAAAACACATCCGTAGGTGTTGTTTATCGCTCCAAGGTCAAATACAAGATTGACGACGGCACACTGACAACGACTGGAACAGGCGCTCCGATTGGCCCAGGTGGCGCCATAGTCGGTGGTGCTGGCACTTACACAGCAAAGACCGGTCTGTCCACACCGGAAAGTGTAGAGCTCGCTCTTACACATAAGCTTAATGCCAAAAGCACCATTCATGCGGGTGCTGCTTGGACTCGCTGGAGCCGCCTGAAGGAGCTTTCCATTCAAACATCGAACCCACTTGTTGGTACAACCGTCGAAACCTTCAATTGGAAAGACTCCGTTGGCTACTCAGTTGGCATTACCCATCAACATTGCGAAAAAATCGAACTTCGTGCCGGCCTGGCCTACGATAACTCCCCGGTTGCACCAGCAGATCGCGGTGTTCGTCTGCCTAGCGCAGATCGTCGTATCGCAAGCATTGGTGCAGGCTACAAGCTCAGCCCGTCACAGACAATTGACGCCTCCTATACTTATGTAGATGAAGAAACTGCAGAGGTGCGCACCCCAGCCTACTCTGCCGACTTCCACAACCGCGCCAGCGTGTATGGCCTGCAGTTCACGCAGAAGTTCTAAGCGCTTTAATAAGTCCGCTGAACGTTGCAAAAAGCCCGACCACGTGTCGGGCTTTTTGCTTAAAGCGAGTTTTGCAGACTGTTCAGTCATGGCGGTCCTTGCAATACTCCAGAACAGCTAAAAACAATTTCGTCGCTGCTTCCTGCCAGCGCAAAACTGACCGGAGACCGTCATGCAAGGCCAGATGCAAGAACGCCCCCTGCTTATTTCGCAACTCATTGACTTTGCCGAACGCTTCCATGGCGATGGTGAAATTGTCAGTCGGCGCGTGGAAGGCGACATACACCGATACACCTATGCAGATGCCGCGCTGCGCTCTCGCCAAGTCGCCAATGCACTGGATCGCCTGAGTGTTCCTATTGGCGAGCGAGTGGGCACTTTGGCGTGGAACGGTTACCGCCACTTTGAGCTTTATTACGGCGTTTCTGGCAGTGGCCGTGTGCTCCATACCATCAATCCCCGCCTGCACCCTGAGCAAGTCGCTTGGATCATCAATCATGCGGAAGACGAAGTTGTCTGCTTCGACCTCACGTTTGCGCCCATCCTCAAAGCCATCCACACCCATTGCCCGAAAGTGCGGCAATGGGTGGCTCTGTGCGACGCCGATGCACTGCCCAGCGACACCGGCATCCCGAATCTAATCAGCTACGAATCGTGGATCGCGGGTGAGGCCACAACCTATGCTTGGCCTGAGCTTGACGAAAGCGTCGCTGCCTGCCTGTGCTACACCAGTGGCACCACCGGCAACCCCAAGGGCGTGCTCTACAGCCATCGTTCCAGTGTGCTGCATGCGTACGCAGCCGCCATGCCTGATGTGATGTGCCTGTCCGCGAAAGACAGCGTGTTGCCCGTAGTGCCGATGTTCCACGTCAATGCGTGGGGCATCCCCTACACAGCCGCCGCAACAGGCTGCAAGTTGGTCTTTCCAGGGCCCGCCCTCGATGGCAAGTCCATCTATGAGCTGCTAGAAGCCGAAAAGGTCACCTTTGCTGCGGGTGTTCCCACCGTCTGGCAGATGCTGCTCGGCCACTTACAGCAGAACAATTTGCGCTTCAGCACCTTGCAGCGCACCGTCATTGGCGGCTCGGCTTGCCCACCTGCCATGATCCGCATGTTCAAAGACACCTATGGCGTCACCGTATTACATGCTTGGGGCATGACCGAAATGTCTCCACTGGGCACGCTCTGCACGCTCAAAAACAAGCACCTGTCCCTGTCGGCAGATGAACAACTCAAAATCCTCTGCACACAAGGCCGCCCCGTTTTTGGTGTCAGCATGAAAATCGTTGATGACGAAGGCCGTGAATTACCGCATGACGGCAAGGCACAAGGAGAGCTGCTAGTCAGCGGCCCGTGGATTGTGCGCTCCTACTTCAAAGGCGAAGGCGGTGACCCACTGATCGACGGCTGGTTCCCCACCGGCGATGTCGCCACCATCGATGCCGATGGCTATTTGCACATTACCGATCGCAGTAAAGATGTGATCAAGTCAGGCGGTGAATGGATTAGCTCTATTGATGTCGAGAACATCGCCATGGCGCATCCTGCGATTGCGATGGCCGCCTGCATCGGCATGCGCCACCCCAAATGGGATGAGCGGCCAATTGTGGTTGTGGTAAAGAAGCCAGGGGCCGATGTGGCACGCGAAGAGCTGCTGAAGTTCTACGAAGGCCGTATTGCGAAGTGGCAAATTCCAGATGACGTCGTTTTTGTCGATGCCATTCCCCTGGGCGCTACCGGTAAAATGCAAAAAGTGAAATTGCGCGAAGAGATCGCGGGATACACCTTACCAGGGCTATAAAACCAAGATGAGACACTCACCCAGTTACACCTTGTTAGCTGTTTTCTGGGTGAGCGCACTCAGCTCCAGTGGCATGATGGCCTCAGAACCGTCGGCCTCGCCCGAAGTCGGATTAGCCTCATGGTATGCCGATTCAATGCAAGGCAAGCGCACAGCCAGCGGTGAGCGCTATAACAAGTTGGCGCTTACCGCTGCTCACCGCACACTGCCCTTGGGCAGCTATGTAATGGTGAAAAATTTACGCAACGGACGCAGTGTGCGCGTCAAAATTAATGATCGCGGGCCTTTCCACCGCTCACGCGTCATTGACGTGTCCAGAGCTGCCGCTGAGCGGCTTCGATTTATTCAACAGGGTCACACCCGCGTCAGCATTACGCCCGAATCTCCGTAAGCTCACACCCCGATTTTCAGCCACAAAAAAGCCCTACGACTTCCCAAGCTGCTAAACAGCAACTCGACAAGGCGTAGGGCTTTTATATGTCCGCTTAGGCGGACTTTTTGTCTTTCACCAAGAACGCTGCAAGCGCTGGCAGAACGAAGATCGCGCCGAGCATGTTCACCATGAACAGGAACGCCAGCAGGATACCCATGTCAGCCTGGAACTTCAGTGCCGAGAATGCCCAAGTACCCACGGAGATGCTCATCGTGACTGCGGTAAACATGGCCGCTGTACCACGCTGTTGCAAGGCTTTATGGAAGGCATCCTGCAGCGACTCGCCATCGGCCAGCGAGTGCTTCATGCGCTCGAACAGGTAGATGCCGTAGTCCACGCCCACGCCCACACCCAAGGCAACCACGGGCAGCGTCGACACCTTCAGACCAATGCCCAGCGTCGCCATCAGCGCGTTACAGAGCACGGCCACAATCGCCAGCGGCACAACGATGCAGAGCACGGCAGCCACCGAGCGGAACTCAGCGTAGCAGAGCAAGCTGATCGAGGCGAAGAGCAGAATCAGCATGATGACTTCGGCTTCATCCACGGCTTCGTTGGTCGCAGCCATTACACCAACCGGGCCACTCGCCAACTTGAAGTCGATCTTCTTCTGCGGGTTCGCCGCCACATAGTCCTTAATTTCTTGGATGATGTGGGTGATCGATTCACCTTGGTGATCCTTAGTAAAGATCAGCACCTGCATGGCGCTACAGTCGGTGTTGAGCAGGCCGGTGCCGGTATCGATTGGTGTTACTGCTTGAGCCAGCACATCGCGGTTACGCGAGTGTACGCGCCAGCGAGGGTTACCCTCGTTCCAGCCCGCATTGACGACCTTGGAGGCGCCAGCCAGCGAGATCGTGCCCTGCACACCATGCACGTTCTTGATGTGCGCTTCGAAACGATCAACTGCGTCCATGACCTCGAAGTCTGTACAGGCACCATCGATATTCTTGCCCTGCACAATGACCGAGAGCAGATCCACGCCAATCGAGAAGCTGTTAACAATGGCATTGATGTCTTGATTATACACCGAGTCATCACGCAGTTCGGGAATACCCTTACCGAGGTCGCCAGTCTTCATGTCACGCGACTTGATGGCGGCACCGGCGAGCAGCACCGCCGTCACCGACAGCACAACAATAGCCGCCTTCGGGGTTGCAAATACCTGAATGCGCTTCCACAGCCACTCGCCACGATCTTCGCCGCCCTGCTTGCGCAGCTTCTCGGTTTCCGCAGGAGTTAACTTCAGGTAAGACAGCAGAATGGTTAGCAACATCTTGTTGGTGACGATCATGACCGCCACGCCCAAGCTCGCGGTTACCGCCAGTTCACGCACGATATCAATGGCGATGTAGATCATCACCATGAAGCCGACAGCATTCGCTAACAGCGCCATTGCGCCCGGAACAAACAGGTTGGAGAACGCACTCTTAGCGGCACTAAAGCCGTCCGAGCCCGCAACCACTTCCATTTTCCACGCATTGGTCATCTGTACTGCGTGACTAACACCGATGGAGAAGATCAGGAACGGCACAAGAATGGATAGCGGATCGATACCAAAGCCGATCAGCGGCAGGATACCGAGCAGCCAGACCACAGGCACAAAAGCGCAGATCAGCGCCAGACCCGTGAGCTTGGCCGAGCCGGAGTACCAGAGCAGCAAGAGTGCCGTGATAAAGAACGCCACCACGAAGAACACCAGCACGCCGGCAGCACCTTCAGCGATGTCACCTACAGCCTTGGCAAAACCGATGATGTGGACGCTGACCTTGTCATTACCGTACTTGGCACGAATCGCTTCGAGCTTCTTGGCCACGGCTTGGTAGTCGAGTTTCTCGCCCGTGTTGGGGTCCACTTCGAGCAACTCAGCGCTCACCATCGCGCCCTTGAAATCGTTGGACACTAAGCGACCGACATGACCGGACTTGAGCACGTTTCCGCGCACCAACTCCAAGTCTTCGGGTGTGCCAGAGAAGCTGGCCGGAATGACGTTACCGCCGGAGAAGCCCTCTTCTACTACTTCAATAAAACGCACGTTTGGCGTGAACAACGACGTGACCGTCGGGCGATCAATGCCCGGCAAGAAGAACACTTCATCCGTCACGCCCTTGAGCGTCTTCAGAAATTCAGCGTTATAGATGTCTTGGCCATCTTTGGTACGCAGTGCAATCAATACACGGTTAGCGCCACCGAATGTCTTTTGATATTCGGTGAAGGTCTTCATGTAAGGGTGTTCAAGCGGAATCATCTTGGCGAAGCCAGCATCCACGCGTAACTGCGACGCTGAAATCGCGAGCAGAACCGTAATGGCAGCAAATAAGCCGAGGAAAAACTTGCGTCGTCCGAACAGCAGATCAGACAACGACTGCACAAAATTTTGCATCTTCATGGTCATTAATCCTGATCAGTTCGTGGCAGCAGCGTGCAGGCCTTTTTCGCCAAACACATCCGCACCGGTAGCCGTTGGCAGTACCGATGACAACATGGGGCGACCCTCAACCTTGGTATTGGTAAAGGTCTGTGCGCTGTCGCGGCTGATCAGCAGCTCGCCATTTTGTCCAGCCACCAACACACGCCCATCCGCAGCAACGGTTGAGCCAAACAGCGAGGTGGTGATAGGCACTGCGACTTCAACAAAGGACGCGCCATTGTCGTCACTGCGTAGGAGCTTGCCACGCATGCCATACATGATCACTTGGGTGCCGCCCAAAGGCTGCACACCGAAATAGGAACCGGCATAAGGTGAATCCACCTTCTGCCAGTTAGCACCAGCATCCGTTGAGCGCAGGATCGTGCCGGCTTCGCCAGCAATCATCAGCGTGCCATCGGCCAATTTGGCAATCGCATTCAAATGACGATCCTCACCTTCCGGCAAGATAAAACGGGACGTCCACGTCGCCCCGCCGTCTACAGTTTCCAGGAACAAACCGTAAGCACCAATCGCAAAAGCACGAGTGGCGTCCAGTTGCACTACGTCGAAAATCGGGGTTTCTGCAGCCGCATCGCTGAAGACTTGCTTCCACGTTTTTCCGGCATCTGTGGTGCGCAAGATCACCTGATCGTGACCCACAGCCAGACCCTGTTGCGCATCTAGGAAGTGCACACGCGTCAGCGTCGATTCCGTAGGTGACTTCACCGCCAGCCACGGCGACTTGGCATTAGCCTGACGAAAAATTCGCCCACGCTCACCAACAGCCACGCGCGCATCACCGACGGATGCTGCCGACATGATCATGGTGGTCTCAATGCGCACCTCAGTGGCTGGCTTAGGCTCACCTGTGCGATGCGCAAAGGCATAGCTCAGAATGACGGCTACAAAAGCCAGAAACAGTGCCGGAACCGCTTTCGACATAGTGATCTACTCTTTTATTTTAAGGTTCAACGGGTGCCAGCACCGCGCAAGCTCGACGGAGAGAAGTCGGAGGCATCGCGGTTGGTACGGACATATACCGTGGACTCTTCGTTGGTCATACCCATGGCCAGGAATCGGCCGGACTGCAGATCGTGATGCACTTCCACGCCTGGGCCAATACCTGGAATGTCGTAGAACTGTTGCGAATGCTGCTCAGCCACACGCCAGAGTTGGCCGCGAGCATCGTACTTGTCCACTGCCAGGATGTTCCAAGAATCTTCATCGATGTAGAAAGTACGACGATGGTAGATATGGCTCGTGCCCGACTTCAGCGTGGCATCCACCACCCAAACACGATGAAGCTCATAACGAGCATGCTCTGGGTTGATGTGGCCAGGACGCACGATGTCAGCAATTTTCAGTTTGCCGCTGTTTAGGCGATAGCTGTTGTATGGAACATAGATTTCTTTCTTACCCACCAGCTTCCAGTCGTAACGATCGGTCGCACCGTTGAACAGGGTGAAGTCATCGTTAGTACGCAGACCATCGGCAGCCACACCGGGGTTGTCATAGGCCACGTTGGGCGCCAAACGAACACGACGCTGGCCTGGGTTGTATGTCCATGCCGAACGAGGGTTAGCAATTTGGTCAGCGTATTCATGCACGAGCAGAATCTGGCCAGCCAAACGCGCTGGCGCTGTAACGGTCTGCATGAAGTTAGTGACCTTGTTCTTTTCGCGCTGTGCTTCCGACTTCTTCAAGTTGTTGTAATGGAAGTCGTAGGAGTACTCGAAACGCACAGGGGTGTAATCGCCTTCGCGAGTCACAGCCACCTGCGTGGTGTTGATATCAAAGGTATCGCCACGATAAGCCACAATGTGGTTCCAAATCGGCTCAACACCTGTTTTTGGAATGGGGAAAGGCACGCCAACCGAAGTGCCGGTGAAGCCATTACCACCACTGACCAAGTTCACACGCGTTGCGTTCGCTTTGGACGCATCGTAAATGGCTTTCGGGTAACCCGCGCTACGTTGAGTCGGGTACACCTTCATTTTCCACGTTGGGTATTTCTTCAACAAAGCCTGTTGGCCCGGGGTCAAATTGGCCGCGTATTGCGCCATGTTGCCCGCCGAAATTTCAAACTTTGGCTTATCGCCGGGATAGGGATCGGGGTAATGGCCACCGGGCTTGAATCCAGCCACCGGCGTGGTGATACCACCCGTCCACGCAGGAATCGTACCTGCAGCATTGCCGGCCTTCTCTGCACCCATTGGGGTCAGATCCGCACCCAGACGCGCGGCTTCAGCGCCAGAAACAGCGGCCAGTGCATTTGCACTGAGCGCCATCATGGCAGCTGTTAACAGGAGGGGTTTGAGGTTCATAGAAAACTCCACGTTGTTTTAATTAGAATGAATAGCTCAAGCTGGCCGCAACAAAGTCACGATCGATGCTTGGGTTGGCGATACTTTCGAACTCTTTGGATTGACCACTCGGCAGCGCTGTGGGGCCAGTTGGCAGCGAACACAATTGATCCCCAGTTGCTACGGGCAACCCGGGAATCCCTGTGAGTGGGCCGACTGAGCTGGTAAGCCCAACAGTGCAGTCGACACCCTTAAAGACACGGCCACCAAAGAAGTTGGTGTACGCGATGTCAAAGTTCCAAGCTTGGTTATAGGTGCCGTTTAAGCCCAGTGAAACAGCCTTCACATCTTCCGTGAAGAACTGGCTGACCCCTTTCACGTCGTGAGAAAAAACAATACGAGGCAAAAGGTTCACGCCGGCAAATGCATCGGTGTACTCAAAACGAGAAATTAAACGATAGCCAAAGGATGACTTAGTGGCATAGCCCTCGTCACCCGGCTGCACAGCGCCATTCGCAACCAACGGGGTTGGATAATTCAGTAACACCCGATTCTGAGCGGAGGGTAAATACGTAGCTGGACCCGCAAACTTCAAGTTATCTGGCAGATCCTGAAAAAAGTAGGCCGCTTCTGCCAGCAAAATAACTTGCTCAGCACCGAGTAAATTGGGAATAGATTTTGTACCCGTGAACTGCACCTGATGCGCTTCTACCCGCTTAAAGCCTGTGATCTTTTCGCCAGGCCCTTTAGCCGCACCATTAGAGTCCGAAGGCACATCGCTCCCAAAACCGGCTTGGTTTGGCAAGCCGAGAGCAGCCAAGGTTAGCTCCACCGTGGCTAGCTGAACAGGCAGATTGGGGCGATAGGAATATTCACCCTGCAGAGCAATCCCAAAGGGTCCCGGGGTATTCATACTGACACCAAAAAGTTGAATATCTTCAGGATATTCTGCAAAAACACTGGCTTTAGTAGCGTCTCGCTGACTTGGCACACAATTCAGCGCCCCGCCCGGCGGCGGATTCTTACACGGAGCTTGCAGGAGGCTCGCTAACGGCAAGCGTGAGTGGTAATTAATACCGTAGAGCGCCATTTCAGAGTTATTGAACCACGGCAAGAAAAAGCGCAAAGCACCGCCAAACTGACCATCATCACGCGCATAGCGATCTGGACCGCGCGGAATAGTAGAATTCTCTATAGCAGCACTGCCGTGAGCATTATCTGGCGTGCGTCCAAAGCCGGTGAAGCTTTGCGTGCCGCCCGGGCTGAATACGTCAGTCGAGCTGAAGAATGTTCCCAGCGGATCAATTCGGAACGGCTCAAACTTGAACTGATTAAACAATTCCAGCGAAATGTTGTCGGTTATTTGCTGTGAGATATACAGCAGAGGAACTGGAATAAAGGCTTCTTTCAGCTCAGCTCCCGGCGTACGTAGGCGCGTCAAATCCACCGGGTTGATGACGTTAATGCCCCCCTGAATCAGCGTGCTTTCACCCCAACTCAACACTTGACGACCCAAGCGGATATTCATGGTCTTACCAGCGATGTCGAACTGCGTACGGAAATAGGCGTCAAACAATTCCGCATCAAAATCTAAGCGCTTATGCGGAATGATACCCAGATCACGCTCAGTCGCGGCTTCGCCACTGAATTCAGGGCTGCTTAAGCGGAAACCGAAATCTTTATTGGCCGCTGCGATGTCAGTGAAATAGCCAAAGCGAGCAAAAAAGCCTGTATCGCCGTAGGAGATATCAAAATCGTGGCTACCCTTCAGTACGCCCGAAAAAACCTCACCCTTCTCATAGTTCAAGTTGCCATTGTCTTCATTGACGCTACGCGAAGTACCGCCATTCACAATGCCCACAATACGCTTGTCCGGATCTTGTGTTCGCACAGACACACCGGCGGAGAAAGTTGAGTCAAAGGTAATCTTGCCCTCCCCGTCTGCAAAGTCCACAGAGCCCGCGTGAGCTATGGGGAGCATGGCGGCTAGAGCAATAGCGAGTGATAACTGGCGAGGAGCAAATTGATGTGTGCAAAGACTAGGCGTTATGGAAGAGAGATTTCGCTGCAGCATAGCGCACCCTTAATTGTTGTTTTTGTGTAAATTAAAAAGCAGACTTATCTTTTAAACTTTTCACGCGCATCACGCAAGAAGGCAACACAAATTTGCAACAAGTTGTTCAATTAAAAAGCATTTTAGACCTATAAAGCGCTGCGCAATTCGACCTTTGTTGAGTTTGTGTATTGGACATTCCTTTAGCAAATCGCCACAATTTCACCGTTCTTGAGTGTCCAGCTTAAACGCTGGTCTGCCTATGTGCAGACGGGAAGTTGGTGAAAGCCCAACGCTGCCCCCGCAACGGTGACCCTGGTAAACGTGCTCATCCGCCACTGTCTTTTGATGGGAAGGCGAGCACCTGAGGCAACTAGCCCGCCAGTCAGCCCGGAGACCGGCTCAAGTACATACGGCCAGCGCGGTGGGCGCTCATTCCGGAGCATGTGCTTGCCTTTAGGGCAGGCGCAGTCTTCGTGCTGGCATTTCCCGAACGACTGTTTGCGGGGATGCAGACAGCATTGAGACATGACAGATGAAGTTTTTACCTTTCGCCTTAGCACCCGTGGCACTAGCCATCTCCGTATCTGCCCACGCTACAGACACCACTTCGGCCCTAAACGAAGTCGTGGTGACAGCCAGTCGTGCTGCTGAAAACACCTCGGAAATTTCTGCCAGTACAACCGTCATCACTCGCGAGGACATTGAAGCCCGCCAGTCGGTTTCTCTCGCACAGCTTCTATCCTTGGCAGGTGGCATTGATGTCGCGTCAAATGGCGCTCCCGGCGCATCCACTTCAGTATTTATGCGTGGCACTAATTCCAATCATGTTTTGGTATTGATTGATGGCGTGCGCGCAAACACTGCCAACGATGGGCGCTTTGATTTCTCCTTGCTTCGCCCAGAAGATATTGATCGCATCGAAATCGTACGTGGAGCACGTAGTGCTCAATACGGCTCCGATGCCATTGGTGGCGTCATCCAGATTTTCACGCGCAAGACCAGTCGCAACTTTGTCGCTATTAAAGCGGGTAGCTTTAAGACGCAAGAGCTTCAAGCCGGTGTAGGCATTAGCAAGGACCTTGACTATTTGTCACTAACGTCCAGCTATGCAGATCTCGACGGCTTCTCTGCACGCAAGGCACCATCCAACCAAGATCGCGATGGCCAACACAGCAAAAGCGCACAAATTAATGCCGGCAAGCAACTGGGTGAAAAATCCATGTTGCAATTCAATGCTATTTATCAAGATCGTCAGGTTGAGTTCGACCAAGGCCTCTCGGACGAACAACTCAGCAATGCTCGCGTCGCCTTCAGTCACGCCACCACGGCGAATTGGCAGCAAACCCTCGAGCTAGGCTACAACCGCGTTGAGCGCGACAACACATTAGACGCTAGCCGCTTGCAAGGTTCTTGGGTAACCCAAGTCAACTTGGGCAAGGCTGGCAACCTCATTGCTGGCATTGACTATCAGCAGGAAGAGATCAATACAGGCGATTTTGGTTACGACAAAACCATTCAAAGTCATGGTGGCTTTGTCACGATTGAGTCCACGCTTCAGAAGTTAGGTATTAATGCCAGTGCACGCCGCGATGAGCATGAGCGCTTTGGTGGGCATAATACCGGCAGCCTAACACTGACCTATCCTGTGGCCAATAGCTTGCGCGCTTATGGCACTGTGGCCTCTGCATTCAAAGCCCCAACCGCCGAACAATTATTTTCATTGGGCTTTAATGGCTTCTGTGAAGAAGATGGCGATTTTGATTTTGATGACTTTGGCCCTTGCTTTGTTGGTAACCCAGCGCTTCAACCTGAAAAATCCAAGCAACGTGAACTAGGTCTTCGCTGGCAAGTCGCCCAGCAGCACACCCTCACTACGAATGTTTATGACAACGAAATTCGTGGTCTGATCACCAATGATTTTGCCTTCCCCAACAACTACATCAACCTCAATCGTGCACGCATTAAAGGAGTTGAACTCACGGCACAGGGTAAACACGGCATCTTTAACTACCAAATCAATGCCAATAGTTTAAAAGCCAAAGATGATAATGGTGACGACCTGCTCCGCCGCCCGCGTGGCGGACTTAATGGACTGTTTATGCTGCAGCCAAGCTCACGCTGGAGCGTGGGCACGGAAGTGATTGCACGTAGTCATGCTAAAGACTTTGGCAACTCTGGCATCGAGCGCGTACCCGGCTATACCCTCGTCAATTTGCTCGGCCAGTGGAAAGCAACGCCCCAACTGACATTGGGCCTTCGTGCCGACAATGTGACGGACAAGCAATATGCTCAAGTGATCGGTTTTAATACGGCCGATCGCAGCGGCTATGTCACCGCACGCTACTCGTTCTAAGCAGGATCATCCTCATGGGCAACCGCCTTTCCAAAATCTATACCCGCACAGGCGATGATGGCAGCACGGGGCTAGGCGATGGCACCCGCGTTAGCAAGGATGCCATTCGCGTCGAGGCCTATGGCACGGTGGATGAAACCAACGCTCAGGTGGGCTTACTGCGTGCAGGGTTGACGGCAGAACATGAGGCGCAGGTCATGCTGGAGCATATCCAGCATGACTTGTTCGATGTGGGTGGCGAGTTGTGTATTCCAGGCTATACGCTGGTGACGCAGGCCTACATTGAGCGACTGGAAACGGCGATCGATGCCATTAATGCTGACTTGCCCGCGTTGAAGGATTTCATCCTGCCAGGCGGCTCGTTGCCGGCCGCTCAGGCCCATGTGGTGCGGACCATTTGTCGCCGAGCTGAACGGCGCACGTTCACGCTGAGTCAGGTGGAGAGCATTAATCCGTTAGCGCTGCAGTACTTAAATCGCTTGTCTGACTACTGCTTTGTGCTGGCTCGACAGCTCGCACGAGAAGGCGGTGGACAGGAAGTGCTCTGGCGCAAACGCAACACATAGCGCTGACTTACTGAACACGCTGATTCGTTGGCGTGTTCACGTAGGAGTGCAAGTTACCGTCGTCGGTAAACAGTCGCCGAGCCCTGTCGTAATAACGCATCCAGTAACGGTTATCGAGCTTATCGATCTGCACATTCTTGCCCGTTCGTGGCGCATGCACAAAACGATCTTCACCAATGTACACACCCACATGATTAATGCGGGACGACTTACCTAAGCGGAAAAACAGTAAATCCCCAACAACCAGCTCGCGGGTTGTTACATCTCGCCCCGCCAAATTAGCCATTTCAGCGGCTGTTCTTGGCAGCGTAACCGTACTGATGTCGCGATAGATGTACTGCACGAGGCCGCTGCAATCAAAGCCGGACTCGGGCGATGTGCCACCAAACTTATAAGGAGTGCCCATCAGTGTCAGCGCCATCATGGCCATATCGTCTGCCGCTGCCGGTGGCACAGCCACGCGCAAAGAGTCTGCTGGGTCTTTATCCGTAAAATAGGCAAAAGGGGCTGCTATTGCACCGGTGCTGAATAATGTGAAGGCAAGCAATAAGCGCCCAAGCCAAAGTTGAATCATGCGGCTGAACTCATTTTTATCGTGAATAAATGCAGCATTCCGTGCTGAATGGATCATGTTATTTCAAAAAGGACGCCTAAGGTCAACCATTCGTTGACCTCGGTCAGTGTTTCAGCATGGATTTTGCTGGTTCAACCCGTTATGTTGCGCATCAGTTTGCTGTTCTCGGAGTACACCATGCATCCCATCGCTCAACAACTTATGAACGCTCAACTCCAATTTGTTTTAAAGGAGCTTTCGGGCGATGCACTCAGTGGGCACTTGCAAAATGAGGCTAACGCCTACTGCGACTTGCTCGAGCGCATTTCAGTTCGCCAGTTGTTTAGCGAAGAGGTCATTGCTGGCTGGATTGGGCGCAATATTTTGGGCTACGAGCCTACGGAAGCGCTTCGCCAACAAGCGGTAATGTTAGTGGAGATGGGGCTTAACAACCCTAATCATCAGCAAATGCCCATGCGCCAGCTGATCAACCGCCAAATTTACGACTTTATGGTGGAACGCCTTGTGTCCCGCCCGGCGCTGCGGAGTGAAGTCATTCATTCGGTCTTGGGTAGCCCGATTTACCATCGCATGCTGTCTGATTTGCTCTTTCATGCCATCCAAGATTACCTACTCACAGAGAACCCCCTGTCTCGGAACGTGCCCGGCATGTCTTCGCTGCTGAAGGCTGGCAAAGGCATGATGGGCAAGATCGGAAATCTTGAGCAGACCATGGCAGCCACGCTGAAGAAATATCTGCAAGCGAATGTGAAGTCGACTGCTGCCTTCAGCGAGAGCTTAGTAAGCAAAGCGCTGAATGAAGATCAACTGCGCGCCTTTGCCGATCAGTTGTGGCCACACCTCGAAGCTTTTGAGCTGGGTCAAGCCAGCCGTCATCTAGAAATTGAAGGCCTGAGCTACATGGCGATGGTGTTTTGGAATCAGATTCGACAGACCGATTTCATGCGCCAGCAAGTGGCCTATCTGATTAAAGGCTGGTATGCGCACGCGGGCGACCAAAAGGCCATGGACGTTTTGCTGAGCCTAGGGATTACGCGCAAACAGATCGTACGTGAAGTGGTTGCCGTGGGCACGCCGCTGGTAAATGCCTGGGTGGAGTCAGGTTATTTCGAACGTCGTATTGCTGAACACCTCGAGAGTTTCTTTAATTCACCCGAAACCACTGCTTTGCTCTCAGGATCTCCCGAATGACCTCAACGAATTTAGCCGACATCCGACTTGATTATGGCTTACGCGGCCTAAGCCCAGAGGATTGTCATGCAGATCCGCTCATACAGCTTCAAGCGTGGCTAAATGAAGCACTGAGCGCTTCTGTACAGGAAGCCACCGCCATGAATTTGGCGACTGTGAGCCCAGAAGGTCGCCCGAGTTCGCGCATCGTTTTACTTAAAGGCGTAGACGACGGGCAACTGTGTTTCTTTACGAACTACCTGAGCCGAAAAGGTCAGGAGCTGGCAGAGAGCCCCTTCGCCGCGGTGACCTTTTTCTGGCCCGAATTAGAGCGTCAAATTCGCGTGGAGGGACGCATTGCACCGCTGAGTGCCAGTGCCTCTGATCAGTACTTCGCATCGCGCCCTTACGCCAGCCGGATTGGCGCTTGGGCCTCTGCACAAAGCCAGCCACTGACACACCCCGACGCATTGCGTACCCGGGAGCAATCGTTGAGGGAGCAATACCCCATCGATGTGCCACGACCACCGCATTGGGGCGGCTATGGCCTCACCCCTGATCGTCTGGAGTTTTGGCAGGGCCGACCCAGTCGCCTGCATGATCGCGTGCTGTATTTACCGGATGGCAAAGGTCACTGGCAACGCAGCCGCCTGCAACCTTAAGCCGGGTTATCGATATCGATAAATTGGTGGGTGAGCCCCAACTCTTTCGCACACCAATCGCCTAAGGCCTGAACGCCGTAACGCTCACTGGCATGATGACCCAACGCCCAATAATGCAAGCCGGACTCTCTCGCCGCATGCACTGTTTGTTCAGATATTTCGCCACTTAAGTAAGCGTCAACACCCAGGGCAATGGCTTGATCAATAAAGCCCTGCGCCCCGCCGGTACACCACGCAACACGCGAAATGGGTTTATCACTGCCCGCAATATGTAAGGGCTTTCGTTGCAACACGCGCTCGATGTGCGCGGAGAAATCCGTCGCCGACAGCGGGCTAGCAAGCTCACCGACATCACCTACGGCACGGGCATCATCGGGAAAGAGCGGGCCATTTCTGAGCAGCCCAAGGCGCAAGGCAAGTTGCGCGTTATTACCCAGCACGGGATGTGCATCCAGCGGCAAATGATAGGCCAGCAGCGAAATGTCATGCGCTAACAACTTCGCTAAACGACGACGCTTCATGCCGGTGACTTCAGGGCGCTCACCTTTCCAGAAGTATCCGTGATGCACCAAAATCGCATCAGCATTAAACGCGATGGCGGCATCAATCAAGGCTTCGCTAGCCGTCACCCCCGTAACAATTCGATTAACCTCAGCTCGCCCCTCGACTTGCAAACCATTAGGGCAGTAATCATGAAACTTCTTCGCTTGAAGTTGGTCATCGAGTGCTCGTACAAACGCGTTAAGTTGCATCATTAACCTCTGTGCTGCCCACTTGTTAGTAACCCAGTGCAGCCCCATATTGAATTCAGTGTTTTTCACCTGAGCAAAACCTCAGGCTCTACAGGAGTGTTGATATGCGTGTGGCAAACGCCCTACCTTGGCTCGCGCTTGCGGGTGTCGTCGGCTATATCTCTTGGCATGATAGCTGGCCTAGCCGCGTCGCGCCGAACGATCCTCGGCTGGCACAAGAGTTTGCCCTGCCCAGTCATACGGCAGCAAGCTCGGGCCCTATTTCCTATGCCCCCGCTGTGAATCGTGCCGCACCTGCCGTGGTGAACATTTACACCACACAAAAAGTCAGAACGCTGGCGCATCCGCTGCTCGAGCATCCGTGGTTTCGTTTTCACGGCGAACAAATCCCGCGCGAAAGAACGGCATCTAGCCTGGGCTCAGGTGTGATTGTGTCGAGTGATGGCTATATCCTGACCAATGATCATGTCGTTGCCAGTGCCGACAGCATTGTTGTTGCACTCAGGGACGGCCGAGAGGTCAGCGCCAAAGTCATTGGCACCGACCCCGACACGGATTTGGCCGTACTGAAAATTGAGCTCGATAAGCTGCCGGTATTACCGTTCAAAACATCGGCAAGTGCCGTGGGCGATGTGGTGCTGGCTATTGGCAACCCGTTTGGCGTGGGGCAAACGGTAACCCAAGGCATTATCTCTGCCATCGGCCGTAGTGGTCTGGGTATTAATACCTATGAGGACTTTATTCAAACCGATGCCGCCATCAATCCCGGCAACTCCGGTGGCGCTTTAGTGGATGTCAGCGGCAATCTCTTGGGCGTAAATACGGCGATTTACTCACGCTCAGGCGGCAGCATGGGCATTGGCTTTGCCATACCCGCCCCTTTAGCTAAACAGGTCATGCAAGACATCATCCGCCAAGGCCATGTGGTGCGCGGCTGGTTAGGCATTGAGATCGCCGGCAGTGCAGACATGGGCACAGCGCAAAACCCTCAGCCCATTATTATTGCCGGGGTGATGCCGAATGGACCCGGCGATAAAGGTGGCCTGCAAGCTGGGGATGAGCTGAAGAAAGTGATGGGCGAAAAAGTCATTAGCGCCGACCAAGTGATTCGGCAGATTGCCGGACTCAAGCCCAATACCACCGCCGACATTGATGTCTTGCGCGAAGGCAAGCTGCGCACACTTAAGGTCACTATGGGTGAGCGCCCCAAGCAGCGCAGCCGAGAGCAATGAGACGTTAAGCCAGAATCGTCTCTAACGCCGACAAGAGCGCCCGATGCTGATCGGGCGTGCCTATCGTAATGCGCAAGAAGTCTTCGATTCGCGGCAGCTTAAAGTGCCGCACCAATACCGCCTGCTCGCGCAAAGCCTGAGCCAAATCAGCGCCACGATGGTTAGGGTGGCGTGCAAATACAAAGTTCGCGCCCGAAGGCAGCACATCAAAGCCCAATCGCTGAAGTTTCAATTCAAGCGAGTCACGCTGCATGATGACCATTTGCTGCATCGCTTCAAAGTGAGACTTATCTTCAAACGCGGCTTGTGCACCCGCCAGCGCCACTCGCCCCAAGGGATACGAGTTAAAACTGTTTTTGATGCGCTCCAGTGCTTCAATCAAATGTGGCTGACCCACAGCCAGACCCACACGCAGGCCAGCTAAAGCCCGCGATTTTGAAAGCGTCTGCGTGACCAATAAATTGTCGTAGCGCCCGACCAGGCTCACCGCACTCTCACCACCGAAGTCGATATAGGCCTCATCAACCAGCACAACAACCTCTGGGTTCGCTTGCAGGATTTGCTCAATCGCGAGCAAAGGTAATAAGCAACCTGTGGGGGCATTCGGGTTAGGAAAAATCACGCCGCCGTTCGGGCGGGCATAGTCCGTGGGGTCAATCTGGAACTGAGGGTTTAAGGCCACCGTTTCATAGGCGATGTGATACAGACCCGCATAGACCTTATAAAAACTATACGTGATGTCTGGAAACAGCAACGGCTTATCGTGCTGAAACAGGCCATGAAAGGCATGCGCAAGGACCTCATCCGACCCATTACCCACAAAGACCCAGGACTTATCTCCGCCCTGACTCGCCAGATCAAAATAGTCTGCGATGGTGCTTTTCAGCTGATCGGCATTAGGGTCCGGGTATAAACGTAAGTCGTCGCCGACGGCGGCCTGCATGGCCGCTAAGGCGCGTGGCGATGGCCCAAAGGGATGCTCGTTAGTATTGAGCTTCACCAAATTGGCAATTTTTGGCTGCTCACCCGGCACATATGGGACGAGATCACGTACGAAGGGGCTCCAAAAGCGGCTCACGACTTCACCTCCGCATCATCCGGCAATAAACGATACTCGGCGGAACGCGCGTGGGCCGTCAGGCCTTCGCCACGCGCCAGCACGGACGCCACCTTGGCCAAGGTGGACGCTCCGGCAGCCGAGCAGCCAATCAAGCTGCTGCGCTTTTGGAAGTCGTACACACCCAGTGGTGAAGAAAAGCGTGCCGTCCCAGAGGTCGGTAAGACGTGGTTAGGGCCAGCACAGTAGTCACCCAACGCTTCCGGGGTAAAGCGCCCCATGAAAATAGCCCCGGCATGGCGGATCTCCGGCAGCAGCGCTTCCGGATTAGCCACGGAAAGTTCGAGATGTTCCGGCGCAATCCGGTTAATGAGCGCTAAGGCATCGGCCTCATCACGGACTTGGATGAGCGCGCCTCGTTCTGTCAGCGAAATACGTGCGATGCCCTCGCGCTCAAGGGTCGGCAATAGCCGCTCAACTTCAGCAGCAACGGCATCAAGGAAGTCGGCATCGGCGCTGAGCAAAATCGACTGCGCCTGTTCGTCATGTTCGGCCTGCGAAAAAAGATCCATGGCGATCCAAGCCGGGTCGGTTTTGCCGTCGCAATAAATCAAAATTTCCGACGGCCCCGCAATCATGTCGATACCAACTTGACCAAATACCTGACGCTTGGCTGTAGCAACATAAATATTGCCCGGGCCAACAATCTTATCCACGCGCGGCACGGACTCCGTGCCATAAGCTAAGGCTGCAACGGCTTGCGCACCGCCAATGGTAAATACCTGATCAACACCGGCGATCCAGGCGGCGGCCAGCACCAACTCATTCACTTCGCCACGCGGCGTAGGCACACACATCACGACTTCCGCAACACCGGCCACTTTCGCAGGGATGGCGTTCATCAGCACCGATGAGGGGTAAGAGGCCTTGCCGCCTGGCACATAAATCCCAACGCGATCCAGTGGCATGACTTGCTGCCCAAGCACTGTGCCGTCTGCCTCGGTGTATTGCCAGGAGCCCTGGCGTTGGTGCACGTGATAACGGCGAATGCGATCGGCAGCGATGGTCAGCGCCTGCTGCTGCTCAGGTGGCAAGCCGTTATAGGCTGCCTGTAAGCGTGGCAATGGAATGCTGAGCGCAGCCATATCGGCCACCGCGACGTGATCAAAACGATTGGTGTAATCGACGACAGCGGCATCGCCCTCGCGACGAACACGGGCGATCACCTCATTGACGGTGGCTTGCACGGCTGCGTCGGAGACGCCTTCCCACGCCAGCAGTTGATCCAGCGTGCGACCAAAATCAGCATCTTGGCTATTGAAGCGTTGCATTACCGACATGTCGTTCCTCATCGTATTCTGCCGGACCCACGGCCCGGCATCGTCACGACGGGGCCGACGGTGGTCTTAGGCGTGGGCAACTTCTCGGCGGGTTACCGCAGCCTGAAGTTGATCGACCAAAGGTTGAATTCTAGCTTGTTTCAGTTTCATCGCCGTTTTGTTCACGATCAATCGCGAGCTCACCGGCATAATTAATTCTAGGGCTTCTAGGCCGTTTTCTTTCAGCGTCTTACCAGTGTCCACCACGTCCACGATGCGGTCCGCGAGGTCCATGATCGGCGCCAACTCCATCGAACCATACAGCTTAATGATTTCGACTTGCTCGCCCTGCTCGGCATAATAGCGCTTGGCGACGTTGACGAACTTGGTGGCCACACGCATACGCCTAGCCGGTTTCGTCGCGCCGACCTTGCCAGCTACCATGAGGCGGCAGCGGGCGATCTGCAAGTCGACAAGCTCGTACATACCTTCTGCGCCATGCTCTACCAGCACATCTTTACCCGCCACACCGATATCTGCCGCGCCATTTTGCACGAAGGTGGGCACATCGGTGGCGCGCAAGATAACGATCTGCACGCCCTCTTGTGTGGTGGGGAAAATCAGCTTGCGGCTCTTGTCCGGATCTTCCAGCAACTCAATGCCGGCTTCGGCGAGCAAGGGCAGGGTGTCCTTGAGAATACGTCCCTTCGAGAGGGCAATAATCAAGCTCATCGACCGCTCCGCGAAGAGATGCGACGCAGGTCAGCGCCCAAGCCAACGAGCTTCTCTTCCAGACGCTCATAACCACGATCCATGTGATAGAGACGATCAATGACCGTGCTGCCTTCGGCAGCCAAACCCGCCAAGACCAGTGACATCGACGCGCGTAAGTCAGTGGCCATCACAGGAGCCGCCATGAGCTTTTCCACCCCGGTAATGATTGCGGTGTGGCCATCAACAGCGATCTTGGCACCAAAGCGGCTGAGCTCAGGCACATGCATGAAGCGATTTTCGAAAATGGTTTCGCTGATCGTGCTGACGCCCGTTGAAACTGTATTCAGCGCCATGAATTGCGCCTGCATATCGGTTGGGAAGGCGGGGTGAGGGGCCGTACGGAAGCTCACCGCTTTTGGGCGACGACCTTGCATATCCAGCTCAATCCAATCGGCGCCAGTATTAATGTGCGCACCCGCTTCCTGTAGTTTCAACAAGACGGCATCAAGCTGAGTAGGATCCGCCGCTGTGGTACGGACGCGACCACCGGTGATGGCACCAGCGCAAAGATACGAGCCGGTTTCAATTCGGTCTGGAATGACATTGTGCTGGCAACCATGCAGCGCCTCAACGCCACGCACCACAATGCGATCACTGCCGGCACCTTCAATGTCCGCACCCATGGCGATCAAGATATTCGCCAAGTTAACGATTTCGGGTTCGCGTGCCGCGTTCTCGATAATGGTGGTGCCTTCCGCGAGGGTGGCCGCCATTAGAATGTTTTCAGTGCCGCCGACTGTGACCATATCGAACACGAGGTGCGCACCCTTCAGGCGACCATTCACTTTGCCGTGGACGTTGCCATTCTCGACGCGAATTTCTGCGCCGAGCTTTTCCAATGCCTTGAGATGCTGATCCACCGGACGCGAACCAATCGCGCAGCCGCCGGGCAACGACACTGTGGCTTCACCATAACGCGCCAGCAAGGGGCCCAATACCAGAATGGAAGCACGCATCGTGCGCACTAACTCATAAGGCGCCACGGCACTGGTGAGCGTACGTGCGTCAATTTCGACTTGATTATTATCGTGCATGGTCACGGTAACGCCCATGCAACCCAAGACTTGCAGAATCGTGGTGACGTCTTGCAGATGAGGCACATTGCCAATGTGCACAATGCCATCCGCTAACAGAGGGGCCACCAAGAGCGGCAATGCCGCATTTTTTGCACCAGAAATACGGACATCGCCGCTTAATGCGCGACCGCCGGTAATCAATAATTTATCCATGAAGCGCCGCCTTAAGAATGTTTAAAAATCAGCCGAATAACTTCATCTTGCGCCACTCTTCAGGCGTCAAGGTTTGCATGCTGACGGCGTGAATGGCGCCACTGGCAATATGCGTCTGCAACGGCGCGTAGACAAGCTGCTGCTTCGCCACTGGTCGGAGGCTTTCAAACGCCGGATGTACTATCGTGACGGTGAATTTACCGCCATCGCCAGTGACCGCAATGTGTTGTGCTTCAGGAATGGCAGCAGTCAGCAGGGACTGAATTTCGGCAGCGTTCATCGGAACTCGTTATTAAGTAGGCGTAAAAACAGGGAGTAGATTGCTGGCTTGCAGAATCGCATGCAAGCGTGTGGGAATGGCTCGGAGAGTCAAGGTCTGTTGACGTTTGGCAGCGGCGCGGCGCCACGACATGAGCACCGCTGCCGTCACGCTATTGCCGGTGGTTAGGCCAGACAAGTCACAGATGCAGGGGCCGGCGGCCAGATCGGCAATAAGCGCCAAGCCTTCGGCCTCACACTGCCCCGCATTCGCGCTATCCACCGCGCCACTCAGCACGAGGCCATTGCCATCTGTTAGGCGTGACACAACAGCCGTCATGATTTGGCCTTTACCACATCGATGGTTGCTGCATCGGGCGACCATGCCGTAATGGCCTTATCCAAATTGCCAGCCGATTGCTCAACCACATCCGCGAAACGTTTGCGGAAGGTCAAACCTAAGTTCAAACCATTAATGATCAAATTGCGTGCCTTCCAAACACCGGAACCATCACGAACCATCTGGAAGGTTACAGGCACCATCGTGCCGGACTCCAGCGTGACCTCAACATCCACTTGAGCGCGATTCATATCAGCACCCGGCGTGTAGGGCTTCACCACAATTTTCTGATTGTTATAACCCGCTAAGCCATTGGCGTAGGTGCGAATCAAGCTCTGTTTGAACGTCGTGGCAAATCGATCCCGCTGCTCTGGGCTAGCCTGACGGAAATACTGCCCCATGACACCACGGGCAATGCCCGGAATATCGACAAACGGCGTAATGTTTTGATCAACAAGTGCCGACAGCGCAGCCGGGCTCTTCAGTAGCGCCTTACGCTCTTTGACGATACGCGCAACGAGGTTGTCGATAGATTTTTGCACAACGACTTGCGGGTTCGCCTCCGGCGCATTCACCACCGCGGCTACTGATGCAGAGGCATTCACCGCAACCGCCGCAAACGCTGGTGCAGCAATCACACTGGAAACAATCATCAAACCCATTAAACGCTTCATAACATAGTCCTTTAAGTAACTTCAGGCATTAAAACGCTGCATCTGCCGAATCGGCTGACGCTTCTGGCGCTGCCTTTGGAGCTTCCGTGGCTTTATTGAACAGGAATTTACCAATCAAATCTTCCAGCACTAAGGACGATTGCGTTTGCTCAATACGACTACCTTCTTTCAAAAACGTGTCGTCGGCACCGGGCGTCAAACCAATGTATTTCTCGCCGAGCAGGCCGGAAGTCAAAATAGCGGCAACCGCATCGGTGCTGATGTCATTGACTTCACTATTAATGGCCATCTCAACGCGGGCCTGCTGCGTCTTAGCATCCAAAGTGATGGACTCGACGCGACCGACACTCACGCCAGCAATAGTGACTTTGGCGCGCTCGGTGAGGCCGCCCACATTCTGAAATAGCGCATGCACACGGTACGACTCTTTGCTGGTCTCGCCGGACAGGCCGCTGACTTGAATGGCCAGAAACATCAGCGCGCCAAACGCCAGTAGTAAAAAAGCACCCACCAGCAACTCTAGGGATTTAATGCGCATCAGACGCCTCCAAACATGACAGCGGTGAGGATGAAATCCAGTGCCAACACCGCTAAAGATCCATAAACCACCGTACGCGTCGTGGCACGTGAAATGCCCTCGCTGGTGGGCTCGCAATCGTAACCCTGGAAGACAGCAATCCAGGTCACAGCAATACCGAAGGCCAAGGCCTTGATTAAGCCATTCAACACGTCATCAATAAACTCAACCGACTGCTGCATATTGGCCCAGTAGGAGCCTTCAAAAATGCCCAGCCAGTCCACGCCGACCAAGCGTCCGCCGAGGATGCCCACCGCCGTGAAAATAGTGGCCAACATGGGCATGGTCAGCACACCGGCCCAGAAGCGTGGTGCAATGATGCGACGAAGAGGGTCGACACCGATCATTTCCATACTGGACAGCTGCTCGGTGGCTTTCATCAGGCCAATCTCCGCGGTCAGCGCCGATCCCGCGCGACCCGCAAAAAGCAACGCGGTAACCACCGGCCCAAGCTCACGGGTCAAGGTCAGTGACACCAACGTACCCAGCGCTTGCTCACTGCCGTAAGTAATTAAGATGTTGTAGCCCTGCAAGCCCAGCACCATGCCAATAAACAAACCCGACACGATAATGATGACCAAGGACAACACGCCCACGGCGTAGATTTGCTGAATTAATAACGGTATGGCTAAGCGCCAGCGCGGCCAGCACACCAACGCCTGCCAAAGAAAGACGGACGCAGCGCCGATTGTTCTCACCACATCTAAACCACGAGCACCCAGTGCCTGCACACGCGTCAGCATCTCAAGCTCCCAGCACGTCAGCCCAAGGCTGCGATGAATATTGAAAGCGCACGGGGCCTTCTGCGCTGCCGTTGAGGAACTGCTGAATAAAGGGCGACTCCGATGCGCGCAGTTGATCCGGCGTGCCTTCTCCCACGACGGCACCATTGGCCAATACGTAAATGTAGTCTGCAATCGACAGGGTTTCCGAGACATCATGCGAGACGATCACGGAGGTCAAATCGAGCGCCTCACGCAGAGTACGAATGAGTCGCACCAGCACACCCATAACCATGGGATCTTGGCCGGCAAAAGGCTCGTCGTACATGATCAAATGCGGGTCAAGCGCAATCGCGCGTGCCAGCGCCGCACGGCGAGCCATGCCACCGGATAGCTCCGCAGGCATCAGCTGCTCCGCACCCCGCAGACCAACAGACTCCAATTTCATCAAGACAATATCGTGAATCAGGCTTTCACTCAGTTGAGTGTGCGCGCGCAGCGGGAACGCCACATTTTCGTGTACGGTGAGATCACTGAACAATGCGCCGGACTGAAAGAGCATGCCCATGCGGGCGCGTAGCTTAAAGAGGTCATCGCGCGAAAGTGCCGGCACATTCTGACCATCCACCCAGACCTCGCCGCTGTCCGGTCGCAGCTGACCGCCGATAAAGCGCAGCAGTGTGGTTTTGCCACAGCCTGAGGGCCCCATAATGGCCGTGACTTGGCCGCGACGAATGCGAACATTGACGCGGTCAAAAATAACGCGATTTCCACGACTAAAACTGAGGTCGCGAATATGGACGAGGTCGCTCAACGCATCTGCCATGGCAATAATTTCTAGCCAATAAAGGCGCGCATCATAGCACCGGATCTTTTTCGGCGGAATCAAAGCGTAGGGCTGGTGACAAGCCCTTGGCTTGGCCATAATTACCTGACAGAGTTGGCACTGAATTTGTATGGGCTTCTAGGATAAATGCCATGGGTAATGTCGATTTTGTCGGAACCGGCCAGCGCGTGCTGCAGGTCGAGCTGAATGCTATTGAGGCCCTGCGGCCACTGATTGGTGACGATTTCCGCCGCGCCTGCGAACTGCTCATGGCCTGCAAGGGCCGCGTCGTCATCACCGGCATGGGCAAGTCCGGTCATATCGGCAACAAGATCGCCGCCACCCTCGCCTCCACCGGCACGCCGGCTTTTTTCATGCACCCCGGTGAAGCCAGTCACGGCGATCTCGGCATGGTCACCGCACAGGATGTAGTGGTCGCTATTTCCAACTCCGGCGAAGCCCACGAAATTCTCGCCATCATCCCGGTCATCAAGCGTCTGCGCGCCAAGCTCATCAGCATCACGGCGCTGGCCGATTGCAGCATGGGCCGTCATGCCGATGTCGCGCTGACCATCGGCAAGTCGCCGGAAGCCTGCCCGCTCGGTCTGGCACCAACTTCATCCACCACTAATACGCTAGTACTTGGCGATGCCTTGGCCGTGGCGCTGCTGGAAGCACGCGGCTTTACAGCCGAGGACTTTGCGCTGTCGCACCCCGGTGGTGCGCTCGGCCGCCGCCTGCTGCTGCTGGTCGATGACATCATGAACAAGGGCGAGCAAGTGCCCATCGTCGCGGTCGGCACGCCGATTCGCGATGCCTTGCTGGAAATCACGCGTAAGGGCCTAGGCATGACCACCGTGGTCGATGCCAATGGCAGCCTGGTCGGCCTCTTCACCGACGGCGACTTGCGTCGCACCATCGACCAGAATCTCGACATCCGCATCACGCCCATCGAACAAGTCATGACGCCAAACTGCCTGACCGTGCCCGCCGGCATTCTGGCCGCACAAGCACTGGCTGAGATGGAAGCGCGCCGCATCAATGGCGTGGTCGTGGTCGATGCTCAACGCCGCCCGCTGGGTGCGGTCAACATGCATGGTTTCCTCAAGGCAGGAGTGGTCTGATGCTCTCGGTTCGTATTAAAGAGAAGGCCGCACGCATTCGCTTGCTGGCGCTGGATGTGGATGGCGTACTTTCGGATGGTCGTTTGTATTTCGCCGAAGACGGCCAAGAACTTAAAACCTTCGATACCCAAGATGGCCACGGCATCAAGATGCTGCAGAGCGCCGGCATCGAAGTTGCCATCATCACGGGCCGCACCACCGCCCTCGTTCAACGCCGCGCCGCCAACCTGAAAATCAAGCATCTCCTGCAAGGGCGTGAAGACAAATTGGTGGCGCTGAAGGAGCTCATTACCGAGCTGGGTTACGAACTGGACGAAGTGGCTTACGTTGGCGACGACTGGCCAGACCTGCCTGCGATTCTCGCTTCTGGTCTCGGTGTAGCGGTCGCGAATGCACACAGCGAGCTTAGGACACGCGCCGACCATGTGACCACCCTCACCGGCGGGCGCGGGGCTGTTCGCGAAGTCTGTGACTTGTTGCTGCATGCGCAGAATCGTTATGACACGGCGCTTGCGCCCTATTTGGCCATCTAATTATGGATATTCGCCCACTGCTGCAATTATCGACGGTGCTAATTGCAGTGAGTGCCGGCGCCTACTATGGCTGGGGCGGGCTGACGGCTGACAATGTTGTTACAGACAACAGCGGCAAACCGGATTATATCGTTGAGCAAGTGCAACTCTGGCAAACCGACAGCAAAGGGAACTTATTAAGACGCATGCAAGGTGAGCAACTAACGCATCACCCCGCTCCGGAACGCTTTCATTTAACGCAGCCGGATATCCAGCTTTACAGCAATGGCCAGCTGCTTTGGCGCCTGACCGCCAAACAGGCGGATAGCCCGAATCCTGCCAGCGATATTTGGCTGTCTGGCCAAGTGGTTGCGCAACGATTACTGAGTCAAGAGCCGTTGCGTTTGGAGACCTCGCGCCTGCATGCCAACCCTAAGGCCAATCGATTTGATAGCCCCGAAAAAGTCACGGTCATTAGCCCGAAAGGAAGCATTTCAGGCATTGGTATGAGCACGGATTTGCAGGCCAAATCTGTCGAATTAAAATCTTCTGTAGAGGTTCGCTATGCCCCGTCTTACTAAGGTTTGGATGCAAAAACTGGCCGCTCTATTGCTCGTAGGTTGCGCTGCCAATACCGCCTTAGCGCTGCCCGAAGATGCTCAGCAACCCATTCAAATCACTGCCGACAATGCGCGCTTTGACGAAAAGTCAGGTGAGGCCATTTATCGCGGCAAAGTTCAAATTGTGCAGGGTACGCTGCGGGTAAACGGCGACTCACTGACCCTTAAAGTCGATGCCGAGGGCAACCTCTTAAATGCACGCACTTTGGGCAAGCCTGCGCACTATGAGCAAAAAACGGACCCCGCCAAAGGCTTAGTCAAAGCGGATGCGAACGAGATTATTTTTGATAACACCACCGGCGTGATCACGCTGTTGGGCAATGCCATTTTGCGCCAAGACAATGCGAGCTTCAGCGGCCCCCGTATCGTTTACTCCACGCTGCGTAAACAAATTGAAGCCACGAGCGACGCCAGTCAACGCGTACAGCTCACCTTTCCGCCCTCGGCTCGCAACAGCACTAAAACACCCTCGCCTACCAGCAGCAATGGGAGTGCGAAACCATGAGCATCCTGCGTGTGGATGGTTTGGCCAAAAGCTATAAAGGTCGAACCGTTGTTAAAGATGTGAGCCTGGCCGTGGAAAGCGCGCAAATTGTTGGCCTACTCGGCCCTAACGGCGCGGGAAAAACCACCAGCTTTTATATGATTGTGGGCCTCGTCCCCATGGATAACGGTCGCATTCGCCTCGATGACGAGGATATTTCGCACCTGCCCATGCACGGTCGCGCCCAGAAGGGCATTGGCTATTTACCCCAAGAGGCGTCCATTTTTCGCAAGCTCAGCGTGCAAGACAATATTTTAGCGATTTTGGAAACACGCAAAGACCTAGATAAAGCCGCTCAGCAAGCCAAGCTTGAGTCCCTGCTGGCTGAGTTTCATATTGGCCATATTCGTACCAACCTTGGCATGAGTTTGTCTGGCGGAGAACGCCGTCGTGTTGAGATCGCACGCGCACTCGCCAGTGACCCGCAATTTATTTTGTTGGATGAGCCTTTTGCCGGAGTCGATCCGATTTCGGTCGCCGATATCAAGGGCATCATCATGCACCTAAAGCAGCGCGGCATTGGCGTTTTAATCACCGACCACAATGTACGCGAAACGCTCGATATTTGTGAAAAGGCCTACATCGTTAGCGCCGGCGTTGAAATTGCCGAGGGTACACCCGCTGAGATTTTAGCCAATCCATTGGTACGTGAAGTCTATCTTGGGGAGCAGTTCTCACTGTGATGAAAATCGGGCTCCAGATGGGGCTAGGGCAGCACCTCACCATGACGCCGCAGCTTCAGCAAGCCATTAAGCTGCTGCAGCTGTCTACACTTGAGCTTCAACAAGAGGTTCAAGCGGCGCTCGACAGTAATCCCCTGTTAGAGCTTGATGACGGATCTGATGCATCCTCCGATCCCATCACTCAGGTAACTGCCGGAACGCCCGAAACGGTTGATGCGGCAAGCCAGACTTTAGACCTAAACCTGCAAAACGACCTTCCCAACGAATTACCCGTTGATACCGCTTGGGACGATATTTATGCCGGCACCAGCGGCAGCGGCGGTGGCGACAGCCTCGATGAAGATGGCGATCCCATTGAAAGCCGCAGTGCTCTGGCTGAGACGCTGCAAGATCACCTACGCTGGCAGCTCAACCTCACGCGCTTTTCAGACCTCGATAGGCTCATTGCTGAAGCCATTATTGATGGTCTCGATGCGCGTGGCTATCTCACCGTCAGCTTAGAAGAGCTGGCGGCTACAGCCCTGCATTGGCGTCAGCAAGAAGCTGAAGAAGATGAAATCATTGCTGTTCTACATCGGGTGCAGCAATTCGATCCTCCCGGTGTCGCCGCCCGCAACCTAGCCGAATGTTTACTCATTCAGCTCGGACAGCGTGATGACGCCACCCCCGGACTCGCCGACGCTCGATTGCTTTTACGCGATCATTGCGACCGTCTCGCCAATGGCGATTTAGCGGGCATGATGCGCCTCACAAAGCTCAGCGAAGCGGCGGTGCATCGGGCACTTAAGCTTATCCGCGAACTCACGCCGCACCCCGGTGAAGGCTGGGCGAGCGCCGATGACAAGGCCCTCATTCCGGACGTAGTCGTACGCAAAATGAATGGCCGCTGGCGTGTCGAGCTTAACCCTGACGCAGCCCCACGACTGCGCGTTAACAGTGGCTATGCCTCTATGCTGCGTCGTGCCGACAGCACCCGTGACAACCAATTTATTCGCGATCATCTGCAGGAAGCACGCTGGCTCATCAAGAGCCTGCAAAGCCGCCACGAGACCTTACTTAAAGTCGCCAGCTGCATCGTGGAGCATCAACGGGGCTTCTTAGACGATGGCCCGGTTGCCATGAAGCCCTTGATTTTGCGCGACGTCGCCGATGAAGTGGGCTTGCATGAGTCCACCATCTCACGCGTCACGACTCAAAAGTTCCTGCATACACCGCGCGGCTTGTTTGAGTTGAAGTACTTTTTCTCCTCCCATGTGAGTACCAGTGCCGGTGGCGAGGCCTCATCCACGGCTATTCGCGCCATGATCAAACAACTGGTTGCGGCCGAAAATCCGAAAAAGCCACTGAGCGACAACAAAATTGCTGACCTTCTTCAAGCGCAAGGTATTGAAGTTGCAAGACGCACCATCGCCAAGTACAGAGAGTCACTCAATATCGCCTCATCGAGCGACAGAAAACGCTTGCTTTAAGCCCTTGGCCCTATGCTAGAGTCAAGGCATACCGGTTGTTGAATGTAGTGAAGTATGTACCGTGTCACTCAGTTTTAACTGGGGACCTCTGCTTCCATCCTCGACAGGCCGCCCGGACACCTTGGCTGCAAGGCCACTCTGCCCGTCCGACCCGCTGAACGCTGGAAGCTCCGGCCCCCGCTGTCGTCACCCACGAAAGCGAGGAAGCGTCTCATGCAGATGACCATTAGTGGACACCACGTTGAACTCACCAGCGCGCTGAAAGACTACACCGCCAGCAAGCTGTCTAAGGTCGAGCGACACTTCGACCACATCACCAGTATGCAAGTTATTCTCAGCGTCGATAAGCTGGTCCAAAAGGCCGAGGCCGTCATCCGAACGTCGGGGGCAAAGCTCTTTGCCATCGCCGAATCTGAGGACCTCTATGCAGCCATCGACGCACTGTCGGATAAGTTAGACCGACAAATTGTGCGACACAAAGAAAAGCACCAGATGCACTGAGCCTTATCCCGGCACTTGCAACTGAACTGCTTACCATCGAATGCCCAGCCTATGCTGGGCATTTCTGCGTTACAGACCCTTGTTTTTAGGTTGATGACCACTTTGTCACTTGCCAACCGTCAGTATCGCCACGAGGATAGAGCCATCCCTTTTTGCGACTGGTCCAATTCATGAAACTCGTCATTGTTAGCGGACGATCAGGCTCAGGTAAGTCCACCGCGCTCCATCAGCTCGAAGACTTAGGCTATTACTGTGTCGACAATCTCCCCGTGGCCTTGTTGCCAGAGTTGGTGGCGAGCTTTCGTGACGATGTTGAAGAGCGCCCAGTCCGTCTTGCCGTTGGCATTGATGCGCGCAACCGTATTCGCGACCTCAGTCGCTACGAAAGTATTGCGCTACAGCTGCATGAGCAAAACTGCGACCCGGAAATCGTTTTCCTCGATGCGCGTGATGATATTTTGCTGGCCCGCTTCAGCTCTACCCGCCGACGCCACCCCCTGAGTAATGCCGAACGCTCCCTTGAGGAGGCATTGGCCTACGAACGCGAACTGCTGGAGCCCTTGGCTCAGCGTGCGGACTTACGTGTTGATAGCAGCGCCTTATCCGTTCATGACCTGCGCGAAGCGCTGAAGCAGCGACTAGAGCCTGTCACCTCGGCACACCAGGCCGTACAGATTCAATCTTTTGCGTTCAAACATGGCGTTCCGCTAGATGCCGATCTGGTGTTCGATGCCCGTTGCCTCCCCAATCCACACTGGGAAGCCGCTCTTCGCGACTTGACCGGGCGGGACCCCGCCGTCATTGAGTATTTATCGGGTCAAACCTTGGTTGAAGCGCTGTATTCAGATATTTATCAGTTTTTGCTGCGCTGGGTACGCGAACTCCAAGCCAGCGACCGCAGCTATGTCACGGTCGCAATCGGCTGCACTGGCGGGCAACATCGCTCGGTCTATCTTGCCGAACGTCTATTTGCCGCCTTACGAGAGGATTTGCCGAATCTACAACTACGCCATCGTGAGTTGAGTCGCCGAGGCCAGCATGGCTGAACACCATCTGACCGTGGATATTATTAACAAGCTAGGTTTGCATGCTCGTGCTGCTGCGAAGTTGGTGGAAACCGTCGCCCCTTTTAAATCCACGGTCCGGATTGGTCGTGGTGAGCGCTTAGTGGATGCTCGCAGCATCATGGCACTACTGATGCTGGGCGCGGGCCAAGGCTCACAACTCCAACTGCATGTCGCAGGGGATGATGCCGATACCGCCGTGGCCGCCGTGCAAAGTCTGCTCGCAAGGCGTTTTGACGAAGCCGAATAGGCGCAACCTTGCTATCATCCACGCCGTTCCAGCCCATGCCCGCGGCTGTTGGAGAGCGTCATGAGTGGCTACTTTACCCCGCAAGATGATTATGAAGATTTTGGTCCGAGCAAAACCGACCAGAAAAAATCTTCTGATCGCTTGCAAGTGCTGGGCGAACGCTTAGCTGAAATGAGTGAAGCGCAGCTTAAAAAGCTTCCGCTAGAAGACGCCCTGCTGAAAGCCCTGCTCGACTTCAAACGCATCAAGGCTCATGAGGCCATTCGCCGGCAGCGTCAGTACATTGGCAAATTAATGCGGCAAGCGGATGAAGCAGCCCTGCTGGCGGCACTCAACCCTCTGCGTAACCCGGCTTTACAGCGACAACTAGACCTATTGCTTGCACGCCTTATTACCCACGGCGATGAGCTGCTGGGCGAAGTCATGACACGCTTCCCTGCCGCTGACCGACACACGCTACGCACGCTGGTTCGCTTGGCACGAAAAGAAGTGGTTAGCACCGAGGCCGCTGGGATCACTGAGATAAATGAGACGACGCGTCCTGCTCGCCATAAGCTGTGGATTTACTTACGCGAGCTAGCGGCGCTAGCCATGTAATAGGATGGCACTTAGCTCAATCGCGACGATGCTGCTCCACCGGCATTCGTCGCCTTAATTCATGCTGCTCACTCGCATCGTACAACGCCGTAACCAACCCTTCGCCCGACTCATGGCGCTCCGCCAGAACCTCACCCCACGCATTGATCACTTGGCTATGACCCCAGGTTTTGCGCTGCTCACTATGCTGCCCACCCTGACCTGCCGCGATGACCAAACATTGATTTTCAATCGCACGGGCACGCAACAGTACTTGCCAATGCGCCTCGCCGGTGACTGCGGTAAACGCGGCAGGCACCACTAAGATATCCGCGCCTAAGCGACGCAGATGTCGCGCTTGCTCAGGAAATCGCAGGTCATAGCAGGTCAGCACACCGACACGTCCAACGGGTGTTTCGATCAGGGCGATATCATCGCCGGGCTCAAAGGTGGCCGACTCTTGGTAGCGACCTTGCGCGTCTGGCACATCAACATCGAAAAGATGGCGCTTATCGTAGCGTCCCAGCAAAGCACCATCAGGGCCAAAAACCAGTGTTGCACTGCGTACCCGACCATCAGGTACTGTGACACCATCAGGGCGCTGTCTGAGCGGGAGCGTGCCGGCGATTAAGGTCAGTTCATGCTGCCGCGCTTGTTCGGACAACCACGCCATGATGAGCTGAATCTGCCCTGCCTCAGCCAGCTGCGCTGCTGCACCAAAAATGGCGGCATTCTCGGGGATTAGTAACAGCTTTACGCCTGCATTAGCCGCTTGCGCAAAGCCGCGAGCTAAACTGGCCTGATTATTGGACCACTCCGAGCTACTCACCATTTGCCAGGCAGCAACGCAAGCCTTATTCATGGCTTGGGATCCGTTGCTGCATCCGACTTGGGCAGGTTCGCCGGCAACGACTCCAAAGCCTCATCGTCAACAACCAAGTTCTCCCAACTACCACTGACCCGATAGCGAACTGAGGTGAGTTTTGCCAGCTGCTTATCCAATAAAAGATCGGCCGCAACTAAAGCGCCGCCCACAATGGGGCCCGCCAAAAAGCCAGCAAGCACCGGCACAGCACTACTGACGGGAACACCCACACGCAACTGCTGATCTAAAGTTTGATTATTGAGATTGACCCAACCACGCCCGCGAATCTGTACCGTAGGCCCTTCTAAATCGAACTGTGCAGGCTTGAGCACCCCTTGATTGAGGTCCGCCTTCACCATAATTTTGTCGTAATTAATGCCTTTGCGCGTGATATCGGTGAAATCGAAGCGCAGGCGTCTTAATAAATTACTGGCGTTAATCAGGCCAAAAATTCGAGTCGCTAAATTGACACCACTCACTTCTTTTAAACGTCCCTGCTTCAGCGTCGCCGTCACATTGCCTGAACTTTGATTAAGGCTGAACTCGTTGGGAGCGCCGGGCCAAAACAACTCACCGCCAGCCTCTAAGGACTCACTACTCAGGGCATTGGCAACACCCATTTGGGCCATGACTTCACCGATATCTTTCGCTTCAAGCTGCCCCTTTATCTGCGTCATTTTTTCGCCTTGCAGACCCCATGTGGCACTGCCTGAAAAATTCAAAAGCGGCTGCTTGAGCGTTAATGGCGAAAGCAGCCATGCCTGATTTTGTTGTTGCAACACCCCAGACACTTCGGTCACCGGCCAATTAGGCCAGCGCGCAGGCTGCAAACCTTTCAGCTGCAAGTCCCACGCGCTATCAATTTTCGTGGCCCTAATGCGCGTATTGGAAAAACTCTCGTCACCTAATTGCAACGCGTCTGTTTCCAGATTGATCTGATGCAATGCTGGCAATTCCGCCGTCATGGATTTTCGACCCGGCAAGGTCAATACTGGTTGTGCGATAAAATCTTGCCACGCGGAAAGGTTCACTTTGGCGACGCGCAAATCGGCAGAAATACCGCTCTGACTGGGCCAGGCTAAACCAGGTACACCGTAGCGGATTAATGCGCGTTGAATCCCACCATTTTTGGTGACGACACCCATGCGCAGGTCATTCCCCAGCGTCACACTGGCCTTGTGCTCTGGCGCTTGGCCGAGTGTTGTTTGGTAGCGCATCGGCAGAGGAGTGGCCGCCAACTTGCCCAGAGGCGCGGGCAACAGAATTTGCGTGCCCACCAGGCTACTATTGATTTGCAAACTACTTAACCCGGGTGCCGAGACAGGCAAATTCACCTGCACATCAGCCACTGAGCCACCTCGGGCGTAGCGCAAAACATCTACGCCAGACCAACGACCTAACGCCGCCATATCAATGGGTGCTTGAACAAATACTTTTTGCTGCCACCACTGCCCACGACGCTGTTCACCGCGCAATTGGATGGTCACTGGTTTTTGCCAAAGAGCTGCCTGCAGAGATGACGCATCCAAGCCTTGCTGACTATCAAATCGAAGAGCGCCTTTAACCTGTTCAAATCGCAGATTCTCCTGCGCCAGCTCAATGACTGCGTTATTCAGTTGCGCATCTACTTTCACCGCGGTGGTGCCTGATGACAACGGCACGGAAAGGGTCAAACGAGCCTGCGCAGGACCAGACAATGCCAACCGCTCAGCCACCCCGGCAGTCTGTTTCTTTAAAGGCGACTCGGCTAATAGCTTATCGACATCCGTTAAATCCAGCGCTAGGTCTGCGTTAATGGATAACACGGGGCGGTGAAGATCCGGAATGTCAGCGAGCAGATTTTTGGCCTGAGCAGAGAGTATGTTGCCGCGCTCACCGCGCACGGTTAAGCGCTGCCCAGAAATATCTACGGTAGCATCTAAGCCAGAGAGCACGGGCCAGCCCGGTACGTAGTCTAGGACCGCGTTCTTGAGCTTGAATTGCATATCCAGACGGCCGCCCTTTGGGCCGCCGTAAAGTGGGCCGATATGAACAAAGCTAGCCTGCTCAATGTCTCCCGATGTCAGCGACTTTTTGAGCCAGGCCAACGTATTGGCGCCCGCTGAATGCCACGGCACATAGCGATACGCACTAGCCAATTTGGCATTGCGTAGGCCTGCGAGTAGCTCCAACTGACCTTGGCCTGGATTCTTGTCCGGCAGGCGCAACGCAAACTGAGCATTCGCTTCGGCATCGGCATTCACTAGCTTTAACACATCACTATCGATATGCCATAAGCCCTCTCGATGCTGCCAGCGCATCCCACCCTGCAGGCTATCTACCGCGATCGGTTCGCGAAAGACCTCGGGCAGCAACAATCGAGCTTGGCGCGTATCGAAATAAACCAGCCCTGTGCGGGTACTTGTTCTTAACCACCCCGCCATGCGCTCGAAGCCAGGGCGCTTGCCCTGAGGCTTGACACTGAGTGCTTTAAACTCCGCTTCTACACGCTGAAATTGCCACCCTGCCTGCGTCTTATCTAGCTGCAGATGAAGCCGTGGTAAGACGCCTTGCGGCTGCGCCTCTGCCAATTGATCCGCCAGCCGCTGGGGAAGCAATTTCAACTGTAGGGCATGAGCTTGTAACTGCGGCAGAACCATACGAGCCGCCGCAATAGTCATTTTATCGGGTCGTAAATCGACCGCAAATCGGCGCAACGGCAGCGCCAATCCATTGAGCTGACCCGCCAGATCATCGCCCGCAAATGTCCAATTATCTGCGTGATGCGTCATGTTCAGCACACCGCTCAGCCCGACGATGCTCTGCTCCCCATGTGCGGGCAACGCAACCGTAGCGTCAACGTTATTGAGCGCGACCGATAGCGTGCGCGGAGCGCCACCCTTGCTCCCCAGCCAGAGCTTTATATCACCCTGCTTTAATTGCAAATCACTGACTGACGGTATCGGCCAAATGGACTTAAGACTGTTAAGCCAAGGCTGCCAAGCCGATAGCGTGTTCATTTGCACATATAACTGCCATGGGCTGACACGCCATGCCATTGGGTCTTGCCCCATGACCAGCAGAGCTTGCTGCTCTACGTCACTACCGGCCAGTGTAAAGCCCACTTGAAGACGGTAATCCGACACGGCATTAAATTGGGTTAAGTGCAGCTTTTTAAGGGTCAAACGGGGCTGGCCAGAAACCTGCCAATGCAATTGGTTATCTTCTAGCGTCAACCCGGGCTGAGCCAAAAGCCAACGCAACCCCTTCAAGGCATTCGCCGGATCAGACTGCTTTAAACTGGCGAACTCTTTCACTTGAATACTGCCGTCCGGGGCAGCCAACAACGTCACTTGCAGCCCTGAAAGCGTGGTGCGTAATCGTGGACTGAGATCGAGCAAGGTCGCCCACCAGTCTGGCGTTGTCGACATGGAAGGAATGGTTAAGAGCACTTGCTCAGGATGAGCGGGATCGCGCAGCGTAATGTTTTTGACGGTGAGCACAGGACTTAATTGGCGCCAATCGCCCGCTAACGTACCGATACGAATATCTAAGCCGGATTTAGCACTTAACCAGTGTTCAACATGTTGCTTTTGATCACCCACATAAGGCATGAGTTCACGACCCAAGCCCACCACTAAGGCAAGTGGGATGAGCAGAGCAGCCAATACCATTAAGCTGCTATGCAATACACGATCTAAGCGCGACACCGTGTGTGTCACTCGCTCAACTCACGCGCGTTAGAGCAAAACCACATCGTACTGCTCCTGGTGATACATCGCCTCGACTTGGAAGCGTATGGGCTTACCCACAAAGTGCTCCAGATCCGCCACCGCCGCAGACTCTTCGCCCAGCAACCGATCTATGACACGCTGATTGGCCACGACAGAGTATCCGTGAGCGGCATCATAGGCCCTCGCCTCCCGCAGAATCTCTCGAAAAATCTCAAAGCAGACAGTTTCCGCTGTTTTCACAGTGCCACGGCCCGCGCAGGTCGGGCAGCTCTCACATAACAAATGCTCTAGCGACTCCCGGGTACGCTTGCGAGTCATCTCCACCAACCCTAACTCGGAGACTTGCGTGATCTTCGTTTTAGCATGATCACGGCTGAGCATTTTTTCCAGCGAGCGCAAGACCTGACTGCGGTGATCTTCTTCCTGCATGTCAATAAAGTCGAGGATGATGATGCCGCCCAAGTTGCGCAAGCGCAGATGTCGGGCAATCGCGTGCGTCGCCTCTAAGTTCGTTTTGAACACGGTGTCTTCGAGGTTACGTGAGCCGACGAACGAACCGGTATTCACGTCCACCGTGGTCATGGCTTCGGTCTGATCAATAATCAGATAACCACCCGACTTCAGCAGCACTTTGCGCTGCAAGGCTTTCTGCAAATCGTCTTCGACATTATATAAATCAAAAAGTGGGCGCTCTCCGGGGTAGTGCTCTAAGCGCGACTCCAAGCCCGGCACAAATTCGCGCACAAACTCAATCGCCTTGGCATAGGTTTCACGAGAGTCTATGAGCACCTTCAACACGCTGGCGCCGACAATGTCGCGCAAGGTGCGCAAGGAGAGCGGCAGCTCCTCATAAATCAAGGCTGGGCCATTGGTATAAATGGCTCGCTCGCGAACATGACGCCACAGTTTGAGCAAAAACGCCATGTCGTGATCAAGCTCAGCATCATGAGCGCCTTCAGCAACCGTGCGGATGATAAAGCCGCCACCGAGCTCATCGGGAGATGTCTCTCGCAAGCGACGAATCCACTGCTTTAAGCGCTCACGCTCGGGCTCATCTTCAATCTTTTGCGACACGCCAATTTGGTCGCTATAAGGCATATAGACGAGGTAGCGCGAGGGAATAGACAAGTCCATGGTCAGCCTGGCCCCTTTGCTGCCCATCATGTCTTTCATGACCTGAACAGTAACGGACATGCCGTCATGCATGCATTCTTGGATGGTTTGTGGGCGCAGGCCTTTGGGTGCAATGCGCACCTCATTGATGTGCAAGAATGCTGTACGCTCTAGGCCAATATCAATAAAAGCAGCCTGCATTCCCGGCAAGACCCGAACGACTTTGCCGCGATAAATATTGCCGACCAAACCGCGTTTTGCCGTTCGCTCAATAAACAGCTCTTGCACTACGCCATTCTCAATCAGAGCGACACGCGACTCCATGGGCGTGACATTGATTAAGACTTCATCCGTGCTGAGGGTGCGCATAGCACTCCTTAAGGCCAAAGTGGAAAATTCGCGTCTCGCAGTAAGGCGGCTGTTTCAGCCAATGGCAAACCCACCACGTTGCTATAACTGCCTTCTATGCCGCGAATATATAACGCAGCTCGGCCCTGGATGGCATAAGCACCCGCTTTGTCTTGTGGCTCACCGGTATCCCAATAAGCCTTTTGGTCTGCTTCAGGAATGCCGGCAAAGTCCACACGTGTGCTGACGACACAATACGCTGTCTTTCCAGCATGCCAGAGAGCAATGCCCGTCAGTACGCGATGATCATTCGCCGTGAGGTGCCGCCAAATCCGCTGGGCATCGGCGAAGTTTTCTGGTTTGGCTAGGATTTCACCACCGGACACGACTGTCGTATCCGCCGCTAAGACCCAGATGGGCTCATGGATATGAGCAAGCCGAGCAGCCACCGTTTCGGCTTTTGCCTTGGCCAAACGAAGCACGTAGTCGCTGGCCGACTCGCCTGCCTGCAGGGATTCATCGACATCCGCAGGCAAACAACGCGCGGTGATGCCAATTTGGCGAAGTAAGTCTGCGCGCCGAGGAGAGGCCGAGGCCAAATACAATCCGCCCGGCATGATTAACGCTGCGTCCAGCGGCGCAAAGACAGCAGCACCGTTGGCCAGATTAAGGCGCTGGCTGCGGCCGGGAGGAAGTAGCTCAGATCCGTCGGCACTTCGCCGCGCACAGAAAGCACGGCATAAGTGAGCGATCGCTCGAGCAGAATCAATAAGAAAACCAAGGCAGTGGTTTGGCGCACCGAAAACACGCCCGACCAACGCTGCGTCATGCGGGTGACATAAATCACCAACACCAGCGCGAGGGCATGCAGACCCAATGGGCTGGCTAGAAAGGCATCAAGCAACAGGCCCATCACCAAGGCAAACCACAGCCCCACCCAGGAAGGCGCATGCATGACCCAAAAAATCAGCACTAACATGACCCATTCCGGCCGCCACGCTTGCAGGGCATCAGGCAATGGCAAAATGCTCATCAGCAACGCGGCCGACAAGCTCCAAATAATCGCCAGGAATGGGCTTCGGGGATTAGCCACGGGGCACCTCGGGGGCGACTGGAACAGAGGGGGCACTGACGGCGGGAATCGTTGCATCCGCGGCCGGAATAGGCGCGCTGGTCGCAACCGTTGGACGCTCAAACAAGGCGAGCAAATAGCGGCTGCGATCGAGAGCGGCCACCGCTCGCGCAGAAACTTCAAGGAATTGCTCGCCCGGCACTTTACGGATACGCGTCACGACCCCAACGGGATAGCCTGCGGGAAAATCTTGGCCTAGCCCCGAAGTCACCAACAAATCGTCTTTCTTAATATCGGCCGTTTCCGGCACAAACTGCAGTGACAACTCTTCTGGATCGCCCGTGCCACTTAAAATCGCGCGTATACCATTGCGGTTAATTCGAACGGGTACCGAGTGCTGACGATCGGAGATCAACATAATGCGAGCCGTCTGCTGCCCGACAAACTGAACGCGACCCACTACACCGCGCGCGTCCAGCACCGGCTGTCCTTTATACAACCCTGCCTCAGCACCTTGATTAACGATGAGCACATGATGCGTCGTATCGGGATCAACACCGATCACCTCGGTGACTAAAACACGGCTTTCAATGGACTCCGCTGCCACGGTTAAGCCACGCAGCCTGGCATTGTCATTACTCAAATAGGAGAGCTTTTGAACACGAGCAGCCAGCACTAAGTTAACCTGACGTAACTGCGCATTTTCCCGCTTTAGTGCCGCCCCCATTCGAATGCTATCCGCCGCTTCTTCAAACGCGGTGCTAGGCAATGCAATCGCCAAATACACAGGCTCTACCAAGCTGTAGAGCTGGCGCTGCAGTGAGGCAAGCCATCCCCATTGCAGGCTGTCACCCACAAGCAACGCCACAGAAAGCGTTAGTGTGGCGACAATATGCACTCGATCGCCGCGCTGGCGAGTAAACAACGAGTTGTCGATGATGGCCTCCCGAAGGCACCGTAAAGCGTTGTGTTTTTATACACGGCCTAGCCACAGAGACAAGCCATGTCTTCAACGAAAATATGAAAAAGCCGGCACATTGGCCGGCTCTTAACACCCAGCGACGACTTAGTCCTGGAACAACATGTCGTAGGCGATATTGTCGATAAACTCGAGTGCACGACCGCCGCCACGAGCGACGCAGGTCAGTGGGTCTTCCGCTACAATCACGGGAAGGCCAGTTTCTTTGGCCAAGAGCTTGTCGAGGTCACGCAACAGCGCGCCGCCACCGGTTAGCACCATGCCACGCTCTGCGATATCCGCGGACAACTCCGCCGGCGTTTGCTCCAGCGCGCTCTTGATGGCCGTCACGATGCCAGCCAGTGGGTCCTGAATAGCGCCCAAAATTTCATCGGAGTTGAGCGTAAAGGTGCGTGGCACGCCTTCAGCGAGATTACGGCCACGGACTTCAATTTCACGCAGCTCGCCACCGGGGAAAGCCGTACCAATTTCTTGCTTGATGCGCTCAGCTGTGGCTTCGCCAATCAAGCAGCCATGCTGACGACGAACATAGGACACGATGCAATCATCAAACAAATCGCCACCGATTCGTACCGAGTCGGAATACACCGAACCCGACAGCGAGATCACGGCAATTTCAGTGGTACCACCACCAATATCCACAACCATGGAGCCACAAGCCTGTTCAATCGGCAGGCCTGCACCAATGGCAGCAGCCATCGGCTCTTCAATCAAGCGCACTTCGCGTGCACCCGCGCCCAGCACGGACTCGCGGATGGCACGACGCTCAACCAATGTCGACTTGCAAGGCACACAGACCAGTACACGAGGACGCGGCGGCATAAAGCCTGTGTCATGCACACGCTTGATGAAGTACTGCAGCATTTTTTCGGTGACTTCAAAGTCAGCAATCACGCCGTCTTTTAAAGGACGAATAGCGGCGATGTTTCCCGGTGTACGGCCCAGCATACGCTTGGCATCCATACCCACTGCCACGACCGTTTTGGTGGCGCCCGACGTGCGAATCGCAACGACAGATGGCTCATCCAGCACGATACCGCGCTCAGGCACATAAACCAGTGTGTTAGCGGTACCGAGATCGATAGCGAGGTCGGTGGAGAACATCCCAAGAAGGCGTTTAAACAACATGAGCAATTCCGATTTGATGAGCGCGTGGCGCCGCGCAAAGAAGCCTAGCCTGCAACAGAGGTGTGACAAGCGTTAAAGTGCTGCTAGGTTAAACAAAGAGACCATTTTGGACAAGTTCTGTTCTGTGATAACTTGCGTTCTTTAATGCACTCGCAATCCTTTATGGCCGCCCGCAAACGCAGGGCGGCATCGTCTGGAGTTCGCCCTCATGGCCCTGACCACCGATCAGGTGGCGCGTATCGCCCATCTTGCCCGTTTGCAACTGCCCTCTGAAGAAAATGTGCGCGTCACAGACAGTCTTAATAACATTTTGGGGCTGATCGATCAGCTTCAGGCGGCCAATACCCAAGGCATTGAGCCCATGGCGCATCCTCTGGATGCCACTCAGCCCCTGCGTGCAGACCGCGTAACCGAATTAAATCAACGAGATACTTATCAAAGTATTGCCCCCGCCGTTCAGGATGGGTGCTACCTCGTGCCCCGCGTCGTCGAATAATTTAGTAGTAGAAACCGCTATGACTTTGCATACCCTAACGCTTGCCGACCTAGCCCTCGGACTGGAGCGTCGCGATTTTTCCAGCGTGGAACTGACGCAGCATTTCCTTGATCGCATTGCGCGCTATGACAATCCCGCTGAAGGCGGCCTCAATAGCTTCATCACCGTCACCCCAGAGCCTGCACTCGCCCAAGCAGTGGCCGCCGATGCCGCACGAAGCAGCGGTACAGCCAGCCTGCTCAGTGGCATTCCGCTCGCTCAAAAAGATATTTTCTGCACCCAGGGCGTGAAAACAACGTGCGGCTCGAAAATGCTCGAGAGCTTCATTTCGCCGTACAACGCTGAAGTCATTAGCCGCTGCGACGCGGCCGGCCTGGTCATGCTCGGCAAGACCAACATGGACGAGTTCGCCATGGGCTCGTCGAACGAGACCTCCTACTACGGGTCGGTGCAGAACCCATGGGATGTCACCCGCGTGCCCGGCGGCTCCTCCGGCGGCTCCGCTGCGGCGGTAGCGGCACGCCTTGCTCCGGCGGCATCCGGCACCGATACCGGTGGCTCGATTCGCCAGCCGGCGGCACTGTGCAACCTCACCGGCCTCAAGCCCAGCTACGGCCGCATTTCGCGCTGGGGCATGATTGCCTTCGCCTCCAGCCTCGATCAGGCCGGCCCGATGACGCAGACCGCCGAAGACGCCGCCCTGCTGCTGCAGGTCATGGCCGGGCACGATGCCAAAGACTCGACCTCGATTGATCATCCGGTGCCGGATTATCGCGCCAGCCTCAATGATTCGCTGCAAGGCCTGCGCGTGGGTCTGCCCAAGCAATTCTTCGGCGATGGTCTAAATGCCGACACCGCAGCTCTGATTCACGCCGCCATCAAGGAGATCGAGAAGCTCGGTGCCACGGTGGTGGAAGTTGACCTGCCCAACAGCGGGCTGTCGGTGCCGGCCTATTATGTGATCGCGCCTGCCGAGTGCTCGTCGAACCTGTCGCGTTTTGATGGCGTGCGCTTCGGCCATCGCTGCGAAAATCCAAAGGATCTCGAAGACTTGTATAAGCGCTCGCGTGCCGAGGGCTTCGGTGCCGAAGTGCGTCGTCGCATCATGATCGGCACCTATGCGCTGTCGGCCGGCTACTACGATGCCTATTACCTGCAGGCCCAGCGCGTTCGTCGCCTGATCAAGCAGGATTTCGACATCGCCTTCCAGCACTGCGATGTCATCCTCGGCCCGACCGCACCGGAAACGGCGTTTGCACTCGGCGCCAAGCAGGAAGATCCGATCGCGATGTATCTGCAAGACATCTACACGATTGCCACCAATCTCGCCGGCCTGCCCGGCATGAGCATTCCGGCCGGCTTCGTGCGCGGCCTGCCAGTGGGACTGCAACTGATCGGGCCTTATTGGAGTGAGTCTCGCCTGCTCAATGTGGCGCATCGCTATCAGCAAGTGACTGACTGGCACCGCCAGCTGCCCACCGCTTTCGCTTGAGGAAACACGGATAATGACTTGGGAAATCGTCATCGGGCTGGAAGTGCATGTTCAGCTCAACACACAATCGAAAATCTTTTCTGGTAGTTCCACCACGTTTGGTTCAGAGCCGAATACGCAGGCCAGCCTCATTGATCTGGGCATGCCGGGCGTATTACCCGTGCTTAATGCCGAAGCCGTTCGCCACGCTGTCCGTTTCGGGCTGGGTATTGAAGCTGAGATTGGTCGTCACTCAGTATTTGCGCGTAAGAATTACTTCTACCCCGACCTGCCCAAGGGCTACCAGATCTCGCAGATGGATCACCCCATTGTGGGCAAGGGTCACATCGACATCACACTCGATGACGGCACGGTAAAGCGTGTTGGCATTACCCGTGCGCACCTCGAAGAAGATGCTGGCAAGTCGCTGCACGAGAACTTCTCTGGCATGACCGGCATTGATCTCAACCGTGCCGGCACGCCGCTGCTGGAGATTGTTTCTGAGCCGGACATGCGCTCGGCAAAAGAGGCCGTGGCCTACGCCAAGGCCATCCACGCGCTGATCCGCTACCTCGATATTTCCGATGGCAACATGGCGGAAGGCTCTATGCGCTGCGACTGCAACGTGTCCATCCGCCAGCCCGGCCAGCCCTTTGGCACGCGCCGTGAAATTAAGAATGTGAACTCGTTCAAGTTCATCGAAAAAGCCATTCAGGCCGAAGTGCTGTGGCAGATGGACGAATTGGAGTCGGGCCGTTCCATCGTGCAATCCACCGTGCTTTACGATGTCGCCAAGAACGAAACGCGTGCCATGCGCAGCAAAGAAGAAGCGAACGATTACCGCTACTTCCCGGACCCTGACCTGCTGCCCGTCATCATTGATGACGCCACGCTAACGGAGATTCGTGCCAGCCTGCCTGAGCTACCAGCGGCCAAGCGTGCCCGCTTTGAAAGCGAACTGGGACTGTCGCCGTATGATGCGGGCGTACTGGTGGCGAGCCGCGACCTCTCAGCCTATTTTGAGGCCACGATGATGGCCGCCGGCGGCGTCTCTGCTGCAAAAGCAGCGGCTAATTGGGTCAGCGGTGAATTGCTCGCTGCACTTAATCGCGCCGAGTTAGAGATTGTCGACTCACCCGTTTCGCCGGAACAGCTGGGTGGCTTGATTTTACGTATTACGGACAACACCATATCAGGTAAGATTGGCAAACAAGTATTTGCCGCACTGATGGCAAAGGAAGGCGCTAGCGCCGATGAAATCATTGCAACGCAAGGCTTAAAACAAGAAACCGACACCGGCGCTATTGAGGCCGTTATTCGGGAAGTCATCGCGAGCAATGCTGCACAAGTTGAGCAATACCGCGCCAGTGACGAAACCAAACAAGCCAAGTTATTCGGCTTCTTTGTGGGACAAGTCATGAAGGCATCGCGCGGCAAAGCCAATCCAGCAGCGGTAAACGATTTGCTTAAAACCATGCTGATGAGCTGAAGATATGAAGCAGGCACCCCAGCCCTCGCTATCGTTTTTACTGATTTCTAGTGCCATTGCACTGACGCTGACCGGCTGCAAAATGAGCCCGACGGCGACGAAGCCACCGGCCTCTCCAAGCTATCGCTTTAACGCGAGCGCTGAGAGCCCGGCGTTCATTGGTAGCAACGGCTTCCAGCTTGGCCAACTCGACAGTTTGCTAAAAAACAGCCAACAAGCGAATGCGCTAACCCTGTTCGTGGGTGCAAATACCGCGTTGAAACAAGGCCGCCTCGTGGATGCAGGCCTGCTCTACCAGCAAGCACAAGTACGCCGCCTGACTGACCTGCAACGCTACCCCGCTAAACCTGACGCGCAAGCGGACGTAAAGACGGTCAATCGCCTGAAAGCTAACGTCAGTGCAGCGTTGGGGCCCAAGTTACTCGATAAGCCCAAACTCTATGGGCAGATCGCCCAGCGCCTAGCGCGCTGGCGCTGCGATACCGCGCCGGGCTACAAGCCTAGCTGGCAATTTACGCGCATGGCCCCATCCGTGACGTGCACTAGCTTTCAGCAGCAAAAAGTTCGGCTGATGCGCGATCTGTCGGTGCTGATGATGCGAGAGGAATATGCCAGCGCGGCACAGCTCGCGGAGTACTATCAAAATAGCTCTAGCTCAGTTCGTGAACTGGCAGGCCTGAAAGAGGGCTATGACCGGGCTTTGGCCACCATGCGCAACATTGAGCGTAAACAAAAGCGCGTCGGGTTATCGACGCGCTTTTAAAGCTTACTGAAACTGCGATAACCAACTCAGGGCGCCACTACGGCGCCCTGTTGTCATGGGCTCTTGCCGCGCCGCAGGAGACGATGGAAGTGGTGGTGGCGTCATGGGCACAACAATCGCGACCAGTGGCACTCGAATGATATTGGCGTAGGCATCACCCACATTACGCGGCTGCGTTGTGGGCACCATGAACTGCCATTGCTCACCATCGACCTCTGTGGAAGTCAGCGGCAAGAATGCATTGTCACTGTCATGGGTTGCAAAGTAGTGAATGCCGTTTGCGCCATAAACCCCCTGCTGCTCCTCACAATCCACTTTCTTATTGCCGTTCCCGCCTCGCTCGATCGCATCGTTTAGCGCATAAGCGGCCAGAACCCGAGCATCGGCACTGGACTCACCCGGCCATGGCCGCTTAACGGGGTCATCCCCTGTGCCATCATCCAAGCAGGCATCATCACGGTAGTAGGGCACGACCAAGGGGTTAGCCAAAGACGTAGCTCCCTTCAAGGCAAAGGTATACACCAGAGAGCCACTATTGCCTTTACCGGAAATTTGCTCCCAATTATTGAAGGCCAAGGGCAAATTAAAGGTCGGATCAGCCGCATCCAGGAACAACGGGCAGCGACCTTTTGCATCCGGAGGGCGTGGGCCATCGGAGGTCATGCACTGACCTGCCACCGGCGTAACCGAATCGATTTGACCAAGGTCATCGTTGATACCATCCACCGGGACCCCTTGCGGGCGCAGGGCAGTAAAGTAACGACCGGGCTCGACACCATTGGCTCGCTCAGTGGCCGTGGGCAACATGGTATTTCGGTTGTAGTCCCAGCTGGTGTAGAGGCCATCGGGCGGAATGGGATGCACACGAATTCGGTAGCGATACGACACGGCATCGCGATAGAACGTTTCCGTTTTCGTGACGTTCGTGCCCGAGTCCGCGCCCCACACTTCTCGCATGCAGCGCACCGGTCCGCAACGCTCGCCCAATAAGGTCGAGTTTGCTTCCCAATTGACTTGCTCATCCTCAAAGCCCACCAAGGAGATGGTGGAGTCTGGGGATTGCTGGAAGGCGCGGCCTTTCCAACGATCAATTAGATCGGGACGGGTGTCTTTCAGGGTGGCCCAATCCGGTTTAGCAATGCCGGGAGCCTTGATACGAATATCGCGCACCATCCAACGACCCGTGGCTTCCCAGCGGTAGGTATCCGTTTCAACCACCAGGCCATCACGCGGGAAGCGATCGGTAGAGGCGACCGGCGTTCGGCCGTCACGACAGACCGAGCCTTTGCGGTTGGGACCGTAGTTGGTATTACTCGAACCGAGAATTTCTGGGTCCTCGGGCGTGTAGAAGCTACGATCAATCCATTGATCGGCATTGGCACTGCGTAAATAACGCACATAGGTAGACTTGCTTTTAAAGCTCGAGCCACCCGCCTGCCTCACCACATAGACCACTCGCTCAGCCTGAGGGTCCGCCACATCTTGCAAGCGCACCATCTGTACCTGAGTCGCCTTGCTGGGTGACTCACCGATAGGGGCCATCGTGCCCGCATCACTGGCCATAAAGACGACTTCATCATCGTCATCTAAGGCGGCAATCGGGTCTTTCTTTCCGGCGGGATACGCTGCCTTACAGGGGTTATTCGGCGCATTTTCCGCGGCCCAATTTTCGCTATCCCAAGCATAGGTCAGCTCGGGGTCTGTGCCCGAATAAACCGAAAACGACGAGCCGGCGTTCGCTAAAAAGAAGGGGAACTTTTCATCGACTTGCACCGGAATTTCTTCAAATGCACTTCCTGTCCATTTGTAGGCCGCGACTTCGTCTACGGGCGTACCCAGTGGCAAGGCCTGACCTGCCGCCGGGTATAGCATCATGCCGTTATGGGCATCGCGTACTTCGCCGATTTTCAGGGGATCTCGAATCGCATTCAGGGCCGCTAACGACTCGGTCTCGCCCGACTGCCCGGTAATGTTTGCGCCCGAAGGGAAGGGGTAGCCCTGCCCCTGTGCCGCTGGAGATGACCATCCCGGCAACTGCGCGCCGGTCAGTACCACCGCTTCCACGGAGCGTGCAGGCTTGATGGCGGCCACAGCCGACACCGGATCATCTTGCAAGCCCAGGAAGCGGCCTATGCCATCAAGCAAACGCTCGAACATGCCCTGCGGGTCCGGTGCCGCCGATGCGGCACCGGCGATGGCCGATGCGGGGCCATCATCACCACTGAAGGCATCTGCTAATGAACCGCCAAACTCGGTGAAGGCAAACTGACCTGCATCCATAGCCCCGGCAAAATCGCCGTTGACCAGAGCCGCAATGACCGTATTCAAGTTGGCTCCGAACTCCGCCACAGCGCCAATGATGCCGCTTCCGTAACCGGCTTCTGCAACCTCGTTGCTTGGTGGGGTATTGGACGGCGGCAAGGGCGCCGCATCACCGGTAAACGACACGCCGGCACCATCCATCTGTGGACAGGCTTGCGGTGTGGCCAACAGGTCCGTATAGACTAAGCGGCCGTCAGTTCGTAAGAATCTGGCCTTTTGACAGCGGCCAATAATGGTATTGCGAGGGTACTCATGTGGATCAAAATCATCGGCATTGGGTGGCCTATTGTCTTCTGGTGGAATCGCCGTTTTACCTTCGTCATAGATGATGATTCCGGAACCGGCAATGCGCTGACGGTCGGCATAGCCGGCTTCATCGAATAACGCCAAACCGGCCAATGGGCTGGCATCGGGGTAACGCAGCGTCAGGACATCTGCACGACTTGCAAAGCAGTGTTTTACATCACCGGAACACTGGTTGGGTCGTTTAAAGAAGACATCCGCGCCCTCTACACCCATGGTGCGCGCCATGACTTCGGCACTTATCATGGTGACCTGATGATCTGCAAAACCCGGTGTTAGCAAAATTTTCTTTGCTGGCAATGGCTTACCATCCAAACCGGGCAAGCTGTGATTAGGCGTACCAAGCACATGGCTACGGCCAGCAACCGTTATGGTCCTGCCCACACCATCCCCCAGATTCTGGGCGTAGCCGTTGTTTTCAGAGCGATCCCATAGCATCTGAATCAAACTCAGCCCTAATTGCTGATCGATGGGGTTTTGATAGGCCGCATACATGAGTCGGGCATAACCATCAAAGTCCACACTGCGTTGCAACAGGGTGCTGTAGTTCATACCGGGCACGCCCAATACGCCGCGATGGATGTCTGGCGACACGGCAACGACCACGCCACCGTCAATGCCACCCTGACTATTACCGTCGTAGAAGACTTCACGGTTATCAATCAGCGGACGGCCATCGGCACTGCGGAACGCGGGGTCAGCGATAAAGCCATCCTGCGCTTTCAGCAAACGCCCCATCACCACAAAGTTCAAGATGCCCTGCTGAACGCGGTCCGACAGGGTTGGAAAGCCTGACAAATCGAGCAAGAGTGTGGCGGCATTGGCCACATCAGCAACGCCGGACATACCGACCCAATCCGTGGCACAGAAGGTGTAGTTATGCTCGCCACCAAAGCGACGTAACTGACCCTGACCGATCTCGCCGCGACTCCCGAATAAGCCATGCCCATAGAGCGAGACACGCGAGGGCTTAACGACCATTTGAGTGTCGCTGCCACTGCTTCGGCTGCCCGAGAATGCTGCGCGAGGAATATGGCAGGTGAATGGCACGCTGACGGTCGGCTGTGCGGGGAAGGGCTTGGGCGTCTCATAGACACCGGGGTTGGGTGTGCCAAACCAGAATTTGCCGCCCACCTGTCTGTCCACATCACCTTGACCGGTATTGCTCACGGGACGATCAATAAAATTCGTGACCGTCATCGTGCCGTTAATCACACGGGCGATGCAGTTTTCGGTGGCGCCGCCATCACGACAGTCACCGGCACTGGCCACATAGGGCTGATCTACCACGGAGGTGATGGTGAAGTCTGGCGTACCCGCCGCCAGCGCTTGGTCACGCATAGCCACTAACCGGCCCGTCAAGCTGCGCTCACTCGCCACGGTAAAGTCCCAGGCACTGTAGAGCGACTTAGGATCAATGCCGGCCTTGTTTTTCAGGGTCAGCATAATGTCGTCCAGTGCGGCACAACGCTGCGCTACCGCCGGCAATTGCCTCAGCGGGCTATCGGCTTGATCACGACATAAGTTGAAGCCGGGTGTGGAGGCAATGAGCTTGCCGTCACTATCACGCAACTTACGCAGCGCCACGATATAGCGGTGACCATTTTCAAAGTTGATGCCCGGACGAATGATGAGCAACGGCCCGGGGTCGCTGGTGGGGTCATTACCATCCCGCGCATCGTTAATGGGCTTGGTGGCGCCATTGCAGCCTGAACGGAAAGTCTGCACGGCATTGGTAATGTCATCTTGCCCACCCAAGTCCGCCAAAGTTTGAAGCGGCGCGGGAATATCACAGGACGTGTAGCCGGTAATATTGGCATCCAACTCCGCCCAAACTAGGTGCGGCTTATTGTCGGTCACGTCATAAACCACAATGGCCGAATCAGGATGCAAGCTATTTTCCATGCGCTGATCAAAGCCGGGCTTACCGATTCGAGGCACTGGTACGCCGACAGCCGCCGTTTTGTCTAAGCTCAGGCCGGGCACGCGAATGAGCAGTGTTTGGCCTGGCGAAAAACCATCGGCACGATTTTGATCGGCAGGATCAATCGGTTTTCCCGCCACATTGCGTGGCATGGCCAGCGGGTTAAAGTTCACTCGCAGGCCCGTTTCAGTTTCTCCCGCTTGGGTGAAATGATTGTTCGGGAATGGCAGCAAGCAATTGGCTGGATCAATAAAATCACAGCCCCGCGCCGATGCGTCCAACACATCGGTCAGCAACGTTAGATCGTTCGCACTGGCACCGCTGGGCGCTGGAGTTCCACCGCCACCGCCACCACCCGGAGCATCTGGAAGCTCAGGAAGCCCTGGAATACTACCGCTACCTTCGGCGAGTGCATCAAACACCGCGCAGGCAGGCTCAAGTGGCCCAGCGACGGTGTGGCAGCCCTCTGCCAAGAAATTAATCCCGTCTTTGAAGCCGCCCAACAATCCTTCGGGAAGGCCGAGCAGCTGCATGAGTCGATCCTGACCCACGCCGACAATACAACTACCAAAGTCCATCGCGATTTGGCAGTCGGTAATGGCGGGCGGCAACAAGGAAGGGTTCGGTGGCTCTACACCAAATAAGGGGGCATAGGCCTGAGCCCGCAATAACGGCGCGGTTAATGGGCCAAGCGATACGAACTCTTCATAGGCCGTGCCGGGCACTAGCAGCCCTGTTCCGCCCGAAGGGTCTACGTAGCTAAACTCTTCTTCCGGAATAATGTAGCCAAAGCTGTTATGCGTCAGCCCGAGTAATAGCGTGTGGCGCTCAGGCTTGGCCTGCGTTAGCGGCGAGTCATTGGCCAATCGACGAATCATCTGGCCATAGGTGTTCGTGGCCTCGCCCGGAATAGTGACAATTTCCAAACGATTTTTTGCAGCACTGGTGGCATCGTCCGTACCCAAACTAATACGACTGACGAGTGTTCTGGCCACCGGAGCCGGCTGCGGCAACTGATTCTGCACCGCCTCAAACTGGGCCACCGCGTCTGCTGGCAACTGGTCAAAGCCGGGAATATCGTCCTTGGGGACTTGGCTAAACTGGTAGTAGCCGTTGAACTGACTCATCAGCCCCAGCGCCACAAACAGGGGGTTGGAAACGGGAAGCACCGCTTCTTTGTGGGCGACCGTCATGACGGGATCAATCGCGACCGAGTTACTGGCTAGATAACTAAAGGCTTTGGCTGCTAAGGCCTTGCCGCGCGACTTAACGCGGGCATACTCCGTGCTGCCTTCAGTGGGTCCGCCAGGGGATGCATCAGCAATCGGGCCGTTAAAATACAGGCCAGTCGATTCAAAACGCTCCTCCAACGCTTCGGTGACGCCGATGGGGTAGTCCGGATGAGGGACTCGCACCACCGTATTATCAGGCAACTTGTAATCGTCATTGCCGATGGATGTTGGGTGAGCCGCATACTGCATCAGGCTGCCCACTAACTGCTCACTCTCGCTGTCCGTGTCATCAGCCTTTGCCATCAGCAGGGTAACGGCGGGATCGGCTTGATGCTGTGCTTCATCACGATATTTCGGACGGCGATAGTTATTGAATTCGTCTGCATCACCACGTGCCATGCTCAGGCGAGCCGGGCGACTTCTGTTGATGGCCAAGGTAGTGGCTCGTTCTACGCCTCCGACTAAGGCTTGTTGTCGCCAGCTCTCAGGCACCCCACCCCACAGACCTTGCAAGTCAGCGCCCGCGTGCGAGTGAGTTTGTCCAAAGAGGACATTGCGCGTAGGAATACAGAGGTTCATTTCGCAGCTAGCGCGATTCACCGCAGCCTTAACGGCATCTTGAATTAAGTTACCGGCACCAATGGCATCGAGGGTGACGAAGGCGATGCGCTCCGATGTTTTCGGATCCAACAAGACCATGACACGGACATTGATGTCATCCACGCAGGTCGCCGGATTGCGATTCGTCGCGCTAATTTCCGGACTGAAACACCGCGCTCCCGCAGGCGGATTGGATACGGGCAGCGGTGGCTCACCGGCACGAACTTCCGGCAGTGGGCCATAGCCCGGCAGCAGCTTAAAGGGCCCAAAGCCGTAACCGCCTAAGTGGAAGAACTGCAGACGCGTGCCACCCGCGTAAGACTCCACTTCACCTGCAATCTGCGAATTCGTGGGTGTTGCAACGGCTTTCGCGCTGCCGACTTGGAATAGCTTTAATGCTTCATCATTTTTCAGCTGAACCGTTGCGGACTTCTCCGCTTGGCCTACTAAGTTAGCCACAACCGCAAAGGACTCATCGCGCTCTTCAAATAGATCACCCTTAATCGTGATCGGTAATAGCACAGAGGTCGCACCCTTAGGCACCATCACAACAGCATGCGTGATCGACTCAAAGTCGGCACGCTCACCCTGACTCCGCGCACTGCCAGGTGCAGTGCGATAGTGCAGTTCCAGCACACGATCCGCCGCCTCAGACAACGTCGCTTCTACATTCGCGACACTGCTGCCATTTCCCTCGGCAATCGACAGGTTTTTCAACGACAAGGTTGGCAGGGTTTCAACACGGTCATCGTCTTGAATGGTGATGGTAGCCGGCGAGCCATTCACCTGAACGCCCGCATCGACAGCCGTTACCGCCAGGCTGAAGCTTTCGTCGGTCTCAACCAGAGTGTCTTGAACTACGGTGATCGGAATTTGGAAACTCGTGACCTGAGCCGGAATGGTCAGCAGCGACTCGGTACGCACAAAATCTTCGCCTGCTTTTGCGGTGCCGTTTGTTGCCATCACGCGAATACTTAATGCTCGGTCTAGCTGCCCCTGACGCAGTAGCGTCACGAACGTGTCACCCGCACTTTCGGGCAATGTCGCGGGCGCCAGCGTGAGTACCACGGGGGCACCCACGGTATCGTCATCTAAGATGTCGATGTTAATCACCGTCGATGGCAAGGTGGCATTGCTGGGTGAGCTCAGCAAAACCGTGAAACGTTCATTGGCTTCGGCTGCGCTGTCGCCACGAACGGTGACAGGAATACGCTGCGTGACATTTCCAATCGGGAAAGTGACCGTGCCACTGGTCGCCACATAATCGCTGCCCGCACTGGCGGTGCCGGCGACCGTTTCAAAATTGACCGTGACGATTTTGTCGCTGGCTGCTGAGAGCTTTAGCTCCACCAGCACCTCATGATCTGACGACCCTTCCAGCACCGATAGAGTCGACAATGTAGGGGAAATTACCACCGGATCTGTCGCACATAGGCCATCGGGATCTTGGTTGTTTTGAATATCCTGCTCGCTACACGCCAAATGCTTTCCAGCCACTTCAGCCGTGACCAAGCTGCGGTTTTTCGACTGCAGGTAACCCATGAGTTTAGGGTTTTCAGCCGCCAGATTTTCTGGCGCCACATTGAGCTTCACTTCAGTAATTTGCTCGCCGGCGGGCAACTTACTCAAGTCCTCCTGCGCGGCACGCAAATCAATCCCATTGGCGGTGTTTTTATCGGCATCCAGCGTTTGGAGAATGCGTGCGAGGTTAAGCACGCGACGATCATCGAGCGCAGCGCCGGGAAAAATATCCCGGGGCGTCATGATGGCCTTAGCCAAAATCGGGCCATCACCTAAAGGCAAGTTGGGCATTAAGGAAAAGCGCGCCTGACTACCTGGGCGGTAAAGGAAGCGGCCCGCACTATCGGTTTGACCCGATGCAGACTCTGTTTGATAGAACAAACCTTGCACGGGGCTATCAATAAATCGCCCGGTCTGATTTCGGTCTTGGGTAGTGACTTCACTGCAACCCATTATGGCGAGCGATAGCGATGCTACCGTGGCAAATGCTGAAAAAGGCGTGCGTGCAAGACGAGTAATGGCAAGCATAGGTCGATCCACTTATTATTTTTATTGTTACTTTGTGTAATTTTTTGATTATGAATCGTTACACCAAACCCCCTTCAAGGCAAGGTTTCATTAGGCCCGGTAACAAAAAACCCGCCGTAGCGGGTTTCCTGTTTCAGCAGGGATGAAGGGCTTAGAAGCTGGAGGCTTCCAAGGCCATCATCATGTCTGAGCCGGCCTTCAATGCACTCACACGCGCCTTCAACTCGGGCAGTAAGCGTGCAAAGAAGAAACGGGCCACGACTAATTTGTCGGCATAGAACGCACCCTGCTGCTTCCCAGCGGCCTGCGCCATGAGCAGCCACATGTGGGCATAGCAGAGCAATCCAAAGGCATGAAGGAAGTCCACCGACGCACCACTGATTTCATTGGGCTGCGTACGTGCAACCGAGAGAATCCATTCGGCTGCCGAGGCAATGTCATTGGCCGCTTCAGCCGTAGCTTGGGCAAACCCTGTCAGCGCCGCATCCTGCTCAGTCGCCGCGACCAACGCACGAACTTCCGCTAAGTAGGTGTTGATGAACGCACCGTGGTTGCTCACCAGCTTCCGACCCACCAGATCCAGCGCTTGAATACCGTTTGCGCCTTCATAGATTTGTGCAATGCGGGTATCACGAACTAACTGCTCCATGCCCCACTCACGCACATAGCCATGACCGCCAAAGACTTGTTGCGCTTCAACACAGGCATCAAAGGCTTTATCGGTGAGGAAGGCCTTAGCCACGGGCGTCATGAGCGCGACGATATTGGCAGCAGCCGCTTTCTCATCGTCGTCGGTGCTGTATTTGGCGAGATCGAGATACTTCGACACATACATGGCAAAGCAACGACCGGCCTCATTGTGGGCACGTACTTTTAACAGCATACGACGCACATCGGCGTGTACCAGGATGCTGTCGGCGGCTTTTTCCGGTTGCTTAGCGCCGGTTGCAGAACGGCCTTGAATACGGTCTTTCGCGTAAGCCGCCGCATTCTGATACGCCACTTCGGAGGCACCAATGCCCTGCAAGCCCATCGACAGGCGCTCGTAGTTCATCATCACGAACATGGCAGCGAGGCCTTTGTTCACTTCGCCAACCAGCCAGCCTTTTGCGCCATCAAAATTCATCACGCAAGTAGCCGAGGCTTTGATGCCCATTTTATGTTCGATATTACCGGCAGATACCGCATTGCGTGCGCCTACCGAGCCATCGTCATTCACCAAGAACTTGGGCACCAAGAACAACGAGATGCCTTTCGAGCCGGCGGGAGCGTCGGGCAGTTTGGCCAGCACCAAATGAATGATGTTCGACGTGAGGTCATGCTCACCGCCGGTGATGAAAATTTTCGTGCCCGAAATTTCGTAGGAACCGTCGGCCTGAGGAATGGCTTTAGTCTTGATAATGCCTAAGTCGGTACCGGCGTGTGGCTCGGTTAAACACATGGTGCCAGACCACTCGCCCGAATAAATCTTGGGCAGATAGCGCTCATTAAGCTCATCACCGGCATGCTGCGACATCGATAACGCCGCACCAATGCCCAGCAAGGGATACAGAGCAAACGACGGGTTAGCACCAAAGAGAATTTCTTCGGTCATGACCGTGACCATTTTAGGCATGCCCTGACCGCCCCAGCGCGGGTCGGCACCCAAGCCTATCCAGCCGCCTTCGCCATACTGCTTGAAGGCATCTTTGAAGCCGGCGGGCGTGGTCACGACGCCATTGTTAAACGTTGCACCCTCTTCATCGCCACTGCGATTCAGCGGAAAAACTACGTTCTCGTTGAACTTGGCCGCTTCTTCCAAAATCGCGTCTACGGTGTCGCGATCCACTTGTTCCGCCAGTGCAGGCAAGCGCGCCCACAGCTCGCTAGCCTGAAAAACCTCGTCGAGGATAAAGCGCATGTCGCGCAGCGGAGCCTTGAAAACTGGCATAGTAAATCCCTCTCAGCTAAGGCGCCTGACTCAGCCAGCGCGCCGCAATTTAATCTGAAGTGAACAGACAGAAGCCCGCGAATGCGGGCCTCTGTGTACCACGAGTGCTAAATCCGACCTTAGAAAGCGAAGGCTTCGGCGTCCAACTGCATGAGCACATCAACGCCGCCGTCGATGATATCGGCGTGCGACTGGGTGCGCGGCAGGATCTTCTTGAAGTAGAACTGCGCGGTCTTGATCTTGGCTTCGTAGAAGGCCTTGTCGCCTTCACCCGCTGCGATCTTGTCCTGTGCAACCTTGGCCATCCAGGCCCAGAGGTAACCCAGCACCACATAGCCCGAGTACATCATGTAATCGGTAGCAGCTGCACCGGCTTCATTCGGGTTAGTCATGGCCTTCATGCCGATCTTCATGGTCAGATCGCCCCACTCTTTATTGACCTTGGCAAGTGGGCCAGTGAACTCGGCCATCGCAGCATTGCCCGCTTCTGCTTCGCAGAGCTTGTGCACGAGCTTGGTGAAGTTGCGCAGCATAGCGCCCTGAGTCTGCAACACTTTACGGCCGAGCAAGTCCAGCGCTTGGATTTGGGTGGTGCCTTCGTACAGCAACGCGATACGCGTATCACGAACGATCTGCTCCATGCCCCACTCGCGGATAAAGCCGTGGCCGCCATAGATCTGAACGCCGTGGTTAGCCGCTTCGTAACCGGTTTCGGTCAGGAAGGCTTTGGCGATTGGTGTCAAGAAGGACAGCAGTTCATCCGCCTTTTTCTTGGCTTCATCATCCGACGAACCCTGAAGTACGTCAGTTTGAGTGGACAGCCAGTAGCAGAGCAGACGACCGCCTTCAGCAAAGGCTTTCTGAGTCAGCAACATTTGACGCACGGCGGGATGCACGATGATCGGGTCCGCTTCCTTTTCAGGGTTGGCTGGGCCAGTCAATGCACGCATGGCCAGGCGATCACGCGCATATTCCAGTGCGCCCTGGAAAGAGCCTTCAGCCGCAGCCAGACCCTGAACGGCAGTACCGATACGCGCGGTATTCATGAAGGTGAACATGCAGTTCAGACCACGGTTTGGTGGGCCGATCAGGAAGCCGATAGCACCGTCAAAGTTCATCACGCAGGTTGCGGAAGCCTTGATGCCCATCTTGTGTTCAATAGAACCGCAAGCCACGCCATTGCGCTCGCCGCTCGGCATGAACTTCGGCACGATGAACAGCGAAATGCCCTTGGTGCCCTTAGGGGCATCTGGCAGGCGCGCCAGCACGATGTGAACGATGTTATTGGCGAGGTCGTGCTCACCGGCGGAAATGAAAATCTTGTTGCCGGTGATGGCATAGGAACCATCCGCGAGTGGCTCAGCTTTGGTGCGAATCAGGCCGAGGTCGGAACCGGCGTGCGATTCGGTCAGGCACATGGTGCCGGTCCATTCGCCGCTGATCAGCTTGGTCAGATAGACCTCTTTCTGTTCCGGCGTGCCATGCGCTTCAACGGTATTAATCGCGCCGTGCGACAGACCGGGGTACATGCCAAAGGACCAGTTTGCGGTGCCCATCATTTCGCTTAAGGCAACACCGACAGTCGGTGGCAGGCCTTGGCCGCCGTGCTCAACTTCAGCCGACAAAGAACCAAAGCCGAGCTCAACGTACTTGGCATACGCTTCTTTAAAGCCCTTAGGCGTGGTCACAACACCGTTGTCAAAATGGCAACCTTCTTCGTCGCCAGAACGATTGATCGGGGCCAGCTCGCCTTCACAAAACTGAGCTGCGGCTTCCACAACGCTGTCGATCAGCTCGCGATTCGTGTCGGCAAACTTAGGCAGGCCGGCGTAGAAATTTTCCAAACCCAGCACGTCGTGCATAACAAACTGCATGTCACGCTGCGGAGCTTTATATTGAAATGCCATGTTGAGTAACCTCAGTAATGAATGGGCAATGCCCGCTAACTAATCTGGCGAAGTGAGCCACCGCGAGAAAACAGACCCGACTCGGCTTCGACAAGGTACTGAAGTGTAGTGAATAAAAGGTAGTCAACCCAGCCCATTGTGTGACTGATGGTTCACGACTTACAACCCTTGCCACTACTCGCTTCAGACTGCATTTTTCGCTGATCGATGACACACCGCACTAGGACAAATACTGCTCAGCTTAAAGTCGGCAACGAGAGTGCCGTTAAGTTCAGTGTCTGCGCCCGATCAGACGGGGTAGCTGCAGGCTGCCAAGGCACAATGCCGAGACAGGGTGCGGGCAACAGGCTGTTTAAAGTCGCTAGGTTATCGGCCGCGTGAGGCCAGTCTGCTGCGAGATGATTACCCACCCAACCTGCCAGCTTAAGGCCATCACGTAAAATCGCTTCCGCTGTCAGAATAGCGGCATTCAAGCACCCAAGGCGCAGGCCCACCACTAAGATCACCGGCAAGTTGAGCTCTTTTGCCACGCTCGACAATAACTCGCGATCATTAATCGGCACGCGCCATCCGCCCGCACCTTCCACCAGCGTGAGCTGAGCGCGACGACTCAAGCTACCTCGCACATACCCGGTGAGCTGGGCGGCCGTGATGCGACGATTCGCCAGGCGCGCGGCAATATGCGGCGAGCAGGCCTCTGGCAAGGCCACCGGATTGACCTCATCGTAAATCAACTTGGGGGACGTGCTGGCAGCCAGCAGCGCAAGGGCGTCGGAATTACGCAACCCGTCTGCGGTCATCTCACAGCCTGCTGCAATAGGCTTCAGGCCAAGGGTGCTATAGCCCTGCGCGGATGCGGCATGAAGCATGGCCACCGCCACGGTGGTTTTACCCACATCGGTATCGGTGCCAGTGACAAAAAACGCGGGCATATTGCCTCCTAACTGAACGCGCTGGGTTTAGCGCTAGGCCTGTAAATGAATACGCCACACTTCATAGCGCAACGGGATGCCTCGCGATTCTCGTGCGGCCTCCAATCGCTGCTGCAACTGCTGCAAGGCTTGCCGAGGTGACACGCTTGCACGGACGGTCGTGGGCCGCTGAGCCGTTACGCCTAACTCCCTGAGCGTGCTCAGCCAAGCGGACGGTGAATCATGAAACTCCTCATAGGTCTCAATCTCTGCCTGCCGCAAGGTCCACGGCGAGACCTGCAATGCTCGTTGCCAATCCGCCAGTGGCAACAGGGACGCTCCCGCTCCACTGGCAGCCCCGCGTGCCGACAAACTGCCCGCCACGGGAATCACGCAAAAGGCGTGGCCACCCGGCGCACACACCCGATGCAGTTCATTCAGTGCTTGTGAGGGGTCATCACACCAGTGCAAGGCAAAGTTGCTCAGCAGGATATCCATAGACGACGACGCAAAGGGCAAAGCTGCCGCGTCCGCGCAGACCTTGAAGACCGACGCATGAGGTGCCGATTTTACGCTGTGTAACATGCCCTCACTGAGATCCAAGGCATACATCGTGGCCAAGTCCAAACCCGCTTGTTGGTGCAATTGCTGAATCAACCAGCCCGTGCCACAGCCCACATCCAAAATACGTAGCGATGGCGATGCCGCGTGCAGGTGCGGCAGCGCCGATAACAACAGGCGCTGGGCGCTTTGCTGCTGCAGTTGCGCGAGGTCGTCATAGCGCGAGGCAGCGCGGTCAAATCGACGCCTTAACAGCTGCTGCCAGGCAGTCATATCAACACCCTTGCATCGCTCATCCGACTAGCCAAGCTGCGCCACCAAAAACGGCATGGCATGCGCTAAGAAGGCGTCAGGCTCCGCTAAAAAGGGCACGTGGCCGCTCTGCGCCAATACGCAAATGGCCGTCGGCTCCAGCGCAGGCTTCAGCTCTGCCAACGCCTGCGCCAGCGCTGCCGGCACCAGCACATCGTTTGCGCCCAGCAGCGCCATCACGGGTTGCGTTAATCGACGGAAGTCATCGCGCACATCCAACTCGGACAGCAGACGCAAGCCGCCGCGCAAGGCTTGAGGGGCGGGTAAACCCTGCAAATACACAATCTCTTGCAGAAAGCGGATGTCCTCTTTCATGCGCTGAGAGCCCCGGCATTGCAACGACAAAAAGCGAATCAGGGTGCCTTCTGGGTCTTCATCATAAAAGTCACGGAATTGCTGAAACTGCGACGCGGCCATCGCCGCCGTCCAGCCTTCGCGCTGCACAAAGCTGGGGTTGGTCGCCACCAATAACAGCGCCTTGACCCGCTGTGGATGGCGAGCGGCAATGGCTGTGGCAATCTCGCCGCCCAGCGACCAGCCCATCCACACGGCAGAAGCCGGCGCAACCGCCAGCACCAGCGACATCACATAGTCCAGATCGTAATCGCCTCGGGGTAACGGGCTGCGGCCCATCCCCGGCAGATCAATGACGGTGACTTGATAATGCGCGAGCAGAGCCGGCACGATGGGGTCCCAGACGACCGAGTGCAGGCCCCAGCCATGGAGTAGCACCAAGTCCGGAGCCGCTGCACCCGCAGGGCCGGTGCAGGCATAGGTGTCGTGGTAAAGCACTAACGCCGTCATGTAGTCATCTCGGTTGCAAATTCGGGGGCCAGCTCAGCCATGGCTAAGAGCAGCGAGGCCAGCGCGGCATCGTCATGACTGGCCGATAACGTTAGGCGTAAGCGCGCCGTGCCAGCGGGAACCGTGGGCGGGCGAATGGCGCCCACCCAGAAGCCGCGCTCGACTAGCGCTGCACTCAAGGCCAAAGCGCGCTCAGACGAGCCCATGTGAATCGGTTGTATGGGCGTGGCACTGTCCATCAAGGTCCAGCCTTGAGCCTGAAGCCCAGATCGCAGTTTGGCCGTTAGCGTCTGCAGACGCTCGCGGCGCCAATCATCCGCACGCAATATGCGCAGCGCATGGCGCGTGGTTTCCGCCAGAGCCGCAGGCAGCGCCGTGGTGTAGATCGCCGTACGCGTGGTCTGCTGCAACACATCCATCAGTAACTTAGGGCCAGCGGCAAAAGCGCCATAAACCCCAAAGGCCTTGCCTAAGGTGCCAATGCGCAGCGGGACAGCATTGGCCGGCAATCCCAGATGATCGATGCTGCCGCGTCCTTGCGCACCGAGCACGCCGAATGCATGTGCCTCATCGAGCATGAGCAGGGCATCGTGCTGCTGGGCGCAGTGCACCAGCTCGGCCAGCGGTGCGAGATCGCCGTCCATGCTGAACACGCCATCACTCACAATCAGTCGTCGCCGAGCGGGGTTATCGCGGAGTCGTCGCTGCAGATCCGCAACATCACCGTGAACATAACGCTGATGATGAGCACTGCTAGCGAGGCCACCATCCAGCAACGAGGCGTGATTTAAGCGATCCTGAAAAATGGCATCGCCCTTACCGGCGAGTGCTTGCAGCACACCAACATTAGCCAGATAGCCATTCCCAAAGAGCAGCACCGACTCCACGCCAAGCCAGTCGGCCAGCTCTTCCGCCAGTGCCTCATGGGCTTGGTGATGCCCACAGACCAGCCCTGCCGCACCTGCCCCCACGCCCAGCGTGCGAGCGGCATGAGCCAAGGTCTCAGCCAGTGCCGGCTCATTGGCCAGGCCAAGGTAATCATTGCTGCAGAAGTTGTGCAGCCAACGCCCCTCGACTTGAACTAACGGCCCTTGCGGCGACTGCAAGGGCCGTTTCACGCGCAACAAATGCTGCTCGCGGCGTGCCGTCAGCGTGTCCTGCAGCCAACCTTGCCAGTTCGGTGAAAGCCCTTGTGTCACTCGCGGCTCAAACGCGAACAGCGTCGGCCATGGCATCTCGCCACAGCGGCTGGGCAACCGGCTTCACGCTAGGCATTTGGGCGGGCTGCGTGATGGCCTCTTCTACTTTGGGCGTGAGCCCCAAGCGCTGAAACAATTTGCGATCCGCCTCTGCTTCCGGGTTAGCCGTGGTCAGCAGTTTCTCACCGTAGAAAATGGAGTTGGCACCCGCCAAGAAACAAAGCGCCTGCTGCGATTCCGGCATGTTTTCGCGACCTGCCGATAAGCGCACCATGCTCTTCGGCATGAGAATGCGCGCCACGGCAATAGTGCGCACAAACTCGAAAGGATCCAGATCGTCTACATCCCCTAATGGCGTGCCGGCAATTTTCACCAACTGATTAATGGGCACCGAGTCCGGGTGCGCTGGCAAGGTGGCCAGCTGTGTGAGCAGCCCCACACGATCCTCACGGCTCTCGCCCAGCCCCACGATGCCGCCGGCACACACCTTCATGCCCGCATCGCGCACATGCGCCAGGGTATCGAGGCGATCTTGGTAGCTACGTGTGGTGATGATTTGGTTGTAATGCTCAGGGCTGGTGTCGAGATTGTGGTTGTAATAATCAAGACCCGCTTGGGCGAGTTGGCTGGCCTGCCCACTGTCTAGCATGCCCAGCGTCATGCAGGTTTCTAAGCCCAGTGCTTTCACCTGCTTCACCATTTCAATGACATAGGGCATGTCTTTTTCCCGCGGACTGCGCCAGGCAGCGCCCATGCAGAAACGAGACGCGCCCTTCTCCCTAGCATTTTTCGCTTCTTGTACTACCTTCTCTATTGCTAGCAATTTTTCTTTATCCAGGCCGGTGTCGTAATGGCCGGACTGCGAGCAGTACTTGCAATCTTCGGGGCAAGCACCGGTTTTAATGGAGAGCAAGGTGCTGACCTGCACGGCATTGGCGTCGAAATGCTGACGATGCACCTGCTGAGCCTGAAACAGCAGGTCGTTGAAAGGCAGCTCAAACAGGGCGCGCACTTCGGTGCGAGTCCAATCATGGCGAAGGTCGGAACGACTCAGGGATGAGGTCATGGCATGAAAACTCAGGTGGCTCAAAAGCAATGGCCGATTCTGGCGACACTGGCGCGCTATCGTCAACTTGCATCAAGCAAAATTATTGACAATATGAGAGGCAATCAGTGTTTACTGTGCTTACAACCCGCTCAGAGTCGCTGCCTTTGCTCAGGCTGCCTAGGCGATTTACCCTGGCAAGAGCGGGTTTGCGAGCGTTGTGCACTGCCTTTGCCCACCACGTCAGCCGCCAAGCAGTGCTTTGATTGCCAAAGCGCCCCACCCCGCTGGCAGTCGGCTCAGGCGGTTTTCCACTACCAGTTTCCCATTGATCGGCTAATTGCGGCGTTCAAGTATCACCATCAACTGGCTTTAACCGATCTGTTTGCCGAGCTCATGGCAGCGAAACTACCACCGCTGCCTGAGCACGCGCTGATAGTGCCTGTGCCCTTGCACCCCGATCGTTTACGCGAACGAGGCTACGATCAAACCTATTTGCTCGCACGCGCCATCAGTCGTCGCAGCGGACTTGCTTGCGATGCCACCTCGCTGAAGCGAACGCGCGATACCGCCATGCAAAAAAACCTTCATCGCGACGACCGACTATCCAATCTCCAAGGCGCATTCTCCTGCTCGGGCCAACGCCTTTGTCATCGCCCCATTGTTCTGGTGGATGATGTGATGACCACCGGAGCCACCCTATCCGTCATCAGCGACGCGCTACTGAATCAGGGCGCAGAGTCCGTGCATACGCTGGTCATTGCGCGCACACTGCCTGCCTGAGCTGATATGACCTGACCGCATTCATCTGCTTGTCACTCATTCAGCATAATGTGGGTAGCTAGTGCCGGCGCGGCATTGCTAAAATGCGCCAACACTTGGGAGATGCACCGTTCATGCTGATGGCTTTTACCCTGAACAAGGGCCTGCTCGAACCGGTTGCTATTAACGCGGCTGAAGACCTGGTTGCTGACATTCTCTGGGTTGATCTGATCAACCCCAGCGCCGAAGAGCGCGAGTGGGTTCGCACGGCCTATAGCCAAGAATTACCCAGCATCGATGACCTCTATGAAATCGAGGCGACCTCTCGATTCTATGAAAACGATGACGGCCTACACATCAGCTCCTACTTCCTGAATTACGCCGACCAATCGTCTACCAACATCTCTGCCGCCTTCGTGTTCAACGGCGATCGTCTGTTCACGCTACGCGAAGAAGAGCTGGCCGCGTTCCGCCTGTTCCGCCTGCGCGCGCGCAAGGGTCTGGTCAACATCAGCAGCCCGAAATCCATTCTGATCGGCCTGTTTGAGACCAAGGTGGAGAATCTCGCCGACATGATCGAGCGTATTGCCGCCGATCTCGAAGTGACCAGTTCGCAAGTGCTCGGCAATGCCGAAACCGACGACATGGAATCGCTGCTGACCGAGATCGCGCAACAAGAAGACATCATCGGTAAAGTGCGTATTTCCATGGTCGATTTGCAGCGCATGCTTTACCTGCTGCTGCGCTCGGGCATGCTCAATGCCGACCTCAGCGAGCGTCTGCGCGACATCATCCGAGATTCCGAATCGCTGATCGCTCACACCTCGTTTCTGTTCGACAAGATCAAGTTCTTGCTCGACACCACGCTCGGCTTCATCAACGTCAACCAGAACAAGATCATCAAGATTTTCTCGGTGGCCTCGGTGGTGTTCCTGCCGCCGACCATGATCGCCAGCATCTACGGGATGAACTTTCGCTTCATGCCTGAGCTGGACTGGCATGGTGGCTACCCCTTCGCCATCCTGCTCATGGCGCTGTCGGCGGTTACGCCTTTCCTCTACTTCAAGCGCCGCAACTGGCTGTGAACCACCTCGCCAACAGCCCTGAGTTGTTGGCACTCGATGCCCTCATCGATAAGGCCGGTTCGCGGCTGGTCAGTGAAGTCGTCACCCGCATCGAGGTGGATGGCCATAGCTTGCCGCTGTGGTGCCTGAGCCTGGGCAATCGCAGCCCGGATGTTCCGGCCATCGGCTTCTTTGGCGGCGTTCATGGCGTGGAGCGCATCGGCAGTCAGGTACTCATTGCCTACCTCGGCAACCTCGTTGAACGCCTGCAATGGGATGTCACCCTGCATGACCTGCTAACACGGCTGCGCCTGGTTTTCATTCCCATCGTGAATCCCGGCGGCTTTCTGCGAGGTACGCGAGCCAACCCGGCTGGCGTGGATCTGATGCGCCATGCGCCGGTCGAGGCCGATGGCGATGTGCGCTGGCCGCTCGGTGGTCAACGCCTAAGCCCACATCTGCCCTGGTATCGCGGCGCGCTCGGCGAAGCCTTGCAGCCGGAAGCTGAGGCCGTGTTCAAGGTCGTGCGCGAGCGTCTGCTGCCGCATCGCTTTTCCCTGGCAGTGGACTGCCATTCCGGCTTCGGTTTTCGCGATCAGCTCTGGTTTCCCTATGCCCGCACGCAGCAGCCGCTGCCTCATCTAGCCGAAGCCGAAGCCCTGCGCGCGTTGTTCAATCGCACCTATCCCCACCACAGTTTTTACCTGATGGAGCCACAGTGCCTGAACTACACCACACACGGCGACCTCTGGGATTTTCTCTACGATGAAGCCCGTCAGCAGCAGCCGGAAAAGCTGTTCCTGCCATTCACGCTGGAGCTGGGCTCTTGGGCTTGGATGAAGAAGAATCCGCGTCAGCTGCTGGACCCGATGGGGCTGTTCAATCCACTGCTACCGCATCGCCATGAGCGCGTGCTGCGCCGTCATGTCACGCTGTTTGATTTCCTGCAGCAAGCCTGTGTGTCGCATCGCAACTGGCTGCCGCAGGGGGCCGAAAGAGTGCTGCACGAACAGGCGGCGATGGCGCGGTGGTTCAGCTGAGCTGACTCAAACCCGCAGCGCACTGCCCTCTTTCAACACCGCAAACGCGGCCGATGCCACGCCATGCGTCTTTAGCGCTTCCTGCAAATCCAATACCGGCTGATCTATCGCCTCGTCAGTCAGCTGAAACGTATTGAAATGGATCGACAGCGAGCGCCGAGCGCCGAGATCGACATGGGCACGCACGGCATCATCCGGGTTCATGTGGACCGGGCCCATGAACCAGCGCGGCTCGTAGGCACCAATCGGCAACAAGGCTAGGCGCGGTGCGCCGAGGCGCTCGCGGATTTCGGCAAAGTGCGGGCCGTAGCCGGTATCTCCAGCAAAGAAGCATCCACCAGACTCGCTGCTGACATACAGGCCGCCCCAGAGTGTGCGATTGCGATCACGCGCACCGCGTCCGGAGAAATGCTGGGCCGGTACAAAGTGAATCGTCAGCGGCCCCAACTCGACGCTTTGCCACCAGTCGCATTCGCTAACGCGCTCGATGCCGTGCTGGCGCAGCACCGCACCCACGCCGAGGCCGGTCACGATCAAGGGTTTATCACGGCGGGCAATCCACATCAGCGAACGCACATCGAGATGGTCGTAATGATCGTGGCTGAGCAGCACCGCGTGTATGGGCGGAAGCTCATCCAAACGCAGGCCGGGATTACGCACGCGACGCGGGCCAATCTGACGCAGCGGACTGACGCGGTCGGACCAGACCGGATCGGTGAGCAAGTTCCATGGGCCGATCTGAATCAGCACGGTGGCGTGATTGACGAAGGTGACCTGCCAATCATCGAGACGCGGACTGAAGCAGGCCGGCGGCAGCTGCGCCGGGTCGTTATGCTGCCACTGCGGCCACTCAGCGGGTTTGCGGGTTCGCACCCAGCGCAGCGCGTCACGCAGACCATGCCCCGTACGAAGCCACGGATTGAAGAAACGGCTGCCATTGAAGTGGTCATTTTTAGCCAGCGGCAGACGCGGCTGACTCAGCACATCTAAGCGCTCTTTCAGCGGCTTTAACAACGCTTCGGCTGGATTTTTCTCATGCGCCACGACGCTCTCCTGAAGTCCCGCGTGCACTCACCAAGAGGTAAACCGCAGGTACCACAAACAAGGTAAACAAAGTACCCAAACTCATGCCGCCTACAATCACCCAGCCGATGGGATGACGCGCCTCAGCGCCTGCGCCGGTGGCGAACGCCAGTGGCAAAGCGCCTAGCACCATGGTCGCCGTAGTCATCAATACGGGGCGCAGACGCTGCACCGCAGCATCCAACACAGCCTGCGCTGGCGCCACGCCCTGATCACGCAACTGGTTGGCAAACTCCACGATGAGGATGCCATGTTTGGTAATCAGCCCTACCAGCGTAATCAGGCCGATCTGGCTATACACATTCAGGCTACCGCCAGTGAGCCTCAGCGCCAGCACAGCACCGAGCATGGCCAACGGCACGGTGAACAGAATCACAATGGGGTGTTTGAAGCTTTCAAACTGTGCCGCCAGCAGCAAATAAATAAACAGCAAGGCCAGCACAAAAGTCATCGACAGCGCGCCGCTGGCGGCGAGGAATTCGCGGGTCGGGCCACTCCAGTCGGTGCTCACCAGCGGATCAGCCAGCGCCTTCGCCGCCTGCTCCATAAACACCACGCCCTCGCCCTGCGAATAGCCATCGGCCAGGCTGGCCGAGATGGTGGCACTGCGCAGCTTGTTGAAATGCCCCAGCGATGACGGGCTGATACTTTCGCTGACCTGCACCAGATTGCTGAGCGGGATCATCTCGCCGCTACTCGCTCGCACGAACAACTGCGCGAGCTGGTCGGGCTGCCGGCGCTGATCATCTTCGATCTGCACCAGCACATCGTATTGCGAGCCATCGCGCTTAAACGTGGTCACCGCTCGGCCGCCGAGGAAAGACTCCAGTGCGCGGCCAATTTCAGCGGCACTCACACCCAGCCTCGCCGCCTGATCGCGATCAATTCGAATAGACAGCTGCGGCTTGTTGAGCTTGAGGTCGGAGCTGACATTGGTCAGGCCGGGATTGTCATTGGCCTGCGCCATGAGCTCGTTGACGACGCGACTCAAGGTCTCGTAATCGGCGCTGGTCTGCACCACAAACTCAATGGGGCTGCTGCGATTACTTTGCCCCAGCGAGGGCGGAAGAATGGGCGCAATTTGCAGGCCGGGGATGCTGCCAAGCTTGCCCGCCAGCATTGGAGCGATGTCCTGAACCTTGCGCTCGCGCTCCTCCCAGGGCTTGAAGCGGTTGAAGCTCATGAAGCGGGTTTCGTCCGGGAAGCCGATGATCATGAAGGTAGAAGCCCATTCCGGCACGGCCTGCATCACGCCCTCGACCTGCTGCGTGTAGCGGCTGAGGTAGGCCGGCGTCGAGCCTTCCGGCGCGGAACCGGCAGCGATGATGATGCCGCGATCCTCGATCGGAGACAGTTCCTTTGGCAGCGCCGTGAGCAAAAACACCGCCAGCCCGAGCAAGCCCAGCGCACCCACAACGACTGTCTTGCGCCAGGGCAGCAGCCGGATCAGCGCCTGCTGATAGCCTTGCGTAATGCCATTGAGACCGCGCTCGATGGCCTGCGACCAGCGCGGCGGCGTGCCATGCACAGGCTTTAAGACCCGCGACGCCATCATCGGCGACAGCGTCAGCGCGCAGAAGCCGGAGACCAGCACCGCCGCCGCCAGCGTCAGCGCAAATTCGGTAAAGAGCTTGCCGGTACGACCCGTGGTAAACGCCAGCGGCGCGAACACGGCCACCAGCGTCAGCGTCATCGCCATCACGGCAAAGGCAATCTCGCGGATGCCCTTGATGGCGGCGTCTATCGGTGCCAGCCCCTCTTCGATATGGCGATAGATGTTCTCCAGCACCACGATGGCATCGTCCACCACGAGCCCGATGGCGAGCACGAACGCCAGCAGCGTCAGCGTGTTCAGCGAGAAGCCGAAGATCTGCATGAAGACCATCGCGCCGAGCAGCGAGACCGGGATGGTGACCAGCGGAATCAGCGTGGCACGGGCGCTGCGCAGGAACAGAAAGATCACCAGTACCACCAGCAGCGTGGCCTCGATCAGCGTCTGCGCAACATTGTGAATAGAGGCGTCGATGAATACCGAGGAGTCGTAGGCCAGCTTCAGGCTCATGCCCTCGGGCAAGGCCGCGCGGATTTCCGGCAGCGCTTTAGTCACCGCCTGCGACACCGTGAGCGGGTTCGCCGTGGACAGCTTGATGATGCCGATGCCGACGCCCTCGACGCCGTTGAAGCGCGTAGTCCGGCGCACATCCAGCGGGCCGACCTCGATACGCGCGACATCGCCGAGACGCACCAGCAGGCCGTTACTGTTACGCAGCACGATGGCAGCAAACTGCTCGGGCGTATTCAGGTCGGTCTCGGCCAGCACTGAAAACTCACGCTGAGCGCCTTCGATGCGTCCCGACGGCACTTCCAGGTTCTGCGCTCGCAAGGCTGCCTCCACATCCGCCGGGGTCAGGCTCTGCGCGGCCAGGCGCGAGGCATCCAGCCAGATGCGCATGGCAGGGCGGCGCTCGCCGTTGAGGCGGATGTCGGCGACGCCGGGCAGGGTCTGCAGGCGATCCTTGATGACGCGGTCGGCGACCTGGCTGATAGCCAGCGGTGACTGCTGTGCTGAAGCAGACTGCGTGTCTTTGTCGGCAGAAAGCGCCAGCCAGATGATGGGATTGGCGTCGGCTTCGGCCTTGCTGATGCGCGGCTCATCGACCTCTTCCGGCAGTCGCTGGCGTACTCGCGCAACACGATCACGGACATCGCTGGACGCACTGTCGATGTCACGATCCGGATTGAAGGTCAGCGAAATCTGCGTGGACTCGGCGCGACTCGTCGAGGTCATGAAGTCGATGCCTTCGATGCCCGATAGTGAGTCTTCCAGCACCTTGGTCACGGTCGATTCGATGATGGCAGCGCTGGCGCCACGATAGTCGACCTGCACGGTCACCACCGGCATGTCGATATTGGGATACTCGCGTACGGTCAGGCGGTCGAAGGCCATCGCCCCTGCCAGCATGACCAGCAGATTGAGCACGGTGGCCAGCACCGGCCGGCGAATGCAAAGTTCGGAAAAGGACATGCGTCAGCGCCCTGCTACGGGCTGATCCACATAGGGAATGGCGCGCACTTTTTGGCGCGGCTTGGGCAGTTTGTTCTGCCCGGAAACCACCACCGCATCGCCTAGCTTCAGGCCAGAAACAATCTCACTGAGACCCTCCTTACGCTCACCCACTACCACCTGCGTCAGCACGGCTTCCTCACCCTCTAGGCGATACACCACCTGACGCCCGCCCTGTGGAACGATGGCCTGATCCGGCACGAGCAGAACCGTTCGTGGCTGGGCTTGCAGGAAGCGCACTTGCGCACTCAAGCCTGGCTGCAATTTGCCGGCAAGATTCGCCACCAGCACGCGCACTTGCTGAGCCCTCGCGGCGCCATCGAGGGAGGGCTCCAAGGCCTGCACCTGACCGCTCACCGCCAGATTATTTAAGGCGGGAATAGTGGCCAATACCGTTTGGCCGACTCGCAGGCTGGATGCCTCGCGCTCCGGCACCGACACATCCAGCTTCATGGGTGAAAGCGACACCAAGGTCACCAGCGCCTGACCCGGTTGAACCAGTTCGCCCGGGCTGAACTGGCGCAGACCGGCACGGCCATCGAAGGGTGCCAGCAAGCGTGTTTTACTCAATGCCGAACGCGCTTTGTCCACGGCGGCTTGTGCCACTGCCGCCTGAGCCTGCAAACGCTCCAACTCGTTGGTTGCAATTAAGCCCTCGGCCGCCAAGCTGCGCGCCCGAATTAAATCCGCTTGAGCCAAGGTCGCATTGGCTAAGGTTTGGTTTAACTCGGCCCGAACTGCCGAATCATCGAGCTGAACCATGAGCTGGCCGCGCCGTACCGCAGCGCCTTCTTGGAAACCCAAGCGCGTGACCCGACCAGCCACCTCTGGTCGCAAGGCCAAGGACTCATTCGCCCGCAGGGTTCCCAAGGTGGCGAAGCTCGATTGCCATGCGTCACTTCGCACGGGCAGCACTTCAACACTGGCCGGCGGCCGCTTTTTGGCGCCCGCAGGGGCATCTGAACCAGCATCTGAACCGGCAGGCTGACAGCCCGCCAAAAACGTCAGGCAAATCGCCATGACGGGCAAGGACGAACTTAACTGAAGAGACGAAGCAAAACCCAATCGCATGACCACATCCTGATGCTCAGCCGCGAGCTCAAATAAAAACCTAAACCCGTGATTAGTCACTCGCCCGAACGATCGCCGTCACACGCAGTTTTTTCCCCGAAGCTAAGGTAAGGAAAATCGGCACTTTCATGCCCACACGCAGGGGCTGCTTAAGCTCCAACAACATCAAATGACTCGCCATGGGCGCCAACTGTGTCGTGATGCCGGCTGGCAATTCGGGCCGCAGTCGCTGCGTCATTTCCATGCGTCCGTGCTCATGGCGCATGTCGTGCCACTCCACGCGCCCAGCCATCGGGCTGGCCATCGCCACAATATGATCGGCCGACTTACCCGTATTCGTCAGTGCCACAAACGCAGCGGCTACCGGGCTCTGTGGCGGCACTTCGCGAATCCAGGCTTGCTCTGCCAGAATCGCCGCCGACGCATTCGCACTCAGCACCAGCAACAGGCTGGCAATCCAACCCCTTCCTCGATTAACGCACACAGTCATGACAACTCCATGATGACGGCCCAAGGCCGGAAATCAGCGCTCATCCGCCTCACGCTGCAGTAATTGAATCGCCTCAACAATCATGGCAACCGACGCCTGCTGATCAAAGAGCTTACGGGTCTGGCCTTGGCCATCGATCAAATACAAATAGTCACTGTGACTGACCGATACTGGCTCGCCCGGCGCCGACAACACCACTTGCGCGCCGTATAAGCGCTGCACTGCCGCCAGCGTGGGCAGGTCGCCCGTTAACCCCACGATTCGCGGATCGAAGTAGCGCACATAATCGCCCAAGACCTTACCGGCATCCCGCGCGGGGTCCACACTAATCATGATCGGTTGAAGCAGGTTCGCCTCCTTACCCAGCGCCTTAAGCACCGCGCGATAACGCGCCAAGGTCATGGGGCAAACATCGGGGCAATGCGTAAAGCCAAAGCTGAGCAGCACGAATCGGCCACGCCATTCACTGAGCTGGCGCGAGCGACCGGCATCATCCTGCAACTCAAAATTGCCGCCCAAGCGCAACACCGGCAACACTTCCGCAGGCTCGGAATAGGCTTTCTTAGCCCAGACCGCGACCCCGACCAGCCCCGTGGTAATGGCCAGCACAAACGCAAAAATACGAAAAACCGATGTCATGCCTAAGGCCCCTCAATGACCGTGGTGGGGCGCGGCGGAATATCACCCAGACGCGCACTCAAACGCGTCTCACCCTGCCCCAGTGCGCGCGCGTAATGCACCGCATTGGTCATGACTTTCTTGGCGTAGTCCCGCGTTTCCGAGAACGGAATACTTTCGATATACCGCGTGGCCTCTAGCGGGGTGTCACTTTGCCACTCGCGAGCCCGTCGCGGCCCAGCGTTATAGCCCGCCGTCGCTAACACCGGATGCCCCAACTCCTCTAGCACATGGCTTAAGTAGAACGTGCCCATGCGAATATTGTGCTCCGGGTCATTCACCGCCTCTGCTTGATAGGGCACGCCCAACTTATTGCTGATCCATTGCGCCGTGGTGGGCATGATTTGCATCAAGCCACCGGCGCCCACCACCGAGCTCGCGTTCGGCACAAAGCGACTTTCCTGACGCATCAGGCCATAGACCCAGGCGGAGTCCAGCGAGCGTTCTTCACTCAGCGTCAGGGCTAATTCGCGATACGGCATGAGGTAGCGCAGGCGCACCGCCTCCACGCCAGACACCTGCTCAGCAGCATAAATCGCTCGGTCATACCAACCCACGTCATTAGCTGCCTGAGCCGCCGCTAGCACCAGCGATTGATCGGCCTGCTTAACCGCCCAATTAAATTCATTCACCGACTCCCACCGCTGCCCCAAGGCGCGCAACGCGAACGCTCGCTGGAATCCGGGCGACTTCGCTAGGCGGTCGGCGTCGGCTTTCGCTGTCATCACACCGGCTGCGATGGCGCGGTGCGATGTATCGCCTACCCGCTCAGCGGCCAGTAGGCCGTAGTAATCGTCCTCATTAGCCAGGTGCAAGAAAATATAGTGAGCAGCGCGCTTCTGACCTAGCTCGTTGCTGGCAACGCCCTGCCAATACAGCCACGGACGGCTATCCTGCAAACCTGCAGGCAAGGCCTGATACAGCGTTTGATACAGCGTCCAGCCCCCGAAACGAACACTTAAACGCAGACGATTTTCACGATGATTGTCTGGCCAGAATGCGGCTTCGCTGCGCTGGAAATACGTTTCGCTGTTTGCATTGAAGCTCCGCGCTGCGGCCAGGGCGACGTGTCGCCAGGCCACTGGTGCTTGCTCGGCCAGCGCCTCGGCTTGTGCCGTTAATTGCGTACTCGCAGCGGCGAGATCCAGGCGAGCCCAACGGCCATAGGCATAGGCCACCAGCTCGCGCTGCGCCCTATCGCTCACATCGGCCTTGGCAATAAACGCAGCTGGGTCAGCTTGCAACGCCTTCAGTGCATCTGCCGTTAAATCGCCCCCCAAGGTTTGCATTAAATGCCGCGCCAAACCGGCCGCATTCGCCTCAAGCGCCAGGCGTAAGCGCAGCCAAACATCTTCGCTCGTAATCACGCCCTGCGCTTGCAGAGCAGCCTGAACTGGCGAACAGGCGCTGGGCAAGTCTTTAGACGTCAGCCACAACGACGATCGCAAAGCCTTGGCCTCGGGGCTGGGGATGCGCTCGTTATTGGCGAGCACAGACTGCCAATAGAGGCATTGCAGCTCCAGCTCGCTGGGGTCTTGTAAACGCGCAAACTGCTGACGAAACGTTGCCCATTCGCCCTTTTTGGCCAATTGACGCAGCCACTCGCCACGCAGTTTTTCGCTGAGAAAATCACGCTCATCCCGGGCAATAAAAGCCTCTATAGCCGCGCTGTCGCTGTCTTTTGCCTGCCGCCACAACTGCCAAAAATCCGCGTAAACCGCCAAGGTCGAATCCGCCATGGCGACTTTGGCCTGACTTAAAGCAGCCTCGTCTCCGGCACGAAAAGCGGCGCGAGCATTGATCCATTCGGCATCATTGGCACGCGCCATCGTGGAGCCAGTCAGTGAAAAGGCATAAAGCGCCATCAAACACCACGACTTCAGGGGACGCTGGGCGGATATCGTCATTGTATTTCCTCAACATGGAACGGAATGGAGGCCGTTAACGCACTCAGCGTCGCGCCTCCACGCGCTTTCAAGCATACCTGTATAATGACGCGCTCAGGCTAAATCGGTAGTACTGCAACATGGCAAAAAAGCTCTATATCGAATCCCAAGGCTGCCAAATGAACGAGTATGACTCGTCACGCATGGCAGACTTATTGGCGAGCTCGCACGGCCTAACCCGCACCACCATACCGGAAGAAGCCGATGTGCTTCTGCTCAACACCTGCTCCATTCGTGAAAAAGCCCAAGAGAAAGTGTTCTCCGAACTAGGCCGCTGGCAGCGCATGAAAAACGCACGCCCCGACCTCGTGATTGGCGTGGGAGGCTGCGTCGCCTCCCAAGAAGGCGAGGCCATTCTTGAGCGCGCCCCTTATGTAGACATGGTATTCGGGCCGCAAACCCTGCATCGCCTGCCGGACATGCTGAATCAACACCTGTTGCAGCAGCGCTCGCAAGTTGATGTCAGCTTCCCTGAAAATGAAAAGTTCGACTTTTTGCCCGAGCCCCGCGTGGAAGGCCACAAAGCCTTTGTGTCCATCATGGAAGGCTGCTCCAAGTACTGCTCGTTCTGCGTGGTGCCTTACACCCGTGGCGAAGAAATTTCGCGACCTTTTGATGATGTCATTACCGAAGTCGCACAGGTCGCGCGTCAAGGCGTTCGTGAAGTCACGCTGCTGGGCCAGAACGTGAACGGCTATCGCGGCGAGCACCATGAAGGCCACCTCTGCTCCTTCGCGGAACTTCTGCGGGCCGTTGCCGCCGTGCCCGGCATTGCTCGCGTGCGCTACACCACCTCGCACCCGCTGGAGTTTAGCGATGAGCTCATAGCCGCCCACGCCGAGGTTCCCGAGCTGGCCGCGCATGTGCACTTGCCCGTGCAAAGTGGCTCCAATCGCATCTTGGCGGCCATGAAGCGCAACCATGAAATTAGCGTGTACCGCGACATCATCACCCGCTTAAAGGCCGCTAAGCCCGGCATTTTCATTAGCTCAGACTTCATCATTGGCTTTCCCGGCGAGACCGATCAGGACTTCCAAGACACCATGGATCTCATCGAGTTCGTGGAGTTCGACCATTCCTACAGCTTTGTTTACTCGAAGCGCCCGGGCACGCCTGCAGCGGAAATGGCCGACGACACACCCGATTCGGTTAAGAAAACGCGACTGAATATTTTAAAGACGCAAATTGCGCGCAATACCGGCCTAAAAACCGACGCCATGATGGGCACTGTGCAGCGTGTGCTGGTGGACCGCCCGTCCAAGCGCTACCTCGGCTACCTCGTGGGCATTGCAGAAAACACCCGCTGGATTCATTTCCCCGGCGATGCCTCGCTGATTGGCCGCTTCGCCGATGTGCTCGTGGATGGCATCGAATCCATCAACGCCCTGCGCGCCGGTGCGCCGCTGTGGGTGGAATCGGATGCCGAAGCACAGGTCGGCTTAGGCCTGCCCAGCGGACGCATTCCGCTCTGGCACGAGGCGCGCTGAGGGCCTGAGTGAAATCTGGCGCTCAATGGCTCGTCGAGCGAAATCATTGAGCGACACCCCCGCCTCTCGCGCCGCAATTACCGCCTGCATGTGCAGCTCATGCCCCACCCGCACATTGAATGACCCCTTGCAGGGTGTATCTGGCGTTTTGCCTTGCTGCTCGCAGGTCGCCAGAAAGTCATCCACGGCAGCTTGAAAGGCCGCGACCAGAGCAGGCACCGTCTCCGCCTCATAGCTCACCAAGGGCGCAATGAACTCGAGCTTGCCATAGAGACAGGCATCTTCCGGGCTGGCGTCGATAGAGCCGTAATAGCCTTTGTATTGCATCAGTTTTGTCATGAAATCAGACCTCCCGAGCGCAGCTTTTCAATCAGCTGTCGCCGCACATATCGTTTCAGCTCGTTGCCTGGATGAGGCTTGTGCAGGCTCAACAAGTGGTCAGGATTGCCATTATCAAACTTGACTCGCGAACCCGCGCCTTCGTGCTGCACATAGCCCAACTGCAACAATAACGCTCTCAGCTCCTGCCAAGTAAATGCCCGCTCAACATCCAGCAGTCGTTGCTGCAATTTTTCTGATTTGGTCATGTTGGCTTCCTGCCATAGCAACCATTATTAGTTGCAATAATTTATTATTGCAATGCCATCACAAGAGTTTAGACAACGATTCCGCAGCTCGCCCGGAAATAGCTACTATCCACTCCATCATTAACTTTAACATCGAGCCCTCCATGCCATTCGCCCACACCGCCAACGCCCGTGTTCACTACACCGTCGAGGGCAACGGCCCGGCACTGATGCTGCTGCACGGCACCGGCGGCGACGGCTTCTCGCACTGGGGCCAGTTGCTCCGGCACCTCACCCCAACGCACACCGTGATCTGCCCCGACTATGCCGGCTCCGGCCAAACCACCGACCTGAACGAAGCCCTTCAGCTTGACGAGCTGGTGACGCAAGTCATTGCCGTGGCCGATGCCTGCGGACAAACCACCCTCGATTTAGTTGGTTATTCCTTGGGCGCAGTCATTGCCGCAGCACTCGCAGCGCGGCACCCCCAGCGGGTGCGCTCGTTGGTGCTGGTCGCCGGTTTTGCCGGTGGAACTGACAGCCGCAGCGAACTGCAATTTGGACTGTGGCGCGAACTCATCGCGAGCGATCACACCCTGATGGCACGCTTTATCTTGCTCACCGGATGCAGCCCGCAGTGGCTTAACAGCCAACCCACCGCCGTGCTGGAAAAGCGCGTTGCGGCCATCGTGAAATTCACGAACTGGAACGGCATGGCACGCCAGGCCGACCTCGACGCCCGCGTGGATATTCGGGCCGAGCTGGCGCAGATTCAGGCGCGTACGCGGGTCATTGTGGGCCGTGAAGATCAAATGGTGCCCAGGGCACTGTCACAGGTTTTGGCTGATGAAATTCCCGGCGCAACGCATAGCGTGATCGATGCCGGGCATTTGATACCGATGGAGCAGCCGGTGGAATTGGCGAGGGTGATTGCGGAGTTTGTGGGCTAGGTTTGAGTGATGAGGGCGGTTGGATTATTTAACGAACTGGTGAGCTTATTAGGGTGGTGGAAGCTTGGGTGAAAGTCAGCTTTCGACCCGAAGTGGACAGATTGGACTTCGATGTTGTCATTGGCGATTGCCAGAGTTGCTCAGCGCTGGCATGCTCAAACAGTGGAATTTTTGCAGTATTTTTCGGCAATGAGTGCTGTGTCAGGTTTTTAATCCGTTGAAACGGCTGAAGTCTTTCCTCGCCCTTCGATGTTATGCAGCAACCAAAACCTATTACACAGCAGTGATTGCTGTATAAACCCAGTTAGATCTGTTTAACGAGAACTGAGTACATGCAAATAGTGTTGAAAGAACTCATTGCACGGTTACCAGTCCGTGCACTTATGTTGATCGTTGGTTTTGTTCTCGCTTGGATCGCTGGATTAACCGTTGCTGGCTTAGTTACTCACCGAGCAGTTGAGTTTTTCCCGCCAAAGATTGGTTCTGATCCAATCCTCCAAAAGGAAATTGCCGCGCTCTCTGCCGAGGTAAAGCAACTTCACGAAAGAGAGCTTGTATATAGAAGTCAATTATTTTCTGCCCAACAGAAAGCGATGGACGAATTGATTTCAATTAGAAGGAGTATTTCTTACGGCGAGAGTGAAGCCAAGAGCAACATTGAAAAATATTCAGAACTGCTGAAGAACGAAGATGAGAAAATCATCAAGGCCATCGAAAATCTAAATGTAAAGGTCTCGTCAGTTGAAAAGCAGCTCTAACCATGCGGTCGAGCGGACATGCGCGAAAAGCCGCCCAGTCCGCTCACTTCCACGTTAGGCATCTGTATGAGCGAGGCTAAGTACCTTCGAACCAGCGAGCATGTGGAAGCCTTACGTTCACTGGAATGGGCAGCACGGCTGGCAAAGGAGTTAGCACATGATCCCTACTGCTGGAAGTGGGTGCTGATTTCACTCCACAACGCAGCCCAAGGGTTCATGGTCCTAGCGCTGTGGAACGGAAATGGTCTTTTAGCCATGCCGGACAACTTGGCAGCCAAGTGGCTCAAGACTTACCGTGAAGAAAAGCCTCTTCCCGATGACAAGCTCGATAGGTTTCTCAACCTATATGCGAAATGCAAAGCACCGGAGAACTTTAACTACTGCGGTACCGTTGCGTTTAAATCTACAGCGGCACAAGACGCAAGCTTCGAAAGCCTCAATGATTTCCGAAATGAATTCATTCACTACACACCCAAAGGTTGGTCTTTGGAACTCAACGGCCTTCCCGTACTGGTGAAGGATGTTCTTGACCTTATACAGTTCTTCAGCTGGCAAACAACGGCCATACTATGGCATGAGCCCAGCCATAAAATACGTATCCGATGGGCGTCTCGTTCTCTTCGCCGAACTATGGCTGCACTGAGCGCGACATATGCCTAACTCGGCGTTCAACAGGTACGTAAATCCTTTGCTTTACAGTTCGTTAACTTGGGTGTTGAGTTTCTACTTCTGACCGAATCCGGCCAGGAGCAGACCGTCAGCACCCAAAGCAAGCGATACCAGAGAATTTTAGGTACGGAAGCCATGGCTATTTTTGGCGTCCGCTCGACTCAAATTAGGCAGTTTTGCGCACAATTTCAGCGCTTAATTTGAAGCTCTGCACGAGGCATGCATTAACAATAAAATCAATATATTCAATTAATTTTCTAATATAAATTTTTATGTCCCCGAGAGATATATCAGATGCATCATCATTGTGATGAACAATATTATTTCGCCGAGTCACTATTGTTTGAATGGCATCCTTCCAAAAATCCCACTGGTCTTTTTCATCCCCCAAATCTATGCCAAACAAAGCCAAGGCATCTTTCGTTTTGTATACGTTACCAGAAACCAAGTCGTCGATTTCTTTTTTGGTCATTTTTACGCTCAGTAGACTCTTGGCGAGCGCCAATTCGGGTTTTTTCTTTATATTAAATCGCCACTCTAATATTGCAGCCGGAATCGAGATAGAAGAAAGCCTCGCATCGATCTCATTAGCTAACTCAAAAATTATTTCCTTGATGCACATTTCCAAGTGAGCACATGCTGAAATAAGAAATGATTTAGTGAAAAAATTGACGTTATCAGTTATCAGTGGTATTTTATTTTTATCATCGATAACTGCTAGCTCTGTTTGTTTAACCATTGCCTCGAGCTCAAGCAGCCCATCCTTGAATGCCCCAGCCCCTTTATTCAAATCCATGATCACACCACTATCGGCTTGAGAATTTTCTCCCAGAGCTCTCGGCGCTTTAAAATCGAGATTTTATTTTGAATTCCGCCAGAGAGTGTTTTTTGAAATTCTGGCTTCTTGCAAAGCTCCCGAAACGCTTCTTGAATTTTTGCCTCCTTTCCTTTAATTTGAGTCTTCTTGTATTTAGAGAGGCTATTCATTAGCAAGTCGTAATGAACTATGCTTTGACGGGGTTTGTTTTTTGTTGTATCAGCGAAAACGGTTTCTCCGAATACCTGCTGGCAAATTTCAATTGTGCAGTTAAAGGATGACTTTAATTTGGCAATTTTTGCCTCTGAGGCGTTCGAATTTTCTCTCATGTATGAATCGAGAAATTTCGAGAGTCGGCCTTCATAGCTAGCAAGGTCATCCCGTAGGGCGAAGAATCGCAAAACCAACTCTTCTCCCTCCCTTGAGTCTTTGGTTGTATTTCCGAAGTCGGAGATGATCGGCGTAATTGCAAGCTCAAGCAATAGATTGTTAAGCGGGCCAGGATATATGGCGTGCCGAATCTCTTGGTCAGACAACCTAACTGCGCCTTGATTTAGCCTTGAGAAAATTTCTTGAATTAGATGCTCTGGATTTTCTTTTCTGAGAATAATGCATCGAATTGTGGTTGCCTCTAATTCTGCCCGATGCCCTCCCAGCTGAGAGAACTTTTTCCCCTCTAGCTCTTTGAAAGCCGTTAATCCTTCAAGAGCGAATTCGTCATTAAAAAACTTCTGAATTGTAGTAAGGCGCTGCACACCATCAATTACAAGATGAGTCCCGTCTAAATTTTCTGCAAAATAGCATGCCGGAAGAGGGATTCGCATTAAGCATGATTCTATAAATCGCGAGGCTCTCTCCCATCCCTCTCTGTCCCATTTATACTTTCTTTGGAAGTCTGGATCTAGTTTCAGCTTTGTTGGGTTCGAGCTAATTCGCGCAGAAAGCGTCTCAAATGGATAATCGATAGGGTAAAGGTTTAAAGTCTTTTCCGTAGGGCTTGATTTTGTCATTTTTTGCCTTTGCCTATGATTAAGGAAGATTTTATTTATTCAAGTAAAGAGACGGAATTTTTGTAGTGACGTCTAAGTTAAATTTGAGGTCAAATCTACTAAGTAGAAAGCACCGTGACGTGACAAGCCTTTAGGATATAAAATTTTTTTAAAAGCAAGCATTGCACTCCCTGCCATCTAGTTCAGCCCACCCTGCTCTGTGGGACTATTTATACATCGCACATTGACAATCTAAGGATGGAATTGCATGACTCATTAGCCATTCTAGCTTTGTATAGTGCTTATCATGACGAACTTACTGTCATATAACAACTTGGTTGAGCAACCTCATTCGTCCGCTTCGGGTCGAAAGGAGTCAGCCCTCGCCCGAAATCTTTACGCATACCCAAAAGCTTTCACGCTTATTTTAAAGCCGCCTGTTTCCGTAGCTCCGTCACCTGCTCACCACTAATGCCCCAGTTATCAGTATTCACCTCGTCAATCACCACCACGGTCGTGGCGGGGTTTTTATTCAGCACGTCCTGAAGCAATTTCGTTACACCGTGAATGAGCGCGGCCTTCTGCGCTGGGGTCACGCCTTCGTCCGTCACTTTAATGTTTACGTAGGGCATAACAAGAACTCCTAGTGGCTCTCTGCAACGTCACGCAGCGCGTAGCCGGTTTGTGGGAAATGCACATGCAAGGTGCCCAAATCTGGGGTTTCGCGGGCGATGATCCAGCGCGTAGGGGTAACGCCAACCAAGCGGCCAACCGTGGCATCTCGGGCATAGTCGGATGGCGCGATGCTAACCCGCTGCCCGATCTTTGCGTCTTGCTGATGCTCCACCGCGATAGCGCGAGGCGTGGCATCGCGAGCGATCTTGAGCGCCTGCCCGGCACTGATTTCTGTTCGATGCCCCTGCCCGACAGCCTGCAACCTGTGCATCCAGGCCATGACCAAAGGATAGGCTTTCAGCGCCGGCCATTCGGCCACATCGCGAGCCATCCAGAGACTGTGGTAGGTCGAGAAATCGGCGTAGGTCGCTTGCTGGCCGAAGAGATAGGGCTGCTGTTGCAGACGCTGCTCCGTGGCCGCCAGATGCGCCTGCACGCGCTGTTTGGCCTGACGCGGATTACCCGCCTTGACCTTGGCTTTGGTACCGATGCGAATACGATCGACAAAGAAGCCGACAAAGTCACGGACCGACATCGTGGCGAGCATCTTGCGGGCGGCGGTCAGCGTGGCCGATGCGGTCAGCACATCCATGAACACATACAGGTCGGTCGCGTTCGCGTAGGCCTGAGTGGCACCGTCTGCCGACTCCAGCGCCAGTTCCGGCATACCGCTCAGCGCAGCGATTTCACTGGCGATGACGCGGCTGTCGCAGAAGATGTCAGCACCGATCTGCGCCACCGGAATCTTGCGATAGCCACCGGCCAGCGCCGCCAATACGGGGCGGGGCGGCAGCTCGCGGGTGATGCACGACTGCCAGGGCAGATGGGCCGTGCCGAGCATGGCGCGAATCTTTTCCGAGAAGGGAGATAATGCGTAGTGGTGCAGGATCATGGTTGTTTCTCTCAATTAGCCTCTTCGCCAGCCATCCAGCAAAATCCCCGTCGCCACGCCGGCATTCAGCGACTCCGCCTGACCAAAGCGCGGAATGGTTAACCGCCGTGTGAGCAGCGCTTGCACCTCCGCGCTCAGGCCATGCGATTCATTGCCAATGACCAGCACCGCACCTGCCGTTTTCGCCACGGGCTGGCGCAGGCGATGGGTATTCTCGCCGTCAAGCACCGCCCCTAATACGTCAGCGCCCTCGGCGCGGGCCTGCGCGAGAAAGTCGGGCAGTTCGCGCACCAGCAGCGGCATCCGCAGGAACGAGCCCATGCTGGCGGCAATCACTTTCGGTGCCTGCCATTCCGCCGTGGTGGGTGAGCACACCACTTGCGTCACGCCATACCAGTCGGCCAAACGCAGAATGGTGCCGAGGTTGCCGGGGTCGCGAATGTCGTCGAGCACCAGCGTTAACTCGCCCGCACGCAAAGCCTGCTGCGGCCAGGCGCGCTGGCCGGCAATGGCGAGTGCGCTGTCGTTGCTTTCAAAGGTGCTGAGACTGGTGAGCAAGCTGGCACTCACTTCGTGCAAGCGCATGCCGCGACGCGCGGTGGCATCCCGCAGGTCTGGGGCTGCTTCGTGGCTGGCGTAAACGGCAAGAACAGGCCAGTCGGCGGCGAGTAGCTCGGCCACACTTTTGCCTCCCTCCACGAGGAAGGCATTGTGTTCGCGACGACCTTTTTTGCTGTGTAAATCACGCACGCGCTTTTGTTCAGCGCGGGTGACTTCAGGGGCTTTTTGCTGGGCAGGTGAGTTCATGGCGCGATGCTACCTGTTTGCGCCATTCGCCGTCACGCCGCGCGTGCTTTTCTCTGCACGTCTACACCGCGCACAAACTCGCGGATATGCTCGAATGCACTGCGGCCCTCGGGCAATATCGCGGCGAAAATAGGGAACACATGCGGCATGCGATGCCACTCTTCGTAGCGCACCGGCACGCCCGCCGCTTGCGCGCAGGCCGCCAGACGGCGCGAGTCATCACGCAGCACCTCGGTACTGCCCACAATAATGAACATGGGCGGCAGGCCGGTGAAGTCGCCATGCAGCGGCGAGACCAAGGCGTCGTAGGGGTCACGGTCGCGTAGCAAAAACTGCGACAAGGTTCGCAGCGTCGGCGCAGGAATCATGGGGTCGCGGCGTTCGTTATCACGAATGGAGGGCGACTCGCAGCTCAGGTCCGTCCACGGCGAAATACAGATGGCTGCGCTGGGCAGTGGCAGGCCGCGATCACGCAAGGTTTGCAGCAGCACAAGAGTGAGATGGCCGCCCGCCGAGTCGCCACCCACCACAATGTCTTCACCGGCATAACCCCGGTTGAGCAAGTACTCGTAGGCTTGCACGGCATCATCGCGCCACGCTTCAAAGGTGTGCTTGGGGGCCAGGCGATAATCAATGGCCAGCACCGGACGCTCCAATGCCCGTGAGGTGCGCCAGGTGATTTGACGGTGCATGGCGGCAGCCCCAAAGAAGTAGCCACCGCCGTGCAAGTACAACGCGACCTGTTTTGATTTCACCGCTTCGGGCGCGCACACCCACTCGCCTCGCACTTCTGGCGTCAGCATGGGGGTGATGCTGACGTTTTTGGGCAGGTGCGACAGCACCGCGCCGGTCATGCGGAAAATGCGCCGAATATTCATCATGGATTGCGGGGAGTAGGCCGCCATGGTTGCCAACGGGCGAATCGACAGCGATAAGGCCCAGCCCAACGTAGACGCCTGAGCGCTAATCAAATGACGAGGACGATCAATTTGATCCGGAGCAGCATTCGCAAGTGTCGGCATGGATGAGTCCTCTTGTTATATTTTTATGACCGCAAAGTCATTGCGCCGACAGTATCAGACCCAACATTCGTCTGTCACGGATCTGTTTATGCAGCCGGTTATGACGCTTCCCGCACTTTCAGTTATCCTGCATTCCTTTACGGCCTGAGCCCCACATCACTTTGAATACCCCGACGACCAGTCACCGCAAGTTGCCCTTAACGCCCGAAGACCCACGCCGTTTGGCGTTGCTTTGCGGCGAAATGAATGAGCACATCAAATTGATTGAGCAGCGCTTACAAGTGCAAATCAATCAGCGCGGGTATTCCTGTGTGGTGCACGGCGATGAGCCCGCGGCACGCCTGGCGGAAGAAGTGTTGTTGCGCCTCTACGACGAAACGGAAACCAGCAATACCCTCGCCCCCGAGACCGTGCATTTGGTCTTGCAAATTGCGCTGAGCCAACTCGCCGATAACGCCTCGGCCACGCCCTCCTCCGGGCATCAGGCACGACGCACGGCAATCGTGGCGGAAGGTCTTGATGACGGCCCGGTGCTCATCACCAAAAAAGGCTCCATACGCCCGCGTGGTGTGAATCAACGACGCTATGTTGAGCAAATTCTGAGTCACGACATTAGCTTCGGGGTGGGGCCTGCTGGCACGGGTAAGACCTATCTAGCGGTTGCATGTGCTGTGGATGCGCTGGAGCGCGACCAGGTTCGCCGCATTTTGTTGGTGCGCCCTGCGGTTGAAGCCGGCGAGAAGCTGGGTTTTTTACCCGGCGATTTGTCCGAAAAGATCAATCCGTATCTGCGCCCGCTCTACGATGCACTCTACGAAATGCTCGGCTTTGAGCGCGTGGCCAAGCTCATTGATCGCGAAGTGATTGAAGTGGCTCCGCTGGCGTATATGCGGGGCCGCACGCTAAACCATGCCTTTATTATTTTGGATGAAAGCCAAAACACCACGCCGGAACAAATGAAAATGTTCTTAACGCGCCTGGGCTTTGGCTCTAAGGCCGTCATTACCGGCGACATTACCCAAGTGGATTTACCGCGTGGGCAGCCGTCTGGCTTATCGCAAGCCTTGAAAGTGCTAGAGGGTGTGGATGGCATTCACGTCACGCACTTTGCCTCCCGCGATGTGGTTCGTCATCCGCTCGTCATGCGCATCGTGGATGCTTACGAAAAGTGGGACGCGAAGCAGCCCCCGCGACCGGAGCGAACATGAGCTTGGACCTGTGGCTGGATATTGATGAGACGCTGCTGAGCCGCTCCGAGCTCATCGCCAGCCTGCCAAAAGAAGCCGATTTTCAGGCCTGGGCAGACGCTACGCTGCGTGCCGCTGGCCGCTCCGAGCAGTCGGTAAGCATCGATATTCGAATTGTGAGCGAAGCCGAAAGCCAGGCGCTGAATCGTGATTACCGGGGCAAAGACAAGTCGACCAATGTGTTGTCTTTTCCTTCCGACCTACCCCCTGAGCTAATCGCCGAGCTGGAAGAAATTCCTTTGGGCGACCTTGCCATCTGTGCCGATGTGGTTGCTCGTGAAGCCGAAGAGCAGGGCAAGTCACTGCAGGCGCACTGGGCGCATATGACCGTTCACGGGGTCTTGCATTTGCTCGGCCACGACCATATTGAGGCAGCAGATGCTGCCTGTATGGAGCCATTAGAAATCGCCATTTTGGCCACGCTGGGCTGGGAAAACCCCTACGATGACGAGCCCAGCGATACCCCCACTTTAGTCACACCAAGGGAACTACCGTAATGAACGAGGGCGACAGTCCGAAATCCTGGTTAAGCCGACTCACCGATGTGTGGAGCGACGAACCGGAAACGCGTGATGATCTGATTGCCGTGATCCGTGATGCTGCCAAGCGCGGCCTGATGGATGTTGAAGCGCTGCATATCATTGAGTCCACGCTGCAGGTTTCGGAGCGGCAAGTCCGCGAAATCATGATCCCGCGCGGCCAGATGGTGGCTATTCGCAGTGATGATGAATTACGTGAGTTTCTACCAGGCCTGATCGAGTCTGCACACTCTCGTTTTCCGGTGCTGGCGGCCGACAACCCCGATGAAGTGCTGGGCATTCTCTTTGCGAAAGACTTGCTAAAACTCATCCTTGATGGGCGCGACCGCATTGCCCTGAAGGATTACCTGCGCCCCGCGTTCTATGTGCCGGAGTCGACTCACCTCGACAAACTCATCCGCGAGTTCCGCAGCAAGAAGAGTCACATGGCGATTGTGGTTAACGAATACGGCGGCATTGCTGGTCTGGTTACCCTCGAAGATGCGCTGGAGCAGATCGTGGGCGAGATTGACGACGAACACGATTACGAAGACGACGAAGACGTGCTGATTCGCGAAACCGGCCCAAAAGAATGGGTGGTGAAGGCGCTGACGCCAATTGCCGACTTTAACGAGCACTTTGGCAGCCGCTTCAACAACGACGACTTCGATACCATCGCGGGCATCGTGATCAATGGTTTTGAGCGCCTGCCGGAAAAGGATGAGCAGATCGTGTTGGAACGCTGGAAATTCACCATCCTCGCCGCGGATTCGCGCACGATACGTCTACTCAAAGTAGAACCCAGCTAACCAGCCCACGAGCCTCGCCCCATGTCCCGTTTGTCTCAACTCATGCACGCCGTGCGGCCAACGCCGGCGGCATTTTGGCTGGCACTGATCGCCGGTGCGCTCATGCCCTTGGCGCTCGCCCCCTTAACGTGGTGGCCGGTAGCTCTGCTGGGCATTGGCCTGCTCGCCGACTTGCTGGAGGGCCAAAGCCCTCGCCGTGCCGCAAAAACCACCTTCCTGTTTGGCTTCGGCCTGTGGTTGCACGGGGGTAGCTGGCTGGTCGTGTCCATGCATGACTTTGGCAATACCTCATGGCCGTTGGCACTGGCGTTGTTGACCTTTGTGGCTGCCTTAATGGCGCTACTCTTTCTTCCGCTGGGTTGGCTCTATGCCCGCTTTAAATTGGACAGACTGGCCTGGCTGACCTTACCGGCGCTCCTCGTGGTGGGTGAGTGGCTGCGCAGCTGGGTACTCACGGGCTTCCCGTGGCTCATGACCGGCTATGGTTTTATCGACACCCCCATCGCGGGTTGGGCGCCCTTGTTTGGCGTGTATGGGGTGAGCTTGGCGGCCGGCATTACCGGCATTGCCCTGTTCAAGATCGTGCGGGAAGGCAAAAAGGCCTATTTGCCTTTAGTGACCTTGGGCGTGATTTGGATAGGCGGCGGCCTACTCAACCCTATCGCGTGGACTCAGGTTGACCGTAGCCAGGCCATGTCGGTCAGTTTGGTTCAGGGCAATATTCCGCAAGAGTCCAAGTGGGCGTTGGAGTGGCGCGACAAAACCGTGAAAATCTATCGCGACTTGTCTGCACAGGAGTGGGGTCGCGACATCGTGCTGTGGCCAGAAGCGGCCATCCCCATGTTTGCGCATGAGGCACAGGATGTACTCGCGGACATCGAAAATGATGCCCTTAAAAAAGGCTCAGCTTTCGTCACGGGCATCCCTTACGCCACTTGGAACAAGGAGCGCACGGGCGTGCTGTTTTACAACAGCATTGCCGCCATGGGCGATGGCTTAGGCCTGTACCACAAGCAGCAATTGGTCCCGATTGGCGAATACATTCCCTTTGAAGACTGGCTGCGCGGCGCGATTCCATTTTTTGATTTGCCCATGTCGAGCTTTACCTGGGGCCCCAGCAAGCAGGCGCCGCTACTCGTTAAGGCGCAGCCCATGGCCCCGTTTATTTGCTATGAGATTGCATACCCTGAGTTGGTTCAGCGCCTCTCTAAACCCGCGGCCTTCCTCACTACCATCAGCAATGACGGCTGGTTTGGTCGCTCCATTGGCCCAGATCAACATTTTGAAATGGTGCGTATGCGCGCTAAGGAAACCGGGCGCTATATTCTTCGCGGCACGAATAACGGCATCACGGCCATTATTAACGACCAAGGCAAAGTAGTGACTCAGGCGCCACGTTTCGTTACCGCCGTGCTTCGTGGCGAGGTCTATCCCGCGCAAGGCTTCACCTTCTGGCAACGCTTCGGTGTGCAGCCGATTTTGGCCCTGTGCGCCCTCTTATTGGTCGCGGGCCTGCTAGTCAGTCGCCGCCGCTAAGTCTGACTCGCTGATGACTCGACAGGCCAGTAAAGCCTGTTCGAGCTCCGGCCAATCCAGCTCGCTTAAGCTGATGATTTCCACACGATTATCCGCGCGATACTCTGAGCTTTTAATGCTCAGATCCTGTCCGGTCGCATTAAAGAAAACCCAACCTTGATCGGTGTGGAATACCCCCTTAACGCGCTCTGCCACTCGCCACGACAATAAGATGGTGAGTAAAGGGTCGTGCTGGAACTGCCAGCTTGGGGGGAAAATCCAGCCGCCCACGGCTTGGCCCTGGCGCTGCTCGTGGTAGTGAAATGGCGGTGTTTGCGGTGGCAGCTCCACGGCTTGGGCTGAAGCTGCTGGCCGCAAATGCAGCAGAGAGCGTCGCACGGTGACGGGTGTTTTCAGCGGCGCATCCAACCACGCCAAGGCTACCTGCCCCGGCTGTGCAAATTGCAGCGGCTTTTGGCGTTGCTCAGCCAGCGCAATGGCCTGCTCGCGAGCGTCGTCACTAAGCACGTCCGCCTTGGTAAACACCAATACGTCGGCCACATCGATCTGCGCGTTAAACACCTCATGTTCGGTAAAGCGCGGCTCACTGAGCTGCCTCGCGTCAATGGCGCAGAGCGTTGCGGCGGGCTTCAAATAAGCCTGCCAATGCGGCTCACGCAACATCTGCAAGAGTTCACTGGGATGCCCCAGACCCGTCGGTTCAATGAGTAAGCGCGTGATGCCGGGCTCGGCAATGACCTGGCCCAAAGCAATTTGCAGGGGAAGATTTTGCGTGCAGCAGATACAACCACCGGGAACTTCTCTTAGCCACACACCAGACTTCGCCCAGGCCACCTGATCAATACCTATTTGACCAAACTCATTCACAATAATGGCCCAGCGCTCATTAGCGGGCTTAAGAGCCAGCAGCGCCGAAATTAAGGTGGTTTTACCGGCGCCTAAAAAGCCAGTGATGACCTGGGTGGCAATCGTCATATCACCCTTCTGAGTTCTGCATGTGTAAACATCACGCCCTGTCCCCTTCCCTATTTTCTCTGGCTGTCGCTAGACTGGCCTCATTCTAAAACGCCAAAGCGAAGACGCCATGAATATTCTGCTCACCGGAGGCACCGGCTTTATCGGCAGCCTGTTGTTACCAACGCTGCTTAACCCCAGCGAATACGGCGCTAGCCATCGCGTTACCGTGCTAACGCGTCGCCCCGCAAAATTCGCGGTGAAGCATCAGGATGCCATTATTGCCGGCCACCTTCGTGTCATTGGCACCCTTGCGGAACTGACCCCCGAAGACCGTTACGACGCCGTGATTAACCTTGCGGGCGAAGGCATTGCCGACAAGCCGTGGACCAGCCAACGCAAGCGCGATTTGTATGACAGCCGGTTCACGCTCACCGAGTCTCTGGTGACATGGATCGCCAGCGCGAAATCCAAACCCGCCGTGCTCATTTCTGGCTCCGCCATAGGCTGGTACGGCAGCCAAGGCGATAAAGTGTTGGAAGAAGGTGCCTTACCTCATGTCGAATATGTCCACGAACTCTGCCAGAGCTGGGAGCGTGCTGCAGCCGCAGCCGAAGCCCACGGCGTGCGCGTTTGCCTTCTGCGAACCGGGGTTGTTGTGGGTGCCGGCGGTGGCTTTTTACGAAAGCTACTGCCGCTCTTTGGCTTAGGCATCGCGGGCCCCTTAGGCACCGGCCAGCAATACCTGTCGTGGGTATCGCTGACCGATATCGTGCAGATTATCTTGCGATTACTTCACGATACGTCGCTCAACGGTGCGTTCAATGCCACGGGGCCTCGGCCTGTTACCAATGCCGAGTTCACGCAAACGCTGGCAAAGCTGCTTCGCCGCCCCGCATTTATTCGATTGCCCGCCAGCGTGCTGAAATTGGCCATGGGCGAAATGTCTACGCTGCTGCTAGACGGCCAGCGCGTTATCCCTAGCCGCCTGCTGCAGGCAGGCTATGAGTTTCGCCAAGCGAGTCTAGAAGAGGCTCTGCGCGCCGCACTCGGGCAGCGCAGAACCCCATAACCCTCGCACTCAGCTCGGCTTTTTTAACAGCCATTGCGGGAAGGGGTCCGACAGCGCAGCCCAGGCTTCGGGCCCCATCTGCATTTCAGCATCGGTGAGTAGGCAGGCATCAAGTATATCTATGGCATTTTTCGTATCCAACGACTGGCCAATAAACACGATCTCTTGTCGGCAATCGCCTACCTCAGCATCCCACTCGGCCAAGATTGCTTCGCGCGAGGCCTCGTCTTCCGGCCAGTGCTCCGGCGCGACCGAGGCCCACCAATGACCTGCCGCACCGTAATGCAAAATCCCGCCAGCCTGTGCAATCTCACCCGCTGCTTCATAACGGCTGGCGAGCCAGAATAAGCCCTTACTGCGTAGCAAGCGTCCACCGCCCGGCCACGGGGTGTGAAGAAATTGCCAAAAGCGCTCGGGGTGAAATGGGCGGCGCGCTCGGTACACAAACGACTCAATGCCATACGCCTCTGACTCCGGCACATGCTCGCCACGCAGCTCAGCCAACCAACCTGCCGACTGGCTAGCTTGCTCAAAATCAAACAAGCCCGTGTTAAAGACTGCGTCGTTATCTACCCGACCTTGCTCAATCGGAATGATGCGGGCGCTACGATTTAAGTGCCTTAGCACGGCCATCAAGGCCTTTAAGTCATCTGGAGACACCAAGTCGGTTTTATTCACCAAGATGATATTGGCAAACTCGACTTGCTCCGTGAGCAGGTTGCTCACATTGCGAATGTCCTCATCATCGGTGGTCGCGCCGACGTCGAGGAGCGTATTGGCCGCCAAGTATTCCTGTGGAAATGACAGGGCATCGACGACGGTCACTAAGGTGTCGAGTCGCGCTAAGTCCGACAGCGAAACACCGAGTTCATCCCGGAACGTAAATGTTTCAGCCACGGGCAAAGGCTCCGAAATACCGGACGATTCAATCAAGACATAATCAAAGCGCCCAGCCTTGGCCAGCTCCGCCACCTCAATCAACAGGTCCTCGCGCAAGGTGCAGCAAATGCAGCCGTTAGACATTTCGACCAGTCGCTCCTGCCCCTGATGCAATGCCCCCTGCTCTCGAATCAAGCGAGCATCAATATTGATTTCATTCATGTCGTTGACGATCACCGCCAAGCGCAGCGAGCGCTGCTGTTCAAGCAGATGCTTAAGCACGGTGGTTTTGCCCGCGCCTAAGAATCCAGACAACACGGTAACGGGCAAACGACTATCTGAAGGCTGCATGCACTTCTCCGGTAGATATTGTTACCTTATAACATATCACATCTGACCTGATTTTTCCGCGTTCATTGCACCAGTTGCGTCAACGCGCACCCCCTCATAGCGTCTGTTTATGCTCAACGTACCCACACGCGTGCTAAGGTTTCGCTATTACACACTGAGGTTCACCATGCGGCTCGCCACTATCTGCCTCCTACTTACATCGAGCCTAAGCTGGGCCACTGCCCCCGCACCCCTGTCGCCTCCGGCCGAGATGAACCTGGCTCAATTTATTGATCGTAGTCTCAGTGCTAATCCGGACACGCGCGCGGCCTGGCAACGCAGCCGCAGTCAAATCGAGCGTGTCGGCATCGCTCGCTCGGCCTATTACCCCACCCTGGATGCCACTGCCAGCATCGGCGAGTCGTTCGGCGATAGCGCACTGCCCGGCGCTGATCCGCAAACGCGTTTAGCCTTGAGTAGTCAGTGGCTACTCTGGGATTTTGGCGGCCGACGCGCCAATCTCGACAGTACCCAGCAAACCTTGGCGGCCTTACAAGCCAATCAAGATCGCCTGAGTCAATTGGTGGCTCTAAACGCCGTGCAAAGTTGGTTCAATCACCTCAGTGCAGGGGCACGCGTCACGGCTGCAGCCAGTTCACTACAAGCCGCCGAAGAAACCGCGAAAGCCGCACGCCAGCGTCAGCAAATCGGTGTAGCCACGCGGGAAGATGAACTCCAAGCGGAAACCGCCTTAGCACAGGCGCGACTGATACTGATTCAACGCGAAGGCGAACTTGCTGCCAGTGCGGGCCAGTTAGCGATAGTGGCGGGATACCCGGCAGACACGGTGATTCGCCTGGATTTTCGTGAGCAGGAATTAGACTTGTTAAGGCAACAAGCAAGCGCTCAGCCTCCCCAGCTTTCACAGCTGATGACGCTCGCGCAAACGCGTCGGCCTGACCTTATTGCGCAGCAGCGACGCTTGGACGCGAGTCAGTCCGAGCTGGATCGCATTGCCGCTCAGGCTAGGCCCTCGCTCACACTCAGTGCCACCACCGCCAGCGACCGCAATGAACTCAGCCAACGCGACGGTGGGCAGCTGGCACTCACCGCGACGCTCCCGCTATTTACCGGCTTTCAGCAACGCCATCTAAACGCCTTGGCCGCCTCGCAACGCACCGAGCAAGACATTGAGTTAACGCGAATTCAGCAGCAGGTGAGCTTAGATGTTTGGTTAGCGTGGCAGCAATTGAACACCGCACGAGCGCGTATCGATGCCACCGACAGTCTGCTCACGGCCGCCACGGAATCGAATCGTGCCGCCCTCGCCCGCTATCGCGCCGGACTCGGGAATTTACTCAATGTGCTGACGGCGCAAAGCAACCTGGCTGAAGCGCAACAACAACACGCAACCTCTCGATTTGATTTTGCCAGTGCCCGCCTGTCGTTGGCGCAAGCCAGTGGCTTACTGGTGCGCGACGCCACTTTGGAGATGCATCCATGATCGCTTTAACGCCGGCTCGCCGACGCTGGTTAGGCGCAAGCCTTGTCGTTTTCCTGGTGCTCGCCATCGGGCTAAAAGCCTGTGGCGGGGGCGATGATGGTCTGCGTTATCGCAGCGAAGCCGTCGATCGCGGTGACATTTCGCAGCGCGTCGCCGCCAACGGCCAACTCAGCCCGGTCACGCTGGTGTCGGTAGGCACACAGGTATCCGGCATCGTGCGTTCCTATAGCGCCGACTTTAATGATCGTGTGGAGGCCGGCCAGATACTGATGCAGCTCGATGACGACCTCTTGCAAGCACAGCTCACGCAATCGCGCGCCAACCTCACCAGTGCCCAAGCCTCCCTCGCCCTGGCACAAAGCAACTGGTCACGCATACAGCCCTTGGCTAAAGAAGGCTTTGCCTCCTCGCAGGAGTTAGATCAAAGCCGGCAAGCCCTGCGCGAAGCCGAGGCCCGTGTCGCGCAGACCCGTGCGCAAGTGCAACGCGATCACGTCAACCTCAGCTACTCCGTGATTCGTTCGCCGGTCTCTGGCGTGGTGGTACTGCGTGCAGTGGATGTTGGCCAAACCGTGGCCGCCAGCTTTCAGACGCCCGAGCTGTATAAAATCGCCAAAGATCTGCGTGAAATGGTGATTGATGCCTACTTTACCGAGTCCGACATTGGCGACATTCGCGTGGGTCAGGCCGCGCAATTTCGCGTTGATGCCTACCCCAATCGCAACTTTGATGGCGTGGTAAAACAAGTTCGGCTCAACCCGAAAACTGAACAAAACGTCGTGACCTATGCCGTTGTCATTGCCGTGGAAAACCCCGATCAAATCCTGTTACCGGGCATGACGGCCTACGTCACCATTAACACCCAAAGCAAAAAAAATGTTTTGCGTGTACCTACCGCTGCCCTGCGCTTTCGTCCTCCAGAAAATGCCAAGTTAGTGCCGCAGGACAACGCTGAGCCAGCCAAGGCTGCCGACACCAAACCCTCACCCAAAGCACGCGGCACGCGCCAGCAGGGCAAAGTGTGGATTCACACGCCGGAGGGCTTAAAAGCCGTCCGTGTTCGCCTTGGCATTACCGACCGTCAGTTCACCGAAATTACCGGTGGCACGCTAACCGTTGGCGACAAGGTGGTGATTGAACAGGCGCTTAGCTCGGAAGAAATCGCCAAAAAGGGCATGAAATTCCGGATGAATGATTGATGACCATCGTCATCCGACTGCAAGGCTTGGTAAAGGACTATCCCAGTGGGCTGGGGCCGGTGCGTATTCTGCATGGCATTGACTTGCTCATCGAGGCTGGCGAATTTGTGGCGGTGATGGGGCCCTCTGGCTCCGGCAAATCCACTCTCATGAATATTCTGGGCTGTCTCGACAGTGCCAGTGGCGGCGACTTTGCGCTGGCAGGTCAAACAGTTAATACACTCGACACCAATGCCTTGGCCGATCTTCGTAACCGCTACATTGGCTTTGTTTTTCAGGGCTTCAATTTATTGCCGCGCAGCACGCTGCTAGACAACGTGGCGCTGCCGCTGATTTATGCCGGCGTGCCCCTCGCTGAACGCAAACAACGCGCTGCCGACATGCTCGCCAAAGTCGGCTTGGGTCAGCGCCTAAACGCCCTACCCGGGCAAATCTCCGGAGGTCAGCAACAGCGTGTCGCCATCGCTCGCGCGCTGGTGAATCGGCCCGCCCTGATTCTGGCCGACGAACCCACCGGCAACCTCGACACGCACACCAGCGACGAGATCATGCAGCTGTTTAAACGCCTTAATCAGGATGAAGGCATCACCTTGGTCTTAGTCACCCATGAGCCGGATATTGCGGCACATGCCTCGCGCTTAATTCGACTCGTGGATGGCCACAAGGCGTGGGATGGCGACACCGCCACAGGCCTTATGGCGGCATCGCACAGCAGCACGATGCTAACTGAGGGCAGCACGCCATGATGCTCGTCATGCTGCGCGAAGCCTTGCTCGCGCTCAAAGCCAATCGCCTGCGCAGCTTCCTGACCATGCTCGGCATGATCATTGGCGTCGGCTCGGTCATTGCCATGCTTGCTATTGGTCAGGGCGTGCAAGCGCGTATTGAACAGTCCATCAAAAGCATGGGCTCGAATCTGTTCATCATTCTGCCCGGCGCCACCAGCTCGAACGGTGTTCGGACCGGTTTTGGCAGTGCGCCCAACCTCACGGTAGAAGATGCCACGGCACTGAAAAACACGCGCCATGTCATTGCCGTGGCGCCGGTTGTGCAGTCCAACGCGCAGGTGATTTACGGCACACAGAACTGGAACACCACCATCATTGGCAGCAACGCCGACTACTTCGGCTTACGCGACTGGGTGGTAACGTCCGGCTATGCCTTTGATACGCCTGAGCTGCAATCGGCGGCGCAGGTGGCACTGATTGGCCAGCAAGTCGCCAGCAATTTGTTTGGCGACAACGACCCCATTGGCGAGACGCTGCGCATTCGTAACGTCCCGTTTCAGGTTATCGGCGTGCTGGGTAGCAAAGGCCAAAGCCTCGATGGCCGCGACCAGGACGACACCGTCGTCATCCCCATCACCACCGCGCAGCGCAAGCTCTCCGGCAGTCGCTTTCGCAACTCCGTGCGCTTAATTATGGTGCAGGCGGAAAGCGAGGCGGTGATGCCACAAGTCGAACAAGACCTGCGCGATCAATTGCGTCAGCGCCATCGCCTCAGTGCCGAGGCAGAGGATGACTTTACGCTGCAAAACCTCACGGCCATTGCCAAGACGGCGGCCGAAACCACCGCCATTTTGTCGCTGCTGCTGGGGGCCATCGCCGGTATTTCCCTGCTGGTGGGCGGTATTGGCATCATGAATATCATGCTGGTGTCGGTGACCGAGCGCACCCGCGAGATCGGCATTCGCATGGCTATCGGCGCACGGCCAAACGCTATCCGCATGCAGTTTTTGCTGGAGGCAATCTTAATTTCACTGGTGGGCTGTTTCATCGGTGTTGGCGTTGGCATTGCGGGGGCCTATGCCGCAGCAATGGCCTTTGAGCTGCTGGTAATTGTTACCCTCAGCTCCATGCTGCTGGCCTTTGGCGTGGCGGCCGCGATTGGGGTTTTCTTCGGCTTCTATCCGGCCAATCGTGCCGCTAAATTGAAACCGATTGATGCGTTGCGGTATCAGTAAGCGCGGCCAAGGTGCTCAGCTAGCGCAGCGAGTCTCGCGCCAAACCCAGCCACTCGTGTAGGGCGCGACGGCTATGAGCCAAAGACTCATGCTGCGGCGTCCAGCGCTCAACGACGCTGTAACCTTGCGCTTCTGTAGTGAATTGAGTGGGTGCTGCCAGCACCGTGAAGCCAGCGCGCTCGAAGACTGTCACCGCCCGTGGCAAATGGCTGGCATGACTGACCAGCACAATCTGGCGGATACCCAACGGCAACAAAATCGCCGCGCTCAGCTCGGCATTCTCGGCGGTCGTTCTCGATGCCGACTCCAGCCAGCGCACCGGCACGCCAAAGTCCTCGCGCAGGCTCTCCGCCATTAATTCAGCCTCCGGCCGCTGCGTGTTCAGCGGCATGCCGCCTGTGACCAGAATCGGCAAGCCCGATTGGCGCTGCGCCCGCGCGGCATAGCGTAATCGCACCAATACCGCCGGGCTGGACACATCCTGCCCCGCAAACTCGGGCGCCCGGGGCGAACGGCCGCCGCCCAACACAACAATCGCGCCATAGCCAGCCGCCTTTAGCTGCGTCAGATCCGTGAGCGGCTGCACGCGAGCCTCCAGGGGGCGCGCTATCCAAGCACTGCCCATCGGCGTAGCCAGCAAATACATGGAAGCGATAGCAAGCACAGCCAGCCCCGTGGCGCTGTAGCGATGGCCGCGCCAGGCCAGAAAAAGCGCCAGCAGAGCGAGCAGACACTGAAGGCCCGGCGGTAACAGCACGAGATGGATGAGTTGGGTCAGGATCATGGCGGCGATTCTATAGCGCTTTTCGCTTCCATCACGAATCGGCTAATATCTGAGCACCAGTAAAGGTAACCCACCATGAATGCAAAGTTATCCCCCATGGTTTCCGAGTTTGAAACCGACGAGCAAGCGGCGAGCTATGACCGCTGGTTTAGAGCACAAGTGGACGCGGGACTGAACAGCACCAAGCCTCTGCTAACCCACGATCAAGCGATGGATCGCCTTGATGCACAACTCACCGAGCGAAGGATCGCCCGTGCAAAGAATTCGCTGGACTGACGAAGCATCCACTGACTTGGTGGAAATCATTGATTACATCGAGCAACGCAATCCCCTAGCTGCGACTGATCTTCACCAAGAAATTGTTCAAGCTGTCGAGGGTCTGCCCTCAGGCCCGTTCCTGTTTCGCGCTGGACGCGTCCCCGGAACGCGTGAGTGCATCGTGCATCCCAATTACCTGATTGTTTATCGCATCGGCGTTGAAACGATTGATGTGATCCGCGTATTGCATGCTAGGCAAGCGTTTCCCATCAACTCATGACGGGCCAAGCACAGCAAAGATGGTCGATATAATCTCCATCGCTTGACCGCTAACCATGGTACTCACAACTTCTCTATACTTGGCCCCCTATCGCCAGCCGCCCCACAGATTGTCTGCCCACGGCCCCTGGCAACACAAAAGACTTGAGCACCATGCAAGAACAGTATCAACCGAATGCGGTGGAAGCCGCCGCCCAGACCGAGTGGAACCGTGCCGACGCCTTTCGCGCCGATGACAACAGCAGCAAGCCACGCTACTACTGCCTGTCCATGTTCCCCTATCCCAGCGGCAAGCTGCACATGGGCCATGTGCGCAACTACACCATCGGCGATGTGCTGGCGCGCTACAAGCATCTGAACGGTTTCAATGTACTGCAGCCCATGGGCTGGGACGCGTTCGGCCTGCCCGCCGAAAATGCCGCGATGAAGAATCAGGTTGCGCCCGCCGCGTGGACTTACGCCAACATCGATTACATGAAGACCCAGCTCAAGTCGCTGGGGCTGGCCATCGACTGGTCACGCGAAGTCACCACCTGCAAGCCGGACTACTACCGCTGGGAGCAATGGCTGTTCACCCGCCTGTTCCGCAAGGGCGTGATCTACAAGAAGTCCGGCAATGTGAACTGGGATCCGGTGGATCAGACCGTGCTTGCCAACGAGCAGGTCATCGACGGGCGCGGCTGGCGTTCCGGCGCGCTGGTAGAGAAGCGCGAGATCCCGATGTACTACTTCGGCATCACGCAATATGCCGATCAATTGCTCAATGACCTAGACCAGCTCGACGGCTGGCCGGAACAGGTCAAGACCATGCAGCGCAACTGGATTGGCAAGAGCTTCGGTGCCGACATCCAGTTTGATTACGATGTCGCCAGCGTCGGCATCGATGGCCAGCTCAAGGTCTACACAACACGTCCGGACACGCTCATGGGCGCGACGTATGTGGCAGTGGCTGGCGAGCATCCGCTGGCTGTGCGTGCGGCCGCCGGCAATACCGAACTGACCGCCTTCATCGCCGAATGCAAGGCCGGCTCGGTCGCCGAAGCCGACATGGCGACGATGGAAAAGAAGGGCATGGCCACCGGCCAGTTCGTCATCCACCCGCTCAATGGCCGCAAGCTGCCGGTGTATGTGGCCAACTATGTGCTCTGGGGCTATGGCGAGGGCGCGGTGATGGCCGTGCCGGCGCATGACGAACGCGATTTCGCGTTTGCCAACAAGTACGCGCTGCCGATTGAGCAGGTCTACAAACCCGCTAACGGCGACAACAGCTTCAGCAGCACAGACTGGCAGGGCTGGTACGGCGACAAGACCGGCCTAGTCACCGTCAACAGTGGCCAGTACGACGGCCTCGACTTCTCTGCAGCCTTCGACAGCATCGTCGCCGCACTGGAGGCCTGCGGCCACGGCGCCCGCAAGACCCAGTTCCGTCTGCGCGACTGGGGCATCTCCCGCCAGCGCTACTGGGGCTGCCCTATCCCCATTATTCACTGCCCTTCGTGCGGTGATGTACCGGTGCCGGATGACCAGCTGCCGGTCGTGCTGCCCGAGCATGTCGTGCCTGACGGTGCCGGCTCGCCGCTGGCGCGCATGCCCGAATTTTACGAGACCACCTGCCCGACCTGTGGCGGCGCTGCCAAGCGTGAAACCGACACCATGGATACCTTCGTGGAGTCGTCCTGGTACTACGCCCGCTATGCCTCGCCGCAGTGCGACACCGGCATGGTCGATGCCAAAGCCGCGCAGCAGTGGCTGCCAGTGGATCAGTACATCGGCGGCATCGAGCACGCCATCCTCCACCTGCTCTACGCGCGCTTCTTCCACAAGCTCATGCGCGATGAAGGCCTGGTACAGGGTGACGAGCCGTTCAAGAATTTGCTGACGCAGGGCATGGTCGTGGCCGACACCTTCTATCGCGAGCAAGACAACGGCGGCAAGGACTGGATCAACCCGGCCGACGTCACGCTAACCCGCGATGACAAGGGCCGTATCACCGGCGCTCTGCTCGCTGCCGACGGCCAAGCGGTCATCCACGGCGGCATGGAGAAGATGTCGAAGTCGAAGAACAATGGCGTTGACCCACAGTCGCTGATTGACCAGTTCGGTGCCGACACCTCGCGCCTGTTCATGATGTTTGCGGCCCCTCCGGAGCAGTCTCTGGAATGGTCCGATGCCGGCGTGGAAGGCGCGAATCGCTTCCTGCGTCGTCTCTGGAAACTGGTACACGGCCATCTCGCCAAGGGCGCTGTGCCGGCGCTGGACACGGCCGCGCTCACTGCCGACGAGAAGGCACTGCGCCGCAAGCTGCACGAAACCATCACCAAAGTGGGCGATGACTACGGCCGCCGCCTAACCTTCAACACCGCGATTGCCGCTGTGATGGAGCTGCTCAATGCCGTGCAGAAACTCGATGCTCAGCAAGGTCAGGCCTTGGCAGTTGAGCGTGAAGCGCTGCACAGCGCCGTGATCTTGCTCGCGCCCATCGTGCCGCACATCAGTCACGCCCTGCTGCAAGCTTTTGGCAATAGCGATGGTCTGCTCAATGCACGCTGGCCCGAGGTCGATGCCAGTGCACTGACTCGCGACAGCCTGACGCTGATGATCCAGGTTAACGGCAAGTTGCGCGGCCAGATCGAGGTTGCTCCCGATGCCGATAACGCCAGTATCGAAGCCGCTGCGCTGGCCAACGCCGATGCTCAGCGCACCATTGCCGGCGCACCGGTGAAAAAAGTGATTGTGGTTAAGCAGAAATTGGTCAATATCGTCGTTTGAAAATACTGGTCAACCGTGGAGTACACCGTATGCGCCTAGTCTGGCTTAGCCTGCTGACCCTCGCCCTGAGCGCCTGCGGTTTCCACCTGCGCGGCCAGTTCACGCTGCCGCCGTTGCTACAGCCCATCGCTGTGGCCAGCACCGTGCCGACCCTAGAGGGTCGCGTGAGTGCGGGCATCCAACGCATGGGTGGCGTCATTTCAGCCGATGCGCCGATGCAGCTGCGCATCACCCGCGAAACCATCACACGCCAAACCAGCACAGTAGACCGCCTCGCGAAAGCGGCGGAATACACGCTGTTTTATGAGCTCACCTACCAGCTTAAATACGCCAGTGGTGTACCGGCACAGCCCGAGCGCTCCATCCGCTTGCGCCGTACCTACCAATTCGATAACACCCGTATTGTGGGTAAGTTCGATGAAGAAACAACGCTGCAGGAAGACATGCGCCAGCAGGCCATTGCCCAATTGCTGACCCAGTTGTCGCGCACCCAAGCCAGCGAACTTTCACCCGATGCGACGGCACTGCCAACACCACAGGCCCAGCCCACACAACCATGAAGTTGCGCCCGGAGCAGTTGCAGCGACATCTCCTAGACGGCCTGCAGTCTGTTTATGTGCTCTGTGGCGATGAACCGCTCCTGCTGCAAGAAAGCACGGACTTAATTCGTCAGGCCGCCACTAAAAACGGCTATAGCGAGCGCCAAGTCCACGCGATTGAGCGAGGCTTTTCTTGGGATGCCCTGATCGCCGACAGCCAAGCGCTATCGCTTTTTGCCGAACGCAAACTGGTGGAGCTGCGCTTTAGCGGCAAGCCCGACGCCGCCGCTGCCGACGTCTTAATCGACTTTGCTCAGCGCCCGCCAGAAGACACGCTATTGCTCATCACACTGCCCAAGCTTGATGCGGCAGCGCAGAAGTCGAAATGGTTTACGGCACTGGATAACCATGGCGTTCAAATCACCGTCTACCCCGTCGATGCCAGCGCCCTGCCCGGCTGGCTGAGCCAACGCGCACAAAGTTTGGGCCTGCGGCTACCGACCGAGGCCCTGCAATTACTCGCTGACCGCACCGAAGGCAACTTGCTCGCCGCAGCGCAGGCCTTAGAAAAACTCCGCCTACTTAGCGATGGCAATGACATCAGTTTCGACACAGTAGCCAGCCTCGTGAGTGACAGCACGCGCTACTCGGTTTTTGATTTAGCCGATGCCGTCTTGATGGGCGATGCCAGCCGAGCGGCACGACTTCTGCTCGGCTTAGAAAGTGAAGGTCAAGCCGAGTCTGTTGTGCTGTGGGCCTTACAAAAAGACCTGCGTGCGCTCACCTTAGCGGCAGAACAAATGAGCCAAAGTGGGCAGCAGGCACTGTCTTCACAGGCGCTTAATCAACTGGGCTTTTGGGCCAAGCGCCAAGGTCCGGCACAGCAAGCGTTACGCCGCCTTTCGCTGATTCGACTGCAACGCCTAACCAGCGGCGTTATCGATGTGGACAAAGCCATCAAAGGGCAGTCGCCCGAACGCGCCTGGGACGCCCTGCTGCGCTTAACCATGGCCATGGCGGGCCGCCCTCTTTTTGTCTGATCTTCGGAGCTGCGCTATGTCGTTCGCCTCACTTTTACAGCCCTTGCAGCAAAAAGCCGGCGCCCAACAAACCCTGATGATTCCACCGAACTGGGGACAAGGTCGCGCAGCTTATGGCGGCTTAGTCGCCGCGTTTCTGCAAAGCCACTTAGATGCCGAGCAAAGTGAAGGCCGCCCACTCAGAGCCGCCCAAATTGCCTTTATTGGCCCTGCAACAGTCGGTGAGGCCCAGATCGAAAGCCAACTATTACGCACCGGTAAATCGGCGCTGCAAGCCGACGCTCGATTGCTGCAAAACGGTGCTGTGGTTGCGACATTACAAGCGACGTATGGTGCAGACCGCAGCTCGCAACTATCAGAGCCAGCCCCTCAACGGCCCAGCATGAAAGCGCCTGAAGACTGCCCTGCGCTGCCTTACATAGCCGGCCTTATGCCAGAATTCACCCAGCATTTTGATATGCGTTGGAGCGAAGGCGGCCTACCCTTTAGCGGACATGAAAGCGGCAACATGAAAGGCTGGATTCGTTTTCGAGAGGGCGAGGCCATTGATCTGAACCCCGCTTGGGTACTGGCCTTGGTGGATGCGTGGCCGCCTGCGGTAGTGGCTCGCTGCAGCGGACCCGCCAACCTCAGCACCATGACTTGGGCTGTCGGTTATCGCCCTATTAAAGAGACTATCAATGCGCAGGGCTGGTGGGCTTATCAGGCCGACACCATCAGTTGCAGTGAGGGCTATGCCCATATCCGCTCAACGCTGTGGTCGCCAGCCGGTGAGGTCGTGGCGCTTAGCCAGCAAACGGTGGCGGTATTTTACTGAGCGGCTCTTCGCTCAGGTTACGCGTTAATAAGCGCTTCAAATACTCCACAAACTCCGGGTCTTCGCCACGGAGCAAATCGGGCAGCGCCTGCCGAAAGTCTGGGCGTATGCACCATTCCTGCAAATAGTCTTCCCACGATGACCATCGCCGCTGCTGTTTCGCCGCCATGTCATCTTCGTATAAGAGTAAGTAGGCACGTTCAAACAGCGACACCAACATGGTGAAGATGATGCGCTTACGCTCAAGCTGCTCCTCATCCAAGCCTTCTGCCTGTTGCAGGGAGAATAATTTGAGATCGGGATTTTCCAGTGCGATTTTCAGGAAGTCTTGGTAGTTGTCGGACAGTAATTGGAAAACCTCTTCCTCTTCGTTTTCCCGCTCCTTGCGCTGCTCATACAAGAACACGGCTATCGCCAAGGGCAAACCCACCACGGTCACCACATAGCTCAGTAATTCCCACACCTCTAGGGCCGACATCACATCATCTCCGTGGCAACAAACCGAGCCAAAACCTGATCGCCCTGCAACAACTCTAATTGATGACCGACCTGGCGATACTGTTTGGACTCGCGCAGCACCTCCATCAGGGCACGCTCCTGCTGCGCCATGGCATCACGACAATACGCTCGTGTGCTGCTCATTCGGCTCAAACTGAGCTTGTTATCACTAAGCTGCCAAGTGCCCTGCAAACGATTGCAGCCGGTGGTGCCCGTTAAGCGCCCCCCTTTGCGCAGGCGAATATGCGCAGCCTGACCCAGCACGGCTTCTTGGGCAGAAACTCCCTTAACGCTGCTCAGTAGCCACACGGTTTCTTGTAGCGGTTGTGCCGGCGCAATCGGCCCCTGAGCACAGGTTTCATTCGGCCAAAAACGTTCGAACGCGGTGATATTCAACGCGCGCTTTACCGACGACGACTTCGCTGTGGGTTCTTGCCATTGTGCGGTGAGCGCGGCCAGCACGGGCCCTCGGGCGCGGCGATCAGCAGGAACCGTTTGAATGTGTTGAAGCATTTTAGCGGCCGCTGGTGAATCCGCTAAGGGCAATACTTGCGCGCTAAGGCATTCGGTGATCATCGCCTGAGCCCCCGAATTAGCCGGCTCGGAATACAGGGCCAGCAAGCGCATTTCGTCACTGATCAAATCGGGCTTGGGCTGTCGTTTCAGCACGTATTCACGAATCGAGACGATGTCATTGCCTTGCTCATCAAGCATGACTAAGTCACCTTGCGGCAGAAGCCGAAACTGCCGCTGGCTAGCGCCTTTTAAGAGCAGCCGACGCGCATCGCCCAGCGTTGCTGACCAGCGCCCAACATCGTAGAAGCGCTCCTCGGCACCGCCCTTGCTTGCCACGTATGACTCGCGCAGGCGAAAAAGCCCATCCGGGAATAGCGTGACCGCGAGCCAGCGCTCACTGCAACCCGGACAAGACACTTCCCCTACCCACGTTTGCACGTGCTCCGAACGTAAGTTCTTGCCACCCCCACCGCTCTGTAAGGCACAGCCTGAAATCCCGAGCACCAGCCATGCCAATACCGCCCAATAACGGAGGCTAGGTAATCGCTTGGGGAGACTGATTAAGGGGGCTGAGTTCATGGCTGCTAGGCGATAGCGTTCGCTCTTATGGGTTTATCGTGTTGTTCTTGCGTTAAAACTGTCATGCACTGCATACACTGTAAAGTAATGTTCTGTAAATGCACGCGACAGCGCGGGCAGGCTCGCTATAATCTGACCTTAACTAATTTCGGAACTCATGGCATGGATATCGTTGCCTACATGCGCAGCCTTGGCGCTGCCGCCCGCCAGGCCTCACGCGTCATCGCTCGCGCCAATACCGGTGCCAAGAACGCTGCCTTACAGGCCATTCACGATGAGCTGCTACGCGACCGCGCCAGCGTGCTCGCCGCCAATGCCCGCGACATGGCCGCCGGGGAAGCCAGCGGCCTCGATGCCGCGCTGCTCGACCGCCTGGCGCTCGACGATGCCCGCTTCGACGGCATGCTCGAAGGCCTGCGCCAGGTCATCGCCCTGGCTGACCCCATCGGCGAGATGACCGACTTCACCTACCGCCCTTCCGGCATCCAGCTTGGCAAAATGCGTGTGCCGCTCGGCGTCATCGGCATCATTTACGAGTCGAGGCCGAATGTGACGCTGGAGGCCGCGTCGCTGTGCCTGAAGTCGGGCAATGCCACCATCCTGCGCGGCGGCAGCGAAGCGCTGCAAAGCAATAACGCCATCGCTGCCTGCATTCAGCGTGGACTCGAGGCCGTGGGCATGCCACGCGCCGTGGTGCAGGTCGTAGAGACTGCCGATCGCGCCGCTGTTGGCCAGCTCATTACCCTGCCCGAGTTTGTCGATGTCATTGTTCCCCGTGGCGGCAAAGGCTTGATCGAGCGCGTCTCGCGTGAAGCCCGTGTGCCGGTGATCAAGCACCTCGACGGCAATTGCCATGTCTTCCTCGATCGCGACGCTGATCCGGTCAAGGCCGAGCGCATCGCCATCAACGCCAAGACGCACCGCTACGGCGTCTGCAACGCCATGGAAACGCTGCTGGTGGATGCCCCCGTGGCCGCTGCGATGCTGCCTGGCCTCGCCGCCGCCTATCGTGCCAAGGGCGTAGAACTGCGCGGCTGCGCACAAACCCTGGCGATCATTGGCGATGGCATCGCGGCCAGCGAAGACGACTGGTACACCGAATACCTGGCGCCCGTACTGGCGATCAAGATCGTCGATGGCGTCGATGCCGCCATCGCGCACATCAACCAGTACGGTTCGCACCACACGGATGCCATCGTCACCGAAAACTACACGCGGGCGCGCCAGTTCCTCGCCGAAGTCGACTCCAGCTCGGTCATGGTCAATGCCTCCACGCGTTTTGCCGATGGCTTCGAGTACGGCCTCGGCGCCGAAATTGGCATTTCCACCGACAAAATTCATGCGCGTGGCCCGGTCGGCCTGGAAGGCCTGACCTCGCAGAAGTGGATCGTCTTTGGCGATGGCCAGATTCGTGGCTGATACCGCTGCTCTGCTCGCTGGGCGCGCATGATCCTGCTCTACGGCGGCTCCTTCGACCCGGTCCATCGCGGCCATGTCGATACCGCCCGAGCGGCAGCCGCCGCGGTAAACGCCTCGTCCGTGGTCTGGATACCCGCCGCGCTATCGCCGCTAAAGGCGGGCAGCGTGGCCTCTGGCGAGCAGCGCCGCGACATGCTGCAACAGATGCTCGTCGAGACTGCCGAGCCTCACTGGCAGCTCGATGACAGCGAACTGCAGTCAGCCCCACCGTCCTACACCATTCACACGCTGCAACGCTGGCGCGCCCACGTCGGCCCGACGTTGCCGCTGGCTTTCCTGATGGGACGCGATAGCCTGCTGCAGCTACCGCGCTGGAAGGATTGGCAAAAACTCACGGATTACGCCCATCTGCTCATTGCCCGTCGACCCGACTGCGATGCGCCACTCCCTGAGCCCTTGAAAATTTGGTTGGAAAATCGACAACTTAGCGACCCTAAGCTGCTACAATCGCGACCCTTCGGCAGCCTCGTGCTGCTTGATACTCCGCTGCGACCCATTTCCAGCACCGACCTGCGCGCATCCTTGGCTGACCAACGGCAGACCGAAGACTGGCTGATGCCCGGCGTGCGGGACTATATTGATCAACACGGCCTGTACCGTGAACCGGAGAACCCGGCATCCTCATGAATGCTCTCGACAAAGATACGCAACACCTCTACGAAGCCGCGTTCAACGCGCTGGCCGACCTCAAAGCACAAAACGTGGTGACACTCGACGTGCGCCCGCTGACCAGCATGACTGACATCATGATCATTGCCAGCGGCACGTCCACGCGCCATGTCAAAGCACTGGCCGATGAAGTGCAAGTGAAGGCAAAAGCAGCTGGCTTTATGCCCGTCGGCATGGAAGGCGAGAAAGAAGGCGAATGGGTGCTGATCGACCTCGCCGGCGTGATTGTTCACGTCATGCTGCCCGCGACGCGCGCGCTCTATGATCTAGAACGCTTATGGGGCTCCCAAGGCGCTCGCTCGGCACCGGACTTTTCCGCGGAATAATGAAGATTCGACTGATCGCCGTCGGCACGAAAATGCCCGACTGGATCAATACCGGTTTTGACGATTACGCCAAGCGCCTCACCGACGATGTGCGCCTCGAAGTCGTGGAAATTCCGGCCGGTAAGCGCGGCAAAAACGCGGACATTATCCGGCTCACCGAGAAAGAAGGTGAATCTCAGCTGGCGGCCATCGGCAGCACGGATCGCGTCATCGCGCTAGAGGTCGGCGGCAAAGCGCTGAGCACGGAAGAATTATCTAAAATGCTCGGCATTTGGCTGCAGGAAGGTCGTAATATCAGCCTGCTGATTGGCGGGCCAGAAGGCCTGTCACCAGCCGCCAGTGCCCGTGCCGATCAGCAGTGGTCACTGTCGCGCCTGACCTTGCCGCACCCCTTAGTGCGTGTATTGCTGGCAGAGCAGCTGTATCGGGCCTGGACACTGTTAAAAGGTCACCCTTACCACCGTTAGTAATTTGCACTGGCCACTGGGCCAACTGGCGCTATGACCACACCTGAAAAGCCCGAACGCATCACGCTAAACGATCAGCAGAAAGAGTCCTCGCTGTATCGCTCCCGCGCCTCTTTGGCTGGCATGATCGTGCTGAGCTTGTTTTCACTGCTCTTGGTCCGCTATGGCTGGTTGCAGTTAGTTCAACACGAAACCTATCTCACGCTGTCCGAAAATAATCGCATCCACCTCGAGGCCATCTCACCGCCTCGTGGCTTTATTTACGACCGTAATGGCGTGCTGCTGGCCGATAACCGCCCCGTTTTTGCGCTGGTCGTGAATCGCCAAACGGCCGGCGATCTCGACACCTTAATTGCTCGCCTCAAGCCCGTTCTGCAACTCAGCGACGAAGAAGTGGTGCGCTTTAAGAAACGCTTACGCGTATCCCGCCGGTTTGACTCAGTACCCATTCGCTCCCGCCTGAGCGAAGAGGATTTAGCCCGCTTTTCAGAGGCACGCTACGACTTCCCCGGCGTCTCCACCGAGATTGAGATTTCGCGCTACTACCCCTACGGCGAGCTCTTTGCGCATGTTATCGGCTATGTGTCCCGCATCTCTGAGCAAGAAGAAAAGACACTGGACCCAGCGGTTTATGAAGGCACCAATTTAATCGGCAAAATCGGCATCGAGAAGTATTACGAGTCGGCGCTGCATGGTCGTGTGGGCTATCAGCACGTTGAAACCAATGCCTATGGCAAACAGATTCGCGTCCTCAAGCGCACACCGCCAGTACGTGGCACGGACTTACGACTCGCCTTGGACGTAAAGTTGCAGCAAATCGCCCACGAACAATTAGCCGGGCGGCGCGGGGCTATTGTCGCGATTGATCCGCGCAATGGCGGTGTACTAGCGTTTGTCAGCAATCCAGGCTTTGACCCCAACCTCTTTGTGGGCGGCATTCCCGGCGCACTCTATCGCGGCCTCCGAGATCATGCCGACCGGCCGCTCTACAATCGTGCGCTGCAAGGGACTTACCCGCCAGGCTCCACCATCAAGCCCCATGAAGGCCTGGGCGGGCTGCACTATGGCCTGGTGAATTGGGAATATCGCATTTCCGACCCCGGCTTCTTCAGCCTGCCGGGAGACTCGCATCGATTCCGCGACTGGAAAAAAGGCGGTCATGGCATAGTCGATCTAACACGCGCCGTGGAAATTTCCTGCGATATCTATTTTTATCAGCTCTCTGACCGTATGGGCGTGGACCGCTTTCACGACTGGATGTCGCAGTTCGGCTTTGGACACAAAACCGGAATCGATCTGGTCAATGAAAAATCCGGCACGCTGCCCTCCGTGGCTTGGAAACGCAAACGCCTGAAAGCGCCGTGGTATCGCGGCGAAATGATGTCGGTCGGTATTGGCCAAGGCTACTTTACTGCCAGCCCCCTGCAAGTGGCTTTGTCCACGGCCATCATCGCCAACAAGGGTCATCACTTGCGCCCACAAATGGTCATGAGCAGCTCAGGGCCCAATCCAGTCGTTATTGAGCCTCAACCCAATACGCGAGTCGTCTTCAACGGCATGCCCGAGGATTGGGACAAGATGCACGAAGCCATGCGCCGTGTGGTTCATGGCAGTGGTACCGCGACCCATCTGGCACGCAAAATAACCGGCTACGAAATGGCCGGCAAGACCGGTACAGCGCAGGTCAAAGGCATTAAGCAAAACGAAAAATACGATGAGTCCAAACTTGACGAACGTCACCTCGATCATGCGTGGTTCATGGGCTTTGCACCCGTGGTCAATCCCACCATCGCAGTTGCGGTTATCGTAGAGAATGGCAAGCATGGCAGCACAACCGCTGGCCCCATCGCCAAAGCCCTGTTTGATTACGAAGTCATGGGGATTGTCGCGCCACCGCCCATCAGTGAATACGCCGACGTGGTAACAGAATAATGACTGAACAACAAAATCGCTTTCTTCGATCAGCGCCCAGCACCGGTGCTGAATTCAGCAAAGGTAGCGATGTCTGGTCCAAGCTATACATTGACCCTGTACTCGGCTCTTTACTCGCCCTATTAGCCTTACTGGGTTTAACAGCCCTTTACAGCGCCAGCGGCGCCGATCTCGACATGACCCTTAAGCAGGCCTCAAGCATGCTGATTGGCACCGTCGTCATGCTCACGTTTGCACGCATCCCGCCCAGTACCTATGCCTATATTTCGCCTTGGTTTTATGGCTTTGGCATCTTATTGCTGATTGCTGTCGCGCTGTTTGGCGACATTCGTTTAGGCGCCCAACGGTGGTTGACTATTCCTGGCGTCACCAGCGTGCAACCTTCAGAGTTTTTGAAGCTGGCAATGCCTATGATGGCTGCCTGGTTCATTTCATCACGCCCTCAACCCCTGAATATGAAGGATGTTGGCATCTCCTTAGTATTGATTATGCTGCCCGTTGCATTGATTGCTGAGCAGCCAGACTTGGGCACCTCGATTTTGGTCTTTGCCAGCGGCTTCTTCGTGCTCTTTTTGGGCGGCTTACCCTGGCGTTTTATGGCGACATTAGCCGGTAGCTTTGCCATTTTGGCGCCCATTGGCTGGGGTTTTCTGCACGACTATCAACGCCGTCGCGTACTCACCTTATTCGACCCTGAATCTGACCCGCTCGGAAACGGCTGGAACATCATTCAATCGAAAACCGCCATTGGCTCTGGTGGCACCTTCGGCAAAGGTTGGTTAGATGGCAGTCAATCTCACCTGCACTTCCTTCCCGAAGGCCACACCGACTTCATTATTGCGGCTTACAGCGAAGAGTTCGGCTTTATTGGTGTCATCTTATTAATGATGATTTATACCGGCATCCTGATGCGGGCCTTTCAGATCGCAACACAGGCGCAAACGTCGTATGGTCGCCTGCTGGCTGGTGCCATCACGCTGTCATTTTCTGTCTATGTCTTTGTCAACGTCGGCATGGTCGGCGGCATTTTACCTGTAGTGGGTGTACCGCTTCCGTTTGTCAGCTACGGTGGCACCGCCATTATTACGTTGATGTCTGGCTTCGGCGTGCTGATGTCCATTCATGCACATCGCAAACTCATGGGTTAAGAGGGAACACGAATGGCAACTTGGTGGCACGGCGCACTCGCCGCATTTGGATTTTTGACCAGCACATCACAAGCCGGTGACTTCTCACAGTATGAAGAGCTCAGTGCCCTGATTGAGCAACTCGAAGCGGACAAGATTTATGCCCCGGGCGAACTATCCAAACTTTTTGAGCAAGTGAATCGACAGCCTAAGGTCTTGGAGTCGATTGCACGTCCGGCAGAAAAGAGTAAGGAGTGGCGCGACTACCGCCCCATTTTCATGACCGAATCACGCCTCAGCGATGGCTTGGTTTTCTGGGACACTTATCACAAGGAGCTGGCACGGGCTGAAAGCGCAACTGGCGTGCCCGCCAGCATGATCTTGGCCATTCTGGGCATTGAAACGAAGTACGGTTACAACAAAGGTAGCTACCCGGTCATTGAGTCTCTGGCCACCTTAGGGTTTGACTACCCGCCGCGTGCACCTTTTTTCCGCAAGGAACTCAAAGAGTTTCTGATTCTGACCAAACAAAACGGCATGGATCCGCTGTCCATTCAAGGCTCATATGCCGGGGCCATGGGCTTCCCACAGTTCATGCCGTCGAGCTGGCGCAATTTGGCCGTAGATTTTGATGGCGACAGCCGCATCGACCTGATTAACAACCCGGTCGATGCCATTGGCTCCATCGCGAATTACTTTAAAGGCAACGGCTGGCGCCCGGGCGAGCCCGTGGCAGCTCGCGCTCGCCTAACCAGCCAAAATTACGATACCGCCACCAGCACGGAATTGAAGGCCGTGAGCACACTGGCGCAACTAGCTAATCAAGGTTTATTGCCACGCGATCTGGCCAATTTGCCCGGCAATACCCCGGCGTCAGGTATTCGCTTACAAGGGACGAACGGCGGCGAATTCTGGATTGGTTTTAATAACTTCTATGTGATTACGCGGTATAACAGAAGCATCCTATACGCGATGGCCGCACTGCAGCTTTCGCAGGCACTCGATGCCGCAAAACAAGAACGAGACCAGGTTGCCGCCAGTGCAACGTCAGGAGTTAGTCTCCTGCCCTGAGTTTCGCAGGAGGTTGCATGCAATTCCGTTTTATTAACGCGCTGCTAGCGTGTGCTATCCCCACACTGTGCAGCGCTGCGGTGATGGCAGATGACCTGACTCCTGCGCAAATAGCTGAGCTTATCGGCACCACACCCGCCGCCACCGACGGCCCAAATGCCGCGTTGAATTGGCAACAATGGGGCGCAGCAGAAGCAGCAGCGCAAGCCATTGTGGACGCCCCTGTTGAAAGCTGGGGAATCCTGCCCGACGTACAAGCGGAAGCCCACGACGATCTAGACGCGCTAGTTGAGCGCGATGAGATTCGCAGAATGTGGCGCGCGCTCGGCACGCAGGGAGAAATGTATCGCATCAAGCGTTTAGTCGTTGGCCGCCCCCACGTTGGCGAAGCGTCGTGGTATGGCCCCGGCTTTCATGGCCGATTAACGGCAAGTGGTGAGCGATTCAATATGCATGCCTTGACCGCTGCCCATCGCACCCTGCCGCTACCCAGCTACGTGCGAGTCACGCATGTCGGCAATGGCAGAAGCACCATCGTGAAAATTAATGATCGCGGCCCTTATCATGGCAATCGCATCATTGATTTATCGTATGCAGCCGCTCAATTACTGGGCATTAAAGGCAAAGGCCGTGTTTCCTTAGAGCCGGTAACAGGTGAGGAGCGAGAGGGTAGCCGACGTGCGGGCGTCGCCTTGAATACCGCCCCTGCGTATCAATTAATGCTGGGAAACTATGACGACACGCACGCAGCCCAATTGCTACAAGCGAAGCTGATGAAGCGCTTACCGATGGGCATCCCCGTGAGTTTGTCGGTAAGCCCGGCGCCTATAGAGGCTCACCGGGTCATTGTTGGGCCGTTAGCGACTAGTCTCGATGTGCAACTGTTAGTGCGCAGCATCCGAGCATCGCGCATGGATTTCGCCGAAGAGCCCCTTCGTATTGATGCACTAAAGCTTCAGTAACAACGCGCTTTAGCAGTTAACCTTACGCGAACCGTAGGTCGATGGCTGCTTGGTTTGTGCGGCCTTGACCGCCTGCTTTTGATTGCGACCTAGCAATAAACGCAACTGATACCAACGCTCCAAGCAAAACGCTTTATTCACCGATGCCGGCCACGCACGCTGGAACAGAAATTTGGTTGCTGCCACGGAGTCCGGCGAGCGCGTAGTAATTTCCGTGACTAAGGCATGTGCCGCCGCTAATGGGTCTGCATGTGTTTCCGTTACTAAACCATAGGCTTTGCCCTGCTCAGCAGAAAAAACCTCCGCCGTCATCGACAGTTTCTTGGCTACATCCAAGGGCATCACTTCACGAAAGCTAACCGTACCGGACATATCGGGAATGAGGCCCCACTTGGCTTCCATGATGGACATTTCACAGTCTGGCGTGGCGAAACGGAAGTCGGCTGCCAGCGCGATTTGCACGCCAGCGCCATAGCAACGACCGTGCATGACGGCAATCACGGGCACTGGAATACGACGCCAAACCCAGGCCACTTCTTGAAAGTTATTGGTATTGCGCCAGAGTGGGCGAAGGAAGTTACTGAGCATTTTCGTCGGCTTTTTCATGAAGCCCGGAATGTCTAGACCACTGCAAAAGCTAGCGCCCTCGGCGCGAATAATCACCGCTCGAATGTCGCGATCCTTGCGGAGCTCCTGCCCTACGCGAATCAATTCAGATAGCGTATCGATACCAATCGCGTTGTGCTTTTCTGGACGCGCCAGAACGACTTCTACCCAAGACCCTTTATGCTCAACACGAACTGGTGACATGGCTCAGACCCTACTCAGGAACATTAGGGAGCTGAGCCTATCAGTCCTTGGCTTAGTCGACTATGACCAAAACTTCACCGTCGCGCTCAATCACGGCGAATGTCGCAATCGTCACTGACTCATCCTCTAAGCAGGCTCCGGTGAGCAGGTCAAAGTGCTGCTTGTAGACCGGCGATGCAACAACCGCACGCCCCTGCAGACTGCCGGTAATACCCCGAGACAAGACATTGGCTTGCGAGAAGGGATCGAAGTTGCTGACGCCATGCAGCGAGCCATCACGTAGGCGGAAAATGGCCACTTGCTTGCCATTTACCAACGCCGCGACACCAACACCAGCCTGAACCTTGTCACTCGTACATACCGCAACAGCGTGTTCCATATTCATTTCCTTAGCGGCACTCATAACGACACCGTCGCAATTCGATCAACCGCTTTTTCGGCGGGCGTGGCGGGGCGAATTTGACCACGCTCTTCAACAAAAACGATGTTGTCATCGGGCACGTCGGCAGCATTGATAAAGCTGTTGAAGCGGGCACGCAGTTCAGGTGTTTCAACGGTGGTTTTCCACTCACACTGGTAGGTGTCGGCCACAGCCTGCATGTCCTTCTCCAGCTCATCAGCCAAGCCGAGGGAGTTCTCAATCACGACTTGCTTCAGGTAGTCGAGACCACCCTCCAAGTTTTCGCGCCAAACACTGGTGCGCTGCAGGCGATCAGCGGTACGGACATAGAACATCAGCACGCGGTCAATGTACTGCACCAGCGTGGCCTCATCGAGATCACTGGCAAACAGCTCGGCGTGACGTGGACGCATGCCGCCGTTTCCACAGACATACAGGTTCCAACCGCGTTCAGTGGCAATCACACCGATGTCTTTGCTCTGTGCCTCAGCACACTCACGGGTACAGCCGGACACACCAAACTTAATCTTGTGCGGGGAGCGCAGACCCTTGTAGCGGTTCTCTAAGCGCACGGCTAAGCCAACTGAGTCGCCTACCCCGTAGCGGCACCAGGTGGAGCCCACGCAAGACTTCACCGTACGCAGCGACTTGCCGTAGGCATGGCCGGTTTCAAAGCCGGCAGCAATTAACTCTTCCCAAATCAGCGGCAACTGCTCAACACGCGCGCCAAACAGGTCCACACGCTGGCCGCCGGTGATCTTGGTATACAGACCATATTTCTTCGCCACCGAACCCACCGCAATGAGGCCATCCGGCGTGACTTCACCTGCTGGCATACGCGGCACGACCGAGTACGTACCATCTTTCTGCAAGTTGCCGAGGAAGTAATCATTGGTGTCCTGCAAACCAGCGTGGCTAGGCTTGAGGATGTATTCATTCCACGTCGAGGCCAGAATGGACGCCGTGGTGGGCTTGCAGATATCACAGCCCTCACCCGTGCCATGCTTTTCCAGCAGCTCGTCAAAGGTCGTGATTTTTTCGACTTTAATCAGGTGAAAAAGCTCCTGACGCGAGTAAGCGAAGTGTTCGCAGAGGTCTTTCTTAACCTCAATGCCTTGCTTAGCCAGCTCGCTTTTCAGAATTTGGCCGACCAAGGCGGTGCAACCCCCACATGAGGTGCCCGCTTTGGTCAGGGCTTTTAGCTCGCCCAGATCGCAGGTTCCCGCTGCAATCGTGCTGCAAATCATGCCCTTGCTCACGCTGTTGCAAGAGCAAATCTGAGCCGTGTCTGGCAAGGCGTCGGCACCCAGCGCCGGTGCGCCGCCTGCGCTTTCGGGCAGAATGAAACTTTCCGGGTTAGCGGGCAGCGTCATTTCATTGAGCATGAGCTGCAGCAAGGTGCCATAGGCCTCGGCCTCGCCAATCAGAATCGCCCCCAGCAGCTTCGTTTTGTCGGCAGACACCACGAGCTTTTTGTAGATCTCAGCGGCTTCATCCACATAGGTGTAGGCCAGCGAGCCAGGCGTCGCGGCATGGGCGTCGCCAATGGAGGCCACATCAATGCCCATGAGCTTGAGCTTGGTGGACATGTCTGCGCCACGGAAGGCGCTTTCTGTTTTGCCCATGATGTGATCGGCAGCAACTTGGGCCATCTGATAGCCCGGCGCGACTAAACCGTAGATACGGCCACTCCAGAGCGCGCACTCACCAATCGCATAGATATCGGGATCGGAGGTTTGGCACTGATCATTAATCACGATGGCGCCGCGCTCACCCATAACCAGCCCGCACTGACGCGCCAGCTCATCGCGGGGGCGAATGCCGGCGGAGAACAGAATCAAGTCCGTTTCCAGCGAGCTGCCATCCGCAAAATTCATGGCATGACGGGCGCTTTTGCCATCGACAATTTCTTGGGTATTTTTGCCGGTATGCACGTGCACACCGAGGGCTTCAATCTTGCGACGCAGCACGCGGCCACCGCCGTCATCAACCTGAACCGCCATCAGTCGCGGGGCGAACTCCACCACATGCGTTTCTAAGCCGAGATCGCGCAGTGCTTTGGCCGCTTCCAGACCGAGTAAGCCACCGCCCACCACCACGCCAACTTTCGATACGGCTGCGCCGGCTTGGATGGCTTCTAAGTCTTCAATGGTGCGGTAGACCAGGCAATGCTCGCGATCTTTGCCGGGCAGAGGCGGCACGAAGGGGAAGGAGCCCGTAGCCAGTACCAGTTTGTCGTAGGCCACGACTTCGCCACTGGCCACCGTGACTTGCTTGAGTTCACGATCAATGGCGACAGCTTTTGTGTTCAGGTGAAGAAAGACGCCGCTGTCGGCAAAGAAGTTGCCTTTAACCAGACTCAGGTCCTCTGCGGTCTTACCACTGAAGTAGGCCGACAAATAAACGCGGTCATACGCTGCTCGTGGCTCTTCAGCCAGTACCGTGACTTCAAGCTCAGCAAAGCCGGCACTATCTTCCACCAGTTGTTCCAGAAACTTATGGCCAACCATGCCATTACCGATAACAACGACGCGCTGTTTGTGACTCATGATCCTACTCCACACGTGGCCAGAATATTTTTCAATTCCGACTGACAAGAACCGCAATTTGTACCGGCCTTTAAACAACGGCCAATGGCAGCAACACTTTCCAGACCCTCAGCGGCGATGGCACGACGAATCGTTTTCTCACCGACACTGAAGCAAGCACACACGGTGCGTCCCACATCGCTCGCGGGGTCCGAGGGCCGGCCTGAGAGCAGGCCCCGACGCATCAAATCATCAACGGGTTGGCCCAATTGGCCGCTAAGCCAGGACCGCTCGGGTACGGCATCGGTTTGCGTGGCCAAAACCAGCACCGCATGCAAGCGACCGTCCCGAATCTCCGCACGCCGATACAATCCGCGTGCCAAGTCTGAATATTCCAACCATTCAGCGCCCGTTAATGGCAGCCAGCGATCCGCCAGTACTTGCAAATCAGTGACTTGGCTACCGGCCAATTCATGCCGCCAGCCGTGCTCGCCGCGAATAGACACGGCATAGTCCGTTTCCGGTAGCTCAGTGTCTTCCACATGCAGCCAAAAGCCCTGCCAGGCGGGCTGCCAAGGCATCACAGCAACGGGCGTATGCTTGTTTTCAGGCTGGCCGGAGTACGGGTCCGTAACAGGATTGACCAGTGGCCCGACTCGACCCTGCGTGCTAAGCGCACCAGTCCAGTGCATCGGCACGAAAACGGTGCGCTCCTGCTGACCGCTATGGCACTGCACGCGCGCCAACATCTGCCCCCAGCGAGTACGGAGCTGTGCCAGCTCGCCGTCACGCAGACCATGGGCCGCTGCATCGCGAGGGTGCATCTCAACAAAAGGCTCGCTGATGTGCGCCAGCAACCTCGGCGTTAAGCCCGTGCGTGTCATGGTGTGCCACTGGTCGCGAATACGGCCGGTGTTAAGCACAAAGGGATATTCCGCGCAGGTCGGGTTGTGGGGCGCTTTGGGCTTCACGGGTAATAAGCGCGCCTTACGGTCCGGCGTAAAGAAGCCGCCGTCAGCAAACAATCGCGTTTGACCATCCGGGCGGCCTAAGCGGACAGGCCATTGCACGGGCTGGAGCGTGTTGTAGCGCTCGTTATCCAAGCCCGCCAAGGCGCTGATGTCAAAGTCGCGCAGAATGGCATCGGGCGCATTCTCAAAGCCCGACAAGGCCGCGTGTTCTGCAAATACCTCCGCTGCGCTCTCATACGGGAAGGCCGCCTCATAGCCCAGCGCCTGAGCCACGCGGGTGACGATCCACCAGTCCGGCATGGCCTCACCGGGCGCCGGCAAAAAGCCGCGCTGACGGGAGATTCGGCGCTCGGAGTTGGTGACGGTGCCATCCTTCTCACCCCAGCCACGAGCGGGCAGCTTGATGTGGGCCAGGCGATTGGTGTCGGTGTCGGCTATGCAGTCGGAGACAATGACGCACTCAGCACCTGCCAGCGCCGCTTTTACGCGATCAGCATCCGGCATGGACACCACGGGGTTAGTACCCATGATCCAGATCAGCTTGATGTTGCCGCTGTGAACCGCCTCGAACAGGTCGACCGCCTTCAGGCCGTTGCTGCGGGCAATTTGTGGTGCCTGCCAGAAGCGCTGCACGAGGTCGAGATGCGCCGGGTCGGTTAGCTCCATATGCGCGGCGAGCTGGTTGGCGAGCCCTCCCACTTCGCGGCCGCCCATAGCATTGGGCTGGCCCGTCAGTGAAAATGGGCCACTGCCAGGCTTACCAATACGGCCCGTGGCGAGATGGCAGTTGAGCAGGCTATTCACCTTATCGGTGCCCGCGCTGGACTGGTTCACGCCCTGCGAATACAGCGTCAGACTGCGCGGCGTATTGGCAAACCAGCGATAGAACTGGGCGATGGCATCTTCGTCGAGACCGGTGGCATCGGCCACTTGCGAGAGCTTACCGGCGCTCGCCTTGGCCTCAGCCAGCGCAACGCCGAAGCCGGTGGTGTGCTGCGCCAGATAGTCGTGATCGATCACGCCTTGCGCCGCCAGATATGCCAGCAGGCCATTAAACAGCCACACATCGCTGCCGGGCTTCAAAGGCAAATGCAGGTCAGCAATGTCGTTGGTCGCCGTGGCGCGCGGGTCAATATTGACGATACGCAGCTCGGGCCGACGCAGCTTCTCGGCCTTAATGCGCTGGAACAGCACCGGATGACACCAGGCCGTGTTAGAGCCTGTCAGCACGATGAGATCCGCTAACTCAAAGTCTTCGTAGCTATTCGGCACAGTGTCGGAGCCAAAGGCACGCTTATGCCCCGCCACACTCGACGACATACACAAACGTGAGTTGGTATCGATGTTGGCGGTGCCAAGAAAGCCCTTCATGAGCTTATTGGCGACGTAGTAGTCCTCGGTCAGCAGCTGACCCGACACATAGAAGGCGACGGCATCACGACCGTACTGCGCCTGCACGCGACGGATCTCGCTGGCGATGGTATTGGCGGCCTCGTCCCAGCTGGTGCGCTGACCGCGCACTTCCGGGTACAGCAGGCGCCCTTCCAAACTGAGCGTTTCGCCCAGCGCCGAACCTTTCGAGCACAGCCGACCAAAATTGGCTGGATGCGCACCGTCCCCATCAATGCGAACCTGCCGAGTGGCCGCATCTTCAACTGTGGCAATCACGCCACAGCCCACGCCACAGTATGCGCAGGTGGTATGTGTAGCGCCTTCGGCATCCGCCAAGGCAATGCGATTAGCGTCGAGCAGCACAGTGCCGCCCACGCGTTCAAGCGGCTGCGACATGTTCGCTCCCAGCACCAAATAACAGGTCATCCCTAAGGTGGCGAACGTCGCGCCCCTCACGAATCAAATCAAAATACCAAGCGCCATCCTGCGTATCGCCATACAGCACTGCGCCCACTAAACGACCATCGGCCACACACAGCTTTTTGTAGACGCCACGCGCAGGGTCGCGATAAATCAGCTTATCCGCCGCTTCATGGTTAAAGTCGCCGGCCGAAAATAACGCCACGCCACTGACTTTCAAGGTGGTGGCCGTGGGTTTTTGGATGTAGCGACTAATGCCCATTTCAGCGAGATGATTGGCGCAGACTTTGGCTTGGTCATACAAAGGTGCGACAAGACCAAAAAGTGCACCACGATGTTGCACACACTCGCCCACGGCATAAACACGGGGGTCGAAGGTCTGTAGGGTGTCGTTAACCAGAATGGCTTTATCAACCTGCAAGCCCATGGACCGCGCCAGCGCCACATTAGGGCGCACACCCACGGCCATCACTAATAAGTCGCAGGGCAGCTCGCTGCCATCTTTGAAGTGCAAGGCCTGTAATTTGCCCGTTTCTGCCTGATGGCTGATGTGCGAGCTCATGGCCGAGACTTTGAACGCTATGCCATTGGCTTCAAGGGCTGAGCGCAATAATTTAGAGGCTTCCTCGTCTAGCTGGCGATTCAGCAAATAGGCGGCATCATTCACGACCGTGACCTTCATGCCTTGCTTCACCAGGCCATTGGCCGCTTCCAGACCCAACAATCCGCCACCCAGCACGGCGACGCGAGCCGGCACTGAAGTGGGTGCCAACATGCGGCGAACGTCTGCGATATCGCGAAAACTAATGACATCCGGATGGTCGTGACCGGGCAACGGCACCATAAAGGGCAGCGAGCCTGTGGCCAGCAACAGGCGGTCATAGCTCACGTCAGTGCCTTGATCCGTTGTGACGCGGCGTTGAACACGATCCACCGCCGTCACGGTGTGGCCGGCCAGCAGCGTGATGCCGCGCTCGGCGTACCAACTCAGGGGATGAATAACGATGTCTTCAAAGGCTTTTTCACCCGCCAGCACCGGCGACAACATGATGCGGTTGTAGTTGCCATGCGGCTCACGGCCAATCACTGTGATGTCGTATTTGTCGGGTGCCAGCTGCAAAAGCTCCTCGACCGTACGCATACCGGCCATGCCGTTGCCGATGACCACCAGTTGCATTCGGGTCATATGCCCTATTCCCAGTAACGAAGTAATGCCGTGCCCAAAGCAAGAGCCATGCCATGCACTGCGCTGGTGCTGTTTTGCGTATTTATGGCATGGCACTTGCTAAAGCGCTTCACACCGATACTGGTCGATCTTGGAGCACCTACCTCATGGCCTTTCGTTTTCCCTTGCCGTTATTGAACTGGCAGGAACCGCGCATTCGCACCCTGCACTACACCTGGATGGCCTTCTTCATCACCTTCCTGATCTGGTTCGCGCATGTGTCGCTGATGCCGATGATCAAGGAAACCATGATGCTCACCGATAATCAGGTGAAAGCCTTCCTGATTCTGAATGTGGCGCTAACCATTCCGGCGCGCATCCTGATTGGCATGCTCGTGGATAAATACGGTCCGCGTCGTAGCTATAGCGTGTTACTGCTGGTCTGCGGCTTCCTCTGCTTAGGCTTCGCGGCGGCACAGACTTTTGAACAGCTCGCGGTTATGCGCTTCCTGCTCGGCTTCACGGGTGCCGGCTTCGTCATCGGCATCCGTCTCGTCAGCGAATGGTTCCCGGCTCGCGAAGTCGGCATCGCTGAAGGCATTTACGGTGGCTGGGGCAACTTTGGTGCGGCGGTCGCCAAAATCTCCATGCCCATCATTGCGGTCAGCGTGTTTGGTGGCGAGTTCGGCTGGCGTTATGCCATCGCCCTTACCGGCGTGCTGGCCATCCTCTACAGCGGCGTGTTCTACCATAATGTGCGCGACACCCCGAAAGGCGCGACCTACTTCAAACCGAAGAAGACCGGCGGCCTGGAGGTCACCAGCAAGGGTGATCTGGTGTTCTACATGCTGGTCAACCTGCCGATTTATCTGATCCTTTATGTACTGGCCTGGCGCTTATCGCCGACCGGGCTCGACATCATTAGTCAAACCTTTACCGAAGCCTGCTACGGTATCATCACCTTCCTGATGGTCTGGCAGTCGTGGAAGATCTGGCAGGTCAACCGTCACCTGATGACCGAAGTGATTCCCAGCACGCAGCGCTACAAATTCAAGCAGGTCGCCATTCTCAACCTCGCCTACATGGCCTGCTTCGGCTCTGAAATCGCCGTGGTATCTATGCTGCCGATGTTTTATGGCGAGACCTTTGGCTTGTCGCCCGCGATGCTCGGCCTCATGGCTGGCTCGTTCACCATCATGAACTTGGTGGCGCGTCCGGCCGGTGGTCTGATCTCCGACCGCATCGGTCGTCGTACCGTACTGATGACTTGCCTGGCGATTCAAACCGGCGGTTACGCGCTGCTGTCGCAGGTCAATGCGGGCTGGGGCATCGCACTCGCGGTCGTCGTGACGCTAGGCACCTCCGTATTCGTGCAGGCGGCCTGTGGCGCCGTGTACTCGGTGGTGCCGCTGATTCAGCGCCGCATGACTGGCCAGATCGCCGGCATGGCGGGTGCTTACGGCAACGTCGGTGGCGTGTTCTTGCTCACCGTGCTGTCGTTCGTCTCGCCGATGACCTTCTTCTTTGTTATCGCCGGGCTGTCAGCCGTCGCCTTTGCTGCCGCACACTTTCTCGATGAACCCCGTGGGCATATCGTAGAGGTCGATGAAGATGGCAATGTCCAAATGATTGCAGTGAGCTAATGTGACTTCAGCCCAAACCAGTACCGCGACACTTCAACTCAGCGTTGCCCAGCGCTCCCTTGCCGGCGTCAAGCCCGGCAACGAGGATGCCCTGGGCATTCGTTTGCCTGATGCCAGCGAGCGCCATCGTGGTGCCGCGCTGGTCATTGCCGATGGTGTCAGCAGTGCCGATGCCGGCCGGCAAGCCGCCGAAGCCGCAGTGCAAGGCTTTCTCAGCGACTATTACGCAACGCCCGACACCTGGTCGATCCAGAGCGCGGGCGAGCGCGTGGTGACCGCCATCAACCATTGGCTGCATGGCCGAGGCCAGGCGCATGCCGAGAATCAGGGCTGGCTAACGACCTTCACGGCGCTGGTGCTGCGTGGCCGTAGCGCACACATCTTGCACATTGGCGATACCCGCGTGTATCGCCTGCGCGGCGAGACGCTGGAACCGCTGACTCAGGATCACTGCACGCGCATCAATGCCGACACGACTTACCTGAGCCGCGCACTGGGCATGGACTGGCGTGTCGACATCGACTATCGCCACAGTGACATTGAAGTGGGCGACCTCTTTATGACCTGTAGTGACGGGGTTCATGGATTTATTTCCAACCCGCAACTAAAGCAGTTATTGCGCGAGCAGCAGCACGACCTGGAAGCACTGGCCGATACCCTGCTCGCCACGGCACTCGCGCAAGGCAGCAACGACAACCTGTCTTGCCAGCTCGCACGGGTGGAGTCGGTCGGACTGGACACTCATGACGAACTCGGCCAGCAGCAGTCACGCTTGCCAGTTCCGCCGAGCTTACTGCCGGGGCAGACGCTGGATGGCTACTTCATTGAAGCCGAAGTGCATGCCAGCCCACGCAGCCACCTCTACCGTGTGCGTGACAGCAAGACCGGCCAGCTCTTCGCACTGAAGGCGCCGAGCGTGCAGTTCGAGGATGACGAAGACTATCGTTCGCACTTCGCCATTGAGGGTTGGATAGGCCAGCGCATCACGCACAAAAACCTCATTCGTATTCATCCGCCCACACGAGCGCCTCAATGCCTGTACCACATCATGGACTGGCTCGAAGGCGAATCGCTGGCAGGCTGGCATGATCGCCAAGCGCGGGTGGATATTGCCGTGGTCGTGGGCTTTGCCCGCCAGATCGTTGCCGGTCTGCGCGCCTTGCATCGCCGTGACACCCTGCATCAAGACCTGAAGCCCGACAACATCCTGCTCTGCAACGATGGCACGCTGAAACTCATCGACCTCGGCTCAGCGCGCGTGGCCAGTCTGCAGGAGTCATCTCCACGCGATGTGCTGGATCGGCCGGGTGCAGCTGATTACGCCGCGCCGGAATATGCGCTGGGGCTGGCTCGTGACACGCGGGCCGATCAGTTCTCCTTGGCGGTGACACTCTATGAGTTACTGACCGGTCAGCACCCCTATGGTGAAGACTACGATCAAGCTCAGACACCGGCGGCGTTTCATCAGCTGCGCTATGTCAGTGCCTGCAAGTACAACCCGCATCTGCCGCTCTGGTTCGATGCAGCCCTGCGCAAGGCCTGCGCCATCAATGCCGACAATCGCTATGAGGCGCTTAGCGAGCTGCTGCTGGATTTGGAGCGACCGAATCCAGGTCTTACGCCGAATCAGCGCCTGCCGTGGATCGAGCGCGATCCGGTGAAGTTCTGGAAGTGGCTGGCACTGGTGGCCGTGGCGGGACATGTGGCGTGGCTGGTGCGGGCGCTGATGCCTTAACAACGGTGCTCCGAACATCGGCCAGCGAGGGCCAACACCGGCTGAAACACGCCGCTAGTACGTCCAGCTCGCGCGCTACATCGCGCGGTCGTTCACGCGGTTCGGCGCGATGCGCCGACAAACCCCGCGCTCACCCTTATAGGCTCTCATGCGCCATCCATGGCGCATGAAAGTTTCAGCCGGTGGCGACCCTCGCTGCCTTGTTTCAGGGGTGGTTTTTCGGGGGCGTTAGAACTTGTAGTCGATCTGGGCCCAGGCTTTGACGACATCCTTGGTTGTGGCCGAGGCATCTTCGCCACTGCCATCGTACTGAGCGACCTTGACCATGGCTGACCAGTTTGGCGTGAAGGTTTTGCTTATGCTGGCATCAATTTCCTGACCAAACTTTTTGCTGCTGTCGTTGGACTTAAAGCGATGCACCGCCAGTGCCAATCCCAGTCCCGCTACTTTGCCGGAAGCCTTGATATTGGTATCCACCAAGCCGCCTGCAGGTGTCACCAAGAAGCGATCGGCCCAACCGTTGAAGGCATGCAGTGTCGCCAAAGGCGTCTGAAAACCATTCTCCAGCGCTTCACGCTGAACCTTCACGAGCACCGGCCCAAAGTCGTAGCCAAGTTGAATGTCGCGATAGGTGGCATTCGGCACGACCGCCTCAACAGAATCTGCATAGTGACGCTGCTGACCATAAGAGAGGTCATATAAGAACTTGCCCTTCTTGCCATCCACTTTCAGCAAGCGATACTCACGACTCTTGTTTTTGCCCGCATTAGCCAGCAAGAACGGCTGACCAACCGCTTCTTTGCCTTCCAGACCTGCCCAGAACAGGATCACATTCGCCCCTATCGGCGTGCGCGCCTTCAGGTTCACGATAGGCAGGCGAATGTCGCCGTCCTGGCCACTGATCATGGCAACCTTGTTGGCATAGGTAGCGTGCAAGTCTAACCACGGGAGCAGCTTGGCTTTTTCGTAGCTGATCGCGGTGAACACCTGATCGTCCTGACGGAAAGCGACATCACCAATGAAGCGGGCATTGTTGTAGACCACTTTCTGCTTGCCGATTTTGAAGCCGTAACCCGCCAGCCAAGCCTGATTGATCGCCGTATTTTCGGGATCGACCACGGTGGCATATTTCGTATTCATCTGCACGGCAGGAACATGGTAATCGTCAGCCAAAGCACGAATGTCTTCGGCCTCGGCGTAGGCGGTGATGCCGGCAATCGGTGCCAGCTTGTAGCCGAGCACGGTACGCACAATAAACGCCTTCGCAGGGTCAGCAGCGGCCATGCCATCATCATCAACAAACTCGAAACGCGGGCGCACCTGAAAGGTCGCCTTGCCCGCTTTTACGGCATCGGTGAATACATCTGCTGCGTGCACTTCGGCGATGGCCAGCGACAACAGCGACACAGTTAAAATCAGTTTTTTCATGATCACATCTCCAAGTTTAGGTGTGTAGCAAGCTTCAGGCCGCAGGCCGTTTTTCTTTCTGATAAAGGAACTCCAGCACGCTAGAACGCAACTGGTGGTAAGCCGGATTTTCCGCCAACGCGAGGCGCTCACGCGGGCGCGGCAGATCTACCGTTAGGATGTCGCCGATGACCGCTGCCGGGCCGTTACTGAGCATGACGATACGATCAGACAGCAGCACGGCTTCATCGACATCGTGAGTCACCATAACGACCGTAGACTGTGTCTTGGCCACAATAGCCAGCAGCTCATCCTGCAGGTGGGCGCGGGTCAGTGCGTCGAGGGCACCAAACGGCTCATCCATGAGTAGCACACGAGGTTCCATGGCCAACGCCCGCGCAATGCCCACGCGCTGTTTCATGCCTCCGGAGATTTCATTCGGACGCTTCTGTGCCGCATGGCTTAGGCCCACTAAGGCCAGCGCCGCATCGGTACGCGCTTTCAATTGCGCTTTGCTCTCGCTCGCAGAAAAAACACGCTCAACGGCGAGGTAGACGTTGGCGTAGCAGGTTAGCCAGGGCAATAACGAGTGATTTTGAAATACCACACCGCGATCCGGGCCAGGGCCTGCAATTTCGCGGCCTGCACAAATTAAATGGCCGGTGCTGGGCAGCGTTAGGCCAGCAATCAAATTCAGTAGCGTTGATTTGCCACACCCTGAATGTCCGATCAAGGTGATGAACTCGCCCTGCTCAATGGTCAGGTTAATGTTTTTCAGGGCGGTGAAACTGCCTTTGGCCGTTTCAAAGGTCATGCCCACATCGGAGATTTCAACGAATTTTTTCGACAAGCTCATGGCTATTCTCCGGCTCAGTATTCGAAACGACGGGCCAACAACACCAGCGTCTGTTCCAACAGCAGACCAATTAGGCCGACCACAAAAATCGCGATCAGAATGTGTGCCACGTTTAAGTTGTTCCACTCATCCCACACCCAGAAGCCCAGCCCGGTGCCACCGGTGAGCATTTCAGCAGCGACAATCACCAGCCACGCCACACCAATAGCGAGTCGAACACCCGTCAGCAGGTAAGGCAGTACGGCAGGAAAGAGAATGGTGGTGAGTACCTTCCACTCACTGAGGTTGAGCACGCGCGCCACATTGAGGTAGTCCTGCGGCACCTGGCGCACACCGGCAGCGGTATTGAGAATCATCGGCCAGATACTGGAGATGAAAATGACCCAGATCGACGCCGGCTCAGCCTTCTGAAAGACGAGCAAGCCAATGGGTAGCCAGGCCAATGGCGATACCGGCCTTAACAGCCCCATGATGGGCGACAGCATGCCGGAGATAAACGCCGATCGGCCCACAATAAAGCCCAAGGGAATGCCCACCACAGCGGCCATGCCGAAACCCAGACCCACACGGGCCAGCGAGTGCAGCACGTTCCAGCCAATGCCCATGTCGTTCGGGCCGTTTTCATAGAAGGGGTCCGCAAAAAGTGTGAGTGCCGCATCCCACGTTGCTCCGGGGCCCGGCAGGTCACTGCGAAAGCCTGCCAGCATTTGCCAGGCCAGGAGGAACAGTAAGACGCCCAACAGAGGCGGCAAAACCTGCATGGCGTGAGCCTGCAATTTACGCCGGCGCATGCGGATGGATTCAGCGGCGATATTGGCCGGCAGTGCCGCAGAAAATTTCAACATAAATCTCTCCCAGCGAGGGCGCAAACGCCCTCGCAGATAACGGTTCCACTTCGTTATTAAGTCGTTCGCTTTAGGCGCGAATAGCGAAGCTCGCGGCATAGGCTTTAGGATCTTTGCCATCCCAAACCTTGCCATCAATTAACTTGCTGCTACGCATCACCTGCTTAGGTACAGGCACCCGCGCCATGGCGGCCGCTTGCTTGTACAAATCGATTTGGTTGATCTGCTTAGCGACACCGAGGTAATCCGGATCAGTGCTGAGCAGGCCCCACCGTTTGTGCTGAGTCAGGAACCACATGCCATCGGACAGGTAGGGGAAATTGGTTTGGCCTTCGCGGAAGAACGCCATGCTGTGTTTGTCCTGCCACTTGCGGCCAATGCCGTCGTCGTACTGACCCAGGAATCGACCGGCAATGACTGCTTCAGGGGCATTCACATACGACTTATCCGAGATCAATTTGGCCACCAACGGGCGATTTTTCGGGTTGTCGATCCAACGCGATGCATCCAGCACCGCTGCGATCAGCGCGCGTGCCGTGTTGGGGTTCTCTTTCACCCACGCCGCGGTTGCGCCCAACACTTTCTCGGGGTGATCAGCCCAAACATCCTGCGAGGTGGCCACGCTAAAGCCAATGTTGTCGGCAATGGCACGGGCATTCCAAGGCTCACCCACGCAATAACCGTCCATGTTACCGACCCGCATATTGGCAACCATCTGGGGCGGCGGCACCACGATATTCTTCACATCCTTGATCGGGTTCACACCCTGAGACGCCAGCCAATAATTCAGCCACATGGCATGCGTACCGGTGGGGAAGGTGTTGGCAAACGTGTACTCACGCGGGTTGGCTTTAATGTGTTTGGCCAGCGATGGGCCATCCTTCACGCCTTGATCTAACAACTGACGGGATAGCGTGATGCCCTGGCCGTTATTGTTCAGACCCATGAGCACGGCCATATCATTTTTGATGCCGCCAATGCCCAGCTGCACGCCGTAAATCAAGCCATAGAGTACATGCGAGGCATCCAGCTCGCCGTTGACCAGCTTGTCACGCACACCGGCCCAGCTTGCTTCTTTACTTGGGATAATCTCGATGCCGTACTTCTTATCAAAACCCATTGCTGCCGCCACCACGATGGAGGCGCAATCGGTGAGAGGAATGAAGCCCACTTTCACCTGTGTTTTTTCTGGCTTGTCGCTACCGGCAGCCCACGCCCCACTCGATACCGTCATACCCACGCCTCCCGCCAGGGTTGCAGCGCTAAAAAAAGCACTATTTTTGATAAAGTCGCGGCGATTGCTGACTAAGGTCTCGGCGACTGATTTGCTGTCTTCACTCATGTCCGTACTCCGCCTGTGGGCCATTTCTTCAATTCAAAAAAAAACGCCCGCACCGCTTTCGCGATACGGACGCCGTTGTCCGAAATGTCACTCGTTACCGAGTCACATCAGTCAAATTGTGACGACAACGCGAGGGAACCCGTTGTCGCTTGTACAGGCTTGAACTGCACATCTGAGTTAAAGCAGAAACTGTGCCAACTCTACAAAAAATGGCTTAGTGCTATCCCGGGCTGATGTCGCCGGCCTTCGCCAAGAGCAGCCGAGCCACATGCCCTAAGCTCTCACCGCGCTCCATCGCTTTTTGCCGCAATGCTTCGAAAGCCGCCTGGGAGCTGCATTTTCGGCTATCGCTCAGCCAATCTTTGGCTCGCTCAATATCCCGCCGATCACTCAATGCCTGACGCAAGCTGTCAACCTCGTCACGCAAGGTGCGCTCGCGCGACACCAGTACATCTAAGACCGGCAGCAAGGCTGCCAAATGCACCACATCACTACCAAAACCCGTGTAAACCGCGAACCCCGCACGACTAACGCGCTGCGATAGGCCTTGATCTAAGCCTTGGCCTAATAACAACAAGGGGGTGTCGAGCCCGAACGGGGCATAGCAAAGCTGCTCCACACTGTCGCGTAAGGGGTCGGTGTAGTCGACAAGCACCACATTGGGGCGCATGGCCGTCACCAATGCTTCGAGATGCATCAGGCGCGACGCGGGCAAGGTTTCCACCGCGTGCCCAGCGTCCAGCAGCAAGCGCCCGAGCGAATCGGAGCGAGTACCAGGCTCACCGAGTAAAAGCACACGCAACATCAGAAAAACCTTTGGCTATTTTGCCGAAGCTAAGCAATCGCTGTGCCATCGCTGTTTTACCTGCATTAGAATGACTGCATTCAGATCACTAGTTCGGACCCTTCAGATGAACCGTATCCTCTCCACGACCTTCCTTGCTGTATTGCTAAGCAGTGGCTTTGCTAACGCCTTTGTTGTGCCCAACCCACCTGCACTGGAAAACAAATCCTATGTGGTCATGGATGCTGACTCAGGTCGCGTATTGGCCGCCAGCAATGCCGACTTGCAACTTGAGCCGGCGTCACTCACCAAAATGATGACCAGCTATATTGTTGAGCATTCATTGGTGAGCGGTCGTCTAAAAGAGTCGGACCCTGTGTTGGTCAGCGAGCATGCGTGGTGTCGCGGCACCAGTGCCGAGTCTTGCATGTACCTGCCACTGAACGGCTCCGCCTCCGTCATCGACATGCTTCGTGGCGTCATTATTCAGTCCGGCAACGATGCCTCGAAAGCTTTGGCAGAGCATATTGGAGGCTCAGAGCCTGCGTTCGCTGAAATCATGAATGCGGAAGCTAAGCGCCTGGGCATGAAAAACACTCACTTCATGAATGCCACTGGCCTGCCTGATCCCGCCCACCTCAGCACCGCGCGTGACATGGCGATTTTGGCTCAGGCCATCATTCGCGATAACCCCAAGTACTACCCGATCTACGCGGAAAAAGAATTCACCTACAACAACATCAAGCAGGGCAACCGTAACGCCTTGCTCTACACCGACCCCACGGTGGACGGTCTGAAAACGGGTCACACAGAGAATGCCGGCTTCTGCTTAGTGGCCTCTAGCAAACGCGGCAGTATGCGGTTGATCTCAGTGGTCATGGGCACCAACAGCATGCAAGACCGCGCTGATCAAACCCGCGCGCTGTTTAACTGGGGCTTTAGCAGCTTTGAGACCATTAAGCCGCTGGCGGCAGGCAAAGTGCTGGGCGACGCGCAGGTGTGGTTTGGTCGTGAAGACCTCGTCAAAGCCGGTCTGGATCGTGACCTGTCCATCACCCTGCCCCGTGGCCAGAAAGACAAAGTCCAAGCTGTTACTCGCTTGATGCCTGATCTGGAAGCCCCCATTGCCAAGGGTCAGAAAGTCGGCGAAGTCGTGGTGACGCTGGATGGCAAAACCATCGCCACACAAAATGTAGTCGCCATGGAAGCCGTGGAAGAAACCAACTTCGTGGTTCGCCTGTGGCACCACCTGAAGCGCTTCCTGAGCAACTTGTTCTAAACGAGAGATTCGCTATGGAACGCAAACCAACTGACATTTTGCATGAGGAACTCTGGCAGTTCCCCATGGACTATCCGCTCAAGGTCATGGGGGAAACCCGTTTCCCGATGGCGCAAATAGTCGCCGACATCATTTGTCGCCATGTGCCTGATTTTGACCCGGCCAGCCTCGATATCGTGCCGTCATCCAAGGGCACCTATGTGTCCGTACGGGCGCTATTCCGAGTCGAGCGCAAGGAACAGATCAACGGTCTCTACGCGGATCTCGCCGCCGAACCGATGATCAAGAAGGTGCTCTGATGCGCGCGGTCTTGCACACGAGCTGGCTAGGGCGGCGAGATTACGAGCCCACCTGGCAGGCCATGCAAGACCTCACGCAAACGCGAGATCAAAGCAGCCCAGACCAACTGTGGCTGCTCGACCATCCGCCGGTTTACACCCAAGGTCAGGCAGGCAAGCCCGAGCACTTGTTGCTCACGGGCGATATTCCAGTGGTGCAATCTGATCGCGGCGGGCAAGTCACCTACCACGGTCCGGGGCAGCTCGTGGGCTACCTCTTAGTGGATATCGACCGGCTAGGCATCAGTACTCGGCACTTTGTCGAGGCCGTTGAAGATGGCCTAACAGCGGCTGTACGCAGCTTTGGCATCGCGGCAGTCGCCGATCGCTCGGCGCATGGGGTCTACGTTGACGGTCGCAAAATTGCCTCGATAGGCATGCGCATTCGACGCGGCTGTAGCTATCACGGCTTTTCAATCAATGTGGACATGGACCTCAGCCCTTTTCGTGGCATCAATCCCTGCGGCTATGCGGGACTGAGCATGTGCCAATTACGCGACTTTGTGCCGGCTCACGCGTCTCTGATGGCGCAGGCGCGTGCTGCCGCCGTGGGTGGGCTTCAGCAATACCTCCCACAACTCGACTTTCGTCTAAGCCCCACGGGCTAGACGCTCGCGCAGCCTTACACCATAGTCGCAGAGAATCTATTCAACGGCCGTCGCTGGGGAGTTAGGCATGCCACATTGGCTGCTGCCGCTTATTTCGCTGCTGTATATCAGCCTGCTGTTTGCTATCGCTTATTGGGGTGATGAACGTAGCCATAGCCTATCCTCTTCCCACAAAAACCTGCTCTACAGCCTTACTTTGGCCGTGTATTGCACTTCGTGGACGTTTTATGGTGCCGTGGGCGCTACCGTCACTGGCGGGTGGGCCTACCTACCCATTTACTTAGGGCCATTGCTGTTTATTGTCTTTGGTCGCTCCCTGCTCGAGCGCATGGTGCTCATCAGTAAGTCACGCTCCATCACCAGCATTGCCGACTTCATTGCGGCGCGTTACGGCAGAGCACAATTACTGGCAGCGATGGTCACTGTGGTCGCCATTATCGGCGCCCTCCCCTATATCGCCTTACAGCTGAAGGCCGTGGCCATGAGTGTGGATGTCCTTAGTGCAGGCGGTTTGGGCCAAGCCTTCCCTACGAACGACACGGCACTTTGGACCAGTCTTTTACTGGCCCTACTGGCCATGCTTTTTGGTACACGCCACATTGACGCGACCGAGCACCACCACGGGCTTATGCTCGCGATTGCCTTTGAATCGCTGGTTAAACTGATCGCTTTACTGGCCGTTGCATGGCTTGCTTGGCGTGGCTTGCAAGCACTTCCGGCCGGCTGGCAAGCGGATGCTCGTCTCAATCAACTCCTGCGCCCCAGCAACCTCCCTACTGGCTTCATGGCACAGCTCTTACTCGCCTTCTTAGCCATGATGTGTTTACCCCGACAATTTCACGTCGCCGTCGTGGAGTGCCACGATGTTAGACAAGTGCGTCAAGCGCCACTCTGGTTTGGCCTCTATCTCCTGCTGATTACGCTTGCCGTACTGCCTATTGCCTGCATGGCGTTGTTAGATCCACGCTTGGCTGGCATACACCCAGATACCGCTGTGTTGGCCTTGCCGCTCATGCTTGGTGAAGAGGCGCTAGCGATGCTGGCGTTTATCGGTGGGTTTTCGGCAGCCGCCGGGATGGTAATTGTTGCCTCCGTGGCGTTATCTACGATGATTTGCAATGACCTCGTGGTGCCCTTGCTCCTGCGCTTTGGACGCTTTGGACGGCAGCCGATGCCACGCTTACTGTTATGGATTCGGCGCTGGGCTATTTTAACGTTGGCACTCCTCGGCTATGGCTACTACCGCCTGCTAGCCGAGTTTTCTCAACTCGCATCCGTGGGCTTGCTAGCCTTTTCCGCCGTGGCGCAATTTGCCCCCGCATTGATCGGGGGGCTATTTTGGCGAGGAGGCTCTCGGCAGGGCGTCATTGCAGGCCTCATCGCTGGTTTCGCCATCTGGCTATATACACTGATGTTACCGGCCTTGTTGCCCGCACTCGGCTTTGATAATGACTGGCTAACTCACGGTCTATTCGGTGTCGATTGGTTCAAGCCTTACGCCCTGTTTGGCCTCACCGGTTGGGACACCCTGACGCACGGTGTTTTTTGGTCGCTGCTCATCAATATTTCGTTGTTCGTACTCGTTTCATTACGGTTCCGACCCAGCATTCGTGAGCAACTGGAGGCAGCCCCCTTTTTAGATCCCTACGCGGATGAGGCGGACAATCTGCACACGGCCGAATGGCATCGACTACCCCTCAGTGAACTTCACACCTTAGTTGCTCGCATTCTAGGCCAAGAGGCGACACAGCAAGCCTTTGAGCAATTTGCTCGTGGACGCATGCAGCACTTAGATTTGCGTCGGCCTGCCAGCCGGGGCTGGGTGCAGTTTTCAGAGCGACTCTTGGCAGGTGCGATGGGCACTTCATCGGCACGCACCTTATTGACCACTGCATTACGCGGCTCCGGCCTAGAAATAGGCCAGGTCGTGGCATTACTTGACCAAAGCTCGCAATTACAACGCTTTAATCGTGGCGTGCTGAGCACCATGATGGAGCACATTGAGCAAGGCATCAGCGTGGTCGATGCTGAGATGAAGTTGGTGGCGTGGAATAGTCGCTATTTAGAGCTATTTGACTACCCTGAAGGCATGGTCTACGCCGGCTGCCCAGTGGCTGATCTCATTCGCTACAACGCCCAACGCGGCGAATGTGGTCCTCGCGATATCAATGCGCATGTCGCGAAACGACTGGATCATATGCGCAACGGCAGTGCTCATGTGGTCGAGCGTCGGCGTGCCGATGGCAAAGTCCTTGAACTTCGTGGCCAGCCCATCCCGGGCGGCGGCTTTGTTACCACCTTCGCCGACATCACGCACTTTAAGCTCACCGAGAGCGCGCTTTCAGAGGCCAAAGCAGCACTGGAACTGAGGGTGGCTCAACGAACCGCAGAGCTGGAAGCCGCGTTGATAGCCCAGCAACAAGCTAAGCAGCAGGCCGAACACGCTAATCAGTCTAAAACTCACTTTCTAGCGGCTGCCAGCCATGACTTACTTCAGCCCATGAATGCGGCACGACTATTCTCATCCGCGCTCAGCCTGCATCCCGCCCTGAGTGGGGACGCCCAACAACTGGCCAAACAAGTGGATAGCTCTTTACGCGGTGCCGAGGAGCTGCTCTCGGCATTGCTCGATATTTCACGGCTGGATGCAGGTGCACTCAATCCACATCAAGAACCCATTGCCCTTAGCGACCTTTTGCGCGAGTTGGCGGAGCAGGTGCGGCCTGTGGCCCAGCAACGCCACTTGCAATTGCGTCTTCATTTGCCGGAAGCGCCGGTTTGGGTGGTCAGCGACCGGCAATGGCTACGTCGTATCCTGCAAAACTTTATCAATAATGCCCTGCGCTACACCCGAGAAGGTGGTGTCTTGATTGGACTCCGTGCGCGTCAAATGAATGGTCAATCGACTTGGCGTGTTGATGTATTGGATACAGGCCCGGGAATTCCTTTCGGCAAACAAGCGCATATATTTGAAGAGTTTCAACGCGGTGGAGAAGCGTCACCCTGGGGCGAAAAAGGTCTGGGGCTAGGGCTAGCGATTGTTGACCGCATGGCTCGTCTACTGCAGCACCCCGTCACCGTTCGTTCAACACGGGGACGCGGCGCCTGCTTCAGCATTTTGATGCCCGAAGCCATCCACACACCTAGCCATAAACACCCGTTGGCTGCTGACCTTCAGCAAGAAGGTAACCTGCAAGGCCTGCGTGTACTTTGCATTGATAACGAGCCCGACATACTGGCCGGCATGAGTGCCTTGCTCAGTCGCTGGGGCTGTACCGTATTTCTCGCGCCGGATGGGCCAACAGCGAAACAACTGCTGCAAGAAAAAGACCCACAAGTGGTACTGGCCGATTATCATCTTACCGACAATGAAGACGGCTTGTTGCTCCTATGCGAACTCAGTGTGGGACGCGCAGGCGCTTTGGTGACCGCAGACCATACCGATGCAGTAGCCCATCGCGTTCGTGAGGCGGGCTTAGGCCTGCTCCGCAAGCCCATCAAACCTGCCGCTCTGCGCGCGTTCTTGAGTGCGCAGCGGCGCTAACGCTCCGGAGTATGCTGGGCATGAGTGAACAAATTGCCGTTATTGGTAGCGGCATGGCGGGCTTGGCCGCCGCGAGATTAGCGCTCTTAGCGGGTCATCGCGTGACGGTATTTGAAGCGCATCCGCAACGCGGCATGGATGCCCACAGCCTGCACATTCATGGCGGTTTGGTGGACGTGCCTTTACGCGTCATGAGCCCCTTGGCTTGGCAGAGTGTGCTGACACTGGCCGAGCAAGTCGGCGTGAGCAGCTTCCCCGTCGATACCTTCACCTCTTGTAGCTGGGATGATGGCAGCACCTGGTTTCGCAGCAGCCGGTTGCCCGGCGTGAATTGGCCTTGGATTGGCTCCTGGCGTCATCTCAATGGCAAAACCCTGATGCTGGCACAAGGCCTGCGGCAACTGCGCGCAGCCACCGAGCGACTGCGCAATAGCCCAAACGACACGCGCTTGCTGCAACAGTTTCTCGCTGAGGAGCAATTCCAACCGCTGTTTTGGCGCGGCTTGATGCTGCCCATTTTGACCACGATTTGCACCTGCCGAGAAGCGCATCTCATGGCGTGGCCAGCGCGCGACCTCATGCTCTTGGTGGATACCATCTTGCATGGCAGTACCTTGCGCCGACTCACGGGCGGCACCCCGGCACTGGTCGACGGCCTAGCTCGCGGCCTTCACTTTATCAGTGGCAGCCCCGTGACGTCGGTCACCCGCAACGACCATCAGCCACACCCGTTGCGCGTCACCAATGCCCGCGGTGAGCAGGCCGACTTTGACCGCGTCATTGTGGCCACCCAAGCGAACCAGATCGATTTTCTGGACGCCACGGAGTATGGCCGCGAGCGCGCCTTATTGACTGATGTACGCTTCGATCACGGCGAGCTATGGGTGCATAGCGATACGCGCTTCTTACCCCGCCGTCGCAGTGAGTGGAGCGCGCTCAACTTTCAAATGGACCGCCAGTTCACTGAGCCCATGTTCACAGTCCTTGTGAATGCGGTTGAGCCGTCGCTGCAAAACGCGCCGCCGGTACTACAGACATGGAACCCCGCGTTCGAGCCCGAGGCCGAGCACGTCATTGCCCGTGTTCCGTTAGCTCGTGCGGTCGTTCATGCGGGGACGCGCAGTGTGCAAGCTGCCCTCGCTGAACTGCACGCCGAACCCGACCGTCGCGTCTTCTTTTGTGGCTCTTGGGCCTACCCGGGTGTGCCGCTGCTGGAGTCCGCCGTCCGCTCGGCACAAGCCGTCGCAGCGGTGCTGCCGACCTCTCGGCCGGCATGAAATGGCCGCCTACGCATGACAGCAGACACCGCCACATTCGCCATTGCGCACGTCCTACTCGATGACGCCATGCCAGCGCCGGCATGGACCAATCTCGGCTGCTGGCAGCGGCCCGATGGGACGCCCATAACAAACTATGTGGAGGCTGCCGAGCAGCTCGCTTGGCGCGTAGGCGCGGCAGCTATAACCTCCACGGGGCAATGCGTAGCCGACCTAGGCTGCGGCCATGGCGCCAGTCTGCTGTTTTGGCAGCAGCAATTCGCAGCGGGCCATGTGATTGGCATAGAGCTGCAAGCAACTTGCGTAGCGGGCTGGCCAGCTCATGCCCGAGAAGGCCTCTCGATGCATCAGGGCCGCTTCGATCAGCTGCCCCTGCCGGAAGCCGTCATCTCAAAGCTCCCGCCAGAGGGATGTGATACGGTGGTCTGTGTGGATGCTGCTTACCATGCCGACTCGCTGGGTGCCTTTGCTGCCGTAGCTAAAAATCTTCTGCGCTCTCAGGGTCGCCTGGCCTTTACCACGGTGCTTAAACCCTCACACAGCGGCATGCTTCGCCAGATACAACATCGCCTCATCACAACGCTCACGGGCATCCCTAAGGCCAGCTTTGTCACCGCCAGCGAACTCGAGCACACACTGACACGACTGGGCTTTGAGGCCATTCGTATAGAGTGTTTGGATGCAGAGGTTTTACAAGGATTCGCCGATTTCGTGGCACGCCGCTCGGCAGAACTTCCCACCACGAAAAAACGCGCTCTAGCTTGGCTGAAAATAGCCGGAACTGCCGCCCTCTGCCGACACTGGCTCCGATGGCAGAGGGCGCATTATGTGTTGGTCAGTGCGCAGCGCACCGATTAACTCAGTCCTCTTCTATAACCTCAACCATTCGCATACTCGGATCAAGCTGCAGCCGGGCAGCCGCTACCACAGCCTGTGTCCGATTCGATGCTCCAAGCTTTCTCAGAATGGCCGTCATATGCGCCTTAATGGTCGCCTCTGAGACATTCAATTCGTAGGCAATTTGCTTATTCAACAAGCCATCCGCCAGCATCATGAGCACGCGAAACTGTTGGGGTGTGAGATCACGGATACGCTCAGCAATATCGACTTCATCCGGCGCCAGTTGCGTCTGCTGTGAGCCCGCCGCCGAGGCCGGCAGCCAGACATCGCCGTCCAACACACCCGCGATGGCCTGTGCCATTTCCTCCAAAGACGAGGACTTGGGTATATAACCACTGGCACCATGGGCAATGGCTCGACGCATTACGCTAGGCTCTTCATTCCCAGACACCACAATAACCGGCAACGAAGGGTAACGCGCCCGCACATGAACGAGCCCTGAAAATCCCGAGCTGCCCGGCATGTGCAGATCCAGTAGCAGTAAATCCAAATCGTCTGCGGCCTCGAGCCGCTGCTGCAAGCTTGCAGTGGTGTCGGCCTCAATCAATTGAGCCATCGGGAACAAGCTCGCCACTGTCCGCTTAAGCGCATCACGGAACAGCGGATGATCATCCGCGATAATGAATTTCATGCTCGCCTCCCACCTCAGGTTTGCCTTAGCCCGCTTTACGGCTCTTGATCAAACTCTCGACTACCGACGGGTCGGCTAGCGTGGAGATATCGCCAAGGCCATCAAACTCGTTGGCGGCAATTTTGCGCAGAATGCGACGCATGATTTTGCCCGAGCGCGTTTTTGGCAGGCCCGGCGCCCACTGAATCATGTCCGGCGCAGCAATCGGCCCAATCTCCGTACGTACATGCGCGATCAATTCTTTACGCAGCGCTTCGCTAGGCTCAGCACCTGCCTGTAGCGTGACATAGGCATAAATGCCTTGACCTTTGATGTCGTGCGGGAAGCCCACCACCGCTGCCTCCGCGACCGCCTTATGGGAGACCAGCGCGCTTTCGACTTCGGCGGTTCCCATGCGGTGGCCCGACACATTCAACACGTCATCGACACGCCCGGTAATCCAGTAATAGCCATCAGCATCGCGCTTGGCACCATCGCCCGTGGTGTAAACACCGGCGAAAGTTTTGAAATAGGTCTCAATAAAGCGCTGGTGATCACCATAGACCGAACGCATTTGTCCGGGCCAGGAATCGAGGATGACGAGGTTGCCTTCGCAGGCGCCCTCCAGCACCTGGCCTTCGTTATCCACAATGGCGGGTCGCACGCCAAAATAGGGCAAGGTGGCCGAGCCCGGCTTCAACGCAGTCGCACCGGCCAGCGGCGAGATCAATACGCCGCCGGTTTCGGTCTGCCACCAGGTATCAACAATTTGGCAGCGGCCATCGCCCACCACGCGGTGATACCACTCCCACGCCTCAGGATTGATCGGCTCGCCCACAGAGCCGAGCAAGCGCAGACTTTTGCGTGACGTGGACAGCATGGGGGCATCGCCCTCACGCATGATGGCGCGAATCGCGGTGGGTGCCGTGTAGAGGATGGTCACGCCATGCTTATCTACCACCTGGCCAAAACGACTCCAATCCGGATATTGCGGCACCCCTTCAAACAGCACGGTAGTGGCGCCATTAGCCAGCGGGCCATAAAGCGCATAACTATGCCCGGTGACCCAACCCACATCAGCAGTGCACCAGTGCACATCGTTCTCGCGAATATCAAAGACATTGGCGAAAGTACTGGCGGTATAGACCAAATAGCCCCCGGTGGTATGCAACACGCCCTTGGGCTTACCGGTAGAGCCCGAGGTGTACAAAATGAATAGCGGGTCTTCGGCATTCATGACTTCCGCCGGGCAATCTGCGCTCATGCCCGCCATCAGATCGTGATACCAATGGTCGCGGCCAGCCTCCCAGTTCACCGAGCCGCCAGTGCGGCGCACCACAATGACGGTCTTCACGCCACTGCCTGCCGGCGTGCGAATGGCGTTATCCACATTCGCTTTCAGCGGGATGGCGCGCCCACCGCGTAGGCCTTCATCAGCTGTAATCACGATGGTGGACTGGCAATCTTCTATGCGGCCGGCCAGTGAGTCCGGCGAGAAGCCTCCGAAAACCACGGAGTGCACTGCCCCAATGCGCGTGCAGGCGAGCATGGCCACAGCCGCTTCCGGAATCATCGGCATGTAAATCGTCACGCGGTCGCCCTTCTTAACGCCTTTGGCCTTCAGCGCGCCAGCAAAGCGACAGACTTCATCATGCAATTCGCGATAGCTGATGTAGCGACTCTCACTGGGGTTATCCCCCTCCCAGATAATGGCCGTTTTGCCGGCACGATCCTGGAGATGACGATCCAAGCAGTTAGTGGACACGTTCAGCGCGCCATCGGCATACCAGCGAATTCGGAAGTCCTCAACGTTGTAGGACACATCTTTGATTTGGGTGAATGGTTTCATCCAATCCAGCAGTGTCGCTTCTTCCGCCCAGAACGCCTCGGGATCTGTCACCGACAATTCATAACGCCGCTCGTAGTCAGCAGCCGAGTTACGCGCACCTTTGTAATCGTTAGGTACGGCGTAGGTTTTGATTTCACTCATGAAGAACTCCTTCGGCAATCCGCCATTGAATGGTGCGAGTATGTCCTGACTTACGAGTCAGGCGCATTAGTCTTTGGTCGAAATTCACCCTTCCAGTTGGCATTCGCACAAGGTCTTAGAGACTAAGGGCTAATAGCCAGTCTTCATGAGCTATCGCTATACATCGATAACCCTTAGCGCTGGAGAGTTAGAATCATGAGCCGTCTGATGCAACTTTGCCGCTTCACCCCCCTAGCCTTGGCATTGCTACCCGTTAATAGTTGGGCAGATACACACAGCGACATTGCTGAACTGAAAGCACGCCTCGCCCAACTAGAGCAGCAAATTAATAGCGCTACGGAAAATACCTCGCCAAAGCCCTCGCCCGCTGTCGCCGTACCTGCCACTCCAACAGGCCTGAAGCTAGGAGAGACCCAGGTTGGCTTCAAAGGTTATGTAAAACTAGACGCCATCTCCTCTCAGTTCTCAGCAGGAGAAGTAGGCCGCACCGTGGGTCGTGACTTTTATGTCCCGAATCAAATCCCGGTTTTTGGTGGCGCAGGTGCCACCGCCATGAGTAATGGCAAATCGCGTCAGTTTTTTGATCTACATGCCAAACAAACACGCTTCATTGTCACCACTGAAACCCCAGTGGGGGGTGACAGTGCGCTTAAGGGTCATATAGAAATGGACTTCCTCGGCTCAACACAAGGCGATGAACGCATCAGCAATGGTTATAGCCCTGAATTAAGACAAGCCTTTTTTACTTACGGCCGGTGGATGGCAGGTCAAGCGTGGACCACCTTTCAAGACTTGGGCGTGCTGCCGGAAACCGCTGATTTTGTAGGGTCCTCCGACGGTGCCGTGTTTGGCCGCCAGCCACAGCTCCGCTACACCCGTGGGCCTTGGCAGTTCGCCCTAGAAAACAGCCAAACCGTCGTGGGCGGCTCAACAGACAACGGACCTACAAGCTCAGCAGCGCCTGTTGAAAGCAACGACAGCGCCGTACCAGACATCGTGGCGCGCTATACGCACAAAGGTGGTTTTGGACACCTGTCCAGCGCTGCGCTCGTGCGCCAGCTACGCGTCAAAAACCCAACAGGTGCAACCAATACCGGTGACAGTCAAACGGCCTACGGCGTTTCGGTCTCCGGCAAAGTCAAGGTGGGGCAAAAGGACGATATTCGCTTCATGCTCACTCACGGTGACGGGATTGGCCGCTACATGTCTCTCAACACCAGTAATGACGCCACCTTAAATACGGTAACTGGCGAGCTGGACTTAATTAGCATTAGCGCAGGCTATGTCACTTATCGTCATTTTTGGACAGATAATCTACGGAGCAACCTACAGTTCTCCTTGTTCTCTGCAAGCAACCCCCATTCCGCCACGGCAGATGCGACGAAGCGAGTGACCTCCGGACTAATCAATTTGATGTATGCGGTAAACCCCAAGCTAGATGTGGGCGTAGAAGGACTACATGCCAAACGAAAAGTTGAAGGCGGGGCTGAGGGCGACTTGGATCGACTGCACTTCACCGCTCGCTACAACTTCTAAGTCAGGCCAATCCATTCATCCTGAACGGTGAACGCAACACAGCTTAGCCCCGGTCTTCCGGGGCTTTTTTTGGGCCGATTTCATTGAGTCGAAATTGCAAGTCCTTACAAAACAGCAACGCGTCTGCAATTTCACTCTACGCGCACAAGGCATAAGTTCAGTACATCTCCACAGTAAGGACGCCAGCTCATGTCCACTTGGCACAAACACGCACTAACTCGTTTAAGCACACTGGATGCCCTGAGCGACGGCATGTCCACTAGCCCGCTGCCTGAGTTTGGCACGCGTGGCAATGTGGCGCGTGTGTCCCACCTCAAGTTAGCGGCATCGAATGCCATCCCCAAACCTCAGCTGGATCAGCCCTTTTTCTCAACCCACGGCTCGCCGTTACTGGGTGTTTGGTGGGCGCTTTGGAGCCTAGCTGGTTTCGCCATGATTACTCAGGGTGGCGGTGGCGGCTGGATGGCCTTCAGCCTTTTCGGACTCCTCGCCATGCTGCGTCAGAGCAGTAACCTATTGGTTGTCTCCAACCGCACGCTGCTCTTGCGGGATGGCATTGCCGGCGGTCGCACCCGCCTGCTTGCCTGTGCCGACATCGATGATGTCTGGGTGCATCAGTCGCTACTCGGGCGTTGGCTGGACTATGGCCGCATCGGCTTGCGCTCAAGCCAGAACGATATTGTCTGGAGCCCGGTAATCGCGCATCCCTTCGCCGCTAAAAACGCCGTTGTTATGGCCGTGACGGGGCGTCGCCCTGTGGGCATTCCGCCTAGCCAGCAAACACCGCTAACTGGCATCTAAGCTCCTCGTTGCCTGCAACTTGCAGGCAACGCGTAATCCCGCCACTATCCGGTCATAACAACAAAAACCGGACCCATCATGAATAGCGTTTTTATTACTCTGCTGCTGCCCGTTTCACTATTTATCATTATGTTTAGTCTTGGCCTGGCACTTACGCTGGCCGACTTCCGACGCGTCGTGTTGTACCCCAAGGGCATCAGCATTGGCCTGCTCAATCTACTCTTAATTTCGCCGCTGCTCGCTTTTGTGCTTGCCGTTGTCTTCAAGCTGCCGCCTGAACTTGCCGTTGGCATGGTACTGCTTGGTGCATCGCCCGGCGGAACCACCGCCAATATGCTGACTCACCTCGCACGAGGCGACACGGCTCTCTCCATCTCCATGACCGCCATCAGCAGTGTGGCTGCGGTGATCCTAACGCCCCTGATACTTAGCCTCGCCAGCGACCACTTCATGACCGGCGAGCTCGCCGTTCAGCTCGACATGTCTGGCATTGTGGTGAAGGTGCTCATCATCACCCTGATTCCGCTCAGCCTAGGCATGTTGGTGCGCGCCAAAGCTGAAGCATGGTCGCTGCGTAACGAACCACTCGCCAAGAAAATCGCCATGGTGTTTTTCGTGCTGGTGGTCTTTGCCGCGCTCTTTAGTGAGCGCGCCCACATTGGTGAGAATCTGGCTGTTGTTGGTCTGGCCGTGGTGAGTTTGAATGTGTTGGCCATGACCATCAGCTACCTGATGTCTATTGTGTCCGGCTTGAATGGCCGCCAGGCCACCGCTGTGAGCATTGAGCTGGGCGTGCACAACACCACGCTCGCCATGGCCGTTGGCGCGATGGTATCGCCCACCATGGTGATTCCAGCCGCCGTTTACGGGGTATTTATGTTCTTCACAGCCGGGGCTTTTGCGCGCTGGATGTACCAGCGCAACGCCTAAGCGCATGAGCCGCTTAAAATAAGCGGTTCATGCCGTTGAGCGCAGCTACCCGATAAGCCTCCGCCATGGTCGGATAATTAAACGTGGTGTTGGCGAAGTAATCGATAGAGTTACCCGGCTGATTCATCACGGCCTGCCCAATGTGCACAATCTCAGCCGCGTTGTTGCCGAAGCAATGAATACCCAAAATCTCACGGGTATCGCGATGAAAAAGAATTTTTAGCATCCCCACCACATCGCCCGATATTTGCGCGCGTGCTAAATGGCGGAAGAAAGACTGCCCCACTTCGTAAGGCACTTTGGCATCGGTGAGCTGCTTCTCGGTTTTGCCCAAACAAGAAATTTCCGGAATGGTGTAAATGCCTGTGGGCACTTCGTCCACATGCGGCACATCTTGGCTGCCGGTGATGTGCGCGGCGGCACAGCGACCTTGGTCGTAGGCGGCGGAAGCCAGCGCGGGCGGGCCAATAACATCGCCTACGGCAAACACCGACGGATTGGCGGTGCGGTACTGTTCATCCACGGCGATTTGTCCGCGGCTATTGGCTTGCAAGCCCACCGCTTCCAGCGCCAGCGTCTCCGTATTACCGGCGCGGCCATTGCACCAGAGAATGGCGTCGGCCTTAATTTTCTTACCCGACTTCAGGTGTAAAACCACACTATCGTTTGTGGTTTCCACGCGCTCGTACTCTTCTTGATTACGAATCAGCACGCCCAAGTCGCGCAGATAGTGCGAGAGTGCATCGGCAATTTCATCATCGAGATACGACAGCAACTGCGGCTGCGTATTGACCAGATCGACCTTGTAGCCAAGGCCAACAAAAATCGAGGCGTACTCACAGCCAATCACCCCGGCACCGTAAATAATCAGTTTATTAACCGCGTAGTCCAGCTTCAGAATTTTGTCGCTGTCGAACACGCGGGGATGACCAAAGTCGATATCACGCGGCTGGTAGGGCCGGCTGCCCGTTGCAATCACGGCATGCTCAAAACCAATACGCTCGGTAATGCCTTCCGGCGTCAACACGGAAATGAGATTGGGCTCCTCGAAGCGCGCCTGCCCGAAATAAAGATCCACATCGTTGCGCTCGAAAAACCGATGGTGCGTGCTGACCTGTGTCTCAATGACTTTGTGCGCGCGCGCCAGCACCTGAGACAGCGGCACACTGCGAATGTCGGCCATGCGCGATAGCAATGGGTCGCGCCTAAATCGCATCAGGTTATATACCGTTTGGCGCAGCGCCTTGGAGGGAATGGTGCCGACATGCGCACAGTTGCCGCCGACCTCGCCGAGTTGATCAATGACCGCCACGCGACGCCCTTCTTTCACCAGCTTCATCGCCGCTCCTTCACCGGCGGGACCCGCACCAATCACCACTGCATCGTATCGCGTTGCCATTACTGCTCTCTCATTGTTCAAGGCATTCGTCATCAGATGCCTAGCCTACTGGATTTTCAGATGCATCGACTATTGGCGTTTGGCCTTATGCAGACAGGTTGCGCTACACTTCGTGGACTAAATGAGATTTGTCATGAGCGAACCTAGCAATCTATCCCCGGTAGCCATTCACCCGGCCAACCAACCCACTAGCAGACCTGCCCCCATCGAGGCCGGCGTAAAGCTACGTGGCGCCGAAAAAATGGCGCGCATTCCCGTGAAAATCATTCCTACCGATGAGTTGCCGCGTAAGCCGGACTGGATTCGTGTGCGCGTGAAAAACCCAGGCGAAGTGCAGCGCATTAAGGGCCTGCTGCGTGAGCAAAAGCTTCATACCGTCTGCGAAGAAGCCGCCTGCCCAAACCTTGCCGAATGCTTCGGCGGCGGCACGGCCACCTTCATGATCATGGGCGATATCTGTACGCGTCGCTGCCCGTTCTGTGATGTCGCCCACGGACGCCCCAATGCGCTCGACGCCGATGAGCCGCGGCATCTCGCCGAGACGGTGGCCAATCTCAAGCTCAAATATGTGGTGGTCACCTCTGTTGACCGCGACGACCTGAAAGATGGTGGCGCACAGCACTTTGTCGACTGCATTACCGAAGTGCGCAAGCTCAACCCAAACACCAAGATGGAAATTCTCGTGCCGGACTTCCGTGGCCGAATGGACATTGCACTACGCCTCATCAGCGAATGCCCGCCGGATGTTTTCAACCACAACATCGAAACCGTGCCGCGTCTGTATAAAGCCATCCGCCCCGGTTCCGACTACCAGCACTCGCTACAATTGCTGCAACGCTTCAAGCAGGAACGGCCCGACATTGCCACCAAGTGCGGCTTAATGGTCGGCATTGGCGAGACAGAAGAAGAAGTCATGGCTTTGCTGGCAGATCTGAAAGCGCACGATGTGGATCTGGTGACGATTGGTCAGTACCTGCAGCCATCGAAAACGCACGCCCCCGTGGATCGCTTCGTGCATCCCGATGAATTCGCCCGCTACGCCGCCTATGGCCGCCAGCTCGGCTTCCGCAATATCGCTAGCGGCCCCATGGTGCGCTCGTCGTATCACGCCGATTTGCAGTTTGCGGGCGTGGATGTGGTTAATTACGGGCTGAAAAACTGATGACCATCGCTGGGCGTGATTTGTTTAATGCGCTCCGCGTGGTGCCCGCCACGGCCACTGGCACCAACACTGTACTCACAGCCAGCCGAGTCGACATCGGCTGGGCTGCATGGCGCGCAAGCACGCCTCCCTTGCAAATATCTCGCTTGAAGCAATGGGCTTTTAGGCTAAAGCTCTGGCAGCACTTTGGGCAGGCGCAATTTTTGGTGCAGATAGATGACAGTTATCACACCGCAACCAGCATTCGTGTTCGCCACCAGCCAGAACAGGGCAACATCGACATTCTTCTGATTCAAACCGCCAGCATCTGGCAATGCTTTTACGGGCTGTTGCAAAAGCAGTTGGGTAAGGCTCCGCCATCTTGGCGCAAACAGCTCAGTGGCCAGGTCATACGAGTTTCGCGCTACCCCAGCAGCCAAGTCCATCCTGTTCTGCCACAGGTCCATCAGCTCGGCTACACCCACTGTGCCGAGGCAATGCTCGATGGCCAGCACGGTTGTGAGCTCCCCCTGCACATTAGCAGCGACCGCTAATCCTTAGTGCCTAGACTTTTTCTGCGCCAGAGCCGCTTCTGCCGCAGCCAGCGTGGCTCGCGTTTCCGCTCTGTCCAATTGCTGCAAAGCTCGTCTGGCTAGGGTTATCGCTTCGGATAGCTGCCCACTGCGCGTCAAGACATCCGCGAGATTGTTCAGCAGCCACGGTGCCTCCGGCAACGCCAGCAGCCCCTCACGCAAGACCGCCTCAGCACTGACCAGGCCCTGCTCCTGCTCGGTTACTTTTGCCAATGCCAACCACAGAGGAACTTCCTGCGGCCAACGCTGAAGCGCACGACGCACTCCCGTCAAGGCAAAAGCTGGCGCCACCCTAGACATAGCCAGCAGCTGGCGACTAACGACAGGTAAAGCGGCAGATGCCGGCCATTCAGCCGTCACCGGTAGCAGGCGGATGGCCCAACGACCGCTGCGGGTCCAAGTACGATCAAAAACCGACCAACTCATAACGAGACGTGGCTCCTCACCGGAGCGCAGAATCACTTTACCGCGCGCGGCATCAACGCCAATGACCACGGCGTAATGCCAAACTGGGTACCATGACAAACCGTTGTTCTGAAACACAATAACCGGGCTACCTTCGGCCACGGCCTGCGCAATCACGCGCAAATCGGGCGTCAGTCGTTCAGGCACAAAGCCACGCATGCGAGACTGAGCCAATAACTCATCCGCCAAAGTGCCTTCGCGATCTGGAATATAGAGTGAGGGCGCCAGCTCATCTGGCGTGATCGCGCGACCGAGATAGCTCATCACCATCGCTAGGGCGGCAGGACCACACTGATACTCGCGCTGGGCATAAAAAGGAACAGCGCTTAATTCGACGGCTTGCGGCGGCTGCTCGCGCAAATCAAGGGCCTGCGGCGTCATGCAGGCGCTCAACACTAACGCCAGCAGCGCCGTCAGCAGGAAACGGCTGCGGCGCATACGGGCTTTACTCAACGCGAACGCGTGAATGGGAAGACTTTGGTCAGCCCGAGAAGATCAGTTACCAGCAGCACCAAAAAGATGAAAACAACAGCACCAACAAAGCCGTTACCACCCACTGGAGTCGCATCAATTTTGCCTGCCAGACGCTGAACTTCTTCATCGGAAAGCGCGGCAACACGATCGACTGCTTGATCAGCACTCACACCAAAACGTGTCATTTGCGTTCGCACATCGTCACGCTGTAGCCAGCTCACGACTTGCGCGCGCTGCCCATCAAGCACTGAACTGTCAGTACTCGACAATACTGCCTCAGGCGCAATGGGTCCGGCGACGGCCATGACGCTCCAGGTGCTAGTGGTCAGAATCATTACACTTGCTGTAGCAGCTCGAATGAACTTTTTCATTTTTCTAACTCCATGAATAGCTCATTGAACATACGCTCATCTTCCTCGGCGTGTTGCTTTATTTTTAACCGCGTTTGTCAGCCACAAACGGGTTGGTTAAACGCTCATGCCCAATCGTGGACATCGGCCCGTGGCCGGGCACGAACTCCATGTCATCCGGCAAGCTCCAGAGCTCACGCTTAATGGCATCAATCAGAGTCTGATGATGCCCCATGGGAAAGTCTGTGCGGCCAATCGAGCCGGCAAACAGCACATCGCCCACAAAACTCACGCGCGCGGCCTCCGAGATAAACACCACATGCCCCGGCGTATGGCCAGGGCAGTGCCTGACCTGCAGGGTTTCAGCCCCAACACAAACCTCTTGCCCCTGATCCAACCAGCGCGAGGGTGTAAAGGGTCGCGAGGCCGGAAAGCGGAACATGCGCGACTGATCATCGAGTCGATCTATCCAGAACTGATCGCCCACATGCGGCCCCTCAATAGGCAAATGCAGACGCTCCGCTAATTCCGCGACGGCTCCGGCATGATCGATATGCGCATGGGTAACCAACAGCTTAGTCAGTGTCACACCCTCCTCGGCCACGGCCGCCAGCAAGCGCTCGATATCGCCACCGGCATCCACCAGCGCCGCCTCACGGGTGCTGTCACACCAAATTAAACTGCAGTTTTGCTCGAATGCGGTGACCGGCAAAATACGAAAACGCAGGGCCATGATTTACTTCTCCACGGGCTGAGTGGGGGCGCTGATTTCAGCCGCCGCCGGCGGACGCAACGCAGGCTTTAGGCGGATATAGAGTGTCTTTTGTACGCGCGCTACAACCTCGCCGGCCGCATTGACCACCTCTACGGGCAAGACCGGGCGTATCGCTTTACCCGTCGCTGCTTGGGCGCGAAAGTCCGCAATCTGCTCGACGCTAAGTCGGAAGCGGGCATAGACCGTACCGCGCCCAGGCGATACAAAATCAATGTGCGCGGCCTGGTCCCACACCACATAGTCTTTCGCTAAATGCTGCATGAGCATGAGCATGTAGAAGGGATCGGTCATGCTGTACAAACTACCGCCGAACTGTGTGCCGACGTAATTGCGGTTAAAACGCGTCAGGCGCATGCGCACATCAATTTCGGTGTAGTCGTCGTTAATCCGCTCTATGTGTACCCCAGCCCCCAGAAAAGGGACGTACAGGTTCATCATCCAACGTAAGACAGCCGGTTTCATCGTGCAGGACCTCAGGTATCATGCAGGCGGAATTTTTATCGGGAGCAAAGCTACCATGCCATCCATGGATGTTGTGTCTGAACTCGAAGTTTTCGAGGTCAATCATGCCGTGCAAAACACGGTAAAAGAAATTGCCACACGCTTCGATTTTCGTGGCTCTGAGGTCAAGGTCGACTTCAATGAAAAGAATAAGGAAATCAAACTGTCGGCCGAGTCAGACTTCCAGGTCGATCAAGTGCGCGCCATGCTGGAAGCGCACCTGATGAAGCGCAAGCTTGATCCGCAAGTCATGGACCCGCAAAAAATTGAGGCGTCGGGCAAGTACATGAACCAAGTCATCAAGCTCAAAGATGGCCTGGACTCCGACACGGCAAAGAAAGTCGTGAAGCTGTTGAAAGAAAATGGCTACAAAGTTCAAGCCAGCATTCAGGGCGACAAGGTGCGCGTGACCGATAAAAAGCGTGATGCCCTGCAAGATGTCATGGCGTTTCTGCGCCAGCAGACACTGGGCCTGCCACTGCAGTTCAATAACTTTAAAGACTAAGCGCCGTTCGCCGCTGTGCTTGTCGATAAGCCAGCGGCGTCAGCCCAGTCCAGCGGCGAAACACGCGGGAAAAATTCGAGCTATCCCGGAAGCCCAGGCTACTGGCGATGGCCTTAACCGAGGCCGACGTGTTGGCTAGGGCGTGTTGTGCACGACGGCTACGCTCCTCATTCAGTAAGTGCTGATAACTACACCCTTGCTGACTGAGTCGCGCTCGTAATGTGCGCACGGGCAATCCCAGCAACACAGCCATCTCGTTCAAACTGGGCAGAGCGTCACGCTGCTGGCTCAGCGCATGGCGCACCCCATCGGTAAAGGCTCCTCGTGCTAACAACACATCCATGCGGGCATTAATTTTTGACAATACGTCGGCATGGGCTTGCGCATCGGCACTGGCGATGGGGCGATCCAAAATATCGTTGGGAATACTCAGGCCATTGAAGCTGGCATTGAAATGCACGCCGCCTCGGCAATGGCTCAGTAAGGCCTCAGCAAATGCAGGGGGCGGACTCATCAAGTGTACCGACAGGCGCTCTGCCTCTTCGCTCAGCAAGCCCTCACAGATATTAAATGCCGTGGCCAACAGCAGCGTCATTACAAACGCTTCATCCATGGGTAAGTCGTTAAACAACTCCAGCGCCAAGGTCAGCCGGTCTCGACGCTGGCTTTGATGCATCAGCACAAAGGGAGCCACCGTGGCCATGTATTCGTAATAAAGCGCAATGACCTCGCGCAGACTCGCGGCGGTCAGCGTGGCCTGGCCCAGCAATCCGTGAGCATTCGGCGGCAAACATTGGGCGTAACGCAGGGATAAATCTGGCGCTGCCGTGAGTTGCTGCGCGCGCACAAACAGCGCAAATACCTCACTGACTGGCACCAATAACTCGGGCCTCGCCAAAGACTCCGCACTGAGCTGCGTCGCGCTCAGCAGCTTTTCTGGCGGAATTTGCCACTGGCTTTCACACAATTTAAGCAGCTTTCTGGGATAGGCCGCGATGGTAACCAAACGCGGAGAATTCGCCGACATGTCGCGTTCTCGCTAAAACAATGGCGCCAGCATAACAGAGCCCGACTTGACCGATACGGTGTCAGCTTGCGTCAACTCAGCCAGTCCAAGACCGCGTATTTTCGGGCAAGCTGTAACCACTTTGTCTAACCGAGTTCGCACCATGCAGATGATTGAAAACAACTTAACCCGCCTCATGCGCCCGCTGGCCAAGCTGCCAAGCAATCTGCGCGTCTCCACGCTCTCGTTTATTCTCGGCAAGGTCGTGCCGTTTGTAGGCACCAGCAGTTTGCGTTACGAAGAAGTGACGCCGACACGCGTGGTCGTCTCCATTCGTAATCGTCGCCCGGTGCAGAATCACATCAAGGGCGTGCATGCGGCCGCGATGGCTCTGCTCGCCGAAACCGCAACAGGCTTTGTGGTGGGCGTGAACCTCAGCGATGACAAGCTGCCACTCATCAAAAGCTTACACGTCGACTTTAAGCGTCGCACCGTGGGTGACATGCGTGCAGTGGCATCGCTAAGCGAAGAGCAAGTGGCGATGATTCGTAGCAACCCCAAAGGCGAGCTGCTGGTTCCGGTCACCGTTACCGATGAGTCCGGCGAAGAGCCGATTCAATGCCAAATGCTCTGGGCCTGGGTCAGCAAAAAATAAGATCAGTAGTGCGGCGGGGGCGGCTCGTCCGCCTCGTCAGCCATCTGTGACGGCTGCAAGGTTTTCATCTGCTGATAGAGCAGACGCATTTCCGCCTGCAATAAATCAATCTGCTGTTGTTGCTGTGCCACGGTGTGGTTCAGCGCCTCCAGCAGATCATCTTGAAAGGCTAGCTTCACTTCTAGCTCCGTAATTCGCGCATCCATCTCTGCATTTCGCCTTTGACTTACCAATAGGCGTAATTGTACGGCTTATGAACAGCTCAGGTTTGCTAGAATGCGCGCTCTCTTTTGCAGCACTTCGGCGTAATTCAATGGCTTTGCTTTCCCTGCGTGATGTTTCTGTGGCCTTTGGTGGCCCTCACCTGCTCAATAAGGCGGCGTTCAGCCTAGACCGGGGTGAGCGTGTTTGCGTCATCGGTCGAAATGGTGAAGGCAAATCGACTCTGTTCAAGGTCATCGCCGGCGAGATCCTGCCCGATGGCGGCGAGCTGGTGCGCCAGCAAGGTCTGCGCATTGCTACCATGATGCAAGAAGTGCCCCGAGACTGGGTCGGCACGGTGGAAGACATTGTCTCCGGTGGCCTGCAAGAGCATCCGGACATGGTGGGTCAGCTCGAAGATTGGGAAATTCAAACCAAGGTCGCGAAAATCACCACGCGCCTGGAGCTGGACCCGTATACGGATTTCGCCAGTCTCTCCGGCGGTCGCAAACGTCGCGTGCTGCTCGCGCGCGCGCTGATCACCGAGCCCGACATCCTGCTGCTCGACGAACCCACCAACCACCTCGATATCCGCTCCATCACCTGGATCGAGCAATTCCTGCTGGGCTGGAATGGCACACTTTTATTCATCACCCATGACCGCAGCTTTTTGGCGGCAGTGGCCACGCGTATTGTTGAGCTTGATCGCGGCACGCTGCGCAGCTTCCCCGGTAACTACGCGCTGTACTTAGAGACCAAGGCCGCGCAGCTAATTGCCGAAGAGCATCAGAGCGCGGTCTTCGACAAGAAGCTGGCCCAGGAAGAGGTCTGGATTCGTCAGGGCATTAAGGCTCGCCGCGTCCGCAACGAAGGTCGCGTGCGTGCGCTGGAACAGCTGCGTCGTGATCGCGCTGCGCGCCGTGAACGGGTCGGCAAAGCTAACCTCGCCATAAGCGATGCCGAACGCTCGGGCAAGCTGGTCATGGAAGCCACCGGCCTGTGCAAAACCCTCGGCGGCTTAACGCTGGTGAAGGATTTCGATGCCGTGGTCATGCGCGGCGACAAAATCGGCCTGATCGGTGACAACGGCGTCGGCAAAACCACGCTGATCAATCTGCTGCTGCAAAAGATCGAGCCCGATGCCGGCTCGGTACGCCACGGCACCCTGCTCCAAGTCGCCTACTTCGACCAGCTGCGCGCCCAGCTCGACCCTGAGCGCAGCGTCATCGACAACGTGGTGGAAGGCTCAGACTTCATCGAGATCAATGGTCAGCGCAAGCATGCCCTGTCGTATCTGCAGGACTTCCTGTTCTCGCCGCAGCGTGCACGCACACCAGTGAAGGCGCTGTCGGGCGGCGAACGCAACCGCCTGCTGCTGGCCAAGCTGTTCACCCGCCCAACCAACCTGCTCATCCTCGACGAGCCCACCAACGATCTCGACGTAGAAACGCTGGAGCTGCTCGAAGAGCTGCTGGTCAGCTATCAGGGCACGCTGCTGGTAATCAGCCATGACCGCGCCTTCCTCAACGAAGTGGTGAGCAGCACCTGGGTCTTCGAGGGCGATGGCCAGATCAATGAATACGTGGGCGGCTACGATGACTGGCTGCGCCAGCGCCCGACGCAGACCGCCGTGTCGCTGCCTGGCAAGCCCGCTGCTGCGGTTGCGGCCAGCCCCGCGCCCGCCGCCCCGGCCAAGCGCAAACTCAGCTACAAGGAGCAGCGCGAACTCGACAGCATTCCCACCGAAATTGCCGCGCTGGAAGCCGAGCAAGTGGCTGCCAATGCCGCCCTCGCCGATGGCTCGCTGTATGTCAGCGACAGTGCTCGTGCCGCCACGCTAAGTCAGCGCCTGAGCGAAATCGACGAGCGCCTGCTGCATCTGCTCGAACGCTGGGAAAGTCTCGGCGGCTAAGGCTTGACCCAACAGTCACGAATAGGCAAGCTCCTGCGACCCGCCGAACATAACCGGCCCGTTTACTCGCAGGAACTGCCTCGCCATGTCCGCCTCTCTCCTTGCCAACCCCTCCCTCGCACTCGCGCCTGCTCCGTGGCAGCTCAGTGGTCAGGGCTATGCCTTCCTGATGAAAATGCCGGAAGACGTGCTCGCCAACTGTCCGTTCACGCCCACGGGCCTGCGTAAAAGCCGCCGCAGCCCACTGTCATTGGCGATGCTGGTGGACTACCAAAGCAGCGCCGTTGGCCCCTATCAAGAACTGTTGTTTATTCCCGGCACATTCGACTTCGGCAACGGCGAGCGTCAGCCCAGCATCTCGCGCATTTATGTGTCTTCGCAGGCCTCCGTGCTGAATGGCCGGCGCAACTGGGGCATCCCCAAAGATCGTTGTGATTTCGCGGTATCACTAAATGACGAAGGCATCGATCGCGCCGTGCTCACCGCCGATGACGGTCGCCGCATTGCCGAAATGACCCTGAGCAGTAGCGGCCCGGCTCTGCCGCTGCCGGCTCATTGGCTGCCAGCTGCGTGGCGCACGCTAGCACAAGTCTGGGAAGGCAAAGTGTTCACCCTCGCCCCTAGCGCGCAGGGCAAGTGCCGCGCCGCGAAAGTGTTGGACTGGCACTTTGACCCCGAATTGTTTCCCGATCTCGCGAGCGGTCGCTGCCTAGCCGCAGTGAAAATTCCGCAATTTACGATGACGTTTCCGGAGCCATCGGTGCGGACTTGGCACGGCTGAATACATCGCCAGAATCACTGTTGCGCATCAGTAATCACTCTGCCAGAATATCGGCATGATCAAGAGCTTTAAACACAAGGGATTGGAAAAGTTCTTTACCACCGGCAGCACTGCTGGGGTTCAGGCGACGCATGTGCGTCGTTTGGAAGAGCGCTTGCAAGCGCTTCATACCGCCATGGACATTAGTGATATGGACTTGCCCGGCTGGCGCCTGCACGAGCTCAAGGGCAATCGTGACGGCCTCTGGGCCATTAATGTGAGCGGGAACTGGCGCGTTGTCTTTGAGTTTATCGATGGCCACGCTTATGTCGTGAACTATGAGGACTATCACTGATGACTATTCAGCAGCACAACCCCATGCATCCCGGCGAATTTATTGCACGGGTATATCTCGAACCCTTTGAGCTGGGTTCCAATGAGCTGGCACGAAAGCTCAAGGTCAGCCCAGGGCTGGTGAGCCGCCTCGTGAATGGCAAGACAGACATTTCGCCTGCCATGGCCTTAAAGCTATCCAAAGTGCTGGGACGCTCCCCGGAAAGCTGGCTAATCATGCAAGACAACTTCAATCTCTGGCTAGCCCGTCAACGTATTGATTTGACAGAGTTTGAAAGTATCCAGTTCGCGGTATGAAAACAGGCATCAATCGCGATGCCCACGCTCCGTCCACCACAGCTGCGTCAGCATCCACAGCCAATAGCCGGTACAGCCGATAAGGCTGAGTAAGCCCAACACGTGCATGCCCAAAATATGCGGTCCTTGCTCCAGCTGCATCATCATGCCACTGACCAAAAATAGGCCGGCCAAGAGCACGGCGCGGGCTTGGCGATGACTGGCGCGCTCTAAGCGATTAACCAGTTTTGATAATTCTTCAACCTGCATAGGCGGCGGCCCGGCATAGTTGCCGCCGTTGCCATGCAAGCCCTGCGTACCTGGGTGATACAATCGCTCCACCGCATCCAACGCGCGCGAACGCACGGCACGGGCCAGCACTTTTGGGCTGTAGCGATTCGCCAAGGTGCGCCTAAGCAACGGCATGGCCTCGTCCATAAGCTGAAAGTTCGGATCAATAAGGCGACCGAAACCCTCCAACGTCACACAGGCCTTGGCCAGCAGCGTTAACTCACTGGGCAAGCGCAAATTGTAATTACGTAATACCGCCGCGATGGCATTGAGCAAGGCCGTAATGTCGAGCTCCGCCATCGGCACGCCATCAAACTGCTCAATCAGTGTGGTCACCTCCGAGAGCAGACCTTCGCGATTAATGTAGCGTCCCGCCGACCACTCAACTAAGACTTGGGTGACGGTATCGGGCTCTTGCAGAGCCACACCGCGAATCATGCGGATGAGCTGATCACGCCGCGTCGCGGTGAGCTTGCCGACCATACCGAAGTCGAGCATGGCAATGCGGCTGCCAGGCAGAATGAGGAAATTGCCGGGATGGGGGTCGGCATGAAACAGCCCGTCCTCCAACATCATTTTCCACACCGCTTGCGCGCCCCGGCGAGCAATGAGCTTACGATTCAGACCGGCGCGATCAATTTCTTCAATACTTTTCGCCGGAATCCCGCGAATAAATTCCTGCACGTTCAGGTCTTCGCAGGTCCATTCCCAATAAATGCGCGGCACCACCAGCCAATCCAAATGACGCAGATTTTCTCGCATGCGATCGGCGCTGCGTGCCTCCACCGTGAAGTCCAATTCGCGCAGTAGCGAAGCCTCGAACTCCTGCACTATCTCGATGGGCTGATAACGGCGCAGCTCCGGTGATTGCGCCTCAGCAATCTCGGCCAATTTGCGCAGCAAGCGCAGGTCAGCCTGAATCTTTTCTTCTACGCCAGGGCGACGAATTTTCAGCACCACCTCTTGGCCAATCGGCGTCACCGCCCGATAGACCTGCGCCATGGACGCCGTACCGACCGGCTTTTCATCGATTTCACGGAAACACGCGCCGACCTTGGCACCCAAACTACGCTCTAATTGCTGCTTAAGCTGAGCGAAAGGGACCGCCGCGGCTTGATCCTGGAGCTTCTCTAATTCGGTAATCCATTCGGCTGGCAGCAAATCCACGCGTGTGGCGAGGATTTGGCCGAGCTTCACGAAGGTCGGCCCCATGGCTTCCAAGGCTAATCGAGCGCGCGCCTCACTGGGCAAGCGGCGAATATCCGGGGGCAAGTCTTGGCGCAACCAACGCTTCAATAAACCGGCACGATTTTCTAAATGCAACCAGCGCACCAGGTCATCAAAACCATACTTAAGCAGAATGGCGATGAGCTCGCGCAGCCGTCCGAACTCACGCGCACTGGAAAAAAAATTCATGAAGGGGCATCCCGATTTTTCTCGTTATGCCCCGAGTGTAGCGGAACTTAGGCGGCTCTACTTAAACAGCGTGATACGCCCCCGACAGTTCGACCACGGCGTTGATAAACGCGCCCGCGTGAGCGGGATCGACATGCTGATCGATGCCATGCCCCAGATTGAAGATATGACCACTGCCCTGACCGTAGCTACTGAGAATGCGCGCCACTTCGTCATGAATACGCGCCGGTGGTGCAAAGAGCATGGATGGGTCCATGTTGCCTTGTAACGCGACACGGCTACCCACGCGCTGACGCGCTTGTCCAAGGTCGGTGGTCCAGTCCAGGCCGAGGGCATCGGCACCGGTATCGGCCATCGCCTCCAGCCACTGCCCACCGCCCTTGGTGAACAGGATGACCGGTACGCGGCGTCCGTCATGCTCGCGGATGAGTCCGTTGACGATCTGCTGCATATAGGCCAGCGAAAACTCCTGATACGCCGCGTGCGACAGTGCACCACCCCAAGAATCGAAGATCTGCACCGCCTGCGCACCCGCCAGAATCTGCGCATTCAAGTAAGACGTAACCGATTGCGCGAGCTTATCGAGCAGCGCGTGCAACACCGCTGGCTGCGTCACCATCAAGGTTTTCGCGGCGCGGAAGTCCTTCGATGAACCACCTTCGACCATGTAGGTCGCCAGCGTCCACGGGCTGCCGGCAAAGCCGATCAGCGGCACGTGGCCATTGAGCTCACGGCGGATGGTGCGTACCGCATCCATGACATAGCCCAGGTCTTTTTCTGGATCAGGAATCGGCAGCGCATCGACCTCGACCTGCGAGCGCACGGTTTTGGCAAACCGCGGGCCTTCACCGGTCTCGAAATACAGGCCCAGACCCATGGCATCGGGGATGGTGAGAATGTCGGAGAACAGAATGGCGGCATCGAGCGGATAGCGATCCAGCGGCTGCAAGGTCACTTCACAAGCCAGCTGCGGATTCATCATGAGTTTCATGAAGTCGCCGGCCTGAGCGCGCGTTTCACGGTACTCTGGCAAGTAGCGTCCGGCTTGGCGCATCATCCAAACGGGCGTGCGATCCACAGGCTGACGCAGCAAGGCGCGCAGGAAACGATCATTCTTTAGGTCGGACATGGAAGCTCTCAAGTCAGTCATGGCGAGGGGGCTGGCGCAGGATTGTGCACTAGGTCTGCGAACATTTTGGGTCTATTGTAGCATCGATGGAATTTGACATTGACTGGGCATCAGGAGTTTCGTCATGCAAGGTTCAACCACCAACATCAAACTTTTCGCGCTGACGCTGGGCCTGCTCGTGCTAACCGGCTGCGCCACCCGCGAGCGCTACGAGAACGAGCTGCAGGGCTGGGTCGGCTCCAACATTAAGGTCGTGATGGATGCCTGGGGCTATCCCTCCGGTAGCTTTGAGTCGCCCACCGGCAACCTCGTGTATGTCTGGGATAAGCAAGGCAGCTATACCGTGGCACCCACCATTTCAACGTCAATATTTACCGGCTCCCGCGGGAGTGGCTTTGGTACCGGCGTGGGTTTTGGCTTTGGTGATCGTGTGGGTTTGTTGCGCTGCCAAACTTACTTTGAAGTGGATAAGGCCAAGACCATCCTGAGCTGGAAAACTCAAGGGAACGATTGCCGGAAGTAATCCAGCGCTCATAAAAAAGCCCCGCTGCCTTTCGGCAGCGGGGCTTTTGATTTAAACCGACTTAGAGTCGGAAGATCCACTCCCCGTTTAACTGCTCGGTGAATCCGTTGTAGGTATTCAACTGCGGCGCACTCACCGGGCTTAAGCCGCGGGACAACGCACCATTGACCGGTAAATTACCCTCCACCTGCAACGGCATCAGGATCTGCTCCATGAACTGACGGCTGTTTGCCAGCGTGCCACCCACCACTTGGAAGCCCTGCTTAATCAACGCCGATTCGAGACCTTGCTCACCGATCAGCAACTGAATACGCGGCAAGTCCACATTGTCGCCACTCACATCAATGATCCAGCCAGTGATGTTGGGTCGACCCGTGTTCACCGTGTTTACGGTGGGTGCCTTCACCGTAACTGCACCACCACCTAAGCCGGTTTTGGCTACTAGTGAGCTAATGGTCACCGCATTGGTGGCACTGTAGTTGATGGTGCCGCTACCGGCCTGAGTCGAAGCCGTCGGCGTCATTGTGACGGTTTGACCCGACACAGTGATATCACCACTGCCTGAAGTCGATACTGGACCGGTTTGGGTCAGAGTTTCGCTGGTCTGCAAGGCAATATCGCCACCGTTTGCCGTGACGCTCGCCACGATGAACGAACCAGGGTTGTTAAAGAAGACCCCTCCCGACTGTGTAGCCTTCGCGGTGAGCGTACCAATTGCCGTTTCCAATACCTGACCGGCTCGGCCAATGCCTTGGGCAGCTGTGGCATTTAGGCTTTGCGCGGTAATGTTAATGACGGGCTTCGTCGCATCATCATTATCCGCGTCAAGGATTGCGCCTGTAGTTGCCACCAAGGTCACTGCACCGTTTGCATCTGTTGCCACGATGCTGCCAATGCCAAGGTCCCCTGTCGTGCTAGTGGCCGACACATTCGCTGCCGTGAGGTTAGCGCGCGTCACACCATCTTTTTCAACCACGGCAATGTCGCCCGTGGTATCGATGTCGAGCAGTGAGCCTGCGTTGGTGTTGATGAATACGGCACCCTGCGCGGTTACCTTGACTTGGTTGCCCGTCAAGCTATTGGGCATGCCTGTAGCGCCTGTTAAGCCACCACCCGTGATTGCCAAGTTAATGTTGCCACTGGTCGACACTTCATCCAGCGCGAGGGCACCGTTCTGTGCCAGAACGATATCGCCGCTCGTGCTGGTCGCTTTCAGCGTGTCGGTTTGCAGCGTCAGAGGCGAGGTTGAGGTCGGGCTCGTCTGAGTGCCGATACCCGAACTGGCTGACAAAACGGTGCTGCTCGCCGTCACAGCGGGTGCAGTCACATCCGCCGCCTGAACGATACTACCGGTCGTTGACGTCAGCGTTGCTGTGGAAGTTTCACCACCTGCCACCACACGCTTCACCGTCATCGTGCTAGGGGAGGTCGGCGTGCCCGCTGAGGTCGCTTCAATATCACCGTCAGTGGTGCTGAGGCGCTCCAGAGTGATCGAGTCTGCTTCGCTAATCACGATGCCACCCTTCTTGGAGAGGACAACATCTGCACGATCCACCGCTGTGCTGATGTTGACGCCATCCTCAGCCGTCACCGTCAGGTCTTTGGCGGCAATTTGACCCGCTGACGTCATAGGATCTGAAGTCGCTACAGCGGTGGTGAGCTTGCCCTTCACATCGAAGGTTGCCGAGCCGTTAATGGCGACATCACGAGCCAATACATCATCACCCGCCTTCAGATTGAAAGTGCCCGAGTTCGTGCTGACTTGGGTTAATTCTATCGCGTTAGTCTCTTCAATGTTGATGTCGCCTGTGCCGGTGACCTTGGCGATCAGCTTATTCAAGCTAGTGCGCAATGCATTGCCGATACCTGTTTTGGCGGCAGCGTCCAGTGTGCCCGCTTGAACGTGCAGCGTCGTGTTGGTTTGACCCGTAATGGCGCCGTTCGTGGCTTTAAGCGTGACCGTGTTAGCGTCTGCGACACTGAGTGCGGCAACGTTGATGTTGTTATCAGCCGTCAGCGTCACATTACCCGAGGCCACATCGATTCGGGTTGCCGCTGGCGAGTTATTCGCCCCAGCATCACGCATCGTGATGTTGCCGCCAGTCGGGTTAGCGCCTGTGGTGGCCTTCGCTGTCAGCAGTGCATTGCCTTCGTTCAGCTTGCTGTTGGCGTTCTGCAGGAGGTCTCCCGCATTCGCTGTCAGCGTCAGATCACCTTTGTTCAGCGTGATATCAGCGTTCTGCGTGATCGACGTGGCCGCATCCACCGTGATGTTGCCGTCAGCGAACGTGCCGTCTACACGAGCCGCAGTCGCGTTCGTGGTCAACGTATCGTTCAGCGTCACGAAGCCTTTCGCCGTCTTCAGTGCAATGTCACCCGCTGTGGTGGACACCGCATCACCCACGGTGATGTTGGTGTCAGCAGTCAGGGTCACGTCTTTTGTCGCGCTGATTGCAGCGTCGATATCCGTGTCGATCTTGCCCGCTGTCGCCGTCAGCTTCACCGCACCACCTTGCGTGGTGATGGTGTTGTTGGCCAGCAAGTCAGTACCTGCCGTCAGGGTGATATCGCCCAGCTTCGTCGCCAGAATCTCACTGTCGATCTGCTTACCTGCGCTATAAACAATATTGCCCGCATTGGTGATGTCGGTTTTCTTGCCCGTGGTCATCTTGAGGTTGCCCTCAGTGGCCGTCACCGACACATCACCGTTCTTCACCAGGATGTCCGCGTTCTGGGTCACATCGGTTTTCGCTGTCAGCATCACATTGCCGGCCGCGAATTTGCCGCTCGTGGCATCGCGAGTTGCCGTCGAGCTCGTGCTCAGATTGTCGTTCAGCGTGATGCTGCCCTTCGTCGCCGTTAACGAGACATTACCTTCTGTCGTAGCAATCGTGTCGTCGATCACGATGTCCGTGTCGGCCAAAAGCGTCACGTCTTTTGTCGCGCTAATCGGCGCATCGCCTTCTGTCGTAATCGAACCCGTTTCAGCCTTCACCCCAATTTTGCCCAGTAGCGACTTTAGGATGCTGCCGATTGTCACCGAGTTCTTGGCGGTGAGGCTGATGTCGCCGGCCGTTGTGCT
>NZ_LZDB01000003.1 GCF_001676655.1 Perlucidibaca aquatica
GACAACATCAAGGTGAACGTTGTCCTGATCGCTCCAATCGCTATGGAAGAAGGTCTGCGCTTCGCCATTCGTGAAGGCGGTCGTACCGTCGGCGCGGGTGTTGTAGCTAAAATCTTCGCCTAAGGGTGAGTCAATGGGCCTGTTTCGACAGGCCCATTGAGTGGTAAACAATACTTAGCGGTATTGTGGGTGGAATATAAGGACTTTGCGTGATTAGTAGTTGCGCAACGAATAGATATCCACTACTATGCGCCACCCCTGACAACAGGGTGGTGTTACAGCCGGGGCATTGTTCCCGGACCGGTTTGTGAGAAGCCTTCCCCTGATAAGCAAGTCAGTGGTGGGCTAGTTCTTTTTTGCTTTGGAGTTGCTGGAATGGCTAGCCAGAGAATTCGCATCCGCCTGAAGGCGTTCGATCATCGTCTGATCGACCAATCGGCGCTTGAAATTGTCGAAACCGCGAAGCGTACAGGTGCCCAGGTTTGTGGCCCTATCCCGATGCCTACGCGTATCGAGCGCTTCAACGTCCTGACGTCTCCGCACGTCAACAAGGATGCGCGTGACCAGTACGAAATTCGTACTCACAAGCGTCTTGTGGACATCGTGATGCCAACGGATAAGACCGTTGACGCACTGATGAAGCTGGACCTCGCCGCTGGCGTGGATGTTCAGATCAGCTTGGGTTGATCGTTCAGCATTGAGTCTCTTGAGAGATCAAGTTGCTAAAGAGGTTTGAATAAATGGCTATTGGATTAGTCGGTCGTAAGTGCGGGATGACCCGCGTGTTCACGGAGGCTGGCGTTTCTGTGCCGGTCACTGTGATCGAAATCGATCCGAACCGCATCACACAAATTAAGTCGCTGGAAAGCGATGGCTACCAGGCTGTTCAAGTAACAACTGGTGAGCGTCGTGCTTCTCGCGTAACCAAGGCCATGGCTGGTCACTTTGCTAAGGCAAGTGTTGCAGCGGGTCGTGGCGTTTGGGAATTCCGTGTTGCTGGCGAAGAGGCTGCAGGCCTTGCCGTTGGCGGTCAGCTTGAAGTTACGCTGTTTAGCGTTGGTCAGGCCGTAGACGTTACCGGTGTTTCTAAAGGTAAGGGCTTCCAGGGTCCAGTTAAGCGTTGGAACTTCCGTACGCAAGACGCTACCCACGGTAACTCTGTATCGCATCGTGTCCATGGTTCCACTGGTCAAAACCAGAGCCCAGGCAAGGTGTTCAAGGGCAAGAAGATGGCCGGCCATATGGGTGCTGAGCGCGTCACTGTCCAGGGTCTGGAAATCGTTTCCGTTGATGTTGAGCGCAGTGTGCTCGTCATTAAGGGTGCCATTCCGGGTGCTACCGGTAACGACGTCATCGTACGTCCGTCCGTTAAGGCCTGAGGGAGATTAACGTGAACCTGAAGACTGTTTCCGGAGCAGCCTTAGAGCTCTCCGAAGTTGCCTTCGGCAAGGACTTCAATGAAGCCCTCGTACACCAAGTTGTCGTCGCCTACATGGCTGGCGCACGTCAGGGTACTAAGGCTCAGAAGTCCCGCGCAGAAGTCAGCGGTGGCGGCAAAAAGCCGTTCAACCAGAAAGGTTCGGGCCGTGCACGTGCCGGTTCGATCCGTAGCCCAATCTGGCGTGGTGGTGGCAAGAGCTTTGCTGCCCGCCCACAAGACTGGGATCAAAAGGTTAACCGCAAAATGTATCGCGGTGCCATGCAGTGCATTCTGGCCGAACTCGTTCGCCAGGATCGTTTGGTTTTCGTTGATGACTTCACTGTCTCGGCGCCAAAGACCAAAGAACTGCTGGGCAAGCTCAATGCTCTGGGTCTGAAAAATACCCTGATCATTACGGATGCTGTTGACGAGAATCTTTATCTCGCCGCACGCAACCTGCCGCATGTCGAAGTTATCGACACCACGGCTGTTGATCCGGTGAGTCTGATTGGCTTTGAGAAGGTGCTGATGTCTGTACCTGCAGCCAAGAAACTTGAGGTGGAACTGGGATGAACACAGAACGTCTGTTGCAGGTATTGCTTGCGCCGCATGTCTCTGAGAAGGCCACGATGATTGCTGAAAAGCATAATCAAGTGGTGTTCAAAGTTCGTCGCGACGCCAACAAGCTGGAAATCAAAAAGGCCGTGGAAACACTGTTTAAGGTCGAAGTTGCGTCGGTTAACACCACGCTGACTAAAGGCAAGAGCAAGCGTTTCGGCGGTTCCCTCGGTCGTCGTCAAGACTTCAAGAAGGCTTATGTCTCCTTGAAAGATGGCGCTCAAATCGACTTCGCCGCAGCTGTTGCAGCTGAGTAAGGGCCGGGAGTACTGACATGCCAATCGTAAAATGTAAACCGACTTCCCCGGGTCGTCGCTTTGTTGAGAAGGTCGTTCATGACCATCTTCACAAAGGTCGTCCGCACGCTCCGCTCGTTGAGAGCAAAAAGCGTTCCGGTGGTCGTAACAACAATGGCCATATCACAATGCGTCACATTGGTGGTGGTCACAAGCAGCTTTATCGCGTCATCGATTTCAAGCGCGGCAAGGACGGCATTCCGGCCGTTGTTGAGCGTATTGAATATGACCCGAACCGTACCGCGCATATCGCTTTGTTGAAGTATGCTGATGGTGATCGTCGTTACATGGTGGCCCTCAAGGGTCAGCAAGTTGGCGATGCTGTGATGTCCGGCGATGCCGCTCCGATCAAGGTCGGTAACGTGCTTCCGCTGCGTAACATGCCGCTCGGTTCGACCATTTGCTGCATCGAATTGAAGCCAGGCAAGGGTGCACAGTTAGTGCGCTCGGCGGGTACTTCGGCTCAGTTGCTCGGTCGCGACGGTGCATACGCCATTGTGCGTCTGCGTTCGGGCGAAATGCGCAAGATTCATGTGGATTGCCGTGCTGCCTTCGGCGAAGTGTCCAACAGCGAGCACAGCCTGCGCTCACTGGGTAAGGCTGGTGCCAGTCGCTGGCGCGGTATTCGACCAACAGTTCGTGGTATGGCCATGAACCCGGTTGACCATCCGCACGGTGGTGGTGAAGGCCGTAACAAGGGCATTCAGCCGGTGTCGCCATGGGGCACGCCATCCAAGGGTTACAAGACCCGTAACAACAAGCGTACGAGCGGCATGATTGTCCGCGACCGTCGCGTCAAGTAATGGGTAGAGGAGAGCCACTATGCCTCGTTCACTGAAAAAAGGTCCGTTTGTAGACACTCACCTGTTCGTTAAGGTGGAAGCTGCAGCGGCCGTACATTCCAAGAAGCCCATCAAGACCTGGTCGCGTCGTTCGATGATTCTCCCAGAAATGGTTGGCCTGACAATTGCCGTGCATAACGGCAAGCAACATATCCCGGTCCTCGTGACTGAGCATATGGTCGGCCACAAACTGGGTGAGTTCTCGCCGACTCGTACCTATCGTGGTCACGCTGTCGACAAAAAGTCGAAGCGATAAGGAGAGCATGATGGAAGCTATCGCCAAATTGCGTGGCGCGCCGATCTCGGCCCAGAAAGCCCGCCTCGTCGCTGACCAGGTTCGTGGTTTGAAGATTGAGCTGGCGCTGAACACGCTGACGTTCAGCAACAAGAAGGCTGCTCACTTTGTTAAAAAAGTGATCATGTCGGCTATTGCTAACGCCGAACATAACCAGGGTGCGGATGTGGACGAACTTCGTGTCGCCACTATCTGTGTGGATGAAGGCATCACGCTGAAGCGTATTCAGCCGCGTGCTAAAGGTCGCGCTGATCGTATCAGCAAGCGTACCTGCCACATCACCGTCATCGTGGCCGAAGGCAAGTAAGGGGCTGAAGAAATGGGTCAGAAAGTTCATCCAATCGGTATTCGCCTGGGCATCGTTAAGAAGCACAACGCGAACTGGTACGCCAGCCCGAAGCAATACGCTGAATTCTTGCTCGCCGACCTCCAGGTGCGCGACTTCCTGAACGAGCGCCTAAAGGCAGCTTCGATCAGCAAGATCCTCATCGAGCGTCCGTCCGAGAATGCGCGCATCACGATCTCCACAGCTCGCCCAGGCGTTCTGATTGGTAAGAAAGGTGAGGACGTAGAACGTCTGCGCCGTGATGTTGCCAAGCTGATGAAGATGCCGGTGCAGATCAACATCGACGAAATCCGCAAGCCGGATCTCGATGCGAAGTTGGTTGCAGACAGCATCGCGTCGCAGCTCGAGCGTCGTGTGATGTTCCGTCGCGCCATGAAGCGCGCTGTACAGAACTCCATGCGTGCCGGTGCTAAGGGTATCAAGGTCGAAGTTTCGGGTCGTTTAGGCGGCGCTGAAATCGCACGTACCGAATGGTACCGCGAAGGCCGCGTGCCACTACATACCCTGCGTGCAGACATCGATTATTCGATTGTTCGTGCAGAAACAACTTACGGCTGTATCGGCGTCAAGGTGTGGATTTTCAAGGGCGAAATCCTTGGTGGTATGGAGCAGGTAGCTGCCCCGACCCCAGTGGAAGAAGCTCGTCCCGCCAAGAAGCGCGGTGCGAAGAACTAAGGGGTTGAGAGATGTTACAGCCTAAGCGTACCAAGTTTCGTAAGGTCCATAAGGGCCGCAACACGGGTCTGGCACTTCGTGGCAGTTCCGTGGCATTCGGCACGATCGGCCTGAAGTCGATTGAGCGTGGTCGTATTACGGCCCGTCAAATCGAAGCTGCTCGTCGTGCAATTTCCCGTCGCGTAAAGCGTGGTGGCAAGATCTTTATCCGTGTTTTCCCGGATAAGCCGATCACACAAAAGCCACTCGAAGTACGTATGGGTAAAGGTAAAGGTAGCGTGGAATACTGGGTTGCCGAAATTCAGCCAGGCAAGATGCTGTACGAAATCGAGGGTGTTGCTGAATCCTTGGCTCGTGAAGCCTTCACCTTGGCTGCCGCTAAGCTTCCTTTGAAGACCACTATCGTGACTCGGACGGTGATGTAATGAACGCCAAAGAATTGCGTGAAAAAAGCGTCGAAGACCTGAACAAGGAACTCGACAACCTGAACCGTCAGCAGTTCACTCTGCGCATGGCTCAGGCCACTGGTCAGCTGACTCAAAACAGCAAGATCGGCGTTGTTCGTAAGAGCATCGCTCGTATCAAGACCCTTCTGACCGAGAAGCAAGGTAACTGATCATGACGGAACAGAACCAAATTCAGCGCACGCTGACCGGCAAAGTCGTCAGCAACAAGATGGACAAGTCCATCACTGTTCTGATTGAACGTAAAGTCAAGCACCCGGTGTACGGCAAGTACATCACTCGCTCGACCAAGCTGCATGCGCATGATGAACAAAATGTTTGCCAAGAAGGCGACATTGTTACGATCTCCGAGTGCCGTCCATTGTCCAAAACTAAAAATTGGACTTTGGTGGCTGTCGTCGAAAAGTCCGACGCTCGCTGAGTTTGAATTGCGGCCGAAGGCCGCATCAGTTATCATTTCGCGCCCCGCGAGTCGGGGTCCCATTTTTTGGGTTTGGAGAGAGCAATGATTCAGACCGAAACGATGCTCGAGGTCGCTGACAACAGCGGCGCTCGTCGCGTCATGTGTATCAAGGTATTGGGCGGTTCGCACCGTCGTTATGCCTCGGTCGGTGACGTCATCAAGGTCACAGTGAAGGAAGCGATTCCTCGTGGCAAGGTCAAGAAAGGCGACGTAATGAACGCTGTTGTAGTGCGTACCAAAAAAGGTATTCGCCGCGCAGACGGTTCGTTGATTCGTTTTGATGACAACGCCGCTGTGATTCTGAATAACAACAAGGCACCGATCGGCACCCGTATTTTCGGGCCGGTGACTCGTGAACTGCGTACAGAACAGTTCATGAAGATCATCTCCCTCGCGCCTGAAGTGCTTTAAAGGTAAAGAGTGATGGCAAAGATCAAGCGTGACGACGAAGTGGTCGTGATTGCAGGCAAGGACAAGGGTAAGCGCGGCAAAGTTGCAAGCGTTCTCGAAGGTCGTGTCGTTGTCGCCGGGATTAACCTGGTGAAAAAGCATGTCAAGGCCAACCCGAACAAGGGCGAGCAGGGCGGTATCTTGGAGCGCGAAGCGTCCCTCGATATTTCCAATGTCGCTTTGTTCAATCAGGCAACCCAGAAGGCAGACCGAGTCGGTTATAAGGTACTTGAAGATGGCGAGAAGGTTCGCGTATTCAAGTCCACCGGCGAAGTTGTCGACATCAAGTAAGGTAGATTGGTTGAAATGGCCAGACTGAAAGCTGTTTACAAGAACGAGATCGCGCCTAAGCTGCAGGCGGAGCTCGGTCTCAAGAATGTGATGGAGATTCCTCGCATCACGAAGATTACTCTGAATATGGGAGTGGGCGGTGCTAGCCAAGATAAGAAGCTTATCGATGGCGCCGTGGCCGATATGCAGCTGATTTCTGGCCAGAAACCCGTTGTCACGCTCACTCGTAAATCCATCGCTGGCTTCAAAATCCGCGACGGTTGGCCCATTGGCTGCAAAGTGACGCTTCGCGGCGACATGATGTACGAATTCCTGGATCGACTGATTGGTATCACGATTCCTCGTATTCGCGACTTCCGTGGTTTTAGCCCGAAGTCGTTTGATGGTCGCGGGAACTATAGCCTCGGTATCAAAGAACAAATCGTGTTCCCTGAAATCGAATACGACAAAATCGAGAAGCTCCGCGGTCTCGACATCGTCATTACCACATCGGCTCGCACCGATGAAGAAGGTCGCGCACTGCTGCGTGCCTTCCAATTCCCGTTCAAGTGAGACTGAATCATGGCTAAGAAAAGCATGTTGAACCGCGAAGCCAAGCGCGAAAAGCTGGTCGCGAAGTACTCCAAACTGCGCGGCGAATTGAAGGCCACTATTGCTAGCGTGACTGCGACTGACGAAGAGCGTTGGGCTGCCATTCTGCGTTTGCAGGATCTGCCACGTGATTCGAGCCCTTCGCGTTTGCGCAATCGTTGCGGCATCACAGGTCGTCCTCACGGTTTCTTCCGTAAGTTCGGCTTGGGTCGTATCAAACTGCGTGAAGCAGTGATGCGTGGTGATGTTCCCGGCGTCGTTAAGGCCAGCTGGTAAGAGGATTTTAGAATGAGTATGCAAGATACCGTTGCGGACATGCTGACCCGCATCCGCAATGCCCAACGCGCCGGCAAGCCGACCGTTGGCATGCCATCGTCCAAGCTGAAAGTGTCCTTGGCGAAGCTGCTGCAAGATGAAGGCTACATTGCTTCTGCTGATGTTTCGGCGGAAGTGAAGCCGGTACTGACGCTCGCCCTCAAGTATTACGAAGGCAAGCCAGTTATCGAAGAAATCAAGCGCGTGAGCCGTCCAGGCCTGCGTATTTACAAAGGCAAGGATGACCTGACCCGCGTTAAGCAGGGTCTGGGCATTCTGATTGTCTCCACCAACAAGGGCATCATGACTGACCGCGCCGCACGTGCTGCTGGCGTTGGTGGTGAAGTCATCGCTCTCGTTTCGTAAGGATGACTGAAGATGTCTCGTGTAGCTAAATCGCCGGTCACTATCCCTGCTGGGGTTACAGTGACCATTAACGGTCAGGATGTGCAGGTTAAGGGCGCCAAGGGCGAACTCTCTACCGTATTGCATAGCCTGGTCGCTATCGCTCAGGAAGGTACTGAGCTGAAGCTGAGCCCGCGTGAAGACTCGCAGGCTGCGTGGATGCAGGCTGGTACCGCTCGTGCAGTAATGAACAACCTCGTTATCGGCGTTTCTGCTGGTTTCGAGCGTCGTTTACAGCTCATCGGTGTGGGTTATAAGGCTGCGGCTAAGGGTAAGGTTCTGAACCTCGCTCTCGGTTTCTCGCACCCTGTTGACTACAACCTGCCAGAAGGTGTGACCGCGGAAACGCCAACACCAACTGAAATCATCCTGAAGTCGGTCAACAAACAGTTGCTCGGCCAGGCCGCCGCCAATGTGCGCGCTTATCGTCCGCCAGAGCCTTATAAGGGCAAGGGTGTGCGTTACGTAGGTGAAAATGTCCTACGTAAAGAAGCGAAGAAGAAGTAACGGGTAGGTATCGTCATGAACGAAAAGAAAGTAGCTCGCCTGCGCCGTTCGCGCAGCACGCGCATCAAAATTCGCGAACAACGTGCAGTGCGTCTCTGCATTAACCGCACCCCACGCCACATGTACGCACAGCTGTTTTCGGCTTGCGGCGGCACAGTTCTGGCTCAGGCTTCCACGCTTGATGCGGTTCTGCGCGATGGCGCTACCGGTAACGTCGATGCAGCCCAGAAAGTGGGTGCGCTGCTCGCTGAACGTGCTAAAGCTGCGGGTGTCACTAAAGTGGCATTCGATCGCTCTGGCTTTAAGTATCACGGCCGTGTCAAAGCACTGGCTGACGCCGCGCGTGAAGCCGGTCTGGAATTCTAAGGGTTGAATCATGGCTAAGCTTGAACAAAACGAAGGTTTCGTCGAGAAGCTGGTTGAAGTCAACCGAGTTTCCAAGACGGTGAAAGGCGGTAAGATTTTCGCTTTTACAGCACTGACAGTGATTGGCGATGGCAATGGCCGCGTTGGTTTCGGTCGCGGTAAAGCACGTGAAGTTCCAGCGGCCATTCAAAAGGCTCTGGAAGCTGCTCGTCGCAACATGATCCAGGTTGATCTTAATGGCACAACTATTCAGCACCCAATCAAGGGTCAGCACGGCGCAACGCGCATTTACATGCAGCCTGCTTCTGAAGGTACTGGCGTTATCGCTGGTGGCGCTATGCGTGCTGTTCTGGAAGTTGCTGGCGTGCAAAACGTGCTCGCTAAGTGCTACGGCTCGACCAATGCCAATAACGTGGTTCACGCTACGTTCAATGGTTTGTCGTCCATGACTAATGCTGATCAGGTCGCTGCTAAGCGTGGTCTGACAGTTGAAGAAATCCTGGGGTAATCAGATGAAAACCATCAAGGTTACGCAAGTGCGCTCCAGCGCACACAAACTCAAGAACCACAAGCTTTGCTTGTTGGGCTTGGGTCTGCGTCGCATCGGCCATTCGGTTGAAGTGATTGATACGCCGTCAAACCGCGGCATGATCAACAAGGTTCACTACCTTGTGAAGGTGGAGGGTTAATCATGTACCTGAATGATCTGCAACCGGCCGAGGGTTCGACCCACGCGCCAAAGCGTCGCGGTCGCGGTATCGGTTCTGGCTTAGGCAAGACCGGTGGCGTGGGTGTTAAGGGCCAGAAGTCACGTGGTAAGGGCAAAGTCCGTACCGGTTTCGAAGGCGGCCAGATGCCATTGTATCGTCGTCTTCCAAAGTTCGGCTTTACTTCGCTCAAGCAACAAGTAACGGCTGAAGTTCGTCTTTCCGAAATCGCTCATGTTGAAGGCGAAATCACATTGGATAGCCTGAAGGCTGCCAATATTGTTCGTAAAGACATGGTTCGTGCTCGCATCATCCTGTCGGGTGAAGTGGCTCGTGCCGTAACTGTTAAAGGCGTTGCAGTGACCAAGGGCGCGCGCGCTGCTATTGAAGCAGCTGGCGGCAAGGTCGAGGAATAAGCACGATGGCAAACACCGGTAACAAGCAACAAGCGCGTGAGATGCTCCAAAATCCTGGTATGCAAAAAGGCATGTCCGAGCTTTGGCAACGTATCGGCTTTTTGTTGTTTGCTTTGCTGGTGTTTCGCCTCGGCGCCCATATTCCTGTTCCGGGCATCAATCCGGATCAGCTAGCCGCCCTGTTTGACCGCAATAAAGACACCATCTTGAGCTTGTTCAACATGTTCTCGGGTGGTGCTTTAGAGCGTATGTCCATTCTTGCATTGGGCATCATGCCGTACATTTCGGCCTCTATTATTATGCAGCTGGCTTCGAGTGTGATTCCTTCCCTCGAAGCGCTGAAGAAAGAAGGTGAGTCTGGCCGTCGTCAGATTAATCAATACACGCGGTACGCTACGGTCTTGCTGGCATTAGTCCAGGCCATTGGTATGTCAGTTGGTCTGCAGTCCCAGGGCATTACCATCGCTACGGGTATGGCTTTTTATGTTCCCGCCATTGTCTCCCTCGTTGCCGGCTCTATGTTTTTGATGTGGCTTGGAGAACAAATTACCGAGCGCGGTGTAGGCAACGGTATTTCCATGCTTATTTTTGCCGGTATCGTTGCGGGTATGCCCAGCGCAATTGGTGGAGCACTTGAGTCTGCTCGTCAGGGTGAAATCAGTGTTATTGGTTTGATTGTTGTGGGTGTACTTGCGCTTGCTGTCGTGGCTGCTGTGATCTTTATGGAGCGCGGTCAACGTCGTATCACAGTGCAGTACGCTCAGCGTCAGCAGGGTAGAAAAGTGTTTGCGGCACAGCAAAGCCACCTTCCTTTGAAGTTGAACATGGCTGGCGTGATCCCTGCTATTTTTGCTAGCTCGTTGCTCTTGTTCCCAGCGAGCTTGGGGCAATGGTTTGCTCAGGCGCCTAATCCAAATGCTGTTCAGCGTGCCCTGCAAGAAGTATCGCTGTTGTTGGCTCCCGCACAGCCTTTGTACTTGGTCTTGTTCGCAGCCTTAATTATTTTCTTCTGCTACTTCTATACGGCGTTGGTATTTAACCCTCGTGACGTAGCAGACAATTTAAAGAAGTCGGGTGCCTATATTCCAGGTATTCGTCCGGGCGAGCAAACCAGCCGCTATATCGATTCTGTTCTTGGTCGTCTGACCCTGATCGGTGCAATTTACATTGCTGCAGTGTGTTTGCTGCCGATGATTTTGCAAGTTGCCTTCAATGTGCCGTTCTACCTCGGTGGTACGTCCTTGTTGATCGTGGTGGTGGTGGTCATGGACTTTATGTCTCAGGTCCAGTCCCATCTGATGTCCCATCAGTATGAATCCCTGATGAAGAAAGCCAACCTCAAGGGTTTCGGCCCGGCTGGCCAGATTCGTTAATTCGTTCATCACTGATTTTGTTGGAGAAGTTGAACCATGAAAGTTCAAGCCTCAGTAAAGAAAATTTGCGGCAACTGCAAGATCGTTCGTCGTAATGGAAGCCTGCGGGTTATTTGCAGCGCGGAACCGCGCCACAAACAGCGCCAGGGTTAATTCTCAGTTATTGGTTGCTTTAGACTGTTGGAGTCGTTAGACTCTCGCGCCTTTCGTGCATAGTCTGAATCACCAGTCTGATACGCCAAGAAGTGGAGTAAAGGTCAATGGCTCGTATAGCCGGCGTCAACATTCCTGATAACAAGCATGCGGTCATCTCGCTGACCTACATCTTTGGTATCGGTCGCACAACATCTGCCAAGATCCTCGAGGCAGTTGGTATTGCTCCGGCTACTAAGATTAAGGAGCTAACAGATGCGCAGCTAGATCAGGTGCGTGCTCAAGTGGCTACTGTTACAACAGAGGGTGACCTCCGTCGTGAAGTATCCATGAACATCAAGCGTCTCATGGACCTGGGTTGCTACCGTGGCATTCGCCACCGTCGCGGTCTGCCGGTTCGTGGTCAGCGCACTAAGACCAATGCTCGTACTCGTAAGGGTCCGCGCAAGGCACTTAAGAAATAAATTTCATTCATTCTGCTGAACTCGGAAGCTAAAAGATGGCAAAAGATAATTCGCGCGGTCGCAAGAAGGTGACCCGTCAGGTCACCGACGGCATCGCGCACATTCATGCTTCTTTTAATAACACCATTGTGATGATTACCGATCGTCAAGGTAACGCACTGGCCTGGGCCACCTCCGGTGGTCAGGGCTTCCGCGGTTCCCGCAAGTCCACCCCATTTGCCGCCCAGGTGGCCGCCGAAGTAGCTGGTAAAGCTGCCCAGGAATACGGTCTAAAGAATCTGGATGTGCAAGTTAAGGGTCCGGGCCCGGGCCGCGAGTCCGCCGTGCGTGCTTTAAACGCAGTGGGTTATAAAATTAATAGCATTTCAGATGTGACGCCTATCCCGCACAACGGGTGTCGTCCTTCCAAAAAGCGTCGCGTGTAAGAGGAGACTGGGAAAATGGCTCGTTATATTGGTCCCAAGTGCAAGCTCTCCCGTCGCGAAGGCGTCGATCTTCAATTGAAGAGCGGCGTCCGCGCACTGGATTCGAAGTGCAAAGCGGATACCCCACCAGGTCAACACGGCGCGTCCCGCAAGGGTCGTATGTCGGACTTCGGTACCCAGCATCGTGAAAAGATGAAAGTTCGTCGTATCTACGGCGTGCTTGAGCGTCAGTTCAGCAACTACTACAAGGAAGCTGCCCGTATTAAGGGTGCTACCGGTGAGAACTTGCTGCAACTGCTCGAATCGCGTCTCGACAACGTTGTTTATCGCATGGGCTTCGGTTCGACCCGTTCGGAAGCACGTCAGCTGGTTAGCCACCGTGCCATTTTGGTCAACGGTGTTCGCGTCAACGTCGCCTCCATTCAGGTGTCGGCTGGTGATGTGATTTCTCTGCATGAGAAAGCTAAAGCGCAGCTGCGTGTTAAGAATGCTCTGGAACTCGCTGCACAGCGCGGCATTCCAGCATGGTTGACCGTTGATGCGACGAAGATGGAAGGTACTTTCAAGTCTCGTCCTGAGCGCAGTGATCTGTCTTCAGATATCAACGAAAACTTGATCGTTGAACTGTACTCCAAGTAATCGATTGATTTGAGGTCTCTTCCATGTCACAGGTCAATGAGTTTCTGACACCGCGCAGCATTGCTGTACAGGCTGTCAGTGGCAACCGCGCCAAGGTGACCCTGGAGCCGCTAGAGCGCGGCTTCGGTCACACATTGGGTAACGCGTTGCGTCGCATTCTGCTCTCGTCCATGCCTGGCGCTGCCGTGGTGGATGTTGAGATTGAAGGCGTTGAACACGAATACAGCGCCATCGAAGGTGTTCAGGAAGATGTCATTGAAATCCTGTTGAACCTGAAAGGCCTTGCTATCAAGTTGTTCGAACAACAGGAAGCTGTTCTGCACATCGACGCTAAAGGTCCATGCGTAGTTACAGCCGGTGATTTAACGATTCCACACAATGTTGAAATCGTTAATCCAGAGCATGTCATTGCCACATTAGGTAGCAACGCTCATCTTAAGATGAAGCTGCGTGTTGCTCGTGGTCGTGGTTATGAGCCAGCTGACTCGCGTTATGACGACGAAGAAACGCGTCCGATTGGCCGTCTGCTGCTCGATGCTTCGTTCAGCCCTATCCTTCGCGTTGCTTATGTCGTTGAGAGTGCTCGTGTAGAACAGCGCACTGACCTCGACAAGCTAGTGATTGACTTGGAAACCAATGGCACCATCGAAGCAGAAGAAGCGATCCGTCGCGCTGCTACGGTTTTGCAACAACAGATCTCGGTCTTTGTAGACTTAGAGTCTGATGCTGCTCCGGTTGCTGCTGGTGGCGCAGGTCCGGATGTAGATCCGATCTTATTGCGTCCGGTTGACGATCTGGAATTGACTGTTCGTTCAGCCAATTGCTTGAAAGCAGAAAACATTTACTACATTGGTGATCTGGTCCAGCGCACCGAAGTAGAATTGCTGAAAACGCCGAACTTGGGCAAGAAGTCGCTGACCGAAATCAAGGATGTATTGGCTTCCAAGGGCTTGTCCCTCGGTATGCGCCTTGATAACTGGCCTCCGGCTAGCCTGCGTAACGATGACCGTTTGAATTTTCGCGGTCGTTGATCGGCAACTGAATTAGTGTAGGAAAACTGCCATGCGTCATCGTAATAGTGGTGTAAAACTCGGCCGCACCAGCAGCCACCGTATGGCCATGTTCCAGAACATGGCAGTGTCTCTGTTTGAGCACGAACTGATTCGCACAACTCTGCCGAAAGCGAAAGAACTTCGCCGTATCGCCGAACCGCTAATCACGCTTGCCAAGCACGACAACGTTGCAAACCGCCGTTTGGCATTTGCTCGTACGCGTTCGAAAGAAATCGTCGGCAAGTTGTTCACTGTTCTCGGCCCACGCTACAAAGAGCGCAATGGTGGTTACCTGCGTGTTCTGAAAGCTGGTAACCGTCCTGGTGACAACGCGCCTATGGCGTACGTCGAACTGGTTGATCGTGCCATTGCTGGTGCAGCGGTTGATGCTGAATAAGCATTAATGGTTGAGTTAAAAAAACCGGCTTAGGCCGGTTTTTTTTCGTCTGTATAGTCGCTCTTGGCGAGGCAGCTTAGCGCTGCATGGCCAAGAGCGGAGCTAAAAAGCGCCCGGTATGTGATAGCTCTACTAGGCAAATCTGCTCAGGAGTGCCAGTCGCTAGGATCTCGCCGCCGCTTTCGCCGCCCTCTGGCCCTAGGTCTATGACCCAGTCCGCTGTTTTAACGACATCTAGGTTGTGCTCAATAATGACGACCGTGTTGCCTTGGTCGCGTAGGCGGTGAAGCACGCCCAGTAATTGCTGAATATCATGAAAGTGTAGGCCGGTCGTGGGCTCATCCAGAATGTACAGCGTACGCCCGGTGTCACGTTTTGAGAGCTCTCGTGACAGCTTCACACGCTGCGCTTCGCCGCCGGACAATGTGGTGGCTGCCTGACCCAGTGTGATGTAAGACAGCCCCACATCCATTAGCGTCTGTAGCTTCCTCGCGAGTGCAGGAACGGCATCAAAGAAATCACGTGCAGCTTCCACGGTCATCTCTAAGACTTCAGTGATGTTCTTATTTTTATAGCGAATGTCTAATGTTTCGCGGTTATAGCGTTTGCCTTTGCAAACATCGCAGGGCACATACACATCGGGTAGGAAGTGCATTTCAACCTTAATAACGCCATCGCCCTGACAAGCTTCGCAGCGGCCACCTTTCACGTTAAAGGAGAATCGGCCGGGTCCGTAGCCGCGAGATCTTGCTTCTTGAGTTCCGGCAAAGAGCTCGCGTACTGGGGTAAAAATACCGGTATAGGTTGCCGGATTAGAGCGCGGGGTGCGGCCAATCGGGCTTTGATCAATATCAACGACCTTATCTAAAAGCTGCATGCCTTCAATGGCATCGTGTTCGGCTGGTGTCCTTTCGGCAGCCCCGTTAAGTGCATGTGCGGCAACGGGATACAACGTGGCATTGATGAGGGTGGACTTGCCGGAGCCTGATACGCCCGTGACACAGGTCATTAGCCCCAGCGGAATTTCTGCCGTGACATTCTTCAGGTTATTTCCGCGGGCACCGACCAGCCGGAGTACTTGCTCTGGATTATACGGATGGCGCTTCTTGGGGATTTCAATGCGCTTACGCCCGGAGAGGTAATCCGCTGTTAAGGAGCCTTCGGTGCTCAGTAGGTCTTCATAGCTGCCCGAGGCAATGACACGTCCGCCGTGTATGCCGGCGCCGGGGCCAATGTCGATGACATAATCCGCAGCTCGAATAGCGTCCTCGTCATGTTCAACGACGAGAACAGAGTTACCTAGATCGCGCAGATGCACCAAGGTCGCCAGTAGTCGCTCGTTGTCTCGTTGATGTAAGCCAATGGATGGCTCATCAAGCACATACATGACACCGACTAGGCCGGCACCGATTTGTGATGCCAAGCGAATACGTTGCGCCTCTCCACCCGATAAGGTGTCTGCCGAGCGGTCGAGACTGAGATAGTCTAAGCCCACGTTCACCAGGAACTGTAAGCGTTCGCGAACTTCCTTCAGGATCTTTTCGGCTATCTCGCCTTTCGCGCCCGGTAAGCGCATGAGCGCAAAGGTTTCGTTAGCCTTAGCGATAGGGAGTCTCGAAATCTGCGGTAAGTTCAGTTCGTTGATGAATACGTTGCGCGCTTCGCGTCGAAGTCGTGAGCCGCCGCAGTCGGAGCATGGGGCAGAGTTAAGTAGCTGGCCCAGCTCTTCGCGCACGCTATTCGATTCGGTTTCGCGATAGCGTCGCTCGAGGTTTGTGAGAATCCCCTCGAAACTGTGCTCACGAATCACTTGCTTGCCGCGGTCGCCCACATAAGTGAACTGAATCTCATCGTCTCCAGAGCCATGAAGCAGGATGTGTTGAATCTTTGGGGTGAGTTTTTCCCACGCGGTATCAAGCTCGAAGCGATAGTGCTGGGCTAATGATTCCAGCATCGCATAATAATAAAAATTGCGACGGTCCCAGCCCTTTATCGCGCCCTCAGAAAGTGAAAGCTCGGGATGATTAATCAGTCGTTTGGGGTCAAAAAACTGCTTAACACCTAGGCCGTCACAGCTTTGGCAGGCACCTGCGGGGTTATTAAATGAAAATAAGCGAGGTTCAAGTTCGGTAATGGAGTAACCGCAGTGCGGGCAGCTAAACCGTGCGGAGAAGACTTGCTCTGGCAGGCTGCCATCTAAGCTGGCGATCCAGGCCACGCCCTCGGCAATGCGTAATGCCGTTTCGAAGGATTCGGCCAGGCGTAGGCTGAGGTCGGGGCGTACTTTAAAGCGATCAACCACTACCTCAATCGTGTGTTTCTTTTGTTTGTCGAGCACCGGCGCTTCGTCTAAATCGACGACAAGGCCGTTAATGCGAGCGCGCACAAATCCTTCCGCTTTGAGTTTCTCAAAAACATGAAGATGCTCGCCTTTGCGCTCACGAATGACGGGGGCGAGTAGCATCAGCCCCGTACCTTCAGGCAACGCCAAAACATGGTCGACCATTTGGCTGACGGTTTGAGCGGCAAGCGCAACATCATGATCTGGGCAGCGCGGGGTGCCGGCCCGGGCAAACAGCAGTCTTAGGTAGTCGTGAATTTCCGTGATGGTGCCAACCGTGGAGCGCGGGTTGTGGGATGTGGACTTTTGTTCAATAGAGATGGCTGGCGAGAGCCCCTCAATATGATCCACGTCCGGCTTTTCCATGAGGGATAGGAATTGCCGCGCATAAGCCGACAGCGACTCAACATAGCGGCGCTGGCCTTCCGCATAGAGCGTATCAAAGGCGAGTGAGGACTTACCGGAGCCGGACAGCCCCGTGATCACCACAAACTTGTTGCGTGGAATATCGACATCAATATTTTTTAAATTGTGGGTTCGGGCCCCGCGAACTTTAATGCTACTCATGCCGTCTCAGCGCGCTCGTAAAAATCAATCAAGCAGTATACGCAAAACTCATGGCATGGCGCAGAGAACAGACTGTTGCGTGTTCAGTTCTTCGAGGCGAAAGCACTGTTACACTATCGCCTTTCTATAGAGTGTTTGTCTGAAATGTCCCGTTATTCGCCACTCGAGCGCCGCGCTGTCTTTTCGTTGTCAGGCCTTTTTTCGCTGCGAATGATTGGTCTTTTCATGATCCTGCCGGTCTTTTCTGTCTATGGCACGACGCTGAGTGGCGCAACTCCGCTCTTAATAGGCCTGGCAGTGGGCGCATACGGGCTGGCGCAGCTGATGCTGCAAATCCCCTTTGGTTTATTGGCGGATCGTTATGATCGCCGCCGGTTAATTCTGATTGGATTGGCCCTGTTTGCTTTGGGTGGTGCTATTGCTGCGCTCTCAACGTCGATCTGGGGCGTGATTTTTGGGCGCTTTCTGCAGGGCTCGGGCGCAATTTCTGCGGTTGTGATGGCCTTAATGTCGGATACCGTGCGTGAAGAAAATCGCACCAAAGCCATGGCGACGATAGGCATGAGTATTGGTGTTTCATTTGCAGTCGCCTTCGTGCTTGGCCCGGTGCTGGCGAATGCGGTAGGGCTATCGGGACTATTTGCTGCTACTGCGCTGATGGGCGTTGCGGCGATCTTCATTGCGCTGAAGTTCGTGCCAAGGGCGGCCGTTGCTCGAAGGCAACTGCCGCTGCGCTATCGCGAGCAACTGGTGGCACTTTCGCGTCATCCTGAATTATCGCGGCTGAATATGGGCATTTTTACCCTGCATTTAGTCATGACAGCCTGTTTTGTGGCGTTGCCGCCATTGCTCGTTTCCGCAGGCTTGCCCGTGGCAAAACATGGCTGGTTATATTTGCCGGTTATGCTGCTGGCATTTATTGCGCTGATTCCTGCCGTGATTGTGGCTGAACGACAGCAGCGAATGAAGGAGGTCTTCCTATTTGCCATCGTCATGCTCGCGATGGCGATGGTGGCACTGTCGCAGGCACAGGGCTTGGTCGCGTTAATTGCAGCGGTGTGTCTGTTCTTTTTCGCCTTTAATCTGTTGGAGGCCTTGTTGCCGTCGCTGGTCAGCAAAGTCAGCCCTGCTGGTAGCAAGGGAACGGCGATGGGGATATACAGTAGTAGCCAGTTTCTGGGGGCTTTTTTGGGTGGCATTCTCGGCGGCTTAAGCCATAGTTTGCCGGGGCAGCTCAGTATCTTTGTGATTCTTGCGCTCGTGGTATTACTTTGGATAGGGCGTGCTGCAGGAATGAGTCAGCCGCGTTATGGCAAGAGCCTAACACTCCAGCCGTTACCCGGCGTATTACTGACAACAGCACAGATTGAGGCGCTGCAAGCACTGGTGGGCGTGGAAGAGCTAGTGCACTTGCCGGAAGAGTCTGTGGTGTATTTAAAAGTTGATCCAAAGCAATGGTCAGACAGTGCCTTGTCCGGCTGGCCAGTGAAAATTTTACCGACGTGACTAGCGGGGCGCCGATGCGTGCTCTACAGTTCTGTCACAACAATAAGCCCTTGGGGTGGAGTGAGTTATGCGTGGCGTTAACAAAGTCATTTTAATTGGCAATTTGGGCAAAGACCCCGAAGTGCGCTATCTGCCATCAGGCGGCGCTGTGGCAAACATTACCGTAGCCACGAGTGAGTCTTGGAAAGATAAAAATACCGGTGCGATGCAAGAGCAGACGGAATGGCATCGTGTGGTTTTTTATGGCCGTTTAGCTGAAATTGCAGGCGAGTATTTGCGCAAGGGCTCTAAGGTTTATTTAGAGGGCTCATTGCACACGCGCAAATGGCAGGATAAACAAACCAACCAAGATCGATATAGCACTGAAATTAAGGGTAACTCCTTGCAAATGCTAGACACCAAGGGTGGCGGGCAATCCAATAGCTATGAGGGCGGCGAAGATCAGAGCATGCCTAATTATGCAGACTTTGATGCGCCAGCCGCTCAAGCTCCACGCGCGGCAGCGCCAAGGCCTAATCCGTCTGCTCCAGCCCGCCCTGCGGCTCCAGCAGCAATGGAAAGCTTTGATGACGATATTCCCTTTTAATGGGATCAAGGCCAATGTGATTTTCTGAATTAACCCCTGACTTTCAGGGGTTAATTATTTTAAACAGTAAATTTATTCATTAAGCCTTGTTGACTGCGCTCATAATGGATATATTTCGCTAGTTATTTATTAATCAGCACTTGAGGGTATATTCATGGCTAAGCAGTTAAATGCAATGTCTGTTCAGGAATTGGAAGCCCTGATTCAAAAAGCGCAGGAGCTCATTGATGCCAAGAAGGCACAAGCCAGCAAATTGCAAGGTGCACGTGCTGAAATCGAGCGTATTGCTCGTGAGGCAGGTGTAAGCGTTGCTGAGTTGGTCGCACAGGCTGGCGGCGGTAAAGTGGCCAAGGCGGCCTCAACGCGCCCACCGGTTCCTGCGAAGTATCGCAATCCTGCAGATGCCAGCCAGACCTGGACGGGCCGTGGTAAGCGCCCACGCTGGTTGGCCGATGCCATTGCTGCCGGCGCTGCTCAAGATAGCTTTCTCATCTAAGCTATGGTCGTGCGGTAACTGAAAAAGCCACCCTTGCGGTGGCTTTTTTCGTTCACGCAAAACACACAAGCATGAAGGTGTTTTCAGGCTATTATCACGAACCTTTACAGTGTGCTGACATTGGGTCGCGGGGTCGGCGAGGATATGCGGTGTTAGGAAGAAAGCAAAAATGGTTCATGATGGCGATGCCCATTGTCATTGTGCTTCTTGTTTCACTGGTGCTTCATGCGCCGGCTAGCTTAGTCGTTTCACGACTAGCACCGGTGATGGCGGCAAATGGCGCCGATGCGGGTAGTGTCGCCTTGGGCGGAACCTTGCTTGACGGTCAATTGCAAACGCGACGTCAAGGCATGCCTCTTTACATTGCTTGGCAGTTACAGCTGAGTTCGCTGTGGCGTTTTGCCTATGGCGCTGACCTCATCTTGGGTGGTCCGGTCGCACTAAAAGCTAACTGGCAGAAGCAACCCGGCCAGTGGTCCTTGCAGGTTACGGATGTGCTTACTCAGGCGGGCGATGCCAGTTGGCTGTTGCCGCAATTGGTGATGCCGGCGTGGCGCAGCGACACCATGCAGTTTGCTCGCAACACAAAGGGCGAGTGGCTTAATGCGTCGGGCGAGCTAGTGACTCAAGGCGGTTTGCTGAGACTGAACTTGCAAGGCCAAATTCAGGAAATGCAAATTCCTGCAGCCTTACTGCGCTGGCGTATCGTTAATCAGAACTTGGTCGGCGAGTTGTCGCAGCGTGCTGATGGCGGCGCCTTAGCTGCGGTAACATTAACGGCAGATCAGCGCATTCAGTGGCAAATCCGTGAGCGACTCCTGCGACTGAAGCCGGGCTATCTTGGCAAGAATGATTTGGACTTGGTGGTGTTGACGGTGTCAGAGCCGTTATCGTCCCAGGGCGGTTAATAGGAAATGATGATGGATTCAGCGCAGTGGCGAGATCGATGGCAATCCTTATGGCGAGATCCTGCGGGGTCGGTGATCGCCATGCTTGCCCTGACGCTGGTCGCAACCCTAGTGGCTTGGCAGTTGGGTAAAGTTCTTTGGGTGTTTAGCGCGGGCGCGTCACAGCGCTTGCAGCCCCCTGCGTCAGGGCCGGTGGTGGTCTTGCCGTCACGAATTGAGCCGCAACGTATTGCTGGACTGTTTGGTGAGACAGAAAGTGCCCCGGCGGCATCCAGCGAGCAAAGCACCACCTTGCAACTCAGGCTGGACGGGGTTATGACGAATCCCTCGCGTCAGCTTGCGAGAGCATTTATTGCGGATCGCACAGACAATAAAGTACAAATTTATCGCCCGGGCGATGCCTTGCCGGGTGGTGCAGAGCTGTTGCGCGTAGAAGAAAGTCTGGTGGTATTAAGCCGTAACGGACAAGAAGAAACACTGCGTTTTGATAAGCCTGGCACACCAGCGCCGGGAGCTAACGCACCGAATACCCCAATGCCAAACACCGCTGCACAAACACAAAATGCCTTGGGTGCTGCCGCTAGTCGCTTAGCCAACTCACCGATGGCCGCGTTGCGACAGATGGGCTTGCGCCGAACGTCGCAGGGATACATCGTGAGCATCACGGCACCCAAAGACATGCTGCAGCGCTTCGGCTTGCAGCCCGGTGATCGCATCGTCAGTGTCAATAACCAAGCAGTGGGTAAAGACCTTGATGCAGACCAAAAAACCATGAGCCAGTTGCAACAGGCGGGCAGTGCTCGCGTGGAAGTGCAGCGTGGCGCACAAACCATCACACTCGAACAGAAATTGTGAGCCTCATGAACATGCCTCCTTTGAAACCCCTCGCACTTAGTCTGTTACTGCTGATGGCCCCCTCCGTGTGGGCGGAAAAGACGTGGAAAATTAACCTGAAAGATGCCGACATTTCTGCGCTTGTGAATGAAATGGCGGAAATCACCGGTAAGAACTTTGTCGTTGACCCTCGTGTTAAAGGCAATGTCACGGTTATTTCCAGTCGCGCCATGTCATCGTCGGAGCTGTACGAGCTATTCCAAAGCGTTTTGAGCATTAATGGCTTTGCAGCGGTACCGAATGGCCCTGTCATTAAAATTCTGCCAGATACCAATGCGCGCCAATCCGGTGTGCGTGTGGATGCTGCGGGCCTGGGTAGCGGTGAAACGTTGGTGACCCGCGTCATCATGCTTCAGCAAGCGAATGCCAATGAGCTGTTAGCGGCCCTGCGCCCCATGATGCCGCAGTTTGCACACATGGCCTCGGTGCCGGGTGCCAATGCCTTAATCATTTCGGATCGCGCGAATAATGCCGACGCCATGGAGGCGGTGATTCGTGAGCTGGATAGTGGGCAGCCAGACGATGCGATTGAAATTATTCCGTTGCGGAATGGTAAAGCCGAAGACCTCATTAATATATTAGAAACGATGGAGGCTGGCGGTGCGGCGGCCGGTCGTGATGGCAAGGCGCCGGGCAAGGTACGCATTGTGGCCGATGAGCGAACCAATCGCTTGCTGGTGCGCGGCGATAAGGCGTTGCGTGATCGTGTTCGCGCCATGATCCGTAACTTGGATGAAGCGCCCGAGCAGAGTGATGAGGTCGTTAAGGTCTTCCGCTTGAAATATGCCAATGCTCGCCAAGTCGCTGAAGTGTTGCGTGGCGTGCTGGCGGATGAGAAAGATAAATCCAGTACCACGACGAGTGCCGGAGCGAGTTCGCCATCGAGCGGCACCACCAACCTCAGTAGCAATGGTGATAGCGGCTCAGGTCGCAGCCAGCCGGGCACAACCACGATTACCGTGGGCTCATCCAGCCTGATTGCCGACGAGTCACAAAACGCCCTTATTGTGCGGGCTAGCCCTCGCCAAATTCGCCAAATCGAAACCATCTTGGTCGACTTGGACTCGCGCCGTGCGCAGGTGCTAATCCAGGCCGCGATTGTTGAAGTCTCGGGTGATAACGCAGCCCAGCTCGGCGTGCAGTGGGCCTATGGCTCGCCCACCTCCGGTGTTGGTGTGATTAACTTTAATAACGCAGGCGCGAGTGCCGTTAGTTTGGCCACGGCGGCCGCTACCGGGAATTTCGCCAGTGCGGGCATTGGCCAAGGCGCGCTCTTAGGTATTGGCACATCCAGCAAAGACAGTAATGGCGACCGCACCTTCATTGGGGCATTGATTCAGGCCCTGAACTCGGTCGCCGACGCTAACTTGCTGTCGACACCCAGTATCATGACCTTGGTCAATCAAGAAGCCAAAATTGTGGTGGGTCAGAACGTGCCGTTTATTACCGGCTCGACGGGTACGGCAGGCTCCGGCGTCACCAACCCCTTCACCACCATTCAACGCCAAGATGTGGGTATTACCTTGAAGGTCACCCCATCGCTGAGCGAAGGCGGCACCGTGCGCCTAGATGTGGAGCAGGAAGTATCCTCTGTGGTGCCCTCCGTTGATGGCATTCGCTCCTCCGACATCATCACCAATAAGCGCTCGATTAAAACCAGCATTTTGGCTGACGACGGTCAGACCATTGTATTGGGCGGCTTAGTTCAGGACGATGTGAAGAAGTCGACCAGCAAAGTGCCTTTCTTGGGCGACTTGCCGGGCGTGGGCGTGCTGTTCCGTGCCACCAGCGAATCACGGGTAAAACGCAATCTGTTGGTGTTCTTACAGCCCACTATTCTTCGTGATGCAGCGTCTGCTGCTGCGCTGACGCAGAAGCAATATGCCTCTGTGCGTCGCGTGGACTTGGGTCTGGATAAGGAAGGTCGTCTGACGCGTTTGCCTGCAAATATCCAAGAGATCTATCAGGGCGGCTTGCAGCGGGATGCGCGCAATGCGCCAGTAAAGGCCGCACCTGCGCCAGTGGCGCCAGCAGCCAATGCGCCTAAAGCCCCAGCGTCAGCGGCTCCAGCGCCTGTAAAGGCGCAAACGCCGGCGCCACAAGCGCGTAACGATGAAAACGCCCCCCAGGTGTATGCCGCCGATAATGCCGCAGCCATTCAGGCTCAGCCGTTGTCGTTGGCCGACGTGGAGACACAAGCGCTTCGTCCTCAGCCTGCACCTGCCGCCGCGCCCGCGCCCGCACCTGCACCGCGCCGGGCTGTTCAACCAGCCCCCTCGCAGGCCAGCTATGTGCCGCCATCAACAAATCCTGACCCCAGTGCAAAGCCATTCAGTGCGGTCTCCGCAGACCCTGTAGCGGCAGCGTATGCACCGTATCAGCCGGTACAGCAAATCGACGCACGACCCGCTGAGAGAGTTGAGCCAGCCAGTAAGGTGCGCGAAGAGTCTGACTTCAGGCCACAGGCTAAGCCTTTCATGGACGATCAGGATCCCGCCTTGCAAGCGGAGCAAACGCCACCGACTTCGAAAAAGAAGTCGAAAAAGTCAGAGCCGAAGTCTGCGCCTAGCGATCGCCCTGGGATGCGCAAAATCACCACGGCCAGTGGTGGCGTTTATTACGTGCCGGAAAATCCAACATCGACCCCTGAGCCAGGTGCTGCTCAGGCACAGCCTGCCGCAACCACAGCGTCGGGCAGCGAAAAGTCCGGCATGCGTGAGATTCGTACCAGCAGTGGTGCGGTGTATTACGTACCAGACACCGCGCCAGCTGAGTCCTCCAGCGCGCCTTAAGGCGTGGGTAATACGGTGTGCAGTAATGGCCTGAGTGCCAACTGCGCACCGAGTTGCCTTAAGTTCCAGTAGTGTCCGCCCAAGGCACGATTGACCATCACGGTTTCTGGTACGGGTTGAAAGGCCCGCCAATGTGGCAGTGACTCGCGACTCAACGCAATCACCCGTTCAGCCAGGGGGAAGCGGCCAAAGTCGGTGGGCTCCTCGCTAAAACTCTCCTGCATCAAGTCCAGCCACGGTCTATAAAACGACGCTGCTAGCGCCGGCGTATGTTCCGTTTGGCGTGCGCCCAACGCAATTAAGCCGTGCTCAATGGCGGCGCTATCGCCCGCGAGAGCAGCACGAGTCATGTTGGCGTAGCAACGCAAAATATGCGGCGAGACTTTTTTGATGCAGCCGAAATCGTAAATCACCAGTGAGCCATCCAGCCTTGCGGCGAAGTTGCCCGGATGGGGGTCACAGTGAATTTCGCCAAACTGATAGAGCTGACGACCTAGGGCCTGAAACAGCGTTGCCGCGATTTGATTGCGTAAGTTCTGGTCGTAGCGCTCATCGAGCTGGCCTAGGCTATCGCCTGGTTCGAAGCTCAGGGTGAGTACGCGGGTATTGCTCAGCTCGGTCAGTACGGCGGGAATCACAATGCGCGGATTGTCCGCGTGATAGTGCCGAAAACGCTCAATAGCGGCGGCCTCAATGCGGTAATCCAGCTCAGCTTTTAGGCTCTGCTCAATTTCACGGAAGAGGGCGTCGAGAATGTCATTTTTAACGGGAAGCACTCGCGCTATTTTGAGTGCAACTTTTAGCTGCTTGAGATCGGCCGCAACAGCGGCATCCACGCCGGGATACTGCACTTTCAGCACGACTTCTCGGCCATTGTGTAGGCGGGCGCGATGCACTTGCGCGAGCGATGCACTGGCAATGGGCTGTTGCTCAATGTCGAGGAAATGACGGTTGAGGTCCGGGCCAAAGGCCTCTTGCAGGCGGGGCAGTATCGCGCTGAACGGTTGTGCTGGCGCATCGTTTTGTAAGCGCGTGAGCGCATCCACCAGCTCGGCAGGCAGAAGGTCGCGGTATTGCGAGACCACTTGCCCGACCTTCATCACCGCGCCTTTCATTTCGCCCAGCGTGGCCGCGATCTCCGTGCCGATGCGCGTGTACAACGCGGCATCTTGGGCGTTGCGTACGCTGCCATCTTGCCAAAGCCGCTGCCAGCGATCTCGGGCGGCGTGGCCGCTAATGCGAGCGGTCATGCCGGCCAGTTTGAGCAGGCGTTTCGTGGTCGGGCGCGGTGTGTCGGTCATAAAGCCTCAGCAGATGCGGGCATACTCCGCAAAGTCGGGTCGGGGTGCGCGGGGGTGTAAGCGCGAGTGGTCACCATACCCGAGATTAATCAGTAAATTGGATTTGACAGACGTGTCTTTGAAAAAAGTTGCATCTACGCCTGCGGCATCAAATCCGGACATGGGGCCTACATCCAATCCTAATGACCGCGCAGCCAGCATGAAATAGGCGGCTTGTAAGCTGCTATTGCGCAGTGCAGTTTCCGCGATCAGCGCGTCATTTCCCGCGTACCAACTCCGGGCGTCGGCAAAGGGAAAGAGGCGGGGTAAATGCTCTGGGAAGTCATAGTCCATGCCGACGATCACGGTGACAGGTGCTGCCAAGGTCTGCTCAATATTGCCCGGCGCTAAGTGCGGTTTTAGCTGGGCTTTGGCTGCTTCGCTTTGCACGAAGACAAAGCGTGCGGGCAGGGCATTAGCCGCTGTTGGGCCTTGAATAGCCAGGGCATACAGCGCATTTAGCGTGTCTGCGCTCACAGGCGTATTGAGCCAGTGATGATGGGTGCGAGCCTCACGGAAAAGTTGGTCAAGGCTAGCGTTCGATAGGGCGGATAATGTCGTCATGGTCATCTCACGGTAGATCAAAGTAGAGGAATTCGCTGTCGTCTTCGGCCTGCAACGTCAGTTCAGTTTCATCGTGTATGGCGGCGCCATCACCGGCCATGAGCAGTTGCCCATTCACGCGTATACGGCCGGAGATGAGCTGAAGCCAGGCCTTGCGACCTTCATGAAGCGCTTGGCTCAGCTGCTCATGGGTAGACAGGATGCCGCGATAAATGCGGGCATCTTGGCGTATGGGTAGCGCCTCAGGAGCTTCGCCATCTGGGGCGACAATACAGGTCAGTCCTGATGTGCGCTCGAAGCTTTTTTGCGCATAGCGAGGAGCCAGGTCGCGGACATTCGGCTGCAGCCATATTTGCAGTAGCTCCACTGGCACATCGCCGCGATTCATTTCACTGTGCTCAATGCCGGTACCGGCGCTCATGAGTTGAAACTCGCCAGCGGTGATGTCGGCAATGTTGCCTAGGGTGTCGCGATGACTCAGTGTGCCGCTGAGAACATAGGTCAGAATTTCCATGTTGTCATGGCCATGCTGACCAAAGCCTGATTTGGCACGAACGATATCCTGGTTAATCACGCGCAGGACAGAGTGGCCCATGTGCTTGGCGTCGTAATACCCAGAAAATGAAAAGCTATAGCGCGCCTGAAGCCAGCCAAACTGGCCTTGGCCGCGCTCATCGCTAGGGCGACGTGTGATCATGACGACCTCCGGTTGGGTGTAGGAGGTCAGCTTAGTGGTCTGAGTGTTTCGTTTAAAGCCTCAATTAGACAACACATTGTTGCCAAAAATGATGCTAATGGGTCGGTTTAGCGGGCGTGCTCAGCCACGCACCGGTGGACAGCATCGGCTAATTGATCTGCGGCAAGGATGACCGCACTGGCCCAGTCGTTGGCCGCTTGACCGTCGGCACCATCGGTAATGAATTTGAGGCAGACAAAACGCTGTTGCTGCTGATGGCAGACTTTCGCCAGCGCATACGCCTCCATGTCGATGGTGTCGAGCGTGAGCTGTGGGTGAGCGGCCGTCACGAAGCTATCACCGGTGTAGCAGGTAACCTGTTGGAAGTCGGAGACCGGTAAGCCATTGCTCAGCACAATGGGGGCTTCGAAAGGGGTTTCGCCTAACGCGAAGCCCATGGCGGTGGCATCCATATCGCGCTGATGAAACTGAGTGGCTACAACCACTTGGCCCGCTGTTAGGGTGTGTGAACCTGCGGAGCCAGCGTTAATGACTAGGCTAGGCGTGTCGCCCTGCGCCAGTCGCTGCATGAGGGCAATGGCGGCATTCACCTTGCCCACGCCGGTATAGAGAATCTCAAAGCCCAGACTATCCAAACGGTTGTTAGCGTTTTCTTGCGCTAGGGCCAGTACCAAAAGCGGCTTGCTCATGCGGTTTGTCTCAATAAGTCCACAAAGATAAAGGGGCGTTGCCTTGGCATTGATAGTTGTTCAGCGCGGCTAGGTTGATCAATACCACAGCGCCACTAATGTCATGCCCAGCTTGAAGGCAAAGTGCTTCTGTGGCGCCTAAGGTGCCGCCGGTGGCTAACACATCGTCGATTAGCAGCACGCGGCGTGGACTCACGGTGGCATTCATTTCCAGCGTGTCTTCCCCATACTCCAGTGCATAGCGCTGACGGAACACGGGAGGAGGTAGCTTTCCGGGTTTGCGAACCATAATCACGCCCTTACCCAGCGCCTGAGCCAGACCGGCGGCGAGCAAAAAACCGCGAGATTCAATACCCACTAAAGCATCAATGCCATTCCATTGTTCCGGAGTGAGCAGTGCTTGCAGCGCTTGCACCGTAGCGCTGAAGTGTTCGGCTAGGAGCGGTGACATGTCACGAAACAGAATGCCGGGCTGAGGAAAGTCCGGCACTAGGGTGATCGCCGATTCAAGCTCGGCCAAGGACATTGGGGCGGCGCAATTCATTCAGGGGCTCCGCGCCAAGGCTTAGCGCGATAAGTTTAATGCCATGGGGTTGGGCAGCACTTCAGCCAATCGGCTCATGCGCATTTCAAGCTCTGGATACGAGTCGGCGGTGACGGTGATATGGCCTAGCTTCCGACCGTCGCGCTCACTTTTGCCATACAGGTGCAAGTGGGCATCGGTGACATTCAGCACATCATGGGCACTGGGGTGCTTGCCGATGATGTTGATCATGGCGCTGGGCTTTTCCGCACGGGTCGAGCCCAAAGGTAGGCCGGCCACGGCACGCACATGGTTTTCGAATTGCGAGCTGTGTGCGCCTTCAATGCTCCAGTGACCGGAGTTGTGCACACGTGGCGCAGTCTCGTTAGCCATCAAGCCGTGACGTGTTTCAAACAACTCCAGCGTGAGCACACCAACATGGCCGAGCTCGCGCAAAATCGACGAGATATAGCGCTCAGCGGTGAGCTGCGTATTTTCATCGAGATGGGGCGCGGGCACGATGGAGTGGCTGAGGATGCCGCCATGGTGATGGTTCTCTGCCAACGGATAAAATAGCGTAGCGCCGTCTTGGCCGCGCACGGCAATGATCGAGAGCTCACGCTTGAACTGAATAAACTCTTCGGCGATTAGCGGGACATGAGCGCCCAGTTTTTGCCAGCACGCAGAGATTTGCGTGGCATCACGCAGTAGGAACTGACCTTTGCCGTCATAACCTTCAGTGACGGTTTTCACCACGAGGGGTAGGCCCAGTGCGGCGACCGCATCGTTCAAGTCCGATTCAGCACGAATTTCGTGGTAGCGCGCCGAAGGAATATTTAACGCAGAAAACAGCTGTTTCTCGTTGAGACGATTTTGCGACACCGCCAAGGACTTCACCCCGGGATAAACCGGCTTGCTTTTGGCGATGGCCTCGACCCAGCCCGTGGGAATATTTTCAAACTCGTAGGTGAAGACATCGGCGCTATCAATAAACGCTTGCAGGCTGGCTTCGCTATAGGTGTCATCGCCAAAGCGTGGGCCTAATGCCGCAGAGGGGCAATCCACGGCTTTGTCGAAGAAGGCAAATGACAAGTTTAGCGGGTAGCCCGCCAACGCCATCATGCGACCAAGCTGGCCGCCGCCAAGTACACCAATGCGCAGACTCATGTCCGATTCCTCAAGTTATACGCCGGTCACGCCCGGAATAGGGTTGGCCAATACCGTGTCTGTCTGACGCGCACGGAAGGCTTCAATGGCTAGACGCAGCTTGGGATTATTCAGCGCCAAAATCTGTGTTGCCAACAGGGCCGCATTGATGGCGCCGGCTTTACCAATGGCGAGTGTGCCAACCGGAACACCACCTGGCATCTGAACAATCGATAACAAGGAGTCCAGGCCGTTCAGCGCTTGCGATTGCACTGGCACACCGAGCACGGGCAGTGACGTTTTGGCCGCGCACATGCCGGGCAAATGCGCTGCGCCGCCGGCCCCGGCGATGATGACCTGAATGCCACGGCCCATGGCTGCATCGGCGTAGGCAAAGAGCTTGTCGGGGGTGCGATGGGCGGAAACGACTTCGGCTTCGAACGCCACGCCTAAATCCCGCAAGGTATTGGCGGCATGTTCCATGGTGGCCCAATCGGATTGGGAGCCCATGATGATGCCAACGAGAGGCTGTTCACAGTTGTCGCGAGATGTGCTCATGGTGTCCGTGCCGAGTGGGTGGAAAACCGCGCATTTTCCAATAATCAGGCGGTCAGGGCAAGGCCAGTAATGGCAGAGGCGGCCGCGATGGCCAAGGTCAGCAAAAACAACAGGAAGAGAAAGCGCCAAAACGGCTTAAAGCTGGTCGGCATGGGTTCGCGTTCGAGGGGCATTAGACTAACTCCGGGGCATTTCTGTGCAAATCATCGAGTGACGGCGGCGCGGGTCTTTGCGAGAATCACGCGGCCTAATACTACGCAGAGTGTGTGATGAAAGCTGTTTTGTCGATGGGTTGGCAAGTGATCTGTTTTCGCGCGGGCCCCGATGCCCTGCCTTATGCACCGCGCTTATTACTGCCTTTAGTGGCGCTCAATTTATTGATTAGTTTTGCATTGCAAACGCTGGGCGGCGACAGCAATACCGATAAGCCGGTAGTGGCCCTATCTGCCATGGCCATGGGTGCCGAAGCCCTGTGGCTAGCGTTCCTGCTGCAGCGGCGCGAGTGGATCAATCGTTGGGTGCAGTCCTTTATGGCGTTAGTTTTGGTTGATACCTTAATTACGCTGATGGCCGCACCACTGGCCATGCTGTTAGCTCAAGGCGGCGGTGTCTTTATCACGCTGGCGGCGATGGTGCAGGTGGTCATGACCTTGTGGAGTCTGTCTGCACGCGGCTTTGTTTATCAGCACAGCTTGGATATTCCGCGTTGGAAAGGGGTATTGCTGGCATTAGTGCCTTTGTTTATTGTCATGCTGCTGACGCTGCAATTCTTCCCTGAACTCATCCCCGCGCCGCCGCAAGGAACTTGATCATGCACATTCATATTCTCGGCATCTGCGGTACGTTCATGGGCTCGCTGGCGGTACTGGCGAAGTCCTTAGGGCATCAAGTCAGCGGCAGTGATGCCAGTGTGTATCCGCCCATGAGCACGCAACTAGCGGCTCAGGGTATTGACCTTATGGAAGGTTATGCTGCCGAGCATCTTCAACCGCGCCCTGATCTGGTCATCATTGGTAACGCCATGAGTCGCGGTAACGCCGCGGTGGAATATGTTCTGAATGAAGGCATTGCCTATACCTCGGGGCCGGCGTGGTTGGCGCAACAGGTGCTGCAAGGCAAGCATGTGATTGGCGTTGCCGGCACGCACGGCAAAACCACCACGACCACTATGGTGGCTTGGGTGCTGGAGCAGGCCGGATTGCAGCCCGGCTTTTTAATTGGCGGCGTGCCGCAGGGGTTTGATGCCAGCGCCCGCTTGGGTGGCGGCCAATATTTTGTTGTGGAAGCAGATGAATACGACTCGGCTTTTTTCGATAAGCGCTCGAAGTTTGTTCATTACGCGCCGCGCACGGCTATTTTGAATAACCTTGAATTTGACCATGCCGATATTTTCGATGACCTCGCGGCCATCCAAAAGCAGTTTCATCACTTGGTTCGCACCGTGCCGGGCCAGGGCCAAATCCTGATGCCGGCCGATGAGCCGGCGCTTGATGAGGTGATTGCGAAAGGCTGCTGGACGCCGGTAGCCACGATGGCGTTGGTCATGTCTGGCCTAGCCCAAACGGGAGCGTCAGCGCCGGTCTGGCAAGCTGAGGCACTTACGCAAGATGGCTCCTCTTACGCGATCTGGCATCAAGGCCAATGCTATGGGTCAGTGAACTGGCCACTGACCGGCTTCCACAACGTCCGTAATGGCTTAGCTGCGATAGCAGCGGCGGCGCATGTGGGCGTTGAAGTCACGGTGGCGATTGCCGCGTTATCGGCGTTTCCCGGCGTTAAGCGTCGCATGGAGCAGCTTGGCATAGTGGATGGCGTGACCGTCTTTGACGACTTTGCTCATCACCCCACGGCGATCCGCACCACCTTAGAAGGCTTGCGAGGACGTGTAGGTCAGCAGCGCATTTGGGCCGTGATTGAGCCGCGCTCTAACACCATGCGCTTGGGTGCGCACAAGGACGGGCTGGCGGCTTCGGCGGCGGCAGCGGATCAGGTTATCTGGTATCAGCCCAGCGGTTTAGATTGGGATTTAGCTCCCGTCGTGGCGGATAGCCCTGTGCCCGCGCAAGTGGCGTCGGATGTGGCCGCCGTGGTGGCGCGCCTTGTTGCTGAGACTCGCCCCGGTGATGCGGTGGTGATTATGAGTAATGGCGGCTTTGGTGGCATTCATCAAAAACTACTGGCGGCCTTGCGGGAAAAATCCGGAGTAGTGGCGTGAATGCGCTGGCAGTAGCCGTTGGCGCGGCTATTGGGGCATTGATACGGTGGAGTTTGGGGCTAGGGCTTAATGCGATCTGGCCAGCATTGCCACTGGGTACCTTGGTGGCGAACTGGGTGGGGGCTTATTTAGTTGGGGTGCTGGCGGCGCTTATTAGCGTTGGCGCGGCGCTGTCAGAGCCTGTGCGGCTGCTGCTGATTACGGGCTTGTTGGGCGGCCTAACCACCTTTTCCACCTTCTCGATAGAGGCGGTAAGCCTGCTGCAGCGCCAGCTCTACGGGCCGGCTTTCTGGCACATCAGTTTGCATGTTGCGGGATCACTACTGCTGACCTTTGCTGGCTATGCCAGCGTGCAAGCGATACGGGGCTAGGCGCAAGGCCTGCCCCGTATCACTTAACCGCGATTACTTCAGCGCCCGACGCTTACGCATGCGGATGTTGAGTGCTTCAACAGCGACCGAGAATGCCATCGCGCCATACACATAGCCCTTGTCTACGTGCTGACCGAAGCCTTCCGCAATCAACAGCGTACCAACCAGAACCAAGAAGGCCAGTGCCAACACCTTAACGGAGGGGTGGGCATCAACAAAGTCACCAATCGGCTTGGCGGCAAACATCATCACAGCAACCGAGAGCATGATGGCGATGACCATGATTTCGACGTCTTGCGCCAGGCCCACGGCGGTAATGACCGAGTCTAGCGAGAACACAATATCAATGATCGCGATCTGAACAATGATGGCGGCAAAGTTCGAGCTCACCGCGGCGGCAGATGTGGTGGCCTGCGTTTCCGTGCTTTCACCCTCAACAGCGTCGAAGATTTCGGTAGCACTTTTCCACAGCAGGAAGAGGCCGCCGCCAATAAGAATTAAGTCTCGACCGGTGACGACGACATCGGCGACGGTAATTAAAGGCTCCGTTAAACGCATGACCCAGGTAATCGACAGCAACAAGGCGATACGCGACACCATGGCCAAGGCAAGGCCGAAATACCGAGCGGCGGCCCGCTTTGAGGCTTCCACTTTATTGACCAAAATCGTCAAGAAAATAATGTTGTCGATGCCCAGCACGATTTCGAGCAGGCTTAAGGTAGCAAGGGTGACCCACGCTTGCGGGTCGGCAATCCATTCAAACATAGCGGTTCTCAGGCAAAGTGGCAGACATAATCGAGGAGCTCCAGCGTTTCAATTTGAAAGCTGGAGTTACCGGGCACGCTAAACGATTGACCGGTGGCGTACTCCTGCCAAGTGCTTTCGCCGGCAAGCTGAACGCGGCAGCGACCGCCAATCACTTCCATGATTTCCGGTGCGCCGGTATTAAACGTTAACGAAGACGGGAAAATGACGCCGATAGTTTTCTTGCTGCCATCGGCAAACAAGACACTGTGACTGACACAGCGGCCATCGAAATACACATTGGACTTCTTCACTACGCTGACATTGTCGAACTGACTCATTGAAACGATTCCTGCGCACTGCGCTGCAACTGGGGTGTGCGGATTCTAGGGCGCATTGGCTTGGTAACCAAGACTTGTCATGCATCCGTCATAAAAACTTCATGGCTCTGACTTGGCCTCGCCGCAGGACTGTCATGCCGGCTGGTAACACTGCGCGTCATGAAAAGAACTGCATTGACCTTCTCGTGGCATGCGGCCGTGAATGATCCGGTTGTCATGCCGTCGCAGCCCTACGCCCAGTTGCGTGAGCAGCTAAAAACCGGCGACCTCGTGCTTTTCTCGGGACGATCGTGGGCCGCGCGCTTGGTGCGTGGTTTTACCGGCAGCCGCTGGTCACATGTTGGCTTGGTTGTGCGCTTGCCGGAGCACCCGCAAACACCACTGCTCTGGGAGGCTACACGAGCCAGTAAAGTCCAGGACATTGTTCAGGGCTGTGCCTTTGATGGGGTTCAGTTGGTGTCTCTGGACGATCGCGTAGCCGGATATCAGGGCTTGGTTGCCGTGCGTCGCTTACAGGGCGTGGTGACTGATGCGCAAGCGCGTCATCGCTTGGATGAGTTAATGCTGGCCTGGCAAGCAAAGCCCTACCGTAACTTTGTGCGCCAACACCTGAGCTTTTGGGTTAGGGGTGAGCAGGGCCTGGCCTTTCAGAAAGGAGGCTTCTGCAGTGAGCTGGTCGCGGAAGTTTATCGTCAGTGGCGGTTGCTGCCTGCAGATATGCCGGCGCGTAATTATGTGCCGCGAGACTTCGCGAGTGAGGCGGGTGTGGTGCTACTCAAGGGCGGATTATCGCCCGCCTGTCTGCTGTCTATTTAATTGTTGGATAAATGAGCGCCGTGGGCTTTTAAGCCTCAAGAGCTTGGAGTAGCTTAGGCCTTATGCGTTGACTGAGGCGCTAGCAAAAAGCGCTGCGACGCATCCCCCCCTTTGGAGGTTTGCGCATGACCGATCGCCCCGCAGATACCCGTCGCAAAGCCTACGTCCTTGATACCAACGTCCTGATTCACGACCCCAACGCCCTGCTGAACTTCGAAGAACACCAAATTCTTATTCCCATGACCGTGTTAGAGGAGCTGGATAAGCTCAAGTCCGGCAAGGCCTCCGTCTCTGCAGAGTGCCGTGCGGCTATCCGCATGATTGATCGTGTGCTGGGCTCGGCCGAGCCGGAGCAGATTCGGCAGGGTGTGCCGATTTGGCGCGATGCTGAGCGCAAGTACTTGGGCACGCTGTCGGTGCTGATGGATCAGCCTGAGGGTGGCGTACAGACCTTAGCGAACTCCCTCAACGACAACAAAATCATCAATCTCTTGGTGTCGCTGCAGGTAGCAGATCAGCAGACGCGTATCGTGTTAGTGACCAAGGACATCAACATGCGCTTAAAGGCGCGGGCCTGCGGGTTGGCGTCTGAGGACTACACCAACGACCAGTTGGTGTCGGATGTAAAGCAGCTCTCTAAAGGCTATGCCGAATTTGAAGGCTCATTTTGGGAGCGCTTCAGCGGGGTAGAAACCGTTCAGGCCATTGGCGAAACTCGGCATTATTTACGGCGTGAAGATTGGGATGCCCCCGTGTTCGCCAACCAATTTGTGGTGGATGAACAGGGCTTTATTGGACGCGTTCTGTCTGTCAGTGCCGAACAGATTGTGTTGCGTAATATGAGCCATGAGCGATTGATGAATCAGGAAGTGTGGGGGCTGCGGCCACACAATATTCATCAGGCCATGGCGCTGGATTTATTGCGCGATCCCTCGGTTCATTTGGTGTCATTAACGGGGCCGGCGGGATCGGGTAAGACGATTTTGGCGCTGGCAACGGCGATCGAGCAGAGCATTGAGGAAAAACGCTTTAATAAAATTATTGCAACGCGCTCCACCCCGCCGCTGGCGGAAGAGCACGGCTTTTTGCCAGGCACTGAAGAAGAAAAAATGGATCCGTGGCTGGGCGCCATTAGCGACAACATTGAAGCGCTGCATTTGCACGACGAAAGCCCCAAGGGCTCCATCGCCTATGTAAAGGAGCGCGCCAACATTCAATTTAAGGCACTTAACTACATTCGCGGTCGTAGCTTTCAACGTGCCCTGATTTTGATTGATGAATGTCAAAATCTCACGCCGCATCAAATGAAGGCCATTATTACTCGAGCCGGCGAGGGTTCGAAGGTGATTTGTCTGGGCAATTTGGCTCAGATTGATACGCCGTATCTGACGCCAACAAGTTCGGGATTAACCTATATGTGCGAGCGTTTTAAAGGCTTTGCTCATGGCGGTCATATCCAATTAGAGGGTTCGCCACGCTCGGTATTGGCCGAGTACGCGGAAAATAACCTGTAATGCGCTGGAAGGCGGGGGCAGAAATATTTTTCGGTAGCCCCCTGCATTCTTGATTGTGTCATCTTTTGGCTTTAACCTTCGCCGCGTCAGAGCCAGGGCGAACAAGCCGTCGAGCAGCGCAGCAACCTGACACCGAATGAGCCTCTAGTGACCGTTGTGCGACAGTCGAGCTAGGGGCTTTTGTCTTTTTCATGACCTTTGGGATATTTGCACATGCGCCTTTCTGACTACTGCTCCGATGCCGAGTGGGCGAAGATCAAAAAGCTGGCTGATGAGAAGGAAACGCCGTTTCTCGTCGTCGACCTCGAAATCATTAAACAAAAGTATGTTGAGTTAACAACCTGCTTTCCTGCCGCAAAAGTGCACTACGCGCTGAAGGCCAACCCGGGTCAGCCAGTGATTGAGCTGTTGCGCGACCTCGGTTCCAACTTTGACTGTGCGTCGAAGTTTGAGCTCAGCAAGGTGCTAGACAGTGGCGTTTCGCCGGACCGTGTGTCTTACGGCAACACCATTAAGAAGGCCGCACATGTGAAGTGGGCCTACGAGCAAGGCATCCGCCTGTTCGCCACCGACTCCAAAGCGGATTTGCAGAACATTGCGGAATACGCGCCCGGCTCGAAAATTTTCGTGCGTATCTTGGTAGAAGGCGGTGAGACCGCCGAATGGCCGCTGTCGCGTAAGTTCGGCTGCCACCCGGACATGGCCATTGATTTGCTGGTGCAGGCCAAGAACCAAGGCCTGATTCCTTACGGCATCTCCTTCCACGTCGGCTCGCAGCAGAAAGACATCGCGGTTTGGGATGCGGCGCTGTCGAAAGTGAAATACATGTTCGACTGGATGAAATTCGAAGAAGATGTGTCGCTGAAGATGATCAATCTCGGTGGCGGCTTCCCGGCCAACTACATTTCCGAAGTTAACCCGATTCAAGTTTATGCCGAAGAAATCAACCGCTACCTGCGCGATGACTACGGTGATGACGTGCCGGAAATCATTCTTGAGCCGGGTCGTTCGCTGGTGGGTGAGTCCGGTGTACTGGTATCGGAAGTGGTGCTGATTTCGCGCAAGTCGCGTACCGACTTGAAGCGCTGGGTCTACACTGATGTTGGTTTGTTCCAAGGCCTCATGGAAACCATGGGCGAGTCGATCAAGTACCCGATCTACACGGAAAAGATGGACGAGCATGGCAACCAGGAAGGCAGTGTGGTGCTTGCCGGCCCGACCTGCGACTCCACCGATATCATGTACGAGAATGTTGGCTACCACCTGCCGCTGAGCTTGGCGCCGCGCGATCGCCTGTACTGGATGACCACGGGTGCGTACACGAACTCGTATAGCTCGGTAGAGTTCAACGGCTTCCCGCCGCTGCAAACCTTCTATGTGAAGTAAGCTGTCGGTGAGATGAAAGAGGCCCGCCATGAGCGGGCCTTTTTTTGCATTAAAATTCGTACAGTTAAGTCGCTACTGACTAATCCTTAGGTGGCTCTGAAGGGGTTACTGAGGGTGGTTCAGAAGGAGCCTCTTTTGTCTTTTTGGCCGCCCGACTATCACTCTCAAAGAGCCCCTCTAATTCACGCATGGCCTGTTTGGCGCTCTCCACCAATGCCGATTCGTTCTTGTAAATCGCTTGCTGTCTTAGCATGAGTTGATCGTCATACTCTCTAAATCGGTTAACGCTCAGGTCAGCACTAACCTTGTTAAAACCAATGTTAATTAAGACATCTCTGGCCATTTCTAAGCTGGTACCCAAGGTTTCACGATGCACCACATTAATGCCGAGATCCATGAGTCGATAGGCATGCATGCGATCGCGAGCTCGCGCGAAGATTGGTAGTTTAGGGAAGTAGTGGCGAACGATTTGCGCCGTGCGTAGCGACTCTTCAACATCGTCGATGGCGAGTACCATTAGTTTTGCTTTTGCAGCGCCAGCGGCCTCTAGCAATGCCAAATTATCGAGCTTGCCGTAGAAGACGGGATTTCCGAATCGACGCACAAAGTCGACTTGGCGTGCGCTGCTTTCCAAGGCGACGAACTGAATTCGATGGACGCGCAAAACGCGGGCGATGATTTGTCCGACACGACCAAAGCCGGCAATGATGACCTCATGCTCTGGCATGTCCTCGAGTGAATCAAACTTGCGTTCTTCGCGCCCATTCCAATGCGTTTCCAGAACATGCTCTAAGAGCCAAAAACCAATAGGTGTTAATGCCATCGAGAGCGTGACAATGAGTACGAGGCTCTCGCCTAAGGTGGATGACATCAGCCCGAGGCCGACAGCGCTGGTAAACACAATAAATGCAAACTCCCCACCTTGCGGAAGCGTGACGCCTAGGCGAATAGAGGTTTGCAGGTCGTTGCCATGCCAGCGCCCTAAGAGACCCAATATTAGTCCCTTAGCAAGCATCAAGCCGAGTGCGCCCAAAATGATCCACTGGGGCTTTTCGGTTAACAGGGGCAGGTTGGCGGTCATGCCCACCGACATAAAGAATAGACCGAGCAAGAGCCCTTTAAACGGTTGGATTTGAGCTTCTAGTTCGTGTCGATATTCACTGTCGGCTAGCAACATTCCCGCCAAGAATGCGCCTAGCGACATGGAGAGATGGATGGAGTCCATCAGCCAAGTCACGCCCACGATAATGAAGAGCGCGGTACCTGTGAACAGCTCGGGTGTATGACTGTTTGCGATGAAGCGGAAGGCGGGTCGCACGAGAAAGCGGCTGGCCAGAATAAGGCCGGCGAATGCCAATAGAACGGGGCCCCAATTGGGGATGTCGTGCTCTGCGGAACCACTTGTGGCCAGCAGCGGCATTAGCGCTAGCAAAGGGATTACGGCCAAATCTTGAAAAAGCAAAATAGCAAACGCTTGTCGGCCATGACGGGCGCTTAGCTGATTTTTTTCGGCCAGTAACTGAAGGGCAAACGCCGTTGAGGACATCGCCAGACCCGCACCGGCGATGAGGCTGACCGTTGGGCTTTCGCCCCATAGCCAGAGTATGCCGCCGAGCAACACGGTGGTAACGACCACCTGGAGGCCACCCAGGCCAAAAACAGAGCGCCTTAGTACCCATAGTCGACTGGGCTCTAGCTCTAGTCCGATTAAAAACAGCAGCATGGCCACGCCGTATTCAGCAATTTCGACCACGACGGTCGTATTCTCGATGAAGCCGGAGACATGTGGCCCAATCAAAATGCCGGCAAGTAAATAGCCGATGACCGCCGGCAGGCCGCTGCGCTTGGCCAGTGGCACCACAATGAGTGCAATGCCCAAAAGAAAAGCGATGGATTCAATACCGTGCATAGTGACTGTTTCTCCTCAGGCTTGATTTGTATCACAGCATGCAAAGAAACGGATGACGGCTGACGCAACTTGGCGATGGTCTGAGCGCCCAAGTGCGCTGACTGACGCTATAATGCGCAGCAACTACCACCCTGCACCTGAGGCCTAGACATGAGCTACAACCAGATTCCTGCCGGCAAAGATGTTCCTAACGACATTTATGTTGTGATCGAAATTCCGGCCAACCACGCCCCTATCAAGTACGAAATTGACAAGGATGCCGATGCGCTCTTTGTTGACCGCTTTGTTGGCACCGCCATGTTCTATCCGGCGAACTACGGCTATATCCCAAACACCCTGTCGGAAGATGGCGATGCGCTCGACGTGCTCGTAGTCACGCCGTATCCGGTGGTGCCAGGTGCCGTCATTCGCTGCCGCCCGGTTGGTAAGTTGAAGATGGAAGATGAGTCTGGCATTGACGCCAAACTGATCGCTGTTCCGCACGACAAGCTCACGCCACTGTACAAGCACGTGAAGGAATACACCGACCTGCCCGAGCTGCTGCTCAAGCAAATCGAGCATTTCTTTGCGCACTACAAGGATCTGGAGCCAGGCAAGTGGGTCAAAATCACGGGCTGGGAAGGCGCAGACGTAGCTAAAGAAGAAATTCTTAAGTCCATCGAAGCTGCGAAGTAAGCCACTGGCGGGAAACAGAATTTTTCTGTTTCCCGTTCACTTTTTCTGGTGCAATGCCGAAAAAGTGAACGATGAGTCACAAATAGTTTAATCACCTTGTTTTATTGTCTGACAATTTATTGCCTGCCTTTTGATCTCCCTCCATAAGATGCGTTCCAAGGATGCAGACATCAACGACGCCGTCGCTGAGTGCATTCAAGATTTTCCAACCTCGTTAAGGAGATGAAAAATGGGTGAACTCAAGAACCTCGTTGCTGACAACCAGGATATCGTTGTTCGTGTAAAGGCCGCTGGCCGTCAGGCTGCAATGGCTGGTTTGGGTCTGGTTGAAGTACTGAAGGCTGAAGGCGAAAAGCTGCAAGCCATTGACTTCAACGCCAAGGGCGAAGAACTGAAAGCCAAGGCTCTCGAACTCAAGACCAAGCTGCAAGCTGTAGATGTTAAAGCTGAAGTAGAAGGCCTCAAGGCTCTCGACCTGAACGCTAAAGCAGAAGAGCTGAAGGCTCTGGCTGTAGAACTGAAGGGCAAGGTTCTGGCTGTAGACGCTAAAGCCGAAGTTGAAAAGCTGCTGGCTGACGTACAGAAGTTATTTGCTGAGCTGGTCGCTAAGGGCGAACAGCGCGCTGCCTAAGCCTAGAGCTTAGTTGCGCCGATCGCCCTCACGGGCGATCAACCCCGCGTTCGCTGAACGCAGATGCATGCAGTACCCTCTTGGGGCGGCGCTAGCCGCCCTTTTTTTTGAAAAAAACTGACTTAAAGCGCGCCGACTCGTTGGGCTACCCAGGCTTGATCTGCGTCGCTTAACGCGTGATATCCCGCTTGCAGGTTGTGCCATGATTTGGCCGGATACTTTTGCGCGGGTTGTGCAAAGTCATGGCCCTGTAAATTGACTGAGAAGGGCGTGTCCGCTCCCTGACTCAATGCGGCAGCATTGGCCCTGGCCCACGGTAAGTAGGTGGCGGCAAGTTCATGTTCAAGCACCGGTAGCAACGTGCTTTCTAGGCTCTCCCAGCCTTCACAGGCTCCTTGGCCCAGCCCTGCAGGAGTCATGCAGCGCTCCACCCACGCGGCTAAGTGGGTGAAAGGCTGTAATCGTGAGCGCGGCGTGGGGTCGCTATAAAGTTCGTAGTACAAACTGCCCAATCCCAGATCGGCAGCACTGAGTTGCTCGCCAAAAATAAACGAGCGCGATGCCAGATGGGCATTAAGTCGCGTAGCACTTTCCTGTAAATAGCGTTCGAGCAGGGGCTTGTTGGCCTCGGTACAACCCAAAGGCGCGCTTCGCGTCATCAAATGATTGCTAATTAAGGTGGCAAACTTGCTCGGATCGACGCCGGGCGGCACGCTAGCGGTGGCAATACGCATCCCCGCATCAATTCGGTCTGCTTCATAGTTCCAGCGATAATGAAACATGGGCTTCACCAGCCATTCGTCTGCGGCTTCTTCAAGGGCATTGGATAAAAAGTTCAACACCGGGTCCGCTAAGCGAATACTGGGGCTGGGGTGCGCTGCTTCGAGGTAGTCGAGCATGGGCGTGGAGTCTTGCATGGCGCCGCCAGGGGTAAGCAATAAGGGAATCAGAGGAACCTTGGCGTGCTCACGAAACTCAGCCTCGTTAGCTTGCGACCGGAGCACCCACTCGAAGGGCAATTGCTTGAAACGGAGCAGGGCGCGGACCTTGACGGAATAGGGTGAAACTTCCATGCCAAATAAACGGTACATAGTTGAAATCTCTCTGGATGACTTGTGAGTCGAGCCTATTGGGTTTGTTTACGGTATGGAATAGTCTGCTGTTCAAGTTTTAGCTGCATTTCGCCAAAAAATAAAAATAAACGAGAAGGAATCTGGGATGAAAATTAACGCAGCAGCCATTCTCCTCGGTGTCACCTTGGCAGCACAGGCCCAGGCTCAAACCTTTTGTGTTTATGACCCGACGGGCGCTCAAGGCCCGGGCTTCGCGTTTGCTAAAGATTATGCGCTGGCTGCTAAGGCATGGGGTGTCAGTATCGTTTTAAAGGCCTACACCGACGAACGCGTGGCATCCGAGGATTTCAAGGCAGGGCAGTGTGATGGCGTGGCAATCACGGGGCTGCGTGGCCGCCAGTACAACAATTATGTCGGCAGTATTGATTCCATTGGTTCCGTGCCTTCATACCGGCATTTGCGCACCGTGCTTCAGGTGTTAGCGAGTCCGCAAAGCGAAGCTAATATGAAGAGTGGTGCTTATGAAGTTGTCGGCGTTTTTCCGCTAGGGGCGGCCTATGTTTTTGTGCGAGATCGCAGCATTAACTCCATCGAGAAAGCGGCAGGCAAAAAAATTGCGGTACTGGATTTTGATAAGTCGCAAGCAAAACTCGTGCAACAGCTAGGGGCACAACCTGTCTCTTCAGACATCACCAACTTCACCACCAAATTTAATAATGGTCAGGTCGATATAGTGGCGGCCCCGGGCATCGCCTATAAACCGTTTGAAATGTACAAAGGGCTGGGCACTACGGGAGCGATTTACCGATTCCCGTTAATTCAGCTCACGGGCCATATGATTGTGCGCAGTGAGAGATTCCCCGCGGGCTTTGGTCAGAAGTCGCGTAGCTTTGTGCTCACGCAATTGGATCGCGCAGATGCCACGATTAAGCAAGCGGAAGACGGAATTCCCGCTAAGTACTGGCTGGACTTGAGCGAAGTAGATAAAGAAAAATACACGCTGATGATGCGAGAAGCGCGGATTCAGCTCACCAAGGATGGCTTTTACCATCCGAAAATGATGAGTCTCTTAAAGAAGATTCGCTGCAAAATTGAGCCCAGCGCAGCCGAGTGCGCCGATACCATCGAGTAATTACTCCCTAGGGGGCTTTGGATTGGCGTTGTAAGTGCCGCCACTGCCAAGGTGGCATGCGCTCCTGCTCTGGTAGTGCCCAAAGTCCCAGCGCTTGCTTTCGGGCTTCCTGCTCGTCGAGTAGTAGCGCTGGTCGTTTTAAGTGGCGGCGATAAACCCAAGCCGCTCCTTGGCGCACCATTTCCGCATTGATATCAACCCCATCTGCTCGAACTTGGCCCACGATGCGGCCATATTGATCAATATCGATCACGGTGACTTCTACCGTCTTTTTCAATGCCAGCGACACCAAAAGCTGTTTGGCGCGATGGCCATAGGGCTGGGCTTTTTCCGGGCTATCAATTTCAGCCAGCCTGACTTTGATGCGCTGATAATCAGCATCGATCAGGGTCAGCGTGTCGCCATCCGCAATATGGATGACTCGGCCATTGAGCACCGATGTGGCGTAGGCCGGGGGTGCAAGGCTACAGAACAGGACTAGGAATAACGCTAAGAGTGGCTTCATAACGCTAGGCTCAAAAACAAAAAAGGCCAGCATGGGGGCTGACCTTTTTGTCGCAAACGCCAACCCATGGGTGGGAGTGCAAAGATGGTGGCTACGGCTGGACTTGAACCTGCGACCCCAGCATTATGAGTGCTGTGCTCTAACCGACTGAGCTACGTAGCCAAGAGGCCGCGAATCTTAGTTTTCGAGTCGCGGCCTGTCAAGGTTTTCACGCTATTCTGCCGGTCTAAAACAAGCTTATCGTCCAATGCGACCTAATCTCGTATTAAGTCGCATCCGATTTCTGTGGTTTAAAGTGCACTTCAAACTGCTCGATTTGCTCCACCGTGAAACCATTGTCTACTGCCTTTTTTACGTAGCGGTGACTTAGCTCACAATTGCCGGTCGGTTGCACCTGCTTTTGTTTAAAAATCCCCCAGCCTGAAGTGACAACCGTGGCGCAAACAAAGCGATTGTCATCGCTCTCAAAGATCACTTGCGATTGAGCTTTGTCGTAGCGCAGACCGGGAATTGCTACACGATAGTGGTCTGATGTTTCACTTAACGCGTGATAAAAATCGACCTCCACCCAAGCACGCCCTAGCGCCTCGTTAACTACAAAGCTTTTCGACTTGGCAGGCTGCATGGAGCTAGCGGGAAGCTTCAGAATGGGCTCAGTACTATTGCTCGCGTGTGCAGCTGAAATTCCAAGCCAAAGACTTGCTAATACACCCAAATATCCTCTTGCCATACGATGCATGATTCAACACTCCTGACTTAAGGTTTTACGGGAAGAGATGAGTGATGAAGTACGATTCGTAACGCCCCTTTGTCATCGCGCACATAACCCCAGGTTTTATCAACGGTCGTGACTTTGCCGGTCTTGTCTGTGAGCAAGACGTTACCCATGGACAGTGCCGTATTGCCATGGAGTTGAATGGCGACATTACGAATCTCAGCCGAACGCCATCCCTTCAGCGCAAAGCCGCTGTCTTGGGGGTAGCGTTTGTTGTCGCCAACAAAGTAGGCAAGTGCGCCTTCGCGGGTTGTGCGAAAGGTCTGCGGTGCAGTGGTTAGCGTAGGTTTAAACAGCACCGGACCGTATTGGTAACCATAAGCGGCATCAATAACGGCGCCAGCAGTTGCCTTTGCTTTTGCAATTCCACCCGACTCATAGTCGCTAGCAATTTTGACTAACGCATTGCCCCAAGCGATTTGGGCAGATAAAACGTCGGCTTCGGTAATATTGCCGCTGACAACGGGAGCTGAATTACCGGTATGACGGGTGTTTGTTGAATCGGCCAGTGCGGGGCTAGTCAAAGCAAGGCTGCTTGTTAAGGCCAGTCCAAGTGCAATTTTACGAGAGCTAATTTGCTTCAACATGGGATATCTCCAGAGTCATCCGTCCAGAAGTGGACTGAGATGATTGTTCATGCTGCACACTGGTTTTTAGTCTGCCCATTGGCATATATTAATATCTGCTATATGGCATATATTGATTGAGCATTACCTATGCAAGATGGCTCTGTTAGAGCGCTACGTAACGAACTACGTGGCAAGGAAAGTGAGGCCAGCCGGCTAAGACTTCTCGAGTCCAGTGCCTTGGCCTTAGCCAATGCGCCGGATGTAAAGATCGCACTGGCAGAGGTGCTGGGCTTGGCCGTTCGCCACCTTGCTGCCGACAGTGGCGTTATTTTAAGTCTAGAGCCGGGTGGCTTAAGCGTGGTGGCTGCTCAGGGCAATGTCTTGCCGGTGGGCGCGAGAGTTTTGTTGGGCGGCGTGCTCGCAAACGTGATGCAGTCGCCTCATCAACCCCTGTTGCGCGAGCATATTGAAAGTCGCTTACGATTAGGCGCGGCGGCAAAAGTAGCCCTGGAGTTGTTACTGCCGTTGCGCTTAACGAATGCTTCTCAAGGCCTGCTGGCCATAATTTCTGATGGCAGCAACATCCTACCAACGAGCGACGATATCGCTACGATGCAGGCCCTTGGGGTCTTAATCGCCGGCGCTATTCAGCGGCCAAACCCCAGCAAACCTAAAAGTTCACGACGTGCGGCGGCAACGGCCATGGCCCAGTTGACGCCACGTGAGCAGCAAGTACTGGTGTTACTGCCGCGTGGCTTAAGTAATGCCGAAATTGCACAGCAATTAGGTATTGCGACGGGAACGGCGAAGATCCATGTTGAACGAATTTTGCATAAGCTCGGGCTAGGCGATCGCACGCAGGCGGCGGTAAGAGCAGTGGAGTGGGGCTACAAATTATGACGACGCGCGCATTACATTGGCGAGATTGGCCTATAGGGTTAAAGAGTTTGGCGGCAGTCGCAGTGCCCATGGCACTTTTGCTGTTTGCGTTGGTATTCAGCTACCGCATGCAACAAGAAATTAATAATGCCGATGCCGATTTAAGGCATGCCTTATCCATTCAAACAGATATTCAAACCTTGCATTTATTAATCGCAGAGGCGGCTACGGGTGTCCGAGGTTTTTTGTTATCGAATCGTGAGGACTTCCTCGAACCGTACCGCAAAACACAAAAAGCACTGCCTCAGGCGCTGGAGCATCTGAGTGCCAAGGTTCGGGATAAGCAGGTAGATGTACATCTCAATAGAGTCAAATCGTTATGGCAGCTTAAGCAGGCCAGTCTTGAAAAGCTGCGCACCACAGGCAGCTCCATGCCCCCTGCTGAGTTGCGTGCGCATCTGATTGAGAGCAAGAAAATTTTGGATGATTTGAGGCGAGAAATTCAGGCCATGTATGCGCGAGAGACAGAGGTTGTCAGTGCTTACTCGATGGCAGCGAGCGCAGCCTTTACGCGGAGTCTATGGGTAGACGCGATTATCAGTATCTTAGTATTGCTGAGTGGGGTGGCCGCTTTTATGTTGCTTTTTAGCGGCGTTGTGACGCGAGTTCAGCGCTTGGCTACCAATGCGGAACGCCTGTCGCGAGGCGAGCCACTGGATATGTTGCCCGCTGCAAAAGATGAGCTAGGTCTGCTGGCTGAGCGGCTGCAAAATGCCAGCGTCTTGCTCGCGGCTAGAGCCAACGAAGCAAGCTCTGCGAGCTTAGCGAAAACGCGCTTTTTATCTCGAACCAGTCACGAATTGCGTACCCCCCTCAATGTCATCTTGGGTTTTGCGCAGATTCTCGAAAGTGACCTCCAAAATACGCAGCAGTCGGCCGCCGTGTCACAAATTTTGGTTGCCGGACGACACTTGCTGAGTTTGATTGATGAGGTGCTAGACATTGCGCGAATAGAGTCCGGAGACATGCGCTTAAGTCTGGAGCCACAAGCCTTACGGGAGTTATTGGATGAGGTGTTGGACTTACTTAAGCCGTTGGCGAGTCAGCAAAAAGTTGGGCTCGAATTTGTCGCAATACCCGTGGGCATCATGGTGTTGGCGGATCGCCAGCGTTTGCGCCAAGTACTGATCAACTTGGTCTCTAATGCGATCAAATACAATCGTTTGGGCGGTAAGGTTTATATCGGTGCCGTCGTGGATGGTGAGCAAGTCAGAGTCATGGTGAGAGACACAGGGCAGGGCATTCGTCCCGAGGACTTACCTAGGCTGTTTTCTCCTTTTGAGCGCTTGGAGGCTGAGCAAACGGGTATTGAAGGTACTGGCCTAGGGCTGGCGGTGTCACGCCAGCTGATGTTGTGCATGAAGGGCGATATTGATGTGCAAAGTAGCGTCGGGCAAGGAAGTACGTTTTCTCTGCAGCTACAGCGTGCGTATGGCAGGGTTGAGTTAGAAGCAGTTGGCGTTCCACTTGCCGAGACGCCATTAGATTCTTCGCAGGTGCGGCGTCGAGTGCTAGTGATTGAAGATAACCCATCGAACGTGGCACTCATGCAGGCTTTACTGGCCAGGCGACCCGAGTGGGGTTTACTTATCGCAACGGATGGCGAAGAAGGGTTGAGTATGGCACGTCAAAACCGCCCCGAATTGATCTTGCTCGACCTGCACTTGCCGGGCCTTGGGGGTGAGGAAGTTCTGACCCAGCTGAAAAAAGAGTCGGTCGGTGAGCCCTGTAAGGTCATCGTCATTAGTGCGGATGCAGTGCCTAGTACCCAAGCTCGCCTACGGGCACTCGGTGCCCATGACTACCTCACCAAGCCAATTGACGTTAAGCGGTTTCTAAACTTGTTAGATGAGACTTGTGCATGAGTAGCGATGATTTTTTTGCATCCAGAATTTTATTGGTCGATGACCAGCCGGCAAACCTCAGGCTGCTTGAGGAGCTCTTGGCGCGAGAGGGCTTTAGCAATGTCGTGAGTACGACGGAGTCAGAGCAGGTGCTGGATATTTACAATGCGTTTGATCCGGACTTAATCGTGCTCGATTTAATGATGCCGGGGCTGAGTGGTTATGCCGTGTTGGAGCGCATTGAGCGACAGCGTCAAGCCGACGAGTTTCGACCGGTCTTGGTGTTGACGGCCGATGCGACCAGCCAGGCAAAGCATCGTGCGCTTGCGTTAGGCGCAAAAGACTTTCTGACCAAGCCCTTCGATGCCGTTGAGGCGATGCTGCGCGTCTGGAACTTACTCGAAACTCGGCACTTGTATAAGCGCTTAAAACGATTAATTCCAGACGCGCTAGAGCTGCCTGTTAGACGTTAAATCTAAAGTGCAGTACATCGCCATCTTTGACGATGTAGTCCTTACCTTCTAGTCGCCACTTGCCCGCTTCTTTTGCGCCAGCTTCACCCTTGTATTGGATGAAGTCGTCGTAGCCGATGCACTCCGCACGAATAAAGCCTTTCTCGAAGTCCGTGTGAATGACCGCCGCCGCCTTTGGCGCGGTGCAATTAACGGGGATGGTCCAGGCGCGAACTTCCTTTACGCCAGCAGTAAAGTAGGTGTGCAAATTGAGCAAGCCATAACCCGCACGAATCACGCGGTTCAGGCCGGGCTCGTCCATGCCTAGGTCACCGAGGAAGGCGATTTTGTCTTCCTCATCAAGCTCGGCAATTTCCGCTTCGAGCTTGTTACAGATCGGCACCACAATGGCCTTTTCGCTGGCCGCGAGTTCACGGACCTGATCCAGCAGCGGATTGTTGTCGAAGCCGTTTTCATCGACGTTAGCGATATACATGGTCGGCTTTAGCGTGAGCAGGCCGTAGGACTTGATGGCAAACTTTTCATCGGCATCCAGGTCCACGCTACGGGCGGGCAGGCCTTCATCAAGTGCAGGCTTAATCTTGTCGAGCACCGCCTTAATGGCCAGCGACTCTTTGTCGCCTCCCTTGGCCAGCTTGGTGACGCGCAGCAGGGCCTTATCGACCGCATCGAGGTCGGCCAGTGCCAATTCGGTATTAATGATGGCAATGTCATCGAGCGGGCTGACGCGACCCGCAACGTGAATCACGTTGTCATCGTTGAAGCAGCGCACGACATGGGCAATAGCATCAGTTTCGCGGATGTTGGCGAGGAATTTATTGCCCAGGCCTTCACCTTGCGATGCGCCAGCGACGAGGCCGGCGATATCGACGAATTCCATGCTGGTCGGGATGACGCGCTCAGGCTTGACGATGGCGGCAAGGGCGTCGAGACGGAGGTCCGGCATGGGCACCACGCCAGTATTCGGCTCGATGGTGCAGAACGGAAAGTTCTCGGCAGCGATGCCGGCCTTAGTGAGGGCGTTGAACAGGGTGGATTTGCCGACATTGGGCAGTCCGACGATGCCGCAGTTAAATCCCATGGTAATTCCATCCCGACGCCGCAGCGTCATCAATACATCAAGTCGTGGCTTTGAAGCCGTTAAGGGTGTTCATGACGCGGGCCAGCTCGCCAGCCATGATGGCCTCGCGATGACGCAGGGCTTCATCAAGCGCCTTGTCCATTAGCTCTTGTTCACTGCGGGGTGCTTTGCTCAACACAAAGCCCGACACCAGCGCGCTGTCGCCGGGGTGGCCAATGCCGACGCGCAGGCGGTGAAAACCGTTCTGGTTGCCGAGCGCGCTGATGCTGTCGCGCAGGCCATTGTGGCCACCATGACCGCCGCCGGTTTTGAGGCGGATTTGGCCCGGGCTGAGATCGAGCTCATCGTGAGCGATGAGAATTTCAGTTGGGGCAATTTTGTAGAATCCGGCGACGGCTGCAACGGCCTGTCCCGAGCGATTCATAAATGTTGTGGGGATGAGCAAACGCACATCTTCGCCCTGATGCGACACACGGGCGATCAGCCCAAAAGACTTACTGTCTGCCGTGAGGCGAGCGCCTAGCTGTTCGGCTAACCGGGTCACAAACCAAGCACCGGCGTTATGCCGTGTGTCAGCATATTGAGCTCCGGGGTTGGCAAGGCCAACGATTAGGCGAATGGCGGTCATGCTCGCAACTCTATCAGGCAGTCATACGATTTGGCAGGAACGAAAAACGGGGCCTGAGCCCCGCTTTTGCGTTTAACCAGCGGTCGGCGCTTAGGCGTCGACTTTGCTGGCGTGCACGTTGGCAACGGGCTGGTCGTGGTCGTGACCGAGCGCGAGCACCGGAATTTCCACGCCGGCTGGCAGGACCAGGTCGGACAGGTGGAGGGTGGTGCCAACATGAACAGCAGCCATATCAACGGCAATGAACTCTGGCAGGTTGCTTGGCAAGCAGGCCACTTCAACTTCAGAAGTGAAGTGAGTGATTTCGCCGCCTTCCAGCTTCACACCAACACACGTATCTTGGTTGAGGAAGTGCAGAGGAATCTTCATGGTCAGCTTGTGAGCCGCGTCAACGCGCAGGAAGTCTGCGTGCATTGGCAGGTTCTTCACTGGGTGACGTTGCAGTGCCTTCAAGACAGCTGCTTGTGGCTGCCCATCAACAGTGATGGTCAAAACGTGCGAGTAAAACGCTTCGTTTTCCAAGGCCTTGACGAGTTCACGCAGTTCCAGCGTGATGGACTGAGCAGCAGCGCTGCCACCGTAAATAACGGCAGGCACTTTCTGTTCCAGACGACGAAGGCGGCGGCTCGCACCTTTCCCTTCGTTCGTACGGGTTTGCGCATTAAGCGTAAAGTTTGCAGCGGACATCGTGTTTCTCCGTTGGGCCCTGGGCTTGCGACCAGCTCAGGGCAATCATCCGGTCACCGCGGCGCGGTGCTCCGGTTTTCGTCAGCCTTATGAGGGGCTGACAAATGCGTTCAGCGCAGCGTTCAGAATAAATCGAACATCGCGCTGATGGATTCTTCATTGTTGATGCGGCGCAGTGTTTCTGCGAGCAGTGCCGACATCGACAGCTGGCGGATTTTACCGCAAGCCTTGGCCTCGTCCGAGAGCGGGATGGTGTCGGTCACCACCAGTTCATCGAGCGTGGAGTTACGAATATTTTCGATGGCAGGGCCAGACAGCACGGCGTGAGTGCAATAGGCCACAACGCGGCGTGCACCATGCTCTTTCAATGCGCCAGCGGCCTTGCACAGGGTGCCGGCGGTGTCGACCATGTCATCTACGATGATGCAGTCGCGACCACGGACTTCGCCGATGATGTGCATGACCTGCGATTCGTTCGCTTTCGGGCGGCGCTTGTCGATGATGGCAAGATCGGCATCATCCAACTGTTTGGCAACGGCGCGGGCGCGAACCACACCGCCGACATCTGGCGAAACCACAACGAGGTTTTGATATTCCTGACGCTCGATGTCGGCGAGCAGCACCGGTGAGCCGTAGACGTTATCTACTGGAATGTCGAAAAAGCCCTGGATTTGGTCGGCGTGCAGGTCGACGGTGAGCACGCGGTCAACGCCGACCGTGGTCAGCATGTCGGCCACGACTTTCGCAGTAATCGGTACACGCGCCGAACGCACGCGGCGATCTTGGCGCGCGTAGCCGAAGTACGGAATGACTGCCGTGATGCGACCCGCACTGGCACGACGCAGGGCGTCGGCCATGACGATCAGTTCCATGAGGTTGTCGTTGGTTGGCGCGCAGGTGGATTGCAGGATGAAGACATCCTTGCCACGTACGTTGTCGTTGATTTCAACGGCAATTTCGCCATCCGAGAAGGTGCCTACGTGAGCAGCACCGAGCGGAACATGCAAATGACTGGCGACTTTGCGGGCCAGCTCAGGATTGGCATTACCAGTAAACACGACAAGATTGGGCATGATGACGAATCGTCTCGGCCGGACAGAAAATGGCAGGGGCGGCTGGATTCGAACCAACGCATGGCGGGATCAAAACCCGCTGCCTTACCGCTTGGCGACGCCCCTATATACGGTGTGGTCGGAACAGTGTGTCCAATGCGCGATGCGCAGGGGAGACATTCTGTCCGCGACTGATGAAACCTTGGACTGGACTTGCGGCCAGGATTTTAGCGGCGTGATCGGCATCAGGACAAGCTAAAAATACACAAGCCCCTGTTCCCGTCATGCGCGCTGCTCCGTGCTGCGCCAGCCATTGCAAGGCTGCATCTACGGCGGGAGACAATTGCCGAACGACTTTTTCGAAGTCATTTCTGGCGGCTCCCGCTGAGAAGGCGCGCAGTGTAATGGGGTCGGAATTACGTGTCAATTCTGGATGTGAAAAAGCTGCTGCTGTGGCGATATGTGCGTCGGGTGTGAGTACAACAAACCAAGGCTCTTCAATCACAACGGATTCCAGTTGCTCGCCGACGCCTTCGGCCCAGGCTGCGTGACCATGAATGAACACGGGCACATCAGCACCGAGTGTCAGGCCTATGCGGGCAAGCTCCGGTAGGCTGAGGTGGGTCTGCCAAAGGGCGTTTAAGCCCAGCAGAGCAGTCGCTGCATCGGAGGAGCCTCCACCCAGACCGCCGCCCATGGGCAAGCGCTTATCCAAATGCAGGCTGGCGCCCTGCGTGCAGCCGGTAGCGGCCTGAAGTGCGCGGGCGGCACGAACGATCAGATTGTCTTCGTGAGTTACGCCGGGCAGGTTGCCTTGAAAGTAAATGTCACTGTCGGCACGGCGCATGAAGTGCAGGGTGTCGCCGTGCTCAAGGAATTGAAACAGGGTTTGCAGGGTGTGATAGCCATCGGCTCGTCGCCCGGTGATATGCAAAAACAGATTCAGCTTGGCGGGCGCGGGCAGGCTAAACGCGTTCAACCAGGTCATGTTTTCACGGGTCATGGCGTGAGACCTGGGGTCTGGGCGGTAGCAGGGGTACTTGGCGTCCATTCATTAAGGGACAGCACCAAGCGCGTCCCCTCTTGCGAAACAATCATGCGCTCAGGAATACGATAGCCCTGAATTAGCTGTTCGCTGGTGATACGAACCTGCCAGCCATTCTCGTTGAACTCACGGACACCTTCGTTGCTGGGGAGTGTTTGCACCGGGGTTTTACTGTCTTTGGGCCAGCCCATAAACCACGCATTAAAGTGGGATAGCGGCACGCGAATGCTGGTCAATGCTTGCAGTAAACCTTCCCCGTCGGCGCTTTCATGGCGTCCCAGCCAGGCATTCTCCACGGTCACCAGGCCGTTGCGTCCCACGAGCGTGGTGAAGCCCTGATTCAGTGGCCCCGCCGCGTCGGCTGAGAAGTCGCCGTCTTGGCGCTGCCAACGGTAAGTGGCTGAAATACTCTGGCCCAAAAAGCGGAGACCCACCTTGCCTTTGGCTTCCCAGTGAGTGAGCGCACGTGCGTCAGCTGTGGCAGTTGCTAGCTCAGGTGGGGCAGTGGTGATCGTTGGGTTGCTGGCGCAGGCGTTTAGCAGTATTGCGGCGCTGATGGCGATAAAAGTACGCAACATGAAAGAGTCCTGTGGAGCTTCAAGGGAGGCAGTCTAGCAAATGCGCCGTGAAGATTTGTTTTTGTTGATCTGATCCCTCACAATTCGTGCGTTTTCAAACGGCTGCCTTATGCAGCGACTGTTTTTCCGCACGTTTCCGTCAACTTGGCTGTGCTGGGTTGCGGCTATCACGACACAGGGTCGGGCATGGGGCTGCTGGCGTTCGGCATTAATCACAAATCGGCTTCCGTAGCCTTGCGCGAGCGTGTGTCTTTTGCGCCCGAGGTTTTGCCGAGTGCGTTAATGGCTGCCTGCCAAGCGACAGGTTTGCGCGAATTGGCGCTGATATCGACCTGTAATCGTACCGAGTTTTATGCCGCTTCCGATGCACCTGAGGCGGCTGCCGTGGCGTTATTAGACTGGCTGGCGAAGCATCAGCAATTGCCCAGCCCCGAGTTGAGCGCGGTGGCCTATAACTTTACGGCTGAAAAAGCCGTTCAGCACGCCATGCGAGTTGCCGCGGGCCTCGACTCCATGATCTTGGGTGAACCGCAAATTTTGGGGCAAATGAAACAGGCGCACCGAGACGCTATGGCCGCAGGCACCCTAGGTCCTGAGCTTGAGCGTCTGTTTCAGAAAACGTTTGCCGCTGCTAAGCAGGTTCGGACCGAAACGGCGATTGGTGTGAGTCCGGTTTCAATCGGCTTTGCTGCCGTCAATTTGGCCAAACAGGTTTTTGAGTCCCTGCAAGACACGCGCGTTTTGCTGGTTGGTGCCGGTGAAATGAACACGCTGGTGGCGCGGCATTTACGCGAGCAAGGTGTGACTGAGCTGTTGCTGGTCAATCGTACCTTGGCGAATGCCGAAGCGTTGGCGCAGAGCGTGCAAGGTCAGGCGCTGCCGTGGTCGTCGTTGGATTCGGCGTTGGCCAGTGCAGATATGGTGGTGTCGTGCACGGCCAGCACCCAAGCGGTCATTACCCGCGAACTCGTAGTGCAAGCCCTTAAGCGTCGTCGCCACAGACCGTTGTTACTGATTGATATTGCCGTGCCGCGTGATGTCGCGCCAGAAGTTGCTGAACTTGAGGATGTCTATCTGTATACCGTGGATGATTTACAAGGCGTGGTGGATGCCGGTTGGCGTGAGCGCCAACGTGCGGCGGAAGTGGCTGAGGTGCTGATCAGCGAACACGTGAAGGCATTTGCCGTGCAGCAACGTATTCTTCAGGATGGCGCACACTGGATTCGCCGCCTTCGTCAGCAGGCCGCATCGGTCGCCGATATCGAGCGCGAGAAAGCCCTTGATGCCTTGCGTAAAGGGGGCGATGCCGAAGTCGTTCTAGCAAGGCTTCAGCATAATTTAATGAATAAATGGCTGCATGCCCCCACCGTGGCACTGCGCCAATTAGCCAGTGAAGATAATGCCCAGCAGCTGCCCGTGGCGCTGCGGGTAATGGGACTCAATCAGGAAGATAACGGCGCATGAAAGACTCTATTCTTGCGCGTCTCGACCAGCTCGCGGAGCGTTTCGAGGAGCTGAACGCGTTACTTGGCGATGCCGGGGTGATCAATGACCAGCCCCAGTTTCGCAAATTGTCGAAAGAGCATGCCGAAATTGAGCCGGTGGTGCAGGTGCTATTGGCGTATCGCCGCACGCAAGCCGATCAAGCCGCCTCGCGTGAGTTGCTGACGGACCCTGATTTCCGGGAGTTGGCCGAGCAGGACATTCGCGATGCTGATCAGCGGTTAGTAGAGTTAGAGGCCGAGCTTCAGCGTCTCATGCTGCCGAAAGACCCTAACGACACCTGCAATATTTACCTAGAAGTGCGTGCCGGAACGGGCGGCGACGAAGCGGCCATTTTTGCCGGCGATTTGTTTCGCATGTATAGCCGTTATGCCGAACGCATGGGCTGGCGATTAGAGGTGGTGTCGAGCAATGCCGGCGAGCATGGAGGCTTTAAAGAAGTCATCTCGCGGGTAGAAGGTGATGGGGTGTATGGCGCACTCAAGTTTGAGTCTGGCGCGCACCGTGTTCAGCGTGTACCTGCTACGGAATCGCAAGGACGTATTCATACCTCCGCCTGTACGGTGGCGATCTTGCCCGAGTCCGAAGAGATTGCTGCGATTGAGATTAACCCAGCCGATTTGCGCATAGACACCTATCGATCCAGTGGTGCCGGTGGCCAGCACGTCAACAAAACGGACTCTGCCGTTCGTATTACGCATTTGCCCACGGGTGTGGTGGTGGAATGCCAGGACGAGCGCTCCCAGCATAAAAACAAAGCTCGGGCGCTATCGGTACTGGGTGCGCGCTTGCTTGCGCAGCAACAGCAAGCGCAGCAGTTAGCGTCGGCCACGATGCGCCGAAATCTGGTCGGCTCCGGCGATCGCTCCGAGCGCATTCGAACCTATAACTTTGCCCAAGGTCGCGTTACCGATCACCGCATTAATCTCACGCTCTATCGCCTTGATGAAGTTTTGGGCGGCGATTTGAATGAGCTGCTGCAGGCGCTTGCTACCGAGCATCAGGCTGACTTGCTGGCGGCCTTAGCCGATGAGCAGTAAGCGCTACACGCTGGCACAGTGGCTGCAACAGGCGGAAGCCGGCTTTCGTGAGCACGCGCAGTGGCGAATTCCCGGCGTAGCGGACCAGTCGCCTCGCCGTGAGGCACAGTGGTTGCTGGCTGCCGCGTTATCGCAGACGCAGGCTTGGCTGATGACATGGCCGGAGCGCGAGCTCACCGAGGCGCAACTCATTCGTGCTGAGGATTGGCTGGCGCGGCGACTGCAAGGTGAGCCATTGGCTCTGCTGCGTGGCGAACATGAGTTTTGGTCGCTCCCCTTAACGGTCACGGCCGACACCCTGATTCCCCGCGCCGATACCGAACGCGTAGTCGAAGTTGCGCTGGGTTGTCTGGCGCAGTCCGACCTTAGTGCACCGGATATCTTGGATTTGGGCACTGGCAGTGGCGCGATTGCGTTAGCCTTGGCACATAGCCTGCCACAGGCGCATCTCGTTGCTGTTGATCGCTCTGCGCCAGCACTGGCAGTGGCCGAGGCAAATGGCCGCGATCTGGGCTTGTCGGTGCAGTGGATACTCAGCGATTGGTTCAGTGCACTGGGTACGATGCGGTTTCATTTAATTGTCAGTAACCCACCGTATTTAGCTGAGGATGACCTGCACTTACTCCATCTACAACATGAGCCGCGATCGGCGCTGGTGGCAGAATCGAACGGGATGGCGGATTTATGGCAGCTAGTCACCATGGCCCCAGCGCATTTACAGGATCACGGTTGGCTCCTGCTCGAACACGGCGCAACGCAAGCAGAGGCCGTGCGCGAAGCGCTGCAGCAACGTGGCTTTGAGCAGGTACAAAGCTGGCAGGACTTAGCCGGTCAGGACCGAGTCAGTGGAGGCCAATGGTGCGTATCCGCGGAGAGTACACTTGCTGACCGATGACCAGCTGCTGCGATATCACCGGCAGATACTGCTGCCGACGTGGGATATTGCCGCGCAAAGCCAAATTGCCTCGGCCTCGGTTCTGGTGGTTGGCTTGGGTGGTTTGGGTTGCCCCTTGGCGCAACAACTTACGCTAGCGGGTATTGGCCGCTTGCTGCTGGCGGATTTTGACCGTGTAGAGCTAAGTAATCTGCAGCGCCAAATGCTGCATCACGATGCCGATATTGGCCGCTTTAAGGTCGAGTCTGCCCGCGACAGTTTGTTAGCGCTTCGTGCCGATGTGGTCATTGATATCCTGCCTGAGCGTATGGATGAAGCGCGTTTGATGCAGGCTTTAGCCAGTGTCGATGCGGTCGCCGATTGCTGCGATAATTTCGCCACCCGTGATTTGATTAATCGCTGTGCTTGGGCGCTGAAAAAGCCGGTGATTTCGGCAGCGGCTATTGCTTGGCAGGGTCAGTTGAGTGTCTTTGATGCGACGCAAGCTGAGTCGGCCTGTTACCGTTGCCTCTATCCTGAGAGTGACGACGCCGCGCTGACGTGCAATGACAATGGGGTAATGACCACAACAGTCGCCGTGATGGGCAGTTGGCAGGCGCAAGAAGTGTTGAAAGTGTTAACGAAAACAGGAGAGTCGCTGTGCGGGCAGCTCCTGTTATGGGATGGCAGAGTCAATGAGGTGAGGCGTGTGCGAACGCCCCGCGATCCGGCATGTCCGGTATGCAGCAATCAGGGAGATTGAAAGAGATGAATCACTACGCAAACTGGGGCAATGCGCTGAAGGGCTTGTTCCGCATTAGCCAGACCACCACGGTTCTCGCCGCCACAGGGCTGGCGTGGGCTGCGGGCGAACGACCGCCACTGCCGCGCCTGTTACGTCTGACCTTCGAGCGCTTAGGGGCAACCTATGTGAAGCTGGGACAGTTCGTGGCGAGCTCGCCGTCCATTTTTCCGGCCGAATATGTCACGGAGTTTCAGCACTGCCTGGATAAAACTGAGCCGCTGCCGTTCAGCATCTTGAAACAAGTGCTGGAGCGCGAGTTGAAGCGTCCTTTAAGCGAGATTTACAGCGAGATTGATGAGATTCCACTCGCCTCAGCCTCGGTTGCTCAGGTGCATGCTGCGAAGTTGCTCAATGGCGACTCCGTCGTTATCAAAATTCAAAAGCCCGGTGTTGAGAATGTATTGCTCACCGACTTGAACTTTCTGTATGTGGCTGCGGTATTGCTCGAACGTGTATTGCCTAAACTGAAGTTTGCTTCCCTGTCGGGCATCGTCAGCGAAATTCAGGCCTGCATGATGGAAGAGGTCGATTTCTACAAAGAGGCCCGCAACGTAGAACAATTCCGTGAGTTTTTGAAAACCTCGGGCAATACCCAGGCCACAGCACCCAGAATTTATCCGGAAGCCTCGAGTTTGCGCGTATTAACCATGGAGCGTTTCTACGGCGTGCCGCTCACGGACTTAGAGACGATTCGCAAATACACCAAAGATCCCGCAGGCACGCTGGTCGCGGCGTTGAATACGTGGTTTTCCAGCCTCATGTTGTGCGAAAGCTTTCACGCCGATTTGCACGCCGGCAACCTCATGGTGCTGACCGATGGGCGTCTAGGTTTTATTGATTTCGGCATTGTGGGTCGTATTGCCCCGGAAACCTGGTCTGCCACCATGAGCTTCATTGAGTCGCTGAGCAGTGGCGATTTCAAAACCATGGCGGAAAGCATGGCGGTCATTGGTATGACCAAGCGCAAAGTCGATCAAGAGAAGCTCTCGCGAGACTTAGAGGCGATTTATGGGGCAGCGACTCAGGTTGATCCTGAGCAAGTCATGAATGCCCTGAATAATGACAACGAGATTAATAAGTTAATGCTCGAGGTGGTGGCGGTAGGCGAGCGTCATGGCATCCGATTCCCGCGCGCTTTTGCTTTGTTGCTGAAGCAAATGCTCTATTTCGACCGCTACATTCGTATTTTAGCGCCCGACATGAACCTGTTCGATGATGACCGGATTGAGTTCATGGCACTCGGCGATGGAAAGCCCGCCTTGCTGCATTAATGGCCCGCGTTAAGGCGCGGTATTAACTCTGTAGCAATTCGTCTCACACCCCTCGACGCGGTGCGTGCAAAGTGCCAGCCTGAAGCTTCGCAAGGTGATCCAGGAGGACATCATGCAAGGCTTCATAAGGCGATTGTTGCTTTCTGGCATGGTAGCCACCCTACCCACGGGCGCTTATGCCCAATCTTGCCTGAGCTACGACAGTGCCGGCGATTTCATGGGGTGGGCAGACTATCCGCACTGCCTGGTCGATCAGCACACCCAGTCCACCGTGCGTTGGCTTGATGATTGGTTCAGCCAGCCTCCCTCAGACTCCGCCAGTGAGCTGACCACAGAAACAGCATTAGCGCAGGCGCGGCTTCGTCTGATTAATGAATGGGTGCTTGATGACCGAGGTGAGCTGACTCCCGCTCTGCGCTTACGGGCGAACTTGGCATTGCCGCAACTGGCCCGGCGTTTGTCGCTCATTTTTGAAGATGAGAACGGTCAAGCGCGTCGAGTCGCTGGCGTGCCGGCGGTGAATGAAGCGGCGTTCGCTTTACGCTGGGCTGTGCTCAGTCTCAAACGGTTGAATATTGATACGGATGTGGGCTTGCACAGCACCACGGACCTCTTTGTGCGTGCCCGCTTACAGCAATCCATTGCCTTAGCCGAACACGATGAGTTGAAACTTTTTCACAGCGCCCGCTATGGCATTCAAGAGGGCTGGCGAGGGCTACAAAACATCGAGTGGTCGCATGCGTTTAACCACTATCAGGTAGGCGTTGTGTATCACCAATTGGACTATGAGCAAGAGAGTGCGGATGACGGTATGCGCTGGAGTCGTGGCGTGTTGCTGGCAGAAGAGCGCTCGAAAACTACCACGGTATCTTATGGTTTTAGTCAGGAAGGGCGAACACGACCGAACTGGAAAACACAGAGTGATTCACTCTGGTGGCGCTGGCGGCAGCAAGTGGCAAGGGAATGGTTTTTTGTGGAGTTAGAACCCCGCTTGACGTATAGCCATCTGGGCAACGAGGATACGCAGCCGTCGTTGACGCTGCGTTTTGAAGTGCTGTGGGGCGGCTCGGCAACAGCCCCCCAGCTGTATCGTCCAACGTCACACCTGGAGCCTGAGATTGGGATGTCGCTAACACCATGAAGAGTGCGTTTCGTCAGCAACTCCCCGGCATCACCGGAGGGTTTGATCAATACCTTGAATTTGGCGTAGACACGCGCACGCATCATGCATTTTGGTTAAGCCGCCAACTGTTATCGCGCCCCTGGCAGACGACGATTCAGCGTCGAGTCACCCTGGGCGTCAGCCAGGCCGGGGCTGGTGAGTCTTGGTTGTTACAAGATACAGATGCCTGTACAGGGCACATGAGCCTGCCGACGTTCTGGCCCATTGAGCAATACAACAGTGCCTCTGGGAGTTTCCTTAGCAGTGAGGAAAGTCTGCTCCAAGGGCGTTTATTTACTAAAGGCGGTCATGCCACGTGGCGATTGCGGGGGAGCAGCCCCGTCGATCCGCAATCGCTGCATTGGCCTTCCGGCGGCATGCGTTGCCAACCCACGCAATGGTTAGGCGAGATAGAGGCCGGCGGCGCGTCACTCTCCGGTTTATTTGTCGGCGCACGCGTTCAGTATTGGGGTCGCGTAGCGCCTATTGGCATGGCCTTACTTTCCGTGCCCAAGCTCGGCGGCGATGCACAAGTGCAGCTCACGGCGATAGGCCAGTTTGCCGGGCGTGCAGGCGCATTAAGCGAGCGTTTGAATGGAGCGGTAGGCATCTTGCGGGTGGGCGATGAAACCTATCGTTTCGACCGCTGGTGGCCGGCAGGGACCGTTGCGCCATCGCGCTTGGATGCCTATCGCTGGATGGCCACGCTGGCTAGCTCCACGCATCGTTTGGAATTGGTGGCAGATGGCGGCAACCCACGGATTACCCCGTGGCAAGGGCTGGTCGATCACACCCCGGAAGGGCTAAGGCAGCTGCTGCGCATTACCCCGTATGCTGCAATTCATGCGCGTTTGTTTGAGCGCGGCAGTCAGATCGCACTACAGGAATGGCGAAGTGATGAGGCCTTACTGATGACGCTGGCCGGTGACACTCCCCACTTGCCGGAAGGGCCTAGCGCTACGCCTTAGCTTCTGGCTTTGCACGCCAGCGCTGCAGCAGTTCATGCAAGGTTCGCATGTCGATAGGCTTTTGCAGGAAATCATTCATGCCCGCTTCGCGGGCTTGCGTTTCGTAAGCCGCAGACACATGTGCAGTGATGGCCACAATGGGAATATGGGCTGCGCTAGCAAAACGGTGTTTGCTGGCTTCAGCGCGCCAGAGCTGGGCGGTGGAGATACCATCGAGGCCAGGTAGGTCGCAATCCATCAGGACTAAGTCGAAGTGTTGCTGTTTTAGGCAGGTTAGGGCTTGCTGCCCATCGCCCACCGAGTGGGGCTGGCAACCCAATTTAAGTAGCAGACCGGTCAGCACCTGTTGCACCCACGGATTGTCCTCAACGACCAGAACGTGCATGGCCGGTAGCTTCGTCATGGACGTGGGAGCCGCGGGTAAGGGCTTAGCGAGCGAGGGTTTGGGCTTCTCTGGCTGGCGGCGCGCTGGCTTGACGAGGGGGGCTGGCTGCTCCAGTGCATGGAGCAGCAGCGGTGCAGCCAGCAGATGCCAAATCATGATGACTTGATAGGGCTCTGCCAGGAAAGGCACCCAGCCTCGCAGTGCAACATCGTTGTAGATTTGACCGCAAAGGCCCGCAAACATGACCGCGAAATAAAGTTTTGCACCGTGAACGCTTTGCTGCATGGGCAACCAAAGCATGCTGATGATGGTCGCAATACTGAGTAGGCGGAGACAATCCGCCCATTCAATGGCGAGCGTTACGCTCTGGCTGATGGTATTCAGCATCCAAAGCAGGTTGAGGAGGATGGGGACGCATAGGAAGCGCCGCATACCCGTAGGCAGTAGATCGCGTTGTATCAGGAATTGCCGACAGAGCAGGAGGTGGGCAATGCTCAGCAAGCTACCACTGATTTGAATCAGGCCATGCAGAGAGCCGGGAACATCTAGCCACCAATACCCAAGCACGCCTCGGTCAGCGAGCGCGCGCAAGATCACGGTGAAAATCACCGACGCAAATATCCAGCGCGTAGGAATGCTCAGACGGGCAGAGCGAAGGCCAACAATTCCCAGCACGAGGCCGCCCAGAAGACCGATGCCAACGCCATAGATTCCGGCACTATTTTGCGCGTCGCGAAACAGGCTGTTTTCGATGTTAAGGCGAATGGGCGTTGCCAACGGGTACGAAGAGCTAAGCCGCAAAAAGATCTCGGACTTACCCTCAGGGATCTCTAACTCAAAACTGTAGCCTAAGCCGTTGATATCGCCCCGTGGCATGAGCTCATTCGCGCCAGCGCGACGTGTTAGCCATTGTCCTGACGCGATGGGGCTGATGACTTCAATCCGACCCACATTGGCGCGAGTAATCTCTAGGATGCGTTGTTTCGCTAAGCCTTGGTTATCAATCTTAAGCCGCAATAAGACGGGATGATCAACGTAGCCCTTAGCAAGAACGGCTTGATCGAGTGCCTGCCAAGTGGGTGAGGCAATATCGAGCCAAGGTGCCAGCTCCAAGCGCTCGTTGGTGCTGTCGATGAGTAAGGTGGGGGCGAGCTTTGCTTGCGCCAAACTACCTAAGGTCAGCAGGCAGAGGCTTAGGCAGAACCGGAGAAGTAAGGACGTTTTCATGACCCCCGAGCCTACACTAGCTGGGCGCGAGGGTCATGAAATACAGACGGGTTACTGACGACTGATCGCTTCAGCGACAGTCAGTGCGGTCATGTTGACGATACGGCGAACGGTCGCACTGGGCGTCAAAATGTGCACGGGCTTTGCGGCGCCCAGCAGGATAGGGCCGATGGTGACGCCATCGCCACAGGCTGTTTTCAGCAAGTTAAAGGCAATATTGGCGGCATCGACGTTGGGCATGATGAGCAGGTTCGCCGAGCCCTTCAGGCGCGAGTTCGGGAACAGGTTCAAACGAATGCTTTCGTCGAGCGCGGCATCACCGTGCATCTCGCCATCCACTTCCAGTTCCGGCGCCATGTCCTGAAGGAGTTGGAAGGTTTCACGCATTTTGCGTGCACTTGGCGTGTTTTCATTGCCGAAGTTGGAGTGCGACAACAGCGCCACTTTCGGGGTTAAGCCAAAGTTACGCACGGCCTCGGTGGCCTTGAGCGTGATATCCGCCAGCTCTTGCGCCGTGGGGTCCGGATTGACGTAGGTGTCGGCAATAAAGAGCGTACGGTCTTGCAGCATGATGACGTTCATGGCGGCATAGCCACGGCAGTTTTCTTGCAGGCCAATAATTCGGTCGATGTATCGCAAGTGCAGATCGTAATTAGCGAAGGTGCCGCAAATCATGCCGTCGACTTCACCAAACTTGGTCAGCAGAGCGCCGATTAAGGTGGTGCGACGACGTACTTCACGCTTGGCGAGCTCAATGCCCACGCCTTTGCGTTCCATGATCTGGTGATAGTGCTGCCAATAAGTGGCGAAGCGCGGATCATCGTCTTGGTTGACGATTTCAATATCGACACCGGGACGGATACGCAGGCCGAGCTTTTGAATCTGCGTCTCGATAACGGCGGGGCGACCAATCAGAACAGGGCGAGCTAAGCCTTCATCAACCACGATTTGAACGGCACGCAGCACGCGATCATCTTCGCCTTCACAGTAGGCAATTTTTTGTGGCTGCGCTTTTGCTTTCGCAAAAACAGGCTTCATCAGGAACGCCGAGTTATAGACGAACTCGGACAGACGCTGGCGATAAGCATCAAAGTCTGCGATGGGGCGAGTCGCAATGCCCGAATCCATTGCCGCTTTGGCGACGGCGGGTGCAATCGCCATGATTAAGCGTGGATCGAGCGGGCCAGGAATCAAATACTCACGACCAAAGCGACGGGCTTCGCCGCTGTAGGCCGCCGAGTCCGAAGACTCCACGTGAGCCATCTGAGCGATTGCGCGCACACAGGCTACTTTCATGGCTTCATTAACGGTGCTGGCACCCGAGTCCAGTGCGCCACGGAAAATGTATGGGAAGCAGAGCGCATTGTTGACTTGGTTCGGGTAGTCCGAACGGCCCGTGGCGATAATGGCGTCGGAGCGCACGGCCTTGACCAGCTCTGGCAGAATTTCGGGAGTTGGGTTGGCCAGCGCGAAGATGATCGGGTCAGCATTCATCTGCATGACCATGTCTTGGCTCACGATGCCGGCTGTCGACAGGCCAATGAAGACATCCGCGCCTACGAATAGGTCCGCTAAGGTGCGCGCATCTGTTTTTTGCGCAAAGCGTTGCTTGCTCTCGTCTAAGCCGCTGCGATCGCTGTGAATAACGCCTTTAGAGTCGGTGACGTAGATGTTCTCACGCTTGGCACCGAGCGAAATCAGCAAGTCCAAGCAGGTAATTGCGGCTGCACCGGCGCCGGAGCAAATGATTTTTACATCGCCGATGTCTTTCTTGACCAGCAGCAGGGCGTTGAGAACGCCGGCACCAACAATGATGGATGTGCCGTGTTGGTCATCATGAAACACCGGAATTTTGCAGCGCTCGCGCAGCTTCTTTTCGATGTAGAAACATTCAGGCGCTTTAATGTCTTCTAAGTTGATGCCACCAAACGTGGGCTCAAGCGAAGCAATAATATCGACCAGCTTATCGGGGTCGCGCTCATTGATTTCGATGTCAAACACATCAATGCCCGCAAACTTTTTGAACAGCACGCCTTTGCCTTCCATGACGGGTTTCGACGCCAAGGGGCCGATGTCACCGAGGCCCAATACGGCCGTGCCGTTGGTAATCACGGCAACCAGATTGCCACGCGCGGTGTAGCGAGAAACAGTGGAAGGGTCACGCGCAATTTCTTCGCAAGGCGCGGCCACACCGGGTGAGTAAGCGAGAGCAAGGTCGCGCTGGTTCACCAGTTGTTTGCTGGGCGTTACGTTAATTTTGCCGGGCTGCGGGAACTCGTGATAGTCCAACGCCGCTTTGCGCAGTGCCTCATCCATTTATTTTCTCGCTCGAACGATTGCCAATGCTGTTAGGAAATTGCAAGCGCGAGAGTATAGCATCGGCTTGCAATGAACGGCCTGTACAAAGCGACGGGCGTGTGACCGTCGGGTTTTGCCGTACTTTATTTGCTGAGTTCGCGTGCCACGGCGCGATAGCCAATGTCATTGCGGTGGTATTCGCCAGTCCATTGGATTTTCGCGACTTCCGCGTAGGCGGCGGTCTGAGCCTCCAAGACACTCACGCCGAGGCCAGTCGCGCACAGCACGCGCCCACCGCTGGTGACGACTTGGCCATCTTGAAGGGCGGTGCCGGCATGAAAGACTTTGGCGTCTTGACCTTCTTGGCTCAAGCCATGAATGACATCGCCCTTGCGAATGTCGCCAGGATAGCCACCCGCTGCCATCACAACGCCTAGCGCAGCGCGTGGATCCCAGTCAGCCTCGATTTGATCCAAGGTGCCTGCAATGCCCGCTTCCACGAGCGCAACTAATGAGCTGCGCAGTCGCATCATCACCGGTTGTGTTTCGGGGTCGCCAAAACGGCAGTTAAATTCGATGACCTTAGGCGCACCGTTGTCATCAATCATCAAGCCAGCATAGAGAAAGCCGGTATAGGGATGGCCTTCGCTGATCATGCCATTCACCGTCGGCATAATGACTTCGCGCATGACACGTGCATGCACTTCAGGCGTCACCACGGGCGCGGGGGAATAAGCGCCCATGCCGCCCGTATTCGGGCCGGTATCGGCATCGCCAATGCGCTTGTGGTCCTGACTCGTGGCCATCGCTAGGGCATTCTTGCCGTCGACCATAACAATAAAGGATGCTTCTTCGCCCTCAAGAAACTCCTCAACGACCACGCGAGCACCCGCCGAACCGAACTTGTTACTGGCGAGCATGTCGATGATGGCTTCTTCAGCCTCTGCCAATGTCATGGCCACAATGACACCTTTGCCTGCGGCTAAGCCATCGGCCTTGATGACGATGGGCGCACCCTTTTCGCGAACATAGGCGAGGGCGGCATCGGTGTCGGTAAAGACTTGGTAGAACGCGGTAGGGATGTTCTGGCGCGCGAGGAAATCTTTGGCAAAGGCTTTCGAGCCTTCGAGCTGGGCAGCATGCTGAGTCGGCCCCCAGATTTTCAGGCCAGCCGCACGGAAGGCATTAACCACGCCATTGACCAGTGGAGCTTCCGGACCAACTACAGTGAGTGCGATGTTTTCGGCCTGCGCGAAGGCAACCAGTGCGGCATTGTCCAGGATATCTAGCGCGACATTGCGGCACTTAGCTTCGGTGGCGGAGCCTGCATTACCGGGGGCGACGAAGACGGTTTCGACACGAGGATCCTGTGCCAGTTTCCATGCTAGGGCGTGTTCGCGGCCACCGGAGCCGAGGAGCAGAATTTTCATATCTAGCAGTCTCACATAGTCTTATTCGAGAGGACGCGGGTGTGGGTGAGCACTGCTTGGGACCGCCTCAAGTACATCCCAGCAGTGCTCACCCACACCCGCACCCGTGGTCAATCCAGAGTCGTCGTCACTATTCCGCTACTGGAGCTAATGCACCAGCCTGAGCTTTAGCGCTGAGCGGTCAGGCGGGCTTATCTCTGGCAGGGACGTTGCGCGCCATGGATGGCGCGCAAGAGCCTACAAGGACGTACTCGCGGCGTTCCCTGCCAGAGATAAGCTCACCTGACCGCGGAGGCCCTAAAAAGCTCAGTGCCTAAAATGGCGCATCCCAGTAAACACCATGGCAATGCCGGCTTCATCAGCCGCAGCAATCACCTCGGCATCCCGCATCGAGCCACCCGGTTGGATGATCGCCACAATGCCTGCTTTGGCGGCGTTATCAATGCCGTCGCGGAACGGGAAGAATGCGTCCGAGGCCATGACCGCGCCTTGCACTTGCAGGCCAGCATGCTCCGCTTTAATGCCGGCGATGCGGGCGGAGTTGACGCGACTCATCTGGCCGGCGCCTACGCCCACGGTCTGGCGATTTTTCGCATACACAATGGCGTTTGACTTCACGTACTTCGCCACTTTCCAAGCAAAGATCAGATCATGGATCTCGGCTTCAGTGGGGGCGCGTTTGGTCACGATTTTCAAGTCCGTGTCCTTGATCATGCCAAGGTCTTGGTCTTGCACGAGCAGGCCGCCGGTGACGCGCTTAAAGTCCCATTGCGCGTTGCGCGAAGTAATGTCTGGTAATGCGCCGCAGGTCAAGACACGAACATTCTGCTTAGTCGCTGTGACGGCCAACGCTTCAGCGGTGACGCTGGGAGCGATAATGACTTCAACAAATTGACGATCGACGATGGCCTGAGCGGTGTCGGCATCGAGTTCACGGTTAAACGCGATGATGCCGCCGAATGCCGACTCCGGATCGGTGGCGTAGGCCAGGTCGTACGCTTTACGGATGCCGCCTTCGGCATCGAGCACGACAGACACGCCGCAGGGGTTGGCATGTTTCACGATGACGCAAGCTGGCTTGGCAAAGCTCTTCACGCACTCCAGCGCGGCATCGGTATCGGCGATGTTGTTGTAAGATAACTCTTTGCCCTGAAGCTGCGTAGCAGTGGCAATCGAGGCTTCTTTCGGCGCGGCTTCTGTATAGAAGGCAGCGCGCTGATGTGGATTTTCGCCGTAACGCAGGTCCTGCGCTTTGAAAAACTGGGTATTGAAGGTGCGAGGAAAGGTATCGCGTGCCGTGAGATCGCCCTTGGTGGCGCCGACTAAGCCGCCGAGGTAATTGGCGATCATGCCGTCGTAGCCGGCGGTGTGTTCGAAGGCTTTTACCGCCAAGTCGAAACGCGTTTCGTAAGACAGGCCACCGCTGGCCTTCACTTCTGCCAGCACACGATCATAGTCACTGGCACTTACCACGATGCCGACATGGGCGTGGTTTTTCGCCGCAGAACGGACCATGGTAGGGCCGCCGATGTCGATATTCTCAATGGCGTCCGGCAGTGTGCAGTCGGCTTTGGCGACCGTCGCCGCGAACGGGTAGAGGTTAACCACCACCAGATCGATGCCACCGATGTTGTGCTCAGCCATGATCGCGTCATCTTGACCGCGACGACCGAGAATGCCGCCATGAATCTTCGGGTGCAGCGTTTTCACGCGACCATCCATCATTTCTGGAAAGCCGGTGTAGTCCGAGACTTCAGTCACGGCTACGCCTTCTTGTTGCAGCAGTTTGAAGGTGCCGCCGGTAGACAGCAGATGCACGCCGCTGGCAGCCAGCTCACGCGCAAATGCCACAATGCCAGTTTTGTCGGAGACGCTGATTAAAGCGCGCTGCACGCGTTGAGTCATGGTCGCTTCCTCAGTTCATCAGGCCGTGTTGCTTAAGCTTTTTACGCAGCGTGCCGCGGTTCAGGCCCAGAATTTCGGAGGCGCGGGTTTGGTTGCCACGGGTGTACTCCAGTACCACTTCGAGCAGCGGTGTTTCTACTTCGGCAAGAACCATCTCGTAGACTTCGCTGGCGCGTTCGCCATCCAGATGCGCGAAATAGTTGCGCATGGCCAGCTCGACATGGTCGCGCAGGCTTTGGTTGGGGCGGGTGCTGGTGCTGGTCAGCGGTTTCTTCATGACGGACATGTCCATGGGGTGGTGCTCTCGTGTCAATGGCATCAAGCGGCGGCATCCGGCCACCGGCTATCTGCTCGGCGCAAAAAATACTCACTCACCAGCCGAATCTGCTGGTCAGCATTAATCAGGGTGTTGAACTGCCGGCTGAGCGCTTGGCCCTCCGGCAGATAGTCGGCATACCAGCCCAGGTGCTTGCGTGAGAAACGCACGCCGAGATCCGGGCCGTAGAACGCGTGCAAGCTGCCGAGGTGGCGCAAGACGATATCGCGCTGTTCCGCCAGATTAGGGGGCGGTAGCAGGTCGCTTGTTCGAAGGTAGTGTTGGATCTCGCGAAAGAGCCACGGACGTCCGTGAGCTCCCCGGCCGACCATAATACCATCGCAGCCAGTGTGCTCAAAGACTCGCCGCGCTTTTTCCGGTGAAGTAATGTCACCATTTGCGAGTACGGGAATGCCGACCGACTGCTTAATGGCAGCAATGGTGTCGTATTCAGCGTCACCCATGTATTTGTCGGCTCGCGTGCGGCCATGCACAGCCAACATGGCGATCCCTGCATCCTCCGCAATGCGCGCGATGGTCGGGCCATTACGGTTGTCGCGATTCCAGCCAGTACGAATTTTCAGTGTCACCGGCACATCCACGGCGGCGACCACGGCAGCGAGAATGCGCTCGACCAAAGGCTCATCCTGCATGAGTGCCGAACCGGCGAGCCGGTTACAGACTTTTTTCGCAGGACAGCCCATGTTGATGTCGATGATTTGCGCGCCACGCTCAACATTTTGGCGCGCAGCATCGGCCAGCATGTCGGGGTCGTAACCCACGATCTGTACCGTGATGGGGCCGGGTTCGCCGCTGTGATCCATGCGGAACTTGGATTTGTTGGTGTGCCACAGGCGTGACTCCGACGACACCATTTCCGACACCACATGCCCTGCGCCTAATTCACGGCAAAGCTGGCGAAACGGGCGGTCAGTAACGCCGGCCATGGGGGCGAGTGCCAAGGGCGCATCTATCGCGTAGGGGCCGATGTGCAGTGGCTTCAGCCAGTTCATGGCAGCGGACTCAGCTCAACGGCGGCGTAGGCCGGCCAGGTGCCGTTTTCCCGCGCCAGCAATTGAATGGGCAGGCTGATACGAAGGGGTTGATCGCTACTGGCCAGCGAAGACAGTCCAGAAGATTTTGCCAGGTAGGTGCGTGGCGCTATGTCGAGGGCGGTGATGCGAACGCCATAGCTGTCACGCAGGCTCAGTCGCAGCGTTGGCCACGGCTGCAGGATATCCGCACGATTGATAAGGCGGGCATCAAGCTGATAACGATGCGGATCTTGCTCGCTGACTCGCCAGCCTAAGTCAGTCACTTGCCAGGCGTCTTTTACCTGCGGGCGCAACAATTCATAGGGCGTGCTGGCCAAAAGGGGATTCAGTGCGTTACGAACAGCACCTTGTTGTAACCAAAAAGCCTGAGTCAGCCAAAGCCCTTCGAGCACAAGTACGCAGGCAGCGAGCATCGCCAAGACCAGCCAACGTCGGCGCCGTTTCACTGGCTGCGCGCGGTCGAGCTGCACCGGCAAAGCCAGTGCGTCGAGTGCAAGCGTTGGCCGATCAGTGGCGGGGCGGTGGTCTGTCATGTGTTCAGGCTCGTCATTTTTCGCTCACGCAATGCGCTTGCGGCCAGACAATCGGCACCAGTCTTCATCCTTGATGCCGAGTCCGTCCATGTCACACCACTGGCCGTAGATTTCGCGCAGCTCATCGACTTGCGAGGTGATGATGCCAGACAACGCGATATCGCCGCCGGGCTTGAGGAAACTGGTCAGCGTCGGTGCCAGCATGCCCAGCGGGCCAGCGAGAATATTGGCGACGACAACATCGGCACCTTCGCCGTTATTGAAATCAGCTGGCATGTCTTCGGGCATGAAGACGCGAACGCGATCTGCAACACCATTGCGCTCAGCGTTGTCACGGGTGGCGGTCAGCGCCTGTGGGTCGAGATCGACGCACCAAGCTTCACGCGCACCGAGCAGCAGGGCGGCGACCGCCAGAATGCCCGAACCGCAGCCGTAATCGACCACGACCTTGCCTTGCAGATCAAGGCCATCGAGCCATTCCATGCAGAGAGCGGTGGTTTGGTGGGTGCCGGTGCCGAAGGCTAAGCCCGGATCGAGCAGCAGGTTGATGGCGTCGGGTTGAGGCGGTGGTGTCCAGCTCGGTACCACCCAGAGGCGGTCGCCGAAACGCATGGGATGGTAGTTGTCCATCCACGCGCGTTCCCAGTCTTTGTCTTCCAGCACTTCGATGCGATGGGGCGGCAGGGCGTGACCGAGCTGGCCTTCGAGAAAGTCGACAACAGCATCCATCTCCGAGTCCACCACGAACAGGCCGACCACGGTGGTGGCGTCCCAGAGCGGCTGTGCGCCGGGTGGTGGCTCCAGCAACGGTTGGTCGCCAGTGTCTTCCATGAGCACGGCGGCAGCGCCAGCGGTCTCCAGCAGGTCTTCAAAGCGGGGCGCGTCGGCCTTGCGGGTCTCGATCTTGATTTGCAGCCAGGACATGACGGCCTCCGAAAAAACTGGACGCGCAGTGTAGTCGTCTTGTTGGTGATTTTGTAGCCAGTCGGGGCGACAAAATCACCCCGCTGGCATCAAAATCGGCTGCTTAGCTCAGGCCGAGCTTCTTTTCGAGGTGGTGGATGTCCACGCCGCCTTCCAGGAAGGCCGGATCTTGCAGGATGACATCGCGATGTAGCGTGATATTGCTCTTGATGCCGTCAATGACAATTTCGTCGAGCGCGTTGTGCAGGCGCTTGAGCGCGATGTCGCGTGTCGGGCCGTGCGCAATCAGCTTGCCGATCAGCGAGTCATAGTTCGGTGGCACGCTGTAACCCGAATACAAGTGCGAATCCATGCGGATGCCGGGGCCGCCGGGCGCGTGGTAGTAGTTGACCTTGCCGGGGCAGGGCATGAAGGTCTTCGGGTCTTCCGCGTTGATGCGGCTTTCCACGGCGTGGCCTTGCAGCTTGATCTGGTCTTGCGTGACCGACAGACCAAGCCCAGCTGCTACACGCAGCTGCTCCTTGATGATGTCGATACCGGTCACCATTTCCGTGACCGGATGCTCGACCTGCACGCGCGTGTTCATTTCAATGAAATAAAAACGCTCGTTTTCATATAGGAACTCGAATGTACCCGCACCGCGATACTTGATTTGCTCGCAGGCCCGTATACAGGCGGCATAGACCTCGTCACGCAATTTTTGCGGGATGTGCGGTGCCGGTGCTTCCTCAACCACTTTTTGGTGACGACGTTGCAGTGAGCAGTCACGGTCGTAAAGGTGAATCGCTTTGCCTTCGCCATCGCCGATGACTTGAATTTCAACGTGACGCGGGTGTTGCAGGAATTTCTCCATATACACCGTGTCATCGCCAAAGGCCGCGCCTGCCTCGGCTTTGGTCACCATCAGTGATTCAAGAACATCCGCTTCATGATGCACAACGCGCATGCCGCGACCACCGCCACCCGCAGCGGCTTTAATGATGACGGGCAGACCAATGTAATTCGCCATTTCAATGGCGTTTTCCGCCGTTACCGCACCGTCTGAGCCGGGCACCGTGGGTACGCCAGCGGCTTTCATGGCAACGATCGCCGAGACCTTATTGCCCATCAGGCGAATGGATTCAGCGCGCGGGCCGATAAAGGCAAAGCCGGACTTTTCCACGGCTTCAGCAAAATCGGCGTTTTCGGCGAGAAAGCCGTAGCCAGGATGAATGGCCTGAGCGCCGGTGACTTCGGCGGCGGAAATGATGGCCGGGATATTCAAGTAAGACTGCTTGCTGGCTGCCGGTCCGATGCACACGGTTTGATCGGCGAGACGGACATGCAGCAAGTCGCGGTCAGCTTTTGAGTAAACCGCCACCGTTTTGATGCCGAGCTCTTTACACGCACGCAGGATACGCAATGCAATCTCGCCACGGTTGGCGATGACCACCTTGTCCAACATAGGGGTGATCTCCGCTTAGACGATAGTGAAGAGCGGCTGATCGAACTCGACCGGTTGGCCGTCCTCGACCAAGAAGCTTTCGATGACGCCAGACTTGTCGGCTTGAATTTGATTCATCATCTTCATGGCTTCAATGATGCAAACCGTGTCACCCGCTTTAACGGTACTGCCCACATCTGCAAAGCGCGCCGAGCCTGGTGCCGGTGAGCGATAGAACGTGCCAACCATGGGTGAGCGCTGCACAAAGCCCGTGGTGCTGGGTTCGCTGGCGGCCACGGCAGTGCCTTTGGTTGCGCTATCGCGTTCGGCAGGAGCTGGTGTGGCAGCAAAAGTTGCTGGCTGAGGCGCTGGCGCGGCATTGGGCAGGCTGTAGTGCAGGGCTTGCTGTGGACGATTACGAGCAATGCGAACGGACTCTTCGCCCTCGGTAATTTCCAACTCATCAATGCCTGATTCTTCTACCAGTTCAATCAGCTTTTTGATCTTGCGAATATCCATGTATGGCTCCTCAATAAAATTAATGTGCAGTCCGTAGCTCGCGCAGGGCATAGGTCAGGGCTAGCTCGTAGCCCAACGCACCTAGCCCGGTAATCACGCCGACGGCTTTGTCTGAAAGGAAAGAGTGCTGTCTAAACGACTCACGCGCGTGGACATTTGACAGGTGCACTTCAATAAACGGAATTTTTACCCCGAGCAGGGCGTCGCGCAGTGCGACAGACGTGTGAGTAAACGCTGCGGGGTTAATCAGAATGAATCGTGTGCCATCGAGACTGGCCTGATGAATGCGATCAACCAGCGCACCCTCATGGTTGCTTTGAAAGCAGGCCAAGCTGATGCCGGCAGATTCGGCCTGCGTTTGCAGGCGTTTATTGATCGCGTCTAGCGTGTCACTGCCGTAAAGGCCGGGCTCGCGCTGACCGAGTAAATTCAAGTTCGGACCATTGACGACCAAAATTGCAGGCATATCGAAATTCCAAGGCTTAAATAATGGCCAAACAATCGGCAATGATTGGCGCTAATTTCGGCGAAACAGCGACTAAACACTGAAAAATGCCGGTTCATTCTTGGTCGCCACCTTACCGAATGCGCGTGTTGCTCGCAATGACTGCAGCATGACGATTCCATGAAGTTACGACTAAATTCGTGGATATCCACCCTTCGTCGGAAGTCTCCTGCCAACCATCGTTTCGCTTACCCTTTCAATACGTGACTGAGTGGACACGCCCCTCCTAAGAAGCCTACTCTCCGGGGCATATAAATAGAGGTGAGCGCACACCGTGGCCGAAATGCCCCTGGCTGTTGCAAAGCTCACTCGTGTTCAGACACCAATCGAGGGCCGTTGCATGCGGAGTTCTGTCATTGTTCGTCTGCTTTTAGCTGTTCCGTTGTTATTCATGTCGCCGCTGCTTCTTGCTTCTAGCTCATGGGATATGACGCCGGGCGTCACCGACATCAGTTCGCAAGTCTTCCATCTGCATCGCACCATTCTGTATGTCTGTATTGCCATTGGTCTGGGCGTTTTCGGCATGATGTTTTGGTCCATCCTGCATCACCGAAAATCTAAGGGCGCAGTGGCCGCGCACTTTCATGAAAGCACGATGGTGGAAATTATTTGGACCGTCATTCCGTTCATTATTTTGATTGGCATGGCCATTCCTGCCACGCGAGTGCTGGTGGCTATGAATGACACCAGCGATTCGAGCATGACGGTTCGTGTCACGGGTTCGCAATGGAAATGGAACTACGAATACCTCACCTACGATGATGACAAGAGCGTTGGAGTCTCCTTCTACTCCGTGCTTTCTACGCCGCGTGAGCAATACGAGCGTCAGGGTAAGGGCTTTGGTGCAGGCAATTTGCCGGACTTTAAGGCGCACCCTAATTATTTGCTGGAAGTGGATAAGCCACTGGTGATTCCAAGCGGCCAGAAAATCCGTTTCCTGATTACGGCAGACGATGTCATTCATGCTTGGTGGGTGCCTGACTTTGCGCTAAAGCGTGATGCAGTGCCGGGCTTTGTGAATGAAATTTGGGTGGATGTGCCGGTGGGCAAAGAGGGGATTTATCGCGGCCGTTGCGCTGAACTCTGCGGCAAAGATCACGCCTTTATGCCCATTGTGGTTGAAGTAAAGACAAAAGCGGACTTCAAGCAGTGGCTGGCAGGTGCCAAGGTCCAGGCCGAGGCGGATGCAAAGGCTGCAGCCGCTTCTGTTGACTATAAGTACCCGTCCTTAGATGTAGCCATGAAGGAGGGTGAGGCCGTGTATGTGGCTCGATGTGCCGCCTGTCACCAAGTCAGTGGCGCGGGATTGCCGCCCATGTTTCCTGCACTTAAGGGCAGCAAAATCGCGGTGGAAAAAGCGCATTTGCAAGACCACATCAACATCATTCTGAATGGCAAAAATGCCATGCCAGCCTGGAAAGCCATCTTAACGCCGCGCGAAATGGCTGCGGTCACGACTTATGAACGTAATGCCTGGGGTAATGCCACAGGTGATCTGGTACAGCCTTCGGAGTTTGCTAAATGAGCGCAGAAGCTATGTCACACAGCACGGCCGCAGAAGGCCATGATGATCATGGGCATCACGCGCCATTGAAACCCTTTTTGCTGCGCATGTTTACCACCACCAACCATAAAGACATCGGCACGATGTATTTGGTCTTTGCACTGCTGATGCTGCTTTGCGGTGGCTTAGCGGCGATGGTAATTCGCGCGGAGTTGATGTATCCCGGCATGCAGCTGGTGCAGCCCGACTTCTTTAACCAGATGACGACCGTGCACGGCTTGCTGATGGTCTTTGGCGCCATCATGCCGGCCTTTACCGGCTTCGCAAACTGGATGGTGCCCATGATGATCGGTGCGCCGGATATGGCGCTGCCACGTCTGAATAACTTCTCGTTCTGGTTGCTGCCTTTTGCCTTCGCCATCCTGATTGGATCGGTGGTGATGTCGGTTTTGGGCATGGGGTCTGCTCCGAATTTTGGTTGGACCTTCTATGCGCCGCTGTCCACGACCTATGGTCCGGCCAGCACAGACTTCTTTATCTTCTCAGTTCACTTAATGGGCATCTCGTCCATTCTGGGTGCGATTAACGTCGTCGTTACCATCTTCAACTTGCGTGCTCCCGGCATGACCTTGATGAAGATGCCCCTGTTTGTTTGGACCTGGTTGATTACCGCCTTCCTGCTTATTGCCGTGATGCCGGTGCTGGCGGGCGTGGTCACCATGATGCTCACCGATCGTCATTTCGGTACCAGCTTCTTCGATGCCGCTGGTGGCGGTGACCCCGTGATGTTCCAGCATATTTTCTGGTTCTTCGGGCATCCCGAGGTCTACATCATGATCCTGCCTTCTTTCGGGATCGTCTCGGCTATTATTCCGGTCTTCGCACGCAAGCAGCTTTTTGGTTACCCCTCCATGGTGTACGCCACGGCCTCCATCGCGTTGCTGTCATTCGTGGTTTGGGCTCACCACATGTTCACCACCGGGCTACCCTTGGCGGGCTCGCTGTTTTACATGTACATGACCATGCTGATTTCAGTGCCAACGGGCGTGAAAGTCTTCAACTGGGTTGCCACCATGTGGCGCGGCTCCATGACCTTTGAAGTGCCGATGCTGTTCGCCATCGCCTTCGTGGTGTTGTTCACCATTGGCGGCTTCTCGGGCCTGATGCTGGCCATCACGCCAGCAGATTATCAGTACCAAGATACTTACTTTGTGGTGGCGCATTTCCACTATGTGTTAGTCACTGGTTCGCTGTTTGCGATTTTTGCCGGCGCCTACTATTGGCTACCGAAATGGTCCGGCCACATGTTCAATACCAAGCTGGCTCAACTGCACTTCTGGAGCTCATTGCTGTCGGTGAACCTGCTCTTCTTCCCGATGCACTTCGTGGGTCTTGCGGGCATGCCGCGTCGTTACGCCGACTACTCCATGCAGTTCGCTGACTTGAACTTCTGGATCTCGATTGGTGGTTTCTGGTTCGGTGCCAGCCAGCTGTTCTTCTTGGCGGTGTTGTTCACCATCAAGCGTCAGCCAAAAGCGAGTGCTAATCCGTGGGAGGCGCAAGAAGGTCTTGAGTGGACACTGCCCAGCCCTGCGCCCTATCACAGCTTTACTCAGCCGCCAGAGATTAAGTAACTCATGGATCGCAAACCTAGCCCATCAGCCCAAAGCCGCCAGTTGCGCTGGCTGGCTATTGGTGTGGTCGGCATGTTTGCGTTCGCTGTGTTCGCTATGCCGCCCATTTACCGCGTGTTCTGCGAGCTGACGGGTTTGAATGGGAAACCGTCACTCGCGAATGCACAGGCAAAGCCGGAAGCAGACTTAGATCGCACGGTGACACTAGAGTTTGTGACCTCCGTGGATGCCGGGCTGCCGTGGACCTTTCGCGGCAATCTCACCTCGGTAGATGTGCATCCAGGTCAAATTCATCGCGTCAGTTTTCAAGTTGAAAACCTGTCTGATAAAGCGGTGATAGGGCGAGCGATTCCCTCAATTTCACCGGCGGCAGGCACGGCGTTTGTGAAAAAAACACAGTGTTTTTGTTTTGAGCAACAAACCTTGGCGGCAGGGCAAGTGGTTGAGATGCCGGTGGTTCTTTACATCGATCCCGCGCTGCCGAAAAACATTAAAACCATCACGCTTGCCTATCGCTTTTATCGCCAGCCCGATATTGAGCAAAAAATCTAACGACTAAGCTCGTTGCTAGTAAGGAGTGTTGCATGTCATCGCCACAAGAAACACTGAAGCAGACGGATAAACCCTCCGCGTATTACGTGCCTGAAAGCAGCCCGTGGCCCATCATGGGCTCTCTCGTGCTTTTCATTCTGGTGATTGGCGCGGGCAATACAGTTCAAAGCCATAGCTTGTCAGGTATTGCGGCGAATGAAGGCCATCTGAATTTCTTGCTGCCCTTGGGTTTGGTCGGCCTATTTGTGCTGATGTACCTCTGGTTTCGCGACACGGTTCGCGAAAGTTTAGGTAATCGCAATTCGGCACAGATGGATGTGTCTTACCGCCAAGGTATGACTTGGTTTATTTTTTCTGAAGTCATGTTTTTCGCCGCCTTCTTTGGTGCTCTTTTCTATGCTCGCGTGCTGAGCGTGCCGTGGCTGGGCGGAGAAGGCAAAGGTGGCATGACGCATGAACTTTTGTGGCCACAGTTCCAGGCGCTCTGGCCTTTGGTCAAGATGCCCAGTGGCGAGACTACTCAAGCCATGGGCCCTTGGGGTCTGCCGTTTGTGAATACGGTGCTTTTGTTAACATCTTCGGTGACTCTGACGATTGCTCATCATGCGCTACTCGTGGGCGAGCGCCGTCGTCAGCTGCTGTTCCTATGTATCACGGCTGCTTTAGGTCTCACTTTCTTGGGCTGCCAGGTGCTCGAGTATCACCATGCCTATGCGGAAATGGGGTTAACGCTGCAGTCCGGCATGTATGGCTCTACCTTTTATATGCTGACAGGCTTTCACGGCCTGCACGTGACCATCGGTACCATCATGTTGATCGTGATGGCGTTGCGAACGCATAAGGGGCATTTAACACCAAGCAACCACTTCGCTTTCGAGGCGGCTGCTTGGTATTGGCATTTTGTGGATGTGGTCTGGCTGTTCTTGTTCGTCGTGGTTTATTGGTTGTAAGTCTGCGTCACAGTCCGTGTGGATCGATGACACCAAAGGCGCCCAGTACAAACAGCGAAGCGACAATGACAATCGACCACACAACCCGCATTTTTAGCGCCTGTAACATGCGCTGAGGGTCGCCCTCAGCGCCGCGTGACAAAGCTTTCAGCGCCGAAGCAAGCTGCCAAACAACTAGGCCTAACGCGAGCAGAATGACAATTTTAATGGCCAAAATGTGACTCCAGACATGACAAAGTGGAAGCCCAGTATAAGTTGTCTGAGCGAGCTGTCATGGCCGTAAAGACGAACGGTAGATCGTTGGTGTGGATCATTGTTGTGATACTGGGTGCGGCATTGCTGCTATCGCTTTCGGCCTGGCAATGGCAGCGCGCCGCAGAAAAAGAGCGATGGATTAAAGTGCAGGCGCTTTCGGCGCAGACGGATGTGATGTGGCTGGATGGCCATAAGAGCCGATTGTGGCAGTCTGGCCAACGAGTGAAGCTATCGGGCCGCTTTGAGCCTCAGTGCCGAGTTGCTCTAGATAACCAGCCGGTGAATGGAAAAACGGGCTATCAGCTGCATCAATTATTTCGCTTGGATAACAGCCGGCAGGCGGTTTTGGTGAATTTAGGCTGGTTGCCCAGCGATCGCCAGCAAGGGCCTGCCGTACCAGAAGCATTGAAAGAGCAGGCCGTCGTGATGGGCGATATTCAAAAGCCAGGACAATTTTATACGGCGGGAGGCGCAGAAATGCTTAACGGGTTGTGGCGTGTGGGGCGTGTCGATTTAGCAGAGTGGCAAGCCCGCTGCCAGACTGAGTTACTGCCTTGGGTGGTGCGACTGAGCCCGGAACAGAAGGGCTTGGGTTATCTGCGGGACTGGCGCCCAACAGAAACTCAGAAAATCGGACCAGACAAGCACCGAGCCTATGCGTTTCAGTGGTTGGCATTGGCCATTACCTGGTGCTTATGTTGGTGGCATTTAGCTCGGCGCTCATCGTCAGTGTCCACATTGAATAAGCAAAAGGGCGCTTCGCGCTGGGTTGTGATCGCCTTGTTGCTTAGCTTTACCTTGCCATTTTTTATCGGTCAGCTGGCATACGATCTGCACTGGATCGGCGGCGGTAAAACGAATAAGGGGCAATTATTCACGCCCCCAGTGGCTTTACGGGAGAGCTTTCCTGTCACCGATCAGCAGGCTTTGAATGGCCGTTGGTGGTTAAGTTATGTTTTGCCTGAGCAGTGCATGGCGGATTGTGCGCAGTCGATAACTACGTTGACGCGCTTGCAGGAAACGCTGGGTAAAGAGCGAGGGCGCGTCGGACTGTTATTAATTAAAACAGAGCGCAGTGCGTCCATTGCATTGCCTCCGGCCTCTAGTGAGATTCACTTAGTGACCGTGCAGCAAGCGTCGCTAAAGGCATTGGGTTTGAATCAGTCTGCGCGCTCCCCGTGGATGATCATGGACCCTCAAGGGTGGATCATGTTGCGATATGAGCCGCCGTTAACAGCGCCAGACGCCTTGATTAGCGCGCAAAACTTACTCGACGACCTGAAGAAACTGTTGAAGGCATCCCGCATTGGCTAACGTAAATCACTCCACACTAAAACGAGTGGCTCAATTCGCAATCCTGCTAACGCTCACGGTAATCCTTCTGGGGGCGTGGACGCGTTTACGTGATGCAGGTTTGGGCTGCCCTGACTGGCCCACTTGCTACGGCCATTTCACAGTACCCAGCTCAGCAGAGGCGCTGGCTCGCGCGGACGCCTTGTATCCGGGCCAAATGGTGGTGCCCGAAAAAGCATGGCCTGAGACGATTCATCGTTACTTTGCCAGTGCAATCGGGCTGCTCATACTGCTGCTTTCGACGTGGATGTTTGCTCAACGTCGCGCGACGACCTTGCCTTGGCGTCATGGCCTGTTTTTGCTGGCGCTAGTGTGTACACAAGGTGCTTTTGGCGCGCTCACTGTGACTGAAAAGCTCTATCCCCCGGTTGTTACCGCCCACTTGCTGTTGGGCTTTAGCACGCTCACAGTATTGTTCTTACTTTACTTGCGTCTAAGCCAGGCTTTTCCGCGAACGGGGGATGAAGGGATTCGGCGAATACGCTTTTGGGTATATCTCGCGGTCGCCGTAGTGGTAGGGCAAATTATGTTGGGCGGTTGGACGGCATCAAATTACGCCGCTACCGTGTGCACGGAGTTGCCGATTTGCCAGACCGGTTGGCCGGCACTCTTGCAATGGCGTGATGCCTTCAGTCTTACGCATGTAGATGATCTTAATTATGAATTCGCACCGCACCTAGACGCAGCCTCCAAAGTAACCATTCATGTCGCGCATCGCGTAGGCGCTTTCGTTGTGGTCGCTACCGTACTCATGCTGGTCACGCAATTGCTCAGAAAAGCCGCAACCGCTCGCTATCGTACGTTTGCCTGGGTGATTGCGGGTGCGCTGCTCATTCAGGTGGGCTTAGGTGCCGCGAACGTGCTATTCCAGCTTCCCTTATGGAACGCCGTGGCGCATAACGTATGGGCGGCTGTATTCCTTCAAATACTGGTGGCGCTCGCGTTTGCCGTCCACCAAGAAAATAATAAGTTAAGAGGTTGAGATGTCGACATTGCCCGTAGTGAATGCAACGCCCATGTGGCGTGAATATTGGGCATTAACCAAGCCGCGTGTAGTGGCCATGTTAATGGTCACAGCATTGGTGGGCATGGTTTTGGCGCCTCATGAACGCTTACCCGTTTGGCAGTACATGGCAGCGATTGTTGGGCTGTGGGCTGGTATGGCCTCTGCGGCGGTCATTAATCAGTGGGTCGATCAGCAAATTGATGCGGTGATGACCCGCACGCAACATCGCCCGTTGGTTCAAGGGCAAATGCAAGGCTCTGCTGCCCTGGCTTGGGCCGGCTTTCTGGCTATCGTATCCATGGTCGTGTTAACGCTTTGGGTGAACCCACTCACTGCATGGCTCACGGCACTGGGTATGGTGGGCTATGCTGGCATCTATACCCGCTATTTGAAGCGTGCAACGCCGCAGAATATTGTCATTGGCGGGCTCTCCGGTGCATTGCCGCCATTACTCGGCTGGACGGCCGTTACGGGTGAAATGTCGCCGCACGCCTGGTTATTAGTCCTCATTATTTTTGTTTGGACGCCGCCGCATTTTTGGGCATTAGCGATTCACCGGCGCGACGAGTATGCCAAGGCGGGAATTCCGATGTTGCCCGTTACGCATGGGATTGAGCTCACGAAGCAACTGGTTTGGTATTACACCGTGTTGTTGGGCTTAGTGACACTCTTGCCTTATTTGGTCGGTATGAGTGGGATTATTTATCTCGTCGGAGCGTGCCTCTTTGCTTTTCTATTTGCGCGCGAGGCATGGATATTAAAAACGACGGACAAGCCGGGGCAGGCCATGAAAACCTTTGGTTTTTCATTGGTCTATCTCTTAGGTTTGTTTGCAGCATTATTGCTAGACCATGTTTGGTTGAATTGGATGGCTTGACAAAATATGCGCGACTTGCTTGCACTCGACTATCTTTCCGTGTTTAATCAATTCGCCCGTGGGCATCATCACCTCGTAACGCTATGTTTTATCATGCGCCAAAGTTTGATGGCCGCCACACGGCTATCCGATACAGAGTTTTTTGAGGTTGATTATGTCGCAACGTGAGCAAGGCACCGTGAAGTGGTTCAACGATGCCAAGGGTTTTGGTTTCATTCAGCGTCAAGCTGGTGAAGATGTTTTCGTCCACTTCCGCGCCATCCGTGGTGACGGTCACCGCTCCCTGCGGGACGGCCAGAAGGTCGAATTCAGCGTCGTCAAGGGTCAGAAGGGCTTCCAAGCCGAAGACGTTCTGCCGCTGGATTGATGCACCTTTTGTGGTGAGCCTTCGGGCTCACCACAAAACCCAAATAGCGGGCTTACCCGCTTTTTTTATTTTTGCTGCATCGGGAGCCGGGCTCAACCTGTCATTCTCGGCTATTGGTATTGGTAGCGTGTTGGCCCGATGCCCAACCGAGCTCAGTGTGTCGAGTCTTTTTCATGCGTAGCAAACAAGGTCTTGCGCTGCTTTTTTCCTTGATGGGTCTGGGCTATGCCCTAAGCGGCCTCTTCATGTTGGTAGCCCCGAGCCTCTGGCTCAAGTTTTTCCCCCTCGCTTTTTCTCTTCCGATTGATGCAAACAGTGAGTTTGCTGTTCGCTTGTTGGCCGTTGCTGAACTTAGCATGGCGCCGCTGTTTTTCTGGTGCGCACGCAATTTAAAGCGCTGCCGAACCATTCGTTTGACCTTAACGCTGCAGGCTACGGGCGTTGCTGCCGTCGTTTTGGCCTCCTTAGCGTCACAAGACGGCGGTGTTTCTGCACAAATCCCATCGGTAATTCTGGTGCTGTTGCCTGCGCTGATCTTGCTGGTCTTAAGCATTCCTAGCCGCACGATTCGTGTTAAAGGGCCGCGTGAGCAAGGCTCGGTCAAATGGTTCAACGCCAATAAAGGCTTTGGCTTTATTACCCGCGATAACGGCGATGATGTGTTTGTGCACTACCGTGCGATTCGCGGCGAAGGCCACCGTACATTGCGTGAGGGCGAGCGCGTCGAGTTCTTCCTAAAGCGCGGTGATAAGGGCTTGCAAGCTGACGATGTGCAGATGATCTGACATGACTATCGATGAGCTCGACATGTCCATAGAAACTCCTGCCGTAGAGGCTGAGGCGCTGCCACAGCCTGAGTTGATCAAAGTACGCTTCAACGAGCTTCCTGTGCCGTCTGCCATTTTGCAGGCGGTGACCGATCTTGGCTTCGAGTACTGCACGCCCATTCAGGGGCGTGTTTTGCGTTTCACCTTGGCTGGTCACGACGCCATTGGTCGTGCCCAAACGGGTACCGGAAAAACCGCCGCTTTCTTAATTACGGTAATTGCCGATCTGCTGAAGAACCCGCCTTCCGATGAGCGTTGTTTAGGCGAGCCGCGCGCCTTGGTTTTAGCGCCAACGCGTGAGCTGGCATTGCAAATTGCCAAAGATGCAGCGGATCTGGGTAAGTACGCCGGTCTCTCCGTCGTCACACTAGTGGGCGGCATGGACTACGAGAAGCAGCGTAAGCAGCTCGCGGCAGCGCCAGTCGATATCATTGTGGCCACGCCAGGACGGCTGATTGATTTTGCTAACAAGCAAGAGATCTATCTCGATCAAGTTGAGCTGCTGGTGATTGATGAAGCCGATCGCATGTTGGACATGGGCTTTATTCCTGACGTGAAGCGCATTGTTCGCCTGACGCCGCCCAAGACCCATCGTCAAACATTGTTGTTCTCCGCCACCTTCACCCCGGATGTGATGAACTTGGCCGGGCAGTGGACCTACCATCCTGTCACGGTAGAGATTGAGCAAGAGCACGCCACCAATGCCTTGGTCGAGCAAAAAGTCTACATCGTGACTACCGAGCAAAAAATTCCTCTGTTGCTCAACCTCATCACGCAGCAAAAACTGGAGCGCGTGATGGTGTTTGCCAATCGCCGCGATCAGACCCGCCGTCTGACGGACATTTTGAAGGCACACAATGTGTCTTGTGCATTGCTCTCTGGCGATGTGCCGCAGGAAAAGCGGGTCAAGACCTTAGAGAATTTCCGCGAAGGTAAGATCAGTATCTTGGTGGCGACTGATGTGGCAGGCCGTGGCATTCATGTGGATGGCGTTAGCCATGTTGTGAACTTCACCTTGCCAGAGCAGCCCGATGACTATGTGCACCGTATCGGTCGAACAGGTCGTGCTGGCACCTTGGGCACGAGTATTAGCTTCGCCTGTGAGGATGATGGCCACCTCATTCCTGAGCTGGAAAAAGCGATTGGTCGCAAGCTGGACTGTGTGCGTCCACCGGAAGAGCTTTTAGCTGAAATCGCTGAAGTGAAGGTGATTCATGGCGCCAGTGGCGCTGAACCTGCGCCGCGCAAGCCTAGGCCCGGCGGCTCCACGGGCAATGCAGGGCGTCGCCCGCCACCGCGCCGATAAAGTACTCGACTGAGCCAAAGCCACCTTCGGGTGGCTTTTTTTTATCTTAGCCAAAAGTCGTGTAGCGAATTTTTCTGTAAAGCATAGTCTCGTTTGTATGGCTACGTAGTTCTCAGCCTGATTTTGGTTCCAGAACCTTTAAAGACTCGCGCAATACACACTCGTTTAAAAGATAAGGAGCACGAGATGTCTAAAAACCATGATTGGGAGGCGATAGCCGAAAGCCCAAAATTTAAGCAGCTTGTGGCTCGGAAGCGGGTTGTTCTTTCCGGACTCATGTTGTTCTCAGTCTGCTACTACTTTCTTTTACCGCTGGGTGCGGCTTATTACCAAGATTTATTTAAACGACAAATATGGGGGCCGGTAAATGTAGGACTCGTCTTCGCATTGTCTGAGTTTGTCGTGGCGTGGACGGTAGCGGTCATTTATTCCCGAATTGCTAATAAAGAGTTTGATGTACTGGCAGCCAAAATTGTTGCTGACGCGGAGGCAAGCAAATGAATAAAAGTCTGTTAATGGGTGGATTGCTGGCATTGGGCGTTCCTACCTTGGCTTGGGCTGCTGAAGGTGCTGTTGCGCCAGAGTATCGTCTGATGACGTTTATGGTGTTCGGCGCCATCATTATGCTGACGATGTTTGTCACTTACATGGCATCAAAAAAGGTGCATTCAGCATCCGATTTCTATACCGCCGGCGGAGGCATATCTGGCCTACAAAATGGCTGGGCCATTGCAGGAGACTATCTCTCTGCGGCTTCTTTCCTAGGTATTGCAGGGCTGATCTCCCTCTACGGCTACGACGGATTTATGTACTCTGTGGGCTGGTTGGTGGCCTATATTACGGTGCTGCTGGTGATTGCCGAGCCTTGCCGAAATATTGGTAAATACACCCTGGCCGATATCCTGGCTTATCGAAATGATCCGAAAAAAACACGGGTGGTCGGTGCGATCTCCGTGATTACGGTGTCTACGTTTTACCTGACTGCGCAAATGGTGGGTGGTGGCGTGTTGGTGAAAACGCTGATCGGTATCGACTATGAGATATCGGTAATGGCAGTGGGTGTGCTGATGTTGGCTTACGTACTTTTTGGCGGCATGGTGGCCACTACGTATGTTCAAATCATCAAAGCGATTTTGTTAGTCATTGCGTCAATCATTCTTGTCATGCTGGTCTGGGCTCCCTACGGCTTTAGCCTCCCTGAGTTTTTAACGGCGGTTGTGGGGGATGCAAAAGTACAAGGGCAAGTAGCAAAGCTATTGGGTGATAGTGCCGAGACCATGTCGCCAGCGGAGCTAGGGCAACGCTTTTTGGAGCCTGGCCTATACCTTAAAGACCCACTGGACCAGATTTCCTTGGGCATGGCACTTGTCTTTGGTACGGCGGGTCTGCCTCACATTTTGATGCGCTTTTTTACGGTACCAAATGCTCAGGAAGCGCGTAAGTCTGTCATTTGGGCTATGGCCATTATTGGCGGCTTCTACGTGCTGACACTGTTCTTGGGTATGGGAGCAGCCATTCATGTTGGCGCGGCAGACATTGCGCTCATTGATAAGGGTGGCAACATGGCTGCACCCCTGTTAGCGCAGTATTTAGGGGGTGGCGCCGACTCCATGATGGGTAACTTCATGCTGGCTTTTGTGGCAGCGGTGGCCTTTGCCACGATTGTGGCCGTGGTTGCCGGGCTGGTACTCGCTGCAGCCTCGGCGATGGCGCATGACATCTATGTCGGCGTGATTCGCGGGGAGCATGCAACTTCGGCGGAGCAGGTTAAGGCTGCACGTATTTCCACCGTCATCGTGGGTGCCATGGCGATTGCCATCGGCATCGCGGCCAAGGGTCAGAATGTGGCGCATCTGGTGGCGCTGGCCTTTGCGGTTGCGGCTTCGGCAAATCTGCCGTGTGTGCTGCTGACATTGTATTGGAAGCGCTGCAATACGGGCGGCATTATGGCGGGGATGATCATTGGGACAGTCTCCGCGATTGCATTAGTGATGGTGTCGCCTAATATGACCTACCCACTAAAAGTTAAGGCGGATGCCACAAAATTGATAGCCGAAGCGCCGGCTAAACGGGCGGGCTTTGAAGCCAAACTGACAGATGCTGCTTTGATTGGAAGTGCACGTGTGACGACAACAAAGGCATTGGCCAAGTTGGAGAAAGATGTCACGAAAGCTGAGGAAGATCTGATTAAGTATGCTGACAAAACGACATCAATGATGGGTTTAGAAGAGCCGTTGATCAAGCTTAAAAATCCAGGGATTATCTCCATTCCATTAGGTTTTTTAGCGGTAATTTTTGGATCGCTATTATGGGGACGTGACCGTCGTTCAGAAGAAAAGTGGACAGAGCTGTATGTGAGGCAGAACACAGGGCTAGGTGCATCCAATGCACATGCACACTAAGTTTTGAATTTGGCAGTGTCACTTCAGATGTGATGAAAAGCGGGGGTCAGCAACATCGATCCCCGTTTTTTTGCCTGAGAAATACCTGAAATTAGGCGTTTCTAGCAACCGAGAGTCTGGCCAGGCCTTGCAGAGCGGCGCGATGCGGTGTGTCGGGGAGGCAGGCAACGGCGGCTACAGCGGCCTCAGCTTCGGCCTGAGCTCGAGCTAGGCTGTAGTCGAGTGCGCCACAGCGCTGAACCAGCTGGATGATCTCTTGCAGGTGGTCAAGGCCGCCCGTTCGGATGGCATTGCGCACCATATCGGCCTCGTTGGCGCTGGCCACGGCCATGGCACGAATGAGAGGCAGCGTAGGCTTACCTTCAGCGAGGTCATCGCCCACATTTTTGCCCATGACATCGGCGCTACTGGTGTAGTCCAGCACGTCATCAATGATTTGGAAGGCAGCGCCTAGGTGGCGAGCATAGGTGACCGAAACGGCACGCCATTGATCGCCGGTCAGCGATGCCGAGCATTCTGCGGCGGCCTCAAACATCTTCGCAGTCTTGCCGTAAATCACTTCTAAATAGCGCGCTTCTGTAGTGTCGGGGTCATGCTGATTGATCAACTGCAGAACTTCGCCCTCGGCAATCACGCAGGTGCCATCCGACATGATGTCGAAAATAGCTTGGCGTTGCAGGCGCGCAATCATTTGGAAGGCACGGGACACTAGATAATCGCCGACCAAGACGGCGGTGGCATTGCCCCAGTGGGCATTGACCGTTGGGCGGCCGCGACGCAGCGAGGACTCATCCACAACATCGTCATGCAGCAGGGTGGCGGTATGCAGCATTTCGATGATGGCTGCGACATCAATATGTGCACTGCCGGTGTAGCCGCAAGCGCGAGCCATTAACAGGCTTACCAGCGGGCGCAAACGTTTGCCGCCACTTTGCACAATGTATTCACCGACTTCGCTGACCAGTGGTACGCGAGATTGCAGGTTGGCCGAAATGCAGGCATCAACGGCAGCAAAATCGTCTTTGACGAGGTTCAGGATGTCTTTGAATTCCATGAGGAGGAAACTATTGAGCAAAAGAATCCGCGAATGCTATCAGCCAACGCCGCCTGCGACTACCGTTCAAGCGTGCTAATACGCAACGGTCACGGTAATGGTGTCACTGTAACTGCCAGAAGGGGCGTTGATCTGCCCGGCGGGAATGCGCCCATAAATGGGGTAAAGCCGGTTTACGCCAATCCCTAAAATGCTCAGTAAAAAGCTATCTGATACCGAGCTGCCCCCAGATCCCCAGACCGAGGAACGGAGAGGGTCTGAGTATAGGTTGTAGTTTAAAATATTGGCGCTTTGGCGTAGCTCGCGGGCAGCGGAGTTGCCGCTGTTACCTGCCGAAAGCGAAATGGAGTAACTCACCAAAATGCTGATAAAGGATGAGCAGGTCACAGTTAAGGTGGTTTGGCTGTCCGTGGCAATACCTAGGGTGCCACTATAACTACCAAAGGCTAAGCTGGGTGTGCTTGCTGAGCAAGTAAGCGCGTGGCCTTGGCCGCAAAGGCTTAGCAACAATACCGCCGTACTGACGCGTTTCATTGCGCGAGCTGGCATGTGAGCACTCCTGTCGAGTGACCCGGTGGAAGGGTGTCTATGGTGCATTGGCGATTATCGGGCAGCATCACGCTGAGCATTTGGCTTCGCCACCGCGCCGGCACGTAGATTAAGCCATCGAGTCCGCTGGGTAGCGTGGCCGTCTCGCCATGCACGCTCAGGCTGCTGCCGGTCGGCAGCGGCTCTCCCGTACTAAGTAGTGCCTGCCATGCCTCGCTATATTGGGGGTCTGAGCGAGCTAAGCGTAATGCGGCAATGCCGCGAGGTGGGCGAACCAGGCTTTCCATTTCGCCTAGCTGAAGGCTCATAGGCAGGTCCTCCCAGCCCAATCGGATGGGTAAGGTTTGATACGGCCAGATGTCGGTGAGCAGGCGTTGGCCATGCCGATCGGTTTTGCCGCTGGGCTGATTGTTGGCATAGACAGTCACCTGGGGCATGCCGGTATCAACGACCAGAAAACCCTGAGGGATGGGCTTGCTCCAAAACACATTTCCGGGCACCCAAGCGAATGCTGTGGAGATGCTCGTTTGGGCGCTCGTCACGCCATTGCGATCGCCGAGCCCCATGCGGATGTTCCCATGGTCACCTAGAAACTGCAGGTTGGCTTGGTTAACCAGCTCATGCTGCCGAACTTCACTGGCAATTCGCCCGCTCCAGGCAGATGCTTGGGGCTGCCACGACACATTCAATTGCAGACCAAAACCATCGGGGTCGCGCTGTGTAAGTTGTACATCGCTTTGCCAGCTGGAGTTAAGGCGTTGGCTCATCCCTACGCTGCTGTTGAGGCCGAAGCTCGGGCTGTGAATCAGGCTGAGGTACAGCTGGCGGTCAGAGTTTAGGCTCTGATGCCAAGACGCTGTCGTTAAGCGAATGCTATCGCGATCGCGGCGCTGCTCGTCGCTCCAGCCTAGGCTAATGCTGCTGTTGGGCGTGAGTCGCCAGCCGGTTTGGGCTCGAAGGCTACGTGCCACTGCGCCCGGATCTCGGCCTAGCTCAATGAACTCAGGGCTTGAGACGCTGCCCTGAATTTGAATGTTTCCGCGCTGTGATAACCATTCATAGCCAGCGAGTGCGTGTTGGCCCCAGCCGAGATCGTTGTCGTGGGAGAGACCCCAGCCGGTTTGGAAAAGCCCCCAGCGTGCATGGCTCATGAGCCATTCGCCTTGCAGGCTTTCGCGTTGATGCTGCCAGTCCGCACGAATACCCCAGGTGCCTGAGTCTTCCGTTCCCTGACGCAAACGCGCGCTAAGGAAGCCGGATGTGTAGGTGTCGTTCTGGGTGGCAAAGCCTTCGCGCAGTCGTCCGATATCAATGTGATAGTCACGTAGCCCGGCGCGAAGCAATTTGGGGCTGGTATAAAAGGGCTGGCTGATGCGGGTTTCTCGACCCAAGCTATCTTTAACAATGACCTGAATGTCGCCAGCGCCGTTAATGCCTGTCTGCGTATCTAAAGCATATGGGCCTGAGCTTAAGCGATTGCTTTGGCGAAGTTGGCCATCAATATAGAGTTCGGCGCTGGACGGCAATGTGGCTTCGCCCCGAAAGCTGGGTAAAGGATAGGTGGCAACTTCGGGGCGTTGACTAAAGTCACTGCCCCAAGAAAGCCCTCCAAAGCGTACATTGGGGCTTAAGCCAAAGCTGTTATTTAAAATATCGCCGACTTTCAGTGCCGTCATGTTGCTGGCGATATCCCAACGCACTTGGCTGTTGAGTCGCTGGCTACCCTCACGAAGAAATACATGATTCGAATGCCATAGTCCGCCGAGTGTGCTGAGGCTAAAGCCTGCTTGGGTCGCCAGACGGACAGGTTGATTCTGGGTTTGGAAAGCAAAAGTATCTAAATTGACAAAGCCTCCCACGGCGTTGGGAAGGGTTACCGTATTAAACGGCTCTTGGTTTGTGTAATGCCGTCGGGGCAGCTGGGCGGCGAGCTGAAGGCGCATGGTGCACGCATCCACACGATGGGGGATAGCACTTAACAAATACCACTGCCCGTCGGCTGTCTTTAGGGTTTCACCGGGTAGCACGCTAAGTCCGGTCCACGCTAGGTAATCACGCTCGGAAAGCCACACCTTGCCCTGCTCATCCATGCGGATTCTGCCCATGATCGGTTCAGTCTCTGCCTCACGTTCAATCGCTACTAGCTGGATACCAGCACTGAGTGTCTCTTGGCACTCGCGGTCAAACCAGATAGGGGCGGGTAGGCTGTCCATTAGCTAGTGGGTGCTGAAAGTACTTGGACTTGTTTGCCTTGGTCCGACAGCGTTTCAACCTGCAGCGGATACGCAGAGGGCGCTATGGGGAGTGGAATGGCATGCTGCTGTCCGGGCAGTACGTAAAGTAAGCGGCTGGCCTCCAGAAGGACGCGTTGTTCTGCGTCAGTCACCTTAAAAAAGGTAAAACGCTGATGTCGATTTCCCAAATTTTTCAACTGAATTTGATGGCCGGATTCTTCGCTTTGAAGCTCCCAGTCCAAACGACTGACGGGCAAGTTAGTGGCTTCAGCAAATAAGGGTAGGCTCAATGCCAGTGTGACTTTAATCCCATCTGTATTGTCGGCAGGGTTCGGAACTTCTTGCAGAACCACCCGAAATGCTTGCTCGGTTGATGGCGGTTGCGTCTGTTGCAGCCAGCCCACACGAACCAGTTGCTTAGCACCAGGCGCCAACCTAAATAAAGGCGGCGTAAGCATCATGTCTTTTGTGACTTCACTTCCTGACATGTCTTCACTGTTCACCCAGGTCATGACTCGTCCCTGGACCAGTAATGGTTTTGAGCCTGTATTAGTGACGGTAAGCGACGTCATTTGCTGTTGGGGCTTGAGGCTGAGCTTCAGCGGGCTAACGGCGAGGCCACTCGCTTTCAAAGGCATGCTCATGACTGAGATGCCGATGAAAGCGACAGTGCTGAGCAGTCGGAGAGTATTCATGACGGTCATACTTAAAAAGTGACCGTCATGGTCAGGGTGTCGGAGTAGCTGCCTGCCGTAACGGTCTGATTAGCTGCAATAGAGCCATAAATCACAGTAGGGACGGCAACCCCTAAGCCTGTACCTGTTACGCCTGTGCCCGCAGAGTTGCCCCAAGTGGCCCCAGCCAGTGTGTTCGAGAGGGTGTAATCCAAAGTGTCGACCTCGGTTGCATGCTTCATTTTTCGCGTGCTAGCACTGGAGCCATACAAACCGTTGCTGATGTGAAGGGTATAACTGCTACCCAAGCTACAGGTCACGTTTACGCTAGTTGTGCCCACGGAGGGCAGCGTAAAGCTGTAGGTACCAAACGCTAAATCACTGATGGTTGAGAGGGTGCAGGCATTAGCTACCGTGGCGGTGACATTGAAATTTGCGGTCGCGGTAGCGGCGTTACTATGGCCTGCAATCAACGCCAAGCACATCAGGAGTGCCGGTCGGACGGACTTTGCGGAAGTTTTCATGTGATGCCTCTGTCATTGAGTGTTTACATTTCTATACTCGGCGCGCCTGTTGGCTGGTTCATGCTCTTAGCGTGGCTTTATTGTGCAGAAAGTGTTCGTTTTGAGCGGCTTTCGTAGCCTGTGTGTTTGTCAGTGAAGGCTTGCAAGCCGGAGCACTTTTCCCTATCATCACGCGCCTTGCGAATTTTCTCGGTCCCGGGTTCTTCCAACTGCATCAATCGCTCATCCGAGCCAGATGCGACCCGCCCCGATTGATGCTTGATGGAGCAGTGTATGTACGCAGTTATTAAGAGCGGTGGTAAGCAACACCGTGTAGTAGAAGGCGAGCGCCTGAAGGTTGAGCTTCTGGCTGTTGAGCCAGGCCAAGTCATCACGTTTGACGACGTGCTGATGGTCGTTAATGGCGACAACATCCAAGTCGGTACGCCAATCGTTGCCGGTGCCAAGGTCACAGCCGAAGTGCTGGACCACGGTCGCCACGATAAGATTCGTATCGTTAAGTTCCGTCGTCGTAAGCACTACCGTCGTCAGGCGGGTCACCGTCAGTACTACACTGAACTGAAAATCACGAGCATCAGCGTCTAACGACGTTCTGCGCAAAGAGAGAATAGAGACATGGCACATAAAAAAGCTGGCGGTTCTACCCGCAACGGTCGCGACTCAGAAGCCAAACGACTTGGCACAAAAGTTTACGGCGGCCAAACCATTCAAGCTGGCGCGATCATCATCCGTCAGCGTGGCACGCAATTCTGGGCTGGCGAAAACGTCGGCATGGGTCGCGACCACACCCTGTTTGCCAAGGCTCACGGCGTTGTTCGCTTCGTGACCAAAGGCGCATTCAACCGTAAGTATGTCGAAGTGGTTGCCAGCGCCTAAGCCATGGCTTAGTTGCGTTGATAGCCCTCGGCTGAGCACACGGCTCGGTTGATGACAGAAAGGCCCCGCCGCAACGCGGGGCTTTTTTGTTTGCAGTGGGCGTGCGGGGTTCATTTAGGAGCAGGACAGCATGCGTTTCGTCGATGAAGCGGTGATCAAAGTGGTGGCGGGTGATGGCGGCAATGGCTGCATGAGCTTTCGTCGCGAAAAATTTATCCCGTTTGGCGGACCCGATGGCGGCGATGGCGGCCACGGCGGTTCGGTTTGGGCCGAAGCCGATGTGGGCGTTAACACGCTGGTGGACTATCGCTACCAACGCCAGTTCCGCGCTGATCGCGGTGGCAATGGTCGTGGTGCCAATTGCACTGGCAAAAGTGGCGATGACGTGGTGCTGAAAGTGCCGGTTGGCACGACCTTGCTCGATGAAGTGACGGGCGAAATGCTCGGTGACTTGACCGAAGATGGTCAGCGCATCTTGCTCGCACGCGGCGGTCGAGGCGGCTTGGGTAATATCAACTTTAAGAGCTCGACCAATCGATCGCCCCGTAAAACAACCGATGGTATTCCGGCGGAACAGCGTGAGCTGCGACTGGAGCTTAAGGTGTTGGCAGATGTGGGGTTGCTGGGCTTGCCCAATGCAGGCAAGTCCACCTTTATTCGTGCGGTGTCGGCGGCTAAACCTAAAGTTGCAGATTATCCCTTCACCACGTTGGTGCCTAACCTCGGCGTGGTCGATGTGGATAGACATCGTTCCTTCGTCATGGCCGATATTCCCGGCCTCATCGAAGGTGCATCTGATGGTGCGGGCTTAGGTATTCGCTTTCTGAAGCACTTAGCGCGCACGCGCTTTTTGTTGCATCTGGTGGATATCGCGCCGTATGACGAGACGGATCCTGTGCATGCGGTGGAAGTCATTGCGAATGAATTGGAAAAGTTCTCGCCAACGCTCGCGAGTTTGCCGCGCTGGTTGATTTTAAATAAGACGGACTTGGTGCATTCGGCGGAAGAAGTCGATGCTCGTTGCAACGACATCGTGGAGCGCTTGGGCTGGACTGGGCCGGTATTTCGGACCTCAGGACTGACCAAAGAGGGCGCGATGGCGGTCTGCTACCGCTTGATGGAAGCGATCGAGGAGCAGCGTGCAGCTGAGGCGGCTGATCCCGCGCTGGCCGAAGCCGAACAAGCGAAGCGCGAGCAGTTGGTCCAGGAAGGTCGCGACCGCATTCGTGAGCTGGATGTTCGCCGTTCGGCAGAGCGTCGTGCACGCCGTTTGGGTATTGATTTGTCTGAGCTGGAAGGTGATGAAGACGACGATTGGGATGAAGATGCCGAAGATGCACCGGAAATCATCTATCGTCCGTAAGCGGCTTGAGCCCTAGCGCGCAAGGCCGCACAATCGCGGCTTCGTTATCGTCTTAGCTACCGTTTAGGTTTTCGGGATTTCGCATCATGTCTCTGCACCGCTCGCGCCTTCAGCATGCCCGTCGCTGGGTCGTCAAAATCGGCTCGGCCTTGCTCACCGACAATGGGCAGGGCTTAGATCAGGCCGCGATGGCGGCTTGGGTGGCGCAGATGGTGGCGTTGAAGGCACGCGGCATCGAGCTCATTTTGGTGTCATCGGGTGCTGTGGCAGAGGGCATGGTGCGCATGGGGCTTACCCAGCGTCCTGAGTCTGTGCCGGCCTTACAAGCCTGTGCCGCCATCGGCCAGATGGGCTTGGTGCAGGCCTATGAATCGCATTTTCGTGAGCACGGCGTGCGTACGGCGCAGGTGCTGCTCACGCACGATGATCTTGCCGATCGTCAGCGCTATCTCAATGCACGCAGTACGCTACGCACCTTGATGGACTGGGGTGTGCTGGCCGTCATCAATGAAAACGACACCGTGGCGACCGACGAAATCCGCTTTGGCGACAACGACACCTTGGGCGCTTTGGTGGCTAATCTGGTCGAGGCCGAAGCGCTGATCATCCTGACCGATCAGGAAGGCATGTTCGATCGCGACCCGCGCAATGACCCCGATGCCGTGTTGTTGCCTGAAGTTCAGGCCATGGACGAGCGTTTACTGGCGATGGCCGGCGGCGGTGGCAAGTTCGGCCGCGGCGGCATGGTCACGAAAGTGCGCGCGGCGCGTCTGGCGGCCCGTTCGGGCTGTGCCACAGTGATTGCCAGTGGCCGGGGTGTTGATGTGCTGACGCGTATTGCCGATGGTGAGGTGCTGGGCACGCTGTTGTTGCCTGAGCAGGACCGACTGGCGGCGCGAAAGCAATGGTTGGCAGGGCATTTACAACATGCTGGCCGGCTGGTGCTGGATGCCGGTGCGGTGAAGGCGCTGCAAAGCGGTGGCCGAAGCCTCTTGCCTGTCGGCGTGCGTGAAGTGCAGGGCACGTTCTCTCGCGGTGAAGTCGTGGCTTGCCTTGATGAGCAGGGCCAACAGGTCGCCGTGGGCATGGTCAATTACAGTAGCGATGAAGCGTGCCGAATTGCTGGCCAGGCTTCTGAGCGCATCGAAAGTCTGCTCGGTTACGCCGACGCGCCAGAACTGATTCATCGCGACAACATGGTGGTTGTTTAGCGCCGTGGTCGGTCAGCGCGGACGTATCCTGCTGGCACTGACATCACTCTATTTAGTCTGGGGCTCGACCTACCTCGCCATGCGCTGGGCCATCGAAGGCATGGCGCCGCTGTTTATGGCGGGCGTACGGTATCTCGTGGCGGGCGGCATCATCTACGCATTTCTCGCCCTGCGCGGGCATCCCCACCCCAGCGTGAAGCAATGGCGCAATGCCGGTTTTGTCGGCACCTTGTTGCTGGTGGGCGGCAATGGCGGCGTTGGCTTGGCGATGGAAGCGGGCGTGAACTCGGCGCTATCAGCCACGGTGGTGGCCTTAACGCCACTTTGTGCCGCACTTTTTGCACGCCTCTGGGGGCAGCGGACCACCGCGCGCGAGTGGTTGGGGTTGTTGCTGGGCGTGCTCGGCATTGTCTTGCTGAAGCAGGGCGAGGGGCTGGCCGGCTCCGTGTTTGGTTTTGCCGTGCTGATCTTTGCGGCGCTGATCTGGTCGTTCGGCTCCATGTGGGGCAAGCATCACGAGCAACCCAATGTCTGGATGACCAGCGCCGTGCAAATGTTGGTGGGCGGCGGTGCGCTGCTCATGGCGAGTCTGCTGCGCGGTGAGGCCTGGGGGGCTCCCGCATCAGCACAGAGCTTTTGGGCGTTGATGTATCTGATTTTTATCGGGGCCATCGTCGGCTTCTCTTCGTATGTCTATCTACTGGCAACTGTGCGCCCCGCACTGGCAACCAGCTATGCCTATGTCAATCCGGTGGTGGCGGTGGCTCTCGGCGTCTGGCTCGGTGGGGAAACGGTGGATGCCGCTGAGCTCTGGGGGCTGGCGGTGATTCTGATGGGGGTAGTGCTGGTGTGCTGGCCGGTTCCATCGGCTTCAGATCAGTCGAAACAAATTTCACCGAAGGCGAATCAATGAACCTACGACAGTGGTTGTTTTTTCTTGGCCTGACCCTATTGGCTGCCATGCTGGGTGGCGCATTTGCCGGCTGGTGGTTGTTCCAGCATGTGGATGCCCGCGTCCAGCTCAAGAACCAGCCCATGGTGGTGTCATTGCCTGAGGCCTTTGCGGTGAGTGCAGATGTACTGAATGTGCTGGACGTTCGCATTGATGGCGAAGTATCGGCACGCGTGCCCGTTAATCAGCTCATTACAGTGCCTATTCGTGACACGCTCAAGGTGACCGCCTCGGTGGATAGCGACGTGCCCATTCGTATGACGGTGCCTGTGCGTGAGCGCGTGTCTGTCGATCAAGTGGTTCATGTGGATACGCAGGTTCAGGTTCGTGTACTGGGCCGTGATTTAACGCTGCCGGTACGCGGCGATGTGCCAATCAAAGCGATGATTCCAGTGAATTTGGATATTCCGGTAGATCAGCGTGTGCGCGTGCGCTTCAGTACGCCGGCGGATGTGCGCATCGATCAGCCCTTACGGATTCCGCTGAAGGCGGTTATTGATACGGTGGTGCCGGTGCATAGCCAGTTGCGCGTGCCGGTGCAGTCTGCGTTACAGGCCAATATTCGTGTGCAAGGCCCGGTGCCTGCTGTGATTGAGCATGCGGACCTACGCTTGCCGCTGCGTGACTTGGCGCTCGACGTGAAGCGCAAGCAGCCATGACCCTAACGCCTCGTCTGGCCCTGACCGTATCGCTGATGGCGATGCTGACCTGCGTCGTGGGAGGCGGGTTGGGTGTGCTGATCTATCTGCGTTTAGTGGTTGGCATGGATTTGAGTCAGCAGCAGATATTGATGCGGCTGCCTGAGGGATTGCGCGCACTTGTAGACATCACCGATCCGGTGCCGATAAATATTGACGGCTTGGTGAATGCGCGAGTTCCTATTGATCAGACCTTTCAGCTCCCTTTGAAGGGGAGCTATGTTGCGCAAGTCGAGTTCAATGCCCAGATCCCGTTGAAAACGACCGTCACCTATCGTGGCAGCATTCCCATCCGGGCGTTTGCGGATCTGCGCGGCAGCACCGCCTTGGTGGTGAACTCGCGCTTTTTGCCTCAATTCGATTTGATGGCACGCGTGCCGTTGAACTTCGATCTGCCCATTACGCTAACCGTGCCCATAGAGACTGAAATTGCATTGGCTTATCGCGGGCCCTTGCAGTTTTCCTTAAACCAGCAGGTGGCAGTACCCGTCCGTACGACGCTAAACACGCAATTTGCCCTGCATCGGGAAGCGCAAGCGCCGGTGCTGGCAAAAATTGGCCTACACGTTCATGCGCCCTCGGCAGCAATTCCTGTGCTTATCGAGCAGGCTGACCTTCGCCTGCCCATTCAGCAGCTTACGTTGCAAGGCAGCGCGCCCTAGTCACAAGGTGCGATCCAAAGTTTGATCTGGGTCAATAACGCCAAGTCAGCAGAGTGGTGTCATAGCCTCATCAGTCATGAAGAGGAGAAAGGCCATGTTGATGGAGTTATTGGGAACCTGGAGTGGGTTTTTATCGTTTGTCGTTATTGTGCTGTCGGCAGTGGGTATTCCACTGGGGGTGATGTGGGCTTTGATGCGTCAATACAAAGGACCCATTGAGTTAGCGCATGAGCCTCAGGCACCTGATCATGTGCAGCATTCGGCCTGGCGTAATCAGCGTTACGAGCATTGAACCTGAAGGCGCGCGTTGAGTCCGGGCAGGTCTTTCAGCGTGATCTGGCGGCCTGCCACGGTAATCAGGTTATCGTCTTGCAGTTTGTGCAGGGTACGGCTCAGCGTCTCTAGGGCTTGGCCGAGATAATTGGCTAAGTCTTCTCGCGTCATGGTCAGGCGCAGCGCTTGAGCAGAAAGGCGACGCCTGGACTGCCGCGCTGACCAGCTCAACAAAAAGCTCAGCACGCGCTCTTCGGCACTGGTCTGGCTGAGCATGTGCATACGTTGGTAGTCGGCGCGAATCTCATTGCTCATGATTTGAAAGAGATGGCTTTGCAGCTCCGGTAGTTGCTGCGACAGTCTGCTCATGGCATTTATCGGCAGCTCACATAGCCCCGTCTTTTCAGTGGCAATGGCGGTGCTCGCGCAATGCGACTGCGCCAAATTATCCAAACCGATGACTTCTCCCGGCAAATAAAAACCGGTGATCTGCGTTGATCCATCCGCCTGCGTCATAACCGTTTTCAAAGAGCCGGATTGAACGGCGTATATCGCACGGGCGCTATCGCCTTGGCGGTAGACACTCTCGCCTTTGCTAAGCAGATTTTGTGAGTTGATCAAGCTGCTCAGCTGTTCCAGCGCTCTTGCCTCAAAGCTGGGCGGGAAGCACACCTTGTGCAGCCCGCATTCAATGCAGCGGGAGGATGGCGAGGTAAGAGACATGAGGCGTATTCCACCACTAGGATTTACCAGAAGCATATCAGCAGGCATAAAAAAACCGGTCACGAGGACCGGTTTTTTATCCACACGCTTTTCGTCCGCAAAGAGCCTGTTAGGCGCAGCGAACGCAGAGCTTAGGCGAGAGCCTTGATCTGAGCGTTCAGGCGGCTCTTATGACGAGCAGCCTTGTTCTTGTGGATGATGCCCTTGTCGGCGATACGGTCGATGACCGGAACAGCAACAGTGTAGGCAGCTTGCGCTACGGCCTTGTCGCCGGCGGCGATGGCGTTCACGACTTTCTTGATGTAAGTACGCACCATGGAGCGCAGGCTCGCATTGTGCAGGCGCTGCTTGTCGTTTTGACGAGCGCGCTTCTTGGCTTGTGCAGAGTTGGCCACAGGGCGACTCCTAAATAAATCGGTGAATAAAGTGTCTCAAATATGCGGGTTTGCATATCTAAAATCAGGCGCGCAATGATGCCGATCCCATCGCACTAAGTCAACTACTCTGGTGGCGATACTGGGGCGGCTGGGCTAACATCACGCCGCGCATCAGGAGTCGTCATGTCTAACCCACCATTGCAGTCTACCAACAGCCGCTTGTGGCGCTCGACCTTTATTGTCAGTGCGATGACGCTGCTGTCCCGTATTGCGGGCTTGGTGCGAGACATGGTGTTCATGAATTTGTTCGGTGCCGGCAAGCTCATGGATGCCTTTTTGGTGGCCTTTAAGATTCCTAATTTTTTACGACGATTATTTGCAGAGGGTGCTTTTTCGCAGGCGTTTGTGCCGGTCTTGTCGGACGTACGGGCTCAGCGTGGCGATGCTGCTGTGCGTCAGTTGATCGATCATGTTGCTGGCTCGCTGACGCTGATCATCGGCAGCATTAGTGCGGTAGCGATTGTGTTTGCCCCGGCTATCATTTTTGTCTTCGCGCCAGGCTTTCGTGAGGATGCGCTTCGCTTCGACCTCGCCGCCGACATGCTGCGCATCACCTTTCCTTATCTATTGCTGATTTCGCTGACGGCGTTTGCCGGCGGCATCCTTAATACTTACGGCCGTTTCGGCGCGTCCAGCTTCACGCCGGTGCTGATGAACCTGAGCATGATCGGCTGCGCAATCTGGTTGGCACCATTGCTAACCACGCCGATCATGGCGCTGGCCTGGGGCGTGCTCATTTCCGGCATCGTACAGCTTGGCTTTCAATGGCTGCCGTTGCGTCAGATCAATCTGGTGCCGCGCTTCAAGCCTAATTTCAAAGATCCCGATGTAAAACGCATTCTCACGCTGATGATTCCGGCCATGTTTGGCGTGTCGGTGAGTCAGATTAACTTGCTGCTGGATACCGTGCTGGCGTCGTTTCTGGTGGCCGGCTCGGTGTCTTGGCTGTATACCGCTGAGCGTCTGACCGAGTTGCCGCTGGGGCTGATCGGCATCGCCGTGGCCACGGTGATTTTGCCAACGCTGTCGGCCAAGCATGCGGAAAAGTCGGATGCCGAATTTCGCGGCACCATCGATTGGGCATTGAAAGTCATCGTCATGGTGGGTGTGCCGGCTTCGCTGGCGATGGGTATTCTGGCCGAGCCACTGATGGCATCTCTGTTTCATCACGGCGAGTTTGACCGCACGGATGTAGTGAAGTCGGCCATGGCCTTGCAAGCACTGTCTGGCGGTATTCTGGCGTTCATGCTCATCAAAGTCTTTGCCCCGGCGTTTTATGCTCGCCAGGACGTGAAGACCCCGGTACGCATCGGCATTATTGCGATGGTGGCTAACATGGTGTTCAACCTCATGTTGGTCTGGCATTTAGAGCATGTTGGTTTGTCGCTGGCCAGTACGTTGTCGGCCTTCTTAAACGCCGGGCTGCTTTATAAAGGCCTGCATGAGAAGGGCATTTATCGTTTTGAGCGGCATTGGATAAAATTAGCCCTGCGTTTTGCTTTGGCGAACGCCGTCATGGTTGGCGTACTGTTGGCTGTCACTCCCGATAGTCTCTGGTGGTTGGATAATCCGGGTTGGTCGCGGGTGGGCTGGGTGTTGCTGATTTGTGCCGGTGGTGCTGCGAGTTATGGTCTGGCGTTGTTGGCTGTGGGATTCCGGCCACATGAGCTGCGCCATCACTGATGCGCATCCTTTATACTGCGCTGCTTTTTCACGCTGACGCCTTAACGAGTTTGCCCTCATGCAGCTAATTCGCGGATTGCACAATTTGCGCCCCGAACATCGGGGCAATGCCGTGACCATAGGTAACTTTGATGGCGTGCACCACGGTCATCAAGCCATGGTGGCGGCGTTGAAGCAGCGCGCTGATGCCCTGGGTGTGCCTGCGTTGGTGATGTGTTTCGAGCCGCAACCCCAGGAATTTTTTGCTGAGTCAGCCGGTCGTGATGCGCCCGCGCGCTTAATGACGTGGCGAGACAAAGTAGAGGCGCTGGCTGAGGCCGGTGCCGATCGGGTGTTGTTGGTGCGTTTTAATGCGCGTTTTCGTGCCTATACCGCTAACGGTTTTATTGATGAGCTGTTGGTGTCGGCCTTGGGCGCGCGCCATGTGCTGGTTGGCGATGACTTTCGCTTCGGTTGTGATCGCAGTGGTGATCACGCCTTGCTGACGGCCCGTGGCCAGCTACAAGGTTTTTCGGTCGGGCAGATGCCGACGGTGACGGTGGCCGATGAACGCGTCAGCAGCACGCGTCTGCGCGCAGCCGTGGCTGCGGCTGACTTTGCGCTGGCCGAGGCGCTGACCGGCCGCCCGTTTGCCGTCGCCGGTCATGTTGTGCATGGCGACAAGCTTGGCCGCACGCTGGGCCTACCCACGGCGAATCTGCTCATGCACCGGCAGGTTCTGCCATTGCGCGGCGTTTTTGCAGTTGAGGTTTTCGGGGCCGATGCTGCTGCGCCAGAAAAAGCGTATCCGGGTGTGGCCAATGTCGGTTCACGGCCGACCGTGCAGGGCGTGCAAGCGCGCTGCGAAAGCTTTTTGCTGAATTTCAATGGCGACCTCTATGGTCGTCGCTTGCGGGTGGTGTTTCGCCACAAGCTGCGTGATGAACAGCGTTTTCCCTCTTTGGATGCGCTGAAAACGGCTATTGAGGCAGATGTTGCCGCAGGCCATGACTACTTTGCGGTGTAACGAGCGCTTTATGGATTACAAGAACACGCTGAACTTGCCTGAAACTGACTTTGCCATGAAGGCCAGCCTGGCCACGCGCGAACCGGCGCGAGTCGAGGCCTGGCGCGAAAAGCAGCTGTACGCGCAGATTCGAGCTGCGCGTGCCGGCGCACCGAAGTTCATCCTGCATGATGGCCCGCCCTACGCCAACGGCGACATCCATATTGGTCACGCCGTAAACAAAATTCTGAAAGACATCATCGTGAAGGCGAAAACGATGAGCGGCTTTGATGCGCCCTATGTGCCGGGCTGGGACTGCCATGGCCTGCCCATCGAGCTCAATGTCGAGAAGCAAGTTGGCAAGCCGGGCGTGAAGGTCAGCGCCAAAGAGTTTCGCGAGAAGTGCCGCGAATATGCCGCGTCGCAGGTGGCGCGTCAGTCCGTCGATTTCCAGCGTCTGGGCGTGTTCGGCGATTGGGAAAACCCGTATCTGACGATGAACTACACGCAGGAAGCCGACATCATTCGTGTGCTCGGCAAGATCGCCGGCAATGGCCATCTGCACAAGGGCTTGAAGCCGGTGCATTGGTGCATGGACTGTGCGTCGGCACTGGCCGAGGCGGAGGTCGAGTATCAGGATAAGACCTCGGCGGCGATTGATGTGGGCTTTGCTGTGGTTGATGCCGGTGATTTTTCCACACGCATTGGCGTGAATGTGCCGACGGCCGAACTCGTGATCTGGACCACCACACCGTGGACGCTGCCGGCCAACCAAGCCGTGTCGCTGCATCCTGAGCTGTCTTATGTGGTCGTGCGCGTGACTGTCCCTGGGGCTGAAGGTGCTGGTGCACTGCGTCACCTCGTGCTCGCCGAGTCGCTGTGGGAAGCCGCCGTCGCTCGCTATGAAGGCAGCGATGCCGTGGTGCTGGCGACATTCGCTGGCCAGGCGTTGGAAGGCTTGCAGCTTCAGCATCCGTTCTACGAGCGCGTGGTGCCGGTGATTGTCGGTGAGCATGTCACGGCCGATGCCGGTACTGGCGCTGTGCATACCGCGCCCGGTCACGGTCAGGACGACTTTGTCATTGGTCGCGTCTACGGTCTGCCGGTGGATAATCCGGTCGATGGCAACGGCGTGTTCCTGCCCAGCACGCCGCGCTTCGCCGGCCTGCATGTGAACAAGGCCAACGATGCCATCCTCGATGCCCTGCGTGAGCCGCGTGCCGATGGTTCCTTCGCGCTGCTCTGCTACAAGAAGATCCAGCACAGTTATCCGCACTGCTGGCGCCACAAGACGCCGATCATCTTCCGCGCTACGCCGCAGTGGTTTATCAGCATGACCCAGAACGGCTTGCGCGATAGCGCGCTGTCGGCCATCGAGCAAGTTCAATGGTTACCCGATTGGGGGCAGGCGCGTATCGAAGGCATGGTCGCCGGCCGCCCGGATTGGTGTATCTCGCGTCAACGTACTTGGGGTGTGCCGATCACGCTGTTCGTGCACAAAGAAACCGGCGAGCTGCACCCGCGCACGGCCGAGCTGATCGAGCAGGTTGCGCTGCGCGTCGAGGCCGAGGGCATCGAAGCCTGGTTCTCACTGGCGGCCAGCGAGCTGCTCGGCGATGAGGCCGATCAGTACGATAAGGCCACCGACACGCTCGATGTCTGGTTCGATTCCGGCGTAACTCATGCCTGCGTGCTCAAGCGTTTCGATGGCTTGCAGTATCCGGCGGATCTTTATCTGGAAGGCTCGGACCAGCATCGCGGCTGGTTCCAGTCATCGCTGCTGACGGCGGTCGCTGCCAATGGCTCGGCCCCGTTCAAGACCGTGCTCACGCATGGCTTCACGGTGGATGGTCAGGGCCGCAAGATGTCGAAGTCGGTGGGCAATGTCGTCGCGCCGCAGAAGGTCATGCAGACGCTGGGCGCGGACATCATCCGTCTGTGGGTCTCGGCCACCGATTATCGCGGCGAGATGTCGGTCAGCGACGAAATTCTCACGCGCATGTCCGACAGCTATCGTCGCATCCGCAACACGCTGCGCTTTCTGCTCTCAAACCTGAACGGTTTCGATCCGGTGCGCGATGCCGTCCCTGCTGACCAAATGCTGGCGTTGGATCGTTGGGTGGTCGATGCCGCTGCGCGTCTGCAGGATGACATCCGTGTGGCCTACGATGATCTGCAGTTCCACCAGATCTATCACAAGCTGCACAACTTCTGCGTGGTCGAGCTCGGCGGTTTCTACCTCGACATCATCAAGGATCGTCAGTACACCACGCAGGCACATTCCCTAGCACGCCGTTCGGTGCAGACCGCGCTGTGGGAGATTGCTGAGGCATTCGTGCGTTGGGCCGCGCCCATTCTCAGCTTCACCGCCGAGGAAATCTGGGAAGTGCTGCCGGGTGAGCGCGTCGGTTCGGTCTTCCTCGCCGAGTGGTACACGGGCCTGGCGCTTCTGCCGGAAGATCAGCCGCTGCTCACGCGTGACTATTGGACGCAGGTGTTGGCGGTGAAGTCGGCGGTGAACAAGCAGATCGAAGAGGCACGCAATCGCAAGGAAGTCGGCTCGGGGCTGTCTGCCGAGGTCGAGCTCTTTGTCAGCCCCGCACTGCATGAGTTGCTGACGCCACTGGGTGATGAGCTGCGTTTCGTTTTGATCACCTCGGCGGCCCGCCTGCGCGCGGGTGAAGAGGCCGGTGGCAGCGAAACCGATGTAGAGGGCTTGCGCGTGGCGGTATTGGCGTCAGCGCACAGCAAGTGCGCGCGCTGCTGGCATTACCGTGCCGACGTAGGTAGCCATGCAGATCATCCCGATATTTGTGCCCGTTGCGTCGTTAACGTGGCCGGAGCAGGTGAGGAGCGTAGTTATGCGTAACGATTCAGTGCTGCAAGGTGTTGCGCGTAAGCTTGTGTCTGCCCCGTGGGGTTGGTTGTGGATTGCCGTCGCGATTTTTATTGCCGACTATTTCACTAAAGTCTGGGCGAGCGAGACCCTGGTTTATGGTTGGCCGCGTTTCGTGCTGCCTTTCCTGAATTGGACGCTGGCGCACAATACCGGGGCTGCATTCAGTTTCCTGCATGATGCAGGTGGCTGGCAGCGCTGGTTCTTCGTGGCAGTGGGCGTCATCGTCAGCATCTGTTTGTTGGTCTGGTTGCAACGCCTGCCTGCCGGTTCGCGCTGGTTGCCGGTGGCGATTGTGCTGCTGCTCGGCGGTGCCTGGGGCAATCTCTACGACCGAGCCTTGCAGGGTTATGTTGTCGATTTCATCCATGTGCACTGGGCAGGCAGGAATTTCCCGGCGTTTAATATCGCGGATATTGGGATTTCGATTGGGGCCACCATGCTAGTTATCGATAGTTTATTTTTAGAAGCGCGGCGCGAGAATAAGTCATGAGTGCCGTCGGTCCGGGCAAGCGCGTGTGCTTGCATTTTTCGGTGGCGCTGAGCTCGGGTGAACAGCTCGATAGCACGCACGAGCGCAATGATCCGCCCACAATGGTGTTTGGTGATGGCAGCTTACTGCCAGCCTTCGAGGCAGCCATTGAGGGCATGCAGGCGGGTGAGCAAGGTCGTTTTGTCATTAAAAATGGCTTTGGTGAGTGGAACGAAGACAGTGTCCAGCACTTTCCCCGTCGCCAATTTGGCGAGCAACTGCTCGAGCCGGGCATGGTCATGCATTTTGCCGATGCCAGTGGTGCCGAGCTGCCGGGCATCATTAAAGATCTGCCAGAGGGGATTGTGGTGGTGGACTTTAACCACCCCTTGGCTGGGCGTGAGCTCGTCTTTAGCGTGGATATCCTGCGGGTCATGGATGCCGACGCTACCGCCGTGACATTGAATTAAGCGAGACAGGAGCCAGTCATGGACATCAAGCTTGCTAATCCACGTGGCTTCTGTGCCGGCGTCGATCGCGCTATCGAAATTGTCAATCGCGCGCTGGAAGTGTTCGGCCGCCCCATCTATGTCCGCCACGAAGTCGTGCATAACAAATTTGTCGTGGACGACCTGCGCAATCGCGGAGCCGTCTTTGTTGATGAGCTGGATCAAGTGCCCGACGATGCCATTGTGATTTTTTCGGCGCACGGCGTGTCCAAGACGGTACAGAGCGAAGCTGCTGCGCGGGGCCTGAAGGTGTTTGATGCGACTTGCCCCTTGGTCACCAAGGTGCATATGGAAGTTGCTCGTTATGCCCGAAGCGGTACCGAAGCCATTCTCATTGGTCATGAAGGCCATCCGGAAGTGGAAGGCACCATGGGGCAGTATGAGCGTCACTATGGCGGCGATATCTACCTCGTGGAAGATGAGGCCGATGTGGCCAAGCTGGTGGTGCGTAACCCTGAGAACCTCGCCTTTGTCACGCAGACCACGCTGTCGGTAGATGACACCGCACGCGTTATTGATGCTCTGCGCGCCAAGTTCCCGGCCATTCAGGGACCTCGCAAAGATGACATTTGCTACGCCACGCAGAACCGTCAGGATGCCGTGAAAACGCTGGCGGAGCAGTGCCAGGTTGTACTGGTGGTGGGCTCACCGAATTCGTCAAACTCTAATCGTCTGCGTGAATTGGCGGAGCGTATCGGTGCTCAGTCTTACTTGATCGACAATGCTGAGCAAATCGAAAAAAGCTGGCTGCAAGATGTGAAGGCCGTTGGCGTCACCGCCGGTGCTTCAGCCCCGGAAGTGTTGATCGCGCAAGTGATTCAGCGCCTCAGCGATTGGGGCGGCAATGTGCCAGAGGAACTGGCGGGTCGTCCTGAACACATTGTTTTCTCCATGCCAAAAGAGCTGCGGATTCCCGTTAAAGCGGTTTAAGTCTTCGCCGTTGGTCGTGCCGGTCGTCAGCGGAGGTCGCGAATAGCGCATTGCTGATCTAGCCTTTGTGACAGACAGGATGTCTGTGGCGGAGGCGAACATGACGGGCAGGGATCAGCGCGGTATGGGCTTGGCCGAGGCTTTAGTGGCCTTGGCACTGTTAGCGGTAGCCTTAAATGGGCTGCTGGCGGCGCAATGGCAAGCTAGGCAACTACAACAATCGGCGGCGACGCGGCTATTGGCGCTGCAAGCCCTACAAGACTTTGCTGCACGCTGGCGCCTGAATCCTCGCGGCGAATCCCGTTACCGTCTAGCCCTTGCCCGGCCCTTACCCCATCCCACAACGGTAGATGCCTGCGAGTCGCAAGCCTGCGATGCCGAGGCGCGAGCCTTAGCCGATGTGGGCGCACTGGCCCTGCAGTTACGCCGGGATCTGCCCCGCGTGCAATGGCAGTTGCAACCCTGTCTGGATGCGCCAGGTAGCTGCTTGCTGGTGGCTTGGTCTGGCACAGAAGCCAGTGCCGGCCCGGAGGGGGGCTGCCTGGATGCGAGCGGCGTACGCCTAGCGCAGGCGCATTGTTCGGTTTTGCTGCTGCCATGAAGTCGCAAACAGGCGTGGCATTGGCCGAGTGGCTGTTGGCCAGCGTGATCGGGATCATCCTCATGATGGCGGCTGTGGCGTGGTTAAGCAGCAGCTGGCAGCTCGCGCTAGCACAACGACAAGCCCTGCAAACGGCTAATGCCGGGCAATGGGCGCTGCAACGGCTTCGTCAACGGGCCGAATGGGCGGGGTTCGGTGGGGTACACCCGCTGGCGCTAGATAATGCGCGGGTGAGTGCCTGGCTCAGTGACAATAATCGGGGCTTGGGTAAACCGCTCAGCGATCAGCTGACGCTGCAATTTCTTGCGGATCGTGCGGTGCTGGATTGTGAAGGCACTCGCGTTTTGTCAGGCCAAGTGCTTGTTGAGCGTTATTTTGTCCGAGCCGATAGCAGTACTTCTGGCTGGGTATTGGCCTGCGATGCGGGGCAGTGCGATGCCAATACCTGCTCGCGCTTAGGCGATGCCGGCATCGCGCTGTTGGCCGATGTAGATAGCTTGCAGGTGCTTTATGGCCTTGCGCCCAGCGACACTTTGGCAGGCGCTTATATTGACGCCTCGGCCTTAAGGTCGATGTCGCCAGCGACGCGCGTGCATAGTTTAAGGATTGGCCTTTTCTTGCGTGGCAGTGAGCTCTTACCACGCAAACGCCGTTGGCAGCCTCCTGCCGATTGGTTAGGCATCAGTCTGGGAAGCATCACCGATGCACGCGCGCATCGCGCCCTGAGCCAAACGCTGGAGCTGCCCAATGGTTAAGCATGCCGGTGCTCAGCAGGGTTATGTGTTGTGGAGCCTACTGGTCATGCTCGGTGTCATGACGGAGTTGGCGATCACGAGCTTGCAGGTGGCGGCTCACGAGGGCATAGGCGTGCGCCTCACCGAGCAGCGTTTTCAACAGTCCCAATGGCTGGCTCTCATGGCGCATCAATTAGAGCGTTTGCCTGTGCCATCGCGCACAGATGCGGATATGCAGCAAATCTGGCATCCCTTGCGTGCGTCACCCAGTCAAGGATGTGGGCGGATGGAGCGCGTCTTGTTGACTCAAGAGCGGCTAAATTGCACCGCGATTCTTCAGCCGCTGATGTCAGCAGTGCATGAACCCGCAACATGGCAGTGGCGATTAAGCATCCTGCCGAATCACGAGGCGGAGCTTCAGGAAGGTACTGATCTGGCGGCCTTCCCCATGCTGAAGGCGCAAGCTTGGCAGCTTGAGCTGATCTCGGGGAGCCGCTCTGGCACATCCCCACAAGGGCTTTGGTTACGCTATGTGCAGGTATCACCATGAGGGCCCGCAAGATAAAGCAAAATGGCGCGTTGCTCGCGGAGCACATGCTTGTGCTCGCGTTAAGCGCATTCATGCTCGTGCTGGCGATGAGTAGTTGGTCGAGCTGGCAGCAAGCCAGCACGGCTCGCCAACTCGGTGTGCAATGGCAATTGGCGCTGATGCGTTTGCGCCAGCGAGCACTGACGGATGCTCGGGCGTGGACTCTGTGCACCAGTGCCGATGGCAAGGTTTGTCAAAGCGTATGGAATGCATCTTGGCTGGCCTTCGCCGATACCAACGGAGACAACCAACGACAGCCAAACGAGCCCCGTATGGTTTTCGGTCCGCCCATCCCGCCGAATTGGCGCATAGTCTGGAGAGGATTTAGACCCAGTACGGGCATCGTCTGGTCGGAATGGGGCGATGCGGCGTTATCCAATGGCACATTGACCCTCTGTGCCCCAAAAGCGCAGGATTCCTCCCTGCGTCAGTGGATAATCAGTAAGTCGGGCCGAGTGCGATTAGTCATGCCGGCCAGCTCCGCCAGTACGCTCAGTGCGGCGCGCGCCATTTGTGCGGCAATATAGTGGATGGGTGCTTAGGTTTTATGACATGCGTGTGATCGTAGTGGGTGGCGGAATAAATGGTTTGCTCAGCACGCGACTGCTAGCCGCTACGGGCGTTGACGTGACGCTGCTGGAGCGCGGAAGCATAGGCCAGGAAGCATCGTGGGCCGGTGGCGGCATCGTGTCGCCTCTCTATCCTTGGCGTTATCCACCAGCGGTCACTGCTCTGGCGCGATGGGCGCAGGCAGCGTATCCCGCATTAACTCAGGCACTCCTAAATGAAACCGGACTGGATGCTGAGTTCACACGCAGCGGCTTACTCTTTCTGGATACCTTGGATGCGCGCGACGCACAGGCTTGGGCGCAGCAACAGGGTGTTGCCTGTGACCTGTTGCAGACGAATGCCCTGCATCGGCGTTGGCCTGGGCTAGCGGGCGATGTTGAGCATGGGGTCTATTTGCCTGACGTAGCGCAGGTACGAAACCCACGATTGCTAAAGGCCTTACGTGCCGCTTTGGTTGGCCAGCAACGAGTCACACTGCGGGAGCAAGCAGAAGTGGTTCGGGTGGCGAGCCAGCCGAAACCGCAGGTGGTGTTAGCCCATGGCGAAAAGCTGGAGGCTGATGCCGTGGTGCTCACGGGCGGCGCGTGGACGCAACACTTGCTGCGTGACTTAGGTTTGACTCTGCCTATTCGCCCTATAAAGGGCCAGATGCAGCTGTATCAGCTTGCGCCGGGTGCGTTGAAAACCATGATATTGCGGAAAGGTCATTACGTGATTCCGCGCCGTGATGGACTCGTGCTGTGTGGCTCGACGCTGGAAGATACGGGCTTCGAAAAGTCCATTACGGAGACGGCGCATGCCACCTTGCGAGCCGCCGCGCTGAGCTTGTGGCCTGCACTGGCGCAGGCGCCTTGTGTGGCGCAGTGGGCCGGTTTACGTCCGGCTTCTCCCAATGGCATTCCGTTTATTGGCGAAGTGCCCAACCACCCCGGTGTGTGGGTGAACGCGGGGCAGTTTCGCAATGGTCTCGTGCTGGCACCAGCGTCCGCGCAATTGCTATGCGATCAGCTGTTGGGGAGGGCCGGCACTTTAGATGCCGCCCCCTACCAAATACTGCCTTAATCCTGAGGTGGGTTTTCGCGGAAATAACTGTCGCGGTGCGCTTCGCAACAAAAGACTTTGCCGCGCGATTGTGTGCTCTCGCCCACGGGGATATGGACCTGGCAATAGGCACACGCCAGCATCGCTTCCGGCGACTTTTCCGTAGTCGGGGAGGTGGGTGGGAGAGACGCCTGCTTGTCGAGCAGTTTCCTCACCAAGCGATAGCCGTACCACGCAATGGCTGCAAAAAGTAAAAAACGAATCAACATAGCCATCAGTGTTTCCTTCAGCTTGAACCTGTCCTCGTCTATCCTAGGCAACTTCGACACGACTGCAAACTAAAATCATGCCTTTACGCATTGCACTAGCTCAGCTCAACCTCTTAGTCGGTGATATTCCCGGCAATACCGGGCATTTAATTCAAGCGGCGGAACGGGCACGCGACCAAGACGGCGCGGATGTCATTGTCTTTCCCGAGCTCAGCCTGACAGGTTACCCGCCGGAAGATTTACTTCTACGCCCCAGCCTCGCGGTTCGCGTTGAGCAAGCGCTGGCGCAGCTCAGTGCGGTGCGCGGCATCACACTCGTTTTTGGTCTGCCGGAATCGCATGCGGATGGTCTGCGCAATGCCGCTTGGGCACTACGAGATGGCGTTGTGCTGGCACGTTATGCCAAGCAGCAGTTGCCGAATAATCAGGTGTTCGATGAGCACCGCTATTTTGTTCCCGGTCACGATGCCGTGGTGTTTGAGCAAAATGGTCTGCGTTTGGCACTGACTATTTGCGAAGACATTTGGCATGCAGGCCCTGCTCATGCAGCTCAGGCGGCAGGTGCAGACTTGATCTTGAACTTGAATGCTTCGCCATTTCACGCCGGCAAGGCCAGTGAACGGCAGCGCGTGGTTGCTCAGCGCTGTCAGGAAACGGCCCTGCCGGTGGTGTATTGCAATCTCGTGGGTGGGCAAGACGAGCTCATTTTTGATGGCGGCTCCTTTGTGCTGCAAGCCGATGGCACAGCCGCGTTACAGGCGCCGTGGTTCGAAGCAGGCCTCTATTGTGTCGATTTCGATACCCACACGCGGCGTTTCTTACCAGCGGCTCAGGCCGCCATGCCAACACTGGAAGCCTCGGTCTATCAGGCCTTGGTGCTGGCTGTGCGGGACTACACCCACAAGTGCGGATTCAAAGGCATTGTGCTGGGGCTGTCTGGCGGTATTGATTCGGCGCTAACGCTGGCGGTCGCGGTGGATGCGCTGGGTGCCGACCGTGTGCGTGCGGTCATGATGCCCTATCGCTACACGGCTCAGATCAGCCTGGATGATGCCGAAGAAGAAGCCAAGACACTGGGCGTACATTATTCCGTGCTGAGTATTGCGCCTATGGTGGAAGCATTCAGTGCGACTTTGGCGGATACGTTCTCGGGCATGGCCGCCGATAAGACTGAAGAGAATTTGCAGGCCCGCTCGCGCGGTGTGCTGCTCATGGCTATCTCCAACAAACTCGGTTATTTGGTGCTGACCACCGGCAACAAATCCGAGATGTCGGTGGGCTATGCCACGCTCTATGGCGATATGGCCGGTGGTTTCGATGTGCTTAAAGATGTGCCCAAGACGCTGGTGTTCAAGCTCTGCGAATGGCGTAACGCGCAGTCGCCAGAGCATCCACCGATTCCGCAGCGCGTGATTGACCGGCCGCCGTCAGCGGAGCTCGCTCCCGATCAAAAAGACGAAGATTCGCTGCCGCCTTATCCGGTGCTCGACGAGATTTTACGTCGTTACGTGGAGTGCGATGAAAGTGCCGAAGTCATCATTGCCGCTGGCTTCGAGCGCGAGACGGTACTGCGTGTGCTCAGGCTGGTAGACATCAACGAATACAAGCGTCGGCAAGCCGCAACTGGCCCGCGCATCACTCAGCGCGGCTTCGGCAAAGATCGCCGCTACCCGATCGTGAATGGTTGGAAAATCGGCGTCTAAAAATGCGGCAATGCCGTCGCGAAAGCGCGCAGCGTGGTCTAGCCTTATAGGGAACTAAGCCTCAGGGAGGAGGCCGCGTGTCCCTGCTTTTCGTATGGCTCTTATTACTGTTGCAGTGGTCTGCTGTTCAAGCGGCGGAGCCTGTCTCGCGTTATGAAAGCGCTGTGATACCAGCACATAAACTCTGGCTGAGCATTGATACAGCGAGCTCAAGTGCATCCGACGATAGCCAGTGGTTGCGCGAACAATTGGATGTGCTGCAAGCGGCCCTGAGTAGTCCTTGGCAGGCTCAGCGCCCACTGCCTGCTGAAGGCGTCGTTTTAGGGGCGATAGCCGTCACTCAGGCCGATGCACCTGCTGAGCTTTTACACCCCAGTGTCGGCCTTGAGGCAAAAGTGCTTTGGCCTCGCCAACAGCTCAGTCGCACAGTGCGCTTGCGGCGAAATGTGCAGGCATCAGCCAGCGACACAGTGGTCTGGCCCATCGCCCAGCCACATCGACTGGCTTTGCAATGGCCACACCCCGAGCCGCCTGTTGCGCTGGTTGCGCTTAGCTTAGATCTGCCATTGGCCCAAGTGCCCTCTCAGTGGCCGAGCTTCTGGTTGGAGTTTGCAGATGGCACTTCCTCTGCGCTGGCGGCGCCAGAGAGTATCAACAGCGTCAGCGGTCCCATCGCTCGTTTTCATTTGCAGGACGCTGTGCAGGCGTGGCAACACAATGGACACTCTAACGATTGGCCGCGGCCGCCGTGGGTACTCCGCTGGCAGGCGAACACGCCTTCACAACAAGGCGCATGGGCGGCTTGGCAACCAACAACACCGGCTGTTGTCGCCATGACCTGGGACGAACCCAGTGCATCGCGAACCGGGCGTGAGCAGCTCTTACGCAGGCTGAATAGCTTGCTGCCCGGCGAGGGTGTGCAGTTGCCTGCCGATGCGCCAACCCTGAACGAAAAATCGCAGTTGCTGCTGAACGCGAGTACGGGTTGCGAACGAAGCAGCCTGTTGTCGCTGGCCCCTAACCGCCCCGTCAGTGCCGAAGCCTTTGCGCGCTGGCGGGATCAGAGCTTGGTGTTACCCGCCGTGGTGGTGCGGCAAAAATTACGGCACGCAAGCACCGGGCTTATTGGTGTGGACAGACAGTGGGAGCAGGCCGTTCCGGGGCGTCGAGCTTGGTTAGGTGGGCCTCAAATGCAGCTGTGCAGTAGCGTGGAACAGTGTGAGCGGATGCCACTAGCGCCCGCGCAACTCGTATCGCTGCCATCAGCACGTTGGTTGACGGATGCCAATCCACATCAGGCCTTAGTGGCACTGCAGGATCAGTGGTCCAGCTTCAAGGCGTTGCACGCTGATTGGCAAGGGTTGGCAGAGCCTCCGCCGGTTATTTCGCTACGGGGCAGCAGTCTGTACGTAGATGCTGGCGCGAGTGCAGCGATGCCAACGGGGCGGACGGGTCTGCTCCTTTGGCTCAGTAGTGATGGCAGTGTTCAAGCTCAAGAGGCTAATACGGGATCGTGGCTGTGGGCATGGCGGCCTCGCGAAAGTGCCTCTCGCTGGGCGGAGCTTATGAGAGATGACGGCCAAACTATTCCGCTGGCGGATGCAAGGTATGCGACGACGAACAATCACTGGGCGCATTGGCCAACAGCAACTGATGCGACATTCGAAGATGGCCTGGACGCACTCGGTCAGCGATGGCTCTATGGTCTCGTGGATCAGCAATGGGTGGTATTGAATTTAGCGCAGCCGCATCAGCCAAGGTCAGGGTTTTTACCGTTGCTGAACGGCAACACGCCACCACACAGAGCCCAGCAACTGCGCTGGGGCAGCCTGAGTGTATTACCGCTAAGGCTCAGTGAGGGTCAGCAATACCCGCTCATCTTGCTCAGCGCAGCAACGACACACGCGTCATCTCAACTTATGTTAATCGATGGCCGAAATGGCGGCCTGCTTTGGCAGGCAAGCTCCAGTCAGAACGCTCTATTGTCGGCACCGTGGCGTGCAGCTTGGCAAAGTTTACCTACTCAAGATGGCGCTTTATTGGCCTATGGCGTTGATGAGGTGGGCAATGTGTGGCGTTTGCGAATAGCCCCTTTTCCGACTGATGTGGCAGCGCTACAGGTGAGCTTAAATCGTATTGCTGATTTTTCTGACAGTCGGGTTTTGTTTACGCATGCGCCCTCACTGACGTGGCTACGAGATAGCCGTGGCCTGCGGGTTCCGGCGCTGGCGCTGTCGGCTGTGGCGACACTTGACGAGGCATCACGTCGTCCTGCAGCTGTTTTTGCCTTTCTCGATACGCTGGCCTTGGATGCTGCTGGTGCGAGTGGAACAGCCCTGACCAAGTCCGATTTGACTCAGTGGAGTAGCGGCTTACAGCCACCCACACATACCGTAGGCTGGTTTCGTGAGCTTGCCCCTAACGAGCAAATTGCTCAGCCTGCGCGTTGGTTGGCTGAGCAAGTGATATTGGCCAGCGAGCAACCCGTGCAGTCGACGAGTCTCTGCCCGGAATGGGCTTGGAGAGCCAAGCTCTATCGCTGGCCTTGGCGAAACGAGAAAAATGGTGTGGTCACTCTGGCGGCATCTGCAGACCTGCCCGTGTCCGGCTTGCCGGTGGGCGAGGCCTATGTAACAGAGGCGGGAGCGTTGGGCTGGTTGGGCGTGCCCGCTAGCGACAGTGCGTCAAGCCGTGTGTCAGTGCCTGTGGGCTATCGCCAGCGGGTCAAACAACGTCAGTTGCGTGCAGATGACTGAGTGTTAGCGGCGAGCAACTCTTGGGTTTGCTGTGCCAGCTCTTTCATGCCCAAGGCATCGTAGCTGGAGGCCAATAGCTTCAGCGCTTCAGGAACCGCGCTGCTTTCGGGATAGTTTTCAACGACCCAACGGGCACGATTGATAACGGCAACCAGCGCACCACGGGTTTGGTAGTAACGCGCCACATGCATTTCAGACTCAGCCAATTGATTGCGTAAATAGATCATGCGTTGACGAGCATCGGCCACATAAGGGCTGCTGGGGTAGCGCGTAATTAGTTGACGGAAATCATCGAAAGCAATCTTGGCCTGCCCCAGATCGCGGTGCGACATGTTGATGGGGAGGCGCTTGAGCAAGCCATCTTGATCGGCGTTGTAGTTCGCTAAACCACGCAAATACAGCACGTAGTCAAGGCGCGATGACTCTGGGTGTAGGCGTAAATAACGATCTGCGGCAGCAATGGCGGCGCTGTAATCGGCCTGCATCAACTTACCGTAGATGACTTCAAGCTGCGCTTGTTCCGTGTAGTTGCCGACCGGATATTGCGACTCCAGTGCTTCATAGGCTGTGACCGCGCCGGTGTAGTTGCCGGACTTCAGCGAGGCGTTGGCTTCTTGGTAGTACTGTGCTTCGGACTTCACAGTGACTTTTGGGGTCACTGCGCAACCCGCCAAGGCCAGGGGAATAGCGATAATTAACGAGCGTGCAAGCAGCATTTTCATGGATTCATCCAACAATGAGCACCGAGCGTGGTGCGCGAGTACAATGTCGCCTATTAAACACTAGCGCGACGAGCCCGCCAAACCATGTCTGAAGCGATTTCCCTGCACGCCATCGTCACCCCTGAGTTAGCCGGTAGTCGGCTAGACCAAGCGGCGGCCCAATTATTTCCGGCGTATTCCCGTGAAAGACTGAAACAATGGATACAAGAAGGCACCTTAACGCTGGATGGACAGCAGGCTAAGCCAAAAGAAAAAGTCATGGGCGGCGAGACGTTGAACGTCGCCGTGATTCTAGAAGATGAAACGATTGCGCTGGCTGAAAACATTCCCCTAGACATTATTCATGAAGACGATCAGCTCATCGTGCTGAATAAGCCAGCAGGTCTGGTGGTGCATCCTGGCGCAGGGAACTCACAGGGCACACTGATGAACGCGCTCTTGCATCATGAGCCGCTGTTATCGCAGCTGCCGCGTGCGGGCATTGTGCATCGTCTAGATCGCGATACCACCGGATTGATGGTCGTTGCCAAAACCCTCACGGCGCATACCAGCTTGGTGGCGCAGCTCTCAGATAAACGCGTTTATCGCGAATACGAGGCCGTTAGTTACGGCAACATGACCGCCGGCGGCACGGTTGAAGCTCCGATTGATCGTCATCCGCATGATCGCGTGAAAATGGCTGTCGTGCCCGGTGGGAGACCTGCGGTGACGCATTACCGAATTTTGCAGCGCTTCCCTAATCACACGCATGTGCGCGTGCAACTCGAAACGGGTCGTACGCACCAGATTCGTGTGCACTTGGCGCACATTGGCTATCCGCTGGTGGGTGATCCGGTATATGCCCGTCTGCGCTTCCCCAAGGGAGCCAGTGCGGAGCTCAATGAAAAGCTCAAGACCTTCACGCGACAAGCGCTGCATGCCCGCCGTCTCGGTCTGGTGCATCCGGGCACCGGCGAAAGCTGCCTGTGGGAATGTGAGTTACCTGCCGACTTTGTGTCTTTGCTGGATGCCATTAAGGCAGATGCCCAGCCCGCCACGCTCTAAACCCCCATCGAGTTCCTGTCGCGATTCGGAGATCGTGTTATGGCCGACGCCACCGTGTTGACGCACTGCCTTCGCCCAGATTGGCCAGCGCCTGCCCATGTGCATGCGCTGGTCACCACGCGCCTGGGGGGGTGTAGCACTGCACCTTTTGACAGTCTGAACCTCGGCGACCATGTCGGCGATGACCCTCAGTGTGTTGCGGCAAATCGACAAACACTTGCGCGGGCATTGAATCAGCTGGCACCTGCTGAGGTGCCGCAGTGGTTAAAGCAAGTACATGGGGTGCGGGTCATTACGCCGTCATCTCATGCATCAGAACGCGAGGCGCAAATACTAGAAGCGGACGCCGCCACCACGACAGACCTAGCAGTTCCACTGACGGTGATGACAGCAGATTGCCTGCCGGTTTTTTTTACCGATAAAGAAGGCTCGCGAGTAGCCGTTGCTCATGCGGGCTGGCGCGGTTTGTGCGATGGTGTTTTGGAAAAGACGGTGGCAGAGTTTGCCAATGCTCAGCACGTCATGGCGTGGTTGGGCCCTGCTATTGGTCCCCTAGCGTTTGAAGTGGGCGACGAGGTGCGGTCTGCCTTCATCGCCATAGACGCGCAGGCTGCTCAGGCCTTTACGCCGGTTCTGCAAAAGCCGGGGCACTGGCTGGCGAACTTATATGTGCTGGCTAGGCAACGCCTAGCGCGTGTGGGTGTAACCCAAGTGAGTGGTGGCACGCACTGCACGTGGACGGAGTCTGCGTCATTTTTTTCGTATCGTCGCGAGGGCCGCACCGGACGCATGGCCAGCGTGATTTGGATGTCCCCTAAGAGGCCGGCATGACGCAATTGCGTAAGACTCAAATGGTGGTGCTCTACCACAGCGGATACGGCCATACCGAACAGGTGGCGCAGCATATTGTGAAAGGCGCTGAGTCGGTGGCGAACATCAGCACCGTGCTTATGTCTGTGGCAAATATTGATTGGTCTGTATTGGCGCAAGCCGATGCCATGATTTTTGGCGCACCCACTTACATGGGCAGTGTCTCCGCCGCCTTTAAGCAATTCATGGATGACTCATCCAAGGTTTGGTTCCAACTGGGTTGGCAAGATAAGTTAGCGGCTGGCTTTACCAACTCCGGCGCGCTCAGTGGCGATAAACAAGTGGCGCTGCAACAACTGCAAACCTTTGCTGCGCAACACGGCATGCATTGGCTGAGCTTCCCCCTGCAGCCCACGGGTACAGGGCCACAAGATTTAAACCGTTTGGGCGCGAATGGCGGCCTAATGACACAGTCAGATAACGAGTCCGCGGCCATTACGCCACCCTCTGGTGACCGACTCACGGCAGAGCATTTTGGCCGGCATATTGCCCAGTGCACGCAGCGCTGGGTTCGGGGCGCGCACTAACGCCCCTTGTTTTTTCCCTAATCTCCCCAATCTCCTAAATAAGCAATGAAGCAGCACTGCTCGCCGGTGCCTAACCTTTAGTCTATTTAGGAGGTTGTCATGCGTCTCGATAAACTCACCGCAGCCCTGCAAGCGGCGCTGGGCGATGCCCAATCGCTGGCCATCAGCCGCGACCATAACCAACTCGATCCGCTGCACTTGCTGGCGGTTTGGTTAAAGCCCTCGGATGCCGTGATGGCACCGTTGCTGCGCCAGGCTGGCGTGCCCATACCCCAAGTACAAAAAGAGCTGGAAATTGCACTGACCGATCTGCCGCGCATGATCCGCCACACCGGCGATGTGGTGCCCAGCCCTGAATTAGTCAAAGTGCTGAATCTGGCGGACAAACTCGCGCAGCAAAAAAAAGACAGCTTTATTGCCAGTGAATGGGCTTTGCTGGCGCTGTTTGATAGCGACTCTGCCGCAGGCAAGTTGCTGCTGCGCTGCGGTGTGACCCGAGCTGCCGTGGCCAAGGCCGTCGAAACCACCCGAGGAGGCGAATCCGTGCAATCTGCCGGTGCCGAAGATCAGCGCCAAGCGCTGAGCAAATACACCATTGACCTCACCGCCCGCGCCGCTGCCGGTAAGCTCGATCCGGTCATCGGGCGTGATGACGAGATTCGTCGCACGCTGCAAGTGCTGTCGCGCCGCACCAAGAACAATCCCGTGCTCATTGGCGAGCCTGGCGTGGGTAAAACCGCGATTGTTGAAGGCTTGGCGCAGCGCATCGTGAATGGCGAAGTGCCGGACAGCTTGAAGTCCAAGCAGGTGTTGTCGCTGGATATGGCCGCGTTGATTGCCGGCGCAAAATATCGTGGCGAGTTTGAGGAGCGTCTGAAAGCCGTGCTCAGCGAGCTGTCTAAGCTCGAAGGGCAGGTCATCTTGTTCATTGACGAAATTCACACCATGGTGGGCGCGGGCAAAGCGGATGGCGCTATGGATGCCGGCAATATGCTCAAGCCTGCGCTGGCGCGCGGCGACCTGCACTGCGTCGGTGCCACCACGCTCGACGAGTATCGCCAGTTCATCGAGAAAGATGCCGCGCTGGAGCGTCGCTTCCAGAAAGTGTTGGTGGAAGAGCCCAGCGTAGAAGATACCGTGGCCATTCTGCGTGGCCTAAAGGAACGCTACGAGCTACATCACGGTGTTGATATTACCGACCCGGCAATCATTGCTGCCGCGCGTTTGTCGCATCGCTACATCACCGACCGCAAATTGCCGGACAAGGCCATCGATCTCATCGACGAAGCTGCCGCCCGCATTCGGCTGGAGATGGACTCCAAGCCGGAGGTCATGGACAAGCTCGACCGTCGTCTCATTCAGCTGAAAATGGAGCGCGAGGCGCTGAAATCGGAGGAGGATGCCGCCTCCAAGCAGCGCTTGCTTAAGCTCGGCACCGACATCGCCAAATTGGAGCAGGAATACGCCAGTTTTGATGAGGTCTGGCGTGCGGAGAAATCGTCGGTGGCCGGTGCCCAGCACATCAAGGAGCAGCTGGAAAAAGCACGCTTGGATTTTGATGCCGCCAAGCGCACGGGCGACTTGGAAAAAATGTCGCGCCTGCAATATGGCGTGATTCCAGAGCTTGAAAAGAATTTGCTCAAAGCGCAGTCGGGGGAGCAGCCAGAGGCCACCTTGTTGCGTAGTAAGGTGACGGAAACCGAAATTGCTGAAGTGGTGGCGCGCAGCACCGGTATTCCCGTTGCCCGCATGCTGGAAGGTGAGCGCGACAAATTGCTGCGCATGGAGTCCGTGCTCAGCGCCCGCGTGGTTGGCCAGGATGAAGCGGTAGCGGCTGTGTCGCATGCGGTGCGTCGCACCCGCGCCGGTCTCACCGATCCCTCGCGCCCCAGTGGTTCCTTCCTGTTTCTCGGCCCCACCGGAGTCGGCAAGACCGAGCTGTGCAAGGCGCTCGCGAATTTCATGTTCGACAGTGACGACGCCATGGTCCGTATCGACATGTCCGAATTTATGGAGAAGCACAGTGTCTCGCGCTTGGTTGGCGCGCCACCCGGTTACGTCGGTTACGAAGAGGGCGGCACCCTCACCGAAGCGGTACGGCGTCGCCCGTATTGCGTGATTTTGCTCGATGAAATCGAGAAGGCGCATCCCGACGTTTTCAATATCCTTTTGCAAGTATTGGAGGATGGCCGCCTCACCGACGGCCAGGGCCGCACCGTCGATTTCCGCAACAGCCTGATTGTGATGACATCGAATCTTGGCGCCGATGCCATTCAGGCGTTGACCAGTGCGGGTGATTTGGCGGCGGTCAGGCCGGCTGTGTTGGATGCCGTGGCGCGGCACTTCCGTCCGGAGTTTATTAACCGTATTGATGAAACCGTAGTGTTCGCGCCGCTGGCCGAAGCACAGATTCGAGCCATCGCCGATATTCAGCTCAATCGTCTGCGGGAGCGTCTCGCGGATCGAGAGCTCAAGTTGGTGATGAGCGATGCGGCAATGACTCAACTCGTCGCAGTTGGCTTTGATCCGCTCTTTGGGGCTCGGCCGCTGAAGCGTGCCATTCAATCGCAATTAGAGAATGTGTTGGCGGACCATTTATTGCGCGGCGACTTTGTGGCGGGCGATAGTATTCAGGTTGAGGCCGAGCAGGGGCGACTGACCTGTCATAAACTCAGGCTGCATTAAGGGATATTTGGCGTGTTCATGCTAAAACGCTTGACTCTCAACGCGTCTGCATAAAAAATCGCCACCTTCATGGTGGTGCCGCTACGCCGAACACCCTCGGCAACGCGGCGCCAGGCCGATAACTCGGCCTGTTACGGCAGTGCTTACAAGCGCTGCCGACTCGCCCGCTCAACGGTTCCTGCGCGCACCCGCCGCCAGATGCCGCCGTCCCGACCCCGGGATAGATGAGCCACAGCATCAGCCCCCATGAGACTTTTTGATCGTGTTAGAATTTCGCGCCTACAGCGTGGGGTTCGGTCGCGGTCATCCCTCACTTATTGGCTTGAAAAGGGTGAATCTTGGAACAGTTATCTGGCGGTGAAATGCTCATTCGCGCGCTTGCGGATGAAGGCGTTGAATTCTTATTTGGTTACCCCGGTGGCGCCGTGTTGCATATCTACGACGCCATCTTTCAGCAAGACAAGGTCAAGCACATCCTCGTCCGTCACGAGCAGGCTGCAGGCCATGCTGCTGATGGCTACGCGCGTGCCACCGGCAAGGTCGGCTGCGTCCTCGTGACCTCGGGTCCGGGCGCCACCAACACGGTGACCCCGATCGCTACGGCCTACATGGACAACATCCCGATGGTCGTCATCTCCGGTCAGGTGCCGTCGCACCTCGTCGGCGAAGATGCCTTCCAGGAAACTGACATGATCGGCGTCAGCCGCCCGATCGTGAAGCACAGCTTCCAGATTCGTCATGCCTCGGAAATTCCGGGCGTGGTGAAAAAGGCGTTCTACATTGCCTCGTCGGGTCGTCCCGGTCCTGTCGTTATCGACATCCCCAAGGATTGCACTAACCCGAACGAGAAGTTCGATTACGACTATCCAACCAAGGTCAAGCTGCGCTCTTACACGCCGCCGGGCCGTGGTCATGCTGGCCAAATCAAAAAGGCCGTGGATGAGTTGCTCGCCGCCAAACGTCCGGTGATCTACGCCGGCGGTGGTGTAGTTCAAGGCAATGCTTCGCATTTGCTCACGGAGCTGGTGCGTACGCTGGGCTATCCCTGCACAAACACGTTGATGGGCCTCGGTGCCTATCCCGGCAGCGACCCGCAGTTCATCGGCATGCTCGGCATGCACGGTACTTACGAAGCCAACATGGCCATGCATCACAGCGATGTCATTCTGGCCGTGGGTGCGCGTTTTGACGACCGTGTTACCAACAACACCGCCAAGTTCTGCCCGAATGCCAAGATCATTCACATCGACATCGACCCCGCCGCGATTTCCAAGACCGTGCGTGTGGATATCCCGATTGTCGGTGCTGTGGAGCCTGTGCTGACCGACATGCTGGCGCAGATCAAAGCGGAAGCGGAGATCAAGCCGGATGCTGAAGCACTGAAAATTTGGTGGGAGCAGATTACCCAATGGCGTGCTCGCCATGGCCTGCGCTACGAACCGGCCCAGCCCGGCGAAATGAAGCCGCAGCAAGTCGTTGAGATGCTCTACAAGGTCACTAACGGCCAGGCTTACGTCACCTCCGACGTGGGTCAGCACCAAATGTTCGCGGCGCTGTACTACAAGTACGATCGTCCACGTCAGTGGATCAACTCCGGCGGTCTCGGCACCATGGGCTTTGGTCTGCCAGCGGCCATGGGTGTGAAGTTCGCCTTCCCGGATGCCATCGTGGCCTGTGTTACCGGTGAAGCGTCGATCCAGATGAACATTCAGGAGCTATCGACCTGTTTGCAATACGGCTTGCCGGTGAAGATCATCAACATCAACAACCGTTCGCTGGGCATGGTTAAGCAGTGGCAAGACATGCAGTACGAAGGTCGTCACTCGAACTCCTACATGGATTCGTTGCCTGACTTCGTCAAGCTGGTTGAAGCCTATGGTCACGTCGGTATGAAAATTACCGATCCGGATCAGCTCGAAAGCAAGATGCGTGAAGCGTTTGCCATGACCGATCGCTTGGTCTTTCTCGACATCTATGTCGATCCTTCCGAGCATGTTTACCCAATGCATATTGCCAAGGGTTCCATGCGTGACATGTTGCTGAGCAAGACGGAGCGTACCTGATCATGCGTCGTATTATTTCCCTGCTGCTGGAAAACGAACCGGGCGCGCTGTCGCGTGTGGTCGGCCTGTTTTCGCAACGCAACTACAACATCGAATCGCTCACGGTAGCGCCAACGGATGACCCGACTCTGTCGCGCATCACGCTGACCACCTCCGGCGATGAGCACAAGATCGAGCAAATCACCAAGCAGCTCAACAAGCTGATCGAAGTGGTTAAAGTCGTTGATCTCAGCGAAGGTCTGCATATTGAGCGTGAGCTCATGCTGATCAAAGTCAAAGCCGTGGGTGCCGCGCGCGCTGAAATTAAGCGCACCGCCGACATCTTCCGTGGTCATATCGTGGATGTCACGCCGAGCGTCTACACCATTCAGTTGGTGGGTCCGAGTGAGAAGCTCGACGCGTTCATTGAAGCGCTGTCCGAGACGTCGATCTTGGAAGTGGTGCGCTCCGGCGTGTCCGGTATTGCCCGTGGTGAAAAGGTGTTGAGTATCTGATTGCTGGGCGATGGTGGATGATAAAAGGCCCGCGATTTTTGCGGGCCTTTTCATTTCTGGGCTTAACCCACCTGCCGATTCCAGAACGCATTCACCAGCGGCTCCTTCAGCCGCTTCTCCAACGCAAACAAACCAATGTCATAAGGTGCCAATGGCGGCTCGATCTCATAGGTCTTTATTCGGCTCGCCAGCGGGCTGCTGTCCAGCACGATTTGTGGCACCACGCCAATACCAAAGCCTAGGCTGACCATGCTCACGATGGCCTCATTGCCGCTGACTTGTGCGTATATTTTGGGACGGATGCCGTGTCGCTTAAGCCAGCGCTCGATGCGAGTGCGCGCCAGGCCTTCCTCCGACAAAATCATCGGCACGTCGCGCCAGTTATCCGCAGACGGTTGCTGGATCTGTTCCTGGCTTAACGCCAGAGTATTGAGCGGCCCAATAAAGCGCAGATCCGAGCGTGCAATGGGTTGAAATACGACGCCTGCGGGCAGGTTGTCCGGCCGCGCACCAATGGCGATAGCCTCGCGCGCTTCCTGAACTCGTTCGACTGCTTTCGCCGGGTCGCCGGTATGCAGCTTAATTTCAATATGCGGATGGTCGCTGCGGAAGCTATTTAGGATGTCATACAGAAAGCTGTAACTCGCCGTCACCGAGCAGTACAGGCTGAGCTCGCCACGTAAGGTATCGCCATCTTGCCGAAGCGCTTGGCGCAAGCCGTCCCAACTTCTTAGCGTGTCGTTAGCGTATTCGCGGAATAATCGGCCTTCACGAGTCAGCGTCACCGAGCGGTTGTCGCGCAGGAAGAGTGGGGCGCCCACGCTGTCTTCCAGTTGCTTAATGATGCGACTTAATGCCGAGGGGCTGATGTGGTGCTCGCGGCTGGTGCGGCCAAAATGCAGGTTCTCTGATAGCGCGAGGAAAAGCTGTAGGCTGCGGGCATCCATTATCATGTTTCCTTTATCGGCACATTGCGTTGCAAATATATCATTTTACGCAATACAAAGGATGTCGTAAGGTGCGCGTCCCGGATAAGCCTGAATCGCACAGGCATCCACTCCTATCTCCGCAGAGGCTTACACCATGCAAGTTTATTACGATAAAGACGCTGACCTTTCCATCATCCGTGGCATGAAAGTCGCCATCATCGGTTACGGCTCGCAGGGCCATGCCCATGCACAAAACCTGACCGACTCGGGTGTAGACGTGACTGTTGGTCTGCGCAAGAACGGCGCTTCCTGGTCCAAGGTTGAAGCCGCCGGTATTAAAGTGGCTGAAGTCGATGCCGCTGTTAAGGGCGCCGATGTGGTCATGATCCTGCTGCCGGATGAAAACATCCCCGAAGTTTATGCCAACAATATTGCTCCGCACATCAAGCAGGGCGCCACATTGGCGTTTGCTCACGGCTTCAACGTGCATTACAACCAGGTTGTGCCACGCGCTGACCTCGATGTCATCATGGTTGCGCCTAAGGGCCCAGGCCACACGGTGCGTTCCGAGTACCTGAAGGGTGGCGGTGTACCGTCGCTGATCGCGCTGTATCAGGACAAGTCGGGCAATGCTAAGCAAATCGCTCTGTCTTACGCTGCTGCCAATGGCGGCACTAAGGGTGGCGTTATCGAAACGAACTTCCGTGAAGAGACCGAAACTGACCTGTTCGGCGAACAGGCTGTTCTCTGCGGCGGCGCCGTTGAGCTGGTGAAGATGGGTTTCGAAACGCTGACTGAAGCGGGCTACGCGCCAGAAATGGCTTACTTCGAATGTCTGCACGAACTCAAGTTGATCGTCGACCTGATGTACGAAGGCGGCATCGCCACCATGAACTACTCGATCTCCAACAACGCTGAGTACGGTGAATACGTCACCGGCCCAGAAGTGATCAACGAGCAGTCGCGTGAAGCCATGCGCAACGCTCTGAAGCGCATCCAGACCGGCGAATACGCCAAGATGTTCATCCTGGAAGGCAAGACCAACTACCCATCCATGACGGCTCGTCGTCGCCTCAATGCGGCTCACCCGATCGAAGTTGTCGGTGGCCAGCTGCGTGCCATGATGCCTTGGATTCTCAAGAATAAGCTCGTAGACCAAACCAAGAACTGATTTTCGGATCATTTCTGATCGCACGCGAGTGTGGTTCTTGAAAAACGCGGCCTCGGCCGCGTTTTTCATTTCTGCCGTCTGTCTCGCGCAGCTAGTAACCGTCACATTCAGTGATTATGATGCCCGCAAACACAGGAGATTTATTGCATGTCGCAATCCCCGCAAAATCACGATGACCACGATGGCCTGACCTTTGAGGTAGTCGAAGACGAGCATCACGAAAGCGGTCAAAAAACACGTCATCGCGGCATCTATCTATTGCCGAACCTATTCACCACGGCGGCATTGTTTTCAGGTTTCTACGCCATCATTCATGCCATGGGCGGGCACTATGAATCTGCCGCTATGGCTATTTTTGTGGCGGCATTGTTCGACGGCATGGATGGTCGCGTTGCCCGAATGACAAATACACAAAGTGCTTTCGGAGCGGAGTTTGATTCGCTGTCCGATATGGTGTCGTTTGGTGTGGCTCCGGCATTGGTGGTTTTTAGCTGGGCCCTGCAGTCGTTGGGCAAGTTCGGTTGGATTTGCGCCTTTATCTATTGCGTCGCGGCTGCATTTCGCTTGGCACGCTTTAATGTGCAGCTCGAAGTGGCCGATAACCGCTACTTCACGGGTCTGGCCAGCCCCCTGGCAGCAGCTATTGTTGCTGCAACGGTTTGGGTGGGTGTTGATAACCGCTTGTTGGATACCGTGCCAGGTCTACCGATCATTGTTGCGTTGATTACAGTCTGCTCCGGCTTCCTCATGGTGAGCAATGTGAAGTACTACAGCTTTAAAGAGCTCGATCGTAGTCGTGTGCCGTTCGTCGTGATGCTGCCTATTGTGCTGGTCTTTGGCATTGTCATGTATGACTTACCTATCGGCTTATTGGCGGTTGCGCTGCTATATGCGGCAGGTGGGCCCGTGAGTGCGTTGTGGACTCGTCTGCGTGCAGGTAAAAAGTGAGCGGATACACAACGTAACTGGCTCCCTATGAAAGTCATCTGGAGATAGTTTGTCTCCGCGGTAAAGTAAAAGGGCCTGCTTAAGTCAGGCCCTTTTTATTGGTGGTTGTATGCTTATTGAGCGTATTCGCCAAATTCGTTGAAAAAACGGACAACCAAACGAATTTTCGAAGATAAGTGTTGACGCTCGTTTTAGCATCCCTATAATGCGCCCC
>NZ_LZDB01000004.1 GCF_001676655.1 Perlucidibaca aquatica
AGCCACACACTTCCTTTGAGTCGGAAATCTACGTTCTGGCCAAAGAAGAAGGTGGTCGTCACACGCCATTCTTCAAGGGCTACCGTCCACAGTTCTACTTCCGTACAACGGACGTAACTGGCGCTATCGAACTGCCAGAAGGCGTTGAGATGGTTATGCCAGGCGACAACATCAAGGTGAACGTCACCCTGATCGCTCCGATCGCCATGGAAGAAGGTCTGCGTTTCGCCATTCGTGAAGGCGGTCGTACCGTCGGCGCCGGCGTCGTGGCCAAGATCTTCGCCTAAGGGTGAATAAAGGCTGAGGGTTCGCCCTCAGCCTGTTGTACTTGTTTAGGCCAGTAGTTCAATTGGTAGAGCACCGGTCTCCAAAACCGGGTGTTGGGGGTTCGAGTCCCTCCTGGCCTGCCATATTCAAGCGCGGTAACGCGTTTTTTTCGTGTCTGAGAGTCTGATTTATGACGGCACCAGTCGAAACGGTTCGTGACCCTAAAAATACAATGAAGTGGGTCGTAGCGATTGCGCTGATCGCAGCTGCTGCTTTGGTAAATCGTATGCTGCCAGAGATGTCGCTGGTGCTGCGTGGTCTGCTCATGACGGCCTTGGGCGTTGCGGCATTGGTCTTGGCTGCGCTGACATTGCAAGGTAAGTCTTTTATCGATCTCCTGCAGCAGGCTCAGGTTGAGTTGCGTAAGGTTGTTTGGCCGACTCGCCAAGAGACCTCACAGACCACATTAATCGTTCTCGTGGTTGTGGTCATTATGTCGCTGCTGTTGTGGGGCATGGACTCGTTGTTTGGCTTTGCAATTTCTGCGGTCATTGGTTAATCGGAGTCAATATGAGCAAGCGTTGGTTTGTTGTGCACGCCTACTCGGGCTTCGAGAAGCAAGTCATGCGCTCCTTAACGGAGCGAGTTCGTTTGGCAGAAATGGAGGACCGCTTCGGTGACATCCTCGTGCCAACCGAAGAAGTCGTTGAAATGAAAAATGGCGTGAAGCGTAAGACTGAGCGCAAGTTTTTCCCAGGCTATGTTCTGGTTCAAATGGAAATGTCGGAAGAGACATGGCATCTCGTGAAAGAGTGCCCAAAGGTCATGGGTTTTATTGGTGGCAAGGCAGATAAGCCGGCCCCAATTAGTGATCGTGAAGCTGAGGCCATTCTGAATCGTGTTCGTACGACGGTGGATGCACCGCGTCCGAAGACGTTGTTTGAGCCGGGCGAAATGGTTCGTGTCTCTGATGGTCCGTTTGCAGATTTCAACGGCACTGTTGAAGAAGTTAACTACGAGAAGAGTCGCCTGCGTGTTGCGGTGATGATTTTCGGCCGTTCAACCCCGGTTGAGCTCGAATTTACTCAGGTCGAAAAGGTCTGAGCTAATACGTCCCTTCGGGGGCGTTTCGTCATGCAGATAGGCTGCGTGATTGAACTTGGGGAGCCGTAAGGCGCTAGCACCCACGGAGTAGTACCATGGCTAAGAAAATTGATGCCTACATCAAGCTGCAGGTTCCTGCAGGCAAGGCAAACCCGTCGCCACCCATCGGCCCAGCACTGGGTCAGAAAGGCGTAAACATCATGGAATTCTGTAAGGCATTTAACGCTGCCACGCAGAAAATGGAAGTGGGCCAGCCCATTCCTGTCGTGATCACGGTTTATTCCGATCGCTCATTCACTTTTGTGATGAAGACGCCGCCGGCAACTTACCTGCTCAAGAAGGCCGCTGGCCTGAAGAGTGGTTCGCCGCGTCCAAACACACAGAAGGTTGGCAAGGTAACTCGTGCCCAGCTCGAAGAAATTGCTACCACTAAGAAGGCCGATTTGACGGCTGCCGACATGGATGCTGCCGTGCGTACGATCGCCGGTTCTGCACGTTCCATGGGTCTTGAAGTAGAAGGAGTCTGATCATGGCTAAGTTAAGCAAGCGTCAGGCCGCTATTAAAGCCAAATTGGTTCCAGGCAAGCTCTACAGCATCGAGGAAGCTGTTGCGTTTTTAGCTGCGCTGCAGCCCGCCAAGTTCAAAGAGTCGATCGATGTTGCTGTAAACCTCGGCATCGATCCACGTAAGTCGGACCAAGTGGTTCGTGGCGCCACAGTTCTGCCAGCGGGTACCGGCAAGACTGTTCGCGTTGCTGTTTTCGCTCAGGGCGCAAACGCTGAAGCCGCCAAGGCTGCAGGCGCCGATGTGGTCGGTTTTGATGACCTGGCTGAGTCGATTCTGGCCGGCAATTTGGACTTTGATGTCGTTATCGCTTCGCCAGACGCCATGCGCGTTGTCGGTAAGCTCGGTACGGTTCTCGGCCCACGTGGTCTGATGCCAAACCCGAAAGTCGGTACTGTGACGCCAGACGTCGCCGGTGCTGTGAAAAATGCCAAGGCCGGTCAGGCGCGCTACCGCGTTGACAAGGGCGGTATCATTCACGCCGCTGTTGGCCAGGTCGATTTCTCGGCTGATGCGATCAAGCAAAACGTTGAAGCCTTGGTTTCCGATTTGAAGAAAGCTAAGCCAGCAACCAGCAAGGGTGTTTACCTGAAGAAGGTAACCCTGTCGACAACGATGGGCCCAGGCTTGGCCATCGACCTGTCCACACTGGGCGCAACAGCGTAAAAATTCGTAGGCCTTAGGGCTTACACATGGACTTTGAAGTCGCCCGTTCGCGGGCGAGCGTTAAAGACCACAGGCGTTGTGCTCGGCTTGCCGATGACACGACTTAAAACATCAGCCTGCGTAGACGCGGTGTGGTTTCAAGCTCAAAGGCTCTGTAACCCCCGCGCGCAATCGCAAGATTGCATGGGGTCGGCGGTTTTGCCGCCGATGAACTTAGTGGAAGGAGGTTACAGTGACTCTTCGTATTGAAGATAAAAGAGAGATCGTCGCTGCCGTTAATAAGGCAGCTTCCGGTGCTTTCGCAGCTGTTGTCGCCGACTATCGCGGTCTCACTGTGGGCCAGCTGACTCAGCTGCGCACAAAGGCTCGCGAACAAGATGTGTACCTGCGCGTTGTTCGTAACACGCTGGCACGTCGCGCGATCGCTGGTACTTCGTTTGAAGTATTGGATGCATCGCTGGTCGGACCAAGCATCATTGCGCTTTCGTTGTCCGAGAATGACATGGGCGCTGCTGCTCGTATCTTCCAAGACTTCTTGAAAGACAATCCGAAAGCTCCGTTGGAAGTGAAGGCTCTGTCCATTGACGGCAAGCTCTATGGCGCGAAAGACATCGATGTCGTCGCCAAGCTGCCGAACCGTGAACAGGCTCTGACGATGTTCGCATCTGTGCTTCAGGCGCCTATCTCGAAGTTCGCCCGACTGATGACGTCGGTCAAAGAACAGAAAGAAGCTGCTTGATTGCTGCTTGAAATCAACACCTATTGAAACCCCGTTGGGAGACGAAAAATGGCTCTGTCCAAAGATGATATTCTGAATGCCGTAGCTGAAATGACCGTGATGGAACTGGTCGACCTGATTTCGGCTGTTGAAGAAAAGTTCGGCGTGTCGGCCGCTGCTGTTGCCGTTGCTGCTGCTCCGGGTGCTGGCGCTGCTGTTGCTGAAGAACAGACTGAATTCAACGTTGTTATGACCAGCTTCGGTGGTAACAAGGTTGCGGTCATTAAGGTTGTTCGCGAAATCACCGGCCTGGGCTTGAAAGAAGCTAAGGATCTGGTTGAAGCGGCTCCTAAGGCTGTTAAGGAAGCTGTGTCGAAAGACGAAGCTGCCGAAATCAAGAAGAAGTTGGAAGAAGCTGGCGCCACTGTCGAAGTCAAGTAAGTCTTGGCTTTACAGTGCCGCACGGGCTAAGCCCGGCATGCAGCACGGCTGGAGGCTCCACGGAGCCTCCGGCCTTTTTCCGTTAATGCGGAAATGAATTAAGAACATAGGCCAAAGTGCCGGCCTAAGCTCTGATCTATCAGTGCTTAGGCCGTCGCTTTGCAGCACGAAGCGGCGCCTTTTCACGAGGCTCAAGCACAGTTGAGGACCCAGATGGCATACTCATATACCGAGAAGAAACGCATCCGAAAGAACTTCGGCAAGCTCCCGTCATTGATGGACGTGCCGTATCTTCTGGCCATTCAGGTGGACTCGTATAGAGCCTTCCTGCAAGATGGCAAAAGCGCCAAAGGCCGCGAAGATGTTGGCCTGCAGGCAGCGTTCCGTTCCGTGTTCCCTATCGTCAGTTATTCCGGCAACGCCGCCCTCGAGTTCGTTGAGTACAACCTCGGCAACCCGATGTTCGATGTACGTGAATGCGTATTGCGTGGCGTAACTTATGCTGCGCCGTTGCGCGTGAAGATTCGTCTGATCATTTATGATCGTGAAGCTTCCGTAAAGACCATCAAAGACATCCGCGAACAGGAAGTCTACATGGGCGAAATGCCGCTCATGACTGAGAATGGCACCTTCATCATCAATGGCACCGAGCGTGTCATTGTGTCGCAGCTGCATCGTTCCCCTGGCGTGTTCTTCGATCACGACAAGGGCAAGACGCACTCGTCCGGTAAGCTGTTGTATAACGCCCGCATCATTCCTTACCGTGGTTCGTGGTTGGACTTTGAGTTCGATCCGAAGGACCTGGTATTCGCACGTATTGACCGTCGTCGTAAATTGCCGGCCACCATCATGCTGCGTGCGCTAGGTTATAGCTCTGAAGAAATGCTGGAAATGTTCTTCGAGTTCAGCACCATTCATATTGAAGATGGTCAGTTCAAGTTAGACCTCGTCGCCGAGCGTCTGCGTGGTGAGACCGCAACCTTTGACATTATGGCCAAGGGTAAAGTCATCGTTGAAGCGGGTCGCCGTATTACTGCGCGCCACATCCGTGACATCGAAAAAGCGGGTCTGACTCAGCTCGATATTCCACCAGAGTATCTGTTCGGCAAGGTCAACGGCAAAGCCCTGGTCAACCAGCACACGGGTGAAGTTATTGCAGAATGCAACACGATTCTCAATGACGAAGTACTGAAGAAAGTTGGCCAAGCCGGCATTAAGTCGTTCGGCATTCTGTACACCAACGATCTGGACCGTGGTCCGTTCTTGGCCGACACCCTGCGCGCAGATCCTGCCCGTTCGGAGCTGGAAGCCCTGGTCGAAATCTATCGCATGATGCGTCCGGGCGAGCCGCCCACTAAGGATGCGGCTGAGAACCTGTTCAAGAACTTGTTCTTCTCGGCAGAGCGTTACGACCTGTCGGCCGTTGGCCGCATGAAGTTCAACCGTCGTCTGGGCCGTGACATCGACACTGGCGAAGGCGTGCTGTCGCGTGAAGATATCGTTGCCGTGCTCAAGGGCATGATCGATATCCGTAACGGTAAGGGCGAAGTCGATGACATCGATCACCTCGGCAACCGTCGTATCCGTTCCGTCGGTGAAATGACCGAGAACCAATTCCGTGTTGGTCTGGTTCGTGTTGAACGTGCGGTCAAGGAACGTCTGTCGATGGCAGAGTCCGACAACCTCATGCCACAGGACTTGATTAACGCCAAGCCGGTGTCTGCAGCTATCAAGGAATTCTTTGGTTCCTCGCAGCTTTCGCAGTTCATGGACCAAAACAATCCGCTCTCGGAAATTACCCACAAGCGCCGCGTTTCCGCGCTTGGCCCGGGCGGTTTGACGCGTGAGCGCGCTGGCTTCGAAGTGCGTGACGTCCACCCAACGCACTACGGTCGTGTGTGTCCAATCGAAACGCCGGAAGGTCCGAACATTGGTCTGATCAACTCGCTCTCGAGCTTTGCCCGCACCAACGAGTATGGCTTCCTTGAGTCGCCCTACCGCAAGGTTATTGATGGCAAGGTCACCGACGACTATGTCTATCTGTCCGCCATCGAAGAAGCGGATCAGGTCATTGCGCAGGCTGACTCTGGGGTTGACTCCAAAGGCATGCTGATCGATGACTTGGTAGACGTTCGTCACAAGAACGAATTCACCGTGATGACACCTGAGAAGGTGACGTTCATGGACGTGTCGCCGCGCCAGGTGGTATCGGTCGCTGCGTCGCTGATTCCGTTCCTTGAGCACGACGATGCTAACCGCGCCCTCATGGGTTCGAACATGCAGCGTCAGGCCGTGCCGACTCTGCGTTCGGAAAAGCCACTCGTGGGCACCGGCATGGAGCGCTATGTTGCGCGTGACTCCGGCGTTTGCGTCATGGCTCGTCGCGGTGGCGTGATCGACTATGTTGATGCCGCACGTATCGTGGTTCGCGTTAAGAATGATGAAGTTGTGCTCGGCGAAGCCGGTGCCGACATCTACAACCTGACCAAGTACACCCGCTCCAACCAAAACACCTGCATCAACCAGCGTGCGCTGGTCAAAGTCGGTGACGTGGTTGAGCGTGGCGACACGCTGGCTGATGGTCCATCCGTGGATCTCGGTGAGCTGGCGCTGGGTCAGAACATGCGCGTCGCGTTCATGCCGTGGAACGGTTACAACTTCGAAGACTCCATCCTCCTGTCGGAGCGTGTTGTTAAGGAAGACCGTTTCACCTCCATCCACATCCAGGAACTGTCATGTATTGCGCGTGACACCAAGCTGGGTGCGGAAGAAATTACCGCTGACATCCCGAACGTAGGCGAAGCTGCACTCTCCAAGCTGGACGAGTCAGGCATTGTTTACATCGGTGCTGAAGTCAATGCCGGCGACATTCTGGTGGGCAAGGTTACGCCGAAAGGCGAAACCCAGCTGTCTCCAGAAGAGAAGCTGTTGCGTGCCATCTTCGGTGAGAAGGCGTCTGACGTTAAAGACTCGTCCCTGCGCGTGCCGTCCGGCACCAAAGGCACGGTCATCGACGTGCAAGTCTTTACTCGCGATGGTATCGAAAAAGATCCACGTGCAAAGGCCATTGAAAAGGCTCAGCTAGACGAATACCGCAAGGACTTGAAGGAAGAGTACCGTATCTTCGAAGAGGCCACGGCTGCGCGTCTGCGTGAAGCCCTGACCGGTCAGAAGGTTAATGGCGGTGCTGGCTTCAAGAAAGGCGCTGTGCTGACAGAAGAAGATCTGTACGGCATGGAGCTGGCTAAGTGGTTCGAATTGCGTCCGGCGGACGAGCTGGTTGCTGAGCAGCTAGAAAAGGCTCAAGCCTTCCTCGCTGAGCGTCAGGCCGACATCGAAGCGAAGTTCGAAGACAAGAAGCGCAAGATCACCACGGGCGACGACCTCGCGCATGGCGTTCTCAAGGTCGTCAAAGTCTATCTGGCGGTGAAGCGTCGCATCCAGCCAGGCGACAAGATGGCTGGTCGTCACGGTAACAAGGGTGTGGTGTCCATCATCATGCCAGTGGAAGACATGCCGCATGACGAGCATGGCGAACCCGTAGACATCGTGCTTAACCCGCTTGGCGTTCCGTCGCGTATGAACGTCGGTCAGATTCTCGAAACCCACCTCGGTTGGGCGGCTAAGGGTCTCGGCCAGCGTATCGGCGAGATGCTCGATGAGCAGCGCAAGATCAGTGAAGTACGTAAGTACCTCGACCAGATCTACAACGGTGTGGGCGGTCAGCAAGAACAGATCAGTTCGTTGACTGACGACGAAGTGGCCGCTCTGGCGAAGAACCTGCGCGCCGGTGTGCCCATCGCGACGCCGGTATTCGACGGTGCTCACGAGTCCGAGATCAAGGCGCTGCTGAAGCTGGCAGGCCAGAACGAGAACGGTCAGCAGTGGCTCTATGACGGCCGTACCGGTGAGCGTTTCGATCGCCAGGTTACCGTCGGCTACATGTACATGCTCAAGCTCAACCATTTGGTTGATGACAAGATGCATGCGCGTTCGACCGGCTCCTACTCGCTCGTTACTCAGCAGCCGCTGGGTGGTAAGGCGCAGTTCGGTGGTCAGCGTTTCGGGGAAATGGAGTGCTGGGCACTTCAGGCCTACGGCGCGGCTTACACCTTGCAGGAAATGCTGACGGTGAAGTCCGACGATGTGAACGGCCGTACCCGCGTCTACAAGAACATTGTCGACGGCGATCACCGTATGGAGCCGGGCATGCCAGAGTCCTTCAACGTACTCGTGAAGGAAATCCGGTCGCTCGCGATCAACATGGAACTGGACAACGAGTAAGCCTGACGAGAGGCGGCGTGTGGCGACCAAGTCGCGCACGCCGTCCCCACAAGTTGCTTTGGGAGAATTGCCTTGAAAGATCTGCTCAGCCAACTGCGCAACCAGGGAAGTGATGTCGAAGAGTTCGACCGCATCCGCATCGGCCTGGCCTCGCCAGACCTGATCCGTTCCTGGTCATTCGGCGAAGTTAAAAAGCCGGAAACCATTAATTACCGCACGTTCAAACCAGAGCGTGATGGCCTGTTCTGCGCCAAAATCTTTGGCCCGATCAAGGACTACGAGTGCCTGTGCGGTAAGTACAAGCGCATGAAGTTCCGTGGTGTCATCTGCGAAAAGTGTGGCGTTGAAGTCACCATGGCGAAAGTACGCCGTGAGCGCATGGGTCACATCGAACTGGCATCGCCAACCGCGCACATCTGGTTCTTGAAGTCGCTGCCGTCGCGTATCGGCCTGCTGCTGGACATGACCCTGCGTGACATCGAGCGCGTGCTTTATTTCGAAAATTTTGTTGTTATCGATGCCGGCATGACCACCCTCGAAAAGGGTCAGCTGCTCAATGACGAAGAGTACTACACCGCCCTCGAAGAGCACGGCGATGAGTTCGATGCCCGCATGGGTGCCGAAGCCATTCAGGCTCTGCTGGCCGACATCGACCTCGAAAACGAAGTCGTACGTCTGCGCGAAGAAATTCCAGCTACCTCGTCGGAAACCAAGCTGAAGAAGCTGTCCAAGCGTCTCAAGCTGGTTGAATCGTTCCTGAACTCGGGCAACAAGCCAGAGTGGATGGTTATGACGGTTCTGCCGGTTCTGCCGCCAGACCTGCGCCCGCTGGTTCCACTTGATGGCGGCCGCTTTGCGACCTCCGATCTGAACGACCTTTACCGTCGCGTGATCAACCGTAACAACCGTCTCAAGCGTCTGCTCGACTTGAGCGCGCCAGACATCATCGTGCGCAACGAAAAGCGTATGTTGCAGGAAGCGGTTGACGCCCTGTTGGATAACGGCCGTCGCGGTCGTGCCATTACCGGTACCAACAAGCGCCCACTGAAATCCTTGGCCGACATGATCAAGGGTAAGCAGGGTCGTTTCCGTCAGAACTTGCTCGGTAAGCGCGTCGATTACTCCGGCCGTTCCGTCATCACCGTGGGCCCAACACTGCGTCTGCACCAGTGTGGTTTGCCTAAGAAGATGGCGCTTGAACTATTCAAGCCGTTTATTTTTGGCAAGTTACAGGCCCAAGGCTTGGCAACCACCATTAAAGCCGCGAAGAAGATGGTTGAGCGCGAAACCCCGGAAGTCTGGGATATTCTCGCCGACGTGATTCGCGAACATCCGGTCATGCTGAACCGCGCGCCGACACTTCACCGTCTCGGTCTGCAAGCGTTCGAACCGGTACTGATTGAAGGTAAGGCAATCCAGTTGCATCCGCTCGTCTGTACGGCATTCAACGCCGACTTCGACGGTGACCAAATGGCTGTCCACGTGCCGCTGACGCTGGAAGCCCAGCTCGAAGCGCGTGCGCTGATGATGTCGACCAACAACATTCTGTCGCCAGCCAACGGTGAGCCTATCATCGTGCCGTCGCAGGACGTGGTGCTCGGTCTCTACTACATCACCCGTGACCGTGTGAACGGCAAGGGTGAGGGCATGATCTTCGCTGACTTCGCCGAAGTGACGCGTGCGCTCGGCAACAAGTTTGTTGAAGTTCATACGCGCATCAAGGTTCGTATCAACGAAGTCACCATCAATGACGACGGTGAAAAGGTTGAGCGTAAGTTCCTCGCCGACACCACACCAGGCCGTTGCTTGTTGTGGAATATCGTGCCCAAGGGCTTGCCGTTCGAGCTGATCAACCAGGCCATGACCAAGAAGAACATTTCGCGTCTTCTGAACAGCTGCTACCGCGTGCTGGGTCTGAAAGACACGGTGATCTTCGCTGACCAACTGATGTACCTCGGCTTTGCCCAGGCGACCTACTCCGGCGTTTCCGTCGGCATGGAAGACATGGTCATTCCAGAAGCCAAAGCCAAGATCATTGGCGGCGCTGAAGAAGAAGTGCGTGAAATTGAATCGCAGTTCGCTTCCGGTCTGGTCACCAAGGGTGAGCGTTACAACAAGGTCGTGGACATCTGGTCGCGTACTAACGAACAAGTCGCCAAGGCAATGATGGACAACCTCTCCACGGAGAAGGTCATCAACAAGCAGGGCGTGGAAGAAAGCCAGAAGTCGTTCAACTCGATCTTCATCATGGCCGATTCCGGTGCGCGTGGTTCGGCTGCACAGATTCGTCAGCTCGCCGGTATGCGTGGCCTCATGGCTAAGCCAGACGGCTCCATCATTGAAACGCCAATTAAGGCGAACTTCCGTGAAGGCTTGACGGTTCTTCAGTACTTCATCTCCACCCACGGTGCTCGTAAGGGCCTCGCGGATACGGCGTTGAAGACTGCTAACTCCGGTTACCTGACCCGCCGTCTCGTTGACGTTGCTCAGGATCTCGTGGTTACCGTTAACGATTGCGGTACGACACGCGGCGTTCTGATGACACCACTGATCGAAGGTGGCGATATCGTTGAGCCGCTGCGCGAGCGCGTACTGGGTCGTGTGGTCGCGAAAGACATTCTGGTGCCAGGCACTGATGAAGTCTTGGCGCCTGCCGGCACCTTGCTCGATGAGAAGTGGGTGGATCGTCTGGAATTGGCTGGTGTAGACGAAGTCTATGGCCGTTCCGTGATCACCTGTGAAACGCGCTTCGGCGTTTGCTCGATGTGCTACGGCCGTGATTTGGCCCGTGGTCATCGCGTCAACATCGGTGAGTCCATTGGTGTTATGGCTGCGCAGTCGATCGGTGAGCCGGGTACCCAGCTGACCATGCGTACCTTCCACATCGGTGGTGCCGCGAGCCGTGCTTCGGCCGTTTCCAGCGTGCAAATCCGTAACGACGGTAAAGCGCGTCTGCACAACATCAAGACTGTACAGCAGTCGAATGGCAACCTCGTGGCCGTTTCGCGTTCCGGTGAAATCGGTATTGCTGATGCCCGTGGTCGTGAGCGTGAGCGTTATAAGCTGCCTTACGGTGCCGTGCTGTCGGTAGTGGATGGTCAGGAAGTGAAGGGCGGCCAGATCGTGGCTACCTGGGATCCGCATACCCACCCGATCATCACCGAGCAGACGGGTCGCGTGAAGTTTGTTGATATGGAAGACAGCATCACCGTGCGTCACCAGACCGACGAACTGACCGGCCTGACCAACATCGAAATTATGGATCCTAAGGATCGTCCAGCCGCCGGTAAGGACTTGCGTCCAGCCGTGCGTTTGGTTGATGCCAAAGGCAATGTCATTAACATCGAAGGCACTGAGCAGCCAGCCCAGTACTTCCTGCCACCAGGCTCCATTACTGCGCTGCAAGACGGCGCTGTCGTGGGTGTTGGTGAAGTTGTGGGTCGTATTCCACAGGAATCGTCGAAGACCCGTGACATCACCGGTGGTTTGCCGCGTGTGGCTGACTTGTTCGAAGCGCGTAAGCCGAAGGAACCAGCCATCTTGGCTGAGACCAGCGGTATTGTGAGCTTCGGTAAGGAAACCAAGGGTAAGCATCGTCTCATCATCACGCCGGATGACGGCAGTGAAGTGTACGAAGAGCTGATCCCTAAGTGGCGCTCCATCAACATCTTCGAAGGCGAGCGTGTGTCGCGTGGCGAAGTGGTGTCTGATGGTCCGCAGAGCCCGCATGACATTCTGCGTCTCAAGGGTGAAACCGCGCTGGCCACGTACATCGTTAATGAAGTGCAAGACGTTTACCGTCTGCAGGGCGTGAAGATCAACGACAAGCACATCGAAGTGATTATTCGCCAGATGCTGCGCAAAGTTGAAATCACCGAAAACGGTGATAGCGCCTTCATTAAGGGTGAACAGGTTGAGCTGGCTCGCGTTCTGGAAGAGACCGAAGTGCTGCTGGCAGCCGGTAAGTTCCCGGCGAAATATGAGCGCGTGCTCATGGGTATCACTAAGGCATCGCTGTCGACCGAATCGTTCATTTCGGCGGCATCGTTCCAAGAAACCACGCGTGTTCTGACCGAAGCGGCTGTGACCGGCAAGGAAGATGACCTGCGTGGCTTGAAAGAAAACGTCGTTGTGGGTCGTCTGATTCCAGCGGGTACAGGCTTTGCCTACCATGCCCGTCGTCGTCAAGAGCGTCTCGATGCTCTGACGCTGGCTCAAGGTCCAACGGCAGCTGATGTAGAACAAGCTTTGACTGAAGCCCTCAATTTCGAAGGCTGAGGTAAAAATCGGGCAGTGATCGTTCCTTGACGGGGGCGAGCACTGCTCATAGAATGCGCAACCCTGAAAAAAGGCCTTTATTGGTCTCTTTTCAGTTGCGATTTATAACGGGAGAGTAGGGCCGCTATGGCAACAACCAATCAATTGATCCGTAAGGGTCGCCAAGCACTGGTCGAAAAGTCCGGTGTGCCGGCACTTAAAGGCAGCCCACAGCGTCGTGGTGTCTGTACACGTGTTTACACCACAACCCCAAAGAAGCCGAACTCGGCTCTCCGTAAGGTTTGCCGTGTTCGTCTGACTTCGGGTTTCGAAGTGAGCTCGTACATCGGTGGTGAAGGCCACAACTTGCAAGAGCACAGTGTTGTGCTTATCCGCGGCGGTCGTGTTAAGGATCTCCCCGGTGTTCGTTATCACACCGTTCGTGGTTCCCTCGATTGCGCAGGCGTTAAAGGCCGTATGCAGTCGCGTTCCAAGTACGGTGCTAAGCGTCCGAAGAAGTAATTTTCGGTTGCAGTAAGGCCGGGCGGAATACTTTGTCCCGGATCACCCTGAAGCTTAATTAAAGGTTCATAGAGTCATGCCAAGAAGAAGAGTTGTAGCAGCACGTGAAATCCTTCCGGATCCAAAATTCGGAAGCCAGACCCTCGCCAAGTTCATGAACCAGGTGATGGAATCCGGCAAGAAGTCGACAGCAGAATCCATTGTTTACGGCGCGCTCGCTCGCGTTGCAGAAAAGAACAAGGGCAACCCAGTCGAATTCTTCGAAACGGTTCTGGAAAAGCTGCGTCCGATGGTCGAAGTAAAGGCTCGTCGTGTCGGTGGTGCCACCTATCAGGTACCCATGGAAGTACGTCCCTCCCGTCGTACTGCCCTGGCCATGCGCTGGTTAGTGGACTGCGCGCGTAAGCGTTCGGAAAAGACCATGGCTCTTCGTCTTGCTGGCGAATTGCTGGATGCCGCTGAAGGTAAGGGCGCTGCAATCAAGAAGCGTGAAGATGTGCACCGTATGGCCGAAGCCAACAAGGCTTTCGCGCACTACCGTTTCTAATGACACGTCGTTAATTTCAGGCTGAGGATTATTCAGTGGCTAGAACTACCCCGCTTAACCGATACCGCAACATTGGTATCTCGGCGCATATCGACGCCGGCAAAACCACGACGACTGAGCGTGTACTGTTCTACACCGGTGTGAACCACAAAATCGGTGAAGTTCATGACGGCGCAGCGACCATGGACTGGATGGAGCAGGAGCAGGAGCGTGGTATTACCATTACTTCTGCTGCTACGACTTGCTTCTGGTCCGGTATGGCCAAGCAGTTTGAGCCGCACCAGATCAACATCATTGACACCCCGGGTCACGTTGACTTCACCATCGAAGTGGAGCGCTCGATGCGCGTCCTCGACGGTGCGTGCATGGTCTATTGTGCCGTTGGTGGCGTGCAGCCGCAGTCCGAGACTGTTTGGCGTCAGGCCAACAAGTACAAAGTTCCACGTCTCGCCTTCGTGAACAAGATGGACCGTACCGGTGCCAACTTCTTCCGCGTTGTTGAGCAGATGAAGCTTCGCCTCGGTGGCAACCCAGTTCCACTGTGCGTGCCAATCGGTGCCGAAGAAGATTTCGAAGGTATCGTCGACCTCATCACCATGAAGGCCATCTATTGGGATGAAGCCTCGCAAGGTATGAAGTTTGATGCCCGTGACATTCCGGCTGCTCTGCAAGACGAATGCAACAAATGGCGCTCCAACCTCGTTGAATCCGCAGCGGAAGCTTCCGAAGAGCTGATGAACGAGTACCTGGAGAATGGCGATCTGACCGAAGAGCAGATTCACCAAGCTATCCGCATGCGTACATTGGCTGGCGAAATCCACCCAATGCTCTGCGGCTCGGCATTCAAAAACAAGGGCGTTCAAGCCATGCTTGATGCGGTGATTCGTTACCTGCCCGCGCCCAATGACGTTAAGCCTGTGTCCGGTATTCTGGATGACAAGGATGAGTCAGAAGGCTTCCGTGTGGCTTCCGATGAAGAGCCGTTCTCCGCGCTTGCGTTCAAGATCATGAACGATAAGTTCGTGGGTAACTTGACCTTCGTTCGTTGCTACTCCGGCGTTTTGAAGTCGGGTGATGCGGTTTGGAACCCAGTTAAGGGTAAGAAAGAGCGTATCGGTCGTATTCTGCAGATGCACGCCAACCAGCGTGAAGAAATCTCGGAAATCCGTGCGGGCGACATCGCTGCTTGCGTTGGTCTTAAGGACGTTACGACGGGTGATACCCTCTGTGACGAAAACAAGATCATCACGCTTGAGCGTATGGAGTTCCCAGAGCCGGTGATTTCGGTTGCTGTTGAGCCGAAGACCAAGGCTGACCAAGAAAAGATGTCTACCGCTCTCGGTCGTCTCGCCAAGGAAGATCCATCATTCCGTGTGCGTACAGACGAAGAGTCCGGCCAGACCATCATCTCCGGCATGGGCGAGCTTCACCTTGACATTCTCGTTGACCGTATGCGTCGCGAGTTCGGTGTTGAAGCCAACATCGGTAAGCCACAGGTGGCCTACCGTGAAACGATCCGTCGCTCGGTCGATACCGAAGGCAAGTTCGTTCGTCAGTCCGGTGGCCGTGGTCAATACGGTCACGTCCTGCTCAAGCTCGATCCGATTTACGGTAACGAGGAAGGCAAGGATTACGAGTTCGTTGAGAAGGTTGTGGGCGGTACGGTTCCGAAGGAATACTTCGGTGCGGTCGACAAGGGTATCCAAGAGCAGATGGCCAATGGCGTGCTCGCCGGCTATCCGATCGTGGGCATTCGCGCCACGCTGTACGACGGCTCCTACCATGACGTTGACTCCAACGAAATGGCGTTCAAAATTGCAGCCAGCATGGGTTTCAAGAAGGGCTTCATGGATGCCCATCCAGTCCTGCTTGAACCCATTATGAAAGTCGAAGTGGAAACACCGGAAGACTACATGGGCGACATCATGGGTGACTTAAGTCGCCGTCGTGGTGCTCTGCAAGGGATGGACGATCTGCCAGGCGGCACTAAGGCCATTCGCGCCGAAGTTCCGCTCTCGGACATGTTCGGTTACGCCACAGACATGCGTTCGATGTCTCAGGGTCGTGCGACTTTCACCATGGAATTCGCTAAGTACGCTGAAACACCGAAGAACGTGGCTGATGCGATCATCACCAAGTACACCGCTAAGCGCGCCGCAGGCGAGTAACTCTTAGCATCGCGCCCTTACCTGATGCAGGTGAGGGCGCTAACTAATTTAGATTGAGGAAAAAATCATGGCAAAGGCAAAGTTTGAACGTAACAAGCCGCACGTGAACGTCGGCACCATTGGTCACGTTGACCACGGTAAAACCACACTGACCGCAGCAATCGCAACTAACTGCGCCAAGCTGTACGGCGGCGAAGCTAAGGGCTACGACCAGATCGACTCCGCGCCAGAAGAAAAGGCCCGTGGTATCACGATTAACACCGCTCACGTTGAATACGACAGCCCGATCCGTCACTACGCTCACGTTGACTGCCCAGGTCACGCTGA
>NZ_LZDB01000005.1 GCF_001676655.1 Perlucidibaca aquatica
TCAGCGTGACCTGGGCAGTCGACGTGAGCGTAGTGACGGATCGGGCTGTCGTATTCAACGTGAGCGGTGTTAATCGTGATACCACGGGCCTTTTCTTCTGGCGCGGAGTCGATCTGGTCGTAGCCCTTAGCTTCGCCGCCGTACAGCTTGGCGCAGTTAGTTGCGATTGCTGCGGTCAGTGTGGTTTTACCGTGGTCAACGTGACCAATGGTGCCGACGTTCACGTGCGGCTTGTTACGTTCAAACTTTGCCTTTGCCATGACTAAACTCCGCGCGTCAGCGCCAACTTTTCAACAAATAAAAGCAATCGCCACAGGACGATTGCTTTCCGAATGTGGAGCTCATAACCGGACTCGAACCGGTGACCTCTTCCTTACCAAGGAAGTGCTCTACCTACTGAGCTATATGAGCTGAAATACAAAAACTCCAGTAAATACTGGAGCGGGTAGCGGGAATCGAACCCGCACCATTAGCTTGGAAGGCTAAGGTTCTACCACTAAACTATACCCGCGCTTCCGCCCAAGGGCGGTAATGGTGGTGGGGGAAGGATTCGAACCTTCGAAACTTTCGTGGCAGATTTACAGTCTGCTCCCTTTGACCGCTCGGGAACCCCACCCACGCGAGGGTGCGCATTCTTGCTTTGCGCACTCTCCTTGTCAACCTTTTACACACTCTTTGCGCAGTTCTTGCTCAATTAAGATCAAGACTGGCCTTTATGCGTTGTGGTGCCGGCACCAGGAATCGAACCCGGGACCTACTGATTACAAGTCAGTTGCTCTACCAGCTGAGCTATACCGGCATACAGACAAGGCGCGAAAGTATAGGCAGGATTCAAGCCTGATACAAGCCTATGTTTGACGCTTTAGCTTACTTCTTGCTCAACACTGCTCAGGAATTGCCGTGATTGAGATGAGTTTCTTCAGATTTGCTCTTTCTTGTGTCATTCTTTCTGCCAACTTATCCAAGCTCCAGCTCTCGAAGCGGATAAAGTATTTGTTCAAAGCCACTTTATCGATCCGCCACGCCTTTACTAATGACTGAGCCGATCCCGTGTCGTCGGCTAATATCTCAGCAACGCGCTCCGCCCAGTCCCGTGATGGAAATACGCCCAATCGCGCGCATACTTTCCCTACTGGTAGTTTGGGCTCAGCCTCATGTACCTCCTCAGACACTATCTCAGGCACTACTGCGGGCAAGGTCGTTAGCTCGGGCAGGTCTGGCGCAATCGCCATCAAAGCAGGCGCGGCGAAGTCGCTTCGAACCACCGAGTTAAGCTCGTTTTGCTTGACGATGAACACTCCAGCACATACCGCGAGAAGCCAAAGCGCAATGGCTAGCGCCCTCACTGGTGGCCCCCGGAGTAATCAAGAAAGGCCTGCATACCAATTTGCACTAGATTGCTCTCCACACGGGCAAACGGTAAAAACTCAGCCAGAACAGTGGCATTCCCACCTGTTAAGTAGACATCAGGGCGCACGCTCGATGCAGCCGCCATCTCCCTAATCAGTGCGCACAACGAGCGAATGCTGCCGTGCCCAACGGCGGCTGCAGTATCCGTGCCCAGGCTTTCACTTGCCCAATCTGCATCCGGGAAATTCACACGCGCTGTATGTGCGGCCAAACTTGCTTGCTGCATACTCAGCCCCGGCAAAATATAGCCCCCTAAATGACCTGATGACTGCTCGTAGACATCGATAGTTGCAGCAGTTCCCGCATCTACCACAATGGCATTGTGACTACCTAAATACCGGGCAGCTAGCACACCAAGCCAGCGGTCAATACCTAGCTTACTAGGGTCATGATAATGAGTGGGCAAAATACGTGGCGTGACCTCAACCCACGTCACCTGAACTGACGCTCCACATAACGAATCCAGCTGCTTCAGTAGTGCCTCGCGTGATTTTACTGTTGCCAACACAATGTGGGACAGCTTAGCGCTCATGAGAGACGCCACCAATGATTGCAAATCCTGTATGTACCCTAGTGCAGCCGGTGTCTCGCCAGACATCAACCAATACTTAATCCGAGAGTTGCCTTCGTCTATAAATAGAGTACTACTCATGCGGATTCACCTGTGGCACCACTAAACTCACCTCACTTGCATGACACACCATTAGGGCTCCGTCCACCTCTACGATGAGGTTACCCTCTGCATCCACCCCTCGGCCTATTCCTCGCCTCACCTCACCTTTATGCTCAAACTGCAGTGACTTACCGCGCAATAAATCATAATTAGGCCATCGAGCCAGATATCCCGAAATGCCCTCTCCAGGATAGTCGCGCAGCAACTTCACGAGTCTTTCAAGCAAGAGGCGCAGCAATTGTTCTCGCTCATACGAGTGTGCGTATTCTTGAAGATCACTGACAGGCCGATCTAGGCTTTGCCGCTCTGCCTCGGTAATACACTCATTTAGTCCCACCCCGACGATTACAGCGCTCGGCCCATCACTCGCGCCTTCTAATTCCACGAGTATTCCACCGAGTTTAGCGCCAGCCAGCCACAGATCGTTCGGCCATTTTAGCTGCGCCGGTATACCCAAATTATTTAAGGCCTCTGCAATCTCGATGCCCACAGCCAATGCAAGGCCTCGCCACGGCCAGGGCCCTTGTTGGCTGTCTTGACGCAAGCTGAATGTAAGTTGCCGACCTGGAGGCGACACCCAAGCCCTTTCGCGACGGCCTCGCCCTGCGCTTTGCCAGTCCGTTAGTGCAAGATGTGGCGACGGACCCGCTGGCTGCTCACGCAACCAGCTATTGGTCGAATCAATGTCGTCTAAAAGTGTCGCCTCAATGCTTAGGTGCGCTTGAATTGATTGGATGAAATCCTGCCCCCACCATCGATAGTCATATTCCAAGTGGTAGCCGACCTTAGACTTCGCAGCAATTAACACACCGGCATTTTTTAACGCTTCAATTTGCTTAGATATAGCCGCACGGCTACATGAAAACTTTGTGGCTAAGTCTTCGCCTGATATCGGGTGTGACGCTGAAAGATGGGGCAATAAAGACTTATTCATGGGCAAATCTTAGCGCACTTAAAGCGGCGAATAGAGGCAGCCAATCATTTTATACGCATTAAAAATGGCAAAAAAGCAAAAACCCCTGACCAGTATAACTGATCAGGGGT
>NZ_LZDB01000006.1 GCF_001676655.1 Perlucidibaca aquatica
GTTATGCAGCAATCGTTATGCGGCAATCTGGAATTATTACGCAGCAGTGGGTGCTGTATAAACCAAGTTAGTGGTTAATAAATAAAATGAGCGAAGAAACAGATGGGCTAGTACTACTAATTTATTCAATAGTATTGGGCGTTGCTGCAGCAATATTTTATGTGGCAAAAAAGAGAGCAAAAAATATTAATAAGAAAAAACAAATAAATAATATTTCCAGTTTATTTTTAAGTATCCTTATGTTTTTTTCAGGATATATCATGGGCTTTCCAATAGTCCCATTAATTATTTTTATTGGCATTGGAGTGCTCATAACATATGCCTCATCAAAATCAACTTCCTTTTGCGGCTCTTGCGGCTATGAGCATACTCAGCCATTCTCAAAAATAAAATATTGCCCAAAATGTGGGGCAAAAATCGAAAAAACGCCTAACAATCGATTGCACGCAGATCACAGGGCCTAGCTATCGTTGTAAATTTTAATTTTACTTGCACCTGTGGCCGGTGACTCGCATCGTTAGCCACTAGGAGGACAAATGAAACGCAAACGTGATCAGTTCTTTGAGCATCTGACAAAGCAAGAAACACTTGAGTCAATTTTTAAGAGTTGGGCCTGGGTTCTGGTTACCGCGGCTGTTTTCCAGGTAAGCCTCTCCACCCTGAAGTCAGGCTCGGTATTCTTTGGGCTTCTATGCTTTTTCGTGTTCATCATCCTATCGGCGCTACTTCTGTTTTACGTCGCCAAATACATTGCTCTACCGCTCGAAAACGCAATGAAGGGGCAGCTTCCAAATTCGGAGCCACCACTCACGTGGCGTTCTGCTGTGCATCAACCTTTACGCGCACTTCTCACAATTCCTGGCGTCGTTTATCTGGCGCTTGCAATGGGGTTCTTCATTTTTACTAGCGAGTTCGTAAAAACAATCGCGGTTCGCGGAGTAACTGGTGGCTAACTAGTGGTTCAACGCGACGGCCGGTAAATCCGGCCGCGCGCTAACCTAGCGTTAGGCGTTATACTCTCCCCGGGTACGTAAAACCAACAAATTGGAGGAATAATGCGCAACCTTGTTTTCGTTCTTCTCGCATATGCAAGCGCTAGCGCCTATGCGGGGATTTTCGACGAATTGCCGGATCTTCAGGGAAAAGTGGTCGCCTATGCGGGCGAATATGAACAAATTACCTGTCCGATAGGTGGTAATTACGACTGCCTCAAATGGCCTATGGACTTATACAAGACAAAGCGCGGCCAGGACATATGCTTCAAACCAACCCGCTACATATCTTGTTCGTATTCATGCAAAGGTTTGATTGCGATTGGCGATGATAAAATGCCTTATCTGTACACAATAGAAAATATGGGTGGAGATGTAAAGAAGTCTGGAATTGAGTTATACAAGTGTCCGTCATTATACTAATTACGCCTAACACTTCGTTCGAGCGGACGTACTCCGGCAGGCCGGTTTTGCTCCTCATTTCATTCTGGGCAAAAGCCGTCCTGCCTTCGCGGGCCGCTCAATTCAAACGTTACATGCATCATTAATAGGTAGCCACATGGCAGAATTTTTTAGTACGAACCAGAGCAAAACTGTTCTCACAAAGTTTAAACACAAAATTGATGGTTTGGTTCCTGCTGACGATTTCGAAAAGCAACGGAATAACCTTATCCGATTAGTTGTTGGCTCCATGGAAAACAAGCCTGATCAATGGGATGAGCTTTGTGAAATAAATATTCAATGGATTGGCGACCAATTTATTAGTCGACTGGCTCATGAGGAGAAAGAACTAACAAAGGAAAAATTGGATAATATTTGTTCCATGTGCTTCCGCTTCCTGTTCGAGCTTTATCTTTCTATGAAAAATGATTTGGCAATGGATTTTGAAGCTGCAAGACGTTTTGTTTTTTACAACGTTGATTCATTTGAACACAATGCTAAAGTGCAAATCGAATATGCTATTCGTGAAATGCCGATCAACATCTTTAAGGCTATAGCTAATAGTAACGCTATAGAAAGTTTAAAAAACTTTAATGCAGTATCTGCTAAAGCAGAAAAGCTAAAAGATGACTGGAATACAGACCTGGCTAAAAGAGAAGCCAAAGTCGACTCACTTAAAGAGTCTTTATCTAAATATGAAAATGCTTTCAACTTTGTTGGCCTGTACCAAGGGTTTGATGAACTGTCGACAGAGAAGAAAAATGAGCGAGATGGAATACTATTTTGGCTTCGGATTTGTCGGTTTTAATCGTATTACCTATAATTTCAGGACTAATTGTTGTATATTTGCATCTAGATAACATTGCCGCAGTTAGAGACGGTATTTTGGTTTCAATTTTCCCTACAGTTTCGTTTGTTGCAATTTCCGTTTACTACTTTAGAGTTCTTCTATTTAACTATAAGTCTGTAAAGTCACAGATTTTACAGATAGATCTTAGAAAAACATTGTGTAGATTTATCCAGAATTACTCGGAGTATTCTAG